>RPGP01000001.1:0-157500 GCA_004193555.1 Desulfobacteraceae bacterium Eth-SRB1
AATCTATGCGTATGATCATAGTATGCGTATCCTAACAAAAATATCATCTGGATAGTCGCTTCCACTGCAATTTATCCTGTTGGAAAATATTTTCTAATTTGCTTCCCCTGCTTCCAGCAGGTCTGTTCAACGTACGCATCACCTGCGCCCAAAGCCAATGATGACTTGGCAAAAGCGACTTTTTACACAGACTCCGCAAAAGTAAAAAACGGCTTGGCTTTGAGCGTCAGCGTGTATGCGATTGTTATAAGCTTTTTATCTGGACAGTGAAGAACCGAAAGTTTTTTGATTTTTGTTTTTTAAAATCTCCTTCAGCAACTGGTAATCCTTCTTTGCGGGCGATGAGATAGAACTTAGCATATGACTCCTCATCAAATGCATATGCCGCACCAAGTTGCAAGCCTCTCAGAATTTCACCAAACCTGGTCTTTTTGATGGTATTTTTCTTCCACCCCTCAGGATCAATTTCTGAGATGTAGTCACGCATAGCACGTTGGGAACCAGAAATTACACAAGCTTTGCCAGTGCAAACAATTTCTGTGGGAGAAGCATAGGCAAAGTATCCAATTACCTTACTATAGCGATCTGACATATTTCTACTTTCTCTTTCTTAGCTTATAACTCAAAACTAAGGGGCCGCCGAGCGGAGCGAGGGTACATAGAGCGCAGCGGAAGGCGCTCCCGCTTTAGTGTTATATTTTATTTCACAACAACAATCATATAGAACTTACTTATATTCAATATCACCATACTCATTTTCTAAAATTTGAATATGTGTAGTTTTTCTTTGTCCCCCCAAAAAGAAACCATTTGATATGGTGTCCGAAACCAGTTTTATTTGCTTTGATATCTTGCCCATTTCAGTGGTCAGATCTTTTAATCTATTCGTAAGTGCTAAATTTGAATGCGGTATAATTACTGCTAAATACGAGTTTTCCGAAGTTTTTTTCTCTATCCTACAGTGTAGTAACTTGCTAACACTATTTTCTATTTGCTCAAAATCATCTTCCTTAACCAAGCGTACTTTAATTGCGTAATAAACATAATTGTTTTCGTTTACAAATTTATCAATATCTGATTCGTTTTTTCTAATCTCTTGGCATGATTCGTTGCGTTTAACAGAAAAACCATTCGTGCTATTATATTCAATTGAAAAATATGGACTTCGATAGTATTGACAAGATTCATTTACATTCCAGGTGCTTTTACTTACTATCTCTTTAAAACTTTTCCGTGACCAACTAATACCATTATAATAGGCCCATGAAATTTTGGCTCCATCAATTGGTTTAGAAATATTTTCTATCATCTTAATTACATTATAAAACCCTTCGACCTCTTCTTCCGATATCTTACCCGGAATTTTATGGTTCTCTCGCATTAACTCAACTACATTTCTTTTCAAGTCGCATAGATCCATAAATCCATCTTTCATATAACGCTGCTGCAATCCGTAGCGATGGCGAAGCGTGGCGAAGCGTCCACGCCATCAAAATAATAACCTGCAAGAAAAGCCCTGTACGGACCATGCAAACTGCAAAAATGGTTATGCAGTTAATTCAATGATTAGATTTTATTGCACAATTCCCGCTGAAAAGCCACCAAAGTCATCTGAACTTATTAACGATCTACCTCCCCGCCCTTTTTATCACCTTAACAATCTATGCATTCAAGTCTCTCAATTTGGCTTCTTCTTCAAGCCGTTTTCGCTCCATTATCAATCTAAATAAATTTGGTCTCCTTTTGTCAGTCAAAAAGCCAAAAATAACAGATAGATTACTGAGTCCATACAATCCAATTACAGCAAAAGGAATTAAATCCTCTGCCTTAAACCCTCTTGCCTCACAAATCACTATTTTTTTGTAATCTTCCGGCTTTGGATCCATATTATCCCAAAACGGACTCCCTTTTTTTTTGCTCTCCAATGCCTCTTCATACAGTAGCATTGCTTCTTCATCCGTTCGCTCGCTCTCCCCTCCTTCCACAACAACTATCTCTGTGTACTGTTTATAATAAGAGTTGAGGTATATTGCACCTTGTCCTATAATTATTAAAAGAATCAAAACAGTTATAAAGTATCCAAATTTGCCAACAGTCAAGGTAACATTTTCATCCGAGGACAACTCTTTTATTTGCACCCATTGCTCTGCTTTCTTCCTATTAATCCATACCGACAACAAATTTCTACCTGCCATAACAATTTGAATTAGTGAAAAGTAAAGACCGTATAAAGCCACCATCAATATACTAATGACAACCCAGAAATCTATTCTAGGAGAAAAGGAAGAGGGCAATCCCTCCTCAATAAAATACCCAACCAATATGGCATTGATCAAAACCGCAAAATACTTTAAAAATTTAAGCATAAATTAAACCCATGTAGAAATATAATGGTTTTATCTGCTATTCTTTCCGTCCATATAACGACCTGCATCACCTGCACCCAAAGCCAATGAGGACTTGGTAAATACTACTTTTTACAATGTGCCACACAAATGGAAAAAACGGCTCGGCTTTGGGTGTCAGCGTGTATGCGATTGTTATATTTATCTTTGATTTTATAGAAGCATACCGTTATTAAATAAGGTATATACAACATCAATGACACCTTGATCTTGGCCTGTTCCGCCTACTTGTTTCCAAATTAAAGTTTTAGTCCGTGTTGGTATAGATGGAGGATTATTGTTCATAATAATATTCCTTATATCAATAGCTTTTTGTTTTATAACAGAAACACTGGATTTTTGAATGTAATTTCCTTTAGGGACTCCGGCTACAAAACCATCTTCGCATAACCCTAAAAATGCAACTCTTGGACAGTCCTTATCATTTGTGTTGTTTATCTTTAAAGAGTTGCTCCAAGCTTGTAGTAAACCCGCATTAACTGATTGTTGAAAACCATTTGCAGCATCAACTGCTATTTGACCGTAGTTCATTTATCTCCTTATCTTTCTAATGAAAAATATAACAGTGTTAATAGATGTAAAATTTTCCATGATATAGGACTGTATATCTGGAAAATATTTCCACTTATTTGAATATTAAGTTTACGTTTCGGAAATATTTCGCTTGAATTTTTTAACTCTTTTATTATAGTATTAATTTTCCTCTTTAAACGTATAATAAAATAAACATATGGAAAGCAAGATAAAATTTAGACCGAATCCAGAATATCGTTTAATGGATCAAGTTCGTGAAGTTTTGCGATATTACCATTATGCATACAGTACCGAGCAGTCTTACTGTTCCTGGATATTGCAGTATATAAAATTTTATGGCGACAAAACACATCCCAAAGATATGGGTAAAAATGAGGTTGAGCGGTTTTTGAGCCATCTCGCTGAAAAGAAGAATGTTGCTGCCGCAACCCAGAAACAGGCATTGAATGCATTGATATTTTTATACAAAAAAGTCCTTGATATTGATTTGGGAGATGGTATAGCCCCAACGCGGTCAAAACGTAGAATGAATCTGCCAACAGTATTTACACAAGATGAGGTCAGCAAAATATTGGCCAACATGAGCGGCAAACATAGATTGATGGCTCAACTGCTTTATGGTTGCGGTCTGCGACTGATGGAATGCATGCGCTTGCGGGTAAAGGATGTGGATTTTGGACAAGGAAAAATATTTGTCCGAAACGCCAAAGGGGGAAAGGACCGCACTGTTAATTTACCTGAATCTATCCGCAGCCAATTAAAAAAACAAATTAATGCCGTAATTTTGCTGCACAAAGATGATTTAAAAGAGGGCTTCGGGGAGGTTTATATGCCGGAAGCTTTGGTCCGTAAATATAGACAGGCTCCAAAGGAAACCGCCTGGCAGTATGTGTTTCCGGCTAAAAAGCGTTCTAAAGATCCCAGGAGCGGAAAGATTATGCGCTACCATGTGCTGGAATCAGGACTTCAAAAG
The DNA here is from genome assembly GCA_004193555.1 of Desulfobacteraceae bacterium Eth-SRB1. Classification (GTDB taxonomy): domain Bacteria; phylum Desulfobacterota; class Desulfobacteria; order Desulfobacterales; family ETH-SRB1; genus ETH-SRB1. Next base: position 3,913 of record RPGP01000001.1, read on the forward strand.
GCGGTTAAACGAGCTTTAGCCAACGCTCAAATATATAAAAAAGCAGGATGCCATACTTTTCGTCACAGCTTTGCAACTCATTTACTTGAAGCGGGTACTAATATCCGTGTGGTTCAAAAACTTATGGGGCATGCGGATGTAAAAACCACTGAAATATATACCCATGTCATGAAAAAAGATATTGATTCGGTTAAGAGCCCTCTGGACACCTTATAAGGCCTGCAAACAATCTCTTCGTCAAAATCGATAAACCTTCTTCTACTTCCCTTTATCCTTTTGGGGGGATATAGAAGGATTCCTCAACATGGCTATACAGTAAGGCCAAAACCGCCCGTCGAGTCTTTCCGAGAAGAGTTGCAGACAAACTGTCAGTTTTAATTACACTTTGAGAATCCCTTCAACGTCCCTCAAGCTGTTAATATAAAAATCAGCAGAAATAGATCTGTTCTTATATGCAATTATGGGTATCCCCGCTGACTTTGCTGCTATTGCATCCAGCTCTGAATCACCAATATAGATTGCCTGTTGTGACTCCATCTGAAAATGCTCCAGTATTTTCAGCAGTTCATCCGGGTGAGGTTTTGGGCGCTTAACATCACAAGCGGTAACAACTATATCAAAATATCCTTCAAGTCTGTGTTCGATGATGACCCGTTTCATTGTATCTGTTCTGTTTGTTGCTACTGCTGTCCTGTATTTTGGCCTTAGCCTTTCAAGCAAAGGCTTCAGATATGGCTCAATTTCCATATATTTTAAAAACGGCAGGTAGCTCATATTTTTGCGATAGTTTTGCGCGGCCTCAAGCATCTTTTCATCATCAAACAGCTTTGCCATTGCCTCATCCGCGGTATGCATATGTGAATAGGCAAACTGTTCCGGTGTCATATCAGGCCTGCCGAAATGGTTCAAAACATGATTATAATAAGCCGTGTTTGCTTTTACTGTATCAAACATGACTCCGTCGCAGTCAAAAGCAACAATCTTGATATTTTTCATAAGAATTTAATTTCCATTTCGACCTTGTCTGTTAATAATATTTCCATGTATACCTCGAAAGGTTATAAATTTGATGGCCTCGTAAAAAGTCGTCACTCCGGTAGATCCCGGATCGAGTCCGGGAGGAGTCCAGATATTCTGTAACCACTTGAAAAGACTGGATAGCGCTAAAGGTTAGCGCTGACGCTTCACTTCGTGTCACTACATGCCCGGTTTTCGCCGGAATGACGGTTAAGGGGTATGTTAAACTTTTTTACGAGTTCATCATGCTTAATATTTTTCTGTTTCGTGCTTTCTGTCTTTCGTGTTTTGCGGCGTACGCCTTGAAAAGAGACGTGATTATTTTTTGTTATTATAGCATAAAAAACGGATCCACATCTACAACAAGTTTCACATACCGGTTATTAATTTTCGCCTGGTTTTCAAATATCAATTGATGAACAAATCTGTGAAGTTGTCTCGGGCTTTGACATTTTAAAAGAATCTGCCATCTATATTGTTTTGCTATTCTGTAAAGGGAGGCCTCGATGGGTCCCAGTATTTCAACATATTTCATAAAGGACATATCATTTTTTTTCAAAACATTGCAAAGATTTCCCACTGCCTGTGCATACTGACCGGTCTGTTTACTGTCCCTTCCTGATATTTTAAGCTGGATAATCCTTGAAAACGGTGGATAATCCAGAGCTTTTCGAAAACTTATCTCCTCATTATAAAATGTTTTAAAGTCCTGCTTCCTTGCAGATAATATGCTGTAATGGTCCGGATTATATGTCTGAAGTATAACCCTGCCGGGAACTTCTCCCCGACCCGCCCTTCCGGACACCTGAGCCAAAAGCTGAAATGTACGTTCTCCCGCTCGAAAATCAGGAAAGCTCAGTGACAGGTCGGCACAAATTATTCCTACAAGTGTAATATTGGGAAAATCGTGCCCTTTTGCCGCCATCTGTGTGCCGATAAGTATATCTGTGCTGCGTTCTCTAAGTCCCTTTAAAATTTTTAACATTGAACCTTTTCGCGTAATTGTATCACGATCCATTCTGGCCACACTTGCATCGGGAAAAAGAGCTTTTATCGCTGCCTCAACTTTCTCGGTACCCAGCCCTAACTGTTTTATTTGGGAAGATCCGCAGTTTGAACAATTAGAAGCAGATGCCAGGGAATACCCACAGTAATGGCACTTATATGCATTGTCTCCCCGATGCAGTGTCAGGGTAATATCACAATTCTTGCATTTTACAGCCTTTCCACATGCAGCGCAGACAGGAAAGCTGGCATATCCCCGCCGGTTCAGAAAAAGTAAAACCTGCTCGTCATGGTCAAGGGTCTCCTTCATTGCCGTATAAAGCTCGGATGTAATAAAATGTCTGATTCCCCTGACATCTCTGTTTTTACGCAGATCGACCACAGTAATCGCCGGAAGTGGCCGCTTTTCGACGCGCTCCGTCAGGGTTGCTTCGATAAATTTCTTTGTCGTTACATTATAGTATGACTGGATCGAAGGGGTTGCCGAACCTAACAGGGCGACTCCGTTATTCAGTTTTGCCCTTACAACAGCAAGATCTCTGGCATTATAACGAAGACCGCTCTCCTGTTTGTAGGAGGTGTCATGTTCCTCATCAACGATAATCAATCCAACATCCGCAAAAGGCGCAAAGATGCCGGATCTTGCGCCAATAGCAATATTTACCTCTTTATGCACAATGCGCATCCACTGATCATATCGCTCTCCTGCTGAAAGCCTGCTGTGAAGCAAAGCAACACAATCTCCAAAACGCGCTCTAAACCGCCTTTCTATTTGAGATATCAGGGCAATCTCGGAAACAAGAACAAGAACGGAAATCCCGCGCTTTAATGCCTCTGCGGCAAGCTGCATATAAACCTCGGTTTTTCCGCTTCCCGTGACACCGGTCAAAAGGCACGTCGCAAATCCTCTACCAAGACAGCTTACAACTCTAAAAATAGCTCTCTCCTGCTCACCAGTAAGTATATGGGCCGTATCCGGTACAATAGGCTCACCAAAAGGGTCTCTGTAAACTCTTTTCGTAAATATTTTAATCTGCCCGGCGATTTCCATAGATTTTATTAACCCTGGAGCGGTAGGCACCAACTCTTTTAATTTTTTTACAGAGATTTCCCCTTCATCCTTTACTGCATCGATAATCTTTTTCCTCGGCGCTGATAACCGGCCCACAGGCATGTCCTGCCTGATTAAGGATAGATATCTCTCCTTCTTCGGACTTATCTCTCCGCCTTTAAGCTCCTGTTTCTTGATGATCAGACCCAAAACTTCCATAGCGCTGATCAATGAATTGGGAATTTCCTTGTCGAGCCTTGTAGAAAGTATTTTTCTCCGGCATGATCCCTGTTTCAGACAGTTTAAAATTTCTTTTTGAAGGGGTGTTACAGAATCATCCAGCAGTGCTTTCTCACCTCTTTTTGTTATGGCAACAGTGGCAAACTCATAAATATTTAAACCTCCCGGCAGAGCATTCTTTATGACCTGTCCAACGGGATACATATAATAATCAGCAATCCACCTGAAAAAAGGAATCATGGATGATGGGAAAAGCGGTTTTTCATCAAGGACATCCAGAATATACTTCATCTCTTTATCCAGCACAGGGTCAGAATGACCCAAAATGTATCCTGTAACCCTGCGCCTGCCAAAAGGTACAAGCACTCTTTTCCCAATCGATACAAAAGAAGAAAGATGTTGCGGAACCCTATAAATAAAGGCATTATATACCGGAAGCGCCACGGCAACCTGTATACATTCTGAACATTTCATTAAATTAAATTATCACTCCCATAAGAGATGGCTTGTTTTTTATTACTCAAGTTTCGCACCCTTGATTTCTATCAATATCAAGACGGTAAGGGTTGAAAATAACATTTTTAGAGCGAAATCATTTACTTGTATTTTGTAAACAGCACCTAAGTGCAACATAGATTACGATCAGGCGCAAAGGAGATATAACTTATTGAATTTAATAAAGCGCCAGGCATCAATCTTATATTTATTGATTGGCGCCGTTGTAAAAACCACAGGCAGTATATTTCGCTTTAAAATTTATTTTTAGCTCTTACCGTCTAACGCTTTGGCTAAATTAAAGGGTGCGAAACTTGAGTTTATTAGTCTTTAAAAGGCACACTGTTTTGAGTGTCTAAAGTGAGACCTGCGAAACGCTCCTTTTTGCCCAAATAGTGCTAAAGGTCAGCTTGGACATTTTTCAAAGGTCTCTTTGCCTTGACATACAGCGACTTTTTCTTTACCTTAAAAAAGGTTACCCCGCCGCAGGCGAAACAACCGTGAACCGTAAACCAAGCAACCTGAGTTACAATATATATACACATAAAACCATAAAACAATCCACGATCTTTTTTTTTAATCGCAACGCTTGTCATTTACCTGATCCCTGACATCTGATCTTATGAATATTGCAACCACAATAATTCCCATATTCGCAGTTATCGTTCTTGGATGGTTTGCCCGCTACAGGAGATTCATACAACCCGCTTTTTTAGGGCCCGCAAACCGGCTTGTCTATCACATTGCAATACCTGCTATGATTTTCAGGTCAATTTCCAAGTCTTCATTTAAAGCACAGTTCGATATCCAGGTCATTATAATTACATTGCTTTCAGTGCTGGCTGTTTTTGCTGTCGCCTGGTGTGCCGGTTCTATTGGCCGTATTAAAAAAGAACGGTTAGGCACTTTTATACAAAGCTCTTTTCATGGGAACCTTGGTTATATCGGTCTGGCTGTGTCATACTATTTTTTAGGGGACAATGGATTTGCCAGGGCCAGTATCATTGCTGGATTTATCATGATTCTGCAGAACTTTCTTGCAGTAGTTTCGCTTCAGGTATATTCAAATAAAATTTCAACAAAGAAAAAAGGATTGCATTTAGTCTGGAAAATATTGGGCAATCCTGTAATATTATCTGCCATGGCCGGAATATTGTTTTCCTTAACCGAAGCGCCTGTTCCTTTTGTCGTAATTCGAACCCTTGATATTATCAGCGGACTTGCGCTTCCCATGGCATTATTGTTAATCGGCGCTTCTTTATCTTTTGAATCAATACGGTTGCAGATCTTTTCTATTCTCTCCTCGAGCATAATGAAACTGGTTCTTCTTCCTGGTTTGGGTTTAACTTTGTATCGGCTGTTCGGCTTACCGTTAGACGACTATCTGCCGGGTCTTATTCTGCTTGCATCTCCGACCGCAACAATAAGCTATGTAATGGCCAAAGAAATGCACGGCGATACAGATTTTGCCGTATCAGCCATTTCGATCAGCACCATTTTGTCGGCTCTAACATTTTTTGTATGGTTGAATATTTCAGCATAAATAATTGGTAGCCGTTCACGGCTTGAAACTTGAAATTGGAAAGTAGAAATTGGAAATTTGATGAATTCGTAAAAAATCGAATTTATTAAAAAAAGATACGGGGGAACATATGAATATCAAATATCACAGCGTTATGATTACAGGCTCTGCGGGATTTATCGGTTTTCATCTTTCAGAGCGGCTTTTAAAACAGGGCTGCCGTGTTACAGGAATTGACAATTTAAATCCATATTATGATGTCAAACTCAAAGAAAACCGCCTTGAAAGGTTAAAATCGTTTGACAACTTTTCAAATTTTAAAATCGACATTTCAGACATGAAAAATATGGAAAAGATATTTAATAATTCTAAGTTTGATGTTGTCGTAAACCTTGCCGCCCAGGCAGGCGTAAGATATTCATTAACAAATCCACACGCCTATATTGATTCTAACATTGTAGGGTTTGTTAATCTTCTTGAATGCTGCAGGCATAACGATGTTAAACATCTGGTATTTGCTTCATCCAGCTCTGTATACGGCGCAAACACAAAAATGCCTTTTTCAGTTCATGATAATGTTGATCATCCTGTTTCGCTTTATGCTGCCTCTAAAAAGTCAAATGAACTCATGGCGCATGCATACAGCCATTTGTTTCAACTTCCATGCACAGGCCTCAGGTTTTTCACGGTATATGGGCCATGGGGGAGACCAGATATGGCTCTCTTTCTTTTTACAAAGGCAATTCTGGAAGAAAAGCCGATCAAGGTGTTTAATCACGGCAAAATGCAAAGGGATTTTACTTATATAGATGATATAGTAGAGGGTGTTATCAGGGTTATGGGCAGGCTTCCGGAACCGGACCCGTCATGGAACAGTAATGCTCCGGATCCTGGAACATCTTACGCCCCGTATAAGCTCTATAATATCGGCAACAACAATCCTGTCGAACTTATGCAATTTATTGAAGTAATCGAAAAGACTCTCGGCAAAAAAGCAAAAAAGGAATTTCTTGACTTACAGCCCGGTGATGTTCCGGCAACTTATGCAGATATTGATGGTTTGATAAAAGATGTCGGCTTCAAACCCTGCACTACAATTGAAACAGGAATAGAGCGGTTTATTTCATGGTATAAAGATTACTACGACCATGGTGAGCGACCTGGTGTAAACGCGGGAGGTGAAGTAAATGGGTAGTTGGATCGAAGTCGGCAAAACCGGCTCGTATCTACCCTGTCAAACTGAGACCTTTGAAAAATGCTCAATTTTGTTCGAGAACCGGGCAAAAGGGGGCGTTTTACAAAGGTCCCTTATTCAACCACCCAAACCGTACAATTACGCGCATAGTTAACGATCTTGCTGGATACACTACCGAAGAGAAATTCCTCGCTTCGTGAAAGCCCTTGTCTTCCAACGACTACGGTGTTGTATTCTGTCTCATCTCTTTCTGCCAGAATACATTGTGCCATGGATGGACAGTCGCGCATGGCAGGGCGAACCGAAACCGCGCTTTGATCAAAACCCCATTGTATCAATAGTTGACGGTAGGCTTCAAGCATTTTATCAACTTTCTTTTTATACTGGCTGAGCCATTTCTCCTTTTCATTGGTTGTAGGAAAGTAATCTTCTTCCGGTTCATTAATTACATGCAGAATAGTAACCCTGAAGTCCTTTGCGCCTTCCAGAAGTTGAGCCACATATAAAACCGCACGACGGGCATTCTCTGACTCATCGACTGCAATAAGAATATTCTTATTGAAAGTATGCTCTTTATTCATGCTCTTTTCCTCCTTGCAAGTGCTAATGTATTATTAATTGCGTCTCTATTAAATCCTCCAGCAACTGACTGGTGTTATCATAAAACCAGTTGGCGCCTCGCGAAAAATGCAGGAGTACCTTATTAAGGGTTTCAGGTATATAAGGATAAACCTTTTTTAAATTTGCCACACGATTGTGAAAAACAATATTAACATCATCACCTGTCAGCGAGCTTAAAGCAGGATGGTTTTGATTCACAAGGTCGGTCATCATCAGGTCGCCCATTCCCGTCAAAAATATTAAAACATTACCCAGCCCAAAGAGATCATAAGCATATATATTCTCTCTCTGTTTGTAATTATAGTCAAAATCTATCCAGCGAAAATCTCCGTTGTTCCTGTCAATTAAAATATGATCTCTACGAATATCGCCGTGTTTCTCACCATTTTCGTGTAGAAATTTAACAGCCTTAATACACTCAATATAGTTATTTAAGATGTCGGGAAACAGCTCGTGGAAATAGGTCTTATGGTCAAGATCTAAATTTGGCACATAATCATGGATAGTTTTTCCATTAATTATGTCTAATACTCTAACAATATTTCCCTTTTCATCCTCCACTGCATATCCTTGCATGAAATTTTTATGACCCGCCACCAGCTTCAAGATACGCGCCTCTTTTCTGGGACTTCTAAAGCACTCGAACGGAATGCCCGCTATAGTAGCTATAAACTTTTCATGAAAAACAAGTTTTAGTATCTTCCTGCTTCCATCGGTTAAATCAATTGATCGTTTAACCCAGAATTTTTCCTCATCATCAAGCCCGAAACGTCCTTCCTTTGCATTGTGCTGGATCAGGAAAGGTTTTTCATTAAGAACGATCACGCTTCCGTATTCGACACGGAAAAAATCTGAGGTATCTTTATAAATTTTAAACCGATAACTTTCCGGGCGAGGAGAAGCCCAGCGCGCAACCATTTGATGAAGAGTCTCTTGAGATATAGAATTTGCCATAACTACCCCTGTCTTGTTAAAATTAGCAATTTTATCTTAAATCCTCAACCGGTTGGTGTCAAATCATAACGGGCTGTTGTCCAAAAACAGTTTGTGGTATTTTGCTAATATCGCATTGTAGTGAAAACTTAACTTATTGATTTTGTTGGATGCGGGTATTGACTGGATTGCTGATTTTCATCAAATTTTGGTTTGGGCGTCAGCCCGTTAAGAAATAAATCAGTAATATTTGATAGTAACAGGTCGTTTATTGATTGTTCTAATACATAAATAATACATTATTTTTAATAAAAAGGCAAGAATTATATAATCCTAAGTGAGATAGGGGAAGCGGGAATATTGGAGCTACAAATGCGGGAGAATCCATTGATTTTTTCGGCAATGTGTGTGATTTTTATTGCGGCTTCTCCTTTTGATGTAAAATTATTTGATATGATTAATAAAATAGGGTATTATAATTTAAAGGAGAAGCCATCTTGATATTGATAGAAATCAAGGGTGCGAAACTTAAATTATTTTAACTAATAGTGAGACATTTGAAAAATGCTCAATTTTGTTCAAGTACAAGAAAGGCGAAAATTTTAAACGTAGGAATACATTGAGTATTTCGAGGCTTAAAATTTGAGCCTGACCCCAGTACGATCTTCCGGACCTACGGGGCAGGCGCAGTAATTGGGCAAAAGGGGGCGTTTTGCAAAGGTCTCATAGTATGTACCTGACCGCAAACCAGGTGAGTATAAGGAAACGAAATCTCAGTGAACTAGATTGGAAGTCGGAGGGGTTCATAGTGGATTGCCCTGTAGAAGGGTAAATTAGTGATTCTCTGAATATCGGAGAAAAAGTGTGATACTTGCCATAGGCGAAATACTTTACGATATATTTCCTGAATACAAACGCCTGGGCGGAGCGCCTTTCAATTTTGCCTTTCATTTAATAAATCTCGGCATGCCGGTTTGCTTTGTTTCAAGAATCGGCAATGACGCCGAGGGCAGGAAAGTAATAAAGTTTCTGCAACAAAATAATTTAAAGAGTAAAAATATTCAGATCGACGACAGACATCGCACAGGCAAGGTGATTGTAGAACTCGATGCTAAAGGCGTTCCTGAGTTTAACATCCTGCCAGACGTTGCCTATGATTATATTGAGTTCAATCCGTCAATCGCATCATTACTCAATGCAGATACCAGGCTTATCTATTTTGGAACCCTTGTCCAGAGAAGCAAATATGGATTCAAGAATATACAGCAAATTCTTGCGCAAAGGCACCCTGTAACAAAATGCCTTTACGACATTAATCTCAGGCCCCATTGCTTTACAAAACAAATTATTGTAGATTCACTAAGACAGTGTGATGTGCTAAAATTAAATAATGAAGAGCTTGAAATGCTTAAGCAAATGTTTGATTTTAAAAAAAGCAGCCGCGCATTTGTCGAACATCTCATGACTAAATACTGCCTGGAGATGCTATCCCTTACAAAAGGCAAAAATGGAAGTGAACTGTTTACAGTGGATAAGTATTTCCAAACACAGCCGGCAAAACTAAATAATGTCGTCGATAGTGTAGGCGCAGGTGATGCTTATACAGCGATACTTTCAATTGGATACATTAACAAATGGCCTTTGGAACTAATTCTGGAGAAAGCAACGGAATTTGCCGCACGCATCTGTGAAATTAAGGGGGCCATACCGGTTGACCCGAATTTTTACAAGAAAATTATTGCCGGTATAAAAGGTAAGCAAAATGAAAAAGCATAAAATATACATTCAAATGTTCAGCATTCACGGCCTCATTCGTTCGGAAAATATGGAACTGGGACGCGACGCCGATACCGGCGGCCAGATCAATTATGTGGTTGAACTTGGCAAGGCACTCAGCAAGCGTAGCGATGTAGAACGTATCGATCTCTTTACACGTTTAATTATGGATAAAGCCGTGTCAGAGGACTACTCCAGGCCAATCGAAAAAGTAAGCGATAAATTTCGTATCGTAAGAATCCAGTGCGGCGGCAGGAAATATATCAGGAAAGAGCTGCTATGGCCCCGTCTGGATGAATTTGTTGACAAAACCATAAAGTTCATCAAACGTGAAAATGCAATACCCGACATCGTCCACGGTCATTATGCAGATGCCGGATATGTCGCCATAGAGCTCGCAAAAACATTTGGCATTCCCTTAATATTTACAGGGCATTCACTGGGCCGGGTCAAAAGGGAAAAACTTCTTAATAACGGCTTGAAGCAAGCGGATATTATCAAAAAATATAAAATTGACCATCGGATTCATATTGAAGAAGATCTTCTAAAAAATGCAGACCTTGTAATAACCAGCACCGGACAGGAAATTGAGAAGCAATACGGGATGTATCGAAATAATAATTTGCCGGCATACCGTGTAATACCACCCGGGCTGGACCTGGAAAAATTTTACCCTTATTATCATGATATGCTTCCTGAAACTGAAAAAGATGAAGTTCAAATCTATGCGCAGGCCGCGGTGCTTAAAGAATTGAACCGCTTTTTTAGCTACCCTGACAAGCCGTTGATATTGACGCTGTGCCGTCCTGATGAACGCAAGAATATCTCCGGCCTGGTCAAAGCTTACGGGGAGGATCTTGAGTTGCAGGCTATGTCTAATCTTGCGGTGTTTGCCGGAATTCGAAAAGATATTACCGAAAAGGAAGAAAACGAAAGGAACGTTTTGACCAAAATGCTTTTGCTTATGGACAAGTACGATCTTTACGGAAAGATGGCTATTCCTAAAAAACATGATTTTGAATATGAGGTTCCTGAATTATACCGTATTGCCGCTGAGAAAAATGGGGTTTTTATAAATCCGGCGTTGACCGAGCCTTTTGGATTAACGCTGCTCGAAGCTTCAGCAACCGGTCTTCCGATTGTGGCGACCAATGACGGCGGGCCTAAAGATATCATACTCAACTGTGGTAACGGCATTCTTGTGGATCCTACCAATACAAAAAAAATAGCTGCGGCTCTTAAAACAATAATTGCCGATCATGACACGTGGGAGAAATTTTCAAAAAATGGCATTATAAACGTCCGCAAACACTACTCATGGGAAAAACATGCTGAAAAATATATAAAAGAAGTTAAAAAGCTTGTTAAAGAAATCCCCGAATCAGAGATGGGCATTGCTGTTCCGTCCGATTTTATCGGAAAACGTCTTGCCGGAGTAAATTATTTTATTATAACAGATATCGATAACACCCTGATTGGGGAGGAAGAGAACAAAAATCTTAACGACCTGCTTGCATTGCTAACGAAAAATCGGGATACCATTGGATTTTGTGTTGCTACCGGCAGAACTGTTGCTTCTGCTGTTGAACATTTAAAACAGCATAGAGTACATGCGCCGGATATAATTATTTCATCTGTAGGCTCGGGAATTTATTACGGAAAAAATCTGCATTACAGTCAAGGATGGGAAACGCATATATCTAATAAATGGAATCGCGCAAAAATCGTCGAATTGTTAAAAGATGTCGATTTCCTGGAGTACCAGGAAGAAATAACGCAGCGGCAATTTAAAATCAGCTATCTTATGAAGCCTGGAAAGGACCGGCTGGCCATGATCCATGATCTGTTACTGAAACATAAATGTCGATACAACCTTATTTATTCCCACCAGAGATACCTTGATATTCTTCCTTATCGGGCATCTAAAGGCAAAGCAATCCGGTATCTCAGCTACAAATGGGAAATTCCCTTGAAAAATATTCTTGTCTGCGGCGATTCCGGAAATGACGAGGAAATGCTTTGCGGCGAGCCGCTTGCAGTAGTAGTAGGCAATTACAGCGAAGAACTTGAAAAACTCAAACACAAGAAAAATATCTATTTTGCAAAGCAAAAATATGCCGGTGGAATCATGGAGGCAGTAAAACACTATAACTTTATTAAAAAGGCAAAAGGTGAAATCTTATGATAATTCAAAATAAAGTTCAGCTTATCACCTATCCTGACAGTCTGGGGCAAAATATGACTGAATTGCATTATGTTTTGCGCAAATATTTGCAAAAAGCAATCGGCGGCGTTCATATTCTTCCGTTTTATCCTTCTTCAGGCGATCGCGGGTTCGCTCCATTAACCTACGATGAGGTGGATCCGAATTTCGGCACATGGAAAGACATAGAAAAAATAGGCAATGATTTTGATTTGATTATAGATTTTATGGCAAATCATATTTCCAAGCAGTCTGTTTTTTTTCAGGATTATATAGAAAACGGCGATGATTCAGAATATGCCGACATGTTTCTAAGCTTTAAGAAACTAAGTCCGGATGGAGAAATAAGCAAAGAAGATCTCGCAAAGGTTTATACGCGCAAGCCAAGGGATCCTTATACTGTAATCGAGCGCCATGACGGGTCAAAAGAAAAAGTCTGGTGTACTTTTGATTATGAACAGATCGACCTTGATATTCAGTCCCCTAAAACCAGGGAAATTTTGAGAAATTTTCTGCTCCGCCTGGTGCGAACCAATGCCAAACTTATCCGGATGGACGCCTTTGCTTATGCTCCTGTTAAAATCGGAACAAACTGTTTCTTTCTGGAGCCGGATGTCTGGGAGCTCCTTGAATGGTTGGACGGGTTCACTTCCGCTTTCGACACTCAAATTATTCCGGAAGTCCACGAGCATTATTCGTATCAGCTAAAGCTTGCTGAAAAGGGATACTGGACATACGATTTTGCCCTGCCTTTGCTGGTGTTGCACACCCTTTATCACCATACCAACAAAAGACTGGTTTACTGGCTTAATATCTGTCCCAGGAAACAATTTACGACACTGGATACCCATGATGGAATAGGAATTGTCGATGTGGCCGACCTGATGAGCCAGGAAGAAATAGACCGAACAATTAAAGGTTTGTATGAAAAGGGTTCAAATGTAAAACGTATCTATTCCGGGCCTGAATATCAAAATCTTGATATTTACCAGGTAAACTGCACATATTTTTCCGCTTTGGAGTGCAATGTAAATTCCTACATGGCTGCCCGCACAATTCAGTTCTTTGCGCCAGGCATTCCGCAGGTATATTACGTGGGCCTGCTTGCCGGTGAAAACGATACGGAACTGGTTGAACAAACGCAATTAGGCCGAAATATCAATCGCCATAACTACGATTTGAGTGAAATCAATACACAAATCCAGAAACCGGTGGTGCAAAGACTGTTAAAGCTAATGAAATTCCGTAATACATATCCGGCCTTTAACGGCAGCTTTAAAATTGAAGAATCCCAGGAAAACCGGCTGATACTTACTTGGACGAACAAACAATTTCAAACAAAAGCTTTTATCAATCTTGATAACTACGATACGAAAATTTCCTATTATGCTCCTGACGAGGATTCAATGGTTGAATTTATGGTTTAATCGTAACCCATTCGATTTTTTTATGAAATATTCGGAGTAGCTTCATTGCGCTGGATCTTTCAGGGCATTTATCATAATAGATTAAATCTCAGGGCAGTTTATTTTTTGCATACTTGCTTCTACACCAAATACTGGTTGGTAGTTATTATTGATTTTTGGCATAAAGTAAGTGGCGCGAAACTTCAATTATAAAATAATCTTTTGCGGAGGACCACCATGTCAGAACAGACATCTATCATTCTTGAAGATATTTTAAAAAATACTGAGGTTCAAAAAGCTACCAGCAATATCAATCAGGAACTCATTGAAAGGAGAAAATATAAACCTCCTGTATGTGATGTCTTCTCACACCCTTACACTTCTTTGCAAGATAATACCGATTTTCAATTTGTTGTTGACAGGGAAGCAAAAAAACTGCTGCCAAAAATTATCGATAATAAAGTGGAATGCATTACAGGAGTTGATTCGCCTGAAAAATCCTTTAAAGAAAAATACTGCAAAAAGCGTAATGTCGGCATTGTATTTTCAGGCGGGCCCGCTCCCGGCGGACATAATGTAATTGCTGGACTATATGATGCGGCTAAAAAAGCTAATCCTGAAAATAAAATATTCGGTTTCCTGCTTGGTCCGGACGGAATACTTGAAAATAAAGCTATTGAGCTGACCGACAAGCTTGTCGATGCTTATAGAAACCTTGGTGGTTTTTCCATGATCAAAACAGGACGTACAAAAATCGACTCCAGAGAAAAAATGCTCCTTACAAAAGAGACATGCAGGAATCTTGGCCTCGATGCCATTGTAATTGTCGGAGGCGATGATTCAAATACCAATGCGGCATTTCTGGCACAGGAGATGTTTGACGAAGGTTTGCAGGTTATTGGCGTTCCCAAGACAATTGATGGTGATATTCAGGTAAAGGATGTTGCAGGCAAAGTTCTGTGCGCTGTCTCCTTTGGTTTCCATACCGCCGCACGCGCCTTTGCCAATGAAATAAGCAATCTGTGCACAGACAGCAGCTCAGATGTCAAATACTGGCATATTTGCAAGGTTATGGGCAGGGTTGCAAGCCACCTGTCTCTCGAAGTGGCTTTGCAGACTCACGCTAATATGACACTCATTGGCGAAGAACTTGCCGACTTCATAGATAAGAAAAGGCTTGAAAAAGCAAAAAAAGAAAAAATTGTAGATTACAGCGCCTACGGCATGACCCTACGGCATCTTTCCCGCATAATCTGCGACGGCATTGTAAGAAGGGCAGCTGTTGGGAAAAATTACGGAACAATTGTCATACCTGAGGGCGTTCTGGAATTTATCGATGAAATACAGGTATTTATAATCAAGCTGAATGCAATAATCGCCGACTATAACGAGCTGCACGATACGGATTTTCACTCTGATTTTCCTTTTCTACGGGATAAGCTGGAATATCTGCGAAGGCTGGCAAGACGGTCCCGTGAAAATAAGTCATTTACTATATGGAATACACGTGATGATGATCTGTTCGACGATATCCCGGAATTTTTCCAGAAAGGACTTCTAACAGAAAGAGACAGCCACGGTAATTTTCAGTTTTCACTGGTTGAAACAGACAAGGTCGTAATGGAGCTGGTAACCGACTATCTGAATATTCTTAAAGAAAAGGGGGTTTATAAAATAGGAATAGAAAAAACCTATTATAAAGACACCCTTAATAAGGCAGGCATTGATCCTGATTTTTTTGGGCCTGTAATGTTTAAAAACTATGATGATTCTGATCTTCTGCTAATTAAGGAATCTATCATATCTGTTAAAACCCTGAAAAAGATCCTGCAAAATGAAGGGGCTGTCAGGGAAAATGAAAAAATCCCCGCATGTGTGGAAAAAATCTTTAGAAAATCGGCTCCAAAGTTCAAGACTCAGGTGCATTTTTACGGTTACGACGGGAGGGGAAATGATCCAACCCGGTTTGACTGCGTATATACCTACAACTTGGGGCTAACGGTTTTCAGCCTGATCGCAAACGGTTCAACCGGCCAGATGGCTGCCATCAGGAATCTGGAAATGGATTTTTCCAGGTGGGAGCCCATCGGAATTCCCATAGCGCCTCTTATGCACCTTGAAGAAAGAAAGGGAAAGCTGACTCTTGTGTTAGAGAAGAGCGTGGTGGATGTAAATTCCATAGCTTTCAGAGCTGTAAAGGGATTAAGAGAAAAATGGCTTGCGGCAGCGCCGGGTGATGATAACTTTCGAAGACCTGGGCCAATACGTTTTGCCGGAAAAAGTGAAGAGGACAGGCCGATAACGCTCGTCTTGAATTCACTCCGCAATAGAGGGGAGAAAAGATGAACATCGAACATCGAACGTCCAACATCGAATGCTGAATGAAAAAAAATGAAGAAACAAACATATAATCTGGAAGAAAGGCTGCTTGAGTATTCGGTACGAATCATAAAGATCGTTGAACAGATGCCAAATACCAGAACAGGCAACCATGTTGCAGGCCAATTGTTAAGATCGAGAACTTCACCTTATCCAAACCATGGTGAAGCTCAGGCAGCGGAGTCTTCAAAGGACTTTATCCATAAGCTTCGTATCTCATTAAAGGAACTCAGAGAGACCCAGCGATGGTTAAAACTTATTCAGCGTGTGCCTTTAATTAAAAAACCTGAACTATTAGATGATATTTTACAGGGAACAGAGGAATTAATTAAGATTTTCGTTACGAGTATCAAAACGGCTGAAAAAAACAGAAATAGCTGTTGAATGTTCGATATTGGATGTTTGTTTTTCAATTCTACGTTAAAATAATTTGAGGAGCGGAGCGACATCATTATTCGATGTTGGACGTTCGACGTTCATCTTTTAATATTAAGAGGTGGCTTATGGATTTGAAGGTTATGCTGACAACATTTGGCCTGGTATTTCTGGCAGAGTTAGGGGATAAAACACAGTTTGCCACATTTTGTCTTTCTGCGGATAATGAATCAAAGATCTCTGTATTTTTGGGGTCTGCCTGCGCCCTTGCAATAACCTCGTTTATTGCTGTTCTGTTTGGCGCGGCATTCAGCCGGTTTATTCCGCAGAATTATATCAAAATCGGAACCGGAGTTTTTTTTATTATTGCAGGAATATGGTTTTTAATGTCTCCAGCCAGGAGTGTGTAAATCTAACAACTCCATCGCCGTCTCAACTATATTCCCGGATGTAAATCCGAATTTCTTCATGACAAGCCCGCCGGGAGCAGAAACCCCAAAGCCGGTTATGCCGATTATTTTCCCGCTGCTTCCAACATACTTTTCCCATCCCATTGGAATGCCTGCTTCAACGGCAATACGCTTTCCTACATCCGGCAGCAGGACTTTATCTTTATATTCCTGCGGCATTTTTTCAAAAAGTTCCCAGCTCGGCATATTTACCACTCTGACCTGAACGCCCTTTGCAACAAGACTATCGGCGGCTTCCAGCGCAATATGCACCTCCGAGCCTGATGCTATCAGGATAATGTCCGGTTTGCCTTCTGAATCGGACAGAATATAGGCGCCGTTTGCAACCCCCTCTGCCGGGCCATATTTTGTCCTGTCTAAAACAGGAAGTTTCTGGCGGCTCAGGATCAGGGCTGCAGGACCATCAATGTTCTTCATTGCAATACGCCATGCCTCTGCTGTTTCCACTGCATCTGCGGGTCGTATGACAGTCAGCCCGGGAATAGCTCTTAAACCGGCTATATGCTCAACCGGCTGGTGCGTTGGGCCGTCTTCGCCAACCGCAACACTGTCATGGGTGAAAATGTATATTACAGGCAGCTTCATCAGGCCGGCTAATCGTATCGAAGGACGCATATAATCCGCAAACACGAGGAAAGTGCCCCCATAAGGCCTCAAACCCTTATGAATCGCCATGCCGGACATAATAGCTCCCATAGCATGTTCCCTGACTCCAAAACGGATATTTCTGTTGTCATACCTGTTTTTTTGAAAATCATTGGAAAATTTTAGATATGTCTTGTTTGAAGGAGCAAGATCGGCTGAGCCGCCGATAAGGGAGGGCACTTTTTCTGCAATAGCATTGAGCGCCTTGCCGGATGCAGCCCGCGTTGCAATGGAACCTTCGAATTCCGGCAGATCCGCATCCCATCCATCCTTTAATGTGCCGCTTACAGCATCGGTCCATCTTTCTGCAAGCTCGGGATATTTATTGCAATAAACCTTGTATTTTTCCTGCCACAACGACTCGGCCTCTTTTCCTTTGTTAATAGATTCTCTGAATAGTTTAACAGCCTCTTCAGGAACATGGAAAGAGGCATCTTCAGGAAAACCAAGCCTTTTTTTGGTTAAGCGTATCTCTTCTTCACCAAGGGGAGCTCCATGGGCATCTGCCGAGTCCTGTTTATTCGGGCTTCCAAAGGCTATATGTGTGCGCAGCATAATCAGGGAGGGCTTATCTGTTTCCTCCTTTGCCGCAATGACAGCATTATAAATTGCATTCAGGTCATTTCCGTCATCAACCTGTTGCACATCCCACCTATACGCCTCAAACCTTTGCGCAACATCTTCTGTAAAGGTTATATCCGTACTCCCTTCGATAGAAATTCTGTTATCGTCATAAATACAGATCAGCCTGGAAAGACCAAGGTGCCCGGCAAGGGATGCGGCCTCCGAGGTAATCCCCTCCATCATATCCCCGTCGCCGCACATTACAAATGTATGGTGATCCACAATCTCACAATCAGTGCAGTTATATGTTGCCGCAAGATGCCGTTCAGCCATTGCCATGCCGACTGCATTGGCAAAACCCTGCCCAAGGGGGCCGGTTGTTGTCTCAACACCCGGGGTATGTCCGAATTCCGGATGCCCCGGTGTTTTGCTACCCCACTGCCTGAAATTTTTTATATCATCCAGGCTTAAATCATAACCTGAAAGATAAAGCAGGCTGTAAAGAAGCATGGATGCATGGCCTCCGGACAGCACAAACCGGTCCCTGTCCAGCCAGTCTGGATTGACCGGATTGTGTTTTAAAATCCGCGTCCAGAGCACATACGCTGCCGCCGCAAGTCCCATCGGCGCGCCGGGATGGCCCGAGTTTGCCTTTTGGATGGCATCCATGGAAAGAGCGCGGATAGTATTTACACAAAGTTCATCTGCTTCAGACCGGTTATCCATCATTCCCGCTTTGTTCATCTATTTTTTCTCCTTAGTATTAATCAGATGTTAAGTGTTAGGTGGCTGATATAACAGACATTTACCTTATCCTAACACCTAACACCTAACACCTAACACTTATTTAAGTTTATATGCAAGAATTTTGATAATATAAATATTCTACCACGAAGGTCTGCTTCGCGCTCTTGTGCGCTTGTGGTGAATAACAGGCTATAACCTAAATTGAGCGGTTTTTTACTCGATCTGCGCCGATCTCTTGCGTATAAAGGCTTCGCAAAAATCCTCCACATATCCACGGGTATGCGTGCGGTTTTTGCAAATCCTTATGCATCAAGATCTCAGCACATCTCTTCGCAAAAAATCGCTTAACTTAGGTATAATTAGAATTGTTTAAATAATCTGCGGAAATCTGCGCAATCTGCGGATGGTATTGCGGATTTTGGATTGCGGAATTGGAGAGCAATTATTGCTTTTGTTGAAATATTAATATAGATGAATTCGTAAAAAGTATAATTTACCACAGAGAACACAGATTCGATTTTTTGTCATTCCCGCGAACGCGGGGCACGTAGTGAAGCTTTAGCGCTATCCAGTATTTGCCCTTGTTACTACGCTCCTGTGTGGGAACAAGAAAGCAGGTATGCATTCCCACGCAGGAGCATATGGGAACGAGAAAAGTCGAATTTATCAAATTTAATAAAAAGATCCTCTGTGATCTCTGTGCGCTCTGTGGTAAAAAAAAGTAAAAAGGAGAGTTGAAAAATCATTATTTTTGACCTGGTTTTATTTGCTGCAGGATCGCTGATTCTCTATTACGGAGCTGAATGGCTTGTAAAAGGGGCTTCGAGTCTTGCAAGAAACGCGGGCCTAAGTCCGGTTGTTATCGGTCTGACGATTGTCGCCTTTGGCACCTCCGCTCCTGAATTTGTTGTAAGTATTGTTTCCTCCATTCAAAATAAGAGCATGATCGCCGTGGGCAACGTTGTGGGAAGCAATATCTGCAATATTGCCCTTGTTCTTGGGCTTACATCTGTTTTCCGGCCTCTCTCATGTCACAGATCGGTCATCAGGAGGGATATACCGATCATGTTAGGCATTTCCGTATATCTGCTGCTTATCTCTTTTGATTCAAAATTAGACAGGTTTGACGGGGCTACTCTGTTTTGCGGAATTATAATATACTCATTTTTTAACTATTATACTGCGGTAAAGGAATCTAAAAATATAACCGGTTCAATTAGTGTAACTTCCAAACCTGCTGCAAATCAAATGGATGATATCTCCGGGCAGGGCCGGATTATCCGGATTGTGGCCGGAATAGCCGGTGTGGTTATAGGCGCGGAAATCGTTGTCAATTCCGCAATCAGCATTATGCATACATTTGGTATAAGTGAAAAGTTTATAGGGCTCACAGTTGTAGCATTCGGGACTTCTTTGCCGGAACTTGCCACTTCCGTTGTAGCGGCAATAAAAAAGGAGATGGATATCAGTATCGGCAACCTTGTGGGAAGCAATGTTTTCAACATACTCAGTGTGCTTGGAGCAGCCTCGCTGATAAGGCCGATTCAGATCCCTGGAGGGTTTATTGGAAGCGGTTTGTTAATCGATTATCTTGCTATGATTCTGATCAGTTTTCTTCCGTGGCTTTTTATGAAAAAAACTTTTTCTATCAGCAGAAAGGATGGCATTATTCTCTTGTCCTGCTATGCGGGATACCTGATATATCTATCGGTGAAGCTGTAGAGGCCGGAAGGTGAGAAAAAATGAACGTTCAAAAAAATTCACCTATATCCTATGATACCAAATTCATTAGGCATAAAATGGAAATTCCTATACTATCGAGTTATACTATGGCAGGGCCATTAAGACCCTTGCCATAGTATATTCAGACTACGTTAGTGGTCCAGTTTCATGCCCCATCCTTCGAACATGAACATAATGGCAAAACCGTACCAGAGGGTGTAAGCCACATAGAAGATCAGAGAGAAGCTGATAATACCCAAACGGTCGCTAACCTTCTGGGGTTCCACCTTATAGTAGTTATAAGAAAATTCCACCCCTTTTTTTGACATTTCGCCAATGGTCTTGGACTCTTCAAACTTTTTCTGTTTCTTTAAATCCTTGTCCATAGCCTTAAGCGCCATCCACCAGTTATACATAACCTCCCTTTCGTTATAGCTGTATTTGGAGACTAAATCCCGGCCTTTATTATAATACATAAGGTCGGCGTCATTAAGACAGAGGGTCAGGATTTTGCCGAAATCGCCGGTGACCTTTAACTCAGACCCCGATATGGCTACTGACGCGCCGGCCTTCTTTAACAGGATGGCCGTCTTTTCAGCCTGCCCATTGTCTTTCATGGCAAGGGTTGCATTTACGGTATTTCCCGTAAACTTATTTGCCTTTTCTTTGAGCTGTGGAATAGTGTAGGCTGATCCTTTTGATATGCTGTTATACAAATCGTCCATGTATTGCAATCCGTTCTGGCCGTTAAAAACAGGCAAAAAAATAATCACCATTACCACTATGAATGCCACCATCATGGCGCTGCCGCCGAAAAATTCTTTTTTGTGCGCAATCATGATCTCACCCCCTCTCCTTTAAGAACACCGATATTCTTAATAAATGTTCCGATCACCCAGACTGAAAACGCGCCTATAACGATAAAGAATGCCCAGACTCCGATAGTTTCGAGCGCGCTGCCAAGCCCCGGGGATATCGGAATAATATCCATATCGCCAAGTTTTGCAGGCAAAGCAAAAATACGATTTACAAAACCGGCCAGAACAGCCATAGCATAAAAACCGCGAATGGTAATACCCGGAACAACCTTGGTTACCATTGCGCCGATCTGGATGCCTAATAAAGATCCCAGGAGCATGCCGACTGCCAGTGTATAAAAGATAAAACCGTAGATAGCGTACTGGCTTATTGAAGCATAACCCGCTGTAAAAATGATCTGGAAGATATCGGTTCCTACTGTGGTCATTGACGAAACACCGAGGACATATACAAATATGGGAAAGGTCAGAAAGCCACCGCCAACTCCCATAATACCTGCCGCAAGTCCTACAAGCATGCCGCTGGTAACCAAAAATATCCATGAGATGCCTCTGCCGCCGGGAACAAGGTCGGCGTCAAATTTTACGATAGGAGGTATCTTTACGGCCTGGAGTTTTTGGGGAAGGCTGCCCATATCTACTCCTTCGCTTTTTCCGCCGTGAGCATCTTCAACGACCATCCCTTTTGAGGCGTTTCTTGCCTTCAAAAAATCGATCATGGCATAGGTCCCTAAAAAACCTAACATAATAGAATAGATACTCGTGATAAAAGCGTCACTGAGCACCGGGTTGATCTCATATAACACCCGGTTGATAATACCGCCGACTGTGGCTCCTATCACAGCTCCTATTACAAAGACTACTGCAAGGGACACGGAAATATTCCCAAGCTTTCTGTGAATTACACTTCCCATGATTGCTTTGGCAAATATGTGAAACAGGTCGGTTCCAACTGCGAGGATACCTTTGATGCCCGCGCTCATCAGGGCCGGCGCAATGATAAATCCGCCGCCAGCGCCGATACAACCGGTTATAAGACCTGCTCCAAGGCCTATAAAGATAGATACAATAAAAATACCGGTATTATAATAAGCCGGACTGTAAGCCTTATGGCCTCCTATTATATCAGGCAGGGCTCCGCTAAGTTTATCGGCAAAGGCAATGCCTCCGATGAGTATCGGAAGTAGCAGCAAACCAAGTATTATAAGGCGCTTACGGTCATGGAGTATGGTGTTTGACACATCCAGTTCCCATTTTGCATGAGCCCTTGCGCCCATCATCATAAATCGTCCCAATTCTTTCATAAAATTCATGGTAATTTCTCTCCCTTTTTTTATCTGATTCTTGCCTTAGGGCTCGCTCAAAAATAACTTTACATTTTAAGCGCCAATGCATCCCGTCTGGCTACGTTCCGAAAGCTCAGCAATATCTTGATATTCCTACTCTTTCGCGCCTTGCCAGCCAGGCGCCTTAACACTTAAAATTACTAATTTATTTTTGAGCGAACCCTTACCGGCAAGTATTCTGATGGTGAAACCCGCGTTCTGTAAATCCTGTTTGCACACCTCCTTTCAGTATTACGCTATTTGTGATATATTTTAGTTTATCCTTGTTCATTTATACCTTTAATTACAATCTTGCGGCCATGAACGACAATAATTCTTGTTTTCTTTGATTTCAAATCTCCTTCCAGTCCGATTGCTTTCAAGGCATCTTCAAGCCTTATCATCCCAACGACCAGATCTTTTCTAATCACCGCAATCTGTTTGAGGTCATTGTTGAGTAAGACCTCTATAGCCTCTGTAATATTATCTTTTTCGGCAACCGATGGTTCGGCGGCAAGATTCTTATCTATGGGGACAATAATATCTTTAACTTCATGCTTTTTCATTATACTCCTGTTACAGGCAAGAAATGTACCATGAATCAGGAGCCAGACAGGACTAATAGATAACCCTTTGAAGTTATTGCTGTAAAAGCTTATTTTTGCTGGATTCCGGCGGCTTCGGCAGATATTTTGTAAACTTTTCGATTACAGTAGAAGGCTGCCGTGAAAAAGAAACGGTAATTGTTGCTGAAATTGCAGCAGGTTAGGGAGGTGAAACAATTGGTTTACACATACCCTGTCTGTAGGATTAGAGGATTAAGGATTATAGGAGCGAAGCGACGAAAGATATTACTCCTTACCCCTTAATCCTTTAAACGTTTCGGCATTGATGTTTTCTTCTTTTATGAGGCGGTGAAGATATTGTCTTTGCAGGCCTGCCTGCTCAGCAGCTCTGGAAATATTCCCATTACTTTCTTTGAGAATTGCTAAAATATAACTCTGGTGAAAGGCCTTGATGACGTTTTCTTTGGCCTCCTTAAAGGGTATGTCATAAATAGCCTGATCAAAAAGAAAACAGGGAGGTATGTGGGACTTTTCGGGAAAAATATCCGATAGTTCAATGTGGTCGGAACGGCAAAAGACAACACCCCGTTCAATAACATTTTCCAGCTCTCTGACGTTTCCGTTCCACCTTTGGGCCATGAGTGCGGACATGGCTTCAGGGTCAATCCGGCGTATCTCTTTTTTGTTGAGCATTGTATATTTTTCAAGAAAATGATGTGCCAGGGTTGGAATATCCTCTTTTCTGTCACGAAGCGGGGGAAGCTGAAAATTGATCACGTTAAGGCGGTAGAACAGGTCTTCTCGAAATCGCTTTTCCGCTATCAGTTTTGTCAGATCTTGATTTGTAGCAGCTAAAAATCGTATATCGACATGTTTTGTGGTCAATCCGCCTACAGGCTTGCACTCTGCCTCCTGCAAGAGCCGAAGCAGTTTTGCCTGCATCGACATGTTTAGATCTCCGATCTCATCAAAAAAAAGGGTCCCTCTGTCCGCTTCTTCGATCAAGCCTTTTTTGTCTTTCCATGCTCCGGTAAAGGCCCCTTTAACATGTCCGAAAAGTTCGCTTTCAATGATCTGTTCAGGCATGGCTGTGCAGTTAACCGTGATAAACGGATTGTCATTCCGGTGGCTGTGATAATGGATAGCCCTGGCCACAAGTTCTTTCCCTGTGCCGCTTTCGCCGTAGATCAAGACCGTGGCGCTTGATTGCGCCACCTGTTCGATCCTTCTTAGAATCGACGTAACGACCGGGCTGGACCCGATAATGGAAAAGAACTTTTTTTGCTGTTTGAGGGACTTGAGCAAGGCTTTATTTTCCCGAGCAAGGTTCTGCAACTTCATTGCATTGTTAATTGTCAGCAATATGCGTTCTTTGCGGAAAGGTTTGGCAATATAGTCAAAAGCCCCTTTGCGGGTGGCTTCCACAGCGGTTTCAATAGTAGCATAGGCAGTCATGACGACAACAACGGCGGCTGGTTGAATTTTTTTAACCTGATCAAGCAGAGCGATTCCATCCATCTTAGGCATTTTCAGATCGGTGATTACCATGTTAATTTGCTGGTTTTCCAGCATTTCAATCGCTTTCAAAGGATTATGCGTGGTCACCACATCATAATCTGTCTTTTCGGTTATAATCCTTGTCAGAAGGATCAGCATGTCTTTTTCATCATCTACGATCAAAATTTTTCCGCTCATGTTCCGTCTTCCTTCTTTAGGGTTCGCTCAAAAATAAATTGGCAATTTTAAGTGTTGAGGCGCCCGGCTGGCAAGGCGCGAAAGCGCAGGAATATCAGGCATATTCCGAACTTTCGCAACGCAGCAAGGCGGGATGCATCGGCGCTTAAAATGTTAAGTTATTTTTGAGCGAGCCCTTACCCTTAAGGCCAGTTTAAAAGCAGTTCCTCTAAGTTTTTCTGAGGTATCTATTGTGCTGCTTTCGCACGTAATGGTTCCTTTATATTTATTTATAATACCGTGGCTTACAAAAAGTCCAAGACCTGTTCCTTCTCCCTCGCTCTTGGTGGTAAAAAACGGGTCGAATATCTTGTCGATATATTCTTTTGGTATGCCATGACCATTGTCACGAACTATTACAATTATTTTTTCAAGATCAGCATCTAACGCTGTTTTGATCTCTAACCTGCCGTTTTGCTCCATAGCTGCCACAGCGTTGTTAATGAGGTTTAATAAGACCTGCTGCATTTGCCGCGAATCGCCCTCTATCATGGGGAGTCCGGAGGCCATATCCAGTCGAAGTTCAATATCATTCATCTGTAATGAATGATCGACCACATTAACGATATCCTTGATAGCCTCATTGATATCACAATGCACAAACCGACCTTCTCCCTGGCGTGCAAAGCTCAAAAGGTTTTCCACCACCGCCTTGCAATGGAGGCCGTGGCGCTCGATAGTTTTCAGGTCCTGGTGGCTTTGACTGTTTTTCTCAGCATTTTCCAGCAGGAGATCTGTAAACCCTAATATAATCCCAAGAGGGTTGTTGATCTCGTGCGCTACTCCTGCTGCCAGTGTTCCCATTGATGCAAGCTTTTCGGTATTAACAAGCTGTTTTTCCAGCTTCTTGCTTTCTGTAATATCCCTGGCTATACACAGAACCGAAATTACATTGCCATTCTCATCCTTGCGGGGCATGAAGTTAGCGCTGAGCCATATCTGGTATTCCCCTCTCGTCAGCATAAACTCATCCCGCATGCTTTTTCCAAACCTGAAGACCGATTTAATAAGCTTGAGTTGTTTTTCGGCAATTTCCTGTGAAAAAAGCTTTGAAAGCGGCCGGCCTGTAAATTGCGAAGGGACACCTCCAAAAAAAGCAGCGGTAAAGCTGTTGAGAGATCGAAAGCGGCCGGAGTTGTCTACAGTAAAAATAAAGTCTTCGGCGCTTTCCACCAAAATCCGGTATCTCTCCTGGCATTGTTTGATTTCTTTCGATTGACCTGAAATCTGATTTTGAAAGCCTGTAAAACGCCATCGGCCATAACATAAAGCGCTCCCCATTCCTATAAATAAAGCAAAAATGCCCAGGCTTTGAAGCCAGACAAAGCTGTTATGGCCGGCATAGGACAATCGCACGCCTGCTATCAGTGTCAGAATAAAGCAGAAAAGACTGATACTCCAGGCAATTATCAGAACAGCTCTAATGAGTTTAAGTCGGTTTTGGAAGTCCATCCGGGTCGCTTTTGATAGTTCATCAAAGACTTTTTACAAAATTAATTATTATAATCGGAAATGCCTTTAATGCAAGAAAAAGATCGAGCCCAGAAAGTATCGTTTTTTTGGCAGGGTTGCGAGTTTGGCTATTGAAAGATTGCGCTAAAGTGTTGTATAGGAATATACACAAGTTATTTTGGAGATCACCCATTTTTTTGCCTTAATTAACTACAACTAATCGGGAGATGATCCTTAATTTTAAATACGGAGATGCCGTTGTTTAAAACCACGATGGAAGAGGCGCGCCTTCCTCTGATGATCGCAGACAGCAAAGGCCGGATAATCTTTGCCAACAGATGTTTGGAAGACTCTATGGGATATACCCGGGCGGAGTTTTTGCATGGCAGCCTGCGGGATTTGTGCGCACCCTATGAACAAAACCGGTATATTTTCTCCTGTTTGCCTGATATCAAAAGGACGACCGAGGTTGATATTGATCTTCAGCGAAAAAATGATGAGATATTTATGGCAAATGTTTCTTTTGCTCCCTTTGATTACCGGCAGGCGCTGCATTTACTTATAGTAGTTAGAGACGTAACTGTCAGGCGGCTCCAGGAAGCAAAAACGCGGGAAGATGAGGAGCGATTCCGCACGCTTCTTGCAGAACGGAATATGTTGCAGGATCAGCTTCATCGATGCAGCAAGATTGCCTTCATGGGTGAACTGGCAGCAGGCATTGCCCACGAAATCAACAATCCCCTTGGTATTATCTTAGGGTTTGTGCAGGATATTTTAGAAGAGATTCCTTTGAATGATCCTTTAATTGAATCGCTCAAAATTATCGAAAAAGAGACAGCCCGGTGTGTAGATGTAGTCAAAAACCTTTTGGATTTTGCCCGGTTAAAGCACCCTGAGAGGATTTCTGTGGACATCGTTGAGCTTCTTGAAGGTTCAATTGCATTAATGACCCCCGGAATCAAGAAAAACAAGGTGATTATCAAGAGGGATTTTGGGGGGAAAACACCTCTTCTCAAGCTTGATCCACAGCTTATCCAGCAAGTTTTTCTTAATGTAATGATTAATGCTATTCAGGCAATGCCTGATGCAGGTGTTCTTTCTCTTAGTATGGGTCTTATACGTAAAGGGCAAGTGAAGGAATCCGGCGATTGTATCCGGATCAGCATATCAGATACAGGTAACGGAATATCCCAAAAGGCTCTCCATCGTGTTTTTGATCCATTTTTTACTACTAAAGGAAGCAAGGGAACAGGATTGGGGCTGTCTGTTTGTCAGCGTATTATGGAAGACCACAGAGGAAAAATTGAAATAGAGAATAGAAAGGAAGCAGGAACTATATGCAACCTTTATTTTCCGATAAAAGACTGATGAATTCATCAGCACCAAGATTGAGGTGGATACAGTGTTAGCGAAGATTTTAGTGGTGGATGATGAGCAGCACATGCTCAAGCTGTTTGAAAAAATCCTTACAAAGCAAGGCCATGATGTCCGAACCTCTGCCAGCGGAACCGAGGCGGTCGGTCTATTGGAAAATAATGACTTTGATCTGATATTTTCCGATCTTGTGATGCCCGACCTTGATGGCATGGACCTGTTAAAGAAGGTGAAAGCCGGATATTCGGATATTCCTTTTATTGTAATTACAGCCTATGGCTCTATCGAATCCGCGGTTGAGGCTATGAAGACAGGCGCATTCGACTATCTGACCAAGCCTTTCCGCAAAGATGATATTCTTCTCGCAGTAGGCAAGGCCTTAAAATATTGCGAACTTTGTAATGAGGTCAAACGGCTCCGCAAAAAGCTGAAAGACAAAGATGGGATTAAAAAGATTATCGGCAAGAGCAAAGCCGTGCAGAATGTGTTGAAACTCGTTGCCAGGGTGGCAGACAGCCAGGCTACGGTCCTGATCCAGGGAGAAAGCGGCACAGGCAAGGAGTTAATCGCCCGGCTTATCCACAACCTGAGCAGACGGAGAGACATGCCTTTTATAGCTGTGGATTGCGGTGTTTTCCCGGAACATCTTTTGCAGAGTGAACTCTTCGGCCATGTCAAAGGGGCATTTACAGGAGCAGTTCAAGACAAGAAAGGGTTGTTTATTGCGGCAGACAGAGGCACGCTTTTTTTAGATGAAATCGGGACCATCTCTCAGGCCATGCAGTTAAATCTGCTCCGTGTGCTTCAGGAAAAAGAGGTAAGGCCGGTAGGCAGCGTTACGAATATCAAAGGAGATGTGCGGGTGGTGGCAGCCACAAGCGTTGACCTTGAGCAAGCCATGCTTGATGGAAGGTTCCGAAGGGATCTTTACTACCGGCTGGCTGTGGTCACCGTCGATCTGCCCCCCTTGAGGGAAAGAAGGTCTGATATCACTGCGCTGGCATTTCACTTTATGCGAAAATATGCTGCGATTTATGACAGAAAACTCACCGATATCACGCCGGAGGCCATGCATGCCATTATGGAAAATCCGTGGACTGGAAATGTCAGAGAGCTTGAGAACGTCATGGAACGCGCAGTGCTTCTAAGCGCCGGTCAACTTATTGATGAAACTTCGCTGCCCCTGCCTGTCAGGCAAGGGATGTCGCATAAAACCAGGGGGTTGGAATCGTTCAAGAACGCAAGCAAGACCGCGGGCCGTAACGCGGAAAGGAAAGCTATATTAAAGACACTGGAAGGGACCGGCGGCAATAAAACAAAGGCAGCCAGGATTTTAGGGATAAGTCGAAGTTCATTGTATAATAAAATATGCGAGTTTGGAATTGGGAAATCGTAAAATGAGATGAACGTCCAACATCGAACATCCAACATCGAATTTCGAATAAGGAAAGCGCCTTTGGCGTTGCCAATTTTATTTGAATTAATTGAGCGAAGCGACTCCTTAACTTTAGGCACTTTAACATACTTTAGTTCACTTTTAGGCACTTCATGTTCCCGATCAAAGATAGAAACCACCTCTAAAAAGTGTAAATTGGTAAATGAAGGAGGCTCCATATCATTATGAAACAATCATTGCTTGTCCATGAATCTCCCTCAATCGTCCGCATAGTTACATCGCTCCTTGAAGGCGATGGATATGAGGTCACATGCATGGAAAATGGTAAGGCCGCTCTACAAAACGTGACAGGGCTGAAATATGATGTTCTTGTCACAGGATTAAATATACCGGAGATGAACGGCCTGGAATTGATAAAAAATATCAGGCTTCGAAATAATTGTATTCCCATTATAATTCTGTCCAACACAAAAAGTGTTGAGACAGCGGTTGAGGCAATGCGGATCGGAGCTGACGATTTTGTCGTTGAAAAGACTGAGAATCTTGGGAAAACGTTTCTTTTTGTTATTGAAAGAGCTATACAATCGAAGAGAGCGGAAAGACGCCTGCAGATATACGAATCTAATCTTCCGATATGCATGCATTGCAAGAGGATACGTTATGAGAGGGAAAATGCGAAGAAAGTATGGGTTCCTATTGAGGAGTATTTTAACGAGAAAATGTCCGGAGTAAATTTTTCTCATGGAATATGCCCCGAATGCATTAACAAATATTATCCTGATACATAGCCGTTCACGGCTTGAAACTTGAAATTGGAAAGAACAGCACAAAAGCATGAAGGCCAAATTTCCAATTTCTATTTTCGTAATAATTTAGCGTTTTGAAAATTTGACTGTTTTCGTTGAGATATTGTTAGCTCGAAAAAGCATTATTTGAATGTCGAATATGGAACATATTAAAAGATGAACGTCCAACATCGAACATCGAATAATGAAATCGCTTCGCTCCGTCAGTTTATAGATTGGCAGAATACCTTATTCAACATTCGATGTTGGACGTTCGATGTTCGATGTTCATTTTTTATAGAAGTGTCCAAACAAATGGACACTGTCCATCATTCTGAACAAAAATACACTCTTCCACTACCAGCCCAGCCAGCCTCACCATTAATAATTAAATGTTAATACAACAAGTTATCGTTTTGCATCGTTAACCCTCCTCCTTGGTATAGTTCCTGCTTAAATTAAAGTAATTGAAAATCGATCTCGTCGTAAAAAACATAAAATGTCCCTGTCTTTGCTTTGGAAAAAACAGAGTTGGAAAACCTTTGAAAGAGACTTATGGCGTACAAGATTCTGATTGTTGATGATGAAGAGAACATGCAGGTGCTCTTAAAGCGCGTGCTGAGCAAAGCGGGCTACGATGTTGAATGCGCAGGCTCAGGACCGGAAGCTCTGCGATTAGCCGAAAATAATCGTTTTGATCTGGCTGTCGTCGATGTTTGCATGCCGGAGATGGACGGAATCGAGGTGCTGGAAGAACTCAAAGACATTAACAGTCAAATGCCGGTAGTTATGATATCAGCCTATCCGTCGTGGGGTAAAAAAGAGACCGCAGGGCGCCTGGGCTGTACTGATTATTTGTCTAAACCGGTGGACATGAAATATTTAAAGAAGCTTATCAAGAAAGAGCTTGGTGGTTATTAGGGGGGGGGTGATATGGTGGAAAACGTCAGGACAATGGAGATCGAGGACCAGCCCCGACAAATGGGTGATGTCCAGGAAAACGCCATGTACTGTAATAGAAAACATGTGCAAAAAAGGCCACTGGGAATTACGCTGTTAGGTATTTTCATGCTGGCAGGCGGTATGTTCTGCATATGTGCAGGGCTTTCGGAGAGTCCTGCCGGGATTTTGGGAATCGCGGTTTCAGGAATGCCGGCAGCTGTGATCCATTTTCTCCATGCGGGAGTCAGTTTATATATATTTGCCGGGTTCCTGAAATTAAGGAGAAACGCATGGACTGTGTACATGATATTTTTTGCATTCGGCATTACAAATAACCTGATAACAATGATGTCGTCAATCTCGGTCAACCAGTTGGCGACCGTCATGCTCATGTGCCTGTTCGGATATTATGTTCATGGCAAAAAAGAGATATTCGTTAATTAATGCCCCCGCCTTTTCCCAAGAGATGAGGTGAGGATAATATGGTTAATAATAGATAAGGAGGGAAACATAAAATGGAACATGGAACTGCAGTATCAATACAACACAAGCCTTTTTCCTGGCCATGGTGGAAGGGAGCCCCCGGGCAGATACCGATTGTCGTACTCGGTATCATTATCTTTTTTGTTACGCTCGTTTACATAGTTCCCACGCCCCAGAGCATGATAGACCTCGTGCAGCAGGAGAACGTCAAGGGCGCCAAGTACAAGGCAGGCACCAACAATTACGTGGATTCATACAATAAGCTTATGAAAAGCGATTTCACCCCTGAGGAAGTGGCCCACAAGATGGTACTGTGCGTGGCCATGCTTTTTAGTGTTGCTCTTCTCTGGGGCACAGAGGCGATCACTCTGGCTGCAACCGATATCCTTGTCGGGCTTATTCTGTATATTTTTATGATTCTGCCTATCAATGAGATATCGAAAGCCTACATGAAGGATGCAGTATTCTTTATCCTCGGCGTGCTTGTCCTGGCCGCTGCAGTGGGCGTAACAGGGCTTGACAGGAGAATCGGCAATATCCTTTTAGGCAAGATCAAGGGATTGAAGGGTTTTTGTTTTATCTTCTTTCCGGTTCTGGCTGTAATTTCCGGTTTTCTTTCAGAACATGCCCTGGTCGCCCTTTTGTGTCCGATCCTGGTACTGGTATATATGGAAGGAGAAAAAGCAGGCTGCAGCAAGAAAGAGCTTCAAGCCCTGGCCTGCACCTTGTTTTTGGGGATATGTTTTGCCGCGAACGTTGGTGGATCAGGTTCCCCTGCGGTTGGCGGCCGTGCGGCTATCATGGTAGGTTATTTCAGCGACTATGGCATGCCCATGAGCTTTGGCCGGTGGATGATGTACGGCCTGCCGGTAGTTCCCCCTCTTGCCCTGGCCTGTGGTCTGTGGATATATATATCCGTAGCTCGCAAGACCGGCCCCGCCCGGACCATGGACTTGGGCAGTGTAATGAGAAAAGGCGTTGAGGGAATAGGACCTTTGCGGGGAAAAGAGCTTCTCATGGCCATTTTCTTTGCTGCCCAGGTTGTCCTCTGGATAGGCGCCAGCGCAATAATCGGTCTGGGAGGCGCGACTATGCTGATAGTATTTTTTATTCTTGTAACAAAATTGATGACATGGGAAGATGTCCAGCAAAGGGTGCGTTTTGATGTTGTGGGACTGTACGCAGGTGCCTGCGCTATGGGTGTTGCCCTGAAATACACGGGCGCCGGTGTGTGGATAGCCCAGAATTTTGTAAACCTGCTGCCGGAGGCTTTTCACACAGGCATGGGTATCGTGGTGGCATCAAGCCTGATCACTACTATTGTGACCAACTTCATGAGTGACGGCGCGGCAGTCGGCGCATTAGGTCCTGTAGTTCTCCCCATGGCCGCCATAGGAGATGTACACCTGTGGAAAGTAGGGCTCGCCTGCTCATTCGGGTCTTCCTATGCCCACGCTATGATCGTCGGCACAGTAAACAACGCTATTGCCTACGGGCTGGCAAAACATCCGGAGACAGGGGAACAGCTTCTCACTCCCCTGGACTTTGTCCGCGTTGGTCTTCCCTTTGTATTTATATCAATGGCGATTCTCTGGCTTGTGGCCTTCTTCGGGTACTGGCAGATTCTGCCCTGGCCTGCGGTTACAGGTTAAATGATAAGCGCCGAACAAAGGAAATAAACAGGTGGCAAGAAAAGGAAAAACAAAAAGCATATATTGGATGATGATAATCTGTATGGGGTGCTTTTTGCCTGGTTTTGACACCTTTGCCCTTGAGGTGGGCGGAGAAAGTATCTATACAGATGATAATGCCCATTTCTCTGTTGCCATACCCGCGGGGTTTCAAGAGATATCACAAGGGTGGCTTTGCGGGAGCTTTCTTGATCCAAAGCTTAAAAGTTTGTGCAAAGACGCCCTGAAAGAGTATAATAAGGTATTTATCTATCAGGATGATTTGAACCGGTCGGATGATTTGAAGCAAAAAGCAAAGGGTCTTGTCTTTATAGGTATTAAGACTTATAAGCATAAAAAAAAGCGTTTTAAACTCTTCACCGATTATATTACGGTAAATGAATTTTTCGATCCCAAAGTGATCAAAAAATTTAGCAAACTTTTTAAAAAGCAGCTTGGCGAAAAAGGAGCTGAAGATGTCATCGCAGGAGATCCGGTTTTCGATAATGAGTATAAGGGTTTTGGTTTTATCTGCAGCTACAGGTTTTCCGGGGGCGATGAGGCAAAAGAATTTCACAGGGTGTTTTTGGGGGGAACCCATCTAATTTACCTTGATTTTAATCTTTATGCCGTAGATAACACTGCCCCTTACGAAAGCCTGTTTCAGCAAATAGCCGCTTCTTTGTCATTTAAGGAGGGTTTTGGACCAAGAGATTCATATATCGACGCCTGGAAAAAGAGAGTCGGTTCTTATGAGCTGTTTGGAACAAGGCTCTCTGATCTGGGAAGGTCGCTGTTAGATATTACTTTAATTATATTTCTTTTAAATATATTACTTGGATATATTACTAATCCCAAAAAGGCGCGCTATATACAGATAGAGTCTTTGCAAAGAAACAAAAACAAGGCAAGGCTTGCAACAATCGCTATAGGGATACTTATATATATATATATATAAATGCCGCTTTTTTATTAGAATCGACATGGAGCAAGCCCTGGAGTTTGCTTAAGCAGATTAATAAGGAGGAATACTAATGAAAGACTTTAGAGTGCTGGTAGTTGACGATGAGGATGATTTTCGCGAAACATTTATAAAACGTCTTCAAAAGAGAGAACTTAATGTTACCGGTGCGGAAAGCGGGGAAAAAGCGCTGGAGATTCTGGATGATTTTATTTTTGATGTGGTAATACTGGATGTCAAAATGCCGGGTTTGGATGGTGTGGAAACTCTTCAGGAAATGAAAAAAAAGAGACCGCTTATGGAGGTGATCATGCTCACCGGCCACTCGACTGTGGAATCGGCTATTGATGGGCTGAAACTCGGAGCCTTTGATTACATCATGAAACCCGCAGACTTCGATGAGTTGCTGGAAAAGATGACCCAGGCCTATGAGAAGAAAAAGGCCCATGAGATGAAAATCCAGGAGAGCAAAGTCCGTGCGCTGCAAGGCCATCCCGGACGTGTTTTCGAACAGTTCAAAGAATAAAACAGACTTCTTACGCTTTAGATATCCTGATTGCGTTTTTTCAGGTTATGGTAAAACACTACAAGAACACGGAGGCTTATAATGGCAACTAATGTAGAAAGAAAAGTAAAGGATCTGATGATCCCGCTTGAAGATTATGATAGTATATCTTCAGATAAACCGCTCAGGGATGCTTTTGAACTTATGGCCAAAACAGGGCATCACGCTGTTTTGGTTATCGGCAAAAACAATGAACCAATAGGACAACTGTCTTATAGAGATGCCCTGATAGCGCTGGAACCAAAATACAGCGCCGGCAAGTGGGGGCATGCCTGGTTTACCCCGGAAGCATTTGAAAACTATCCTGTTTTCTATTATGAAGGTGAATTTTCAGCACGATGCAAGGCACAATTGAAGAAATCGGTCAAAGAGGTTATGTCATCATTTACGATCAGCCTGAATGAAGATGCCACTCTATCCGAGGCTGTTCACGTCATGATAAACAAAAATGTAGGGCGGCTGCCGGTATTGTCCGGCAAAAAGTTCTTGGGAATGATCAGGCTCGTGGAAATCTTTGACGAGATAAAAAAGGTTGTTCTGGCCTAATAAATAGTCTGTACTGGCAATGCAGCGCGCATCGAGACCTTTGAAAATGTGTGGCCGTTCACGGCTTGAAATTTGAAATTGGAAAGTAGAAATTTGGGAGACCTGTCTGCGTGTGCATGTGCGTTGCACGCAGACAGGTACGGGTACGCACAGACAGGATAAAACCAGGTTTTTTAAAAACCTGGTTTTTTGTTTTAACCTAAGTTGATCGGTTTTTTGCGAAGAGATGTGCTGAGATCTTGATGCATAAGGATTTGCAAAAACCGCAGGCATACCCGTGGATATGTCGAGGATTTTTGCGAAGCCTTTATGCGCAAGAGATCGGCGCAGATCGAGTAAAAAACCGCTCAATTTAGGTTTTATGTATTGTTTTTAAAGCGTTGATTGTGGTATTTTGTTTTTATGTTTGGATTAAAACAGTTTTTCAAAAAACTACTGAAGGATGAGACCCAAAAGGTTGAGCAGAAGGCCTCAGTTGATAACGTTCGGAATGCCTTTACAAACAGATATTTGAATTTTAAGACTCTTTTAAATACAAATAACGAGGTGTTGGAACTCATAACCGACATGGAACAGGCCTTTTCCGGAAGCCGCACTTTCGGCATGTCTTTTATCCGGGCGAACTGTACAGCAATTTCAGTCAATATATATAAGATCATCGATTGCTTGAATGAAATAGCAAATGATAGATATAAAGTACTTCTCGAAGTGCTTGAAGGTATTCTCCCGGAAATCGACAGGGAATTACAGCAGAAAAAGTTAGAGACCGGGGGCCAATTAGTCCTTCCTCTTGAAAGTGTCGATAAAACTATGGCCGATCAAGTTGGAGCCAAGATGGCAAATCTTGGCGAGGTTAAAAATGCTGTTGGTCTTTCTGTCCCCGAGGGTTTTGTCATTACGGCTGCCGCCTATGAGCGCTTCCTGGAACACGCCGGTCTTCGGGATGAGATTAACCGTCAGATTCAATCTCTCGATCCTGCCGATATTGCCAGGCTTCATGAAATTAGTTCCGCCATCCAAAATCTTATTATTAATGCGCCCTGCCCCCCTGAACTTGAAAATGCCATTATGAAGGCATACACAGACTTAATAAAAAAAACAGGTCATGATATTCATGTTTCCATGCGCAGCAGCGCTCTTGGGGAAGATACAAAGAATGCCTCTTTTGCCGGGCAGTATCGTTCCATGCTCAACGTGGGCAGGGAGAACCTGATCCTTTCCTACAAGGAGATTGTTGCCAGCAAATATTCGGTTCCCGCCATTGCCTATCGTTTAAACAAGGGATTTCGTGATGGAGATATTATTATGAGTGTCGGCTGTATGACTATGGTCGAGGCAAAAGCCGGCGGTGTCATGTATTCTGCAGATCCCGGCAATATATGTCATGAGTGCATTATAATTAATGCTGTCTGGGGACTTGGCAAGTCGGTGGTGGATGGAAGTATGGCCCCGGACCTTTTTATTCTTTCCAAAGAAAATCCGAAAATTATATTAAAAAATAAAATCAGCGCTAAGAGACAGCAGCTTGTTTCCGGAGTTTCAGAAGGAATACATCTTGCGGATGTGGCCGGAGAACAGGCAAATAATCCGGCAATTACCAATGAACAGTCCGCCCGGTTAGGCGAATTGGCTCTGCGCCTGGAAAAACATTTTGGCGATCCCCAGGATATTGAATGGGCCTTTGAGCCGGATGGTTCTATCTTGATCTTACAGAGCCGGCCGCTGATGGTGCTTGGCGAAGAACTGACAGAGATTCAGGATATTCCCGGATCAAAGGTTGACCCTGCTGAGGTAATCCTGTCAGGCGGTGTGACAGCCAGCCCGGGAGTGGCCAGCGGCCCTGCCTTTGTGGTTGAAACAACTGTAGATATGCTGCAGTTTCCTTCAGGGGCCGTGCTTGTGACCAAAAATCCTCTGCCTCAATGGGCAGCGCTCTTAAATAGCGCTGTTGCCGTCATTACAGACAAAGGAGGCGTCACCGGTCACCTCGCGGCTGTGGCGAGAGAATTCAAGGTTCCAGCTCTTGTTGGAACTTCAACCGCTACGAGGTATATCCATAATGGAGACATCGTCACAGTCTATGCGACCGGTCGCACAGTCTATGCCGGCAGAGCTGAATCCCTCCTTAAAAAGGCGGCTGAAAAGACAAGCTTGATGCAAGGAAGTCCTGTTCATAACGCTCTTGGGAATGTCTTAAAATATATTGCGCCGCTCAATCTTACCGATCCGGATGCATCAAATTTTACACCTCAAGGATGCCGGACTATACACGACATTATACGTTTCGCTCACGAGATGTCCCTGCAAGAACTTTTTGGGTTCAAAAAGGATTCTTCTTTCCCGGAGCATTTAGCCAAAAGACTGGTTATTGATGTTCCTATGCAGTGGTGGGTTATTGATCTAAGTGGTGGTTGCAGAGAAGGAATTAAAGGGAATACGATTGGGCTTGAAGATATAATATCCGATCCCATGCTGACATTGTGGGAGGGGATAACGGCTATACCCTGGAAAGGCCCGCCTCCAATAGATACAAAAGGATTTTTTTCCGTCATGTATGGAGCGACATTAGACAGGAGTCTTGTTCCTGGTATGCGTTCACGTTATAGTGAACGCAATTATCTTATAATATCCAAAAATTTTTGTCATCTCAGCTCGCGATTCGGTTTTCATTTTTCGACGGTAGAAGCTTTTTTTGGCGAGAAGGTGGCGGAAAATTATATCTGTTTTAATTTTAACGGCGGGGCTGCTGATGATGCGCGCAGGGCGCGAAGAGCCGACCTTATTAGATTGATTCTGGAAAAATTCGATTTCTGGGTTAAGATCAAGAGCGATTCGGTTTTTGCACGGCTTGAGCGACAGAAAATACCCTTTTTAAAAGAAAGATTAAAGGTTCTCGGTCATCTTGTAATGCACACGAGACAGTTGGATATGGTTCTGTCCAACAGCGGAAGGGTAAACAAATATCTGGAAGAAACGCTGAAAGAACTTTCTTCATTTGTGGATGTTTCCCAATCATAAATCAACAATCATAAATCTAATCGGATAGCGCTGAATTATAGATTTTTCAGGAGATTTAGTCATGACTCAGGAAAAGGAGTTACACAGATATTATGCCCGCTTGCGCACAAAGTTTATAGCCATCATTTTTTTCATAGCTTTTATTCCGTTAATACTTTTAGGCGGGACTACTTACTATCACTATAGCGCTACGGTCAAAGAAAAAATCAGAAAAGAATTAAAATTAATAGCAAAAAACAGAAAAGACACCATTGATCTTTTTCTAAATGACAGGGCTAACAGTTTAAGTGTTCTGGCTTATACGCACACCTTTGACTACCTGGGGAAAAAAGAGAACCTGCACAATGTTTTTCAATTGTTAAAAATGGTTGACAGCGCCTTTCAGGATATGGGCGTGATTAACAGTAATGGTAAACAGGTTGCTTATATCGGGCCGTATCACTTAACCGGCAAACAATACAGTCAGACAGAATGGTTTAAGGCGGTTATGAAAAAAAATGTCTATATCAGTGATGTCTTTCTTGGTTTTAGAAAGGTTCCCCATTTCATCATTGCTGTAAAAAGGATAGAAAATGGAAAGCCGTGGATATTACGAACGACCATAGACATAAACATGATAAATCATTTTATGTGCACAGCCCTTCTGGGTAAACACGGAGCTGACGCATATATCCTGAGCAGAGAAGGTACCTATCAGATAAGCACCGCTGACAACGACCTGATACTGACTAAATCCGAGTTCAAAATGCCTTCCGTATTTCGAGGCATAAAGGAAATGGAAGGGTGCCATGGAGAAAAAGCTCTCATTTGCGCTATTGCCTGGTTAAAGAACAACGACTGGCTGATGGTAATCGAACAAGATTTAAAATATGAGCTGAGCCCTATGGTTCGTGTTAAAAATACCGCTCTTTCCATCTTTATAATCAGCTCTCTTATTATCATTATCAGCACCATTCTTATTACCAAACGGGTATTTGCAAGGCTGGAAAAAGTCGACAGAGAAAAATCGCAGCTTAGTGAGCAGCTTGTTCGTTCTGACAGATTAGCGGCCATCGGTAAATTAGCGAGCGGTATCGCTCACGAGATCAACAATCCCCTTGCTGTTATCTCTGAAAAGGCCGGCTGGATAGGAGACCTGCTGACCGAAGAGGATGTAAAGAATAGCCCTAATTACAGTGAGTTGATCAAATCTACCGAGGATATCAAAAAACATGTTAAGCGGGGGAAAAAGGTCATCAGTCGTCTTATGGGTTTTGCCCGTAAGGAAGAGGTCGTGTATGGAAATGTAGATATAAACTCTGTCCTTGATGAAACACATGATTTCTTGAACAAAAAGGCAATATATCAGAATATAGCCATAATGAAAGAATTCCATGAGGATCTGCCGAGTATAGTAACTGACGGGGCGCAATTACAACAGGTCTTTATCAATATAGTAAATAATGCTATAGATGCGATTAATAAAGATGGCGTGATTCGTCTCATCACAAAGGGGCGGGATGGGGGTGTTCTAATCGCTATCGCTGATACGGGGCCGGGTATGCCGGAGGAAGTTCAAGAAAAGATATTTAATCCGTTTTTTACGACTAAACCGGTCGGCAAGGGTACCGGCCTGGGGCTTTCCACGAGTTATGGTATAGTTGAAAAATTGGGCGGCCATCTTACGGTGGAAAGCGAAGTGGGCAAGGGGACAACATTTTATATTACGCTGCCTCCTTCTTGTGAGCAGAAAACAAAAGGCTAAGTTCAGGGGAATTAGTCGACTTAACACCTTGAACCGTAACAACATTATAAAGGAGCTAAAAAAATGCAGGAAATTCAGATGCTGTTGGTCGATGACGAGGACGACTTCAGAACAACTCTTGCTAACAGGTTGAAATTAAGGAAAATAGATGTCACGGATGCAGCAAGCGGCGACGAGGCTATAGAGATGGTCAAACAAAGGTCTTTTGACGTAGCTGTTATAGACGTCAAGATGCCGGGGACCGACGGTATTGAAACATTGAAGCAGGTCAAGAAAATCCAGCCGGCCATTGAGATCGTCATGCTTACCGGACATGCTTCGATCGAGTCGGGCATGGAAGCCATGAAATTGGGCGCTTATGATTATGTAATGAAACCCTGTGATATCGACGAACTGCTTATCAAAGCCGGAGACGCTTACCAGCACAGGCTGCTCAAGGAAAAAGAAAAATAAGCGGCAATCGACAGATTATGGCCGGATTATGACCAGATCTCTCTTTTGTTCTCATCGTGATCCACCATGTAAAGAAGGGTGGTCTTTGTTTTTAGAATTTCAATAAGTTCGGGAAATCTTGACCGGTCAACGCCGTATGTGCGAATGTAAACTTTGTGGTACCCTTCCGGCACCTGTTCGTATGAACTTAAAATACTTGCAATACGTCCCTTATATCCCCGGATAATATCAGCAACCTCCTTGATAGAGCCAGGTTGATTTTTTACCTGAAAGGCAAACTGGATCCCCTTTTGCCCGACACCGGCTGAGGAGATTATTTCTCTGAATATGTCGGTCTGGGTTATTGTACCGACAATTCCCCCATCATGATCGACCACTGGAACCCCGGATATTTTATGGTTGAGCAACACCTCGGCTGTCTCTTCTATGGTATAATCAAAAGGAACTGTGATGAGTTTATCCGACATAATTTCGCTCACCTTAACCTTGGACAGTATATAATTAAGCTCATGAACCGATAGAGTGGTAGCATCGGAAGCCGACGCCCTTTTTATATCCCTGTCGGTGATAACTCCAACAAGCCTATCTTTTTTCGTAACCGGCAGCATACGGATTTTATGTTTTTGTAACAGCTTCATGGCATCATGAATAGATTCATTTAAATCAATGGTGAAGACAGTTCTGCTCATCCAATTCTTAACTAACATGCTAATACCTCCACAAAATGTTCAATATTACTGACTCCCGATCCCTGGCCCCCGAGCCCTGGCCCCTGACCTTAGATCTATTACCAGTTCATACTCGTTTGAATCAGGAACCCTTTTAATCTTGAAATTTAATTTTCGCCCCAATGCCACCATCTGGGTGTTTTCAGACAAAACATGCCCATAGACGGTTTCAACGTTCCGCTCTCCGGCAATAGACAAACAGCGTTGAAGAAGTTCCGCGCCAATACCTTTTCCCTGCCATGGGTCTCCTACAACGACAGAAAATTCCGCGTGTTTCTGGTCAATTTCATTTATCACACGGGCAACTCCCAATATCTTTTCACCGGTTTCTGTTTCGGAAAGAGCTACAAGACAAATTTCTCTATCATAATCAATTTGCGTGAATCGCGCAAGCATATTGTGAGAAAGAAATTTCAGCGGGCTGAAAAACCGATTATAGATACTGCGGGAAGAAAGTGATGCAAAAAGTTCCACTAAAAGGGGAGCATCATCGGGCATTACGGGTCTTATGAATACATCGCCTATCCCTTCACGTACTGTTTTTGTTTCATACTGGTTGGGATATGGACTTATTACCAGATGAAAAGGCGCCGGAATTTCAGAATATTTTAACATAATTCTGGCGTCAGCAACACATGTATTATTTACTGCAACAATTAAGGGGTTAATGTCAAGCTCATCTATTTCCGGAAAATCGGTTACAAGCTGAGCCAGCCGGATTAATATTTCTTCCAGCAGCATTAAATCGGCCGCAGGCCTGTTCCTGTATCCTTTTAGCATGCGATAAACCTTTGTTTCTTCCATAAGCCTTCCGGCCAACAGGCGATTCAAAGGGGGAAGGGCAAGGGCTTGATCTCCAAGGATCTCGGTCATCGTACCCCCCATTCCAAAAAGAATCACCGGGCCGAAATCCCGATCCTTTTTCGACCCGATAATCAGTTCGCAATCGATCTGTTTTATCATAGGCTGAATCGTTACGCCTTCAATACCGGCATCCGGATTATAATTTCGAGCCCTTTCAATTAATTTTATATAAGCATCACGCGCCTCGGACTCACTTTGCACATTGAGCATAACTCCATCAGCCTCTGTTTTGTGTGTAATCTCCCTTGAACATATCTTCATTGCCACGGGAAAACCTAATTCCCCGGCTTTTAGAGCTGCTTCCGTATCTGAAGCAACCAGCTCTGTTTGATTAACAGGAATCCCGTAAGCTGAAAGCAGGGTCTTGGCTTCAACCTCGGTTAGAACATGTTTTTTTGATTCAAGCCCTCTGCTGATTATGGAGCCGGCCTTTTTGCGATCAAATTCCATCTTGCCGGGCAGCTTGGACGGAATCTCCTGCAGCAGTTCGATATTTTTTGAATAACGGTAAAGAGCCATAAATGCCCTGACTGCCCGTTCAGGTGTATCGAAAGTTGGAATGCCGGACAGGTTAAAAATCTCCCGTGCCTTTTCTGCATCCGGTCCGCCCATACATGAAGCAAAAACAGGATATGGTCTTTTTCGAAGGAGATTGACAAGCGGTTTGGCCATATCGGCCATATTTCTCAAAGCAACAGGCGCAAACATAATCAAAAGGCCGTGCACTTTGGTATCTTCGAGACAGATTTCCACCGCTTTTTTATATAATTCCGGAGAAGCATCCCCTAACAGGTCAACAGGATTTGCACGGCTCCAGTAAGGAGGAAGTATTTTGTCTAATTTTGTTATGGTTTCAGGGTTTAGTTTGACAGGCTCGACACCATAGTCGGAAAGCGCATCCGCAGCCATTACCCCAGGGCCGCCCGCATTGGTTATGATAGCCAGGCCATTACCCGAAACCGGCGGCTGCTTGGCAAGAAGTTCCGCACAGTCAAAAAGCTCCTCAAATGTTTTGACGCGGAGTATTCCGGCCCGTTTAAAAGCCGCATCATAAACTGCGTCTTCCCCGGCAAGAGCGCCTGTATGAGAAGCGGCGGCAACAGCGCCTGCACGTGTTCGCCCGGCCTTCAACACGATAACCGGCTTTATGCGCGATACAGCCCTCGCTGCGCTCATAAAATATCTAAACCGGTTTAAATTTTCAACATACATCACGATGCTGCTGACATCAGGTTCCCCGCCCAAATAATCAATCATGTCACCAAAATTTACATCCAGCATGGAACCGAGGCTTACAAAATAGCTGAACCCAATTTTTTCCCTGATAGAAAGATCGAGAATCGATGTGCAAATTGCGCCGCTTTGAGATATAAAGGCCATCCTTCCGGGAAGGGGCATGTGACTCGCAAAACTTGCATTCAGTTTTGATCGGCTGCAAATAACTCCAAGACAATTCGGGCCGATAATGCGAAGACCTGAAGGCTCCGCCTCCTGTTTAATAGCCGCTTCCAGTTCTCTTCCCTTTGCCCCGCTCTCTTTTCCACCTGCAGAAATAATGACCGCTCCCTGCACTCCTGCTTCCGAGCATTCTTTTACAATTTCAGGTATCGAAATAATCGGCGCCGCAAGAATTGCAAGATCAATTGAGGATTTTAGAGCCAGGACAGAGGAATGGGCAGGCAATCCATGTATAGTATTACGACGCGGATTTATCGGGTAAACATCTCCCGCATACTCCCCCTCAATTAAATTGCGCATCAGGGCGGAACCAATGCTTCCCTCCTTTTCACTGGCCCCGACTACTGCAATAGATTTCGGCCGAAATATTTTCTCCAGTTTATCAA
This sequence comes from Desulfobacteraceae bacterium Eth-SRB1, assembly GCA_004193555.1. Taxonomy (GTDB): domain Bacteria; phylum Desulfobacterota; class Desulfobacteria; order Desulfobacterales; family ETH-SRB1; genus ETH-SRB1. The sequence continues at coordinate 47,547 of RPGP01000001.1, forward strand.
CGCCCATAATTAGTTGAGTGGTCGATTGGTCGAGTGGTTGACTGGTTAACAACTCGACCAATCGACTAAAGTTTACGAAACTTTGTAAGGATTTATAAGAAGAACCGGTACAGGAGATGCTTTGGACACCCTTTCCGCAACAGAACCGAATACCACTTTTTCCAGACCCTTTCTGCCGTGAGTCCCCATGATGAGTAAATCAATTCCTTTTGTCTCGATATATTTCAATATTTCTTCTGAGATGTCTCCTGATATAACTTCCGCTTTCGTATCCTGAAGATTTGAAAAATATTCCTCCTTAAATTCCTTCAGCTTTTTTGTCGCTCCTTCCTGCACCTCATCTTCGAACTTGCTGATTGAAGGGTGAGGGACATAAATCCCGGAAAAATAGTCAAAAACACGGGATACAAACAAAAGGTGAACTTCTGCTCCAAATTTTTCCGCCATTGTTGTCACGCAGGGGACTATTTTGGGCGACGATTCCGATAGATCAACAGGAAACAAAATTTTTTTAAATTCTTTCATCTTAATCCTCCTTTTTTGTGTATTAATCCCTAAAAAATCATCCTTTTTCTCTCATTATGATCTATTATGTAAAGCAGAGTGGCCTTTTCTCTGATCTCTTCCATCAGACTTTCAAGAAAAGGGCGGTCAATATCGAATATCCGGATATAAACCTTGCGATGTCCCTCAAGAACACCATCATAAGAAGTCAGGATACTCGACACGCGGCAGCCATAGCTTCTGATAATGTCGGTAATTTCCTTAAGTGTATGGTGCTTATCAGTCAATTGAATGGCAAACTGGATGCCTTTTTCCCCAAAACCGGTTAAGAAAAATATCACCCTGCATATATCCGACAGTGTAATTATCCCCACCAGATCCCTTTCATGATCGAGCACTGGCATGCCTGATATTTTATTCAGCAAAATGGTTTCGGCTGTCTCCTCTATGGTTAAATCAAAAGGAACCGTCATGGGGTCTCCGGTCATGATCTCCTTTATTTTAATTTCTGCGGTTTTATGTATGTCACAGGGTTTTAACGCGGCAATGCTTGAAGCCGATGCCTTTTTTACATCTCTGTCTGTCACCACCCCTACAAGCTTGCCTTTTTCCATAACCGGCAACATGCGTATTTCGTGCTTTGCCAACAGCGCCTTAGCATCCTGCATGGCATCTTCTATATCGATTGTGATAACCGGCTTAGACATCCAATATTTTACAAGCATTATAAACCCTCTTTGAATTGATGGAATCGCTCCGCTCTGTTTTTTTTAAACTGACAGAATTCATTCAATATTCAATTCTCACTTTTCAATCATATGACCTCTAATTACTTATAATCTACATTATTATACAGATGAAAGTCAATGTTTTGACATGTCTTCGCTTCCCACATAGTTAATAATTTGTCAAGTTTTGAAGAACAACGTTTCCTTCATAACCATCAACTCATTGACAACACACGTTAATCCTAACCGCACAGGTAGAAAATTTTGTCAGGAGCAACTGTTGTAATTCCAATATTAAGATTGTGTTTGGATTTTACTTGCACTGTTACAAGCAATCTGCTTTTTTAACACCATCCTTTTCTGTTTAATAATACCTAAAATAAGCGATTAGCCATTAGCTTTTAGCTATTAGTCAAACCATATCAAGATGTTATTAAATAAGGATCATCTTCCGATTAGTTGTAGTTAATTACGGCAAAATATGAAACGTCACTCTATCCAGACATATCGCCGCATTATACAAATTGGTGTGGCGGTAACATTCATCATACTTCCATTGTTGAATCAATTAGGTTTTACTTTTATCTGGGGCAATTTCTTGAATATTCATATTGGCCCCCTGAATCTGACAGATCCTCTTGCTGTTCTTCAGATAACTCTAAAAAACCAATACTTTCCGCCCAGACTTCTAATGAGTACCGGAATAATTCTAATTATAGCCATGTGTTTTGGCACTATATTTTGTTCATGGATCTGTCCTTTTGGTCTGCTCTCAGAATTAGCCCATGGACTGGCTAAACGTATTTTGCCTGATACTTTTAAAAAACTAAACTTTCAAAATAGCGGATTTAAAATCAAGATATATATTTTAGCATCAGGATTATTATTCTTATTCTTATTTTGTACGACACCTGTCATTAACCAACTTTCCATGCCTTCATGGTATTCTCAGATTTTTCAATACTTATTTATCCAGAAACATATATCTTTTGCGGTATTATTTGTCGCTGCAATTCTGTTTGCAGAATTTATATCCCGCAACCGTCTATGGTGCCGTTACATATGTCCTCAATCTTTTCTCCTCGTTATAGCCAAACTTCTCAATCCATTCCATCTTAAAGTAGTTTACCGCAAAGAAAAATGTATCAGCAATAAAAATAATAACCCATGTCAAAAAGCCTGTTCTCTTGGCCTTGACCCCAAAACTTTGAACAATTTATTAGAAACGGAATGTAATAACTGCGGAGACTGTGTCGTAGCATGTAAAAAGTTGGGTAACGCTCTCAATTTTCAATTTAGGCATTTCTTATAATCAATTTCAGTAATGTCCGCAAGAAAATTGCGATGCGAGACCTTTGAAAAATGTTTCCGCCAGAGTACTTTGGCGGATTCGAGTTCAAGGGAGGCGATCCGCCTCAGGCGGATTAACCATAGGAATACATTGAGTATTTCGAGACTTAAAATTTGAGCCTGACGCCGTCACTTTAGTGAAGCTTCAGCGCTAATTGGGCAAAAGAAGGCGTTTTGCAAAGGTTTCGATGCTTCAACCTGTTCCATATATTTTTTTAGACGGTGAATTTTGGCAGGCTCAAACACCTTGCAATAGACATATATATATGATAATTATGAATTGTGGATTTAAGAAATTCTATCAATTTTATAAAAAACGATAGAGTGCTTCGGTTCGAGACCTTTGAAAAATGTTCAATTTTGTTCGAGTACAAGGAAGGCAAAAATTTCAACCACAGGAATACATTGAGTATTTCGAGTATTGAAATTTGAGACTGACGCAGTAATCGGGCAAAAGGGGGCGTTTTGCAAAGGTCTCGGTTCCTCAGTATAAACTCAGCGATACAACAAATCTGAAATCTAAAACTTTTACTGTAGTGTGATTCAACGGAATAAAAATGGGATGCGTGATGATGGCACCACCCCTGTAATGGAGCATCAGAATGAATTTTGAACTTTTAAAATCACATAAAGAAATCCAGAAAGCCGCAAGGGACTTTGCAAAGGGTGAATTTAAGAAGGAGCTTGCCATTGAACTGAACAAAAAACATGAATTTCCAAAAAAGATATGGAAGAAAGCCGCTGATCTTGGATTTATCGGCATTCATTTTCCTGAAGAGTATTCCGGGCAGGGACTCGGAGCCCTTGAGAACATTCTTGTTGCCGAAGCATTTTGCAGCGGTGATTCCTCTATTGGAAGCGCGCTGATCCTTGCCGCTTTTGCTTCTGAATGTATTTTACGATTCGGCAGTGATGAACTGAAAAAACAACTACTTCCAAAAGTAGCTGAAGGTGAAATGCTTTCCGCCGGCGCCTTTACAGAACCGGATCATGGCTCCGACATTACGTCCATGAATACAACCGCTGTACATGACGGCGACGACTGGATTGTTAATGGCTCTAAGACTTTTATTACCAACGGCGGGCTTGCCGGGTTTTATATAGTACTTTGCCAGACCGACCCTGATGCCGATCCAACATATAGAGGCATGAGCATGCTTCTTGTAGAGGCGGACCGCAAGGGTGTTTCTACCATGGATGTTGGAGAAAAAATGGGTATCCATATGATACCAACTGCTGAGATTATATTTAAGGATGTTCGTGTTCCTTCTTCCAATCTTATCGGAAAGGAAGGGAGAGGTTTTTATCAGGTGCTGGAATTTTTTGATGAGAGCAGAATTTTAATTGCCGCTCAGGGGCTCGGGATAGCCCAGGGCGCCTTTGATCGTGCCCTGGCATATGTTAAACAAAGGGAGCAGTTCGGAAAAAAAATAGCTGAATTCCAGGTAACCCAGCATAAACTGGCTGATATGGCCACAAAAATTGAGCTGGCCAGGCTTATTACCTATAAGGCTGCCTGGAATTTTGATCAGGGCCGTATTGATCCCAAACTTACATCCATGGCAAAAATGTTTGCCGGACGGACTGCCGTGGAGGTTGCTGACGAAGCAATACAATTGTTAGGTGGTTATGGATATATGGCTGAATATGAGGTGGAACGCTTTTACCGTGATGCTAAAATTACAGAGATATATGAAGGCACAAGGGAAATACAGAAAAATACGATTGCAAGCGCTGTTATCGGAAGGTTGAAGTAGTTTGCACTTTTAAAAACAAAAATTAGCCGCAAAAAGACGCAAAATGGTGTTCAGGTTATTAGCCTGAAGGCTGCAGACTGAAGGGTACTGATCAATTCCCTACAACGGCAAAAGCCGTATTTGGGAACAGTGTGCTTGAAGGCATATACTATGTTTTATGAGTCTTTTCCCTAAAAGCCTTCAGCCTGTCCACCTGAGTTATAAACAGATAAACCATAAAAAAGGAGGTTGCCATGTTTGATTTTATTAAAAAGACGATGTTGACCGGTATCGGCCTTGCCCTTAAAACCAAGGACGAAGTAGAAGGCCTGGCTGATGAACTTGTAAAACAGGGAAAAATGTCTGAAGAGGAGGGAGGGAAGTTCCTGGATGAAATTCGAAAGCGGTATGACGACACCCAAAAGAAGCTGGAAGAGAGAGTGGAAAAGACAGTAAAAGAATTTATGAAGAAGGCAGATGTTGTTACAAATGATGAATTGAATGCATTGAAAAAAGAGATAAGGGAGCTGAAAAAGGCTGTTAGCGAAAAAACGTAGAGCATAAATCATCATGTTTAGCATACGAAAAATCGGAGTTATAGGCCGTACCTATCGACACCTGCAACGCTATCGGCAGATTCTGACCGTTCTATTCAAGTATGGCTTTGGCGATCTTGTTGAAGTGCTGAAGATAGAGCAATATATTGAAATCGGCCTTAAGGTGATATCAAAAAAGCACCGTGATCGTCTTGAAAAGCTTTCAAGGGCTGAAAGGGTCAGGCTGGTTTTTGAAGAGCTTGGGCCGACATTTGTAAAGCTTGGGCAGATACTCTCCACGCGTCCTGATCTTGTGCCGGTTGATTTTATAAATGAACTTTCCAAACTTCAGGATATGGTGCCCCCGTTTTCTTTTGACGAAGCAAGCGAGATCATGAAGGTTGAACTTGGCGCAGTGCCGGAAGAACTTTTTGCATCTATCGATAAAACCCCTATAGCATCTGCATCGATAGGGCAGGTATATAGAGCGGAATTAAAAGATGGCGAAGTTGTGGCAGTTAAGGTCCAGCGTCCCGGTATAAAAAAGATTATTGAGGTTGACCTTGAGATCATGTTTCACATGGCAACCCTTATGGAAAATCATATAGAAGAGATGGAGCTGCACCGGCCCGTCAAAATCGTCGAGGAGTTTGCGAGATCACTTGAAAAGGAAATAGATTATTCCATAGAAGCAACACACATGGAGCGTTTCGCAAGGGATTTTTTAAATGACCCCACTATCTATGTTCCAAAGGTATTCCGAGACACTTCGACCTCTTGCGTTCTTACAATGGAGTTTATAGACGGCATAAAGATTTCTGAAGTCAGCCGGCTTGATGATGCAGGATATGACAGAAAAATCATTGCCGTCCGCGGAGCTGACCTTGCTTTAAAGCAGGTATTTAATAATGGTTTTTTCCATGCCGATCCTCATCCCGGGAATATTTTTGTGCTGCCAAACAACGTTATATGTCTGCTCGATTTTGGAATGATGGGCACTGTTGACAGGCAGACACGTGAGGACTTTGTCGATCTCCTCGATAGCGTGGTACATAAAGATACTATAAAAGCAACCGGTTTGCTGCTGGAACTAACCGACCATGATGAAGAGCCTGATATCAAGTTGCTTGAAAGAGATCTGTCAGATTTTATTGGGCAACACCTTTACAAACCATTGAAAGATATTGAAATTGGGAAAATGCTTCAGGGTCTGCTTGAAGTGGCGTCCCGTTACCGCCTCAGGATACCGCCCGATATGTTTCTTATGATGAAGGCATTCAGCTCAACAGAAGGGGTCGGGGTTATGCTTGATCCTGATTTTGACATGATAATGCGGGCAACGCCGTTTATTGAAAGGGTAAAGCGCGCAAGGTTTTACCCCAAAAGGATTGCCGGCGATATTGCAACTCTTGTCGCTGAACTGCTTAAATTTGCACAGCAATTTCCTAAGGATGCTATTGATATTATACGCCTTATCAAACAGCAGAAATTAAGCATTAAATTTGTACACCAGGGTTTTGAACCGGTGCTTGACACCTATAACCAGATAAGCAACAGGATATCATTTTCAATCGTTATTGCTGCGCTTATTATCGGTTCAGCCCTGATAGTTTTTGCAAAAACCCCGCCTTTGTTTCACGGGTTATCTATAATCGGAATTATCGGGTTTATTTCTGCCGCAATAATGGGTATATGGCTTCTTGTGGCTATTTTGAGAAAAGGAAGGTTGTAAACCGTTCACGGAACGTTGAAATTAGAAATTGGAAATTTGGCCCGAACCTAAAAGCTATGAACCTAAAAGCTATGAACATCGAACGTCGAACATCGAATAATGATGTCGCTCCGCTCTGCCAGTTTATAAAATGCCAGAATACCTTATTCAAAATTCGATGTTGAATGTTCGATGTTGGACGTTCATCTTTTCTCGTTCAACGTTCATCTACAATATTGAATAACCCGGCCCGTCTCCCCCTTCCGGGCATGTCCATGTGATGTTTTTATAAGGATCTTTTATTTCGCATGTTTTGCAGTGAAGACAATTTGAAGGATTAAGTTTAAGCCGTCTTTGCGAGCCGTTTTCCTCGATTTCGTAAACATTACCCAGGCAGAATCTTATACATGGGCATTGATAGGTAGTATAACATTCATTCATGCACAGATTTTGATCGTGGATAACGATATGGCACGGCTGATCCTCCCTGTGCATGGTCTTTGACAGATAAACTCCTGTAAGTTTGTCAACATATAAAACACCATCAAAAACCTTGTTATCAGTACCCGTCTCTTTAAAGTCTATAATACCTGTTTTTACAGGCCGCAATGTTCTGTAATCTTTTTCAAGAGGCATTTTGTCACATATTCCGCGTCCTTTTGTGAAATACTGGGCGCCAAGATGGATAAATTTTATCAATCCTTTTTTTGACATGGCCTGGGAAAAGTTTCTTCCCTCATAAATTTCTTTTTTTGACCAGCTTTTTTCAAACAATTCATGATAATTACCGAGCGTTTCCTGTGTAAAGCTGTTTTTTTCACAGGCTTTTATGATCGCCTCTGCTGCCAGCATACCGGATTTCATGGAAACATGTATGCCCTTTAGCCCGGGAGTATTTTGCATTGACGCACTGCCGCCGATAAATACTCCGCCATTTACAACGAGCCTGGGAATAGTATAATATCCTCCGGAGGAAACGGTTCTTGCTCCCTGTTCGACTACCTTACCGTTTTGGATGATTTGTGATATTAAAGGATGGCGTTTGAATTTAATGAACTCGTCATACAGGTCAAGCATCGGCTCCTGATATGAAAGACCTGCGAGAAATCCCAGGGATGCTTTGTTATCTCCCATTTCATAGATAAAACCGCCGCCAGGTGTATTAATGCCCAGCGGATAGCCGAAGGTATGGATATCATTCCCTTTGCTGGTCTTAAAATAGTTGTTTTCAGGAAGCTGTATAACCTCTTTGATGCCTGTTTCAAAGACCTGGGGCATCTTTCCGGAAAAGATATCAAATCTTTTTGCAACATTCTGCATAAGACTTCCCATTGGCCCTTCTCCGAACACAGTAACCCCGGCTAATATATCTATTCCCGGCTCAAAATTGCCTTTAGGCTTACCTTCTTTATCAAGCCCCTTGTCTCCTGTGCGTATTCCGATGATTGACTTATTGTCCGGAGAGTAAAGGACCTCTTTTCCTGCAAAACCCGGAAAGATATTTATTCCAAGCTGTTCGGCAATTTCCGCAAGCCATCTTGTGAACCGTGAAAGGCTTATAATATAAAAGCCTTTATTTCGCATATATCGCGGCGTATAAGGAAGACGATAATATTTGCTTTCGGTCAGAAAGTAAAATTCGTCTTCTCTTACAGTTGATTCAACAGGGCATCCTCTTTCAAGAAAATCAGGCATAAGCTCCTTTAATGCAACAGGATTCAACACAGCCCCGCTCAAAGCGTGTGATCCTATTTCAGCCCCTTTTTCAATAATAGCAACTTCAAGGTTTATCCCTTTTTGCCCGGCTAACTGCATTAATCTAATGGAGCCCGCAAGACTTGCAGGGCCGCCTCCAACAAAAAGTATGTCAAAAGATATCTGTTCATGTTCTATATTCATTTTATTTATGGCCTTTTATTATTTATATATTTGATGCACTCGTAAAAAGTCGGAAAATCGATTTCTCGCCACAATATATTGGGTATAATAAGGGCCAATAGCACTGTATGTTGTGGTCAAAATGAAAGGTTTGGACTTTTTACGAGAGCATCATACTTGAAACGCATTTATTTTTAAAAAGCTAATGTGCTATCATTGCCCTTAATTTATTTAAGTTAGTTTTATCACGATCGCAGGCGGCGTTTTCCTTTGGCGTCTCAATAATCTTTGGAATATTTTTAAATCTTTTATCATTCATGAAATATCCAAAAGCTTTTAATCCAATAAATCCCTGTCCAATATGTTCATGCCGGTCAACCCTGGAGTCAAGTTCTTTTTTCGAATCATTTAAATGAATCAAATAAAGCTGATTAATACCTATTATCCTGTCGAATGCATCGATTGTTTTCCGATATGATATCTTTGTCCTGATATCATAACCTGCAGCAAAGATGTGACATGTGTCAAGGCAGACTCCGATCCTGTCTTTTTTTTTAATCATATCGATTATGGATGCCAGATGTTCAAAGGTATGGCCTATGCTTGAACCCTGACCCGCAGTGGTTTCTAACAAAAGGCGTGTCTGTATGCCGGGAGTCTCAGCGAATATTTTATTAATACTTTCAGCTATTCTATTGATTCCCTCTTTTTCTCCTTTTCCCATATGAGAACCCGGGTGAAGCACGACAAAGGGAATGCCTAACATTGAAGATCTGATGAGTTCCTGTTTTAGAGCGCTGCATGACATATGACGCTTCTTGTTCTCATAACTTGCTAAATTTATTAAATATGATGAGTGGGAGGCGATTGAAGTTATACCAGTCTTTGTTTTCGCCTCTAAAAAAAGATCGATTTCGGCTTCTGTAAGTATCCGTTCCTTCCAGGTGCTTGCAGATTTCGTAAATATCTGAAGGGTAGTACAGTTTAAAGCTTTTGCATCATACAGGGCATTGTGCAGACCCTTTGCAATGGAAAAATGTGCGCCAAGCAGGCAGGAATTTTTTATAATTTTTACTTTTTCTGTATTTTTTTGATGCATGTGATAACCTTGCATAATTTATACTTTCCAATTTCAAGTTTCAAGCCGTGAACGGCTACGATATGCGATTTATTGAGAAAATAAAAAGATCAGAATATAACGATTATAAATACCAAAAAACATAAAACATCAATGGTAAATATAACGAAACCACATGCAACATAATAATATATGCTGTTGCTGCTCTATTATTATCGCATTTATTGTTTGACAATTTATCGAATATTGCCTTATTTATTAAGTCAATATGAGAACTTTGCATATAAAATATAATGACTACTCACGTAGTCAGGCTGAAGCTGTTTAGACTGAAGGCTGAAGGGGTCAGAAGAGTACGATTGCCGTACTTTGACGGAAATATCTGATTCTTGCACCAAATATGACTTCAAAATGCGCTTTTCCCTGACAGTCTTCAGCCTATCTACCTGAGTAGTTACAGGATATAATCCTCATTATTGTTTTGCAAATTCATTAAAAAACTGCTTTGAAATTAGACTCCCCGCACATCAAACCGGAGAATTACCGTGTTAAAAATCTTGTTAATTGATGATGAAAAAGGCACCAGGAAATTATTAAGTATATCTCTCAGGAACGAGGGATATGATGTTATAACGGCTGATAACGGGAAGAGCGGTCTTGAACTGTTCAGGCAGGAGTCGCCTTCTATTGTTTTAACAGATATTAAAATGCCGGGGATGGACGGAACTGATGTATTAAAAAAGATAAAACAGATAGACCCTGATACAGAAGTCATTATACTAACAGGATACGGAGATATGGAAAAGGCTGTTAAGTCAATACAGCTTGACGCTTCTGATTTTATATCAAAACCTGTTAACAGAAATGTTCTTTCCGGAGCCCTTCGACGCGCTGAAGCTAAATTAAAAGTTAAGCAAACTCTTAAGCATTATACACTTAATCTTGAAAAGGCTGTAAAGGAAAAGACCACAGCGCTTGAAAAGTCGCACGAGGAAATGAAGGCTATTTGCGATATTACATATAGTCTTGATGGAAAAAAATATTTGGCGGAAGCCTTTGATCTTATTATCGAGCGAATCAAAGATATATTTTTGTTTGAAGAGGCGGTTCCACTTATCTTTAACAAGGCAAAAGACGAATTCATTAAAATCAATGGTTACAGATGCCCGCAGGCAGAGAATAAAAAGGAGCTTATATCCTCAATTAATTCAATTGATTATCCAATAGACATCGCTGAACTGAGCGCTATGGGCTATGACTGGTTGAAAAGGTTTGAAAACTATAAGTCTTTATCAGTTGTTCCGATAAGTAGAAATAATGATATTGCCGGCGGAGTGATCCTGCTTGCATCTGACGCTAATGTTTTTTCAAAAGATGATTTAGGTTTTTTTTATCTTATGCTTTCACAGGTTGCCTGTGATATTAGAAGAATAGCATTGAATGAGGAGCGGCTGAAGGGATTAGATGATAAGGTCAAAATGTTTTCGGGCTTTGGAGGCATCATCGGGAAAGATTATAAGATGCGCCAGATTTACAATTTGATTCTGGATATAGCTCCTACCGGTGCAACAGTATTGATTCAGGGAGAAAGCGGATCCGGAAAAGAACTTGTTGCAAGAGCAGTTCATTTGCATAGCCATAGAAAAGACAATTGTTTTGTTGTTGTGAATTGCTCTGCATATCCTCACACATTAATCGAAAGCGAGCTGTTTGGTCATGAAAAGGGTGCTTTTACCGGCGCTGCACATAAGAGGATCGGACGATTTGAACTGGCAGACGAGGGAACCCTTTTTCTGGATGAGATCGGGGAAATCCCATTGATGTCGCAGGTTAAGCTTCTCAGATTTCTCCAGTTTCAAAAGCTTGAGAGATTGGGGGGGACGGAAACCATTGGAGTGAATGTCAGAATAATAGCGGCCACTAATAAAGATTTACAAAAAGAGGTGGAAAAGGGGAACTTTCGGGAAGACTTGTATTACCGTTTGAATGTTATTCCGATAAATATTCCCCCTCTCAGGGTTAGACGAAATGATATATCTCTTCTGGTAGAATATTTTATTGAAAAACTGAACGCTCAAGGGAATAAAAAGGTAAAAGGAATTTCTTCTGAGGCTATGAAATTATTAGTGGATTACAGATGGCCGGGTAATGTTAGAGAGCTGGAAAATATTATCGAACACTCTTTTATTCTTGCCAAGGATGAATATATTACCAAACAAAATTTCCCCCATAATATACTTTTTAATGTTGACAACATTGATAAAGAAAAAAAAATAAGCTCCTTTCAGGAAAATGAAAAAAGATTTCTAACTAAAGTGCTCGAAGAATATCAATGGAACAAATCGCAGGCCGCAAAAAAGCTAAACATCAGCCGAGGCACGTTGTACGCAAAGCTGAGAAAATATAATCTTAATTATGTGGATAAGGAACGGTTATTATGAAAGATAAATTTTTTGTTTTAATTGCAATATTCTTTTTGCTGATTTTTTCCCCGTTATTTTTTTCTAATGCAACTATTGCTGAAGAAAAAAAAGCAGTGGCAGTATATGTTGGAATGGAAAAGTGTAAAGAATGTCATCCAAAACACGTGCAGAGCTATTATTCCTGGAAATATTCAAAAAATTTTCGGGTCATAAAGATGAGAAAAAAAGATAATGACCCGGGCTGTCTTCCTTGTCATACCACGGGATACGGAAAACCAGGAGGATTTTCCAGTGTCCGGGAGACTCCACACATGATCAATAAACAATGTGAAAGCTGTCATGGTCCGGCCAGTCTGCACCTCAAGGCTCCTACCAAGCGCGAACATCAAGAGACGCTAAGCATTCCACAGAATGTCTGTACTTCCTGTCACAGCGGCCACAAGCATCCCGGGTATTGAGAAACTGTGAACCGATAACTGTGAATGGTTATTTTCAGGTTTAAGAGGAAATTTTTTTATGTTTGGCTGGGTAAATTTAAAGGAATTCATATCAGGAAGTTTAAGAATCAGGATAATACTGGGTGTGAGTATAATCCTGCTTACAGTGTTAGGCACTTTTAGTTATTTTGATGCAATTACCCAGGTTCGTCGTCATACTGAAGAGCACAAAAAAATGGCTATGGAAATAAGTGATACTGTTATGAAAAGCATAGAGTATCCCATGCTGGATGGCGAAATGGAGCGAGTTCAGGCTATATTGGAAAGGCTGGGCACTCTGGAAGATATGGAGGTAGTTCATCTTTGCGATGACACTGGTATTATCAAGCGTAATGGGGAGAACCCTTCTGATATCAACAGGAAGGCCAGGTCTGATATCACACTGAAAGCATTTAAGACAGGTGAGCTGGCACACGGGCTGGAAAAAGGGCATTATAATAATGTAGAAACTAAGATATTACGTTACGCCATTCCTGTTCATAATGAGCAGGCCTGTTATAAGTGCCATGGGGATAAAAAACCTCTTCTGGGGGTGTTGTCGGTTGGATTTAGCTGGGAGCCGATTCAGCAAACAGTTGCCTCGGTGCGAGACCAGAATATACTTAGAGCTATTACATCAGTAGTAGTGCTTGGTTTTTTTCTGACCTTGTGGCTAAATAGATATACCATTCGACCCATTGTCGAGCTAACCCATATTGCTGATGAGATTAGTCGTGAAAAATATATCTATAATTCTGAGATATTCCGAAGGCGATCTGTACGGTGCTGGGAGCTGTTGACCTGTAACAAAACAGATTGCCCGGCCTATAAAAACGATGCTATGCGGTGCTGGTATGTGCCGGATACATTATGCTTTGGTGAACCGTCAGGGGAATTTCCGCAGAAATTAGATCAATGTATTGAGTGTTCCGTTTATCAGAGTCATAAAGGAGATGAAATAGTTAGACTCCGGGACTCTTTTCAACACATGCTTTATAAGTTGAGATCTTATGAGAAAGAACTCAGGGTATCGGAGGAAAAATATAGACTTTTGTTTAATGCTAATCCTGACCCCATTTTTATTATAGACAGGAATAATTTCCAAATCCTGGATATCAACGAACGGGCTTTGCATGTTTATGGTTATTCAAGGGAAGAATTAATAAAAATGTCTTTTGTTAATCTGGGACATAAACAAACCGGAGAGGTTGTGGCCGGGTTTCAAGAACTTTCCACAGGTCAAAGCGGATTCTTTACTAAAAAGAGGCATATGCGAAAGGACGGGAGTTCATTTTATGTAAATATTATGGTTTGTCCCACAAAATATATGAAAACAGAGGTATTAATCGTGGCCACTACTGATATTACGGAGAGCATAGAAAAGGAGGCCCAGCTTATACAGGCCAGCAAAATGACCACCATAGGTACCATGGCCTCCGGTATCGCCCATGAATTAAGTCAGCCGTTGAACGTTATCAAGATTGGAAGCGATTTTATTCAAAAAATAATTAAACAAGGCCAAAAAATAGATATTGAAGAATTCAAAACCGTGTCAGAGGAAATGGGCAGCTATGTGGACAGGGCATCTGGAATTATTAATCATTTACGGGAGTTTTCCCGAGTATCCCCTCCTGTGCAGTCACCGGTAGATATTAATAGCCCAATCAGGGACGTATTTAAAGTATTAGGCCAGCAGCTAAGATTGCATCAGGTAGAAGTTGAGCTTGAATTAGCCGAAAACCTGCCTGCTGTAATGGCTGACCACAACCGGCTGGAGCAGATTTTTATCAACCTGGTTACCAATGCACTGGATGCCATAGATGAAAAGGTTGAAAAGATGGGGCGGGAGGTTGAAAAATCTATAATAATAAAATCGTTTATAGACGAAAAGCAGGTTGTAGTCATGGTGTCTGATACCGGCATAGGGATTCCTGATAGCGTCATAGAGAGAATATTTGAGCCGTTTTTTACCACTAAGGAGGTCGGTAAAGGCACAGGGCTCGGCATGTCCATTAGTTATGGAATTGTCCGCGACTATGGCGGGACTTTTGATGTAAAGAGCAAAGAAGGTGTCGGCACAACCTTTGAGTTGAGATTTCCTGTTTATACGTCGGAGAATTGATATGTCAAAACTTTTACCGCCAAAACTTTTATTAATCGATGATGAAGAGGGTATTAGAAAACTTCTTAGCATATCTCTTAAAAGCGATGGATATGATGTGGTAACCGCTGAGAATGGAGAACAGGGCCTTAATCTATTTCAAAAAGAATTATTTTCAATAGTGCTGACCGATATAAAGATGCCGGGGATGGACGGCATACAGGTATTAAAGGAGATAAAAAAAATTAATCCGGATACAGAGGTGATTGTCATTACCGGTCACGGCGATATGGAATCAGCCGTTCAATCGCTTCATCTCGGAGCATCTGATTTCATTAACAAGCCGGTGAGTGATCATATCCTTTCAGTTGCCCTGGAAAGGGCCGAGGAACGGCTGAAAACAAAAAAGATATTGAATAAGTATGCCAATGAACTGTGGAACATGGTAAAGGAGAAAACCGAAGAGATAAAGAGAAGGTATGAATTTGAGGACAAGCTTATACGACGATCGATTGACGGAATTATTGCTACTGACAGGGAAGGCAATATTATAGTATTTAACCGGGCTGCGGAAAGGCTTTTTGGATATACCGAGGATGAGGTCAAAAGCGGAAAGAAGGCTGATGACCTTTATCCTGAAGCGATAATGCACAAAATTTCCGATATTTTTTCGGGCAAGACACATGAAGCGGATGTTATCTTTGCTGGACAGGATACGTTTTTACAGGCAAAAAACGGTAAGTCAGTACCGGTTAGATTTTCAGGCGCAATACTCTATGAAGGTGACAGGGCAATAGGCAGTGTCGGTTTTTTTCAGGATCTTAGAGAAATTAAACGATTGCAAAAGGAATTAATCCAGTCAGAAAGATTGGCGGCCGTTGGGCAGACAGTGGCCGGTCTTGCACATGGCATAAAAAATATTTTAAATGGCTTAAAGGGGGGAGTCTATATAGTTAACAACGCTCTCAAAAAGTCGTCTGATAGTCTTGCCGGTGCGAGCGTAGAAAAGGGGGAGCCGGAAAGCAAACTAAGAACAGGTTGGGACATGGTGGAAAGAAATATTCACAGAGTCTCAGATCTGGTTTTGGATCTTCTCAGTTATTCAAAGGAACGTGAGCCGGAATATGAAAAATATGATCCGAATATTATTGTGGATGAAGTCTGCGCTCTTATGGAGTCAAAGGCCAAGAAAAATGATGTTACACTGATAAAAAGTTTAGATAAGGAAACAGGCGAGGTTTACCTTGATCCAAAAGGGATACATAACTGTCTTCTCAATCTGGTTTCAAATGCGATTGACGCCTGCATTTTTGATCCTGATTCAGGGAAAGACTGGCAGGTAAAGGTTGAGGTGCATGCTGACAGGGAGGGCGGTGTGATTTATGAGGTTATTGATAATGGTTGCGGCATGGATCATGAGGTTAAAGACAGGATTTTTACCGAATTTTTCAGCACAAAGGGAAATCGTGGCACAGGCCTTGGGCTGCTTGTCTCTCAAAAGGTCATTCATGAGCATAAAGGAACCATGGATGTGGAATCGGAACCAGGCAAAGGCACAAGGTTTTCAATCAGGCTTCCGAAACAGGAATTCACAGAGAAAAAATAATTTTACTTGTAATTTATATGTAATTTACTATATGATAGTTTTTTAAAAAAATCAAACAGGTTGACAACTTTTATCTTGTTGGTTTCAAAAGGTTCAATAAAGGAGGAGTATTATGGGTAAAAAGGTTCTGATTGTTGATGATGATGCTGATATAAGAACATTTGCATCAAGCGTTATAGAAAACAGCGGCTATACGCCAATAATCGCATCAAATGGCGAAGAAGGTATTGACAAAATTAGAGAAGAAAAACCGGACGCAATTATATTAGATATCTTAATGCCTAAAGAAAGCGGTATTAAGATGTATAGGGAAGTCAAAACAACCCCCGAGTTTAGCGCTATTCCGGTGATAATACTTTCCGGGATAGCTCAAAGAACCTTTATCCGTTCTCAAAAGGCGCTTGCAGAGGATGGTGAAGCCGTACCGGAACCGGAAGTCTATCTTGAAAAACCGGTTGAGCCGGAAGAACTGGCGGCAACTTTAAAGAAGTTTTTGTCCTGATTTGTTGGTCGAGTGGTCAATTGGTCGAGTGGATTAACAACTCGACCAATTGACTATTCAACAACTCGACTAAATTTCAGGGCACCAGCAGTGTTGGAAATTCAGATGTTTCTGTTATTTCCTGAGATATGCCGCCAAGCCATCGTGCCCGCCAGGCCCCTTTTCCCGTTGCACCCATGACAATCATAGTGGCATTATGTTCACGTGCGGCAGTTTCAATCTGTGAGACCACGTCACCCATATAAAGATGAAAATCCGCTTCAAGCCCTTCATCTTCAAAAGTTATACAGATATCTTCCAGCCTTTTTTTGTTTTCCTTTTGAATTTTCATAAGGTCATTTTTTGATTTACCCTTTACAACATCCTCACCTACAACATGTACCACCACTACTTTTTTCACAGCCTTTTTTAAATCTATTATCTGTTCCAATGCCCTTTCGCATGGAGATGACCAGTCTGTTACAAAAAGAGGTGTATCAAAGGGCTTATTGTTAACCTTGCCTGACGGCAGCATGTATTTATGTACCAGCACAGGAGTTTTTGACCGCCGGAGAAGTTCCATTGTTGTTGAACTTGCAAACAGTTTTTCTAATTTTGTTCTTTTACAGGCTTCTGTTACAATGAGATCTACCCCTTCTGTTTCAGCCGTTGAAAGAATTTTTGGGAGAGGGTCTCCAACAACCACATAGGCGCCGCATTCCATCCCTTTTTCGTAGATATTTTCAGCCCAATCAATAAAACGCACATCCGCCATCTGTTTTAATCTGACATCTTCCTCTTTAAGGTAGCCCGCTCCGCGATGCATGGCAACTGCTTCTCTGTTTATTACATGAAGAAAAACCACATGATCAAGACCGGCCTTTCTTAGCTCCATCAATGATTCCAGAGCATCAAACCACAGTTCATCAAAGTTGGTTACAAACAGCATCTTTTTAAATTTCATAAAACTTCCTCCTAAACTTATCAATCCCATCCTATAAATTTAGTAAAGATAATCAGAAAGTGTTTAGATTGTCAAGAATTTATTGTGTATCTGAGTATATGTATTGTACGGTCAAATAAATAGTATGAGGACGATAATAGAAACAGAAAAAGACCGGATAAAATTTTACTGTACGGCATTACGGCAAGAAGTGTTCATTGTTTGTACACAAAATTATGTAAAGATATAAATATGTTCCTAAAATATAGCTATTATCTGTCCAGTTATTGAACATATTATGTTCGGGGTTATTGCTTGCTCATTATTTACGATTTAATAAATATCTGAAAAAACAGGTAGATAGGCATGATAACAGAAAAGGCATAAATATTGCAGTAAAGTAATCCTAATTTTTGTAGTTAATGATCGATAAGGTCGGTATAGATTCTTGAAGCAGGCATTAAATGTATTTATGAATTTTCGTTGTTGACCTTTATGGCTATGATATAAGGGGAGACCTTTGAAATATGGACGTAAAAAAAATTCTTTATGCTACAAATTTAAGTAAGCCCACCTTTCGTGTGTTTGATGGGTTGTCAGGTCTAAAAAGTCTTGGCTTGCAAGAGATCATTCTCCTTTCAAACAATGCGACTCTTGACCTGTTTGAGACATGGAAAAAAAGATTGGGTGATTTAGGGATAAATGCAAGCATCAAAATTGATCCCGGCAACCTCTCCACAAGTGTTTTAAACACAATCCGGGGAAACAATATATCGCTTGTCATATTGCATTTAAATAAAAAAGAGGACCGGACCATCTTTGGTGGTTCAGCCCTGGGAAATATTATTAAAACAACCAATATTCCTGTCCTTGTTGTTGATAAGGACGAAAAAGGATTAAATTTTAGTTCTAAAGGAATGTTTGAACGTGTTTTGTTGCCGGCAGATTGGTCGCCGGAATATGAAAAGGCATTGCAATATATACTCGATCTTAAGGAATTAATAAGCGAACTTGAACTTGTAAATGTAATATTTGAAAAATTAAGCCTGCGTGATGTGAAACAGATAACGGAAGATATGATTAATGCTCGTAAAATGTGCCTGAAACTTGGTGTTTCAACAGAATATCACATGTATGCGGGAGAGGTTAGTGAGGAGATCCTGCGAGCGGCGCATGAATATGAATCTACTATGATAATTATCGGCTCAATGCGCAGGCAAAAGTTTAAGGATATTTTTTCAGGCAGGCCTGCGTATAGAGTGATAGAAAAATCTCCGATACCTGTGTTGCTGGTTCCCTAACTGGTGTCCATCCACAAATGGCATCTTTAGGCCCCTGGCGGCGTTCTCGCTTTTTTGCAACCCTCGGAATAGGCGCATTAGGCCTGCGGTTGCAAAAACGCTCGAGCCTTGCCAGGAACCAAAATCTACCACTTGTGGATGGACACTAACTAACGAAAATTTGTGAAATCTGCGTAATCCTCCAGAGGCGGACAGGTCTGTGGATTAAAAAAGATAGAAAGAGGAACGAGATGGAAGTAACAATACTGGTTCAGGCCACATATAAGTCCTTTCAGATGTTAGACGAGGCAAGAGATAAGGCTACGCAGATATTGGATACTGCTGCGAGGCTGACATCTGAAACCCAGGCCCTGCATCGAAAAAGGATAGAGGCGATATTTACAGGTGCCAAACAAACAAAAGTTCAACTCAGCAGGTTTATTGCAACATTTATCATTTTGTTTGGTTTCTGGTTGTTCATGTCAGGACACTATGATGTATTTCATATCAGTATCGGAGTTCTTTGTTGCGCCGTAGTGTCGCATGTATCGCATAATCTCCTTTTTGCCAATCCAAGAGCCGGGGATATGCGTGTAATAGTTAAAAGATTTATTACATACATTCCATGGCTTTTATACCAGATTGTCCTGTCTAATTTCCACGTTGCCTATCTGGCTCTGGGCCCAAAAAGGTTGTTAGATCCAAAAATAATTAAGTTTAAATCAAAACTGGAAAGTGACATCTCGATGGTTACGCTTGCTAATTCTATAACCCTAACCCCGGGGACTATTACAGTAGATGTTAAAGACGGAATATATTACGTGCACGCTGTGAGCAAAAAGGTTGCGGAAGATCTTATGACCGGTGAAATGGAAGACAGAATTGCCCATATTTTCATGGAAGCCGACCATGTGTATGTTCAGGATGTTTTCGATATGGCGCCTATCTTTGTAGAATTAAAGTAAAGGACCAATTTAGGGATTAAGGATTTAAGAATCGAGGCTAAAAAATATGACAATCAAGCGCACAGTAAACATGACCAAACAATCGGATGATGTTATTGTTAAGACACTTTCCCGGCTGTTAATACCATTTATGCAGATTTATGCCCTGTATGTCATTGCGCACGGGCATTACAGCCCTGGAGGAGGGTTCCAGGGAGGAGTAATTTTAGGGGCAAGTTTAATTCTATTGGCAATAACTTATGGGCTGGATAATGCTTTGCGCATGATGTCAGAGAGATTAAACACCATTCTATGCAGCCTCGGAGTTTTTATATATGCCGGCATAGGGTTGTTGTGCATCATGTTAGGCGGTAATTATCTGGATTATGGGGCGCTTGACAAAATCTTGCATGTTGACATAGCGCATGCAAGATCGCTCGGTATTCTTGGTATTGAGACCGGTGTAGGAATCGCTGTCATGGCAGTTATGGCCTCGATTTTTTTAGATATATCTACCGGAGGGCTTCCTTCGACAAAAGAGCGGGATCAATCTGATTAACATTTAAGGATTAAACTTGAGAATACAGGACATTAATAAACGATCTGCAAAAATGAAGCAGGTCTATAATATGATATTGAATCTTGCTCCCACTGATGCCACGGTTTTGATTCGTGGTGAAGAAGGAACAGAAAAAGCATTGGTGGCACGATCTATTCATTTAAACAGCGCAAGAAAAAATCGCTTTTTTGATGTGTATAACTGTTCGGTTTATCCGCAGTTTATTGTTGAAAGCGGTCTTTTGGGTCATGAAACAGGCGCCTATGAAGGGGCGGTATCTCAGAAGAAAGGATGCCTGGAACTAAATAATGGCGGGACAGTATTTTTGAGTGAGATTGACAAAATATCTCCGTTGACCCAGATCAAACTTCAGAATTTTTTACAGGACGGGTCTATAAAAAGACTTGGAGGAAAAAAAAGTATTAAGATAGACGTCAGGATCATTGCCGCTGTTAATACTGATCTTGGGAAAGAGGTCGAAAGAGGAACTTTTAATGAAGAGTTTTCTTATATGCTGAATGTAATTAATATACATTTACCTTCTTTAAGGGAGAGGAAAGATGATATCCCCCCTCTAATAGAATACTTTCTGGAAATGCTGAATGTAGAAACAGGGAAAAATGTTAGAGGTGTTACATCCGATACGATGGAGATATTAATGGGCTATTCCTGGCCGGGCAATGTCAAGGAGTTGGAAAACTCGATACAACATGCCTTCCTTCTCGCAGAGGGTGCAGTAATTGAGCGTGAACTTCTGCCTTCCCGCATCTTACATGAAGTGTTAACAGAAAAAGACGAAGGGATAACCTCTTTTGAGGAAAATGAAAAAAGATTTCTTATGAAAATTCTGCAGGAGTGTAACTGGAATAAATTACAGGTTGCAAAACAGCTCAATGTGAGCCGGAGCACATTATATTCAAAACTTAAAAAATATAACTTAACGTCAAAACAATAAGTTGGCTGATAAGTATGTCGCGGAATTTCTACAAAGTAGTATGGTGAAAAGAAATTAAAATTGGCAGCGCCAAAGGCGCTTTCCTTAACTTTAGGCACTTTAATATACTTTAGCTCACTTTAGGCACTTATATTCGCACCGAAGGTGCGCTAATCTGGGAGCAGCGATATGGAAAATTTTTATCTTGGTGTGAGCATTCTCCTTTGCTTGCTTGTTTTAATTTGTCTTTATCGGGTGGTATTCGGGCCGACTATTATTGACCGGATTGTAAGTGTTGGAGCAATCGGCACAAAAACATTAATAGTCCTGGCGCTCATGGGTTTTATTTACGATAGGATAGAAATGTTCATTGATATCATCATGGTTTACGCTCTTCTGAACTTTATCGGGACCCTGGCGGCAGCAAAGTACTTTGAAGGGAGAGGTGAAATTTGATGGAAGTTATTAAAATATTATCCATTGTGCTGATTTTGATAGGATGTTTCTTTTTCACTACCGGCACAATCGGCCTGATACGTTTCCCGGACTTTTATGCCAGGATGCATGCCACCGGAAAAGGAGACACCCTTGCAGTGCTTATATGTCTTATCGGTCTTGCATTATACCATACCTTTCATCACGGAGCTGTTTTAGATGGGATTAAGTTAGTCTTTATCGCTGTCTTTATGTTTATGGCCAATCCTACGGCGACCCATGCAATTTCCAGGGCCGCTTTCCGGTGTGGCGTTAAACCATGGACCAGGGAGGAAAACAAATGATCTGGCAACTCGATCTTATTTTATGTATTTTTATTGTTATCTGTGCAGTTGCAGCTATTACTATTAAGGATCTTCTGGCCGCTGTTATTATTTTAGGCGCTTACAGCTTCTTTATGTGTATTCTCTATACTGGGATGGGAGCGGTGGATGTCGCCTTTACCGAGGCCTCCGTAAGCGCTGGAGTTGGAACAGTATTGTTTGTCGCGGCTGTCAGTAAAACAAAAAGGAGGTCAAAGGATTGAAGGTTATTGCAATAGCTATAATACTTTTGACAGGGGGATTGCTTATATACGGTGTTGAGGATATGCCGGGTTGGGGTGATCCTGATTCTCCGGCCAGCAGCCATGTTTCACCGAAGTATATAAAGGAAGCTTTGGGAAAAACAGCCACACCGAATATGGTTACCGCCGTTCTGGGGGATTACAGGGGATACGATACCATGGGTGAGACAGCGGTTATTTTTACTGCAGGGATCGGCTGTATCCTGATGTTAAGAAAAAAACGCAAGGGAGAAGGAGACTGATATGCTTGAGTACATTATCAGTAAATACAACTTCTGGGTGTATGTCATTTTGCTGCTGATCGGGCTTTATGCAATGGTGGGCAAGAAAAATCTGGTTAAGAAGCTGATCGGGATGAATATATTTCAGTCTGCTGTGATTCTTTTTTACGTTTCCATCGGGGTAAAGAAGGGCGGGGCAACAGTGCCGATATTCTTAGGGAATGCTCATGCGGCGCACGGGCATGGACACGCTATTATCGATGTTGCAAGTTATATTAATCCTCTTCCTCATGTGCTGATGCTTACGGCAATAGTTGTTTCAATTGCCACAACAGGTGTTGCCCTTGCGGTGCTTATCCTGATTTTCAGGAGATATAAGACCTTGGAGCTTGACGAAATTATGAAAATAAGAAAAGAAACGGGAGTCTAAATATGGCAACACATTTTGCTGCTCTTATAATAGTCATTCCTTTAATAGCCGCTCTCTTTGTGCCGGTTATTGGATGGTGGAAAAAAGGATTGTGCTACCCATGGGTTGTTGCCGTTCTCCTTGTTCCACTTATATCATCTATTGGCGTTTTAAATAGAGTAATAGAGAGCGGGCCATTTTCATATTATCTCGGAGGGTGGGCTCCTCCGTGGGGTATCGAGTATGCGATAGATTATCTCAATGCATTTGTTCTGGTAATAATATCGGTTATAAGTCTGATTGTTTCCATATATTCCAAAAAGAGCGTTGAAAAGGAAATACCTGAAAAGGTTGTTCCGTTCTACACACTTTTTCTGCTTCTTGTTACAGGCCTTTTAGGGATAGTTGTAACAGGAGATCTTTTCAATGTGTTTGTATTTTTAGAAATCGCTTCTCTTTCATGTTACGCCCTCATAGCTATAGGCAGGGATGGAGCTCCCTTAGCCACGTTTCGATATATCATAATGGGCACAATCGGAGCCTCGTTTTATCTTCTTGGCGTAGGTTACCTGTATATTATTACCGGCTCGCTGAATATGCTGGACGTGGCCCGGCTATTGCCCGAATTATATCATTCCAGGGTTGTGTTGACGGCAGGCATCTTTATGATAGTTGGCATCGGCCTGAAGATGGCGCTTTATCCACTGCATGCATGGGCTCCAAATGCTTATGCAGATGCGCCATCAACTGTCAGCGGTCTTATCGCGCCCTTAATGACCAAGGTGGCGGCATACATGATGATACGTGTTATGTTTACTGTCTTTAAGCCCGTTTTCTTTATAGAGGTGATTCCTGTGACAAGCATACTCACCTGGATGGCGGCTGTTGCCATAATCATCGGTTCAATATATGCCATTGCCCAGACTGACCTAAAGAAGATGCTGTCTTACTCAGTTGTGGCGCAGATCGGATATATTGCTTTAGGAATAGGGCTGGCAAACAAATCCGGTCTTACCGGCGCTGTACTCCACATTCTAAATGAAGCTTTTACAAAAGGCTGTGTGTTTCTGGTCGCAGGGGCTATCGTCTATAAAATGGGCGCCTGCAATATCAATGAATTTAAAGATTTATATAGAAAGATGCCGTTTACTATGTCAGCCTTTCTAATCGGCGCATTTTCCATGGTCGGCATACCTCCTACATGCGGTTTTTTCAGCAAGATATATCTGATCATGGGTGCAATTAGCGCCGACAAATGGATTTTTGTAGCTGTTCTGTTATTTAGCAGCGTTCTCAATGTAGTCTATTTCTTTAGAGTAATACAGATTGCGACATTTGAAACACCGATGCCGGACTATGGCCGTGATAAGGCTTATGAGGCGGTTTACATGGATGAAGTTCCTTTAAGTATGCTGATCCCCATACAGATTATGGCTGCAGGGATACTGTTATCCGGTATTTTCAGCTCAAAGATTATATCAACGGTAATTCAATTTGTGATACCTGTAGGTTTTTAGTTAGGAGGTTTTTACATGGATACGTTGACAATAGCATGGTTATGTGTGCTTTTCCCCTTTCTTGGTGTGATTTTCACCTTTTTGATGGCCAGGGTTCATCCCAGGCTCAGAAATGCTGCGGCTGTATTTTTTCCGTTTCTGTCCGCCCTGTGCAGCCTGAAGCTTTTAACCCGACTGTTTCATCCGGAAACGTTGCCTCTCGAAAGTTCTGTGAAGTGGATTGAGATACCTTTTGTAGTGGAATTCGGGGTGTTGGTAGATCCGCTCAGCATTATCCTGGCAGTTGTGGTTGCCGTCATAAGCTTTATTATTACCGTGTACTGCCTTGGCTATATGAAGGGAGATCCGGGGATAACCAGGTTTTTAATGATGGTAAACCTTTTTGTCGGCAGCATGCTCCTGCTGGTGCTTACTAATAATCTGGTTGTGCTTTTTGTTGGATGGAAACTGGTTGGTTTGTGCAGTTATGCTTTGATCGGTTATTATTACAGGGATGAAGAAAAATACTGGATAGGTGGGCCTGCGCCAACCAAGCTGGTTTCTCCAAGCCATTGCGGGTTAAAAGCATTGGTTGTAACAGGCGTGGGCGATCTTATTATGTTGGGCGGCATATTAATTATATTTTACTATGCCAAGACCTTTAATATCATGGAGCTTTACACAACGGCTTCTGTCTGGATGCCGGAGATGGCTAAGACGCCGGGTATAATCATATTGACTACCGTGCTTCTTCTTGCAGGCCCTATTGGTAAATCAGCGCAGTTTCCCTTTCATGAATGGCTTCCGGAGGCCATGGCAGGCCCGGGCCCTGTTTCGGCTTTGATTCATGCGGCGACTATGGTTAAAAGCGGGGTTTATCTGGTCGCCAGGTTTATTCCCATGTTTTATTACGGCTACTGGGTGGCCGGCATCAGTGAAGCTTCCGCATTTTTTACCATTGTAGCATGGGTAGGAGTTATTACGGCATTTGTCGCGGCAACTCAGGGCCTGGTCGCCTTAGAGCTTAAAAAGGCTCTTGCGTTTTCCACTGTAAGCCAGATTGGCTACATGTGGATTGGTCTCGGTATGGCCGGCTTGAGCGGATCGGTATTGATAGGCGGAACCACATCAGGTATATTTCACCTTGTAAGCCATGCTGTGTTCAAGGCATGTCTCTTCCTGTGCGCCGGTTCTGTGATACATTCCGCTCATTCAATTTACATGAACGATATGGGTTCAATGAGAAAGTATATGCCGCTGACCTGGATTTTTATGCTTATCGCTTCCGTATGTTTGATGGGGATTCCGCCCATGCCTGGTTTCTTCAGCAAGGATGCTATCTTACTTTCCGCTCTGGAGGCCCATCATCTGCCGATATTTATTCTTGCTGTAATTACCGTGGTTTTAACGGCATTTTACACAACCCGTATGGTCGGCATGGTGTTTTACGGCAAGGAGAGTGAGCAGATAAAACATATAAAGCGGGAAGGAGGACATATTCATGAGGCCTCCCCAACCATGTGGGGCGCATGCGGTATCCTGGCTGTAATTATTGTATTTCTTGGCCTGGTAGGGCCGCATGTAGAGCATCTTTTAAAAGAAGGGTTTAAGACCAACCTGGTCGGAACCCTTGCTTTGCCGGTTGCGCATGGCGGGGAACATCCGTTTAATTACCATCTGGTGGTTTCGGTGCTGTCGATAGCCGCTATACTTTTGGGAGCAGTGCCCGCATATTTTATGTATATAGCGCAAAAATGGGATCCCAGGGCTATCCTGGACAGGTCATCAACTCTCCAGGTTTTTCATAAATTTTTCTGGAACAGATGGTTTATTGATGCTTTTTATTTAAAAGTTTTTGTGGACGGAATATTGAAGTTAGCCGACTTTGTGGCTTATACTGTTGAAGATGGGTTTGACAATTTCGTCCACAGGAAAATTCCGACTTTTATTACGCAGAGATGCCCTGCGGTGATGTTTAAACTGCGGACCGAGTCGGATGATCTTTTGTATAATATATCCTATATTATTGTTATCTTTGTTTGCCTGCTGTTTGTGGTATTAAAATAATTTCTTATGACATTACGGGGATAAAAGAAATGTCTCATATTCTTTTGCAAATAATAATTGTTCCGCCGATTGCTTCTTTATTTATACTCTTGACCAGGCACCTGATAGGAAGAAAGGCCGGATGGATAGCAGGTTTCAGCCTTTTATATTCAACAGCGCTTCTAATTATGGCATGTGTAAGAGTCTATCATGGTGAAATAATTGTTGAAGAATATCCTTTTATTGATTCGGCAATCACCTTTGGACTTCTTGGCGACGGGTTGAGCCTGCCGGTCGCGTTGATAATCAACGGCCTTTGCACTGCCCTTGCATTTTATGCAATACATTATATAGATCACAGAATAGAGGCTATATACGGTGATGTGGATGAGCGCACATATTTAAACCACTACACACGATTTTATTCCATGTTCCTTGGTTTTCCTATGGGTTTTATGGGCGTATGCCTTGTAAAGAACTTGATAGCGATGTATTTTTTCCTGGAAGTGCTGCCCATTCCTCTATATTTTATTATGGCTACTTTTGGGTATGTTGACAGAGTAAGAGTGGCTATGATCTGTTTGATGTGGGCAGTTATCGGAGCAGCGTTTTTTCTTGCCGGATTTTTGATGGCTTATAGTCAGATCGGAAGTTTTAATATCGCCGATATGAATGCTCTTGCAGGAAATCCGATGACTTTCTGGATTATATTTGTGCTTCTTATTGCAATACTGATAAAAATGGCGGCTGTGCCTTTTCATGTTTGGATGCCATGGGTCCACGCGGAGCATCCCACATGTATCGCGGGTCTTCTCGCTGTTTATGCGAATATTGCGGCCTATGTATTGGTGCGAGTAATAGTTTTCCCGCTGCCCGCTGATTTTAAAGCATTTTCCATACCTCTAATGGTACTGGCTTTAATAACAATGGTATATGGTTCATTTTTGACGATGGGACAAACAGATGTAAAACGCTTTGCTGCCTGTTCAACAATAAGCCAGCTTGCATATTCGCTTCTTGGCATATCAGCTCTTACTATAGCGAGCATTGAGGGAGGAATGTTTTTCTTTTTGGGACACATTATGGGGAAAACTATTCTGTTTTCAACAGCAGGCATACTGGTTTATACAACAGGGACAAGGGATATGAGGGAGATGGGCGGACTCGCACAGAAAATGCCGATAACAACAGCGCTCTGGATTATGGGTGCAATGATGCTTTCCGGTTTTCCGCCAATGTCCAGCTTTCCCGCAGAATGGGTTATGTTTACGGGCATATTTAAAACCGGAGTTCAGACCATGCCCATTGGGCTTATGGTGGCTATTTTCGGAGCCGGCGCAATTATACTGACGGTTGCCTATACATTCCGGTCAGTAAAGATTATATTTTTCGGACCATTGAATCCGGATTTGGCGAACGATAAAATCAAGGATCCACCTTTAACGATGAGTATTCCGCTTCTTATGATAGCAGCCGTATCAATCATACTGGGGGTGTGCCCTAAACTGGCTCTTAATCTTTTCAATTACGTGATTGCGGGGATACCGATTCCATAGATATGCAACTATTCAGCCGCAGATTTACACAGATGAACGCAGACAGGTTTAAATACAAAGAAATCACAGAACCATTAAAATTATATTCTAATCCCTGCCGGCAGGCAGGTTGGTGACTTGGTGTATGATTATTTTAAAATTTTGATGATTTTGGGTTTATATTCATCCTTTTCAGACATTTTGCTTCCTTTTGCTTTAACAAATAAAAATGAAGCAAATAAAAATGAAAAACCAGCAATTATTGAAAATATTGATTGGTCATAATTGAATATCCGCGCAATTTCGTCGCCGATAACCACCCCCAGAATCAGAAACAAAACCGGCACCATATAAACGAGAAAAGATACTTTTAATAATGAAGATGTTTTAAAGCTGATAGTAACCCTGTCATTGTTTTTTGCCCCAACAGCGTTTATTGCTTCCACCTCCACATCATCATCAGACCCTCCCACAGTATCGCAGAAATCTTTTGCCTTGCATGACTCACACGCGGCGGATCTCGTGCATTTAACCCATGCCGTGGAAAAATCAACCTTTGTTACAATACCTTCTGCAGTTGCCAAAATATAAACCTTTTTCTATAAATTAAAAAAACAATCACGAAAGCACGAAATAAGGAAAGCACGAAATAAATATTTTCGACCTGTGCGGTTAATTCTTTTAAAAGTTCCTTCTAACAAGAGGAGTGGACGGAAAGCGGACGTGGTGTGCAAAAAAGACACGTAAAAGCAGATGTTTGATTTTTTAATGAGTTTTCAAGTTTAATGCTTTTGTACTGTTAACTCGTAAACTCGTTTTATCCCTGCCTGTGCGTGCCCGCACGCAGACAGGTCTCCCCAATTTCCAATTTCAAGTTTTAAGCCATTCCTTTGAATGCAAAAAACGCAAGGGCGAGCATTCCGGCGGTTACAAGCCCGATAGCGGTATCTTCGAGCGGTTTTGGGACCCTGGCCAGAAGTATGCGTTCACGCACTCCCGCAAAAAGAACAAGGGCAAGACCAAAACCGGCCGCATAACTAAATGACGTAACAAGGCTCTGAATAAATGTATACTCTTCATTGATATTTATCAGGCAAACCCCCATTACAGCGCAGTTAGTTGTAATCAGCGGCAAAAAGATTCCAAGCCCTTTATACAGAGCTGGAATGCTTTTTCTTAAGAACATCTCAACAAACTGCACAAGAGAGGCTATTACAAGGATAAAAGCAATAGTTCTAAGATATTCAAGACCGAAAGGCTTTAAAACATATGCCTCGATAAGCCAGGTTATTGCGCCGGCCATAACAAGAACAAAGATTACAGCCATACCCATTCCAACTGCTGTCTCCATTTTCTTTGATGTCCCCATAAAAGGACAGCAACCCAGATACTGGGCAAGCAGAATGTTGTTAACAAAGATACAGCTTATCGCAAGGAGTACATAATCGCCCATTAGATTTTCTCCTATTCATTTCCTGCAAGGTTCATCAAAGAGAGCATGAGCCCGAGACACACAAAAGCGCCGGGCGCTTCGATCATGAATGTAAAAGGCTGAAAGGATGGTCCAAATACAGGTATTCCAAAAAATGTGCCGCTGCCAAACACCTCCCGTAAAGCGCCGATAGCAACCAGGGAGATTGTAAACCCGGCGCCTATTCCAAACCCATCCACTATTGAACGGACAATACCGTTTTTGTATGCAAACGCCTCTGCGCGTCCAAGCACAACACAGTTAACGACAATAAGAGGTATGAATATACCAAGCTTTAAAAAAAGCGGATATGTATATGCCTGCATAAGAAGTTCAACAACGATAACAAATGTGGCGATAATAACGATAAAACAGGCTATTCTTACTTTTGGAGGAATTATATTCCGCAACAACGAAACCAGCATATTTGAACATACCAGAACAAAGATTACAGCCACTCCCATTCCCAGTCCGTTTTCTACACTTTTAGTAACAGCAAGCGTAGGACATAGGCCGAGAACAAGCCTGAATGGTGGTATCTCATCCCACAAACCTTTAGTGAATTCCTGAGTGATAGACTTAGCCATCTTTTACTCCCTACTTAAATTCCTTTAGTTTTTCAGCAATCTGAGGTTTTAAACGTTTGTAAATATTTGCAGCGTTTGTTACGCCGACGCAAACACCTCGTGATGTAACAGTAGCCCCGGATATGGCGTCGATTCCTCCTCCATCCGGTTTGACCTTGCAGGGTTCAATTGCGGCTAATCCCTTGAATTGATCTGAAAATTTAGGATCTGTTTTCGCTTTGGAACCTATGCCGGGTGTTTCGCTGTGGGTGGTTACACCCATGCCGACAATCTGGTCGTTATCTATGTTTACACCAACCATAAGGCCGATATCACCGCCAAAACCCTTTCCAGTGCCTTCAAATGCAAATCTATTAGCTTTCCCGTCAAATACACCTACAAAGAAGCTTCTTTCAATATCGCCATCCTTGATTTTAAAGCGGTCAGCAATAGGATCGTTGGAACATCCCTCAAGAATCTTGTTTATTGCAGGCCCTTTAACAAACTTTAACTGCTGGTCTTCAATTTTAACCTTTGTTTCTCCGCGGATTGCTGCAAGAAGACCTCCTGAGAAAGCACTAAGCACAGTCAGAACCACGACCATTTTTATTATTTCACGCATTTTAAGCTGCCTTTCCAATCGCTTTTGGACAAATCTTATCTAAAAGCGGATTTACAAGGTTCATAATCAGGATCGCAAAGATTACGCCATCAACATAAACGCCGATATTTCTGATGAGCACGGTCAAAAAACCTGCGCCTGCGCCGTAAATAAGCATGGGAATAAAATTGACCGGTGAAGAGGAGTCTTCGGTTGCAAGGAAAAAGGCCCCGATCAAGGTATAACCGGCAAAAAGATGGACAACCGGGCCTGCATAATGTGCGGAATTGGTCAAATTAAATATCAGAGCGGTTATGAAGATGCCGGCTAAAAAGGAAAGCGATATTTCCCACCTGATGATTCCTCTGATAATAAGATAAATTCCGCCGGCAATAAGGCCAAGTCCAAATGTCGAACCTATTCCTCCGGACTGTTTGCCCATTAAAAGATCTCCGGCGCTGAATGAATCAACAGCAGATACGCCGAAATGTTTCAGGGCGGCAAGGGGATAAATCATGGCGAAATCGAAATCGTAATTCATAAGCGCTTCGTTAAAATCGAAGATATCTTTCCATGATATCATGACAATGGCAATTGCAACAACCACAGGATTAAAAGCATTGCCTCCGATTCCGCCGTAGATCTGTTTCCCGATAATAATGGCAACAAATGTTCCAAGTATTACAAGCCACCACGGCGCTGTTGCAGGCAAAAGCATGCCGAATATCATTCCGATAATAGCTGCATTGCCATCTCCAATGGTATTTGAACGTTTTGTTATACGACAAAACACGAATTCCCAGATAATTGCAGAAGAGATGGAAAGTGATATAACACCGACAGCCGGCATGCCATAGTAAATGATGCCAAACAGTATTGCAGGGAGAGCCGCAAGCGCTATATTATAATTTCGCAGCGATATTCTGCTTCCATCATGCCAGAAAGTGGCATGTGAAACTATGAATTTGTTAGTATCAACAATGTTGTTATCAGCTACGTTATTATCAACCATTAGTTGCCTCCGCTGTATTTGCCCTGTCAAGCTCGTATTTTGCCAACCTGATATACTGGAATATCGGCATGTTAGATACACAAACATAAGTGCAAAGACCGCATTCAATACATGAATACAGATCATACTGATCCGCGGCTTCTTGATACTGGCCTGCTTCAAGAAACCGGACAAGCAGATTAATCTGGATATTTGCAGGACATACCCTTATGCAGTCGCCGCAGTTTATACACGGATAGTCTGAAATAACGGGAATATCCTCTTTATCCTGTACGATAATAGCATCGGTGCCGGGCTGAACCGGATGATCCTCTGAATAGACAGAGGAGCCTGTCATGGGGCCGCCGAAAATTATCCTGTCATTTTCGTTTAAAGTAATATTAAAAGCCTTGAATATATCGCTTGCCGGTGTTCCGATTCTGGCCGATACAAGTGATTTAGAGCCGTCTTTCTTAACAAACGTAAAGATTTTTGTTACAGGGATCTGGCCGCTGTTAAAAGCATTTCCAATAGATGCAACCGCTTCAGCGCTGATAAAACATACCCCGATATCTTCAGGGTTTTTCCCGGCAGGCACTACCTTGCCCAGCATATCTTTCATAATAAGATGCGGGAGCGCTGATGGATATGTATCATTAACCTGATTTACTTTTTCACCGGTCGCGGAAACTTCATGCATCTGGCTCTGTGAAGCGACCATTATAATATCATTAATTCCGGTTATTGTTTTCAGAATACTTATTCCATTTTTTATTGCGTCAATATCGGATTTAACAATATACTGATTGGTTGTTATTAAAAGATCGCTGTCAGCGCAACAAACAACGATTTTATTTATAGATTTGTCTTTGTCGGACAATACCTTAACCGGAGGGTTGCCCGGAACAAATGCAAGATAGTTTTTGACGGTTTCAAGAAAGGCGTCCTTTGGTCCGCCTGCGGCGGACTTGAACTCATCATCTATTTCTTCTTCATCAGCCACCTCAATTGCGATGGCAGTATAAGATCGGCCAAAGTCACCTGTGTAAGAGGATATTGATGATACTTTTCCTGTAACACTCGAAACAATATATTCATCGCTTTCCTTATACAGCAAAAGCTTCTGGCCAGTCTTAACAGTCGCCTTTTTCTTAAGTAACAGCTTTTTTTTGTCAAATGGACAGTTTGATAAAATGGTAATTTCTTTTGAGGTTGGGATTTGCTTAAGGGAAGGCGTGTCTTCAATAGATCCATATTCAAGTCGTGGTTTTAACAAACCGATAAAAGATCTTTTTATCATAGTTCAACCTTTCTTAGCTCTCAACACGCTCGCTTCGCCTGAATGCTATCAATGGCGGTCAGGCCTGTCTGTCATGCAATACAGGCGAAGCGGACGGGTTTTTTTATTCAATTCGACAATGTTCACAGTTAAAGGACACAAAAAAAGCAGTTAGCAAAAAAAGCTACCTGCTTACATTACATGGCATAATTCACATTTTTCAGGGCCTGCTTCAGCTTCCTTATGACAGTCGATACATTGCGTATGGAATGCATCAGCCCTGCCTGGCACATCTTCGTCCTGGCTTTCAGGTTCGTGACATTCTCCGCAAGCCTGCGGGTTTGTCTCACCTTCTTCAAGGTTATGATGACAGTCACTGCATGAGATGCCGTAGCCTGATTCTACGGTATGTGTGTTGTGATCAAAAAAAATCTTTCCCGCAACACATTTAAACATTAGCCTGACCGGTTGTTCCGGGGACTTGGCAGAAAAAGCGGCATAACTTAGAACACCCACAACCAACAAAATAATAGCCAGGCCGTAAGCTATCTGAAGTTCTTTGTTAGAATTCATATATATTCTATCCTTTCAAAGCGTTATCTTTTAAAAGTGGGTGTAAAACTAAAGATGCTTACCATAAGGTAAAAATACTTTCAAGTAAAAAAAGTTATGGTACCAAAAGAACAGGAAGCTCAGATGTTTCCGCAACACGGTGAGAAACGCTTCCCAGCCAAAAATCTCTGATCCTGTCCTTGCCTGTAGTTCCCATAATTATCATTGTAGCCTTATGTTCCCGCGCAACCCTGATAATTTCTGCTGATGACCGGCCGGAAAACAGATGCGGTTCCGCTTTTACTCCGGCTTTTTTCAATTTGTCACAATAGCCGCCAAGCCGCTCTTTGCTTTCTCTTTCTATCCGCCTTAATTCCGACTTGTCAAGATTCTTGGCAATCTTGACCCCAATGATATGAGTTACCATAACCTTATCGGTCAGCCCTTTAAATGAAGAAACTAATTTCAAAGCCTTTTCAGATGGTTTCGACCAGTCAGTGGCAAATAACGGTTTTCTAAAGATATGCTCATTTAATTTGGTAACTAATTCTCCCTCCATTTCAAACAGCACCATATATTTGCTTA
Organism: Desulfobacteraceae bacterium Eth-SRB1; assembly: GCA_004193555.1. Classification (GTDB taxonomy): domain Bacteria; phylum Desulfobacterota; class Desulfobacteria; order Desulfobacterales; family ETH-SRB1; genus ETH-SRB1. The sequence goes on from RPGP01000001.1 coordinate 81,627, forward strand.
TCAGGACAGGAACGCTGCTACGGCGGACGAGATCCAGGGTGTGAGAGCCAATATGAACCTTGTCCAGAGTTGTTCTCTTTTTTCTTCCAGCCACGATCAGATCTACTTTTTCCTCCTCTGCAATAGAGATAATTTTTGGAATGGGATTTCCCACCTGAATCCTGATCGTGCTGTCGATTCCGCGTCTTGATATAGATTGCTGCCAATCTTCAAAACGGATTCTGGCCTGTTCTCTTAAACGTTCTTCCTCATCTTTCATATATCCGCCGAACGGAACAAACGCGACTTCATCTCTCGGAATAACATAGGTCAGCACAACTTCTTTGAGGCCGATTTCCTTAAGTTCCAGGAGGGATTCAAGAGAATTGAATGCCAGTTCTCTAAATTTTGTTGGGAACAAAACCTTTTTAATTTTCATAATTATACTCCTGTTGTTAAAAGAAAATTAAAGTTACGATCACAAAGGTTGGAGCCAGATAAATCAAGGAAAACTTTATTATATAACCAAAGAAGCTCGGCATGGGTGTGCCGGCCTCCTCTGCAATCGACCGCACCATAAAGTTAGGCGCATTCCCGATATAACTGAATGAACCAAAGAAGACAGCTCCCGCAGAAATCGCCTTCAAAAAGATCGAGCTTTCCGTCATAAGAAGAGGCACAGCCTGAGCCTCCGACATGCCGGGATAAAAGGCTCCAAGCGCTGTATTGAAAAATGTGAGATAGGTAGGCGCATTATCAAGAAAACCGGAAAGAGCGCCTGTGACCCAGAAATAATGCATCGGTTCCTTTACCGCGGCAATCAAAAATGCGAGTTCCCCCTTCAAGCCTGCCTTGAGTATAAGCAGACATGGAACCATGGTAATGAATATTCCGATAAAAAGATAACCAACTTCGATGATCGGAAACCATGTAAAATCATTGTCTTCATGTATCTTTTTCGAAGTAGTTATCAGGGAAAGAATGCCCATTACAATAAGGAGGCCGTCCCGCACCCAGTCCTGAACCGCCCGGTGAATGCCCAGTGTATTTACATCACCCCAGTCCACTATTCCGCTCATGAGCACCGACCCGACAATACCGCCTAAAAAGAGAAAATTGTGTATTCCCACTAATTTTAATGGTTCTTTTTCCCCTTCTTCCACAGGAGCGGAAGACAAACCTTCTTTTTTATAATGATATGAATCAAGGAAAAAATAAACTACCAGGAGAATCCCGGCTGTTACAAGCATATGCGGCAGAATCTTCATTGTCCAGAAAAAGGAAACACCGTGTAGAAAGCCTAAAAAAAGCGGCGGATCGCCTAATGGGGTCAATGAACCCCCAATATTGGCAACGAGAAAGATAAAGAAGACCACCATGAATGTCCTGTTTTTCCGGTACTCATTCGCCTTTAAAAAGGGACGGATCATCAGCATGGCAGCTCCTGTAGTACCCATCCACGAAGCAAGCAGAGTGCCGATAAGTATCATAACAGTGTTTACAACCGGTGTCCCGCGTAATGTGCCTTTAAGCATGATGCCGCCTGAAACGGTAAAAAGCGCCCATAGAAGGATAATAAAGGGGACGTAGTCGGCAAGGATAATATGAAGAATCTCATGCACGGCAATCCATTTAAAGGCAATCAAAAAGGGAATGGCTAATGTTGCGGCCCAAAAAGCGGAAATCTTGCCAAAGTGGTGATGCCAGATCTTTGGTGCAAGAAGAGGAAAAAGGGCTATGGAAAAAAGCATGCATGCAAAAGGGATGCAACTCCAGAGTGGAAGCATCTCTCCCAGATTGATATGTCCTCCGTGACCACCATTACCTGCTTCTTCGTGCCCGTGAGATTCAGCCCCGATATTGGCGGCTTCATGTCCTGCAACAGCGCTATGCCCGGTATCATGAGTTGCCGCAACCTCATGATCTGAGGCCATAGCCGGAATTGAAAATAAAAATATACTAAATATAAAAAGCGCTGCTATCCATTTTCCGAATTTCATGTATCAGGTACCTCCTGCCAAATAAAAGATCATCGCTAAAGCTTATTTATACAATCCATAGGGTACGATTTTTTATAGTCTGCACAATTTTGTTGGACACACTTCCAAATACAAAGGCGGCGGTAGCTGACAGGCCTCTTCGCCCAACCACCAGAGTATCATAGTTTTCTTTTCTAACTTCCGCTATAATATCCCTGGCGATTCCAACCTCCTTGTCCTGAATCTTCAATTCAATCTTATCATCAGGAAATCCCGCATCCAACAAGATGGTTCGACACTTTTCCATTATTTCTTTTGCCAGCTTTTTCTTTTCGCCCACCATCCATTTCAGCTCAACCAATTTTTCCGAAAAATGAGGAAGGCCAAATTCCTTTTCCAGACTGGGAGATATGGTCGGCAATACAGCAAACAGGGTTATATTAAAAAATGCGGGACTCGCGGCGGAAGCCACATAATTGACAACTTTTGTTGCATACTCTGAATCATCTATGGCTATGAGCATCTTCATAGTTTTCTCTCCTTGAGACCTTTGCAAAACGCCCCCTTTTGCCCAATTTCGGCGTCAGACTCAAATTTTAATCCTCGAAATATTAAATATATTCCTCCGGTTAAAATTTTCGCCTTCCTTGAACTTGAACAAAATTGAACATTTTTCAAAGGTCTCTCCTTAATTATAGATAGAGAAACCGCCTGATTTCAGGCTTCTTAAGCGGCTACCAGGCTCTGAATAATTCCGGTTGGGCAATCTTCAAAACACTTGCCGCACCCCGTGCACTTCTCACCGTCAACTATTGCCAGGAATTTATCAACTATTATAGCCTCTTCCGGGCATGCTTTTTTACATTTTCCACAGCCCTGACAGCCAACATCGCATATTGCCTTGACAACTTTCCCGCCGTCATGGGAACTGCAGAGAGTTGCGACTTTTTGGGATTCTTTTATCAATGTGGGGATATGGCGGGGACAGATAGCTACACATGTGCCGCAACCTGTGCATAGTTCTTTGTTTACTACAGGCAGTCCATCCCCTCCCATTGTTAAGGCGCCGAACGGACAATTTTCAACACAGGTGCCAAGACCAAGGCAGCCATACATGCAACTTTTGTCTCCCCCGGCAAGCAGAACAGCCGCCCGGCAGTCTGATACGCCTTTGTAATTGTATCTTCGTTTTGCAGCGGTATGGCTGCCCCTGCAAAATATGCTTATTACATCTCTTTCGGTCGCTTCAGCGGATACTCCAAGAACAGCGGCAATCGCCTCTGCAATATCATCGCCGCCGGCCTTACAGGCATTTGGCGGGGCTTCGCCTGCCACTATAGCGACAGCGCAATCGCTGCAGCCTGCATAGCCGCATCCTCCACAGTTTGCGCCTGGCAGACACTCATCTACCGCAACAACTTTTGGATCAACATAGACATAAAAAACTTTTGACGCAACTCCCAGCACAATACTCAGCGCCAGGCCAAGACCGCCCATTGCCACCATAGCATTTAATATAGGACCCATGAAATATGTCACCTCCAGCTTAGCTATAACCGATTACTTAATTAATTCGCCGTTGAAATAATTGTAATAAATTTAATAATACATTCTCCTGTTCTCGCAAATAAGCCCGCTTTTTGTTTTTATAAGCAAGTGGCTTGTAATATATTGATTTATTGGGATAATAACCTTCAGGGAGAGGGAAGGCGATTTAAAAGGCATGTATGCGCCTGCAACCGCCACAGGCAAATAAAGACCGTTGAGGAAGATAGCTGATTTCATAAACTTGCTTTCTTTCAAATAGATTTATCTAATCTATCTGTTTGAATATGGAATTGAAATGTAAAAAATATTAGCTTGTAATTTGGCACAACTATAATGAACTCTCTAATTTGTCAAGTGAAAAACGATTTGAAATCAGGTTATATATAAAGGCCTGATCCCGCGGCAGGAAGCAAAACGGGATGCTTCTCAACTGTTTTAAGGGCTAATTATCAGATGGTTATGGGAATATACCGGTGTGTCTTAAGGGGCAAACAGATTAAAGCTTTGCTGGTGCCTGGGACGAGAATTGAACTCGTACAGGGACTAAGCCCCGAGGGATTTTAAGTCCCTTGCGTCTACCAGATTCCGCCACCCAGGCATTATTGAGGTTTTCAAGGCTGTTTTCTATACATTATGAAAAAAGATGTCAAGAACAACTGCTATTATTCGATCAAGTATTATTTTGTTTTTACCCTGGTTTTTCGCTCCTGTGTAAGCTGTGAAGGCGATGCAGGCAGGCTTTTTACCTTTGGCAGGGAAATTTTGTATTTCATCGCGACAATGCGGAGACAGATTGTCGCCGCAATTGCGCAAAACAATTGTATGTTCTCGCTGCATCCAAGAACCCCTGCCGTAACAAAACAAACGCCGCCGAATAAAGCGGCTGTTGCATAGAAGTCTGTTTTGAGGACGGCCGGTATCTCGCAAACCAGCATGTCTCTGATAATCCCGCCACCTGTGGCTGTTATTGCAGCCATCATTATGATTCCTATAGTGCCCAGACCACAGATAGATGCTTTGGCAGCGCCGATTGCCGCAAATACACTCAGGCCGAGCGCATCTGAAGCCATTACAGAATCCCACCGGGTCGCAATTCTTGTGGACCCGATAAACACGAGGAGTCCGCCTGCAAAACATACCAGCAGATACGTTTCATTCTGAAATGCTGCCGGTGGAGTAAAGCCAAGTATCAGATCTCTGACAACTCCTCCACCGACGCCTGTGGCTACCGATAGAACCAGTACGCCAAAAAGGTCGAGTTCATACTTGACTGCGCGAAATGCGCCGGATATGGCGAACACAAATGTGCCGAATATATCAAGAAAATTTATCATTGTTGATAATCCCTGTTTCTTGAAGAATTGATTTAATGTCTTCCCGGAATATATCCCAATCCGGCGGGCAGTCATTATGACCACAATTATATGTCAGTATCCTGCCGCGCTTTGCAGCGTTAGAAAGGGCAACGCCATGTTTGTAAGGAATCAGTTCGTCGTTTTTTCCGTGGATAACGAGAACCGTTCCAGGATATGACCTTACTGTTGATATATTGTCAAAGGGGTCCAGCGCAAAAAAACCGGGAACAAGATATTTTGATGCCATCGATCTTGTGCTGATAAATGATGACATCAGGATGAGCATTGCGGAAGGCCGCTCCGCTGCAAGAGCGCAAATGGCGCCGCCGCCGATTGAACGTCCTAACAGAATAATTCTGGAAGGATCGACATCCTCTCTTGCGATTAGAACATCATAAGCTGCAACAAAGGCTTCTGTGATGCTTTTTTGAGATGGAGATCCTTTTGACCTTCCATAACCAGGATACTCGACAAGCAATACACCAATTCCCATTTCTGTAAACTTTTTCAGTGGTTCAGGCCATTGGTCGATTATTTCCGCATTTCCATGAGCAAAGATAACAGCAGGCCGGGGGCCTTGATCATGTTTCGATAAAGGCGGGATAAACCATGTTTCGATTTTTTCGCAACCTGCATTTATCCAGTTTTTTTCAAGGTCCGGCATGTCGTTACTAATGTTTGAAGGCTCTGAAATTTTAATGCGGGGAAACATTATATAACGCTGCATAAGGAAAAGGATGCCGCAATAAGCAAAGTAGAGACAGATGAAGAACGATATTATTTTAATTAGAATGTTCAAAAGTTACCTCAGGCAAAGTGATCATTAAAAAATTATATCATGTATGCTTGCATTAATACATAATGGTATGGTAATATTCAACTTAAGTTTTGCATCCTTAATTTCTATTATCGTCTAACGCTTTTGAGGAATAGCAGGGTACGAAACTTGAGTATTCAATATTAAAAGGTATGAACTGTTACACTGTTTCATCAATCTTAAAAGCATATGAAAAAGACCGTTTCCTTTTCAAAACATTCCGTAAATGTTTTTTTCCATATCCTCACAAACTGTAATCTTAAGTGCCGGCACTGCTATATTAACAAAAAACAGCACGGGGATAATCAACTTTCAATAGAAACTATTGAGACATGGCTTGGCGCGTTTGCAGAGAAAAGCGACAGGGCAAATGTTATTTTCCTGGGAGGAGAACCCACTCTTCACCCTGATCTGGCATCGGCTATTAAAAAGGCAAAAACTATTGGCTATAAATCCATAACAGTCGATACAAATGGATATCTCTTTCATAATATACTTTCCAGGGTAGATCATGATATTGTTGACTATTTCAGCTTCAGCCTGGACGGCGCTACAAGACAGACAAATGATATGCTCAGGGGAAAGGGATCGTATGATAAATGTATTGCCGGCATTAAAGAAGCAGTTTCAAAAAATTTTACAACAAGCCTTATATATACGGTGAGCAGCGCCAACATTCATGAACTTCACATGATGGAGCCATTGCTGAAGGATTTGGGAATTGACAGGTTTTTCATACAGGTAATCGGAATCAGGGGAAAATCGGCCGGAAACAGCTCTCCAGGATCGCAGGTTTCCAGGTCCCAATGGTTGACCGTAATTCCACAGGTTGTAGAAAAAGTAGCCGGGCGCGGCATTATTGTTACCTACCCGAAAGTTTTTTTAAGCCCTGAAGAAAAATTTGAATGCGCGGGGCTGGTTGCAGAAAACTATTTTATATTTCCCAACGGCAGGGTATATCGATGCCCGTTATGTGAGGATTTTCCTTTGCACAGCATGGAATTTAAAAATAATAATCTAATTGACACTGACAGGATAAACGAGAACGATCTGTTTGAGCTTAACATTCCTGAAGGATGCGTGATGAACAGAATCATACAGCCTGCCAATCTAAGCTATAACAGCAACGGCGCTCCGGACTATAAAATTGCCTGCTGCCTGCTGAAAGAGGAAATCAGTATGTAAACAGATAATGAGCCGTTTTGTAAAATTATTGAGATCAAAAGGAGTTTACAATGCCCATATTCGAATATGTATGTAAAAACTGTGATTGCCGTTTTGAACAACTGGTTCTTTCCCCCAAAGATCCTCCCCCTGAATGTCCCAAATGCTGTGGCAACAACGTGAAAAAGCTTATATCTGCCGGAAATGTCAGGCCCCATGGCATTCCCACAGGTTCGGGCGGATTCAAGGCGCCGGCGTGCATGTCTTGCGGCTCATCCGCAAATCCCGCAAAGATGAACCCTTAGCTTTTTGCTAACCGATTTTGAATAATGATGTGTTATGTTTTATAATATTATCAATGCCTTGAGCCGACAACTGCTGTAATGCAGCATGTAATTATCTCGGTCAGAAGGAAAAGACTAACAGGCGGGAAGGACTATTAAGGGTCAGGCAAGAAGATCCTTAATACTTTTAAGCTCCAGGCGGATATCGTCTAAAACGTCTGAGGAACTCTTTTCTTTTTTTTCGTTGGTTAGGGATTTAAAGTGCTGCTTTGCTCCCTGGATTGTAAATTTTTTTTCATAGAGAAGATGTTTGATTTGAAGTATCAGTTCAACATCATTTTTGCTGTACAGTCTCTGGCCTGACGATGTCCGCTTTGGGTTGATTTTTTTAAATTCGGATTCCCAGAACCTTAACACATATGTCGGAAGCCCTGCAATTTCACCAACTTCTCCGATCTTGAAATACAGCTTGTCAGGCAGTTCTTTTTTATATGGCTGGCTGTTTTGCAAAGGTCTCATTATCAGGCAGGAAGCGACGCATTAAATTTCTTTATAAGCCTGCCGGTAATCTCCCTGTGAATTGAATTTACCGTTTCATCCTCAAGTGTTTGTGCGGCTGATCTGTATGTAATTCTGAATGATATGCTTTTTTTGCCTGCCGGAACAGGGGTTCCTTCATATACATCAAACAGATGCAGATTTTCCACAATCTCTTCATCAAGGCCTTCAACCAGTTGCAATATATTCATTGCCTCAATATCTTTGTCAACAATAAGTGTAATATCCCTTGATGTGGCAGGAAACTTTGGTATGGGCTGAGCTGATTTAATATCAGGCACAATCCCTGTGAGTTTGTCGAAATCCAGCTCAAAAACACAGGCTTTCTGCTTTAAATCGTAATTCCGCAGAACATGAGGATGAACCTCTCCGATAAGGCCGATTACATTGTCGTCAACGATAATTCTTGCTGAATATCCCGGTTTTGTATAACAGCAGGCATCAGGCTCCATACCGGTAAAGGTTGTATTTATTATTCCAAGATTCCTTAAAAGCTCTTCAACAGCCCCTTTTAAGTCATAAAAATCACAGCTTATTTCCTTTGAACCCCAGTAAGCATCAACCCTTGCGCCTGTCCAGAGACCCGATAATATTTCAACCTCATCAGGCAGGCTGTCTTTTTGTCCGGTATTGAAAAAAACATTGCCGATTTCAAACAGCTTGAGGTTCCTGTTCTGTACGGAGATGTTGTATTGCATGGTTTCAAGCAGGCCCGGTATCAGGGATATGCGCATTGTGGATTGATCTTCCGCTATCGGATTTAAAACATCCATCATCCGTCTTTTGGGATCATCAGCTTTAAGTTCGAGACGATCACATGATAATTTATTGATAAAACTGTAATTGATCGCTTCAGTAAAGCCAAGACAGGTCATGAGCTGTTTAAGGCGGTTTCTTAACTCGATTTTTTTTGACGGCGGCCTGGCTTCCGCGGGTATTAGCGGAAAAGTCGTTGCAATATTATTATAACCATAAAGCCGCGCAATCTCTTCGGTCAGGTCTTCAAATCTGTTTATATCGACCCTGAAAGACGGCGGAATAACCCGGAGGTTATCGTCATCGATTTTTTCAACAGCAAACTCAATGGACTTTAAGTATTGCTTAATTTCATCCTGAGACAGGCTTGTGCCAAGACGACGATTTGAAGCATCGACGCTCAGGGTGATCACCCTTTCAGGCGCAGGTTTTGGGTATTCATCAATTATGCCGTGAATTATTTTGCCGCCGCAGATTTTGGAGATAAGCTGCATTGCCCGGTTTAATGCTTTTACAGTGCCCCCTGAGTCTGTTCCCCGTTCAAAACGGTGGGATGCATCTGTGGCAAGCCCTGTTTTTTTAGAAGTTTTCCGTATGCAGACAGGATCGAAATATGCGCTTTCAAGAAGAATTCTTGTGGTGGACTCTTCAATTTCCGAATTCATTCCTCCCATGACTCCCGCAAGGGCAACCGGTTTTTCACCGTCACAGATCAGGAGCATTCCCGTGGAAAGTATCCGTTCTTTCTGATCAAGGGTTGTAAATTTTTCCCCTTGTTCAGCCGTCCTGACAACGATCCTGTTTTCTGCAAGGCGGTCAAAGTCAAATGCGTGCAGCGGCTGGCCGGTTTCCATCATTACAAAATTGGTGATATCGACGATATTGTTGATCGGTTTTAAACCCACGGAAACAAGACGCTCCTGAAGCCAGAAAGGGGAAGGCTCAATCTTAATATCAAAAACAAGCCTTGCGGAATATCTCGGGCAAAGATCGGTGTCCATTATGGTAACAGAGCTAAAATGTAAAATGTCTTTGGCAGTATCCGGTGATTCAGCCGGTGGTTCAAAAAGATTAATTTCAGGATAGGATAGCTTTGTTTTCTGAAATGCCGCTATTTCGCGCGCTGTGCCGATAATGCTGAGACAGTCCGGCCTGTTCGGAGTAAGATCGATTTCAAAAACCGTGTCTGACAGTCCAAGAGCATGATGGAGTTTAGTCCCAACAGCATGATTCCGGTCGAGTTCCATGATGCCGTCGCCTGATATGCCAAGGCCTAATTCAATTGGACTGCACAGCATTCCTTTTGAGATCTCTCCCCTAATATTACTTTTTTCCAGTATTATTCCATTCGGGAAACAGGTGCCGGGAAGAGCGCATGGCACAAGCATATCTTTTTTTGTGTTTGGAGCGCCGCATACAACAGGTATTGTCCGGTCGCCTGTATCCACTTTGCAGAGCTTGAGTTTATCAGCATTAGGATGCGGGTTAACTTCAACAATACGGCCCACCACAACGGTATCTAAGTAGTTGTAACGGTCTGAAGCAGCTTCAACTTCAAGCCCGGCCATAGTAAGCGCCTCAGCCAGATCCTCTGCATCCATTTTGATCGGGATATAATCTTTTAACCAGCTTAAACTAACTTTCATATCAAAACTGTTTTAAAAACCTTAAATCATTCTCATAAAATTTACGGATGTCATCAATTCCGTATTTCAGCATGGCAATCCGTTCTATGCCCATTCCAAAGGCAAAGCCGGTATAAAGCCTGGTATCGTATCCGACATTTTCGAACAAAGCCGGATGAACCATGCCTGCGCCGATAATTTCAAGCCATCCAGTTTGTGAACAGACCCTGCATCCTTTTCCCCTGCACATTACGCAACCAATATCAATCTCGGCGCTTGGTTCGGTAAAAGGGAAAAAACTGGGGCGGAATCTTAGTTTTGTCTGATCGTCAAATATCTTGTGAATAAAAGTTGCAAGTATCCCTTTTAGATCTCCGAAAGATGATTCTTTATCAACCAGAAACCCTTCCACCTGCTGAAACATGGGAGTATGTGTCAGGTCGGAATCGCACCTGTAAACCTTGCCCGGAGCAATAACTCTCAAAGGCGGTTTCCGTTTTTCCATTATCCTGGGTTGAGTGGGAGAGGTATGTGTTCGAAGAACTATATTTTTCGAAATATAAAATGTATCCTGCATATCCCTGGCCGGATGATTTTTCGGAATATTCAGGGCTTCAAAATTATAATAATCGGTTTCAACTTCCGGCCCTTCGGCTATATCAAACCCCAGCCTGGAAAAAATATCGCATATCTCCTGGGTAATTTGTGTAATTGGATGCAGCGAACCCCGTTTTACAACTCTGCCGGGAAGGGAAACGTCAATCCTGTCGTCTGATTCCGCGGGTGTTGCTTCAAGCGCTTTTAAGGCTTTTTTGAAGGCTGTATCAAGGAGCTTTTTTACCTCATTTGCCTTTTTCCCGGCATCAGCTCTTTTTTCCTGTGGAAGACTTGAGATACTTCTTAAGAATTGAGTAACCAGCCCTTTTCGTCCCAGGTAACGGACTGAAAGGGTTTTGATACTTTCCGGGTCTGAAGCGGCTTTAAGCTCTTTAAGCGCCTCTTTTTTAATCTGTTCAATGTTTTTATCCACTTTATTTTAAAGCCTATAACTGCTGCGCCGCCAGTCCGGCTATCCGGCCAAATCCTGAAGGATCAGATATTGCCAGCTCTGCAAGGACTTTACGATCAAGCTCAATATTGGCAAGTTTGAGCCCGCGAATGAATTTGCTGTATGATATATTATTCATGCGGACAGCCGCATTAATTCTTGCAATCCAGAGTTTTCTGAAATCACGTTTACGCGCTCTCCGATCCCTGTAAGCATACATGAGAGCTTTATCTACAGCATCTGCGGCAGTGCGGAAAAGTTTGCTGCGGCCGCCGCGAAACCCCTTGGCCAATTTCAAAACCTTTTTTCTACGTTGTCTTGCTTTAGAACCTCTTTTTATCCGCATAATTTTATTCTCCTCAATATCCTCACACTAACTATAAAACCGCCATTTAGCCATTCGGCAGGAGCAGTCTTAATTCTTTAGTGTTAGATTTATCAATAATATGGCTTTGCCTTAAAGACCTTTTACGTTTTGTGGTCTTTTTTGTTAATATATGGCTTGCATGTGATTTTGAAAAAACGAATTTACCTGTGCCTGTTTTTTTGAAACGCTTTGCTGCGGCTCGATTTGTTTTTATTTTAGGCATTTTTTATATTCTCCTTCATTATGTCAGACCTCAATAAAATATATTTTTATATAGACTTCAAGCACTTTATTCACAAATGAATTTGGATGAAAATTGGGCACTTTGTCGATCTGGGTTTTAAGGTTAATCGCGTTGCGATTGTTTCTATGCCATTGATTTCAATAGGCAAGAATCATGAGTCTGTCAACCTCTGAACCTTGAACCATGTTATTTTTTAAACATAGATGGCGTGAACCGTTGCAAATATCAGCCCACGCCATCTTTAAGAGCTCAATAGTAACCGTGAACGGTTACTATGATTTTGGCGCCAGGATCATCATCATGGTACGTCCTTCAAATTTAGGATATTGCTCAACCAGTGCAATGTCATCGAGTTCTTCGGCAATTTTCCCCAGTAGATCCCTGCCGCGCTGGGAAAGCATAATTTCTCGCCCCCTGAAAATGACGGTTACCTTTACCTTATCCTTTTTACCAAGAAACTTTTTTATATGGCCGGTTTTGGTTTGTAAATCATGATCGCAGGTTTTGGGACGAATCTTTATCTCTTTTACCTGAAAGGTGCTTTGTTTCTTTTTTGCTTCCTGTTGCTTTTTAGTCTGTTCATATTTAAAACGGCCATAATCCATTATTTTGCAAACAGGAGGATTTGCGTTGGGAGAAATTTCCACCAGGTCAAGACCAAAATCACCAGCGGTTGCAAGGGCTTTGAACGTCGGAAGAACGCCGATCTGATTGCCGTCAGGGTCTATAACCCTTATCTCTTTGGCCCTTATTCTGTTATTAATATTTATTCTGTTTGATCTGGACGGCCTGTTTGATTTTCTGTGTATAGCTATGCTCTCACCTCCTGGAAGTATAAGACCTTTGCAAAACGCCCCCTTTTGCCCAATCTCAGTGTCAGGCTCAAATTTTAATCCCCGAAATATTCAATATATTCCTCTGGTTAAAATTTTAGCCTTCCTTGAGCTTGAACAAAATGGAACATTTTTCAAAGGTCTCAGTATAACTTAATGAATTTAATTTTCCTTTTTACTACGCTATCGATATTATAAACTCTTTGCATATATAACAACATAAAGAAATGCAAGAAAAAAACGCTTAGCTTTACACATATGTAGCAGATGAACAAAAACCATGAATTTTGCTGTCCCAATTCAGGCTTGGAATTATTAACATGTTAATATTATTTCTTTTTTTAAATCAGAGATCCGCAATCCAAAATCCAACATAGTGCTTGAACAAACTTTTCGTTCAGGCACTATGTGTCTGGTTGCGCAATTTATTGAATGAGAGTATAGTCGGCTAAAAAGCTTCCCATCCAGTATGTATTATCAGGATTTGCAAAATAATTTTTAAAAAGTTTCAGGCTCCTGTCGCGTAAAATATTTGGTATAACCGGAATCCGGTTATTTCTAAACAAAGGAGCGGATTTTGTCAAATCACACCCTGTGCATCCGCTCATTACATCTTCATAAGCGTAAACTATCTCGCCAATTCCGCATAAAACAAGGGCGCTGTAACACATAAGGCACGGTTCCAATGTGCAGAACAGGGTTATTTCTTTGGAGTTAATATTTTTTTTAAGACCCGCGAGTTTCCTTAATGCGATAATTTCCGCGTGATCAATTTCATTGATGGATTTTCCTGTGGTGCCGGTTCTTGATCCGGTCACAAGAATTTTATCCTGATATACCATAATGCATCCTACAGGAAATTCACCGGCAGAAAGCGCTTTTTTGGCCAGATCCAGCGCCTTTTCCATAAAGTAATTATAGTTCATTGAGATAGGAATTTCCTTTTCTGACAGGATAACAGGCTTGACTTGATTTAAAAAAACCATTGTGCCGATATCCTGTTTACCAGCTAATTATATCCTGTTAACGCTTCAAATGTACAGCATGCAATATAGATTGAAACTTTTACGGCTTTCTTTTAAATTTTCTTTTCAGGAACCAGGCATAGCAAAATCTAATAATATTTTCGTTCGCATGGCGTTATGTTCTAAGTCGCGTCATATTTGACAGCTTCCATCAACCTCAAGAGCATAAATAATTCTGGATTCCATTGTGACCTGCTTTGCAGAAATCTTCTTAAAATCTTTATCATCTGTATTTTTGATGATTTCAGGTTTTGAAGGTATTGAATCAAGGCCGTTTGAAATAACATTACCGGTTGATCCATCAATAACCTCCGCATCTTCGCCGTTTGTTACAACAACAAAAGGCACCTGATAATCTGCTGCGAGCCTTGATGCCGCCAGCACAGTACGGCGCCTGGTTACCAGAGAGCCCGGGGCATATTTAATTATCATGCAGACCCTGCCGGACAAGGTAACCATAAGATCAATATTTACAACAGCCGTTTTATCTCCCGCGTTTACAAGAAGTTGATGACCGGCTTTGATTTCATTTTTTTGATAACCCTTATCATTGACAAGCAAACGAGCCAATTTTTGCCTGTACCGTTCGTCATGTGTATCTTTTATAGTTTCGCCGGTGATATAATCTGTAAGTTCACCAAGCACCAGATAACCTTTGCCCACTTAATTTCTTAACTCCTTTTTGATAATATTTGATAACACACCGTATTCTTCGCAGGAGACTTGTCGATTCCCTTCTTTTTGAACTGTCAAGTATTCTTTGACAGTTGCCTCAGGTGATAATTCACTTTCATTATAAATGTCCCCGCCTCCTGGACTACCAGATGCGAAACTTCCCAATGCCCGACTTTGGCCGGACTTATGCGTTCAAGAATTGCCCTTATTCACCCCTTAAAACCCAGATTTTTTACCAGCAATACTTTCAATTTCTATTTTGATTACAGTAATTCCATTAATTGCCTTCTCTGAAAACTGAGATGGTCTGTCAGGGCACAACATATGGGATGTTATCATCAGACATACCAATGATGCAAATGATTGATTTATGAATAACAGCTTCAATTTCAGACTTTTCAGTAATCTCTTTTTCTTTTCTTCTCATGATTGTGTTTCACTTCTTTCAGATAAAGCTGAGTAGCTTGGCAACGATAACCGAAAAACTATGCTAAGGGTAAAAACTATCGGCCCAATACCGCCTTTCGAAAAGCGGCACGGCTTTGCCCAGTCCATCTCCAGCGCCTGGTTCAAGTAAGCCGCTACGCGGCAGCTTGTTTTCAGATAGCGTTCATGGTATCTCATGTACCGGCGTTTGCAGGTCGGTATCTCTACCCGACAAGGTTTTAAGAGAAAAGGAGATACCATGAACGCAAAACTGTAGATCGATTCATATCAGACTTGGAACTAAAAGGCTATGCAAAAAGGAGCATAAATTCATATGTTAAATCTGTAAGGAAGCTGCAGCGGTTTTGCAACAAGCCTTTAAGCAATCTGCGCAATGGAGATCGAACACTTCCCGCTGAAAAAGCCATAGTGTCTGATTTTCATAAAGCCCTTTGGCAAGACATGCTGCATATAACGCCGAATAAAATCCAAGACAGCAAGCCTGCATGTTCTAACTCTTCGTGAACCGACTTTATAATATTTGAAGGTAACATGATTACCATCGTAACCAACGATCCTGGCATTGGAGATCGCTACACGGAAGACATATGCACCGAGATATGTGAGAACGCGTCGGCCATTTCCAACTGATTTGCAATGAACAACCCAGTCTTTCTGCCACATAGATGGCATTGAGCGCCTTGCGCTCATGACTCGACCCCCGGTATTTTGCAAAGTATTCGGCGGCATGATCGTGAAAGATTTATAGTGGATCGGCACGTTGGCTTCGAGCAGATGCGTATGAATGACGAAACACATGAGGATGAACATGCTTCTTAATTGCCAACTTCCTGGCTGTGTTCCGCAATGCGCCCTGCACTCCACTGGAACTGACCGTTTTGTCGGTTGTGCCGGCCTCTTTGCCTTGATTATGACCTAAAGCAGAAAATATCCCCTGAATATTTTCCACTTGCGAACCAGCGTTATGGAAAAAAACAGCTTAATGCCGCTATAGCTGATTCATAATGTGGCTGAACTCCAGCCGTATTCTGTTTTGCAGGCCAGCCAGTAGGCTTTCAAATCAGCCTGTGTAATTTTGCTTAAAGGCTTGTTGCAAAACCGCTGCAATTGCCTTACAGATTTAACATATGAATTTATGCTTCTTTTTGCATAGCCTTTTAGTTCCAAGTCTGATATAAATCGATCATACAGTTTTGTGTTCATGGTATCTCCTTTTCTCTTAAAACCTTGTCGGGTAGAGATACCGACCTGCAAACGCCGGTACATGGGATACCATGAACGCTATCTGAAAACAAGCTGCCGCGTAGCAGCTTACTTTAACATGGATTTAAAAGGGGACTTATTACAGCAATTCTAATTTTGAAGAATAATATTCTCCGCCCCCCTTCAAAGGGGGATGTAAGGCACAATTGTCAAAGAAAAAACGTCATAATTAGAATTACTGGATTTATCACGAGTTCATCAATATTTTCAGGGTTAAGATATGGGTTATGTCTTTGATTTTCATGATGCTGTAGCTTACGAACAATGGTTTCAAAAGCCGCATAACAGATTTATTTCAGACCTTGAAACCCGCCTTATGATCGATATGCTCGATCCTGCGCCTGGCGACTCAATAATCGATATAGGCTGCGGAACAGGGGCAAGCCTTTTGCCTTTTATTGAAAAAGGGCTCCGGGTTACAGGCCTTGATCCATCTCCATATATGCTTGATATTGCGGCTAAAAATTTAGGCAATCGGGCGGAACTCCATCGCGGGCTTGCCGAAGATCTTCCTTTTGATGACAATTCATTTAACTATGCCTGCCTTGCTACAACCCTGGAATTTGTGGAAGATCCCAGGAAAGCAATTGAGGAGGTGTGCAGGGTTACAAAAGACAGGATATTTCTCGGTGTATTAAACAGGTATGCGATAAAAGGGGTCGAGCGGCGGATCAAAGGGATTTTTATTAAGTCTATTTATAATCGTGCAACCTTTTTCAGCATCTGGGAATTGAAGCAGATTGTCAGGGATGTTTTAGGGGATGTTCCCATATCGTGGAGGACGGTATCACACTTTCCCTTGATATTTGGGAATATCAGTTGCAGGATAGAACGATCCAGCCTTATTCAAAGATGCCCGTTTGGGGCGTTTACGGGCATGGTGGTTACACCTGTTCCCCGTTTTAGAGCCAGACCCCTTCCGATTAGTTTGCGCGCCAAGCGTTCGATTGTGGTCGAGTAGTCGAGTAGTCGAGTGGGGAATTGGTCGAGTGGTCGAGTGGTCGAGTGGGAGCGGCTTTCAGCCGCTAAAAACCGGAGTCGAAGCCCGGAGAAGTTTTTTACAATCATCAATCATAAATCCAAAAACGAGGTCTGTAATTATGGAAGCCTGTCTTTATGAATCGTTAAAGGAGAATAAAGTAAAATGCAATCTTTGCAACCATCGTTGTGTCATTAAAGATGGCAAACGCGGGAAATGCGGCGTGCGGGAGAACCGGGCAGGTGTGCTCGAAACCCTTGTATATGGAAGGGTTATTGCCAGGCATATCGATCCCATTGAAAAAAAACCGCTGTTTCATTTCATGCCGGGCACTCCCTCTTACTCTCTCGCTACGGTTGGCTGTAACTTTAAATGCAAGTTTTGCCAGAATGCGGATATTGCCCAGATGCCTTCCGATCATAAAGGGATGATAATGGGTGACTTCTGCAAACCGGAAGAAATCGTGCAGGCGGCAGAAGAGGGAAATTGCAAAAGCATAGCCTATACATACACCGAACCAACTGTTTATTTTGAGTTTGCTTTTGATATTGCGAAGCTTGCTCATGAAAAGGGAATTAAAAACGTGTTTGTAACAAACGGTTATATGACTTCCGAAGCTCTGCGCATGATCAGCCCGTTTCTTGATGCGGCAAATGTTGATTTAAAGGCATTTACGAACAGTTTTTATAAGGAATATTGCGACGGCAGAATCGAGCCTGTAAAAGAGACATTAAAGCTTATGAAATCGCTTGGAATTTTTTTAGAGGTTACCACCCTGATTATTCCCGGGTTGAACGATGCCGGCAACGAACTTAAAGATCTGGCATTATTTATTGCGAATTCTCTCGGTACCGACACCCCATGGCATATAAGCCGGTTCCATCCGACATACAAGCTTGCAGACCGGCCTTCCACACCGGTTGAGACCCTTGTAAAAGCACGTGAGACAGGAATAAAGGCCGGTTTGAAATATGTTTATACGGGGAATGTGCCTGGTGACAGCGGAGAAAAGACCTATTGTTATAATTGCGGCAGAATCCTGATTGACAGGTGGGGTTTTTCGACAAACGAAAACTTTCTGCAACAAGGACGATGCCCGGAATGCGGCGCTGTTATTGATGGGGTGTGGATTGATTGACAGGGTTTTTACATATGGCAGGATGATTAAATTCAGCCACAGCATATTTGCTCTTCCTTTTGCCCTTTCAGCGGTAATACTTGCCATGCGATATCATCAGGTGAATATAACGGATATCTTATGGATTCTTATAGCCGTGATCGGTGCGCGTTCATCTGCCATGGGTTTTAACAGAATTGCCGATGCAGGGCTCGACGCAATGAACAACCGCACATCAAAACGGGCAATCCCTTCCGGAAAGCTTTCATTAACTTCTGCAAAGATATTTGTAATTATTTCTTCCTGTATTTTTATATTTGCCGCAGCAATGCTTGGCAGTTTATGCTTTTATCTTTCCTTTCCCGTTCTTGTCATGCTTTTTTTTTATTCCTATACAAAGAGGTTTACATGTTTTTCACATATTTACCTTGGATTTGTAATATCTCTTGCGCCCCTTGGAACATGGATAGCGCTGACCAACAGCTTTTTCTGGCCGGTCTTGCTTCTTTCCTTTGGCCTCATGACCTATATAGCCGGATTTGATATCCTTTATGCATGCCAAGATATCGATTTTGATAAAAAAGAAGGGCTTTTTTCCATACCCGCGCGGCTTGGCGTTAAAAGGGCGCTTTTAATCTCTTCAATTTTGCATGTTTTATCTTTCATGTTTTTCTTTTCCATCTATATCGCCTTTGATATGAACTCGATATATCTATACGCAGTGGTAATAATTGGAATTTTATTCATTGTTGAGCACAGGCTGGTCAACCCTTTTGATTTAAGCAGGGTAAATGTTGCCTTTTTTCATGTTAACAGTATTATTTCCATAACTTTATTTGCCGGTATTCTGGCAGATGAGCTTGTCAGGCGGTGGATGTGAGCAAAAAAATTGTAGTAGCTATATGCGGCGCTTCAGGATCTATATACGGAATCAGGCTTTTAAAGGCGCTTTTAAGCAGGCCTCTAAAAATATATCTTATTATTTCAAAGGCAGGCATGAAGGTGCTTGAACGTGAAACCGGTTACAGAAATGAACCGTTTTCATCATTTTTAAAGGACCAGGGAATTATTTTTCACGAAAATTCCGGTTTAAATATATATGATCAGGATGATTTTTTTGCTCCCCCTGCAAGCGGATCATTCAGACATGATGGAATGGTTATCGCCCCGTGCTCAATGAAGACCCTTGGAGCAATCGCGTCCGGGATAGCGGACAACCTCATCCACAGAGCCGCGGATGTCAGCCTGAAAGAAAGGCGTCCGCTGATTTTGCTTCCCAGGGAAACCCCATTAAACATTATACATTTAAAGAATATGCACAGGGCGGCAATGGCAGGAGCTGTCATAATGCCACCTTCCCCTTCATTCTATTTTAATCCAAAAACAATTTCCGACCTTGTCGATACAGTAACGGCAAGGATTCTTAATCATCTAAATATAGAGCACGATCTTTCTAAAGAGTGGGGGTAATTTACTCAGCGTGGGCATAACATGAGATTTCAATATTCAACGCAAAACACAAATATCGCAGGGTTTATCTAATTTACAAATCCATCAAACATTTTCCTTGCAATTGAGGATTGTTGCCATATATTATCTGCACAAAACATAATAAAAGGAAAAACATTCTATGGGCAAAATATTTCGGCCGGGCACCCGCGAAGCGACTATTTTATCAAAAATCGAGTCTTCAAAGGAATATGCGCGTAGAAAGGCAATAGCCGGCATAAAAGACTGCATCGAACCGCTATCCAATGCCATTGCCACAAAGCTTATCGAACACAACCTCGTGGAAACCACCAGCAAAAATGCCTTGGAAGAACAGATAATGCGGTGTCTTGACGGGCTGACACGTGCTGAAGAATTTGATGTTGACTTCCAGATTGCGCCGGTTAGGCACATTACGACCCATCCGCATATTGTGAGCCTTTACACCACCTCTTTTGTTGTCGAAAAACTTCTTAATCACAAAGATATTGTCGATATTTTTGGTTCTGATGAAGATATATATCTCTGTATTAACCGTCAGGTTGTTAAGTTCCTTCCTTGAATAATGCGCCCCTCATTTCACCCACGGCTAATCAACGGTCCTTTTAATGATCCCGGGCTGTTCATCCCCTTTCTGTTTGAAAATCGTGCGGTAATCTTCGACATGGGCGATATTTATTCACTTTCTTCAAGGGATGTTCTTAAAATAAGCCATGCCTTTATTACCCACACCCACATGGACCATTTTATAGGTTTTGACAATCTGCTGCGCCTGTTTCTCGGCCGTGAAAAAAATCTCTATATATACGGCCCTGAGGGCTTTTTGAAAAATGTTGAGGGAAAACTTGCAGGATATACATGGAACCTTGTAGACAACTTCAACAACCGGTTTATCCTGCATGTTACTGAAGTTCGTTCTGAAAGCCTTATTACGAGGCAGTATATGTGCGAAAATAGATTTATCCCTGCAACGGAGACGGTTGAACAACCTTTTAACGGTATTTTATTGAAAGAGCCCTCCCTATCCTTTTCTTCACTTATTCTGGATCACAGCATCCCGTGCTTGGGATTTTCTCTTAAGGAAAGATTCCATGTAAATATTATAAAAGACAGAATTGTTGAGCTTGGACTGGAAATAGGCCCCTGGCTTAGAGAGTTTAAACAGGCTTTGTTTAACCATAATAATCCTGATTCGAAATTTGAGGTAAAATTCGGAAGGGAACGTATCAAAACAAAGAGCTTTATCCTGGGCGATCTTGCCAGGCAGATTGCCATTATAACTCCAGGACAGAAGATTACTTATATAACAGACGTAGGATATAGCGAATCAAATGCGAAAAAAATTGTGAGCTTTGCAAAGGATTCAGACCAGCTTTTTATTGAAGCCGCTTTTCTTGAAAAAGACTCAGATATTGCAAGAAACAAATATCATCTCACGGCCCGGCAGGCGGGAAGTATTGCAGGCATGGCCGGCGTAAAACAATTTACACTTTTCCATTTCTCACCAAGGTATGCCGGCCAGGAAGAGTTTTTATATAAAGAGGCAATAGCTGCTTATAAAGAAGGTAACAGTTCCCGGTTTACAGTTCCCGGTTTACAGTTTTTTTTATGAGTATTGTCGATTGTCGATTATTTTTTTTTGCAATCAACAATCTTTTGAACCTCTTGCTTCTTGTCAGCCTCTGGCTGACAAGTTTTGACCAACCGTTAACTGTAAACCGATACTAAAGAGGTAAGGATTATATGGATAAACTTTTAATCCTTAATCCTCTATTTTTGTTGTAGAAACATTCTCCACTTTCTTTTGTTCAGGCTTATCTTCTTTTTTAGCAACTGCCGCTTTATCTTCCGCGGCCTTTTTCTTTGCTGCAGGGGCCTTCTTTACTTTCTTCTTTTTACTCTTTTCAATGGTTATAAGCTCAATTATTGAAATCGGAGCAGCATCTCCGGGACGCCTTCCTATCTTGATAATCCTTGTATAGCCTCCTGAAACAGAACCAAACCACTCGGCAGCCTTATCAAACAGTTTGTACACGACATTCTTTTCTCTGATTATTGAAAGCGCCTGTCGCCTGGCATGTAAATCGCCCCGTTTGGCCAGAGCAATCAAATGATCAGCCCAACGCCTCAACCCTTTTGCTTTAGTGTCTGTAGTGCGGATACGCTCGTGTTTAAAAAGCGAGGTGACCATGTTTCTGAACATAGCATCTCTGTGACTGCTGGTTCTATTCAATTTTAAACCGGATTTTCGATGTCTCATGGAATCGTTTATTCTCCTTCTTCTACATCCTCCTCAAGAGGCTCAAATCCTTCAAGCTTCATTCCAAGAGAAAGACCCATCTCATTTAAAACTTCCTTTATTTCATTTAAAGACTTTCTTCCAAAATTTTTTGTTTTCAGCATCTCTGCTTCTGTCTTGTTTACCAATTGGTAAATTTTGTTTATATTTGCATTCTTAAGGCAATTTGCACTCCGGACAGAAAACTCAAGTTCTTCAACACTTCTGTAAAGATTCTCGTTAAACTGTCTCTTCTGCTGTTCTTCAGCCTCTTTGTCCGGCTCCGGCTCAAGCTCTTCATCAAAACTTATAAAAGCATTCATCTGCTCTTTTAATATTTTGGCAGAATATGCGACAGCATCTTCCGGAAGAATAGTTCCATCGGTCCAGACTTCCAAAGTAAGTTTGTCATAATCGGTCTTCTGGCCGACACGAGCATTTCCGACCACATAAATTGCACGTTTGATCGGTGAAAAGACTGCATCTACAGGTATTGTTCCCAGAGGAGCATCTTTATCCTTATTTGACTCGGACAGTGAATACCCTCTTCCTATTTTGACAGTCATGATCATTTTCAGAACAGCATCATCCGACAGCGTAGCAATAAGCAAGTCCGGATTTAGAACTTCACATTTCCCGTCATCGCTGATTATATCACCGGCAGTGATTTTGCCTGGCCCTTTCGCATCAATACGCACTGTCCTCGACTGAGTATCGAACAGCTTAAAATGCGCCTCTTTCAGATTAAGGATAATTTCAGAAACATCTTCAAGCACACCATCTATAACGCTGAATTCGTGCATAACGGCATCAAACTTAACTGACACTATCGCCGCCCCGTACAGAGAAGAAAGTATAACTCGTCTTAATGAATTGCCGATTGTTACCCCGAATCCTCTCTCAAGAGGTTCACAGACGAACTTGCCATAGAAGTTCGTGCTTGTTACCTGAACCTTTTCCGGCTTTATCATTTCCCGCCAGTTAATATACATAAGTTCATTTGATGACATTTTTTATCTCCAGATTTTATCGGGTAAAAGTCTGAGTAGAATAATGACTATTGAAATTTTGCCTGCCTGCCGGCAGACAGAAAACAACAATGATAACTTTTACTTGGAATAAAGTTCAACTATAAGCTGTTCCTGGATAGGCATCGTAAGGTCTTCTCGAACCGGAAAGCTTTTTACTATTCCTTTGAATTTCTCTTTTTCCAGATCAAGCCATTGCGGAACCCCTCTTCTCACAACAGCGCCCAATGAATCATCTATGACCTGCATTTTACGGCTTTTCTCCCTGGCTTCAACAACATCGCCAATTTTTAACATATATGACGGAATATTAACCTTCTTCCCATTTACAAGGAAATGATTGTGTTTTACAAGCTGACGTCCCTGTGAACGTGAATTAACAAAACCAAGACGATAAACAACATTGTCGAGCCGGCGTTCAAGCAATACAAGAAGATTTGTTCCTGTTATCCCTTTCTGATGTTCCGCCCTTTCAAAAAACAGGTAAAATTGTTTTTCAGAAAGACCATACATACGTTTAACCTTTTGTTTCTCACGAAGCTGAATGCCGTAATCTGAACTTTTTCTTCCACGACGCTGACCGTGCTGACCAGGCGGATAACCGCGTCGATCAAAAGCACACTTATCAGAATAACAACGGTCTCCCTTAAGAAACAGTTTTAAGTTTTCACGCCGGCATAACCGACAAACAGAACCTGTGTATCGTGACAATTTTCCTCCTTTTCTATACCCTGCGTCTTTTTGGCGGGCGGCATCCATTATGCGGAATTGGAGTTACATCCTTAATCGCCATAATATTAAAACCTGCGGCCTGCAAAGAGCGAAGCGCCGACTCTCTGCCGGCCCCGGGCCCCTTAACATACACTTCGACATTTTTCATGCCGTGTGTCATTGCCTTTTTTGCGGCATCTTCTGCTGCAATCTGAGCAGCAAAGGGAGTACTCTTCCTGGAACCCTTAAATCCCTGAACACCGGAACTTGACCACGCAATAACATTGCCTGCCTGATCGGTTATAGTAATTATTGTATTGTTAAAAGTAGATTGAATGTGCACTACTCCGTTTGGTATATTCTTCTTTTCTCTCTTTTTGGTGCGGGTTTTCTTTGCCATGAATAAAATCCCTATCTCCTGTGATATTGCAATAAATACTGGCGACTGAGGTATAGTTAATAATTATTTCTTTGGAACTCCACCTCTCTTCTTAACCGCTGATCTTCTCGGTCCTTTTCGTGTGCGTGCATTTGTGCTTGTCCTCTGTCCTCGCACCGGAAGCGATTTTCGATGACGAAGGCCCCGATATGCTCCAAGATCCATCAACCTTTTAATGTTCATCGAAACTACCGTACGAAGTTCGCCTTCAACTTTGAGTTCGCTGTCGATAATTTTGCGTATGTTGTTTATCTCAGACTCTGTCAGCACATCTGTTTTGGTGCCGGGATCAATGTTGAGCTTTGAGAGTATCCGGTTTGACGTAGTTCTGCCAATACCATAAATATATGTCAACCCGATCTCAACCCGCTTATTTTTAGGCAAATCTACGCCTGCAATTCGTGCCAAAGCAAATCCTCCTCTATCCTTGCCTCTGTTTATGCCGCTTGTTTTCGCAAATAACTCTTACGACCCGTTTTCTACGTATTATTTTACACTTATTGCACATTTTTTTTACAGATGCCCTGACTTTCATAAAAGACTCCCTTATCAATCAACAATTATCAATTAACATTGATCATTGCTTTCTATTTTGATCTGTACGTAATCCTGCCGCGCGAGAGATCATAGGGTGACAGTTCAACTGTAACCGTGTCTCCCGGCAGGATTTTAATAAAATGCATGCGCATCTTACCGGAAATATGCGCAAGCACCTGGTGCTTATTTTCCAATTCGACTTTAAACATCGCATTGGGCAGAGTCTCAAGCACCTTACCCTCTACTTTTATCGCCTCTTCCTTTGGCATATTTTAATCCCTGTCAGTTTTACTCAATATAACCGGACCATTTTCAGTTATTGCAATTGTATGCTCAAAATGAGCGGACAAACAACCATCCTTTGTTACAGTTGTCCACCCATCATCAAGTACTTTTACATCATATCCTTTTTCATTCACCATAGGTTCTATCGCAAAAGTCATACCCGGTTTTAAGCGAACCCCGTTACCGGGCTCTCCAAAATTAGGTATTTGAGGCTCTTCGTGTAATTTACTGCCGATACCATGGCCAACAAATTTACGCACAACCGAAAAACCGGCTATCTCCACATGTGATTGAATTGCATGTGAAATGTCTGAAAGCCGGCCATTGGGAACCGCCTTTTCAATCCCTTTGAACAAAGCCTCTTTTGTTACTCTGGACAGCCGCTCGGCAGCCTCTGATATTTTCCCGACAGCCACTGTAATAGCTGCGTCACCGTAATATCCTTCCTTAAGAATTCCAAAATCCAAGCTTAATATGTCCCCTTCAACAAGTGGCTTTTTAGAAGGAAATCCATGCACAACCACATTGTTCGGCGAAGCGCATAACGCATATGGAAAACCACAGTATCCTTTAAAGGCCGGGATTACTCCCTTTTCTCTGGCTAATCTTTCCGAAAGATCGTTTAAATAAAGAGTATTTATTCCGGGCTTAACCTCTGATTTAAGTATAGCAAGTGTTTCAGCAACAATTTGATTGCTTTTTCGAATCTTTTCGATCTCCTGTGATGATTTTAAAATCACCATATTAAAATCGCCCCTTCACTTTTGCCCCGCCTTTTTTCAAAAAGCCTTCGTAATGGCGGGTCAGCATATGAGATTCCATTTGTGAAATAGTATCAATAGCAACTCCAACAACTATAAGAAGAGCTGTGCCTCCAAAATAAAAAGGCACATTGAACTTTGATATCAAAATAGATGGAAGTACACACACGGCAGAAACATATATCGCTCCGCCAAGAGTAATACGTGTCAAAACCTTATCAATATAATCTGCTGTTCGTTTGCCTGGACGGATACCCGGAATATAACCCCCGTTTTTCTTCATATTGTCCGCCACATCAACGGGATTAAATGTAACAGCGGTATAAAAATAACAGAAAAAGAAGATAAAACCCACAAACAGGATTTCATACACAAAATTACCCGGTCTCATTGAAGAGGCAATGCTCTGCATCCATGGAACCGTAATAAAACTGGCTATTGTTGCAGGGAACATAATAATTGATGAAGCAAAAATAGGAGGAATAACGCCGGAAGTATTGATTTTTAGAGGAAGATGTGTACTCTGCCCCCCGTACATCTTCCGGCCGACCACCCTTTTTGCATATTGTACAGGTATCCGACGCTGTCCCTGCTCAACAAATATAATGAATCCAACAACAGCTATCATAAGAACGGCAAGTATTAATATGGCAAATATTCCCATTTCTCCTGTAGTAAGAAGACGAAATGAATTGCCTATTGCGCTCGGTATGTTGGCTACAATGCCGGCAAAAATTATAAGAGAAATACCATTGCCGATACCACGCTCTGTAATCTGCTCTCCAAGCCACATAATAAAGGCCGTACCCGCGGTTAGAGTGATTACCGTTATAAGCCTGAATTCCCATCCGGGATGTATTACTACCGGAGCGCCACCCGGCGAACTCATGCTTTCAAGGCCGATACTTATACCGAATCCCTGAATGACACTTAATACTACAGTGCCGTATCGGGTATATTGTGTAATTTTTTTATGTCCCTGCTCACCTTCCTTTTTCAAACGTTCAAGATGCGGTATTGCTACGGTCAAGAGTTGCAGTATGATGGATGCGCTGATATACGGCATTATTCCAAGAGCAAAAACAGACAGTCTCTCCAGAGCGCCTCCTGAAAACATATTGAAAATTCCCAATATAGTGCCTTCCATTCTTGCAAAAAATGAAGCAAGCGCAATGCCGTCTATACCCGGCGTTGGTATGTGCACACCAACACGATACACAATAAGAAGAGCTAATGTGTATATAATCCTTCTCTTTAGTTCGGGTATTTTAAAGACATTCTGGAACCCACCGCCAACCATTATTATAAGACCTCTACATTTCCACCAGCGGCTTCTATCTTTTCCCTGGCGCTTTTACTTATTCTATCGATCTTAATCGTAAGCGGATATTTGATATCACCATGACCAAGAAGTTTTATACAATCATTTGTACCATTGATAAGTCCATTACGAATAAGCGCTGCCTCATCCACCAGGCTGCCTGTTTCAAATTTTGACAAATCACGTATGTTTACTGTCGCCATATTTTTTCTAAAAATATTTGTAAAACCGCGTTTGGGCAAACGGCGATGAATAGGCATTTGACCACCTTCAAAGCCCGGCCTGACACCACCACCTGAACGACTATTATGCCCTTTTGTTCCTCTTCCGGCTGTCTTGCCCCTTCCCGAACCAGGGCCACGCCCTAAACGTCTCCGGGGCTTTCGTGAACCCTTTGGCGGTGACAATTCATTAAGCAGCATCGATCTTCTCCTCAGCCTTCACCAGATATGATACTTTGTCAATCATTCCCCGAATAGAAGGTGTATCTTTAAGTTCAACTGTTTTATTTGTCTTTGTAAGCCCCATACCGCATAATACTCTGCGGTGTTTTTCCGGTCTTCCGATCATGCTTTTAATTAGAGTTATTTTCAGCAATCCTGCCATTTATCATCCCTTTTCATATTTATATAGTAACTGAACGAAAAGCCTGAATTATGTTATCCCAATTCAGGTCTGAAAGGAGGCCTTCGAGTAAGACGTACATGTTAGTACGTCGTTGAGAAGTCCGACCGATAACGCAGTAAAATTATTTATCTGAAAGTCTATAGTTCTTCAACCTGAATACCACGTCTGGTTGCCACCTGTTCACGGCTCTGAAGTTGTTGAAGCCCGGCAATAGTAGCTTTAACCAAATTATGGGGATTATGCGATCCTAAACACTTTGTAAGGATATTCTGAACTCCGACGGCCTCAAGCACAGCTCTTACAGCGCCGCCAGCAATAACACCGGTGCCTTTGCTTGCAGGCTTTAACAAAACCCGTCCTGCGCCGAATTTTCCTATAACTTCATATGGTATTGTCCTGTCAACCAATGAGATTTTAACCATATTCTTTTTAGCTTTTTCAACACCTTTGCTGATAGCCCCGGGTACTTCTCCTGCTTTTCCTAATCCAAAACCCACGCTGCCTTCTCCATCACCAACTACAACTATAGCGCTAAAGCTGAACCTGCGGCCACCCTTGACAACTTTTGCCACCCGATTAATATGAACCACCTTATCTATTAACTGGTTTTCGCCCGCTTCCTGTTTATACAAAAAACTGCCTCCTTCTTATAAATAATGATTGGCTAAAAAACCAAACCTGCTTTACGCGCTCCATCAGAAACAGCTTTGACACGACCGTGATATAAAAAACCGTTTCTATCAAATACTACCTGCTTTACACCCTTTTCGGCAACACGTTCAGCTACAAGTTTCCCAACATAGACTGCCGCTAAAATCTTCCCTTTATTAAAATCTGAAGAATTGTTTAAAGCCTGTGCAAATTTTTCTTTTACAGCCTTTTCTACGGTTGATGCCGCAGCAATTGTGTGCCCGCATGTATCATCGACCACCTGTGCATAAATATGCTTTGCGCTTCTAAAAACACTCAGCCTTGGCCTCTGCTTTGTGCCGACCAAAGCCTTTCTGATCCTTTTTTTCCTTTTTATACGCGCCTGAGGCTTAAAAGCTAATGAACCCATATTTTATTTCCTTGAAAAAACCGGCTTATTAAACAGCCAAGCTTCATTATTATATTGTGTCTTTTCCCTTATTGATCTATTTTGTTCCGGTCTTTCCGGCTTTCCTCTGGATATGCTCTTCCGCATATTTTATTCCTTTGCCTTTATAAGGCTCCGGAGGTCTTAGCCGCCTGATTGCCGCAGATACCAGCCCAAGCTTTTCTTTATCAATTCCGGAAAGTTTTATAATATTATTTTTGTCAATAGTCGCTGAAATACCATCCGGAAGATCAAAATTAACAGGATGCGAATATCCGAGGTTGAATACTATCGTATTCCCGTTAAGAACAGCACGATAGCCGATACCGTTTATTTGCAAAATCCGCTCAAATCCACTTGTCACACCGGCGACCATATTGGCAACAAGACTGCGTGTTAGACCTTGCAAAGGACTGCCGGCTCTTTCGTCATTAACAATATTCACAACAATAAATCCATCTTCCAGCTTCAGATCAATGGAAGAATGTATAGACCTGACAAGTGTACCCTTTTCACCCTGTACAGTAATCACCCTGTCTTTATATGATATTTTAGTCTTGTCAGGTATCGGAATCAGCTTTTTACCCACTCGGGACATTAAAGTACTCCCTCTCTTTCGACCTACAAACTGCGTTTAAAAGGATATAATCTGTAACTTGTATCCGGCAATTTATATAACTACCATACATTGCAGATTACTTCTCCTCCAATATTCTTATCTCTGGCTGTCTTGTCTGTCACCATCCCTTTTGATGTGGACAAAATCGAAACGCCCATTCCGTTTAAAACAGGCTTAATATCCTTACTCTTAACATAAACCCGCCTACTCGGTTTGCTGACACGTTCAATACCCAGAATGACGCTTGAATATCCAGAACCATATTTTAGATAAACACGTAAAACACCCTGCTTGGAATCCTTAATAAACTTATAATTCTTGATAAACCCCTCATCCTTCAATACTTTTGCCAGCTCAATTTTCAGCTTTGCGCCTGGTATATCAACGCTATTTAATTGGGCCTTTTGGGCATTTCTGATTCTGGTCAACATATCTGCAATTGGGTCACTCATTGCCATTACATTTCTCCGTTATAATACATCTATAATACGAGACCTTTGAAAAACATGCTCTTTCTGTCATTTCCACTAAGGTAGGAATCCATAACGAGTTAAAAATGCTTGTCCTCGACCTTGCTCGGGGACTGGATTCCAGTTTGCACTTGCCTGTGCAGGCACGGCAGACAGGCTGAAATGACCATTTAAACTATTTATGACAAAATTCAAAGTCTCAATACATCAATTATTAATAAACTCATAACAAGGCAGATTTATTAGGAATTAAATATTAATAGTCTCGTGCTGCCTACCAGCTGGATTTGATAACTCCCGGAAGCTTGCCTTGGGAAGCTAAATTCCGAAAACAGATGCGACACATACCAAATTTCCTTAAAAACCCCCTTGGCCTGCCACAAATCGGACACCTGTTATATGCCCTTACTTTGAAGTTGGGTGTTTTTATTACCTTCATTCTAAGAGCCTTTTTCGCCAAATTACCCTCCTTGAAAAGTCATCAACGATACAGGGACAGCACAACTTATTTGTAAACCTGTATCTAAAATAAATAATGCAATTAAAATTAGAAATTAAAAATTAGGCCTTCATGCTTTTGTATTTTTAATAAACACATTTTTGCAAGCATGATCTGGTCTCTTCAAATAAACCTCTTGAATATAGTTTGTAAACATCCAACTCCTAACCTCGCTTCATCTCTCACAAATTTCCAATTTCAAGTTTCAAGCCGTGAACAGCCACCAAAAATCAATCACTAAAAGGCATTCCCAAAAGTTTAAGGAGTTCCTTTCCTTCATTATCGGTCTGTGCAGTAGTAACAACAGATATGTTAAGACCTTTAATCTTATCTATTTTATCATAATTGATCTCAGGAAAAATAATTTGCTCCTTTATTCCGAGCGAATAATTTCCATGACCATCAAGACCTTTTCCTGAAAGACCTCTAAAATCGCGGACACGAGGAAGAGCCACATTCACCAGTTTATAATAAAAATCATACATCCGTTTTCGTCGAAGCGTAACCATGCAGCCAATCGGCATTCCAGCTCTAAGTTTAAAAGCTGCAATAGATTTTCTGGCACGGGTAACAACAGGCTTCTGTCCCGCAATAATTTTAAGTTCTTCGACAGCTGCATCAAGCAGTTTGATGTTATGAATCGCTTCACCCATACCGATATTTAACACAATTTTATTGAGTTTCGGAACCTGCATCATACTTTTATACTTAAAGCTTTCCATCAACTTGAGAATAATCTCTTTTTCATAATAACGTTTTAGTTTCGACATTACAATCCTCCGACACGACCCTATGCATCCATAACTTCGCTACATTTTATGCAAACACGCATTTTTTTCCCATCCTCGAGAATCTTCATTCTAATACGCGTAGGAGTCATACATTTATTGCACATTAACATAACGCTGGACCAACTGATGGGAGCTTCGCTCTCAATAATTCCGCCCTGCCTGTTCTGAGCGCTGGGTTTTGCATGCCGTTTAACAATGTTGATATTCTCTATAACAAGACGCTTATCTTTTCTGATTATTTTAAGCACCTTTCCGATCTTGCCATTATCTTTGCCGGAAATGACCTTTACCTTGTCATTTTTTCTTATAAAACATTTATTTTTCATTATATATCACTTCTCATATATAAATTATATATCACTTCTTATATATAATTAACCTATAATACCTCTGGCGCCAGGGAAATGATTTTCATAAACCTTTTGGCTCTCAGCTCCCTTGCTACAGGACCAAAAATACGGGTTCCAACAGGTTCCAGATTCGGATTGATTAATACCGCTGAATTATCGTCAAACCTTATGTATGATCCATCAGGCCTTCTAATCTCCTTTTTTGTACGAACCACAACAGCCTTCAAGATGTCTCCTTTTTTGACCTTGGCATTAGGTATTGCTTCTTTGACGCTTACAACGATTATGTCTCCGATACTCGCATACCGTCTTCTGGAGCCTCCAAGAACCTTTATACAATACAATATTTTAGCTCCTGAATTATCCGCCGCTGTCAATCTTGTTTCTGCCTGAATCATCTTCTTGACTTTCCTTCTATAATCAAACGGCTTTTTTGATTATCTCTCTTATCCGCCATTTTTTTGTTTTGCTAAGAGGTCTGGACTCGACGATCAACACGTTGTCTCCAACACTGCATGCATTGTTTTCATCATGAGTTGAAAATTTGGAACATTTTCTAATATGCTTATGATAAAATTGGTGTTTAACCATCCTCTCAACCTGAACAACAACTGTCTTATCCATCTTGTCACTGACAACTGTCCCCGCTACTACTCTTTTATTTCCTCGTTTTTTCATATCAACAACTATTTTTTATCCGTCTTATTGTTTACAGCTGACTCTCTTATGATAGTTTTTACCCTTGCGATATCACGTCTGGTCTGCTTCATTGTTTGGGGATTCTCTAACTGACCAATTTCGTGCTGAAAGCACAGATTGAACAGCCCCTCTCTAAGGTCATTTTCTTTGCGCTGCCTCTCTTCAGAACTCAACTCTCTAATCTCACCTGCTTTCATTACAAATCGCTCCTCTCAACAAACTTTGTTCTTACCGAAAGCTTGTGCGCAGCAAGCCGGAGCGCCTCCCTGGCCAATTCTATGGAGATACCTTCCATTTCATAAAGAATCCTTCCGGGTCGAACTACTGCAACCCATCCTTCAGGCGCCCCTTTTCCTTTGCCCATTCTGACCTCTGCAGGCTTCTTGGTAAACGGCTTGTCGGGGAATATCCTTATCCACAACTTCCCACCTCTTTTTACATGCCTGGTCATAGCAATACGGGCGGCCTCAATCTGTTTTGCATTTATTGCGCCGCATTCCGTTGCCTGCAATCCAAATTCACCAAAATTCAAATTGCATCCCCGCTGGGCAAGGCCTTTCATTCTACCTTTTTGCTGCTTTCGAAATTTTACCTTTTTTGGACTCAGCATGTCCTTTATCTCCGTCTATTTTATAATTATCAATTGTAAAAATTCAGCTACTAAGTCACAAAAAAAACTTTAATTTTAAAGCTTTATCAAAAAAAAAAAGAAAAAAGTTGTAGATACGGCATACCGTACATTAAGAATTATATTATAATCCTGCTGTCTTAGTGCCTTTGTGGCTGAACTATTACCATCAATTTAAATATTGGCAACATCTCTCTCGTTTTGATTCTTTTTTAAAATCTCACCTTTAAAAATAAATACCTTAACACCAATTAATCCATATGTTGTATTGGCCTCTATAAAACCATAATCTATATCAGCTCTTAAAGTATGCAATGGCACACGTCCCTCTCTATACCATTCTCTTCTGGCCATTTCAGCTCCGCCCAGACGTCCTGAACAAATAATTTTCACGCCCATGGCCCCAAATCTCATTGCTGAAGATACACCGCGCTTCATGGCACGCCTGAATGCAACTCTTCGCTCTATCTGTAAAGCGACATTCTCAGCAACAAGCTGGGCGTTAATCTCAGGTTTTCTGACCTCCTGGATATCTATAAGAACTTCATACGATTTTTTATTAATACCGAGCAATTTCTCAAGATCTTTCTTTAGAATGGATATTTCAGCGCCCTTTTTCCCAATAATAATCCCAGGCCTGGACGTAAAAATTCGGAGCTTGACGCGCTTGGACGACCTTTCGATTTCAATTCTGGCAATGCCTGCATGATAGAGTCTCTTTTTTATAAATCGTCTGATTTTATAATCTTCCAAAATATATTCAGAATAATTCTTTCCAGCATACCATCGTGATTCCCAGGTCTTAACAATTCCTAACCTCAATCCAATCGGATTTACTTTCTGGCCCAAGCTTTTACCTCCTTATGCTCCACATATAAAAAGTGTCATCCCTTTGCTAAAATAACCGTGATATGACTGGTTCTTTTTAATATTCGGGTGCCCCTGCCTCGTGCCCTTGCCTTAAAACGCTTCAATGTGGGTCCCTGGTCTGCTGTTATATTACGTATAACCAGCGAATCTATATCAATATCAGAATGCTGATCAGCATTCGCCACAGCACTCCGGATAACTTTTTCAACAACATTAGCCGCTTTTTGCGGCATATATTTAAGGATGTCGAGACCGGTCTGAACCGGCTTTCCTTTGACAGCGCCAATCAATCTCCGGACTTTCTGAGAAGAAATACGCACATATTTTAATACAGCTTTTACTTCTATTGCAGACATTCGCTTTTCTCCACAAAACCTTTGCAAAATTGAGCATTTTTCAAAGGTCTCTCCACAATTCTTTTCGATTATCTATAAGTCGGGCGATTTTAGTAGCCCGGTATAAATAAGTTATACGGATTGCGCGGTAAGGCGTACATAATGAGTTATTTTTTTAATTTAGACTTTCTGTCTCCTGCATGCCCATAAAAAGTCCGCGTTGGTGAGAATTCACCCAGCTTGTGGCCTACCATATTCTCTGTAATAAAAACCGGAATAAATTTTCTCCCATTATGAACAGCCAGCGTAACACCTACCATCTCAGGAATAATTGTCGATCGTCTTGACCATGTTTTAATTACCCTGCTATTGCGGGTTTCCTGGGCATATTCCATTTTCTTTAATAATTTCGGCTCAACATATGGACCTTTTTTTAACGACCGTGGCATAACTTCTCCTGATATGGTATCTCTTTATCTCTTTGACCGTTTCTTAACTATATACCAGTTACTTTTCCTTGTTTTACGAGTCTTATAGCCTTTTGCAGGGATGCCCCAGGGGCTGCATGGATGCCGTCCTCCTGAAGATCTTCCCTCGCCGCCTCCCATTGGATGGTCAACCGGATTCATCGCAACACCTCTCACCCTTGGACGCCTGCCAAGCCAGCGTTTGCGGCCGGCTTTACCCAAAACAATATTCTCATGAGCCACATTGCCTAATCGTCCTATGGTGGCTTTGCATTTTAACAGAACCATTCTTACTTCGCCGGAGGGAAGTTTAATCTGTGCATACCTATCCTCTTTTGCCATTAACTGGGCAAAATTACCGGCGCTCCTGACAATCTGACCGCCCTTTCCTAAACGCAGCTCAATGTTATGAATATGTGTGCCAAGCGGTATATTGCTTAAAGGAAGCGTGTTGCCAGGCTTAATATCCGCTTCAGGACCCGACATAATGGTGTCGCCAACTACAAGTTCAAGCGGCGCCAGAACATACCGTTTTTCCCCGTCAGAATAATTTAGAAGGGCTATCCTGGCGCTACGGTTTGGATCATACTCAATCGATGCTACCTTTGCAGGAATTCCGATTTTGTCACGTTTAAAATCAATAATCCTGTAATGCCGTTTGTGACCTCCGCCACGATGTCTGCAGGTAATACGGCCGTTTGCATTACGTCCGCCTTTCTTTTTGATAACCTTAAGCAGACTTTTTTCAGGCTCTATCCTGGTAATCTCCTCAAATGTGGAATATATTTGAGCTCGCCGGCCAGGAGATGTTGGTTTCACTTTTCTGACAGCCATTTATACTCCTTCAAAAAATTCAATGCGTTCACCAGGCATCAATTTCACAATAGCCTTCTTCCAATCCTTGCGTTTTCCCGTAATCCGGCCTCGTTGTTTTGTTTTACCCTTGACCTGCATTGTTCGAACGCTATCCACCCTGACATTAAAAATGTTCTCTATAGCTTTTTTAATCTCAATTCTGTTTGCCCTGCGGCCCACCTCGAATGATACCTTGCCCATAGTCTCTTTTTGAATATTAGTTTTCTCGGTATCCAGAGGACGTTTAATAATTTTATGCTGAATCATGCCAGCAGCCTCCTTTCAATACCCTTTATTGAAGACTCAAGCAGGATCAAATTCTTATATTTCAGAATATCATATACGTTCAACCCCTCAACCTTCTGCACTTTGATACACGGAACATTCCTTGATGAAAGTTCCAGGTTCTCGTTTTTCTGATCAGATATAATCAGCGCATTTTTCACATTTAAGGCATTAATAACTTCAATGAATTGTTTGGTCTTAATCGTCTCAAGTTCAAACCGATCAAGCACAATAATGGTATTTTTCTGGAGTTTGCTGCTTAATGCCATTTTAAGGGCCAGCTTTCTTACCTTTTTCGGGACCTTATAAGAATATGATCTGTTTGCCGGTCCAAAAACAACTCCACCGCCTCTAAGCAAAGGCGATTTTATATCGCCACGACGTGCCCGGCCGGTCCCTTTCTGACGAAAAAGCTTTCTTCGACTGCCCCTGATATCACTGCGATTTTTTACAGATGCGGAACCTGAACGCCTGCCCGCCAGTTGCATGGTTGCAACTTCATGCAAAACACTCACTTTCGGGGACACATTAAATATGACATCCGAAAGATCGATCTGTGAAACTTTTTCTCCCTTAATGTTTTGAACATCAACAACAGCCATTATTTTCCCCGTTTATGATACGAAATCTTTATAAAAAATATTCTTACCACAGAATTCACAAAGATTTTCTATAAATCTGTGTGAATTCTGTGGTGAAAATATTACAAGTTTTTTTGTTTTTTTACTTCGATCAATCCTGACCTGAAACCCGGCACAGCCCCCTTTAACATAATAAGATCTTCTTCAGACCTTATGTCAACGATCTCCAGATTTTTAACTGTCTTTTGTTCATTCCCGTAGTGACCCGGCATTTTCTTCCCCTTAATAACCTTTGCAGGCCATGCGCTGCAACCGATTGAGCCTGGAATTCTGTGGCTGTGACTGCCATGAGTTTTCTTGCCGCCATGAAATCCATGCCTCTTAATTACACCTGCGAAACCCCGTCCTTTGGTTATGCCGGTAACATTAACCCGTTCACCGACCTTAAACATTTCCAGATTTACCGTCTGACCAAGATCGTATTCGCCGGGATTATCCACTGGAATTTCCCTCAGCAATGCAAAACAGGCCCCTCCGCTCTTTTTTAGATGGCCTTGAACCGGCTTGTTTATACGAGATTTTCTTCTCTCACCAAAACCCATCTGAAGTGCATTGTATCCATCACTGGAAACCGTCTTTATCTGAGTGATAACACCCGGACCAACCTTCACTATTGTCACCGGTATGTATTTGCCTTCAGGAGAAAAAATGCTTATCATCCCCAATTTTGTCCCTATCAATCCTCTACACATAACTTTTGCACTTCCCTGTGGGCATCCTAAGTGTTAGTCGAATTGGTCGAGTTGTTAGGTTGTTAACCACTCGACCAATTTAAAGTTTTATCTCCACATCAACTCCTGGAGAAAGATCCAGTT
Source organism: Desulfobacteraceae bacterium Eth-SRB1 (assembly GCA_004193555.1). Classification (GTDB taxonomy): domain Bacteria; phylum Desulfobacterota; class Desulfobacteria; order Desulfobacterales; family ETH-SRB1; genus ETH-SRB1. The sequence goes on from RPGP01000001.1 coordinate 118,567, forward strand.
TCATCAAAGCATCAACCGTTTGCTGGGTTGGCTCCAGAATGTCTACAAGCCGTTTGTGTGTTCTAATTTCAAACTGTTCCCTTGACTTCTTATCAACATGAGGAGATCGAAGAACACAATATTTATTTATCCTTGTTGGAAGCGGTATGGGCCCAATCACCTTTGCTCCTGTCTTGTTGACCGTATCAACAATATCTAACGCCGACTGATCCAGAAGCTTATGATCATATGCCTTTAGCCTAATCCTGATTTTTGTGTTCATTATCATTGTTTTAATCTTTCCAACCTACTCAATTATTTCACTTACCACGCCGGCGCCGACTGTCCGACCGCCTTCCCTTATCGCAAACCTTAATTCCTTCTCCATCGCTATCGGAGTTATTAACTCCGCATCAATGGTTACATTGTCTCCGGGCATTATCATCTCAATACCCTCAGGCAACGTCAATACACCCGTAACATCTGTCGTCCTGAAATAAAACTGAGGACGGTAACCGTTGAAAAACGGCGTGTGCCGGCCTCCCTCTTCCTTGCTTAATATATATACCTCGGCCTTGAACTTCGTATATGGCTTAATAGAACCGGGAACCGCTACTACCTGACCACGCTCAACTTCCTCGCGCTTCGTGCCTCGCAATAAAACCCCTATGTTGTCTCCGGCTCGACCTTCATCAAGCAGCTTCCTGAACATCTCAACTCCTGTGCATACCGTCTTCGCCGTCGGGCGTATCCCTATCAGCTCTACTTCATCACCTACATGCACTACTCCACGATCAACACGTCCGGTTACTACTGTGCCGCGACCCGATATGCTGAATACATCCTCTATCGGCATTAAAAACGGCTTGTCTATATCTCGCTTCGGCTCAGGTATAAATGAGTCTATCGCGTCCATTAATTCAAATATGCACTTTGCTTCTTCACTGTCAGGATCATCGCTCTCAAGCGCCTTTAAAGCGCTGCCACGAATTATCGGTGTGTCATCCCCGGGAAATTCATATTTGTCTAAAAGCTCCCGAAGTTCTAACTCGACCAGCTCTATTAATTCCTCATCATCTACCATGTCTGTCTTGTTTAAAAATACCACTATCTGGGGAACTCCTACCTGGCGAGCTAATAATATATGCTCCCGCGTCTGGGGCATAGGTCCGTCATCTGCGCCTACTACCAATATGGCTCCATCCATCTGCGCCGCGCCGGTAATCATGTTCTTTATATAATCCGCATGGCCGGGACAGTCAACATGCGCATAATGACGATTAGCCGTCTCATACTCAACATGCGCCGTCGCTATCGTTATCCCTCGCTCTTTCTCTTCGGGCGCCTTGTCTATCTCATCAAACGGAACAAAATCCGCCATCCCCTTTAAACCCATATGCTTCGTTATTGCCGCTGTTAACGTGGTCTTACCATGATCTATATGCCCAATCGTCCCTACATTTACATGCGGCTTGGTCCGCTCAAATTTCTCCTTTGCCATGTTGCTGCCCTCCCAAATTTAGAACAACCCTCAAAAATATATTTACGATTAAACTCTGCATAATGCATGCATGATATACTATAAATTCAATATTACCATCGGTAATGAGCAAATGCTTTATTTGCATCAGCCATTTTATGCGTATCTTCCCTTTTCTTAACAGAAGCGCCTCTTCTGTTGGCCGCGTCTAAAAACTCGCTGGCCAGCTTGCTGGCCATACTCTTTTCCGGTCTTTTACGCGCATAGCCTATAATCCATCTTATCCCTAAAGCTGTTCGACGGGATGGACGAACTTCGGTTGGAACCTGATAGGTTGAACCGCCAACACGCCGGGATTTCACTTCGATAAGAGGCTTAACATTATCAACAGCCTTTTCAAAAATCTTGAGCGGATCTTCATTTGTCTTTTTTTCAATAATATCAAATGAATCGTAAAGTATCGACTCCGCCAGACTCTTTTTGCCGTCACGCATTATAGATTTTATAAATCTTGACACCAGCACACTGTTATACTGTGAATCAGGTATAATTACGCGCTTAGGAACTTCTTTTCTTCTTGGCATTTGTTACACCATAAATCGTTATATATTCAGACTTCGTTAAAATATATTTTCGTAAATGAATCGGACATTTTGTCGGTCTGGGTTTTAAGGTTCACAGTTATAAGATCTCTATTTGGGTTTCTTTGCACCATATTTAGATCTTCCCTGTTTTCGATCCTCAACACCAAGTGTATCAAGTATACCCCTGACAACATGGTACCTGACGCCCGGCAGATCCTTAACACGTCCTCCACGAACCAGAACTACCGAATGTTCCTGAAGATTATGACCTATACCGGGGATATACGCCGTAACCTCTATACCTGTGGTCAACCTGACTCTTGCTACCTTCCGTAAAGCAGAATTGGGTTTTTTGGGAGTTGAAGTGTAGACACGTACACACACACCCCGTTTTTGCGGTCCCCCTTTTAGGGCTGGCGTATTTGTCTTTTTCTTTATCCGTTTTCTGCCCTTTCTTATTAACTGATTAATTGTAGGCATACTCTCCTCATAATACAGAGCCTTTTAAAAAGCCGGTTTATCAGAGACACTAATTTATACTATAATAATAAAAATGAAAAATTCGATGGATTTGACAAAAGATAATTATCTATCTATAAAACCTTTCCTTGTCAAGCTATTTATAAAAAATATCGATCTAAATTTTTATCCCTGATCAACCGCTATATCATTATATAAAGGAAGGCCTGTTCCGGCAGGAATTATTCTACCCATTATAACGTTTTCCTTTAAGCCGTGCAAATAATCTTCAGCTCCGGAGATGCTCGCATCTGTAAGAACTTTTGTTGTCTCCTGAAATGAAGCTGCGGAAATAAAACTGTCTGTACTCAGCGATGCCTTTGTAATGCCTAATATAAGCGGCTCGGCTACAGCCGGCTGTCCACCTTTGTCGATCACTGCCTTGTTAGCATCTGCAAATCTGATTCTATCAACCTGCTCTTCAGCAATAAAATCGGTATCTCCAACATCAATAACCTTAACACGCCTCATCATCTGTCGAACAATTACCTCAATATGCTTGTCGTTTATACGCACGCCCTGCAAACGATAAACTTCCTGCACCTCATCAACAAGATACCTCGCTAATGCGATTTCGCCCTTGATATTTAAAATGTCCTGGGGAACAGCAGCGCCGCCTATTAAAGGTTCACCTGCCCTGATATAATCACCCTCATAAACATTTATATGCTTTCCACGTTGAATCAAATATTCCTTCTTATCTCCAACATCCACCGGAGTAATCGTAACCTTCTGTTTTTCCCTTTTCGAACTTTTTGATATTGAAACGTAACCATCGATTTCACTCAACACAGCGATCTCTTTAGGTTTACGCACTTCAAAAAGCTCGGCTACCCTTGGAAGACCGCCTGTAATATCCTTGGTTTTAGTTGTCGCTCGCGGAAGTTTCGCAAGGACAGTGCCGGCCTTGACCTCATCTCCTTCTTCAACCAGAAGGATTGCATTCACAGGCAGCAAATAACGGGCAACCCCTTTTGATGTGGAAAGTCCTGCCGTTTTTCCGCTTTTATCTTTAATAGAAACCCTTGGTATTTCCTCAACGATTTTTGACTCTATAATCGTACGGCTTGATTTTCCTGTAACAGGATCCACTTTTTCCTGCATTGTCTTACCTAGTATAATGTCGCCAAATTTAACAGTTCCGGTGACCTCTGTAATAATAGGCGTCGCAAATGGATCCCACTTTGCAAGTAAATCACCTGCTTTTACATCCTGCCCGTCTTCCACAACGAGATGCGTCCCAAAAATAACAGGAAACCGCTCCCGTTCTCGCCCGGTCTTGCTGATAATTGCGAATTCTCCACCGCGGCGGTTCATCACTATAAATTCATTTTCATCATTCTTCTCAACATTAAGGTCAATCAGTTTAATCTTACCGCCTATACGTGCCCTGATATCGGCCTGCTCAACTCTACGGCTGGCCGTTCCGCCAATGTGGAACGTACGCATTGTCAACTGGGTCCCTGGTTCGCCGATCGATTGTGCAGACAGTATTCCGACCGCCTGACCGATTTCAATCATTTTTCCATGCGCAAGATCACGGCCATAACACTTGGCACACACACCATGTTTGGTTTTACATGTCAGGACTGATCGAATTTTCACGCTTGCCAGACTCGCATCTTCAATCTTTTTTGCCAATTCTTCATCAAACTCTTCTCCTGCCTTTATAAGAACTTCACCTGTAAATGGATCATAAACATCTTCCACTGCGATACGGCCTAAGATACGTTCACCAAGACGCTGGATGATCTCTCCCCCCTCAACCAACGACTCAACTTCAACTCCCATCATCGTGCCACAATCATCTTCCATAACAATACAGTCCTGGGCAACATCTGCAAGCCGCCTTGTAAGATATCCTGAATTTGCAGTCTTTAAAGCGGTATCAGCAAGCCCTTTCCTGGCGCCATGGGTTGAAATAAAGTATTGAAGCACGGAAAGCCCCTCCCTGAAATTTGCAGTAATGGGGGTTTCGATTATTTCGCCTGATGGTTTTGCCATAAGTCCGCGCATACCTGCCAATTGTCGCATCTGGTCCTTGCTGCCCCTGGCGCCTGAATCCGCCATCATGTAAATGGGATTAAAGCTTTCAGTTACGACAGGTTTTTCCTTCTTATCCGGAACAGACGTGCCTTTAATGCTTGTAACGCCGGCCAATTTCATGGAGTTCATCATCTCGTTTGCCACATCATCCGTTGCTTTTGCCCATATATCCACAACTTTATTATATTTTTCGCCCTGAGTGATTAATCCTTCAATATATTGTCTGCCGATTTCCGAAACCTGATTTTCCGCCCCTTTAATGATATCCCCTTTTGCAGAAGGAATTATCATATCGCCAATCGAAATGGAAAGCCCGCTTACAGTTGAATATCTATAACCAAGATCTTTTAACCTGTCGGAAAGAATGACGGTAGCCTTTGCCCCTCTATTCCTGAAAACATAATCCACCAGGTCGCGAAGGGTCTTCTTGTCCATGACTTTATTTACTGTTTGAAAGGGTATCTCAGGCCGCCTGTTAATTACTTCAAAAATATGATAGTTGTTTTCAGCAAAAACTGTTTCGCTGACCTCCCCGTCTTCAAGAGAAAAAACCGCGTCTACATCAGCTTCTTTTGCGTTAAGTATTCTTTTAAACTCTTCTTTTGTAAGAAAGCCGAGAAGTCCGTCATTTTTTTTGTCATGGCTCTGTGAGTGTTTTTGTACCATATCAACAAAAGAGGCTCCATCCTTTATTTTATCAAGAACCTCCTTAATCTCTTCTTCAGACAAAACCATTATATGACGCATTGAGATTACGTTATTCAGTGGCATGATTTCCCACAGGAGAATTCGTCCCACGGTAGTATCCATCAATTTCCCATTAATACGAACAGTAATCCTGGCATGGATATCAATAGCTTTTGAATCATACGCAGATCTCACGTCATCAGGGCTGGCAAACATTTTACCTTCCCCTCTGGAACCATAAACCTCTCTTGTCATATAATATATGCCAAGAACAATATCCTGGCTGGGAACAATAATAGGGGCCCCGTTAGCTGGGGAAAGAATGTTATTGCTGGAAAGCATCAATACTCGCGCCTCTATCTGGGCTTCTGCAGAAAGCGGAACATGAACGGCCATCTGATCGCCGTCAAAGTCAGCATTAAATGCTGTACAGACAAGCGGATGAAGCTGCAGAGCTTTTCCTTCAATCAGAATAGGCTCAAATGCCTGGATGCCTAACCTGTGAAGCGTTGGAGCACGGTTAAGCATAACCGGATATTCCTTTACCACTTCATCCAGTGTATCCCAGACTTCAGGAGTCTCCCGCTCTACCATCTTCTTTGCGCTTTTAACAGTGGAAACAAGTCCTTTATGCTCAAGACGGTAATAAACAAAAGGCTTGAAAAGTTCGAGCGCCATTTTTTTCGGCAAACCACACTGGTGAAGCCTGAGATTTGGTCCAACTGTAATAACGGTTCTACCTGAATAATCAACTCTCTTGCCAAGCAGATTCTGGCGAAAACGGCCCTGCTTCCCTTTTAATGTGTCACTTAAAGACTTTAATGGTCTTTTGTTAGTTCCGGTGATAACTCTGCCATGGCGTCCGTTATCAAAAAGAACATCTACAGACTCCTGAAGCATCCTCTTTTCGTTACGAATTATAATGCCCGGGGCCTTCAGGTCTATAAGACGTTTTAACCGATTATTACGATTTATCACTCTGCGATAAAGGTCGTTGAGGTCAGATGTGGCGAATCTTCCACCTTCAAGAGGAACCAGGGGACGTAAATCAGGAGGCAGAACAGGAATAACATCCATAATCATCCAGACCGGATTTAAGCCGGACCGCCTGAATGCATCGACCACCTTGAGCCGTTTGGCAAATTTTTGACGTTTTGCCACCGAACCCGTATTTTTAATATCTTCCCTCAGTTGTTTGTATTCTTTGTCAAGATCAATTTTACTTAAAAGCTCCTTTATAGCCTCGGCGCCTATTCCAACTTCAAATTTCGTCCTGCCATAGGTCTCAAGCGCTTCATGATAGTTATCCTCTGATAAAAGCTGTCCTCGGCTTAAACTTGTATCCTTTGGATCAATTACAATATAGTTATCAAAATAGAGTACCTTCTCAACTTTTTTAAGTGTGAGATCAAGGAGGTTGCCTATTTTGCTCGGAAGACTTTTTAAGAACCATATATGCGCACAGGGTGAAGCCAGTTTTATATGCGCCATACGCTCTCTTCGGACCTTGGATTGAATGACCTCCACACCGCATTTTTCACATATAACTCCCCTGTGCTTCATGCGTTTGTATTTGCCGCAATTACATTCATAATCCTTAGTAGGGCCGAAAATCTTGGCACAAAAAAGACCGTCACGTTCCGGTTTAAATGTCCTATAATTTACTGTTTCCGGTTTTTTTATCTCACCGTGTGACCACTTTAAAATCTGCTCCGGCGATGCCAGCGCAATCCGAATACCGAAATAATTTTTTGGATCAACAGGCTTTGCAAAAAAATCATAAAGACTTTCCAATGGCTTCTCCTTGTTATTCCCCTTCCATTAGGGTTATATCTAATCCCAGACTCTTCAATTCCTTTGTCAGAACTTTAAAAGATTCGGGCAATCCTGGCTCAAGCACATTTTGCCCTTTTACGATTTTTTCATACATGCGCGTCCTTCCAGCCATATCATCAGACTTGACCGTCAGAAACTCCTGAAGAGCATAAGCCGCTCCATAAGCCTCCATAGCCCACACCTCCATTTCACCAAGACGCTGTCCACCAAACTGGGCCTTTCCGCCAAGAGGCTGCTGGGTCACAAGTGAATATGGTCCGATTGAACGTGCATGTATCTTATCATCTACAAGATGATGAAGCTTCAGCATGTACATTGTTCCGACGGTAATTTTTCCTTTAAAGGGCTCGCCGGTACGACCGTCGTATAGTATTGTCTGTCCCGAAGTGCTAAATCCGGCCTCTTTCAGGAGTTCTCTGATCTCATCCTCATTAGCTCCATCAAAAACAGGTGTGGACATATGAACACCATCATAATAATTCCCTGCAAAATCGCACAACTCCATATTGTTCAAGCCGTCAATCATTTCTTTGTGCTCTGGAGTAGAAAATATCCGCTTCATCTTTTCTCGAAGGGCTTTCAACTTGTTTTCCTCAACAAGTCTGTTAATTTGATCTCCAAGACCTTTTGCAGCATAACCCAGATGAATTTCAAGGATCTGCCCAACATTCATTCTGGAAGGCACGCCTAAAGGATTAAGAATCATATCAACAGGTGTCCCATCTTCAAAATACGGCAAATCCTCCAGAGGAAGACTTTTTGATACAACCCCCTTATTGCCGTGGCGACCCGCCATCTTATCGCCTACAGAAAGCTTCCGCTTCATAGCCACATAAACCTTAACCATCTTAATTACGCCGGCAGGAAGATCATCTCCTTTTTCATATCGGCCAATCCGTCTATCAAAATCTTTTCTACAAAGCGCGCATCGCTGTCTATAGAGCTCAAGGATATCCTGCACCTGCTCTGTCACTTTGGGATCTTTTAATACAATTCCTTCAATCTGTGCAACCGGTATCCCGGCAAGCATCTTAGAGTCAATCCTGGCACCCTTTGCAATAAAAATATGTCTGTCTTTTTTCAGGGTAGAGCAACATATTCTGCCGACCAGCAATTCTTCAATTTTAGAACGAGCTGCTTCACCAATAACCCTCAGCTCATCATCTTTATTTTTTTTAAAAACGGCGATTTCCTGCTTTTCTATTAACAGTGTGCGATCATCCTTTTCAACACCCCTTCTTGAAAACACCTTGGCTTCTATAACAATCCCTTCTATGCCCGGCGGCACCCTCAAAGACGTATCTTTAACATCTCCTGCTTTTTCACCAAAAATTGCCCGAAGGAGCTTCTCTTCAGGGGAAAGCTGAGATTCGCCCTTTGGAGTGATCTTTCCTACCAGAACGTCTCCCTGGCTTACTTCAGCGCCAAGCCTTATAATCCCGCTTTCATCCAAATCCTTTAATGCTTCATCTCCAACATTCGGTATGTCTCGCGTTATATCTTCCTTTCCAAGCTTAGTGTCCCTGGCAACCACTTCGAACTCTTCAATATGAACAGACGTATATATACCGTCTCTAACAAGTTTTTCACTGACCAGGATAGAATCTTCGAAATTATATCCACCCCATGGCATAAACGCTACTGTTACGTTCTTGCCAAGGGCGAGTTCACCCTGATCTGTTGCAGGTCCATCAGCAATTATTTCACCGGCCTTAACTGTTTCTCCTTTTCTGACAATCGGGCGATGGTTAAAGCATGTATTTTGATTGGAACGTATAAATTTTGAAAGATTATAAACCGTCACAGCTTTTTTTAAAAGGTCGTTTGAGTAATCATGCTGTAATACTATTCGAGAAGCATCAACATATACAACTTTCCCATCCTGGCAAGCAACTATTGCAGCTCCTGAATCCCTTGCCACAACGCCCTCAATTCCTGTGCCAACGAGTGGAGCCTGTGAAACGAGTAATGGAACCGCCTGGCGTTGCATATTAGATCCCATTAATGCCCTGTTAGCATCATCATTTTCCAGAAAAGGAATTAGAGACGCAGATACGCTAACCAGCTGGTTAGGAGAAATATCCATGAGTTCAATATCGTCCCGCTTGACCATCATAAACTCGCCCGACACCCGCGAAGTTACTAACTCCTTGATATATTTTCCTTTTTCATCGACAGGGGCATTGGCCTGGGCAATCGGGTGTTCCTTTTCTTCAAATGCGGTCAGAAACTTTACATCATCAGTAACAGTGGCTTCTTTGACGACCCTGTATGGTGTTTCAATAAACCCGTATTCATTAACCCTTGCATAGGTGCTAAGAGATACGATAAGGCCGATGTTTGGACCTTCAGGAGTTTCTACGGGACAAATTCGGCCATAATGTGACGGATGGACGTCCCTTACCTCAAAGCCTGCGCGTTCACGTGTAAGACCCCCCGGGCCTAAAGCGCTAAGGCGACGTTTATGGGTTGTTTCTGAAAGAAGATTTGTCTGATCCATAAACTGGCTAAGTTGGCTGGTTCCAAAAAACTCTTTCACAACAGAAGAAACCGGTTTCGGATTTACAAGGTCATGGGGCATAAGAGCATCGACTTCCTGCAAGCTCATCCGTTCTTTAATAGCGCGCTCCATACGAACCAATCCAATACGATACTGGTTCTCAAGGAGTTCGCCAACCGCGCGCACCCGTCGGTTTCCGAGATGATCTATGTCATCAACAGCTCCCGTTGTATCTCTGAGTTCTATAAGCGTCTTTGCTGTAAGTAGGATATCCTCCCTTCTGAGTATTCTTAAATCTGTCGCAGAATCAATGCCAAGACGAACATTAATCTTCATGCGTCCGACACCGGAGAGATCGTAATACGTTGACTTGAAAAAAAGGTTGTCAATAAAATCCTGGGCCACTTCAGGTGTCGCTGGATTGCCGGGCCTGAGTCTTCTATATATTTCAACAAGCGCCTCTTCTTTAGTTTCAACCTTATCAAGCATAAGTGTCTTACTGATAGAATCTCCGACAGTTATCCCGTCGATAAAAAGCAATTCAAACTCAGCTATGCCGGCCTCTCGTAATTTTGTAACGGCCTCATCATCAACAATTTCATTGGACTTCACAATGGGGCTTCCTGTGTTCGGATCTACTATTGTCGATGCAAAATATTTGCCGTAAATATCTTCAACAGTTATTGGAATTTTTTTAATATTAGAAGTTATCAGCCTTTTGATTGCGCGCAGGGTAAATACACGCCCCTTTCTTACAATCACTTCACCGGTTTTGGGATCTTTGATATCACGGCTGGCGCGCTGTCCTTTCAGAGTGTCTTCATTGAATTCCTTAAAAAAACTTTTTCCGCGGGTGACAATCTTTTCGGTATTATAGAAATAAGACAGAAGATCATCGGAATTGTATCCAAAAGCCTTAAAAAGAATTGTAATGGGAAACTTGCGACGTCTATCAATTCTGATATAAACAACGCCCTTTGGATCGATTTCCATATCGATCCAGGATCCGCGGACAGGAATGATTCTTGAAGTATAAATAATTTTTCCGCTTGAATGTGTCTTTCCCTTGTCATGATCGAAAAACACTCCGGAAGAGCGATGAAGTTGGCTAACCACAACACGTTCAGTTCCGTTTATAATAAATGTGCCTCTGCCTGTCATCAAAGGAATAGTGCCGAAATAAATTTCCTGCTCTTTTATATCACGGATATTTGAAGTCCCTGTTTCCTTGTCAATATCATATACTACAAGCCTTACCGTTATGCGAACAGGGATTTCGTAAGTCATCCCCCTTTGTATACACTCATCTATACTGTGCTTAACGTCACATATCTTGTATGAAACAAATTCAAGGGAAGCGCTTCCGGTAAAGTCCTTTATCGGAAAAACCGACTTGAAAACCAACTGCAAACCGATGTCTTTCCGCTTTTCCGGAGGAACATCCTTCTGCAAAAATCGATCAAACGAGTCCCGCTGCACACCAATAAGGTCGGGTATTTCAACGATCTTCTTTATCTTGCCAAAATATTTCCTTGTTCGCTTAATTGCCAAAGGTCTTTCCGACATGGAGTCTCCATATGTAAATTATGAAACTACAAAAATTGTAACACTTTGTTTGTTTAAAAAATATTCTCTAAGGGTTCCTCGAGCATCAGCGGTTTAAGGCTTTGAAAGCAGCCAAATCATAAATATTTGGTCACATTCCCTAAGGCATTATTGATATCGACTGGATGAAAAAGTCTTAAATTGCTGATGCGCAAAAGCCATAACTAATTTTAAAAAGGCTAAAGTATTACCAAAAACTGTTTCTCTTTTAATCCAATTTTTAATAATTACTACTTTATTTCGACCTGAGCCCCCGCTTCTTCAAGCTGGACTTTTATTTTCTCCGCCTCATCTTTGGCAATGCCTTCTTTGACAGGAGCGGGAACCCCATCTACAAGTGTTTTGGCTTCTTTAAGCCCTAAACCGGTAATAGCTCTCACCTCTTTGATAACCTGGATCTTCTTGTCACCAAAACTAATCAGTATAACGTCAACCTCTGTCTTTTCTTCTTCCTTTTCACCACCAGCATTAGCAGGGCCTGCCGCCATCATTGCAACCGGAGCTGCTGCGGAAACACCGAATTTTTCTTCCATCTCCTTAACAAGTTCCGATAGTTCAAGCACCGACATATTTGCTATAAATTCAATTACATCATCCTTTGTAATATCAGCCATCTTTATCTTCCTCCAACTTATATTTGCAAAATTATTGTTATAGATTAATCTTATTTAAATTCACGCGGCCTCTTTTTGATCCTTTATTGCCTGCAGAACATTCAGCAATTTTTTGGGAGCGTCAGCCAGCGCCCGCACAAATGCAGTTGGCACACCGGCCATTGCCGAAAGAACCTGTCCCAAAAGCACCTCACGAGAAGGCAATATTGACAGCGCCTTTATTGCGCTTAAATCAAGCAACTTACCATCCATGACACCGATTTTAATCTCAAGTTTTTCATGCTTGTCAGCAAACCCGGTCAGCACTTTAGCAGGAGCAACAGGATCATTATAACCTAATGCAACAGCGCTGGGGCCTTTAAAATACTCCTTTATCAATGCTACATCGCTCTCTTCGGAGGCTCTGATAAGAAGTGAATTCTTTACAACCTTATATTCACTATCGGCCTCTCCGAGCTTCCTGCGCAAAGCATTTATTGTCGCAACATCAAGGCCTTTGTAATCGGTTATAAATACAACCTTTGACTTTGAAAACCTTTTACCCAGATCCTCAACAATTTTTTTCTTTTCATCTATTTTCAAAAATTACACCTCCCTTCTTCTGTAAAAAACCGGAGGCAACAATCAAATCTTGCAAATTTTTTTCTTTCAATATAAACATGAAAAATCTCCAGCTATCAAACTGTCTCAGCAGGCCGGCAATGCCGATTAAACAATAAATGCGCCTACGGTCTTTGACAGAAAATTATGTTCCAAAACGAAAAATTAAAACCAACTTTTTAACATCTGAACCATGAACTATTTAACCTGACTTCCAAAATAGAAACCAGGCTTATTGTCAAAAATATTGTTCCATAATTGACCATTATTAACGGAGTCTGTTATTATTATATTATCTGATTAAGTCCTTGATACCGGCCGTATCTATCTTAAATCCAGGCCCCATGGTCGTTGAAATAGTAATACCTTTCAGGTAGGTTCCCTTGCTGGAAGCGGGTTTGAGCCGAACAATTGTTTCAATCAGGGCTGTTAAATTCTGAATAATTTTCTCCGCGCCAAAAGAAACCTTACCAATAGGAGCGTGAATTATCCCCGCCTTTTCAACTCTAAAATCAATCTTTCCTGCCTTGAGTTCGTTGACGGCCCTGTCAATATCAAAGGTGACCGTTCCGGTTTTTGCATTAGGCATAAGCCCTCTTGGACCAAGAAGTTTTCCTATCTTTCCAACCGAACCCATCATGTCCGGAGTAGCAACCGCCTTATCAAAACCGAACCATCCGCCTTTAATCTTTTCAATTAAATCGTCATTTCCAACAAAATCGGCTCCGGCATCAAGCGCCTCTTTTTCCTTCTCACCTTTTGCGAACACAAGGACTTTTACTTCCTTGCCAATTCCATTAGGCAAAACCACTGTCCCACGAATCATCTGATCGGCATGTCTTGGATCGACTCCAAGGCGAATCGCAACATCAATGGTTTCATCAAATTTTGCATAAGATGAATCTACTGTCTTTTGAACAGCCTCGGCAATATCATGCCTTGTCTCGCCGGTTATCTCTTCTCTTGCTTTTAAATATTTCTTACCATGCTTCGACATTTTTTGTCATATACTCCTTGTCTCTTTAGCCAACCTCAATTCCCATACTTCTGGCTGTACCCTCAATTATCCTGCAGGCAGCATCTAAATCATTAGCATTTAAATCAACCATTTTCTGCCTGGCGATCTCTTCTACATGCTGCCGGGTAACGTTGCCAACCTTGTCACGTTTCGGATCACCCGCTCCTTTTGCTATCTTTGCCGCCTGTTTCAAAAGTACGGCAGCCGGTGGAGTTTTGGTTATAAATGTAAATGTTTTATCCTGATAAACGGTTATTACAACAGGTATTATCATCCCCTCATCATTAGCTGTCCTCGCATTAAAGGCCTTGCAAAAATCCATTATGTTTACCCCATGCTGGCCCAGCGCAGGACCGATTGGAGGAGATGGATTGGCTTGACCGGCAGTAACCTGCAACTTTATTTGCGCAATAATTTTTTTTGCCATTTTCTCTTTTTACTCCTAATTAGATATGTCCTCTCTCTATAACTTTGCGACTTGCACAAATTCCAATTCAACCGGTGTTGGGCGTCCGAAAATACTCACCAATACCTTAATTTTGCCCTTCTCAGGGTTAACCTCTTCAACCATACCATTAAAATTTGTAAAAGGTCCGTCAATCACACGAACCTCATCTCCTGACTCAAACAGAAATTTGGGTTGCGGTTTCAACTTGCCTGCTTCCATGCGGCTTAATATATGCTGTGCCTCATCATCTGAAATAGGAGTCGGCTTTTTTCTTCCACCCAAGAAACCGCTAACCTTAGCTGTATCATTAATCAGGTGCCATGTTTCATCATCGAGTTCCATCTTTACCAAAATATACCCTGGATAAAACTTGCGCGAAGATTCCTTTTTTTTCCCTTTAACAAGTTCAACTATCTGCTCTGTCGGCACAACTACTTCGCCGAATTTCTCTCGATGAGGAGAAGAAGCGATTCGTTCTTCCAAGGCCATTTTAACCTTACTTTCAAACCCTGAATACACATGAACTATATACCATTTTAGAGCCACTCTTTTCTTCTCCTCATATTATTGAATAAACACACTGACCAGGCTTGACAGACCAATATCGACCACTCCGAGAAATAATGATATTATCATAACAAGAATAATCACAACAGCGGTGGAACCTATGGTCTGTTTACGTGTGGGCCATGTCACCTTTTTAAGCTCAACTTTAACTTCTCGCAGGAATTGCAATCCTTTATCAAGGATACTTATGTTCTGCCTTACTATCGAAAGTTTCGATATGCCCGAAGGCTTTTTTTGCGGCAAAACCTGCTTTTTTGTCTCCAGCAAAGAGCCGGAAATCGAAGCTGTTTTTTTTGCAGGAACATCTCTGTTTAACTGAGATGATGCGGCAATATCGACCCCTTTTTTCTTGTCTTTCTTTTTGCCTGGATGTTTTTTTCTTTGTAACCGTCCCATTATGCTCCCAAGAACTATGGATGCTCAAAATTAGGCTTCAGACCCTTAGATTGTCTTAAAAAATTGGCAGGCCAGGAGGGATTCGAACCCCCAACACCCGGATTTGGAGTCCGACGCTCTACCGTTAGAGCTACTGGCCTGCATTAACTTATACAATATCACTTGGTCTCTTTATGTAAAGTATGTTTTCTGCAAAATCTGCAATACTTACTAAATTCAAGTTTATCCGGTGTTGTGCGTTTGTTTTTTGTAGTCGTATAATTTTTTCTTTTACACTCACTACATGCAAGAGTAACAATTATTCTCACAATCAGACTCCTCTGCCCCTACTCAATTATTTCACTTACCACGCCGGCGCCGACTGTCCGACCGCCTTCCCTTATCGCAAACCTTAATTCCTTCTCCATCGCTATCGGAGTTATTAACTCCGCATCAATGGTTACATTGTCTCCGGGCATTATCATCTCAATACCCTCAGGCAACGTCAATACACCCGTAACATCTGTCGTCCTGAAATAAAACTGAGGACGGTAACCGTTGAAAAACGGCGTGTGCCGGCCTCCCTCTTCCTTGCTTAATATATATACCTCGGCCTTGAACTTCGTATATGGCTTAATAGAACCGGGAACCGCTACTACCTGACCACGCTCAACTTCCTCGCGCTTCGTGCCTCGCAATAAAACCCCTATGTTGTCTCCGGCTCGACCTTCATCAAGCAGCTTCCTGAACATCTCAACTCCTGTGCATACCGTCTTCGCCGTCGGGCGTATCCCTATCAGCTCTACTTCATCACCTACATGCACTACTCCACGATCAACACGTCCGGTTACTACTGTGCCGCGACCCGATATGCTGAATACATCCTCTATCGGCATTAAAAACGGCTTGTCTATATCTCGCTTCGGCTCAGGTATAAATGAGTCTATCGCGTCCATTAATTCAAATATGCACTTTGCTTCTTCACTGTCAGGATCATCGCTCTCAAGCGCCTTTAAAGCGCTGCCACGAATTATCGGTGTGTCATCCCCGGGAAATTCATATTTGTCTAAAAGCTCCCGAAGTTCTAACTCGACCAGCTCTATTAATTCCTCATCATCTACCATGTCTGTCTTGTTTAAAAATACCACTATCTGGGGAACTCCTACCTGGCGAGCTAATAATATATGCTCCCGCGTCTGGGGCATAGGTCCGTCATCTGCGCCTACTACCAATATGGCTCCATCCATCTGCGCCGCGCCGGTAATCATGTTCTTTATATAATCCGCATGGCCGGGACAGTCAACATGCGCATAATGACGATTAGCCGTCTCATACTCAACATGCGCCGTCGCTATCGTTATCCCTCGCTCTTTCTCTTCGGGCGCCTTGTCTATCTCATCAAACGGAACAAAATCCGCCATCCCCTTTAAACCCATATGCTTCGTTATTGCCGCTGTTAACGTGGTCTTACCATGATCTATATGCCCAATCGTCCCTACATTTACATGCGGCTTGGTCCGCTCAAATTTCTCCTTTGCCATGTTGCTGCCCTCCCCTGCTTCTATGTATTAATTTTTTCCAAACAGTTCGGTTTATTTTTTTTTAAAAAAACTTATTTATATATTAATGGAGCCCACGACCGGGATCGAACCGGTGAACCTCTTCCTTACCAAGGAAGCGCTCTACCGACTGAGCTACGTGGGCAACATTAAGACCTCACGTTCTGGAGCGGGAGACGAGATTCGAACTCGCGACCTCCAGCTTGGAAGGCTAGAGCTCTACCAGCTGAGCTACTCCCGCTCAAAAAAGACTTGCAAAACGAAACCTTTGCAATCAGAATCAGGAATAAAGCAAACAATATATTACCTCAATGAACTTTGAATGCAGTAAAAGTCATGTAGGCAGTCATGTAGTATTGAGACCTTTACAAAACATCCCCTTTTGCCCGATTACTGCGCCTGCCCCGTTGGTCCGGAAGATCGTACTGGGGTCAAACTCAAATTTCAATCCTCGAAATATTCAATATATTCCTCTGGTTGAAATTTTCGCCTTCCTTGTACTCGAACAAAATTGAACATCTTTCAAAGGGCTCGTATTACGTCGATAACGATATTCAACCGGAATCTCCTACAAACGACTCGCTTTGAAGATGGTGGTGGGGGGAGGATTTGAACCTCCGAAGGCTTTGCCGACAGATTTACAGTCTGTTCCCTTTGACCACTCGGGAACCCCACCATTTTGATTGCAAAAAAAGCGAATTGATGAATAAAAACAATTAATTATTATCCAGAATCCACAAAATTATAACAATGGAGCCAGCGGAGGGACTCGAACCCCCGACCCACTGATTACAAATCAGTAGCTCTACCAGCTGAGCTACGCTGGCGCATACAGATTATATATACTAATACAATCTCCGTTATTACAGAAAAGGGATATATAACGGTCTATCTTTGAAATATCAACCCCTATTATCGGGCTTTATTAATAAATATTTTAGAATAATGACAATAAGTGCTTTTTTAAAAACAATATTGCCATTTATCTGTCATTTTTAAGCTTTATTAGGGTTTTAATATAAAATAGCCGTTCACGGCTTAAAGTTTGAAACCTAAAATTGGAAAGTAGAAATTTTGAAGAGATGAAACGGGTTTACGAGTTAACAGTACAAAAGCATGAAAACCAAATTTCTATTTTCAATGTTCCGTAAATCCTTACAACCTGGGCTATCATAAAATGAGACCTTTACAAAACATCCCCTTTTGCCCGATTACTGCGCCTGCCCCGTAGGTCCGGAAGATCGTACTGGGGTCAGGCTCACCCGTTCTTAATAAAATGGGTCAATCCTCGAAATACTCAATGTATTCCTGTGGTTGAACCTGATTTAAAATTTGGTCGCCTTCCTTGTACTCGAACAAAATTGAACATTTTTCAAAGGTCTCAAAATGGAGAAGGGCCTAAAAAATATAAACCCTTGACAAAAATACTGATATTTGTGTAATCGAACAGCTAACTTCAACATTTAAGCCATTCAAGGAATTTAATTTGATTAAATTACGCCTAATTTATACGTTTATATTAGTGTTGCCTCTCTTATATGGATGTGTTCAACCCCTCCATAACACCGCTGTTTCTCAAGATATCAACTCAGATGTTTCTGAATCAAATCCCGCCGTTCCAGCAGAAGAAGCCACAAAAAATAATGCAGACCAAAAATCAGCCCTGTATCCTCACGATAAATCTGCTACTGCTGATAACGAAATTAAAAATTATGGAATTAACAACACAACAATTAGCGAAAATAATATTGATGACAATAAATCTCCTGAAAAAAAGATTCAGACTGTCATGGACGAAGCGCTCGACTTTTGTCAGGCATCACAGGATTTCTGGCAAAAGGGAGAGCAGGAAAATGCTATTGAAGCCCTGGACCAAGCATATTCTTTGATTTTGAGCGCCGAGACGTATGACGAGCCAAAATTAATACAGCAAAAAGATGACCTTCGTTTTATGATATCAAAACGGATCCTTGAAATTTATGCTTCCCGCCATATCGTTGTAAATGGTAAACATAACGAGATCCCAATGGTAATGAACAAGCATATACAGGCAGAACTTGCTCTTTTTACCGGAAATGAGAAAAAATTTTTTATTGAATCATACAAACGATCAGGCATCTATCGTCCATATATTGTCAGTGAGCTTAAAAAAGCCGGCCTGCCTCTTGAATTGTCATGGGTTCCACTTATTGAGAGCGGATTCAAGGTACATGCTCTTTCAAAGGCCAGAGCTCTTGGCCTCTGGCAGTTTATACCGTCAACCGGATACAAGTTCGGTCTCAAACGGGATGTTTACATAGATGAACGGATGGACCCTGTTAAATCAACACAAGCCGCGATCTCATATCTTAAAGAATTGCATCAAATCTTTGGTGACTGGACAACAGTACTTGCCGCTTATAATTGCGGAGAAGGAAGAGTGCTTCGCGTAATACGTAAACAAAATGTCAACTACCTTGATAATTTCTGGGATTTATACGAACTCCTTCCCAGGGAAACCGCAAGATATGTCCCAAGATTTTTGGCCGTCCTTCATATACTTAAGGATATGGAAAAGTACGGGCTTGATTCAACAGACGTCGATACCCCTTTAGAATACGAAATAATTACTGTAACAAAACAGGTGCGCCTCAAGGATATAGCCCAAAAAATCGGTTTGCCAGAAAAAACCATGAAACAACTTAACCCGGAGCTCAGGTATAAAATGTTGCCCCGTAATGAATATCCTCTCAAAGTTCCGAGTGGCAAAGGTGATATTCTGCTCGCAAGTCTGGACAATATGCCTGTTTCATATCCACCAAGAGCGGCTTATGTAAAACACAGAGTAAGAACAGGAGAATCCCTTTCAATAATTGCCAGAAAATACCGGACCAGTATGTCAAAAATTGCCAGGGCAAATAATATACGCAAACGAAATTATATAGTTTCCGGAACAATACTTAAAATACCGCAAAAGGGAACTGTTATTCCCCAGGCTAAAAAATATACTAAAGCAAAATATGGGCAAGCAACTACTCATATTGTTAAAAGCGGCGATTCGCTCTGGATTCTTGCCAGACGTTATGGTACAATAACGAAAAAAATTCAGGAAACAAACAACCTGCATTCAACAAAGCTTTATATAGGACAGGTCTTAAAAATACCGGGGCGCAATATAGAAAATGCCTCGGGTAAAAGCATTGGAACATATATGGTAAAACGAGGAGACAGCCCTTTTACTATTGCAAAGATGTACAATATGCCTCTCGAACGTTTCCTGCGTATAAATTTCCTGACACCAAGAAGCAAAATATTTCCAGGGCAAAAACTATATGTCCAATAGGCTGGATCGAATAGACTGGGCCCCCGTAGCTCAGTGGATAGAGCATTGGATTCCTAATCCATGTGCCGCAGGTCCGATTCCTGCCGGGGGCACCACATTAAATTACCACCGCTAATAATCCCGGAACCGTTCGACTATCATACCTCCCGGCTCCAGGGCCAAAACAGTCTTTTTGATTCGCCGGCACTACTTGTTTATGATCTGATAATAATGAATGCCTTCAAAAGAAAATAGAATTGTATAAAAACTTAAAAGATTTTTTAAATACCCTTGACAGGGCTGGGGAACTTAAACATATACGTGATCAGGTTTCCCAGCATCTTGAAATCAGCAAGCTTACAGACAGGGAATCAAAAAGCCCAGGCGGCGGCAAAGCGCTTTTTTTCGAAGATGTAAAAGGTTCATTCTTTCCTGTTGCCACAAACATATTCGGAAGTTCCCGCAGGATTTGCATGGCTCTCGAGGTGGATCATCTTGACCAGTTAGGAGAAAGAATAAAAAAATATATCGATCTCAACCCGCCAAAGAGTTTAATAGGAGCCCTGCAAATGCTGCCGATGGCTTTCGGCCTTGCAAAATTCTTTCCCCGTTCATTCGGAGGATCAACCCCGCCATGCCAGGAAGTAGTGTATAAAGATGTCGATGTCGATCTTTCAAAGCTCCCTGTACTCCATTGCTGGCCAAAGGATGCAGGTCCTTTTATTACTCTGCCAATGGTATTTACAAAGAGCCTTGAAACCGGAAAACGCAATGTCGGGATGTACAGGATGCAGGTGTTTAACCGGGATTCCACCGGCATGCACTGGCATATTCACAAGGATGGATCTCACTACTTTAATGAATATCGCAAGGCTGGAATAAAAATGCCTGTTGCAGTCGCAATAGGAGCGGACCCTGCCATCATATATTCTGCGACCGCGCCCATGCCAAGAGGGATTGATGAAATGCTTCTTGCAGCTTTTATACGAAAAAAATCTGTAAGCATGGCAAAGTGCTTAACCGTGGATATGGAGGTGCCGGCTGAAGCCGAATTTGTGCTTGAAGGATATGTTGAGACTGACAAGCTGCGCAAGGAGGGTCCATTTGGAGATCATACAGGATACTATTCACTTGCCGACGACTACCCTGTTTTTCATGTTACCGCTCTTACACATCGAAAGAATCCTGTATATAATGCCACTCTTGTCGGACGGCCTCCAATGGAAGACTGCTATATGGCAAAGGCAACCGAACGGATTTTCCTTCCATTGCTTCAGACGGTAATGCCTGAAATATGCGACTACTGGTTTCCATGGGAGGGGGTATTTCATAATATAGTTGTAGTATCTATTGACAAGGAATATTCCGGACATGCGCAAAAAGTAATAAGCGGGCTGTGGGGACATGGACAGATGAGCTTTTGCAAGGCAATAACGGTTGTTGATAAAAATATCAGCCCGCAGGATCCTGAAAGAATAATAAAAGAGTTTTTGTCAAAGCTCGATATAACCTCAGATATCACAGTTACCAGAGGTGTTCTCGATGTGCTTGATCACTCATCCCCTTTTGCCGATTATGGAAACAAGATAGGAATTGACCTTACATCAAGATTCAAAGGGGAGCCGCCGAGAAGCAACAGACCTTTTTTATCAAAACCGCCTTCTGAAGCCAGCCTGTCTGATATAATCAAAAACAGCGTGCCGGGATCTGCAGGATGCAGGCACCTGTTTAACAATCTTCAGGAAGGCAAAGAGATTTTAAACAGGATTTTAGTTGTTTCTGTGGAAAAGTCTATTGATAGAGGAGGAAAGGATTTTGCCTCAATTTTATTAGGTCTGAATGAACTTGATATGTTCAATATATTTATACTGTTTGACAAGGAGATCGATCTTTCTGACAACTCTCTTATGCTCTGGAAACTATTCAACAATGTCGATCCTGGCCGGGATATGATTTTTAAAAACAATTGTGTGGTTATTGACGCCTGTAAAAAAGGGGTTATGGACGGCCATGAAAGAGAATGGCCGGATGAACTCGCTTTTTAAGCAGTTTTATTGCTTCAAATGGGTTGCGATCATATCATTAAAGAATTCACAGTCGTTTTCAGATATTTCAATGAAGCAAATGCCCATGCCGACGGTAGCATCATTGTCATCAACACCATAAAGATTTGACCAGATTGCCTTGCCCGCGATCTCTATAATCTGGTGATCAGGGGGTAGAATGAGTATGCGATAGACCAGGTCGATGTGTAGCGGTTTTTCGCAACAGATGGACATACCATTAACGCTAATGCCAACAGTTTCTCCTGTGATTTTATCATCATCAGCAAACACAGTAACCGGCCATCTGACCTCATATCTGGGGTGTTGACGCCTTTCGGTTTTATCCGGCAAATTAATACCTCCCGCGCAAAAGCTATTTTTATTATATATTAAAAATTCAAAGCAACGTCAAATAGATGATGAAAAAAACGGCCTGTCAAGCCGTGTAATCCCTTCCTCTTTTGCCTCGCGCAAAGCCGCCTTATATTCTTTTGGCAAAAGCATCCTTGAAAGCTCCTTTACCTCATTTGCCCTGCCGCAAGGTCTGTACTGCGGCATAATGTTTACATAACTGTTTGAAGATACTTTTTGTGCTATAAATCTCATTATTTGGCGGGTTCCTGCAAGTCCATGAGGCAGGACAAGATGCCTTATCAAAAGGCCGCGCTTTGCCAGGCCTGATTTGTCAATGACAAGATCTCCGACCTGACGATGCATTTCAATTATCGCCCTGCGCGCCACCTTTGGATAATCTGAAGCTTTACAGGTAAGTTCGGCAACTTTTGGGTCCCAGAATTTAAAATCAGGCATATATATGTCAATTACGCCTTCAAGTAGTTTCAGGGTTTCAACGCGATCATAACCGCCTGTATTGTAAACCAGGGGAACGCCTAAACCATTTTCAATTGCTATCTCAAGAGCGGAAAGGATCTGAGGCACAACATGGGTTGGAGTAACAAAGTTTATATTGTGGCACCCGGAATTCTGCAAAAAAAGCATCATGCCGGCTATCTGCTCGCCTGATACTTCATCGCCTCGGCCTTCATGGCTGATATCGTAATTCTGACAAAAGTTACACAAGAGGTTGCAGTAAGTAAAAAATATAGTGCCGGAACCATTATGTCCAACCAGCGGGGCCTCTTCTCCATAATGCGGATGATAGCTGGAAACAGATGCATTTTCACCTGTTTTGCAAATACCAAGCTCTCCTGAAAGCCGGTCAACTCCGCATCCTCTCGGGCACAGAGAACAGGAGCTCAATATTTCCCGCGCCTTTTTTATCTTTTCCTTAAGCAACCCTTCCTTATATGTTTTAATATAGCAAGGTTCAAAGGATTGCATGGTTTATATCTCCCGCTCGACAACTCGACCATATTAAAAGATGAACATCCAACATCCAATATCGAATAATGATGTCGCTCCGCTCCTCCAATTTTTACACACCCTGCCTGCTTCGCGTCCACCCCTCTTGTTAGAGGGGATTTAGAAGAATTGTCTTCCTACCTCCGTTTCTTTTGTTTTTCATTCGATGTTGGACGTTCGATGTTCGTCTTTTAATCCGTTCGATGTTCATCTTTTTTTAATCCCCCAATCCTCTAATCCCCGTATACCCTTGAGCCAATGGATATCTCCTGCCATCACCAAAAGCCTTTGATGTAACCTTAAGAGCCGGCGCGGCCTGGCGTCTCTTGTATTCATTTTGATCGACCCTGCGAACAACGTCCTCTACAAGGCTT
Source organism: Desulfobacteraceae bacterium Eth-SRB1 (assembly GCA_004193555.1). GTDB lineage: Bacteria > Desulfobacterota > Desulfobacteria > Desulfobacterales > ETH-SRB1 > ETH-SRB1. The sequence continues at coordinate 142,066 of RPGP01000001.1, forward strand.
CTTTCAAATCTCATCTCAACCAGTTCATCTATTCCTTTGAGATCCTCGATATATCCGTTTAATATGGGATCCAGTATTTCATACGGCGGCAGATCATCCTGGTCTGTTTGATCTGGTTTAAGTTCTGCTGAAGGGGTTTTTTCAATTATACGTTGCGGAATATATTCTTTTTCAGAGTTTATGAAACAGGCAATATCGTAAACAATAGTTTTCGGAACATCTGCAATCACTGCCAGACCTCCGCTCATATCACCGTAAAGCGTACAATAACCGACGCTGAGCTCCGATTTGTTTCCTGTGGAAAGAAGAAGGCTGCCATGCATGTTGGAAAAAGCCATTAGAATGGTTCCCCTGATTCTCGCCTGTATATTCTGCTGCGCAACAGTCGGATTGCTTTCCTTAAAAGAGGGTGAAACAAGCCTGGCAAATTCTCTGAACAGGCTTTCAATCGGAATTTCTTTCAACTCAATTCCGAGATTTTTCGCAAGTTTTTCAGCATCATTTATGTTTTCCCGGGAAGTATACATTGACGGCATGGATACGGCCAGCACATTCTTATGCCCCATAGCCTTTGTCGCAATGTATGCGGTCATGGCTGAATCAATGCCTCCGCTGAGCCCTAAAACAACCTTTGAAAAGCCGCACTTTGTTGCATAGTCTCGCGTCCCCATGATAAGGGCCTTTAAAATGCTTTCAGTGTCTGAGCCGGATATACTATGGAGATTTTCCTCAAACCCTTTTGAATCTTCGGTATCAAAAACAACGATGTCCTCTTCAAAATCACGGGCTCTGGCCTTTATCTGTCCATATTGGTCAAAAGCAGCGCTCAAACCATCAAAAAGGATGCTGTCGTTTCCGCCCACCTGGTTTGCATATATTAAAGGAACGCTGTATTTTCGGGCTATAGAACCCAGCATATCTGTTTTCAACCTGTTTTTCCCAACATAAAAAGGAGAAGCGGATATATTTATGATAAGATCGGCTCCATCCTTTATCAGCAAGGACACAGGATCTAAGTGGTATATCCTCTTTTTTATTATATCCCTGTCATTCCAGATATCCTCACAAATAGTAACCCCGATTCTGCGGCCTTTGTATGTATATGATTCACACGATAAACCGGGTTCAAAATACCTGCCGTCATCAAACACGTCATAATTTGGAAGAAGCCTTTTCTTAACCTTATGCAGCAAAACGCTGTTTTCAAATAAAGCTGCCGAGTTATAAAGCCCCTTTCCCTCCTTACCAGGATTTTTATCAACAAATCCGCATATTACTCCGATTCCATGTATCGACTCTATAAGTTTATTTAGACATTTAAGATTTGCTTCAACAAAATCCTTTTTTTCAAGAAGATCGCGTGGAGGATATCCTGTGATAACAAGTTCGGAGAAAACAATCAGATCGCATGAAAGCTGTTTTGCCCTGTCTGCAAAATTCATAATTTTGTCATAATTATGATTAAAGTCGCCGATTATCGGATTTATTTGAGCAATAGCTATTTTCATGGCAAATTATAAGTGTCTGCAGTTGACATTTACCACAGAGATCACAGAGCACACAGAGTAAATCAATTTGTTTTTTATCCTTCTATTTCTCTGTGGCCTCTGTGTGCTCCGTGGTAAATTTTGTTACCGTTAATCAAAAACTACTATATGCTGTTTAACGTTGTCAACACAGCAAAAACAGTATTATGTTCCAGCCAAAAAAATTTTTACCGACCTGACAATATCTTCCAATTGCTCAGGCTTTACCCATACAATCTGCGAATCAGCCTTAAACCAGGTCATTTGACGTTTTGCATATCTTCTTGTGTCCCGTTTAAGCGTCAACATTGCTTCATCCCATGAAAGACGCCCCTTTATATAATCAACTGCGTGTCGATAACCGATCGACTGCATCGGCTTGAGATTTTCCGAATAACCCTTGTGAAGAAGCCTTTTAACCTCATCTACAAGCCCTGCGTCAATCATTGCGTCAACCCTGGAGTTAATACGATCATACAGGATCTCCCTGTTCATATCCAGACCAATGGTCAAAACTTTAAACGGCTCGTCTGCAAACCTGTGCTCTTCATGGTATTCTGATAAGCTCTTTCCGGTTATCTCATATATTTCAAGAGCCCTTATTATCCTGTATTCATCATTAGGGTGTATATTTTCGGCCGCTACTGGATCACATTTGCTCAGCCGTGTGTGAAGAAAGTCTGCGCCATGGACTTCTGCCTCTCTTTTCAGGCGCTCACGGATATTCACATCAGACCGCCCTGCCATAAACAGACCGTATAATAGCGCCTTGATATAAAATCCCGTGCCTCCGGCAACAAATGGGACAACATCCCGGCTATCTAATTTCATGCTAATTTCGCGCGCCATCTTTGCATACATGGCAGCGTCAAAGGGTTCATCAGGACAAACAATATCGATCATATGGTGTTTGATACGGGCCTGTTCATCAATGGTCGGCTTTGCCGTGCCGATATCCATATATTTATATATCTGCATTGAGTCTGCATTTATAATCTCACCCTTAAATTCTCCGGCGATTTCAATGGCCGCAGATGTCTTGCCGATCCCGGTGGGACCGCAAATTACAACTATCTTTGGTTTATCAAAGCTCACAGTAACCTTTTTTATGAACCGTTTTCATCACACTATTTACATAGCGCGTAACGATAAAATGATCAATTTTTAAAAACATTTAAATCTTGCAATGCTCAAACTTTTACTAAAACATTTCCTCTTAACAAAATTTTATGCTATGTATTTTATAAAAGTAACCGTGAACCGTTACCTATAAAAATTTGTCGCAAGCGCAAGACAAAGGTTTTGCTTTTTTTATGCGACCAACAGGAGTCTTTTTTTGCATGGTTTTTAATGTTTTACTTTATACATCTCTGTTTGTCTTTATTTTCGGTGTTATCTGCAAGATCTACACCTGGTTTTCCTGGGAAATCGGTTTTTCATCCAGAGATATCAATAGATCCGAAAGACTGACTGCGGCTTTTAAGGGTATATCAGGAACTATTTTCAGCGCAAAAATCCTTATCCTGATTAAGGTATTTATCCTTGATGTAGTGTTTCAAAAAAGGATTCTCAAAGAGGATTTTCTCCGCTGGGCCATGCATATGCTCATATACGCAGGTTTTATGTTATTACTGCTCATGCATGCGCTTGACAGGCATATAACCGCCTGTCTGTTCAGCGAATATTACTCCACGTTAAACCCGTTTTTCTTTTTGAGAAATTTTTTCGGCACAATGGTAATTGCGGGGCTGGCAATCGCCATATACCGGCGCTTTATCCTGAAGGTGCCCCGCCTGAAAACAAACAGCATGGATTATTATGCTATAATTATTCTTGCCGTCATTATGGTTTCCGGTTTTTTTCTTGAAGCAACAAAAATCACCTCTATCTCCGATTTTGAAAGGATGGTAAATGAGTTCTCGGACGTAGATGAAAAAAAAGATCTCAGAGCGCTTGAAAGCCTGTGGGTTCATGAATTTGGAACTGTTTCCCCGGATTTTAAAGAGCCCTTTGAGCAAAAACTGCTTGAACATGGCCGTGAAATCCATGAAACAAATTGCGCTGCCTGCCATTCTTCTCCAAAATGGGCTTTTGCAGGATATGCTCTGGGAAATATTTTAAAGCCAGTAGCTTTAAGCCTGGACAGGGCTGGAGGCTCCAAAATTCTGTGGTATATTCATATACTGGCCTGCTTTTTGGGTCTGGCCTATCTTCCATTCAGCAAAATGTTCCATATAATCGCCGGCCCGATAAGTTTACTTGCCAATGCTGTCATGGAAAAAGGCAAGTCAGATCCTGCAAACATTACAACACGGCAGGTGATGGAGCTGGACGCATGCACCCATTGCGGAGCATGCAGCCTTAGGTGTTCCGCTGCCGTAGCATTTGACGCTTTGGGCAATGAAAATATTCTGCCATCGGAAAAAATGGTTTCTCTAAAGAGCTTAATTGCCGGGAAAAAGTTAGGCTCTATGGAGATAAAAGCCGTTCAGGAGGGGATTTGCCTTTGCACGAATTGTGATCGATGCACAGTGGTTTGTCCTGTGGGGATCAATCTTAAGGAATTGTGGCTTAACGTGCGTGAGGGTTTAATACAAAAAGGGCATCCTGAACCGCTGCTACTTTCTCCTTTTTCTTTTGTCAGAGGACTAAACCAATACGAGCTGCCGGCTGATGAGTATTATAAACCTGTTAAGGCCGCAAAACAGGCTGTGGCAGGAAAATTTGACTCGCTGATAAAGCAAAGCCCTCTGATTCTCGATGGAAAAGAGGTTGAGAAATTTAATCAATTATCCAAAGATAATACATTTTCATATTGCTTTAGCTGCGAGAACTGCACCAGCGTATGCCCGGTGGTATGCAGTTTTGATAAACCTGAAGAAGCGCTGGGACTGCTGCCGCATCAGATTATGCGCTGTCTTGGTCTTGGCCTTATTGAAATGGCGTCAGGCGCAAGTATGATCTGGGACTGTCTAACATGTTATCAATGTCAGGAAAACTGTCCACAGAACGTAAATGTCACTGATCTGTTCTTTGGATTAAAAAATCTTGCAATCAAAAATGTGAAAAAAGCATCAAGCGAAAAAGAATTATCACAAAGACATGAAGCTTAAATTAATGAGCTTTAGTCACTTTAAACTTTATCTGTTTCGTGCTTTCGAACTTTCGTGTTTTCGTGATTAAATAAGGATTGAAACAGAATGATTAAATATGCATTATTTTTGGGTTGCAATATACCGGCAAGGGTAAGCCAGTATGAAGATTCTTCCAAGGCGGTTTTAAAGAATCTAAGCGTGGACCTGATTGAAATGCGCGACTTTAGCTGCTGTGGTTATCCGATGAGAAATATTGACGAGAAAGCATATATTCTGTCTGCCGCCAAAAACCTGGCATTAGCTGAAAAGCAAGGCATCAACATACTGACTCTGTGCCAATGCTGTTTCGGAAGTCTAAAAAAGGCTGAATGTCTCCTTAAAGAAGATTCAGACCTGCGACAGGATATAAACCAGACGCTTGCTGATATTGGTTTAAAATATGAAGGCAACATAACTGTAAAACATCTACTTTCCGTCCTTTATCATGATGTGGGCATTGACGCCATAAAAGGCAGTTTGTCAGGATCATATAAAGACTTAAAAATTGCTGCCCATTATGGATGCCACGCTCTGCGTCCCAGCAAAATCACCCAGTTTGACGATCCAGTTGCCCCCACAATATTTGATGAACTGGTGGAAATAACCGGAGCCGTATCTATTGACTGGCCAAAAAAACTGGAATGCTGTGGAGCGCCTTTAAGAGGAATAAATGATGAAGTATCGATTGGTTTGACAAAAAAGAAGGTGTCAGATGCCGGAAATTCAGGCGCCGACTATCTATGCACAGCCTGTCCATTCTGTCATCTGCAATTTGATTTTCTTCAAAAGAGGATTGTCTCCGATAAAGGAAATAGCGAACATCTTGCCCCTGTTCTTTATCCTCAGCTTCTTGGTCTGTGTATGGGCATCGATAAAAAAACGCTGGGAATCGGCAAGGATCTTAATGGATTGATGGAAATAATAAATGTCAAAAGATAAAACAGGCTCAGTTGTGGTAATAGGCGGCGGAATCGCCGGTATGCAGGCAGCGCTGGATCTGGCCAATTCCGGGTATTATGTCTATCTTGTAGAAAGGTCGGCTTCCATAGGCGGCATAATGTCGCAATTAGATAAGACCTTCCCCACCAATGACTGTGCCATGTGCATTATGTCCCCTAAGCTGGTAGAAGTCGGCCGGCATATTAATATAGAATTGCTGACCCTTTCTGAGGTGAATGGAATTTCCGGCAAGGAGGGAAATTTTGAGGTCAGCGTGACACAACATCCACGTTATGTGGATACTGACAAGTGCATTGCGTGCGGTCTGTGTGCCGAGAAGTGTCCCAAAAAAGTACTTAATGAGTATGATGGCGGGCTGAGTAAACGCAAGGCAATCTATGTAAAATATCCTCAGGCTGTTCCTTTAAAATACTCTATTGATGCAAAAAATTGTATCTACTTTAAAAAAGGAAAATGCAGAATATGCGAAAAATTCTGCCCTAATGGGGCTATCAATTTTGACGATCAAAAAAAGGAATTAACCTTGAAGGTAGGGGCTGTTGTCTTAGCCTTGGGAAGCAAGGTCTTTGATCCGAGCGTCCATGATACTTACGGCTACAAGAAATATCCCAATATTGTTACCAGCCTGGAATTCGAAAGGATTCTCTCTGCTTCCGGTCCTTATGGCGGGAGACTGGTTCGGCCATCAGATAAAAAAGAGCCCGAAAAGATTGCCTGGCTTCAATGCATAGGGTCCAGAGATGAGCGCCCGGGCGCCAAAGGATACTGCTCTGCTGTCTGCTGCACCTATGCCATTAAGGAAGCCATGTTAGCCAAGGAACACAGCAAAGGGGAGCTGGATACAGCCATTTTTTATATTGATATCCGCACTCACGGAAAAGACTTTGAGAGATATTTTAACCGCGCAAAGGATGAATCAGGAATCCGTTTTATCAAATCGAAAATTACCGGCATTCCACTGGTTAATGAAACAGGAAAGCATCTTATTCGCTATATAGACGAGGCCGGTAAAAGAGTCGAAGAAGAATTTGACATAGTGGTGCTGTCCGTAGGCCTGGGCATAACCGGAAAATCTGCGGATATGGCTCAAAAACTGGGTATCGAACTTGATCGCTATAATTTTGCAGCTACCAGTAGCTTTGAACCTGTTCAAAGTTCCAGGCCGGGCATCTATGTTTGCGGCGCGTTTCAGGCTCCCAAGGATATTCCATCGTCGGTTATAGATGCCAGCGCCGCCGCAGGCGTTGCGGGGAGTAAATTAGCCGAATCTCGGTGGTCCCTCACAAAAACAAAACATATCCCTGAAAAGATTGATATACGCGGAGAACCCACTCGGATCGGCGTTTTTGTCTGCCGTTGCGGCACAAATATTGCGGGCGTTGTTGATGTCCCTTTTCTGGTCGAGTTTGCGCAAAGCCTGCCCGGTGTTGTCTATGCAGAGGAAAACATGTTCAGTTGCTCCCAGGACACCCAGGATAAAATAACCAGGGTCGTTAAAGAGCAACGATTGAATAGGATGGTTGTCGCGGCTTGCACCCCTAAGACGCATGAACCGCTTTTCCAGGAGACTTTGACCAACGCTGGTATCAATAAGTATCTTTTCGAGATGGCCAATATCCGCAACATGTGCTCCTGGGTACATAAGGACAATCCCGAACAAGCCACGCAAAAAGCCAAAGATCTCATTAGAATGGCTGTGTCAAAGGCGGCCCTCCTTGAACCATTAACCGAACCTGTTATGCAGATTAATCAGAAGGCTATTGTTATTGGGGGGGGCGTTGCGGGTATGGTAGCGGCCAAGAACCTGGCAGAGCAGAACTACATAACATACCTGATTGAAAAAACCGATACCCTTGGTGGACAGGCGCGCCATCTCCACGAAACCTGGCAAGGTGAGAACATTCAACAATATTTAGCCGGTCTGATAGAGGATGTACGGTCCGACAAAAACATAGAAATATTCCTGAATTCCCGGATCGAACATGTGGACGGTTTTGGAGGGGATTTTAAAACAACGATCCAGCACAATGGCGAAAGCAAAGTCCTGGAACACGGGGTGACGATTATTGCATCCGGCGCCTCGGAGCTCAAGCCGAACCAGTATCTTTACGGCAAAGATCCTCGTGTTGTAACCGGTTTGGAATTTCAGCAGCGTCTGATTGATAATGATCCCTCGTTAGGGCAGCTCAATACGGCTGTGTTTGTACAATGTGTTGGTTCGCGTATCCCGCAACGGCCTTACTGCTCTAAGGTCTGCTGCACACAGTCGATTAAAAGTGCCGTAAAGCTCAAAGAAATCAATCCCAAAATGAACATCTTTGTGCTTTACAGGGATATGCGACCCTATGGCCTGCGAGAGAATCTTTATCGGAAAGCGCGTTCTGCCGGGATTAACTTTGTCCGCTATAATTTTGACAAAGAGTTTACAGTAGCGACTGAACAGGGAGATTTACAGGTTGCTTTCACTGATTGCGTGCTCAGGCGGAATATGGAGATCCGTTCCGACCTTTTGATTCTGGCCTCTGCTATTGTCCCGGAAAAAAAGAATCCATTAGCGCAATTCTATAAAGTGCCGCAGAATGATGACGGTTTTTTTGTAGAAGCGCATGTCAAACTCCGGCCTGTTGATTTTGCCACAGATGGTGTGTTCGTGTGTGGGCTTGCCCATGCTCCAAAAACGATAGATGAATCCATAACACAGGCTCAGGCCGCAGCAGCAAGAGCGGTGACGCTTCTGTCCGCGATGAGCATCTCGGTAAGCAGCACAGTAGCTTATGTCAATCCAAACTTTTGCAGCAGTTGCGGCGTTTGTGTATCAATATGCCCATATTCTGCGGCCATGTTTAATGAAAAAAACGGTAAAGCTGAAATTGAACCAACATTGTGCAAAGGGTGCGGTCTTTGCGCTGCATCCTGCAGGTCAGGGGCTATTAATCTTAATGGATTTGATAATGATCAGATCTTTGCGCAGATTTATGCAATGAATAAAGTAGTCTTATAAGTGCCTAAAGTGAGCTAAAGTATGTTAAAGTGCCTAAAGTTAAGGAATGAGCCTTCGGCGCAGCCAATCTTAAAAAAGATGGAGCGAAGCGACTCATTAACTTTAGCTCACTTTAGGCACTTTAAATTTATTATTGGAGATTCTTATAATGCCTGATTGGGAACCAAAAATTGTAACTTTTTTATGCAACTGGTGCAGCTATGAAGCCGCTGATCTTGCAGGTATCAGCCGTCTGCAATACCCGTCAAACATCAGGGTTATAAGGGTCCCCTGTACCGGACGGATGAGCCCCAAATTTATACTGGCTGCTTTTGGAAAGGGCGCAGACGGGGTTTGGGTATCCGGATGCCATCCTGGAGAATGCCATTACATAGCAGGTAATTACTATGCCCGTCGAAAGTTTTCACTCTTTAAAAGCCTTATAGAATACATGGGCATCGAACCTGGCCGCCTTCATTTTTCATGGATATCCGCGGCAGAAGGAGCAAAGTTCGCTGAAGTCGCAATCAAGGTAATCAAGACGGTAAAGGACTTAGGACCTTCGAAATATTTCATCAAAAAAATAAATGACAGGGCAGCTTAACATGTTAGGGTATATAACTAAAATACGGACAATATCAGAAAGGCTCTTAAAAGAAAGCAGGGTAGATATGGTAATAGGTTTCCGCAAGGGAACCGTGCCGATGATGAACGAGCCTTGTATTGTTAAAAGTCCCGAAAATGTAAAAGAGCTTGTTTGGGACAGCAACTGCGGAATCAACCTGGCAAACTATCTGACCAATAGAAAAGAAAAAATTGCCATTATTGCAAAGGGCTGCGATTCAAGAAATATTGTCACCCATATAATTGAAAACAAAATTAAAAGAGACCAGATGTTTATTATCGGAGTACCGTGCAAGGGGATGATCGACAGGCATAAAATTGCCTCGATGTTTGAGAGGGAAATAATCGAGGTTGTAGAGGAGGAAAACAAGATCATCGTAAGGGGTAATGATTCTGAAAAAGTCTTTAAAAAAACAGAGGTGCTGCAGGAAAACTGCGCAATATGCGTCCATCGGAACCCTGTTATATATGATGAACTTGTCGCCGATCTTGTCGAAGAACAAAAGGATGTCGATAGATATGAGGATGTACGCCGGATCGAGGCTATGCAGCCTGAAAAAAAACAGGATTATTTTAATAATCTACTTTCTGCCTGCATCCGCTGCTATGCATGCAGAAATGCGTGCCCGCTTTGCTACTGCCCCACATGTTTTGTAGATGAATCCAGGCCTCAGTGGTTAGGAAAAAGTATTGATTCTGTAGATATTAAAACCTTCCATTTGCTAAGGGCCTTTCATTGCGCCGGCAGATGCACAGATTGCGGCGCTTGTGAACGGGCATGTCCAATGGGTATAAATGTCAGGCTATTTACAAAAAAACTGGAAAAGGATTGTCTTGAATTATATGGCTGGGAAGCTGGCCTGTCTCTAAAGGAACGTCCGCCCCTTGATACATACAGGCCTGATGATCCTGAGGATTTTATTAAGTAAAGAATCCTGGCCCAGAGGACCAGGCTTTGGCTAACCCCAGAGGGGATTTGCTTTGTTGGCAGTTCATTGATTTATCGAAATCCCAAATATCAAATTGCAAATTACAAATTACAAACAATTTCCAATGACCGAAATTCGAAAATCCAAACCACGCCATAGTGTAGTTCTGGAGGGTTTTGGTCATTGAATATTGGGATTTGAGATTTATTTGAGATTTGACGCTTGTAATTTGTGATTTTAGACACAAAAATCCAAGGCAAAGCCATCTATCTCTGACCTGGCCAAAAGGACCAGGTTTTTCAGGACATAATAAAACACTTAGGAATCGAGGGATTAAGGGATTAGCTTATTAGGCTGTTAGGCTGTTAGGCTGTTAGGCTGTTAGGCTGTTAGGCTGTTAGGTCAGATGATTAGAGCATTAACAATTAAGTATTAACAATTGATTATTAATTTAGGGATTGAGGGATTAAAATCAATAGTCCGCCGCAGACGGATCAATTCCTAATTCCTAAATTCAATATTTTTGATCGTTTCATATTTCAACAAGACCTATGAGAGTATTTTTTAGCTTTATATCCTCCGTAATTTCAATATCTTTATGCGGTTTAATGCCTGCGTAACGCGAAAAAAAATCATGGGGTATTTCTCCGGGCACAAGAGAGAATGTCATCGATACTTTTTCATTAGACTCTTCTATGAAGCCTGACTCTTTAATAATTTCATCCGAGTCCTGCCATGGATTTTCCGCCAGCATTTCGAGCCGCCCAACTAAACTCTTTCGCCATTTTTCTGTTTTTCCAATACTGTTTTTATCTGCCGGTATCAACTTGAATTTATATATAATTTTTGCTTCCGGCGTTTTATCTGCAAGATAGTCAAAAGCTGTCCGGCTATTTGTAATAAACAGCCCTGATATATCATGATCATATTGCATAATAAGCGACCATGCTTTTATTCTATCTTTTGTCATGTAATCGCCAGGATCATCGGCAATCAATCTGTTTGTGCCGGCAGCTGTTTGTGCAAATTCATTTTCCCCTTTAAGGTTTTCAAAAAGATTCTGCTCCATTTTTTCAACATTGAGAACCCCCTGGTTTATTTCCCAGTTTTGCATGTCGAATTCCCGGGCAATATGAAGAAACAATATGGCGCCAAGCAGTGAATCCGGTTCAATTTTCTGCCGGCCTCCCCGGCTTCTTTTCTGAATATCAGCTTTAATTTGCAGTGTCAGCGAATCATTAAAAAAGGGAATGGTATCTTTATGTGCCTTGAAAAACTCTTTTATCATCCCCTTGTTTCCCTGGTGGAGATTTATCCAACCCATGCATTCTTTTAACATGGCATCTACTATATTTTTATCTTTTATTACAGGCACACGTATGTCAAGCATGCCGTTTTGAGATAATTCTTCCATTGATTCAGGGAGTTTTTGATGTGAAGGCTGATAAACAACGATCTTTCCGAACAGGTTGGATAGAGCCTCGGCAACCGGTCTGGAGATGTATGTGAATGGAAAAAATATAGGTTTCATTTTAGATTTTAGTGTCTTTTATTGTAATCCCGCTGGATATTAATTGATCACGAATCCTGTCTGCAAGATCCCAGTTTTTTTCTCTTCTGGCTGTATCCCTTTCTTTTATCAGGAGCTCTATTTCAGGGTCTGAAAGCTCATTGGCAAAATCGAATATTTTCAGCACTGAATCGATATTTCTGAACGCATCCAGAATTTTTGATGCCCCATCAGGGTCAATTTCGCCGCTTAAAGCAAGTATATTTATTTTTCTGACAGTTTTGAAAATTGAGGCCAGGGCTGCTGAAATATTCAAATCATCATCCATGGCGCTGGTAAAGCCATGTTTAATGTCATACAGAAGCTGATCCAGTTCTTTATAGGGAGATCCCTCCTTAATGGAATGCAGGTTTCGGGTGCATGAATCAAGTCTTTTAAGAGTATGCTCAGCATATTCGAGCCTGTCACCGGAAAAATCAACCGGCTTTCTGTAATGGCTTGAAAGCAGCCAGAACCTGATTGTCCTGTCGGCATAGCCCATGTTGTTCATGTCCGCAAGTGTAAATCCTGCCCCCTTTTCGCCCATTTTTTTGCCGTCAACCAGCACCCTGTCACAATGCATCCAGTATTTTGCAAGCGGTTTTTTAGTGACAGCGCTGGCGATCGCTATTTCGTTTTCATGATGTGGAAAAATAAGCTCCCGGCTGCTGGTATGAATATCAAAGCTTTCTCCAAGGTATTTCATGGAAATGGCCGCACACTGTATATGCCATGAAGGCCGTACATTTCCCCAGTCGGTGCTTATATATATTCCCCTTTTCAGCTCTGAAAGCCGGGACCTTTTAAAAAGTGTGAAATCACGCGGGTTGTCCTTTTCGTATTCATCAAGATCTACGGTGGAACCTAATTTTATCTTATTGATATCAATGCCTGACAGCTTGCCGTAATCGGAAAAGCGGGATATGTCGAAATATATTGAACGGAGCTTTTCATAGGCAAAGCCTTTTTTGACAAGTTTTTCCGCCAGTATGACCATATCTTCAACATGCTCGCTTGCCCTGGGATATTTATCGGCAGGTTTTATGTTCAGAAGCTTAAGATCATTCATAAATGAGTCGATATGTTTTTCTGTAAATTCGGTTAGACTCATGCCTGCTTCTTCAGAACCGGATATTGTTTTGTCATCCATGTCCGTGATGTTCATAATGTGGGTGACGGAGTAACCCCTGTATTCGAGATAACGGCACAGCAGGTCGGCAAAGACTAAGCGCCGGCATTCCGCAAGGTTTATCCGTGCATGAGCTGTAGGTCCGCAGGAATATATTGATACTTTTCCAGGAAGCATCGGCTCAAACGTCTCCTTGCTCCTGCTAATGGTGTTGAACAATTGGAGCCCGGCGCTGTCTTGAGCGGTAAAAAGGGATGTGCTCAGGTAACGCTCGCCCCCATCCGGGAATATTACGACAACCGTGCCCTCAGTCATGGCTTCGGCCTCTTTTCGCGCAATAACCATGGCGGCTCCACTGCTCATACCAACAAAGATGCCTTCCTCTTTTGCGAGACGTCTTGTCATTTCAAAGGCCTTTTCGTCCTCAATATTTACTATCTTATCAAGCCGTTTTTTATCGTAAATCTCAGGCCGATAAGCCTCCTTCATATTCTTTAATCCCTGAATTTTATGGCCAAGGTATGGTTCAACGCCGATAATGCGGATGTTTGTATTATATTCTTTGAGCCTTTTTGAGATGCCCATCAGCGTGCCTGTTGTTCCCATAGTAGCAACAACGGTTGTAATTTTTCCTCCTGTCTGCCTCCATATTTCTTCGGCTGTTCCATAATAATGGGCAAGGCAGTTGGCTTCATTATTGAACTGGTCAGTCATAAAATAGGCTTCAGGATTTTCGCGAACCAGGCGATAGGCTTTTTCAATAGCGCCATCTGTGCCAAGATGGCTCGGTGTAAGTAAAATATCAGCGCCGCGGGCCTTAAGGATTTTTCGCCGTTCCACGCTGACCGCTTCCGACATTATCAACAGAAGTTTATATCCTTTGACAGAACAGACAAGGGCAAGACCGATGCCTGTATTCCCGCTTGTGGCCTCAATTACGGTTTTATGCGGTGTAAGGGCGCCGGATTTTTCACCTGCTTCGATCATGAAAAGGGCAGACCTGTCTTTGATCGAACCTCCCGGGTTTAAATATTCAAGCTTTGCGAGTATTTTTACCCTTGGATTTGGATTCAGATTTCTTATCTCAATCAGCGGCGTATTGCCTATGGTATCTAAAATTGAATAGCTCATCGTTTTTCTTTGAGTTAGCACACCTTCGGTGCGGATATAAATATAAGTGCCTAAAGTGAGCTAAAGTATATTAAAGTGCCTAAAGTTGTGGTACGCCTTCGGCGTGCTAATTGATAACTCAAAACCTCTTAGATGCTGCCCGAATTGTGCCCAAAATTATGCATTGATGGCTTAAGAAACTTACCTGCCGGCAGGCAGGTATAAAATGGCAGAATTCCTTAACTTTAGGCATTTTAGGCACTTTAGCTCACTTTAGGCACTTTTCTCTTAATGCATTAATTATCTGTTGCTTAACCTGATTTTCGTTTTTTGAAGCATCTATTATTAAAAACCGCCCGGGCTCAAGACGCGCCAGCTCAAGATATCCGGCCCTTACCTTTTTGTGAAAAGAAAGTTTTTCCTTTTCAAACCTGGTTTCATGACCGACCCTTGTGCCGTTATCTATCTGTTTCCATGCGCGGGAGAGGCCTGTTTCAGGCGGAAGATCAAGTAGAAACGTAATGTCAGGCTTTAAATCATTAAGGGCTAATTTGTGAAGGCTGTTTATCAGAGCGATATCGAGCCCCCTTGCAAAACCCTGGTAAACTACAGTGGCATCAAAATAGCGGTCACATAAAACAATCTTTCCCGTCGATAAAGATGGAATTATAAGTTCTTTTATATGCTGAGCGCGATCAGCCGTATACAGCAAAAGTTCAGCCAGCGGGTCCATATCTTTGCTTTCAGGGTCAAGGAGAATTGCACGGATTTTTTCCCCGATTTTTGTGCCTCCGGGTTCACGTGTCAGAACGCATTCATATCCCCTGCTTTCCAGAAACTCAGAGATATGCACTATCTGTGTTGTTTTGCCTGAGCCTTCTATTCCTTCGAGAGTAATAAACATAATTAGTAACGGTTTACGGTTCACAGTTCACGGTTTATAATTCACAGTTTTTCAATGAACTATGCAACAATTGAAGCATTTGGAATGAGGACCCCATAATTCTCCTCTACCTTCTGTTTTTTTCAACCGTGAACCGATAACTGTAAACCGTGAACGGTTACTTTTTCCCCATATAAAAATGGCGTTCCAGCAATTTATGATAGGAAGTCCATGTTTCGTTCGGATCTCCGGAAGCTATAAATTCGCGAATGCAGTTAACCTTGGAATCTACCTCATCAATATAGTTCAGCAACACGGCCTCGATGGTTTTGGGCGGTTCCGGCGATCCGAATTCTCTGACTCCATGATGACTTACAATCATATGCTTGAGCAAGATTGCCTGTTCCTCGGGAAAATCTTTTATCTTTCTGAGTTTTTCATCAAGCATTTCGATTCCGATTACAATATGGCTAAGCAGCCTGCCCTGATCAGAGTAGTCTATGTTGTGTTTGTAATCAAATTCCCTTATCTTGCCGATATCGTGAAGAATTGCGCCTGCGATAAGAAGGTCCTTGTTGATTCCCTTGTAATACTCACTGTAATGATTAACA
>RPGP01000001.1:162500-732779 GCA_004193555.1 Desulfobacteraceae bacterium Eth-SRB1
GCGGTGTGTACAAGGCCCGGGAACGTATTCACCGTGGCATGCTGATCCACGATTACTAGCGATTCCAGCTTCATGGAGTCGAGTTGCAGACTCCAATCCGAACTTAGAGCTGCTTTATGGGATTGGCTCATCCTCGCGGAGTCGCGACCCTTTGTACAGCCCATTGTAGCACGTGTGTAGCCCTGGATATAAAGGCCATGAGGACTTGACGTCATCCCCACCTTCCTCCCCGTTTGCCGAGGCGGTATCTTTAGAGTCCCCAACTTAATGCTGGTAACTAAAGATAGGGGTTGCGCTCGTTGCGGGACTTAACCCAACATCTCACGACACGAGCTGACGACAGCCATGCAGCACCTGTCACCAAGTTCCCCGAAGGGCACATCCCTCTTTCGAGGGACTTCTCGGGATGTCAAATCCAGGTAAGGTTCTTCGCGTTGCGTCGAATTAAACCACATGCTCCACCGCTTGTGCGGGCCCCCGTCAATTCCTTTGAGTTTTAACCTTGCGGTCGTACTCCCCAGGCGGAACACTTAATGCGTTAACTGCGGCACAGCAGGGGTCAATACCCGCTACACCTAGTGTTCATCGTTTACTGCGTGGACTACCAGGGTATCTAATCCTGTTTGCTCCCCACGCTTTCGCGCCTTAGCGTCAGTATTGGTCCAGGAAGTCGCCTTCGCCACCGGTGTTCCTCCTGATATCTACGAATTTCACCTCTACACCAGGAATTCCACTTCCCTCTCCCATACTCAAGTCCCTTAGTTTCAAATGCACTTCCGGGGTTAAGCCCCGGGCTTTCACATCTGACTTAAAAAACCGCCTACGCGCCCTTTACGCCCAATAATTCCGAATAACGCTTGCACCCTCCGTATTACCGCGGCTGCTGGCACGGAGTTAGCCGGTGCTTCCTTCAGTGGTACCGTCAGTGCTTGGTGGTATTGGCACCAAGCAGGTTCTTCCCACTTGACAGAGTTTTACGACCCGAAAGCCTTCATCACTCACGCGGCGTTGCTGCGTCAGGGTTTCCCCCATTGCGCAAAATTCCTCACTGCTGCCTCCCGTAGGAGTCTGGACCGTGTGTCAGTTCCAGTGTGGCTGATCATCCTCTCAGACCAGCTAACCATCGTAGCCTTGGTAGGCCATTACCCCACCAACAAGCTAATGGTACGCGGGCTCATCTCCAGACAGTAGCTTTCATGAAGAGGCCACCTTTGATCTCAAAACCCAAAGGTTCTAAGATATTATCCGGTATTAGCATCGCTTTCGCGGTGTTATCCCCGATTCGGAGGTAGATTACCCACGCGTTACTCACCCGTGCGCCACTTTACTATCTTTAGCAAGCTAAAGAGTTCTCGTGCGACTTGCATGTGTTAAGCACGCCGCCAGCGTTCATTCTGAGCCAGGATCAAACTCTCCAATTATACTCTTAACAATGTCGTACCGAATAATAATACAGGTACAACATAAAAAAAACGTTGGCCCAACTATAATGTCACTATTTAGTTTTCAAAGATCAAGTAGCTGGCAGCGAAATATTATATTAGCTGGCAGCGAAAGTTTTATTACTATAATTTAATTATATATTTTGTCAAGAAAAAAATTAATTTATTTCTCATTAAACAAGCGAACAGAAACAATTTATTTACACATATTATTTCAAGCTGTCAAGCGATTTTTCTACTTTTTTATCTTTATTATGTGAAACCGTTTTTTACCGGACCTTAATACGATAGTTCCATTGTCATCAAGATCCTTTTCCGTTATTTGCTGTTCAAAAGATTGAATACGCCTATCATTAATATATGCCCCTCCCTGCTCAATCAGCCTTCTGGCAGCTCCACCTGAAGGGGCAAGACCAACGGTATGGAATATTTTAAAAGCAGGTATGCCCTCTATAAGTTGATCCATCTCAAAAAAGGAGTGCGGCACCGATACATCGTCAACATCCGGCATATCCTTATGAACCGAACTGGACGGCAGTATCTTTTCAGGAACAACACGACCGCCAAACATACTTGCTGCTGCACGATAAGCCTTGATTGCCTCTTCTCTGCCGTGAACAAGCTGCGTGGTCTCAAACGCCAGAACTGTTTTAGCCATGTTTAAATCAGCATTTTCCAGCTTTTCGATTTCTCTGATTTCATCTATCGGCAAAAATGTATAAAGGGCCATGAATCTGGCAACATCCTTATCATCAGTATTGATCCAATACTGATAGTACTCGTATGGGCTGGTTCTTTCAGGATCAAGCCAGACAGCTCCTTTAACTGTTTTTCCCATCTTTGCCCCACTGCTCGTAGTAATCAAGGGAAAGGTTATGCCAAAAACAGTTTTCTGGCGCATTTTCCTGACCAGTTCAATGCCGCTAACTATGTTGCCCCATTGATCACTTCCTCCCATCTGGAGCCTGCATCCGTAATTTTCAAAAAGTTCAAGAAAATCATATGCCTGTAACAGCATATAATTAAATTCGATAAAATTTAACCCTTCTTCGGATTCAAGGCGCATCTTATAGCTTTCTGCTTTTACCATACGATTAACGCTGAAATGTCGTCCAATATCTCTCAGGAATGGAATATATTTTAATTTTGTCAGCCAGTCAGCGTTGTTCAACAAAAGAGCCTTTCCATTGCTGAAATCAATAAACCTGGACAGTTGTTTCTTAATTCCAATTGCATTTTCTTCCACCACTTCCGGTGTAAGTATTTGCCGGGTTTCAGTTTTACCGCTCGGATCTCCGACAAGACCGGTTCCACCGCCAACAAGAGCAATAGGACGGTGACCTGATTTTTGCATATGAGCAAGCGACATTATTGGCACGAGGCTCCCAATATGAAGACTGGACCCTGTCGGATCAAAACCGATATAACAGGTTATATTGCCCTGATCGAGGTATTCTTTTAATTCATCCTCGTGGGTTGTTTGTTCTATAAACCCACGTTCATAAAAGATATCTATTAAATTAGCCATACATCCACCTCGTTATAATCATGACCGTTCACGGGTAGCTTATTTATTTGCATATTCCACAGCCCTTGTTTCTCTTATAACCGTAACTCTTATCTGCCCGGGAAATGTTAATGACTCTTCAATTTTATGTGCAATATCCCTGCTCAGCAGAATAGATTCTTCATCTGAAATAATATCGCTTTCCACTATAACCCTGAGTTCCCTTCCGGCTTGAATAGCATAAGTATTAGCAACCCCTTTAAATGAATTTGCTATATTCTCAAGATCTTCCAAACGTTTTATATAATTCTCAAGCAGCTCCTTACGCGCTCCTGGTCTTGCCCCTGAAAGACCGTCAGCAGCCTGTACTAACAACGCATATACTGTATTGGGCGGCACATCTTCATGGTGAGCGGCAATCGCATGAACAACTCTCTGAGACTCGCCATATTTTTTTGCAAGTTTCGATCCTATTAAAGCATGCGGTCCCTCCACTTCATGATCAACAGCCTTGCCGATATCATGCAATAATCCCATACGTCTCGCCAGTTTTTGGTTGAGTCCCAGCTCAACAGCCATTATGCCACACAAAAAACCCACCTCAACTGAATGCTGCAAAACATTCTGCGTATAACTTGAACGGAATTTTAATCTGCCAAGTATTTTGACAAGCTCGCCATGCAAACCATGCACGCCCAAATCAAATGCCGCCTGTTCTCCAGCCTCTTTAATTGCCAGATCAACTTCTTTCTCAACCTTTTTTACTACATCCTCTATGCGCGCAGGATGTATCCTGCCGTCTGATATCAGCTTTAAAAGAGAAAGTCTGGCGACCTCTCTCCTGACAGGATTAAAACCGGATAGAATGACCGCCTCAGGAGTATCATCTATTATAAGATCTATACCTGTCGCGGCCTCAATAGCGCGTATATTCCGCCCCTCTCTGCCGATGATACGCCCTTTCATTTCGTCGCTTGGAAGTTGAACTACAGAAACAGTACGTTCCGCTACGAAATCACCGGCATATCTCTGGATAGCGGTTGCAATAATCTTTTTTGCTTTTTTATCAGCTTTTTCCTTTGTTTCATTCTCTATCCTTTTAATAAGCTTGGCGCCTTCATATCGCGCTTCGTTTTCCATGGCTTTTATTAAAAGCTCCCTGGCCTGGCCTGCGGTCAGACCTGAAATTTTTTCAAGCTGCCTTTTCTGCTCTTCAATAAGTTCGTTATACTTTTGTTCATTCTGTTTAACCTGTTCCTCTTTTTTGACCAATTGACTTTCGCTTTGTGAAATATCTCTTTCTCTTTTCTCAAATTGGTCGGCTTTGCGGTCAATGTTTTCCTCTCTTTGTATTAATCTCCTATCAAGTTTTTTTAGTTCAGATTTAGTCTCTTTAGTTTCTGAGTCAAATTCGTTTTTCATGTTGAAAAGTCTATCTTTAACATCAAGTTCAGCCTCTTTTAATAGAGTTTCTGATCTCCGTTTCGCATCTTTAATTATTCGTATAGACTCTTCATTGGCAGCCTTGACTTTCTGAGATACAATTTTTCCTTTTATCCAATATGCAATGGCAAAACCTGCAACAAAACCGATTATGACCATTATAATATGATATTCATTCATCACCATTCTCCATGCGTATATCCGTATTTTTACTCGCAAAAACTCTCTAATAAATATGTAAGCATTTACAAAACGTTGAAATTAGAAATTGGGAATTGGGCTTTCATGCTTTTATATTGTTAATGAACATATTCAATTTTGGACCGAGTTTTTCAACTATTGTTCTGCATTCTGTCTCGTTTGGCTTAAGATAACACTTTTCCTCTAACGCTTTTGCCTGTTTGTAATCATACAGATCGCAAATTCGTTTCATCTCTCCCTAATTTCGAATTCCCAATTTCAAGCCGTGAACGGCTACACGTACTTCTATCGAGACCTCCGGAGAAAATCCCCCGCTCAAGCTGGTTCTAAGTTTAAGTAAAGCATAAATTAGCAGCCACAGAAATATTCGTGCTAAAGATTAAACTTAAACTGCAGGCAAAATTTGAGCCTGACACAGGCTTTAGTAAAGCTTTAACTGAGACCTTTGCAAAACGTCCCCTTTTGCCCGATTACTGCGTCAGACAAAAATTTCAATCCTCGAAATATTCAATATATTCCGGTGGTTGAGATTTTCGTCTTCCTTGTACTCGAACAAAATTGAACATTTTTCAAAGGTCTTAACTCTGGCGCTAACAGGGCAAAAGAGGATGTTTTTTGTATAGCTCTATTTAAGAGGTAGATGTGGGATGAGGTCTTTGGAATGGCAAAAATGGCAAGTTCGCCGACAATAGTTTATCTCATAACATATTATCTTTGCATAAAAGATCGATTATATACTTTTTCGTTTTCTTATACATATAGATATACAGATTAAGATAACCCCCGCCACAGAGCCGTGTTGAAAGGCCTTTGAACCAGTTTACAAGGTGGGCGCCTTATAGTTTCTTCAGGCTTTTCTGTACAAGCAGAACATGCACACCAAAACCAGTGAAAGCTCCCTTTAATATAAATGTTGGGTCAAAGAACATCTCTCAATCACGAACACGGCAGGGGCCTTATCTTGTAAAATAATATTTTATTGCCTTCAAGGCTTGTTCATCCCGACAGGATAACTAAGTGTATCTATTTATTTTGCGGCTCCAATAGTTTTATTAAAATTTAATCGTGCAAAAAGGATAAATATCACATTCATCTGGTGTCAACTTGTTAAATATCATCTGATAATCTGCTCATTATCATCTAATGTATGTATCAGACTCTCTGACCGTCTGAAAATTTCCTCTAAAAAATTTGAGCGATCTTTTTTTAACTCAATATTTTCATTAGCAATATTCAATGCAGCTATTATTAAAATTGTAAGTTTTGAAAGATCTGTTGATTGATCTGTCTGTTGCCTTTTAACCCTTTCCACCTCTTTGGCCAGGGAATTGGCAACATCTTTTGCTTCTGTGGCTTCTGATTCAGCCTTAAACGTATATGGCTGCCCAAAAAGTTCTATTGTTACAAGTTGTTCCAATGAAAATGTGTTTCACCTTTCCTGAGAACCTAATGCCCCGTCAGCCGGTATATATATTATGCAATATCATCTAACCTGGCCAACAGACTATCAATTTTTGACCGGATAAGGTCCCTCTCTTGCGAATAATTAGTTTCTATCTCAACTTTACTTTGAAGCTCTTCCTCTAACCTCCTTATTTTATCTCTAAGTTCTGAATTAGTGGCTTCATGAGCTTTACAAACATCAATTAATCTTACAACTTTTTCTTCAATTTCTTCAAATTGTCGCAAAATTTGTTCGTTATCCAATATATCACCTCATATTTTCATATATAATCTTTCAAAAAAACTAAAGTCAAGATATTTTACGCATAATGTTCTCAGCCGCAATTAATTCCTCGTCATTATTAACGCCAATAACCTCCTCACAATCTGTGCCGACCATTACACCGACAACCTTTTTTCCCAGATATCCGATTTTAATAATATCTGTAAGATAATACTCACACTGAGCGTTATTTGACTTGATTTTATGTAAAGAATCAATTAAGAATTTCTTTTTTACACAATAGATTCCAGTATTTATGATTTTTATCTTTTTCTGTTCTTCAGAAGCATCCGCCTCTTCAACTATCTCGAAAACATCCATGTTTTTATCAAATAATACCCTGCCATATCCTTCAGGATTATCGACTTCAACCGCTAAAAGAGTAACGTCACGCTTTTTCCTTATATGATCGTCTAAAAGTCGCAAAACAGTACTTGAACTCAGTAGCGGCACATCGCCGCACAGTATAACCACCTGTTCAATATATTCAGGGACGTAAGGCAGCGCACACAAAACCGCATGGCCTGTCCCAAGCTGTTTTTCCTGCAAGGCAAATATTAATTCATAATTTTCCGACAAAACTTCACGAACTTTCTCAGCCTGGTTGCCCACCACAAGAATCACATTACTTCCTGCAACCTTGTTAGCTGTTTTTACAACATACATTACCATAGGCTTGCCAAGTATTTCATGAAGCACTTTGGGTTTGCTCGATTTCATGCGCGTCCCCATGCCTGCGGCAAGTATGATAACTGCGACTCTGTTTTCTGTATTTTGCATCTTACCCGCTAATAAAAAAGGGCAAACCAAATATTATGTGATCTGCCCTTGTATTATATAGAGCCCTTTGTAACGGCTCGATTTAACAAACTTTATTGTCCTTTATTCCGGAACAACTTTAAATAAATATTAACTGCGCTTTGTTTCGGCAAGCTTAAGTCGATGCAATGCTCTTGCCAGAGCGGCTTTAGCCCTTTCAAAGTCGATATCCGGCACCTTTGCGGCCAGACGCTCCTCAGCTCGTTTTATTGCCCGCTTAATCCGTTCAACATCAATATCGCGCCGTCTTTCAGCAGACTCGGCCAGTACAGTTACCTTATCAGGAAGCGCTTCCGCGAACCCGGAACTAACAAAAACGGCTTTTTCAACCCCATCTGCAGCCTTATAACGAATTGTGCCCAGCCTAAGGGTTGTTAAAAAAGGGGTATGGCCGATTAAGACACCAAACTCTCCAAGATTACCGGGCGCCACCACAATCTGAACGTCTTCGCTAACAACAGATGCTTCCGGCGTAACCACTTCTAAACGGATATTTCCAGCCATAATTTGCCCTCTATATTTTTTTTTTATGCAGCGGCCATTTCTTTGGCCTTTTCAACAGCCTCTTCTATCCCGCCTACCATATAAAATGCCTGCTCAGGAAGGTCATCATGTTTCCCCTCACAGATTTCCTTAAAGCCTCGAACAGCATCTTCGATTTTCACATATTTCCCCGGTTTTCCGGTAAATACTTCAGCAACATGGAACGGTTGTGAAAGAAATCTCTGGATCCTCCTTGCGCGTGCCACGGTAATTTTATCCTCCTCAGAGAGTTCATCAATTCCGAGAATTGCGATAATATCCTGAAGCTCCTTATATTTTTGCAGCATATTCTGAACCGTACGCGCAACCTGATAATGCTCTTCACCGATATAAGCGGCATCGAGAATCCTGGAGGTTGAATCAAGCGGATCAACTGCAGGGTAAATCCCTAATTCGGTGATCTGACGTGATAAAACAACAGTTCCATCAAGATGGGCAAATGTTGTTGCGGGCGCCGGGTCTGTCAGGTCGTCCGCAGGCACATACACACACTGAACCGCTGTAATAGAACCTTTATCTGTTGATGTGATCCTCTCTTGAAGCTCGCCAAGGTCAACTGCAAGTGTCGGCTGGTATCCCACAGCAGACGGCATCCTGCCAAGAAGCGCTGAAACCTCTGAACCGGCCTGAGTAAAACGGAATATATTATCGATAAATATTAGAACATCCTGTCCTTCTTCATCCCGGAAATACTCTGCGGCAGTCAACGCAGAAAGGGCAACACGGGCTCTTGCTCCAGGTGGTTCGGTCATCTGTCCGTAAATAAGTGCAGCCTTGGGAAGAACTCCGGAATCTTTCATTTCTTTGTAGAGGTCATTCCCCTCACGGGTCCGCTCCCCAACACCTGCAAACACAGAAATACCACCGTGCTGCATGGCAATATTGTTAACCATTTCCATCATGACAACGGTTTTCCCAACACCTGCGCCGCCAAACATTCCCATTTTGCCGCCACGGGGAAACGGCACAAGCAGGTCGATTACCTTAACACCTGTTTCAAGAACGCGAACAGTTGTGTCCTGTTCGGTAAATTTCGGGGCTTCCCGGTGAATGGGCAACATCTTTTCCTGGCTTATTGGCCCCAGACCGTCCACAGGTCTTCCAACAACATTTAGAACACGACCCAACCCTGCTTCGCCAACCGGCATCATGATCGGCTTGCCGGAATCCTTCACCGGCATCCCGCGCACAAGACCATCGGTAACATCCATTGCAATAGTACGAACAACATTGTCACCGAGATGCTGAGCAACCTCAACAACAAGATTATCCGGCTCATCACTGATGGTTTCGTTACTAATCAGCAGCGCTGTAAGAATTGTAGGCAATTTACCCTGCTCAAACTCAACATCAACAACAGGCCCCATAACCTGAGTAATTTTACCTATGTTCTCTCCCATCTATTGACCTCCAAATTTATTATCTGCTATTTGCTGCCTGCTATATAAATAACAACCAGCAAATAACTATTAACTGTTTCCCAGTTTTATCCTTTTAGCGCTTCAGCGCCACCGACAATATCCATCAGATCTGCCGTAATTGACGACTGCCTGGCCTTATTATATGCAAGCGACAGCGTCTCAACCATGTCATCGCAGGCTTTTGTAGCATTGTTCATAGCGGTCATCCGCGCGGCATGTTCACTTGTGGATGTTTCCAGAAGAGCGCTGTATAATTGAACATAAATATTCCTTGGAAGCATATCCCCAAGCAGTTCATCTGTTGAAGGCTCGCAGATATGCTCTGCGAGATACGGCGTTTGTTCATCTTCAGCCTTTGTTTCAGCCGATTCAATAGGCTGTATCGGCAAGATCTGCTGTATTACCGGGGTCTGTCTTGCCATGCTGATAAATTCTGAATAAATAATGTAAACTTCATCATATTCTTCATCTAAAAATCCATCAACAGTTCTCTGCCCTGCAACACTTGCAATGTTAAATCCAAATTTTGCTCCCACGATCCCAAGATGTTCACCTAAAATCGAAAAACCATTTCTACGGCACCAGTCACGTCCCTTTTTGCCAAAATTGGTAAATACAACCTCTATATTTTGCTCGGATTTGTCTTTTGCAAATTTTTCAGCCCTTGAAATAAGATGTGAATTAAAACCGCCGCATAACCCCTTGTCTGAAGTACAAATAATAACATGTATTTTCTTGACTTCCTCTCGCGGCACTAACAAAGGGCTTGCTTCCTCACCTGCCTTTTCCGCGAGACTTCCCAGAACATCGGCAAATTTCAAGGCATAAGGCCTGAACGCCTCCACCTTCTGCTGGGCGCCACGCAACTTGGAAGTGGCAACCATATTCATGGCCTTTGTAATCTGCTTTGTCTTTTTAACTGCTGTTATCTTTGTTTGAACTTCTTTTAAAGTAGCCATAGAAAAACCAAGCCTTTATTTTATTGTGTCCTTAAACTCTTCGCCGTAAGCCTTAAATGCCTCTGCCATTGTCTTGTCCAGACCGTCTGAAATTTCCTGTTTTTCTGTAAGCTCGGTAAATATCTGCGGGTATCTTTCTTCTAAGAATGGATAAAGGCCCGCTTCATATTTTGCCAGAACATCGAGAGGATAATTGTCAAGAAAACCTCTTGTGCCTGCATAAAGTATCGAGACCTGCTTTTCCATGGATAATGGCTGATATTGCGGCTGTTTTAATATTTCAACCAGCCTTGCGCCCCTTGTTAACTGAGCCTGTGTTGCTTTATCCAGATCACTGCCGAACGCTGCAAATGCCTCTAATTCCCGGTACTGGGCCAGATCGAGACGAAGAGTGCCTGCCACCTGTTTCATGGCCTTAACCTGCGCTGACCCTCCAACCCGTGAAACAGAAAGTCCGACATTAATAGAAGGCCTGACACCGGCAAAAAACAGACTCGGTTCAAGGTATATCTGCCCGTCGGTAATGGATATAACATTTGTCGGGATATAGGCAGACACATCACCTGCCTGGGTCTCAATAATCGGCAACGCTGTCAGAGAACCTGCGCCTAATTCATCATTTAGCTTGGCAGCACGCTCAAGGAGTCGAGAATGGTTATAAAAAATATCGCCGGGGAATGCCTCGCGTCCCGGAGGTCGTCTCAAAAGCAAAGAAACCTGACGATATGCAACAGCCTGTTTTGAAAGATCATCATATATGATTAATGCATGCTGCCCTTTATCACGGAAATATTCGCCGATGGCGCATCCTGCATAAGGAGCAACATACTGCAAAGTCGCCGGATCACTGGCGCATGCAGTTACAATAGTTGTATATTCCATGGCCCCATGCTTTTCAAGAACAGCATGGACCTGGGCAACCGTTGATTTTTTCTGGCCGCATGCAACATAAATGCAATATACATCTTTACCTTTTTGATTAATGATGGCATCGACTCCGATTGCTGTTTTGCCGATCTGCCGGTCACCGATGATAAGTTCGCGCTGACCACGGCCGACAGGCACCATAGCATCCACAGCCTTAAGCCCCGAGTACATCGGTTCATGCACGCCCTTTCGCTCAATAACACCTGGCGCAACCATCTCAACCCTGCGGAACTCTTTTGCATCAAGAGGCCCCTTGCCATCAAGAGGCTCGCCAACAGATGATAAAACGCGCCCAAGGACAGCTTCTCCAACGGGGACCTGAGCAATACGTCCGGTACGCTTGACCATATCGCCCTCTTTAATATGGACATCTTCACCCATAATGGCGACACCCACATTATCTTCTTCGAGGTTCAACACAAGACCCAGAATATTGCCTGGAAATTCAACAAGTTCCAACGCCATGGCTTTTTCAAGACCATATATCCTGGCGATCCCATCACCTACCGACAAAACAATGCCTGTCTCGCTTAGCTCAACCTTCTTGTCATAATCGGTAATCTGCTCTCTAATAATCTGACTTATTTCTTCGGCTTTTAATTCCATTATACACTCTCACCCCTTTTTAAAGATTCTCTCATATTGAGTAATTGTGTTTTGACGCTCCCATCTAAAACAAGATCCCCTATCCTGGTAACAATTCCGCCGATAAGTTCAGGCTCCTGTTCCACCTCTAATATAACGTCATTACCTGTCCTTTTCGACAGCGCGCTGCGAATTTTCTCAACTGTTTCGGATGAAAGCTCAGTAGCCGAAACCAGGCTGGCACGCGCAATGCCCTTTAGCTCATCAGCCAATTTTTGATAAAATTCGCTGATATTATTCAAAAACCCAATCCTTCCCTTGTCAAACAGCAACAGAAGATATGATGCCATAATCTTGGTAGGATTCAGCTTATCAACGATTGCCTTCAAAACTTTTCTCCGGCCTTCAACGTCATAAAGAGGATTACAGATCGCCTGCTCAAGCTCCGGCTCCTTCTGAATTAAATCTGAAATCTGATCAAGCTCATCTCTATAAGTTTCGGCCTGACCGTCCTCTTTGCCAATAAGCAGAAGCGCCTTGGCATAACGCCGTGCAACGATCAAATTTTTCATTATGCCACCACCTTCTCTAAATATTCATCTATAAGTTTATCCTGATCTCCAGTCGTGATTTTGCTCTTAATAATCTCTTCGGCTTTTAAAAGGGCTTTCTCAAATATCTCTTCCTGGAGATTTGACTTGGCCTGTTTGAATTCATGCTCAATATTTCTTTTGGCCTGTTCCTCAAGTTTCCCAGCTTCTGCTTCTGCTTCCTCAAGTATTCTGACTTTAGCCTCATTTCCCTGCTTTATGTATTCGGCAACAATCTTCTCAGCCTCTTTATCTAACAGGGAAAGCTTTTCATTATATTCAGCCAGTTTTTTCTCGGCATCCTTTTTCTTTGCTTCCAGTTCGTCTATCTGATCCTTTATACCTTTAATCCGTGCATTAAGCGCTTGTGACACAGGTTTACGTAAAAGAAAAAACAGGCCCAAAAATAAAACAGTAAAATTCATGACCTTATAAGTATCCGTAGCCACCCAGCCCTTTGGCTCAGCATGTTCAGAACTAAAAGCAATACCAATAGCGGAAAATTGAAGAACTGCAACAACAAGAATTACAAGAACCAAACGCCACGTACGCTTCCGGTTAAAACCAGGCTCTTTTTTCATAAATAGTTTCATTAAAAAGCCCTCCCCAGAATTTTTTGACCGATCTCATTTGCAAATACATCAAGTTCCTGATGCAATGATTTGCCGACGCTCTCAGCATCCTTTGCGATTTTTTCACGAACCTCCGCAAGGTCTGCCTGAGCCTTTTTGTTTATTTTCTCAAGAACCTTCTTTTCTTCTTCGGAAGCTTCCTGTAACAAAACTTCTTTTCCCTTTAATCCCTTTGCCCTTGCATCTTTAATGCCCGACATAAATGCATCATCCTTTTCTTTTGCATCCTTGTCGGCCGCATCAATTCCCTGCTCGAGACCTGTAATTTTTTCCTTTCTCTGAATCAGCACTTTCCGGATAGGCTTATACAGGATAATATTTAAAACAAATATCAAAAAAATAAAATTAACAATCTGGATAAAAACTGATGCATCAACACTAACCATTGGAATCCTCCATGAATTATTTGAGACCATCTATAACTGTCTCAAATGTCCATCAGATTTAAATCTCAAAAAAAGTCCAAATAAACACAAATTTTAATTTTGAGTCCTATAACACCAGCAACGATAAATTGTCAAAGGTTTTTTTTAGTTTTTGTCATCTTTATGATTTTTGTGTTTATCAGTGGAATCTGCTGCTTTCTCTGATGAAACAGTCCTGGCTTTCATGGAGCATCTACCGTTAAACGTAACGCCGGCTTCGATTAATATCACCTGTGCCTGAATATTACCCACAACACGACCGGGTGGATAAATCTCAATCTTACTGCCCGCATTAACAGCGCCGTTCACCATGCCCATTATTATTGCAGCGCCGACATCTATCTCAGCATTGACAACAGCTTTCTCCCCGATAATGACAGTGCCTCCATTGCTGCATATTTTCCCTTTGACATTTCCATCTATCCTTATAGTGCCCCGGAATTCAATCGTTCCTTCAATACAGGCATCACAACCTAAAAAAGTTGATATTGAATCAACATTCTTTCCTTTTTTCATAGATACAGACCTCGTAAAATTGTAACATTTCAGCTTGTTGAAAAATATTCGCTACGACCCTCAAGCATCAGCGATTTAAGACTTTTTCAGGAAGGAGATATCGTAACCGTTCACGGAACGTTGAAATTGGAAATTAGAAATTTGGGCTTCGTGCTTCGGTAATAAATCGCCTCATACTAATATTCATTAAAATGCCTATACAAATCATTGTGGTCAAAATTGATGAACCGCCATAACTGATAAATGGCAATGGTATGCCAACAACCGGCATCAGCCCCATGACCATACCAATGTTAATAAAAGCCTGCCAGAATATCATCGCTGTGATACCCATCGAAAGAATAGTGCCAAAGGAGTCTCTGCATTTATAAGCAATATTCAGCCCCATGACAATAAGCATAAAAAACAACATAATAACAATTAATGAGCCCAAAAAACCCCACTCTTCCGACAGTACCGAAAATATGAAATCCGTATGCTGTTCAGGCAAAAAAGAAAGCGCATTTTGAGTTCCTTTGAGAAATCCCTTACCTGAAATCATTCCCGAACCCACGGCGATTTTTGATTGAATAATATGATAACCGGCTCCAAGCGGATCACGGTCAGGGTTCAAAAATGTTAATATACGATTCTTTTGATATCCTTTTAGAAAATATAAAACCAGTGGTATGATTACTGTGCAAAAAGCAATTATATATACAAATGAACGCTTTTCAATTTTTACAAAAATCGTCATTGAAACGGCGATTAAAACAACCATAATGGCTGTGCCCAGATCCGGCTGTTTTACTATCAAAACAAAAGGGACTATTGTTAATATTAATGGATAAATCAGCTCGCGCAAGGCTAATCCCCTGATATTAGCAAGCTTTGAATAGTATCGAGACAGAATAATAATAACAGCGATTTTGACTATCTCAGACGGTTGAATTGAAACAGGGCCAAATATTAGCCAGCGCCTCGCGCCTCCGGCATAATTTCCGACAAATAAAACAGCAATTAAAAGAAGGATACATATAGCATAAATTACGTAAGCCCATCGATCTAACATTCTGTAATTAAACAAAAATGAAACGATCATCGCAAATAATCCGAAACAATACCAGATAAGCTGTTTTATATATAAAATTTTTTGCGGGGCAGGCACACCAGCCGTTACAGCGCTATATAGAGTCATCAGGCCAACACACCCAAGTAAAAGTGTTACACCTAATAATCCCCAATCAAAATGTTGTAAAAGCCGCCGATCAAACATAGATTATCCTTCCATCCCACCCAAATATGTTCTTATCAGCTCTCTTGCAATCGGAGCTGCTGCGCTTGAACCGTGTTCTCCGTGCTCCACAATGACGGCAACAGCTATTTCAGGATCATCAGATGGAGCATATGCCACAAACCAGGCATGCGCCTTTAAATGGGAAGCCCTGTCTTCTTCATCTTTATTGTCGTTTGTTTTACGGCTAATTAGTTGAGCTGTCCCTGTTTTTCCGCTGATATCGATACCATCAATATGGGCAATCCTTGCGGTTCCACATCTTTTGTTTACAACCTCCCACAAACCCTTTTTGACAAGCTTAAGAGTTTGCCTTCCGGCCGGCAATCTGCCAGCAAACTTTCCGTTTCCGGAAGGATTGTTGACATCATGAACTATCTTACCTTCAGCGGTTTCGATTTTCTTCAGTATCGAGGGGGTGTATATTTTGCCGTCATTGGCGACCGCTGAGATAAGAACCAGCATTTGTACAGGAGTAACAAGATTATAGCTCTGCCCAATGGCTACCGAAAGGTTTTCTCCTTTCTGCCACTCAATGCCTGTGCGACGCTTTTTCCATGCAGCGGTCGGTATTAAGCCTGACGCTTCATGATCAAGGTTAATTCCTGTGGGTGAACCCAGGCCACAGGCTTTAGCATACCATGCGAGCCGGTCTACACCAAGCTTCTGGCCGACCTGATAAAAAAAAATATCACATGATTCAGCCAGCGCCTTTATAATATTGACGCTGCCATGCCCGCTTTTCTTCCAGCATCGAAATTTACGATCTCCGTATTTATAATAGCCCGGGCAGTAAAATGTTGTATTCTCATCAATAACCCCCTCTTCAAGGCCCGCTATGGCTGTTATTATTTTATACGTTGAGGCAGGAGGATACTCACCCTGAACAGCCTTGTTTTCCATTGGTCTGAACGGGTTAGAAGCCAGGGAATCCCATTCTTCATGGGACATGCCTCCTACAAAAGCATTCTGGTCAAACGAAGGGCTGCTTGTCATTGCAAGGATATCCCCTGTTGTTGGGTCCATTGCCGCCACAGCGCCCGCTACACCTTCTAATAACTCTTCAGCTTTTTGTTGCAAAGGCTTGTCAATCGTTAAAAAAATATTATTGCCGGGCTGAGCATTTACTGTTTTCAATATTCTAACTACCTGTCCCGTGGCATTTACTTCGATCTGCCTCCCGCCATGTTTGCCGCTTAAAAAATTCTCATAGGCCCTCTCAACGCCGAACTTCCCGATAAAATCTCCGGCCCTTTGTCCCGGATATTTTCCGGATTTAAGCTCATCAGAATTTATTTCACTCAAATATCCTACAAGATGAGCGGCGCAGCGCTTGTTAATATAATGCCTTCGAGGCCTGACATTTACTTCTACACCGGGGAGATCAAATTTATGGGCTTCAATGGCTGCCAGTATATCTCGTCCTATATCCTGTTTCAGCATAACAGGCTTATAAAACGAAATGCCTTTGGTGCGCTTTATCTTCGACATCAGTTTAGAGGCGGGAATATTAATATATTGAGACAGCTTCTCAATCGTTTGCTCAATAGGCCTGGCATCTTTTAATACAATACTCAAATCAAAAGATGGACGGTTGTCCACAACCAATATTCCATTACGGTCGTAAATCAGGCCTCTTGGTGGTTCTATGCTTTGCAAGCGTATGCAGTTGTTCTCGGAAAGCCGTCTGAATTCCTCCCCTTCAATTACCTGGAGATAGAACAGACGTGCAATAAGCACAACAAAGACAGCAACAACACATAATATAACACCGGTTAAACGTCGCCTGTACCAATCGCTGTCCGCTGTTTTTAAATATTCACCCAAAGTATCAACCCGTTATCATTTATTGACCGTTTCTTTTCCCAGCCAGTTCATCAAGCCTTTTGTCCCAGCCTTTATAGATATAATTATAAAACAAAATCATAAACGGCCCCATGCATACTGCCCATAAAACCTGCATTACAACGGTTTTAAAGACATCTGCGGGAAAATGTGAGCCCGGAGCTAATAAAGCAACAGTTCCCAATAAAATAACATTCTCTATCAGCACACCTGCAACAATGACAAACAGCAATAAAACGTAATTCTCTACATGCAAATATTTGATTATCCACTTCACACAGATAAACAGCCAGAGATAAATTGTTACATACATCCCTAAGGGGCTTCCTGAAATGCTGTCCATGACAAATCCTAAAAGAAATACTACCGGTATGCCTTCCCGTGCATTTCGGAAAAGGCTGAGGAAGATAATAAAGATGGCGGAAAGATCCATAAAACTATCAAATAGTGGAAAACATGGTATAATTGTTGTTTGGATGACTACCAGACATAGACAGGCACATGTATGAAAAAAATATGTCATTGCCCGCTCACATCTGATCTAAACTCAGCGTGTTTGCGAGGATTTAATATCACTATAACCTCTTCCAGCTTTTCAATATTAATATAAGGTGTTACAGTAACATCCTGAAACATGCCGGAATTATGTTTTATTACTCCTGAAACGCTCCCAACACGCAACCCTTTTGGGAAAACACCGTCCAGTCCTGACGAAATAACCGTATCCCCGACTTTGATGTCATGTTTACGCAAGACATAATTAAAAATGCATCGACCTGCCGACTCTCCCATAATAATTCCACGAGCCCTGGTCCTTTGTACAAGGGCATCTACAGCGCTTGTCTGGTCAATGATCAGAAGCACTTTTGAGTAATGAGATGAAACATCGGTAACCTGACCCGCAATGCCTTCCGGAACTACAACGGGCAAACCTTTTATAACTCCATCTGACCTGCCTTTGTCTATGATTATAGTTTTAAACCAGGGAGAAGGGTCTTTGCCGATTACTTCAGCGACAATGACTTTTTCAGCCATTGTTTTTCGAAAGTTTAAGATGTTGCGGAGTCTCTTGTTGGAAGCCTTAATTTCAGTGTGCCGGTTATTTTTTTCAATGGCGCTGCTTAAGGCTTTTTTGAGATTATTATTTTCTTCCTGCACTGAAACAAGAAAAAAATAGCGGTTCCATATACCCTTAATAAAAAAAATCGAATGGGTGGTCGCTTTCTGGAAAGGGGCGATAAATGAAATCGCAATTTGTCCTGGTCCAAAGGAATGATAGCGGCGATTGGCGATAGAAAGGGCAATAATGTTGATGGCAATTAAAACAATTACACCAGCAATGATTACAATTTTTTTTGAGAACATTAAATTATGAAATCATAACCTGTTTGAGGATTTCGATGCTATCGATCGCTTTGCCGGAGCCAAGGGCTACTGTTAACAGCGGATCATCGGTTATCGTTATCGGAAGACTGGTTTCATCCTTTAAAAGTTTGTCCAGATTTTTCAGCAAAGCGCCGCCTCCTGTTAATACAATTCCGCTGTCAACAATATCTGCGGCCAGCTCAGGAGGAGTCTGTTCCAAAGCAATTTTTATGGTCTCTACAATGGCATCTATCTGCTCGGAAGTAGCGACACGCACCTCTTCTGAATCAATTGTCAGTATTTTGGGAATCCCTGACGCAAGGTCTCTCCCTTTGACTTCTATTGTTTCCAGGTTCTGCAGGTCAGGATATGCATTCCCGATTGAAGTTTTAATTATTTCCGCCGTCCTTTCACCAATCAACAGGTTATATTTTCTCTTTATATACTGTATTATTGAAGCATCCATCTTATCACCGGCTATCCTGATTGATCTGCTGTAAACAATACCTGCAAGAGAGATTACCGCAACCTCTGTTGTGCCGCCGCCAATATCAACTACCATATTACATGTAGGTTCGGTAATAGGAAGCCCAGCTCCAATTGCAGCAGCCATAGGCTCTTCAATCAGAAACACCTCACGGGCTCCCGCTGATTCTGCTGACTCCCTGACCGCCCGCTTTTCAACCTGGGTAATACCGGATGGTACGGCGATAATCATTCTTGGCCTGACAAAGGTTCTCCTGTTGTGTACTTTATGGATAAAATGCCGAAGCATCGCCTCCGTAACCTCAAAATCAGCAATAACTCCGTCACGCATTGGACGGATAGCAACTATATGCCCCGGTGTTCTTCCCAGCATTTGTTTTGCTTCAAGACCAACCGCCACAACACGGTTTTTTGTCCTGTTGTCCGTGCGTATCGCAACTACCGATGGCTCACTCAGCACAATACCTTTGCCTTTAACATAAACAAGTGTATTCGCAGTGCCAAGATCGATGGCAAGATCGTTTGAAAATATTCCTAAAATCCCGTCTAAAAAACCCATGACACCTCATTTGCACACATAAGAGTATGCATACTGTTTTTTTTATATTAGATGTTTTTGTTTGCTTTTCAAGCCTTGTTAAAAATAATTTTTATATGGTCTTCAAGCCCTTTATTCATAACGGAACAGAAAAGAAAACTTTTCGATTTTTTACAAATTTGTCATAATTACCACAAATTATTACAATTAGCAAAAATATCCTGTCATTACAAGGAAAAATATTATTAAGAGAATGCCGGGAAAACAGTTAAGCATTTCGCTTAAAAAGGCTGAGCATGACAGTATTGTGTATTTCCGGCCTAAAGTCTTTTATTTTAATATTATCACGAGTTGGATGCACCCGGTTTGTCAAGAGTATCACAATCACTCTGCGTTCAAGGTCTATCCAGAAAGAGCTCCCTGTAAAGCCAAGATGCCCTATACTTCTTTTTGAAAAATAATTACCGCAACTCGGGTTGACCAATGACGGGGTTTCAAATCCAAGCGCCTTGTCTGTTCCTTTCTGTTCCTTGAAAAAAGTGTGAACAAGATCTTTCCCAAACAGGTTGATTGTGTGGCTGCCGTAAAAATCCGACAACAGAGACGACAGGAGAATATACAGACTGACGGCAGATCCGAAAAGACCGGCATGCCCTGCAATACCTCCCATCATATAGGCGTTTTCATCATGCACTACTCCCTCTAAAAGGATATTTCGCCAGGAAGATATTTCAGTAGCTGCAAAATCTTCTATAGTCGGCTTTGAATCAAGACCCGCAAAAAACAGCCCCTTGTCTGAATCTATGCCGAGCGGCCTGTATATCTCATCACCTACATAATGGTCAAGACCTCTTCCGGTCACAGTTTCAACAACCAATCCAAGAACCATAAACCCAAGATCGCTGTATAACACTTTTTTTTCTGCAGGATACAACATAGATTCTTTTACAAGAAGGCTCTCTAATCTCTTCCTTCTCTCACCAGGCGGGATATTGCTTAGCTTATAATAATATTCACGGTAAGCAGGAAGACCGGAACTATGGCACAAAAAAGATTTTATCTTTATCTGTCCCTTATCTGTTTTTTTAAAACAGGGCAGGATTGATTCAAGTGTTTGTTCAAGACCGAGTTTGCGCTTTTGAACAAGCATCATAATCGCCATTGTCGTTGCCAGCGGTTTTGTAAGGGAAGCCAGATCAAAAATGGTATCTATGGTCATCTTGCGTCTTGAGAATATATTGGAATATCCATAAGCTTCAAAAAAAACTATGGAATCGTTTCTTGCAATTAGAAGAACTGCTCCTGGAAAAACCTTATCAGATATTGCCTGCCTCATAAGGTTGTCGACTTGTTTCATGCTCGTTTCTCGTTTCTCGTTTCTCGTTGCTTGTTACTTGTTACTCTTTACTCTATGCTCTATGCTTGTTAGTCGTTGCCGGTTCATAAAATGACAATAACTGCCTGTCGGTATCAATGGTAGCGTTAAGGCCAATCGGAATTGTAATATTATTTTTTCCATGTCCAATTTCAAAACCGGCAAGTATAGGGATTGTACCATCATCGAATATGTTCCCCACAATCTTAAATATTTCATTCTCATTGCCGCAATCTTCAAAAGAGCCCAGAATAAGGCCTGCAAGCCCGTCGAAACATCCTGCAAGCTTCATATGGCTCAACATTCTGTCGATTCGGTAACTTGCCTCGCCCTTATCCTCAAGGAACATGATACAGTCTTTAAAGTCAGGTTGAAACTCGGTTCCCGTAAGATGGCTCAAAGTTGTGAGATTTCCTCCCGAGACCTGTCCAAACGCCGAGCCTTGCCGGATGGTGAAACCGTTTTCCAGAGCTATTTCAATTTTTCTTTCTGACATAAGCATCGAAAATAGAGAATCTTTTGTCTTGTTGCCGGCATCCCCCAACGTTGTCACCGTGGGCCCGTGAAACGTAACAAATCCGCACATTGAATACAGGGATGAAAGCAGTGCGGATATATCGCTAAACCCCACAAAGATTTTTGGATTCATTTTAATTGATTCATAATCTAATAATGAAAGAGTCCTGATAGAACCGAACCCTCCTCTTGCGCATATAATTGCTTTAATAGTCGTATCTGCAAAATATTTGTTAATCAAGCCGGCCCGGTGTAAATCCGACCCTGCAAGATATCCTTTTTTATTAAACAGCCTGTCTGGAATCAATATGCGGAATCCCATAGATTCCAGGACAGCAATGCCCCGATTAAACTTTTCCATATTAAAATGGCTTGCGGGAGCAACAATACCGATGGTATCGCCCTGCCTGAGTCTGGCCGGTATAACAGGCTTTGTTTTTTTAACTTTCATGTCTTGACACGTCATATGAATAGTATTAATTAATCAAGTCAGTCGGGGCGTAGCGCAGTCTGGTAGCGCACTTGAATGGGGTTCAAGGGGTCGGAGGTTCAAATCCTCTCGCCCCGACCAGAAAATATCATCATAAAACGAACTTTATATAAACAGTATTTTGAGCCACTGCCTTCATTGGGACAAAATATCACGCAACCATCAACCCTTCAACATTTCATTCAATTTTGCTTGCCATTCATCTTCAGCAAGCACCTCAAATCGCAATACCTTATCCTTCCATTTCAATGCCCAGTTCAATTACCAGGTCAACTTATAAACTGAGCTAACGTCCCGAGATATAATCAAAAGTTGTGTTTAAGGGATTAGGTGGTGTATCCTTCGGGTAATTGTTCACAGGCAATAACCCGATCATTTTGAAACATCAAAAAGGAAGGATACACACACCATGAATAAAGATAGCTTAATTGAACTGAAAAATCCAGAACCATTTATTGATGACCCTATTACTGAAATATTACGCAATGGAGCAAAAAAGTTGTTAGCTGGAGCATTAGAGCTGGAAATAGCAGGCTTTTTATCACAATATGCTGATCTTAAAGATGATCAGGGCGTATGAGAGTTACCCGCAATGGCTACCTGCCTGAGCGTGAGATACAGACCGGAATCGGTCCTGTACCGGCCAAGGCTCCTCGTATTCGAGATCGTCAGCCTGAAGATGAATCAGGACGGATTAGATTCAGATCCTCCATATTGCCTCCTTATCTTAGAAAAACAAAAAGCATGGAAGAGTTGATCCCGTGGCTTTACTTAAAAGGCATTTCCACCGGTGATTTCAGCGAAGCTCTGGCAGCGCTGGTGGGTAAAGACGCGCCAGGATTATCCGCACCAACTATCAGCCGTCTTAAAACCATCTGGCAAGATGATTTAAAACAATGGCAAAAGCGTGATTTATCCAATAAACGGTATGTATATATCTGGGCTGATGGCATTTACTGCAATGTTCGCATGGAAGAAAGGCAGTGCCTTCTGGTTATCATTGGCGCAACAAAAGACGGCAAAAAGGAATTGCTTGCCCTTGAAAGCGGTTTCAGGGAAAGCGAACTGTCCTGGACTGAGCTGCTTCTTGACCTGAAGCACAGGGGTCTTAAGGCTGCTCCGGAATTGGCGATTGGTGACGGTGCTCTGGGATTTTGGAAAGCCCTTACGAAGGTTTATCATAATACCCGCCGGCAAAGATGCTGGGTGCATAAGACCGCCAATGTTTTGAATAAATTGCCAAAGAGCATTCAGGCAAAAGCCAAGGAGAAACTCCATCAGATTTGGATGGCTCCTGATAAGGCTGAAGCAGAAAAACATTTTGATGATTTTATCGAAATTTACGAAGCAAAATATCCCAAAGCGGCCAAGTGCCTTAAAAAGGATCGTGATGTGCTGTTAACCTTTTATGATTTTCCGGCAGAGCACTGGAGGCATATCCGAACAACCAATCCGATTGAATCTACATTTTCATCGGTCAGGCTGCGTACAGCAAAAGTAAGAAGCTGCTTTTCTTCAACGACTGTTGTGACTATGGCATTTAAACTTTGCCAATCTGCTCAAAAAAGATGGCAACGTCTCCATCGTTCAGAAAGATTGGCAGAAGTAATTGAAGGGATTAAATTTATCAATGGAATAGAAGAAAATCGGAACGCCGCCTAATGCCATACACAACATTTGACAATAACTCCAGCGTTTCCGCTGTGAGATAACTTTCTCCACAATGAGGGCAGTTGAGCACAGGAACATTCTCAATAAGAAGCAAATTATCACCCTTGCCGTAACTACGCGTTATATAGCGAGTTCTGGCGCCTTCTTGTCCACAAATATCGCAAATCATAATTCCGCCGTCATTCAATTGCAAACGCCTTTCTTAAAAATCTATCCAAAACATCCGTCTTTGTTTCGCCGGCCCGCTCGGGCCGCAGAATGTATCATGATTATTTTTCCGCCTGGTTATGTTCAACCCATTCATTGCCCTTATCTGTAAGACGATATTTTTGTTTGCTGCTTCTCGGCTTATCCGGGATTGTCATTTCAACAAACCCGGCGTTCAACGCTGGTTGCAAGTAGCTGTAAAGAAATGTAGGACGATGTGAGATCCCCACAGCATCCATTAAGGATTTTCCATCCACAGGTTTATTCCCAAACTGCCAAAGCAACTTCCCAACTTGTTCGGTGACTTGTTCGGTGACTGGTGGGGTGACTTCCCCTGTGACTTGTTCTTTTGCCAAAGGCAGACGTATTTCAAATGTCTTGCGCGAGCGGTCATTATCGTATTCCGGTTCAGGATGTCCCAATGTCTGCCATTGATTCAACACCATCCGCATCCCGGTGCCTGCCTGCTCACAGAGCCCTAATCGCCGAAATGCCGCCACAATCTGGGGATTGCGCACTTCTTTTTCACCAGGCTCCAGCAGATGATCGGCATTCCCGAAAACATCTCCTGGATTCCAGAACTGAATCACATTCCGGTAAAACTTGATTACCGCCTTGAAACCGTGGCTGGCATAATCCTGGTGAATCAACAGGTTAATAGCGGCTTCACGGAATACTCTGTACTCTGGTGGCGCGTCATTTCTCAGCAAGGTGTGAGGATCGATACGGAAAGGTTTTTCTGCCTTCTGCATGTAGCTGGTAACCAGTCCACGCCACGAAATCTATGGGACGCTCCTCAGTTTATAAGATTATTCCATATATTTGCAGATACGCCCAAAACCCGTTCAAAGAGAATAGCTGTTTCAGGGGTAACCGGAGCTTTTCCATGGATGATTTGGCTGACTGTCTTTAACGATAGGCCGGTACGCTCGGCAAACGCAGTCCTTGTTATCCCTCGGGCATCAAGAGTCTCTTCTAAAATCTCCCCTGGATGAATAGCATAGTCGGGAGTATATTGATTCAGGGTTGTTGTAGCCATTAATGATAGTCCTCCACTCTAAGAATTTTGATCGCTGTTATTTTGGTTAAATCAATCCCACCATCGTCCTTTCTTGGCAATATCTTACTTTATGGTATTGCTGTATCTGAATTCTGAATATGGAATAATTATAAAGATAAGATTTCTCCCTTCGGTCGAAATGACAAGTGTCGTTGCAGGATTATACTACCGCTGCATTTAAATATGGGATAATTGTTTTGATAGGCTGTTTAGGAGCTTGTCATATACGTGTTTGCTATAAATTTTGTTTAATAACCTTTTCTTTTAGATAGTTAAAGACATCATATCCTTCCTTTGAGGCCTTCTCCTTTCCTATTGCTATCTGGTGCATCATCTCAATTGTTCCCTTGTCAATGCTGCTGATCTGCCTGTCAATAAGCTTCAGCAAATTATAGGTTAAGCTGTACATTACAACAGGACCAAAAAGATCTTCATTGTTTTCACCTTTGCTCAAAGCGCCAATAACATGGTGATCGCCTGTTCTCATTGCCTTTGGCGGAGGCTTGTATCCTAACAGTTCGGCAAACAGGGTAAGGGCTTCTATCACGCCGTCAGCATCCCCTCTTTCCAGCGCTGCTGCGCCATCTTTCTCAATCTCCTCGATATCAGATTCGTTATAGGAAAGATCCAGCATATTGATACATTCTTTCTGGATAGTTTTAACAGATTCCTCCCTTTTGCTCACAACCACATCTTTATCATTTAATATCTTGATAACATTTCGTAAGTTAAGCATTTCCTTGACAGTGGGACTTTTCCGCAACACAACATCTTCGACCGTAGTATTGTAAATGGCAAGCCCATTATCGAGAACAAAAATCTTTTTCAGATCATCATTTTCCTGCAAAATATAGAGATCAAGATCACGCTCTTGTATGAATTGATAAGAACCAATTTCAAGAAGACTGCGCATTGTTTTCTTGTCAAGCCTGCGACTGCTATCGGGCGGTCCGATAGAATTGAGAATAACACCGGTCATTTTATCGATCTTGATCTTTTTCAAAAGATTTTCTTTAAAGGACATGATTTTCACCTTTTTTTGACAAATCTAAAAATTACAAAACACACAGAAACAAAGAATAGTTTTCTTTGTGATCTCAATGCCCTGTGGTAAAAATGGTCGATTTTTTATTATTTTATGGATAACGCAGGACAAAGTCAACTGAAAGAACTATTGGTGTCAACAAATTACATAAATTCCAAAACGTTAAATTACCGTTAAATTACCGGTTGCTTAACAGAAAGATTATCTGTATATTAATAGTTTTATAAAAAGCATATGTTATGCCGCTTCGTAGCAGTGTAATCCAAACAGCTTATCAATCATATCAAAGGATTATTATTTGATTATTTGAAAGGAATGAAAAATGGATAACTTTGTAAAAATTATATTTAATAATAAAATATATGAATTCCCTGTGATTACAGGTTCCGAAGGGGAAAAAGCTATCGATATATCCACACTGCGCCAAAAAACCGGATTAATCACGCTTGATCCTGGATTTGCCAATACCGGCAGCTGCATAAGCTCCATAACATTCATGAGCGGTGAAAAGGGAGTCCTTCGTTATTGCGGCATACCGGTTCAGGAGCTTGCAAGGCATTCCACCTTTACTGAAACGGCATACCTTTTGATAAACGGTGTTTTACCAAATAGAGAGGAGCTCAACCGGTTCTCAGTTCTGTTAAACGACAATTCACTTGTACATGAGGATATGCAGATTTTTTATCAGAACTTTCCAAGGGCTTCTCATCCAATGGGCATTTTGTCTTCAATGGTAAATGCGTTAAGAAGCTTTTATCCGGAACTCCAGACAGCGGAAGAGGAAATTAACAAAACGGTCACGCGTCTTCTCTCAAAGACCAGAACCCTGGCAGCCATGTCTTATAAAATATCCAGGGGGCATAAAGTTGTATACCCGCGCACTGATCTGCCTTATTGCGCAAACTTTCTAAACATGATGTTTGACAGCCCGGTAAAACCTTATCGTATAAATAGAGAGATGGTAAAAGCATTAAATGTTTTCTGGATTCTCCATGCTGATCATGAACAAAACTGTTCCACATCAGCGGTAAGGGTTGTCGGAAGCGGAAGGGTTAATCTTTATGCGGCGATTTCCGCGGGAATAGCGGCTCTCTGGGGACCTCTGCATGGGGGCGCAAATCAGGCTGTTATTGAAATGCTGTCCGACATTGCAAAAAACGGCGGCGATATCGACAGAGTCATTAAAAGAGCTAAGGATAAAAATGATAGTTTTAGATTGATGGGTTTTGGACACAGGGTTTACAAAACATATGATCCACGCGCTAAAATCATGAAAAAAACGTGCGACAAAGTTTTAAAAAAGCTTAAAATAAACGATCCTTTACTTGATATCGCAAAGGAACTGGAAGAGATCGCTTTAAATGATAATTATTTTATCGATCATAATCTCTATCCGAACGTCGATTTTTACAGCGGCATTTTACTGCGTGCAATGGGAATACCTACAAACATGTTTACAGTCATGTTTGCAATCGGCAGGCTTCCAGGATGGATTGCGCAATGGAAGGAAAGCGCGGATGATCCCAAATGGAGACTCAGCCGACCCCGGCAAATTTATGCTGGACCAAGAAAAACAAAATACATAGCAATTGATGAAAGATAATATAAAAATTGTAAAAGCGCATGCAGAAAAGCTGTTCATCGATGCAAAAGGAAGTCACGACTGGGACCATACCCTTCGTGTATGCAGGTTATGCGAGCGAATAGGACCTGTTGAAGGCGCTGATATGGACGTACTCCTTATCGCAGCCTGCCTGCACGATATCGGAAGAAGCTGCCAGGATGCTTCAAACGGCGCGGTTTGCCACGCTGAAAAAGGCGCCATGATGGCACAGCCTATCGTAAAGGATCTTCCCCTTTCAAAAAAGCAAAAAGAAAATATTGTTCACTGTATTAAAGCGCACAGGTTTCGGGGAAATCATGTCCCAAAATCGACTGAAGCAAAAGTATTATTTGATGCAGACAAGCTGGATGCCATTGGCGCTATCGGAGTAGCGAGAGCATATCTCTTTGCCGGCGAGCTTGGCGCACGGCTTCACAGCTCGGAAATTAATGTCGAAGAAGCAAAATCTTATTCCAGAGACGACACAGGATACAGAGAATTTAAGGTAAAACTCAACAAAATCAGGAACAAAATACTTACAGGGGAAGGCCGGAAAATCGCAAAAGAGCGTCACTTATTTATGGAGGCTTTTTTTAAACGTTTTTTAGAAGAATATGAAGGAACAAGGTAAATATAATGAGTATTAATGTTGTTGACAGAATCGATGATTTGATCAGGGTGAAGCGCATACTTGTAAGTGTTTCAGACAAAAATGGCCTCGACGAACTAATACCGGCAATGCTTTCAATAAATCCTGAGATAAAAATATTTTCAACCGGCGGCACATACACCAGGATAAAAGAGATACTTGGTTCTGATGCCGCATCCTGCCTGACACAGGTGTCAGATTATACGGGACAGCCGGAAACCCAGGGGGGATTGGTAAAGACTTTGGATTTTAAAATATATCTGGGTCTTCTTACGGAAACATACAATGAATACCACCAAAATGACTTGAAGAGAACAGATGCTGTTCCCATTGATATGGTTGTAGTAAACCTGTATCCTTTTAAGGAAACTATTGCGAAACAGGATATAACGGCTGAACAGGCAAGGGGTAATATTGATATAGGCGGCCCATGCATGATAAGGGCCGCTGCCAAAAATTTTTTAAGGGTGGCGCCGGTTGTTGACCCTTCTCATTACAAAACGATTGTATCGGAAATGAAAGCAAACAACGGACAATTATCTCTGAGATTGCGCTTTAATCTGGCGCAAAAGGCTTTTGAGCACACAGCCGTCTATGACCGGGTTATCGCAGATTATTTGAGTTCCAGAACGATTGAAGATGTAAAGGGATGTTATGCCTTTTAAAAGTTACAACTGACTAAAGTGAGCTAAAGTTTAGGCCCTCGTAACTTCATTACTCAAGTTTCGCACCCTTTAATTTAGCCAAAGCGTTGGACGGTAAGGGCTAAAAATAAATTTTTAAAGCGAAATATACTACCTGTAGTTTTAACGGCGGCGCCAATCAATTAATATAAGATTGATGCTTAATACATCGTTAAATTCAATATGTTATATCTCCTTTGCGCCTGATCATAATGTATAGCGAACAGGTTGCTGGTTACAAAATATAAGCAAATGATTTCGCTGTAAAAATGTTATTTTCAACCCTTACCGTCTTGACATTGATGGGAATTAAGGGTGCGAAACTTGAGTTCATTAATTAAGGGGAACCATTCACGGTTTACAGTTATCGGTTCACGGTTGAGAAAAAACAGAAGGTAGAGGAGAGTTATATTGAAAAAACTGTGAACTGTGAACCGACAACCGTGAACGGTTACAATTAAGGAGACATAAATGGCAGAAGATATAAAAAAAATGTACAAAACAATCATGGACGACCATTTCCCGCCTGAAATGGAGATCAGTTTTATTGACGGGGATAACAGGCAAACCCTTTTTTATGAAAAGGTTGTATGGACAATAGACAATATCAACAAAGGGTTAAGATATGGAGAAAATCCCGGCCAGGAAGCAGCCCTGTATAAACTGATTAACGGAAACCTAATTTTAGGTGAAACAGAAACAATCCAGCCCGGCCAGTATCTGGCCTCGGACCTTGAGCTGTTGCAGTCAGGAAAGCATCC
Source organism: Desulfobacteraceae bacterium Eth-SRB1 (assembly GCA_004193555.1). Classification (GTDB taxonomy): domain Bacteria; phylum Desulfobacterota; class Desulfobacteria; order Desulfobacterales; family ETH-SRB1; genus ETH-SRB1. Next base: position 191,804 of record RPGP01000001.1, read on the forward strand.
CGGCAAAATCAACCTCACCGATGCTGATAATGCCTTGAATATCCTGAGATATTTTACAGACAAACCAACCGCAATAATTGTCAAGCACAATAATCCATGCGGCGTTGCCCAGTCCGATTCTTTAGACAAAGCCTATGAAAGAGCATATTGGGCTGACAGCGTGGCCGCCTTTGGAGGATGCATAGCGCTTAACAGGCCTGTTGACAGGGCAACGGCGGAAGCCATCTGCAAGCAATATGCTGAAGTCGTGGTGTCTCCCGATTTTGAAGAAGGCGTGATGGATATTTTTGCAAAGAAAAAAAATCTCAGGGTCATCAGGATCGGCAACATTGACCGTCTGCATACCTTTGTGGGTCAAAGATGTGTGGAATTCAAAAGCCTGATAGACGGCGGAATCATAACGCAGTTATCCTTTGTGCCGGCAGCCCGCTCAAAAGAGAATCTAATCCCGGCTGAATGCGATTACAAAGGGAAAAAATACAAAATCAACAGAGAGCCCACACAGAAAGAATATGATGATATGCTGTTCGGCTGGCTTGTTGAGTCGGGTGTCACATCAAATTCTGTAATTTATGTAAAGGAGCTTGCCACTGTTGGAATCGGAACAGGAGAACAGGACAGGGTGGGCGTCGCAGAAATCGCAAGAGACAAGGCATATCGGAAGCTTTGCGACCGTTATTGCTTTGAAATGCACGGCATCCCTTATAACGGACTTAAAGACAAGGACGCAAAGGAAGAAATCAACAAGAGGGTGACTGATGAAAAAGGCGGGCTTGCCGGCGCTGCCATGGTAAGCGATGCATTTTTCCCGTTCAGGGACGGCGTGGATGTTGGAATCCGGGAAGGAATTACTTCAGTTATCCAGCCCGGAGGATCTGTCAATGATTATCAGTCTATCGAGGCATGCAATGAGGCGGGCGTCGCAATGGTATATACGGGGCAGAGAAGCTTTAAGCACTAAGAGATTAATGCCTAAAGTGAGCTAAAGTGTCTAAAGTGAGCTAAAGTTAAGGTATGCGCCTTTGGCGCTGCCAATTTTATATAAAAGATGGAGCAAGGCGACTCATTAACTTTAGGCACTTTAGCTCACTTTAGGCACTCATAACTTATAGGAAAGTAAATCATGTCCAAGCTATTATGGAAACCTTCGGAAAAAAGAATTAGAAGTTCAAACATGTACAGATTCATGCATGTTATTAATAATAAGTACGGCCTGGATTTAGCCGGTTATGATTCTCTCTATCAATGGTCGATTAAAAATATCCCTGATTTCTGGGAATCGATGTGGGAATTCGGCGAGATTAAAGCATCAAAACCATTTGATCAGGTTGTTGATAATCCTGGCAAAATGCCCGGAGCGAGATGGTTTTCAGGGGCCAGGCTTAATTTTGCCGAAAATCTCCTTCGTTACAGAGATGATCAGCCGGCTATAATCTTCAAGGGGGAGCATCAGGATTCCATTAAAATAAGCTATGCAGCGCTTTATGACGAGGTGGCACGCCTGGCCATATCTTTAAGAGATGCAGGTGTTCAGCCGGGAGACAGGGTGGCCGGCTTTATGCCGAATCTTCCTGAGACAATCATTGCAATGCTGGCAGCCACAAGCATCGGCGCAACATGGTCTTCATGTTCTCCTGATTTTGGAATAAAGGGGGTTCTTGACCGGTTTGGCCAGATTAAACCTAAAGTCCTTTTTACGGCAGATGGATACTTTTTCAAAGGAAAGCGCTTTGACAGCCTTGAACGTATCTCAAATATCATAAAGGAGCTTCCTTCCATTGAAAAGGTTGTTGTTGTGCCGTATACAAATCAAAGTCCAGATATCGATATTGTCCCGAATTCCATCCTTTATAGAAATTTCAGATCTCCGCAAACCGGCCTGGAAATTCAATTTGAGCAGCTTCCTTTTGACCATCCTCTTTATATCATGTATTCCTCCGGCACTACCGGCCTGCCGAAATGTATGGTCCAGGGCGCAGGCGGAATCCTTATCCACCACATGAAGGAACTCATGCTCCATACAGATTTAAAACGTAAAGACAAAATTTTTTACTTTACCACATGCGGCTGGATGATGTGGAACTGGCTGATTAGTTCTCTATCTGTTGGAGCTGCCATTGTTCTGTTTGAGGGCAACCCATTTTACCCTGTTCCAGGCGCCCTCTGGGAAATAGCGCAAAATGAAAAAATCACCATTTTCGGGACAAGCGCAGGATACATTGCAGCCCTGAAAAAGGCCGGAGCAAAGCCCGGCAAAGAGTATAACCTGGCGTCACTTAGAACTGTACTTTCCACCGGCTCTCCTCTTTCCGTGGAAGATTTTGAATATGTTTACAAGGAGATTAAAGAGGATATTCAGTTGTCCTCAATTGCCGGGGGCTCAGATCTCAACGGCTGCTTTGCACTGGGAAATCCAATGCTGCCGGTTTATGCAGGAGAGTTGCAATGCAGAGGGCTGGCCATGAAAGTTGAAGCTTTTGATGAAAATGGAAAATCAATAGTCAACGGGCAGGGGGAGCTGGTTTGCACAGCTCCCTTTCCTTCCATGCCGATCTATTTCTGGAACGATCCGAACAGCAAAAAATACCATTCCGCATATTTTGAGGTTTATTCGGATATCTGGGCACATGGCGACTATATTGAAATCACGGATAGAGGAGGCGTAATCATGTCCGGACGGTCGGATGCTACCTTGAACCCGGGTGGAGTCAGGATAGGCACGGCCGAAATCTATCGTCAGATCGAACAGATTGAGGAAATAGAAAACAGTGTTGTCGTTGGCCAAAACTGGAATAACGATGTCCGTGTTATTCTGTTTGTAAAGATGGCCACAGGATTTGATTTAACTGATGATCTCAGAAATAAAATAAAAGCAACCATCCGAAACAACGCTTCTCCGAGGCATGTCCCGGCTAAAATCCTAAGTGTGCCGGATGTGCCATATACACACAACATGAAAAAAGTTGAACTTGCGGTTAAGAAAATTATTCACAACCAGGCTGTGCTCAACAAAGACGCTTTAAGAAACCCCGAGGCGCTGGATTACTATACCGGTATAAAGGAACTTCAGAAGGATTAACTACCTAAAATGTTAAAAAAATTCTTATCAAAATACTGGTTTTTTATCGGCATTGCCATTGTTGCAGTGCTGGCCTTTAATTTCCCTGTTGTTGGTGAAAAAATCAAGCAATGGCATCTTCTTAAAATCGGTATTTTTATCGCATTCTTAATTACCGGCCTTACACTGGAAACAAAAGCGATTTCCGATGAAATAAGAAATATAAAGGTCTTATCAGCAGCAATTATCTCATCTTTGGTATTATTCCCGATAATAACATTTTTTCTCGCTAATATTTTCTATAAAAACACACTCGATTTTGTTGTGGGTGCATGTATTATCGCCACGGCGCCGGCAACAGTTGCGTCGGGAACCGTTTTAACCGCTATCGCCAGAGGAAATATCCCGCTCAGCCTTTTTATCTGTATTGCCAGTAATTTTGTGGCAATCTTTACCATCCCGTTTTCTCTGAATCTTCTTTTACAATTTAGCCAGGATATGGATCTGCCTGTGTTTGCCATGATCAAAAGCCTTATTTTAATTGTATTGATTCCGGTAATAGTGGGGCAACTTTTGCGAATGAAACTCAAACATCTTGTTGCTCCATATAGAAAACTGTTTTCGATTTTTGCTCAGTTAATCGTTCTTGTCATAATTTTTAATGCAGTATCCAGTTCAACATCAAAAATATCTCAGATGGGATATGAAATCATCTTTGTTTTTGCCTTCATGATATTGCTTCACACGATTATTCTTTTGCTGAATTTCGGACTGTCCAGGCTGATGCGATTAAACATGCCCTCAAGGGCTGCATTTACCATACATACATCACAAAAAACACTGACGGTTTCATATATAGTATGGGCCGGATATTTCGCCTCTGATTTGCCCCTGGCATTGATTCCGCCAATCGCGTATCATCTGACACAGATGATAATGGACACATTTCTGGCGCATCGCTTTAACGAGCTGGCTCAGCAGGAAATCGCTTGATTTCCACTCGCAAAGTAAACCTTTGTCTTTTAGTCTTGCATGGAAAAGATGAACGTCCAACATCGAACAATGAACGTCCAACATCGAATAATGAAACAAAACACCCAATGAGAAACAAATGTTCAGGGATATTTGGTTGCTGTTTTTCTGACCTCCGACCTCTGTTTCTTTGTTTTTCCCATTCGATGTTCAATGTTGGACGTTCGATGTTCGATGTTCATTGTTTCAGTTTAGCGTTTTTATTCCCACCTGTCTCCGCCTCTACGCTTGAGGTCAATATAGGTCACTTTTCCCTGTTCATTAATAAATGAATTCAGAAGCCAGCTTACAAGGCTGATAAGAAGCGAACCGAATACAGCCGACCAGAATCCGTAAACATTAAAGCCGGGAATCACGCCGGAAGCCATTTTAAGCATAAATGCGTTTATCAAGAAGGTAAATAAACCAAGGCTCATAATGTTTATGGGAAGGGTTAAAAGTAGCGCTATGGGGCGAAAAAAAGCATTCAGTATGCCAAGCATGGCTGCGGCAGACAATGCGGAAAAGAAACCGCTGACCTGTATTCCATCAAGCAGGTAGGATGTAACTATGATAGCCCCTGTTAAAGTTAGCCATCTTACAATAATTCCATTCATTTTTATAAAAAACTCCACTATGCGCGCTTCGCGGCGCTACAAACGAAAATAATTTGTCGATTATATCCAACGGTTACAATCGTCTTGTTTGGAATGGGATAAAAGTTAGAGTGTTAAGAGATTAGAAATTCAGGAGTTTTCTTAACACTTAACACTTAACACCTAATCCTTAAACACTATCCCTGTATATCCAACAAAGCTGTCGCCGGGACTCTTATCATAGCTGGTAGCATAGGCGATAGACTCTGCGTGTTTTGCTCCAAGCTGTTTTGAGGCCGCTATAGCTGCCGCTGCAGCGCCTGGGCAACAGGCATTCTGGTGGCTCAGGGCTTCAGTTATAACGCCTTCAGTATCCATTTTGAGCATAATCTCAATAATCCTGCGATCATTTTCATTACGCACCCAATCAATTGATCCAGGACCGGTTCCCTCGGGCATAAACCCGTAGTTTGTGCCATAATGTGTAAGGTCTGTGGAGCCGATAACCTTTACCCTGAGGCCGAGCTTTGTTGCGATCTCTGCTGCTGCTTTTCCTATTTCAAGAGAGCTTTTATCAGGAGGAACTCCCATTGGAACGATTTTCACATCTTCAAAAAAATATTTTATAAAAGGAAGTTGAAGTTCTATTGTGTTGTCCTGCATAAAGCGCTCAGGAGTTTCAATATTAAATGTAAATTTCCGGGCAAGCTCCTCTGCGAGCTCATTTTCGATTGGAATTTCACCAAACGGGGTTTCCCACAATCCCTCTTTCATAATATAGCAGGCAGAACCCGGATGAAGGTGCATTCCAAAGATAATTATTACATCCGTATGTTTTTCATCCTTTAGGCAGCTGATTACGTTACAGGCAATACTGCCTGAGAAGTACCACCCCGCATGGGGCACAATTCCTCCGATCGTTTTTCCCTTTAAAGAATCCTTAGCCTTTATTTCTTCAAGAAAATGGCTGATTTCTTTTTCACATTCACCCGCGCTGTCAGGATACCAGCTTCCCGCAAAAACCGATCTTCTAACATTCATTGTCATCACCCCCTTTGGATTGATGATTGATGGAATCGCTTCGCTCTATCTTTTCAATCGACAATCATCAATCCTTACCCTGTTTACCACGCACTTTACCCTTAAGCCACTCGATCCAGGGTTCAATGCCCTTATCCTTTGTCGCAGAAATTTCAAAGACAGGCATGTCAGGATGTACCTGCTTAATGTTATGAATTGTTTCCTTGATGTCATAATCCAGATACGGAAGTAAATCTATTTTATTTAATATCGCTGCGTCACATTCACGAAACATCAGAGGATACTTTACAGGCTTATCTTCCCCTTCTGTGACGCTAAGAACAACCACGCGAGCGTCTTCTCCAATGTCAAATTCTGCGGGGCAAACCAGGTTCCCGATATTTTCCACAATTAAAAGCTCAATGTCATTTAGATCAATGTTGTCTGCCGCCTTTTCAATGACATGGGCGGCAAGATGGCAGTCGCCGCCAAACTCATCTGTATTAACCTGGACAACAGGGGCGCCTGTCCCGGCAAGCCTGTCAGCGTCGTTTGAAGTGCAAATATCTCCCACAATAACGGCGCTTTTAATCTCGGGCATAATATAAGACAGGGTTTTTTCAAGAGTTGCTGTCTTGCCTGATCCAGGAGAACTCATGACATTAAGCACAAAAACTCCCTTTTCCGCAAAAAGCTTTCTGTTTTGCTCCGCCATTTTTTCGTTAACATCCAAAACTTTACGAACTACTTTTATTTCCATGTTGATATCCTTTACCTTAAAAACGTGTTAGGTGTTAAGTACATGATTAAACAGCAAATTGCTTTCACCTAACACTTAACACATAGTGTCTTTTACCACAGAGATCACAGAGCTCACAGAGAATTTTCTTTTTATTCTTCAACGACCTCAATCGATGTTATATCGAGTTCCCTTCCGGAAACAATATCAATCAATCCGCTTTTACACTCCCTGCATGTAAAAACAGGCTTGTTTACGGTCCATTCAAAATTACATTCCCTGCATCTTGCAACGACAGGGATCTCTTCGACATTGAGCTTTGCTCCTGAAAGAAGTGTGTCCTTAGCCACAATTTCAAAACAAAAACGAAGACTTTCAACTACGATGGCAGACATCTTGCCTACCTTCAAATTAACCCTTTCAACCCTTGCATTTTTAATATCATCGGGTATTGAAGCTATTGCGATCTCGACTATCTCAGTTGCTATGCCCATCTCATGCATTATAAGTACCTGTATTTACAAAATTAGTTCTGGACCAACCTTCTATATTTTTGGGGAAAATCGCAACCAATCGGGTTGTCGGTTCTCGGTTCACAGTTACTCAATTTCGCAGTGTTTTTTTCAACCGTGAACTGATAACTGTAAACCGTAAACGGTTACTTTTGTTTTAGCCACTACTGCTTAAACACCTCAGCACAAAATTCCCCCAGGGTGCATAGATCTTCGCACATATAAACCCCGCCTTCCTTCAATGCAGCAATTTTTTCCTGTGCCGTGCCTCTGCCGCCGCTCACAATTGCGCCGGCATGCCCCATCCGCCGTCCCGGGGGCGCTGTTAAACCTGCAATAAATCCAACAACCTTTTTTTTCATATTGTTATAAATAAACTCGGCCGCCGCCTCTTCAGCGCTGCCACCAATCTCTCCAACCATAACAATCCCTTTGGTATCCGGATCCCTTTCAAAGGCATCCAGGCAATCTATAAAGCTTGTTCCAATTACCGGATCGCCTCCAATCCCTATACAGGTAGTCTGTCCTATTCCCTGCAGGGTTAGCTGATTTACAACTTCATATGTCAGGGTGCCGGAACGGGACACAACACCTATGGGGCCACCGGGTTTGTGTATAAACCCCGGCATAATGCCGACCTTGCACTGTCCCGGTGTAATGATGCCGGGACAATTTGGGCCGACAAGACGCGACCGGGCATTCCCCAGATAACTTCTGACTTTCATCATATCCAGAACCGGAATGCCTTCAGTAATTGCAACTATAATTTCAATGCCGTTATCTGCCGCTTCCACAATTGCATCTGTTGCATATTGCGGAGGAGCGAAAACCATACTGCAGTTTGCGCCGGTCTTATCAACAGCCTCGCCAACTGTATTAAACACAGGGATATCATCAATTCTTACCCTTCCCTTGCCAGGGGTTACCCCTGCAACAATATTTGTGCCGTACGCGATACATTGGTGAGTATGAAACCGCCCCTCTTTCCCGGTTATGCCCTGAACTAACAGGCGTGTATTTTTATCAACAAATATGCTCACACTTTATGCCTTTCCCCGCCCAGCATAGCTCCTGCCCCTGCAAACTCTGAAATTTTTTGCGCAGCATCCTTAAGATTCTCAGTATAAATCGGCTTAAAGCTGGATTCAAAAAGAATTCTGCGGCCTTCTTCAATGTTGGTTCCATCCATGCGAACTATTACAGGTATATTTACATCTATCTTTTCAGCAGCCTGAACAACCCCTTTTGCCAGCACGTCGCAACGAAGTATCCCGCCAAAAATATTTATGAAAACCAGCTTCACATCCTTATCGCTGAGAATAATCCCGAAACCTTTTTCAACCATTTCAATGGTAGTGCCGCCGCCCACATCAAGAAAGTTGGCCGGCGCTGCGCCGGCAAGCTTTATTATATCCATGGTTGCCATTGCCAGGCCGGCTCCGTTTACCATATTGCCGACATTTCCATTCATTTTAATATAGTTGAGATTAAATCGTGAAGCTTCGACCTCAAGAGGATCCTCCTCCTCAATATCCCGATATTCAAGGATATTCCTGTGGCGGAACATGGAATTGTCATCAATGTCTATCTTTGCATCCAGAGCAACAATAGATTCTTTGGATGTAACCACAAGCGGATTTATCTCCGCCAGGGAGCAGTCGTAATCAACAAAAAGCCTGTACAGGCTCTGAAGCATTCCAACAAACTGCTTCCAGACAGAAGATGTAAGTTTCAGGTCAAAAGCGATTTCCCGGCAGTGAAAGGGCTGAATCCCCAGATTAGGATCAATAAAAACCCTGATTATTTTATCAGGGTCTGCTGCAGCCGCATCTTCAATATCGATCCCGCCTGCCTCGCTTGCCATAATAAGGATTTTTGAAGTTTTCCTGTCAATGATAATGCCGAGATAGAGTTCTTTATCTATTTCCAGCTTCTCTTCCACAAGTACCTTCCTGACAAGCTTTCCTTCCCGCCCTGTCTGGCTGGTAACAATTTTCGTTCCGATGATGCGGTGTGTCAGGCTGTAAACCTCATCAGTCGATCCCGCAAGTTTGATGCCTCCGCCTTTCCCCCGCCCACCGGCATGGATCTGGGCTTTTATAACGACCGGAAATCTTCCGATTCTACGAGCTGTTGCCCTGGCTTCGTCAGGGTCAAAAGCGATTCCTCCATCCGGCACACTAATGTTGTATTTTTTAAATAATTCTTTTGCCTGATATTCGTGAAGCCTCATTATCTATATTTCCTAAAAATTTTACCACGGAGCTAAAGTAACAAAGAAAGTTATAAGTGAGCTAAAGTGCCTAAAGTGAGCTAAAGTTAAGGTATGCGCCTTTGGCGCTGCCAATTCTATATAAAAAATGGAGCAAAGCGACTCATTAACTTTAGGCACTTTAGCTCACTTTAGGCACTCGTAACTTTTTTACTGTTTACCCAATAACACAAAGCACATCGCCCTTTGCAACCGAATCGCCGGTGCTGAAATTGATCGTCTTGATTGTTCCGGCTACCGGAGACGGAAGGGCATTCTCCATCTTCATGGCCTCCAGAATCACAACAGACTCTCCCTTTTTGACTGAATCGCCTATATGTTTTTGATAACTTATAATCATGCCGGGCATGGGCGACGTCAGCGGAGCGCCGTCAGCATCACTTTTTTCCCTAACTGCAGGCGCAGATTCCTTAACCGGTGGAGTAACGGAAGCGGCTGCCGGTCTGGGCGGCGCAAGAGCTGCAGGCGGCGCAGTAGAGGGAGAAAGTACAGGCGTCAGGGCTGCGGTCGGTACAGCCGGAACAGATGCTGATGCAGGTCTCTGCCGGACATAGCTCACAACCGGCGATCCTCCAGGCTCTTCCACGCCAACTTCAAAGTATTCATCATCTACAAACACGTTAAATGTACGCAGGTTTTCCCCTTTGGGAGGAGCCTCTTTTTCCGCCTTTTCAACAAGCCTGCCGGCAAGAGCCTTTGCAATCAGCTCCTGCTCAGCCTTAACATCTTCCAGGCTCTTTGGTTTTACTTCCGGAGGAGGCTCCTCCTTGCCGTATTTCCATTTCAAAAATCTTTTTCCCGTAACAGGATAAAGAGCGTATATAAGGACATCGTCCAGATCCACCGCAAGGCCCTTCACATCCTCTCTGGCCTTTTCCAGCTCAGGCTCCAGGACTTCGGCAGGCCTGCATGTAATCGGGTTCTCCCCCCTTGAATAACTTTTCAGGACTTTTCCCCTGACCTTTGGATTAATGGGAACAGGGGTTTTTCCATACAGTCCGTAGCACAGATCTTTTACCTGGTCCGTAATCATCCTGTATTGCTCATTTTCATCATCAAAAAGAACATTGTTAACTGTCTGAACCCCGACGATCTGGCTTGTGGGCGTTACGAGAGGAACCTGTCCAAGATCTTTTCTTACTTTCGGCAGCTCTGCATATACATCATTTAGCCTGTCCAGGGCATCCATTTCACGCAACTGGTTAACCAGATTTGAAAGCATTCCCCCGGGAGTCTGGTGGAGAAGCACATTGATATCGATTATTGACATTTTTTTGTCGTCCAGCAGATGCCGGTATTTGGGAAGCACATCCCTTTCAAGAATCTCGCTTATGGCTCCCAGGAGCTTGATGTCAAATCCGGTATCCCTGTTTGTTCCAAGAAGCGCCATAACAAACGGTTCAACCGCGGGATGTGACGTGCGGTATGCATAAGGGGACAGACAGGTGTCAATAATGTCAACGCCCGCTTCTATAGCCTTTAAATGAGCCATACAGGCCATGCCTGATGTAAAATGACTGTGAAGATGCACAGGAACCGAGACAATATCTTTTAACGCCCTGACAATGGCATATGCATCATAAGGGGCAATAAGACCGGCCATATCCTTTATGCAGATGCTGTCCGCTCCCATCTTTTTTAGTTCTTTTGCCTTATTTATATAATAGTCAAGGTTGTAAACATCTCCGCCCATCCGGGGCTCGGTCATTGAATAACAGATACATCCCTGAAAATGTTTTCCGCATTCTTTTATAACAGGCACAACCGTTTCAAAGTTACGAAAGTCATTCAGCGCATCAAATGTCCTGAATACATCGATACCGTTTGCGGCCGCTCGATCGACAAAGGCACGGGCAACGTCATCAGCATAATTCCTGTAGCCAACAAGATTTTGCGCTCTTAGAAGCATGGCAAAAGGGGTCTTCTTTAAATATCTTTTTAAAGTCCTTATCCTTTGCCAGGGGTCTTCATTCAAAAAACGGTGCATTGTATCAAATGTTGCGCCTCCCCATGTTTCCACAGCCCAGAATCCGACCTCGTCCATCATCTCTGCAACAGAAATCATGTCTTCAGTACGCCCCCTTGTGGCAAACAAAGACTGATGACCGTCACGCAAGGACAAATCCATTACCCTAAGAGGGTTTTTTGCCTTAGGCCTGTCTTTGCTGTAATCCATTTTTGTGATCTCTACCTTATTATGGTCGCTCATCTTATATTTCTCCTTTTAAATAGTGCCTAAAGCGCCTAAAATATGTTAAAGTGCCTAAAGTTAAGGTATCGCTTCGCTCTGTTTTTTATATAAAATTAGCAAAATTCCATAACTTTAGGCACTTTAGCTCACTTTAGGCACTTGTAACTTTGCTTTTGAAAGGTCTTCATCTGCATCAGATTGCGCATCTGCATCTGCGCCTGCCTGCCGCTTATACCCCACAGCTTCAACTGAACCTGAGTTGATAAATACGGAGTCTGATTAAAAGCATCGGCAGGCTGATTACATATAATCTCTTCCCCTGCCCCGATATAATTTATAACCGCAGATATTGCGGCTGCCATTTTCTTTTTGTTTTCCATCTTGAGTGCTCTTTTAAGTTACAAATGACTAAAGTGACTACTGTAAGTGCCTAAAGTGAGCTAAAGTATATTAAAGTGCCTAAAGTTGTGGTACGCCTTCGGCGTGTTAATTTTAAAGTTATAAGCGCCTAAGGTAATGTAGTGAACTACTGGCTATCTTTACTTCGATTTCTACAAAACTTTGACAGTCTCGTAAAAAGTCGAAAAATACCGTTTTTCGTCATTCCGGTAAAAACCGGAATCCAGTCTTTTCAAGTAGTTACAGAACATCTGGACTCCGGTTTTCACCGGAGTGACGACTTTTTACGAGTTCATCAACTTTAGCTCACTTGCAGTTTTCAAATAAGCAGCGCCGAAGGCGCATTCCTTAACTTTAGGCACTTTAATATACTTTAGGCACTTTAGCTCACTAAATTACACCGGTATATTTCCATGTTTTTTAGGAGGTCTGGTCTCCCGCTTGCCGCACATTATTTCGAGGGCATCGATTAAACGGGATCTCGTTTCTGCCGGCACAATCACGGCATCAATATAGCCCCTGCTTGCCGCGCAATAGGGGTTTGAAAAAAGATCCTCATACTCTTTGATTTTTTCTTTGCGCATAGCGTCAGAATTTTCGGCCGCCTTAATCACTCTACGATGGATGATATTAGCCGCGCCGCCGGCTCCCATTACCGCGATCTGAGCGCTTGGCCACGCAAATGCCATATCAGCGCCGAGATGCTTTGAAGACATTGCAATATAAGCGCCTCCGTAATCCTTGCGGGTAATAAGAAGCATTTTCGGAACCGTAGCTTCTGAATAACACCAGAGAAGTTTTGCGCCGTGCCGTATAATCCCTCCCCATTCCTGATGGCTCCCTGGAAGATAACCCGGGACATCGGCTATAGTCAGTATCGGGATGTTAAAGGAATCGCAAAAACGTATAAACCGGGTAGCTTTGTCCGAAGCATCAATATCAAGACATCCCGCAAGAAACATGGGCTGGTTTGCGATAATGCCGATGGTTCTCCCGTTCAGCCTGGCAAAACAAACAATTATATTCCTGGCATAATGCTCATGCGGCTCAAAAAATTCTCCATTGTCAACTATCGATCTTATCACATCAGTCATGTCATATGGCTGGTTCGGATTGTCAGGAATAATTGAATTAAGAGCGAAATCTGTCCGCCCGCTAACATCACCTGTATCCTCAACAGGCGGATCCTCCATGTTGTTTGACGGCAGATATGAAAGCAGTTTTTTTATTTTATTTATAGCATCTTCATCGTTTTCACCCGCAAAATGGGCAACCCCGCTTTTTTCGTTGTGCGCCATGGCTCCGCCGAGATCCTCAAATGTAATTTCCTCTCCTGTAACAGACTTTATAACCTCAGGGCCGGTAATAAACATATAACTGCTGTTTTTTACCATAAAAACAAAATCCGTCATGGCCGGTGAATAAACTGCTCCGCCGGCTGTGGGCCCCATTATCGCCGATATCTGGGGAATAACGCCCGAACAGGCTGAATTACGAAAAAAAATCTCCCCGTATCCGGAAAGGGAATCAATCCCTTCCTGTATTCTGGCTCCTCCGGAATCATTAATCCCGACAAAAGGCACGCCTGCCTTTAGGGCTAAATCCATAACCTTACAGATCTTTTTAGCCTGCATTTCACCAAGGCTGCCCGCCCTGGATGTAAAATCCTGTGAAAAGGCAAAAACAGGCCTTCCGTCAACAAGACCATGGCCTGTTATCACGCCGTCGGATGGAATCTCAACCTTTTCCATACCGAAATTTACGCATCTGTGCGCAACAAACATATCGATTTCCCGGAATGTATCAGAATCGAATAAATGATTTAATCTTTCCCTTGCGGTCAATTTTCCTTTTTCATGCTGCTTTGCAACCAGCTTTTCGCCGCCCATCTGCATGATTTTCTTTTCCCGCTTTTTCAAATCCTTTATTCCATCTTCCACAATACCCATTGTTATTTCCTTTCGTTAAGCAAGTTACGAGTGCCTAAAGTGAGCTAAAGTGCCTAAAGTTAATGAGTCGCTTTGCTCCATCTTTTATATAGAATTGGCAGCGCCAAAGGCGCATACCTTAACTTTAGCTCACTTTAGGCACTTTAGCTCACTTGTAACTTTTTTTGTTACTTTAGCTTACTTTAAATCTCTGTGTTCTCCGTGGTTAATAAAGTTCAAGCAGCCTACATGCCGCATTTATGGGCGCAATCAACCCTTTTTCAACAGCCCTTTTCATTTCCGGCAACTCTCTTTTAACATCAGTGTTGTTATAAAACCGTTGTTTAAGCCCTTCTTCAAGCAGAGACCACATCCAGTCAACAGCCTGTCTCTTCCTCTTTGCCTCTAACTCTCCCGTAGCGGCGAGCTTTTCCATGTGAAGTAATATGGTCTTCCATATCTCATCTATGCCTCTCATTTCAAGTGCGCTGCAGGTTAAAACAGGAGGCGTCCATGTCGGAGATGAAGGTATCAAAAAATGCAGGGCAGATTCAACCTCTTTTCTCGCTTTTTCAGCCTTTTCAATATTGTCGCCGTCAGCCTTGTTTATGGCAACAGCATCGGCCAGCTCTGAAATCCCCTTTTTCATTCCCTGGATTTCATCACCGGCTCCGGCCAGCATAAGAACCAAAAAAAAATCGACCATGGAGGCCACGGCGGTCTCAGACTGGCCTACCCCGACTGTCTCAACAATAATTACATCAAAACCGGAGGCTTCGCACACAAGTATTGTTTCCCTGGTTTTTCCTGCAACCCCTCCCAGGGTGCCGCCCGAAGGAGAAGGCCGTATAAACGCCCTTTCCTCAACAGAAAGCTTTTCCATGCGGGTTTTGTCTGCCAGGATACTCCCCCCGCTCCTCTGGCTGCTTGGATCAACTGCAAGAACCGCCACACGATGCTCCCTGTTCACAAGCGTCATGCCAAGGTTCTCAATAAATGTACTCTTACCAGCGCCCGGAACCCCTGTAATGCCAAGCCGAACACCTTTTCCCGTGTATGAAAGCAGCTCATCAACAATTATCCGCGCCAGATCCTGATGGGCCGGAAGGGAGCTTTCAATCAGCGTAATGGTCTTTGCAAGCGCCAGCCTGTCATGCTCCAGCACACCCTGGATATAATATTGATAATTATCCGCAATCATTTTTTAGTATTTAGATTTAATCCTTACAAAGTTGTTTTGAAAGATGAACGTCCAACATCGAACATTGAACGTCGAACATCGAATAATGATGTCGCTCCGCTCCGCCAGTTTATAAATTAGCAGAATACCTTATTCAACATTCGATGTTGGACGTTCGATGTTCGACGTTCATCTTTTTTCTAAAGCCTTCAGTGTCTTATTCGCCGATTCGGTAATAACCGTGCCGGGCCCAAATATGCCTGCCACGCCTGCTTTATAGAGAAAATCATAATCCGCGGGCGGTATTACTCCTCCAACAAACACAATAATATCCCCGCCGCCTTTCTTTCTTAACGCGTCTATAAGCTGCGGAACAAGAATCTTGTGCCCCGCGGCAAGACTCGACACACCAACGGCATGCACATCGTTTTCAACAGCCATATTGGCGGCTTCCTCCGGAGTCTGAAACATGGGGCTGATATCTACATCAAATCCAAAGTCAGCATACGCTGTGGCGACAACTTTAATACCACGATCATGACCGTCCTGCCCCATCTTTGTCATAAGTATCCTCGGCCTTCTCCCCTCCTTTTCCATAAAGGCCTCAGTCCTCTTCCTGAGGGAAGCGATTATCTCGCTGTCTCCATATTCAGCAGAATAAACACCGGATATACACCGGCTTACAGCCACATACCTTCCAAAAACCTTTTCCATGGCATCTGTGATTTCTCCAACGGTTGCCCTTGCTCTAACTGCAGGGATGCATACTTCGAGAAGATTTCCTCCTGATTCAGCACATTTCGTAACGGCCTCAAGAACCTTTTTCACAGCAGCGGAACCACGTTTTGCCCTGATCTCTTTTAATCTTACAATCTGCTCATCACGGACAGAATCTGAAACCTCTAAAACATCAAGCCGGGCTTCTTCTTCTATACGGTATTTATTTACACCAACAATAACATCCCTGCCCTGGTCTATCCTTGCCTGCTTTATGGCTGCGGACTCTTCAATTCTCAGCTTCGGCATGCCGGATTCAATAGCCCTGGCCATGCCGCCAAGCTCTTCAACCTCTTTCATGATCTTTTTCGACTCCCTGATTATTCCATTGGTCAGGGCTTCAATATAATATGAGCCTCCAAGAGGATCCACAACATGACATATCTGGGATTCGTCCTGAACTATTAACTGTGTATTCCTGGCGATCCTCGCTGACAATTCGGTTGGAAGCCCAACAGCTTCGTCAAAAGAGTTTGTATGAAGAGACTGGGTTCCTCCAAGGGTAGCGGACAGGCATTCAAGGGTGGTTCGTATTATATTATTATAAGGGTCCTGCTGGGCGAGACTCCAGCCGGATGTCTGGCAGTGGGTTCTTAACATGAGCGATTTGGGATTTTTAGGTTCAAACCTGCTTATTATCTCAGACCACAAAAAACGGGCTGCCCTTAACATGGCTATTTCCATGAAAAAATTCATTCCTATCCCGAAGAAAAAGGAAAGGCGCGGAGCAAAAGTGTCGATATCAAGCCCTGCATCAAGCGCTGCTCTGACATATTCCAGCCCGTCGGCAAGAGTAAATGCTGTCTGAAGAACAGAATTTGCTCCTGCCTCCATCATATGATAACCGCTTATACTTACGGTGTTGTATTTAGGCATATTTTTTGAGCAAAAACCTATGATATCGGAGACTATCCTCATGGACGGTTTTGGAGGATAAATATAGGTATTTCTTGTAAGATATTCCTTTAATATATCGTTCTGTATCGTGCCCATGAGCTTATCCTGGGGCACACCCTGCTCCTCGGCCGCGACTATATATCCGGCAAGCACAGGCAAAACAGCGCCGTTCATGGTCATGGAAACAGACATCTTGTCCAGCGGTATTCTGTCAAAAAGGATCTTCATATCCTCCACAGAGTCAATTGCCACTCCTGCCTTGCCGATATCGCCAACAACCCTTGGATGATCCGAATCATAACCCCTGTGAGTAGCCAGATCAAAGGCCACTGAAAGTCCTTTCTGACCTGCGGCAAGGTTCTTTCTATAAAATTCGTTAGACTCCTTTGCCGTGGAAAAACCTGCATACTGACGAATAGTCCATGGACGGCCGGCATACATAGTGGCTTTCACCCCGCGAACATACGGAGCAAACCCGGGAAATGTATTCACGCATTCAAGCCCTTCCAGATCTTCGGCAGTATAAAGCGGCTTTACATTTATCCCTTCCGGAGTCATCCAGTTCAGTGAGTCAAGAGGTTTCCCCCTCAACTCCTTTTCCGCTAATTCAATCCATTTATTTTTATCAGGATGCATAGCTATAATATATTTCCTTTTACAAGGTCGTTTAAAAAGATGAACGTCCAACATTGAACATCGAACATCGAACGTCGAATAATGATGTCGCTCCGCTCCGCCAGTTTATAAATTGGCAAAATACCTTATTCAACATTCGATGTTGGACGTTCGATGTTCGATGTTCATTTTTTTCTGTCCCTCAATCCCTTAACACTTAGCACCTAACACCTAATCCCTATCTTTCACACAATTCAACCAGAACCCCGTTTGTCGATTTAGGGTGCAGAAAAGCTATTTTTGCGCCCCCCGCGCCCTTCCTCGGCTTTTCATCAACAAGCCTTATCCCTTTCTCCTTTAATTCCGCCAGCGCCTCTTCGATATTTTCCACAAGAAAGGCAACGTGATGTATCCCCTCCCCCCTCTTTTCCAGATATTTTCCGATAGGCCCATCAGGGTCGGTAGATTCAAGCAGCTCGATCTCACTTTCTCCAATCGGGAAAAAAGCTGTAATAAGCTTTTCATCCGCCATTACTTCACTGTCTTCAAGCCAGAGCCCTAAACGGTCTCCCCAGAATTTTTTTCCTTTATTGATGCTATTTACTGCAATCCCTAAATGATCAATTTTTATTACCTTCATGAAATCTCCTTTTAAAAGGTTCAAACTAAAGTGCCTAAAGTGAGCTAAAGTGCCTAAAATGCCTAAAGTTAAGGAGTCGCTCCGCTCCGGTTGTTTCCAAATTGAGGAGCGAAGCGACAACAACATTCATCATTCGATGTTGGACGTTCGATGTTCATCTTTTTCAATCCCCTAATCCTCTAATCCTCTAATCCAACACCTAACACTTAACACCTAACACTTAACACCTAACACTTCATCCCCTATACTTATCCATTGCCTTTTTAAACCCCGGCATAGAATTAATTATAGTTTCATCATCCACGCAGAAAGCGATCCTAAAGTGTCCGGGCGCGCCAAAACCGCTTCCCGGCACAACAAGTATCAATTCTTCCTGAAGCGTCTTTACAAATTCAACATCATCAGGAATCGGAGTCCTGGGAAAAAGATAGAAAGCTCCCGGAGGCCTGAGAAACTCATATCCGCTGTCTGCAAGGCCATTGCATAAAAGATCCCTTTTCCTTGCATATTCGGAAACATCCACGCTCATCCCCTGTATGGATGCCACAACCCGCTGCATAAGGGCAGGGGCGTTTACAAACCCTAAAATCCTGTTGGCAAGGGCCATGCCCCCTAAAAGATTCTCCTTAAAGGAAGCGTCCGGGTTAACCGCAATAAATCCTATGCGCTCTCCTGGAATCGAAATATCCTTGGAATATGAAGTGGCGATTATGCTTTCATTATAGCAGGAAAATATACTTGGCACTTTAAGCCCGTCATATACTATCTTCCGGTACGGCTCATCTGAAATCATATAGATTGTCCTGCCGGAACTGTTGCTCCTGTCTTTTAAAAGAGCGCCAAGTTCATTGAGGCTCTCTTTTGAATATACCTGGCCTGTGGGATTGTTCGGCGAATTTATCAGGACAGCCTTGGTTTTTTCAGTAATTGCGGATGAAATAGCGTCAATATTCAGGGAAAAATCGGGTTTTGTCGAAACAGTCTTTAATACACCGCCATGATTGTCTGCATAAAAACTGTATTCTACAAAATAGGGAGCAGGAGTTATAACCTCATCTCCAGGATCAAGTATAGCCTTCAGTATAACATTAAGGCCTCCTGCCGCTCCGCATGTCATGATAATCTCATTTTCAGAAATTCGCGCCTGCTGCTCCGCGGAAAGATAATCCGCCACAGATTTGCGTACATGCGGATAACCGGTATTCGGCATATAAGCATGGTTTCTGTCTCCGGATGCGGATGCAGCCTCTATAAGAGCTTTCCTGAACTCTTCCGGAGGCTTCAAGTTCGGATTGCCCAGGCTGAAGTCAAAAACATTATCCGCCCCATGCTCTGCCTTAAGCCGCGCCCCATCTTCAAACATCTTCCGGATCCAGGATGCCCTTGACATCATTGTTTCAATCTTTTTCGCTATTGTCATATTTAACAAACCTCCATGTTCACGGTTTTCCGACTTCCGACCTCCGACCTCTAATCCCTTCACGCCTGTTCCACAGATTTTACCTCCGGTATCTCCTGTTTCAGCAATCTTTCTATTCCGTTTTTAAGGGTCATCTGCGACATGGGGCATCCGGCGCATGCGCCCTGCAGGCGCACAGTAACCACTCCGTCTTTATAATCGATCAGCTCCACATCGCCTCCGTCTGCCTGGAGCATCGGCCTGATTTTGTTGATTATTTCCTGAATTTTTTCCTTCACAATCAAATTCCTCCTTATTTTTTTACCACTGAGATCACAGAGAACACAGAGAATTTTCTTTTTGTTTTTTTATATATTATCCCTCTGTGGTCTCTGTGGGCTCTGTGGTTAATCCTTCTTTTTAGCGGCTAAACTGTTATAAAATTTCTCTCTGAACACCTCAAACTTATCATCAATTATTGCCTTTCGCATATTCTTCATCAAGCCGACATAATAGTTTATATTATGAATTGTATTTAAACGATAGGCAAGCAGTTCTTTTGACATATAAAGGTGGCGCAGATAAGCCTTGGAATAATTTCTGCACGTATAACATGTACACCCCTGCTCCACAGGCTCTTTATCATACTTGAACCGTGAATTAGATATGTTTATCGTGCCGCAGCTTGTAAACAACTGCCCGTTCCTGGCATTTCTGGTGGGCATAACACAATCAAACATGTCTGCGCCAAGGGCAACAAGCTCGACAATATCCTCAGGAGTTCCCACGCCCATGATGTATTTGGGCTTATTATCAGGCAGCTCAGGCAGCGTAAAATCCGCAATATCAAGCATTATATCTTTTGGTTCGCCCACGCTCAACCCGCCGATTGCATAGCCGCTGAAACCGATGTCAACGAGAGCTTCAACAGACATCTCCCTTAGATCCTTGAACATCCCACCCTGAACAATACCGAAAAGAGCGGATTTTGAACCATTATCCCATGCTGTTTTACATTTTTCAGCCCAGCTTGTGGTAAGTTTAAGGGCGTACATTGCTTCATCTCTGCTTGACGGATATGCAATGCAATTATCGAGGCACATCATTATATCAGAACCGAGACAGTTTTGTATTTCAACCGCCTTTTCAGGTGTCAGCAAATGGCTCGATCCATCGATATGAGATTGAAATGAAACCCCCTCGGGAGATATTTTCGCAAGCTTTGCAAGGGAAAATATCTGAAATCCGCCGCTATCCGTCAGAATTGGCCTGTTCCAGTTCATAAATCTGTGCAAGCCGGAAAAGAGGCTTATCACATCGCAACCCGGCCTTAAGTACAAATGGTATGTATTCCCCAAAATTATACTGGCTCCGGCGCCCGCAAGCTCTTCCGGAGACACCGATTTCACGCTTGCAAGAGTGCCCACAGGCATAAACACAGGTGTTTCAATCACACCGTGAGAAGTCTGCAACAGCCCCGCCCGGGCTCTTGTCTTTTTAGATTTTGCTGTTATCTTAAAATTGAACATGTTTAAATAATTTGGTTCACGGTTCAAGGTTCACGGTTCTCCAACTTCTAAACCCTGAACCCACAGTTACATAAACTTGACCATTATCTGAATAACGAAGATATTAAAAGATGAACGTCCAACATCGAACATCGAATAATGAAATCGCTTCGCTCCGCCGGTTTATAAATTGGCAGAATACCTTATTCAAAATTCGACGTTGGACGTTCGATGTTCGATGTTTATTTTTTTCAGCGCTACTGCTGGGAACAGAGCCCCCACGCTACGATCCCTAATCCTCAAATCCCTTAATCCCCTAACACCTGACACTTAACACCTAACACTTATATTATAACCATCGCATCCCCATAACTGTAAAACCTGTACCTTTCCTTTATCGCCTCTTTGTATGCATTCAGAATACTTTCCCGTCCGGCAAAAGCCGATACAAGCATCAGCAGGGTTGATTCAGGTAAATGAAAATTTGTAACCATTGCGTCTATAACTTTAAACCTGTAGCCGGGATATATAAAAAGATCGCAGTGTCCACCACCGGAAGCAATATGTCCGTTTTTATCCGATGCATACTCCAGAGTTCGCACACATGTTGTCCCTACAGCCACTATTCGGCTTCCCCGCTCTTTTGCAGTGTTGATTAACTCTGCGCTTTTCTTAGAAATATGAAACTGCTCGGAATGAATCATGTGATCCCTGATATCGCTCTCCCTTACAGGCAAAAAGGTGCCATATCCTACATGGAGGGTAATTTCTGCTGTCTTGACTCCAACACCCTTTATTTTTTCAATAAGACTTTCAGAAAAATGGAGACCTGCCGTAGGCGCCGCAATCGCCCCTTTTTCACTGGCATATACTGTCTGGTAAGACCTCTTGTCATCGCAGGCAGAGCCTTTGCCGTTTCTTTTAATATAAGGCGGAAGCGGCACATTCCCTATCCTGTAAAGCAGGGTTTCAAAATCTCCATCATATAAAAACCTTACATTAAAATATCCATTTCTAACTTCGAGCACTTCGGCTTTTAATCCCTGATCAAAAAAAAGCAGCGCTCCTGGTTTCGGACGTTTTGAAGCCTTTATAAGACATTCACATATAAATTCGCCGTTAGCCTCCCTTTTTACAGCGCCTCCGGCATAGTCAAGAATAAGGAGTTCCACCTTTCCGCCGGTTTCCTTGTTTCCAAAAAGACGTCCGGGGATAACCTCCGTATTGTTTATAACCAGTATGTCCGACGGCCGCAAAAGGTCGGAAATTTCATAAAATAAATGATGGGACACTTCTCCTGTCCTGCGGCGCAAAAACAACAGCCTCGACCGGTCTCTCTGGTCTGCCGGCTTTTGAGCAATAAACTCTTCAGGAAAATCGTAGTTATAGTCAATAAGTGAGTACATAATATTTAAAAGATGAACGTCCAACATCGAACATTGAACATCCAACATCGAATAATGCTATCGCTTCGCTCCTCAATTTATTTCTGTTTCTTTTCAGCCGTTCTGATACTCGTAACGAAAATCTTAATTAATTCCTCTGTTTCCTGTAAAATATCATCTAATAGTTCAGGTTTTTTAATTAAAGGCACACGCTGAATAAGTTTTAACCATCGCTGGCTCTCCCTGAGTTCCTTTAATGAGATACGAAGCTTATGGATAAAGTCCTTTGGGGACTCCGCTGCCTGAGCTTCACCATGGTTTGGATAAGGTGAAGTTCCCGATCTTAACAATTGGCCAGCAACATGGTTGCCTGTTCTGGTATTTGGCATCTGTTCAACGATCTTTATTATTCGCACCGAATACTCGAGCAGCCTTTCTTCCAGATCATATGTTTGTTTCTTCATCTTTTCCCATTCAACGTTCGATGCTCATCCATTTGGATTGTTGATTGATGATTTTCTCGTTCCCACGCTCTTGCGTGTGAATTCATATTTGAAGGAGCGAAGCGACATCATCATTCAAAATTCGATGTTGGACGTTCGATGTTCGATGTTCATTTTTTTCAGCGCTACTGCTGGGGACAGAGCCCCCGTGCTACGATCCTTAATTCCCTAATCCCTCAATCCCTTCCCAAATATATCAGCGCTAAGCCTGTAAGCATAAGCACAAAACCGAACCAGCGGAGAGAGCTGTCCGGTATTTCAAGAACCTTTTGCACCCAGAATTTCATCTTTTCCGGAAATGCAAAATACGGCAGCCCCTCAACTATCATCACCATTCCAAGTACACACAAGAAAAATTCCATTTAATTCCTCTTTTTTATCACGAAAACACGAAAGTACGAAAACACGAAGAAAAGCATAAAAAAGTATGATGAACCCGTAAAAAGTCATTCCAGAACCGCATCAAGCCCCACCCCTTCCCTTTCCTCTTCGTGGCCTTCGTGT
This sequence comes from Desulfobacteraceae bacterium Eth-SRB1, assembly GCA_004193555.1. Classification (GTDB taxonomy): domain Bacteria; phylum Desulfobacterota; class Desulfobacteria; order Desulfobacterales; family ETH-SRB1; genus ETH-SRB1. The sequence goes on from RPGP01000001.1 coordinate 214,938, forward strand.
TCTTCGTGGTACAACACACTCTGTGGTAAAAAATCGACTTTATACGAAACCGTCAAAATTTTATTTTATAAACTTATGCACCCTGTTTTGTCAAAACAAAATGGCTTGACTATGCGCCGCATTAAGATATAAATTGTTCAGGAGTTCAGGAGTTCAGGAGTTCAGGAGTTCAGGAGTTCAGGAGTTCAGGGGTTCAGGGGTTCAGGGGTTCAGGGGACTGAAAAAGATGAACATCGAACGTCCAACATCGAATGATGAATGTTGTTGTCGCTTCGCTCCTCAATTTGGAAACAAACTGAGCGAAGCGACTCATTAACTTTAGGCACTTTAGCTCACTTTAGGCACTTTTTAACTTTTTCTGTTTCGTGTTTTCGTAATATTTTTTTATTTATACTTTTCTCTGTGATCTCTGTGATCTCCGTGGTTAACAAAATATAATTATGGAATTTGAATCTGTTATAGGGCTTGAAATACATGCCCAGCTAAAGACAAAAACAAAAATCTTCTGCGGCTGTTCAACAAAATTCGGAGCCCCTCCCAATACCCATACCTGTCCGGTATGTCTTGGCATGCCCGGGGTGCTCCCTGTGCTCAACAAAAAGGTTGTTGAATACAGTTTGCGCATGGCGCTTGCCACAAATTGCAAAATCAACAGGCAAAGCAGATTTGCCAGGAAAAACTACTTTTATCCTGACCTTCCAAAAGGGTACCAGATCTCCCAGTATGAACTGCCGATTGCGGAAAACGGGCATGTCGATATTGAAATCAACAGCCATAAAAAAAGGATCGGAATCACAAGAATTCACATGGAAGAGGATGCAGGCAAACTGACTCACAATCCTGACAGGCCGCTTAGTATGGTCGATTTCAACAGGACAGGGGTTCCTCTTATTGAGATAGTCAGCGAGCCGGATCTAAGATCCCCTGAAGAAGCCGGGGCATACTTAAGGCAGCTCAGGTCGATTGTTCGTTATCTCAGTATATGCGACGGCAACATGGAGGAGGGAAGCTTCAGGTGCGATGCAAACGTATCGATCAGGCCGATTGGCTCTGAAACTTTCGGCACGCGCGCAGAGCTTAAAAATTTAAATTCCTTTAAACATGTTGAAAAGGCGCTGCAATACGAAATAACAAGGCAAAAAGAAATTTTATCTGACGGCGGTGAGGTAATCCAGGAAACAAGGCTATGGAGCCCTGATAAAAACAGGACGACTTCAATGCGATCAAAGGAGGAGGCGCACGATTACAGGTATTTTCCAGACCCTGATCTTTTGCCTCTTGTAATTGACGATACATGGATTAATAATGTAAAAAAAAGCCTGCCCGAACTGCCGGATGAAAGAAAAATCCGTTTTATAAACAAATTTTTCCTTTCTTCAAACGACGCCGAAGCATTGACATCCAGCCGGGAGCTTGCAGAATATTTTGAGGAATGTGTAAAACAATTTCCGAATCCAAAACAGGTTTGCAACTGGGTCATGGGGGAGCTGCTCGGACTATTGAATGCAGAAGAAAAAACCATAAATGAATCCCCGGTTTCAACCGGCGATCTTGCCGGGCTGCTCAAATTAATCGACAAAGGGGTCATAAGCGGCAAAATCGCAAAAACGGTATTTGAAGAAATGGCAAAAACAGGCCGTGCCCCTGAAAAGATTGTAAAGGAAAAACAGCTTGTACAGGTCACGGACGTATCTGCCATTGAAGAGGTGGTATCAAAGATACTTTCAAACAACCCCAAAGAGGTGGAGGCTTACAAAAACGGCAAAACCAAACTTATGGGTTTCTTCGTCGGCCAGGTTATGAAAGAAACAAGGGGCAAGGCCAATCCGAAGATCGTGAATGAAGTCCTGAAAAAGAGGCTGATAAATTAAGTGCCTAAAATGCCTAAAGTATGTTAAAGTGCCTAAAGTTGTGGTACGCCTTCGGCGTGCTAATTTTAAAATTATAGGATGAAAGGTGGATAACAAAAAATTTGCTGCAGCGCTTGAAAAACGAACTCGTGAATTTGCGGTGCGGATTATTCACTTATCTTCGAAATTGCCGAATACACATGAAGGCAGAGTAATACGGAATCAGATTACTAAATCCGGTACATCTATAGGCGCTAATTATCGTGAGGCAAATCATTCCAGAAGCAAAGCAGATTTTAAAAATAAAATCAAGATTTCTGAAAGTGAAGCAAGCGAAACTCAATATTGGATTGAAGTTGTTGTAGAGGCAAAAATGTTGCCATGGAAACAGGTAAAAGCAGAACACAAAGAATGTGGCGAACTATTGGCCATCTTTACTTCGATTTCTGCAAAACTTTAACTCATTTACAACTTATAACTTTAAAATAGACAGAATACATTAACTTTAGGCATTTTAGGCACTTTAATATACTTTAGGCACTTTAGTTTAGAAGGAGGAATTTTTGAAAAATTTATTTAATAAACTCATCAGGCTGGCTTTCGTTAGCCTTGCCTTTATAATAATTATAGATTCACCAGCTCTTGCGTCCGCAAAACAAAGCACGATCGCAATCGTGCCGTTTACCATGAATGCGGAAAAGGATCTTACCTATCTGCAGGAAGGCATCCTTTCAATGCTTACATCCCGCCTTTCATGGGAAAACAAGGTCTCTGTTATTGCCAGGCAGGAAACAGCCGCGGCTGTTAAAACTGTTGCTCCCCCTTTAAATGAGGCAAAGGCGCGTAAAATCGGCGAAATGCTCAAGGCCGATTACGTGCTTTTCGGCTCTCTTACCATATTCGGAAACAGCGTGAGCCTGGATGCAAAAATAGTGGATATTCCCAATACCAGACCACCTGTTTCAGTTTTTAACCAGAGCCAGGGCATGGAAGAGGTGATCCCCAGGATAAACTTGTTTGCCGAAGAGATAAATGAAAAGGTGTTTAACAGAAAAACCGCTGTCAGGCAGCTTCCGCAGCAAAGAGTTCCTACGCAAATGCCGTCCCAGTATATGCATCCTGAGCGCCTGCTTTCAGGAGAATTTGTCGGGCCGGAAGCTGGAATTGGAGGAGGGCAGGGAGCAGGACAAGGAGGCTCTTCCTTTATAATGACCGGGCGCAGCGACAGGGCGCCGGGATTCTGGAAAAGCAAAAATTTCAGATTTCAGATAAGGGGTGTGGCGCTTGGAGATGTGGACGGGGACGGCAAAACAGAGACCGTAATCATATCAAACCATGAAATCCATATTTACAGGTCTGAAGCAGGCCGTTTTTTAAAAATAAAAGAGATTGTCGGCGCAAAACATCATAAATATATCGCTGTTGACATTGCCGATATACAAAAAAACGGGATTGCGGAGATCTTTATCACATGTTTAAACACAACCAGAAAAAGCCTTCAATCGTTTGTCCTGGAATGGGACGGAAGCGGGTTTGCCCCTGTTGCAAAGGATAAAAACTGGTATTTCAGGGTTCTTCACCGTCCTGAACTGGGCCATATGCTTACAGGCCAGAAAAAGGGGGTTTCAGACCTTTTTCTTGGCGGCGTTTACGAACTGACATGGACAGGCAGCGGATATGAAGCGCAAAACAGGATCAGCCTGCCAAAAGAGACCACGGTTTTCGGCTTTGCCATGGGTGACATATTAAATGACGGCGGCGAATCATTTGTCACACTGGATGATCACGACCGGCTCCGGCTCTTTAGTGTGGCGGGAGAGCGGGAATGGAAAAGCGAAGACAGGTTCGGCGGCAGTGAAAATTATATTGATCTAGATTCCGCTGAAAAAAAGAGCGAATTTGAAGACCGCATCTACCTGCCCCACAGGATCTTTGTAACAGACTTAAACCAGGACGGCAAAACCGAGGTAGTTGTCATAAAACACAGCTCTATTTCAGGCCGGCTCTTCAGGCGGTTTCGCCAGTACGGCAGCGCTCAGTTTGAATCCCTGTCCTGGAACGGTCTGGGACTTTCTGAAAACTGGCATACCCGCAAGGTGTCCGGCTATATCTGCGACTATGCCATAGGAGATATAAATAATGACGGGGGGCTCGACCTTGTGGCCGCAATTGTGAGCAAACGTGATGTAATCGGGCAAAAAGCAAAAAGCTCGATTATAACCTATGACCTCAGCCCGCTTATCGGGAAAAAATAAAAAATTATCACAAAGCACGAAGGTACGAAAACACGAAAAAATGACTGAAAAAAGAAAGATAACTCCAAAAATCATGAATGAAGTGAGGACATAAACATGGGACAGATAGTAATTCAGGTGTCAGATAAAGAAAAAGCCGATATGTTGTTTAAGTTGCTCAACTCATTGGATTTTGTCGATTTTGTCAGTCCACATATGGAAGAAAACAAGCAAACAACTACAACGGCAGGTGGTAAAAATCGTCTTGATTTTTTTTCTTTAGCAGGCTTGTGGAAGAACAGAAAAGTAGATCTGGAATTGATTCGCAAGAAAGCATGGCCGAGAGCGTAGGTTGGGTTGAGGAACGAAACCCAACAATAATGATTGCGCAGAAGTGTATATTAATTGTGTAAAAGTAAAGTGGTTCATCGAAAGAAGATATGATGTTGGGTTGCTTCGCTTAACCCAACCTACGAACTACGAACTGCCCTGGAATATATGCTGGAACTTTATACGCTGAATACAAAGGACTTTCAGTTCATTCCAGGCTTGATACTGTACCATCCGCAAAGCTATTGACATCGGGATTCATTTGGCGTTTTTTATTAGCACACTTATAACTTTTTTTGCTTGACAATCCAGGCTGATACATATAAATGTGTTAAAATTGATATAAGGATTAGGAATCAAAGGTTTTTTTCTTAACACTTAACAGCTAACACTTTCTTTAAAGGGGGTGATATCCGTTCAATTTGGCTAAAGGGTTGACATCCCATGATTAAATTCAAGAAAATATAATATTTGGGTAAAAATTATTTGGATTAAACAATTTTTTAAGGAGAAAAAACAGATGAAAAAATTTACTATAATGGCCTTGGCCGTGTGTTTGACGGTTGTTATGGCCGCGCCTGTTATGGCGGTTGACGTTGATTTCAGCGGCGCCTACAGGGTAAGAGGGGCTTATGTCTCTCACTGGGATCTGACCGACAAATCGTCTTCAGTTGACTTTATGGACATGCGTTTCAGACTCCAGACCGTTTTCAAGGTCACAGACAACCTGTCTGTGACCACAAGGTTTGACGCTCTGGAGAAAGTATGGGGCGATGGAGACCTTCCTGCTGCTCCCGGCGATGATAACATCGACTTTGACCGTGCCTACATGACCATCAAGACCGACTTCGGCAAGTTTGATGTCGGACGTATGAAAGGCGGAGCATGGGGAACAAGCTTTGTAGACAACGAGGGTGACTTTGACCGTATCAAGTTCACCAAGGTCATGGACAACCTGACGACTATTGCTCTTTACCAGAAAAACGCAGAAAATGACGACCTTCGTGGCCTTGCAGATACTTATAGCCAGAGCACCTCAGACGAGGATTCCGAAAACTACTACCTGCTCAACATATACAAGATGGAAAACATTACGGCCGGCTTGCTGTTAGCATTCAACAATAACAAGACCGTTGCAACCCAGACTACACACAAGTACATCGCAATCCCCTATTTTGTAAGCAAGTTCGGCCCCCTGGCCATTCAGGGCGAACTGGCATACAACTGGGGTCAAACAGACTATGATGCAGTCGGAACGGTTGACCGCGACATCAAAGAGCTTGCCTACAACATCGAGGCATCTTATGACTTTGGTTTTCTCTCAGCGCTGGCCGGTTATGCGTATGTCAGCGGTGATGAAAATGTTGCGGCAGACAATGAAGATTCTGCATACGGCGGTGTCGGAGATGACTGGGAAAAGCTGTTTATCCTTACAACAGATGAAGTTCCCGGACTTGTTAATCTTGGCGGAGCCGGAAACCTTTCAAGAGATGGTGTTGCTGCTGCCGGCGCTGACTACGGCGCAAAGATCATTTACGCCGGCGCAAGCGTAAAGCCTGTCGAAAATGTGACACTGGGTTTCGTAATCGGCAAAGCTGACGCTGATGAAATCCCGGCTGCTAACACAAAAGACGACTACGGCGTAGAGTATGATTTTACGCTGAACTGGAAAATTTATGACAACCTGTCATACACAGCCATTGCAGCGTTTCTCTCAGCCGGAGATATCTGGTGGGAACAGGCTGGCTATGCTACAGAACCAAATGCTTTCGAAGACACCTATGCTCTGTTCCATCAGCTCCAACTGTCCTTTTAGGTTAAGCTGATAGAAAACAGGTTTCTTAGCAGTTAAACAAAAAAACCCCTGACCGGAAACGGTCGGGGGTTTTTTGTTTAAACAGGTGTTAAGGGTTAGGTGTTAAGTGTTAAGAAAGGCAAGGAGAGTTTTCGGTCCGGCCGTGCGGGCAATGGGAGGGATTTTCGCATCTGTCTAATTGTCCAAGGCAACTACTTTATAATTTTGTTTGACAATATGGGATAAATACAATACATTGTAATTCAATGGGATGCAATAATCAGGAGGTTATATGAGCAGAGTTCAAACCGTGCAAAAAAGCTTGAGAATACCGAGGGAAACTTTTGATGATATTGAAAAAATTGCCGGCGAGACCGGACGTGAATTTTCAGCCATAGCCAAGGATCTCCTTGCAGAAGCCGTAAAAATGCGCCGATGTCCAGGCATTGTGTTCGTAGATGGTGTGAGAGGAAGAAAAGCCAAAATAGCAGGAACCGGGCTTGATGTCTGGGAAATCATTGCAACATATAAAAGCATTAATAATAAGTTCCCTCGCCTTCGCAAAGCATATCACTGGCTTTCCGATCAGCAATTAAAAGCTGCAATCGGCTATTATACCGCTTATCGCGATGAGATTGATTATCTGATTAAACAAAATGAATCATGGAACAGCAAAACCGTTATTGATCGTTACCCTTTCCTTGATAAGGAGACTGTCCGAGAATGAGAGATTTTTTGCAAGGTCAAGGAAGGCGAAGATTTTAACCGCAGGAATACATTGAGTATTTTGAGGATTAAAATCTGAACCTGACGCAGAGATTGCGCAAAATAGCCATTCTCGGATAGCCTCCAAGGGCGATGCATGAAATATTACATAGATGAAGATCTAAGCCCAAAGATAGCTGAAATACTGCGAAAACAGAATGTCGACTGTATCAGTGTGCATGAAGTCAGTATGGTTCAGGCATCTGATTTGGAGCAGCTAATGATGGCTGCCAAAAAAAAGCGATGTTTTGTCACAAAAAACAGAGATGATTTTATTCGTTTGACTGTACAGTTTTTTAATGACCACATATCTCATTATGGCGTGCTGATTATTCCTTATACAATTCCCGGGGATCAATTTGCCCGTATCGCTGACAAACTTGTGAACTATGCTCTTAAACACCCCGACGGAATGATGCCTTATACTGTTGATTTTTTGTCTTAATCCAGTAATTACAATTTGATTTTCTTTTTTCGTGTTTTCGTGTTTTCGTGTTTTCGTGTTTTCGTGTTTTCGTGTTTTCGTGTTTTCGTACTTTCGTGCTTTCGTGATTAAAACTGCTTTTCTCTGTGTACTCTGTGATCTCTGTGGTAAATACTTTTCTTCTTCGTGCTTCGTGGTAAATATTTTCTGTCATAGAAACACTTTAGCTACTAAACTACTCTCCCAAACAATTTCTCAATTTCTCCTTTGCTCCACCTTATCCATGTAGGCCGGCCATGCGGACAGTGGGAAGAATTTTTGCATTTATCAAGCTGGTCGAGAAGACCTTTCATCTCTTTATCGGAAAGCGGATGGTTTGCCCTGATTGCCCCGTGGCAGGCCATGAGTATCAGGCATTTATCAATGGCTTTTTCAATGCCGGGCCCGAAACCTGTTTCTGCAATTTTTTCCGTAATCTCGATAACGAGCGGCCTGATCTCCCTGCCGGCAAGAACCGCCGGCACAGACTTTACCACAAAGGTATCTGATCCAAAGGGCTCTATTTCAAGACCGGTCTCCTTTAAATCAGGGATCAGCTTTTCAAGTATGCCTGCCTCTTTATAGCCCAGGTCAACTGTTTCAGGAACAAGCAGTCTCTGGGATTCTGTTTTCCCTGCCATGGATCTGTTTTTCAGATGCTCATAAACAATTCTCTCATGTGCTGCATGCTGATCAATAATCAGAAGCTCCTTGTCCGACTCGCAGAGTATATATGTGTCATGAAACTGGCCGATTACCCGCAAATCGCCAACACCTTTTTTATCCCAGATTTGCGCCTGTTCGGAGGCTGGAGGTCGGAGGTCAGAGGCCAGAGGTCGGATGCCAGAGGTCGGAGATCGGAGATCGGAGGTCAGGGGTCGGCGGTCGGCGGTCGGCGGTCGGAAGTCGGAGATCAGAGGTCGGAGGTCAGAGGTCAGGGGTCGGAGGCCAGAGGTCGGAGGTCGGAAGTCGGAAGTCGGATCGGAAAAGGGTGTTGGAAAGCCGCTGTAACGGGAAGCAGGCTCGGAAACGGAAAGCCTGTCCTGCACGGACAATGGACCGGCGCTCCATCCTGCCCTTTCAGCGATTTCCAGTCCCCTTTTTACAGCTTGTTTTACAGCATAATGAACCATGTTCTGCTGCGCAAACCTGACTTCCTGCTTTGCCGGATGAACATTTACATCCACGCTGTCAAATGGCAGGTCAATAAAAAGAACCGCCACGGGGAACCGCCCTTTCATCAATCTTTGTTCATATCCTTCAAACAGGGCATGCGAAATAATCCTGTCCCGCACAAACCTTCCGTTTACATACACATAGATTCCCCGGGATGTAGTCCGGTCAACTCCGGGAGATGATATCCAGCCGGCCACAGAAATATTATCGTCATCAAATTTTATCCTGTGCAACCCCCTTTTTAAACCGCTGCCGAGGACATCCACGACCCTGTCAAAAGGATCTGTTGCAACAGGCCGGCCTTTGACAAGCCTTCCGTTGTGATTCAGCAAAAATTTCACATCAGGCCTGCCCAGACCGATGCTCGAAATAATATCTGCGATATGCCCGAACTCTGTATTGACGCTCTTTAAAAACTTTCGTCTTGCAGGCACATTAAAGAAAAGCTGCTTTACTGTAACCATGCTGCCTGTGGGCGCGCCGATTTGAGAAACCTTTTTAATCTTTCCTCCATGGATTAGTATCTCGGCGCCTGCATCAGAGGCCTTATCCCTCGTAACAAGGGAAAATTTTGATACCGAAGCAATGCTCGGCAGCGCCTCGCCCCTGAAGCCGAGACTCTTTATGGAAAACAGATCGTCGTTTTTGTAAATCTTACTGGTCGCATACCTCTCCAGGGAAAGAAGCGCATCGTCTTTGTTCATGCCGCAGCCGTTGTCTGAAACACGAATTAATGACCTGCCGCCGTTTTCAATCTCGATTGCTATCCGGCTGCTGCCCGCATCCAGCGCATTTTCGACAAGCTCCTTTACAACAGAAGCCGGCCTCTCCACGACTTCGCCCGCAGCTATCCTGTTTGAAAGGTTTTCGGGAAGTATTCTTATTTTCGACATGATATTTTTGTCTTAGCTGCCGGCTGCTCTTTCACTTACGAGCCTGATATAGATTGAATCCGTATAATCGGAAATAATCTTCTTGAAAGCTGTCAGGCTTTTCTCGTTTTCACCCATTGCCGCATAAATTCGGCCCAGATTGAAAAAAGCCTCATCTTTCATAATGGAATCAGATCCTGAAGCAATCATTTCAAAATATTTTATTGCTGAATTGTAATCTTTATTTCCTTCATAAGAGTAACCAAGGCTGCTCAGAATAATATTTTCATATGAACGATTATTCTTAAAGTCATGAAGCGCTTTATTATATAAGGCAATAGCCCTGTCAAAATTACCTGAATTATAACATATGTTGGCATAAACAACTTTTGTGAATTTTCCGGCATCCTTTTTTGAATATTTATCCAGAATTGTCTGGAAATCCTTTTCCACGGCAAGGTAAGCTTTGTCGTGCCCGTCTTTTTTCATAATGGTTGCATATTTTTGCATTCCCTGTTCCAGCATGTCAAAGGCCCTGGTTTCGGCCTTATTTGAAAAATAACTAAAGCCTGCAACAGCAATCACAAGTACAATCAATACGCTCAGCCCATATGATAACCGGGTTTTATATTTTATGGCCAGCGCAAACAGCCTGGATGTAAGCGTTATGAATTCATCGGGTTTATTAAGAAGCATTTTCCGCGCAATCTTTTTTTTCTTTGCCATTATTCCTCCGTTACCAGACCAGAGATTTATGAATCCAGCCTCTGTCTCCATCAGCATGCTGGATGTAAATCCAGTTGCCTTTAGATTTTATCACCTTAAACGGTATTCCATCTTCGACTGTAAATAATATATCATAGTTTGTGCCCGGGCCTGATCGAATATTGCATTTAACCTTATTTGTAATAACAGATGAAATTTTACCGACAAGAGATTTGTGAATCCATCCTTTATCACCTTCAAAGTCGCGAAAACGATACCATGGGCCGGACTTCTCCAAAACAACAACAGGATGGTATTTCTCCACGTTCCATATGATATCGTACTTTGTTCCCGGCCCGGAACGGATATTTGCCAGAGAGACCTTTGTTGAGAGGCGCTCGGCCAGAGCATCAGCGCTGCAAATAATGAGCAGAACTGCAATGATAATGGGATATAGTATATTAAAATGCTTTTCAGGCCTTTTCCCAATAAACTTAATTCTAACTATGCTCAAATTTATTCCTTTGGTTGATTTGCGAAGCAATGTAATAGGCTCCTAATTAAGTCCAATCAGCCTTCCTCCCTGATAAACGCAAAAAGCTGCAACCCATGCAAGGGATGTGGTGTAAGCAATACTGAAAAACATCCACTTAAGGGAACCTGTCTCATGTTTAATTGCTGCTATTGTTGCAATACACGGCAGATACAAAAGAACAAAGATCATCATTGAAAGCGCTGAAAGAGGGGTCATGCCGGATGATATAATGGTTTTTTGAAGTGCGTCCTCCTCCTCTTCTTCGGCAGCATAAAGAATTCCCATTGTGCTGACAACTATTTCCTTGGCAACGAAGCCTGTAAGAAGGGCAACCCCGCCGCGCCAGTCTATACCAAGAGGAGCAAACAGCGGAGCAAATTTTTTCCCGATACGGCCCATAAACGATTTTTCCATTTTTTCCGCATCTTGAGCCAGTTTAATTTTACTTATAGCGGCCTCACGCTCTTCTTCAATAGATTTCATGCCGAAGCTATCAGCAGTTCTGGCGGCAGTTTTGATTTCTGCTTCATACAATGCATTGACTCCGGCAATTTCCGCAGAATAATCGACAGAATACTGTATGTTCCTGGGAAATGCTGAAAGAGCCCATATAACAACAGAACCGATGAGTATAATACCACCCATCTTTTTTAAAAACATCTTGCCCCTGTCCCACATATGAATCAACACGCTCTTTAACATAGGGGCTCTGTACGGAGGCAGTTCCATTACAAACGGAGCATCAGCCCCTTTTAAGAGGGTGAACCGGAACAGGCGGCCTGAGATAAATGCAGCGATAATCCCGAAAATATAAATGGCAAATATTACGGTTCCGGCCTTAGCGCTGAAAAATGTGCCTGCAAGAATTATATAAACAGGCAGTTTGGCAGAGCAGGACATAAAGGGGGTTATAAGTATGGTAAGTATGCGGTCCTTTTCACTTTCAAGGGTGCGGGTAGCTATGACGGCAGGGACACTGCAACCAAAACCCATTAGCATGGGAATAAATGATTTGCCGTGAAGCCCGATAAGATGCATTATCTTATCCATAAGAAAAGCTGCTCTTGCCATATATCCCGTATCTTCAAAGAGCGCTATGCAGAAAAACAGAATCAATATGTTCGGCAGAAAAATTATTACACTTCCCACTCCTGCAATTATTCCGTTTATAAGAAGATCCTTTAAAAGGCTGTCCGGAAGAAAGCTTTCAAATAATGCTGAAATACCGCCAACGCCCATGTCTATCCAGTCCATGGGATAAGCCCCTAATGAAAAGGTCAACTGGAACATGGCCCAGATAAAAAATATAAAAATAGGAAACCCGATAAACCGGTGCGTCAGCACAAGATCAATATTCCGGGATATATCGATACGATTTTTTTGGGAAGTTGTAAGCACCTCCTTTATTATTCCGGCAATAAATCCGTACCTCTCATCTGTCATTACCATTTCAGGCTCTTCATGAAAACGATCTATAAGCTTCTTTCGAAGCTCTTGTATTTCCTGAATAATATCCTGACCGTTATCCCCGGCTTTTTGGACAACGCGTTCTTTGACAATCCTGTCATCTTCTAGCAGCTTAATTGCCGTCCACCTGCTATTATAAGGAAGTTTTCCGGCAATCTTTTTTTCAATTGAGCGTTGCAGTTTTGTGATTGAGTTCTCGATATCCTTGCTGTATTTAACTCTGCGCTTCTGCGAGATTTCGGATTCTGACTCCGCCAGTTCAATAGCTTTTTGCAAAAGTGTATCAATACCCTCGTTTTTATTTCCAATCGTAAATACTACCGGCAGATCAAGGAGTTCGGACAGTTTTTCAGCATCAATCTTCAATCCGCGTGTGCGCGCAACATCAGCCATATTAAGGGCGAATATAACCTTGCAGTCGGTTTCTCTTAACTGGGTTGCAAGATAAAGGCTGCGTTCAAGGTTGGAAGCGTCGATTATATCGATTAGAACATCCGGGCATTCTTCAAGGACATAATCCCGGGCAATGATCTCTTCAACAGAAAAAGGGGTTAAACTGTATGTCCCCGGCAGATCGACTATTTTAAGATCATAGCCGTGCTTACTGACAATTCCCTCTTTTTTTTCAACTGTTACACCGGGCCAGTTTCCGACTTTCTGCCTGGTTCCGGTGATATTGTTAAACAGAGTCGTCTTTCCTGAATTTGGATTGCCTGCAAGAGCTATGGTAATATTTTTATTATGCATTACCTTAAATTCTCTTTTAAACTATTGACCACATTATCAACGGTTATTTGCGCTGCTTCTTCGACACGAAGGGATATATGATAGCCCTTTAAAATCAATTCAAGAGGATCTTTCAGGGGGGCATATTTTTCCACGTATATCTCAGTGCCGTTAATTAAACCCATTTCAAGTATCCTTCTTCGCAGGGCGCCATTTCCTCCAACGTGAACTATAATACCGGTTTGTCCTTCTTTCATTTCACTAAGCAGCATAAATAAATCTCCGGTCAGGTTAAAAGTTTTTACGGGCGGGTTTATCCCGCCCGCACTTAGGTCTCGGCAAAAAAATACGCAAAAGTTATCTCGTCCCCGTTCCTTACCTCGTTGGCCCGGGAACAGTATAAGTAGTGCATGTGCCGGTTGAACATGTTCTGGTTTTCACATCTGCCTTCTTGCTTCCGGCAGAGCTGTCTGACATTGCATAGTTGGTTGTACTTACAATGCGTTCAAATACCGTAGAATTACATTTAGGACATTTTAATTCTAATTCATCATTTTTGTTCATTACAAGCAACTCGAAATACTCCTGGCATTTTAAACATTTATATTCATATATAGGCATGGTCAAACTCCTTCATATTGATGAACTTAGCGCCCTTTAAGCGGGCTTAAAAGATGAACGTCGAACATCGAACGTTCAACATCGAATTTTGAATAAGGAATTCTACCAATTTATAAACTGGCGGAGCGAAGCGATTTCATCATTCGATGTTCAATGTTCGACGTTCGATATTCGATGTTCAAAAGAATTTTCACTCTACCGCTCCCACTTGGCAACCTATTGATAAAATTAATCATAAAATGGAAATTTCTATACTATCAAGTTAGCACGCCGAAGGCGTACCACAACTTTAGGCACTTTTTACTCATCTATACTATATATTCATCAAGGGCTTCCCTGACAATTTGAGCATTTTCAAACGATGAACCTTTGCTGTTGTCGATAATTATTTCAGCATCCGGGTTTTCCTCGTAGGGCACATCAACGCCGATTACTTTGCCAAGATCTTTAAACCGGGTTCCTTTTTCCTTTCGTTCCAGTGCGCGCACATACATTTGCGCTACGACCTTTCCCTTTTTGCGTTTTGATTCTCTTTCAATGCAGGTTGAAAGGGGGCATTTTACCATTACTTCAACAAACCGCTTGATTTTTTTTCTCGCTCTTTCCCTGTATAAAAGTTTGTGAGCTGTTGCGTCTATGATTAAATTCATTTTGTTCCGGACGCGTTCAAAGGCAAAATCAGCCAGTTTTTCGTAAACAAAATCACGTTCTTTGACTGTATATTGCGGATTTGCAACATACTGTTTTCGAATATAGTCCAGCTCAACCCTTTCGCATTTGACTCCGTTTTTGCTCAGCATCTGATAAACTAATTTTGAGATCTCGCTTTTACCGGACCCTGGCAGACCTGTGAACCAGACAGCCCATCCGTTATTCGAGGTATCGGTTGATTTCATCAATATTTATCCTGTCTGTTGAAAGCACGTTCCTGATAAAGTTAAAAAGCTTTCTTCGTACTTCTTCCGGGTGATCGGGATACCATTCAGGAGAAGCGATTACCAAGCCTCGAAACGCGTAAAATGGCTGGATAACCTTAAAGATATCGTAATCATTTGTTCTGTCTAAATAGGTTTCCATATACATATCATGCAGCTTTTTGTATGGACCATCCAATTTGCCGTATTTTAAAATGGAATAAAGGAGATAGTTTATGCTCAATGTCGCAACATCATCGGCTGCTTCCCCGTATTCTCCGCGGCTGCGATCAAAGGTGGAAAAGTCGGTTCCTTCCCGAAATTTTATATTCCATGGATGGAAATCGCCATGTTCCCGGCACAGGCGAGAGGTATGCTGCTTGAGCTTCCAGCGCCACTCAACACAGAGCTTTTCGATTTCACAAAAAGTATCGTCACCACAGAATTTGTAATGTCGCGGATATCCGTCAACAATTCCCATTATGCATTCGCCATGACCTAAAAGATCTCTGACTTTTCTGATATAAAGATCCGGTTCATCCTTTTTTTCCTTATGCACATCCGCCAGATATTCGCCAAGGGTCTTTGCTCTCTCAAGATCTCTATTTGTAAGCGGCTCCTTACTTAAACGCGCCAGGTCTAAATAGTAATCGGTTCCCTCCACCTTTTCGGTCAGTAAAAAATATGCTGAAGCATCACGAACAGAACAGGCGCCGCCATGCTCCGCAAAATAACCTATGTCAAGAGGTTTTGCATGCCTGGGAAGCTTCTGACCGGCATAATACTGAAACATTAATACATGTACTCTGTCCCACATATACTGGTGGCCGTACTTATCATTGCGCATGGTAGAAAAGACAACCGACCTGTCGATGCCGTCTTTGCGAAATGTAATTAAAAATGTATCTCCATAGCCCAATTTTTTTATTGTATCGTCAAATCCACCCAGTTTGTCGCTTCCTATCAGCTCCACAGGCCCGCCAAAACGTTCTTCAAGGTATTTTTTTAGCGCTTCGAGTCTTATAGGTATGTTTTCTGTTGTTTCGTCTTTCATGCTCTACTCCTTACAAAAAATTGTCGATTGAAAATTGTCGATTGAAGATTGAAGGTCGTCTCTAAATCGACAATCATCAATCATCAATCCATAACGGGCAATCTTACAACAAACCTGGCGCCATGTCCATCGGTGTTTTCAAGTGTTATGGCGCCTCCATGTTTCCGAACAATTTCATGGCAGATATATAACCCAAGCCCTGTGCCTCTGCCGACCTCTTTTGTAGTAAAAAAAGGCTTGAAAATATTCTGTCTTATAGATTCCGGAACACCGTCCCCGGTATCCCTGCATTCAAAAAAAATCTGGTTCATATTATTATCATAACCGGTTGTAAGATAGATGCTTCCCTGTCTGTCGTCAACCGCCTGGATGGCATTTTTTATTATATTCAGCGCAACCTGGCCTAAATTGGCAAAATTCCCCTGAATATCAGACAGATTCTCCGCATAGTTTTTAATTATATTAAGATCGCTGTGCTTGTACTGGTTATATAGAATTCTTAATGCATCTTCTATAACAAGGTTTAAATTTACTGCTTCTGTATATGTTTGAGTCTGTCTGGAGAGCCCGAGAAGGCTCGCGACTATCAGCCTTGCTCTGTCAAGCTCTTTATCTGCAAACTTAAGATCATTTATTATATCTTGATCCAAAGGCATTTTGTTATCCCATTGAGATAAATCTTCTATTGTTGATTGTATAAGGCTTGTAACACTTGTAAGCGGGTTATTCAGCTCATGGGCGGTTCCCGCAACTAATTGGCCGATTGCAGCAAGGCTCTCCGAACGTATTAACTGTTCCTGTGTCCGTTCTTTTTCAGATAAAGCCTCTTGAAGAGCAAAAGTCCTTTCTTCCACCTTTTTTTCAAGGTTTTTGTTTAGGTCATCAATCAGTTTGTAGGATCGCGCATTTTCAACAGCCACCGCGCATTGACTGGATAATGTTTCAAGAAGGTCCATATCCTCTGGTGTAAAAAGATCTCCGGAAAGCTTTTCACCAAGGACAATGAAACCGTTTAATCTTTTATCGAAAATCATTGGGAAAACTGTTTCTGCATATAGCCTGTTCATATCTGAAAGCACGTCCGGGATATCAGGGTCGCCTGATCGCTCCATAAGTTTTTTCTTTATTGCCGGCAGCCCTTGCCTTTTAATATGTTGAATAATGGAATCACTACCGGTCATTGATATAGAACTTACGAAATTACAATATTTCCCCTGAGCCGCAAAATATTTACACCCAAAATCCGACAAATCGCATAAAAACAGGGCGCAGTAATCAACCTTCATTACATTTACAACCGTATCCATAAGATGTTTGGCTATTTCATCAAGATCAAGAACAGAGGCTATCATCCGGCTTACATTTTTGATTGTTTTTTTG
Source organism: Desulfobacteraceae bacterium Eth-SRB1 (assembly GCA_004193555.1). Lineage (GTDB taxonomy): Bacteria > Desulfobacterota > Desulfobacteria > Desulfobacterales > ETH-SRB1 > ETH-SRB1. The sequence goes on from RPGP01000001.1 coordinate 231,825, forward strand.
TAGTCATACTTTCCTTTTGAGAAGATACTATCTATCAGCCCCTGTATTTTTGCTTTTAGAGGCCCAATTGCAAAAGCAATCAAAAGGAAAAAGAGCAGATGGAAAAACATTGAATCGGAAAAGTCAAAACCGGTAAAAAGCCTGTTTGTAAAAGTAATAATCAGAGCATACAAACAGGTAAGCAGCGCTGTTATCAACGAATAAACCAGGCTTTTTTTGATAAGCACTCCCATATCGAGCAGATCGTGCTTAAAAAGACCAACCGCAAAAATCACCAAAGGAATAAAGCTGAAGTTACCCGGAGGATATACTGAATATCCTAAAATCGGAAGAACGTTCAGCCCGTTCATAACCCCCATGACTCCAAATCCTGCAAAAACATATTTCAGCCTGTTTTTCTGGACGCTGCTTTTTTCATTGCGGATTGCTTGGTAGATAAGTGTAAGGACAATTATGGTTACGCACAAACCTCCGATTCCGAAAAGAGGATAAAGTGCTCCGCCCTTTGCAAAAAAACCAAATGTATATTTTTGCATCGACTCGATATAAAGCGGCGTGGGAATAAACCACATAAGGATAAAAGCAAAAGCATATGCAAGCCGGACAAGCCATTTTTTGCCGGGAATGTTAAGGTATGAATGAAAAAAGTGGATATATACCGGGAAAAGATAAATTATAAAAAAATGATCTATACGGCTGATCATTAAAGCTGTTTCAGATGATGTTGCATTAAAGGCAAAAAGAATATCAAAGTAAAGAAAGGAGCCGAACATACAGATTATTATAAAAAGGAAGTTGACCTTTGTTTTGCGACCACGCAAAACAGTCAGGACGGCAAGCCCTAAGAAACAGCACAATGTCAAAAATGGCGGAAGGCTATATAGATTCATTATTCAGTTGTTTTTACACACGCCAGCAGCTCACGCGCATGATCCAGTGTTGTCTTTGTAATTTTTATACCACCTAACATTCTGGCTAATTCTTTTATACGTTCTTCTTTGTTTAGCGGGTTTATATCGGTTTTAGTTCTGCCGCGTGAAACAGTTTTCGATATTCTGAAATGATGATCGCCGAATTTTGCAATCTGCGGCAGATGAGTTATGCATATAATCTGGTGATAACCGGCAAGAGCAGACAGCTTCTTTCCGACAACTTCAGCCACCTTGCCGCCGATCCCTGCGTCAACCTCGTCAAAAACAAGGGTTTCAACCGATTCTGTTTTAGCGAGAATTGCCTTTAGAGCAAGCACTACCCTTGAAAGTTCACCTCCTGAAACAATGCCGGATAGCGGTTTTAACGCCTCTCCTACATTCGGAGCTATTATAAATACAGCGCGATCCATTCCTGTTTCATTTATTACATTTCCATCGGTTGTAAGGTGAGGATCTGCATTACTGTCTGCCGGCATTGTTTGAAGAGATATTTGAAATTTCGCCTTGGGCATTTCAAGTGTAGTTAGCTCCTTTTCCAGTTTTTCTGCAAGGGTTTTTGCCGTCTGTTTTCTTTTCGCAGAAAGGTGTGTTGACGCCTTGGTTAGCCTGTTATGCAGATTAAATATCATTGCTTCGGTTTCATCTATCTTTACAGAAATATTTTCAATGCCTGAAATTTCGTGATCAATTGATTCAAGATAAGTTAGCGCCGCCTCAAGAGATCCCCCGTATTTGCGCTTTAGCTTATTTAGCGTATCAAGGCGTTCTTCAACCTCTTCGAGCCTTTTTTCATCAATCTGTATGCTGTCCATGTAAGTTCTAAGTTCTTCGGCAATATCCTCAATATTAAAAGTCGCTTCAGAGATCCTTCCTGCTTTGGATAAGAGTTCCGTGTCAATCCGGCACGCCTTTTCAAGACTTTTCTTTACCTCAACAAGCCTTTCAATAATTGCGCCCTGGGCGCTGTAAAGTTCATCAACTGAAGCGCGGACAGACCGGTAAAGCTCTTCTCCGTTTTTAAGACGCAATTTTTCCTGCTCAAGCATTGTATCCTCGTCAAGGCTGATCGAAGCTTCTACAATCTCTTTTTTCTGAAACTCAAGCAGTTTAATGTGTTCGCCCTGTTTATCTTTTAGGGCGTTAAGCTCTCTTAATTCCCGGATCAAAGGAACTATTTCGTGATAATACCTGTAAATTTCGTGACGCAAAGGCATTAAACCGCCGAACTGATCAAGCACAATCAGGTGCTGATCTTCCTTTAAAAGCCCCTGGTGTGCGTGCTGGCCGGATATGCTGGCCATATTTTCAGTTATTGAATTCAGCATCTGTATGGTGGCAAGGTGTCCGTTGATATAAATCCTGTGTCTGTCTTTGCGGGAAATAATTCTTCTTATTAACAGCCCTTCTGATGTATTAAAGCCATGGTCCTTCAAAACTTCGGCAATCCTGCTTTTTTTTGAAATTTGAAATAAAGCTTCAAGCTCGGCAGTATCGGAACCGGTTCGAATAAGCCTGGATGTCGCTCTGCTGCCAAGCAGCAAATTTACCGCATTTATTATAATAGACTTGCCGGCGCCTGTTTCACCGCTTAATATCGTCAGCCCCTCTGAAAAACATATATGCAGGTTGTCGATTATTGCAAAATTTTTAATGGAAAGCTCTCTAAGCATAAAAGAAATATTGCATAACCTTCTTTATTTGTAAAGTTACTTATACTGGTTTTAACCTCCTTCTGAACCTGTGAACGGTTACGAAAATCCTTTACACAAGAAACAATGCTGGTATATATCTAATAATCGTTCACGGTTGAAAAAAACAAGCCGAACTAAAATTTATTATCTCGTGTCCATCCACAAGTGGTAGATTTTGGTTCCCGGCAAGGCTCGAGCGTTTTTGCAACCGCAGGCATAGTGCGCCTATTCCGAGGATTGCAAAAAAGCGAGAACGCCGCCAGGGGCCGAAAGAGGCCATTTGTGGATGGACGCTATCTAAAATTCAGAGGAAATACAATGCACAAACTATTAACCGAAAACCCTGGCAAAAAAATGCTGCTTCTTGGCAATGAAGCTATCGCCCGCGGGGCAATTGAGGCTGGAGTAGCTGTTGCAACCACATATCCCGGCACACCTTCTTCAGAAATTTCTTTGAACCTTTTCCAAATGTCCCTGGAAAGCGATCTTTATTTCGAATACAGCACTAATGAAAAAGTGGCTCTTGAAGTAGCGGCTGCCACTGCGAATTCAGGAATTCGCAGTCTGTGCATAATGAAGCATGTAGGAATGAATGTTGCCTCTGATGCCCTGATGACCCTTGCTTATGTTGGAGTGAAGGGAGGCCTGGTAATCATAACGGCAGACGACCCTTTCATGTTCTCCAGCCAGAACGAACAGGATAACCGTTATTATGCCGTTCTTTCAGGCCTTCCCATGCTTGAACCATCTTCGATTGAAGAAGCAAAAGATATGCTCGGCTATGCATTTGATCTTTCTGAAGAGCTGCAGGAGCCGGTTATATTCAGAACCACAACCAGAATCAACCATTCCAACGCTGTTGTTGTTTTTGGAGAGATAAAGAAACGCATAACTACAGGTGATTTCCAAAAGGACCCCTTCAACTATGTGACAGTGCCCGCTGTTTCCAGAAAGCTGCATGCAAAACTGCTGAAGAACCTTGAAAAAGCTGAGACAATATCCGAAAAGAGCAAATATAATTTCATTACAGGAGACGGTAATCTGGGCATTATATGCAATGGAGTCAGTTATAACTATGTATATGACGCATTAAACGACCTGAATTTGAAAGACAGGGTTAAAATACTTCGCATAGGGTTTTCGCATCCCATGCCTGGAGCTATGATAAAAGATTTCTTAAAAGGGTGTGAAAAGGTTCTTGTTGTCGAGGAAGGAGAGCCTTACATGGAAGAAAGCGTAAAGGCGCTTGCCCAGGAAGAGGGGCTAACCCTGTCGATAAGAGGAAAAGGAAAAGATCTCTTTTCGCATCTTTACGAATTTAACCCGGGCCTTGTCAGGAAATGTCTATCAAAATACTTTGGCGTTGAATTTACGCCGCCCGCAGTCCCCGATCTTTCCGATATCCCCGAAATTCCGATGCGTCCGCCCAACCTGTGTGCCGGCTGCTCCCACAGGGCCACATATTATGAGGTTAAAAAAGCGGCTGAAGGTATGGATACAATTTGTCCAATAGATATAGGCTGCTATACCCTTGGGTTTCTGCCGCCCCTGTCTATGGGAGATTTCCTGATATGTATGGGTTCTTCTGTAGGCACGTCATGCGGGTTTTCAAAGGTTACGCAGAAAAAAGTCATTGGATTTATAGGTGACTCCACCTTTTTCCATTCAGGGATGCCAGGGCTGGCAAATGCCGTTTTCAATAACCATAATTTTACGCTAATAATTTTAGACAATGGAACTACCGCAATGACCGGGCATCAACCAAACCCGGGCGTTGACATGAAAAAGTTAAACCTTGACGGGTATAATCAGATTTCTATTGAAAAGGTTGTGAGGTCTTTGGGCGTATCCCATGTTTCCGTTATCAGGCCGTACAAGGTGCAAAAAAGCATAGAAGCCATAAAAGAGGCTCTGAATGTAAAAGGTGTTTCAGTTATTATATCAAGGCAGATGTGCTCTCTGTATGCAAAAAGCTTGAAAAAGCTTAAGGCTCTGCCTTTTTATATCAGTGATAAATGCAAAAATCACAGAACCTGCGTCAATGAATTAGCATGTCCGGCCTTTTATATTCAGGATGAAAAGGTTGAAATAGATCCTGTAATGTGTGTGGGATGCGCTGTTTGCGCTCAGTTATGCCCGGAAAAGGCGATTTTGCCGCTAAAAAAGTAAAAACACAGAACATCACGGGCAGGAGGCAAAAAGGGGCGTTTTCAAAGGTCCCTTAAAGGTTTCATATTAATAAGCAGGTTGCAGAATCTTTGTGTCTACCTCTTCCCTCAGTGGTTGGAATTCAATTCCAAGGTATGTTGCAAACGCAATTCTAAAAAACTCTGTTGCCCTGCGTCTGAGTTTTAGAAAATCATCGGTATCAATCGCATGTGTTTTTCTGATTTGTTCAAGCTTTTCTATATGCCTGACCTCCTCCATTTCCCTGCCGTCAAGACTATATTGGACAACGTCTAAGGCAAGGGCAAAGAGCTCCTTAACTGTTTCAAAATAGCTTTTTTTGTGGTCTTTATAGTGCATTAGACTGTCCCCCCAAAAGTCAGGATTTTCGATCTGGTTTTCCGTGGTTTCCCGAAAATTATCGGAAGGAATGAGGGAGACAAGGAGTGTGTAAATTTTTTTTAAAACCGGTTTAACAAGCGCTGTATTGCCTGCCATTGGAAATATCAGCTCGTTCATGATTTCCTGGAATTCAACATTGAGTTCTTCACATTCATAAGACAGTGCCTGGCCCAACTTTTCCATTCGCTTTTCATCAGCCTTATCCTCTTCCGGCCGAATATTCGGAAGATCGGAGTGCTCTTTGATTGAGCGAAAAATTAAAAAGTTAGCCATTATAGATACAACATATAACAGCCCGGAGGCGTTATCTATGTCAACATCCCGTTTCAGCAAAAACTGCTGTATTTCTGTTTTCATGGGATGTTCTTTTGCTGTTTCAGATTGCTTTTTTGCTTTTTCTCGCTTTAGTCTGCTTTTTTTCCCCATAACTTCTCCTGAATTTGGATTAATGGTTCGCCCTAAGCTGATTTATCGTAATTTGTTATTTGCAGCTATCAAAAAAGACTGTTACTGTCAATCAGAGTATAAACTTTGCTGACAAAATTCTTGATTTGAAGGTTTGACTTAAATATTTTCCGGCAGGCGGGTGAATCGTGGTGACAAAGAGGAGAAGTAAAGGAAAAACTTGCAATAAGGGGCGTGACACAGTATGGTTATTACAAAATAAATACAGGCGTAATCAAAATTTTAGTGAATAAACCGAAAAACAGGACTAACACAATGGATACAACAAGATTGATTATCGTGGCAGTCGGGGGACAGGGAAATCTGCTTACTACCCGGGTTATAGGAGAAGCAGCGCTCCTGTCCGGCACACCTGTCCGGATGAGTGAAATACACGGCATGGCACAGAGGGGCGGCGTTGTCGAATCTGCCGTTGTGTTTGGAGATGCGCAAAGCACTACCATTGCAGATGGCGAAGCAGACGCGCTTGTCGGCTTTGAGCCGTCTGAAACTCTCCGGGCAATAAATAAATGCAATTTAAACACTGTTGTTATCACAAATCTTGCTACGCTCCCCCCTTTTACAGTAACCCTTGGGAAGAGTGTTTATCCTGATCTGAACGAACTGCAGGACCAGATCCGTGCAAAGACAGGTAATTTAATCGCTTTTGATGCCGCTGCCCTCGCAAAGGAAGCAGGAAATATCATGTCGGTGAACATGGTACTGTTAGGCTCTCTTATTCAGACAGATATTCTTCCCCTGTCTGCAAATAATGTAAAAGAGGCGATAAAGACAACAACAAAGAAAGCATTTGTGGGATCAAATTTAAAGGCTTTTGAGCTTGGTTTTACCGCCGCAAAAGAACTTGGTTAAGAAGTTTTTCGATGAATATTAAAAAAAGATTATATTTTGTGTTGCTTGCTATTTTTGTAGTAATATCGGCAGGAAGCATAGGCTATTATATTCTGTTTGGCGGAAAACCAAAGTTTATAGATTGCATATTCATGACGGTAATTTCATTGACCAGCGTTGGTTACGGTGAGATTCTTCAGGTTACAGGCAATGCTACTGCACAGATATTTACCATGATTCTCATCACCTTTGGGATGGGAATCTTACTCTATGGCATAAGTACCATGACGGCACTGTTGGTTGAGGGAGATCTCTCCGGAATATTGAGGAAAAAACAGATGGATAAACAGATAAAGAAGTTAAATAACCATTATATCGTCTGCGGCGGCGGCGAAACAGGATGCCCCCTTATTGCCGAACTTATCAAAAATCGTGAACAGGTGGTTCTGATAGAGCTTGATGAAAAAAATATTGAGCGGTGCAGCCAGACGGAAAACCTGCTCTACGTCAAAGGGGATGCCACAGATGATCAGAATCTTTTGGACGCAGGGATTGAAAGAGCAGCTGGGATTATCATCGCCCTTCCTTCTGATAAGGACAACCTTTATATTACAATGACCGCGAGAATGCTCAACAAAAAGATACGGATAATAAGCAAAATGATAAATCAGGAGCTGAAACCAAAACTCAAAAAGGCCGGAGCAAACAGTGTTGTATCACCGAATTTCATCGGTGCGCTTCGCATGGCTTCTGAAATGATCCGTCCCGCGGCCGTTGATTTTCTTGACAGCATGCTGCGCAGGAAGGGGTCTCATTTAAGAATTCATCAAATAGCTGTTTCAGAAAAAACCGGCGCTGTGGGGAAAAAAATTAGTGAGTCAGGAATAAAAGACAAGTTCGATCTACTTGTTCTTGGAGCAAGGCAATATGGGGAAGAAATCGAATTTAACCCTCCTCCTTCAATGATCCTTAAAGAGGGAATTACTCTGATAGTGATGGGAGAAGTTGATAATATCGCCAGGGCAAAAAAGGCATTATAACAGGTGTCGGGCTTAAATTTTTAGCTTTTACCATCTATACCTCGAAATGCCACGACTCCCGAGGTATAACGCTCAACATTCAACGTGTTTCATAATTTCATAGAGAAATATCTCCATGCTTACCGATCTTGAAGGTCAAATCGAGGGAATTACATATACCAGCGAGGAAAGCGGCTTTACCATTGTCAGGGTAAGGGTGCATGGGCAGCGCGGCACAGTAACCGTGGTCGGAAACCTGATGTCTCCATGCACCGGAGAAGTACTCAGAATGAAAGGGGAATGGATAAACCATCCCAGGTATGGAAGGCAGTTTAAGGTGATGCATTATAAAACAGAGGTTCCGGCCTCTATTGATGGCATCAGAAAATATTTGGGCTCCGGACTCATAAAAGGCATAGGCCCTGTCATAGCAAAACGTATTGTAAAAAAATTCGGCAAAATGACCCTTGCCATCATAGAGGATGAAATCGAGAGGTTAGCGAAAGTTGATGGCATAGGAAAAAACCGTCTGTCAATGATTAAAACAGCCTGGGAGGAGCAGAAAGATATACGGGATGTAATGCTGTTTTTGCAAACACACGGAGTAGGTTCAGGGTATGCGGTCAAAATATTCAAAAAGTATGGAAACAGGTCAATACAGGCTGTAAAAGAAAATCCGTATCGTCTTGCAACCGATATTTTTGGGATCGGGTTTATAACGGCAGACAGCATTGCAGACAAACTCGGTTTTTCCAGAAATTCCGAATTAAGGGCTAAGGCAGGCATACTCTATGTTATGCGTCAGCTCGCAGATGACGGACATGTTTACTACCCTTATGAACCGCTTGTAGCAAAGTGCATGGAAACACTTCAGGTTGACAGGGAGATTATTATCAGGGCTATTGGATCAATTGCCATTGAAGGAATGATAATTATTGATGATCTGAATGATAATATTGAAGAATTCAGGAAAAACAATAAGGCTGTTTATCTGCCTGTTTTTTATTTCAGCGAAGTCAAAACAGCCGCTATATTAAAAAAACTGGTGAACACTCCCAAAATGATCCGCGATGTCAATGTGGCAAAGGCAATAGAGTGGGTGCAAAACAGACTTGTTGTTAACCTGGCGGAAAATCAGATTGCGGCGATAAAAGGTTCCCTTGAAAATAAAGTCATGGTCATTACCGGTGGCCCCGGTACAGGCAAAACAACTATTATCAATGCTGTGTTAAAGATAATTTCCAGGCTTAAAGTAAAAACATTGCTTGCTGCGCCTACAGGAAGGGCTGCAAAACAAATGAGTGAAACCACAGGTCACAAAGCTGTGACTATTCACCGTTTGTTAGAATTCAGCTTTCAAAAAGGAGGTTTCCAGAAAAATGAGAAAAATCTTCTGAATTGCGGACTGTTGATTATTGATGAAGCTTCGATGATCGACCAAGTCCTGATGCATCACCTTTTAAAGGCTATTCCTTACAGCGCCGCTCTTATTGTTGTCGGTGATGTGAATCAGCTTCCCTCTGTAGGAGCCGGAAATGTCCTCAATGATATTATCGCATCCGGTATAGCGCCTGTAATAGAGCTTACAGATATTTTCCGTCAGGCCAGGGAAAGCCGGATTATTGTAAATGCCCATAAGATAAACAGCGGTATTATCCCTGACCTTGAACCACAAGACGCTTCCGGCTTAAAGAATGACTTCTACTTTATCCGGCAGGAAGATCCTGAGAAGGCGCTCAAGATTATTATAGAGCTTGTTAAGGAACGTATTCCGCTACGCTTCGGTTTTGACCCTTTCGATGATATTCAGGTGTTGACCCCCATGCACAGGGGTATTGTCGGGGCTGAAAATCTCAATGCAAAATTACAAAAAGCGTTAAATCCCGGCAAAGATCAAATAATGCGTGGGAATAGAAACTACAGGGTCAACGACAAGGTAATGCAGATAAAAAATAATTATGAAAAGGATATTTTTAATGGCGATATCGGCAGAATTGTCGGGATTTCTCATGAAGATCAGGAAGTAATTATCTCTTTTGATGGTCGAAATATTTTATACAAACTATCAGACCTGGATGAAATTATTCTTGCCTATGCTGTTTCCGTTCATAAGTCACAGGGTTCTGAATATCCTGCCGTGATAATACCTGTCCTTACTCAGCATTATATACTATTGCAGCGTAATCTAATTTATACGGCAGTTACAAGAGGCCGGAAGTTGGTGGTAATGGTAGGCACAGGGAAGGCTCTGGCAATTGGGGTGAATAACAACAAAACGCAAAGGCGTTATACATATTTAAAGCATAGACTGAACGTGAACAGTTACCAGAAATTGTAACTGTTCACGTTGTTAGATTGAAAGCTGCAGGCTGATGAATATTAATTATCCCTTTTTCCCCAACTTGATCGCACAGAACTCCCCGCACATGGTACATCCCTCTTTGCTTGCGCTTTCACTGGTTTCCAGAAGCGCCCCGGCCTTATCAGGATCAATGGACATATTTACCTGTTCTTCCCAGTTAAATTCATTTCTGTACTTTGCCATCAGCAGATCTTTTTCAAGCGCTCCATGAACCCCCTTGGCAATGTCTGCAATATGAGCGGCAATCCTTGATGCTATGATGCCTTCCTTGACATCTTCTATGGTCGGAAGTCTCAGATGCTCTGACGGGGTGACATAACAAAGAAAGTCTGCGCCTGCTGATGCGGCAATGGCTCCTCCCACAGCCGCAGTAATGTGATCATAGCCGGGAGCTATGTCTGTTGGAAGAGGGCCAAGCACATAAAATGGAGCTCCATGGCAGATACTTTTTTCCAGCTCAACATTAGCCTGTATCTCTTTTATTGGAACATGCCCAGGTCCTTCTATCATAACCTGAACCCCCTTATCTCTTGCTCTCTTTGTGAGTTCACCTAAAATAAGGAGTTCTTCAACCTGTCCTCTATCAGTCGCATCAGCAATGCAGCCTGGTCTCAAGCCATCGCCAAGGCTGAGAACCATGTCATAGGAAGCAGCTATTTTAAGCAGCCTGTCGTATTGTTCATACAGAGGGTTTTCACATTTGTTATATTCCATCCATTTTGATAAAAAGGTTCCTCCCCTGCTGACAATACCGAGACGACGCCCCTCTTTCTCAATGCAACTTACGCTTCTTTTTGTCACGCCGCAATGGACGGTAATAAAATCTACGCCGTCTTCCCCATTTTCTTCAATGACCTCAAACATGTCATCAGCGCTCATCTCCACAATAGCTTTTTTTGAATTAAGCATCTCAACAGCCGCCTGGTATATGGGAACGGTTCCGATAGTTAGCAACGACTCTTTTAAGATGGCTTTTCTTATCTTTCCTATATCACCGCCCGTTGAAAGATCCATTATAGTATCGGCTCCTGCGGCAATAGATATCCTTACCTTTTCAAGCTCCAGATCCACATCAATACGGTCTTTTGATGTGCCGATATTAGAGTTGACCTTTGTTCTGAGTCCCCTGCCGATGGCAATAGGCAAAACAGAGGTATGTTTTATGTTTCTTATTACTACAATATTGCCATCTTCAACGCCTTTGCGGATAAATTCCGGCTCAACACCTTCGCGCCCGGCGCATATCTCCATTTCTTCAGAAATTTTATTTTTACGCGCTATTTCTAATTGAGTCATACTCAACCCCCTTGATTATTATCAATGAACTTAGCGCCTTTCGGGCGCACGTTAGCGCCTGAAGTGAGCTAACGTATATTAAAGTGCCTAAAGTTAAGGAATTCTGCCATTTTTAGCTCACTTTTTGCCCATCTATTCGGATTTATTCTGATCTTCTGCAACAATAAGTTCCGCCACCTTTTTCCCGGAAAGAAGCATTCCGCCGAACACAGGTCCCATTCTGGGGCCGCCAAAAGCAGCATTAGCGGACATTCCGGCCACAAAAACTCCTGGGCAGATTTTTTTTGTATTTTCAATCGTGAGCCTTTCCGCCTTATCAGCCCAGAGAGAACGTTCGCCCATTACTTTTCCGGTTTTTGTGTTTAATTTCATATCTGCTTTTCGTTCAATCACACGAAGCACCTCATTAGCATGTCCGGTTGTATCAACAATATTTTCTGCTTTGATAGTAAGAGGATCCACATGAAGACCGGCTGCTTCAACCGGCGACCAGGTAATAACAAGACCGGCGACACGATTCTCGCGGATCATGACATCTTCAACGCTCATGCAATTAAAAACCTTTGCTCCAGCCCTGGTCGCATATGAAGCGATGGTTGTGATCGATTCAACGGCATCTGCCGTATAATAGCCGGGTTGATACTCTTTGGTCCTTATTTTAAATATATCAAGTATCTCTTTGCCCTCTTTTTGCACAACTATCTCGTTAAACATCATTCCGCCGCCCCACATTCCACCGCCTACGCTTAATTTGCGCTCAAATATCGCCACTTTTTTGCCGGCCTTTGCAAGAAAGTATGCAGCTACAAGGCCTGAAGGGCCTGCGCCCACTATAGCCGTATCAACCTCCGTATATTCCAGAAATTTTTGCGAAAAGCGTTCAACTATTGCCCTGGTTATTGTAATTTCGTTTAACTCCATAATTTTTTCCTCCAGTTTGATAAAAAGACTTTTTTGATAGGATTAACAGGATATTCAGGATTAAAACATCAAAACTCATCCAGTCAATCCTCATTAAAATCCCTTACTTTGTTTTTGATTTTAGCTTTCCGTTCACCAAAACAAACAATTAAACCTTGTTTGTTCACTTGCAATCAAACCTTGTTTATCCCTGGCCCAGACCTTGTTTTGTAGAGCAGGCGTAAACAGCTCCAGTCAGGATACTTTACGGTTGCCCAGGTAGCTTGCAAGAAAGTCGCTCCAGGGCAGGCCTGTTATCCTGTCTGATTTTTTTCAAATGGCTAAAGTATTACGCTTATTTAAGTTTTTTTGATATATTCAGAACCTTATCAACAACAACATCAGGATGCTTTCCAAGGATTCTTATCATCGGCTCCTTTCCCACATCACCCCGGTCAAAGATAATATCCGGGATTGTATCCCTGTTTGAAAGGATGGAATCTGTTCCCCATTCGAGCGAAGAGCCCTCTTTTGCCTTTATCTCTTTTGGTTCATCCGACCGGTCAAAGCTATCAATCTCATATCCCGATTCACTGCATATATTGAGAATATCTTTGGAAAACCTGATATTCATTGCGCAGCGAAAGTCGGGGTTATACTTCATTGTTGTCAGGATTATGTCGGCAATATGTCGTGATGCGCCAAAAGCAGGGTCTTTGAAAGTGCAGACATTTTCCTCGACTTTGATAATTCTTCCGGGAATAGCGGCCACATCATCTTCCGTCAACGCATATGGCAGAGCATAACCGAAGTTTGATTGCACCTCAGGGATTATATTTCCACATTTTTCAGCCTTTATTTTTTCAACAGCTTTTTTAAGATCTGTAATGCATGCATAGCGCTGGCTGTCTCGTAAAATTGGGGCAAAATGGTTTGTCGGGCCATGTCCTTTGCCAAGGCAAAGGGAAAACCGTAAGGCATCAGTGATATATTCCTTGGCCATTCTTACCGATTCAAGAACTGATTTCTCCTTTGCAAGGAATGTGGCAATTGCCGCTGAATATGTACAACCTGTACCATGAGTATTTTTAGTGTCTATCCTTTCTGAAACAAACTCATGAAACTTTTTACCGTCATAGAGAATATCGACTGCATCTCCCCTGAGGTGGCCGCCCTTGACAACGACGTTTTTTGCTCCCAGACTGTGTATAATCTTCGCCGATTTTTTCATGTCATCAACAGAAGATATTTTGATTTTTGACAGAACTTCGGCTTCAGGAATGTTGGGAGTAACAACAAAGGCTAACGGCAAAAGTTCTTCCATCAGGGATTCTTTGGCCTCATCTTCTATCAGAAGAGCTCCTCCCTTGGCTACCATAACCGGATCTACAACAAGGATATCTATTTTGTATTCTCTTATCTTTTCAGCTATTACTTTAATTATTCGTGAGTTGGCAAGCATTCCGGTCTTGGCTGCATCGATTCCTATATCGGTTGCTACGGAATCAAACTGTTTCTCTACAAAATTTTCCGGGATATCATAAATTCCCTGGACACCAAGGGTGTTTTGAGCGGTTAAGGCGGTTATCACACTCATTCCAAATCCGCCCAAAACGGTAATTGTCTTTAAATCCGCCTGAATTCCGGCTCCACCTCCGGAATCGGAACCGGCTATGGTCAAGACTCTTGCTATATTCATGACTGAACTCCTTTAAACAAAATAAAAATATGAACGTCCAACACGTGTCTTGGCATAGCATTTGCGAAGCCGGATCGAACATTGAACGTCGAATAATGATGTCGCTGAGTTTATGCTGAGTAACCGAAGTGTTCTTCAAATTATTTTAAAATCGAATAAAAAAAAGGCCACTACCCTCTGTGTCAGGAAATGGCCTTTTTGAAAATAAATTGCTTGATTATTCAACTGCCGCTCCCTACGCTGGTATAATCCAGGTCAGGTTCAAAGGGTATTTTCTCAGCCCTGTCAGGCACCCCCGCATATTTTTAATAATCTATCCGGCTTTATCTATATAATCAAGCAATAATTTTACAACAGCTCTTTCTGTTTTCCGGGCTATCGCAAATAAATTCTTGGCACACGATCTGTTATTGTGGATACAATTTCATAATTGATTGTCTTTAAAGTTGAGGCGATCTCATCGACTGTTATCAACTCATCACCCTGTTTGCCGAAAATTATCACTTCATCTCCAGGTGAAACCTCCGGGATATCCCCAACATCAAGCACGGTCATGTCCATACATACACGACCCACAACCGGCGCTCTGCGGCCGCATACCAGCATATGGCCACGGGAAGACAGCAGCCTGTTATATCCATCTGCATACCCGACAGGCACTGTTGCAATTGTTGTTGATTTTTTAGTCTCATAAGTTGCGCCGTAACTGACCTTGAAACCAGCAGGAACCCTTTTTAAGCTGATTATCTTAGCCTTAAGCTCCATCGCCGGTTTTAGCTCAACCCGGCTTTTATCCACTTCATCAGAGGTAAACAAGCCATAGATTGAAATGCCGGCGCGTACCATATCAAGATGTGTTTCCGGCATGTTTATTATTGCCGCGCTATTAGCAGCATGTTTCACCGGAATCTCAACTCCTGCAAGATTAAGCCGGCTTAAAAAATCCATAAACATCTCAAACTGATATTCGGCATATGATCTATCAGTAATGTCTGCGGCAGCAAAGTGAGTAAATATGCCTTTCAGTTCCAGGTGTTGTAAACCCGCTATTGCCTCGACTTCACTTACCGCACTGCCGTCAACACCATGGTCCGGCGCTAAGGACCGGAATCTGTCCGGCAGCAGCCCTAATCTTCCCATCCCGGTATCTACTTTAATGTGAACTTTGATTTTTTTGCCTGTCGTTCCTGCCGCAACAGAAAGGGCTTCGGCGTTCCGGTAGGAATAAACTGTTTGTGTGAGATCAAACTCAACAAGCTTTTTGGCCATATCCGGTGGTGTATAACTGAAAACAAGAACCGGCGCATCAAGTCCGGCCTTTCTGATCTGAATCCCCTCGCTTGCCCTTGCCACGCCTAAGGCTTCCGCTCCATGTTGCAGCGCCTGGTCGGCCACTTCTATGATGCCGTGCCCATAGGCATTGGCCTTTACAACAGCCATCAGGCGAGCTTCCGGCGCAATAATACGTCTCAGCTCACGCACATTGTGAGCAATAGCCTTCAGGTCAATTTCCGCCCATATAATTGGAGAATCCAACAGATCACCTCAATATTGATGGCTTCGTAAAAAGTGGTTTTTCGACTTTTTACGAACAGTGTTAAGTGTTAAGATCTTGATATGACAGTTAAATGTTTAATCTTAACACCTGACACCTGATGAATTCGACTTTTTACGAATTCATCAATATTTTACATGCATCAGAAACAGCCCCTGTGGAGGGGCGGTTATGCCCGCAAGGCTGCGATCCTTTAGATTAAGTATGTTTCTAACATCATCCGGCGTTATTTTACAATGCCCCACATCAACAAGTGTGCCTACAATATTGCGGACCATATATCTTAAAAATCCGTTAGCCTCGATTTCAAAAATCAGATATCCTTGATCCTTTTGTATGAAATCAGCATTAATAACGCATCTTGTCGCATGGGATCTGGGACTGCCCGTACCTTCAAATGTCGTAAAATCATGCGTGCCGACAATATAATTTATAGCCGCGTTCATTGCATCAAGATTGAGCGCTTTACGAATGAACCACGCATACTGCCTGCCAATGGCGGCAGGTGTTGGTGTATTTAAAATTCTGTAATTATATGTTTTGCTTCTTGCATTATACCTTGCATGAAAACTGTCGTCAGCATGGATGCACTCTTTTATCACAATATCATCCGGCAAGAGGCTGTTAAGCCCTTTCCGGAAATCGTCCGGGATAATCCTGGTATCAGAGTGAAAGTTTGCCACCTGCCCCAGGGCATGCACACCTGCATCTGTTCTTCCTGAAGCTGTAAGAATAACCTTTTCCCCTGTCATTGTCGATAATGCTTTTTCTATTGTCTCCTGAATTGTCGGCTCATTTGCCTGCCTTTGCCACCCATGATATAAGGTGCCGTCATATTCTATTGTGAGTTTAAAATTCTTCAGCATAGTTCTGTAATATGGTCATGAAGTGAACAAAATCGACTTTTTACGAGTGCATCAAGTGTTACAAAAGGTCTTGTTTTGAACCATTGTCTCTATTAAATACCAGGCTCCTGCGTTTCAGAATATCGTAATAAATCATTATCTGCTTAACATAGTTAATCGGTTCTTTTCCCCTGCAGTATCCATACCTGGCATTTTTATAATATTTTTGATAAGCTAAAAGAGGCATGGTTATTACAAGAGAGGACCATTTGTCCGGGTCCATCTGCATTTTTTTTGCAAGATTCCGTGCGTCAAATATATGCCCTTGTCCAACATTATAGGCGGCAAGAGCTATAAACAACCTGTCCAGGCCGTCAGCCTTATTAAAATGATCATACAAATCCCTTAGATGCTGTACTCCGGCATTAATGTTTTGTTTTGGATCAAATATATCATCCACGCCAAGGCTTTCAGCGGTTGACTGGGCTAACTGCATAAGACCATAAGCTCCTGCATAACTTGTTGCCTCAGGATCGAAATGGGACTCCTGATATATTTGAGAAGCTATCAGCCTCCAGTCAAAATCGTGCTTTTCGGCTGCCTTCTGAATAATTGAGTTATATAGCGGCAGTTTGGTGATGAGTCTCCTGTGATATGTTCTGAGATCAACATAGTCAAAATGGTCAATATCAGCGTAATATTTATTGTAAATTCTGGAAAACTCGCCGTTTTTTTTGATGGTATTCAAAAAGGTGTTAACATGTTTAAGAAGTTTGTGCTCATTTACATTCAGCGCCCATCCAAGCTCTTCCCTGTCGCTTATTGGGCATGCAAGAACGGCCCTGGGATAATATCTACGGTTTAGCAAGGCAATATTTTTGTCTGCAACCGTAAAAGCAATACTCTTTTCCGCCACCTGTTGAATCAGTTCCTCGGTAGGCGTATTATCCTGCAGCTCAATTGTGAGATCTATTCCCTCTCTTTTGAGCGCTTCAAGCCTTTCCTGATATGATGTTCCCTTTCTTACATGAACGGTTTTACCAGCAAGATCTTCTGCTTTTTTAATATCCCTGTTGTCGCGATGAGCAATAATATATTGCTGTGTTGCCATGTATCCATTGGAAAAAGCGACCCGTTTTTTCCTTTTTGGCGTGATGGTCATGCTGGCAGCAATTAATTCTCCCCTGCCATCCATTAAAGCCGGAATCATCTCATCCCATTGCTCGGATATTATTATTTCCAGTTTCACTCCGAGATAATCTGCAAAAGCATTTACAAGGTCATATTCAAAGCCCATGGGCTGATCTCGATATATATAATAGCAGTGCGAATTATTACGGGTAATAACCCTGATTTTGCCGGTTTTCAGGATATTATCAAAAACTATGTCTCTGGAAGTAAACTGATAGACAAATAGAACGCATATGGAAATATATGCTATGATGATAAGTAGATAAACCGGTTGGTTCCGGATTTTATTTAAGCTGTTTCCGGCCATTGTCAATTAGAATGCCCCCAATTGACAATTTATTATTCTGATATTCATGGCTTCGCATGCACAACTCACCCTCATTTTATGAACATTATACAAGGCTGCTATATCCCAAACCTTACTGCACGGCAGTTTCCCAGCAACCACAGCATCAGTGATTGCATCTTTTAAATTCTGATCCGACGGCATTTTAGGTTTTACTTTCCTTTTTTTTGGTTGATATCCATATAAGCCAAGCTGGCATTTTGCCAGTCTGAAATTAAGCAGATCAACCGTCTTCCCAACATCGGCTGGTGAAACCTGCAACTCCTTTGCAATTTTAAAGGCAATAAAACATGGGAGTTTGCCGTTTTTACTCTGTTTTAAAATTTCATTTTTAATAACACTGTTTATTTGTGCTCCGCCTTGATGTTTTGCCGCAAACTTATTGTCTTTCTGGTCAATCATTATTTTATTCCTTTTGTTAATATGGCTTGATGTTTGGCAGTTTTATACAGCAATTAAATTAAAAACACAATTATAAAGCATAGAGATTATATTTGCTTGAACAAAGTTAAAGCCTTTGTTAATACCTAAATTGAGTTTTTAGTAATTAGCTTTTAGCAGTTAGCACAATAATTTCAATATATTGTTAGAGGTCAATCCGCCAGAGCCTGTTGGCGGAGCTGAAAATCGAATCGCTGGTAACCATCCGAAATAATAAGAGCTAATCGCTCATCTTAGGTTCTAATTATGACTATAAAACGTAAAAAAACGCGCCGGATCATGGTCGGAAAAGTAAAGGTGGGCGGAACGGCTCCTGTTGCCGTACAGTCCATGACCAATACATTTACTCAGGATATTCCGGCTACGGTTGCACAAATAAAACAGCTGGAAAAAGCAGGGTGTGAAATAATCAGGGTGGCTGTTCCTGACGAAGAGGCGGCCAGAGCAATCTCTTTAATAAAAAAGCGGATTTCCATTCCAATTATAGCGGATATTCATTTTGATTACCGGCTGGCTATTGCCGCTGCAAAAGCCGGCGCAGACGGTTTGAGGCTAAATCCGGGAAATATCGGAAGCGCAGATAAAGTGAAGATTGTTGTTGGCTGCGCAAAAGATTGTAATATTCCGATTAGGATCGGGGTAAACGCAGGCTCTCTTGAGAAAGATATTTTAAAAAAATATAATGGCGCTTGCGCTGAAGGCATGGTGGAAAGCGCCATCCGAAATATCGAGATTTTAACGTCACATGATTTTTTTAACATAAAGATTTCTTTAAAAGCATCCGATGTGCCCCGTACAATTGCGGCATACAGACTCCTTTCTTCAAAAACAGATTTTCCTCTTCATGTCGGAGTTACAGAGGCAGGGCCTCTCTATCCGGGCATTGTCAAGTCATCTATCGGTATAGGGATGCTTCTTGCAGAAGGAATAGGCGATACTATTCGTGTTTCTCTGACCAGAGATCCTGTTGAAGAGGTGCGTGTAGGATACGAAATTTTGAAAGCCTTACAGATTCGCCGGCATGGCCCTGAAATAATCTCCTGTCCTACCTGCGGCCGTTGCAATATTAACCTCTTTGACATTGTTGAGCGTGTTGACAGGGCTCTGTCAGCAAGCACCTTGCCTATCAAGATTGCAATCATGGGTTGTCTGGTAAATGGACCCGGAGAGGCAAAGGAGGCGGATATCGGTATTGCAGGCGGTGATGGCGCTGGAATACTGTTCAAAAAGGGAAAGGTGATCAAAAAATTTCCCCAGGAACAGCTTGTTGATGTTCTGCTGAAAGAGATTGAGCAGACTATTTTCACCACGGAGCACACAGAGACCACAGAGAAATAGAAGGGGCATTCATGAGTGAAAATGGAGTTGTTCCGGTTTCTAAAATTGAAAACATTATCCTTGTCATAAGAGGATAAAAAGTAATATCGGCCCGTGAACTTGCAGAATTGTATGGAGTTACTACTGGGAATCTGAATAAAGCCGTGAAACGCAACATTGATCGTTTCCCGAATGATTTTATGTTTCAATTGACAGCGGAAGAATATAAATCTCTAAGATTCCATTTTGGAATCTTAGAGAAGGGCCGGCATTCAAAATATTTACCTTACGCTTTTACAGAACAAGGGGTTGCAATGCTTTCAAGTGTTCTGAAAAGCAAGCGTGCTGTGCAGGTTAATATCGAAATTATGCGCGCCTTTGTTCGCTTACGCCGAATGCTATCTGTACACAAGGACCTCGAACGCAAGCTAACTGACTTAGAGCAAAAATACGATGAGCAGTTCAAAATTGTTTTTGAGGTGATCAATCAGCTCATGACGCCGCCTGCGAAACCACGCAAAAAGATTGGGTTTGTGGTAAAGGAAAAGAAGGCTGCCTATGGCAAAAGGACAAAGGGAAGTAGGAAAAAGAAATGATACCGGTTTTGTGTACGTTCAGCACGAATGTCCCCTTGGCCTATTGATGATACAAACTTATAAACTGAGGAACGTCCCATAGATTTCCCTTACCATTTTTTATTTCTTCGTGATCTTCGTGGTATTCAATTTCTTTTGATTCGCAAAAATTATTTCATAATTAGAATTACTGTCTTCACTTGACAATAACGCCAAATGGCATTACAATATATCAAAATGACACTTTAGGGAGATAATTATGCCTGCAACCGCTTCAGCTTTACTTGGGAATGAATTAGAAAGCATACACATTAAAAATCCACTTGATATTATTAAAATAAGTCAAAACGGATTAACAAAAGGGGCATTAACCCGTATAGGAAAAGTTCTGGCTCTTACCCAAAAAGACCTTGCAGAATTAACGTCAACATCTTTAAGAACATTCCAGAGATATGAAAACAATAAAAAGTTAAATCCCATTGTATCAGAAAGTATGATTCAACTTACTGAAATAATCCGCCTTGGATTCGATGTGTTTGAAGATCGTGATACTTTCATAAAATGGTTAAATACAGTCAATAAAGCGCTGGGACAAAGAAGGCCGATTGAATTGCTGAAATTCAGAACTGGAAGCGATTTGGTTCGTAATCTTTTAGGCCAGATACAATATGGTATTGTAGCCTGATGAACGTATACCGTATCGGAAAGAAGAAATACATAAAGGACTTATCCGGGCAAGGAGCTCGTTTTTATGGCGGACGATGGAATTACTTTGGATATCGAGTTCTATATGCCTCCGAATCTATACCGCTGGCAATTTTAGAGTATATTACTAAAACAGGAGCTGTTGAAGAAGAACTTATAAATCTGAGTATAGCTTATATAGAAGTCAAAGATGACGCAAGTTTTTCAACTATAAAGATCGAGGATTTACCTGAGGACTGGAATACATATCCTGTTCCCGAAGATTTGAAGAAAATTGGGACTGATTGGATAATTTCAGCCCAAAGCCTGATTTTGAAGGTGCCGGCAGTTAGTGCACCTGATTCTTATAATATTCTAATAAATCCAGTTCATCCGGAATTTAAAAAGATAAATTTATTAAAAGTATCAGAATATCAACCCGATCTAAGATTGAGAAAGAAAAAATAATCACACAGCACACACCAACAGGACATGAAACGCATATTTTCATGGGCGTCCCTCTGGATGTCCCTGGAATACTGTTCAAAAAGGGAAAGGTGATAAAAAAATTTCCCCAGGAACAGCTTGTTGATGTTCTGCTGAAAGAGATTGAGCAGACTATTTTCACCACGGAGCACACAGAGACCACAGAGAAATAGAAGGGGCATTCATGAGTGAAAATGGAGTTGTTCCGGTTTCTAAAATTGAAAACATTATCCTTGTCATAAGAGGATAAAAAGTAATATCGGCCCGTGAACTTGCAGAATTGTATGGAGTTACTACTGGGAATCTGAATAAAGCCGTGAAACGCAACATTGATCGTTTCCCGAATGATTTTATGTTTCAATTGACAGCGGAAGAATATAAATCTCTAAGATTCCATTTTGGAATCTTAGAGAAGGGCCGGCATTCAAAATATTTACCTTACGCTTTTACAGAACAAGGGGTTGCAATGCTTTCAAGTGTTCTGAAAAGCAAGCGTGCTGTGCAGGTTAATATCGAAATTATGCGTGCCTTTGTTCGCTTACGCCGAATGCTATCTGTACACAAGGATCTCGAACGCAAGCTAACCGACTTAGAGCAAAAACACGATGAGCAGTTCAAAATCGTTTTTGAGGCGATCCGGCAACTCATGGCACCGCCTGCGAAACCACGCAAGAAGATTGGGTTTGTGGTAAAGGAAAAGCAATCTGCCTATGGCAAAAGGACAAAGGGAAGTAAAAGAAAGAAATGATAACGGAAAAGACAACATTCAATCAAGATAATATCATTAAGGGTCAAAGGCGGACCTGACCCCTTTTTTACAAAAAAATAAGTGTATCGTAGGAATCAAATGTGAGTAACGAAACTGAAAATATGGATACAAAAATAACTGATCGCCTATGTGAGCTTCTGGAGTATGTTCATCATGTTGGGAAGCTCAATCAAAAACCTGTTTTTAAAATTGATGACTATAAACAGCTAAATATATGGGAGCATCAAATTAAAGGGCGAATCGGTATACAGCATAATGTTGCAGATTCAGACGGAATACCTATTTGGTTAAGAATAGAGCGTTTAAAGAGGATATCTCCACCATCCATACCGGAACAGATACAAGAATGGATTAGCGTTGGCAATGATCCAGAAAGTCATCCACAGATCAAAGATAAATTAATAAAAACATTGCCAGAAAAAGAAGCTGAAAAACTAATAGAAGAAGGCATTGTTAGTGAGAATGACGTCACTAATCCGCTAAAAGATCAAAATATGGAATTAAAGTTAAAGGATGTAATCTTTAGATTAAAGAACAATCCAAAAATAAAGAATGAGATTGACAATTACCTCAATGAGCAATGGTTACCTTGGTCTGAAGAAGAAAAGCCACGTAGAGCAACTATAAAAATATACAATTCTCTGTTTAGCCTTCAGCAAACGATAGAAGCGCAAGGAGATGAACAACCAATAGAGCTTATATGGGGTATAGGAATTGCGCGCTGGTTGTGTGAGGGACATAAAATCGATCACCCGTTACTTGAAAAACCAATCGAGATTGAGGTCAATCGGAATGATGGCGCTATTCTAATACATCCAAGGAATACCGAACCAAGCCTTGCTATTGACGCATATTTTGCCTTAGAGAATCCCGGCATTGACGCATTATTGCGTTTTGGGAAGAAACATTTTTCTGAGTTATCTGAGGATGTGGAATTTTCCCCCTATATTCACGAGAGCTTTGAACCTGTTCTCAGGCAGGCATCAACCCATTTGAGTGAAAAAGGTATATATTGGCCTGACATCAATCCTGACAAAGAATATCGTGAGCCCAACAATGCAAGTGAAACGCTTGAAATAACCGATAGCTGGGTTATCTATGCAAAACCTAGAAGTGCAACTGGATTTGTACAGGATATTGAGCGGTTTCAGAAAAAGCTGGAAGAATCAGTAGATAACCTTCCCTATCCCACAAAAAGATTAGTAACAGAGTTGTCGGACAAAAAACCACTATTTACTGGAAGTGGAATCTTTTCAGGTGGTGAATCTTCGTTGTCACCAATACCCAGGAAAGAAAAATCCGAATTATTTTTTCCAAAAGCTTTTAATGATGCACAGGTACAAATAATTGATAGGCTTGAAGAGAATGATGGTGTAGTAGTTCAAGGGCCACCTGGCACAGGGAAAACACATACAATCGCTAATATCATTTGCCATTACCTTGCAACAGGACGGACTGTTTTAGTTACATCAAAGGGTGAGCCAGCTTTATCTGTCCTTCAAGAACAAATACCCGAAGAACTGAGAAGCCTAACAATAAGCCTTCTTACAAATGAAAGGCAAGGGATGAAGCAGCTTGAAGCTGCTGTTCAACTGCTGGCGGGCTTGGTGAGTCAAACAAGCTTAAGGGCGTTAAATCAAGAAGCGGAATCAAGCGAGTTAAGAGTCAAACAGCTTAAAAAAGAAATTAGAAAAGTTGATAGTGAAGTTAAAGAATGGGGGTTAAAACAACTGAAACCAGTTGACATGAAACTATCAGGGGCTATCGCTGAAATAACAGCAATGGAATTAGCCCAGCAGGTTATTAATGGTGCTGGATGCCATGAATGGCTTCCAGATGAACTGGGATCATCTGAAAGATATAACCCGAAATTTTCTGATTCAGATATTGCCAGGATCAGAGCAGCAAGAAGAAAATTAGGTAAAGATATAGCTTATGTTGGTAAGCGCCTGCCCAATCAACAGGATATGTTAGATACTGCAAATATTGTCGCAATCCATGACGATTTAGCAACATCTGTAAGAATAGCAGAAGATACAAAAAAGAACCATATTCCTCCTTTGGCGGTATCCGTGGAAAAATCGGTTGATCGTGCCAAAAGTTTGATTAAGCCGCTAAAGGAGCTTTTGGAACTTCTTAGGCAACTTGATGATTCTCAATGGCTTGGGAAAATATTTTATTCACGGATCGATAGCTCATTAGAAAATAGTGAAAACATCGATCTCTTTGATGATTTGAAGTGTGACCTTTCCGATCTATCTCAGCAAAGACAAAAATTTGTAAAAATGCTTGTTGAGGTAAACGATCCATCCTCTTGTATGGGGCATGTAATTAGCGCAATAAATAATCTCAAAGATGGCAAAAGGCCATTTGGTCTTTTGCCCTTTGGAAATAAAGAAGCTAAAGCAATTATCGAACAGATACGTGTAGGTGGCGAAACACCAGTTAATACTATTCAATGGCAATTGGCTTCAGACTACGTGGCATTTCAAGAGGATATGCGCAAATTTATTATCAAGTGGAACCACGCTGGCCAAGAGCTATGTTTGCCTGAATTGTTATATGCCTATGGTAGTATATTTAAAGAGGCCCAATCCATTCATTCTGTAATCAGTCAAGCTGAACAAATAGCAAAGGATTGGAATGTTGTTAGAGACGAAATAATAGAGTTGTTTCCGCATGGTATTGATGTTGCAAAATTACCAAAAAGCAAATCTGAAATTGAAAAGGCCATACAAGCGATTGAGTTAAATACGTCACGTATAAGCCTTGGTGCTCAGCGTTTAAAGTTGCAAGATTTAACCGATAAGCTGAAGCAATCGGATGGGACTATATCTAAAAAAATAAAGGGCTTTATCGAAAATGTTATTGGTAGTCCATCGTATTCCTCAGACACAGTAATGCAAGAATGGCAAGGTTTTATAACTGAGTTGGATAGACTTAATAACCTTTCGACTTATTTGTATGATGTTGAAGATATTGCGGAAAAAATAACTGATTCCGTGGCCCCTAAATGGGCAGAGAAATTAAAAACAGAGCCGCTTTTAGCGATAGAAGATAAATTAACACCAGTAGACTGGTATGAATCATGGCAATGGAAACGTCGTGAGCAGTATTTAAGAGAAATCGACGGACGGGAACAGCTTAAAAGATTATCCAATAAGCGATCACAGCTTGATCATGACTTAAAAAGAACATTTTCAGAACTGGTTCGGATAAAAACAAACATCGGTTTGCATATAAATATGACTGAGCGCGTCCAAGGTGCTCTGATGCGCTTTGTATCGGCAGTCTCAAAAATTGGAAAAACAGGTAAAGGAAAAAGAGCGCCTCGACATCGCAAGGATGCCTATAGAGCAATGCAAGATTGTTATGGTGGCGTTCCTTGCTGGATTATGCCTACCTGGCGTGTTAGTGAAAGCCTACCCTCAGATTTTGGATCGTTTAACTTGGTTATTATTGATGAAGCATCACAATCGGATATAACCGCATTACCGGCAATCATGCGAGCGAAAAAATTACTAATCGTTGGTGACGATAAGCAAGTTAGTCCGACCGCCGCCTTTTTGGCGGAGGAAAAGATACTCCAACTTAAGCATAACTTTCTTAGGGATCAGCCGTTTGCAGAATTGTTTCTTCCTGGTGTGTCTGTATACGATCTTGCAAATGCTGTATTTCCGGGCCAGCGTATTATGTTGACAGAGCATTTTAGATGTGTGGAGCCAATAATACGGTTTAGTATGCAGTTTTATACCGAGCAGTTAATTCCACTGAGAATTCCAAAAACATCGGAAAAGCTTACGCCTCCATTAATTGATGTTTATGTCAAAGATGGTCGTCGTGACGAAAGGAAGAAAGTAAATGAGGTTGAAGCAGAAGCGATTATTTCTGAAATAAAACTATTAGTATCCGATACAAAGTATAATGGACGTAGCATAGGAGTTGTGTCATTGATAGGTGCTCAACAGGCAAAATTCATTCAAGATAAGTTGCTTGTTGAGGTAGGGGAGGACGTTTTTCAAGACTATCAAATAACTTGTGGTGATGCGGCAACTTTTCAAGGTAAAGAGCGAGACATTATGTTTCTATCAATGGTTGTCGGGCCAGGTCAGGGTGTGGTAATGAACAAGAGGGAGTATGAACAACGAACCAATGTAGCCTTATCTCGAGCAAGAGACCGCATGTATCTCTATAGAAGTGTTGAAGAATCTGATCTTAGTAATGAATCTGACTTGCGCTTAAAGATATTACACCACTTTTCCAGTCCAATGCCTCAAAAAGATCAGGTTAAAAATCCAATTGAGTTATGTGACTCCGACTTTGAAAGAGATGTGTTTAACAAACTTCTTGAAAAAGGATACAACGTAACTCCACAGGTAAAGGTGGGGACATACTCAATTGATTTGGTAGTTGAAGGTGAAAATGATCGCAGGTTAGCAATAGAGCTAGATGGTGATAAATACCACCCACCTGAGACATGGATGAAAGATTGGAAACGACAGAGGGTTATGGAAAGAGTTGGTTGGCAGTTTTGGCGATGCTGGGGATCAAGCTATACAATAGATCCTGATGGATGTATTGACAATCTATTAAGCGTTCTCAATAGCATGCAAATACTACCATGTAAAAGCTATAGTACAGCAAATATTTATACTGAGTATCGTGTTTACCAAAAAGAAATCGAGCCACAAGTTGGTGATCTTGATTTTGAGTCGGTAGTAAACTGATGGGGATTAAGATATTGCACATAAAACAGATAAGAAAAGATATGCTGTAGTATTCATTAAACAGCGATTGACGATCTACAAAAAAAATGACTGGGTTAGATTGAAGGAAAAAACATGTCACAAGTAGGTATATACGAAGAAGCTTTGCCTTGCGGTGCAAAGCTTAAAGTAACAAAGTCTAGTTGGCAGATTGAATATTACTTCCCCGGCCCCGACCTTCGCCATAACGGCACATTTGTTAGAATTCAGGGATCTCAAGTACATAGTTTTATATCTGCATTCCAAGAAAACTGGAAAAAGTATAGTGAATTAAAGAAATCTATTCCAAAAGGTGGTGAATTTAATGCCGCCGGTAACTTAGGCATGCAAATTAGAGTTGGTGATTTCAATGAAGGAGTATGTATCGAATCATACCACATGCCACTTAAAAGTCTAGATAGTATAAATAAAGTAATTGAAGGTTATAAGTATGCCATGAAAAGAGCACCAGAAATTCAGAAATTCCTATCATCGCTATAATCACTCTAACAAGGCAAATTCTCGTGCCGAGATAAATCCGGACATCCATCAAAGAATCGGTGTCTTTAAATAAAAAAACAAACTATGAATAGAACCAATCGGTTCAACAAGTACTGTTATTAAGTCTTTTTCTTTGAGGAACCTTTTTATGCCGGACGAATTTAGAAATGACCATTGGGAATCTAATTATTATAAAACCACAAGAAGATGGATAGGATATTTTGATATCCTGGGGTTTAAAGAATTCATTTATGAGACCGAATTATTAGAAGCGGTCAACAAAGTTGAGAATACTTTGAGCGAAGCAATAAAAAAAGCATCAGATATTTCATGCACCACAATATCCGCAGAAGGTTTAAAAGATCCTATTCTCAAAAGCTTAACATTTTCAGACAGTATATTATTTTATATTGAGCCTCATATAGATGATATACCCGCTTTTAATTATATAGTTAAATCATCAGCAATATTAATTGCCAAATTTATTGAGAAAGATTTTCTCTTAAGAGGAGCTATATCTTTTGGACAACTGTATGTAGATAGAAGAATACCGCAACCCCCTGGGGAGATAGAAAATAATCCAGCCCCCCGTCCGAACTCAGATCCAATTTTCATTGGAAAAGGACTTATTGATGCGCATAGTTGGGAGAATGCACAAGAATGGGCAGGATGTATAATTAACCCTGAAATGCCGGATGTATGGAAGATACTAAAAGCCACAGACTCATCGTCGATTTTTGATTCCTTAATTAATAATAATGATTTGATTCGATTCGATGTTCCACTTAAAAAGAAAGTAAGGTATAAAGAACACCTTTATGCGATTAATTGGGTAAAGTATTTATCCGAATCACTACCACCTCAGAAAATACAGGATTTTCTAAAATTGGAAAGGGAAAAACTAAGTAGCAAAGATTTGTGTACGCAGGGAATTAAAGGTTCTCCGGCTATCAAAATTGATAACACATTAACCTTCTTGAAAAAGTTCCAAAACATAGGAATATAGGTCGTGTAGCTTTGGAAAGTAACTTGGCATGTTTTCCCTTTGATTTTCCATTTAATTTCCATGGAGCAGAATGGACAAAGGGGGTTGAATTTAGGCGTTTCTTTTGGTGAAAGGCTCGGTATTAAATCTTGATCAACCCATTAGTGGAAGTAGAACGCCCTCTCGAAAACTGAAGGCATCTGTACTTTCAATAAGGCTGTCCGTGACATTCTGCATCTGCGCGAACTTCACAAACAAAAGGATGAAACAGTTCTAAAAACTTACGGCAGGGAGTATATAAAACTTGCCAATGATTTTTACGAAGCGGATTATCTGCCGGAAAACGACCGTGTACGATACACAATTTCACCTGATGCCAGAAAAGAAGTCCTAAAGCGCCTGCTAAAACTAAACCACGAAATCCATGAGCAGGAAGTCAAAGCTGGACTGCACGTAAAAGGAAAAAACCAAAAAGAAACAAAAAGCCAATGCATCAGAACAAATGAAGTTGTTTTTAAAAACACATAAATTATTAAAAAATCAACATTTACTCGTCAAATAGTTTTAAATTTGATATTAGATGGAGACTATATTAACATTGCAATATACTGTAAGTTCGAAGGAACGAAGAGATGGACGCGGAAAACCGGACTGTTCTCTACATCGACCTCAATCATTGGATAAATCTGGCGAAGGCACGAAAGAACGGAGATTTTACCCTTGAGCAGCGATTAGAAAAACTTGTTGATAGCGGCAAAGTGGTAATTCCTGTTTCGGCAGTGCACATCATGGAGGCCTGTGCCATCCGCAAGAACCAACAACGACAAGATCTTGCCACAATGTTACGAAGCCTCAGCAGAGGATTCGTACTGAGGAATCTCGAAAACGTCAGATACATCGAGATGGAAAGCCGAATAGGAAATCATTATGGAATTCCAATGCCTCAAGATATTCGACCATTTGTTCTCACGAAGGGCTACTTACGGGCCTTCGGTGAACCAAGTATCGACTTTTCGACATGCCGAGAAGTTGACCATGTCAAGTCTGCCGAAGCTGAACGTGAATTTTTGCAACTACTTGACGATAAACGGAGTCTTGATTTAATTTTGTCAGAATACG
Source organism: Desulfobacteraceae bacterium Eth-SRB1 (assembly GCA_004193555.1). GTDB lineage: Bacteria > Desulfobacterota > Desulfobacteria > Desulfobacterales > ETH-SRB1 > ETH-SRB1. The sequence goes on from RPGP01000001.1 coordinate 261,147, forward strand.
TTCCCAAGTTTGCAAAAGAAAGTGCTGAGGCAGAATTAATTTGCCTTGGTCATAACAGCGCAAGGCTTGCAGCAAAGGGTAAAAATCTTCGCGAAGCCGAAAATGATTGCGTCCTTGAACTTGTCAAAGAGTTTACTGAACTGGCAGTTAAGGTAGCGAAGAATCTTAAGCTTTCCGATGACTTACTCAAGTCAAATCCGCTGAAATATTTTTGCACTAAGGAATACATGGTTTCAGTGCCGACGGTCAACGTATGGTCAAAGCTTAGCCTTTATCTATCCCGCTGTATTACGGAGGACATAACCGTTAACCACCTCTATGACATGGGGCACTTGGCTGTAGCGTTGCCATACTGCGATATCGTAGTGGCCGACAGCGAGATGGCACATTTGTTAACTTTTAGGAAACTGCATGATATCTACGGCACCGTTGTCTATTCGTCCTTGGAAATGTGTATTGATAACCTCAAAGGGTAAGGGTATTTGCCGAACAAACGCGTGAACACGGGAAAACACTGGCGCATTTTTCAGCCCGGTTAAGTGCGGGTTAAAGACAGACCAGCAAGCTGATGGGAGGAGACTGAAATGAATGAAGAAGAAGCAGCAGCAGCATATAAAGCAATCGAGAAACTTTGGACGAGTACAGTCAAAGCCCGGGCATTGTGTCCGTTAACAGATGAAACAGCAATTGGGCTGGATGGTTATATTTCGTCGCCTTGGTATCAAGCCCATGGCGCTGTCTACTTTGTGAACCTCGCCGAGCCGCTGACGGCCAAAGATGTTAAAGAGCTGAACTATATTGGCAGTTTCATAAACCGCAACTTCATCATATCTTTGGTGGCGGTCTTGGAGGAGCATGGCGTGGTCCCTTTCGGAGATAGCCCGGACACCTCCAAAGATGGAGGAAACCATGTAAAACTCACCAAACTGCTTCGTCATAGTTTCGCACATGGCGCTTATGAGTACGACGTCTCTAATAATAAGCAGAAACAGATCCCTAAGTACTTTAAAAAAGTGTTTCCTAAGCGTGATTTGAGCTTGAGTATACCAATTGACGCCGTACTTGAGCCGCTCAAAGATGGAGTACTCGCGTACATCCGAGCGAACACATAAGCAGAGCAAGTGTTGATCACCTCTTTATCTTGGCTTAAGAGAAATGGGTTCGGTGTTACGTCTTGATTAGCGCATTAGCTGACATCTGTTTACGCGGATACATTGAAAAAACATGTCAAAGCCATGGAGAATTGAGTTTAAAGATAGAAGAACAGAGAGGGGGCTTCATTCTTGACATTGTTCCCAAATCTGCCAGGCAGGAACGTCAGATTAAGTCCTATCAGCATTAAGGCAGACATGAACCGATTATATATTATCATTATTGCCATATTGTGCTTTACTGCTGTAGCCATAGCTGGTGATATTGTAAAGCATTATGATGAGCAGCATAATATAACTGGCTATACTGTGATAGACGGCGACAGGCAGACCCATTATGACAGCTCGTGGAACCGCACCGGATATACCACATCTGAGGAAACCAAAGATACTCATTATGATATCGAACAGAACCGGATCGGACATACTGAATGGGATAATTATAATACGGCCAGCCATTATGACAAAAATCATAATCGAACCGGATATTCCAGGAAATCTAAAGACAAAGAGGTCGTATTTGACAATTCCTGGAACCGCAAGGGATATAAAAAATGAAGTGGCGACTCTTCAATTTTTTGATGCGTAAAACGGGTGATCCAGGAAGAAAGAAAATACAACCTACGTTAAAAAAGCAGGGCTTGTTTCATCAGACGGCCTGATGAAACCTGGAAGGTCAGACTTATCGAAGAAGAATTTAAGCGTTTGATGTTTGATGCGGAGGATGTTTAATAATGCCTGACGATAGCCGCGATATATCCGTTGATTCCCTTTATCACAGCATTAGCGCTGTGCTTGTCGAAGCGCGTGGCAGAGCATACCGGACGATCAACAGCGTCATGGTTGAAGCATATTGGCAGATTGGTCGCCTTGTTGTCGAAGAAGAACAAAAAGGCCGGAAAAGGGCTGAATATGGCAAGGCTATTATTAAAGAACTTTCAAAACGGTTGACGTCTGAATTTGGAAAAGGTTGTTCAGTTCAGAATTTGCGCTATATACGTCAGTTCTATCTGGTATTTCCAAAACACCACTCACTGCGTGGTGAATTATGCTGGACTCACTACAGACATTTATTACGTGTGGAGGACCCCAAAGCTCGTGAATGGTATATGAATGAAGCCGCAAACTGTAACTGGAGTACCAGGGCGCTGGACCGACAAATAAATTCATTATATTATGAAAGACTTCTCGCCAGTCCAGACAGAAATGCCGTGATAAGAGAGGCCGAAGAAAAAACAGCTCCTCTTGTAGTTAAGCCGGAGCATCTGATCAAAGATCCATATATTCTGGAGTTCCTGAATCTGAATCCTGATTTGAAATATCTTGAAAAGGATATAGAACAGGAATTAATAGACGAAATTGAGCGGGAAAAGGAAGTGATTATCAGAGCAAAACATGAGCAGAAAAAAACACAGCAAGGAATTGAAGGCAAGGATTGCCTTTGATGCAACAAAGGGTCAGAAAACAATGTCTGAATTGGCCTCAGAATATGGGGTTCACAGCAATCAAATATAGAGGCAAGAGGAATATCCTAATAATAAAATAACTTGGTGTCGAGAGCTGTGCTTGGGGTCATCTTGATTATATTATTTAGAGCGTGTAAACAAAACGGGGTTGATTTTAGGCATTATTATTTTTCGTGAGATGAGAGTAACTGCACTCAAGTTGATTTACTCTGTGATCTCTGTGGTATATGTTTACAACTGAAGATAATTTGTTGTGTAATAATAAAGTATTACAGAAAGGATTAATATGGCAAAACATATAAAGACCGCAATAACTCCGACACGTGCTGAAAACTATCCGGAATGGTACCAGCAGGTTGTCAGGGCATCAGATATGGCTGAAAACTCACCGGTAAAAGGCTGCATGGTGATAAAACCATGGGGTTATGCTGTCTGGGAAAATATTATGCGCGGTCTTGATGACATGTTCAGAGAAACAGGCGTTAGGAATGCATATTTCCCCCTTTTTATCCCCCTCTCCTTTCTTGAAAAAGAGGCTGAGCATGTTGAGGGGTTTGCCAAGGAATGCGCAGTTGTTACACACCACAGGCTCGAGCAAGGAGCTGATGGCGGCCTGGCGCCTGCCGGCCCTCTTACTGAGCCCCTGATTGTGCGGCCAACCTCCGAAACAATAATCGGCGCTTCATTTTCCAGATGGGTCAGCAGTTATCGCGATCTTCCGATCTTAATCAACCAGTGGGCAAATGTAGTAAGGTGGGAGATGAGAACACGAATTTTTTTAAGAACAACTGAATTCTTGTGGCAGGAAGGACATACTGCCCATGCCACCAAGGAAGAAGCCCTGGAACGTACCCATATGATGCTGGATATATATACTAAATTTGTCGAAGAATATTTGGCAATGCCTGTTATTAAGGGGAAAAAGACAGCGTCAGAAAGATTCCCCGGAGCGATTGATACATTTTGTATTGAAGCGATGATGCAGGACAGAAAAGCCCTTCAATCCGGCACATCGCATTTTTTAGGGCAGAATTTTTCCAGGGCCTCTGATATCAGGTTCCAGTCAGCCAGAGAAAAAGAGGAATATGCATGGACAACTTCATGGGGCACATCCACCCGGCTCATTGGAGGTCTTGTCATGACACATAGCGATGACAACGGCCTGGTGCTACCCCCAAAAATTGCGTCATCACATGTTGTTCTCCTGCCGATTGTCAAAAAAAAAGATGACCTGCCCATGGTGATGGAGTATACTGAAAGCCTTGCAGATGAGCTGAAAGAAAAATGTTATCATCAACGAAAAATTGCAGTGGAGATTGATAATCGTGATATCGGCGGCGCAAGAGGATGGGAGTGGATCAAGAAAGGGATACCCCTGCGGGTTGAAATAGGTCCAAGAGATATTGCCAACAACTCCGTGTATGTCGGGCGAAGAGACAAGGAATCTAAGGATAAGAAATCATATAATAGAGACACTTTCATCGGAGAAATTACAAATATTCTCGACGACATACAGAAAACACTTTTTGAGCGCGCCCTGATGTTCAGAAAAGAACACAGCGTGATAATCGATGACAATAAAACATTCTACGATTTTTTTACCCCCGACAATCCGGAAAAACCCGAAATTCACGGCGGATTTGTTTCATCCAAATGGTGCGGCTCAGAAAAGTGTGAGGCAAAAATCAAAGAGAATCTAAGCGTTACAATTCGATGTGTGCCTCTTATCGATATGGCAGTGGGGGGGAAGTGTGTTTGCTGCGGCAGGCCGGCTGTTACGTATGCGATATTTGCAAAGGCATATTGATGAAAGGACGAGCAACCAATATAAAATGATTCGTATAAACGATATAATTGATAAAGTAACCGAGCACAATCCTGATGCAGATCTGGACATCATAGATCGAGCCTATATTTATTCTGCGAGGGTTCATGAAGGACAGATGCGTCTATCCGGCGAGCCGTACCTTACACATCCACTTGAAGTAGCCGGTATTCTGGCAGATATGAAGCTTGATTCCGTCAGCATTGCAGCCGCTCTTTTACATGATGTGCTGGAAGATACGCATGCAACTCCAGAGGAAATAAAGGAGATGTTCGGCCAGGAAGTTTTGCATATTGTATCCGGCGTAACCAAATTGAGTTCTCTTAAATTTAACAGCTCACAGGCACGCCAGGCAGAGAGTATCAGGAAGATGCTTCTTGCCATGGCGGACGATATCCGGGTCATATTGATTAAGCTGGCTGACAGGCTTCACAATATGAGGACACTGCAATATCACCCAAAAGAACAAAAAAGAAGAGCAATCGCCCAGGAAACCCATGATATCTATGCGCCGATTGCCGCCCGGCTCGGTATATACTGGATAAAAAAAGAGCTGGAAGATACTTCATTTAAGCACCTTCAACCCGAAGAGTATTCTCAGATACAGGCTCTTATTAATAAGGACAAGGAGGAACGGGATAAATATGTTGAGACTGTCAAAGATTATATTAAAAGAAAGATGGATGAAAACGGGCTTAAATGCGAGGTTTTAGGCAGGTATAAATATTTTTACAGCATCTATAAAAAAATGGTCATTCAGAAACTTGCATTTGAAGATGTCTACGATATTATAGCTTTCAGAATTATTCTCGATACAATACCTCAGTGCTATGAAGCGTTAGGGCTTATACATTCATTGTGGAAGCCTGTTGCCAAAAAATTTAAAGATTATATCGGTGTCCCCAAGCCCAATATGTACCGGTCTCTTCACACAACGGTCATAGGCCCTTTTGGTGAGCGTATAGAAATACAGATCAGGACATGGGAGATGGATAAAGTAGCCAAATCGGGCATTGCGGCTCACTGGGGTTACAAGGAAGGAAAGCGTATTGATGATAAGATAAGCAAAACATTTGCCTGGATTCAGAATCTTGTTGAGGACCAGGAAAATATAAAAAATCCGGATGAATTTCTGGAAAGCGTCCGCATAGATCTTTTTCCTGATGAGGTATATGTCTTTACACCGAGGGGCGAGATAAGATCAATTGCAAGAGGCGCCACGCCTGTCGATTTTGCTTATCTAATTCATTCAGATGTAGGGAATCAGTGCACAGGAGCCAAGGTAAATGGTCATATTGTCCCGTTGCAGTATCAATTAAAAACAGGTGATACGGTTGAAATAATAACATCAAGAAACCACCACCCAAGCAAGGACTGGCTGAAGTTTGTCAAAACAGTCAAGGCGCGTTCCAGAATAAGACAGTGGATCAAAACACAGGAAAAGGAGAGGAGTTTCAGCCTGGGCAGGGAGATGTGTGAAAAGGCTTTTCGTAAGCACAAACTAAAATTTACTGAGCTTGTAAAATCAGAAGAGATGGAAAAGGTTGTAGAGCATTTGGGTTTTAAAAAAATCGATGACCTGATTGTAAATGTTGGTTACGGAAAAATAACCCCTCTTCAGATCATCCGGAAGGTTGTTCCAAAACCGGAATTAGAAGAAGAACACGAATCTCTTTTAAACAAATTAATTGGCAGTGTTCGAAAGAAAAAGCAGGGGACAGGCGTTATTGTACAAGGGGTTGATGACATCCTTCTTAAGTTTGGCAAGTGCTGCCAGCCGGTTCCGGGAGATCCGATAACAGGCTATATTACACAGGGCTATGGTGTTACCGTTCACAGGACAAGCTGTGTAAATGCCTTAAAAATGAATCCGGAAAGACAAATCGATGTTGAATGGGACAAGAATATCGCAGAGACATACCCTGTAAAGATCTGTATTAATTCTTATGATAGGGTTGGCTTGCTTGCCGATGTTGCAGCGACTATCAGTAAAAATGGGTCAAATATACTTAATGCGCACACAGAAACGAAAGAAAATAAAACCGTCGACACATTTTTTACAATCACCGTTGCAACTACAGAGCATTTAAACTCAATTTTAGCGGCTATTAAAAAGGTAAAGCATGTTTATCAGGCAAAGAGGAGACATTGAATATTTTTCAAAGGTCTCACGTTAAGGCGCTTTGACAACACGACCAGACTTGATACAGTTTGTGCAGACCATTATTTTTTTGACTTGTCCATTATGCATTGCCCTTACCTTCTGAAGGTTTGGGTTGAAACGACGTTTTGTCTTATTGTGGGCATGACTTACATTATTGCCGACAAGGGGGTTTTTTCCGCATATTTCACAAATTTTAGACATAATTCACTTTCCTTAAATTATTCATCAAGTGTTAGGTGTTAAGTGTTAAGATAAGACATTTAATTATTATATCAAATGCTTAACACTTGACACATTTTGCAAATAGCAATTTTTCGACTTCTTTACAACCCCATCAACTAATGATGAACTCGTAAAAAACGAGTAAATTATACTAAAAGAAACAAGATGTAAACAATTATTTAACCTGCTTCCTCAATATAAATACCGTTACGAATTAAAAGCGCCGCTGCAACACCGGTTTTTGAGCCTGATCCGGCATGACTGCGTATATCGGGATGCAACTGCGCCCCTGCGCCCACCCCTCATGACGGGCTTTTATCTTTTAAAAAGCAGTGGGTTATATTGTGCGATGACATTTGATCCAGGGCGGCAAAGGCTCCGTCAATAAAAGCCTTTGTATTATCGATTCCCTTAAGGTTTATTACCCTTGCCTTTCCGTCCAGAACATCAAAACCGTCTCCATCTACAAGGATGGATGGGACCCTTGGGGTTGGGAGTCCTCCAAGCTGCTCAGGGCAAATCGGCAGGATTTCTTCTGCTTTTAGCCGTTTAAGAATCGCTGGGTTTTGCTTGCTTTTCCCGTCATATCTGCAGTTAATGCCAAGAAGACAGGCGCTTACGGCTACCATTTACTTGTCTGTCAGCTCCTTGTTTTCTTTTAATGATACTTCACACATGGCAATATACTGAAGAGCCCGTTGATGTATTCCTACATCGGGATAACTGGAAATTACCTCTTTAAACCTGGCTAAAGCTCCTTTGTAATGTTTGTTCTTGTAATAATGGAGTCCTATCCCAAATACTGCCTCAGCAAGGCTTTTATCGCATCTTTTGATAGATTCTTTCCCTTTGATCGTGTATCTGTTCTGCGGGAACTGTTTTATCAGGCGGTTAAATGTTGCTTTTGCTTTATTTGCTGAGGTTTGATCTCTGTCAGGTGTGCTGATCTGCTCAAAATAACATAGCCCTATACGATATATAACATACGGTATAGCTTCATTATTCGGGTGAAGGTTCTCAAACTCTTCATATGCAAAGATAGCCTCTTCATACTCTTTTAAACAATAGTGAGCATCAGCAATTTTGAGTTCTGCAAGGATAGCATATTTGCTGAAAGGATACCAGTCTTTAAGTTTTTCAAAGGATTCAATTGATTTCCTGTAACGTCCGCTTTTGAAATCATCCATTCCTTCGCTTGCAAGTTCCGGCGCTGATTTTTCACCTTTGGTACCAAACAGGCCGCATCCTGGCAAAGTAAGGGATAAAATAATACAAACGACTAATAAATATTTAACTTTTAATAAATTATTCATTAATTGATAATTTTGCAGAAAGTTCATCAATATACTGTTCAGCCGAAAAGGCAGCTATTGCAGCGTCACCTACTGCGGTAGCTATCTGGCGCAAGGGGGTATTTCGCACATCGCCTGCGGCAAATACTCCCGGCGCCGAAGTCTCCATCTTTAAATCAGTTATTACAAAGCCTGTTTCATTAAGATTGATGCTATCTCCCAGAAATCCGGTATTAGGATGGATACCTACCCATATAAAACATCCATCTACAGAAAGCTCTTTTGTATCCCCGGTCTTAACATTTTTTATTGTAATACCTTCAACATTTGTTAAGCCGCCGTTAATAGCGGTTACTACCGAATCCCAAACAAATTCAATTTTTTTATTGGCAAATGCGCGTTCCTGCAAGATTTTTGTTGCCCTGAGCTCATCTCTTCGATGAATAACATAGACCTTCTTGGCAAATTTTGTTAGAAACAGACTTTCCTGGACAGCGGTATTTCCTCCACCAACTGCTGCTACAACTTTATCCCGGAAAAACGGGCCGTCACATGTAGCGCAAAATGAAACACCTTTGCCATAAAACATGTCTTCACCCGGGACACCTAATTTTTGGGGCAGGGCTCCCGTGGCGATAATTATTGTGTGAGTTGTAATAACTCTGTCATTTAACTTGATTTTTTTGACCTGTTCAGACAAATCAAGCGATAGTACTTCATTGGTTTCGACAGTCAGATCAAACCGTTTGGCCTGTTCTGTCATCTTTTGCACAAGGTCGGATCCGCTGAGCCCTTGCGGAAAGCCAGGATAATTTTCAATCCAGTCAGATATAACGACCTGTCCGCCACATGCGGCCTGTTCAATCAGAATAACATTCAATCTTGCACGCGCTGCATAAAGACCGGCGGTGAGTCCTGCAGGACCACCACCGATTATGACCAGCTCAAAATCAACTTTTTCCATTTCAGAGTTTCCTATAGCATTTTATTTATTATATCTTCAATCTTAGATTTTGCAACTATACCGATAACCTGATCAAAGACATTTCCATCTTTAAAAAACATCAGCGTGGGAATAGATCTGATACTATATTTGCCGGGAGTCACGGGATTACTGTCAACATTACACTTGGTGAATTTGACTTTATCGTTCAACGCAACAGCAATTTCTTCCATTAATGGGCCTATTGCCCTGCATGGCCCGCACCATGGCGCCCAGAAATCCACCACAACTGGCTTATCCGCCTGTAATACCTCTGTATCAAAACCTTCATCATCAATTTCAATTATACCTTCTGCCATAATACTGTCCTTCCTGTAATTTATTTTAGTTGAAACTCCAAAATAAGGCCTTTGCAAAACGTCCACTTTTGCCCGATTACTGCGCCTTATCTCCAGCGGATGGTACTTGGGTCAGTCTCAGATTTTGGCACTTTAGTGACACGAAGTGAAGCGTCAGCGCTAACCTTCAGCGCTATCCTCGAACTACTCAATGTATTCCTGCTGTTAATCCGCCTGAGGCGGGTCACCCTTCCCCGCTCAAAGTCCGTGATCGCCTTTCTTGAGCTTGAATAAAATTAAACATTTTTCAAAGGCCTCAACATGCAGTTACACTGTAAGTGGTTTTTTACAAAGTCGTTAATATTTTGTAATATAATAATAGGGATATCGGTTGTCAACCTTTGACTTTTTTACTTGCTTTATCGTTGATTTCTTCATGTTATTTATGTATAATAAATTTTTAGGCATTTATTTTTCCCTTCATAATTTAGGAGGAAGCTATGATCACCGTCAGAGATATCATGACCACCGATCTTATCACGGTCACTCCGAATATGGATATTGCCAGGGCGGCCAAAACCCTGCTTGACAACAAGATTAACGGCGCACCGGTGGTAGACGACAGAGGCCGCCTGGTGGGAATTCTATGCCAAAGCGATCTTATTACCCAGCAGAAAAAGTTGCCGATTCCCACTGTTTTTACTTTCCTGGATAGTTTCATCCAGCTTACATCCATGAAAAAAATCGAAAAGCAGGTGCGTAAGATTGCTGCTCTCACGGTCTCGGACGCCATGACGGCGGACCCGGTCACTGTCGGTCCGGACACCGGACCAGAGACAGTTGCGGTTCTGATGGTGGACAGAAATTTTCATACCCTGCCTGTGGTTGAAAACTCCCACCTGGTGGGAATCATTGGCAAGGAGGATGTTTTGCGCGCCCTTCTTCCAACCACTGAAAGCCGTTAACGGGTATTTTACCCATTTCATCCGCAGATCATTTTAATCCAGAAAATACGAATGATGGCCAAGTCCGCCAACAAAATCGGAATTGAAGCCATTAAAGAGGCTGTTCTTTAGCCAAAGTGCCTACAGTACATTCAATAAGGCTGTTGTTTAAAAAAATCTTAATCTTTGAGTTGTCATTACCAAGTCGTAAAAGAAAGGACTTGGTTTTTGTGGTACATATTGTTCTGGCTGTCCATGCCGCAAGTCCGCGGAGGTTTGCATCTTTAGATTCCATGTATGGAATAAGAAAATGCTCAGAATCCCTTACGAATTCAGGGCGAACATGGGAAAGTCTGCCGATACCCCATAAAACACCTCTTTGCAAAGCTTCGTGTTCAATATAATTTCCATCAGGATTTATGTAAGATACAAGTATATTGGCATACTCCTGCGCAAGCCTGTCGTGTCTGGCCATGATTTCACCCATTGCCTCGGGTGAACCCCAGCCGATTCCACCGGATTCATCATTGAGATTCCAGACTAGACGGCGCATTATAACCCGTGCCGATTCCATATCATGATCAGCGAGGTTTGAAACAACCGCTCCCATTGCGGTAACGGCCCGCCATTTTACAGTTTCATCAATATTGTAAAAAAAAGAAAAAAGAGGATTTACTGCCTGCCTGGCCGGTAGTTGAATAATCTTCTCAAGCCCTTTTTCAAAATCTTTATGGCCTAAAAGTTCAAATATTTCCTTTTTAAGCTGTATGCCGCCCATTATTCAATTCCTTCCTCCCAGGATATACAATCCTCAGGACAGTATTTTATGGCTTCTTCAACACAGGACTCAGGATAGTCTGAAAGTTCAGCAACCTCTATAAAACCTGCATCATTCAGCCTGAAAACCAGAGGACATACTTCGACACATCCTTCGCACAGGCTGCACAGGCTAATATCAACTGAGGGTATTTTCATAATAATTCTTTATTATTCTTTTTCAAATTCATCCTTAGAAGCTCCGCACACAGGGCATTCCCAGTCATCAGGCACATCTTCCCATTTTGTCCCCGGCTCAACACCATTGTCAGGATCTCCCTGCTTCGGGTCATAAACATAGCCGCACACTGTACACACATATTTATCCATTGTCTTCTCCTTTTACAAAGGTCTCTTTTATTGTACTTCCTTATCTATGATATTCGTTTATCTGTTCCCTGAAATCCACAATCAGGAGTATAACATGTATTGTCTACAAACTCACATTTTTCCTTACATGAAGGGCACTCTTCAGGAGGAGTGTCAGCCGCAAGGGTGTAGCCGCAATTTGAACATCGCCAGCTTGGCATATAATTACCTCCTTAAGTTTTATCCCTTCCACAGTCCATGTACATTGCAGTATGCCCGCGCCGAGATCTCGTCGGCTTCCACGCTAAAGAATGCTTCGGGAGCTTGTCCCGGGTCAAGGAACTGCCTGTATGCTTTGCCGCCAGCAATAATTTCGATCCATTCGATAAAATGTTTTTCTTCCATTGGATGCTCTACATCACCTACCTTGACCTTTACGCCCCAGGGGATCTTTTCAGATACAGGAACATGTTTTTCTTTTGCCGCATCAACGGTATTTGCTTTGATCAGATTCATCGGCTGACCGCAACATACCAGTTCTCCTTTTCCGCCATGAAGAACTTCTACAATGTTTCCGCAAATATCACATTTATAAACTTCAAATTTTCCCGCCATGATTATTTCTCCTTTTAATAATTCTCTCCCAGCAGCTCAAAATAAGCCTGGGGATGGTCACAGGCCGGACAAACATTCGGCGCCTCCGTACCTTTATGAAGATAGCCGCAGTTTCGACAGCGCCAAACGACCTTTTCATCTTTTTTAAACACCTTGCCGGTTTCAATATTAGCCGCAAGGGCGTTGTATCTTTTCTCGTGCTGCTTTTCAGCTACAGCAATCGCCTCAAATATTAAAGCAATTGAATCAAACCCTTCCATGCGGGCAATTTTTGCAAAATCAGGGTACATAGTCGTATGCTCGTAATTTTCTCCCCCCGCAGATGCCTTCAGATTTTCAAGGGTAGTATCGATAACACCGGCAGGAAATGCTCCTGTGATTTCGACCTCCCCGCCCTCAAGCAGCTTGAACAGCCTTTTGGCATGCTCTTTTTCCTGATTTGCCGTCTCTTCAAAAACCGCTGCAATCTGGACATAGCCTTCCTTTTTTGCCTTGCTTGCAAAATAGGTATAACGGTTTCTTGCCTGAGATTCACCTGCAAATGCAGTCAAAATGTTTTTTTCGGTTTGAGTTCCTTTTAGATCTCCCATTAGTATTTTCTCCTTTCCACCAGCCTTTTTTTATATGATTTTCTTTTTCCATTTCCGCCAGTTTATTCAGCTTATATGCACAGTCGCGCAATATACCATAAAGGATACCACAGCCTGTATCTTCACGCTCAATATCGCCCTTATCTGCAAGTTTGATCATTTCTTTTGTTAATTGAATAGTACTTTTAATGTTTCTATCGCAAGGTTTCACGAAGCATCACCTCATTGTATGGCAAAAAATTATAAAAACATCTCTTTTATCAATCAGCATTTAATTCTTTTTTCAACCATTCTTTTAATTCACCTTCAAGAGCATATACCCCTTTAAGGTTACATCCCGGCTTTGCAAATCTTCCCGGCAGTTCAAACTTTGAAAGCTCCACTGCTTCTTCGGAATTTCTTTTGATCAGGTAAATGTAATAAGGTTTATGCCAACTGTTTATTACAAAATAGATTGAATAATCGCTCTTGGAGCGGACTATATATCCATCCTCACGTGACCAGTTGTTCCCCCATTCCAAATAAAGCCGAACAGCCTCTTCCGGCGTCATTTTCCAGTCAACGGAATTTACAAGCTTTCTGTTATTTTTTAATTCCTCGAGTGTCAGCATCATGTTTCTCCTTTTAAAGAGGTGAAAAGTTCAACCCCGCTCCGCATCAAGTACGGGATAAACTTCAGATTGTTATATGTAATCTATTGTCTTGTAATATCAAGATGCGTGCCAGAGACGAAGATATTGCCTGCTTATTTTGCAAACACCTTAAAGTACAGCTTTTCCGGCAGATCTCTAAGGAATTTTATAATATTGCTTGAAAGGGAAAAGGCAGGTTGTTTTATGATACACCAAGACATATCTTATATGCCTTTTGGATATCAAAAACTATAACGATCTATAATGATTGAGTAAATGTAAAACCAATCTGTCTCACATTTAGTCGTGATACATAGTTGTCTCATAAGACAGGTTGAGACGCAACCAGCTCTTTGCTGAGAAGTTTTATGTGAGTCATCTCTTCCTTGATGATTTGATCAATTTTTGTTTTACCAAGATTTTCGGATACGATTTCCTTCATGCCGAGGTAAAATACTATAGAATCCTTTTCGGCCAGGATAGCTTCCTTGAGGATCTCTTCCATTGATGTTGTATCGATCTTTTTTTCAAAAAATACCCTAATGTCGGCTAATGCACGAAGATAAAGGGCTGCCTCGTCCTCAGGATCGAATACGGTTGCGACCTTTTCTTTTTCAGACAGGCCTGCTCTTAAATCGGCAAATGTTTTTTCATGTTCATCTTCCATTGCAGCAAGATCGAGCAAAAGCTTTTTTGCGCCGGAATCTGCAATCGCTTCTGCTGATTTTCTGTAAAAGGAAGCCCCATTTCTTTCAATTTGTTCCGCCATTTCAAATATTTCATCTGCATTGAAATCGTAACCCATTTGATTTTATCCTTTCCTTCCGGCTTGTTGTTGTGCCAAAATAGCGTCCATCCACAAACTAAATCTTTCCATGCTCCGCCAGTTCTGCTATGCCGTTGCGATCTAAAAGCTTTATATCCCGGCCTCTGACTTCGATTAGATTTCGGGAGCTCATTTTCGTGAAAATTCGCGACAAAGTTTCCGGTATGGTTCCAAGAAGACTGGCCAGTTGACCTTTTGAAATCGGCAGGGAAATATTATCCCCTGTTTTTTGCCGCCTATTGAGGATTTAAAGATTTTAACTTTGCCGTCTGCAACCACATAAAATCCATTCCCCTCATCACCCTCTGAAAAAATCATTTCCCCCTTGTTAAAATGCCTGTCAACAACTATTTGTCTTAATGCTTCAAGCTGGTTCTCAGAAAGACCCCTGAAACCGGGAATACTTGAAAGAATGTTAAATGTTTTATCCATTTTTCCCTCTTTTTTTAAAAAATATCACCTTTTTTTGATCTAAGTCAATGTAATTACCCCTCCCTGTATGTAAAATACGTTCAAAATCAGGAAAAATTAATCAACCTAAAATGTAATAGTTCACCGGATGAAAGACATTTGACAGGATGAAAAAACTATCATGTCAAGCCTGTTTATCCTGTCAAAAAAAATAGCTGAACTATTACCCTGCAATCGGCAAAAGGATAGATAGATGAAAAGACTACGTAAAATAATAGAAATTGATGAAGAATTATGCGACGGCTGCGGGCAGTGTGTGCCAGGCTGTGCAGAAGGATCACTGCAGATTATAGACGGCAAGGCAAAAATGGTGTCGGACAACCTGTGTGACGGCCTTGGCGCCTGCATCGGCGAATGTCCCACCGGCGCCCTCAGGATTGTCGAACGTGAAGCCGACGAGTTCGATGAAGAAGCAGTCGAAAAATACCTTGCAGAAAAAGAATCAGAAAAACAAAAGGAGCCGGCAACATTAGCCTGCGGATGTCCTTCGACTAATATCCAGACATTTGTACCGGTTTCTTCGTGTAAGGAAGCAAATATACCGGCTTCTTTTAAAGATGGAGAATCCGCCCTTTCCCACTGGCCGGTTCAAATCAGGCTGGTACCTGCGACAGCTCCGTTTTTAAAAGGCGCTGATCTGAAATATTTATTTCCATGCTGTTATTATTTGGTGTTACGCAAGAGTTCGTAACACCAAATTATTCCACTCCGGCAAGCGTTCAGGTTCAGATATTAGTTCGAGCTTTCTTATTTTGCATATACTATTTTCAGTAAGAAAAGAAAGAAAACAACAATATGCAGTGCTATATCGTATAGGCCAAAATCTTAAATGCTATATATAGACATTTGTTCGGGTTTCTTTCTTAGACCTTTCTTAAAATTCAACTATCCTTTCTTAATAAGTTCCCACCGAGGAGCTGTTCGACTTCCGACATTAATGATCAATCCGCTTTCCCTGAGTTTTGTTAGCAAGTTGCCGATTTTATTTTTTTTCTGCACCAGGGTAAATACGTCAGGCAATTTATTAAACAATAAAGTGTTAACATCTTCTCGTTTTACATGTCCAAACCTCTCTATCAGCCCTAATACCATGTTTTCATAATGTAAGTCATCTAATCCCCTGTTTTTTATGTATTGGGCTTTTTCGTCCGTAATTTCGGCGATATGCGACGCAACATAGACATTAGGTGCACGGCCTTCAATGAGTTTCTCCTTACGGAGCATTTTGAGTTCATCTCTGCTTATTTTTTTTCGTTTCTGCACTTTGTCAAGAGCTATTACATGGCGAAGGCCAAGATCCGCCTTCTCAATCAGGATTCGACTGTAGTTTTCATCAATTAACCGTCCCATAATTTCAAGAGTTACATGGTCTGGATCGCTTAAATCATAATCTGGTAAAGGGAAATAACGTTTGCGCTGTTCAAGAAACATTTTTTTGATTCCGTAACCCATTGTATCAATCATATCAAGATTGACCATTGCCTGTGACAGAAAGGGGTTTCGGTAACGTTCCGGTGTCTTGTCTCTTAAAAGGTAATCTTCAAGCGTGCCTTCGAAAAATCCGCCCGAATTTTGCAGGATTAGACGATCCACTTTTTCGGTCAGGATAATACGGGCATTACGGCTATAATCCTGATGGGCTATGCAATTGTTCAAAGCCTCTAATACAATCCATGTGTCATATTTATCGAGTTCAAGAGGGATTAGAAGGTTAAATGGCTGGATTTTGAATTTGATATTTCGTATGCGGTTATAAACGGAATTTACATTCAATAGAAAAGGGGGACCGAAGTGTTCATAGGCCTGCTCTTCGGCTTCCAGCTTCCATGTAATTTGTGCTATGCTCGGCAACAAATGATAACTTGCTTCAGGTTTCCCAACAAGAATGATTGCAGCCCTGGTAACCTGTCCGTTTACGGTAAGTTTAGCTCGATCAAGGAATGTTTCTTGATCCCATTCTTCTATTTCCCCGGCAAAAGACCGAGAACGGTTTTTCGATTTGAATTTCTTCAGGGCGACAGCAAGGGCACCTTCATCTAAATCATTGATTGTTGCTTTCTGACAAATTTGGGCAGACCAGTCATAATTATTTACCTGATTTCTAATTTGTTCGATTTCTTGTATGTTTAATGCACCGATAGATTCACC
The DNA here is from genome assembly GCA_004193555.1 of Desulfobacteraceae bacterium Eth-SRB1. GTDB lineage: Bacteria > Desulfobacterota > Desulfobacteria > Desulfobacterales > ETH-SRB1 > ETH-SRB1. The sequence goes on from RPGP01000001.1 coordinate 277,899, forward strand.
ATCTCTGCCATAAAAATGCCCCTCTCACGCAACAGAGATGCCTTGCGGTGCTGCGGGAATTTGGAACATGATAACCCGCCCTTCAGGTAGTAAAAGCTCATGAATTTCAATAAACGTAATACGGTTGGTTGTTTTATTGGCGATTTCAGACTTCAGGCTATCCAGTTTGGATCTGTCTGAGCGATAATAAGTTCCAACAACTTTTCTATGCTCATCTTCCACACCAAAAACCAGCCAGCCACATGGTTTGCCTTTGAGATTTGCTTCGTTAGACAAAGCAGAAAAGTATCGTCCCAATTTACTGAAATCATAATTGTGCTTGGCTTTCTTAAACTCCACCCATTCTGTTTCAGATGGTAACGTGCGCAATCCGTTCAACAATCTACTCAGCTCTTCTTTTGTCATGGCAAAATATTTACTATAAATTCATTTTATAATTTGTGATTAATCGAGTTCCTTATTCAGTTGAATTATTTGATAAACACAGTTTCACTGGTTTAACTCCTTGCCCATCCGATATTTGATGTCGTAGTGGATTATGAAGTCGAGTTCTTCTTCTGTGAAGCCGTAATGCTCAGCCTAATCCAGGGTGAAAAGGTTTTCATACAAAAGAATATTTTAATCCAGATCCGAAACTTTCACAACCTGCCTGTATTCAACACCTTCAAATTCATCAAAATACGCTTTGCCGCATTTGATTTTTCTTTTCTCGCTGTCTTTAAGTTCCTGATTCTCAGATTTGGTTTCCGCTACAAAATAGACAGTTTTTTCATTTCTCTTTAATATCGCCCAGTCAGGATTATAGCTGCCAATAGGCGTGGGTATCTGAAACCAGCCGGGCAGCTTAATAAAACATTTAATATTCCTCTGCATATTCATAAGCTTTAACCAAGTTATCAACACTCATATTTATCTTCACGGCATTGTGCGGTATTAAGACATATTTCCAGGGTTTGCCTCCGTTACGGGTCGTAAACTTTGTTGCATGGGCACAATACTGAACAGCTGCCCTTGCCTTTTCCTGAACATCTGATGAATCAACCTCTCTTTCCTCTTTTGTTTCAATCAGATAGATAGCGCTATCTGTTTCAACCACGAAATCCGGATGATACCGTCGCGAATTATGGTCCCAATAAATATGGAATTGTTTTTCGGCGGGACGAAGCCACTTTAATACCGACTTCTTGTCATCCTCAAGTATCCAGGCAAAATCTTTCTCTGTTTTGGAACCGAATTTATAAAGATTATGGCAGGCCTTTTTAAAACCGCTGAATACTTTAGCCGGTATGGATTTGGTTGGTGTGATTGTTTCCGTATAATGATAGATATTGTCCTCTGTATATTTTGAGAAATTATGCTCTTCTATTTTTGTAAAAGGGCGTACTGTGGTTTTTACAAATCCCGGTGTTTCGTAATAGAAATGGTCCATCATCTGTACATAGATGTAATCTCCAATTTCTTTTTTTAAACATTGAATAACATTGGCAACATCTTCTTCAGCAAGATATGTCCTGAATTTTTCAACGACCTGACCCGCTAATTTGAATAGCAGATCAGACTGATTATCGTAGTCTATCTCAGGAAAGTTGATAAGTTCGTTGACTATGATGTTTTCAAGACTGTCTGGAACAATCCCGCCCTTACCTATAACGATATCCGTGCTGTTTTCCTGTTCACGAAGTTTTTTTATCAAAATCTCTTCAGATACAGGCTGGTAGTTAAGATTTTTGGTTTCAAGATCAAAATCCTTGAATCCCGACAGTACATCATCGCTCTGCTGGATTATGATTCTTGGAATTTCGATAATGTTGCCAGCAAAATCACTTACAACAGAATCATATGCCTTCTCGACTTCCGCTATTGTCTCTTTGGCAAATAAAGACTGCTGAGGATCGCTGTATATCTTGCGCTTTATTTTCTCGACAGCAATTTCCTTGATTTCCGGTCTTGTCAGTTCATTTACATTCTTTGCATCTTTGTTCAGCTCAGGAAGGGTATCAAGGATTGTTTTTCTCAGCTCCAGATTGATACATGCCTTTCTTTTTTCATCCGGTTCTATAATATCTTCAATGCGTGCTCTTGCTTCCTCCAATTTTTCTTCGATACTTGAAAGCGAGGTAATTACTTCCTTTTTCTGGATAAACTCATCCGGATCTAACTCGATGATATTCTCCTTTTTTATAATTGATCCGGGCTTATTCGCTTCATCAATGATTTCCTGAAATTTATCGTGCGCGACAATAGTCAGTTTATCGACCTTGTCGTTTCCGGTTCTCTTGTTATAAGGCAGGCGCAATCCTCTTCCGATAGTCTGTTCCCTGAGTGTCATTGATGCCGCAGTCCGCAGGGGAATAATAGTGTAAAGATTGGTTACATCCCAGCCTTCCTTGAGCATATTAACGTGGATTACGATCTCTATTTTATTGTCGGGACTCTCTAATGAAACTAATTGAGCAATATTTTCTTCCTTTTCAGACCCTCTTTGAGCAGAGTGGATTTCCATGACATTGTCGGCATAATTTCCTTCAAAAAAAGCCTTTGAAATAATCAGTTCCTTAAGCTTGCTTGCATGGCTGGTATCTTTGGCAACGACAAGCACAAAAGGTTTGACCTGCTGCGTCTTGTTATCCCGCGCATATATATCCAGGGCCACTTTGGTGTCCTCGTGGATTCGTATACCGTCTTCCAGTTTAATTCTGTCAAGCTCTTCATCGCTGTAATGCAAAGGATCAAAGTCTTTGCGTGTAGCCACGGCAGGCTCTTTGACAAATCCGTCCGGAATCGCCTTTGCAAGCGAATATTCATACACAACGTTTTTGAATTTTATGGTGTGTTGCCCCCGTTCCACCTGTGGAGTAGCTGTCAGTTCTAATCCGAGGACTGGATTTAATTCGTTGATAACTTCCATTCCCCTGTCCGCTCGATAGTGATGGGATTCATCCATAAGCAATACAAGGTCGTTTAGATTGGAGAGATAATTGAAATAAGAATCTCCCAAATATTCCGAAAGCCGCTTGATCCGAGGCATACTCCCACCCCTTGTCTCGGCGTTTATCTTTGATATATTGAAGACATTGATATGGACTTCTGAATCAAACATGGTTCTCTGTGAAGTATACTGGTAATTATCGCCGGTAATTATGCGAGGGCGTTTTGTTGCAAATTCGCCGATACCCTGAAATACATACTTGGGACTGTTCGGCAACGATAAATCATCAATAAGCTTGTTATAAATAGTAAGGTTGGGCGCAAGGACAAAAAAGTTCTTGATTCCCTTATGCAGATAGAGATAGGCAATAAACGCACCCATGAGACGGGTCTTGCCGACACCGGTTGCCAGGGCAAAACAGACAGATGGAAAATTTCTTTCAAAATCCGTGCATGTTGGATACGCATTCTTTACCTTGTCAAGCTCGGTTTGCAGATCGACCTCTTTCTGCAGAGTCAATTTGCCGACCAGATCGGCAAGTATTTCCAGACTTTCTGTTTGAGGCGCCCTCAGGCTCAAGCGGTTTTTGATGAAAGTCGCGATACGATCCATTGTCATGATCTCCCTGTTTTATTACGACAAGCGCTAATCAAAAAGTTTTCCCTGTTTCATAGCGTCCTTTTTCTTTTTTCCGGTTGTTTCTTTTCCGGGTCCAGGCGGCACGAAATCAGGCGCATCAGGATCAACAGGCATGGTTACGATATTAAAACTATAATCATCCCTTCCGAACTCACACCTGCCTAACAACATTCCAGGTATTTTTTTGACGGTGATTCCAGAATATTGGTTTTCGCAGGCCTTCTGAAACGATTTGCAACAGATGAGCAGGCTTTCTCCGGGTTTCATGTCCTCCCTGATTTTGTCCAGGGTCTCGACGGTGACAAACTGCGTAGTGGTAAAGATAAAGTCTTTTTCAGTAGATTGTCCCTGTTTCCAGTAAATCTCTTCATCGGGATTATATTTGAATCCCTCGTGCTTTGCCATGGCAGCCGCCAGCATGTCTGCATTGTATCGTTCGTCAATTACCCAGTTGCCGTGCTTATCTTCCTTGAGCAGACTGGGGGCAAGATAGTAATATCTGAATCCTCCCCCGCCTTTCCAGTTTACTGATTTTGAAATCCCACCCTGATCCGTTCCGTCAGCCACCTTTTGCAAGCGCGGAAGGCAGTGCGTGTGGCAATGTTCACCCAGTTCGACCCCGATCCATTTGCGGCCCATTTTATGGGCTACGGCGGCGGTAGTACCGGATCCGAGGAAGGAATCGAGGATGAGATCGCCTTCATTTGAAGCCAGTGTAAGAATACGCTGGATTAATCGTTCTGGTTTTGGGGTTGTGAATACTTCGACATCATTAATATCCTTTGTTTCTTTCTTTGCCTCTTGGTTGTCACCTACTTCATTACGCAACCAAATAGTTTTACTTACCGAACCATCTTTTACTTCTGACAAAAATTTCTTTACTGATGGTACATTATTACCTGTTTTCCCAAACCATATCCTGTTATCAATAATCAGTTTTTCAAATTTTTCCTTCGATGTAACCCAACATCGACTTCCTGGAGGATTAACAATTCGTCCTGATGGCAAGGTAATCGGATAATCGCTGTTAGCATTATAAGTTTTAACTGAAAAATCGGCAGGTTTCCACGGACCTCTTGGATCATTATCTGGGTTCTTATATCTTTTGTTCATTTCTTTAGTTCGAGGCAATAAATTAGGACGCCATATTTTTTTTGATTTTGCATAAACAATAATATGGTCGTGACTATCAGAAAGCCACTTTGCATCATTCTGGGGTGAGTACTTCTTTTCCCAAACAACATTCGCCACAAAATTTCTGCGCCCGAATATTTCATCACAAAGCACTTTCAAATAATGTGATTCATCATCATCAATCGAAATCCACAGGCTCCCATTATCGGAAAGGAGCGCCCTCAGCAGTTCAAGGTGAGGCTTCATAAGGCTTAGCCAAAGCGAATGTTCCAGCCCGTCGTCATAATGCTCAAACGCATTTCCAGTATTATACGGCGGATCGATGGAAATGCAGTTGATCTTCCCCGCAAAATCCTGTTCCAGCGCTTTCAGCGCGAGGAGGTTATCGCCGAATACCAGCATATTTTCGCTGTTCCTATCACCGTAAGACTTTTCAGGGTCTTCTATCAATATTCTCGGCTCTATCTTCGGCAGGTTATCCTTCCCGATCCACGTAAGTTCCAGTTTTTGTCGGTTTTTCATGCCGATCTCCATGTGCTGAGTCAAGTACCTCCGACATAGCCGGAGGCTTGATGGTTACGCCCTCAAAGGGCGGCTGGGTACCCAGGTACTCCAGTTATTGGTTCTAAAATCCGAATCCATTTCTGAAACACAATACTCGGATTCTCAAAATACTGATGGGTTGCTATTGTCGAAATTTAAACGTGTCCCGAATACCTTTCTGATACCCGTGATTACTTTTGTTATTTGGTCTATTAATTATTTACCAGAGATTGAGTTGTCTACCGCCTGATTATTCCAGGAACTGTCAAACTCTGGGAGTCCCCCGGCATAGCCGAGGGTTTACCATGGTTAATTATACGACCTGAAGGAGGTCCTGGAAACACCATTTCTAATTCTTGTGAAATGAACGGATAGTTTGAAAAGGAATAAATAGAATCCGTAATCGCTCAATGTAAAAATTCTCTGGCGTATTACAGATTTTTCCTCAAGCAGATTGGCTGGACAGTTATTTGTACGGTCAAAAAATACGATAGAATCATTTTCGAGTTGACCACCTTTGGGAAGGTAAAATATATGGCTGATATGTTGTTTCCGTATGTCGGCAATGTGCGAATTTATTGATTCAATTGATCTCTGGTCGGTATCAACATGATTTTTAATAAGACTTTGTTCGTATTTCCCAAGGTTGATTATCGGAGCATAAACCATCCGTAACGGCATAAGACGTTTATTTGCCTGATCTATATCACAAGTATTTGATAAGATCATGCCTGGCACTTGGTCAACATTAGTGTCTGGGAAATGGATATACAGCAAATTTTGAATTCCATCACCTTGAAAAAGATTTGTATGGTTGTGCAGATAAGTTGTATATAATCTTTGATCAATATTATGTGGGAATGCTTTTAATTCGTTAAATAATTCTTGTTCTGCGGTAGAGGATAGATGCTGCGGAAGATACTTTTTTATTTCTTCGAATGGAATCATATCAAATCCCAAAAGTTTTCATCGACAGTTTTAGAAAATTCAGGGTCTAAATCTTTGATGTTGTCTAATATGGACGAAGCGAATTTATGTATTATATCAATTTGTTCAAGCATTACAGACTGATCTGGATTTATTATTTGATAATAATCATATTTTATTTCTTTTGGCGCACTAATTTGTATATTTGTATTTACAGTATCCAAGTTGATTGTTGTTGGAGCGCCGAGATATGAATAGAATAAAACACCAGCGGTAACGGTGCTTCCGACAACATTTCTAAATTGTGGCACTAACATCTTATTTTTCCTCGTAAACTGGATTTAATGATGACAAAAATTCGTTTCCTAATAAATTAAAAAATAGTGTTTTTTCAGCATGGTGCGCGCATTCTATCGCGTCTTGAAAGTTGCCAAACTTATCAATTTCCACATTAGTATCTATATCGATAATAGAACCTTTTATAATCTGGTTTTCAATAGCTACTTCGGCATGATTTATTAGCTTGAGATTACTTGCACCATATTCGTATGGAAATTCTGAAGAAAAATTTATTTTATTATCATTAATCTGCTCGTCATTAAGTAGTATTTTTAAGTTTGATTTGTTGAAGACATTAATGTCTGGAAATACATTAATGTATCTAAGCGCAGTGCGATAATGTTTATTGATTAATTTTAACTCTGATAACTTATTATAAGTATCATATATTTTTTTAGAAAATTTATCCCAGCCGCAATAATCCTTCAAATTTGCCAACGAGAAAACTTTAGGGCCAATTTGAATAATAAAATTATCTTTTTTAATTTTGTAATAAGGCGTAAATTTGAGATTAGTGTCTTGGTTTCTGATTGCAGCAGGTAATTGTAAAACTGGCAATTGTTCTACTTGTTGAAATTCATCCTTAAACTGGTTATAAACGATTCCAAAAATTGCATCGTCAGGCAAAGATGCCTCGAATCGAACTTCGAAAATGACCTCAATAATTGGACATGGATCTATTGAAACTGGCAATTTATTCATTATATAATCCCCAAATGTCGTATATTTTATTCATATTACGTAATTACTGTTAGACAATTTTACCTTGCTTTGCAATAATAAATTTTATTATGATTTTTTAAATACCCCATCCGCTTGCGGCGGGGAGCTTCATTCTGCTTTATATCAAGCGATTTGCCGTCCATCATTTTTTCCCCTTATTATTTAAAACCAGCTATTCGATCTTTATTCTATTATAGCCTAACCTACAAGATATTTTCAGGCAGGTATAATCTCAACTGTCTTATCGCCTTCTTTCAGGATTTTTTCTTCACATAAAGTGATAATTTTTCCGGTTCCAAGGCCAGGTTCTTTCATTGCACAAACCAGCAACATAACTTACCGGTTTGCTGACGAATTAGCAATATCAGTTTCCGATATTAATTTCCGATAAGTTGTTCTGTCAAAAAAGCGGAATCTTTTTACCAGTGTTCCTGGTATAAGTTCAGGCCACGAGAGGTCGTGCGAGTTTGTATTCATTTTGTTTATTTTTCATTTGTTTGAAATGTCGCTTTATTTCTGATACTAATTAAAAATAGGTAGTTACTACTGCACAGAAAAATAAAAATCAATATGACACCTGAAAAGCTGAAAAAAAAGCTCGACACCCTTTATGATAAATATAACCGGCGCAGGTATGTTCATCCTGACCCCCTCGAATTTCTGTATTCATACAAAGATATCAGAGACCGTGAAATAGCCGGGCTCATTGCTTCTTCACTTGCGTACGGCAGGGTTGCACAAATTTTAAAGAGCGTTGCATATGTGTTAGACATTATGAATCCGTCCCCTTACCTGTTTTTAAAAAATTCAACCTATACATCGATTAACAGGACTTTTGCAGGTTTTACACACAGGTTTGCCAATGGAAGTGAGCTTGCTGCTTTACTTTTTGAAATAAAAAACGTGATTAACCGATTTGGCTCCCTCCATGAATGTTTTTTAGACGGTTTTTCGGAAGATGATGAGAACATTATCCCTGCCATGACTTTTTTTGCAATGCAACTTACTGCTGGAAGAAAGAAACCGGGACATCTTATCGCCCTTCCTGAAAAAGGTAGCGCATGCAAGAGAATGAATCTTTTTTTAAGGTGGATGGTAAGAAAAGACAGGGTTGATCCGGGAGGATGGGCCGGCATACCGTTATCCAGTCTCATAATCCCCATTGATATACACATGCACAGAATAAGCCTTGCTTTGAATGTCACAAAAAGAAAACAGGCAAATATGCGTACTGCTCTTGAGATAACATCCGGTTTTACAAAAATAGTCCCTGAAGATCCGGTTAAATACGATTTTGTGCTAACCCGCTTTGGAATAAGAAATGATATGGATATTGATGATTTTATTGATCAGGTTAAATAAATATGTTATTTTTTAAAAAAAGCATCTCACGCAAAGGCGCAAAGTTTTCAGGAAAATTAAAGACGCCCACAATTTCAATGAAATTTGTCTATATTCACTATGAGTAAACTATTGCTTAAAAAAATAATATCCAATCAAAAAAACCTGGAACGTATCCTTGACAGTATAAAGGATGGTATAATTGCGCATGATTTGAATAGGCGCATTTTTTATTTTAACAGGGAAGCAGAGAAAATAACCGGGTACAGCAGAAAAGAAATTCTTGGAAAGGATTGCCATAAAGCGTTTGGCGAACCTTTCTGCGGGGAGCGCTGCTCATTTTGCGGCGATAAACCGGTATTGAGTGATAGATCCGAATATTTGATGAATATAATAACAAAAGATGGCGAGTCCAGACAGGTTGAAATGTCTGTTGTTATGATGAAAGATGAAAAAAATCATGATTTCGGAGTTCTTGCCTGTTTTAGGGACATTACCGATTTGTTATACCTTAAGATCAAAGCCGGAGAGCTTGCCGGATTTTCCAACATCGTCGGCAGGAGCAGTAAAATGCTCATGCTGTTCAGACAAATAAAAGATGTGGCCGGATACGATTACCCTGTGCATATTTCCGGAGAAACCGGAACCGGTAAAGAATTGGTTGCAAAAGCAATTCATAATGAAAGCCGGCGGGGGGGCGCTCCGTTTGTGCCTATTAACTGTGGCGCTCTTCCCGGAGGTCTTATTGAAAGCGAACTCTTCGGTCATGTTAAGGGAGCTTTTTCAGGCGCAATCCGGGATAAAAAAGGAAGGTTTGAGCTTGCAGACAGAGGCAGTATTTTACTTGATGAAATTACGGAACTTTCAAAGCCGCTGCAGGTAAAGCTTCTGAGATTTTTGCAGGATGGAACTTTTGAAAAAGTCGGCGGCGAAAAAACCGTATCGGTTAATGTTCGTGTGATAAGCGCAACCAACAGGGACCTTAAAAAGGAGGTGCAGAAGAACAATTTCCGTAAAGATCTCTATTACAGACTCAATGTTATTCCGATACATATTCCCCCACTCCGTGAAAGAAAAACCGACATTCCTCTTCTCATCGATTATTTCCTGAGCCAGGCGGAAAATGAAGATAAACAATCAATAAAAATATCGAATGAAGCCCTTTCTGTAATGATGGACTATGACTGGCCCGGCAATGTTCGGGAACTTCAGAATGCTGTCTCATTTTCGATTGTAAAATGCCGCAAAGGTATTATTAAACCAGATGATCTGCCCATGGAACTTAAAGCTTTTAAAAGCAGCATTCACACACGCGGCCCATCCGTGAAGCTGGATATTGATGCAGTCAATAAAGCCCTTTTAAAAACAGGCGGTAATAAAGCAAAAGCAGCCAGGGTCCTCGGGGTCGGACGGGCGACTCTTTACAGGTTTTTAGGGAATTATCCGGCAATACTCAAATCTAATTAATGACCAGCACCGAAATATTCTTAACCAGGTTAAACACTTTTTGTGAAATACTGCCAAGAATAAACTCCTTAATTCCAGACTGCCCTCTTCTTCCCATGATAATGGTGTGATAACCGGATTGCGTTTCTTTAACGATATCCCTTGCAACTCCCTTTTTTTTGCGTTTTGCCTTTATGGTTACATTCTTTTTTTTAAACCCTGCATCTATTAAGATTTGCCGTGCTTTTTGAAGTGCGTTGTCAACCAGGTCCTTTTTTTTCTCTTCAAGTGTACAAAAGGACTTTTGTTGAGATTTAAAATATGGGGTTAATTCCGGGCTATTCATATCACACAAGGTGGCGGTGTCCTGGACTATATTTAACAGTGTAATTTTATTGTCCGTGGCAAAATTTTTTGCCACATATTCCACTGCCCGCATAGCGTTTTCAGAGTCATCAAATGCTACAAGTATTTTTTTATCCATGAGTTATCTCCTCCTTATTATTATATAATTTAATCCACAGATTACGCAGATTCCACAAATTTTTGCAAGCTATTGATTAAGTTCCCCGATGCTTGCGTTGAAACCTTTGCAAAACACTCCCCTTTTGCTTCCCGCTCGTAGCTAAATCAGGCTCAAACTTTAATCAGCCTTGAGAGACTAATACTGCTGCCGTCAAGTACCTTCGGCATAGCCGGAGGCTTGATGGTTACGCCCTCAAAGGGCGGCTTAAGACCATGAGCCGCTCAGGGCGGGGTACCCACGTACTCCAGTTATTGGTTCTAAAATCCGAATCCATTTCTGAAACACAATACTCGGATTCTCAAAATACTGATGGGTTGCTATTGTCGAAATTTAAACGTGTCCCGAATACCTTTCTGATACCCGTGATTACTTTTGTTATTTGGTCTATTAATTATTTACCAGAGATTGAGTTGTCTACCGCCTGATTATTCCAGGAACTGTCAAACTCTGGGAGTCCCCCGGCATAGCCGGGGGTTTACCATGGTTAATTAAACATTTTTCAAAGGTCTCATACTGTTATGTATCTTCGCCACATAAGCCGAACTGTTGAGGTCGAGTCACAACATCTTGACAATCTCCGACTCTTTTTTTTATATAGCTTAAATATATGTTATGCAATATAAATGACAAAAGAATGAAAAATTCCTTTATGAAGAACCGGACAAACCATGGTGCAGGGGTACCGTGGACAGAGTCCGATATCGAGTTAAGAGAAATGATTTGACTTGCATATAACAATTTCATATTTTAACAGAAAATAAGTGGTTACAAATTTAACGAACGCCTAAAAAGGGAAAGACAAAAAATATTATATGAGCTGTAATATACTGATCAATGCGGTAGATCCTGAAGAATGCAGAATTGCAAAGGTTAAAGATGGCAAACTGAAAGAATTTCATATTGAAAGCGCTGCAAGGGAAATCACCCACGGCAACATATACAAAGCTGTCATTGCCCGTGTAGAGCCCAGCCTTCAGGCTGTATTTGTCGATTATGGCTTAGATCGGCACGGGTTTTTGCAGAAACATGAAATACATAGTGAATACTTTCAAGATAATCAGCCGGGAGTACATTCCATAAAAAATATGGTTAAGCGCGGCCAGGAACTTGTTGTGCAGATCACAAAAGATCCTTTCATGAAAAAAGGGGCTATGCTTACAACATATATTTCTTTGCCCGGAAGGTTTCTGGTTCTTATGCCGGGAAGCGATACAAAGGGCATTTCACGCAAAATTGAAGATGAGGCGGAAAGAAACCGTCTGAAGGATATAATAAACGGGCTGAACCTGCCCGAAGGATTCGGCATCATCGTCCGTACTGCCGGTATAAATTGTACAAAGGCGCTCCTGTCCAAAGATTTGGCATATCTCCTGCGGCTATGGAAAAACATCAAAAAAAATGTGATGAACACAAAGGCTCCGGCGCTTCTTTACAAAGAAAGAAATCTGGTTTTAAGATCCATCCGAGACTATTTTGCATCCGATGTTACTGAAATTCTTATAGATGATGCTGCAGTGTACCGTGAAACAAAAGATTTTATGCATATCATATCTCCGAAACAGACCAAAATAGTCAAACTTTATAAGAGCGACAAACCGATATTTACAAAATATCAGCTTGAAGACCAGATTGCGTCCATATTTAAAAATCGTGTTAACCTAAAATCCGGCGGTTCCATTGTAATAGAACAAACCGAAGCTTTGGTATCAATAGATGTAAATTCAGGCAAGGCAACGCAGAAAAAAACTGTTGAACAGACAGCATTTACAACTAATATTGAAGCTGCCGAGGAGATTGCACGTCAATTGCGATTAAGGGATCTGGGCGGGCTTATAGTGCTTGATTTCATAGACATGAGAGACTCGAAGCATAAGGCAGAAGTTGAAAAGACTTTAAAAGCCCATGTAAAGGGGGACAAGGCCAAGACAAAAATTGGAAAAATCTCAAAGTTTGGGCTGATTGAAATGTCACGGCAGAGGATCAGGCCGTCTATTGAATCCGCAAGTTTTGACCACTGCAAATACTGCAAGGGGAAAGGGCTGATACCTTCTCCAGAAGCCCTGGGGGTGGGTTTTTTGCGCAAACTTCGTCTTGAAACATTAAAAGAAGGAATAACCTGTGTAACAGCGATGATCCCGGTTGAGGTCGCCCACTATATACTAAATAAAAAGCGCAGGGAAATCATAGAACTGGAAGACAGGCGTAAGCTCTCCATTGCGATCAAGGGGGACAAAGCGATGATCCCGGGGGAGAGCAATATTATTTGTGAAAAACAGAAGAAGTGATAATTTATGCCTCAACAAAACAGTCAAAAGATTGTTGGTATTATTGTAATCTGTGCGGTTATTATCGCTGCGGCTGCAACAGGTTTATGGTTGTGGACAAAGGAGGGGAAAGATGCTGTTTCAAAAACAATGCCTCCAAAAGCTCAAATGCCTGTTAAATCCCAGTCTGTCATAGATTACAATAAGCTGGAAAAAGATAAGAATCTTCAGGCTCTTATTCAGAAGCGTAAAACAGACTTCGGGGTTGAAAAAGGGGTTGACATTATAGTCAAATCCGATGAATCCGTCAAAATTGGCGATTCAACAATCCCTATGCAGGAGATTCTGGATAAGATACGTCTTAAATCAGGCGATATTATTGAACAAGATATAAGTTCCGGAAAAAAGGAGCCTGAAAACAGCGTAGAATCATTTGGAATATATGTAGTCCAACCCGGAGACAACATCTGGAATATACATTTTCAATTTTTAACGGAATATTTTGACCACAAAGGCATTAGACTTTCTCCTGTTTCCGACGAACCTGACAGACTGGGCTTTAGTTCCGGAGTGGGCAAACTTTTAAAATTTTCAGAACACACTGTTTATATTTACAACATCAAAGAAAGAAAACTGGATGTTGACCTTAACCTGATTGTTCCGTTAAGTAAAATTGTTGTTTACCGGATGGACCGGATTTTTACACTTCTGGATCAAATCGATTATAAACAGATAAACCGGATCCGGTTTGACGGTGAAACGCTGTGGATACCTGCGGAACAGTGAAAAAGTGGAAAAGTGGAAAACCAGCAACGAGTAACGAGTAACAGGTAACCAGCTAAAACAGGAAAGTACAGGATTATGATAGAACGATATACAAGAAAAATAATGGGAGATATCTGGACCGACGAGAACAGATATAAGGCATGGCTGCAAGTTGAGATACTTGCCTGTGAGGCGCTGGCAAAAATTGGGAAAATCCCCCGAAAGTCGCTTAAAAATATCCAGAAAAAAGCCGGCTTTTCCGTTAAAAGAATCGAAGAGATCGAGGCTGAAACAAAACATGATGTTATCGCCTTTCTGACAAGTGTCGCAGAACATGTGGGGCCGGACTCAAGATATATTCACATGGGCCTCACCTCCTCAGATGTTCTTGATACAAGCATGGCGTATCTTCTCAGGCAGGCGGGCACAATTATTCTCAAAGATTGCGGCAGCCTTTTAAATGTTATAAAGAAAAAAGCTCTAAAGCATAAAAATACCGCAATGATCGGACGCTCACACGGGATACACGCAGAGCCGATCACCTTTGGGTTGAAATTAGCGGTCTGGTATGATGAAATGCGCAGAAACAGAAATAGATTTAAGAGGGCTGTTGAAACTGTCAGTTTTGGAAAACTTTCAGGCGCGGTAGGAACATTCGCAAATATTCCTCCGGTTATTGAGGCATATGTATGCAAAAAGCTGAAGCTCAAACCTGCTCCTGCCTCGACTCAGATAGTTCAAAGGGACCGTTATGCCGAATATTTTACAACCCTGGCCATCATGGCCTCATCCATTGAAAAAATGGCTCTTGAAATAAGGCATTTGCAAAGGACCGAAGTCCTTGAGGCGGAAGAGTTTTTTTCAAAAGGCCAGAAAGGTTCTTCGGCCATGCCTCACAAGAGAAATCCAATTGGATCTGAAAATCTTTGCGGTCTTGCCCGCATTATACGATCAAACGCCATGGCATCCCTGGAAAATATCCCGCTGTGGCATGAACGGGATATCAGCCATTCCTCCGTGGAAAGGATCATTGCCCCTGACTGCACAATATTAATGGATTATATGTTAAACAGGATTACAGGTATAATAAAAAATCTTGTTGTATATCCCAAAAGAATGGAAGAAAATCTTAACACGCTGAAAGGCCTGATCTTTTCACAGCAGATATTGATAGCCCTCGCAGAATCGGGCATGTCCCGTGAAAATGCCTACAAAATTGTACAGGAACAGGCTATGCAGGTATGGGATAAAAAACATGATTTTAAAGATCTGATTATGAACAACAGAAAGATTTGCAACCGGCTCGGCAAGGAAAAAATCAAAGAAATATTTGACGTAAGCTATCATTTAAAGTATATCAGCGCCATTTTTAAACGTGTATTTGTTAGGTAACGGGGGCAGCAAAGTTGATCAACAAGTATTTTGTTAAAATATTATTAATTTTTGTTGTTATCCTTTGCCTGGGATGTCAGGCTTTTGAACCGATTAAACAGCTTCAAGAATCATCTGATCCATATCATGGCAGTTCTTACAAGTCGGAATTTGATAAATGGACCAGGGAAGCACGTATTTACGTAGGTCTTGATGTTAAATTGATAGCTTCCGCTACTTTTAAGTCGTCTCAATTTAGAGATGCCTATTCAACCGAGTATGCCAGGATTCACAGGCTAACCCACGCAGAAAAGGAAAAATTTGTAAAGGATCAAAGAAAGGCAGCCGCAGCTTACAATGATTTTGTGCTGGCCGCATATGTCCCGGATAAAAAGTGGAACGATTTCAGTAAAAAGGATTCTATCTGGAAAATATATTTGACTGTAGGAAAAAACAAACTGCTTAAACCGGTAGAAATTCGAAAGATTAAAAAAATTAATGCTGTCACAGCCCACTTTTTCCCATTTATATCGCCATGGAAATCTGTCTATCTTGTCAGGTTTCCGGCAGACGACAAAACTATTGTTGATGGCAACGCCTTAAATATTAAACTTATTATAACCGGTGTGTTTGGTTCTGCTGAAATGGTTTGGAATAAAAAATGATGTATTCGTAAAAAATCGAATTCATCAGGTGTTAGGTGTTAAGATAAAATATTTAATTGTCATATCAAATGATTAACATTTGACACATTTCGCAAATAGCAATTCTTGGACTTTTTACGAATACATTAAAATTTAGTAACTTAGAAGGAGGATTAATCTTGATTAGTTTAGCATATGCAATGGGCCAGGGTGGAGCAGGCGGTCAGGGAGCAGGTGGGTTTTCATCTTTTATCCCTATTATATTAATGTTCGCTATATTCTATTTTTTGCTGATCCGGCCACAGCAAAAAAAGCAGAAAGATCACCGCACAATGATCAGCAGCCTTAAAAAGGGAGACCAGATAGTAACAACCGGCGGTCTTTATGGACGTATCACAGGTATAAGTGATACCGTAATAACATTGGAAATAGCGGAAAAAGTTCGTGTAAAGGTTAATCGAAGCAGTGTTACTGCATTAAACCAGCCGGCTCAGCAGCCCCAGCAGGAAAAAAACAGCAACTAAATTTACTTAGCAAAAAGCCCCATTGATGAATGTCAAGCGCGCCCGGATACCAGATTTTACGATTTGACCGTCCGGCGGTTTGACCGATTCTGGGGCTTTCATGTGATAAAGATTAAACATGCTTGTTTAGAAAACGTGTTAAGTGTCAGGTGTTAAGTGTTAAGAGCTTGATAAACAGGTAATTATTTTAACTTAACACCTGACACTTAACACCTAACACCTGATGAATTCGACTTTTTATGAATTCATCAATACAATAAAGGAATATATCATTGAAGAATCTTTCATGGAAACTCATTCTGGTTCTAACAGTTATAATAGTTGCCGTCATCTATGTACTTCCTACTATAAAGCCTGCATTGTGGCCACACAAGAAGATAAATTTAGGGCTTGATCTTCAGGGAGGAATGCATCTTGTCCTTGAAGTCGAAACGGAAAAAGCCGTGGAAAGTACAATGGATCGTATAACCAATGAACTAAATGGCGCCTTAAGGAAAGACAAGATAAGATATCTCAGCATAAACAGGGTTGACGGCGCAAAGATATTTCTCAAGATGCAGGGAAAGGACAATATCGAAAAGTTTGAGAAGCTTCTTGATAAGGAGTATAAAGATCTGCGCATTCTTTCAAAATCAACAGATAATGGGGTCCTGACCATAGTAATGGATCTTCCTGACAGAGAGACCGAGCACATCAAAAAACTTGCCACAGGACAGGCCCTTGAAACCATAAGAAACCGCATAGATCAATTCGGCGTCAGCGAACCGGATATCAGACTTCAGGGGAAAAAACGTATCCTCATTCAACTTCCCGGAATCAAGGATACACAGAGGGCAAAGGATCTCATCGGCAAAACAGCCCTTTTAGAATTCAAGCTTGTGGATGAAGTACATGATGTTAATGCGGCCCTAAAGGGGAATGTCCCGCCGGGAAGCGAAGTTCTTGTTCATATTACAGAAGATCCGGAAACAAAGCGGGAGATAAAAGATTACTTTCTTATAAAAAAGCAAACGCTTTTAACAGGAGCTAATCTGACAGATGCCCGGGTTCAAATAGATTCACAATATAACGAACCATATGTATCCATCAGTTTTGATAAAAAAGGGGGAAGAATCTTTGCCAGAATAACTGAAGAAAATGTGAAAAAACGTCTTGCAATCATTTTAGACAATACGGTTTATTCCGCGCCTGTTATTCAGGAAAAGATTGCCGGGGGCGAGGCTCGCATAACCGGTAATTTCACGACAGAAGAAGCCAGCGATCTTGCCATTGCTCTTCGTGCAGGCGCTCTTCCTGCTCCGGTTAAAATACTTGAGGAGAGAACCGTGGGTCCTTCTCTTGGAGCTGATTCAATCAACAAAGGGCTTATTTCCGTGTGTATCGGAG
Organism: Desulfobacteraceae bacterium Eth-SRB1; assembly: GCA_004193555.1. Taxonomy (GTDB): domain Bacteria; phylum Desulfobacterota; class Desulfobacteria; order Desulfobacterales; family ETH-SRB1; genus ETH-SRB1. The sequence continues at coordinate 295,400 of RPGP01000001.1, forward strand.
GTATCCTCGTAATTATATTTATGATTATTTATTATAAAGGTTCGGGCATTATAGCAGACCTGGCATTGGTTCTGAATATTATCCTTATTGCCGCAGGGCTGGCCGGCTTCCAAGCTACCCTGACGCTGCCCGGTATCGCTGGAATCATACTTACAATAGGAATGGCTGTAGACGCCAATGTTTTAATATTTGAACGGATAAGAGAAGAAATGGGTATCGGCAAAACCCCCCGTGCAGCGGTAGATGCAGGCTATAACAAGGCAACGCTTACAATTCTCGACGCAAATGTCACAACACTTATCGCCGCGCTTGTTCTGTTTCAGTTCGGCACAGGTCCTATCAAGGGATTTGCAGTAACACTAAGTCTCGGTGTGCTTGCCAGCCTGTTTACTTCCCTTATTATTACACGGCTTGTATTTGATTATCTATTGATGAACAGGAAAGTTAAAAGATTAAGTATCTAAAAGGAAATATAAATGCAGTTTATCAAACCTGACATAAATATAAATTTTATCGGCAAAAGAAAAATCGCTTTTTTTATTTCAATTATAATGATCATTATCAGTATCGCTTCTTTAATAATTCACAAGGGGCCCAAGTACGGAATAGACTTTGCCGGCGGAACGTTAATACAGGTAAAGTTTATATCGCCTGCAAACATTGATGACATAAAATCAGGGCTTGCCGCCATTGAGCTTGGGAAATCATCGGTTCAGCAGTTTGGTGACTTAAAGGATAATGAATACCTTATCCGGACAGACAGATCCGTCATGACTGCTGATGGATTTTCTTCCAGGGTAAAAGCGGCGCTGGAATCCGCAACAGGAAAGGATGCTGAAATCCGCCGTGTTGAAATGGTTGGCCCGCAGGTAGGTAAAGATCTGCGTGAAAAAGCCCTTTTTGCCATGTTCTACGCCCTGCTCTTTATCACAATATATATATCCGGCCGTTTTGAGTTGAAGTGGATTTTAAGTGGTGTCATGGCTGCAGCGCTTATGGCCGCTGTATATTTTCTTTCAATTTTCAACGTCAGCATTCTGTTCCTGATTACAGCAGCTATCTGTGTAACTCTTGTGTTTTTCTGGGCTCTTGAACTGAAATATGCCATGGGCGCTGTTGTGGCTCTTGTACATGACGTTACCATTACTGTCGGCATTTTTTCCATTTGTGGCAAGGAATTTACTTTGCCGATTATTGCAGCGCTTTTAACAATCATCGGATATTCCTTAAATGATACGATAATTGTTTTTGACCGCATCCGGGAAAATCTTAGAAAATATCATAAGAACCCAATGGAAACCATCGTCAACAAAAGCATTAATGAAACACTCAGTCGTACAATATTAACATCTATAACAACCCTGTTTGTAGTGGTTACCCTTTTTGTTCTCGGAGGCGGAATTATCCATGACTTTGCATTCGCAATGATAGTTGGAATCCTTGTCGGGACATATTCTTCAATTTACGTTGCAAGCCCCATACTCCTTGCCTGGCAAAGACGTGGGAAGAGGAAGTAAGTGGAAAATATTCTTCCATGGTTTGCCCTTAAAAGTGTTCCCGGCGTAGGAAGCCATCTTTTCAAGCGGCTGATTGACAAGTTCAAGTCTCCCCCTATTGTTTTTGAAGCATCTCATGATGATCTGCTGAAAATTGACGGTATCACCGATCGCATTGCATCGGCAATCAAGCGCCATAAAATTCCTGAACACGTTAAAAAGGATTTCGATTCGGCGCTAAAAAATGGTTACCGGATTGTTACCATGCTCGATCCTGATTATCCTCCGCTTTTGCTTGAAATACCGGACCCTCCTCCTTTTTTGTATGTTTTTGGACAGCTTGCCCCCTCCATAATGAATATTGCGGTTGTGGGTTCAAGGAATGCAACACCCTATGGCATATCAACAACAAAGCGGTTGTGCGGCGATCTGGCTCTGCGTGGAATAACAATTGTCAGCGGAATGGCAAGGGGAATTGATACTGCCGCCCACGAAGGGGCTTTAATGGGCAAAGGGAAAACAATAGCCGTTCTCGGAAGCGGCTTTGAAAGAGTCTATCCCGCGGAAAATCTGAATCTTTTTTACAAAATTGCTGAAAGTGGAGCTGTTGTTTCAGAGTTTCCTTTAAAAACAGAGCCCGAAGCCCATAATTTCCCGACACGCAACAGGATAATCAGCGGCATTTCTCTTGGAACGGTTGTTGTGGAAGCAACTAAAAAGAGCGGCTCACTCATTACCGCACGCCTTGCGGCAGAGCAAAACAGGGAAGTTTTTGCTGTACCGGGAAGCATTAATTCTTTTAAAAGTATCGGAGCCCACACCCTTATAAAACAGGGTGCAAAACTTGTCGAACATGCGCAAGACATAATAGAAGAACTTTCACCTGTACTCCAGGCTTATGCCGCCGCCGATAATGAAAACAAAAAAACGGCCGAACTTTCTCCTCTATCGTCTGAGGAGTCGCTGGTGTTAAAAGAACTTGGGCCGTATCCTGTTCATATTGATAAAATTGTCAGAAATATCTCCATGGAACCCGGAAAAGTTTCAGGCATCCTGCTAAGACTTGAACTCAAGGAAATCGTGAAGCAGATGCCGGGGAAATTGTTTTCCGTCAAGGAAGAAAATTAATGACCAAACCGCTTATTATAGTTGAATCACCGACAAAGGTCAGAACCATAAAAAAGTATCTTGGCAAAGGCTATAATGTGGCCGCAACTGTCGGGCACATAAAAGATCTGCCTGCAAAAGAAATGGGCATCGATATCGAAAACGGTTTCAAGCCAAAATACAGGAACATCCCTGGAAAGCAAAAGGTTATATCATCATTAAAAAGGGCTGCGGGTGATGCCATGGATATCTACCTTGCTGCCGATCCTGACAGAGAGGGCGAGGCAATTGCATGGCATGCAGCCGAAGTCCTGAAAAAAAAAGATAGAAAATTTCACAGGGTTCTTTTTAACGAACTCACACAAAATGCCATCAATAAGGCAATTGCCGCTCCTGAAGATCTCAACAAGAAAAAATATGAGGCTCAGCAGGCACGCAGAATATTAGACAGGCTGGTGGGATATCAGGTTTCGCCCCTGCTGTGGCGCAAGGTCAAAGGCGGGCTGAGCGCAGGCAGGGTGCAATCTGTCGCGGTGCGGATAATCTGCGAGAGAGAGCGGGCCATTTATGCATTTAATCCTGAAGAATACTGGTCGATAACAGCCTGGCTTGAGGGCAGCGAACCACCCCCATTTACTGCAAAACTTGCAAAAAAAGACGGAAAGAAAATCAGAATTCCCGATAAAAAGGCATCAGACGCCATACTTAATGATCTGTCAGGCAGCGATTTTATTGTAGAAAAAGTTCAAAAGAAAACCACAAAAAGAAATCCTCTTCCCCCTTTTATCACAAGCAAACTTCAGCAGGAAGCCATCAGGAAACTCAGGTTTTCCGCTAAAAAAACCATGATTACAGCACAACAGCTCTATGAAGGTATAGACCTGGGGCCCGGCAAACCGGAAGGGCTTATTACCTACATGCGTACAGATTCAACCAGGATATCAAGAGAGGCTGCCGAAGAAGCCCTTTCGCTGATCCGGGAACGTTTTGGCAGGCAATATGCTCTTGAAAAGCCAAGGTTTTTCAAAAACCGCAAAAAGGCTCAGGACGCGCATGAGGCTATACGACCTACATCGGTATTTAACACACCTGAAAAAATCGCCGGTTATCTTTCCAGAGACCAGCTGTCTTTGTACACCCTTATATGGAAGCGATTTGTTGCATCACAGATGAAACAGGCCCTTATAGACACCAGCCTGATATCTATCAAGGCCGGTTCCTGTTTGTTTACCGCAAGCGGATCAACCATTAAATTTCCAGGCTTTATGACCCTGTATATTTCCGCTGATAATGGAGCTGAAAGTGAAAGAAAAGCAGATGATCTTCCGGAACTTACTGAAGGGATGATATTAAAATTCCACAAATTGGATCCAAAGCAGCATTTCACATTGCCGCCCCCAAGGTTCTCAGAAGCATCACTTGTCAAAGAGCTTGAAGAAAACGGAATAGGACGTCCAAGCACCTATGCCGCTATATTGTCAACTATCAGACAAAAAGGATATGTGGATTTTATCAAAGGTTATTTCAGGCCAAGCGAATTAGGGTTTATTGTAAATGACCTTCTAATAGAAAGCTTCACCGATATATTCGGCATCGATTTTACCGCAAGAATGGAGAATGATTTAGACAGCATTGAAGAAGCAGAGGCCGATTATTTAGAGATACTCACACGTTTTTACGACCCTTTTAAAAAAGATCTGGATGCCGCGTCAGAATCGATGCTCAGTATGCGGGGCGTGGGTTTCCCGACAGGTTTAACCTGTCCCAGATGTAACAAACAGTTGCATGTCAAGGTGGGCAAAAACGGACATTATCTTGCCTGTAGCGGATACCCTGAATGCAAATATTCGACAAACTATACACGGGATGAAAAAGGGGAAATCCAGCCGGTTGAACTGCCGGAAGATGAAGCTTCAGACAAGGTTTGTGATAAATGCGGCAAACCAATGGTCATTAAACAGGGACAATACGGTCCATTTTTCGCATGCAGTGGATATCCGGAATGTAAAAACACCATATCAGTAAATTCAAATCATGCCGGACAGGATACAGGTGTTAAATGCCCTGAAAAAGGGTGCGGCGGCAGCCTTGTTGAAAGAAAATCAAGGCGCGGCAAAATTTTCTATAGCTGTAACCGCTATCCTGAATGCAAATTTGCTATCTGGGATAAGCCGGTTGCAAAAGAATGTCCTGAATGCGGGGCAAAATTTCTGGTCGAAAAATCCACCAAAAAAAAAGGCGTTGTTATAACCTGCTTAACAAAAGGGTGTAGTCATAAGGAAAATAAGTGAATTTATGAAATTCGGAGATTATGAATGTTTCTCTGTTGAGATGGGCAGGTTTTTCCTTGATGGCGGAGCTATGTTTGGAATTGTTCCCAGGGTGTTGTGGGAAAGAAAGATCCCGGCAGATGAAAAAAATCTTATTCCCATGAATGCAAGGTCGCTTCTGATACAGGGAAGGGGGAAAAACATTCTAATTGATACGGGGCTGGGCAGCAAGTCCTCTGAAAAGATGATAAAAATATACGGAATAGACGAAGATTCAACAGACATAGACAAATCATTATCAAAATATGGATTGACCCGCCACGATATAACCGATGTCATAATAACCCACCTCCATTTTGACCACACCGGAGGATCAACCTGTATCAAAAACAATAGAACTGTGCCGACCTTTCAGAATGCCACATATTATATTCAGAAAAAACAGTGGGAGACAGCAAACAACCCCTCAGTAAGAGACAGCGCAAGCTATATGAAAGAAAATTTCATGCCGCTGGAGGAAGCCGGAGTCTTAAAGCTGATTGATGGGCCAACAGAGATATTTAAAGGCATAGATCTTATTATAACAGGTGGCCACACACCCGGCCAGCAGCATCCCCTGATAAAGGGTGAAACCGGCTGCCTCTTTTATTGCGCTGATTTTATTCCCACCTCTGCGCATCTGCCTGTTCCCTGGAATATGGCTTATGACAACTATCCCATGGTTTTAATCGAGGAAAAGAAAAAACTTCTCAGCAGAGCACTAAAAGAAAACTGGATTCTATTTTTCGAACACGATCCTGATATTGCTGCGGCAAGCATCAGGCAGGGTGAAAAAAACATCGAAATTAATAAAATTATTTCTATTTAGTGTCCATCCACTCCCCAAAAAACAAACAGCTAAAGCGCTACGGAAGTCCTTTGGTCGCAAAAAAAATCAACAGATTTCCCCACATTTGCAGTTCCGATATCCCCGCCCCCTGCCTATCTTAGGATTATATAATTCTTGCCTTTTCATTAAAAATGATGTAATATTAATATATTATAACGATAAAAAAAGAACCTGTTAATATCAAATATCACTGATTTATTTCTTAACATTTAGTGCCCTTACATGATCCTAAGAAGTAAGAAGATGTTTAATATCAAAGCATACAACACTGTAACCGGTATATTACGAAGAGTTCTCAAGCTTAAAAAATATGACAGGAAAATTAAAAAATATATGAGGTCACGGGCATGGAAGAAAAAATTAAATATTGGATAGATATGGCTGAATATGACTTGGAAACAGCACGTATCATGTTAAAAGGTAGGCGGTTTCTGTATGTTGGGTTTATGTGCCATCAGGTTGTAAAAAAATTCTTAAAGGATATTATGTTTTTATAAAAAAAGAAAATCCACCTTATACGCATAATTTGAATTATCTTGCCAGCCAGAGTGGAATATATGATAAAATGACAGAAAAGCAAAAGGACTTCATAGATCTGCTGGAACCGTTAAATGTTGAAGCCAGGTACCCCACACATAAAGAACGGCTAATGCTGTCTTTAAGTGATGAAAGATGCAAGGAAATAATTCAAAAAACTGAAGGATTATATCAATGGATAAAACAACAGCTATCAGGCATGTAAAGCAATATGCGGATGTTGTAAGGCAGAATTTTAACGTTAAAAAAGTTATATTATATGGTTCTTACTCAAGGGGCTCTGCACGAAAAGACAGCGATATTGATGTTGCTGTGGTTTTAAGTCGTATTGATGAGGATTTTCTAATGGCTGAAGCAAAACTTTTTCGATTGAGAAGAGAAATTGACACGAGAATAGAGCCAGTCTTATTGGAAGAATCAAATGACAAAAGCGGATTTTTAGAAGAAATTTTGAAAACCGGGGAAGTTATTTATAATGCTGACCTGGCACCATGATCAAGCTTAGAAAGGATTGGGGACATCATCGACAAATTAGACAAATACTGCGTTCTCCGGCAGGGATATTAGCCGGCCGCTCAACTACTTGAAGACTCGCTTCCCCCATATCTCGCTTAGGATTATATAATTCGCAACTACTCACGTAGTCAGGCTGAAGCCGTTTAGGCTGAAGGCTGAAGGAATCCGAAGAGCACGATTGCCGTACTTTGGCGGAAATACCTACCCGCCACCTGCCCGCAATGCCTCTATTCCGCATGACTTAGTTTTGCCGCCTTGTTCCTGCAAGCATAATTAACAAAATGAATAGGGCGTATTTAATGCATGGCTGGCGGGTCGCGAGCTCAGACGAGGCGGGCGGGTCTGATTCTTGCATCAAACATAGCTTTTTAATGCGCTTTTTCCTAACAGTCTTCAGCCTTCAGGCTAATAACCTGAATAGTTACTATAATTCTTGCCTTTGCATTAAAAACAATGCAATATTAATATATTATAACAACCAAGAAACGACCTGTTAATATCAAATATCACTGATTTATTTCTTAACATTTAATATTGAGCAGTAAAAAATAATGGGTGAAAAAACTGCAAAAGAAAATCAATATTCATTTCTTGACGATACAAAATTATAAACTGAGGAGCATCCCCATAAATAGCCAAGTAATTTTGCAGCTCAACTCGGCCATTGGGTGCTTGGGGATATAAGTAAAAATGGCTAAGAAACGAAATAAAAGGAAAGCGACTTCTCGCAAAAATCAACCCAAAAGTCTCGTCCAATTTAAACAGAGGCTGTGGGGGCAGAAGAAATATAATCCCAAAAAAGTTTTTCGCGAAATCCATGCCTTCCGGGATTTTCAGGAGATGAGAGTTGTTGCCAAATATGTAGAGAGCCAAAACAGTTCTTTTCATCGTTTCATATTCGGAACCCCCTTTGCTAAGTCATATCAAGATGTACGTTCTACCCGATTCTTCGCTTTCACAGACAATTTGCAGCGGGACCTCGATTGGATGTCTCTGTCTGTAATTCGTTACGCTAAGGAAATATCGTTATTCGTTAAACAAACTGTATCTTTTCAAAAAGCTTTCCTTTTGGGTGCCTACGAAAAGGCAAATGCCGTGCTTGAATCAATAACTGGTGAATTCGGACCCTCTCTCTGGGTGTTGGAGAAGAGTTGCCTTTTGGCAGAGTATGCTTCTGGTCTGGAAGCCAACAAGAAGTTACTGACTCAGATTGTTGGAGATGAGAAGAATGACGCGCTCTTGCGCTTTATTTCTGAATATGTAAGTCTGAGATGCGAGACCAAACTTTCAGCTGAGAATTACAATCTAAGGCTAATTCGAGTCTTAGAAGATATCGAGGGGGACTTTCCTGAGCTCAGTGTCTACATTCGCTACCGACTTGAGCATCTTAGTCTGAATCCAATACCCGTTGCAACTCTCGTTACATACTTCGAGGGTCCCTCGCCGGTCGTAGACCGCTATCTTACCTTTATTGCTATTTTACAATCTTGTGCTGTGGTTGGCGCTGAGTTTTGGGATATCGCTGCCAATGTCCTTTCTAGAGTGGATGGTCTGATCCATGATTTACGCATCGATGCCCTTCTCCAGTTCTTCACTCCAGAACGCAAACAGGAATGGAGTTCCTTGACAGCCGAGGTGTTGGATATCCTGGATAACTATACTGATGGAAACTACGAGAGTAGCGCCAAGGCGAGCACCAAGCTCCTTATTGAGAATCCAGAAGTATACGAATTATACTATGTTTACATCCGTTCACTGGAGCATATGAAAAAATCTTTCATACAGGTGTTCCCCAAGGACTCGGTAGCGGCGTCCATTCTGGAACATACCAATGTGGTCATAAGAGGAGAGAAGTCTTGGCGTGGCAGTTCCGATGCCATTTTCAAACTCTCTTTGTCACTTTGGAGAGACCCATTGGCCTACGGACTCTATGACTTCTATGTACAGGATGCGTTGCCATCTCCAGAAAAACGATTCCATAAATTGGCTTTGCTCAATGCCTCGAGCGTTAATCCCCGTTTCGCGATGATCTACGGAGATCCTGATAAGGCAAACAAGTTCTTAGGTCAGCTTTCACACCGAGCAGGCGAAGCCAGTACCTTATCGCTAATTAGAGGAGTAACAGTAACATCGCACAATGACGAAAATTATAAATTTCCTCAGTCAATTCCCGAGACACGAAGACGAGTTTACAGTGCGTTAATTCACGAAGCCGCTTCACGGCCTCAACTTGCCATCTCGGTCCTTAAGCCACTGCTCACACACATAACGGAAGACAAACTGCATGGAGGCTTTCATACTCGTGATCGGGTCACCAGGGCACTGTTTCGGTGTTATCTTGATACCAAAGAATTAGCCGAATGTACGGACATGGTCGTACGCTCCTTCCTGCAGAACGAGCTCTCGACTAGGAATCTTCCCTTGACCCTGCTGGTCGATGCAATCGATGAGACATCTCCTCCAGATGTAATGCGGAGGATCACGTACCCGATTCTGTACGCCATCGTTTACACAAAAGCCCGCGCCATTTATGTAGCATATGACAATTTTCTTAGTAGTCTTGGGGTGTACCGGCCGTCGCAGCTCCTTGACATCGCAGATCAGTTCTGTCCAAATGAGCTGCATGAGTTCCTTTTTAGGGTCTGCACGGTTGATGTCCTCGCATGCTCATATCACTTCACCGGAACGAAGGATTTGGAAACTGAGAGAATTCGTATCTGCCAATTCTTATCTGAAAGAGATCCGACAAACCTGAAGGCATACTCTGACGAGATTAGTATCATTACCTCCCGTTCGCTGATTAGAGAAGGCATGCGTCAGATCGACGACAGTAAGATCTATGTCGACGAGACAGGGGTGCGAACAACAGGGCGCAGACTTCTTGAGGAGAGCTTTGCGCGCTATCGCGAATTGGCCTCCATGAGCAGCATTGACACTCTCCGGATGTTGGACACGGAATCCCTTCATCTCTATCAACTGACCGAGGATGGCAAGATCGTGAAAAAACCGATCTCAATGGCAGAACTGGAACGTACTGTTCCGGAGAAACGAGTCGTCCACAATTCACACTTTCTTCTCTTCAAAGAGTTGTTCATCGATGTGCGGAATCGATTTATATCTAGTGGTGAGCACGGGCTTGATGGGTACCTGAGCGTTAGGATCAGACATGGCGTTCTGCAAAATCAGATTCGCAGTCCTTTCGAGGTGTTACACTTGATTTCAGAGAAAGATACGACGACGGGGGAGTACCTGTCAAATCCATACTGGGATACTAGACTCGAAGATGTTTCTGAGGAGAGTCGTTTAGTAATCCAGGGACTACTGGCTAATTTTTCACGAGAAGTGGACGAAGCAGCTCAAAAACTAAATAAGAAAATGATTCAGGTAAGGACAGAAAAGAAAAACGCGGCTGGACTCTTCGACTATGAATTCAGTACAAAAGAACTCCTTGCCATGTTCGAAGGCGAGTTTCTCAATATTAGAGATTTCGATCAGTTTCTTGATGGTGTGTTTCGGGTATTGTGGACGCGCACGCAGGAGAATCTAGAACGTATTCGAAGGTTTATTTCGGTGGAGCTGAAGGATATAATCTATGATAGCATCAGCCAACTCGACCGAGAAATTCGCAACAGAATTGTGCCCCACCAAGCCGCAGAGCTCCTTCAAAACATTGCCCGTTGCCAAACCAAGTTACAGTATTCACTTGAGAGCATTGCGCAATGGTTCACAATCTCTATGTCAAGTCTTGCCCCTCAATTTAGTGTTGATGATTTGGTGAACATTTGCATTGAAAGCATCAAAAACATTTACCCGCATAAGAAAGTTCGTCCCGCCACCAAATTTGATGGTGAGGTGATTATTGACGGGGGGTTCTTTGCTCCTTTTTTTGATATTGTGCGGACTCTTATGGACAATGCCTTAGTACATTCTGGCATTCCGCCGGAGGAAATGAATATTGTGATTGAAACCAAAGTCGCAGATGACCGTCTGATAATAAGGATAAAGAACAGCTTGGGGGAGGAAGTACGAAAGGCCGATCCTGTTGGTAGCTTAAAAGCAATCCATGCATCTGTGAAGACATCAGAAATTGCCGGAGTTGTTGCAAGTGAAGGAAGATCTGGTTTGATGAAAGTGCGAAAAATCATGGCTATAGATTTGCAGCGCAAGAATTCCTTGCTCGACTTTGCGTATGACGAAGACGGAAAGTTCGTTGTAATGCTTAGAATGGAGATGGAGGGGCTTAGAATATGAGAATCTTGATTATCGAAGATGACAGTAACAAGATGAGACGTATTTCTAATGAGGTTCGAGAAATTCGTAAGGATGTCCAACTCACCGAGGCACGTTCATATCAGAGTGGCGTTCGTAATCTCATGTCTGGTCAATTTGACTTCTTACTTCTGGACATGAGTCTTCCAATATTTGACATCTCACCCGAAGAGGATGGGTTCCAAGTGGATCCGTTTTCAGGGCGCAACATTCTGGCAGAGATGAGCCGGAAGAACGTGCTTGTTCCCACCGCAGTCATCACGATGTTCGAGACTTTCGGCGACGGTGCTAACTTGATGACGTTGGAGGAACTCGACAAGGACCTCGCGGAGAAGTACCCTGCGATTTATCGAGGAGCAATTTATTACAACTCGTCGGAAATCAACTGGAAGGAATCGTTAAAAAAGCTTATTGAGGAGAGTTCATGATACAGATACTTATCCTTGACGATAACAAGGCTAAAGCAGAACGGGTTCGTGAGGTTATCGAAACAATACCCGAAATTTTGCCCGATGATGTCTTTGTTGCACAAGACCTCATCCAGGCGCGTGATGCCTGTCGGCAGCATCTTTATGATCTGCTGGTTCTTGACCTGCGTCTGCCTAATAGAATTGGAGATACGCCCGAGGACATGGCGGGATGTGAATTTATCAAGGAACTCAACAGCAGCACAACCCTGCTTCGGCCGTATCATATCATTGGACTTACTGCCTATGAAGATGTCCTTGAGAAGGCGGATCCGGTTTTTGAGAACGATTTGTGGCGAATTATCAAGTACGACACACGGACAAACATCTGGCGTCGTCAGCTGGCGTCAAAACTTCAGTACCTCGTGACATCCAAGAAAGCGCTCCTCAAAGCGGACTCAACTCGTCATATATACGACATGGGTGTTGTGACAGCGCTTCATGTGCCCGAGTATCAGAGCATCCTCGATCTACCTGCCGAATGGCAGGAGGTCAAGCAGCCAAACGACCCAACTATCTATCACAAGGGACGTTTTCAGAACGGAGAAAAGCAACTGTCTGTCATAGCGGCTTGCGCGCAACAAATGGGCATGCCTGCAGCGGCTGTTCTATCGTCCAAGCTCATTGCGCAATTTCGTCCACGATACCTTGCGATGAGTGGCATTGCGGCGGCTGTCAAAGATGGCGATGCAAGGATAGGTGACATCCTCATCGCCGATCAATCCTGGGATTACGAAAGCGGCAAGCACAAAATCGTGAAAAACAAGCAGGTTTTTGAGCCTGATCCAAGAAGTATTCCTCTACGTGTGGACGTAAAGGAGCGGTTTTTGCATCTCCATGCACAGAACTCCTTTCTCGCGGACATACAGAATGCCTGGAGGGGTGGAAAACAGGAGGGACGGTTGCAAGTACACATTGGGCCGATTGCCTCTGGCTCGGCTGTTGTGCAAGACGAGGGCATTGTTGCACATATTAAAGCACACAGCCGCAAATTGATTGGGCTTGACATGGAAACCTACGCAGTTTTCTTCGCAGCAGAGAATAGTTCCCTTCCCCGTCCAATTCCACTGTCAATCAAGTCTGCTTGCGACTATGCTGATAAGGAAAAATCAGACGATCATCAAGCATACGCCGCATTTACAAGCGCACAGTATTTGTTTCGTTTCGCTTTAGCGTATTTAAAGTAATGAACTCAAGTTTCGCACCCCCTAATTATAGCAGTATATTGTATAATTTCGAGTGGATAGACAATTGCTATGCCAAAATCAGTGCAGGAGCAATATTCGCAAAGCCTTAATTAGCGCGGGGTCTGTTTTGCATTTTGAAAAAATGTTCGTCAAAAATATTGACCCCGTTTTTCGTAAAACCCCTTAATATCTATGCATTTTTATGGGTGCGAAATTTGAGTAATGAAGATACCCAATGATGGGGGAAGACACAGGGGAATATAGGATATCCGTTAAGTCCCTCAGCCTCCTGTCCATCCTTGACTCTGTATTTTAATGCCGGGGCATTCTTTAATTACTTCTTCCGTATTATTTTTAAAATGCTCCCAGAAAGGAAATGTTCTGCACTGCGAGAGGCTCGGTCACATCTTGATTAGCACATTAGTGGAAGTAGAACGCCCTCTCGAAACCTGAAAAGTAAAGGATGTCCCAAAATACAGGTTTGAAATTCCAATCTTCAGGAGCTTTCAGAAAACGTCATAAACACGATCTCAACCTTTAACTAAATTGAGTTTTTTGCTCAACTTAGGTTTAAGGCACAAGAATTTCAAAAACAATACGGCAAGGAGACCGTCAACTTCTGGAAACACATAGAACACACTGAGGGCACTTGTACTTTTAATGACAATCTCTAATATTAATTTTGAGACGAACGGCGAAAAAGCCATGTAGCCGCTATGTTTGATGGTATTAAAATTTTGCAGGTTTTCGCTATAACCATATAATTTTTTTAAAGATAATTAGATTTTGTTGTATTGAAGGGGAACTTGGTGTATCAAGTGATTTAAGTAAGATCGTCACGAAAAAAGATTTCCGTTTAATAATTAATGTTAGAATTCTACAGTGTATTTGACGCTTTAGTTCTTAGAAGAAAATGATATGAAGAATAACGTATTAAAAGACCTCTATTTGTACGATGAACTGGAAGCTGCGGCGAAACTCATCGAACTCGGATTTGGTGAATTCCAAAACTTAGACATGGGAAATGACTTTTATTATCTCCCCTTCCAGTTACTATCAAGTGGATTTGAACGGTTAATGAAGTGTCATATCTGTCTCGGTTATCATGAAATACACAATACGTACCCTGACAGCAAATACTTAAAAAGTTGTGGGGGGAAAGGTGGGCATGATCTCCTGAAATTAAAACAGGCCATTCTCTCCTCCTATTTTTCAACGCATAATATTCCGGTATTACACGAAGATCTTGATTTGCTTACGAACGATAAAGATTTAGGACAGCTGATCTATCTCTTGTCAGAATTTGGAAAATACGCAAGATACCATAATCTCGACATTGTGACATCTGCCGCAAAACCAAGTATTAATGTCAAAATGCTTTGGGAAGAGTATGAAAACGATATCGTGACATCAAGTCCAAAACTTTTACAGAAGTTAGGCGATCTTAATACAGGGGAAGAAGTCTTAGACCATACAAAACGCCAAATTATCATCAAGTTAGAAAAATTCGCCAGAGCGATTTGTCGACAGTACACAATGGGCCGGTTAGGGGAAAAAGCACTACAGTTCTCTGGTCTTCTGCACACGTTTATCCTTCTGAAAAATGAGGAACTTGGGAATCGAAATTATCGGAAAGAAACAACTCGATATAAAGAAAAGGAACGAAAAGTACATGCACGTACACTTTTTGATGAGTTTCAAAGAAAAACAAATAAACGCTATCGTCATGCCGTGATCAAAAAGGAAGAATTCGATGGTGATTGGCCATTCTATCATAACGAGGTGATTATCGAATGTCGGGAGAAGCACTGGTGTATTGTGACAGTTGACAATAAAGATTATGCATTAAATGGGAGTGCTCAAGGCCGATATAAGCTCGAAGGGATTTATGATGCAGGAATGGCAATAGTAGGAAAGTCAATTGGCCTATTTATTGAAATGGCTTTGAAGTTGGGAGAGGATATGTAAGCCAGAACATCGGAGAATTCTAACCTTGGCATGAAGATGGATGGGCTATAATCCTGCGGCTTTGATATAAGCTTGCCTTTTTCCACCGGCCGTGGTTCTCCGCCTGCTACTTATGCCTGTTATATTTTTTTAACGCTCACATGCACTGAATAAAATTTATTGGCAGATATAGAAGAGAAGGAACTAAAAAGGCGAGTAGATGAAACTGACGGATAATGAGATAAGAGATATTAATCGCTATCTCGAGAAAGGCAAACCGCTGCCGGAAAAGTACCGTTTTTTGTTGTTTGAGGATAAGCGGGAGGTGGAGCTGGTTTGGAATGGGAAGACCAGTGAGGTTTGCAATGTGGTGCTGCCGTTTCAGGTGATTGAGCAGGTTGATGAGCCGCGCGAGGAGAAAGCCGTTAAATTGCAAATGGACCTTTTTGACATGAAAACAGGCCGGCAGATCAAGGGCTGGAATAACAAACTGATCTGGAGCGATAATAAGCTGATTTTATCCTCGCTGAAAAACGGGCCGCTTAGAGAAGAAATCGAAGCCCAGGGCGGCATCAAGCTGATCTATATTGATCCGCCGTTTGATGTGGGTGCGGATTTTTCGATGGACATCGAGATTGGCGGCGAAACCCTGACCAAAAAGCCGGGTATTCTGGAAGAGCTGGCCTATCGCGACACCTGGGGCAAGGGTGCGGATTCCTTTATCGCCATGATCTATGAACGGTTGATTCTGATGCGTGATCTGCTGGCAGAGGATGGCAGTATTTATGTGCATTGTGATTGGCGGGTGAACAGCCTATTAAGACTGGTTTTAGATGAAATATTCGGTTCACAGTTTGCAGTGAACGAAATCGTCTGGAAACGAACAAACGTGCACAGTCATGCTGCTCAAGGCACTAAACATTTCGCTCGAATTCAAGACACGATTTTTATTTTCACTAAAAGTGAGTCCCAGATATGGAGTCAACTTTACCGGGAACATTCAAAAGAACATATTGATAGCTCATACAAAAACATTGAAGAAGATACAGGAAGACGCTACTCAGTGGGAGATCTGACTGTTACTGGTGGTGGGCCGAAGGGCAACCCGCGTTTCGAGTTTTTAGGAGTTACTAGGTATTGGCGGTACAACAAAGAAAAAATGGAACGGCTTTACGCAGAAGGGCGGATCGTACAAAAGAATCTTGGCTCGGTACCTCGACAGAAAAGGTACTTAGATGAAAGCCCAGGAGTCGAAGTCAGTTCTTTGTGGACTGATATAAATCCAATTTCATCTCAATCAAATGAACGCGTTAGTTACCCTACCCAAAAACCCGAAGCCTTACTCGAACGTATCATCAAAGCCTCCTCCAACGAAGGCGACATAGTTGCCGATTTTTTTTGCGGCTCTGGCACCACTCTTGCAGTTGCCGAAAAACTGAACCGCAAATGGATCGGCTCCGACCTTGGCAAGTTTGCCATCCACACCACCCGCAAGCGCATGATCGGCGTTCAGCGGCAGCTCAAAAAAGAGGACAAAGGCTGGCGCGCCTTTGAAATTCTTAATTTAGGGAAATATGAACGCCAGCATTATATCGGAGTCAACCCCAATCTCAGGGAACAGGAAAAGCAGAAACAACTGGAAGCCAAAGAAAAAGATTTTCTCAATCTCATCCTTCACGCCTACCGCGCAGAAGCAGTCAGCCAGTTTAAAACCTTTCAGGGTAAAAAGAGTGGTCGGCTGGTGGCGGTGGGGCCGGTGAATTTGCCCGTCACCCGTCTGTTTGTGGAAGAAATCATTCTGGAATGTCGCCAGAAGCATATCACCCGGGTGGATATTCTCGGCTTTGAGTTCGAGATGGGGCTGTTTCCCAACATTTTAGACGAAGCCAAAACCAAGGGGATCGATCTGGCAATGAAATACATTCCACGGGATGTGTTTGACAAGCGGGCGGTGGAGAAAAATCAGGTGGTGTTTCATGATGTTTCGTTTATTGAAGTTAAACCGCATTTTGGCAAAGGTAAAAACAAACACAGCATTGCCGTGGAATTAACCGATTTTTCCGTCTTTTATTCACAGGATGCCAAGGGGGCTGATGAAAGCCTGAAAAAAAGCAAGAGCAAGGTAATCGTGGACAAGGGACAGGTGGTCAAGATAAGCAAAGACAAAAAGGGCGTTGTCAGCCGCGAGGTGTTGACGCAGAATTGGACTGACTGGATAGACTACTGGGCCGTGGATTTTGACTTTGAATCCAAGCGGGAGATTGTGCGAGTAAAAAGAGAGCCCGATGCGCAGATACATCTTGACGGCAGCGCAGATCCGGTTCAACTGAAGTTAGGTGATTATGAAGAAGTATGGACAGGCGATTATGTATTTGAAAACGAGTGGCAGTCGTTCCGCACCAAAAAAGACCGGTCGATTGAGCTGAAAAGCGTGTTCAGGGAATACCCGCCCGGGCGGCGCAAGATTGCGGTAAAGGTGGTGGATATTTTTGGTAACGACACCATGAAGATAGTTGAGGTAACGATATGACCTGGTTGCGTTATCCAAAATTTTATCGGCAACGCCTTATTCTGATTCTCTTAGAAAAGGCAGGAGGCGCTTTGTCAAAAATGGATTTTCAGAAACTGTTGTTTTTATTACATCAGAAGGCCGGGTTTCAGTACTATGATTTTGTTCCTTACCACTATGGCTCTTATTCGTTCCAGGCGGCATCAGACATTGAAGCTTTGCAAGCAACAGGCTGGCTTAAATCAGGGAAGAAAAATATCACTTTGCTAAAGCGACTCTCCGAGGCAAGAGGCTTGAGTGGACATGAAACCAATGAGATTAGCCGCTTTATGAAAAATCATAAAGATTATCGGGGTCGCAGGTTGCTGCATTATGTTTATCAGCATTACCCCTATTATGCGGTCAAGAGCAAAATAGCGCGTGATGTTGTGAGTAAAGAAACCTATAGGCGCATCCAGGCTGAAAGGAGCCGGACGATAAAACAGAAGCCAGTGCTTTATACAATTGGTTATGAAGGATCAACCTTTGAGGCGTATATCAACAAACTGATAGCCAATGATATACACCTGTTGTGCGATGTTCGTAAAAATCCGCTGAGCCGCAAGTTCGGTTTTTCCAAAGGGATACTATCCAATGTGTTACCAAAATTAGGTATTGAGTACTTGCATGTCCAGGAACTGGGAATTATCACGCAAAAACGAAAACAGCTCAAGACAAAGGATGATTACGCCCATCTGTTTGCTGAATACAGGGAATCTCTTCCTGAAAAAGCAACCTGTTTGCAAGAGTTGGCAGTTCTGATGGAGTCTTATCAAAGGATAGCACTGACCTGTTTTGAGAGGCTTCCTCATTTATGTCATCGTCATTGTATCAGTGATTATTTGAAAGCTGAGAAAGATATGGTGGTTGTTCATTTATGATCGAGAGACGAAAAATATTCATCACAGTCAAGACATACCCAAGCCTGTCAAAAAAATATGATGAGATTGTTTGTACGGCGGGAATACTGGATGATGGGCGCTGGGCGCGTATATATCCACTGCCGTTCCGCAAGCTGGATCACGAAAAGCGTTATAAAAAATATTAGTGGATGGAAATTCAGTTAGAAAAAAATACGAGCGATCCCAGACCGGAAAGCTATAAGGTCTGTGATATTGCACAAGTCAAGCCTATCGGAGAACCAGTTGGGACAACAATGGGATGGGCGGAGAGAAAACGTATTGTTTTTGATCAAAATCCAATCTACACTGATTTAACCGGTTTGATCGAACAGGCAAAGAGGAATGAGCTTTCCCTCGCTACTTTCAAACCTGAGAAAATTATTGAAGTTGTTGTTACTGAGACAGAACGCGAATGGAGTAAGAAAAAATTAACTCTCCTGAAAGCAAAAGCAAAACAGCTTTCTCTTTTTCAGACGGAAGAGGAAGTGAGAAGAGAATTTTCAATAGTTGATAAATTGCCTTACAAATTTTTTTATCGCTTCAGGGACAAAAAGGGCAGAGAAGCCAGACTCATAATTGAAGATTGGGAGATTGGCATGCTTTACTGGAATTGTCTTAAAAATTCCGGCGGTGACGAGCAAAAGGCTGTATCCAAGGTCAAGGAAAAATATTTTGATTTGTTTAGCAAGAGGGATATTTACTTGTTTTTAGGGACAACAAAACAGTTTCATGGGTGGGCTAAAAATCCGTTTGTAATTATTGGAGTTTTTTATCCACCCTATGAACCACAGCTTTCATTATTTTAGGTTCTCATAATATGGCATTGCATCCTGATTTTCCCAATTCTCCCCATACCGTCCTCAACCCGGATATCCGCTGGTTTCCGGCAGACGAAGCCCTCCGTGAGTCAAGCTATGAAAAGCTGCTGCCGCCTCTCGTGCATGAACTGCGTAAAAAGGTGAAGGCGTGGCGGGACAATGGCTATGAAGGGGCAACAGACACCAGTATAGCCTTGCTGGACTGGTGGTTTAATCAAGAACATCTGCTGCCGAAATCGGGCCTGTCTGCGTGCGGACACGCACAGGCAGGCGGAACCATGGCAAAATTTCAATATTACTTTGCCCAGCAAGAGGCGGTTGAAAGCATCATTTATCTTTACGATGTGGTTAAGGTAAAGGACAAATATGATCTGCTCCGTTTTGATTCATCCGGCGCTGTTTCAGCCGGAATGTTTGATGAATCGTGGCTCCGTTTTGTAATTAAGATGGCGACCGGCGCCGGCAAAACCAAGCTGATGAGTCTAATGCTGGCGTGGTGTTATTTTCACAAACTTTATGAGCCGGATTCGGACCTGGCGCGTAATTTTCTGCTGATTACGCCTAATATCATTGTATTGGATAGAATCCGTAGCGACTTTGACGGGTTGCGGATATTCTTTGAAGACCCGGTGCTGCCGCCCAATGGATATTCAGGCGCTTTTGAAGGGCGCAACTGGCGTGATGATTTTCAACTGACCCTGCATATCCAGGATGAAGTTAATGTTACCCGCAAGACCGGCAATATATTTTTAACCAATATTCACCGTGTTTATTCCGGCAATAATATAGAGCCGTCTGCTGATGATGAAGATACAATGGATTATTTTCTTGGCAGGCGTCCCACAGGAGCTACCACGGATTCCAAAATCGATCTTGGAGATATTGTCCGCGACATTGATGAACTGGTGGTGCTGAATGACGAGGCGCATCATATTCATGATCCCCAAATGGCATGGTTCAAGTCGATTGAGGATATTCATAATCGGCTGAAACACAAGGACAAGTTTCTCTCCCTGCAAGTGGACATGACTGCTACACCCAAACACAACAATGGCGCAATCTTTGTGCAGACGGTTTCAGATTATCCTTTGGTAGAGGCTATTTCGCAGAATGTGGTTAAACATCCGGTGTTGCCAGATTCCGCCAGTCGTGCCAAGCTTGGTGAACGGCAAAGTTCAAAATATACGGAAAAATATGCCGATTACCTGAATTTAGGCATAGAGGAGTGGCGTAAAGCATACAAAGAACATGAAAAGATGGACAAAAAAGCCATTCTCTTTGTGATGACTGACGATACCAGAAACTGTGATGATGTGGCTGAATATCTGAAAAGGACCTATCCTGATTTTAAAGATGCGGTGCTGGTGATCCATACCAAAAACAACGGAGAGATCAGCGAGGCCGCAAGCGGCAAGAAAAAAGAGGAGCTTGAAAAGCTGCGCAAACAATCAAATGAAATTGATAGCTGGAATAGTCCTTTTAAGGCTATTGTCTCGGTGATGATGCTCAAAGAGGGTTGGGATGTGAAAAACGTGACCACTATCGTGGGGCTGCGGCCCTATTCTGCCAAAAGTAATATTTTGCCGGAACAGACATTGGGCCGGGGCTTGCGAAAAATGTATCCAGGCTACAATGCTGAGGAATACGTCAGTGTTGTGGGAACAGATGCTTTTATGGATTTTGTGGAGTCCATCCAGTCCGAAGGAGTTGAGCTTGAGCACAAGGCAATGGGTGAAGGCACCAAACCAAAAACGCCGATTATCGTTGAAATTGATAATGAAAACATAAAAAAGGATATCGACAATCTTGATATCGAAATTCCGGTATTAACCCCAAGGGTATATCGGGAGTACAAGAATCTCAGCGGTCTGGACACAGGGCATTTCGGCCATAAAAAAGTAGAATACAAGATCTTCAGTCTCGAAGAACAGCGCGAGATTGTATTTAAGGACATAACTACCGGCGAGATTAATCATACAACCATTCTGGATTCAGGCGCGGTTACCGACTACCGTTCTGTGGTGGGGTATTTCACCCAGGTTATCATGAAAGATTTAAGATTGGTCAGCGATTATGATGTGCTGTACGGGAAAGTAAAATATTTTATTCAGGATGAATTGTTTGACCTGTCTGCGTGCGGAGACGCACAGGCAGGAAAACCGGTTGACCTTGACAGCCTGAACACCTTGCGAAATCTGTCCGAACTTGAAGCAGGCAAAACTCTGGTGGAAACATTTAAAAAGCAGATTAACGCCTTAACTGTGCAGGACAAAGGAGACGCAAAAATCCGTGATACGATTAAGTTGAGGAAAACACGGCCATTTGTCGTTAAAGAGCAGGGATATATCATACCAAAGAAAAGTATTTTTAATAAAATAATTGGCGACAGTAGCCTGGAATTACAGTTTGCTGCATTTCTTGAAGACTGCGACGATATTATTTCCTATGTGAAAAATTATATGGCCGTTCATTTCAAGATTGATTACGTCAATGCAAATGGTGAAATATCCAACTATTACCCGGATTTTATCGTCAAGAAATCAGAGAAAGAAGTCTTTATTGTTGAAACCAAAGGGCTTGAAGACCTTGACGTGCCTTTAAAAATGGAAAGGTTAAAACAGTGGTGTGTTGATATCAACAAAGCGCAATCAGAAATCAAGTACGATTATATTTTTGTGGATGAGGAAAGTTTTGATAGGTTCAAACCAAAAAGTTTTGAGGAATTAATTAGAAGTTTTACAAAATATAGGATTGGCATGGCGGCAGCGTCTTCATCCTTGATAAAGTAGTGTTGTGCTATGAAAAATGAATAAATCATCAAACCATAAAATCATCAAATCCAACATTCTCATCTATCAAACAGAAGGCGGTCAGACAAAAATAGAGGTGCGCCTTGAAAATGAGACCGTCTGGCTGACGCAAAAGCTGATGGCGGAGCTTTTTCAAGTTGGTGTTAACACCGTAAACTACCATATAAAGGAGATATACAGTGAAGGCGAGTTGATGCCGGAAGCAACTATTCGGAAATTCCGAATAGTTCAAAAAGAGGGAAAAAGGGAAGTTTCTCGTGCCGTTGATTTTTATAACCTCGACATGATCATTTCCGTCGGCTACCGCATAAAATCTCATGTCGCCACCCGTTTTTGCCAATGGGCAACTCAATTATGAAACCTTAGATTCTGCTTCCGAGCTTGGTTTTCTCAAAAAAGCAATCCCTGATTTTCTGAAAGATAATCTTAATCCTGAATTTGAATAGTTACAAATCTTTTCGTTTTTTATGAAATATTTGGGTTAGGTTTTTTCTCCACCAGAGCCCCGACCAGGTATCCTGCTACAAGTGACCCCGTAATTGTAAATACCGTGAGTATAGCCACATATAAGCATCCAAAGTATGAAATCATTATTGGGAGAAGAAACGGCTTGACAGCTCTGCTGTTCAGGAAAGCGGCAATGGATGCATTTCCAGCGCCCTGGGCCTTTAATCCCTTGAGCATTGGATACCAGGCATAGATGGGTCCTGTAGAAATAATTCCTGCCGTCATTGATAGTACGAGCCCCTTAATGCCGGCTTCTTTTCCCAGAAAACTCGCAATATATGCTGGTTTTAAAAAAAGATTCAGAACTATCATAAGAATAAAAACAAGGGATAGCGGGATAATTATATTGGAAAAGATAATGCCGCTGCTTTTGAGAGCCAGGAAAGCTCTGTCCGGCATAAATGCAAAAATAATCCCATATACTGCAATTACGGAAGCCGGAAAATAGATCATCCGCATGACACTTTGTTTGCTTTTAGTTCTATTCGACATAGTTATAGACCAATAATAATATTAATAACCGCTACAGTAAGAATCGCTATAATCAGAGACAAAGCAAAAGAGACTTTATTTCTAACAAAAGCAAATCTTTTGCCCAGAGCTGCAATCTCAGCCGGCAACTGTACTATTCCTACCGTAACCCATGAAATGATTAAGGCGGTTACTGCAAACAGGCTGATCCCATATCCCAGTAATTCTCCACCAATAATATAACTGTTGATGGGATTACCGGTAAAAATACTTCCCATACATGCCCCCAAGAGAGTATCTGTCGCAATATTGCCTGAAAAAACAGAGGACAGGAGCTCTTTTGACATAAATGAGCTGAATAGTCCGATGAGCAGCACCACACCGGTTAAAACAGGCAGAAGCCTGATAATCTGATTAGCGGAATTTTTAAAAGCACGAACCAGAGCTGTCTTATCAATCTTAACGCCTGCTTCAAGGCCGGATTTAACTCCAGGCTGTCGCTGCAATTTGCCTTTTTTGTACATCTGCACAACTTCTCCAACCGTGCCGACGACTTCTTCAAGCACCTGTATGCCGTTACCTGTCAGATGGCCAATGGCAGTGGGGCTGCAATATCCGGTTATAAGCGTATCAACTTTTTTGCTGATAACAAGCACAACAGCCTGAATGCCGGAGCCCTGGTGAGCTGAAGCGCCGGGGTTTGCAACCGCCTCGAAATCCATTGTATCCCGATCAACGATTATGAAGTATTTAGAAGTCCCAAATCTGGATCCAACTTTTGCATTCAGGTCAGGGCTGTCAGCGGAAACAGCAATCTTCAAAGCATCCTCCTGGGTTGTTTTTACATAATTCCCATATTTTCTTATTATTGGCAAGTGTTGATGGTTTTGCAATAAAAGAACTCGTAAAATTGTTTTTTATTCAAGAATATGATATTTTTTTTATATTTGAAAAATTAAGTGGAAAGATCTTAAGAAAAACAGGGGGTTTTAATGCTGATATACGCTGTAGCAGATATTCATGGCCAGCGCGACAGAATCGCATTGATCGGAAACAAAGTTCTAAAACACAAACCTGATGTGCTTGTTGTTGCCGGAGATATAACTAACTATATCAGGCCTGAGCCGGTCATTGCCAAATTAAACGATATGCCGGCGCCTGTTCTAACAATTCGTGGTAATTCCGATCTGAACAGGGTTGAAAAACTGTTTGATAAATATCCTAATATTTCTTCCCTGCATCTTAAAGAGATCTTTATTAACGGTGTTACTTTTACCGGCGTGAGCGGCACTTTGCCTGTGCCATTCAGTTCACTGATAAGCTTTAGAGAAAAACACGTAATAGACCGGCTAAGACTTCTTGTGAAAAGAGATACTGTGCTGGTTGCCCATCCTCCGCCGCGGGGAACCTTGGATGAAGTGCTTGGCAGGTTTCATGCAGGCTGCCGGAGACTGCAAAAAATAGTTGTAAATACACAGCCACGACTGCTAATCTGCGGTCATATTCATGAAAGACCCGGAGCATTATTTGTTGGAGAAACACTTGTTGTTAACTGTAGTATGGGCCGAAAAGGAGCAGGCATCTTAATTAATCTCAACAGGGGCATGCCCCCGGAAGCTGAACTGATTTAATCCACAGACCTGTCCGCCTCTGGAGGATTACGCAGATTTCACAGATTTTAGCCATAAACCTGATAATGAAAGTCCGTGTGTGTCCGTGTGTGTCTGTGGCTAATAATAATTTAAGATGGAGGCAATATGGATATTAAGACAGTAAAAATCGAAAATCCGGATGGGTTGAACATGATTTTGGGCCATTCTCATTTTATCAAAACTGTAGAGGATATTTATGAGGCTATGGTCAATGCCGTTCCCATGGCAAAATTCGGCCTGGCATTCTGCGAAGCTTCCGAGTCATGTCTTGTGCGATATACAGGCACAGACGATGAACTTATCGAACTGGCAAAGAAGAATGCATACAACCTTTCAGCAGGTCACAGTTTTATCCTTTTTATGAAAGATCTGTTCCCAGTAAATGTTTTGGATTCGATTAAAAATGTAACAGAGGTCTGTCGAATTTTTTGCGCTACGGCAAATCCTGTCGAGGTTATTATAGCGGAAACAGAACTTGGGCGGGGAATACTTGGGGTCATTGATGGGTTTAGCTCAAAAGGCATAGAAACAGAAGATGATATCCGTACACGGAAAGAATTGCTGAGACAAATCGGTTATAAGCAATAACCATCAATTTTGATGGCGTCGTAAAAAGTCAAATTTACCACAGAGAACACGGAGAACACAGAAATAACTGTTTAAAATAACAATATATGCTCTGTGATCTCTGTGGCCTCTGTGGTGAAAGTAATCTTTTTTCTAAATATATATGCCGTTTTTTTGTAATCTTATTTTCATCTTTTCATGATGAGAGCCCTGCCAGTAAATACGCCGGCACTGGGGGCAAATTTTAAACCTGTTAAAATATCTTTTTGTTTTTGGTTCAAGCCTGTGCAAAATATCTTTTTTATTTATTGGAACAAGCTTTTTATTACATCGCAGACATCTAATAAAAAATTTAAAAGGCCCGTTTATTCCAAAAAATTTTATGATTTCAATTAGTTGATCATCTGGATATATTGACCGTACATGTCTGCCGAATATAACCTGTCTACATTCTAACAGGCCTGTATCTTTGCTTAGCACAATTCTCTTTTCTTTCCCTGAAAAGTACAAAATATCCCTGTCAACATATTTGGGAGAATATACGGCATCTAAGCCCAGCATCCTTAAAAGAAGAGCCAGCTTTCCCACATTAACATCCACAACAAAACGTATTTTTTGCAATGGTTCCGGCCTGAGAAAGGATGGTCTGGTAACATCAAAGGGAGGAGTAATAGAAAGGACGGTTATCTTTTGCGAATTTACCGGGATATAATTAAAATCAACCTCTTTATCTTCCGCAAAAATTTTACCAATTTCCGTGTGAGGCACGCCCAGGGATTCAATAATATGTTTGATCGAGGTCTTTTGCTCCAGAGTATAAATAATTTCCGGCCCTTTGTTTTTGCGACGCTTAAAACAATTAAATTCTTCGGGAAAACTAATCGTTAGCTGGAGCATAGGGTTCATGAGCCGACATTGAGAGATCACATCAGTTTTTCTGTTTTGACAAAATTTTTGAGCAAAATAATTTCCGGATCGATGGTGCACTTTGAATTCACCATATGTTAAGGAAATAAAAAATATTTTGAGGGGGTTACGTGTTCAATCAAATAATGGTGGTCAAAAATAACAATCCCAGGCATGTGATCATCAGGCCGGCGATTGTTTGAATCAAATACTCAAGTGTAATCACCAGGCTGCCATTTCCGGCAACCATTCCAAGCGAGGCGGTTTTGCCTAATATGCCCATTACCACTACGCATGTGATGGTAAAGGCCATGCCGAGGGAAACGGTAACCCCAAGCATGATGCCCAATCCGATTAGATTCATAGACAGAGCAAACAGCATAACCATTACTACCCCGGGGCATGGAATCATACCGACCACCAATGCCGGTAACAAAGGACTGTTGAGATATCGTTTATTGCTCTTATCGAAAGATGGGCGGCTGTTTTTTGCGCTTTTTATCCACCTGTAAATGCTTTTGATCAGAATACCCAAACCCAGGCAGGTAATCAGGCTGAAGCTGATGATTTGGGTGATGCGGGTTACATCTTCCAATGTTCCTGTAATACTCTTCTCCAAAATAATGCGGATAATCAGCACAAACAGGATTCCCGACAAGCCATGAAACAGGGCAATAAAATTGCCAAAAAGCATCCCCCGCAATAATCCTGGACGTTGCGACAGAATGTACGATATGGCAAATAATTTGCCATGCCCTGGACCGGCTGCATGGATCGCCCCATAGGCAAAGGCAACCACCAATAGAAAGGCTAAAGGTTTCAGGCTGTTGGTCGCTTTGGCCTCGCGCATCAGATCCGCCATTTTCTGGTTGAGCCGGTGCTGCCACAAAGTGATCATGGACAGAAACTGATTCCTGGCAGCAGGATACGTCGTCACATGATGGGCTTTTGATTCAGGCTTGGCGGTAAACGGGTTCTGCGCAAAAACCGGCTGCAGCATAACTGCTGTGTAAACAGTCAAAAGGCAAAGTAATAAAAATGTGATTCTCATGACTTTAACCTGAATTTCAGAAATAGCGCCCAGGGATTGACCATGCCAAAATAAATCGAGGTGGATTTATCTTCTTTAATAGAGCTTTCAATCATAAATCGATCTCCATTCTCAATAAATGCGGGCCGGTTTCTGGCAAAGAAAATGGCGGTAAAATAGGAGGAATCATATGCGGCAATAACGATTTGTTTAAACAATTCGCCGGCTTTCACATGGCAAGGCACAAAAAAGCGATAGGAAAGCCTGCCGTTTTTTAAAACTGCATTAAAATCCTTGATCCACTTAACTTTGAAGGGCTGACCATCGATTTTCACGAAGACAAAATAATCGTATTCAGCAATATATAAGAATGCTTTTTCTTTCACCATTGCAACTTCGGCTGCTTCCAGAGAGCTGTTTTGGTTTTGATCGTAATCCGCAGCAATCATACTGCTGAACATCTCATCGAAATTCCACTCGACCCAAAATCCTGTCAGGCCTTGATTGTCAAACACGATGCTCAATCGCTGGACAATGAATATATGCGGATGGGCAATTACATTAGAACCGATACACAAGACGTTCAAAAAAAGAATCAAATATAATACCTGTTTTCCAAACCAAATCATGTGTATCTCACCATCAGGTCAAATCCGTTATCAACGGCAATCTTTTCAGCGAGCCCTAAAGCGCCGGTGTCAGGCTCTGGAATATGTTGCGCTATCCTGGATGAACTCTTCGATGATCTCGTCGGTCAGGGATGGAGTAATTTGTGCAACAACTTTGACAAATGTCTCTGTGGTAACCTTATACTCTTGCTTGCTTGTATACTCCAGCTCGAATGCCGACTGTGCAACCTTCTGGAACATATACTCGATATCAGCAGGTGTAAATCGATCGGTAAGAGCGGTGACTTGATCGATGTCAACATCTCCTGTATTGAGTCTGGACAGATAGTGCCTCAATATCGTTTCCCTCCCCTTATCATCCAGTCCTCCAACCGGAATAATGCAGTCAAATCGTCCTGGGCGGAGCAGCGCGGCATCTAATTGCCGGATATAGTTGGTGGCACATACCAGCAGGATCCTGTTTCCCTGGTTTTTCAGCAAAGGCACCTGTTTCAAAAATTCATTTGTGATCGATTTGTCAATGCGGTTAGCTGTATCCCGGCTGGCTGCTATTTCTTCAAACTCGTCTATGAAAATGACCGCTTGTTCCAGTTGGCGGGCTTTTTCCATGACATTGCGCAGATTGACGCCAAGTTTATCTATTCCATCAGCCATGAGCATGCTGGGCGCAATTTCAATATACCACCATGACAGGACTCCTGCTATTGCCTTCACGAAATGGGTTTTTCCGGTTCCGGGCGGGCCAAAAAAGATAATCGTTTTGGGAGAAACAACGCCGTGTTTTCTGGCAAGCTTTTCCTCGGTTAAAGGAAGAATAATTCTACGTTCAACCACCTGCTTGGGCGGCTGAGAATCGGAAATGGTGTTCCATATTTCTCTGCCGACTGTCTGCGCCCCCATCTCTGCAAGGAGGTCAGGCTGCTTATAAGCCATGAATTCTTTGTGAGCCTGGTCGATGTTTCCAAGAAAATCTATGCTTGCAGTTCGCAGCCCAACGTCGCGGCCGAGTTTTTCAGACATAAGCCATTTGTGTTGCAAAATTTTCGGCCAAAGCTCGGCAGCAATATCAGGGGCAAACTTCGAACCGCTGAATTCAAATATCTTGCCTGCACATGCTTCTGGCAAGAGTGTATCTGTATTACTTTCGTTCATGATTTACCTCCGGGCTTTACCTGCTTTCCCAAGCCTCAACATATATCAAGAGAGGACATAATGGCAAAAGAAAGATTATCTACGCGAAAAATAAGAGAGATTTTAAGACTTAAACCGGTAGACAGTAAAAGGCGCTATGAAAGATGTCTTGACTGAATCTTCAATGCCGTCAAATTGATAATTCGTAATAGGAATCAGTCATCATTAATATACTGCTGTTCTTTATGCAAAATTTTCTTTTGTATAGGAGTATTAAGATTAATACATATGTCTTCTTGTTCTTTTTTCACAACCATTCCATCAATATCTATTAATTCACCACATAATAATGTCAATTTTCCGCTCACCCGGTATTCAACCTCCATTTTTCTATCATAAAAAAACCTAAGTGCCCTTTCGGATAAATCTGCGACTTTAAACTCGTTTTCGCCAACTTTTAAAGTGGGCCTTTTATCAGGTTTATAAGTTACCCTTAAATTTTTTCTTCTTTCTGGGCCATTATATTTTACATTTTTCATTGGAGATCCCTTTAGTCAATTGCTTAAATTATTACTCAGTTTCCTATCCAATTAGCTCTGCAACCTTATTTATCAATGCCAGGGGACTGAAAGGTTTTGTAAAATAGTCGTCAGCGCCGGCGGCAAGGCCTTCTTCCCTTTCATAGCTCTGGCCTTTAGAGGTTAACATAATTATAGGACATCCTTTGGTTTCAGGATCGTTCTTCAATATCCGGGTGGCTTTCAGCCCATCCATTTCCCCTTGCATCATGATGTCCATAATAATCAGGTCAGGTTTTTCGGCCTTCACAATCTCAATGGCTTGTTCCCCGCTTTCAGCCTGAAGAATCTGGTAATCTTCAATTCTGAGAGTCATATCCACCAGCCTTCTAATCTCGAACTCGTCATCTACTATTAGGATTTTTTTCATTGCTTTACACCCCCTATTCCATTTCGGATTCCGCAATTTGTTTTGCTGTCAGGCAAACCATGCCTCCTTCAGAAAAATACTTGACCGGATTGCTCAAAATCTTTCTAAGACCTGCCCGATCTTGTCTGACTCCTTTCCAGTGTGGAGGCATAGGCTGAATATGGGACAATTACAGCAACTTTCCCCGTTTTTTGCCGAGATTATAACAATTTTCTGGCCGCTTCTTATTTTTCTCAAAATCTCCGAAAAACCGGTTCTCAGTTCTCCTGTTGTAAGTGTTTGCATATGGGCCTCTTTGTATTGTATATTTGTTTAAAATATTCAGTTCTTGGCGACTTGTCAAGAACTGAAAAACAACGGTTCTCCGTTTCTTTTTGAGCTTGATTTGCAGGTTTCATATAATAATATATAAATAATTATGCTGGTTGTCTTGGATACCAATATCATTATCTCCGGCCTTTATTCAAAAAACCGCCATGTTGTCGGCTGTCAGGTAGTGACCGGTAAACGGCTACAACCTTTGCTTAACAGCATTTACAACATCAAAGGTAAGGCTCAGCAGCGCTGGAATCAGGAATATGGTCTCCTACTTCGTATATTTTTTCTTGTTGACAATATGAATATTCAGTCGCATAAAGACAATTAGTTCATATGGTGACGGATAACTCACAAAGTGAGACCTTTGAAAAATGTTCAATTTTGTTCGAGTACAAGGAAGGCGAAAATTTCAACCACAGGAATACATTGAGTATTTCGAGGATTGAAATTTGAGCCTGACGCAGTAATCGGGCAAAAGGGAGCGTTTTGCAAAGGTCTCAAAGTATAGAGGTTTAAGATGGAAAAAAGCAAGCTTTCAAGAAAGGAACGGGAATATTTACGCCACCGTCAAGAGATTCTTCAGGTGGCGCTGAAACTCTTCTCTGAAAAAGGCTTCCACAATGTTTCAATGCATGAGATAGCTAAAAAGTCCGAATTTGCGGTTGGAACACTGTATAAATTCTTTTCAAACAAAGAAGACCTTTATAAAGCACTTATGCTGGAAGTGTCGAACATGTTTCATTCGTCATTAATGGCAGCACTTGCAACATCCGGGAATGAACTGGAAAAGATTAAGGCGTGTGTGGAAGCCAAGTTAAAAGTCTTTATGGATAATTTAGACTATGTCCGTCTTTATTTGGCTGAAACACGTGGAGCTGGTTTTAATGTCAAGGCTGGTCTGGATACCGACATAAAGATGAGCTATGAAGAGTTCGTTAAAAAACTGGCACGTGTATTTGAAAAAGGAATTAAGAAAGGACTTTTCAAGAAATTTGATTCCTACCTCCTTGCAATTGCCCTTAACGGTATTTCTAATGCCTTTCTATTTCAGCACCTGGAATATCCTGATGCCCATCCGTTTGATGCGGATTTGATTATAAACATATTTTTTCACCGGGTTTATGAAAAGGGAGAAATGGAAAAATGCAATACAAAAACAGTTTGAATTATTATCGACTGATAACTCCTGAGGTGCCTATGGGCTTTAAGCACAGGTGGCTGCGGCAGGCTAAAGGCACAGTCTTTATGGACAACGTCTCCTTTATTCGCCTCTATTTTGCTGAAACCTGGGGACTCTAAAAACCCAAATCCGCTCGCTATTATCAATATTACTATTAATACTTGGAGGATCTCCGATGCAACTCAGTGAAATAGTTTACAAACCCCTCAAATGGACTGTGGTGCTGGCCGCCCTGTTAAGCACCCTTTTGCTGGCAGGTTGCGATCGCCAACAGCAATCCCCGCCGCCTCCTCGTGTTCCGGAAGTAGCCACGGTGACGGTTCAACCTCAAAAGGTCGTACTGACTACTGAATTACCGGGCCGCACGTCCGCCTTCCGTGTTGCAGAGATCCGGCCCCAGGTCAGCGGCCTGATACTAAAACGCCTGTTTACGGAAGGTTCCGATGTAAAGGTCGGCCAAGCGCTCTATCAGATCGATTCCGCTCCCTTTCAGGCGGTGCTCGACAATGCCAAGGCCGCCCTCGGCCGGGCCGAAGCCAATCTGCCTGCGCTCAGGTCGAGGGCCAAGCGTTACAGGGAATTACTCGCGGACAAAGCAGTGAGCCAGCAGGACTATGACGACGCGGCTGCCGCCCTGACACAGGTCGAAGCGGATATTCAGTATTGGAAAGCGACGGTGGAAACGGCCCGTATCAATTTGGGCTATACCAGGATCACCGCGCCCATCTCCGGCCGGATCGGCAGATCCAGCGTGACGGATGGTGCTATCGTCACGGCCTATCAGCCCATCCCTCTTGCCATTATCCAGCAACTGGACCCCATTTATGTGGATGTTACCCAATCCACCACCGAATTGTTGCGCTTGAAACGCCGTCTAAATGACGGCCGTCTTGATAACGATGGAACGAACCAGAACAAGGTCAAGCTCATCCTGGAAGACGGCACAGCATATCCACAGGAAGGGATGCTGCAGTTTCGCGATGTCACGGTGGACCCAACCACCGGATCCGTCATACTGCGGGTTGTCTTTCCAAATCCTGAAGGCGTTCTTCTGCCGGGCATGTTTGTCCGGGCGGTGATTAAAGAAGGCGTCAAGGAACAGGCCATCCTTGTTACCCAGCAGGGGGTCGCCCGAGATCGCAAGGGGAACCCCTTCGTGCTGATCGTAGATGCTGAAAATAAAGTGGTTATGCGAATGCTCACCCTTGACCGTACCATCGGCGACAAATGGCTCGTGTCAGCAGGCCTTGCTCCCGGTGATCGTGTGATTGTTGAGGGAAGGCAAAGGGTGCGGCCCGGTGCGGCTGTGAAGGTTGTCCCTTTTAAAGAGGATGAGACGAAGCCAGCGACACCTGAAAATACAACCAACGGAGGCGCGTGATGTTATCGAGATTCTTTCTGGACCGTCCTGTCTTTGCCTGGGTTATAGCCATTGTCATGATGACGGCAGGCGTCCTGGCAATCTATAATCTCCCCATATCGCAGTATCCCCCCATCGCGCCGCCGTCCATCGCCATCGATGCATTTTTCCCAGGGGCCTCGGGGGAGACTGTTGAAAACACCGTGACTCAGATCATCGAGCAGAAGATGACCGGTCTGGACGATATGATCTACCTTTCCGGCACCAGTTCTTCGTCCGGCGCGTCCCGTATCCAGCTTACATTCGCTCCGGGGACCGATCCGGATGTGGCCTGGTCCAAGGTACAGAACAAATTGCAGTTAGCCATGGCGAGCCTGCCCGATGTGGTCCAGCGTCAGGGGGTCAAGGTCAGCAAATCGACTAAAAATTACCTGATTATTGTGGGGCTGATTTCGGAAGACGGCAGCATGGACGGCGTAGACCTTCGGGACTACTCCCAGTCCAATCTGGAAAAAATCCTGTCCCGGGTGCCGGGTGTAGGCGAGGTGGAAAATTTCGGCACCCAGTATGCCATGCGGATCTGGGTCAACCCGGACAAACTGACCAGTTACCATCTGACAATGGAAGATGTCATCATGGCGCTGCGGGCGTATAATGTAGAGGTCTCCGCCGGTCAATTCGGCGGGGCGCCGGCCGCGGAGGGCCAGCGCCTGAACGCCGTTATCATCGTCCAACACCTGCTCCAGACCCCGGAAGAGTTCGCCGCCATCCCCATCCGAACCAATCCGGACGGCTCGGTGGTCCGAATCAGGGACATCAGCCGCACGGAATTAGGGACCGAGCGTTACGACATCGTCGCAAATTACAACGGCAAGCCCTCCGCCGCTATGGCCATCCGGCAGGCCGCCGGCGCTAATGCGCTGGATACGGCCAATGCCGTCAAGCAGAAACTCAAAGAAATGAGCCGATACTTCCCTCCCGGCATGAAGGTTATTTACCCCTACGACACTACCCTTTTTACCCGGGTGGCCATCGAAGAGGTGGTCAAGACTCTGGTCGAGGCAGTTCTGCTGGTTTTTGTGATCATGTATCTTTTCATGGGAACCTTCCGGGCCACCCTCATCCCCACCATTGCCGTGCCGGTGGTGCTCCTGGGGACGTTTGCGATTTTAGGGCTCTTCGGCTTCTCCATCAACATGCTGACCATGTTTGCCATGGTTCTGTCCATCGGCCTGCTGGTGGATGACGCCATCGTGGTGGTTGAAAACGTGGAGCGGATCATGAGCGAGGAGGGACTTTCTCCGAGGAAAGCCACGGCCAAGTCCATGGACCAGATCACCAGCGCTTTGATCGGCATCGGGCTTGTGCTCTCGGCTGTGTTCGGTCCCATGGCCTTTTTCCCCGGCTCCACCGGAGTCATCTACCGCCAGTTTTCTGTAACCATCGCTGCCTCCATGCTGCTTTCAGTTCTGGTGGCCCTGATCTTGACCCCGGTGCTCTGTGCGTCGCTCCTTAAGCCGGTGCCCAGGGGGCATAAGCCGGCAGACAATGCCGTTTCTTTTCTGCGGCCCTTTTTCAGGTGGTTTGACCGCTTCTTTTATGGTGCCAGAGAGCTGTACGTCAAACTGGTTGGCCGCATGCTGGCCAAAAAACTCCGCTATATCTTTCTGTTTGTGCTGATCGTGGCCGCTATGGGATATCTGTTCCAACGCATGCCGACCGCCTATCTCCCGGATGAAGACCAGGGGAGCCTGATGGTTCAGGCCATGCTCCCCTCGGGCTCGACCCTGGACCAGACCCAGAAGGTCATGAATAAGATCAGGGACTATTTTATGGAGCATGAAAAAGACGGGGTGGATTCTTTCATGTCGGTCGTTGGTATCAGTTTTGGCGGCCAGGGGCAGAACATGGGTATGGGATTTGCCAAACTCAAGGACTGGAAGCTTCGTGAGCGGACGGACCTGAAGGTCAAGGCCATCGCCGGCAGGGCCATGAGAGCGTTTTCCCAGATAAAAGGCGCCATGGTGTTCGCGTTTCCGCCGCCGGCAGTCATCGAATTAGGCAATGCCACCGGGTTTGATTTTCAGTTGCAGGACCGGGGCGGCCTGGGCCACGAAAAACTGATGGCAACCCGCAACCAGCTCCTCGGTATGGCGATGCAGGATCCGCGATTGATCAGCGTCCGGCCCAACGGCATGGACGATGTATCCGAATACCACATTGACGTGGACTGGGAAAAGGCCGGCGCCCTAGGCGTTCCCATCACTTCCATTCATAACACCATCGCGGCGGCCTTCGGCAGCGCCTATGCCAACGATTTTATCCAGGCTGGTCGGGTCAAAAAGGTCTATGTTCAGGCAGATACCCCATTTCGCATGCTGCCGAAAGATTTGAAAAAACTCTATGTGCGTAACAGCATGGGCAAGATGGTCCCTTTCTCTTCCTTTGCCTCCGGACACTGGGCACTGGGTTCTCCCAAGCTGGAGCGCTACAATGCCTTTCCATCCATCAACATCTGGGGCGAGCCGGCGCCGGGAAGGAGTTCTGGTGAGGCCATGGCTGCCATGGAAGAAATCGTCTCCAATCTGCCCCAGGGGATCGGTTTTGACTGGACCGGGCTTTCCTACCAGGAACGGATGGCCGGCACCCAGGCGCCCCTGCTGTATGCATTTTCCATTTTCGTAATCTTCCTGTGCCTCGCGGCCCTGTATGAAAGCTGGCCCATCCCCATCGCAATTCTGCTGTGTCTGCCCCTTGGGGCCATCGGCGGGGTTATTGCTTCTTCCATGCGGGGAATGCCCAACGATGTCTATTTCCAGATAGGGCTGCTGACTGTCCTGGGCCTGACCACCAAGAATGCCATCCTGATCGTTCAGTTCGCCAGGGCCAGAGTCGATGAAGGGGCAAGGCTGGTCGATGCAACTTTAGAGGCAGCCAAATTAAGACTGCGACCAATTGTCATGACCTCGTTGGCCTTCGGGTTCGGTGTTTTACCCCTTGGGCTTGCAAGCGGGGCCGGAGCAGGTGCACAAAAGGCCATCGGCATTGGAGTACTGGGAGGAATGGTTACCTCAACCTTCCTGGTGACTTTGTTTGCACCGCTTTTTTACGTAATGATTTACAAGGCATTAGGAAAACACAGAAAGGACGTAACGATGAAGCATGTTGAGAAAAGTACATCAGAGGATCAATGATATGAATAGGCATCTGTTTTTTCTACTAATTGGAATAGCCCTCTTTCTGAGCGGCTGCTCTCTGGCCCCGAAATATACACGGCCTGAATCTCCAATTCCTGAAAGCTGGCCGACCGGCGCGGCATACAAAGATACCCAGGCCGCGACTGGTGCCTCAACAGACTTGGAGTCGAAATGGCGGGAATTCTTCATTGATAAGCGGCTTCAAGAGATTATTGAGACGGCCTTGAGCAACAACCGTGATCTGCGGCTTGCCGCCTTGAATGTGGAAAGGGCACGCGCGCTGTACGGCATTCAACGGGCTGAACTGTTCCCTGCGGTCAATGCAACAGGAGCAGGAGGTAAACAGCGCCTTTCCTCCGATCTTATCAGCCCCGGGGATCCCAGGACAATGGAACAATACAGCATGAATCTGGGTATTGCTTCCTGGGAGATCGATTTTTTTGGTCGCATTCGCAGTCTGAAAGATCAGGCGCTGGAAAAGTACCTGGCCACTGAGCAGGCCCGCCGCAGCGCGCAGATTGCGCTGGTGTCCGAGGTTGCCAGGGTGTACCTGACCCTTGCTGCGGATCGGGAAAATCTTAAGCTGGCCCAGTCCACCCTTGAAACCCAGCAGGCCGCATACAGTTTAGTTCAAAAACGTTATGACGTTGGACTCGCGACCGGACTGGATCTGCGTCGAGCGCAAACCCCGCTGGATGCGGCCCGAGTAGATATCGGCCGCTACAGGCAAATGGTGGCGCAGGATCAGAATGCTCTCAACCTTCTATCCGGTTCTCCGACGCCGGAGGAGTTTTTACCGGTTGACCTGAGCAGTGTAACCCCGCCCAAGGAAATTTCTCCGGGTCTGTCCTCCGAGGCACTTTTGCGACGGCCGGACATTGTGGCGGCGGAACATCGGCTCAAGGGAGCCTACGCCTTTATCGGCGCGGCCAGGGCCGCCTTCTTTCCCCGCATTTCGTTGACCACCTCGATCGGAACCGCAAGCGATGATCTGTCCGGTCTCTTCAAATCCGGCTCAGGCACCTGGAACTTTGCACCTCAGATCGCTATACCGATTTTTGATGCCCGCACCTGGGCCGCGCTGCGGGTCAGCAAAGCCGATCGGAAAATTGTCCTGACCCAGTATGAGAAGGCAATCCAGACGGCTTTCAGGGATATAGCCGATGCCCTTGCCGTTCAGGGCACGATGGACCAGCGGGTCTCTGCGCAACAATCTCTGGTCAATGCAGTTGCAGAAACATATCGCCTTTCAAATAAACGCTATACAAAGGGGATTGACAGCTACCTAAGCGTCCTTGATGCGCAGCGATCCCTCTATGCGCAGCAGCAGGTGCTTATCGCGCTCCGCTTGGCCAAACTCTCTAACCAAGTGAGGCTTTACGCGGTATTGGGCGGAGGTGCTGAGTAACACTAACGGAAGATATTGTCATACTCAACTTAAAAGAAAATATTCTCCTTCAAGCGACTAATTTGACAGCAAAATATTATATGATATGATATCTTATGCGAATAAAATCAATATCTGTCTTTCTCTTTAGTCTGTTAGGATTACTCCCTTTGACGGCCATGGCTCAAGACGAAACAGCCAAAGATTTCAACACGTTTACCTTATACGTTGAAAATGACATGCTCCATCATACTGACTCCCTGTACACTAGCGGGTTGAAGTTAAGCTGGATTTCACCGGACCTGACGGACTACCGAGAAAATTCCCGGTTACCCGAATGGAGCTACCCCTTAATCAAACGGCTGCCATTGGTTAACAAGCCAGGACTTCAGTACTCTGTGTCAATGTCCCTCGGCCAAAATATTTACACGCCCGAAGATACCGAAAGCAGTGACCTGGTCAAGGATGATCGTCCCTATGCGGGAATACTCTACTATGCAATTGGGTTTCACAGCAAGAGTAGTCGCCGAATGGATAGCCTGGAATTTCTTCTGGGGATAGTGGGGCCGCATTCCTATGCCGAGGAAACTCAAGAAAAAGTGCATGAACTGAGCAATAATGATATTTTGAATGGTTGGGACAACCAACTTGAGGATGAGCCGGTTTTGGGAGTCTTCTATAACCGCAAATGGAAATTACGACAGTCAAAAATTGACAGTGGTTTCGGGTATGATTTGATTCCCCACATGGGAGCCGGTTTAGGAAATGCTTTAATCTATGCTCATGCCGGAGCGGGGCTTCGGTTTGGGTGGAACCTGCCAAACGATTTCGGCACTTTCACTATCCGGCCTGGTTCCGATACAAACGCTGCGATTGATGAAACGGATGCGCGTTTCTTTCGCGGTGGCCCCCACTTTGGAATCCATGTTTTTACCACAGTGGGTGGGTCGTGGATCCTGCGAAACATCTTCTTCGATGGCAACACCTTCCGGGATAGTCACAGCGTAGATAAGGAGCCTTTCGTAGGCAACTATATGGTAGGCGTAGGACTCGTACTCAGTCGCTTCAAAATGAGCTTTGCACACGTTCATAAGACAAAGGAGTTCAAAACCCAAAAAAATGAACATTCTTTTACGGCAATAACCCTCTCTTTTTCCTATTGAATTAGAGGGATAGTCGCCGCCGTAGCTCTCTGTTACAAACGCTATGCCCCTTTATTTTCAAAGTTCCGATACATGCGCCAGGCATAAGGATGGTTGATCTCTTGATAGGTCTAAGTTATCATACAAAAAACGGAATATTTATCCAAATCGGTGGAGTGGAAGATATATTTGACTCTTGTGAATCGGGCACGGACTTTACTTTTTTCCTGAATGCGGGTATGAATTTCTGAAGCTCAGTTCAGGTACTCATGTCCGCACCAAAAGTGCGATAAACTTGATGAAGAAAGCACAAACAAATATGTCCTGCCAAAGAAGACCCGCTCCGAACGCATCTCGGTGACTACAGCGGTTTGAAAGATTGCCTGAGGAGTTGTAACCATGAATAGACATAACAACGCACAATCGTGGTGGCGGATCGAATCTGCTCCCGGGTTTACCAGGGTGATACCCATGGGGGCTTGGCGCATAGCCAATCTGAAACGGATCGAAGAAGAAATCAACCGAACCCCTCCGAGTGTCCCTGCCGGAGACATTATCATTCTCGATGGACAAGGGTTAACGGAGTTATACGCTTCCGGCGCCCTGCTCATGTATAGACTCGCGGCCACCGCCGGCGCTGACTCCAGCGATATTGAGTTGGCAAATTTTAAAAAGAAACATGAAAATATCACTCTTCTTGTCAGAAAACACCTTGTCATCGCCAGAGACTTACGCCTCGCATCGCGGTTAAACCCTGTACAGGTCATCGGCAGGGCAGCTATCGAAGTCGTCCGCAGGGCAGTCAACTTCATAAGCTTTCTCGGCGAGACAAGTTATGAAACAGGACGCGCTTTGCGCGCGCCATTCCATATCCGCTGGAAAGAGCTGGTTGTACAGATGGAAAGAGCGTGTCTGGATGCTATCCCTGTAGTGGCTCTTGTTAATTTTCTCATTGGTGTTGTGATTGCCTACCTTTTTGCCACCCAATTAGAGAAATATGGAGGGAACATTTTTGTCGTTGATGGCGTTGGGACCGCCGTGTGCCGGGAATTAGCTCCTCTGATTGTCGCCATTGTCGTGGCTGGACGTTCGGGATCTGCTTTTACCGCCCAGATTGGGACAATGAAGCTCAACGAAGAGATTGACGCGATGTTAACCCTGGGACTTTCCCCCATGCAGGTTCTGGTTCTTCCCCGCTTGCTGGCACTCATGATCGCCCTGCCGCTTCTGGTCTTTATCGGAGATGCAGCCGGCATCTTCGGGGGCATGCTCATCGCACACAGCCAGCTTAGCATAACGATGACCACATTCATTGAAAGGCTGCAGGTGGTCATTTACCCAAAAACTTTCATGGTGGGCATAATCAAAGCGCCGGTTTTTGCTGCCTTTATAGCGATAATCGGCTGTCGCATGGGGTTGTGCGTCCAAAATAACGCAAGAAGCATCGGTCTCAATACGACCTCAACAGTGGTGCAAAGCATTGTTTCCGTCATTCTTCTCAATGCCGTCTTCGCAGTCATTTTTGTTCAACTCGGTATTTGACGAACGTCAAAAAAACTTGTTACTTTCGCGGCAACATGATAAAATTTAAACGAAAATTTTAAGTCATGAAATCTCAATCACCGGTCATTATTGTTAAAGACGTCCAGACCCGCTTCGGCACGGCTTACGTTCACCAGTGCGTCAGTTTCTCAATTGGCCCGGGAATGATCGTCGCCCTGATCGGTGAAAGCGGGAGCGGCAAATCGGTTTTACTTAAAGAGATGATCGGACTGTTACGGCCAACTGCTGGAAATATTTATCTTTTTGGCAAAAATGTCTGGCAATGTCCTGAGTATACATTGAAAAAGCTGCGCAGCCGCATTGGAGTCCTCTTTCAAAACGGGGCGCTCTTTTCCGCGCTTTCCGTGGGGGAAAACGTGGCAGTCCCTCTGAGGGAACAGACGGATTTATCGGACAGCCTTGTCAGAGCAATTGTACATCTTTGTCTGGCCTTTACCGGGTTGCCGCCGGAGACCTGCTTGAAGATGCCTAGCGAACTTTCGGGAGGTATGCGCAAACGGGTAGCGCTGGCACGGGCTTTGGCCCTGGAACCGGAAGTTCTGTTTCTGGACGAGCCGACTTCAGGCCTTGACCCGATCAATGCGAGAGCCTTTGATCTACTCGTCAGGACCCTGTGTGATAGTCTTGACTTAACGATTTTTTTGGCAACTCACGATCTGGACACCATCGCAGGGATCGCGGACCGGATCATCGTACTCAGCAGAGGAACTATTATAGCCGATGGCACCCTGGAAGACACTGCCCGGGTAGATGATCCGTGGCTCCAAGCATATTTTTCATCGAGAGTAACGTAATTTCAAAATAACCGGTTTAGCCAATTTAGAAGGGCACTATGGAATCGCACGCAAAATATACGCTCGTCGGCTGCACTCTGATTGTCCTCACGATGCTCATTGTGGCATCGATTTTCTGGCTATCCGAGGCAGGCATGCGGGGCAAGACCAGATTTTACACCGTATATTTCGAAAAACATTCACTATCCGGACTGCAGGTTGATAGCGAGGTCACCATGAGGGGCATTAAGGTGGGGACCGTTTCTCAGTTACACATCTCACATGAAAATATCGAGCGAGTTAAGGTAATCGTGAAACTGGATGCCGAAACCCCGATAAAGAGGGACACAAAAGCAGTCATAAGGCGTAACCTGCTCACCGGACTTGCCGACATCGATCTCGTCCGCAGCAGCCAGGAGAGCCCCCCGCTTACCGAGATAAAAGAAGGTGAGGAATACCCGGTAATCCCCGAAGGCAAGACAAAACTGGAAGCCATCCGGCAAACATTGCCTAAACTCCTGGAAAACATTAGCGAGGTAGTTCACCGAGCCGGCACCGTCTTCACGCCTGAGAATCAGATGGCATTGAAAAAAGCGTTGCATAACGTGACGGTAATCACCGAAAGATTAGCCAAAAGTGAAGGTAAACTGCCGGAAATGATCGATGAGATATCCGATCTCGCGACGGAAATGCGGGTGGCGGTCAAGAGGCTTGATGAGAGATCTGCGGCAGCCGGCCTGTCCTTGACCAAGACGGCAGCGGTTATTACTCGCCAAGCTGAGGAGGTGCCTCGCATGGTCGAAGGGCTTCGCACACTTGCCAAAAACCTTGATGCAAAGACGGCAGAAGTAAGCCACTCGCTGACCAATTCGGCAGCGAGAATTTCGAGGGTAGCAGAGAGCCTGGCCGAAGAACTGACTGAGACGGCCCGCAAGCTCTCGGCTACCCTCGAAGCATACGAAGACCCCAAGGCCTCATTATGGGGCCCGAATTTGGACTCACTCGGTCCGGGAGAAAGAGAAACAAGATGAACGCTTTTCGTGTTATACTCTTATGTACGTTTTTTATTTTGTCTTCCACTGCATGCAATCTTAAGGTCGGCGGAGTCCCGCCGGCACCGAAAAAATACTACGTGCTAAATGATGCCCCACATATTGGCATCCGGTCCTTTGCACGCCGGCCATTCAGCATCATGGTCCGGCAAGCAACTGCTCCTCCGATGATTGACAGTTGCAAGATAATCTTCAGTGACAATCCCTCAACCCGCGGATTTTACCGGTTTGCCTCCTGGGTGGAACCCCCGCCTAAGCGGTTTACATTTCTGCTGGCCCGTAGAATGGAGGAGGCGGATCTGTTCGCCAGCGTCTTGCGTCGACCAATGGCAGTCCCCATCGATCTGCAATTGTGTTTGGAACTATGCGATTTTTATCACGATATTTCTAACAAACCGGGGGCGGTCAAGATCAGTGTCAGGATGACATTGATCGATTCAAGAAGACAGGTAATGGTGGCCAATAAATGTTTTTCCATGTCGGGCGAAGTTGATAGTTTTGATGCAGCAGGCGCGGTCAGGGGTTTCGACCAGACTGTAAGTAAAATACTCGACCAGGTTGTCGTTTGGCTTGACGAGATTACAGGAAGTTTGCCCGCCGCTATTACTGATACCTTTTGAACTTATAAAATCCCAAATTTCAAGCATCAAATTACAAATAAATCCCAAATTTCAATATTCAAATGACCAATACATCTAACGAAAAGCCCGGGTAGCTTTAGCGAATTGAAATGTTTTTTCTTCAAGATCATATACGGGTTTGGGATTTTGAATTTTGGTCATTGTCATTTATTTGATATTTGATATTTGTTATTTGTTATTTGTTATTTCAGGAAAGGAAATCCCTATACTATCAAGTTACAGGCGCTAAACCTGTGCAACTCATATTACTTTCTCAAGAGGCCATCCAAAGACCTTGAACTCCTTTCCCCCCATACGTTTATGAAGTGATTGCAGGCCCTTAAAGACAGCCGGTTCTATTGCTCTATCTACAGCCATCATTAGCGCGCAGTTAAAACCAGGCCATACAGCATCATCCATCTTTGGGTCTGATCGCTCACCCTTCCCCAGTACTCGATCCCACTTTGTATATCCTGTCACGCCACATGCGGAAAGAGTCTCTGTAACATCCTCGTCAAAACCAACGTCATAGACTATTAGAAACATTTTCATATTGATATGCCCTCTTAGATTCTTATCTCTTATTTTCGTGTTTTTTTGGCAAAAGAATTATGTTTTCTATACATGCCGTACGCAAATAGGTCATAAAAAATTACAATATTCAAAAAAACAAATAACAAATAAATCATAATGACTAAAATTTCAAATTCCAAAATAGAACAAACAAATACGAATAACAGGCAATGCCAGGCTATGTGGGAGCAATTTGCTTTGGCTTTTATTTGGATATTGAGAATTGGGATTTATTTGTAATTTAGTGCTTGTAATTTGTTATTTGCGGTTTATCCGCCTTAGGAATTGCGAATTTAGGAAATAGGTGAATCCCTCAATTTGGCGCTAATAAATACAGATAGTGTCAAAAAAAATTGACTCATTATAAGAGTAAATTACGAGGTCTGAAGATATAGTAAATTGTGGGCATCAGAATAAGAGTAACAAGGGTGGAAAGGCTTAATCCACCGATCACGGTTAAAGCCATAGGAACCCATATCTCGGAACCCTCCCCCCTGGATAAAGCCAGGGGAAGCATGGCTAAAACAGTTGTCACTGTCGTGCTTACTACAGGCCTCAGCCTTGCGCGTCCACCATCCATTACAGCCTTTCTAACAGGCAGGCCCCTGCGGCAAAGCATGCCTATATAGCTGATAAGGACAATCCCGTCGTTCACCACGATGCCGATAAGCATTATTACTCCTATAAAGGAGACGACTGATAATGTGTGGCCTGTAAGCGCAAGAATCCAGATAACACCAATGAAGCCGAACGGGATGGAAAAAAAGATGATAAAGGGATCTTTTACGGATTCAAACTGTGAGGCCATGATCATGTAAACAAGGACAAGACCGAGAGCCGCTGCTATGACAAGAAGACGGAAGGCTTTTTCCTTTTCTTTTTCCGCGCCGGAAAATTTATATGAAAATCCAGGGGGTTTGGGAATTTTTTTTAGCATTTCTTTTGCCTCTGCAACCACGCTTCCAAGATCCCGGCCGTAAATGTCAGCGGAAACGGTGATTATCCGATCCTGATCCTTTCGTTCAATCTTTGTAGGACCCAGCCCCATTTTTAAGTGAGCAATGTTGGAAAGGGGTATTTTTCTTTTGTCAGGCATATTAATAAAAACATCTCGAAGATCCTCGATTTTTATACGGTCCTCAGGACGCAGCCGCACCTCAATGTCGTACTCATCACCCCTTTCCCTGTATTTAACGTCTGTATTTCCGGCAAAGAAGGTCTCCACGGTTTTACCAATATCGGTCACATTGAGACCGAGCATAGAGGCCTTTTCCCTGTCAACGATAACCTGTAATTCCGGCCTGGTCTCTTTTCGGCTTATCTCTATATCTTTGACGCCCGGTATCTTTGCCAAAGCAGCCTTTATCGCCGCAGAGTAATTCCTGGCATCATCGAGATCATACCCGTAAAGGTCGATACCTAAGAGCTTCCCTCCCCCAAACATGATCCCTGCTAGAGGATCGGACACGCCGAATCTTATTTCGGCCCCGGGAATCTTCTCAACCATTGGCCGAATCCGCTCAATGATCTCCCTTGGCGAGGCAGACCTTTCTTCTTTGGATACCAGCCTTACGTTAAGATTTCCGATGTGAGAAGCCTCTTCTTGACCCAAAATAGAACCGATCCCTGTCTCGCCTGCTCCCCACCGATCAAAATACGTGGAAAGCTCGAGTACGTCTTTCTCAATGATCTGATTGATCTTCCGGCAGACATCACCGGTTCTCTCAAAGCGAGTGCCGACAGGAAGTTCGACACCGGCTGTAAATCGATTCTGATCCTGCTCAGGCATGAATTCTGTTCCGACCAGCGGAACAACGCTTAGGGAAATAATCAAAAGCAGCGCTGCGCCTGCGATAACCGATTTCCGGTGGTAAAGGGTCCAGTCAAGCAGCCTTGAATAACCATTCTCAAGAAATATGAAAAACTTTTCACTTGTTTTAAAAAAGCGGTTTGTGTGCTCTGTCTCAAGCTTCAGAAA
Source organism: Desulfobacteraceae bacterium Eth-SRB1 (assembly GCA_004193555.1). Lineage (GTDB taxonomy): Bacteria > Desulfobacterota > Desulfobacteria > Desulfobacterales > ETH-SRB1 > ETH-SRB1. The sequence continues at coordinate 340,147 of RPGP01000001.1, forward strand.
TCTGGAACAGAGCATGGGAGTCAGCATAAGGGAGGTGAACAAAGAGGCTGACAGAGCCATAGTAATCACTGCCGCCAAAGCGCCGAAAATAATCGCTGTGATCCCCCCGACGAAAATGATAGGAGCAAAAATAGATATCGTGGTTAAGGTCGAGGCCGTCACTGCGGTTCCCACCTCGCTTGCCCCGAAGATTGCCCCCTCAGTGCGTTTCCGTCCTCTCTCTCTGTGCCGCTGAATATTATCCAGAACGACAATAGCGTTATCCACCACCATCCCCATGGCAATGGCCAGACTGGAAAGAGTGATCTGGTTGATGGTATATCCCATAATATACATCAACAAAAAGGTGATTACCATGGATGTAGGAATTGTTGATGCAACAATCAGGCTTGCCCTGACATTCCTGAGAAAAAAAAGCACAACGACAAAAACGAAGATCAATGCCCAAAGGATGGTATCACGAAGGTTGTCTATAGATTTTTTGATAAAATCGGAAGAATCTATAACGACTTTGAGCTTAACATCCGGGGGAAGATCTTTCTTGAGCTCTTTAAGTTCTTCTTTTACCCTTTTTGCTACCATCACGGTATTTTCCCCGGATTGCTTCTGCACCATAACGATCATGCCCTGCTTGCCGTCAATAAGAACTTCGTGGGTCTTCTCGGCAAAGCCATCATATACCCTGGCAAGGTCATTAACATGGACGGGAGTTCCCTTATGGTGAGCCACCACAACTTGGCCGATTTCGTCAGGATCAGAAAACTCTTCGGGAGTTCGTATCAGATAATCCATGTCGCCTGATTTCAGATGGCCGCCGGGGTTGCTCAGGTTTTGTAAAGCAAGTGCGCCGACAATATTGGAAGCGGTCAAACCATAGGCTTCGAGCCTTGTCCGGTCAAGTCCCACTTTGATCTGTCGTTTCAACCCGCCCCGGTAGGTTGCCGTGGCCACACCGGGAATTCTTTTTAAGGGATCGCAGATATCCTTATCCACGATATGCTCCAGCTTTTCCCAATTCTCATCAGCGCTAACGCCGATGATAATGACCGGAAACATGGCCAGGTCAAACTTAAAAAGAATAGGGTCATCTGCTTCGTCCGGAAGTCTTTTTCTGGTCAGATCCACCTTGTCCCTGATATCGTTGGTTGCCTCATCCAGATTCACTCCCCACTCAAATTTTGCAGTTACAACAGAGAGGCCTTCCATGGAGATGGATGTCAACTCATCCAGATTCTGAACCGTGCTGATTCTTTCTTCCATCGGCTCTGTTATTCTGGTTTCCACCTCCTGAGGCCCGGCTCCTCTATAGGTGGTGATCACTGAAACAGACGGGATATCAATATCCGGCATCAAGTCGAGCCCAAGCCTGAGAAAGGCTACAACTCCGAGCAAAACCATGGCCGTAAAGATCATCAGAGTGGTAACAGGTCTTTTGACTCCGAGTTCCGGCAGGTTCATTCTTTAAGTTCCTCTTCTACGATCTCGACATCATCTCCATCCTGGAGAAAATTCATTCCCCTGGTCACCAGTTTATCTCCCGGTTTGAGCCCTTCAACCACCTCGACAAGAGCGCCCTGTTTGAGTCCGAGCTTTACAGGTACCTGATAAGCCTTCAGAACCTTTACTACATAAACGTATTTCTCTCCTCCTTCCCGGGCCAGGATCGTATCTCGATAAATTACTATGGTGTTATCTTTGTGTGCCAGAGTAAGAAAGATACGGGCAAACATCCCGGGTTTCAGCAGCTTTTCCTCGTTTGCCACCTTAAGTTCAACCTGAAGCGTTCGTGTCTGCCTATCCACACCGGGATAAATGGTCAACACCTCTGCCGGAAATTCTCTCTCCGGAAAGGCATCAACCTTGATAAAAGCATAAGTCATCCCGGGCTTGATTCTCTTCAGATAGCGCTCAGGCACTCCCGCCTCCACTTTGACCGTCCGGATATCCTCAATACTCACAATGGGGGTATTTTTATCCACCATATTTCCTTCATCAATATGCTTTTTAGTTACCACACCGTTTATTGATGAAACAATGGTGGATTCTCTAAATTGAATCCCGGCAAGATCAAAGGCTGCCCTAGCTTCCCTGACCCTTGCTTCGGCGAGGGCCTTTGCCGCTGAAGCCCGATTGCAATCTGCCACGGCCTTGTCACGCCTTTGCTCTGATGCAGAGCCCTTTTTGAAGAGAGCGACCCATCGGACGTTTTCCTTTCTCGTATCCTCAAGGGTAACTACAGCAGATTCGAGACCTGCTTCAGATACAGCTATCGCTGCCTCAGCACGTCTGACCCGGGCAAGATATTCATCGTGATCAATCAGGGCAATTTTCTGCCCCTTTTTTAAGTAAACCCCTTCCTTTACGGGGATGGTTCTTCCGTTGCTTGATACTGTCCGCAGTTTTTCCAGTCGACCAGGAACCTTTGATTTTATAATCACTTTTCTGCTTGCTTTAATCTCGCCGGAGATTTCAAGAATCTCACTGATCGAACTAAAATTAACAGGAATGACAGTAACAGGCACTGCTCTTGCTTTCTCTCCTGTTACCCTGGTTTTCTTTGGGCCGACAATAAAAGCTCGGTACACGGAAAAACCCACGCCCAGAATTAAAACTATCCAGATTAAGGCGGCTGTATATTTTTTCATCTATCCCTCTTGTCCTGGTTTATGTTGAATAAACATATAGTATATCTTGTTCTGATAATTTTCTAATGATATATAGAATATCTTATAAAATCAATCCAAATTAATAACTTAGAGATTCCTTTGCAAAACTTTCCCGTCTTATCGGGTCTGAAGCTCAGGAAAACAAATAATGTATAGACAAAATAAATATCGGCCAGGGAGAAGAGGCCGAAAGAAAAAACCTGATAAGGCTTTGCGGGCGCTGAAGTTAAAGCCGGGTATGGACGCCGGGCTGAAAAAAGTTTTTTCGTCCATAGGTGTGCCCAAAAAATCGGTATTTAAGCCTGATTCATTCCAGCTTGAGGCGCTTGCCGCAATAAGCAGGGCGGACTGTCTTGTTACCGCGCCCACAGGGGCAGGAAAGACCTGGATAGCTGAAAAAGCAATGGCCCGCATACATGCAAATGGCGGGAAATCCTGGTATGCCTCCCCTTTAAAGGCTTTATCAAATTCAAAGTATCATGAGTTTTCGGAAATATTCGGCAAAGAAAATGTCGGCATATTAACAGGCGACAGAAAAGAAAATCCTGGCGCGCCGATTATTGTCGGGACCACTGAAATTCTTCGCAATCAGTTGTACGATGTCATGCATTCAGGAGAGACCCTGTCTGCTGATTTGGTTGTTCTTGATGAGGCGCATTTTTTAGGCGATGAAGAAAGGGGAGTTGTCTGGGAAGAAATAATGATATATCTTCCCTCCAGAATACCACTGCTTTTGCTTTCCGCCACTATAGGAAATGCAAACCAAATAGCAAGATGGCTTTCATCAATACGATCAAAAAAATGCATTGTTGTTGAGGATAAAAAAAGGCCTGTTCCGCTTTTTCCGCTTTTTTTTCATCCTTCAGGCAAACTTTTTCCACTGACCATTAAAAGCAGCAAGGGAAGAAGAAACAGAATTTACAAAAATGTTTCCGATTATTTAAAGATCAAACGTCCTCCGCTTCTTGCTCCTCCCCGCAAATTGCCTCCTTTTGGGGAAATTATGCGGGTATTAAACAAATATCATCTCCTTCCAGCTATTTTTTTTCTTAAATCACGCGCAGATTGTGATAATGCGCTGAAGCTTTGTGAAAAAAACATTATCAGTAATCAGGCTATAAAAACAAGGCTCAGCCGGAGAATCGATGAGCTTGTAGCGCAGAACCCCTACATTACAAAACACCGCCAGCGCAGGTTTCTTGAACATTTGGCGGTGGGAGCGCACCACAGCGGCCAACTGCCCGCATGGAAACTGGTATTGGAGAGCCTTATGACAGAAGGGCTTCTTGACGCAATCTTTGCGACCTCAACTGTTGCCGCAGGAGTGAACTTTCCGGCCAGAACAATTATTCTTCTTAATTCAGACAGGTTCAACGGCAAAGAATTTCTGCCATTAAACCCTACGGAATTTCATCAGATGACAGGAAGAGCAGGCAGAAGGGGAAAAGACAATATCGGATTTGCGGTGACAATCCCCGGCAAATTCATGGATATAAGGCTGGTTGCAAAGCTTGTAAATTCCTCTTCGTCAGATGTGCTGAGCCAGATCAGGATAAACTTCTCAATGGTACTTAATTTGCTGATGTCGTATAATCCCGGGCAGATAGAGGATCTTCTTGATAAATCTTTTGCAGCATACCTGGCCTCGAAGAAAAAAAAGGCAGGCATGAAGCTTGTTGAAAACAGCCACAGGTATTTATGGCAGGATTTCATGCAGCATTATAATTTCCTGATAAAAACAGGATATGTGTCTAAGAATGGAGAGTTGACAGATGACGGAATATGGGCGTCCCATCTTAGGATTGATCAGCCTCTTCTGGTAGCAGAGGGTTTCAGGTTAGGCGTTTTTCCCGAATCTGACCCAGCCCTTCTTGCTGCTATAATAGCGGTATTTGTTTATGAAGAAAAATCGGATGATGAAACTGAAAAACAGGTAATGCCAAAAAAACTTCTAACTACTTTTAATCATGTAGAAAAAAAGCTCAGGCCGTTTTTAAATCATATGGAAAGTAATGGGTTTGAAGTCAGGCAGCCTGTTTTAAAGCCAGCCGCCATAATTTATGCCTGGGCAACGGGACAGCCATGGGAAGAGATAATTTCGCTTTATAAAATTGAAGAAGGAAACCTTGTCTCGCTGATTTTCAGAACCGCTGATAATCTGAGACATATTAAAGCGCTTATAGAAATATTTCCCTTAGCTGCTTTAACAGCTGAACAATCTATTGAACTTATCCTGCGGGAACCAGTGCTTATGGATTATGATTTGATGGTCTCGTGAAAAGCTATAATATACCGCTTCACGGCACTGTAACCAAAAAAATAACTTATCCTATGAAAGGTTAATTTATTATACCAGAGAAAATATATGTCTGCGATCTCCGTAAAAGACCAACAATAAAACAAGAAATGCATAAAATCATGGGGTTGTATGCTCTTTCGTCCAAAATCTCTTTTGATTCTCTTAAAACTGTTTCATCATTATTCATCACCGTTCTCAAGTAAATTCTGTTCGCTTGATAGCAAATAATTAGTTTTTGTACTTACTTTTTTCCGTGTTTTCTTTTCCAGTTCTTTTCGTGCATTGCCGGCAATGCCTCCGCCTTCTCTGGAGTCTTCTTTCAGTTTATTAAAACCTTGCGAGTCATCCGACTTAGTAATTTCTGTGGTTGCCCGCTCGCCGAGCATTGAAAAAATAAGCTCAAGGTCAGTCATATGGTCACGCAAATTTTCCCGTTTCAGATTTTTAAATTCCTTATATTCAGCTGGCGTCATCCCAAATATGGCTTTAGAAATTTCCGCAGTTAGGATGGAATAGTCTTTTTGTTCTTCTATCCCTCTGTTTTGCCATTCATTTGTCAACTCTTCCCGAATGGCAATGCCGCGCATTCTTTTTTCTATCCAGTCATCCGGATAGCCTTTAGCCTTGTACAAAGCCCTTGCTCTTTTGGTTGATAGTTCCGGATCTTCTATTTCCTGTACACGTTCATAACCGACTTTAGCCAGCCATCGTTTGAATGGCTCAGCCTTTGGCGATGGGATAGATTGTATGAGCCTGAAAACACCTTCGGTATTCCAGCAATAAGCCTTCTGCTTGCCGCCGGCAGTATCAATTTCTAACCTAAGGGGTGGTACAAACTGTACCCCCCCTTGATCAACCAGGTTTTTCAGTTCTGAGTCACGTAACTTCATTCTCTTAAAGTACTGTGCGGGATCTTTAGAATCTGTAAGCGCTTGGATTACATCATTAATCACAAACCACCATTCGTTATTATAAATGGTTTTTCTAATTTCTTTTTTTCTAAAGATAGCTATTCTGGTTGTTTTGTCGTTCATAAAAAATCCTTTATGGTTTTCAGATTTTCTTTTGGCTCTCTCAAAACTGTTTCATCATTATTGCTGGTAACCTCCAACATTCACTTTCGGGACGATTGGGTAAAAACCACAGTCACCTGAGGTAATCCCCGTTAGAACCCATCGTGCCCTATTAAGGCAATGGGCTCACGATTAAATCTTTGTATCTTTAGATATTCAAAACAGCCTATGGTATATCTTCGCTTCCGGTGGTGGAAATCTTAATAGAAATAGTCCAAATTGATCAAAGGTCATCGATTTTCTTTGACTACGACGGTTTATCCATTTGAAAAATATCTTTACAGATTTAAATATAAAACCTTGAACGGCTTTAGAATTAAAGGATATGCCATAGTATTGAACGTGACCTCTTAATTTTCTACAAAAAGATCTCCATAATTCCGGTAATGGGTGAATATTGCGATTTTCTTTGCACCACACATTTACTTTAGTAAGTTTACTTCTTAATTTCTTACCACAGCTTTTAAGTTTTGGTACAACCCTGCCACTTTTTGTTAATCCGAGGTAAAATGTAAAGCCTAATAAATCAAACGATTTACTATTTTTCCTCTCAAATTTGTTAAAAACAATTGTTTTAGTTTTGTCGCTATTCAATCGAAGTTTAAACTTTGACAACCGTTTTGGTAGAACTGCCCTGATTCTTTCAGCATCATTTGTGTTTTCACAGCAGATAACTGCATCATCGGCATAACGGAAAATTTCGACATTACCTTTACAATGATTCTTAACAGTCATGTTAAACCAATCATCAAGTGCATGATGTGCATAGATATTGGCTAATATTGGACTACAAATGCTGCCTTGTGGCACTCCTTCATCGCTTACTATTAGTTCTCCATCACTAAGAATACCTGCTTTAAACATACGCCGGATATATCTTAAAAAGCGTTTATCTTGTATCTTGTTTGACAATTGCTCCATCAATAGTTCATGGTCGATTGTTCCAAAATAGTTCGATAAGTCAAGATCAATAATTTTCCTCACTGGCTGGCTGTATAGATGTCCCCGAAGTGCTTTAATCGCATCATGGCAACCTAATTTTGGTCTAAACCCATATGAGCTATTCCAAAATAATGGCTCATAGATAGCTTCAAGAACTTTCTGCACTCCCTTTTGAACAGTTTTATCTTCAAAATTGCCTATCCCCAATGGTCTTGTAGCTCCTTTACTTCCTTCTTTAGGAATTAATATTTGCTTTACAGAACCGGGAACATAGGACATTGTCTTCAGCTTTTCCAGTAGAGTATCAAGATTCTCTTCAAGATTTTTACCATATTCTTCTTTTGTCATACCATCACTACCGACCGCTGCTTTTCTTTTGAGCGATTGATACCAATTCAGCAAATTTTCTTTATTGAAGTGGTGCATCAATTGATTAAACACCATTTCAGGATTTTCTGCTGATAATCTATTTATTATTGCAAATTTTGTTCTCATAATCACCGATATTCTGTGTTATCTATTATGTGTCCTTCACAATAGCGATTTAACCTGAACCCCTTCCCTCCACCGGCATTACCCGGCTTCTTCAGTACTATGAGTTCTCTGACTCCCTATTATTCGTCTCAACTTTCTCGCTTATTAGGCTTGTAATTGATACTCTATCCTTGGAGAAACAATAGGGTCTCCCACGTTTATAAAATAGCTTTGTTTGCATGCCAGGCTCTACGATCCCGAAGGTGTCATAGCTTCCTCCCCATTTAGTGTCGGCTATGATATTGCTTTCTGACGCCGCGAAGCCATCAGCCATCCTCAAATGACAAAATTAACGGAACTCAATCACTTCAACATATGTTTCCGGCCTACAAACTCTCTGTCTACGCTTTACAGTGCCTGTTACCAGACACCGCACAAGACTCGATAATCGATGTGCTGGGTTGCACTTTCGATGCATTCACTTTCAGATGCCAGTTATTTTACACTTCGTGGCGCACCGCGGCGATTCCCGCCAGCAGGAATGACAAAAGCGTGTGCTTGGTGGTTTAACTTAACTCAAGTTTCGCACCCTTAATTTCTATCAATGTCAAGACGGTAAGGGTTGAAAATAACATTTTTACAGTGAATTCATTTGCTTATATCTTGTAAACAGCACCCTGTGCGACATACATTACGATCAGGCGCAAAGGAGATATAACATATTGAATTTAACAACGTATTAAGCATCAATTTTATACTTAATTGATTGGCGCCGTTGTTAAAACCACAGGTAATATGTTTCGCTTTAAAATTTATTTTTAGCCCTTACCGTCTAACGCTTCGGCTAAATTAAAGGGTGCGAAACTTGAGACTTAATAAGCCAGAGAAAATATATATCTGCGATTTCCGTAAAAGATCAAAAATAAAACAGGAGACGCATAAAATCATGGACGTTTCGCTGACTGAAGCCAGCCGTCATCCGGGGATGTCGCCTTCTGTAATTGCTAAAACGCTTTATCGGTTAAATAACCATAAGTCTAATTAGTCGAGGATATCCCCAAAAACATAAATTGCCCGCAATGGTTGGATCTGGTCAAACAATAAAAACCGAGCGGTGATACCGATTCTAAGGGCAACAGATTTTAAAGTTGAGTTAGGGCTATACGGTGAGGTAAAAATGTCTAACTTTCCCCTTTTACCCTGCAAGACTCAAAATTTGGCACCAAAGCAATGCTCTCCCAGAATGTCCTGTGGTTTTCCATATATTCCGGGTTTATACTTTTTCTGCAACCATTTCAGAAAGCCATTTACAATTTCAGTGTCATGGCTGCATTTGCAACCCTGCCGCTTTAATATCAGCTCTCCATATCTGCCCGGCAGAGAACCCGCATGCTCACCAAAATAATAAAAACGTTTTGATATATACACAAACGGATTCTTGAGATCTTTTTTTCTATCTTTCGGCGTATTATGAAATTGTGAGGGGTGCTGCTTCCATTTACCTCTTTTGTCCTTAAAATACATATTATCTCCACACTGTCTGCGCCATGTTCCGTTTTTATCCGGTTTCTTTCTTTTAAACCGCGGATCATTATAATATTGATAAAATGAAAGAATCTCTTCCACCTGCATGGCAAAGATCAGTTTATTGCCTTTTGCTACCGAACTATTCCCAACAAACCAGTCACCCTTTTCAGCTTTTATCCCCATATGGTTTGGAGTGCACAAGGCCAGAGTGCAGTATCCCCAAAAAGGATTAGGCGCTAGACCTTTATCGTTTTTTACCACATAAGAGCATAAGCGCATATATTTGTCTCCTGAGATGTGGTTATTGGCCTTAAGTCCATTGATTAACTGAAAGCAGCCATCCATAGGTAAAAATCTTTATGCTTTTAAGTTTTTTAAACTCTTCCTCAAAAGCAGGCATAACCCCTTTACAAATTATAACACCCGTGACATCTTTTTTGGTGTCCTTTTTTAGCTGGCTAATGTATCTTTTAATTTGCTTTACAGCATCTCTTCCGATTTTATTCAGTTTCAACTCAACTACGATTAATCTTTTTTTCTTATCCTCAAAAAGCAAATCAATCCTTCCCGCAGGTGTGTCACACTGCCGTCTTATCAATTTTAATGATCTTCCAATAAGCCCAGGGTTCTTCTCGACAAACCCCTCAATATCTTTTTCGATGATTTCCGTTACTTCATCAGTGGAAAGAATTGTGTCAACACCAATGCTTTTATCCTCAGACAATTTAATTTCTTTTAATAGTGTTTTAACATCGTTATCAGTTAGCTCTCGCCAGGATCTTGTTGCTGAGCCTATAGCTTGTGTTTCTGTTTTATCTTTTGGAAATTTGATGTTAAGCGAAAGTCTGTTCGCAAGCGCTTTATCAAACAATAAGGGCCTTTCTAAAATCCTTGATAAAATAGGATCCCCAAATAAAATAACATTATTTTCGACATCAGTTACTTCTCCTGATTTTAGTTCTGACATATGAGGATTTTTAAATTTAGCAGTGATATTCCTGTCTTTAACTGCCTCAACTGTATCTATTACACGGTCTACCACATAATAAGCAGTAATATGTTTTCTACCTCCAATACTTGTATGGAAAAATACATGTTCTCCTTTCTGAAGACCGGTCTTAAGCTTTTTGCTCCTTGATCCTCCTTCCCCATAGGTAAACTCATCAAAAAGCGGATCAGGATGATTATATAAATATATATATGGAATAAGCAGGTTCATAATATAAATTTACTCCTTATTTAATTAATTTTTTCAAAACCCTGCTGCATGGTCCGCACAACCGTGTTGGCGGAACACAGAACAGAGGGATCTTTGAATTTCCTTTAATATGTCCTTTCAGCTTCCTTGTACTGGCAAGCTTTACATTATATTCTGGATCATTTTCAGAGCGAAGACTATTCCAGGCGTTTTTCTGAAATGCTATTACAGCACCTTTGGGTGTTACAAACTTTTTCGCGCATTCAAGCACTCTTTCTGTTTCTTCTTTTTGAAGACGCCTTAAGGCTCTTTTGCCAAGAAGTTTATGAATACCAGCAATTCCGCCCCATTTGCCGCCGGGCGCGCTTGGCATGGATATGATCACGCAAAGTCCTATGCGGAATGGAGAATCATATTTCAGGTTAAATAAAGTTTCACGTTGTTGCCTGTTAAGTTTAGCTATTGTTTGATTAGAATCAAAAGGAAGATCCAGAAGACCAGCTGGTTTAAGGATATTTTTCCAAAAACGGTGTTCCTTTTTGTTGCCTTCAAATGAAAAGAACATTCCAGCTTCAACAGAATGCGTTGCAGGATTGCCGAAAACGAACAAGAGGGGAGGACGCTTATCTTTTTTAATTGGAATAAGTTGTTCAGATCTATATGTAAGCAGATTGCCTTTTTTTTCTATATACCTTTTTATTATCAGGATCAGAGTTAATAAAATCTGCCCATTTTGCATTAAACTTTATTCTTTCTTCTTTTGTTTTAAAAAGTTCGCCAAAATTAATTTCACAATCAATAGTACAGCCTTTTGATTTACGCCATGCAAGAAGATTTTGATGTTTATTTATCATCTGTTAAGAATGTCTTTAATCACTGACCAAGGTTTGATAATTATATAAAGTGCTTCATAACCAGACTTGAATAAATATACGCTGGAATCGATTTACATTCAAGGGTAAAAAATAAGGGCGGCATGTCGCGAATAACCCCCTTATTTGGAAAAAATAACTTTCAATTTCTTGTCCAACATTATATCCTCTGAGCAATACATCAGGTTATTCCTCTTCAGTCCCAAATTCATCCGACAAAGCGATGATGACAGATGGTTATTCTTGACTATTAAATAATATATGATACTTTACACTCAATGATTTTTGAGTGCTGGCTTTAACCTTCAGCAGGAGTAGCCATAAAATGAATATAAAGATCCCATTTCTCAGATAGCAGAGAGATGGGGTTTTTTCTTTCTTTTGAAAGGGAGAGGGCATGGAATTAAAAAATTTGGTTCTTCTCCGAATTGGTTGTAAAAAGCCTGATAGATTTTTAGTGTAAAGTAGAGTAGATCAAAGAATAGGGATATTAAGCCAATGAAAAAATACCTAATTGTTATCTTGACTCTTTTATTTGTGGGGTGTAGTTCGATTCCAATTAAATCTGACAACGGTAGTTTTAGAAATAGTCTCAAATCTAAATATTATAAAAAAGCTGATTATATAGAATATAGCAAGCCCTCCCGAGAAATGCTAAATAATGTCGATATTGATGAAGTTGTTCGACGTGGCCTGAGAACTGCTTATCTTTCCAATATTGGCATGGTTATATATATAAGATTAAATAAAGACGGGCTAAGACCAAGTATAAATGATGATAAACTATGGGTCTTTTTTAATCGAATTTATGCTGATGGTAAAATAAAAGGATTTAAAATAACAATTTGTGAAGAACTTCCAGGTAAGAAGTGTTTTAATTTTGTTACTTATCAAGAAATATTTATAAATAAAAAAGGAGAATTTATTATCCGTGAAAATATTTCTAAAAAAGAAGCAACAAGAAAACGAGTTAAATGGGACGATACAAGGATATAGGGACTTAACCTATCAACTTATTTGCCAGTCAGCGAATATTTTATAATTTTTTTAGCTTTTCTTCTCGAATTACCGATTTATCGATCCGCATAGAATATCCAAGAGCATGGTATCATGGCACCTGCCTGTGTAATGAAAGAAAGGATATCTTTCCTGGGCCGGATTATTCTTAATAACAAAGTCCAATCATGAACCACCTGTCAACAACTTTCCAGAACTGACTCGCTTAGTTCACCTTCATAAATAAATACCGGGCGAATAGAAATATTTTTAGGGTTTTTCAGGGTTGAAATTTTCTTATCAATTTCTCTGTATTTACTCAGCCTGAATTGTTTGCGTCTATAAAACGTTTTTTATTTTTTGAGACCTTTACAAAACGCCCCCTTTTGCCCAATTAAGCGCTGATGGTTAGCGCTTTCGCTTCACTACGTGTCAGCATCAGTCTCAAATTTTAAGCCTTGAAACACTCAATTTATCCCTACATTCATAATTCCTTGTTCGACACTCTGCGGTTCAGAAAAAGTACTTACAAAACCGATAGTTACCATATCTTCGCTCCCACGCTCCTGCATTGGAATGCATAAGGGAGAAGGAGTTTTTTGACTTTTTACGACGCCATCAAAATTTTACTTTCGGCACAGCCTTCTCCGCTTCTGGAATTTCATAATACTCAGCTTTAGAAACCCCGGCAAATGCGGCATATAACCTTCCAACAAATGTCCGGATATATGTGTTTAAACCCTGAACCGCATCGTTATACCTCTTTCGTTCAACCGCAATTCTATTTTCGGTGCCTTCGAGGCTGTCCTGAAGCTTCAGAAATGACTGATTTGCCTTAAGATCCGGGTATCTTTCCTGAAGAAGAAGAAGTCTTGAGAGTGTGCCTTCAAGACGGTTTGCGCTTTCGACTTTATCTTTTACGGTTTTTGCCTGGAAGTATTTTGTCCTGGCCTCTGCAATATTTTCAAATAATTCTTTCTCGTGTTTTGCATAGCCCTTAACTGTTTCAATCAGATTCGGAATGAGGTCATATCTCCGCTTTAGCTGATTTTCAACCTGAGCCCACTTACCTTTGACATTTTCATCCATTGCAATGACTGTATTATAACCACTGATAAGCCTTCCTATTACAAGGATACCAACAAGTAAAACAACACCTGCAATTATAAGAATTGTTTTTAACGATTTTGACATAAAGCCCTCCATGAAAATGTAAAGAATCCTAGCCCAAAGGACCATGCTTTGGTTTGCCCCTGAAAGGAGCTGTTTTGCTTAAAGACGTACAAATTTAAAGTGCCTAAAGTGAGCTAAAGTGCCTAAAGTTATGGAGTCGCTTTGCTCCGCTGATTTTATATGATTGACAAAATTCCTTAACTTTAGGCACTTTAAACTTTAGCTCACTTCAAACTCTTGCAGCGTTTCTTCAGGCAGAGCCGGAAAACTCTAACCTGGCCCTGAGAACCAGATTTTTCGAGATAAAATAACTACCAGCCTCCGGAAACGCCGCCTCCGCCGAATCCGCCGCCTCCGCCACCGAAACCGCTACCTCCGAAACCGCCCCCGCCACCCCATGAGCCACGCCTTCCACCCATCGATGATAAAAGAAAGAGCATCAGGAAGAGTCTTGGGTTTTTTATAAACAGGATAGCAAGAATTACAAAAAAAAGCAGCGATATTATAGTGCCGAAAATACCGGCAGGTTCATCTTTTCCTGTCCGTTGAACTGAGCGTTTCAATGCCGGCATTCCGGTTATCTTTACCCCGGCGTCCTCGGCAATCAAATTTGCCATTACTGCGGCAGCGGCAAAAATACCGTTTGAATAGTCACCCTTTCTAAAAAAAGGAACAAGATAAGAACGGCCGATGCTTCCGGCCAGGCTGTCGGGGATCACGCCCTCAAGGCCGTAACCGACTTCAATCCTGTATTTTCTTTCCCTGTAAGATACCAGCAGTAAAATTCCATTGTCTTTTCCTTTTTGGCCGAGTTTCCATTGATCATGAGCCACGGTTATTGATAAATCTTCAATCGATTCTCCTTCAAGACTCTTGATAGTAAGAATGGCAATCTGTGCTGTTGTCTTTTGTTCGAGTTCTTTCAGATATTGATTGAGTCTAGCCTCGGTAGAGTTATCAATGATTCCTGCAAGGTCAACAACATGGCTGCCTGGATTTTCCGGTATGCTGACAGCATGCGAAAAAGACACCGGCAGAAGAAATAAACACAGGATTAAAAAAAGGGCAATCAAATTAAACTTTAATTTCACGCAACTATTCAGCCACCGATCTACGCTGATCATCACTGATATTTTTTCTTTTATTATCATATACAACTCATTTGAATTCTGGTTTTTGCTAAAATTTAATAATAAGCCAACTTCAACATTTGTTGCCTGCCCGCCATTACGAGCTCAGGCGAGGCGGGTGGATTTTCAAGTAATTGATTGATTAAGCTTCAACCTTCTAAAAATAATAGCTGTAATTTCTTTATATTTAAACCTATCTGCGTTCATCTGTGTGAATCTGTGGCTAAATAATTACAATTTCATCTGTAATATCCCCCAACTTCTCGATAGCTTTGTAATAGTCTTCGAATATTGAGTTAAGAACTTCAATAGAAAGTTTTGTTTTATCTTTCTTAGCCTTTAAAACCGTCCTGAATACACCGGTGTTGACGCCGGATACTTCCTGCAGGGTTGAAAGTACTTTTTCATTTTCTCTGGCCGCTGGTTTATCAAAAAGAACAATTATGCCCCTGAAAAGCGGGATATATCCTGAAAAGGAACTAATAAACAGGTCTGAAAGGAATTTCCTGTTTCCGGCAGAGGTAAGGTATCCCTGCCTGAGTCCGATTAATCTGACTTTCAGTTCCCGTTCGCACTGGTGCCTGAGATCAGCCCTTTTAATTTCAAGATCGCTAAAGATATCCTCGCCAAAAACGGTTTTATGAAGCGTCTTTATTGTCAGAAATTCAACAGGAAAAACATCAAGGGAGCTAAGGATATACTCCTGGGTCATAATAAGAGGGGAAGAAATCTTTTTTTTTCCGAATTTCTTTCCAAGAGGCGCAAAATCTTCAAGAAATTTCAAATCCATCTTATTAAGAACAAGGATAGAATTGATATCCGAAGTGTCAGGATTGAAATCTTCAGTCAAAGCGCTGCCTGTAATATGAATTGAATGGAGCTTGTCCTTGTAATTGTTTAATACAACATCCAGAAAAGGTTTAAATTTACCCGCAGCCCCCTCCTTCATGTTCAGATCATTCATAAAACCTCCTAAGATTTTATAGAGCTTAAAAAATCAAACAGATAACAGATTCAGCTAATAGCTAATAGCTTTATCACAAGTCGTCAACTATAGATTTCCAGATAATCTGAATCCCCGCTCCCGGATCGGAGTCGAGGACAAGCTTCGCGGAAATAACGAGACAACACATGAGAGGAGTAACCGGTGGATTTTATGGCATAATTTTATCAACGATTAGAATTCGAAAACTCAAGCAATTATTTTCGTATAAAACTACTCGCTTTTTTCCACAAATTCAACCCAGATACCCACGTTTTTGCTTTTTCAATTTCCAGTGACACATAATTGTCAAAGCCTATTGTATCTCTTGGCCAGATGCGGAAGCCGGAAAACAGTGGGGACTTTGCATGTCTGGTTGTCACTTCCTCCATATGCTTCATCTCCTCCCTGGCCGCAATGATCATGAAATGCAGCCTGTTTAAGATATTTACCTCGCTTGCCCCGGCGTCCATGTCAAGAGAAAGCAGATTTAGGCGGGGAAATATTTCTTTAAGTTTTTTCTCCATGCCTCTTCCGGTAATATGATTTGAAATACAACCGAACGGCTGAAGGCAGACTATATTGCCGATTCCTTCATTGAGCATGGCAATCATCTCGCCAGTCAAAAGCCATCCCTCTCCGAACTGGTTGGCCAGGCTGACTACCTCTCCCGTGACTTCAGCCAGATCTTTCAGATTAAAAGGCTTTCTGTAAAAACGAAATTGCTGCATGACCCTTTCTATCTGATAAAGATGATATCTTGTATAAAAATACATGAGCTTATGTTTAAGGCTGTCAGCAATGGAATGCTTAAAAAAAGCGCTTTGATCAAAATCTTCATTAACAAACCTCTGAGCAAAAAAGTTCTGCAAACAGGGAAGTGCCACTTCCACTCCCTGGTCAGAGAGCCACTCTATGATGTTTCCATTTGAAAAAAAGTTGTATTTAACAAATATCTCGCCCACCACCCCTATCTTGGGAACAGGCCGATCTGCAACTTTAACGCTGTTAAAGTCTGTTACCGCCTTTTCCAGCACGTTAAGAAGATAATGATAATCCGCTCTTTCAATACCTGTTTCCATTGCCGAAAGATATTTGGCATGCAGGGCCTTTGAGTCGCCCCGACTCTCCTCCCTTACTATCGTAGCCAGGTACATCTGAGTCAGAGGATCAGTAAAAATTACACCCAGAGCCATCCGTTTGATCAGTTCCTTTTTATCAATAATAAATCCAGGTTGAGAATTGATATCATTATTAGATATAGCAATTATCGGAACATCTTCCAGCCCTGCATCAGTCAGTCCTTTCCTGATAAGCGAAACATAAGAGGATGCCCGGCATTGGCCGCCGGTCTGGGTTAAGATTATTGATGTCTTCTTTGGATCATATTGACCGGATTGAAATGCCTTGATTATATCCCCTGCAACAAGAATCGCCGGATAGCACATGTCGTTATTAATGTTCTTAAGGCCGTATTCCACAGATGCCTTGTCCTGTGGCGGCAACACATCGAGCCGGTAGCCCAGGGGCTTGAAAGCGGCAGGAAGAAGCGGAGAAGAAAATGGAGAAAAATAGGGGGCAATAAGAGTTCTATCCCTGTCTTCTGGCATGAAGACACGGTTTGTTTTCTTTTTCCAGCGTTTTGAGCGCAAAGATCTATTCGCATTTTCTTTCACCGCTTCCAGCATGGAACGTAGTCTGATCCTGACCGCGCCCAGATTGGATATTTCGTCCATCTTGATCGATGTGTAAATCTTTCCGTACCCCTTGAGGATATCTCTTACTTCATCGGCAGACACAGCGTCAAGGCCACAGCCGAAAGAAATAAGGTGGACCAGTTCGCTATGATTATTTTTTCCGACCCAGCCGGCCGCAGCATAGAGTCTGTTGGTGTATGTCCACTGGGTAAGAACGTCAACATCGGCAAGGGACTGATCTTTATCCACAGGAACAGCGTCTTCGCTTATAACATCGACCCCCATAGAGGTCAAAAGTTCCGGAATGCCGTGGTTGATAAGCGGGTCTATATGATAAGGCCGACCCGCCAGGACAATGATTAGCCGACCTTTGTTTTTGGCCTCATTTATTAGAGGGGCAGCCCTGTCTCTCAGTTCTTTCTTGAATTTCTTTTGAGAGGCTAATCCCTGTTTTACGCCCTTTGCAACACTCCTGTAGTCAATGCCGAATTGCCTGAAAAAAACGTAAAGCTGCTTTTTTAACAACTCGCTGTCCCGAAAGCTGACAGCCGGATTATCAAGAGGTATTTTGTATTTTCCTTCCGGGTCGATTGCGCTTTTCACCACATCCGGATATCCGGTAACAACCGGGCAGTTAAAACTGTTCAGGATATCCTGGTATTCTTTTCTTTCGTGAACCACAATCGGATAAAAGATTCTGTCAACTTTACGTTCCAGAAGGTCAAAAATATGTCCATGCGCAAGTTTTGCAGGAAAACAGATATTTTCCGACATTACTGTTGAGGCTCCTTTTTCAAAGAGCTTGAAATTAGATGGAGAAGAAATAACAACCTTAAAACCGCATGTAGTCAAAAAGGCAGACCAGAAAGGAAAATTTTCATACATGTTCAAACAGAGCGGGATGCCAAAGGTAAGGATCGGATCGCCTTCAGGTTCCATTTGACGATCAAACAGGAGTTGTAATTTTTGTGCTATTAAATTGCTTCCCCTGTCTTTTGTTCTGGCGCTATTACTAAAATGCCGTTCACAGCGGTTGCCCGTAAAAAACTTGTTCCCACTGGCGAATGTGAGTTTCATGACAGCGCACCTGTTTTCGCAGCCGCCACATTCTATTTCCTTTTTGGTGAAATCGATTTTTAAATCAGAAGCATTTTCAAGGCCGGCAAATCCTTTTGATTCATCAGGACTTAAGCGATGGTTATTAAGGGCTGTAATGGCTGCTCCGTATGCTCCCATTAACGCCGGAATATCAGGACGAACAACCTCTTTGTTAAGCAGAAGTTCAAATGCCCGCAATACCGCCGGATTGCGAAAGGTTCCCCCCTGGGCAACAATTTTGTTCCCTAAGACCTCGACATCTCTTAATTTGAGAACCTTGTAAATAGAATTTTTAATTACCGAATAAGCAAGTCCCGCTGAAACGTCGGCAACTGTTGCTCCTTCGCGCAATGCCTGCTTGACCTTTGAGTTCATAAAAACAGTGCATCTGGTTCCCAGATCAAATGGAGCATTTTTTTCGCAGGCTATTTTGGCAAAATCCGCAATACCATATCCCAGGGAAGAGGCAAATGTCTCAAGAAATGAACCACATCCGGATGAACACGCTTCATTGACCTGGATGTCCGATACAGCATGGTCGCGGATATAGATTGCCTTCATGTCCTGGCCGCCGATATCTAAAATAAACGAAACTTCATTGTCAAAGCGCCTGGCCGCACGATAGTGCGCCATGGTTTCCACCACTCCATCATCTAAACCAAAGGCTGCTTTAATCAGGTCTTCACCATAACCGGTTGCGGCTGTTCTGATAATGCGTGGCAGAAAACCGGCCTTTTTGAATTTTTTTGCAAATTCAGATAAAGCGTCTTTTACAGCCTGGATAGGGTTGCCGTTATTGGGCCGGTAATGACCGATGACAAATCTTTCCCTGTCATCAGCAAGAACTATCTTTGTAGTAGTAGAACCGGAATCTATGCCAAGGAAAAGATCTTTGTCTTTTACCTGGTCCAGACTGATCCTGGGCACCGGATTTTTAAGGTGCTTTTTCTGCCATGATTCAAATTCCGCTTTACTTTCAAAAAGGGGCGGAAGCCTCCTCGAAGCCTGCTTTATCTTTCCGAAATCTTTGGTTTTGGACATTAACAGCAAGTCTTTAAGCTTTATCTGATGCAGTTGCTCCTCATGGAGCAAGGCTGCGCCCATGGCAGGGATGAGTTCAGGCCGGTCGGGAATAATCATCTCGTTTGGATTCTTTATTGCCAGAACTTTAACAAACGCCCGCCTTAGCTCAGGATAAAAGCTCAACGGGCCACCGCCAAGGAGTATTTTGCTTTTGATGTCGCGGCCTCGCGAAAGAGCGGTTATTACCTGAATGGCAACCGCGTGAAATACAGAAGCAGCTACATCTTCCCTGGAAACATCCCGGCTCAACAAGACCTGAATGTCTGTCTTGGCAAAAACACCGCACCGGGAAGCAATGGGATAAATGGATACAGCCTTTTCAGCCAGCGCGTTAAATTCGGAGACAGGCACGTCTAAAAGCACGGCCATCTGATCAATAAATGCCCCTGTGCCTCCGGCACAACTGCCGTTCATTCTCATGTCAGGACGAAAATGATCATCAAAAAAAATGATTTTGGAGTCTTCTCCTCCTATCTCAATGAACGTTCTGACTTCAGGATAGACATTCTTTATAAAGCGGGCTGAAGCAACCACCTCCTGGATGAACGGGAGATGATATGCCTCGGCAAGCCCCATACCTGCTGAGCCTGTAATCGCCAGATTAAATTCGATATCACCTAATTCTTTGAGGGCTTCATTAAATATTTCCAGCGTAACCGCCTCGGTTCTTGCTTTATGACGATAGTAGCGTGAGAAAATCATATTGCCGCTGTTGTCGCATATTACTACCTTGGCTGTTGTGGAGCCGATATCAACACCGGCTGAATAAGTATTTTTCATCCCTGTCATCCTTCAGCTTTGAGCCTTTGAGCCTTGAGCTTTCCCCGTAACCGTTAACAGTCATCAGTTTACGGTTCACGGTTCACGGTTTTTTTGTTGAATTATGTTCTGAATTTTTTCAGAACATATTTTAACTTCACATACAATATAAACTTGAGTTTTCAGTTTCAACCAACCGTTAACTGTGAACTGTAAACCGTGAACGGTCCCCTTTTCCCTTTGAGCTTCTTATATAATCTCGCGTAGAACAAAATGTGTCCACCAGAGAAACAATAAGAGATTCTTTATAAAACGGAGGAATAATTGTAAGCGGCCACATGTGTTTTTTTATAATGTCCTCTTCTTTTTTGGAAAGAGATGTTATTTTGCGCGCATTTTTTAAGGAAATATTTGGGTGCCTGAATCCGTGAAGTCTTGGCCCTTCGCGCAGCCAGTCATAAAAAAAGAGATCATGCAGCAAAGCTCCACGCACTATTGCCCGGCAATCCAGAGAAAGCCGTTTCCCCCAGAGAAAACTAAGCCATGCTACTTCCTTTACATGATCCAGTCTGGTCTTGCCCTTGTGGTGGTTGTATTGCGACAGGGCTTTTACTGTTGGATTGTCAAGTAATGGTGCCGCTGTCTCTAAGAACTCAGTCTCTATCGCAGCCTCTTCTTTTTTTGTCCATTTATTTGCAAACAGAAATTGCCTCACGGATAATACTGCAAGATCAACAAGTATCATTGAAACAACTACCCCTGCAAAAAGGGTTTTAATGCCATGCGGCAGCCAATTGAACAGGCTTTGATACGGGGGCAGTAAAAGATATTCAAAAGCAAATGCTAACAGTATCCAGTAAGTGGAGAATTTTAAACATATATGACCTTTATACTGGAAAGGCTGATCCGAATAATCCCACAGCCTGGTATGAAAGAAATATTGCGCATTAAAACCGGAGATCAGCTCAAGGCCTGTTGTAGCCGCAAAATAGACAAAAATTTTGACCAGAAAGTTAGATTCATGGACCAGCGAAACACACCCCATAAGTATCAGAGCGCCGGCGCCGTAAAGAATAAGATAAGGACCTTTCAAAAGGCCTGGGTTGACAAAGCGCCTGTCACGCACAGAACGGTAAAAAACCTCCAGAATCCAGCCAAGAATGGAAAAGAGGCAAAAAGAAAAGAATATATTCAGACTGTCCGAAATCATATCAATATGCTCCATCTGCCGGCTTTCAGCTTTTCCCTTTTAGCCTTCAGCTTTGAGCTCTTGTCTGTATCCATGAACAACGGAATATATCAGCGGCACCAGAATCAAGCTGACAAGTGCACTGATTAGAAGCCCGCTGATGACCGTGATGCCCAAAGCGTTCCATATCTCCGACCCCTCTCCCCTGGAAATGGCCAGAGGGGTCATACCAAAGATAGTTGTCAGGCTGGTCATGAGAATAGGACGCAGACGCGTCTTCCCTCCATTGACAATGGCGTCATGGAGGTTCATACCGCGCTTTTTCAATTGCTTGGTGTAATCCACAAGCACGATGGCATTTTTTACCACAATACCCATGAGCATGATGATACCGATAAAGGTTATGATATTGAGCGCGGTTCCTGTGAGTGTAAAAGCCCAGATCACTCCTGCAAAGGCAAAGGGAACAGAAAACATGATAATAAACGGATCTATAAAATCCTCAAACTGGGCAGCCATGACCATGTAAACAAGAGTCACGCCAAGAATCAAAAGAAGGGTCAGATCATTAAATGCCTTTCGCTGCTCCTCTACCTCACCGCCCCATTCGATGGAAACGCCGGGTGGCAGATCAAGTGTAACCATTTTCCCCCGAATATCGCGCACAACATCCCCCAGAACTCTACCTTGAACACCTGCACGGACGTGAGTGATCCTGATACGATTCTTTCGAGCAATCTCCACTGGCCCGAACGTCTCTTCAATGGTTGCCACGTTGCGAAGCTTGACAATCTGTCCCGTCAGGGTCATCAGCGGGGTTTCTCCGATCTGCTGAATGCTTCTCCGCTCGTCCTTCTTCAAGCGCAGTTCAATATCAAAATCGTCTCCGGCCTCTCTGAATTTTGTATCATCAAATCCATAGTAGTTGGTCCTCAATGCATCAGCCACAATCGCGACATTCAACCCTAAAGAGGCTGCCTTATCCCGGTCAAGACGGACGCGGATTTCCGGCCGCGGCTGTTTTCTGCTGACTGATATGTCCACCGTTCCCGGTACGTTCTTCACTATACCCTGGATTTTTTCGGCGATTTTGTTAGTCGCTTCAATGTCGTGACCCAGCACCTCAATGCTGATGGACTGTCCGCCTCCTAAAAAAGCCTTTTGAATGGAGCTGACCGCACTGGCCGAAAACTTTGAAATACCCGGCAATTCCATGACCCGATCTCGAAGGGTCGATGCAATTACCTTGGCAGAACGGGCTCGCTCTGATTTATCGATAAGACGTCCGCCGATTCGCCCGATATTTGTGCCTTCATCAAAACCAAGGGCCGTTAAAAAACCCTTCTTGGTCTGGCCGGCCAGAGCGTAGGAAGCTTCCATCTCCGGCACGGCATTGACGGCGCTGAGCATCTGCTCTGTTGTCCGGGCTGTGACCTCACCGCGGGTGCCCTCAGCCATTTCAAGAACTACTTCCACTTCACCTGAATCCACTTCCGGAAAAAATTCGGTCCCCACAACAGGGATGAGCGTCAGACTGCCGAAAAACACAAGACAGATCAGAACGAGAGATGCCCGTCGGTGTTTCAATGCCCATACGATAATGCGGGCATAGGCAGCTTCAATTTTGTTAAATATTCGTTCGCTCCATTCAAACACCCGGTTTGTCTTTCTTTTGCTCAGGGGACGGATCAATCGTGAACAGGCCATGGGCGTCAACGTCATTGCGACAAAATTAGATGTGGAAATGACGACTACCATGATAAAGGCCAGTTGACTGAAAAGGATGCCGGCAATTCCCTTGACAAAAAGAAGCGGAATAAAAACAACAACTATACTCAACGCGGATGCGGCCACCGCCATACCCACCTCAGAGGCGCCTGTAACTGCCGCTGTTTTCGGGTCCTCACCTCCATCGATATGCCGGACCACGTTTTCCAGCACCACGATGGCATCATCCACCACCATACCCATGGCAATGGCAATGCTCATTAGGGAGATCACGTTAAAGGTATATCCCATAAAATAGAGACCGATAAAGGAGGCTACAATCGATAAGGGGATGGCGAGTGTTACGATCAGGCTGGATCGATATCTTCGGAGAAATAGAAAACAGACGATAACCACAAGAATGCCCCCGACAATCGCTGATCCGGCCAGACTTTTGATCATATTATAAATGTGGTCGGAGTTGTCCAGGATGGTATGAACCTCGATATCCGCGGGAAGCCGGCGCTTTAGCGTTTTCAGGTTTTCTTTTATGTGGTTAATGACGTTCACAGTGTTGGCGCCGGACTGTTTCTGGATAATAAGGGCTACAGCGGGCAGCTCGCCTGACCAGGCCCATTCCTGCGGCTCATCAAAAGCGTCGCTGACTTCGGCCACATCTCTGAGACGCACCAGGGCATCGTTGTGACTTCCGATCACAATGCCGGCAATCTCGTTTGCGTTCTTGAAGCGGCCCGCCACCCTGATCTGGAGCTCTTTTTTCCCCACCTTGACTGTGCCTGCGGGTAGGTTGAGATTTTCGGCGGAAAGTACGTTCCTGATGTGCTGAACAGAAATGCGATAGGCCTCCAGCGCCTCCCGGTCGAAATGGACGTTGATCTGTCTCTCATGACCGCCGACGTAGAGAATGGCTCCCACACCGGGAACACGTTTCAGTGGATCGGCAATCTGCTTGTCCACAATTCTGTAAAGATCAGGGCTGCTCTCTCTGGCTGTAACCGTCATGACCAGCACCGGAACCATGGAGCTGCTGAATTTGAAGATAAAAGGCTCTTTGGCGCCATCTGCCATGTCCGGCTTTGCCAGATCGATCTTTTCCCGGATATCGTTGACCGCTACATCCAGGTTCGTACCCCAATTGAATATGCAGGTGACGATGGATATGTTATCCTTGGATTTTGATTCCAGGCGGTCGAGATCGGGTGTGGTGGAAAGCTGGTCTTCGAGGTATTTGGTAACCTCGGACTCCACATCCACAGCAGATGCCCCCGGATATGGGGTAATCACGCTCACAGCCGGCGGTTCAATATCCGGCAGCAAATCCAGATTGAGCTTGAAAAACGCGACCGTCCCAATCATGACAAGGGCGGCAAAAATCATTATTGTTGTTACCGGCCGTCTTACTGCTGTTTCAGGCAGCTTCACAGTTGCTTCTCCTTGTGTGTGATTTTTCTTTCACCGGATGTTTCACCGGAAACCGTTACACTCATTCCCGATCGCAACCGTCCGTCGCCACTTGTGACTACTCTTTCACCTTGGACCAGGCCTTTCAGCGCCTCGGCATATTGATCACCTACTTTTCCTGTTTTTATGGTTCGTTTTACGACCTTGTCCCCTTGTACAACAAACACATAGAAAGTCCCGCTTCCCGGCAGCCGGTGAAGCGCATCGCGGGGAACAGCCAATGCTGTTCTCTGTCCAGTCAAAAACTTCAC
This sequence comes from Desulfobacteraceae bacterium Eth-SRB1, assembly GCA_004193555.1. GTDB lineage: Bacteria > Desulfobacterota > Desulfobacteria > Desulfobacterales > ETH-SRB1 > ETH-SRB1. Next base: position 364,745 of record RPGP01000001.1, read on the forward strand.
TCTGGCAAACATGCCGTCCACAAGTTTTCCGGATGGATTAGGCGCTTCAATCCGAACCCGAAAAGTTCGCGCTCGCGGGTCAACCATCGGATTGATAACCGTCACCTTTCCGGGAAATTTCTGCCCTTGAAATGCATCCACTCTTATTACAGCAGCGGTCCCTACCGTAACACGTCCAAAGTCTTTCTCAGGGAGTTCAATATCTCCTTTCATCGTTGTCTGGTCAAGAATTCTAAGAATTTGAACACCCGGCGACACCGATTGTCCAATCTCCACATTTCTATCCACAACAACCCCGGCAATGGAAGATCGTATCCGTGCGTCTTTTAAATGCTCCCGGGCTGTTTCCATGGCGGTTTGCGCCTGACTATACTTCCCCCTTGCCACAGCCAATCCTTCCCGTGCTGCCTTATAGGTCGATTCTGCGGCATCGAACCGGATTTGCGGGATAACCTTTTCGGCCAAAAGCTTTGAAGCGCGACGATATTCTTTTTGCGCCTGTTCAAACTGGGACACTGCTTGCGCCACCGCGGCTTTGGCTGCCTGACAGGCCGCTTCCGACTGATCGACGCCAAGTTTAAACCGCGTGCGATCCAGCAGCACAACAACCTGACCCGCCTCGACCCAATCGCCGATATCCACCAGAACAGCATCGACGTTGCCGGCCACTTTGGGATTCAAAAGATTTGTTTCACGCGCTCTGAGCGTGCCGACAGCGTCAGTCCTGTCTTGAAATTCATGAAAAACGGCGGGAACAGCATCTACCGATAGTGAGGCCTGGCCCACTCTTATATCGTTCCTGGTTTTGTCTTTATTCATAGCTCGAAAGATAAAAAACAAAGCACATAGAACAACTACGGCAATGAAAATATATATAAAGATTCGTTTCATTGGATCGGTTCCTTTTTGTCACGGTTCAGGGTTCAGGGTGCCTGGTTCCCATGCTCCAGCGTGGGAACCAATATGGTATGCATTCCCACTCTGGAGCATGGGAACGAGAGAATTTTATATTAATTGATTGGCGCCGCCGTTAAAACTACAGGCAGTATATTTCGCTTTAAAATTTATTTTTAGCCCTTGCCGTTTTAGCCCTAACGCTTTTGATGCATTAATGTGTGCGAAACTTGAGATAGTTACTATTTCATTTAACGAGGTTTGAGTTATCTCCAGTCGCCCGTTCAAGCGCTGCCAGAGCCACATTATATTCAAAAAGGGCCTGGGCATGATTTGCTTCAGCCCGGCTGAAAGCAATTCGGGCGTCCAGCACATCGGTATTGGTGCCTACTCCTGCCTGGTAGCCGGCTCTTGACAGACGATAAGCTTCCTTAGATGTTTTAAGGGCGGCTTCTGCTGCCGCGATGTTCTTTTCCGCTTTTCCGAGATTTAAGAAAGCCTTTCGAACTTCAAGACATATCTGTTCCTCGATCTTCTTATACTCAATTTTCGCCTGATTAAGCTTAGAAGCGGCTTTTATGACCTCTGACCTGGTTTTTCCCCAGTTCCAGAGAGGAACCTCGGCGCCGACTCCGACTGTGCAGTGATAATCTCCGTCCATCTCCCTAATATCTCCCTGAATGTATTCATAACGTCCCTCCAGGGCAACACTTGGGAAGTACTCTCCCCTGGCCGCTGCCAACCCTTGTTCAGCCGCCGCAACCTGTAATTTTAAAGACGAAAGCGCCGGCCGATTTTCAATGGCCATTTGGGTGAATATGGCAAGATTGCCTGCTGGTTTTGGAGGGCGGTCAAGGCCCTGGGTCAAGAAAACCGGCTCCTCCAGATCGATAACCAGAAGATTTTTCAGCCCAGACAATGCAATATCAAAAGCATTGGCAGAAGCATTGAGATTTTTTTTAGCATCTGCAAGATCCGTCTTAGTGCGAAGAAGATCGACCTCCGGATTCGCCCCCTCACGAACCAGTATAGAAACGTCATGCTCATGTTTCTCGAGGAGCTCGACGGCCTCTATAGCAACATGATGGAATGCCTCGGCTACCTCTGCTGTCCAGTAAACCCTGGTGACCTGAAAAACAATTTCCTCTTCAATATTTTCTTTGTCCTGAATGCGGGCGTCCCGTGAATATCTGGCTGCCTTGCGTGCTGCATTGAGTCTCCCTCCCGTATAAATCGGCTGCCGGAGAACAACTCCGCCCTTGTAAATATCCCGCTCCATGAACGTTACAGAGGCCGGACCCAAACCAAACACCAGATCTTCATCCAGTCGTGTGTAACTTGTCTCAACGCCGGCAAAAGGAAGCATAGCCGACCACGCCCTGGTGATATCGGCATCGGCCTGAGCCAGTGTCTCTTCAATGAGGTGAATATCCAGATTTCTCTCCAGCGCTATGTCAATACAGTCTGTTAATGATAGATGGAGTTTTCCGTTTTGCCTGAAAGGCAGAAGCATTTCGCTGCCTGAATGGGATATCCTGCTGCCGAGACCGAAAACAGTGGTGAGTTGGCTGGAAAAAGATCCGCCATCCAACGGACGGTTTTGCCCGGACATGGCCTCCGATACCTGATACGGTTCAATCCAGAAAAGCAAGAGCAATATAACAACCAATACTTTCCGTGAATTTATCATTTGATAAAAACTCCTTTAAATTTTCAGATTGCTCACGCAAAGGCGCTAAGCTCACAAAGAAGAAATAAAACAATATTTTTAACACGTTTAATTCTCGTCGTTCTTTAACCGTGAACCCTGAACTGTGAACCTGAGTAATTACAAAATTTTTTTATTTGTTTGCGACCTTCTTTATATCCTTCGGCAATAGCCTCTTTCGCTCGATTGAATTCAAGGAACCTGAGATGACCCAAGTTGGGCTGAATTAGAATGTCAGGCGGATCGGTTTTCAGGTTTGTGGCTGTAATTTGTGTCTCCATTATATTGATGGAGGTCATTAACACTTCAAAAATGTTAGGGACTGGGTCCTCCATCCCCACCCATTGTCTTACCTGCGTTAGTGTCGGAATATCAATAGCCCTGACTCTTTTGTTCAGAGCATTCAGCACCTTGTTTTTTCCTGAAAGGGTCTTTACAGGTTCTTTATCTGAATTCATATTTTCGGGGCTGGAAACAGGCGCCCTTTTGCCAACGATATCGTGATTAAGGTCAACCGCTATGACGAAATCGGCCCCCATATCTCTTGCAACGCTCACAGGAACCGGATTGACCAGGCCGCCGTCCACCAGGATCGTGCCGTTTTTTTTGACCGGTGTAAATATTCCTGGAACAGATATGCTGGCCCTGACAGCTTCAATGATGTCCCCATCTTGTATGGCGACCTCGTCCCCGGTATCCAGATCAGTTGACACTGCGCAAAAAGGAAAAGGAAGATCTTCGATATTAATTTTCTTAACATTATTGCCGATAAAGACAGAAACCTTTTTCCCATCAATAAGACCCGATTTCGGCAAGACTACATCAAAGAAATAAACGATCTGCTTCCAGTCAAGCCGCAACACAACCTCTTTTAGAGTATCAATTTCACCGGATGCATAAGCCGCCCCCACCAGCGCGCCGATACTTGTGCCTGCAACATAGTCCACGCGGATACCTGCCTCGGCCAGAGCCCGAATCACTCCAATATGCGCCCACCCACGGGCGGAACCGCTTCCCAGAGCCAAACCAACTCTTGCTTGAGGAATTTTTTTATGAAAGGTGTTGATCATTTTGTCTGCTCAGCAGCAAAGACCGCGGGCGCTGAAAAACCAATGACCAGACCAAACGCTAAAAGTATTATTATCATCCTTTTGGTCATGATTATTCCTCCTTTTCTTTTTTAATGGCCTCTTTTGCTCCCTTCCACATGCCGGAGATAGCTCCCTTTGCCACGGCCACAGACCTTTTTCCGAGTTCCTTTGTTTCTTCGGCCATAATATGGGCTGCCTTGCCGACAGCTTCCGTGCTTGCTTTTGCAGCATTCTTCCCTGCTTGTTTCAGACTTGCAGTAGTTTCTTCCGCAGCATGGCGAGCCTTTTCCCTCAAGACAGAGGTTGTTTTTTTAGTCTGATCGGCAAGATCATTTAATACATCCTTTGCCACATCTCCCGAACGTTGGGCTACTTTGCGGGTAGTCTCTATGAAAAGACCCTCGATTGCTTCAAGATCTTCCTTTGTCCGGGCAAGGTCCTCACGGACAAATGCCTTTGTCTTATCCCCAGCAGATTCTACTGCCGATGCGATTCCTTTCTGAACTCCTTCAAAAGCGCCAACTGCAACATCTTTAATCTCTTTGCCGGCCTCCTCGGCGGCTTCCACAGCGCCGGACATGACCTTCTCGGCAATTTCCTTCGCCCTGTCAGCGCTGAACCGGCCTTCTTTCAAAGCTTTTTCGGTGGTATCGCCGGCAATCTGAACAACAGTTTCTTTCACATCTTTACCGGACTCAATGGCCTCTTTGACTGCTTCTTTAACAGTCTGTCTGGTCAAACCTAACAGTTCCGTGCTTTTCAGCTTGATGTCGGATACAGCAGATTCAACCCTGCCTCTGAGATCTTCGGGCAATGCAGCGCCTGCCTCTTTTGCTCCTTCCAGGCCTTCCCTGAGACTTTTTGCCAACTCCGTTTTCTCATCTTCGAGCCGTTTTTCGAGTTTCCGGAGTTCATCCCGGGTAGCCTCCACTGCCTGATCCCCGCGGCTGCGTGCTCCGGCGATCGCGCCTTCTATAACTCCCTCTACAGGCTCTTTCACATCTGCGCCGGCTTCCTTTAAACCTTCAACAGCAGCGGTTACAGCATCCTTAACAACAGGACGAAGCTCCTCAACACCGCCCATGGTTTCAGCCACAGCGGCAGATACCGCTTTGCTGACGATTTCACGGGCCTTTTCCGTAGTGATCTGCCCAGCCTCTTTAGCCTTCTTCAACTCTTCTACAATGCGATCTTTCATCTGATTTTCTGACATGATTCATACCTCCTTAAGATTGATATTGGTGTTTGCTCTCAAAAGTTCACGCATTGACACACCGCTTCTCGGACGTCAGGCCATAGAAAGCGATATTCATCAATTCATCGAGATAATGTTCAATCTGCTCTTCACCTTCCTGAACAAGCCAGTTAATCTTAAACCCCCTCAAGCCATGACCAATGGCCCTGGCTGCCAGTGGGACATTATTAAGGCGAAAAATGTCTTTTTCCACCCCTTCCTCCAGGATAGAGCGAATGATATTCACCTCCCGCTCGAAAAGTTCGCTACGAATGCTCTCAGCACCAGGCAAGATCTTCTCTATACCTTCCCGATCCAGGTTGAGAATATTTATTGCCTTACGCATATATCGGAACTTGGTTCTGGCAAAGGCGATCAGCTTATCGCCCGGCAAAACCTTTTGATCTACTGAAGATGATATCTTTTCTACTATCTCGTTTGCTTCCCGGCGAAGAACTTCGAGGTAAACACGCTCTTTACTTCCGAAATAATTATATATGGTCGCCTTTGCAACGCGCGCTACACGTGCGATTTCATCAAGAGTGGTTTTTTGGGGACCATAGCGGCCGAACATTTTCTTTGCGGTATCAAGTATCAATTTTGCTTTTTCCTGTTTCATTAACCCTCCCTATATAATTAGACTAATATCGTTTTTTAGTATATTTTAAGCATAAAAAATATATTGTCAACAAACTTATGACGCACTCGTAAAAAGTCAAAAAATACCGTTTTCCGTCATTCCGGCGAAAGCCGGGCACGTAGTGAAGCTTTAGCGCTATCCAGTCTTTTCAAGTAGTTGCAGAGCATCTGGACTCCGGTTTTCACCGGAGTAACGACTTTTTACGAGTGCATCAACTTATAATTCAAGTTTCGCACCCTTGATTTCTATCAATATCAAGACGGTAAGGGTTGAAAATAACATTTTTACAGCGAAATCATTTGCTTATATTTTGTAAACAACATCTAAGTGCAACATAGATTATGATCAGGCGCAAAGGAGATATAACTTATTGAATTTAATAAAGTGTCAGGCATCAATCTTATATTTATTGATTGGCGCCGTTGTAAAAACCACAGGCAGTATATTTCGCTTTAAAATTTATTTTTAGCCCTTACCGTCTAACGCTTTGGCTAAATTAAAGGGTGCGAAACTTGAGTTATGAGCCTCTTGCAGAAACAAAAAACTTTTGAATTATTTTGATCAGCAGAGGAATAAATTATGGTAAAGAAACTGTCTCTATGATATAGTATAACTAAATGGTTTTGTTGAATAATTGGTTATAACAAAAAGACAGCTTCATAAAAAAAAATATCACAGATCCAGTTTACAATATGGCTACTACGCGGGAATTGCTGTAATTTCTCACTTGAAAGGAAGAACTGTTTTTTTGTATGGTAATTTAATGTATTATATATTGATTCCATCGGCTTTTGAGCGACCCCTTAGTATTGTCTGGCAGGAAACCATAGATGGGCCAAAAATTTATCAAATTTTTTTATCGGATAAAAAAGAGCCCCTGGAAAAGCTTGTCCATAGTAATTTTGCTGATGCGAGTCTTCAATCATGTTCTTTTATTAAAGTGCTTGGCGAACAGATAAATAAATTTCTTGCTGGTGAATCGGTTGCTTTTAACTTGGAAGCTGTCGCCCTTGAAGAGTGCTCAGAGTTTCAAAGAAAGGTTCTCTCAGCATGTTTTGATATTCCTCGCGGGTGGATAAGTACTTATGGAAGAATTGCAGAAAGTATGGGAATTCCCGGCGGCGCGAGGGCTGTTGGCTCTGCGTTATCGCATAATCCGTTTCCAGTAGTTATTCCATGCCATCGGGTTGTCAGGTCAGACGGCCATTCTGGTGGATTCAGGAGCGGGCCGGAGATGAAACGGTCTTTGCTTGAACTTGAAAAGGTTAAGTTTACAAAAAACGGGAAAGTATTAACAGATAGAATTTACTATTGACGGTCTGGTAAAAAAACAAATGTACTACTCAGGTAGATAGGCTGAAGGCTTTTAGGGAAAAGACTCACAAAACCTACTAATAGCATAGCCATTCAAGTATACTGTTCCCAAATGCGGCTTTTGCTATTGGGCGGGTGATCAGTATCCTTCAGTCTACAGCCTTCAGGCTAATAACCTGAGCAGTTACAGATCTTCTTTGTGTTGCTCTGTGTACTCAGTGGTAAAAAGTGTTATTAACAGCTTTTACATTTAAAGCAATAACAGTAATATTGTCATCTCCACCACGCTTGTTGGCCAGATCCACAAGGGAGCGGCAGGCCTTGTCTGGCCGCTCTTTATTTGCAATGTCAAGTATTTCTTCCTGAGAGACTTTGTTGCTCAACCCGTCAGAACTGATGACCAGGATATCTTCTTTGAAATACCGAATTTCGCAGATATCAGCTTTTACGCTTTTTTGTGTTCCCATAGCTCTGGTGAGTATATGTTTAAACCCGGGGCTAATCTGCGTCGCTGAGTCTGGGTCAAGAGCCGCCATATCGGAAAACAGGTTGTGAGTTGTGGACAGAAGCTCTATATTTTTGTTGCGAATAAGATAAATCGGGCTGTCACCAACATTGGCGCAGATAAGGGTTTCGTCGGTGAAATATACAGCCGATACAGTGGAGCCCATCCCGCTGTAAATATTTTTTGTATGGGAGACATTATGGACGACATTATTGGCCAGTTTGATGCCGGCTAATAACCGGTTAGCCTCTCTGGAAAGAGTTTCGTCGGAGTCATCCAGTTCTTCAGCTTCACCCTCATCCTTGAATCGTTTCATATAGTCCCGGATTGTCTCCACCACGAGCTTGCTGGCAACTTCTCCGGCCTGATGCCCGCCCATGCCGTCGGCAACAACATAGAGCCTCTGATCGTCATCAAGTAACAGAGAGTCTTCGTTGCCCTTCCGTTTTTTACCAACATCGGTGATGCCTGCCGATTCAATGATAGCCATGGGTTATTATATTCGACTCGTTATTTGAATATTAGCTTTTTTTGTTCTTATACCACAAAAAAAAGCTTCAGCGTCAAGTATATTGATTTTTGATTGATTAGTTGACACAAACCGTCTTATTTAATAAATCTTACCGTGTTAGATAAATAATTTTTATAACTTTTTACGAGAATATCAAAGCGTTGTAAAAAAGGGGAAACCTTTGAAAAATGCTCAATTTTGTTCGAGTACAAGCCTGCCTGTGCGTCGCACGCAGACAGGAAAGGCGAAAATCTTAACCGTAGGAATACATTGAGTATTTCGAGGCTTAAAATTTGAGACTGACCCCTGTACCATCTGCTGGAGCTGCGTGGCAGGCGCAGTAATCGAGCAAAAGTGGGCGTTTTGCAAAGATCCCATGGGGCAATTCTAATGACAAACAGAGATCAGCAATTTGGTGAAATATGTGAAGCAATTGCCGTTGAGTACCTTAATAAACATGGATACAGGATTGTTGAGCAAAATTACCGCACTAAACTTGGCGAAATCGATATAATAGCAAAAGATAAAGGCGTTCTTGTTTTTATAGAGGTCAAAGCAAGAAAATCGTTTCGTTTCGGAAATCCCAAATGGGCAGTAACCCCTAAAAAACAACGGAAGATTTCGATGGTTGCTCTGTATTATCTCAAAGCCACAAAACAAAGAGATGTCAAGGCAAGGTTTGATGTGGTCTCTATTTATCCTATACAGGGCAGCCAGGGTATAGAACTAATTAAAAATGCCTTTGAACTCGCTTATACATAATAAGGATTGATGATTTATGATTGTCGATTGAAAAGACTTTGAACATGCTTATACATAATCCGGAATTCATTAATTATCAAGCAACAAGCCTTAAGGGTAATCTTTACGTTGTTGCCACTCCCATAGGAAACATGGAGGATATAACTCTAAGGGCCCTTAAGATACTTGGCCAGGTTGATATCATTGCAGCTGAAGATACAAGGCACACCAAAAAGCTTCTTTCTTTTTATAAGATTAAGGGGCGTCTCATATCCTGTCACGAACACAATGAAAGAAAGAAAATACCTGCCCTGTTAGATAAGCTTAATTCAGGATTGTCTGTTGCGCTTGTGTCGAATGCGGGGACGCCGCTACTTTCTGATCCGGGCTATCACTTGATAAAAGGGGCTGCTGCAAGCGGCATTCAGATCATTCCGGCGCCGGGTGTGTCGGCAGCTATTACCGCCCTCAGCGTTGCCGGGCTGCCCACAGACTCCTTTGTTTTTGCAGGTTTTCCAGCAAGAAAAAAGGCAAAACGTCTTGAACAGTTAAAGCAGCTTGCAGGTGAACGCAGAACAATAATATTTTATGAGTCTCCAAAGCGTATTTTAAAATTTTTAGAGGAAATAATAATGGTTCTTGGAGACAGAAAGGGTGTTTTGTCTCGTGAAATGACCAAACTTCATGAAGAATATATCAGAAGCGATTTGTCGGATATCCTTTTCAGGTTAAAGGAACGTCCTGAAGTAAAAGGGGAATGCACTCTTCTTGTCGGCGGTTGTAAAAAAAAGAAAGACATTTCCATGAAAACCGTAAGCGATGAAATAAAAAAACGGCTGCAAATAAAAGGGACAAGGCTTTCTGAGCTTGCAAAAGAGATGTCAAAGCAATATAATATTCCTAAAAATAAAGTATATAATGAAGGTTTGAAGATTAAAAGATTGATGAGTTCATAAAGGAGAACCAACATGCGAGATCTAGATGCAATTTTTTCTCCGCAATCGGTGGCTGTTATAGGTGCTTCCGCAAAGCCCGGAAAGGTCGGACATGATATTTTTGCCAATATTTTAAAAGGAGATTATAAAGGAACCTTATATCCTGTTAATCCCAACGCAAAATCGATTTTAAGCGTAAGAGCATATCCGTCAATTACAGATGTGCCCGATGATGTTGATCTTGCAATAATAATTCTTCCTCCTAAATTTGCCATGAAAGCGGTTGAAGATGCTGTTGAGAAAAAAGTAAAGGGAATTGTGATTGTTTCTGCGGGATTTCGAGAAGTCGGGGGCGAAGGGCTTGAGCTGGAAAACAGGATAGCATCAATTTGCAAGAAGGCAGGGGTGCGTCTGGTCGGCCCCAACTGCCTTGGCGTTATCAACCCGCTTCCTTCGGTAAGCATGAATGCCAGTTTTGCTGTCCGTATGCCGGCAAGCGGCGATATTTCATTTATTTCCCAGAGCGGGGCATTGTGTACAGCGGTTCTCGATTTTGCGGCGGACAGGGATTTTGGCTTTTCAAAGTTTATTTCCATCGGCAACAAGGCTGATGTGGATGAGCTTGATCTATTGCGTTATCTGCACGAGGATATTGATACGAGAGTTATAATGGTTTATCTGGAGGAACTCCGGAGGGGACGTGAGTTTATAGACATTGTTAAGGAGATTACCTCCGGCAACAGGCCCACGCCGATACTTGTAATAAAGTCGGGCAGAACTATCGCGGGAGCCCATGCAGCGGCATCCCATACAGGCTCTCTGTCAGGCTCCGAGGCAATATACAATGCTATTTTCCAGCAGGCAGGGATAATTCGAGTAGATTCAATTGATGAGCTTTTTGATTTTGCAACCGCCTTTGCTTACAAAAGCGAAAGCGCGCTTGGAAAACTGACAAGGAAGGTGCCGCGCGGAAACAGGGTTGCTATCGTTACAAATGCCGGCGGACCCGGAATTCTGGCAACAGATATCACAACGTCATCCGGCTTGAGACTTGCCGAATTCCAGGAAGAGACAGTCGATGAGCTTGCAAGCCATCTTCCTTTTACCGCAAACCTTCATAATCCGGTGGATATTATCGGAGATGCGGCCCAGGATCGTTATAAGGATGCGCTGGGCACTGTAATAAACGATGATGGGGTAGATGGAGCCCTTGTAATTCTTACGCCTCAATCCATGACAAATGCTCTTGGCACGGCAGAAGCTATTGTAGGAATTGCCATGCACACCCATAAGCCTATTTTATGCTGCTTTATGGGAATTGTGGATGTGTCTCAGGGGGTTAAATTTCTTCAAGAGCATGGTTATCCGGTTTACAAGTTCCCTGAAAATGCAGCAAAGGCCTTCGGGGCTCTTTACAGATATTTCAAGTGGCTGAGCAGACCTCATTTGGAGCAGTACGTGTTAAAGCACGACACAGAGAGGGCTGCCGGGATTATTGCAAACTGTCTTGCAGACGGCAAAACCCATCTCGGCGAACTTGATGGAGTGGAACTGCTGAAATGTTATGGTTTTAATGTGTTGCCGACCATTTTTGCAAAAAGTGAAAACGAGGCTGCAGACATTGCAGAGAGCATGAAATTTCCGGTGGCAATGAAAATTGTTTCACCGCAAATTCTTCATAAAACAGATGCGGGCGGTGTTATGTTACGGCTTGAAAACCGTGAAGATGTAAAAAAAGGTTTTAAAGAAATTATTGAAGGGGCCGCGAAGTACGATCCTGAGGCCGAGATCAAGGGCGTTCTGATTCAAAAAATGGCCATGCCTGGGGAAGAGGTGATACTTGGTATGAGTCGTAAACCGGTGTTCGGCCCTTTACTGATGTTTGGTCTTGGTGGAATATTCGTTGAAGTTTTCCAGGATGTTGCATTTCGTCTTGCCCCTGTTGGCAGAAACGAATCCCGCAGAATGATTAGTAGCATCAGGGGATACAAATTGTTACAGGGATTCAGAGGAAGACCAAAGGCGGATATCGAAATTCTTGAAAAGTCGATGGTCAGCCTGTCGGATATGGCAATAAATCATCCGGACATAAGCGAACTGGATATCAATCCACTTCTGGTTCATGAGGAAGGAAAGGGCGCTACGGTGGCTGATTGCAGGATCATTCTTAAGAGGATTAAGGAGTAAGGATTAGTGGATTAAAATCTTACCCCTTACCACTCTAATCCTTATCCCTTTAATTGCAATGAATACTATTTATCCGGTTATACTTTCTGTCCCTGAAGAAAACATAACCCTTTCAGGCAGAGAGAGGGTATCGTATCTCAGCGAATATGCAAGGAAGGCGCTTGAAATTTCCGCAAAAAAGAGTTTTATTCATCTCGGCGACCCTTTAAAAGATGAAAAAGGTGTCCCCATGCCTGTTGATGGGAACTATTGGTCTGTTTCGCATAAACCAAAATATGTTGCCGGAGTTACAGCTCCTGAAAAAATCGGTATTGATATAGAAGAAATAAAGACTTGTTCAGAATCTCTTTTTAAGAAAGTAGCGGACCACAGAGAATGGGGGCTTGATAATGGGGATAAATTCAAACTTTTTTTTCGTTACTGGACGGCCAAAGAGGCTGTGCTTAAAGCAGCCGGAACAGGTCTGAGAGATCTTTCAAAATGCAAAATCACGCAGATTATTGATGAAAATAATCTAATGATAGACTATATGGACAGAACCTGGCCTGTTGAACACCTGTTTTTTAATGGTCATATTGCTTCTGTAAACAAAGGGGTATATGATATTGATTGGTCAGTGGTCATGGATTAGAAGATTAGAAGGTGAGCAGATAAGAGCAATTTGAACCGCAGAACAACGAACCGCAGAATGTCGAAGTGCTTTAATACTTCACAATTCGAAATTCCTTGTTCGATATTCGTTAGTTAGATAATGGCTGAGTTTATGTTGGGTTTTGAATTAAAGGATTAGGGAATTAAGGAATATTGATATGAATGTAACTTTTTACGGCGCTGTGCGTGAAGTGACCGGCTCGATGCATCTTGTAACCACAGAAAATGACAGGATACTGCTGGATTGCGGGTTGTTCCAGGGCAGGCGGAAAGAAACCGAGCAAAAAAACAGGGTTTTGCCCTTTGACCCGCAAATTATTAGCAACATTATACTTTCTCATGCTCATATAGATCATTCCGGTCGAATTCCCATGCTGACGAAGAACGGATTCAACGGCCAGATTATATGCACGCGTGCAACAGCCGATGCGTGTGAATATCTTCTGCCGGATTCTGCTTATATCCAGGAATCGGACGCAAATTATCTTAATTATAAAGTTGTACGTTCATCTTTGTCCGGAACGAGCAGTTCAACAGGCATGGAAAACATATCAAATCAGGAAAGAAAAGAAATAAGAAAAATTTTAAAAACAAATCGTAATAAACTTAACATTGATAAAATTAACGAGTTGATTAATAAGTTGAACCTAAATGCAGTCCGGCCGATTTATACTGTTTTTGATGCAGAGCAATCACTCAAATGTTTTAACGGTTATCCTTACCGACGCCCTGTAACTGTTGGACACGACATAACCTGCACATTTTATGATGCCGGTCATATTTTAGGGTCGGCCTTTTCCATAATCAAGGCAAAAGAAAACGGCCGTTTATATAATATCTGTTATACAGGGGATATCGGCAGGTTTGGCACACCTATTCTCAGGGACCCAACCCTGGTTTTTCCTGAAGAAGATTGCGAAATAGATTTGCTGATTATGGAAAGCACCTACGGCAATCGTTTCCATGGGCCGATGAAGGATTTAAAACAGCAGTTAAAACAGGTGATAATCGATACTGTTAACCGCGGCGGATCGGTTTTAATACCCTCCTTTGCATTCGGCCGCGCACAGGAGCTTTTGTATATTCTTCATGAGCTTTACGATGAGGGTGATATTCCGCGACTTCCGGTGTATGTTGACAGCCCCCTTGCTATAAAGTTAACCAGGGTTTATGGTGAGCATCCTGAAGTATATGACAGGGAAACAAATAAAATATTTCTCGAGCAGGGCAAAAACCCCTTTTCTTTTGATAAAATTCATTTTGTAAGCTCGGTTGATGAATCAATGGAGCTCATGCGGGAGGAAAAACAGCATATTGTAATTGCGGCATCAGGGATGTGTGAGGCAGGACGTATATTGCATCATCTCCGTTATAAGATTCATAACCATAAAAATACTATTATTATAGTCGGTTATATGGCCCAGAATACCCTTGGGCGGCGCATCCTGGAAAAAGGCATGGAATATGAAAAATCCGGCAGAAAGGATAACCCGCCGATGCTTAAGTTTTTTAACAAAACCTATCCCCTGAAAGCGCATGTTGTCAGGCTGGGTGGTTTCAGCGCTCATGCAGATAAGGATGAAATGCTTCGCTTTGTCAGGGAATCAAACTTGCGAATAAAAAAAATTGCTGTTGTTCATGGAGAAGAGGATCAGTCCCTTTTATTTGCAGGGCATCTTGCAAATGAAGGTTTTAAGGTGATTGTTCCGAGAGCCGGAGAAGTTTTGCAAATTAAATAAAAAATAATCGTAGCCGCTCACGGCTCGAAACTTAGAAGGTGAGAAGGGGAAAAGATGAACGTCAAACATCGAACGTCCAACATCGAATGATGAATGATGATGTCGCTTCGCTCTTCAGTTTGGGGAAATAGCAACGAGCAAAAGAAACGAATGTCGGATGTCGGATATCGGAGGTCGGAAAATCAGTAACCAGCAACGAGCAACAATCAACTATCTATGAAAACAAAAAACACAGACAATCAGACAGATGAAAAAAGACAGTCGCCCGGCAAGATAAGCTCCCTTGGCATATGCCTTGGAGCATCTACCGTATCGATAGTTCATACCATACAGGAGGCCAGCGGGCAAGGCGGGCGCGAGTCAAAGCCCGAAGTGGTTGAATATTCGCTTTATACCCACGAGGGGAACCCAAAGCAGATACTGCTTTCAGCTCTCAAATCGCTAAATATAAATTCATACGACAGGATTGCCGTAACCGGCAGGAAATTTCGCAACTTTGTAAACCTGTCGACCATATCTGAACCCGAAGCTGTGGAATACGCATACCGTTTTGTCAAACCAGCTGATATTGCATGCCCTGCCGTTGTTTCCGCAGGCGGGGAGACCTTCATGGTATATGTAATGGACGGTCAGGGGCAGATATCTAATGTTTTGACAGGCAACAAATGCGCATCCGGAACCGGTGAATTTTTTCTTCAGCAGTTGCGCAGGATGAAAGTAACGCTAAAAGAGGCGGCCCAGTGGGCTGCCACAGAGGAGCCGTATCAGCTTTCGGGACGTTGTTCGGTTTTTTGCAAATCAGACTGCACCCATGCAACCAATAAAGGTGTTCCCAAATCAAAGGTAACCGCCGGGCTTTGCAAAATGATGGCGGAGAAAATACTTGAGCTGTTAAAAAAGGTGCAAAGGAAAAACATTATGATTGCCGGGGGCGCCGCGCTTAACCGGATGATGATTGAGTATCTGCGTAAAGATATAACCGGTCTTATTATTCCTGAGGAGGCCCCGTATTTCGAAGCTCTTGGAGTCGCTCTCTGGGCGCTGGAAAATGAGACCGCTGAATTTCCTGGGATGTCGAAATTATTAAGAACAGAAGTCACATCCTTTGATACACTTATGCCGCTTATCGATTTTAAAGAAATGGTTGAATTCAAGTCTGTCGCGATGGGGGATGTCAGGCAGGGGGATGAATGTATTTTAGGGCTTGATGTCGGCTCGACAACAACAAAAGCAATTCTTTTGCGGATCGAAGATGATGCAATCCTTGCATCCGTTTATCTGCGTACCGACGGCGACCCTGTTGGAGCTTCCCGCAAGTGTTACGCTTCTATTCTTGAACAGATAAGTGAAAAGGTAAATCCTGATGAGATAAGTATAACAGGGCTGGGTGTTACCGGCTCGGGCCGTCAGATAGCCGGTCTTCATGCGCTCACAAAAGGCGTTATTAACGAGATAATTGCTCATGCAACCGCTGCGGTGTACTTTGATC
Source organism: Desulfobacteraceae bacterium Eth-SRB1 (assembly GCA_004193555.1). Lineage (GTDB taxonomy): Bacteria > Desulfobacterota > Desulfobacteria > Desulfobacterales > ETH-SRB1 > ETH-SRB1. Next base: position 380,384 of record RPGP01000001.1, read on the forward strand.
CGGAGGTAGATACTATTTTTGAGATAGGAGGGCAGGATGCAAAATATACATATATCACAAATTCCGTGCCATCCGATTATGCTATGAACGAAGGCTGTTCCGCAGGCACAGGCTCTTTTCTCGAAGAGTCCGCGCACGAGACTCTCGGAGTAAAAATGGAGGATATTGCCGACATCGCTTTTAAAGGCAAGAATCCGCCTAATTTCAATGATCAGTGTGCTGCATTTATCGCATCCGACATAAAGAATGCAATCCACGAAGGTGTGAAACACGATGATATTCTTGCTGGTCTGGTATATTCCATCTGTATGAATTACTCAAACAGGGTCAAGGGAAATAAGCCGGTAGGAGAAAAGGTCTTTATGCAGGGAGGTGTATGCTATAACAGAGCGGTTCCTTTTGCTATGGCTGCGCTTGTAGGCAAACCGATAATCGTTCCTCCTGAGCCGGGGCTTATGGGCTCTTTTGGCGTTGCGTTAGAGGTCAAGAAAAGGATTGAAACAGGTTTGATGGAAAAGAAGATCTTTGACCTGAATGCTCTGTCGAACCGTGAGGTGCAATACGGAAAATCGTTTATATGCAAAGGCGGAAAGGAAAAATGTGACCGGCGCTGCAATATAGCTATAATTAAACTGGAAGGAAAGAAATATCCGTTTGGCGGGGCCTGCAACAGATATTACAATTTGCGTAACAAGGTGAAATACGATGTAAAGAAGCTTGACCTTGTTCGTGTCCGTCAGGAATTAATTTTTGATAAATACGCAGGCAAACTGCCGGAGGGCGGCGGGAAAAAGCCAAGGGAGAGGATCGGGATAAACAGGAGTTTTATGGTAAATACTTTTTATCCTCTCTATTCCACATTTTTTACCGAATTAGGGTTTGAGCCGGTTGTGCCTGACTCCCCCTCTAAAGAAGGAATGGATCAAAAAGAGGCAGCCTTTTGCTATCCTGCTGAACTGACTCACGGTTTTTTCTATTCCCTTATTTATATGGAAAATCCTCCGGAGTTTATATTCCTGCCCCACTTCAAAGCTGTTCCGGCTCAAAAGGGCTACACAAGCTCGCAGGTTTGCCCTTTTGTTCAGGGTGAAACCTTTTTTTTAAGGACTGCATTCAGGAAAAAGCTTGACGAACTTAAAGCCGGAGGCACACAAGTGTTGACCCCGCTGCTTGACCTGACAGAAGGGCTGGAAACCGCGAGGAAGCCTCTTATCGAAACCGCTGTAAAAATGGGCGTTGGGAAAAAAGAGGCTAAAAATGCTTTTCAAAAGGCTGTGAAGAAACAAACGGAATGTATGGATGAAATGAAAAAGATCGGTGATAAAGCCCTTGAAGATCTGGAAAAAGATCCGGACAAAACAGCGGTAGTGATATTTGGCAGGCCTTACAACGGATTTGTTAAAGAAGCGCATATGGGCATTCCAAACAAGCTTGCATCAAGAGGAGTTCTGGTAATGCCGTTTGATTTTCTTACGTTTGATGATGAGAAAACAAAGCGGCATATGTACTGGGGAATGGGACAGATCATATTAAAGGCGGCCAGAGTAGTCAAGAGGCATCCTCAACTGTTTGGGACTTATATAACAAACTTTTCCTGCGGGCCGGATTCATTCCTGGTCGGATATTTCAGAACTCTTATGGGTCAAAAACCGTCGCTGACTCTTGAATTAGACAGTCATACGGCAGATGCCGGCATTGAAACCAGGGTCGAGGCGTTTCTTGATATTGTCGCAGCTTACAGACAACTTCTCGCAGATAAGGTAATAGTCCTGAAAAAGCGGGCTTTTGTTCCTGCTCATATAGAAATGGGAAATGGAAGTGTTAACATGGTAACATCTTCCGGCGAAACACTGCGGGTCGGGGACCCGCGCGTGACCCTTATGTTTCCCTCTATGGGCAGAATTTCCACGGAATCCCTGGCAGCGGTATTTCGCGGTTTCGGGTTTAATGCAATTGCCCATCCACCGTCTGATAAGGCCATATTGAAAATTGGACGCGCAAATACTTCATGCAAAGAGTGCTTGCCGCTGATACTCACTACAGGAACGTTGCTTAACTATATTTACAATATAAAAAAAGAAAATGAGGTTTTAGCCTATTTTATGCCTACGGCCTCGGGCCCATGCCGGTTCGGCCAGTATTATGTATTCATGGAAGACCTTGTAAAAAGGCTTGAGATTCCGGATGTAGCCCTGTTTTCGCTGACATCAGAGAATTCTTACGCGGGCCTGGGAAAAGATTTCCAGTTAAGAGCATGGACCGCTGTTGTAACATCCGACGTTATGGAAGATAGCAGGTCGATGATATTAGCCAATGCAACAGATGCCGAAGATGGGATAAGGATATTTAATGAGGAATGGAACCTGATATTGGAAGAGATGGAAAGAGGAGACTTTTCCAGACTGGAAAAACAACTGATGCGTACTTCCGAACGTTTTAGCCGGATTCCAATGAAGCGTCCGCCAGAAGAGGTGCCTGTAATCTGCCTTATAGGTGAAATATTTGTCCGCAGGGATTCAATATCACGCCAGTACTTGACAGGACGTCTGGCAAAAAGCGGATTTGCGACTGTCTGTACGCCTGTTGCGGAATGGGTATTATATTCCGACTATCTGATGCGCAAAGGGCTTGTTGACTACAAGGTATCAAAAATAGAGAAGCTTGAATTAACAATAAAGCAAAAATATATGGCTAACTACGAAAAGCGTATTAAATCCATTTTATCCGGATCAGGACTTGTTCACTCAGAGCTTATTGACGTTGACGCAATAATAAACAATGCCGAGCCCTATATATCGCCAAACCTGACTGGTGAGGCAGTTCTTACAGTGGGCGGCACTATAACCGAGGTAGCTTCTCAAGCATGCGGCGCTATCGCCATAGGGCCCTTTGGTTGTATGCCAAACCGTTTGTCAGAGTCTGTCTTAAACACGATAATGAATCGTGAAGGGAAACTGGCAACAGACCCGACAAATGAGCGGCTCCGAAAAATCCTGACGAACATTGAAGACCTGCCTTTTCTCGCAATTGAAAGCGACGGCTCCCCTTTCCCCCAACTGATAAACGCAAAGCTGGAAACCTTCTGCCTGCGGGCAGAGCGTTTGCATAAAAAAATGCTTGATACATGATCTTTGAGCCATAGAAGCCTGTCCGAAAATTATGTCTGTAACAAAGTTGACAAAGTTATTTTAAAATCAGGAAAAGAAATTAAAGCCGGTGCAGTAATAATTTCGGCTGGACGAGCCGGCAAGCCATGCCAGCGGTGACTACATGTCGATTTTAAAACCACGGTGAACAGTTCTGAATTATCTTTTTATAGAAACATACTGTATAGGTTCGCATTCACTTTTTGTGAACGGATTGTCTGCACATTCCTCGCATAATATTGATATTGTGACCATGCCTGGCGAAAACTGGCGCTGGCGTATGCTTGGCGCGGCGCTTCATATTGCAGACAACATTCCCAGGATTGAAAAATATGATGGTATTATTGTGACCGATCTTTTTAACCTCGCTGATTTTAAGGCGCTTATTGGCTCACAATGTCCGCCTGTTCTGGCGTATTTTCATGAAAACCAGATGACTTATCCGCAGCCGCCTGGAGACAAAGGAGCGTTTCAGTTGGGGATAATAAACATTACTACCGCGCTTGTGGCTGACATGGTTGTCTTTAATTCAAAAACGCATAAGGATGCTTTTTTAAATGCCGTGCCTGAGTTTCTGAAAAGGGGGAGTGACTATAAGCCAAAAGGAATTGCGGATAAAATACGTGAAAAAGCAGAGGTGCTTTATCCTGGTATAGCTGTGCCGTTTGACAGGGATATTGATGCTGAAAAACAGACAGATCCTCCTCTTATTGTCTGGAACCACAGGTGGGGATTTGACAAAAACTGTGAAATGTTTTTCAGCACTCTTGAAGAGATAGACAGCATGGGGCTTGATTTTAATCTAACGCTTATGGGAGAAAATTTTGGCAAGATCCCTGAAGAATTTAAAGAAGCGGAAAAGAAGTTTAAGGACAGAATACTTCAGTTCGGATATGTGCCTTTACGGGAGGAGTATGAAAAATGGCTTAAACGGGGCGCAATTGTTATAAGCGCCGCAATACAGGAGAATTTCGGTATTTCCGTGATAGAAGCAATGCTGATGGGATGTGTTCCACTTTTGCCTGACAGGCTTTCATATCCCGAAATACTTCCTGAAGAGTTCCATGAGCATTTTCTGTATAAAAGCAGACAGGATCTTATTGAAAAACTTTTCCTGATAATTTCAGATTATAAACAATATGAACAAATTCAGAGCAGGCTGGCAAAGAAAATGAGGTTCTTTTTATGGGAAAATGTTATCAGCGGGTATGACAAAACGCTTGAACGGCTTGCTGAATTTTAAAATTGATGGCGTTGTAACAAAGTCCAAAAATTGCTATTTGCGAAATGTATTAGGTGTTAAGTGTTAAATATTTGATACGACAAAAAATGTTTTATCTTAACACCTAACACTTAACACCTAACACTTGATGAATTCGACTTTTTACGAATTCATCAGGACATAAGGGAGTAAACAAAGAGATATTTATGGGTAATTTTAATCAAAAAGAGATTAACCGGAGACGAACATTCGGAATTATCAGCCATCCTGATGCAGGCAAAACTACGCTGACGGAAAAGCTTCTCCTTTTTGGCGGGGCGATTCAGCAGGCAGGGGCTGTTAAGGCAAGAAAAGCTGCCAGACATGCTACGAGTGATTGGATGTCGATTGAAAAGGAAAGAGGTATTTCAGTTACAACTTCTGTAATGAAGTTTAACTACAGGGATTTTGAGATTAATTTGTTAGACACACCGGGCCACCAGGATTTTTCAGAAGATACATACAGGGTATTGACTGCTGTTGACAGCGCCCTGATGGTGATTGACAGCGCCAAAGGGGTGGAACCTCAGACCGAAAAGCTCATGGAGGTTTGCAGGATGCGCAATACCCCGATCATTACATTCATAAACAAGCTTGACCGTGAAGGTATGGCGCCTCTTGATATCCTTGATGACATCGAGAATAAACTGCAGATCGAATGCACACCGCTTTCCTGGCCTGTTGGTATGGGCAAGCGCTTTAAAGGTGTATATAATCTCTTTCACAGGCAACTGCATATTTTTGAACCCGGCATGGAAACCCTTGGGCAAGAGGGGATCGTTATTAATGATTTGTCTGATCCTGCTTTGAACGAACTTTTAAAGGAGCAGGCCGATGAATTGCGGGAAGATATCGCGCTGCTTGAAGGCGCCGTCGATCCGTTTGAGCGCCGGCATTTTCTAAAAGGAAGCCAGACGCCGGTTTTTTTCGGAAGCGCCATTAATAATTTCGGTGTTAAAGAGATGCTGGATGCATTTGTAAAACTCGCTCCTCATCCAGGTGTGCGACCGGCTGTTTCCCGTGAGGTTTCGCCATACGAAAAAGAGTTCTCAGGTTTTGCTTTTAAAATACAGGCAAATATGAACCCTGCTCACCGGGACAGGATTGCATTTGTCAGGATCTGTTCAGGAAAATTTATAAGAGGAATGAAAGTCGTTCACCACAGGATAGGGAAAGAGGTAACCTTTGCCAATGCAACTATATTTATGGCTCAGGACAGGAAAAATGTGGAAGAGGCTTTTCCAGGGGATATTATCGGTATCTATAACCACGGAACCATAAAGATCGGCGATACATTTACCGAAAAAGAGCCTTTGAAATTCAGCGGAATACCCAATTTTGCGTCTGAGCATTTCAGGCGTGTGCGCCTGAAGAACCCGTTAAAGGCCAAACACCTTCAGAAAGGATTGATCCAGCTTGCAGAGGAAGGGGCTATCCAGGTTTTTATGCCTGTTGCAGGAAAAGACTACATTCTGGGGGCGGTTGGTGTCCTCCAGTTTGATGTGGCCATGGCTCGTCTCAAGGCGGAATATGGTGTGGATGCCGTATATGAACCCGTGAATTTTAATGTGGCTCGCTGGGTCGGATGTAATGATCGCAAAAAAATGGCTGAATTTGAGAAAAAAAATATGGCTAACATAGCAAGAGATGCTGAAGGCTGTCTCTCCTTTCTGACAACGAGTGAATGGCAGTTAGGTTACTGTATGGAAGAGTGGCCGGAGATAGAGTTTTTTAAGACACGAGAGATTAACTGATGCAGGTCAGTGCACATAAGCGCTAAGTTGTTTTTGCCCAAGAGTGACTGAAAAAAATGAACATTTGAAAAGAAACCACGCCTTGGCATGGTTGAATGTTCGTATTGGTTTTTTATTCGATTTTAAAATAATTTGAGGAGCGGAGCCACATCATTATTCGATGTTCGATGTTGGACGTTCATCTTTTAATATGTTCGACATTCGACATTAAATCAGTATGTTCAATGGTTAAAGATATTATCATCAATGATGCACTTTTTTGTATTGCAGCAGGTTGACATTATGTTGAAGAATGACCGGCTTAACAGGCGTCTGACCATAGGTATTGATTCATGGCGCTGATCGGCATGAGAAATGTATGCTGGGGATTTGGTGATCCTCCCCTGCTTGAAAAGGTAACGTTTCAGATTGCAAAAGGGGAACGTGTCTGCCTGCTGGGGCGTAACGGCGTTGGCAAGTCCACCATGCTGAAGCTTTTATCCGGCGAAATTCTTCCTGACAACGGTGATGTCTGGCGTCAGCAGGGAGCCACTGTGGCTGTGCTGGAGCAGGATGTGCCCACGGGAGACGGTACGATTTTTGATGTGGTTGCCGAGGGACTGGGGCCAAAGGGTAAGGCGCTGGCTGAGCACAACAGGATCTGTATACAGCTTGAGACCGTAAATACACCCGAACTTGTAAAAAGGCTGGATGAGCTACAAAACATATTGAACTCCGACAACGGGTGGGAACTTTTAAGACAGGTCGAAAGCATTCTGTCTAGAACACTGCTCGACCCTGAAAAAAAATTCGCAGACCTTTCAGCGGGCATGAAACGACGCACGCTTTTTGCCCGTGCCCTGGCCGGGCAGCCGGACATTCTTCTGTTAGACGAACCAACCAACCATCTTGACATCGACTCCATCATATGGATGGAGGAATTTATTCTTCGTAACGTAACAACCCTGCTGTTTATCACCCATGATCGTGCTTTTCTGAAAAAGATCGCCAACCGGATCATGGAGCTGGATCGGGGCGGCCTTGCTTCTTATAACTGTGATTATGAAACCTATTTGGAACGAAGAGATGCTGCTCTTGAAGCCGAAGAAAGCCGGAACAGGGTGTTTGACCAAAAACTTTCAAAGGAGGAAACCTGGATCAGGCAGGGCATTAAGGCACGCAGAACCAGAAATGAAGGGCGTGTCAGAGCCCTGAAAAAGATGCGGGCAGCTTTTCAATCACGCCGCAGGCAAATCGGTAATGTCAGAATGCAGGTTCAGGAGGCGGAAAGGACCGGAAAGCTCGTTATCGAAGCAAAGAATATCAGTTTCCTGTATGGCGCAACCCCTATCATCCGGAATTTTGCCACTGTAATCATGCGCGGGGAGAAAGTGGGTATTATCGGCCCCAACGGAGTGGGTAAAACAACTCTGTTAAGAATTCTTTTAAAAGAAATTTCTCCGCATGACGGGTGTGTTCGCCACGGCGTCCATCTTCAGGTGGCCTATTTCGACCAGCTCAGGGCACAGTTAGATACGCACAAAACCGTCCAGGAGAATATCGGCGAAGGGAACGATTTTATCATTTTTAACAGCCAAAAGCGCCATGTAATAAGCTATCTTCAGGATTTTCTCTTTTCACCGGAGAGATGCCGTACACCGGTGCATGTTCTTTCAGGGGGAGAAAAAAACAGGCTGTTGCTGGCAAAGCTTTTTACAAGACCGGCCAACGTTCTTGTGCTGGATGAGCCCACTAACGACCTCGATGCGGAAACCCTGGAACTTTTAGAGAAACTTCTTTTCGAGTACCATGGAACCCTTTTACTTGTGAGCCATGACCGGGCTTTTTTGAACAATGTGGTTACAAGCACCCTGGTCTTTGAGGGCCAGGGACAAGTGAATGAATATGCCGGTGGTTACGATGACTGGCTGATTCAAAGACCGCAGCCCGAACAGGAGCGTCTGTCCGCAAAAAAGCCTTGCAATAAACCCGGTCCTGAAACCAGGCATCTGAAGGCTCGCAAGTTGGGGTTTATGGAAAAGCGGGAACTTAAAGAGCTGCCCCTTAAGATCGACGCCTTTGAAGCTGAGCAAAAGGAGCTGTATGCTGCCATGTCCGATCCCATGTTTTACAAAAAGGGAAGAGAGGAGCTCACAAGGGTTAAAACACATCTCGCTGAACTGGAAGATGAAATCAAAGCAGCCTATCTTCGCTGGGAAGCGCTTGAAAATATCGAAAAGGACAACCCATTTCATCAAAAATAAAAGTTTATTTTATTCTTGACTTAGAATCATTCTAAAATTCATAATATTGTTAATAATTGGGTGTTTTCCGTATGTGGGGTAAGTAAGAATAATTTTTAACCTGGGGAAATGACAGGAAAAGAGAAAGGAGGCCGCATGAAAAGATTAATTATATTTTTTTTCACTTCCCTGATAACACCGATACTCATGACAGGCATTACTCCGGCAGAAGAGGGAAAAGTCTGTATCAGCTGTCATCGGGCAGTAACACCACTGTTGGTCAAGGACTGGCAGAGCAGCGAACATAGTAATAATGAAGTCACCTGTGATGTTTGTCATGGATCCGAGCACAAGAGTAAAAAAACCGCCCACTTAGCCACGATGCCTGATGAGAACACTTGTGCCGAGTGTCATGAGGAACAGTTTGATCAATTCACTAAAGGGAAGCACAACTTAGGCTGGACATCCTTGAATGCTCTGCCGGTTACCCATATGGAGCCTGATGAGCTGATGGAAGGGGGGAAAGGGTGCGGCGGATGCCACAATATGGGAGTAAAATCTGAGGCGCAGAAAAAGGAGTTGCGTGAAAAAGGTTATATCTACCGGACAAATTCCTGCGATGAATGTCATACACGGCATACCTTCTCCAAAAAAGAGGCGCAGGATCCCAAGGCATGCCGGACATGCCATATGGGGTTCGACCATCCTCAGTGGGAGATGTATGAAAGCTCCAAGCACGGAGTAAGATACCAACTAAAGGAAATTGGAAGACTGCCTGAAGACGCGGCCGCTCCTACCTGTCAGTTCTGTCATCTACCTGACGGAACACATACCAACAAAACGGCCTGGGGATTTTTGGCAGTAAGGCTTCCTCTGCCGAAAGATAAACAATGGGCAAAAGACAGGACCACAATCCTCAAGGCGCTTGGGGTATTAGATCCGGCAGGGAAACCAACTGCCCGGTTGGATGTCGTTAAAACCGCTGATATGGTACGGCTGACCGAAAAAAACTGGCAGGCCGAACGGAAAAAAATGATTAAGACCTGCAAAAAGTGCCATTCTGAAAAATATGCCAGGGGAGAGCTTGAAAAAGGCGATCAGATGATCAGGAAAGCGGATCATTTAATGGCAGAAGCCATAAACATTATAGCCGACCTGTACAAAGACGGTATTTTGAAGAAACCGGCTCACTACACTTATGCTTATCCCGACTTTTTACATTTTTACCAAACCGGGGGTTCTTACATCGAACAGGTACTATTCAAGATGTACATGAAGCATCGAATGAGAACATACCAGGGAGTTTTTCATGCCAATCCTGATTATGCTTACTGGTATGGATGGGCAGCCATAACCAAAGATCTGGATGAAGTCAAGAAAATAGCCAAAGACTTGAGATTTAAGGTTAAACAAACAAGGAGGTAACACATAATTTTCCTCCTCTTGGGAGAGGGAGTAAGAAAGGAATGAAAGCCATGAAAAAAATTCTAATACACTTTATAGCCCTTACTGTCTGTGTTTTTGTATTTAGCTCTCCTGTTACGGCCGCTAAATCACCGCCGGCAAAAGGGGCGATACTGCCGGAAATAAACCTTGCTGTACCTGTAAAAGATAGAGCTAAAAGCTATCTTGGCCTTTCCACTTCCGGTTTTTTCAAAATACCACAGATCAGGGCGAAGGTAGTGCTCATTGAAATTTTCAGCATGTACTGCCCTCACTGCCAGGGCGATGCGCCCGACGTGAACAAGCTATATAATATGATAGAAGGTAATCCCAGGCTGAAAAATAAAGTCAAATTAATAGGAATCGGAGCAGGAAATTCTTCCTACGAGGTAGAAGTGTTCGCGAAAACATACGATATCCCTTTCCCTCTTTTTGCAGATATGGATTATTCCATCCACAAGGTTCTGGGAGAGGTCAGAACTCCATACTTCATAGGAATCAAAATCAATAACGATGGAACTCACCGGGTTTTTTATTCCAAACTTGGCGGCGTCGATAATCCTGATCAATTTCTGGATTTGATGCTTCGACTGTCCGGAGTAAAGTAATAAGGAGCCTATTACATTGCTTCGCAAATTAACCAAAGGAGTAAAGCATCCTGGCCCAGAGGACCAGGCTTTGGCTAACCCCAGAGGGGATTTGCTTTGTTGGCAGTTCATTGATTTATCGAAATCCCAAATATCAAATTGCAAATTACAAACAATTTCCAATGACCGAAATTCGAAAATCCAAGGCAAAGCCATCTATCTCTGACCTGGCCCAAAGGACCAGGTTTTTCAGGACAAAATAAACTTGAGCATAGTTAAAATTAAGTTTATTGGGAGGTGTGAAATGAAAAAAAGTAATTGTTTCAGTGTACTGCCGGGAATCGTGCTGATTTTCTTCCTGGCTGCAACTGCCTACGGCCTTTCAGATGCCTTTAAGGATAATATTTATCACCCTGAAAATCTAAAACCCACAGACAGTGTTTTAAAGGTAAAGGTGGGAGATCGTGCTCCTGACTTCACGCTTCCCGCGGTTTCCGGAGGAAAAATCTCCCTGAGCCGGTACTTAGGGAAAAAGAATGTGGTCATATCTTTTGTTCCTGCAGCATGGACACCGGTTTGTTCAGACCAGTGGCCCGGCTACAACATTGTGGAAGATCTGTTTAATAAAAATGATGCCATACTTCTCGGAATTACGGTGGACAATATTCCCACTCTCTTTGCATGGACAAACCAGATGGGGAACTTATGGTTTCCTGTTCTTTCCGACTTCTGGCCCCACGGCAGGACAGCCGATGCGTATGGCGTGTTACGTTCCGATGGAATTACGGAAAGAGCGCTTTTTATAATCGACAAGAAAGGTATCATCCGTGATATCAACGTAAACGATATCAACAAACGGCCGCGCCTTGAGTCCATTGTCAGGGAGCTGGAGAAGCTCAACAAATAGGTTCACAGTTCACGGTTCAAGGTTGGGCGCATTCAAGGTGACGCAGGGTTCACTCTGGACTTCCGTGCAAGACAGCCTACAGTATCGCAAGAACCAGATGAACTCAGCATTCATCTCGGAATCGAACCTCTATTTCATCTATTTAACCATGAACCGTGAACCGCGGAACTTTGAACCTGAGTAATTACCTAAATTTTCAGGAGGGAATATAAGATGAAAGCTAAGATAATTGGGGTAATCATTGGAATAGTTTTCTTAACAGTTGCAATAGCTGTCGCAGTTCAAAATCAGGGAGCAAAAGATATTGCGCTTGACAGCGGCAAAAAGGGTGAAGTTAATTTTCCCCACTACCTGCATCAAGACACGATAGGCGACTGCAACGTATGTCATGACCTGTTCCCAAAAACAGCGGGAATAATAAAGGATTTAAAAGAACAGAAGAAGCTGAAAAAAAAGCAGGTCATGAATAAGACGTGCATCAAATGCCATAAGGCAAAAAGAAATGCGGGAGAAAAAACAGGACCGATAAGATGTTCTAAGTGCCATGTCAAATAATATAGCCGTTCATGGTTTGAAACTTGAAATTGGAAATTGGGAAGAACAGCACAAAAGCATGAAGGCCAAATTTCCAATTTCTATTTTCCAATTTCAACGTTCCGTGAACGCTTACCAAACAGCAATGAAACCATAGCCTGATCTTGAAGATGGGGATAAAATTGCCTTTGCCCCCTGAGGAAGCAAAGGTTGAGTTGCCTCCAATCATTAATTTATTTTAGTACCTTGATTTTTCGACTTTTTTCTCTTGCTTCTCTTGGTATTTTATATATTTACGTACCATTTCTGGGCCAGAGGCTACTGTGTTGACACAGTAGCCTCTGGCCCAGAAATGATCACCCCAATAGGGTTTTTGTTTCAGTTTACGAAACTTATTCAGTACTCGTATGGCTGTCCTTCCCTTCACTGTACCAACATAGTTTGAAATAGATATTTTGGGAGGAATCATCACCAGTAGATGCACACGATCAATCTGGACGTTCAATTCAAAAAGTTCACATTTTTGCACTTCTGAAAACGTCTTGACACATTTTTCAACTTCTTTCTTGATTTCACCTTCCAGAACTCTGAACCTATATTTCGGGCACCAGATAATATGATGTTGGCAATGCCATAAAGTTTGTGATAGTTTACGAAATCTACTCATTTTGTTACTCCTTTGTTGTAGTTGTTGTGGAGGCAACTCAACCTTGGAGTAACAAATTGTTGTTCAGATGGCAAAGCCACTGAACTCTGACCTTGCCCTGAGGGCAAGGTTTTCACTGTTAGAATAAAATGAGAAACGCATAAAATTATGGGTGTCCAAATTGCATATCGGCTCGCCGCTCAGATCTACGAGGCCCCCAAAAACGCGAAAAACACATGAAAAAGACTTTTGATATAAAAGTTTTCATATCAAACAGAGAATCTTGTTGTGAGGAGTGTCATGAAAATCTTGGACGAAAAGCCTGGATTACACTCGTCAAAGACAAAGGAGCGCTCTGTCTATCATGCGCCGACCTTGATCAGCTTGTGTTTTTGCCGGCTGGTAATGCTACGCTGACGCGACGTGCACGAAAACATTCAACCTTATCGGCACTGGTCTTAAAGTGGAGCCGCGCCCGAAAACGATATGAAAGGCAGGGCCTTCTTGTCGAAGTCAAAGCGCTTGAACAGGCTGAACAAGAATGTCTTGCCGACAGTGAGGTTAGAGCACGCCGTGGAGAACGTGCAGCAGCACGGCGGGCAGAGCTTGATCAACAATACATAGGTCAATTTGCCCGACAAGTACACAAACTTTTTCCAGGGTGCCCGATAGGAAGGGAATTGAGCATTGCCGAACACGCTTGTCTGAAATACAGTGGCCGTGTCGGGCGCTCGGCAGCAGCCAAATCTTTTGACAAGCAAGCAATTCAATTGGCTGTAATCGCACATATTCGACACACTGAGACAAAATATGATTTTCTTCTTGCAAAAGGGTCTGACAGATTTGATGCACGAGTCTTGGTGAAAGATTCAGTCGATCAGATCCTGATGAAGTGGAGAAAAATCAACTGAAAACCACTCTCAGACACCACTCCCAATGCGTTTGTAAACATGTTGGGCTTAATAAACGAATCTTTCTACCACAAAATGCGTTTTCCCACGAATCCAAATAATAACAGCTTGTCGATTAAAATCCTTGTAAATAAAATGCTTTTTGCTATAATAAATACAAATTGAATGCTTTTTTTTACGATAAAACATTTTCTACAACGGTGAGCCAGTGAATAATATAGAAATCAACCCAGCCGAAGGTCTTAGGCAGGTCGGTTACAGCGAATTAGTTTGCCGGTATTCCATCGATGCTATACCGCACTATGTTGAGTCATTCATCGCTGAGAAAGGGAGACGCAAGACGGTCATAGACGGCTACCGGAGAACTGAGATCTACACTAAGAGATATGATCCTGGCAACAGCTTGAAGGATCATTTGATATTTGCTCTGAAGTTTGAAGGAATAAATTTGGAAATCCTTAACGCTCTTTTCCTGGTGGTAGATCACAAGGATATAGAACACTTCATTAAGGAAACCCCGGCAGGGAAGTATGCCCGAAAAATATGGTTCCTGTACGAGTATCTTATGGACAGGGAACTCGACTTGCAGCCGTCCAAGACAACCAATTACGTTGATCTCCTCGATCAAGACAAATATTACACCTGCAAAGGTATCCCGCACCGCCGGCAAAAAGTTACTGATAATCTCTTGGGGAATCAGCGCTTCTGCCCCATGATTAGACGAACTGAAACTCTGAAGAATTACATAGACCTTCAGTTAGACAAAAAAGGGATGGAAGTAGTTGAAAGCTATCCGGAAGAAATCCTTCGGCGGGCTGTTTCTTATTTATACACCAGGGAGACAAAATCTTCATTCGAAATTGAGCAGGCGACACCAGATCAGAAACGAGCGGCACGATTTGTTGAATTGCTTAGATCGGCAGGGGATCGAGAATTTTTTGACAAACTATCGTTGATAGAACTTCAGCGGGCAATAGTTGATGAACGTTTTGCCAACAACGATTTTCGTGCGGATCAAAACTACGTCGGTCAAACAGTCAGTTTCGGTAATGAACTGGTATATTTTGTTGCGCCCAGGCCGGAAGATATTCCGATGCTCATGGAAGGCATGTTCGATGCGTATAAGCGCATGATGTCTTCCGAAGTTCATCCTGTCGTGGTTGCCACGGCAATCACATTTGGTTTTGTCTTTATGCATCCATTTGATGACGGCAATGGACGCATCCATCGTTTTTTGATTCATAATATTCTGGCAAAAAGATGCTTTACCCCGAAAGGTCTCATCTTTCCTGTCTCGGCTACCATGTTGCGCAAAATAAAAGAATACGACGAAACGCTCGAACTTTTCTCAAAGCCTCTGTTGCCACTACTGGACTATGAGCTGGACAGCGACGGCAGGATGGAGGTCAAAAATGAAACGCTATTGCACTACAAGTATATCGACATGACAGCTATAGCTGAGAGGTTGTTCGGATTTATTCAGGATACAATTGAGAATGAGCTTGTGTCGGAACTGAACTACATTCTCGATTACGACAAGGCCAAACTAACTATAAGGGCAATAGTAGATATGCCTGATCGGCTCATCGACCTCTTTATTCGTCTGTGTATTGAAAATAATGGCCGCCTGTCAAAGAACAAGCGTAAGGCCAAGTTTGAAAAGCTCACAGACAAAGAAATTTCTCAAATGGAAGGATGTGTCCGCAACGCCTTTAACCGGAAGAAAAGAATTTAATAAATCAGAGAAAATATATGTCTGCGATTTCCGTAAAAGACCAAAAATAAAATGAGACACGCATAAAATCATGGTGTCCCGTTGTACGCCAAAAGGAAATATTATGCCTGAACAACCCAACAAACTGGTGATTTTCCAGAGTAAAAAAATCCGCAGAATGTGGTATAAAGATGAATGGTATTACTCGGTGGTGGATATCATCGCCGCTCTAACCGACAGTCCTACGCGACGGCAATATTGGGGCAAAGTAAAACAGCGGGAATTTGTAAAATTTCAGTTGTCCCGAATTTGAACAAAGGGGGACGTTGAACAAAGGGGGACGGGGTTGTGAACAAAGGGGAACGGGGTTGAATTTAGGCGTTTCTTTTTTCATTTGTTTGTGGAATCTATGGGACTCCTCAGTTTATAAGTTTATAGCGTCAAGAAATGAATATTGATTTTTTTTTGCAATTTTCTTCCTGTGTTTACACAAACTCCGAAAGAAACAGGTAAGCAGAAGCGAGCGCTGAACCTGGGTTGACTATATCCCTGATCGCCCGAAGTAATCTACCAGTATGCCGGGGTTATTGCTTCCAATACCATCAACACCAATATCGGCAAAAGGCTTAACAAGATCTGGAGTATCTATATTCCATATAAAAACCTTCAAACCGTTCTTATGAGATAATTCAAGAAATTCCGCGTCAACAAAATTATATTTCATAACCAGCGCATCAGCCGATGCCTGATCTGCAATACTTGTGTCAACAGGACATCCAACCATGAGAACGCCTGTTTTAATATTGCTATCTATTTCCTTAACGTTTTTTACAAGTCTGTGCCAGAATGAAATAACATAAACATTATCTTCAAAACTGTTCTTTTTTATCTGTTCAACAGCTATTCTTTCTGTACCTTTCTCCTTAAGCTCAATTACAAGCTTAACCTTTTTATCAGTTAATTCCATAACCTCCTGAAGAGTTGGAATACACTCACCCTTTCCGGCATCATACTTTTTTAGTTCAGATAAAGTATAATTATTAACCGGTCCGGTTCCGTTGGTCGTCCGGTCAAGAGTTGAATCATGTATTACAATTAGTTCGTTGTCTTTGCTCAGATGCACGTCAATTTCCACAGCATCTACACCAATATCCATTGCCTTTTTAATAGATAACAGAGTATTCTCCGGCTCAATAGCCGCAGCCCCGCGATGTCCCATTATCATCATATTATTTATTCTCCATTAAACTCTTTAATTTAACTTTGGGGTCTTGATTAACGCATTAGCTGACATCTGTTTGCGCAGATACATCAAAAAAACATATCAAGGCCATAGAGAATGGAGTTTAAAGATAACTATGGCAAACCCGAAAGCCACTGGTATGCAGGAGCTACCAGTATATGTTGATCTCCATTTGGAATCATACGGTAACCTTTGCTTTTCTCGACAAGTTGAACAGCAGGTTTTTTCAAAACAGACTGAAATTTCTTAAGCACCGGGGACGATTTTATGTCTGATTGAAAAATAGTCAAGACAATTTTGCAACAAGCTGAAATATAGTCGAGGCCTCTTTTTTGCATAATCCGGAAAAAATTCGGGATATTCTGTAAATCAATTATCAGAAACCGGAAATCTAACTGACGCGAGTTCAAAACAACAGTCATTTTCGCGGCAGTGTTCAAAAAAAGCCTTAAAACAGGCATTGGCCTGTAGTTGTTTTTCTGTGTGAGCAATAGCTGAAAAGAAGGTCTTGCTGCCTGCTACAATCAATTTCTTGCGGGCTCGTGTCATTGCTACGTTGAATCGGTTTGGATTATTCAGAAATTCGCTGAGAACGTGATCAGGGTCGGAGCATGTAAAGCCAAACAGGATCACATCCCGTTCAGCGCCTTGAATCCGTTCCACAGTGTCAATTAAAGGCAAATCCTCAGCGCTCATGCCTGAAAGTTCGCTCAGCCGCCGGGCAATCGCGTTGTTTTGGGCCCGGTGCGGAGAGATAAGCGCCAATTGTTCTTTATCCACACCTCTGTCTATCAGCAAACGGCAGGCTAATTGAGCCATTATTTCCGCCTCAATTGCTGACTCCTGATGACAGCCTTGATGATCCGTCAGTACAAGAACAACCGGTTTTTGCGGATTGATAATCTTATCAAGCAAGTCATTCTTTGCCGGGCCATTCAACGAGAGCCGGGTCCGAGCATTTTCCGGCGCCGGGCGTAACGTGGAATTATACCATGTCTGACTTGGAAACATGCAGATCTCCGCATTCATCCGATAGGTTATGTCTAACTGTTTGCTATGATGCGGATAACGCCGGAGCAAAATATTGAGCAATGAACGTCGCACTTCCGTTTCAATCAAGTCGTCATGCAGAGTCTCGCTCCACGACTCTTCCTTGAATGTTGCCGAGCGGATTACCGGCGGCAACTGGTGGATATCTCCGAGAAAGATAAAATCACCTTTGCCGTAAATCAGACTCAGCATGGCCTGAGGCGCCAGCATCTGTGACGCTTCATCAAAGATTACCCAATCGAATGGTTTGGGGGATGTAACGCTGTTGTTGTGGTTTTGGAACATATTATACAACCCGTAACCGGTCGATCCAAGAATAAGATAAGGAGAGAGTAAAGCCTGGCCGGCGTCTGTCAACGGTTCCACCTGCATGTTTTTATTTTCTTCTTCGAACTCCGGGCCTTCCCATCTTCCCAATTTAACGCAACGTGCCGGAAAATCCTGCAAATTGTGGGTATTCACCAGATTAACCACCTTGCTCAGCACCTGGTCAATTGCCTGATGGGTCGAACCGCTTACAGCAATACGAAGCTTGCAGCCGGTTGTTTGTGCGTGGCGAATCAAGGCGATCAGAATCCAGCCGAGAAGGTTTGTCTTGCCGGTTCCGGGCGGGCCCTGAATCAAACTCAATGCGTATTGAAAAGGCAATTGCAATGCATGTTGCTGCGACTGATTCAACCGGGCCACAGTTCCCTCGGACTGAAGCCACCCGCGGACCCACTCCTGCCAGTCAGACGGTTGTTCAAAATCCCATTTACCGGCAAACAGATCTGTCAAAGGATGACTGACCCTGGTAGAATAAACGGTTTGCACCACCTGGAGCAGCTTGGGCGTGTTCCAGTCATCCCCATCTTCTTCTAAGGAATAGGAAATGCCTTTATGCAATCTCATATTACCGTATTGACGCGAATGCAGGGCCACCTCGCCGATCTGGGGCAAATACTGAGCCATGATTACAGACATACCGCTTTGCAGGTCATCTACACCTGCGGGAACCAGTTTCAGAAAGTCCCCTCTGCGAAATTTGGAAAGTCCGGATTCATCGGCAATGGTAAACATATAAAGAAATCGTCCCTCGTCATCAAGAACAGTGCCGGTAAAGTCAAGGGGTCCCAATGCCCTGAAACGTTCCACCCGCTCTTTGAGTGAAAGCTCCTGCAAGGCTTTTATGTCTGTTTCCTGACAGGCTTTTTCCACTTCGATAAAGTGTTGATATGCCTCAGCTCTGGTCGATCCGCCCTCTGGAATAATCCGCCACTCTTCCTGATTCCACTCGCTTTCGAGATGTGACAAAATCCATTTTTGGAGATTTGCCTTGAGTTTTAGGATTGTTGCAAGATATGCTTGGATTATCTCTTTACTGTTCTTGCCGTTCATTTCCGCATCAGGCAGCCTGTCCCCCTGAAAAAGAGTGTCAGGAACAGGAATTTCCGATTCATCTGCCAGTCCTAATATTCGGTTCAGGGCAAAAAGAGTCATGTTGCCGGGAAACGGAAGCAAAAAATGCTTCTGAAGCGCCTGCCGCAAGTCGGTCCAATGAGGATTAAGGCCATGACGAAGAAGTCCGCATACATGCATATCTTCCATAAGCGCTGCCCAATCCTTTATCCCCTGCCTGACTGCCATTCCGAAAAGGAAAATGTGTGGCCCCCTCCCATTGTCGATCGCGGCTTGCCAGAGCTCCTGAAAACAATTTGAAAAATCCTGCCAGATCTGACGCCGGTCCGTGTCGGCGCTTGTGCCATCCCGTAATTTATCGCTTACCTGCGAGGTAAATGTTGTCCAGGTTAATGTTTTCAGGTCTTCACCTCTCTTCTGCATACATAGACCTATTCCACAGGGCTGCATCGAAACCGGGTCAAGCAGCAGATGCACGAAAAAGGACGTTGAGATATTAGCGGGAAACAAGCTGGTCTTCTTTTTGACAATGGCAATTTTGTTGTGGAGCAACGCATTAAGAGCGCCCTGAAGACGCTCTCTTTGCAAAGGCGCAAATGGTGGTCTATTGCCGGAAGAAGCGTTTGCACCGCAGGCAGGTGATAGACTCTGGGAAGATACACGTGGCTGCCCCGAAGATGCAAACCAGGCAGAGGTTTCTTCAAGACTCTTCATACCGAGAGTGCGTATTTTCTGCAGGGTGCCAAACGTCAGATGAGGAATAAACTGAACATCCTCTTGGGTCATGGCCTGCTGGTAACAAAACTCTAAATAAGGGCAGTTGGTGCAGTGTTTCTGCAATTGCCAGAATGTACTGGATGGAGAACCGGAAAGGCACGTATTAAGATTTCTAAAAATTGCTTTAAACGTGGTCATATAAGGCCGCAGGTCAAAGGTATGGCGCTGTGGAGCATCATTAAGAGGCGAGCGAATGAGCAGAAAACCGGTGTCCGCCACTTTTACTTCGCAGGCAAACGATTGATTCCGAGAGGGCGCAAGAGACTGAAACCGCGCCATGTCGGTATGGATCAATGTTTTGAGCAGAAAGGCATAAAACGCCACTTGCCATTTCTGGTAGTAGCGGGGAACAGAACTGCTTTTAATGTCCCCGACCTGAAGTAGAGTTTTCTCTTTTTGCCCGACCCCTGACCCCTGATCCCTGATCCCTGATCCACAGACCTGGATCAGATCAGGAATACCAACTCCGTCTATGGAGATTTTTTTGCCGGCTTGCCCGTTAAAAAACGCAGGAGATGGAGACAAAACAGCATCAATTATCAAAACGCCCTGCGCAAGATAGAGATTACCGGCAAGAGAGTTTTGTTGCGCCATCCGCTGCAATTGCGCCCAGGTCTCATTAAACCTGTCTTTGAGCGACCGCATTTTTCCGGTCTCGTCTTTTTCTGAGATGATGGTAAGGATTTCATTCTGCTTGCGCAAATCAGTCAGTATTTCTCTTTCAAATTCCCGTCCTCTTGCCATGCGCAGGGTTGTCAGCTCATCATCCACCTGAGTACGCCTGAACGGTTGATGCTCAGGCAGGAGAAAGTGAAAGCTTAGCCATCGGCTGCATAGTTGATGACGGAAGTATTCACCGATTATGGTTCCTGTCAAAGGCCGGGCCCGGTAACGCGCATCTTCGCATATGGAAAAAGGAATGCCGGTTGTCCGGCGATTTTTTTCCCATGTCAGCAAAGGCTCTGCGGAAGATGGCGTATCAAGAAAGGCAATGACTTTTTTCTCTGGATGCCTGAGCATGGAATCAAGGTTCCGGAAATCAAGATTCCTTGATTCAATATTCCCTGATTTAATATTCAGTGGATCGCCCTGCACGATTTCGGATGATCTGCTCAAGTATTGTTTGAAAAAAACAATCAGGCGCTCATCATAGATAAAATCGTTCAGTTCACGCAGTATTAATTCTTTCGGAAGGGTGGCGCAAAAGGAATTTAGAGGGAACATGGCCCGCATTACCTTGAAGTGACGATTAATCCAGGCGGTAAAGTCTTTTGGTTCTAAAGGAAGAGAGAGTTTTTCGAATTGAATCCAATGGGAGCATTCCAGACCAATCTCATCGGATACCACACAAAGATTCTCTATGTAGTTTGCAAATTTATCTTTGATACTCCACGCAAGAATCATGTTGCCGATTACGCCAAGGAATGTCCGGTATTGGTACGTGCCGTTTGCAGAGAGGATTACCTCAATGCCGTTATCCAGCACAACAGCCTTTTTCTCTTTATTTAACTCATTGCGGACAAGTTTGCGGGTACGGGAAAAAAGCCCCGGCGCTGCCTCGTTTTCAGCGGTTTTTTCCGATTTCAGCACGTCCCGCATGGCTTGCGCCACTTCATAGGAAACGTGACACCCCATGCCAAGCCAGTACAGCTCTTTTTCATCAATCCGGTCAGCAGGTTCAGTCAGCACCCGCTTGCATTTTCCCTCATCAATCCATAAAATCCGCAGCCGCCGGCCGGCAAGAAGCACACGGTCGCCAGGATCGAATTGTTTGACAATGGATTCAGGAATATCGGCCACGGACTCGTTAGACACCTCAAGCCTGTATTCTTCTTCATTTTTCGGAAAATTGCTCCAGATCCGATGCTCCAGCAATGCATCCCGGTACTGCCAGCCACCGGTATAAAGACCGTTCATGCCGGACTTCTTTAGCCAGTTTTTTTTCAAAAGAGACTGGAATATATCATTGAGAATTGAATGGTCATCTGTTCCTGCCATGCAAGAAAAGAGATCTTGAAGCGCAGCAAGGGAGAGCCGTTTTTTTTCGTACAAACACGAAATCACCTGCTGGCTCAACACGCTTGGTAAATATTTAGGCAAAGGCGATTCCACCTTACCCTGACCGGCGAGACGCAGCAGGGCCAGAAAACGCAGCATTTGTTTTCCAGCCTGTTCACCACGGCAGATGCCCCAGAAATGAATCGTATCCTGACGGCGGTTAGCACGGCCAATCCGCTGGAGAAAAGTAGCAACAGAATCCGGCGGCTCAAAGAGAATCACCGCATCCACATCACCCACATCAATGCCCAGCTCCAGGGTACTGGTTGCGATACAAACCGACCGGGCCCGTTGCCGAAATCTTTTTTCGACGATTTGTCGTTCTCTAACATTGAGGTTGGAGTAATGCAGTTCAGCCATCCCCATGAATTGCCCTTGCCGGTTTAACAATCCGAAAATTTTATCACACCGGCCTCTGCTGTTGGCAAAGATCAGAATTTTCCGATAATTCCATTCCCTGTATAAATCGTCGAGTAAGGTCACCAGTTCGTGTTCATCGTTTTTAAGGTGAATCAGGCGGGGAAGAATTTGACGGCTGACATTCTCAATTAGAAGGACGGTATCGGGACTGAAACCCAGGAACCGGATAACAAGATCGGGATCGGCAATAGTCGCCGACAGGGCGATTTTCTGCAACTGTCTGCCTATTCGGCGTTCTAACCGTTGCAGCACATAGACCAATTGACGCCCACGATATTGATGGATAAACGGATGGACTTCGTCGATTATTACCGTACGGACCCGCAAGAGAAAACCCCGTAAATCAGAATTGGAGCTGCCAAGCATCACGTCCAGCGATTCCGGTGTTGTGAGCATGATGTCGGGACAACCGCCACCGGTACGTTTGATGTCGCCGGTACGAATGGCGAACCGTAGTCCCAGCCGTTCGATTAGAACTGATTCAAACCGGCGGCGGATATCAAAAGCCAGAGCGCGGGTCGGTACGATGTAGATGGCTGATTCGGTCAATCCTGAGCAAATTATCCGTTCCAAGCAAGGAGCCAGCACAGCCTCGGTCTTGCCGGAGCCGGTGGCTGACTGGATAATGAGATCCCTGCTTTTTAAAATGGGTCTAATGGCTTGCTCCTGTATAGGATGCAGACCCGGGAAAGCCCCATAAAAAGCCCTGAAAGTATTAGGGAGCAGAAGAAGCGGCGAGTAATGGTTGTTGTGCATGAGTAAATTCGGACTTTTCGGACAGACACTATTTATGGAAGTTATTTCGTCCCCGGCAGGTTCCTCCGGCCATGCTATTTTCACAGAGTACCTGCAAGGTGTTTCCGGCGGGCCAGCATCATTCTGATTTCGCCATAGGAGTAGTCATCTTCCAGGGCAGTTTTTACTTCACTGAGGGAATTGTTGTGATCTACAGCAAGTTCCTTTTCAATGGCCTGTTGTTTTTCAGGTGAAAGTAGCTTGTTGATATCTAATTTGCCTTTTTCCACAAAAAAACTCAGATGTCCTTCAATTGTAGATTGTGCCAGGCCTCTTTCTTTTGCAATCCCGGCAATAGTTAATCCTTTATTGAACATATCGAAACTTGTCTGTTTCGTGTCGGAATGCTGAGCCTCTTTTTCTTCTGCTGTACTTTCTTTTGGGAGTTTTTTAAGCTCCGGCAGTACGACTTTGTCTATTTCGTATTTTTTGCGATAGGCTGAAACCAGTTTCACAAGTTCTTCGCCGTATTTCTCAATGGTTATTTTGCCGACTCCACTTATTTTTCTTAGATCAGCAATATTGTCAGGCAAACATACCACAATCTGGATCAATATCCGTTGATGTAAAACCTGAAAGTGGGCTGCATCTTCCTCTTTGGCCTTGCGGGAACGCCAGTCCTTCAAGGTCTGAAACAACTCTGGATGGGCAACGTCCGATTCGGTATAAGCAGGGGGGCGGCGCTTTTTTTCTTTTTCAGGGGTAAAGTCAATTTCAGCAACTGAAACAGCGCGCAGGAAACTTGACGGCGAAAATCCTTTTTCACAGCACTGTACTCCAGTTCGCTTTACGGCAATTTCTTTTTTGAGATTACTCAGGGCATTGTCATTTTTTTTTCTAAGTTCGGTATTGTCTGTTTCTATATGCAATTTTGGCACTGACTCTCCAAAAATTTCGGTAAATTTTTTCTGAAACCATATGGATGCTTTTCTGATCCGTTCCAAAATAACTGGATCTGACTCGGGCAAGCCGCCATCTGTAAAAATTGTGCGTAATTGCTGCTTAAAATTTTCACTGACAACAAAAATATCTTTCGTGGCCATTTCCTCTAATTGACGGATATCTTCAACGCCTGAAACCTGGACTACTCTGGCGTTACCTGTCAAAAGCCGGACAAGATAGTTGAGATTGTTGCGCAATAGTGAAAAATTAAAACAATCAAGCAACAACTGCTGCTGATAGCTGATTTTGGCTGCCTGAAGCCGGCTTTCGGAGGGCGGGTTCTGGTGAGCATTTTCGTCAAAGCACATTATTGCTTCATCCGTTCCCACTCCACGAGATGAGATGGGAGAGCTCAGCACCATGCCCTCCATAGTTTTACAACGGCTCAAGGCCACGTAAACCTGACCATGGGCAAAAGCTGCTTTGGCATCGATAATGGCTTTTTCAAAAGTCAGCCCCTGACTCTTGTGGATGGTGATTGCCCATGCAAGTTTCAGGGGGTATTGCTTGAATTTACCGATTATATCTTCTTCGATTTCCTTG
Source organism: Desulfobacteraceae bacterium Eth-SRB1 (assembly GCA_004193555.1). GTDB lineage: Bacteria > Desulfobacterota > Desulfobacteria > Desulfobacterales > ETH-SRB1 > ETH-SRB1. The sequence goes on from RPGP01000001.1 coordinate 404,735, forward strand.
GTTTTTTCGTTAACTGTGTATTTGATATTTTCCCAGATAATTGGTTCAACCACGATTTCCTGTTTGTCGCCGGAACAGATAACGCTGATGTTTTTGCTCGAAATTTTGGTTATTTTGCCGATTTTACCATTATAATAGAGTTTTTCAACAGAGGGATCATTGCGCACAAACATCACCTGTGCCCCCTTTTTAAGCAGGAGGGTGGCTAATGTCGGGTAGATATGTTCAGGAAAATCTCCGGAAATTTCAGCTTTGAAACAGTGTTCCTTTTTGGTCAGGGCATGAAGTCTGGTCTGATTGATGGATTCGGCGCTGCGGTTGTGGGTGCTCAGGGTAATATAGCCCTGATCTTTGCCCGGTTTAAAATCCTGAATATAACGCTGATTAAGATCCCTTAGGGTTGATTCATCAAGCCGGTTGTCACGTACCCGATTCAGGAGCTTGATGAAACGGGCGTCTGACTGACGATAAATATGCTTCAGTTCAATGGTAAGCAGTTCAGCAAGACCAAGCGCTTTGCTGCTGAAAAAATAAACCGACTCATAATATTGCTGCAAAAGGCGCCATTCATCTTGCTTTGCCACCGGAGAGAGCTGATGCAGATCGCCGATCACAAGCAACTGCACCCCGCCAAAGGGCTGATTATTACGACGATAGCGACGCAGCACAGCATCCACTGCGTCTAATAAATCGGCCCGCACCATACTTATTTCGTCAATCACCAGCAAATCAAGGCTTTGTATAATCCGCTTTTTTTCTCTGCTGAACCTGAACTGGCGCTGCTTATTGCTCTCGTATGTTTCGCTTCCCGGCACAAATGGGCCAAATGGCAACTGAAAAAAAGAATGGAGTGTTACCCCGCCGGCGTTGATAGCCGCAACACCGGTTGGAGCAGTGATAATCATCCGCTTCACCGTGTTCTTATGCAGATTATGGAGAAAAGTTGTTTTGCCGGTGCCCGCTTTACCTGTCAGAAAAATATTGCAGTCAGTGTGCTGAACAAAGTCGTTGGCAAGTTGCAGTTCATGGTTTATGGGGGACATGGTTTTCCTGATCATGAGCGTTATTATCGTTTTTTATTAAGGATTATAGTGAAACGAGCATCCTCCTCCAGCCCAATGTTGTGTGCCGGGCACGGCACACGTCTTAAGGGTGAGCCTATAATTTCCAATTATGGAAGTCAAGGCAAGTCCCAAGCCGAGTGAGATGGAGGTGAAGGGCATAGTGTTATCACAAAGTGGTATCCGGTGACGATGTCTCGGGATGCCGCATACGGCAGAAAGTGGCTAAAGGGCAGGAATGTTCAGGTTATGATTTTCATTAAATGAGAAACGCATAAAATCATGGGCGTCCCACTGTACGCCCTTTCGTAAAACGGCACGGCTTTGCCCAGTCCATCTCCAGCGCCTGGTTCGCCCTTTTTATCTTGTTGCTTTAAGGTAGTTTTTTTAAATCTCTATAGTAATTTTCATGTGGGCCAATCATTATTAATTCAAGACCAGCTCCGACAAAGCGATAGGAAAGTAAATATTGAGTGTTTTTAATTCTGAATTTGTTAACGTATACTCCACGGAGGTCGCCTTTTTTTTCCGCTCCAACAGATGGATTTTTGGCAATTTTTAGAACCTGCTTGTCTAATGCCTTTTTTTCTTGTTTGCCGAATTTTTTAACTTTTCGTTCAAATGATCTGGACTGAATAATTTTCATTGGCGATTATCCAAATTTGTACTCTGATGATTCACCTTGTTCCAGCTCTGCAAGACCGATAAGGATATCTTTAATCAGACTATAGGTTAAATCAGTATTTTCTTCAGCGCATTTACCAATTCGTGCCCAATGCTCAATCTGGCCGGTTAACGACCGACTATCGATTTTACAAAATATCTTTGCGTCCCGAACCAAATCGTTTGTAATTCTTACTGCGGTTGCCATTATAGTTACCTCCTCTAATATTATTTCAGGTAATAATATTACAAAGAATTGCAAATTGCAACATATTATTGCTTGGCACAATATGGCTTTTTTTTGAAGGCGAACCCATAAACCCCGCAGTTAGCGCAATTTGTCTTTTATTAATGGGCAGTTAACGATGAAGCATGATTTAATGGTCAAAAAGGAGGCGCCGTCATGCTTCATCAACATATCAGCCCATTTCTGGATTATTGCCGATTGGCAGATTTCTCGGTACGTTCCATACAGGCTTTAGCCATCCGGCTAAATGAATTTAAAACCTACATGAAATCTCTAAGAATCCAGTCTGTTAAAAAGATCACTTACCTGCGTCTAATCGATTTTGTAGCCGACTATAAAGACCCCTCAATACATGTAAGAAAATCTCGTGTCTGGACCCTCAGACAATTTTACCACTTTTTGACACTCCATCGGTATGTGCCGAAAAACATTGCCCTCAAACTCCCATATCCGAAAATTGAAAAGACAGTGCCGCAGTTTCTCACAATTGATGAATACAATCGCCTGATCCGCCACTTCAGCCGAAAGGCACAGGATATTTTGGAACTGAGGAACCTCATTATCATCATGCTTTTGGGCATACTTGGGCTGCGGACATCGACCCTGATCGCTATAAATATTGAAGATGTCGATTTAACCTGCGGGCTGATCTGGATCAGGGAAAAGGGCCGACGCCGGCGCAATCTGATTTTGCCTCACAGTCTTTGTAAAATTATCCACAAGTATTTGCAACTACAACAGCGTAAAAAAGGGCAATCGACTGGCCATCCGAACAATGGAAGATAATCTGAAAAAAATACTGCTTCAAACCGACTTCCATGTGCCATTTAACGTTACCTGCCACACGTTGCGGCACAGCATGGCTTCTCATCTTAACGATAAAGACGTTGATATCCTGGTCATACAGAGCATTCTCGGTCATTCTTCTACTCGAAGTACTGAACCCTATATCCACCCTTCTGCCGACAGCATCCGAAAGGCTATGGAAAAACGCCCGGTGTTAAATTTGTCAAAGAACTGTTAAGAAAAGGAGAATTGAATTTGCGCTTCCAAAAACCATTTAGACCTAAAAGAAAATAGTACTTTTTCTATATTACTTCCATTTGTTTTCTTATTAACTGTTTTCTATAACGGGACAGGAAAAGTGTTTGTAAATTATCTTTTACTATCATTACTGAAAATAATTTTCTTGAAATGTTCGTAATATTAATGCAGAATACAAGAAAATAACTTCTTCTCGTCATGTTTTATCAAAAAACGCCATTCCTAATTGCGCCTAACTTTGTATCTTACTGCGGGGTTCGTCTGAACTGAGCCGCCGTGCTTTTACGGTCGGCTCAAGTGATTTGTTATAAATCCTCTATAATTTTTTCAAAATGTCTTGACTTTGTAGAAATTATACCAGTAGAATATTTGTAAAAGGAGAATAAAATCATGTCCGACAAAAAAACAACGAAAAAGTCCACAAAAGCACCCGAAGGTATCCAAGTAACATTGGAGCCTAACGAAAACATCCCCCCAAGACGAATTTATTCAAACTACATTCATGTCGCCCAAACCCCTTATGATTTTAGTCTTAAATTCTGTGATGCCGTCCCCCTTTCAGGTAATAATACAGGTGGAAAAGTAACACATTCTATTCCTATCGTGGCTGAAATAGCCCTTCCCTTCAATCTTATACCCGGATTTATAGATGCTCTTCAAGCTCAATATAAACTCTATAAAGATAATATTGGGAGGGTTGAGAGTGTCAAAAAAACATCAAAAAAATAGCGAACTCCTTAGGTGTTTATCTAAGGAGGATAAAATTCTGTTTCTGAGTGAGTTGCTCCAAGCAATAGATCGATCAATAAGCGAAGGAAATTTTGATGCTATAAGTTTGTGCATCGAAAATTGGGAAGATACTGCGGAGCTACTCAGTATTCCTGGGTTAAAGGATCGTGTTTGGGCGCAATTTACCAAGCTCAAAGATACAGGGTGTATAAGTTGAAGATGAAAAAATTTATTATCGACAAAGAAAGTGCTGAAAAGGCAAAAGCAACAATATCAGATACCTTAGCCTTTAAGAAATGGCCAAAATTTGAAAATGCCGTAACCGAAAACCCATTTTATCATCCAAAACCTAAACGAATTAAAAAGTTAGAAGCAGGCACTACATTTCCCCCTGGAACTTACCGATACAAAGATGAGCCTTTGAGGGTTGTTTATTACCCTAAGAAGGAAGACCGCATTGTTTATCCATTAGCAGCAGGCACAGCAACTAACATTTCCTACAAGAAAAAATCAAAAAAATAGCCCGTCTCTTATTTGTTTCTGCTACTTTATTTTACTTTTCTCTCAGTTCTATATTAATTATATTTCAAAGAACAATTTTATTTTGCTTTATAATGCTTCGCATCACCTACAAGCAGGGAAACGGGCATTTGTAAATGCTACGTTTTCCTCAAACTTGGCAAATATTACAGCCGCCCGACCCTGCTTGTTAGAGTGTATGCGGTTGTTCTACCTTTCTCTTCCTTCTCGAATAATATCCACTATTTCTTGCGTTGTAATATTCGCCTTAATTGATGGGACATCTAAAGGTGAAGAAGAGATCTTTTCCGGAACTAATGCAAAAGTTCTGCCGTCTTTCCTCCGAATTAGTATTTTTCCAGTATTTTCAGCCTGCTCAAGAACTATAGCAAGCTTTTGTCGGGCTTCTGAATATGTATAAACCTGCATTTTAGACCTCCATGGTTTCGACGTTGAGATTTTGAGCAGCTCTCTTTAGCTTTCGATCCAATGTTAATAGCGGTGCTTTATGTTTAATAGCACAATCTAGGAAATAGGCATCGTATGCATACATTTTGGCTTGTTTGGATATTTTTAAGGCATTAACAAAATCTGGTTTTATATACCGGAGAGGGATACTATCGAAAATTACAAGGCCTTTTCGAGCTTCATCAAGTGTCAACCTGTTCTGTTTAAACATTGCTGAGAAGGCATTACCAATTTCCCATGGAATAGAACCAGGCCCAATGAGTGTATTCCCAGTAGTAAGCTCAACAATACTATTACGTTCAGGTTCGCCGGCAATAACTGCAATCAATGCCGATGTATCAATTACAACATCCATGTTTACCTCCAGAATATGTATTTCTGACAATTGTACAATAGTAAATTTGTTTGTCAAGTGTCAAGAGGTAGAACGCCGGGCATGAGTGCGCAGGGAAAAGCCAAGAAAAACCTTGGAAACTGGTAGTTTTGGAAAGGCTTCAGCTAAAGGTATAAAACGTGACGGCTTTTCCCTGTCCATCTCAATGCCTTTGTTCGCTGTTTTTATTGTCTTAATCGGTCTATTTCTTTAATAATTTTGTCAATCACATCTGTATTGTAAATTTTTTTCTTTTTCCCTGAACCTTTGACGGAATAAATGAAAAATACATTGCCCCCAAAATCATTGTTAAATCGCTCATGATTTTTTCGATGCATTTCCACCCATTGATACTGATTGATCGACTGCCCAGAAGAAATAGGTTTGATTTGAATTCCTACATACTTATCATTTACTTTTATGTAAAAATCAACTCCATACGTTCTATCCCATTCATCCGGTGCCGGTTCTATCTTACGATTGACAATTGATTCAAGCTGTCCATAGATTGTATCAATTTCTGCCTTATAGCCTTCGTAAGTCCTATTAAGAACCAGATTGTATGCATAATCAACGCATTCATCTTCAGTGATTGATTCCAACTCACTTTGAACGACCTCGGAAATCTTTATATATAGAGTCTGACCTAAACCTGTTATGTAATCTCTTGTAATTCTGACGCCATCTTTCTTTTTTTGTTGCGCATTATTGAAATAGAAGTCTTCCCATTCATCAAAAGTCTTTGGAGCACAAGCTCTTATCAATTCAGATGTTGGCCCCACACTGTATGCCTTATTCAAACCCCACCTATTCATTCCATAGTTTAATAGGGTTTCCCTCTTAAATTTTAAATTGTGCCCTTCAGTGCCGGCAATCCATTCTTTATTCATGATTTCCTCAAATTTAAAAATTTATGTTTGTGTTTATATTCTTGCTGGCTATCAACTAAAACAAGCCCCTTTTTTATGAGGTGTGCATTTATGAATGTTTTGTTTTTAAGATATAGATAACAAAACAGATTGTTGTCTTCATCATATTTTTCATTGTCAAATCTCATATACACTTTTTGATTTCTTGTCTTTAATTTCAGAAATTCAACAGCTTCTCCGTTTGCTGATTTATCTTCTTTGATGCCAATCAAACGGACAGTTAATCCATTGGTTAACTTTATTATTTCCGGACTGATGATCTCTTGAACAGAATAGTACTCTTCTCTATTAGCATGATTTTTATCGATTTTTGAACCAAACTGTAATTTCTTAGGATCGATTTTTTTATCAAAAGCATGAAAGTCTTTAAATACATATGAGAGTTTGTCTATTTCGTTCTTAAAATCAATATTGATTTTCTTCTGCTCTATAAACTCATATTTAGCGCCAAACAAGCCAAGTTGGCTTACTTGCAGCTTCTGTTTAATATAGGGGATAAATTCATGATTAATTTCATAACCAACTGAACTTCGGCCAAGATTTTTAGCGGCAAGCGAGGTTGTTCCACTTCCAAGAAATGGATCAAGAATTATATCTCCGACAAACGAAAACATTTTAATTAATCTTTTTGGAAGTTCTTCAGGAAACATTGCAATATGGCCATCTTGTTTTACGCCGCCAAAATTCCAATGCCCGGAAAAATATTCCTTCCATTCTTCTTTTGTCATCCTTGATTGTTCTTTGCTTGTTTTATCAGGCCGTGTGGATGTGCCAAGTTTTTTAAACAATAGTATAAATTCATAATCAATTGATAGGATACCATTGCGTGGGAAAGGAAAACTTCCCATTATACTTGCACCCCCAGTAGTATTGGTTGTTGTTTTTTTCTGCCAAATTATAGCGCCCATATAATCAAAACCAATACTTTCGCAAAATTTGATTATTTCTGTTCTTATTGGAATAACTTTATATCTTCCATAATAAACAGAACGGGCAAATTGATCCCCGATATTTACACACAGTCTGCATCCGTTATCTAAAACACGATAACATTCTTTCCAGACCAGATTCAAATTATTTATGTAATTTTCGTAACTCTCGTTAAATCCGATTTGTTCATCTATTCCATAATCTTTCAATTGCCAGTATGGAGGTGACGTTATAACGAGCTGAATTGATTTATCTCGCAACTCTGTCATGCATCGACTATCACCTCTGACAATCTTATGTTGTGTTTGAATATTCATTTTTGATCAACCTCTTTGAATAGTTAATCCAGCGAACATGTGAAATCAGCGGCGCGGTTTACCGCGTACGCTGCATTTGTCTGGTTCGGTGTCGCGATTCCTCAGAAATTCTGTACCCAAGTTTGGATCCCTCGCATGATCATCTCAATGGATATTGTACCAACAAAGAGCGACGTAATCCGTCCAGCAATTTCGATGTAGCGCTCAATCAAAGGCTCGCGTCTGGGGCGCACAAAATCGTGGACTGCCTTGAGAATGACCATGATCAGAATGGATACGATGAGAGCTACCAACACAGCACCGCAGGCTAAAAGCCGGGTGAGTCGTTCGCCCATAATAACGCTGGCGCTTATCGTCCCTGGGCCGATAAGCACCGGCATGGCAACAGCACCGGCAATGTGTTTTGATTCTCCTCTTAACATCTGGATTGCTCGGGGACCGCGGAAGACGAATTGAAGAGCAATGAGCAGTAAGACAATGCCGCCGAAAATCTGAAACGATGCAAACTCAGCCTGCACTACGCTTGCAAAAAGAGTATCTCCAAGAATGGCAAAGCACCAGAATACCCCAGTGGAAATCAGGCCAGCGCGAAACAGAACGCGAGTGAACTGCTTCCGGTTCAGTTTCTCAAGCACATCAATCAGGTAGACAATGACCAGGAATGGGTTGAGCAATACCAGAAGAAGCATTGTCGATTTCAAGAAGTCTGTCATATCATTTCACACCGAACGCCCGCCATCACCAGTGGGCAGGGTAACCGGGCATTTGTAAAAGGCGATTAAACACAAAACTAGTAAAAAACTCAAACCGCACGACCCTGCCCATCTGAGTGAATGGCGTTGTTATAAGGCTTTTATATTTCTGACGATAATATCAGTTGACAACCGAATTTGTTTAAAATACAATATGTACAAAAAGTACGTAATGTTCATAATGATTCAGGAAAATATTTATTATGCTTAATAAAATAACAACTGCTGATGCAAGGAAAAAATTTGCTAATATTATTAATCGAGTAGCTTTCGGAGATGAATCGTTTGTTCTGACCCGGCGGGGCGAGCCAATAGCTGCCATTGTGTCTGTGAAGGAACTTAAGTTGTTACAGGAATTAGAGGACCAAATAGATATAGAAGATGCCTGGAAAGCTAAAAATGAGCTTGGTGATCCGATTCCCTGGGAAGAGTTGAAAAAGGAACTTGTGCTTTGAAATATAGGATAGAGGTTAAAAGATCTGCTGCAAAAGCGCTTAAAAAGATCCCGAAACCAGAGCGAAAGAGCATAAGCAAAAAGATCGACAGCCTTGCAGAAAAGCTTCCAAATCCGGATATAACTAAGATGAAGGGAAACAATCCCTTTCACAAAGTGCGTGTCGGAAATTATCGTATAATATACGAGATTCAAGATGATGCCCTGCTTATTCTGATTGTTAAAATTGGACACCGCAAAGATATTTATAGAAACCTATCCTGAATTCCTATTTTACTTCTTCCAGCCTTATAACGGGCTACTCAGCCGCCGCGTTTTTTGCGGTCGGCTGGAGTAGCATGGTTGGGGGATAACATTCCGATGCACTGGAGGCTTCAGCGGACAGCAACACCCCGGTTACGTAGGTAGTCCTTCAAGTCACCAATTTCAATGATCCCAAAATGGAACACAGACGCGGCAAGTAAGATTGTAGCACCCGCTTCAATTGCTTGATAGAAATGATCCAATTCCCCTGCGCCACCGGAGGCCACCACATCGGCCGAAACCGCTTCCTTAATCGCTCTGATCACCGGCAGATCATAACCGGTCTGCACGCCGTCGCCCGCTTTGCTTGTAGGCAGAATAACCGGAACACCGTATCCGTCAACGCGCTTTGCCCATTCGATCGCATCTGCGCCAGTGGCTGTCCGTCCTCCATCAATATATACTTCATAGCCTGAGGGCATAGCTGCGTTTTGATCTACGTCGATGGCCACCGTCACCTTCTCGGCGCCCAGCGCTTTAACCATTTCTTCGACCAGCTCAGGCTTCCGAAAGGCGGCACTGCTGGTCGATACCTTGTTTGCTCCAGCGCTTAGCACTAACTCGGCCGATTTAACATCAGATATACCGCCGCCAACGGTGAATGGCACAGTTGTGACTTCGGCGACGCGTTTAACTACGTCGAGCATGGTGGCTCTACCTTCCACCGTGGCTGTGATATCCAGTAGCGCCAGTTCGTCTGCGCCAGTCTCACAATAAGCTCGTGCGCATTCGACCGGATCACCAGCGTCTCGTATGTCCACGAAATGGACGCCCTTGACAACGCGTCCGTTCTGCATGTCCATGCACGGCATGATTTTAATTACTTGATCCAATGTTTCCCTCCTCGCTACTTTATTTTATAGATATATCCTTTTCCCTCACTATCTATCAAAAGGCATGTCATTATCTGTGCCTCCCCGACCATCGATAATTTTCATCACATAATCCAACTCCACCTTGGTCTATGTACCCCAACGACTGGCATGAGGGGCTGGGAAAAGCTTGCTACAGCCTTGAAAACAATTAAGAAAATGACTTTTAAGCAACCTGCGCAAAAGCATGAAAGTCGCCCGCTTTTCCCAGTCCCTCTCCATGCCTTGGTTCGGCAATTTTATTGATTTTGTAAAAACTCTTCAACAGTCAGCCTGATATCTTTGACAATTTTTTTTAACAAAATAGGCGAAATATCTCTGCCGGCATGAAATGGTACAGTTGTTCCTCTACCATCGGGATGGCGAAATTGCCTGTGAGAACCCTTTTGCCGGACTTCAAAAAAACCGAGACGCTCAAGTATAGATACAATTTTATTCGGTTTAAGTACTGGCACTGTTCCCATAGCTATGCCACCATAACGTTTTGAGTGCCAATAAATTCTCCCTCAAGCTCTGGCTCTCCATCTTCAAGAAGCATTTCAACAACCTCTTTTAAGTTTCTGTTTAATTCATCTAATGTTTCTGCTTGTGAATGTGCCCCTGGAAAACCGGGAATAGAACCGACATAAAGATCGGTGTTTGAACATTTTTCAATTACTGCTGTAAAAAGTTTCATTGATAACTCCCTTTTTATCTATTGCCGAACGTCTCGGATAACCTGATGAAAAAGCCTATAAAAACATAACAGAAAAGCAAGATAGTTCGATGAACATAAAACTGAGTAAAAACCAAAAAATGTCTCGGCTTTTTCAGTCAGAGTTCATCCGATTGTTATGTGATTTTAGAGTTTTTTGTGGTACAAAATCAAGTTCCAATTTAAACCCAACTGCCTTGGCATACTCTTCTATTGTTGATAACTTTGGCGATATTTTTGAATTTACACTCTCAAGACGTGAAATATTACTTTTCTGTGTATGAAGTCTCTTAGCAAGTTCATCTTGGGTTAAACCAGCGTTCTTGCGAAGACCAATTAATTTTTTTCTAAGATGATAAGCAGGAGATAGTGCTTCGTATTCTGCTCTTACGTCCGGATCACTTAATGCTTTCTTTTTAAAATCATGGAATGTGGGACGAGTCATAGTTTTTTCACCTCCTTCATCCGTTTTCTTGCCAAATCTATATCTTTTTTTGGTGTTTTCTGTGATTTTTTAATAAATGAATGAAAAATGATTATTTCCCGACCTTTGATTGTACAAAACAAAGAACGCCCAATGCCTTCCCTTCCTTTTGCTCTAATTTCAAAAAGTCCGTCTCCTATTGAAGCAGTGTAAGGTTTGCCTAATGCGGGACCGTATTCCTCTATCATCTCAACAATACGCAAAAAATTGGCCAATATTCCTTTTGGGAATGATAACGTCTCCTTTTCAACCTTTTTGTTATAAAATGTGACTTGCCAATTCATATGAATATGTTATCATGTAAGATAACCTTGTCAATAAAAAAATCCCTTCAATAATTATTTTATATCGCTGTGATTGTGCATACCCAGTGATTTGTTATGTGGTTTTTCCAATGAAGTTCAATCTTTAGTCTTTTATTTGGAATATCAGTTTCTAATTTTTGATATTGCCTTTGATGAACCGTTTAATTGAAATAGAAAATAAGTTTTCCCTTGGCCATGCCAATCTAATTCAAGAAGCATTGTATTAGATTTTGCTATTCTTGAAACAACATCAGGAATATCTTCTCGCCGAAACAGAAGAAATTTAGATCCCCAATCCTGAGTTAAATGAAAATTATATAAATTGTTATCCCATTTAATTCGGGCATAAATATCATTATATCCGTTTTTAATATCTGTATTCCCATAAACCCCGCAGTTAGCGCAATTTGTCTTTTATTAATGGGCATTTAACGATGAAGCATGATTTAATGGTCAAAAAGGAGGTGCCGTCATGCTTCATCAACATATCAGCTCATTTCTGGATTATTGCCGATTGGCAGATTTCTCAGTACGTTCCATACAGGCTTTAGCCATCCGGCTAAATGAATTTAAAACCTACATGAAATCTCTAAGAATCAAGTCTGTTAAAAAGATCACTTACCTGCGTCTAATCGATTTTGTAGCCGACTATAAAGACCCCTCAATACATGTAAGAAAATCTCGTGTCTGGACCCTCAGACAATTTTACCACTTTTTAACACTCCATCGGTATGTGCCGAAAAACATTGCCCTCAAACTCCCATATCCGAAAATTGAAAAGACAGCGCCGCAGTTTCTCACAATTGATGAATACAATCGCCTGATCCGCCACTTCAGCCAAAAGGCACAGGATATTTTGGAACTGAGGAACCTCATTATCATCATGCTTTTGGGCATACTTGGGCTGCGGACATCGACCCTGATCGCTATAAATATTGAAGATGTCGATTTTAACCTGCGGGCTGATCTGGATCAGGGAAAAGGGCCGACGCCGGCGCAATCTGATTTTGCCTCACAGTCTTTGTAAAATTATCCACAAGTATTTGCAACTGCGACAGCGTAAAAAAGGGCAATCGTCTGGCCATCCGAACAATGGAAGACAATCTGAAAAATATACTGCTTCAAACCGACTTCCATGTGCCATTTAACGTCTCCTGCCATACATTGCGTCATAGTATGGCGTCACACCTTAACGATAAAGATGTGGATATTTTGATCATCCAGAGTATTCTTGGTCATTCTTCTACTCGAAGTACTGAACCCTATATCCACCCTTCTGCCGACAGCATCCGAAAGGCTATGGAAAAACGCCCAGTGTTAAATTTGTCAAAGAACTGTTAAGAAAAGGAGAATTGAATTTGTGCTTCCAAAAACCATTTAGACCTAAAAGAAAATAGTACTTCTTCTATATTACTTCCATTTGTTTTCTTATTAACTGTTTTCTATAACGGGACAGGAAAAGTGTTTGTAAATTATCTTTTACTATCATTACTGAAAATAATTTTCTTGAAATGTTCGTAATATTAATGCAGAATACAAGAAAATAACTTCTTCTCGTCATGTTTTATCAAAAAACGCCATTCCTAATTGCGCCTAACTTTGTATCTTACTGCGGGGTTCGTACGCACCACCTGCGCTCAAAGCCAATAAAAAACATTGCAAGAGCGACTTTTTACACAGACTACGCAAAAGTAAAAAACGGCTTGGCTTTGAGCGTCAGAGTGAATGCGATTGTTGGGCAATCTATTGATTTTAATGACAGTTATAGACGTTGGACTTTGGAATAAAGTGCGGGCAAGGCATTTTGTCGTAATCTGAATTTAGTGCCGTGATTGTGGCCTGTTCGAGCATCAAAATCTACGAGTAATTTGCCCGTTTTCTATTGATTCAAGAAAATTCTCAAGTGATAGACCTTGCAATATCATTATATCGCTGTAGAAAAAATGAGTTTTCCCATCAATTTTCTTTGTTTCAGCCTGTACATAAAAGCAATTAAGCAGTTTTGTGCCGGCTTTATGAAAAAGATCATTAAATCCCCAATATGGTTGCGGGTTTAATTCATCCAAGCCAATTTTATCTTTTACAGATTTTAGCCATTCCGAATGTCTATTATCTACGGTCTTGGCATCAAATGAAATGAGGATTTTTTTCTCATTCCTATCAACAACAACTTTGAAACCTCTATCACTTCTTGATAAACCGTGTATCGTTTGGCGAAAACTCATTTCATTACCGGAATATTTATCGCCGGCAAGTTGATGCGCCCAGCCATATTTAGGCAATAGTATTTGAGGCACAAATTTTAAAGCTCTTGGTGAGGGTTCCATATGAAACAAGGTGGTTAATGATGTTGTTTCTTTTCGTTGGCATTTTAATTCCCATTCTGATGCATTTGGAATAGGTAAGTTGTTTTCTTCGATTCCAAGTAAATCTTCAAGGGTATTTCCAATTCCACCCACATTGCCAGACCTAGCATTTGGTATCCAACCTTTTTCTCTGATTTCAATCAAAGACGCTATTAATGACTCTTTAGTAAATATTTTCATAAAATACTACGCCCTTTATTCCGGCTTCCAGAAATCTAACAAATATTCGAAAGTTGTGCCCATTGTAATGTAGTTGCTTGGCCACCCGAATATGCCTATTCTATTTACTATATTTGTTCTATCCCAAATAATAGTATTACGCAGCTCATAACCTCGACTCCTTAATTCTTGTATTAGAGAAACATGTATAGTGATACGCTGATTTTCCCACCACATATCCGGCACATTGATGACACAATGGCCTTTTGGCTTGAGCAATGGCAACAATGCTTCATAAATATCACCAATAGCTTTAGTATACTCATCTAATGACATGGTCCCAAGGTCTCTGGGATTTTGCGAGTATTGCTCAACTTTAAGATATTGATCATTTTTTCTGTCACGCCGTGATTTATTCTTTCTTTTTCTATTTAATAAATTTGCATAAGGCGGTGATGTACATATCAAACTCACAGTATTTGGACTAAGATATAAAGGAATATTTAACGCATCATCTTGAATTGCTAACTGCTTTGTCTTATTGAATAGATTTTTTTGGGAAAGACGTTGTGAACATAAATTTATATAAGATTCCTGAAGATCAAAGCCAACAGCATTTCTATTTAAATCTTGTGCGGCCACAAGTGTTGTGCCGCTGCCAACAAAGGGATCTAAAACCAGTTCACCTTCGTGTGTAAATAATTCAACAACTTTTTTTGCTAATGAGATAGGAAATGTCGCTGGATGTAGGTCTTTTTTTCTAATATCTCTTTTCTCATAATAAAATTGCCAAACCCCTATTTGGCTTTTTAACCATTCTTTAGCAGTCATGCAATTAATGTGTGTTTTTCCGCAATCACAGGTTCTTTCATTGTCAATATTAATTGTACGGCGATATTGTTCGCAATCTTCCTTTATTATATGTAGATTTTCCAATTCTGCTTTTTTTTGTAGCACAGTTGACCTCACATGATTAACATAAATGTAATTATTGAATACCTGTAATCCTTATAGCAAATTATTCTGAATGAAGCCAGTTAATCTTATCTGTCCTGCCCAACGACAAAGCTGAGGGGTTGGGCAACGATAAGCGAAAATCTTGATAAATGCATAAGCTTCCGATTAAATACCGCCTTTCAAAAATGGCACGGCTTTGCCCAGTCCCTCTCAAGCATCTGGTTGGGCGGCTTTTGTATATTTTGCCCCTGCTATTTTCATTAATAATCTCAATGCTTCGTTTACGGATTCATTATCCTTAAAAACTTCAGCTACATCAGATGATAATAAAATTAAATTTGTTCCTTCTTTATATTTTGATGCATATTTGCCTCTAACTCCACCTTTTAGTTGTGATAAGTCATACTCGGGGCGAAGCTCATCATCCATTTCATTATATGTATTGCTACTCATACTGCCTCCTCTCTTTTCGTGTCAATTGTCTGGCACTTATAATTCTTATGGTATCCTTTGTCTCCACATGGGAAATAAATAACAATTTGCCAAAAGCCGACAACCAATTATTATGTATCTGTTCTCATCATAAGAATGGTCAGGACCATCATAAGTTATTGATAATGGATCAGAAAATACTGTTGCAGCTTCATCAAATGGTACTCCATGTTTTGCAATATTCTTTTTAGCTTTATTCGGGTTCCATTCAAAATTCAACGACATAAGCCATAAATCCTTACTTATTTTTTAGGTGCCCAACACTTAGATCACTTGCTATTTTTCGCGACAGCGAAAAATAGTCAAGTGCATCTTTTGGTTCTACCCTATTTTTTATTTCCAAAAACTTTTTTTAGATCTAATAAAGTCTGAATTCCCCATTCTTGAATCTTCTGTAATTCTTCAGAACTATCTTCTATGGAACCCGAGCGATATATAGCAATACGACATGCTCGTTTGTTGTCTAAGCGTTCCCACTCTACCTTTTGTCCTAATTCTGTTTCTATTGATTCTTTTTGTGTGAGCAACGTGTCAAAAAACGCCTTGTTTTCATCAAAATCTCCAGCATCAATATAAATTTCTGTTCGTACACGACTTCCTTGTGCAAAACTATGCCCATACAGAAACTTTTTGTTTCCCGATGAGAATGTATACCAATTTTGAGGTTGCCCTTTTTTAGCAGTAGTAAAACGATAAGTTTCTCTTAAAGTATCTAGCAAGTCCTGAAAATATTCTCTGTATTTTTCTGATTTTTCAGATGCCACAGAATTGGATTGTTTCTTTTTTGATTTTTGCCATTCATTTGGAGAAACAATTACTTTAAATTGTAATGCAGGACGTGAGTCCCCAATTTTAATTACCTCTACCACAACCCCAAAAAAATCTGTATTAGAATCGGTTCTCTGATTGAGCCAATCTAAAGCTTGTCTGTGTTCTTCTCTCATTTCTGTTGATAACCAAATAATAATATCGGCATCATATCCACTTGCATAAGTAAGTAGTTTACCAAGGTGATCGTGGTCTGTTATAGCAAGTTGATTTTCTATAATGACATTAGCATTGCGCCCTAAATCTTTTGCTAGAATATCTAATGAAAAGCCCCCAACATCCGCTTCTTGTTCTGTAACTTCTAATTCAATTCCAATTGACTCGCCAAGTTCTGTAATATTGTCAGATAGCCAAGGAGTAAAATCGTGGGCTTCATGCTTCCAAATACTTCTTGGATCCACTTTTTGAATTTTATCAAACATCATCTTTCCTTTTGTTTTTATTGGTAGAACGTATTAATCACGGCGATTGGGTAAAAACCACAGTCACCTGAGGTAATCCCCGTTAGAACCCATCGTGCCCAATTAAGGCAATAGGCTCACGATTATATCTTTGTATAATTAAGTATTCAAAATAGCCTATGATAAATTTTTGTTTTAGGAGGTGGAAATTTTAATAGAAATAATGAAAACTTTTCAAAAGTCATCGATTTCCTCTGACTACGACGGTTTATCCATTTAAAAAATATCTTTACAGATTTAAAAATAAACCCCTGAACAGCTTTATAATTAAAAGATATGCCATAATACTGGGCGTGACCTCTTAATTTTCTACAAAAAGATTTCCATAATTCCGGTAATGGGTAAATATTACGGCTTTGTTTGCACCATAAATTTACTTTAGTAAGTTTACTCCTTAATTTCTTACCACAACTTTTAAGTTTAGGTACAACCATGCCATTTTTCGTTAACCCAAGGTAAAATGTAAAGCCTAAGAAATCGAAAGATTTACTGTTCTCTTTCTCAAACCTGTTAAAAACAATTGTTTTGGTTTTGTCTTTATTCAATCTAAGTTTGAATTTAGATAGCCGTTTTGGCAAAGCGACCCTGATTCGTTCAGCATCTTTTGCATTTTCACAGCAGATAACTGCATCATCTGCATAACGGAAAATTTCGACATTACCTTTACAATGGTTCTTAACCGTCATATTAAACCAATCATCAAGTGCATAATGTGCAAAGATATTGGCTAATATCGGACTACAGACACTACCTTGTGGCACTCCTTCATCACTTACTGTAGATTCCGGCCTAAACCTGCCACCCATTCCGGAGGAAAGTTTACCACTTTTCAGATCATTTCCGGAATGCCAAAAATAATTAATATTCATCCTTTTCCCTTCAAAATTGGATAATATCTCCTCTGAAACAATAATTCAAGAGAGGAGATATAAATGGCACGGAAAAGGATTAATATGAAAAAGATTCGAGAGATTATACGTTTCAAAGAAACCACCAATATGAGCGACAGGAAGATAGCCCGGGCACTTAAGATTTCCAGGCCTGTTGTTGCACAATACATCAAGGACTTCAAAGCAAGCGGTCTTGCCTATGAAGAAATTAAAAGCATGCCTGACAGCGAGTTCCTTGCGCTATTTGAAAAACAAAGGAACAAAAGGTGCTCAAAATATGAGAAGCTCTCAAAGCTGTTTCCACATTTTGTGACAGAGCTCAAAAGAACCGGTGTAACCCTGATGACCTTGTGGAATGAGTATCAGAAGGGACATCCTGACTGTTACAGTTACTCACAGTTCTGTTATCACTTCCAGGTATGGCGGAATGCATCAAAAGTAACGATGCATATTGAACACAAGGCCGGCGACAAAATGTTTGTCGATTATGCCGGTGACAGGCTGGCTATTGTGGATCGTAAAACCGGCAAAGAGCAGCCGGTAGAGGTCTTTGTGGCCATTCTTGGGGCCAGTCAGTTGACCTATGCGGAGGCATCATTCAGCCAGAAGTCGGAAGACTGGATTCGATCCAATGAACATGCATTCATATACTGTGGTGGTGTCACTCAGGCTATTGTTCCTGACAATCTCAAATCCGGTGTGACGCAGAGCAACAGATATGAGCCGGGAATCAACCTCATGTTTGACGACTTTGCAGATCACTATCAAACGGTTATCCTTCCCGCGCGTGTTCGCCGTCCTCAGGATAAGGCGCTTGTAGAAAATGCTGTAAATCTTGTCTATCAGAGGATATATGCGCCGTTAAGGAACAGGATATTTTACTCTCTGGAGGAACTCAACGAGGCCATATGGGATCTTCTGAAGCAGCATAACAATACACCGTTTCAGCGTTTGAAAACCTCCAGAAGAGAGATCTTTAATAATATTGAGAAGCCGGTACTCAAGCCCCTGCCAAAGGAGCGGTATGCCATCAAACAGTGCAGGGAACTCACGGTACAGTTCAACTACCATGTCGAATTGCGTGAAGACAGGCATTATTACAGTGTGCCATGGCAGCTCAAGGGGGAACGTATGCGAGTCGTCTATGATGACAGGAATGTAGCGATATATTATGATAACATAAGGATAGTGCAACACAAAAGGGATCGTAGTCCAAACGGCTATACTACACTACACAGCCACATGCCGGCCAGTCACAGATATTACGCTCAGTGGAGTCCTGAACGCTTTCTCAAATGGGCACAAGCCATTGGAGATGATGTTGCTGAAATAATCCAGATGGTTCTCAAAAGCAGAAAGCATCCGGAACAGGCATTCAAGACCTGCATGGGCATACTTAATCTTGTAAAAAAGTATGGGCCCGACAGACTGAACAAGGCATGTGCCCGCGCGCTTGACTTCGGGTTTTATTCGTACAAACGCATTAAAAACATCCTCGATAGAGGTCTGGAAGAAGAACCACTGACTGAATCAAGGGAACTGACGGTTTCTTCCCATGAAAACATCCGGGGAAGCCAATACTATCAATAAAGAAGGAGAATCCAATGAATAATAATCAGGCTACCATACAGAAACTTGAACAGATGAAGTTCTACGGTATGGCAAGGGCATTTACAAACACTATGGAAACGGGTGTCAAAAACCAGTTCGCGGCAGATGAACTCGTCTCACATCTCGTGGATGCAGAGTGGGATGACCGGCACAATCGCAAACTCACACGACTTTTAAAAGGTGCAAGATTCCGCTACAAGGCCTCTTTCGAAGAGATCGATTTTGCTTTGAACAGGAATATTGACAAAAATCAGCTGCTCCGCCTTTCTAACTGCCAGTGGGTAGAATCCCATCAGGACTGCATTCTGACAGGCCCAACAGGAGCGGGAAAGAGTTTCATAGCTTCCGCCTTGGGCCATCAGGCCTGCATGTACGGATTCAAGGTGGGGTACTATCCCTGTTCAAAGCTGTTTGCCAATCTAAAATTATGCAGGGCAGATGGGAGTTATCTCAAAGAGCTTACTAAAATACAGAAATTTGATGTTATCATCCTGGATGATTTTGGTCTTGAACCTCTTGATGCGCAGAGTCGTCTCACTTTACTGGAAATCCTTGAGGATCGACACGGACGAAAATCATCGGTCTTTGTATCCCAACTGCCGGCAATTAGCTGGCATGAAGTCATAGGTGATCCTACTATAGCAGATGCTATCTGTGATCGTATTATTCATAATGCTCATAGAATAGAATTGAAAGGAGATTCTGTAAGAAAAATTTACGCAAATAATTGACGCAAACCTGCCACTCTGGTATTGCTGTCAACAAGGGAATTGGATTGGGTATTAAGTGGTAAAGTTATTCCCGGAATAGGTGGCAGTTTTCGCCGGAATCCGCACTGGAAACTCAGGCCGATATTTCATGGTCTTGAACTGCGATTCTGAATAAGGGTTGTCATTGCTGACGTAGGGTCTTGAATGACTTTTGGTAATCC
Source organism: Desulfobacteraceae bacterium Eth-SRB1 (assembly GCA_004193555.1). Classification (GTDB taxonomy): domain Bacteria; phylum Desulfobacterota; class Desulfobacteria; order Desulfobacterales; family ETH-SRB1; genus ETH-SRB1. Next base: position 424,574 of record RPGP01000001.1, read on the forward strand.
CTAAATCAGCCAATAACAATGCCACCGGTTTTTTACCTTGACTGATTCATTTCAAGCTGATTTCCGGCAAAACTGCAAAAGGCTTCTTTGATGCTGATTGTATATGTCTCAACGGTTGATGCAGCAAAGCCGTTAACCTTAAGAGCTCTTTTGGTACCGGTCTATAAGGGCAATCATAGCCTCCTTTGCATAAAAGGGTGTTGGTTTCATATAAACAGCATACTGGTCGGGATTCAGGTGGCAGGTTTAACGTATTCGCCCTCCGGCTGTGGCCAAGCACATGCTGTGTTAACTTCTGAATACCAGATACCTTGTTAAGATGGGTTGCCGCCGTATGCCGAAGCGGTTTCGGGCGTGGAGTTTTATCATTCTATTTCGCTCTTGATCGTATGGCGGTGCGGAAGATATCTTGCAATGTCCGCTGTGAAATGCGTTTTTACGTTTGATATAAGAAACGGCCCCTTTACGCTGTTGTAGTTGCAAAATAATTTTGTGATAATTTTATTACAAAGACTGTGAGTAAGTAAAAATCAGCTTTGCGCCGGCGTCGGCCCTTTCCCCGGATCCATACTCAGCCCGCAGGTTAAATCGATATCTTCAATATTTTATAGCGATCAGGGTCGTGATGTTCGCAGGCCCAGTGTGCCGAGCATCAGATGATAATGCAAATTTAAGCCCTAAAGATCCTGAGCCCCATTGCTGGCGAAGCGGATCAAGCGATTGGTACTCATTGATTGGAAGAAATTATAATCGTTTTTTCAATCTTTGATATGGGGAGTTTAAGGGCAATATTTTCGAACATACCGATGGAGTGTTGGGTGCGGCAAAATTGTCTGAGGATCCAGACACGAGATTTTCTTACATGTATTGAGGGGTCTCTTTATAGTCGGCTACAAAAATCGATTAGACGCAGGTAAGGATCTTTTTAACAGACTGGATTCTTAGAGATTTCATGCGGTTTTAAATTCATTTAGTCGGATGGCTAAAGCCTGTATGGAACGTACCGAGAAATCTGCCAATCGGCAACAATCCAGAAATGGGCTGATATGTTGATGAAGCACACGGCACTCCTTGAATCTCATTAAATCGCCTCTTCTACCGTTAAATGCCCATTAATAAAAGACAAATTGCTCTAACTGCAGGGTTTATGGGTTATGCCTGAAAGGAGAGATTATGAGTGAATTAATTTCAAAATGGAGTGTTAACGAGAGCCTTTTGCAGTCACATCGCTCCATATTTATTTCTTCGCAAACATTTTTCATTGCCGTTGGGGCACTCCTACTGCAAACCGACAAGCCCGAGTGGTTGCTTTGGCTTTTGACCGGTTCAGGGTTGACAATTATTTGGTGGTTTTGGTTTAGGGTGGTGGTTATACGAGCGCGAATTGTTGATTATTATAAATTCCAGCTATATGACCAAAACAAAGCAATTTTCGATAATTGCTCAGAAGAAGAGTATGTGAAGAATAAAGAAAAACGGGACTTAATCAATGAAAAGATCGGCAAGTCAAACTGGAGAACTACCAGAAAGAAGATGGATCTTGGGTTGCCCGTTATATTTTCTATTATCTGGCTTGCACTTCTGGCTGCGCGATACTGTTTGGCATAACAAGGCAAATTCTCGTGCCCAATGAAGACCGAATCGTTGGGATTTGATATATAAGTTTACTTTTGTATCTTTGAAATTCGATGTTGTTACCCAGTGGGTGATCGGGTGAAGACGTATTTCACCTTTCTCTTTGCAGGGCTTGCCGTGGCATTGAGGTTAAGAAAATCCCATCTGATTAGAGCTTAGCCGGCAGGTCAGCAGTGAAGTCCGAGGGCAAGACCGGTAACGGGAGTCCGAAGCCGGACGGATCAAGAATGCAGGCTCTGTATGGAGCCCCGAAAAATGTATAGTTGTGGACAGAGGATAATGCCGAACTTTGGCAGAAAGCCGACGCTATGGATGCCGCGGAAGGCAGCAGCCCTGAATTCGATATGGCAAGAGTTCAGGACACCACCGGGGTCTGAGACCAGGGCATGTTCATAAGGGTAGCTCGGGAAATGGGGAGATCCGGATGTCTCCTTGTAAGCTGAAGTTACAGCAAACAAGGTATCAGGTGCGGATAGTGAATAACAAACAAACCTGAGATTGACATTCGGAAGTCTTAACGGATCATAGTACCGATGGTCAGTCATGTGTCGAAAGACCGTGAAGGTGGGGAAGTGATGCTCAAGCGACCCACTGTAGGGAAGGTGAAGTAGGGTATAACGTTTCACTGGCAGGAACTACGGGAGATACACAGAAATCACAAACCATATCAACAGGAAGCCAGAGGATTGCAAAGAAGGCCGCTTGCAAACCCGGTCTGAGTTTCTGAGATCAGGCATGGGATAGACCACCACTATTAGTGAGAGAGTCATCCCTTGTTAAAATCAGAATGCTGGCAGAGAGTGACCCCGAGATGGTGTTTACATCTCTGGCTCACCGGATCGACCTGTCCTTGTTAGAGAAATCCCTCCGTCAGGTACGCACGAGTAAATCATCCGGGGTGGACGGGATAACAGCAGAGGAGTACGCTGAGAATCTCGATAAAAACCTCTATAATCTGTATCAACGACTGCGGAGAGGGCAGTACGTAGCCACACCGGTAAAGCGTATCTGGATTGATAAGGAAGTTGTGGGGTAGGCAAAGTCTGGAAAACGCATGAAAGTGCCCCGCCAATTTTTGAGTGGACAAGATTGTCCAGTGTGCAGCGGCAAGCATATTGAACGTCATATTCGACGTTAACTTTTACGATTTTTCCCATGCCTTTCGGAAAGGGCATAGTCAGCATATGGCAATACACGAACTTCGTGAAAATTGCCGGAAGCTTAATATTGGCTGGATTGTAAGTGCAGATATTACAGGACTGTTCGACAACATAGATCATGGACATCTTCGCGATTTTGTAAAGCGAAGGGTAAATGATGGAGGGATATTGCGTTTGATCGGCAAATGGTTGAATGCAGGTGTAATGGAGGAAGGATTTCATCCTGAAAGTACGCACCCTGCTAAGCGGGTGATTTCGCCTGTGCTTTCCAATATATTTTTCCACTATGTACCTCGAACACTGTTTTTACCTGAACGAAAAGCGGGAAATGCTTCATAATCCGTTGGGCGGATGATTTCATAATAGGCTGCAAACCTGTAACCCGCATGCGCAATACCAATTATATTGGCCCTTCATCCGGAAAAGACCAGGGTAATTCCGTTCAGGAAGCCGGCTTCAAAGGTAGTGCGGAAAGGAAAGGGAACGTTTGACTTTCTTGGATTCACATTTTACTGGGGGAAGTCTCGAAGATGATATTGGGTGATAAAGAAGAAAACAGCGAGGAAGCGGTTACACCGTTTCATGAAGATGCTGTGGCAATGGTGTAAGGCTAACCGGCATGATGCGATGAAAGAACAGTACAAGGTGCTCTGCAGTAAGTTAAGGGGTTTTTACCAGTACTACGGAGTTTGTGGTAATTACAAGGCTCTGGAAGTCGTGTTCGAGCATGCCGAGAGGGCGTGGCGGAGGTGGCTAAGCCGCCGCAGTCACACTGGCAAGGTTTTGTTCGAAGACTTGCGCAGAACCCACCCATTACCGTTACCCAGAATAGTTCACAATAATATTTGATTTGCCTATGGGCAGCAAAGTTATGCGCCAATCGGGGTGTCGCCTGATTGGTTGACGGCTCGGTAAAAAGGGCCTCAATCGAGGAACCGTATGAGGGAAATCTTCACGTACGGGTCTGTGGGAGGGCGCCGGGTAACCGGTGCCTTTACCCGGAAGGTGACAGCCAGGGCTGAGCCGATTTTGACAGATGTAGGAATATTGAAAATTTATCGTTTTTTATGAAGTCAGTGGAAGCCCTGGCTGCCCCTGACTTCGGCGTTCGGCCTCCAAAATTCTACTTGACAAACAGCTAAATATAAGTACAATTGTACTTATGAAAATTATAGCAGACACAAATACGTTTTTAGCTGTCACTCTTTATGAACCAGAAAGAGATAGAATTATCAAACTTACCTTAGGTCATGATTTGGTTGCACCAGATATATTACCTTTTGAAATTGGCAATGCTTTATCAGCAATGCTTAAAAGATGCAGGCTTGAACCAGATAATTTGTTATCTGTTTGGGATGCAACACAAAAAATACCTGTTGATTTGCGTAGCGTTGATATTCGTGAGGCATTGAAAATAGCATCTCGATTTAATATTTATGCATATGATGCGTATTTTTTAATGTGTGCTATTTCTTTACACAGCCCACTAATCACTCTTGACCGACGTATGATTGAAGTTGCTGAGAGTTTGGGTATTCAAACTATGGAGGTGACCTAATGAGAGTATATACATATTCAGAAGCGCGTCAAAAATTTTCTGCAGTTCTCGACATTGCAAAATCAGAAGATGTTATTATTCAACGCAGAGGCGGTGAGACCTTCAAGGTTATATTTACCAAATCACCAAAATCACCTTTTGATGTTGCAGGTATAAAAACAAAAGCAACAACTAAAGATATTCTTAATGCAATAAAAGAATCTCGAGCAGGGATTGCCGAACCAAACTCTTGAGCAGACCTGGGGTTACTGAGCGGCTCTCGAAAGTTTCGGGTTTAACTGTCAATGGACAATAATTTTGACCCACTACCGGACAATAAAACTGACCCACCCCCTGCACTTAGTTTAAATTGATTTTTTGTTTGAGCCGATAGCTTTCACCCCCCATCATAAAAATATGTGAATGATGGATAATACGGTCTACAATCGGAACAGCCACATTGTCATCAAAGAAAAAGTCACCCCAGTTCGTAAAGTCCTTGTTTGTGGTTATAATAATAGAGCGATATTCATACAAAGCATTTATCAGCTGGAAGAAATTGAACATGCTTTGTTTGTTCATAGGCAGATATCCCAGCTCATCAATTACAAGCGTATCGAACTTTGATATCGTATTGATTTTCTTTTTCAGTTCTCCTTTTGCTTCAGCAAGATCAAGCATCTCAATAAGTTCAAGGGCTGTAGTAAACAGAACCTTGTATCCGGCATGAACCGATTTATAGCTGATACCGATGGCCAGATGAGTTTTGCCGACACCTGGAAGCCCGATAAAAACGATATTTTCACGGTTGTCGATATAAGAAAAATCAAGCAGCCGATTGATCTGTTTTTTTGTAATAGTAGTCTGAGATACAAAATCAAATTCTTCAATCTGTTTTTTAACAGGAAACCCGGCCCGTTTCATATTGAGATTAAATCTGTTTTTATCCCTTTTACTCAGCTCATGGCTTACAAGCATATCAGCAAACTGCAGATACGAGGTTTCGTTATCTTCAGCCTGGCTAACCAGCATTTCCAGAGACTCTGCGATGGAGTTAAAACGCAAAGAGTTATATTTTGCTTAATCGCTTCAAAATGCATTCATGCGCTGTAACTCCTTTTGTTGTGATGTCCTGATATCGATACTATACTATATCTGCTTAAAGCATCGGAGCGAGGTTCTTGATTGTCCGGCCAGGAAAAGCGCGCTATATTCCCTTTGTTTGTATAAAAGCCCTAAGATAGTCTCTTTTTATGGACGCAACTCTACACGGTCTCTCTAAACCACCAGTCCAAGAGGATTATTGATAATCCCTGGTTTGCTCGAATGCTGCCTTAAGACTTCGACGAATCCTGGCGACCTGGATCTCTGTGATTTCCGGGAGATGATGCCTTTAAAATAGTACAAAAGCTTTGCCCGCTTCATTTCCAACAATACCGTCATTGGTATCCTCTTCAAAAATCCTTTTATGTTTTGATGATCAATGATAATATTTGTGTTTTACATAGTTCACCGCCAAATATCGTGTTGGCAAATTCATACGTCTCCATTCAGGCTTGTAAATTATCAGTTTACTGCTGTCCTTGTTCATCATAACAGTTGATGACTGATATATCAGCGGGAACCGGAGTATTTGTTTGACTTGTATGGATATCAGATGTTTTTATCCATTATCCTGGCTTCTCGCCATTAACATCGTTCATCACCCGGCTGCAGGTAAGGCTTTATTTTTTGATCAGTTCAACAAGAGAATAAAGTTCTTCCGGTTTTCTTTGGCAGCTGTGAATACGCTTATTTGCAACCGTATCCACCAACTGCAAAGATTGATCTGTGTTGAGCTGATCAAAAGAATCAAATGTGTCGCCATAGAAAACCGTTCTTTACATATTTTACAACGAATCGACCTCGCCCTGTTTTCCGGGTCATACACCTTCACATACCCGTATATCCAAGGCCGCAGAAGCATATTGATAAAACCTTTCTATTGAAACCAGACCTCCTGAACTCTTTCAGGATTGCAACAAGCTTTTAGGTCTTCGGCTCATAGACACATTCTTCACAAACACCGTCAGCATCTAGCCCCATCATGCATCCTGATAAACATTTCTACACTATCGACAGGGGAGGCTCCAACATACATTTGTCGAAAAGAGAGAACAAATACTACAAAATAGATATTGATAAATTTATCGCCAGGAACACCCCTTGATTTCTCCGATTCACCTATGTTCCGAACCCCTTGAACCATATCTATAACAGGTTCATAATAGCGTTTCTGCTTCCACGGCCATAGTTTGCCCGATTCCAAGCCACGAAGCGCCTTATTACAGACCTGTTAGAGGACAGTTAAACCATCCCTATTTTAAGTTTCCTCTGATTCCAACCGAGTTAAGATAATTTCATATGAGATAATATACATTTTATCGGAGTTCTTCGTCCGCCTTGTTTAAGATATCTTATGACTCTATCTATTTGCAGGTATCTCGGATTGTATTCCTCGACAAATTCGAAGTTCATAGCAATGGCACGGATAGAATACCTGCTACACTATAGAGCACTTAATCTTTATGAATCACATTCCACCTTCATCTGTTCCTATTGAAAATAATGAGGAACTCTTTAAGCAACATATTAATTATAATACAAATGCTTATTATGCTGCCTGTAAAAGCTTAATTGTTTGAGGTGGGTCAGTTTTTATTGTTCACTGGGTCATTATAAATGACTTCAACAAAAGCCCTATCTCCCAAGAACGAGGGCCTAAATATAAAAGGTAACGATCCATCAGCCCATCGCGCCATTGAACTTGAGCGAGAATGAAAGGTTGGAAGAAAAAAGCTCAAGCAGACAGAAACCATAATAGAAGTTCAAAAAAGTATCCGGAGATCCTTGCAGGATACCTCTCACAGAGAACGGAGAGAAGCGAACTTATGAATGCAAGCAGGATCACTATCAAAGATGTTGGTATCAAGAACGCATGTGATGCCCTGGTTATTCCAAGAGCCAGTTTTTACCGGTGGTACGACAGAGATAAACACTCTACAAAGAATAATTGCCGTCCGGTGCCACCGCTATCACTGACAGGAAAGGAACGGGTGCGAGGTGCTTAACATACTCATGGTATGATTTATCAGGCGCCCAAAGAGGTCTATGCTGCATTGCTTTTGATGCCGGAACCTATCTTTGTTCTGTAAGGATTCATAAAATCGCATTTTGGAAGCAGAATCAAGAAGTGAGAGAACGGAGAAATCAGCTTCGCTTATCCAAACTATAAGAAACCGGAGCTTTGTAGCAACAGCACCTAATCAGGTATGGTCCTGGGATATAACGAAGCTCAAGGGGCCGGTAAAGTGGACGTATTATTATCCTTACAAGTTACCCTTTGATATCTTCAGCCGGTATGTTGTTGGCTGGATGGTAGCACACAGGGAAAAATCGGTACTGGCCAAGAAACTGATCGAACAGAGTTGTGAGAAACAGTGCATCCAACAGGATCAGCTGATCATTCATTCGGATCGAGGCCCAAGCATGACATCGAAACCGGTGGCATTGTTATTGGCTGATTTAGGGATTACCAAAAGTCATTCAAGACCCTACGTCAGCAATGACAACCCTTATTCAGAATCGCAGTTCAAGACTTCATGAAATATCGGCCTGAGTTTCCAGTGCGGATTCCCGGGCGAAAACTGCCACCTATCCTGTGGGAATAACTTTACCACTTAATACCCAATCCACTTTGTTGACAGCACACCAGAGTGGCAGGTTTGCGTCAATTATTTCGCAAATTTTCTTGGTACAGAATCTCCTTTCAATTCTATTCTATGCATTATGAATAATACGATCACAGATAGCATCTGCTATAGTAGGATCACTATGACTTCATGCCAGCTAAGTAATTGCCGGCAGTTGATACAAAGACCGATGATTTTCGTCCGTGTCGATCCCTCAAGGATTTGCAGTAAAGTGAGACGACTCTTGCGCATCAAGAGGTTCGCTAAGACCAAAATCATCCAGGATGATAACATCAAATTTCTGTATTTTAGTAAGCTCTTTGAGATAACTCCCATCTCGCCCTGCATAATTTTAGATTGGCAAACAGCTTTGAACAGGATAGTACTCACCTTGAATCCGGTACATGGTAAGGCCTGATGGCCCAAGCGGTGCTAAGGAAACTCTTTCCCGCTCCTGTTAGCCTGTCAGAATGCAGTCCTGATGGGATTCTACCCACTGGCAGTTAGAAAGGCGGAGCAGTTGATTTTGTCAATATTCCTGTTCAAAGCAAAAATCGATCTCTTGAAAGAGGCCTTGTAGCGGAATCTGCACCTTTTAAAAAGCCGTGAGTTTCTGTGATTGTGCCGGTCATCCCACTCTGCATCCACGATGGTACGAGTTCATCTGCCGCGAACTGGTTTTGACAATCTGCTTCCATAGTGTTTGTAAATGCCCTTTGCCATACCGTAGAACTTCATCTGTTCAAGTTTCTGTATGGTAGCCTGGATTAATACCTCATTGATTCTCCTTCTTATTGATAGTATTGGCTTCCCCGGATGTTTTCATGGGAAGAAACCGTCAGTTCCCTTTGATTCAGTCAGTGGTTCTTTCTTCCAGACTCCTATCGAGGATGTTTTTAATGCGTTTGTACGAATAAAACCCGAAGTCAAGCGCGGGCACATGCCTTTGTATCTAGTCTGTCGGGCCCATACTTTTACAAGATTAAGTATGCCCACATGCAGGTTCGAATGCCTGTCCTGATGCTTTCGCTTTGAGAACCATCTGATTATTTCAGCAACATCATCTCCAATGGCTTGTGCCCATTTGAGAAAGCACCAGGACTCCACTGAGCGTAATATTCTCCGTGACTGGCCGGCATGTGGCTGTGTAGTGTAGTATAGCCGTTTGACTACATCCCTTTGTGCTGCACTATCCTATGTTGTCATAATATATCGCTGGGCATTCCTGTCATCATAGACGACTCTCGCATACGTTCCCCTTGAGCTATGGCACACTGTAATAATGCCCCGTCTTCACGCAATTCGACATGGTAGTTGAACTGTACCGTGAGTCTCCTGCACTGTTTGATGGCATACCGCTCCTTTGGCAGGGGCTTGAGTACCGGCTCTCAATATTATTAAAGATTCCCTCTCGGAGGTTTTCAAACGCTGAAACGGTGTATTGTTATGTTGCTTCAGAAGATCCCATATGGCCTCGTTGGAGTTCCTCCAGAGAGTAAAATATCCTGTTCCTAACGGGCTATATATCCTCTGATAGATGCGACGGCAGTATTTCTACAAGCTCATCCTGAGGACGGCGAACACGTTGGAAGGATAACCGTTTGATAGTGCGATCTGCAGTCGTCAAACATGAGGTTGATTCCTTTGCTCATATCTGTTGCTCTGCGTCACACCGGATTTGAGATTGTCAGGAACAAATAATAGCCTGAGTGACACCACCACAGTATATGAATGCATGTTCATTGATCGAATCCAGTCTTCCGGACTTCTGGCTATTGAATGATGCCTCCGCATAGGTCAACTGACTGGTCTGAATGGCCACAAAGACCTCTACCGGTTGCTCTTTGCCTAAGTTTCACATCCCAACAATGCTCGCTCTGGCATGCAATCGACAAACATTTTGTCGCCGGTCTTTGTGTTCAATATGCATCGTTACTTTGATGCATCTCGCCATACCTGGAAGTGATAACAGAACTGTGAGTAACTGTAACAGCTCGTGAGGTCCCTTCTGATACTCATTCCACAAGGTCATCAGGGTTACACCGGTTCTTTGAGCTCTGTCACAAAATGTGGAAACAGCTTTGAGAGCTTCATATTTTGAGCACCTTTGTTCCTTTGTTTTTTCAAATAGCGCAAGGAACTCGCTCGTCGTAGCATGCTTTTAATTTCTTCATAGGCAAGACTCGCTTGCTTTGAAGTCCTCGGATGTATTGTGCAAACAACAGGCTCAAAATCTTAAGTGCTCCGCTAATTCCTGTCGCTCATATTGGTGGTTTCTTTGAAAACGTATAATCTCTCGACTCCATATTAATCCTTCTGTGCCATTTATATCCTCTTGAATTATTGTTTCAGAGGAGATATTATCCACCTTTTGAAGGGAAAAGGATGAATAATTCATTTTTATCCTGAAATGATCTGAAGTGCGGTAAACTTTCTCCGAATGGGTGGCAGGTTTAGGGCCGGAATCTACAGTAAGTGATGGTTGAGTGCCACAAGGTAGTGTTCGTAGTCCGATATTAGCCAATATCTTGCACATTATGCACTTGATGATTGGTTTAATTACGCCTGGCTAAGAACCATTGTAAAGGTAATGTCGAAATTTTTCCGTTATGCAGATGATGTTATTCGCTGTGAAAATGCAAAAGATGCTGAACGAATCAGTCGCTTTGCCAAAAACGGCTATCTAAATTCAAACTTAGATTGAATAAAGCACAAACCAAAACAATTGTTTTGGGCCAGGTTTGAGAAAAGAGAACAGTAAATCTTTGATTTCTTAGGCCTTTCATTTTACCTTTGCCAATCGAAAAAATGGGATGGTTGTACCTAAACTTAAAAAGTTGTGGTAAGAAATTAAGAAGCAAACTTTACTAAAGTAAATTTATGGTGCAAAACAAAGCCGTAATACTCACCCATTAGCGGAATTATGGAAATCTTTGTAGAAAATTCTAAGAGGTCAATGCTTCAGTATTAAGGGCATAATAATCTTTTAATTATAAAGCTGTTCAGGGGTTTATTTTAAATCTGTAAAAGATATTTTTAAATGGATAAAACCGTCGTAGTCAGAGGAAATCGATGACTTTTGAAAAGTTTTCATTATTTCTATTAAAAATTTCCAATCTCCTAAAACAAAATTCATCATATAGGCTATTTTGAATAATTTCAATTATACAAAGATATAATCGTGAGCCTATTGCCTTTAATTGGGCACGATGGGTCTTAACGGGGATTACCTCAGGTGACTGTGGTTTTACCCAATCGCCGTGATTAATAATACGTTCACCAATAAAACAAAAGGAAAGATGATGTTTGATAAAAATTCAAAAAGTGGATCCAAGAAGTGAGCTTTGGAAGCATGAAGCCCAATGATTTTACCTCCTTTGGCTATCTGACAATATTACAGAACTTTGGCGAGTCAATTGAATCTCTGAATTGAAGCTACAGAACGTTGTGCTGGATGTTGGGGCTTTTCATTAGGATATTCTGTTAAAGATTTAGGGCGCAATGCTAATGTCATTATAGAAAAAATCAACTTGCTATAACAGACCACGATCACCTTGGTAAACTACTTACTTATGCAAGCGGATACATGCCGATATTATTATTTGGTTATCAACAGAAATGAGAAGAACACAGACAAGCTTTAGATCACTCAATCAGAGAACCGATTCTAATACAGATTTTTTGGGGTTGTGGTGGTAGAGGTAATTAAAATTGTGGACTCACGTCCTGCATTACACCTCTAAAAGCAATTGTTTCTCCAAAATGAATGGAAAATCAAAAAGAAACAATCCAATTCTGTGGCATCTGAAAAATCAGGAAAAAATACAGAGAATATTTTCAGGACTTTAAGGTGATACTTTAAGAGAAACTTATCGTTTTACTACTGCTAAAAAGGCAACCTCAAAATTGGTATATACATTCTCATCGGGAAACAAAAAGTTTCTGTATGGGCATAGTTTTGCACAAGGAAGCTGTGTACGAACAGAAATTCTTATATTGATGCTGAGATTTTGATGAAAAACAAGGCGTTTTGACACGTTGCTCACACAAAAGAATCAATAGAAACAGAATTAGGACAAAAGGTAGAGTGGGAACGCTTAGGACAACAAACGAGCATAAATGTATTGCTATATATCACCTGGGTTCCATAGAAGATAGTTCTGAAGAATTACAGAAGATTCAAGAATGGGGAATTCAGACTTTATTAGATCTAAAAAAGTTTTGGAAATAAAGTAGGTAGAACCAAAGATATTCTTGACTATTTCGCCGTCGCGAAAAAATAGCAAGTGATCTAAGTGTTGGGCACCTAAAAATAAGTAAGGATTTATGGCTTATGTCGTTGAATTTGAATGGAACCCGAATAAAGCTAAAAAGAATAATAAAACATGGAGTACCATTTGATGAAGCTTGCAACAGTATTTTCTTGATCCATTATCAATAACTTATGATGGGTCCTGACCATTCTTATGATGAGAACAGATACATAATAATTGGTTGTCGGCTTTGGCAAATTGTTATTTATTTCCCATGTGGAGACAAAGGATACCATAAGAATTATAAGGCCACAATTGACACGAAAAGAGAGGAGCAGTATGGAGCAGCAATACATATAACGAATGGATGATGAGCTTCGCCCCCGAGTATGACTTATCACAACTAAAAGGTGGAGTTAGAGGCAAATATGCATCAAAATATGCCAGAAGGAACAAAATTTAATTTTTATTATCATCTGATGTAGCTGAAGTTTTATGATAATGAATCCGTAAACGAAGCATTGGAGATTATTAATGAAAATAAAGTAGGCAAAATATACAAAGCCGCCCAACCAGATGCTTGAGAGGGGAATGGGCAAAGCCGTGCCATTTTTGAAAGGCGGTATTTAATCGGAAGCTTATGCATTTATCGTAAGATTTTGTTATCGTTGCCCAACCCCGAAGCTTTGTCGTTACAGGACAGATAAGATTAACTGGCTTCATTCAGAATAATTTGCTATGTAAGGATTACAGGTATTCAATAATTACATTTATGTTAATCATGTGAGGTCAACTGTGCTACAAAGCAGAAATTGGAAAATCCATATAATAGCGAAGATTGCGAACAATACCGCCGCCGTACAATTAATATTGACAATGAAAAGAACCTGTGATTGCGGAAAACACACATTAATTGCATGACTGCTAAAGAATGGTTAAAAAGCCAACAGGGGCTCTTGGCAATTTTATTATGAGAAAAGCAGATATTAGGAAAAAAAGACCTACATCCAGCGACATTTCCTATCTCATTAGCAAAAAAAGTTGTTGAATTCATTTACACACGAAGGTGAACTGGTTTTGTAGATCCTTTGTTGGCAAAGCGGCACAACACTTGTGGCCGCAATAAGATTTTAAATAGAAATGCTGTTGGCTTTGATCTTCAGGAATCTTATAAATTTATATGTTCACGTCTTCCCAAAAAATCTTAATATTCAATAAGACAGCAGTTAGCAATTCAAGATGATGCGTTAAATATTCCTTTATATCTTAGTCCAAATACTGTGAGTTTGATACATGTACATCACCGCCTTATGCAAATTCTATTAAATAGAAAAAGAAAGAATAAATCACGGCGTGACAGAAAATGATCAATATCTTAAAGCTGGAGCAATACCGCAAAATCCTTATATCTTTGCACTATGTCATTAGATGAGCATACTAAAGCTATTGGTGATATTTATGAAGCATTGTTGCCATTGTCAGCTCTCAAAAGGCCATTGTGTCATCAATGCCGGATATGTGGTGGAAATCAGCGTATCACTATACACGTTTCTCTAATACAAGAATTAAGGAGTCGAGGTTATGAGCTGCGTAATACTATTATTTGGGATAGAACAAATATAGTAAATAGAATAGGGCATATTCGCGGCCAAGCAACTTACTACAACAATGGGCAATAACTGAATATTTGTTCATTCACATATTTTTATGATGGGGGGTGAAAGCTATCGGCTCAAACAAAAAATCAATTTAAACTAAGTGCAGGGGGTGGGTCAGTTTTATTGTCCGGTAGTGGGTCAAAATTATTGTCCATTGACAAATAAAGTTTGTAAAACCAATATGTTCCAAAAAGCGCCGCTGTAAGCCAGTCCGCGTTAATTTGTCTTGTTATGCATTGATAGGATAATGACATGGATTGGGAAAATATAATAGAAGAAATTAAGGCGCTTGAACCAAAAATTGACTCATTTCTGGATGGGCTTGAAACGGCTAAACTTATATCCATAGGATTTAAATTTTCCCATCAATTTTTACTTCTTTTATCACCTGACCATGCGCAAGCATTGCAAAAAGCATAGTGCCTCCGATGATATTTCCTGCAAGAGTTGGAATGGTTATAGAAAAAACAGTATCCATGAAGGATATTTTTCCCACCAACATCATAATAAATACTTCTCCTGAGCCGGCAATAACATGGGCAAAACCACCAAGAGAGATAAGGTATATAAGGGCAATAATCACCCAGACTTTGTTGCCCCCCTCTGAGCTTGGCATCATCCACACAAGTGCGGCCATCAAGAAACCTGCGGGTATCCCCTGCATAAAGAAACCGCTTGGGCTTCGGTCAATATAATGACTCGATATTTCAATAATGCCAGTTACCACATCTACAGGAAGCATGTTTGTGTATACCGTCATGCAAGAGCAAATAAAAACACCAATAAGATTGGCTGTAAAGACAATAGCCCAGAGCCTGATTATAAGACGCAGTGTTTTTTTATTCCAATCGGCCAGTAAGGGTATAATGACAGTAATGGTTGCTTCCGTAAATAGTTGGAACCTACCCAGAATCACTATCAAAAAACCAAAGCAATAACCTAAATGTATTAACAAGCTAGAACCCAGATAATTATGGAAGATTGCAAGCCCTACCACAGAGAAGAAGATAGCTATTCCTGCGGCAATGCCGGATAACCACAAAGATTGCATCGAGCGCGCCAGCTCATCCTCGCCTTCCTGCTTGATAGCATTGTAGACGACAGGAACACGCAAAACCGAAACCTCAGCGGCTTTTTCTACGTCCTGCTCCATTTGCTCTCTTTGTTCTTCTTTCCTCATATCAGAAATTTCCTATTTTTCTTTGCAGACTGAACTACCATTTTTTGATGTGACTTCTGACAACAGCACCAACAATGAAAACCCATATATCCTTTCAGGCTCTTGCATAACGCCGCAAATCACCGGCTGCCAAAAGGTGCAGCGCGAAGCGGTGTAGCTTTTGGCAGTCCGAGTGAATTTGCATTGTGTACGCCCGGCATGGGCGTGAACTTATAGGGTGAAAGTCCCTTATACGTGAACCCTGCTGATATTTTGATATATTAGCAAAAGTATTAGCCGAAGGCAAGGGCGTTTCCGTGAGGAAGGGTCTGAAGGGCTGGTCGAGTAGCCCAAAGGAACTTCCCCTAAAGGCTCTCACAGAACCGTACGTGAAGCTCTCGCTTCATACGGCTCTTATCATTCAATCTTATGCGCATACCCGATTCCAGTGCGCCAAGAGTTTTCGATTCCTTCTTCTGAAGAAATTAACTCTTTTAGCCGCCTGTATCAATGTCTTGAGTTTCTTGTACTTACGCTTTGCCCAACGGCTGAGTTTCATATCAAAATGGAACAGAACATTGGCAATTGCACCTCGTCCAAACCTTCCATAATATTCCATCCAACCACGGAGCTTGCTTTGGCTAAAGCGGATGATATCCTTTATGTCACCCTGCTGCCATTTTAGCCAAGTCCACCCGTTGATTTCAGTTCTTATCCGTTTTGCCGCTTTTTGGCTTATTGCCGGTAGAAAACAAACCAGTTGTTTACCTTGACGGGTTTTAATCAGTCTGGGTCTAAATGTAAATCCCAAAAAGTCAAAACTTATTCTGGCATAATCTGCCTTGTGTTTCCAGCTTTTGCAGTAGATGATTTTGGTTTTCTCCGGGTGTAGCTCTAAGCCGCATTGTTTAAACCTTTCTGTGAGTACAGTTTGGAGTTCTACGGCTTCCTGTTCGGTTCTACAGTGGCAGACTATATCGTCTGCGTATCTTTCAAACTGTATCCCTTTCCAGTGCTTTCCTACCCAGATGTCAAAGCTATAGTGCAGGAACAGGTTTGCCAAAAGAGGGCTGATAACGCCACCTTGTGGTGTGCCTTGCGTTCGCTGTTCTATACGACCGTCTGGATGCTGTACCGGTGCTTGTAACCACCTTCTGATATACAGCCGTTGCCAAGATTCTTTGACGTGTTTTTCTATTGCACGCATCAGCAGGTCATGGCCTATGGCATCAAAGAAGCCTTTTATGTCCATGTCCAGTACCCAGGCACGCTGCCAGCTTCTCGCCCGTACTTGTTCTAACGCTTGATGCGCTGATTTGTTGGGGCGATAGCCGTAGGAATCAGGATGGAAGTGTTGCTCCAGTTCAGGCTCTATCTCCATCTTTACTGCCATTTGGGCTATCCTGTCAGCCACGGTGGGTATTCCTAATGGACGTGTTCCACCATCGGCTTTGGGAATTTCTACCCGTTTGACCGGCTGCGGAAAGTAACTGCCTGATGACATTCGATTCCAAAGCTTATAAAGGTTGTTTGTGAGGTCTTCCTCAAAGTCTTTGAGACTTTGTTTGTCCACCCCTCCACTGCCTTTATTCGCTTTGACTCGTTTGTACGCCTCATATATCAGGCGTTTCGGTATGTTGTAAGGTCTTGTCTGTTCCAATGGGTTCCTCCCATAACTGGTTGACTCATCAAACCAGACTGAATGATTTAGCCCCTTCGCTCCATTTCCATTACAGAAACTTCTTCGCTACTACGGGCTAATCCGTCCCTGTGTTCTGCATCGGTACTCTCGCCTTGTGGGGTTTCCACTTGTGCTTCTCCCTTAACATCAGAACGACAGGTTCTCATGTTCCGTGTTAAAGCCTGTATTGAGTTCATGCCCCCTCTATGCCGACTGCCGCTTTGCCTGTTATGCCAGTTCACATCAAAGCTTATCCCAAACTTACGCTCGGAGTTTGGTTTTGACAGTATCGTTCTCCATTTCGACACCTCATCAGGGGTTCACTTTCGTTCATCTCCTCAATACCCACCTGACAATTCTCTGATTGCCTTTTCCCTAATCGCTCACGACAGTTGCTCTTAACAAATGCCGCATAGGGCGGTTTGATTCCAGCTTCTGGTCGCCGAAACCGAGAGACCTACTCTCATCTTTAATACAGCACGAAAGGCTTACGCCTCTCTTCATGACACACGAGCAAAGCGGAAGGCGAGAGCGACTGAAAGGAGCGGCAACCCGGAGTGCAAAGCTATGAGCCGACGAACAGAAATAGCATACAAGGCCAAGTCCCCGGGTGAGTTAGCACAACATAACGAAGCCCAGCGGTTCAGGGGATATGGTAAGTGCTGCAGTTGTGTAGCGAAAGTTCACGTTCTTATCCGGGGAGATCTGTCCGGCATGCGGTTCTTTGATGTTTATATTACCATTCGGTGAAACTGCCGGTAGGGGCGATCGGCTCACCAAGTCCCGGCGATATCATGAGAGCATCCCGCCTGGTATCGAGAAACGAAACAAAGAGGAGCGCATACAGGATCGGTAAACATGACGCATCAGAAAGCAGCGCTTTATGGGGCAACTCATAAGGTGATCGGACAGAAGTCAGCAGAGGCCATAGTAGCCAAACGCCAGGGGTAATGCCCGGGACAGGGTGAAGGGCCAAACCTTTGGGAGCAGGGAGGAGCTGGTCATACTCGAAAAGGCGATGAACCCGACAGGGGGAGCCAATAATATTCGGCGTGTTGACAGTAGCCAGCCTTGGAATACAGCCAGAAGTCGGGCGGTATTTTAAAACTCTCGGGGAACCGCATAGTGCGGACCCGCTTGCTATGTGGTGTGGGGAGGGGGAGAGAAAAAACTCCCCCTTACCCGATTAGCAAATCTGCCATTGCTCATTCTCATGATACGTAAATTGAATGTCTCCGATTTGTATTACCGCTCCCGGAGCATTTGGAAAGGTTACAGCTTTAATTCTCTTTTTCACTTCAGAAATTGTCATATCAGTAGTCACCTTACATAAATCATTTAATTCTTTTTTTGTGTATGCTTTCCTTTTCCAATTCTCATTTGAAACAGGTAAATCTTTGTTTTCATGTATTAACGACATAGTGTCATAAAAAGTTGTTAATATGTAAGAGTAGCATCTTTGCGTCAACGAAAAGACAGTATCTGATGTAAAAAGAGGAAATCGTTTAACAGTAATAAGTTGTCCGGTATCAACCTTTGGATTCATGTGATGACAAGTTATGCCAAATGTATTTTCTCCATGATAGATAGCAAAGTTTGTACATCCAATACCTGGATATTCAGGTGGCCCAGGATGAAAATTAATACTTGCCTTGTTCGCTCTGTTCAGTAAATATTCTGGGATGATCCAAGGAGATAAATAAGAGATAATATAGTCCCCTTTCCACCAACCTATATCCTCAGGAAGTTTGTCACCTCTTTTCCCAAGCAAAATCTCATGATCTGGAAAATGTAATTCGACAAATTTTATTGCACATTCGCAGTAAAAATCGTTCTTTTTACCAATAAATAGTATACTTGGTATTCTGTTCTGTTCTGTTCTGTCATAATTTACCTCAATTTTGTTTTGTCAAGTGATTATTGGTTAATGCTTGCCCAAAGCTGAGTGGTCGGGGGCTTTATGCCAACACACTCTGCATAATTAAAATTTTACTTAAAGCCGAAATTTTTAAGAGCGGCTCAGTAGCCCCCGATCCACTCCAGCGGTTTGTTAGCTGATGATTTTTATTACGTCACCCAATATATTCACGCAAAAGTTTTATAAAATTTTTACTATATTTATTATTTTTCAAAGTTACGGCTTCGTTTTTATTTGTTAATTCGATATAACTCATTTTAAATGCTTTTTTGAAACCTTTGGCGTAAATATCAAATGGCTGATTAATAGGGATATTTTTATTAAGCTGAATCCAATAGAATGGATACTCATTAGAATTTTTTTGCTGCGATTTTATTCTTATTTCTGGAACAAGCCAACTTAGCTCCTCAATTTTTATTAGCTGATCTTTTTCCCACACTTCTTTAATATTAAGAACCCATTCACCAATTTCATAGGCATTCGATTTTTCTGTTTGCATAAAATCGTAATATCCTGCTTCGGGTTGTTTGATATTTAACTCACTTTTAACATCTCTTGGTAGATCACCTACCTCTGACCAAGGATAAATTTTCCATTTAGAACCACTTTCTTCGTCCCACTCTTGGAATCTCTGCGACTTTGCTTTTCTATTTTTGGATGTTTGCTTATTCTTTAGCGTATACAGATTATATTTTTTATCAAGCTGGTCAATATCGGAATAATTTATTTGAGTTGAATTCAAATTTGACACATACGATTGAACATCGAAACTGTCTTTTGGAAGTAAAACGCCAATCTCATGGTTGCCATATTTTGACAATCCATTGTTAGATAGATTAGCTGAACAAATAACAACCCCGCCAGATTTACTCCAATATATTTTGGAATGTAATTTTTTGACTTCGTAAATTTCAACGCCTTCCTTCTTAAGTTTTCTTAGGCTACTAGGATTTGCACCAGGAATACTAGTTGAACAATAGAGATTTATATTTTTAGGATTGGGAAGATAATCAATAGCATTGTCTCCCACATATGCAACAGCAATAATTCTATCAGAATTTTTATTTAAAACTTCATGGATAGATTTTTTTATCTCTTCTGAGTTATTTAATATTTTCATTTTATTGAGCTCCAAAAAATAAAAGTTTTTTAGGCAAGGCTCATGCAGCTAACCGTAAAGCTCACCGGCACCAAAAGCCAATGATGATCTGGCAAAAGCAACGTTTTGCTCTGAAATGGCAAAAGCGAAAAACGTGCCGGCTTTTGGTGTCGGGTGGAGCGCATGGTTAGCATTTGCATTTTTTTTCATCTAAGCATGAGAGAATTCTGAGTCCTAATTCTGCAACATTAAAACAAATAGTTGCTTCCTTTTCGCCATAGTCTGAAGCTCCAAGGTGCAATATTCTGTTCCTGGGCCAAAACAATTTTTCCTGAAAACTTTTAGATAGATTGTTGATATCAAGGGTTGGAAAACCTCTCTCTATCATTTCTTTAAGTTCAGTGGAGTCAAGAACGGATTGGGTAAAACTTTCTGGGGCCATTAGTTGTGAAACTTTTTCGATTTTTGATTTGATGTTGCTAAAACTACGAAGTTTTTTTTCTAATTCCTCATCACTAATGTCAAATTCACTTTCTAATTCCTCAATTAAACTCCATTTAAAAAATAGCCGAGACAGTTCACAATCCAGCGATGCTGCCGCAAACACAATCGAAAGAGGATAGTCTTTGTTGTTCGAAAATTCATATTTGCTGCGCCATAGTAATTTATCACCTATGGTAACCGTGCCATCCAAGCTGCCAAATATTTCTTCACCACAGGCGCAAACTGAATCCCCAATATCAGTATCATCTAATTTGACGAAAATATTATGTTGGCGACCGCAACTTGAACATTTTATGGGAAGTGGAATTTTCATAATATTTTTCTGCTAACTCGTTTGGCACAGCGGCGCGAGTTTACGAGCGTCCATTGGAGCCGATAGCTACTATTTATACATGTTGGCGATCACAAAACTATTTGCCATAAGATCAAACAATTTTTCGTGTTTTTTCAGCCCTCCACCAACTATTTCTTTCCCGTTTACAGATGTTGTAACCTGCCCTTGCATTTGGATCATTTTGTTTTTGTAAAAAATCGTATACATTATTGTTTCCATGCCTATAGTATTTCTTACTCTTGGCATTTCCATCTTGAAATGCACCCAAAATCCTGGAAGATTTTCGAGTGTTAGTTTTTCGCTTTTGATATAGCTTGCTCCTTCTGGAAGAAAATCCTTGATATCCTTCGGATTTAATATTTCTGCCACGTCTTTCTCTGTTACTTTCTCGCCTGGTTGCAGTGGCATTTCATTTATTAATATGAGAAATAACTCAAGCCCCCGGCCATTCTCACTTACGAATTTTTGAACAATATTTGGTCGATTTCCATCTTTTGCAACCCAAGTTTTTGGGGATTCTATCGAAAATTCCACACCTTTTGATTTGCCTATACTATTATAATTGACGTATTTGTATTTGTAACCATCGAGAAATTCCATCTCTGGGTTCTTTTCGTACCCTGATTTAAAAAGCAACAATGTTTCGATAATGGGGGATTCAATATTTCCTTTTGCTCTTTGACGAACAAGATTAATGAATTGTCGTGCTTCGGTTTCAGTGATTTGGTCAATATTAATAGATGAGGCGATTTGTTTTGATAATGTTCCTTTGATTTTTTTCCACTCGTTCTTAGAATACTTTCGCATGATGGAATCCATGCCATCAATTGACGATTTAAAATTAGCCAAAAATTCCTTTTCAGCTATGAGCGCCAAACCAGATAAGGAGGGGTATTTCTTTGAGATTTCATTTAACGAGTAATCTTGACCCAAATAAAATCCATAGGCTCGCCCAATATCTTTGGCCAGTGCGTTTGTAAGTTGTATTTCTGCAAATACATTTCCGGCCCATATGGACAAACCGAGAAGGACGATCATTGTGAAAATTATTCTCTTCATTTTGCTCCCTTTGTCGCGGCTAACGGCCTGGCATGAGGGGCTGGGAAAAGCTTGCTACAGCCTTGGAAATAATTAAAAAGATGACTTTTAGACGGCCTGCGTAAAAGCGAAAAAGTCGCCCGCTTTTCACAGTCCGCCTCTATGCTTTTGTTGGGCAACTGCTATTTTTTAGCCACCAATACATTATTCTCTGGAAGGCTATCTTCTATCCATAAGTACGCATTATTCTTGTACAACTTAACGTCTGTGAAACCAGCTTCTTTCAACTTCTTTACCCAGTGTCTTTTACTTCTAAGCCTTTTATTAATGTGGCCATCTTTGTCTATTTGCACATTTAAGCCATCTATGTAGCCAAAATGACCGCCTATAATAAATATCCCACCTTTTTTTTAGAATATTTCCTATAGCGTTAATAGTATTTTCCCACTCAGAATCTTCAACTATATGAAACATAACACCAACGGCATTCACGAGGTCATAATCATTATTTAGTTTACCTATAACTTCAAGAGCTTTTCCTTGATGAATTTCTATGCTGTCATTCTTAGAATATTTCTTTTTGAGAAAATTGAACGACAAAAGAGAAATGTCCATTCCCGTAATTTTGAGCGGCTCTATTGAATTATAGAAATCAATCCAATGACCTGAGCCAGAGCCTATGTCCATTATATTGGATTGATTGATATGTATTCCGTTGTTTCGCAGATGTTTTAAAATCTGCAATTCCATCGATGCGTAGTGGTACTTAGCAGTAATAATACTTTTTTTTTGTGAAATCGTTTGCCTATCCGAAACACCTTCCGTATAGAATGAAGCATCCCACCATTTCGTGTTGTCATACTTTCGACCTTTCTTTCGAATGTAAGTATTTAAAAACCCAAAGGCTATTTTTGCCCTTTTCCACAGGAATTGTTTAATCATATGTTTTCTCTCATTTATGTGCCCAACGTCTCCGCATCACCTACAAGCAGGGAAACGGGTATTTGTAAATGCTACGTTTTCCTCAAACTTGGCAAATGTAACAGCCGCCCGACCCTGCTTGTTAGAGTGTATGCGGTTGTTATGATCGCTTTTCCTCAGTGGCTGTTGTTCAATGCTGATAAGAATGTCCTGACAAATTCGAGCAGCCTTCTCTCTATTTCCGTTGTACTTTGTGTGGTTTCCCCGATAACCATATTAAGAGAAGTGGTGACATCCACTACTGGGACTTTTCCTTCCTTTCGACGAACTATGGTTTCACTTATTTCTGTGGGAACGCGTAACGATTTGGCGGCATGCTTTAATACCGTAAATACTTCATCCAGCTTTCGCTTACCAGGGGTCACACGGAAAAGGAACCTATCCAGCATTGCTGGTGAGACGAATACATCAGTAGCCAGAGACGTCGGGCTTTGGGAGAGATAGAGTTCAACAATTGAGCCTGTGTCGACTTTCCATCCTAATTGACTTGCGAAAGACCTCGTGCTACTCCATAACTTGGCAAAATTCTTGCGATTCCTCGAGTTTTCTTCAGGGTCTGGCCCTGAAAGCTCACCAATAATGTGGTGAAGCGGGGTAAAACCCAGTGTCTCAAAACCTTCTTTGATCCAAGCGATAAACTGGTCATCTGATTGAGCGAGAATGTTGTAAAAATCCCTCCATAGAAAGAGTTCTTTTTCGGGCGGTCTTATGTATTTTGGATTCTCTAATACGGCTTGAGCCGGAGACTTCCAAGACGACCGAACGTAAACCAGTCCATCGATTGGTAGGGCCAAATATCTTTCGAGTTGTAATCGATCATCCGGTTCTGATCCCTGTGTTTCAAGAGCGTCAATCTTGTGTTCACATATGACAATGTGCCCGTCGGTCAAGGTTAGCCGCATGTCTGGACAACAGTTAGTGCCATCGTACAAAACTTGCGTTTCCACCTTTTCGATAACAGGGTTTCTCCATCCGTTTTCTTGAGCATAACGACCGAAAACGAGTTCAGCATATGCGTTGCGCACATGTTCATTGAGCGTTAACGCGGCAGCAAAAAATTCCGTGAGGTGATCTTCTTTTGAATGGGTCAGTGCCCGTGTTGACCAGAATAGATTCATTTAGTCTTAATCATAACGATTAAGCTGACCTGCCGTGAAAGCGACAGGCAGCAAGTTGATTTACTCCGAATCGACACCGCTTTCACGGTCAGAGTCAAGCGGCTGGTTAGGTGACGGAATGCCGTAGTTAACAGGGGGGTCGGGTTTGGATTCACCAGATAGCGCCCATGCTCCTAAAGCATAAAGATATGCGTCAAGATCGTTTCTTATCCTATTAAATTGTTGATAGGCTTCAAGGGCCTCTTTAGTTTTATTCATAGTGGTCACCTAACGACCAAGCTGAGGGGCTGGGCAACGATAACCGAAAAACTATAATAAAGGTAAAAACTACCGGTCAAATACTGCCTTTCGAAAAGCGGCACGGCTTTGCCCAGTCCATCTCAAGCGCCTGGTTCTGCATCACACAGCTCATAACTTCGTTACTGTTGAGCAACGGATATTGCGTATACGTAACATATTTGGACAACTCCATAATCCGCGATTGCTATTTGAAGAAGTTGTCACAAAAAATACCCAAGGGTAATGCCTCTTCCATTAGCTCTTTGATGAGGCCCTCATGTAACCTAACAGCTCGCTTACCTTCTGAGGTTGACCCAATTTCTTCTAATTTGCCATCAACCCAAGGTCGAATCTGGGCGGCATTACGTAGCGTTTCAATTTCATTCTTGGTGATATGTGACATGATGGTTTATTGCGATCGCTTCACATCAGCGGCAGCAAAAAGTGGGGCTGACTGTAGCGTAGCAAAAGCCGCGCCGCTTTTTGATTTTTACTTGATGTGATTGTTTAGTTGCTAGTAAAGGTTAATATTCTGTTCATCATATTGTTCGCCCCACTTCACTACTTTTCCATTTCTTAACGTTACCATATATGTTCTAGGCCACGCTGATATTGCATGCTTCATCTTTTTGTATACTAGATATTCTTCGTCCTTATCACCATCAACTGAAACTGAAACCGGTTCTCCCAACGCTTTTATAACCTGTGTCTTCGTCATTTCAAGGCTGAGTTTATTAAATTCAGTTGCTGTTCCATAAATAGCTGCTTGGCATCCAGCCAGAAGCAAAACCGCAAACAAAGTAAAAATATGTGCTTTTTTCATCTATTTCTCCTACATCTAACCATGCTCAGCGGTGCAGCTATTTGGCATCCGTCTGAAGCAATTTGTTCTGTATTGAATTCATTAATCTGTTTCTTTGTAAAACTTCAGAGCTCGAAGCACACCAAGAGATTTAGCAAGTTTTTCTAATGTCATTGATGCTTGTTTTGATTCTCCAATATATTGTTCTGAATGCTTCTTTATTTCAGATAAAGCATTTCTGAGTTCGACAAGTTCATTTATGAATTTTTCGTTCACTTCAGAAGTCACAAAACTCTCATAACAGGTTAAACATTGACGGCCTCTCCGAAACCAATTGATATCTGGATGATCAGTCCTATACCATCTTTGATCAGGTTTATAGCCTACTATTTCATTAAGAGGAATAGCTCTGCAAACACAAATCTTTTTGCATTTCGGACAATGCATTTTCGTACCACCATCTTTCCCCATATCCCCTCCTATAATGTATTGCAGAACAATTAGTCTGTGAACATTCACTATTTTTTAGAATAACAATTATTATATGTTTCACCTAATAAACAATTGACATTTAATCAAGTGGTTATTATAAAATTTTTATGAAAAAATTGATTCGTATAAGTATTTATTTGGCAGAAAAAACCTTATGAAAAAAAATAATTCAAATAGTTTTAAAGAATTTCTTATTAATGATAAAAATATACCTAATAAAAATATAATATTTTATCAAGCATGGGTAAATAAATTCTTATCATTTTATCAAAAGAATTTGAAAGCGGTTAAATATGATAATATTAAGGCGTTTCTTGATAAACTGGAATCAGATGGTACAGAAGACTGGCAGATCAGGCAGGCTTACAGGTCTATAAAATTTTTTCTGGAAGACTTTATGCGCTTGACTATTGATTTTAGTGAAAACCCGGAGGATGAATCTTCCGGTAAACCTGTGAAAAATCCTGCGACATGGAAGGATGCTTTTTCAAAATTTATTAATGAAATGCGTTTTCAACACCTTGCATATAGCACGGAAAAAACTTACAGATCATGGATCAGGCGTTTTGTTGGATTCTGTAATAATGCCCCCCCGGGAACAATTCAGTCATCTCATGTGAAAAAATTCCTTGTTCATCTGGCTGTGGAAGGAAACGTCAGTTCATCCACTCAAAACCAGGCATTTAATGCTTTACTGTTTTTATTCAGATATGTTCTTGAAAAAGAGTTTGATGTAAGTGACAATGTCATTCGGGCAAAAAAAAGCAGTAGAATTCCGGTTGTTTTCAGCAGAAAAGAGATAAAGAAGCTTTTTAAGCATTATCCAGAACAATATCTACTTCATGTAAAGCTGATTTATGGTTGCGGTCTTCGCATAACAGAATGTATCAGACTTCGTGTAAAAGATCTCGATTTTGAGAACAAATCGTTGATTGTACGTTTTGGTAAAGGAAACAAGGACAGGGTAACAACTTTGCCTGAAATACTGCATCAGCAATTAAAAAACCACCTTCAGGAAGTAAAAAAAATCCATGAATTGGATCTGAACGCCGGAAATGGTTCTGTTTATATGCCTATGGCATTAGCAAAAAAATTTCCCAATGCTTCAAAAGAGTG
Source organism: Desulfobacteraceae bacterium Eth-SRB1 (assembly GCA_004193555.1). Taxonomy (GTDB): domain Bacteria; phylum Desulfobacterota; class Desulfobacteria; order Desulfobacterales; family ETH-SRB1; genus ETH-SRB1. The sequence goes on from RPGP01000001.1 coordinate 451,069, forward strand.
GGCATGGCAGTATGTATTTCCATCAAAAAATTTAAGCCTTGATCCACGGGAAAAGATAATAAGAAGGCACCATATTACTTCACGCGCGTTGCAGAACTCTATGAGCAAGGCCTTAAAAAAGTCAGGTATTCCCAAAAAAGCCACTATTCATACACTAAGGCACAGCTTTGCCACCCATCTTCTTCAAGATGGCTATGATATTCGAACCGTTCAGGAACAGTTGGGACATAAAAACGTTCAAACCACTATGATATATTTACATGTATTGAAAAACCTGGAGGGTAAGGTGATCAGCCCTCTGGAAAAACTGCAAACAGCATAGGGGAACTTACGGAATGTTATGTTGCGAGTTTAGATAATAACAATACTTATTATGCTGCCTGTAAAAGTTAATTGTTTGAGGTGGGTCAGTTTTATTGTCCGCTACTGGGTCATTATAAATGACCGCTAACATATTTCGGTTAAATTGAAACTATGCTTGCCCTGTGATGTAATAATTTTATTCAGAAATTCACTGATTATTCCGTATATATCTTTTTGGCTATCATAACGCTCTCTAAATACAGCTAATGATGCCAATAATTGACTCTCTTTTTTTATATCTTGCATAGTTTATTTGCCTTTGCCTATCTTGAGAACCGCCATCTTGCACTTCACATAACGAGACTGTCGAAAAAGTACAAAAGCGGCTAATTTGTTAATTTCGCATGTAATAAAATTAAGTACTTACAAACCTTAAAACCACGGGTTTAGAGTTTTTCGACAGGCTCAATGTTGAACTGTGCGGCGCGGCTTCTTGCGTCCGCACCAGTGAATGGTGTACGCCCGGCATGTATGTCCAGGGGGACGCCCATGATTTTATGCGTTTCATACACTTGCAGAATTTATTAGATTCTATGATACATCTCCTCCTGCCAGTGTGAGGCACGAGCGAGCAGGAAGCAGGATTGTACTGAACTAAAAAACAAGAAAATGAAGAAAAGCGCTCAATAGCTGTCTCTTAAAAGTTTTAGAATTTTGGGCACCGGCTTTTCGCTTACCCGCCTAAGACTACTTTCTGATGGGCCAGATCCAGGTGGTTTACCATGGCCTTTATTCTCAAGCGAGCTTCACGATCACCTTTTTCTGCCAGAATTTTTGCCATTTCTTGCCGCATTTCGGTCTCCGGCGGTTTCCAGGCATATGCTTTGGCGTGAAAATGGATCAGTTTTTCAGACATGGTTTCCCATTCTTTGCTTGATAGATCGTGCAGGCGATAGATATTCAAATGGCGCCAGGACTCAGCGTAATTTTCTTCAAAATAGGAAAATTCCTGTTCATTGCGAAGATATACACGGTCATAGTCTTCCCCCTGAACCCGCATAAAGAAGTCGTCGGTAAAGGCGAAAATGGGATAGAGTCCGGCCGGAGGAGAGGCAGACGAAAAGAATTGATTCAAAATAGTGTAGCTTTTCCGGCGCACGTTGATGCGTAGCTGGGCAATGGATTCACCTTCATCAAACAGCAGAACCCAGCCTTTAAACCCTGTTTTTTGAAACATGGCTGACAGGCCGCATATTGCCTTAAAATATGGTTCCCATCCTTTGCAGACCAGGGATGCGTCTTTGTAAAATGGAACCTGTCGGTACTTCATGGCATGACGGAGACGAAACACAGGCAAGCTGTTTCCGTTCAGGGCATTGGCGAGGAGCCAGGGAAACTCTCGGGGCCGGAATGTGGTATGCTTTTTTAAGCCTTTTTGCCGGTTGGAAAGCGGTATGTTATCCTGCGCCATGGCCGTTAAAATGGCTTTGAAAAAATGAGGCATGGATTCCGGGATGATGTCCAGCGGCCCGACGCTGTTATTTTTCCAGGATATTTTTTGTTTGCCGCTCAGGTCTTTCCACCATTTTACCAGGGATGACTCGCTATCCGGAAAAGAAATTTGACTCACCAGGGCATGGTAAACCTGCCGGAAGTCATAAAACGGAATTTCCCTTGGATCAAGGTTGATCTGACTGGTAACGAACCCCTGTGCCAGAGCCCGTTGACGAATATAGGTAAGACTATGGGATTTACCCTGGCCATAGGCGCCGCAGACACAAAGGTGGGTGGATTCATCTTTCTCCAGGGTTTTAACGCCATGGTCAAATATACTGTTTAATTGCGCTTCATGGGCAGTTAACAGCCTGACACCAAAGGGATCGAAAAGCCCCTCCCGCAAGCGTTCCACCGCCCTTCTGAGTTTGAAATTGCCGGTGCTTTCCAGTAGCTGGATAAAATTGGCCTTATCCATTTGTTACTTATCCCAACTGGGCTGCAGTTGTTCCATCTTCTCTTGTTCCATTTCCTGCTGACTGGAGACGATATGCTCGGTAAGATCAAGTGTCTCTGCCGGATCTTTGCCCTGTTCGGCCATATCCAGAATTCGAATGACCTGTTTGACAAAAAGCCGTACCTCGCTCAAGAGCCCCATCTTCTTCTGATTTTTACAGATATCCTCAAGAAGCTTGTCCGGCACAGACTCTGCAGCGTTCCAGCGATAAGATATCTCGTGAATACGACGCAATGACTGCCCCAGATCGACCAACTCGCCCGATTTCAACGGTGTTCGATGCAGATCGATCAAAACCCCGCGATAATTCAGACGCTTCTGCTGACCGATGGACCGGACACGGCTCCATAACGCATCGTAGGATTTAAATCCCTTTTCAGACAGCAATACGTCCGGGATGATGGAAAAAAAGATATGGAAATACTCAGACTGTTCGGTATTGTCTATCAGCAGCCGCACGTTCTCGTAAGCTGCGTTGCGCACTGAGGCGGACTGGGCGATGACCGTCTCCAGTTCATCTAACAGCAGAATAAATCCTTTATAGTTCAGATAACGTAGAAAGGCATTCAGGGAGTTGAGCATCTGCTTGCTGTTGGCCTTGTTCACTACTTCAAAAATTCCGAAGGGTTTAAGTTCCCGTTTGGTTGCTTTGCCTGCCTCGAACCAGTGGAAAATGATCTCCCTGTTTGTGATGCGATCTTCTTTATGTTCTCCTTCCATCAATGGCAAAAAACGATTATGCGCCAGAGCCACAAGCGCATTGGCAAAATTTACGTTCATGCCCGGCAGATTACGTAAGGTTTCGGCCAGATCAGCAATTTGCTCTGTTGAAGGAGGAGTGTCATTTTGAACCAGACTGTCTAACCATTGGCTCAGAAGGTTTCGAATTCCAATGCCCTCAAAACGACCGCGAAGCTGACGCGTAATAGATTGATAGACGGCTTCGAACTTGTGAATAGGTACTTCCCGCGTCAACACGACAAAAGAAACGGCAAACCCCTGTTGCAACGCAAGATGACGAATTATTGACATAAAATGAGTCTTGCCGTCACCATAATCACCACTGAGAAAGCGGACTTTGGCCCCGCCTTCGGCAATATAATTTTTCAGATCATCCTCAATAAAAGTGAGCCAGTTATCGCGGCCGACAGTAAAAAAAGGCACATAGTCGGCGGGCACGCTGCCTTTTCGAAGTTCTTCAATAATTGATCTGGCCTGAAATGGTTCTAACTGATCAATCTCTTTCACAGGTATCATGTTTTACCCTCCAGAAACGAAATTCCTGAAATCTGCCGACGTTCGCCATTGCTGTCAATAAGCCAGAGAGAATAATTACGCCCCGGATCCAGCCTCAACTTCTTGCCGTTCGAAGCCCCTCCGATACCGGCCTCGAAATAACGCCATATATCCACGCCAAACTGTTCCAGACTGTAGCCCCGGAACTTGGCCTTATCCATATTGGTGAAAAACGTTTTGCTTTGCAGGGAAATTACATATTTCAGATAAAACTGTTGAATGGGAACCGGATTGCCCGGGGAAATATTATCCATTTTGCTGATTTCGGCATACGTCTCGTAGAGGCCGTCAATAAACTTTCGAGGATCAAAAGGCCGGTCATAAAGTTGTTTTTTTACACGAAGGGCGGCAGTAACGATACGACGGGGATCAATGGACTTCAGTATCTTCTTGTTGATGGTGGTAATACGTTTGCTGAAAGCAATCTCCCCGTCAATGCCTTTAAGCACGCTGAAACGAGGAAAATCAATTTCAACAGGCAGCCCTGCTTCTTCTGCCAGCCGGTTAAGGTCTTCGATAAATTCCAGCCGGTATCTTTCCACCTGTTCCCTGGCGTATTCCCGCAAGCTGTCAAAGACAGGTTTACAGTCAGTCAATGCCTCTTCCTGTTCCACGTTTTCAGCCATTTTTGTACGAAGCAGTTCGTCTAACTGGAGAAAATCATCTCGCATTGCACAGCGAATACACTGCTTTAAAAAATCGGCCAGGCGTTGACCGCGATTCAACTCCTGCTGGAATGGACGAAGTATCCCCTTCAATTCTTCCTCGGTGTTTTGTAATAAAGATTCTTTATTCATTGTTTTATTTGTTCCTGTCTGTGTGGGTCTGTGGCTGAATATAGATAAATGGAAATTCCTATACTACAAAATATATTTATCATATGAATCATCATGAAACAACTGAAAAATAAAAATCAACATTTCTAATTTTGATGAACTCGTAAAAAGTCGAAAAATACCGTTTTCCGTCATTCCGGCGAAAGTCGGAATTCAGTAATTACAAATAGTTATCTCTGTGTTCTCTGTGCGCTCTGTGGTAAATTGCACTTTTTACGAGACCATCAATCCAGCATTCTGCTTTTGATATCGGTTTCCTTGAACAGAAGCCAGCCGTATATAACGGTAAATAGAGAATAAACCCAACGCATATTCCTCTGCCAGGCATTTTAGACAAAGCATTCCACTTAATTCTTTCTAACAACTGGAAGAAGATCAATATTGTGATATCAACGGAGACAAGGAAGAAAAACCCGAAAAATATCGGGGAGGAATGCTGGATCGCTTTTTTCTCCAAAACAGCTAAAATCGAGTAGAGCAACGGGCTTACCTCAGTTGCTTTACTGTTTTTTTCTTTTTATCAGATCTTCTTCTCTTAGAACCTTTTTTAATATTTTGCCTACATTGGTTTTTGGCAGCTCTTTTCTGAATTCGATCTCAGTTGGAAACTTGAATTTGGCCATCTTGTTTGTGCAGAATTCAAGAAGTTCTTCCTGTGTTGCGGATTCGCCTTCCTTTAACACAACAAAAACTTTAATCGCCTCGCCACGGGTTGAATGCGGTATTCCGATGGCACATGCTTCCAGTACCTTGGAATGTTCATAAAAGACCTCTTCAATGTTGCGCGGATACACATTTAAACCGCCGGATATAATCATATCTTTTTTCCGGTCAACAACAAAAAAATAGCCGTCTTCATCCATTTTGGCAATATCTCCTGTGTAAAGCCAGCCATCCGCCAGAGTTGCTTCTGTTTCTTTCGGCATATTCCAGTAACCTTTCATAACCTGGGGCCCCTTTATAAGGAGTTCGCCGACTTCTCCAACAGGAACATCTGTTTTTCCCTCAACCAGGTCAACTATGCGGCAGTCTGTATCCGGAATAGGCACGCCAATGCTTCCAACCTTTCTCTTTCCATCGACAAAGGGGTTTACATGGGTTACAGGGGTGGCTTCGGTTAAACCAAATCCTTCCACGATGACCGCTCCGGTTTTGTTTTCAAAATCTTTAATAACTTCAACAGGAAGCGGAGAGCTCCCTGAAAAGCAACCTCTGATGGAAGTAATATCTGCCTTAACAATATCAGGATCGTTAAGCATTCCGATTATCATGGTTGGAACAAATGCCACAATAGTCGGTTTGAATTTATTTATTGAGTCTATCAAAGGTTTTGATTGAGGCTTTGGAACAAGGATAATTTCCCATCCCATGCGTATAGACCAGTTCATGCAAGCCGAAAGACCGAAAGCATGGAAGAACGGAAGGCAGCCAAGCATTATTTCATTGCCTTTTTTAAATGTTGGAAACCATGCTGTAATCTGCTGAATCTGTTTGCTAAGATTAGCATGTGTCAGCATTACACCCTTTGAAACACCGGTTGTCCCTCCGGTATACTGGTACATAGCAACATCATCAAAAGAGATGTTCACAGGTTGTGGCTTTGAAGAATATTTTGTTAGAACATCCTTCCATTTATAAAGATTATCAGCAGGTTTAACATTCGCGGCAAGTTTTTTCTTTTTTCCGACAAGCTTGAACAGAAAATTTTTTGGAAAAGGCAGATAATCGCCGATAGATGTATAAATAATCTGCTTTATCTTTGTTTTCGGCCTGAGATCTATCATCCGGTTGGCAAGCAGATCAAGGGTGATGAGAATTTTTGAGCCTGAATTATTGAATTGATGGAGAAGCTCCCTGTCCGCATACAAGGGGTTGTTCATTACAACTATTCCGCCTATCTTCAGTATGGCGTAATAGCTGACGACGCAGGGAATAAGATTCGGGAGAAGTACGGCTACACAGTCGCCCTTTCTTATGCCGAAATCATTAAGGCAGGCCGCAAAACGGTTTACCATATCATTCAGTTCGCGATATGAAACCCTGTATCCTTGAAAGCTCAGCGCTGTTTTATCCGGGAACCTTTCAACCGATCTCTCTAAAAAATTTACAATATGTGTTTCTTCATATTCCAGTGTTTCCGGAACATCCTTTCCATAATAAGCCAGCCACGGTTTGTCCTGATATCGGATTCCATTTGTCATACCGGTCTCCTTTTCGGTTGTTTAACAAGGGATTTTATATTAAAAAATATTCAGGGTTCAAGGAGTCGAGCGCTTTTTTTAGCGATTTAATAAGCGCTTTGTAAATTTCAAAACAGAGTTTGTATGCCTTTTGCCAGACTTTCAAATCTTTGTAATTCTCTAACATTGAGCACTGAGGCTTCACTTCGTATCACTCGAACCCTTGAATCCTTGACCCCTTGTACCCTCTGGGATCACACCTGCAAAATTGGAGATAACCCACTTATTTTGCTTAATTAACTACGACTAATCAGGAGATGATCCCATATTAAGAATTCGATATTTTTTAATAAGATTTGAATTTTATGATTAATATGATTAAAATAGAATAGTTGTCAACCAAATGTAAAACTTATGTAAAACTTAATGAAAGGAAAAAATGAATCCAGCTTTGATTCCTCCGGCCGGCGCTTATATCCTTGGCATGCCTGCTGTTGTTTTTTCTGTTTTGATTCCTGTTGCCGGAACCGGCATATTTGCATATATCATTGCAAAACGGCTAACCCCCCTTTTCCCCGCAGCCCCTGATCCCCGTCTTGATCGTTTTAAAGATCGTTTTATATATATGTTGAAATATGCGGTCGGCCAGTATCGCCAGCCCAGATATCTGCTTGCCGGAATTATCCATGTTGTAATCTTTGCCGGTTTTATGATTCTCTCCATTCACTCGGCATCCCTTGTGCTGGCAGGAATATCAAAAGGTTTTGCGGCATCTGTTTCAAATTCTATGGTTGGGCATATCTATGGAGTATTGAAGGATTTTGCATCCACATTTGTTTTGCTGGCATGTGTAATCGCAATTGTCAGGAGAGGCATTTTTAAGCCGAAAAGATATTCAGTGCCTCCTGAGTACGGCAAAGACCACACAAAGGAAGCGATATTTGTGCTGATGCTTATTTCGACTCTCATGGTATGTGATATGCTGTTTGAAGCAAGCCTGACTGCTGCCGGCATCCAAAAAGGGTTGGACACGGAGCTCCTTGTGCCCGGCACAGGCACGTGGTTTGCTGCCGGAATATTGATCACAGTGTCGCCTGTAAAACTGCAGACCATCCATATTGTCTCATATTTTATACATGATTTAACCTTTTTCTTCTTCCTTTGTTTTTTGCCGATGGGTAAGCATTTTCATGTAATTACCTCTCTTCCGAATGCATTTTTTATGAAACTGAATAAAGGAACGGTTAAACCGGTTGTATGGGGCATTGCAGAAGAAAAGCTTGACGATCTTGATTCTTTTGGAGTCAAGAAATTTTCGGATTTTACTTGGAAGCATATGCTCGACTTCTATACCTGTGCTGATTGCGGAAGATGTTCAGATCAGTGTCCTGCCAATGCGGTTGGCAGGCCATTGTCTCCTCGATTTATCTCTATCAAGTGTCGTGACTATATCTTCAAGAATTACCCTCTGTTTGGGAAGCCACCTGTAAATACTGAGAATTTGATCGGCAATGTATTTACAGAAGATGAAATCTGGTCATGTACGACCTGCGGCGCCTGCGAAGCAGAGTGCCCTCTTATGATTGAGTATATTGACAAGATTGTTGATTTAAGAAGGGGTATGGTTGATGACGGGATTGTGCCGCAGTCGTTGCAGAAGCCGCTGCGCGCGCTTGAAAAACGGGGCAATCCTTATGGAAAAATGGAGAAGAAACGCTCAGACTGGGCCAGGGAAAAGGAATTTTCTGAAAAGTACAAAGTAAAAATTCTCGGAAAGAAGGAGACGGCAGATGCGCTTTATTTTGCTGACAGTATAACCTCCTTTGATGACAGAATGCAGGAGATCGCCAGGTCTGCTGTCAGGGTTCTTCTTGCAGCCGGTGTTGACTTCGGAATATTAGGGCCTGCTGAGAAGGACAGCGGCAATGAAGTAAGAAGATTTGGCGAGGAGATGCTTTTTCAGGAATTAAAGGATCAAAATACCGATGCAATCCTCAGCTCAGGCGTTAAAAGAATCATTGCAACTGATCCGCATGCTTTTAACTCCTTAAAGAATGATTATAAAGATATTCCGCAGGTGGAACATATAAGCCAGGTGATTGCAAGGAAAATAAAGTCCGGCGCTATCAGGCTAAATGGCGTGAAAGACAGTTCCGCAGTTTACACTTATCATGATCCGTGCTATCTCGGACGGCATAATGGGATTTATGACGAGCCAAGAGATGTGATAGATGCTATTCCGGGGATAACAAGGGTTGAGATGGACAAAAGCAGAGACCGTTCTTTCTGTTGTGGAGGCGGCGGCCTGATGCTTTTTTATGAACCCATAGAGGAAAAAAGAATGGGACAGTTGAGGGTTGAGATGGCAAAAGAGGCCGGCGCAACCGTGATCGTGACAGCCTGCCCATTTTGTATGGTAAATATAGAAGATGCCATCAAGACAAGCGGTCTGGAAGGAAAGATGGAGGTTATTGATCTTGTTGAACTGATTGATCGGCATATAAAATAAGAGGTCATAGAGATTGAAAAAAATGAACATCGAACATCGAACGTCCAACGTCGAATTTTGAATAAGGTATTCTGCCAATTTATAAACTGGCAGAGCGAAGCGATTTCATCATTCGATGTTCAACGTTCGATGTTCGATGTTGGACGTTCATCTTTTAATAAGTCTAAAGTTAATGAGTTGCTTCGTTCTAATTTAAAATTAAGAATTCAAAACTCAAAATTATTCAGTAACTGTCAGGGAGGAATTGGATGGAAATTTTGGTGTGTATTAAGAGAGTCCCGGATACATCGGAAAATGAAATTATCGTAAACAGGAACGGCACAAACATCGAACTTGAGGATCTTGTTTACTCGGTAAACGAATGGGATAATTATGCGGTTGAAGAGGCAATCCAGATCCGCGACAGGGTGGGTGGCTCGGTAACCGTTGTTACAGTCGGCGACGAGGAAGCAGAGGAAGTGGTCAGGAGGGAGATGGCCATGGGCGCAGATAAAGGCATCCTTCTTTCGGATGAAGTGTTTAACGGCTCTGACGGGAAAGGAGTTGCAGGCATTATAAAAGCTGAGGTTGAAAAAGGGAAATATGACCTTATCCTCACGGGCGCTCTGGCAGATGACGGGGCAGGCCAGGTGGGAGGCATGCTGGCAGCAATGCTTGATTGGCCGTATGCATCTCTTGTAATCTGCCTGGAAGAGATAGATGATAAAAAAATCAAAATCGGCAGGGAGATCGAAGGAGGCAATCTGGAAATGCTTGAGATCAATCTTCCGTGTGTGCTTTCGATTCAGACCGGTATCAATGAGCCGCGTTATGTAGGAATCCGCGGAATAAGAAAAACGGCATCTGTGGAGATTCCTGTTCATGGCGCAGAAGAGCTTGGTTTATCGTCTGAATCTGTTGGCGAATCCGGATCAAACTTAAAACGGCTGGATTACTTTGTGCCTGATCCCGGTGAAGGAGCAGAGATTCTCGAAGGAAGCGCTGATGAGATAGTTGAAAAACTGGTTGAACTGTTAAAAGTTAGAGGAGGAATTAAATAATGGTTAGACAGGTTTTTGCATATATTGTTCATAAGGAAGGGGCTGCTGATGACACAGCTCTTGAAATGGTTGCGGCTGCTAAAAGGATAGACCCTGATGCTTCAATTACCGCTATTGTTTTTGGAACCGGTGATGATCTTAATGCGGCATGTAATGAAATTGTTTCTTCTTATCAAGAGGTCTGGAAGATAGACAACGAGGCGCTTTCCTGTCCGGATGCTGAAGCGACCCGGACGCTTCTTGTCCGCATTTTACCGGGAAAAGCAATAGTCATAATACCTCACGATACATTTGGAATGGATCTGGCTCCTGGTTTATCTATAAAGCTTGATGCTGCATATCTTCCCGATGCCGTCGATATAGAGGGGGTTGATGAAAACCGGCTGAAAGCTGTCCGTCAGGAGTACAGCGGACAGATCAGCACACATGTTGTTTGCGATATCTCTGGGGGCGCTGTAATTACAGCCCGGCCGGGGTCGTTTAAGGCAGAGGAAACTAAGGGAACAGGCGGTCAGATTGTTGACAAGACAGCCGAAGCCCTGAAAGGAGAATTCCCGGAAACCGGTCGCCGCTTTATCGAAGTTGTTGAAGCCGAAGTCGGGGATGTTGATATAACCAGGTCCGATATTCTTGTGTCTGTAGGCAGGGGAATCGAAGATGAGGATAATATGGAAATTGTACATGATCTGGCCAGGGCTATGGGCGGAGATGTTGCATGTTCCAGGCCTGTTGTGGATGCAAAATGGCTTGAAAAATCACGGCAGGTCGGCACCTCGGGAAAAACAGTTAAGCCAAAGGTCTATATGGCTTTAGGGATAAGCGGTTCATTCCAGCACCAGGGAGGTATAAAAGGAGCGCCTTTTATGATTGCGATAAATAAGAATCCAAATGCCCCGATTTTTCAGGCCGCAGATGTTGGGGTTGTGGCGGACATACTCGATTTTGTCCCGGAGCTTACCGATAAAATAAATGGTAGCCGTTGACGGCTTGAAACTTGAAATTGGAAATTTGGGAGAGATGAAAGAAAAGACGAATATCGAACATCGAACGTCCAGGTAAGCGCAGACTCCGACATCGAATGTTGAATGGAAAAGATGAAAGAAACAGAGGTTGGAGGTCAGATGTCGGTTTTTCATTCGATTTTAAAATAACCTGCCCGCCACCGCCATGCATGCCGAGATAGAAGCAGTATGCTGTGACAGGCGTTGGCAGGCGGGTTTGAGGAGCAGAGCGACATCATTATTCGACGTTCGATGTTCAATGTTGGACGTTCATCTTTTAATATGTTCGATGTTGGACGTTTATTTTTATAACTTAGAATTGTAGGTTGGGTTGAGCGAAGCGAAACCCAACATAATCCTGAATATCCTGTAAATCCTGTCAAAGAAGTCTCTTTAAAGGACCTGAATTATTACCGGAGATTTAAACAATGAAAAAAGGTTTTATGTTCAAATCAACGCGGGTTGTCGTGGTTCTTGGTTTGTCTGTAGCCATAGCCGTCTTGCTTATAACGCTGCGGCCCAAAGCAGAGCGCCAGGTTAAAACGGAAACAGGGCGTCTTGTTGAAGTTCTGTCTGTTAAATCTGAAGATTTGAATATGATTATAGATGGCTATGGCACAGTTAAACCACGAGAAACGCTGAAACTTGTGGCAGAGGTCAGGGGACAGATTGTTGACATCCATTCATCCTTTAAGGAAGGATCCTTTATCAAAAAGGGTGTGGCTCTGATCAAAATAGATCCGCGTACGTACAGGCTGGAAGTTGACAGGCAAAAGATCCAGATAAAACAGACCGAAGCCGAGATGAAGAAATTGCGACAGAATATAAAAAACCTTGATGCCAGCATTGAAATTTCAAAGGCGGACACAGCCCTGGCCAGGGCCGACTTTTCACGTCTGAAAAAACTTTCCATTAGAAATGTGGTGTCCCAAACCACTCTTGACCAGGCAGAGCAGAGATATCTTTCAAGCCTTGAGCGTTTGCAGGGGCTTAAAAATCAGTTAGCTTTAACCGGGCCTTTAAAAGAGCAGCTTAAAGCGCAGCTTGATATGGGAAAGGTCATGCTTCGCCAGGCAAAACTCGACCTTGAGAAAACAGGCATTATTGCTCCATTTGATGGCTGGGTTCTTCAAAAAGATATTGAAAAGGGCCGGCATGTAAGTGCAGGGCAATATATGGGCAGTATTTACAAGGACGGCGCTCTTGATATTGAGGTCAGCATACCGGCAAAAGATTTCAAGTGGTTTGCAACCGATTTGAACCAGGATGCCATGCCTGATGCTGAAATAATTTTCAGGGACAACAGCAGCCCACATAAATGGAAAGGATGGGTCGCGAGGATAAAGGCGCAGATGAATGAAAAGACACGGACACTTCCGGTTGTTGTGGAAATCGACAGAAATTCAATAAAAGATAAAATCAAAAGCGGCATTCAGTTAAGACCGGGCATGTTTGTGACTATACTGATAAAAGGAAAAAAGATTAAACAGGTATTTGTGCTTCCGCGTCATGTGGTTCATGCCGGAGATGTGGTCTATGTTATGACGGATAATCGTTTACAGATAAGGCCGGTCAACATTTTGCGAAGATTTAAGGATTCGGTGTTTATAAATAAAGGACTATCTGACGGCGAGCTGGTGATTAAATCTCCATTATCCGGCGCAGTAGATGGGATGAAGGTTAGAATTAACGAAACTATTCAGCCACAGATTCACACAGACTTGTCCGCCACTGCGAGGCACGAGCGAGCAGGTGAACGCAGATAGGTTTAAATACAAGTAACCACGGCTTGCCCGCCGTCAGTTTGGCGGGTTCAAAGTTCAAGGTTAAACTGATTTACCATAAAAATGGCATTAAAAAAGCAGAATAAAGTCCGGATGGTTGGTAAAACCAGTGCGGCCAAATGGTATCCGTGCGATGAAAATACGGATTGCATAAAATGATAATGAATTAATTGCAAAATTCGAGTTTGGCGCAAGTTAGACACAATTCAGTGCAATTGAACGGCACATCTTATTTTTTTTTCGAGTAATATGGTTAAATTTATCCACACAGCAGACATACATCTCGATAGCCCATTAAAAGGGCTTGAGACGCATGAAGATGCGCCTGTTGACGAGATTCGCGGAGCTACAAGGCGGGCATTTGATAATCTGATTGAGTTGGCAATAGAGGAGGAGGTTGATTTTATCCTTATTGCCGGTGATCTTTATGATGGTGATTGGAAGGACTACAACACCGGCCTCTTTTTCGCCTCCCGGATGGGCCGTTTGTCCAAGGCCGGGATCAAAGTTTTCATTGTTTCCGGTAATCACGATGCGGCTAATCAGATCACCAAAACCATGCCCTTGCCTGACAATGTGACTCTTTTTTCTCTCAGGAAACCCCAGTCTGTAAAACTCGATGACTTTGGCGTTATCATCCATGGACAGAGCTATTCCTTCCGCGCTGTGACTGATAACCTTGCCTCCCAATACCCTCAGAACGATTCCAACTATTTTAATATCGGCCTGCTTCATACATCCCTGACCGGCCGTGAGGGGCATGAGGATTACGCGCCATGTACTCTGGATGACCTGAAGTCCAAAGGCTATGACTACTGGGCATTGGGCCATGTCCACAAGCGGGAAATCGTTTCACAAGATCCCTGGATTGTCTTTCCAGGCAATATCCAGGGCCGTCATATCAAAGAAACCGGAGCCAAGGGCGCCACACTGGTGACTGTAGAGGAGGGGCGCATTGCTGAGGTTGAAGCGCGCGAACTTGATGTGCTGCGCTGGGCTACCTGCCAGGTTGATCTGTCTGAGTGCGAGACCTCCGATATGGTTTATGATGCGGTTCGGGAGGGCTTTGAACAGGAACTTGAACAGGCGAACGGTAAGACCCTGTCCCTACGTCTAATTTTGACTGGAAGATGCCCTGTCCATGCCCAATTGCTTGATCGGACAACGCAGTGGGCCGAGGAATTCCGGGGCATTGCCGCTGGATTCGGCGACGTGTGGCTGGAAAAGGTGAAGTTTCAGACAAGCCGCAAGAAGAGTCTTGTGGAAATCTTTAGCGAGGATACGCCAATTGCCGGCCTGCTGCAGTCCATTCAACATCTGGAACTGGATGGCGATACCATCTTTGGACTGGTACCGGAGTTGTCTGCCTTGAAGAGCAAATTACCGGCTGAGATCCACAGCAGCGATGAGCCCTTTCTTGATCTATCTCCTGACAAAATTGCAGAGTTGCGTACTGAAGTGCAGGAACTCTTGATTGCCAAACTTCTTCGGCATGGAGGGACCGGATGAGGCTGAAGCGTCTCGATCTGAAGGCCTTTGGTCCTTTCACTGACCAGACCCTGGAGTTTAACTCCGAGGAGCCTGGCTTCCACATAATTTTCGGGCCAAACGAGGCAGGGAAAAGCAGTTCACTCCGGGCGCTCAAGGCCCTGCTGTATGGGTTCTCTCAACAGACGCCTGATAATTTCATTCATAATTATGATCAACTACTTGTCGGTGGCTGTCTTGAAAATAGCGCTGGAGAAGAAATTATCTTTCAGCGTCGAAAAAAGCGTATTGGCGATATTATTGATGAGGCGGGTAATCCCCTTGATTTGGGTGCCTTAGCTCCATTTCTCCACGGCGTTGAACCGGAAATCTTTGAATCCCTCTACGGCATTGATCATGACAGTTTGGTACGAGGTGGTAAAGAAATTCTTGCCCAGAAAGGCGAGGTGGGCCAAGCTCTGTTTGCCGCCGGCGCAGGCATTTCCTCACTGCGGGAGGTCATTGATCAGCTTGAAAAAGAGGCAGCAGACCTGTTCAAATCGGCAGGACATCTGCCTGAGATCAACAAGGCTGTCAAAAGATTCAAAGAACTGCAAAAAGAGGTCAAGGCGCTCAGCCTTTCTTCCAGGGAATGGAAAGAGCATCAGAAAGCTCTGAAAAATGCTGTGGCAAAACGGGAAGCTTTAGAAAAAGAACGAGACCATAAGAATAAAGAGTTGCATCGTTTGGAGCGGCTGGAGCAAGCCATTCCTGAGCTGGCTTCTTTGAAATCCTGGCAGGACCAGATGCCGGCCTTGGAAAAGGTTATTCCTCTGCCCCCGGATTTTGCCGAAAGGCGCCGGCAGGTTAGCCAGGAAATGCGCGAGGCAGGGCAGCAACTGCAGAGAGATACTGACCGTCAGGTAAAACTTGAAGAGAAGCGCAAGGCCATCTCGTTCAATAAGGATCTCCTGAACCATGCAGAGAGGGTGGATGATTTTCATCAGCGTCTTGGTGAATACCGCAAGGGACAGAAGGACAGGCCGGAAAGAAATGGTATGCGGATCAGCCTCCGTAGAGACGCTGCCAGCTTGCTGCAGCAGGTGCGGCCGGATTTGCCTTTGGAAGCGGTGGAGACTCTGCGGCCTGTGCTTGCCAGGAAAAGAACTGTGCAGACATTAAGCTCCAAATATGAGGCAATAAACCAGCAGCTTACGCTGGCACAGAAGCAGGGCAAGGCAGCAGAGCAGGAGCGTGAGGAGGTAAAGAAAGGCCTAACTGCAATACCGGAGGCCAGGGAACCTCAGAACCTTTTCCAGGCCGTGAAGCTGGCACAAAAGGCTGGGGATGTTGATGCGCATCTGGAAAAGAGCAGGAATGAGGTTGAACTGAACAAAAAAGAATGCTTTGTAGCACTCAAGCGGATTGGCCTCTGGTCTGGTGATTTGGCAGCACTCGTGGAACTCTCTTTGCCGCTTTCTGAAACTGTGCAGCAGTTTGAGACTAATTACAGCGAGATTGCTGATAAAAGGCGTGAGATCGAAAAGGATCGTAAAAATGATGAAAAGGATCTGAAGAACGCTCTGGCTGAGATCAAAAAGGTGGAATATGCGGGTAAAGTTCCTTCAGAGGAGGAGTTGGCCCGGACCCGTGAAAAACGGGAGCAGGGTTGGCAGCTTTTGCGGCGGCAGTGGCTTGATCAGGAGGATGTGACCGAAGAAAGTCAGCTCTATGATCCTGAACAGCCGCTTTCTGAGGCCTATGAGGGATATGTGTGGCAGGCGGATCTTATTGCCGACCGGTTGCGCCGGGAGGCAGACAGGGTAGCCAATACAGCGGCCCTTCGTGCCCGAGTAGAGACCCTGCAAGAGACCCTGGCAGAGAATGTCACTGACAAAGAAACGCTTGATCTGCGAACACAAGAATTTGATCTATCCTGGCGCCGAGTGTGGCAGCCTGCTGAAATCACCCCGTTATCCCCAAAGGAAATGAACGGCTGGCTAATTGAGATGGATAAACTGCGCTTCAAGGTAAATGACATCTTTAAAAAGGAACAGGAAATCGGGCTCGATGTGAAGCGAAGAAAAGATCTTAAGCAGGCCATACAAAAAGAGCTTAATTCCATGGGTGAGGAGGAAGCGCCTGCCGGTGAAGAGCTCGGTCCTGTTCTGATTTTAGCAGAGACTGTCCTGGAGAGAATTGCCGGCCGGAAGATGGATCTTGAAAAATTAAAAGAGACGCAGGAAAAAGCGGAAAAGGTTTTTCATCAGGCAGAGGAAGATCTTAAAGCTGCGCAGGAGGCCCTGGCCAAGTGGCAGGAGCAGTGGCGAAAGACGCTTTTTGGTTTGGGACTTAAGGACGAGGTCTCTACTCTTGAAGCCATTGACCTTATTGAAACCCTGCAGAGCTGCTTTGACAAGTTGAAAGAGGCGGATGATCTTAAAAAGCGCATTGACGGCATTGACCGTGATGCGGCTGAGCTTGAGAAGGAGGTTAATGCCCTGCTTGAGAAGGTGGCCCCTGACATGTTGGCCTTGCCTCTGGACCAGGCAATTTTGCAATTGCGGACCATGCTCAGCGAGGCACAAAAAGACGGCGCCCTGTATGACAAACTTTCTGAGGACTTAGACTCGCTGCAGGAGGATGTCTTTGCTGCCAAAAAAACTTTGCAAACTGCAAATGAACAGATGGATGAACTCCTTCGGATAGCCGGATGTGAAAAGTCTGAAGAGTTGGCGGCGGTAATCGGCAAGTTTACGGAATATCAGAGGCTGCAGGAGAAAATTTCTGATACTGAGGCAGTTCTGGCCAAAATCGGGGCTGGTGTACGGATTGAAGAGCTTGATAGACAGGCGGCAGAGGTTAATGCCGATGAATTGCCCAGCCTGATAGAGTCGCTGAAGAGAAATATTAAAGAAAATATAAATCCTGAAATCAATAGAATTTCTCAGGTGATCGGTGAGGAAAACACCAGGCTTGCCGCCATGGATGGCAGCGCCAAGGCTGCTGAGACGGCCGAGAAAATGGAACAGGAGCTGGCCCGGATACAGCGGCTGTCTGAGAGGTATGCGCTGTTAAAGCTGGCCTCCAAAATTTTGCAGCAGGAAATCGAACGCTACAGGGAAGAACATCAGGACCCTGTTTTGAAAATTGCCTCCGGGCATTTTAACGATTTGACCATGGGCTCCTTTGCCGGCCTGCGCACCGATGTGGATGATAAGGGTGAACCTGTTCTCGTCGGTGTACGGCCGGATAACTTGCGTCTGACAGTGGAAAAAATGAGTTCGGGAACCCGCGACCAGCTATTCCTTGCCCTGCGACTGGCCACACTTGAGTGGCGCCTTGAAACCAGCGAACCAATGCCATTTATTGTAGATGATATTCTGATCAACTTTGATGATGAGCGGTCCAAGGCGACCCTCTCGGTCTTGGCTGATTTATCAAAGAAAAACCAGGTGATTCTTTTTACCCATCACAGGCAGATTGTGGAAGAGGCGAACAGTATTAAAGACAAGCGAGCAATTCAAATCCACGAATTGTGAGTGAAAAATTTAAAGTGTGTAATTTAAAAGTTCTTTGACTGTTATTCAAGAGTATAGGGCACATGAACTTTCCCCTATTTAGTAGGCACACAGAAAAACTAAATGCTAACTATTTAAGATAGCTGCTATCTCTATACCTTGATTCACCATCAAAAAAAGTAAAAAACCTCGTTGATCCTGAGAAATCAGGGTGATAGATTGGTTTTAGCAAAACAAAAACTATCATCAACGAGGTGTAATTATTATGGCACAAGGCGTTCTTCCTTTCAAGTATGAAGCTGAGAAAAAAACAACAGGGATGACGGCATTGGCTGGTCTTCCAGTATATCTGGATTTGGCCAAAGTAATAGGGTTAAGCAAATCGATAGAAAAACATTTAAAAGTACGCAAAGGCGGACAGGGCTGGACTGACAGCCAGATTGTGCTTTCTCTTGTACTGCTGAATCTTGCGGGCGGAGATTGTGTTGATGACATAAAGAAACTTGAAGCAGACGATGGATTCTGTGAAGTGCTGAAAAAGGCTGAGACACATGGTTTGAGGCGAAAAGTCAGAAGGGCATTATTACGTCGCTGGCGTAAAGGGAAAACACGTGCAGTTCTCTGTGATTGGTCACAGCAAAAAAGGCCCCGAATACAGATATCTGGCAAAGCGGGAAGTCCTGAACAGGCAGCAGGAATTACCGGGCATAGACTCTCAAATAGAGCTTCCTTTCCCAACGATGGATATTAAAAACCGCAGGTACAAAGTATTTGGCATGGTTACAAATATGGATTGGGAAGGTGAAAGACTAATACACTGGCTGCATGAAAGATGCGGTAAAAGCGAAGAAGTCCATGCAGTAATGAAAGATGATTTAGCTGGTGGCAAACTTCCATCAGACGATTTTGGTGAAAATGCTGCATGGTGGTGGATAATGATATTAGCGCTTAATTTGAATGCAATGATGAAAAAGCTGGCAATGGGGGTTTCTTGGATATCAAAGAGAATGAAAGCAATTAGGTTTTCTTTTATTAATCTTCCGGGACGTGTGATAACACGTTCCCGCAGTTTAATAATCCGGTTAACAAAAAACAACCCGGCAATGGAGTTATTGATCAATGCCCGCAAGCAAATTGCGATGCTTCAACCTGTTCCCTCCGGGTAGGCTGAAAAGTAAGAAATAAGGAAGCAAAATCGTTTGTCGAGGGAGGGGTGCGCCTAAAAATGGCCAACCAGTAGTGTTTTTATAAAGTCACAGTAATGTTTGGATTTTTTTCTGAAATTTTTGAAAAAAACACCCATTACAACGATCAAAATATCCATATCTTTTTTTAGGCGGTGGATTTAGGAAGCACTTTACAATTGTATAATTGATCTTTGTTTGATATATTTCATTTTTGTGTATTTTGATAAAGGAGATTGTCCTGATGGCCCTTCGTGAGCCTGCCACGATTGATGAGATCAAATCACACAGTTATGCGCTTGCCCTTGGCCGCTATGTAGGAGCGAAAAAATCGAGGATGATGGTATGCCCTTTGAAGAGAAGATGCCCGAACTCTCTGCTACATTGTATGAAGAGTTTGCGAAGTCGGCAAAACTCGGAGAAGTAATAAAAAAGAACCTGTTAGCGTTAGGGTTCGGGATTTGACCATGCAGAAGATATTCATCAGCTCGGTACAAAAAGAGCTTGCGGATGAGCGGGCGGCGATACGGAATTACGTCCGTGGGGACGCACTGTTGAGACGCTTCTTCGAGGTCTTCCTGTTTGAGGATTTGCCTGCCAGTGACCGCAGGGCTGATGAAGTCTATCTGGAAGAAGTGGAACGTTGCGATGTCTATGTTGGGATTTTCGCCAATGAATATAGCTATGAAGATCACAAAGGCCTGTCTCCGACGGAGTGTGAATTCGAGCATGCAACAATCAGGGGCAAGCCACGTCTTGTATTTGTAAAGGGAACAGACGACAAGGCTCGGCATCCCACAATGCTCAAACTGATTCGCAAGGCAGGCGGACAGTTGATCCGGCGACGTTTCGTGGCCATACCTGACCTTACAGCGGCACTCTACGCAAGCCTTGTTGAACACCTGGAACAGACCGGCAATCTGCGCACCTTGCCGTTCGACATGGCCGTCTGCCCACGCGCGACTTTGGATGACCTTTCCGAGGACAAGCTACGCTGGTTCCTGAGTACGGCCCGCCGCGAACGGCAGTACGTGCTGACCGAAAGCATGCCCATAGAGGAAGCCTTGGCACACCTGAATGTATTGCATGATGGCAAGCCTTCTCACGCTGCAATTCTTCTTTTCGGCAACCAGCCTCAGCGCTTCCTGATCACATCCGAGGTGAAGTGCCTCCACTTCCATGGCACTAAGGTGCAGAAGCCTATCCCCTCGTATCAGACGTATAAAGGTACGGTTTTCGATTTGGTGGACCATGCCGTTGACTTTGTTATGTCCAAGATTGCCCGCGCGGTCGGCACCCGTGCCGCCGGTCCGCAGGCACTGGTGACGTATGAACTACCGCGCGATGCTGTGGCCGAAGCCATTGTCAACGCAGTGGTACACCGAGACTACGCCAGCAACGCGAGTGTACAGGTGATGCTTTTTGCTGATCGGTTAGAGGTATGGAATCCGGGCAAGCTGCCGCCATCGCTCACTCCAGAGCTTTTGCGCAAGCCCCATTCGTCCATTCCCCGTAATCCGCTGATTGCCGAACCTATGTTTCTTGCTCACTATATCGAAAAGGCCGGTACAGGGACGATGGATATGATCAGCCTATGCCGCAAAGCGGGTTTGCCCGAGCCGGATTTCCGGCAGAATAGCGGCCAGTGGGTGGTGACGCTCTGGCGGGATTGGCTGGCCGATGAATTTGTTTCTGGACTGGAACTGAATGAACGACAGACGAAAGCAATGGTTACGGTGCGCCGTGATCGAAGCATTACTAATGCGGTTTATCGATCAATTACCGGCGCCAGCCGACCTACGGCTAAACGTGATCTCGAAGACTTGGTCAACAAAGGTGTATTGGTGCCCATTGGCTCTGGTCGTGGCGCTCGTTACAACGTGGCACGTAAATAGCTCACAAACGGCTCGAATGGCTCACGTGGGGGTGGCGGAAATGGCTCATAAATGGCTCAAATGGCTCATTCAAGGGTATGAAGAACATACTGGAAACGCTGTATTTGAATGGAACGTTGTGACAGGCGAAAACTTCCTGCCTCCGGCCAGCTCAAGGAAAAGGCTGAAGTAGTAGCGGCTGGAAGCGCCGCCGGTGAGTTCAGACGGTTAAAGATATCTGCTATCTATCAAACATTCAGCCTTACTCACAAATAGTTGCGATATTTATATGTAATTTGTGGCATTGGCATCTACAGCATAATTGGATAGTCAATAAATTATTGATAA
This sequence comes from Desulfobacteraceae bacterium Eth-SRB1, assembly GCA_004193555.1. Taxonomy (GTDB): domain Bacteria; phylum Desulfobacterota; class Desulfobacteria; order Desulfobacterales; family ETH-SRB1; genus ETH-SRB1. The sequence continues at coordinate 472,423 of RPGP01000001.1, forward strand.
AATGGAATCCTTAGGAAAATGGTCAACAAATAACCGTGTTACAGTAAACCTGATCATGATTTTTATCATTGTTGCCGGGCTTATTACAGTGATGAATATGCGAAGGGAGATGTTCCCGCAGTTTTCTTTGGATATAATCAATGTAAGTGTTGTTTACCCTGGAGCGAGCCCTGAGGAGATTGAGGAGGGTATATGTGTCAAGATTGAGGAGAGTATAATTGGAATTGAAGGAATAGACCGCATCTTTTCGACTGCTTACGAGGGCCGTGGATCGGTTACTGTTGAACTTGATTCTGATGCCGACACACAGGGAGTGCTTGATGACATAAAAGCGGAGGTGGATCTTATTGACAGCTTTCCGGATGATGCTGAAGAACCGGTTGTTATCGAAATATTAAACAGGAATCCAGCCATCACTGTGGCGGTATATGGAGATGTTTCTGAGAAACTCCTGCGCAAGAAAGCTGAAAAAATCAGGGATGATCTTGTAGATACCGGGCCTATTTCCCTAACAAACCTTGTCGGAGTCAGAGACTATGAAATCGCAATAGAGGTGTCTGAAGAAAATCTCAGGCGATACGGCATTTCATTTGATGATGTTGTAAGGGCAGTAAAAACAGGGAGTATCGATCTCCCGGGCGGGAATATAAAGACTTCACATGGCGAGATACTGATAAGATCAAAGGGGCAGCTCTATACGGGTCGTGAATTTGAAGGCATTCCACTTATTACTTTAAATGATGGAACGATTGTCCGGCTTGGACAGGTTGCAAATATAATCGATGGTTTTGAAGATATTGATGTAAAAACAAGATTTAACGGCAGACCCGCCGCCCTTGTCCAGGTAAACAGGACAAACACGGAGGATGTCATCAAGGTTACGAGGTGTGTTAAGGATTATGTTGAGAAACAAAGAGCCAAAATGCCTGAAGGCGTGTATCTTGCCACATGGTTTGATTTGTCGACAATGGTCCGGGACAGGATTAACATGCTGCTTCGCAACGGCGCTCAGGGAATCGTTCTGGTTTTTATTGCCCTGGCGCTGTTTTTAAACCTGCGCCTGGCTTTCTGGGTCTCTATCGGCATACCCATATCCTTTATGGGAGCCTTTCTTGTGCTCGATTTTTCAGGTGAAACTATCAACATGATTTCCCTTTTTGCCTTTATTATGACCCTTGGCATACTTGTAGATGATGCAATAATAGTTGGAGAGAATATTTTTACCCATTTTCACAAAGGGAAGCCACCTTCGGCCGCCGTAGTCGATGGCTTAAAGGAGGTTGGCGGGCCGGTGGTCATGGCTGTCACCACTACAATTGTTGCATTTATTCCTCTGCTATTTATTGCAGGAATAATGGGTAAATTTATTGCCGTTATGCCAAGGGCGGTTATAGTAATTCTGATCATATCATTAGGTGAGGCTCTTATTATCCTTCCCGCTCATCTATCCGGGGCTTTAACCAGGTCGTCCATTAAAGATGTGGGCAGCAGTTCCTGGCACGAGCGCATCAGGTCTAAAGTGGAACAAATCCTTAACATTGTTATTGAGAAGTATTATACTTCAGCCTTAAAATATGTAGTAAAAAACAGATACTTTACTTTTGCTGTTGGTCTGGGAGTGCTGATAATAAGTTTAGGCATTGTTGCCGGCGGTTACGTTCCCTTTGTTTTTTTCCCAAAAGGTGAAAGCGACTGGGTTATTGCAAAGGTCGGTTACCCCCTTGGAACACCATATCAAGTAACCGAGCAAACAATCGAACATCTGGAAAAACAAGCCTTTAAATTAAACAATTTATTCAATAAAAAATTAAAAAACAACGGAGATATAATTGTAAATACATTTGCGCTGGTAGGCATGATACCGAGAAGAGACTGGAAACCCGGGGAATCCGGAGGCCACTGCGGCGAGGTATGGATAGAACTGGTCCCATCGGAAAAGAGGCGTGATCTTTCCGTAAATACGGTTTTAAACAAATGGCGCGGCCTTACCGGAGAAATTCCAGGGTTAGAAACGCTGACTTTTACAACTCTCGAGGGTGGGCCCGGAGGCAATCCCATCGAAATCCAGCTTGCCGGCAAAGATTTTAATCAACTCAGGCGTGCCGCAGACGAACTTAAGATTGAAATGCGAACTTATCCCGGGACATTTGATATTACAGACAATTTCAAGCCCGGCAAGGAGGAGAAACAGGTTAAGATAAAAGAAGGAGCCCGCTCTCTTGGAATAACCATGAACGATATCGCGAGACAGCTTCGCCAGGCATTTTATGGCGAGGAGGCTTTGCGCATCCAGAGAGGCAGAGATGATATAAAGGTTATGGTAAGATATGACGCTTCTGACAGAAGGAGCATTGCCGGCATAGAGGAAATGCGTATCAGAACAGGAAGCGGACATGAGATACCGATCGAAGAGGTTACGGATATTACCCATGAAAGAGCTTATTCCGTGATTCACAGGGTTAACAGAAAGCGTGTAATAACCGTAATTTCCAACCTTGATGAATCAATTGCAAATGCAAGCAAGATTGTGGCTGATCTTAACAAAAATTTTCTTCCAAAGCTGATTGAGCGGTATCCTGAACTGGAATACGATTTAGAAGGTCAGGAGAAAAGAACCAGAGAATCGCTTGATAGCCTGAAAAAAGGATTTATTCTGGCCATTATGGTAATATTCCTTTTGTTGGCGAGCCAGTTCCGTTCTTATATTCAGCCGGTTATTATCATGATGGCCATACCTTTCGGCCTGATAGGAGCTATTGCAGGTCATCTTGTGATGGGACTGGCTATTACGATGATAAGCATTTTCGGCATAGTGGCTCTATCAGGCATAGTTGTAAACGATTCACTTATACTGATAGATTTTATTAACAGGGCGGCTCGAAACGGCGCTGAAATTGAAACAGCTGTTATAGAATCCGGAAAAGTCAGATTCCGGCCTGTATTGCTTACATCAATAACAACCATTGCAGGGCTTTTCCCGCTTATGTTAGAGCGGAGTTTTCAGGCCCAGTTTCTTATACCCATGGCAGTGAGCCTAAGCTTTGGACTGCTTGTCGCCACGGTTTTAACACTTCTATATGTTCCCGCCCTTTATCTTATTGTAAGAGATGTCAGGAATGTTTTTAAAGGCCTATCGACAAAAAAACCAACCCTGACCCCCAACCCCTGATCCTCATAGGCGCTAAACTGAAAAAAATGAACATCGAACATCCAACATCGAACATTGAACGTCGAATGATGATGTCGCTCCGCTCTTTAAAATTATTTTAAAATCGAATAAAAAACCAATGTTTGTTCATTTTTTTTCATTCGATGTTCGATGTTGAACGTTCGATGTTCGATGTTCGTCTTTATAAACCGCCCGATTGGTTCTTTATAGTATTATAAAGATCAAAAGCCTTTTCCGGCGTTTCATTATCATGGACAACAGCCCGCACAGCCTGGATCATCGCGACCGGAGATTCGGACTGGAAGATATTGCGTCCCATGTCAACTCCGCTGGCTCCCTGTTGAACTGCGTTATAAGCCATTGTTAAGGCATCAAGTTCGGGTATTTTCTTTCCACCGGCCATAACAATTGGAACAGGGCATGAGGCTGTGACGGTTTCAAAATCTTTTTCAATATAGTATGTTTTTATATAATTTGCTCCTAATTCAGCGCAGATCCTGACAGCGAGCCTGAAGTAGCGCGCATCGCGGTTCATATCCTTGCCGACTGCTGTGACAGCGAGGGTCGGGATTCCATAACGCATTCCCATATCCACCATGCGGGTCATGTTTTTGATCGATTCCCTTTCATGTTCGCCGCCGATGAATACCTGAACAGCCATGGCGCAAACATTGAGACGTATCGATTCCTCGATATCCACGGCAATATCTTCGTTGGAAAGTTCCTTTAGTATGCTTGTTCCGCCGGAAACTCTCAAAACAATGGACTTTGGCGTGGTTGGAGAAACAATGCTTCTTAATATGCCCCGTGTCAACATAAGTGTGTCTGCATAAGGAACTAATGGAAGAATATTTATGTCAATCCGTTCCAGCCCTGTAGTCGGACCCTGAAAATAGCCGTGGTCTACAGCCAGCATGACTGTTCTGCCTGATTCAGGGTTAAATATCCTGGCAAGCCGGTTTTTAATGCCCCAGTCCAGAGAATTTGATCCTTTTAGAAAAAACCCTTCTGTTTTCTGGGGAATATCAGAATAAAACTTTTTAGCCTCTTTTATTTCATCTATATCAGGCATCTGTACTCCTCCTCACTCTAAAATTTTTGAAATATAGTCATATTTATGGTTCCGCATGTCAAGAATTGAATAATTCCTTTCAGATTAATTTGCCAAGATTTTTGAAAAGCTGGTACTTGCCAGTGCAGCAAGCCGGCTTTTCTTCCTGAATTGAAGCGCCGGAGAAAAATTGATAGGAGAACTCTGTTACCTTATTTTACAGTTCATGCAGAAACGGGGAAACACCCATATACAACCCGAACAGGATCATAAAGATTCCGCAGCATACAAGAATTCCGTAATATATTTTTTTGTTTAAATAGCGCAGGCCGAAAAAGGACAGAATTGAAACAAACAGGTACCATGCCAGATCTCCGGCTTCATGCCCGATAAAAAATGCCAGCAGGTTTGGCCACTGCCTGAAAGAAATGTCAAACTGAATCATAAAGGCAAATCCTATGGTGGCCCACCAAACCCACCAGTAGGGATTTGACATGGAAACCAATATCCCGCCGACTATGGGATTATCAAGGCCTTTGTTTGTTTTTGTAGAAGAATGATTTTGCTTTTGCAGTTCATGATCCGATTTGTTAAATGAGTTTAAAAAATATGTCGGGATATTGTCTTTATGTACATTTCGGATTATGGATAAGCCGAAATAGATAAGCAAAGCTCCGCCTGCAACCCCTATGGTTCTCACAACGATAATGTTTTGCAGGATAAAGGAGAAGCCAAAAAGCAGAAATATAATAATTGCCATCTCAAGTATGGCATGACCCGTTATTATCCACAAACCCATCAGGTAGCCGCGTTTGCCTGATTGCACAGATTTAATTATTGTATATGTAAGCAGGGGACCCGGGGCCATGGCTCCGGTCAATGCCACCAGAAAGGAAAAGGAAAAAATTATCCAGAATGATGAAATATAACTTGTAAAATTATCTAACATATTATTTTACTGATGTTGAAAATTTTGTAAAAAGTCGAATTCATCATTAATATATAGAGGAAATTATACAATGGAAAAAGCAGAAAATATTTCAATTAAAATACCGGAAGAGCTTAAACAATGCATCGCATTTCACGGTCACCTGTGCCCCGGCCTTGTTTATGGTTATCTTGTTTCGCAGCAGGCTATAAACATTCTTAACCTCAAGCGGTCAAAAGATGAAGAGGTGGTAGCTGTCTGCGAAAACGATTCATGTGCTGTTGATGCGCTCCAGGTGCTTCTTGGCGCTACAAGAGGCAAAGGAAACCTTATCATTAATAATTATGGTAAAAATGCTTATACAATATTCAGCAGGTCAACAAAACGGGCTTATCGCTTTTCCCGAAAGCAATATTACCTTTACAATGGAAAACATGATCAAGAGTTTGCCCGCCTCGAAGCAGCCGTCTCCTCGGGAACTGCGACAAAACAACAGCAAAAGCGACAAAAGCTCTTAAAAGCATCGGATCTTCTTTCAAAACCATTTGACAAGGTCTTTTCAACAGAGGAAGTGGAATTTTCAATGCCCCCCTATGCGCCTCTGGCGCGTTCCGAAGCCTGTAGCACATGCGGAGAAATGACAATGTCAACCAAAATGGTTTCCGCAGAAAACGGGAAACTTGTCTGTATCCCGTGCTCAGAAAAAGATCAATAATCCTGTCAAAATAGTAACTATTCAGCCACAGATTCACACAGATGAACGCAGATAGGTTTAAATATAAAGAAAAGAACATTAAGAATTATATTGAGGGCTTTGCACAAACCCCATTTTTGTTCAATTTTGGGGTTTTTTAAAGGTCTCATATTATATGTGTTGGTGACTTTTTCTGAATATCCTGTTAATCCTGTCAAAATATATTATAATGCGTAAACTCGTTTATTATTCCAAATGCTGTATTACTTTGGTTCCACCGGGTTTATAGTAATAATATTCCATCACTTTGCGGCTTTCATCCACCCTTGCGGTCAATGAAAATGGCGGCTCATTATTTTTTAATAATTTCCGGACAAAGTCTATAGTGCTGTAAAACCTTAAATCACCAAATGTAATTAATCGGCTTTGACCCGTGTTTTCGGTTTTCATCACAGGATAGCTTGCAAACCAGGCGTATGTATTAAAAATAGATGCGTATTCTCCAAACTTTTTAAATGCGTACGGTTCGGCTTTATCAAATCTAATAAAATTTTTTGTGCTGAAGGTATTGAAAATACTAAAACCGGCTATCTTATAGGTCTCCCTGTCTTCAACAATAACCTTCCAGAACAAAGGTGTAAAGAGTTCCGGTGAAATATGCACCTTCTCAAATGAAATCCTGTTTTTCTGAAGCTCGTTTTCAACGCGATATAAAACCGTATGTCTTATGCCAAGACATATAACAGGATATATAAGGATCCAGGCAAGTCCTATTGCTGCAATCCGCCTTTGATGGCTTTTGCTCCGAAATGAAAGAAAGCAGATACCTGCTATTGAAAATGTGTAAAACAGATCCACGATATAAACTGCGTCTAAGGAGTATCTGGTATTATTAAAAGGATAAAATATCTGGGTGCCGTATGATGTTGCAAGATCGAGATATATATGAATCAGGATCATGGAAAAGGATATAATTAATCCTTTGATGATCGGAAAAGATTTAATAAAGAACCTGAAGACGGCAACCAGCAGGCTCGAAAGAATAATGCCGCCTGCAAAGGAATGGGTTATCCCCCGATGATGGATCAGATACAATTCCGGGCCTAAAAATGTGATTAGATTGTCTATATCAGGCAGCCACGCCGCAATAATGCAAAATAATATCATAAAGCGCCGGCTAAAGGAATTATGTACAGCCTGAGCGCCTAAAATGCCTGATGTTATATGTGTTACAGGATCCACTGGTTCAGGTCCCTGGTCGTGTGATTAATAAAGAATCCTGGCCCAGAGGACCAGGCTTTGGTTTGCCCCTGAAAGGGGCTGTTGTATTTAAAACCGTATAAGTTATAAGTGCCTAAAGTGAGCTAAAGTGCCTAAAGTTATGGAGTCGCTTCGCTCCACTGATTTTATATAATTAATAGAATTCCTTAACTTTAGCTCACTTTAGGCACTTTAGTTCACTTTAAACTTTTGCAGCGTTTCTTCAGGCAGAGCCGGAAAACTCTGACCTGGTCCTGAAGACCAAGTTTTCTATGTTTGAATAAAAAAGGGCAACACCTTACGAATGTTGCCTTTTTTTTGGAAATAAGACTATTATCAGGAACAGCAGGAACCGGCAGTGGTGCAGCTCGAACAGCCGCTCCCATAATTTATTCCCGATGTGATTTTAAAACCAAAATAATTAAAATCTACTTTAATCGGTTTCGATTTTTCCATAAATTCTTTATCAACAATATATTTATATCCGTCAACCTCATATAGATTGTCGGTATCTTTTAACTCATCCAGAGCCATTGCAAGGGAAGGGCCGCCTCATCCCCCTTCGTTTAAAAAAATCCGAACCGGCGCAACCTCTCTGTCTTGAAAATATTTTGCAACCTGTGTTGTTGCCGAGTTTGTAACTTCAACCATAAGTTCCTCCTTAATAGCATGATATCAGAATTTATTAATGAACCAAAAATTAACTTAGTCACGCCAATTATATTTGTCAATGGAGAACTGGAAAAAATCCATCGGGACTATTAAAGCTTTTTGTATGTTCATGCAAAAGACTCTGGATTTTTTCTGTATGTCTGTGTGGAAAAAATTGAGGAACATCTTTGACAAATTAGACACATACTGAACTTTTTGGCAGGATGAGTACAAGAGACCTCTGAAAATTGAATGTTTTTTCAGAGGTCTCTTGTTATTAGTGAATTGTTGAGCGAAAGCCTTAAAAAAGGGATAAAGGCTCTACTTCACCCACTTTTTGGCATATTCTGCGTCATTATAAAGGGGAGTGCCAAATTTGGTTTTCCCATACTCCCTGTAAATTTTCTGGCCTGCTGGAGAATTTGAAAACTTCACGAATTTGGCTGCAAGATCATAATTTGCCTTAGGATATTTTGCCGGAGAGGCGACCAGCGCATGGTAAACATTAACCAGAACCGGATCTCCCTTGAACAGAATTTTGAGATTTTTAATTTTTGACTGCTTGGCGAAAAAAGTGCTTGAATCGGTCATGAAATAGCCAAGTTCCTTGTCTGCCCGCATAAGTGTCGGCCCCATAAAATCTTTAGTTACGACATACCAGCTTCCAGCGGGCTTAGTTCCGGCAAGCTTCCAGATTTTCATTTCCTTTTTGTGTGTGCCTGAGTTGTCGCCGCGAGACAAAAACTTTGCTCCAGCTTTGGAGATCATGGCATAAGCATCTTTGGCTGATCTGGCCTTACTGATACCTGCCGGATCAGATTCAGGCCCTACGATATAAAATTCATTGCTGCCCAGAAGGGTCCTCATGGTTGCCCACCCATCTTCGACCGCCTTTTTTTCCGTTGCCGGCGCATGCACCATAACCATGTCAACCTTACCTGCTTTCATGGCCTTTAATGATGCCCCACTTCCTTTTTTAATCCAATTAATCCGGCAATGGTTTGCGCTACAGAATGGGTCCGCCAAAGCCTTCAAAAGACCCAATGCTCCGGGACTTCCAGTAGCCACTGTCATGGCTGGACCGGTTGTTCCATAAACGGCGTTGTATTTTTGTTGATCAGATTGACCTGCATAGACATGACAAACGGAAAGTAGTAAAATCAGAAACAGTACAGCTAATTTGCTAAACTTTTTTTTCATGTTATATCCTCCTTTTATATGGCATGAACATTGGCGGGATCAAATGAGATATAGACGCTGATCCCTGGCGCAAGGTTCATATTTATAAGTGAATTTGTCGGAATAATAGCAGTGAAGTTAACATCAGAAATTTTTAGGCAGAGATCACAGTAAAAACCATGGTTTAAAATCTTTGATACAATGCCTTTAATTGAATTGTGTTCGGGCAATGACTGTTTGTCCACGCTTACATGAATATCTTCCGGCCTTATGGCTATATATTTTTTAGAGTTGTTATTATTTGAGCTTATTTTTATCTCCAGGTTTCCTGCTTTGGCTTTGTTGCCGTTAAATATTGCCGAAAAAATATTTTTCATGCCGACGAATTCAGCCACAAAAGGGGTTGATGGCTTATAAAACACTTCGGGAATCGATCCTGTCTGCTCAATTCTTCCATTGTTGATTATTGCTGTTCGTTGCGCCAGAAAATGAGCTTCTGTAAAATCGTGGGTAACCATAAGTACTGTGATTCCTGTTTCAACATGAAGCCTTTTAAGTATTTCTCTTGTATCTTCACGAAAATTCGGATCCAGCGCTGACAGCGGTTCGTCTAAAAGCAGCACCGAAGGATCTACCGCAAGGGCGCGGGCAAGAGCCACTCTCTGTTTTTCTCCCCCGCTCAAGTGCTTAACAGATCTTTCCAGCAATGGGACAAGTGACAGCCGGTCGATTATAAAGCTTAAATTTTTGCCGGGCTCTTTGCCGTTTACCTTATGGTACCGCAAGCCATATGTTATATTTTTATATACCGTCAAATGAGGGAAAAGCGCATGGTCTTGATAAACAATGCCGATATCGCGCTTTTCAGGGGGCAGATTTGTTACCTCTTTGTTGTTTATATAGATGCGACCTTGTTCAATCGGAATTATTCCGATGACAGATTCCAGCACAACGGTTTTTCCCGCGCCTGTGGGGCCGAGAAGGGTAAAAAATTCACCCTTCTCCACTGTCAGATCAATATCATGCAGAGAAAATCCTGACAGTTCAACGTTAAGGTTTTTTATCCGGATCATGGTTAATTCTTTTTTTGAACAGAAAAGATCCTCAGAAGAAGAAAAAGAAAAAGACAGACGATTATCAGCCAGACGGCAACAGGCTGTGAATATTTGAGCCCGTAAGCTGTAAAGCGCTCATATATCATCACAGGCGCAATCATGGGGTGGTATGCGACAATTACAACCGCACCGAACTCGCTGACGGCGCGCGCAGTACACATGATCATGCCAACCACCATGCTTCTCCAGGCAAGGGGGAAGGTAACGCGGAAAAAGGTGCCTGTTATAGATGCCCCAAGACTGCGGGAAACATTTTCCAGTCGTGAAGGAATAGCCTCAAATCCCGCTTTAACCGTATTAACGTAAAAGGGGAGACCCACAAAAGTTAAGACAACGATAATGCCTGTAACGGATCCCATAATCCTTATTCCGATGGAACTCATTGCCTGGCCAAGCCAGTGATTCTGTCCTGCTATGGACAAAATGGCGATTCCGACTACCGGATGGGGAATCATAATGGGAAGATCTATAATGCTCTCTATAAAATTTTTTCCCCAGAAATTTTTCCTGGCCAGAAGATACGCAAATGGTGTTCCAAACAAAAACGATATCAGGGCGGCCATCCCCGAAGTGTACAGGCTGAGCCATATGGAGCTGATTACCTCTTTGTCCTTTGCTGTAGCTATCAGGTCGGCAAAGGTCGGCTGCGCCACCATTTCTATTAATGGAAACAGAATAAATGCAATAATGATTATACTGCTTGAAACAGCGAGCCATATAAAGGGATCAGTATGTTTTTTAGCTGTCATGTATAAAATACTCAGGTGGATAGGCTGAAGGCTTTTAGGAAAAAGACTCACTGCCTTCAGCCTTCAGCCTAATGACCTTTAGTTTTTAACTTCTACCAGCTTTTTCAAGGGCGCAGGAAGCGTATTTAAAACCTTTTCTGAGGACACGCGGCACGGCACAAAAGGCGGCTGACCCATATCTTTTAATATTTTCAACCCTCCGCCGGGATTGAGCAGATACTTAAGGAAAAGAACGGCTCCTTCAGGATTGAGGGCGTCTTTTGTCATTGTAATTCCATAGGTGCATGATTTTCCGGTTCTATACATCCATGTTCCTGGTTTTTTCCCTGTAACTTTTACCTTGGCCTGTTTATAAAACGTATCATGTTTGTAGTTTCCCAGGTTGATATGATCATCAAGCTTTATGTATTTCAGACCATGCTGCACGGCAACTGAGAGATATTCCCATGCGTAGTCCATATTCCCTGTTTTTAGAAGGGAGACCAGTTCCACAGATTTCGGCCTTACATTTTCTTTTGGGCGATTTGCAATCAGTTGGTCATAAAGCCCGGGCTGTTTATAGAATTTTTCTGCTAATTGCAACACCATAAGGCTCCGGTAGCCACAAGGATCAAGATTCGGGTCTGAATGTCCCCAGACAACCCCTTTACGTCCCAGGATTTTGTACCAGTTATCGGCATTGACCTCTTTTGCAAAACGGCTTTTGCCTGTATAACAGAGTACCAGCTGGTTTGTTGCAAAACGGATGTTCCAGACTGCATATTCGGGAATCAGGGTTTTGTCTATAACTTTGAAATCAGCAGAGGCCATAATATCAGCTGGCTTGTGGAGCTCAGAAATCATGCGCGCCATCTTTGTGCTTCCACCAATCTCACGGAGTACATCAATATTCGGATATTTTGCCTCAAACAATTTCTCTATCTTGGCAAAAGGCACTGCCAGACTTCCTGCGTGAAATATTACGACCTTTTCTTTGGCTTGCGCACAGACCGATACAGATAAGATAATTCCAACGGATAGAGCGACGATAAAAGCTGTTGCCTTTGACAAATTAAATAAACGTTTCATTTGTTCCTCCTTTTAAGTTTAAGTTGAGCGATTAGCCGTTAGCTCTTATGAAATGTGCATTCGTATAATTGATTTATTAATTACCTCCGCCAACGGGCTCTGGCGGATTATTATTTAATAACATCTTGATATAATTTGACTAATAGCTAAAAGCTAATGGCTAATCGCTCATTTTATGTTGAAGTTTCTTGTGGGAAAATCACTTTGCCACTTGTATTAACATCATAACCATCGAGATTTTTTGCCAGGTCAATAAAAGCCTGCTCTTGGAGAAGACCTATAAAAAGCTGCACCCCTTTATCGAAAAATCTTTCCTTTGTAATGAGAAGATCGTAACGCTCCCAGCGAACCGGGATAAACTCAAGGCCAAGAAGAGAGGCTACCGGCTTAATGCCCGGGCCGGCATCGGCGCGGCCGGCTAATATTTCAAGGCCAACATCCATGTGCCGGTGAAGTTCATTATTATATCCTTTAATTTTTTCGCGGTTAATTCCGGCCTCTTTAAGCATACGATCAAATAAAAGGCGTGTGCCGGTTCCAAGAGGACGATTTACTATCCTGATCCCCGGCTGGGCGATATCAGAAAACGATTTGATTTTTTTTGGATTTCCTTTTTGCACAAGTATGCCCTGTTCACGTCTGCAAAAATTGACCACAGCAGGCATTTTATCCAGCTCTTTGGTGGCAAAATCAAAATTGTATTCCGTTTCATTATCCTGGAGCAGATGGCTTGAAGCTATATGGCACAAATTCTGGCGCAGCGCCCTCAAACCTCCCATGCTTCCCAGGTTTCCAAATACCGCAATATTACCTGGGAACAGGGTATTAAAAAGGGAAATGGCCTTGTCCAGGAGAAGATCGTTGCTCCCGGTTATTATAAGTAGCCCATGGTAGGGTGGAAGCTGAGTTGTCGGCTCGGGATAATTAATTGTATTTGTTTCAATCCATTGCTCCACCAGTTGCTGCGGGAAAAGCCATTTGCCGGTAATCTTTGTTGCCGGCAACCCCTTGTCCGCAACCAGCGTATATACCATCTTCTCGTTAACATTCAGTAACTGTGCAACCTCTTTTGTCGAAAGTAGTTTGCTCATAATTAGTATCCTTTTTCATAAGGCAGGTAATCTCAAAATATTTATAAAACAGCCTGAAACATCAGGCATATATTTTATAGGTTATTATATGTCAATATGTATTTTATGGCAAACCAGGTGACAACCAATAACAACCATAACAAACCATAAACATGCTTAAAAAGAGGCTTTCGAACCGCAACGGCGAGCGGATTTGCCGTAACTTGTCGCAGCGGAAGCGTGTTGACATCAGGCCGGTATTGAGTCGTGGAATCCTATTATAGGGTAACGATGTAGAGGGACAATATGGAAGTCAATATCGCATATATCGTTAAAGCAAGATATATATCCAGACTCAGCGCGATTGCAGGCATTATAATACTTGAGGAGTTGAGGCCATGGCTATGAAGTAAAGGCGCTTGGCCAAGGGGACCCTGACTGAATAAAAAGCGTTCCGGGCTACCCCTTTCTATATCCTTCCTTTTCCGCAATGATATCTAAATGAAGGGTGGCTACATCTTCCATGTCGAGGTCAACTACATTTTCTATTGTTCTTTCATCCACGGTCTTCAGGTACCGCTTGCACTTGTCACACAAATACACCCGATAACCTTCCTCTCCGTCTGCTTTAATATATCTTAGTTGCTCGTGATCCTTATTGTCGCAAAAGGGGCATAAAATGCGTTCAATCGACCATTCATGACCGCAGAATGAACATTTGACATATTTTTTACCGTTCTCTCTTAAAGCAGCCATGTAGGGATGATGCCCACAAACAGGACAATAGCCTTTTGTCCAGTTGCTATTTTCCAATTTACTTTTTACTGCTTGCGCAGATTCCTTCAGAGAAGGTTTCAGGCTGTGAAAAACGAGAAACTGGAGTAAATTAATGTCAAGATCTATATTTTCTATATCCTTTAATTTTTCTTCTTTCAGGAAATCTGCAAAAATTTCTTTTAATTTTTCCGGATGTGACTGAAAGTAAGATTCTATAACTTCGATTTTTGGTTTTACCTCATTACGTTCTTTAATTAATTCACGGCAAAGGGCAAAAAAAAGCGCCTGAGCATGCTTTGTATCTATTTGAAATGCTTCTGTTTCTATGAGAGGAAACCCATCGTTAAGTTTCAATTTTACCATTTCTTCTTCAATCGCAACAGATTCGATTTCAGGCCTTTGAGAAAAGTTTATCCGGGTTAATATTACAGTCCCATAAAAATCAAAAAAATATCCATAATCGGGATACTTTCGTCTCAAGATTTTTAACCTTTCCTGAAAGGCCCTGAGCTTGTCGTCTTGCATTTTTCCTCCCATTTTTTTCGCGGTTATAACAATTAATTACCCTGCAGCGAAGTGCAGGATATAAACAGTTATCCCCGACCTGAATAAAGCGTTGGTTTTTTTACGCCTGTCAGGTCGAGGATAATAAAAAATTTCTTTTGTGATTTAGGCAAACAGGTTCTGTAAAGGCCTTAATTGTGCCTTTACAGGTGATACAAGCTTAGCCAGCGCTGCCTTCCGTGTAATAGCGCCAAACCCCTGGGCCAGAACAAAATCATGATAAAACTCCGGTTTCTCAGTGATGAGATATATGACATTAACATCATCTTCATCTACCAGTTGAGCTTTTGGATATTCCCTTTTCAATACAGCAAGACGCTTGTTAGCCATATTGAGCATCTCTTTTCTGGCGCCAAAATTCATTGCTCCGCTTGGACAGGTTTTTACGCACATGGGTAAGAGTCCGTTTGAAACACGGTCAATACACATATCACATTTTACAATTAAACCTGTACCATCGTGTCGCCGTGGAATATCATAAGGGCAGTCGCTTCGCATTTCCTCAAATGCTTTATTGGGAAGCTGCTTAGTCAGCTCTGTATAAATTATCGCCCCGGTTTCTTCGTCTCTGACTACAGCGCCTTTTACATAGTTATCAGCCACATCTTTGCATGGCGCTTCTAAACAATGACGACACTGATCCGGAAAAAAATTCCATTTTACTGTATCATTAACCTTATGTTCTCTAAATCGTACTAATTTATAAGTATATGGATTTAAATCCACTGGATTCTGGTGGGTTCCTCTTTGCCTGGTCTTTGTAGCAGGCAGTTCATGCCATTCCTTACAGGCAACCTGACAGCCTCGACAGGCTGTGCATCTTGATGTATCAATAAAAAATGCCTTTGACATCTCTTTTCCCTCCTTTTTCGTTTAACAGGTAAGCTCCAAAAAGCTTACCTGTTTTTAGCGCTATGCCAGCTCTGTGATACTGGTTGCTTTTTTAATGTTCACACAACATGCCTTGAATTCCGGTATAGTTGTATTTGGGTCGCCCGCGGCAATACACAAACGGTTGGTTGCATCACCTACGCCAGGTGTTGTCCAGCCGGCGAAAAAGGGCATGCCAATTTCATGGACAGTTTTGCCTAATATTTTGAACGGCCTTATTCGAATGGTCACCATTGCCACTGCTTCAACTCTGCCCCTTGCGCTTTCAACGGCAACTACTTCACCATTTTTGATACCCTTTTCTTTGGCCAGCTCAGGACTCATCTCTACATAGAGCTGAGGTTCTGCTTCAAGCAGCCATGGTACATTTCTTGTTTCACCTCCACCACACCAGTGCTCAGTAAGACTGTAAGTGGTTAAGACAATAGGATAGCGAGGATCAGCGGGCTTGGCCCTCATATCAGCATCACTATCCATTATCTTGGCACATGGATTGTTAAGCTGTTTGGAAAAAGGATGCTTTTTCACAGGGGTCTCAATAGGTTCATAGTGCTCAGGAAAGGGACCTTCTGCCCTGCCTGGACCAAAAAGCTGACCATGTCCTTCTTTCCGCATAATAAAAGGATACCTGCCCTTGCCTGTTGCAAGCGGCGGCCACCCGCCATCCGGGACATCACCTTCCCACTTGGTTCCGTTCCACTTGATAACGGTTCTTGCCGGATCCCAGGGCCTGCCATTCTTATCTACCGAAAGCCTGTTATACAGGATTCTTCTGTTAACCGGCCAGTTCCACGAAAATTTTGGATAAAGGCCGATTTTTGCCTGCATTGGGGTCTGAGTGTAATCCCGGCGTTTGGCCTTGTTGCCTGCTTCTTCGGTATAGCTTCCAGCATATAGCCAGTTAAGACAAACAGTTGATCCATCGTCTTTTAGAGCGCCAAAACTTGGAACCTGCTGCCCTTTCTTAGGACCTGCTGTATAATAACCATTGATTTTTTTGGCCATGTTTTCTGCATTATAATAGTTTGGCCAGTCCAGGTTCAAAATGGGCTCAGCAAAAACACCGCTCTGCTCGCGGTAGAGAGATCTCACCTTGTTCATGATCTCCACAATGATTTCTCCCATTGATTTTGACTTGCCCTGAGGCGGGGTTGCCTTGTGATGCCATAACAGCCAGCGTCCACTGTTGCTTACACTCCCTTCCTTTTCAACTCTATGGCATGAAGGCAGCAAAAAGACCTCTGTCTTTATTTTTTTAGGATCTGCTCCAGGACGATGCCAGAAATCGGTTGTCTCATTATGATGGATCTCGGCCATCGATAACCAGTCCAGATTTTCCATGGCCTTTCTGACTTTGTTGGAATTTGGAACACTCTGAGCAGGATTGGTAGCCCAGATGCTGCCACCCTTGATTTTACCTTTATACATCTTGTCAAACAGCCAAAGGTAAGAATAATCTCCTCCCTTATCGCCCTTTGGGAGCCAATCATAACCAAAACCATTTTCTTTAGTTGCTGCATCGCCAAACCAGCCTTTTAATAAACTTACCATATATTTTGGCTTGTGCTGCCACCAGTTGGCGCTCGCAGGATCATTACTTACAGGCGTATTGGCCTTAAGATAATCATCTAATTTAGGCCAGTTCGCTCGAGGCAATCCAAGATAGCCAGGCAGAATATGATAGAGTATGCAGTGGTCTGTTGACCCCTGTACATTTGGTTCACCACGGAGAGCGTTGATCCCGCCTCCGGCAATACCGATGTTGCCAAGCAGGAGTTGTATAATAGCGCTTGCACGGATATTCTGCACTCCAACTGTATGCTGAGTCCATCCAAGGGCATACATGATGGTGCCCGCCTTTTTAGGGCTGCCGGTAGCTGCAAAGAGCTCATAAACTCTCAGAATTTCTTTTTTAGGCACACCGGTGATAGACGAAACTTTGTTTAGGTCATAACGGTCATAGTGTTTTTTCAGAAGCTGGAACACGCATCTTGAATCTTTCAGTGTTTTGTCCTTTTTAGGAACTCCTTTTCCGTCCAGATCAAATTTCCAGGAAGACTTGTCATATTTTTTTTCCTTTGCATTAAATCCGGAAAACAAACCATTTTTAAAGGCAAATTTTTTATTCACAATAAAAGATGCATTTGTATATTCTGTTACATACTCTTTAAAATATTTTTTCTTTTCAATGATGTATTTAATCATACCGCCGAGGAAAGGGATATCTGTACCTGATCTTAAAGGCACATGAAAATCAGATCTCGCCGATGTTCTGGAAAACTTTGGATCAACATGGACAATTTTAGCCCCTCTTTCTTCTTTTGCTTTTAGAACCCATTTGAAACATATGGGATGGTGTTCTGCAGCATTACTGCCCATAATTAAGGCACAATCAGTATTTTTAATGTCAATCCAGTGATTGGTCATAGCGCCTCTTCCGAACGACTCTGCCAGAGCCGCAACAGTAGCGCTATGTCAGATACGCGCCTGATGGTCAAAATGGACTATACCCAGAGCCCGCATTGCCTGATGCACCACCGCACATTCTTCATTGTCCATCTGGGAAGAACCAAGGTGAAACATTGAGTTTACCCTGTTAACGGTTTCTCCTTTATCATTATAACGTTTAAAATCGTTATCTCTGGTATCTTTCATCCGCTGCGCAAGACGGGTAAGCATCCAGTCCCAGCTTTTTTCTTCCCAGCGATCACTGTAAGGCGCTCTGTAGAGCGGTTTTAACAATCTGTGATCACTGTTAATCATAGGCAACATAGAAGCGCCCTTGGCGCATAAGGCGCCCTCGCTTATTGGATAGCCTGGATCGCCTTCTGTGTTAATAACCTTGCCGTCTTTTACATGCGCAATAAAATGGCAGCAAACCGCACAGAATGGACAGATAGAGATAACCTCCTTTGCCCCTTTGATTTTCAGCCCGGCAGCATAAGCCTTTGCCGGTCCTAAATCAAAACCAAGTTGGCTTAGGGCGATGCTTGCCGCTCCAAGCCCTGTTAATTTGACAAAACCTCGTCGTGTAATTTCCATCTATTACCTCCTTTTACTCATTATAAAAACATTGTCCTTGCCTGACTATAATTCTTTGAAGTTACCCTGGCACAGGAAAAGGAGGATGTCAAGGATTTTCCAGTTATTTCAATATGTTATAATAAGCATATATGTTTTTTCTTGCTCAGGTGATTTGAAGCTTACCTGTTTCTTGATTAGGAAAAAGGCAAAAAGACTTTCTGCTGAATTTATGGATAAACCTGGTTCCCATTCCATGTCGAACGGCCTTTAAGACATTTTCTTTTTCAGTTGGCACAGTGCCGGCAAGCATGTGTACCGGCAGGTGTTCAAAGGCGTCAGGCACCATTGGTGTGCTGGGACCTAACATTACAGTCCTGACATTTTCGGCGGTATTTCTGAGTATTTCCTCAGTAGTATTATTAAGGATAGAGGTGGAACTTAAAAATAGTGCATCTGCCCAGCTTCCAAGTTTTTTGTAAAAATTTTCTTCCTGGCCAATACCACGTGATATGTCGATTATTTCCACAAGCGCTTCTCTTTCCCTGAAAATTTTCACAAGAGGATCAAAAAAACCAACCATGGCAATTTTTGTTCCCTTGCCTATATCGAATTTATCAAACATTATAGAATTGCTCCTGTCTTCAGGAAGTAAAAAAGCTTTTTCATAATTCAAAGCATTTATAAGGGCAAGCGCCATGCTCCTTTCCATTATATTCTTACTTTTGATTTTTTCAAGCAGGCCAAGCGCTGATTTGTCCTCATAGTCACAGTAGCTTTTAATTACAGGACAGGCATTTTTACTGTTAAAAGTACAGGACAAGCCTATCCCTCCGTCTGAGGTTGTAACTGCTGTATACCCAAGACCTATGCTCAGCAATTCAATTTTTACCTTTTTTGCCTTGACTAAAAACAAATCATAAAGTCTGTTATCTAATTCCATATATCCTGATTCCTTTAATTTGATACCCTGTTGATAAACTGCCCCGCGGCAAGCCGCGGCGTATTAGACACGAAGCGAATAAAAATCCGTGGTTCTAATTTATAAGAGACTAAAAAACATGCACTGCTGCAGCTTTAAAAGTGATATATACTGAATCACTGATTTTTAGTTTCATACTGTCAAGTGATTGTCTTGTTATTACAACGATAAAGGGTATTCCAACATCTATCAGGAGATTAAGGATGACCCCCTTGTCGATTATGTTCTCTACATTGCCATGAAATGAGTTTCTGGCGCTTGAAACAATGGGTTGTTTTGAAACGAATATTTCCTCCGGCCTGATAGAAGCAAAGAGATTCCCATATGCAGGCGTAGTGGACACAATAGTTATCCCGCCAGCGTCAATATGGCTTGCGCCATTAATAATAGTTGATTTCCCCTTAAATATGTTATCAACACCCATGAAATCGGCTGTAAATTTAGAATTGGGTTTTCTAAACACTTCCTTTGGCTCACCCACCTGAACAATTTTCCCTTTATCCAGCAACGCTATTTGATCTCCGAGGAAAAAAGCTTCCTCCAGACTGTGTGTTACATGAATTATTGTAGTTTTCATGAGTAAGTGAATCTTTTTCAGCTCATGCCGCAATTTATCCTTTGTTTGCGGATCCAATGCGCTCAGCGGCTCATCTAACAACAATGCCTTTGGTTCAGTTATTATTGCACGGGCTATCGAAACCCTCTGCTTTTCACCGCCACTTAAGGTGTCAGAGTAACGACAAAGCAAATGGGAAATACCTAACAGGTTTGCAACTTCATTGATTTTTCTTTTAGTCACTGTTTTGGAAATTTTTCTTGACCTTAGCCCAAAACCGATATTCTGTGCCGCAGTCAAGTGCGGAAAAAGCATGTAGTCCTGATAAACTACATTGATATTTCGATCCCTTGGCGGAGCATTGGTAATATCGTGATCATTCAGAAAAATTTTCCCCTTATCTGGGCGATAGATGCCGGCTATTGTTTCCAGTAGTATTGTTTTGCCGGCGCCGGTAGGACCGACTATCATAAAATAGTCAATCGCATTTACTTCCAGATTTATGTCTGTTAAAAAGAATTCACCCAGATTCTTTGATATATTCTCAACTCTTATCATTATATATAAATTTTAGAGGAAATGGACAGTGCCGCTATATCTTTCAAAAATAAACAGAGAGGCAAATGAAATGACGATTAGAATCGTTGCTGCTGCTATAGCCAGGTCAAGCTCTCCACAAGACATGTTTAAATAAAGTGAAATAGGTAAAATCTCTGTTTTCATCCTGGTTGCCCCGGCAACCATCAGGGCAGCGCCGAATTCGCCTATTCCCTTTGACCACGTTATGACAGATCCGGCCAAAAGCCCGTTCTTTGACATTGGCAGTGTTACCCGCCAGAATGCCTGAGCTTCGGTGCAACCAAGGCCCTGGGCGATATATTCATATCTTGGATTTATACCCTGAAATGTTGATTTTAGTATCCTGAGCATAAACGGCACGTTCACAAAAAACTGAGCAATAATAATTCCCAGAGGAGTATAAACAAAAACAAGCCCTGCTTTAGCAAGAGCCTTACCAAATGGTGTGGTGCCAAATAAGATTAACAAACCAACACCAGCCACTAATGGAGGCAGGGCTAATGGCATATCCAGGATGGTATTGAAAAAACTTTTTCCGGGAAAATCATATCGAACAAGGGCATATGCTGCCGGCACAGAGATAATAATACATAAGATAGTAGATATAACTGCAGTTATCAGGCTTAATTTTATAGCAAACCATATTTCCCTGGAAGCCAGGCTTTTTATCAGCACCTGAGGGGTAGTATAGGTGACAACACATACAACTTGCGCCAGGATGAAGGCAGCAAGGAGCAAGACAAAAGATATGGTTATAATCTTGAACCCTGATCCCTTTAATTTTTGTAATATCATCATAATAGCTTATGTTTACTGATATTTTGGATCAGGATATGGGGTAAATCCATGTTTCTTATATATTGCCTTGCCCTTATCCGAGGTGACAAAATCAACGAATTTCGCTGCGTCATCTTTGTTTTCCGAAAATGTCAGCCTGCCAATCGGGATTATTTTTATAATATTCTGTTTCCCGGGTATTTTTATAATATGTGTTTTATGCGAAGCAAAAAGCACTGATTCTTCCCAGGTTATTGCTGCATCTACCTGGCCCATAGATATTGCAACTATGAGTTCATTCACAGTTACAGCGCGTGTAATAACGTTCTTATCAACTGCATCCTTAATCCTGTTTTTCTTCAGTATTTTATTTCCCAGCTTTCCAATGGCGCATGCCTTCGGATCTCCCAGGGCAATTCTTAGCCCAGGCTTTGCAAGGTCTTTTAAACAGGTTATATTTGCCGGATTTCCTTTTGGAACCGCTATAACCGGCACGTGATAGGCTGCAAATTTTTCATAATCAATAAAACCTTTTTTCTTTGCAATACTGAGATAGTATGTTGCCCCAGGCTGATAGATATCCCCTGTTTTTGAAAGTTCTATCTGGCTTAACAAATGACCGGAGCCTGCATAGTTATATCTTACCTTTATGCCGTATTGCTGCTCAAACATACGTCCGAGTTCATCCATAGGCTTTCTTATTCCCGCGCCTGAGTACACAAGAATTGTACTGCCTGCCTTTTCCGCCGGCCATCCTGCCTGGGGACAGACCAGTAGAGCTGCTGTAAAAAACATCAGAGCAATTGTTGTTATCGAAATACATCTTTCTTTTTTCATTATGTTGCCTTAAAACACAGGCTTTTCAATTCCATCAGTCTGGCAATTCCAGCAATGGTCACACCGAAAAAATAGATAGGTTTGTTATAATTTTTAGAAAACCTGAGGATATCTACTAATGATCCATTTACTGCGCTGGATCCGGTTGCCAGCACCAGATCACTCTTTTTAAAAACCTTTTCCATACCTTCATTATCTCCCCATCCAATAGGTACGTTGTATTTTATCTTACCCCTGTTATCTTCATCTCTATCTATGCAGGAAACATTTTTTGCTCCCAATCTTTTTACCATGGAATCTAAGATAGCCGGCTGCAGGCCTATTAAACCAAATGTATTTGGTTTTAATGTTTTTATAAATTCCGCCATTTTTTCAGCGCACTCCTCAGGTTCATTATCCTTGCAGTGAACCGTTGCCATATCTGGATACAGATGTCTCATAACAGCGTTGAGCGAAGCTATGAAAAGAGCTTTTCCCCTGGAGTCATCCAGTTGAAAATCAAAGATTTTTCTCAATGGCCCGGAAAATTCTGATGGAGCATCGGTATAGGCATGGCCCTTTGCCTTCATAAATAATGCCTCCATCAGGACTTCTTTGCCTTTTAACAGGGGGAAATCCTTTCTGTCGGGGTTGCCGATAGCCTCGGCTGGTTTTAATATACGGGTCTTAATTGTTATCTCATTATCTAATAATGACTTATTCTCAGCGAGCTGAAAAAATTTCTCATGTAATTGTTTGTAAAACATAACTTATCCTCGAATTTATAATTTATCTGTAACCGCTCAGGTTATTAGACTGAAGGCTACTGATATCCTCAAACAGCAAAAGACGTATTGTCCTGTCTGCCGCGCCTGCACAGGCAGTGGGGGCTTGAATGGTATGCTATCATTGGGTTCTGTGGATCTTTTTCCTAAAAGCCTTCAGCCTTCAGCCTATCTACCTGAGTTACAATTTATCTTTGTAAGTTTTTAAAGACCAGGAGAATATCTGCTCAGCCTCTTTTAAAGCACTTTTTTCAACCCGGTCAAACCATGTCTGGAATTTTTCCATAAACTCCTTCCCGAATTCAGTCAGTTGATATCCATCTCTGTTAGTCCCCGTTTTGGTAATTAGTTCAATTCCCAATACCTCTTCAGTCTTTTTTACTTTTCCCCAGGCAGCCCGATATGACATCTTCATGTTCTCTGCTGCTTTTTTTAATGAGCCATATTTATCAATATTCTTAAGTAGTTGAGCGCGGCCAGACCCAAAAAACAGGCCATTATCTGTTTCCAGCCAGAGATGGAGTCTTATTGTCGGGTTATATTTATTCATGGCTTACTCTCCTTGCTGATTGTTTTTTTTGTCGAATTATTTTCCAAACGGACATTGGGGAAATCTGCATTCTTTACATGCCAGACATAAAGCGCCATGCCCCAGTTTCGCCAGGTCATTACGGGTGATGGCCAGTCCGGCAAGCAATCGAGGCAGCAGAAGATCAAAACTTGTGGTCTTAAAATACAAAGCGCATGCTGGTACACCTATAAGCTGGGTCTGACCAATGCGGGCCAGCAAGGTCATTGCGCCTGGCAATATTGGCGCTCCGTAAATTATATCCTCTGCCCCGGCATCAATGATACCCTGGCGTGTCTTATCATCAGGGTCCACGGAAAGACCTCCTGTTGTCACGATAAGATTGCTTTTGGCTCGAATGAGGTGCGCCAAACCATCTTTAATAGATTCCCTGCCGTCGGGCACGATAATGGATTTGGCCACAGTGCAGCCCAGGCGCCTCACCTTGTCGGTAATGATGGACTCGAATCTGTCCTTAATAAGTCCCTTGAATATCTCGCTGCCTGTAATAAGAATTCCAACTTTGGCCTTGCGCATTGGCAGCACATGAAAGAGCGGACCATTCTTAAGAAACCCAAGAGCCTTATGAAATGTAACTTGAGAAAGATACAGCGGAATAGCGCGCGTGCCGGCCACGATAGTTTCTTTTTTAATCACACTGTAGCTTTGTTGGGAAGCAGCCATAACATCAGGCAACATATTAAACTGATGCAATCTGTTCACATCTACCACAAGCATTCCATGCCTTGCTGCAATTAAATTGACCCTGCCTTCAGCCGGAGGCCCAGCGATCTTTACTCCATTGCCGGCCATAGCTTTTCCAAATGCTCTGGCCACTTCATCCTCATGTGCCCATTTGTCATCCGTTGATTTTTCATCTTCTAAAAATATATTGTATTTGCCCATTTGTTGTAAACGGCATACATCGCCAGCGCTTATCTGTTGACCATTTTTGAACTCAGCGCCCTTGCTGACACCCGGCACAATGCCTGTAAGATCATGTAAAACCTTTTTCCCCACAGCTTCAGCTACAGGGACTGTTTTAAGCTCAGATGACTTATAAATAGGAACTTTTTCTCTTGGTAAACCCGATTTTTCAACATATGGCGACTCGCCCTGACACGAACGGCAAATCTCTCCATCCGCTGATGGATAAGCTTCTCCACATATTGGACAAACAGCGATAGCGCCCTTGCTTCGGTGCATCATGTGTTCAGACCGCATGCGTATTTTTATTGCCGAACAAACAGACGCTCCAGCCTGTCCAATTTGTTTCCACAAGAGCTCTGAATTTTGTTCTTTTTTTGGTTTAAGCTTCAGATACCAGGTTTTTATTTCAGAATAAGAATCAAGTTTTGAGACGTCTAAAAAAACCCGTATGCCATTGCCATTGAATTTGTCATAGAGACTTACGGCATAAAGGCCAAAGTTAAAAATTTTAAGCCAGCCGTTTCCCGTGGTGCAAGGCGTCAGCATCTGAACTGCGTCCGGCAGACACCACGCTGTTTCAGACACGGCATCATAAAGAATGTTTTCGGGCAGATGGCGCTTTGCTTCCTCAACTATGTATCCACCCAAAATTAGACCTGGCGCGGGATAGCCATGAAACGCCCTGGCCTCCTCTAAAAACTCTTCAAAAGAATAGCTTCCTATGTTCATACTTTGCGAAATTCCTACATTTTTTTTTATAGCATTCGAGTTCATTTTTTCTTATCTCCTTGAATAGAATAAATCCGGCATGATAAAAGCCGTATATAATGGTTTGACCGCATGTACTTATTTAGTTCTAATTCCTTGCACATAACATCTTTTGAAACCGACTCCGCTTGTTCTGGTGATATGTGTCATTTTTAATCTATGTCAAAGCCGGCATATATGTCAAGGCTGACATATATCAAATTTAGCCTTTTTTCCATAAATTCAAATTAATGTCAAGTATTGTTTGCTTGAATTATGGGAGCCAAACGGCAACCTATGACAACCATAACAAACCATAAATATACTTAAAAAAGAGGCTTTCGAACCGCAACTGCGAGCGCATTTGCAGTAACTTGTCGCAGCGGAAGCAAAGATGACTATTACACGGGGTTGTCAAATGGTGTCTAAACGAAAAGTCCGTTCAGACATTATTTTGGATTTTGGATTGCGGATTTAAAATTTGCACGCGGGCCTGAAATACAACTCATGCCTTGATTCCTGACCCCTTAGGGCTCGACAAAAAAATAACTTTACATTTCAGGCGCCGATGCATCCCGCCTGACTGCGTTGCGAAAATTCTGAATATGCTTGATATTCATGCTTTTTCGCGCCTTGTCAGCCGAGCGCCTCAACACCTGAAATTGCGAACTTATTTCTTGCCGAACCCTTATTAACGGGATAACTTTTTTGCATACTTTGCAGCGGAAAGTCCTGCCACACAACCCTCGCCTACAGCCTTGGCCATTTGCCATGGAGGGCCGCAAATATCTCCGGCTGCAAAGATGCCCGGTATATTTGTCCGCTGCTGTTTATCTGTGTTTATATATCGAAATTTTTCAGAATCAAGCTCAACTCCCAAGGTGGCGGCCAGTTCGATGGCGCCTTTTGCCCCTGTTTCAATGAAAACACCGCTTACGGTCAGCTTCTGACCGTCACCCATAACCAAACCTTCGACTTTTTCCTGCCCCACGATTTCTTTAACCTTGCGTCCCAAATGGAGGTTAACGCCTGATTCCCGGATTTGAAAATCAAGACGATCAGATACTTTAAGCTGCTCTGAAATAAGGTGGACTTCTTCCGCATAAAACAGAAGGGTCAACGCTCCGGAAACAGCGGCAGATTCACTACCGATAACTGCTACTTTTTCACCTTTATAAAAATTTGCGTCACAATCGACACAGTAACTTACACCTTTTCCAAGGAACTTTTTTTCTCCCTTTACACCGAGATGATTACGGGATATTCCCATGCTCAGGACAAGAGTTTTTGTTTTTATGCTGCGTTCACTTTCTGTAAGGACAATAAACATGTCATTTGCCTGCGATGTCTTAATAACATCCTCAAGAAGAAATTGAGCTCCTGATTCTGAAGCATGCCGGACGCCCATCTGAAGAAGTTCCTCTCCTGAAACACTGCTAAGGCAGCAATAGTTTTCAACATGTGCTTTATAAAGGCTCGATTTGTGTTTCCGCCCCATAACCAGCACAGAGACCTTGGCACGTGCAGCATGAATTGCCGCCTGAAGCCCGGCAGGGCCTGTGCCTAAAATAACAACATCGAATATTTCCTGATTCATTACTTCCTCCTGATCCATTGCGGATTATACCTGACTTACTGCTTGTCAAATAATATGTTATCTGATAATTTATTTCAATGCAAAAACCATGCGATGATCCAATATTAATTCTGGCATCCAGATCTCCGCGGCGCCGGTATCTTTTAGAGCAGGCGGGACTTTCCTTTTCCGTAATCCCAAGCAGCTTTGACGAAGAGTCTGTATCCTTATCTTCGCCTGAAATCTATGTAAAGATTCTGGCTGAAAAAAAGGCGGATGAAGTATCGGAAAAGCATTCTGAAAGCTGGGTTATCGGAGCTGACACAGTTGTCCTGATAGACGGCATCATTCTTGGCAAGCCCGGCTCAAGGGATGAAGCGCGCGATATGTTAAAAAGGCTCGGGGGCCGGACTCATCAGGTTTTAACAGGTTATTGTATCTGCTGCAAAGCAAAAAAACGTTGCTTTGCAGAAACAATTAAAACAGATGTTCTTTTTAAAGATCTGTCTGATGAGGAGATCGAATGGTACATACATACAAGGGAACCTTTTGACAAGGCAGGAGCATATGCAATCCAGGGATTAGGCACATTCCTTGTAAAAAGCATCAACGGATCTTATACAAATGTTGTCGGGCTTCCTGTTTGTGAGGTTATTGAATTTTTGATTAAAGAGGGGGTTTTGGGTTGTGGATTTTTCTTTGAAACAAAGATTAAAAAACGTGAATGACCGCATCAACAATACGGCTTCTGCATGCGGCAGAGATCCGGAAACCATCAGACTGGTTGCTGTAAGCAAAACCAGATCTCCGGACAGGGTAAAGGAAGCAATAGATGCCGGCGTTACAATCCTCGGAGAAAATTATATCCAGGAAGCCAGGGAGAAAATCAACGAGCTGTCAGCATATCCTGTGTCATGGCATTTTATCGGCCACCTGCAAACCAATAAGGCAAAGTATGCTGTAAGGCTTTTCGATCTAATTCACACTGTGGATTCCCTTAAACTGGCCAGGGAATTAAATAAGCAGGCAAAGAAGATAAATAAAATCCAGCAGATCCTGATACAGATAAATATCAGCAAAGAATCTTCAAAATCAGGGGTTTATGAACAGGATTTGCTTAGCCTGATAAATGATATAAGCTGCCTTCAAAACCTGTCAATTAGGGGGCTTATGACAATGCCCCCATTTTTCGACAGCCCTGAAATAGTTCGACCTTATTTTGCGGTTCTTCGCAGACTTCGTGATCAGATAAAAAAAGAGGCCATTCAAAACGTCTCAATGAAAGAACTTTCCATGGGCATGACAGGCGATTTTGAGGTTGCCATTGAGGAAGGAGCTACCCTGGTACGTATAGGAACCGCAATTTTTGGAAAGAGAAATTGAAAATTTTGCTTCATATATGCTGTGCGCCCTGCGCTATATATCCGGTTAAAATTCTCCGGTCACAAGGCATGGATGTAATGGGCTTTTTCTACAGGAATAATATCCATCCTTATACAGAATGCTTGAAGAGGGAAAAGGCTCTGCAAGACTATGCCGGCAGTATCGATCTTAAGGTTATATACCAGGAAGGATATGATCTGGAGGGTTTTATTCAGAGTGTGGTTTTCAGGGAATCAGATCGTTGCTTCTTTTGCTATCATGACCGGTTGAGATGCACTGCGCTTGTGGCAAAACGGGGAAAATTCGACTATTTTACTTCCACCCTTTTATACAGTAAATTCCAGAAGCATGACATGATAAAATCGATAGGAGAATCAGCGGGCAAAAAAACCGGTGTCCCATTTTATTACACAGATTTTCGCACCGGATGGAAGGAAGGAATTGAAAAATCAAAACGTCTTGGCATGTATCGACAGCAGTATTGCGGATGTATATACAGCGAAAAAGAAAGATATTATAGGGAGCAGGGGTCGGGTTTCAGGGGTCAGGGGTCAGGACAACCCACAACCCTGATCCCTGATCCCCGATCAACCTGAGTTACTATGTTCAGCAATCTAATATATTTAATCATTGTACTGCTCATATACACCACATATCAGCCCTCTGAAGAAACAAATTTCACTTTGCCGGCCTCGTTAGTCCTTTTTATTGGCCTTATTGTAATTTTTGCATATTATACATGGCTGCGGTTTCAAAGGCTTGAAAAGCAGATTGAGAGAGAAGACTTTTACCGTCTTGACCATAAATTTGATTTAATTTCAGGCAGGCAGTCTGTGATGGCAATTATGATTTTTGCCCTAAATATATACGGACTCAACCTGTCGTCATTTCTAATAAACATACCGGTTTTTTCAATAATTCCAACTTTTCCGGCGCTTGTTTTTCTTGGGCTTTTTATCTTCTACCTTGTAATAATATGGTTTTGCGCTTATGGAGCTTATCAAAAGTTAAACATGACCGGCCTTTCAAGACGGTCATATATCCTGTCGAACATTTCCTTTTCCATTCCTGTGCTTTTACCCTGGCTGCTGCTTTCCGGAATTGCCGATATAATAAATGTTCTTCCCTTTGAAATGCCAAAACGTTTTCTTGCCACTACCCAGGGTGAAATAATCTACTTTCTTGTTTTTCTTGCCGGCATCGCAATTGTCGGGCCTGCGATGATCCAGAAATTCTGGAGATGCAAACCCCTTGAAGCAGGACAGGAGAGAAACCGGATAGAATATTTGTGCAAAAAAGCCGGGATGGAATATGCCAACATACTTCGCTGGCCCATGTTCGGCGCCAGAATGATTACAGCCGGCGTTATGGGGCTTGTTAAAAAATTCCGCTACATTCTTGTTACGGACGGGCTGTTCCGGTTTCTTGATCCGGAAGAAATTGATGCGGTCATAGCCCATGAAATCGGACATATTAAAAGAAAGCATCTTTTGTATTACCTGCTTTTTTTTGCGGGTTATATGCTGCTTTCATATTCCACTTTCGATCTGCTTGTCTATTTCATTATTTATGCGAAACCGCTGTTTGTCATCACAAATATGATCGGTTTCAATCAGGCTGTCGTGACTTCGACAATATTCAGCATAATGACCATCCTGATTTTTATTATCTATTTCCGTTATATTTTCGGGTATTTCATGCGCAACTTCGAGCGTCAGGCGGATATCTACATATATTCTCTCTTTGAAACTTCAAAACCGCTTATTTCCACATTTGAAAAGATAGCTTTGACAAGCGGTCAACCACCAGACAGGCCTAACTGGCACCATTTCAGCATAAAGGAACGCATTGAGTATCTGAAAAAGTGTGAAACTGACAGGAGATGGATAACACGTCATAACAGTAAAATAAGGAAAAGCATTGCCGCTTATCTTGTTGGAATGGTTTTTATCGGGGGAGCCGGATATAGCTTAAATTTTGGAGAAACAGGCAGCAAATTGGACAGCTATTTTTTCGAAAAGGTCATAATCAGGGAACTTGAAAAAAACCCTCACAATCCGCAACTATACAGAGCTTTGGGCAATCTGTTGTACAGCAAACAAAGGTATTCGGAAGCAATCGATTCATACGAACAGTCAATAATATACAATGCAAACAATCCCGAGGTTTTGAATAACCTTGCCTGGCTCTATGCCACATGCGATGATAAAAAGTTCAGAAATCCAAAGCAGGCTCTTGAGCTTGCAATAATAGCGGTTAGCCTGAAGCAGGCTCCGCACATATTGGATACCCTTGCCGAGAGCTATTATATTAACGGTCTAATTAATGAGGCGATCTCAACAGAACTGCGCGCTATAGAATCAGCAAAAAAGAATCGTTCCTATTATGAAGAACAGTTGGAAAAGTTTGTTAAGGCAGCAGAAAAAGAGGTTTTATAAGTTTTATCCTGCAAACGGCCTTCTATATCAGGGATCAGGGGCCAAGGGATTGGGGCAAGGAATAGTGAACAGGGGATCGGAGGGCAGGAAGAAACTTATAATCTGGATGTCCCGGAGGTTTCATATTTTAATCCAGATCCGAAACTTTCACAACCTGCCTGTATGCAACATCTTCAAACTCATCAAAATGCGCTTTGCCGCATTTGATTTTTCTTTTCTCGCTTTCTTTCAGTTCCTGATTTTCAGATTTGGTTTCTGCTACAAAATAAACAGTTTTTTCATTTTTCTTTATAAGCGCCCAATCAGGAGTATAGTTTCCTATAGGAGTTTTTATTTTAAACCAGAACGGGAGCTTGAAATAGAATTGAACATCCTCACGTGTTTCGCACTCTTTTGCAAACCGATATTCAACGTGTGAGTCAAGCGGCACCATGTTGCTGAATATCGTTTTTTCTTTTTGAGAAATATAAAATGTCATGTCGTTAACATGAATTTCATAATCCTCAAAAAGCCGCATTTCATATTCAACATTCCCGATTTTTTCATACTTGATACCGTCAATTATAAGTTCATTTAAGGCTTCTTTTATTTTTACAACCGCACTATCAAGAAATAACTGGGGATTGATAAGAACATCATCAAGCCTGCCTGATTCGATAAGTATCTGCAGGATGGTTGAGCGGGTTAAACCTGTTCGGCTTTGAATATATGCCGGCACGTCAGGAATTTGAAAAGTCTTGTCCCTGATAGTTGAATAGCTTGCAACAACATCGCTGACAATGCCGCCCTCATCAAATTTTACAGATGATTTTGTGGATTTAATAACCGCTTTTTTTATTTCAGGCATGTTTCTGATTGCTCTTGCCGCTTTATTAACAAGCGCGCCTGTCTCATAAATGACCTTGTATTTTGTGTGGTGTTTTATTTTATCCCAGAGTTTTTTGAAATTCTCATCAAGTTCAAACCCCTTGCGGTATTTTACCTTTTTTCTTTTCTTCCTGTTTTTTATTCTGCCCTTGAATGAGACTCCGCACTCATTTTCTATTTCATTTTGAAGCTGTTTTGCAAAGTCTTCATAACTTTCATTTGCAATAACAGTCAGTTTGTTGATCACGGGATTCTGAATTCTCAGACCGGATCGGTCAACCGCAAGCCGCATTCCCCTTCCTATTTCCTGCCTCTTTTTTAAATCAGACCGGGTTTCATTTAATGTGCAGATCTGAAAAACATTCGGGTTGTCCCAGCCTTCACGCAAAGCGGAATGGCTGAATATAAACCTTAACGGCTCATCAGCGCTAAGCAGCCGTTCCTTATCCTTCATTATCAGTTTAAAAATATCAATATCAGCCCTGGATTTTGCCGCTTTTTGAGTATCCTTGAATTTACCTTTTTTATCCTGTGAAAAATATCCATTATGAACATCGTCAACAGAAAAAGGTATCAGCCCCTTGTATGCCGATTTAGAACTGATTGCCTTGAATGATTCTTTAAACCATTTTGCAAATTTTCCATGCACCAGGTTTCCGTTCTCATCATACTTCCGGTAGTTGGCAACCCTGTCTATAAAGAACAGGGAAAGGACTTTAATCCCTTTATCCTTATATTTCTTTTCCTTGATAAAGTGCTCCTTAACGGTTTTTTCTATCTGGAACTTTATTACTTCATCAGTCATACCGCCCTGTGAATCGCCAACAAAAAGATCCTCGCCATTTGACATGGAAATAAATTCCGATTCCACATCTATCCCGTTTATAATGTAACCCTGTTTGTAAATTTCCCTGCTTTTGGAGAGTTTATAAAGGTCATCCCCGACTTTTGCGGCAATGGTTTTTCTTTTCACACCATCATTTGTATTTACATCAATGGAAAGTCTGGCAGATGTTCGTGTTTTTGTGGCAGATACTTTTTCAAGCCTGACAAAAGCGTCATTAAAATCGTTTTCAGTTATAATGGAGTCCACTTCAATCTGTTTAACCAGTCCAAGGTCGTATGCTTTTACAGGGTCAAGGCTGTAAATAAGATTATACTGATTGATGTGAGTTGCGGAATAGCGAAGAGTGCAGGAGTAATTCAGGTTTTCAATGGCCTTTTTTCTGATCCCGGTTTCCATGTTCTGGGGCTCATCAACAATTACAACCGGTTTTGTGCTTTGAATGAACTCAATCGGCTTTTTGCCTGTAAGTTTGTCATTGGTCCTGTTGATAACATTTTCATCCTTTGCAAATGAATCAATATTTATAACCAAAATCTGGATTGCATTATTTGAGGCAAATCCCCTGAGACTGGAAATTTTTCCGGAATCATACACGTCATAATTTACAGGGCTTCTGTCATAAAGATTCTGAAAATGATCAAAGGTAATTTCAAGATTTTTTAAAACACCTTCGCGGATGGCCACACTCGGAACAACTATAACAAATTTCTTAAAACCGTACTTTTTATTCAGCTCATATATTGTTCTGATATAAACATAAGTCTTTCCGGTGCCGGTCTCCATCTCAACGGAAAAATGCATTCCATCAAGTTTTTCGGAAATATTGTTGAGCCCGTTTTTTTTCTGAATTTTTTGCAGGTTGCTTAAAATCCGCTCTCTGGAAATATCAATTTGGTTGCCGACTCCATTTTCATTAAAAAGCTGACCGTTTTCATAAGTCGAAAAACCAAAATTCCCCTGGCTCAAAGGCTGGCCTTCAAAAATATCTACTATGGATTTTACAGCATCAAGCTGGTACTGCTGATTGGGATCAAAATGGAGTTTCAATTGATTATTCTCTATCGTTGATTAATATTTCAAATTCGGATTTGGTTATGATTTCTCAATATTTACAGAAAAATCAAACATTAAATGATACAATTTAATTTTTCTATTTTTAATGTCTTTATGAATCGAGTAGTATTGATATTTAAAATCTTTAACAAAATTGTGGGAAGTCAGAACAGTTTCAGTGTTTGTATCAGAGAAGTTTTTCCTCAACAATTTGTTAATATTTGTGATGTTGGCGGGAATATCCATTTGCTCAACGACAAAGCCAAACATGCCGTTTAAATATTTATTTGTTGAATACTGACCACTAACAAAACGCATAATACCATTCTTGATATATTCAGCATTAAGCCCTGTTGTTCCATTAAGGTTTTGATTATCTAATCGTTTGCATTCAATTATATAATAAGCTGAAGTGTCTGTAAGACTATTTCCGCTGAAAATTTTTAGATCAATAAAACCTGAACATTTATCGTTTCTATATTCAGCCGGTTCACAATCTATATTACAGTTGAGACCAACTTGGCCACGCACTTCATTATTATTCAAATAGTTATTGTATAAAACATCTCTTATTTCCACTTCTTTATTCGGGACGATATCGCCATTGTCTATCATCATCTTATAACAACACACTATTTTTGTAAGGATGATTTCAAATTCTGCGATGTAAAAATCTGTTGATCCAGGGAAAGCAGAGGAATCAAGTTGATTAGCCATTTTGCTCCTCCTTGCCGCCTGCTCTCAACATTGCATCCACAAATGCCTCTGAATCAAGATATGCTATTGCTTTATGCCATGTTTTTTTCTCATTCGGTTTGACTATATAAAAACCCTCCTTTTCAAAACCACGGATATCCTTTTGGATAAAAAGGGATTCTGTAATTTTCTGATATCCAAGAGATGATAGTTTTATTAGTAAGTTGTCATCAGATGTTTGTTCCCATGAGATTGGCTTTTTATTATTCGATTTATTGCTAACTCTGAAAAACATTCCTATTATGTAATTACTATGTAATATTTGAAGGGTAAACTTTTTGTCGCTTCTTTCAAAGGAATTTCGAAAGCGGTTTAAAAATACCTCGGCATAGTTCGTTAAGAAAGGATCTTCTATCTTTAAAGGCTGGAACAACTCTTTTTCATATCCTTTATGTTTCATTATTAAGGGGATTGTAATATTCACCGCATAATCCACAAGAACCCTCTCCTGTTCATCCAGTCCAAAACTGTTTAATATTTCAGCATTCAAATCTTCTATGAGTTTTTTCTTTTCATCTTCCAGTGGCTGGGTGGAAGGTAACAGTTTTTGTTTTTTGTTGAACAGCTTTTTGCTGATTGATTCTATTTTCTCCACATGTTGCGCTATGGCAGGGTTATTTATGTATGGGAAGTTGAATTTTTCCTTATCGTTTACTTGCTGTTCTATCATGATCCCAACAGTAGAACTTTTTATAAGTATAAAATATGAAAATAAAGATGAATACAGTAAACCGGCAATCTCATAATAAATGCTCAAATCTTTATTTCCAGTGGCTTTAATAGAGGTAATTTTATCTGTAAATAATATCTTATTTTTTAAAGAAATTGCAGAAATAGATTTTAATTCTGTGTTCACTGTTTCTTTTAACAGTAAAACCGGGGGGGTAAATACCGTTTTTGCGATCTTTTTTTCTTCTACGGTCTTTCCTTTTTCTACGATCTTTTCTTTTTCACGGTAAATATATCCTACGTATTTATCTATCCATTTCTCAAGCTTTGGGTAAATGAAAAATGGTTCAATTTGCTTTTTTTTACTTATATCTAAAAAATCCCAACCTATTAATTCTTCAACATTTATTTTTTTCTTTCCATCTTTTCTTTTTAATCCTTGTTTAACTAAAAAATTGTTTTTATTGTATATAATATCGCTTATTGTTTTATAATTTTCTTCCAATCGTCTAATAAGATCAAAATCCATGTAACTTCCATAAACCAATGTTTTCCATAACCAGTCGTATTCCATCAAACGAGATTGAACAACCTGTTTACAATCATTTCTTTGAAGCATAAAGACTTTAAACAAAGAAAAAAATCGGTTTGGTTTTAATGCAATATGTTCAATAACATTTTTGTCGGTATCCTCACCTTGCGCATAACGGAAAAACAAAATGGCGGCAGGAGCGATTGACGGATCATTTGACTTGTCAAATACTTCCCTGCGGACAGCAGCCAATTCCAATACTTTATCAATAAAATAATTATGTAAAAAATATCTTCTAAATTTATTGGCGTTGAGATTATATAAAGTCTTACTGGTAACAATCAGGGCGCATTTGGTTTGTGCAGTACTGAAATCGCTCGTTCGCAGCAAGAAGGCCTGCGCTATTTCCTTATTACTGATAGTTGGCATTGGCTCACCATCAGCTTTGCTCGCTTCTTTTTTCTTTCTTTCTTTAATATACTTAAGGAATAAAGCGTTTTTATCGCTTCCGCGTTTCCATGGGGGATTGCCGAGAATAAAATCAAAATTAATCTTACTAAAGAGTGAATTATATTCTGCCTTTTCCGGCTTTGTTTCAAAAAAATCATTGGTGAAAAAATTCCTATTGACAAGTTTTGGAAATTTAAAATTTTCTATATTCTTGGGGTCTCTAATATAGTCAAGCAAAGCAAGATAAACCGAGAATATGGCAACATTTATTGCATTGCCATCCTGATCGACTCCGTAAATATTTTCTTCCGCTATCTTTTTCAATACTTCTTTTTTTGTGGAAGTTATTCCGTTAATTTCCTGATAACGTTCTATCATTCTTCTTAATGCCTGGACCAGAAAAATACCTGACCCGCACGCTGGATCGAGTACCTTGCAGTTATGTTCGTTTTTATTTGTTTCAAAATATTCCTCTACAGTCTCTTTTATTATATAATCGACAAGAAATACAGGAGTATAATATGCTCCCTTTTTAGCCTGGTTTTCCTCTCCTATAAAGTCTTCATATACATTGCTGATAAACTCAACCGGAATTATTGAAAAATCATAAATATCAAATAAAGACCTTTGGTCGGTTGTAATTTCTGTTCCCCGTATAAGCCGGCTTAAAATATTGAATGCTTCATTGGGAATATCTTGTAACTCCGTGTTTTCTAAAAGAAAAGCTTCTCCGTTAAAGTGGTCTTTCAGGTAATTCAAAAATTGAATAGTTCGGTCTTTATCTTCTAAAAGTTTACAGAATTCATCATTCGTCCATGCCCGCAGTGTGCCATCAAATTTGATTCTAACATGACGATCTATCAGGTAACGGATAAATATACATTTTCCAATAAGGGCATTGGCCAGAGGACTATCAATATTATTGTATTCTCTAATGAGTAAATTTCTTGCGGCTCTTATATTTTCCAGCAACTTGTAATCAACTCGATTTTGATATTTAAGTTTATTTCCATAAGTCTGCCAGGTCTTGCCTGTTACCAGTTCAAAATAAGAAAAAGCATTGAGATTGCTTTTGTCTCCCAGTTTTGCGAGGGTCTTTTCTTTTTCCAGATAGGAAAGTCCGTTGAAGATATTGACGGTATTTGGTTCGTTAATAATTACAACAGGAGATTCATTAAAGTTCCAGATATCCTTGAACAGTTTTTCTTTATTTTGCGGAGAATCATAAAACAGCACTATTGGCTTATTATCAATACAGAAAAAAGCTTCCGGCTCCAGCTTGTCGTCAAGCCGCCTTTCTATCCGCGCAGGCAGCACGCCTTTCCATTTATTTTCGGCAGTAATATACAGACCGTCTCGATCCTTTATATGAAGATGGTCAAATATTTCTTCTAAATTTTTCATGTTTACACCACCTTAAATTCAATGCCGGCATCCTTCATTTGCAGCAAAGTATTTGTTTTTAACTGGTCATTGTTTTTAAAGAGTCTGTCAAGGGTGATAAACACCTGCGGTTTGTCTTCAAGTATAGAATCCACTATCTTTTCATCAATCCTGGAAAGCGCAATAATCATTTCACCGTCATTTATCCTGTAATAATCATTGGCGTTTTCAATTTTTGAATTGAGGTTACGGCCTGACTTGAGCAACAATTCAAACAGCATGTTTTCTTCTGTTGCATCTTTCTTTATTGAATCAAGATGAATTTGCATCTGTTTTTCAAGCTGCCTGCCGTCTTTTATATTGTCTCCACGCCAGATTTTGAAATTTGAGGCTTGAAGTTTGAATACCTTGAACCCCAAATCCTGTTTTGTTTTTTCAAAAGGGAGTTTTCCGTTTTCGCTTTCTTTTATCTTTTTTATAACGCGTCGGATGCGTTCCTTGCCGATGTCGGCAATGGTTTTGTAGTCTGCTTTATAGGCTTCGGATTTTTCATCGCATTTTTCGGGAAGTTGTGCACAGATGAATTTTCGGGCGCCGTTGTCTTGTTTGTTGAGGTCGAAAACAGCGTGGGCGGTTGTGCAGGAGCCAGGAAAAAAATCGAGAATAATGCCGGTTTTATCGTTAATTCCAATATTTATTAAGAAATTTATAAATGCCGTTGGTTTTGGGAATGAAAAAATTTGTGCATTACCAAATAAATCAATTATTTCATTTGTTCCATGTTGTGTATATACATCATCAACGATAGAAAATGCTTTGTCTTTTCTTATTTCGCCATTTTCGTTTTTCAAATATTGCTTTGTATGAACTGTCCATTTTCCATCTTTACCCTTAATAAATTCAAGTCCTCCACTCTTGAGTGCTTTTTGAGTCCTCTCTTTACCCCATAACCACTGCCTTCTAGGCATAACTTCAGTCCCATCTGGTGCAGGAATTGGATAAACAAGATTTTTTCTTTCCCCCATGCTTTTAGTTGCCTCTAATGGATGGGTTCTGTATGCGCCTCTTAAACCATAATTTTTATCTTTTAATTTATAGTATCTCTCAATCGACTTTTGAGGCAAAGGCATGAAAATCTCAGGCAATTTAGCAAGGTTTTTTGCATAAACCAAGGCATATTCATGTAGCGAAACTAAAAACTTTTCTTTAGCACCACCACCGTACCGCTTCTTCCAAATGATACAGTCTATAAAATTTTCCTCCCCAAAAACCTCATTCATCAACAATCTTAAATTATGAACCTCATTATCATCAATACTTACAAAAATCACCCCGTCATCTTTCAACAGGTTCCTTGCTAAAAACAGCCTTGGATACATCATGGAAAGCCAGTTGGAATGATAATGACCGCTGTCCCTGCTGTTTTTCCGAAACAACCCCTCACGAGTCATATAGCCTGCTTCATCTTTGTCGCCGATGCGTCCTAAATACTCTTCTTTTGTTTCAGAGAACCTGTCAGGATAGATAAAATTGTCGTTGCCTGTATTATAAGGCGGATCTATATAGATCATTTTTATCTTGCCAAAATATGACCTTTGAAGCGCTTTCAAAACCTCAAGATTTTCGCCTTCAATGAAAACATTTCCCGTGTTATCAAAATCAATTGATTCATTTCTGTCAGGAGCAAGTGTCGCAGTTGTCGGTGCCTGCAATACTTTGAATGCATCGGACTTTCCGGCCCAGTTCAGAACATAACGCTCGTTTTTGAATTCAATATCCTCGCCAAGTGTTGCTTTCAGCTTTTCCCAGTCAATTATGCCTTCAGTAAAAGCTTCAGGCATTACTTCTTTGAGCTTTTCAATCTTATCCTGTTTGATATCCAGCGATTTGCCATCCATTATGATTTCCTTTTAGTCGTAAGTGTCCAATTAAGATTCAAATAAATCCAATTGGACAAGGAACTTACATCATTATTTGTTCTGATTCTGACAGGTTTTATTTTTCAAAAGCCTGTAAGTAATTTCATATATTATGCGTCTAAGGCCAACAGCCACAATATCTATAATCTGTTTTGAAGATATCCTGTAGATAATCCTGAATCGACCTACCCCGAAACTCTTTAAGCCTGCCGCCTCTTTTGCTTTTTTATGATTCGCCAAGAATTGAGACAGTATAGAAACGCCATAAAGAATATGGGGTTGCCGCCCTGAGATCTGCGATATAGAAATCTACTGCCACTCCCTTCCATTTTTCCTTTTATAGAAAACTTTCCCAACCCGTTTAATATGATCGATCAAATCAGGAGCGGTAATATGGTGGTATATGGAAAGGTCGAAGGTATAAGGCAAGAGTAAATCATCAAGATCAAGGCTGATCTTGTTTAGCAGTTTCAAGTTCAGTTGTTTGCCTTTTAATGTCAGATCAACATCAGAGCCGGGTTTATAGTTGCCTTTAGCGCGGGAACCATAGAGGGTGGCTTCCTCTACTTCTTTGTATTTGATAAATATGGTGTTTATCTTTTTTACAGTTTCTTTTTTTAACCCGTATTGCACATTATGCCTTATTGATCTGAAGTTGAGCGCAGGCTTTCCAGTTTTGCTTCCAACTGTTTTAGAAGCGAATAATATACTTTTACCACTGCCTGACATATTTCTCTCGCTGTTTCTTCATTATAGGTATGCGAAGTTTTATTCCTGCTTTTAAGCATATCCATCCAGTTTTCGCCGTCGTCTATCAAACCTAACTCAAAAGCTTTACGTATAGCGTCTCTTGAACCGTAAATGTCTGTTTGCCCTTTATACTCAAGAAAGTCTTTTATGGTGTTCCAGGCAAGTTCATAAGTGTATTCAAAAGCCTTAATAAGCCCTTGCTCTTCAAGCTCCGACAATTCACCTTTATCAATAAATTTTTGCAGCCGTGCCAAAGCTTTCCGGTAATTTGCAAAGCGTTGCTCCCAACGAATATCTTTATTTACAGTTGCCATAATTCAACAAATCCTTTCAGCTTCAACCTGACTATATAACTCAAGTTTCGCACCCCTAATTTCTATCAATGTCAAGACGGTAAGGGTTAAAAATAACATTTTTACAGCGGAATCATTTGGTTATATTTTGTAAATAGCACCCTGTGCGACATACATTACGATCAGGCGCAAAGGAGATATAACATATTGAATTTAAAAAGGTATCAAGCGTCAATCTTATACTTAATTGATTGGCGCCGTTGTTAAAAGCACAAATAGTATGTTTCGCTTTAAAATTTATTTTTAGCCCTTACCGTCTAACGCTTCGGATAGATTAAAGGGTGCGAAACTTGAGGATATAAGTAGTTACAAATCAGCAATATAACATCAATTGCCGGCCTTGAACGACCGATTGCCAGAGACTTTCTGACCTCAACCTTCCAAATCTTCGTGTGCTTCGTGGTAAAAAGTGGCCAGCCCCTGATCCCCAACCCCCGATCCCTGCTCTTTTATCCTGCAAACGGCCTTCTGATAAGAGTATCTTTTTGCCATCGCTTATCGTCCCTAACAGGATATTCAATGTTGTAGTGGAGCCCTCGGCTTTCCTTTCTGTGCATGGCACACTTTATAATCAGCTCCGCTACTGTAGCGATATTCCGAAGCTCTATAAGGTCCGGCGAGACCTTGAAATTCCAGTAGTACTCCCTGATTTCGTTCTGAATGTTTTCAATCCTGCGTTTTGCCCTTTCCAGCCGTTTGTTTGATCTGACGATTCCGACGTAATTCCACATAAACCTGCGGATTTCATCCCAGTTATGTGAAACCATGATAGCCTCATCGCTGTCGGTCGCGCCGACCTCGTCCCATAAAGGAAGAGCCGGCAAGGATTTTATGCCAGGTTGGCTGATTTCTTTCACAGCCTGCTTAGCAGCCTTGTGAGCATAAACAAGGGCTTCGATAAGAGAATTGCTTGCAAGTCTATTGGCTCCGTGAAGTCCGGTGCAGGCCGTTTCCCCAACGACATACAATCCGTTAATATCTGTTTTGCCGGTCATATCTGTCGCAACCCCGCCGCACATGTAATGGGCTGCAGGGACAACAGGAACAGGTTCTTTGGTCATGTCAATGCCAAAGGCAAGACATTTTTGGCATAGATTGGGAAAACGGTTTTTGACGAATTCAGGTTTTTTATGAGATATATCAAGAAACACCGAGTCATCCCCGCTTTTTTTAAGTTCTGTATCGATTGCCCGGGCAACAACATCCCGGCATGCCAGATCCTTTTGCGGATCATATTTTCCCATAAAAGGGTTTCCGGCCGAGTCTATGAGAATTCCTCCATCGCCCCTTACCGCTTCTGAAATCAGGAAGTTTTTTGCGTCGGGATGATAGAGACAGGTTGGATGGAATTGAACAAATTCAAGGTTGGCCACAGTGGCGCCGGCCCTGTATCCCATTGCAATTCCATCTCCTGTTGCCACATCAGGATTGCTTGTGTAAAGATATACCTTGCCCGTGCCCCCGGTTGCCAAAAGTGTGACAGGGGCGCAAAAGGTTTTTACACTCTTTGTCTGCGTATCAAGAACATAGGCTCCACAACAATAATCTTCATGGGTTGTAGTGACAAGCCCTCTTTTCATACGGGTAGAACGGACAATAAGATCGATTGCAACATGATTTTCAAACAGGGTAATACGTTCATTATTTTTTACATGCTTTACAAGAACGGTTTCGATTTCTATCCCGGTCATATCCTGGGCATGCACAATCCGTTTTCGCGAGTGCCCTCCCTCACGCCCCATATCAAAGTCAGGGTCAAAAGCCTGTGACTTTTCTTTTGAACGCTCTTTTTCCTTTACATTAAAATGAGCGCCAAAACTTATCAGTTCGCGAATCCTGTCCGGACCGTTTTTAACCACCATTTCCACAACTTCCCTGTTGCAGAGACCGTCACCGGAAGCAAGAGTATCCTGTATATGAAGATCAAATGAGTCGAGTTTGCCAAAAACCGAAGCAATGCCGCCCTGTGCAAGGGCGGTATTTGTGTCCATTAGTCCTTTTTTTGTAACAAGGGCAACACTGCCGAACTCTGCCACCTTAATAGCAAAAGTAAGACCCGCCACACCGCTGCCGATTATCAAAAAATCTGTTTTAATTTCCATAGTATAATTTTTACCTCAGAATTTTACAGATAAAAAAGCGCCAGGCGCTTAACCTTGAACCCTGAACGGTTATAATAAAGATGATTTCCTGCGCTGACGTTTTGCGCTAAAACCGATTAACAAACCCACAAGCAGCACGCCGGCGCCGCTTAAAAACCATTTGATATTATTTTGAAGCAACAGTTTGCTTAACTTCTCTTCCAGTTTTTCCGCTTTTTTATTCTGCTCGGCAAGCTCTGAAGCTGTCTTGTTATAAGTTGATTGCAGCTTCAAAAAATCGGCTGATTCACTTTTCAGGGTTTCATATGATTTGCTGACATTGCTCAGCGTTTCTTTGCAGTTTAAAAGTTCAGAGCCAAGCTGTTTGTTTTTCACTTTATATGCCTTGTTTTCATCAAGAAGAAATACAGATTGTGCCATCAGTTCTTCATGCTTTTTTTTCAATTTAGCCAGCTCAAGACGGCTTGGTTTTATATCAGTAATAAAACGGTTAAGAACCCAGCCCTCGGTTCCGTTTGACAGCCGGACTTGAGACCAGTCATCATCAGGCTGGATCATTTCGACCTCAACACCAGGCTTTATCATTGCCAGTATTTTATGATCTATTCCAGGCCCGGTTCTCAATGTTATCTTAATATTATCACTGATATACATTGTTTCAGCCTGAGCTGATGAACATAATAAGACCACGCAAAGTCCAATAAAAATAATATTTTTCATGATCACCTGTCTCCATAACAAGTTGAAAATACTGGATAGCGCTAACGGTTAGCGCTGACGCTTCACTTCGTGTCACTACATGCCCCGTTTGCACGGAAATGACAGTTTTGAATGGTTTCCGTTTGAGCACTACTTATATATATTAATTGATTTTGAATGTAAAAACAAGAAACTGTCAATAATTTCTTTAAAATTTTTAAAATATATGCTATTTTATGTTGTTAATATCTCAATTGAGTTTTTAGCGGTTAACTTTTAGCAGTTAGCACAACTCATCTTGGATAATATTAACTTTCGCAAAAGGGAAAAACACAGGCGTTCTTTATGATTGCATTTGATTTACAATGTTCTAATGGTCACACTTTTGAAGGCTGGTTTGAAGATAGCCGGACATTTGACATACAGAAGAAAAAAGGTCTGATTTCATGCCCTGTTTGCGAAGATACCGGCATATCAAAGCTTCCTTCCACATTTGCAATAAAATCATCCCATTTTACTCCTGGAGTATCTGACAGTCATGTAGCCCTGGAAAGTCTCGGCAGGGAAATAGCAGATTATGTAGATAAGAATTTTGACGATGTAGGTTGTAATTTTGCAAAAGAAGCCTTGAAAATGCATTATGGAGTTACTGAACCTAAAAACATAAGAGGTGTCAGCACTGGAGAAGAAGAAAAAACGTTGAAGAAAGAGGGGATAGAATTTCTCAAGATCCCAGCTCCAGCCAGCCCTGATGCCGAAACCTGACTCAAATGGTGCAGGTGACTAACATGGACACATATATTGACAAATTACCATCCTTTGTGGAAGCGATTAAATCAATAAAGGAAACAATTATTGCAAATATTGTGTTTATCGGCCAGGTGCCGTCTCCAACTTTCAAGGAAAAACGGCGCACAGCTATTTTTATGGAAAGGCTGTCTGAAGCCCGGGTTGATGAATGCACAACCGATGGTTATAGAAATCCCATTGGAATTATCAGGGGAACTTCAAAAACAAAGCCACCAATTTTTATAGTTGCGCATCTTGATACGCATTTCCCACGGGATGTTGATCATAATTTTACAGTTAAGGAAGATACAATTACGGGCGCCGGCATCATGGATAATTCAGTCGGTATCGGGGTTCTGCTTTCTTTGCCGGAAATTTTCCGGAAGTTAGACCTTTGCTTTGAATCTGATATCGTGCTGGCTGGTGTTATACAATCAATAGGCAAGGGCAACCTTCGGGGCATCAGGCATCTTTTAAAAACATGGGCAACCCCGATTAGAGGGGCTGTCTGCATAGAAGGAGGAGAATTAGGCAGGCTTAATTACTATTCTGACGGCATGATCAGGGCCGAGATCGATTGCAATATATCCACAACTAACGCGTGGGAACAACGATTCAGGCCAAATGCGATTTTAATATTAAATGAAGTAATTAACCATATTCTGAAACTTAAATTGCCGCAAAGACCCCGATCAAGGGTGATCTTGGGAAAAATCTCAGGAGGCTATAAACACGGAATTGTCGCCTATAATGCAAAGCTGGGTTTTGAGATACAAAGCGATTCCGACAGAATGGTAAAAACGATCTATAACGATATCCAGGATATCATCAGCGACATAAGCCATGAAAATGCTGTCGGGCTTACGATGAAAACCATAAGCAATCTGAAACCGTCTAAATTACGGTATAACCATCCATTGATAAAAAGCACTATTGCCGTGATGGAAAAGCTGGATATAAAACCGGTAAGTGAACCAAGCGAATCAGAGCTTTCGATTTTTCTTTCCCGCAAGATACCGGCGCTCACACTTGGCATTACATGTGGAAGAAATTATCACCTGGAAAATGCCGGGATGGAAATTGAACCTATGTTTAAAGGGATTGCCCAGATCATTGGAGTAATTATGGCAATAGACAATGGTGCTTGTGATGAATAACAACTGGCTTAAAAAAAATACTTTTCACTATTCTGAGTTTAAAAATATTGATCGTCTTGTTGAAGAAAAAACAAAAAAGAAGCTTTCCATAGCTTTATGCTTGCCTACCCTTAATGAAGAAAAGACGATTGCAAAAGAGATTCTAATAATGAAGTCGGAACTGATGACTC
Source organism: Desulfobacteraceae bacterium Eth-SRB1 (assembly GCA_004193555.1). Taxonomy (GTDB): domain Bacteria; phylum Desulfobacterota; class Desulfobacteria; order Desulfobacterales; family ETH-SRB1; genus ETH-SRB1. The sequence goes on from RPGP01000001.1 coordinate 517,243, forward strand.
ACCATCAGCTTTTGGATGAGCTGATTGTTATCGATTCCGGTTCAACAGACAATACAAGGAAGATTGCCGGAGATTATGGCGCTAAAGTTTATAGGGCAAACGATATTCTGCCAAGGCTTGAAGTATTTAAAGGAAAAGGTGAAAATCTATGGAAAGCTCTTTATGTAACAAATAGCGATATCATTGTATACCTTGATGCTGATATAAAAAATATTCACCACAGATTTGTTTACGCCCTTGTCGGCCCCCTGCTGCTTTTCGATGATATTAAATTCTGCAAAGCCTTTTATGACAGACCGATAGCTGTAGGTAAAAGCAAGATCAGGCCAACTGGTGGCGGAAGAGTCACAGAGCTTGTTATCAGGCCAATGCTGTCGCTTTTTTTCCCGGAACTTACACAAATTATGCAGCCGCTTTCCGGTGAATATGCCGGCTTCAGAGAAATATTTGAAAAAATCCCTTTCCCCATCGGATACGGTGTTGAAACAAGCATGCTTCTCGATATCCATGAAAAATGGGGGCTTGACGTAATAGCACAGGTTGATCTTGACAGGCGTATTCATAGAAACCAGGATACAAAAGCGCTGGGAAGGATGGCGTTTGTTATACTGAAAACTTTTTGCAACCGCATTGAAAAGCTTGGTCTAATAAATATAAACCAGGACCTTTTCAATGAGATGATTCAATATAATCTTGTCAAAAATGAATATCAGCCGGATATATTAAAAATTGAAGGGGTGGAGAGGCCGCCGATTGTTGAGATTGCTGAATATCGCGAGAAATTCAAAATAAAAGATCTCAAAAAAAGTAGCCCGGATTACAAGCAGTAGGAGGCTATATTTACTCATACAACATCTAATGCAACCCGGGCTCTGGACATGTATGAACCACATAAAAGGGCAAGGGCAACAATTATGATATGCCATGTCCTTGCGCAGGGCAATAAATCGTGCGGTTGCAGCTCATTTTGCGAATCCATAACAGGTTGAAAATAACTAATCAAGAATTATTTTACGTTTTTTATTATTTTGCAAATAATTATAGTAACTACTCAAGTGGATAGGATGAAGGCTGAAGACTGTTAGGAAAAAGCGCATTTTGAAACCATGTGACCCCTTCAGCCTTCAGTCTAAATAGCTTCAGCCTGACTACGTGAGTAGTTACAAGAAAGTATTATTATGAAAGGCGCCGATATGATTGAACCTGTCAGATATAAACTCTATTCACGTAAAAATATTGATCAAATTCCGCAGCTGAAGAATCTGCCTGAAGAGCTTCTTGCCGGCATCAAGACTGTTTCCGCCGTATTACCGTTCAGGGTTAACAACTATGTGGTAGAACAGTTAATCGATTGGGACAATATTCCTGATGATCCGATTTTTCAGCTTACGTTTCCCCAGCCGGGCATGCTTGAAAGACGGTATTTTGAGAGGGTGCGTAATCTATTGAAGAACAACGCTTCTAAAGAAGACATTCACAGCGCTGCAAGAAAAATTCAGATGAACCTGAACCCTCACCCTGCCGGTCAGATGGATCTGAATGTTCCTGAAGAAAGCGGCAAAACTTTCAATGGCATGCAGCATAAATACAACGAAACCGTTCTGTTTTTTCCTGCTCAGGGGCAAACCTGCCATGCTTACTGCACTTACTGTTTTCGCTGGGCGCAGTTTATCGGGCTGGAAAGTATTAAATTCGCAAGCAGTGATACGGGTGTGCTTGCAGATTACCTGCAGAACCACCCTGAAGCAACGGATGTTCTTTTTACCGGAGGGGATCCTTTGTTTATGCAGGCAAAAGTCCTTCGCCGTTATATTGAGCCTTTGATTAAAGAAAAGCCGGGAAACCTTGCCGCTATTCGTATCGGCACAAAAGCGCTTGCATACTGGCCTTATCGATTTTTGACGGATAATGATGCTGATGATCTTATGCGCCTGTTTGAAGAGGTCGTTGCAAGCGGACTTCAGTTGTCGATTATGTCACATTTCAGTCATTACCGGGAACTTGAAACTCCTGTAGTACAGGCCGCCTTAAAGCGTATTCTAAACACAGGCGCTGTTATTCGATGCCAGGCGCCACTTGTCCGGCATGTTAATGATGACCCGGCGATATGGGCTGAAATGTGGAAGGCCCAGGTAAAACTCGGAGCAATACCCTATTACATGTTTGTGGCGCGAAATACAGGGGCAAAGAAATACTTCAAGATATCTCTTGCGCGAGCATTCAATATTTTTACCGGGGCTTACAGACAGGTATCAGGCCTGTGCCGCACTGTCAGGGGCCCATCAATGTCCGCTAATCCCGGAAAGGTTATGATTTGTGGTATCACAAAAATAGACGGCGAGAAGGTTTTTGCTTTAAAATTTATTCAGGGACGAAATGCGGACTGGACAAATCAGATCTTTTTTGCGCGTTATGACGAAGAAGCATGCTGGCTCAATGATCTTAAACCGGCCTTTGGGGAAAAGGATTTCTTTTTTAATCAATAAAGACGCTTTTGCACTTCATTCCAATTCGATTAAACCAATTCGGATTTTAAAGGTTTCTAAGGAAATAACCTGGAAGTAATAAAATTCATTTTTGCGAGACGGAATGTCAAGGCTGTGTGCAGGCATCCAAAACCATACTTTATACTTCTTCGCAGACTTATTGATGAAGCCTCAGCAAAATAGATTGTCGGACAACTGACCTCTGCAATTGTATAATCAAGCCAGACGATCTGGGCCAGCATCTGATTATCAAAGACAAAATCATCTGAATTAGCATCAAGCTGCAGCCGTTTAAGCAATTCGCGTGAAAAGGCTCTGTATCCGGTGTGGTATTCGGAAAGCTTGGCTCCTATAAGGATGTTTTCCACAAAGGTCAAAAATCGATTTGCAATATATTTCCAGACAGGCATTCCTCCTTTAAGAGCATACCCGCCAAGAATCCTTGAACCCAGCACACACTGATAAAGCCCGCTTTCAATCATGGAGGCCATGGCAGGAATCAGCTTGGGAGTATACTGGTAATCCGGATGAATCATAATAATGATATCGCCTCCTTCTTCCATGGCCATCCGGTAGCAGGTCTTCTGGTTTGCCCCATAGCCGCGATTTTTTTTATGAACAAAAACCCTGGTACCCGGCAGGCTCTTTGCAATGGCAGCAGTTTCATCGTCGCTTGCATCGTCTACCAGAATCACCAGATCAACAATACCCTGTCTCATAACCTCGTCATAAGTTTTGCGCAGGGTTTTTGCCGCGTTATAGGCCGGCATAACAACAATAATTTTTTTATCTTTTAACATAAGATTATTTACTCAACTTTTGTACATCTTTTTTACGCCGATATTTGCATTGAGGCTATAGAAGTCGTTGTTTCAAATCCAATCGTGCCTGCCATTTTTTATATCCATCCATTTCACCCATTTCTTTATTTTGTCCTGAAAAACCTGGTCCTTTGGGCCAGGTCAGAGATAGATGGCTTTGCCTTGGGTTTTTGTGTCTAAAATCACAAAATACAAGCGCCAAATCTCAAATAAATCTCAAATTCCAATATTCAATGACCAAAACCCTCCAGAACTACGCTATGGCGTGGTTTAATTTTTCTTGTCTCGCTCCTGGTTCCAGCGCACCCAGTCGTTTATATCCTCGCCGGCAAGAAACGGCATCGGTTTTGTGGGTGTGCCGTCAGGGCGGATAATGATTTGCTGCATGGACTTTATGATATATGTCCATTCTTCCATGGACACGGCATGTGGATCCGCAACCGGATGCGGCCCTAACACTTTAGTTGGTTTCATGGTTTGCTGAGATTGCGAAGCAATATCCTGCTTCGTGGCGCTGCTTACTCCTACCTCGCCCCAGTAAACTTTAACCAGCACTGTGTCATCTTCCGCAACATTTACTCTGTAAACAGTGCCGCGCACACCGGCAACGGCTGTTTTTGTTGAAACTGCAAAACGTCCCCTCTTCCCGAAAAGTTTTGATACATTCGCCCATGTTTTCCCTAAAACCATACTTACATTTATATCTCTTTGTTTTGTCTTTTCGTCGAACTCAACACACACAATCTCAAAGGTTGTAAGTTCATCAAAACGCATAAGGCTGTTATCAGGCAGTTTAAGCTCTATTCTGGAACTTTTTTTTGTGCAGATTCGATCGCCATTGGTAACGTAATCTCCCAACATAAGAGGTTGGGCTTTTATCATCCCTTTTTTAATTAGATCGACCTTTCCTTCAAGCAGGGTAACTTCCGCCATATCACCTTTTATTTCAATTTCAACCGCCTTATTTTCAGCCTGCGCGGAAAAAGAAATAGAAGAACAAAAAGAAAAAGTAAAGGTATGGCTCTATTAAAAAAATACCTCATAATAATATACTCCGAGTTAACAATTGGGGTAAGGATTAAGGAGTAGGGATTAGATGGGATTATAAATAAGACAGCCTGATGCTGAATGAACTAATAATCTCTGCGTAACAAGCCCCCCTTAATCCTCTAATCCTTTTAATCTGTTATCCCTTAATCCTTACTAAAGTTGTGATTTAAGCATGCGAATACTTAAAAGCGCATCAGCGCCTGAAACCGGGCCTATGGCGTCGAACTCTCCTGTCGCAAGATCCTTTGCCACCATGACACCGCGCGTGGTGCAAATCATAACAGCATTGAAATACGGAAGATCATTTCTCAAATCCGGAAAAGGGGAAACACTTCCGATAAACCTTGTGGCCAGAGCATCAACACCGGTGAACTTTATAAGAATATCTTCTATCATCATCGCAAATTCTGCGCGGGTTATAGTCTGATACGGTTTATAAGTGTGATCCGGGAAAGGCTGAAGCCCCTTGATTCCTATTTCGATTACAGCATCAATATCTGCTTTCAGCACATGATCAGCAATGTCGGTTGCCGGCGGAATTTTTACATATGTTCCTGTTTCAAGCTGAGTCTCCGGGCTTTTAAATGCGCTGTCGAATTTTTTTGGAACCCTTTTTTTAAAAATTTCATCAATTTTAAGCTCCTCTATAAAAAGGGCGGCAACATCTGCGCGGGTAATCTTTTCAACAAGAGCAATCTTTTTGCCGATTTTCGAACCCGGCATTGCTCTTTCGATTTTCTGAACAAGAACGTATTCCTTATCGGCTTCTGCAATATATCCATTGTCTAATTCAAGTACTCTGGAAAACCGGTCAACGGCCTTACGAAACTTATAAGAAATTTTACAGGCCAGCCCCATGTAGAAATATGGCGCAGAAACATCTTTGGAAATCAACACGGCTTTATCAAACTCTTCTTCAACCAGTTTCAGCCAGTTTTCATCAATATTTGTCTTGCCCATTATATAAAGCCGCATAAATCCCACATTAACCGCTATTTTTTGCTCATCTCCACGTGCATATTTTCTTGCCTCTTTCATGGTTTTAAGGCTGTTTTTAAAATTATCTCTAAACCCATCAACAAGGCCAAGACCGACATAAGCCGGTGAAAATTTCGGATTCAACTCTTTTGCTCTGTCAAATTCACGAAATGCCACATCAATCTTGCCTGCCTTCAGCAGCTTATTGCCGTTGGCGACATGGTGCTCGGGCGTATCCAGCTCAGCTTTCGGCGCCATTGCCTTTGGCCCGCATGCAAAAAGAAAAAGCACGCTGATGGCTGCCAGCATAATAAATATTTTTCTAACAAACATGATCCCTCCTTAAATATTTTTTTGAGCTTTTCGCCTAATCTACAACAATCATTACACGGCATTTTTTCAGGAATGAAAGATGCTCTGAAGCGCTTCGAAGTCTGGAAGCATCTGCATTACTTATAACAATATCGGAACGGCCAAACCCTTCGGTTCTAAGCCCTTTAACGGTCAACGGGCTGTTTGTAACTCTGGGATTGCTTTGAGCGGCTGTAAGATCCTTTGCATATCCGCTCATTCCCTGTTGCACGGCAAACTCACGACTTACATATGCGGATCCGTAAACTTCCTCGCCGTTTTCGTTAAGAATTTTCGGCGCCATCGCAGGTCTTGCATTAATGCCCCTTGCATCGATTACCATGCCTGTAAAAACCTCTGATACAGGTTTTGGCGCTGGAGCTGAAGGCTCAACAATTGGGGCTTTGTGAACAGGCAGCACAGGCCTGATAGATTCAACCTGCTTGATTTCCTTTGGAAGAATCAGTTGAGCAAAACCTCCCATAAGGCTCATTTGCATGGTAACTTCAACTGTTCCGTCCGACATATATTCATGATGGACTACCTGAGCCCCTTTAACCATTCCCTCGACCTGGGACATAATGATGTCGCTTTCAACAACATAGTCTTTGACCATTGTAGTCGAATCGATTCTAACCCCTTTTGTGGCTTCAAGAAGGTTGCGCATGGCATCTAATTTTGCAGCTCTCAAAGCCATCGGACGTGCTTGAGGTTTACCAAAATACTTTTCGGGTGGAACTCCGATCCCTGTTGCCTGAACAACACCTTTTGTCCAGTTGACGCTGCCATTTGCCATCTGTTCGATTAGATTCTGCCATTGCGCACAATAAGCAGAAACAGAGAAAACAAGCAGCCCGACAAACACGATTGCTAAAATTGCATACTTTTTCATCTGACCTCCTTATGGGATTGTTGATTGTTGATTGAAGGAATGAATCTTAAATCAACAATTTTGCCTGGTTCCCATGCTGCAGCGTGGGAATGAAAAATTCTTTTTCATATTACCTTCTTAGTCCTTGATCATTGGTCCTTTGGTTTTAAAATAAGCAGAATACCTTGTCAAACCTTCCTTTTTTCCCATACAGGATTCCAAGCTGGTTATGTGCGTATTCATTTCCGGGATCAAATTTTATGGCTTGTTCAAACCTGTTTATAGCTTCGACCAAATTTCCCTTGTAATGATAGTCAGCCCCCTGAAATATCAGCTCATTCATTAGGATAGATGTTATAAAACAAAACGATTTTGTACCAGCTTTTCTCAAGCTCCTTAATGACTTTCACTGTGGCATTGGCGTATGCAGATACCAGATCCTTCTCAAGCTCAAAGTCCTTGATATGCGTCTCGCTTGTCATGTAGGTCGATGCAAACTCTATTGCGTTTCTCTTTGCGGCTTCCAGCGCAGCCTGTTCCGTCTGTCTCCTTGACCTGTCTTCACCCATGCAGGCATAACCTTCGGCCTCTGTAATGGTAGATTGCGAAGCAAAGGCATACGAAGACGATATAATGAACACAAACGCCAGAGCGGCTATTCCTGCCATATTCATCCTTCCTGCTTTTGATTTAACAACTAACATGAAATGCGTTCTCCTTTCCAAGATTAGAGACCTTTGCAAAACGCCAGCCCCGTCTTTGCAAACAAAGCGAAGCAGTTTTTGATAACACTTTAAAATTAAAGCCCTTTTCTGACTTTGTGACTGAACTCTTGTGGTTCACACCCCTAATTCTCCTGACCATAGCATTTCAAGGAAGACTTGCCATGGCAAAACCTCGATGGAAGAATCAAGTTTTCTTGACTGTTTTTCCAGGGAAACGATAACCGCCCGCTTAACTGTATGCTCTTCAAGCAGCGCCCGTAACCCTTTGGTATGTGTGCTGTGTACTCTACGTGCTCCCTTAACTTCAATTGCCACATTCATGTCGCCAAGGATGAAATCCACCTCAAACCCTGTGCTGGTCCTCCAGTATCGAATATCGAGCTCGGGATTTCTGTAGGCTTGATATGCCTTGAGTTCCATAAGAATATAATGTTCGAATGAATTACCAAATTCAGGCGTGCCGATTCTTGGTGATCTGTGAGCCAGATAATTGGCTACACCCACATCAAAGAGATAAAATTTTTCAGTTTCTATGAGACGCCGGTTCTTTACCTTCCGCCACGGCTGGATTCTAAAACCAAGCAACGTATCCTCTAATATCTGAAAGTAGCTTCTTACGACTTTGGCGCTGACACCGGTTTCTCTTCCTACATTGGTATAATTTAGCAATTCGCCTGAAGTCAGTGCGGCGACACGGAGAAATTCGGCAAATGCGGGGATGTTTTGTATGACGGCCTCGGCTGCGATTTCTTCCTTTAGATAGTCGGCCACATAGGCTCTGAGATCCTGAACAGGATCAGATGAAAGAAAATGGGGTGGCAAAAGTCCGGAAACCATAATCAGTTCAAGGTCAAAACCTTCCGTTTCTGCATACGTGAGCGGAGCCATGGTATATCGCCAGGCACGGCCACCAAGCAGATTCGCATGGCCCCGCCGTAATTTGCGAGCGCTTGATCCGGTCATTAAAAAAGAGACATCGGTATTTTCGATTAACCAGTGAATTTCATTAAGCAGGTCGGGAACCATCTGGATTTCATCGATAACAACAAGTCCACGATATTCCTGATAACGCTCGCGAAGTAATGACGGGCGGGAGACGTAATCCGCAAACACGTCGGTTTTCAGCAGATCAATGATGACTGAGTCGGCAAAATGTCTATTAAGCCAATAAGTCTTGCCGGTTTTGCGAGGGCCCCAAAGAAAAGCGGAACGATTAGCCGGCAAATTCAAGTCTAATATTCTGTCCTTAATTTTCTTCATAGGGAGGGAGTATTATCTAAATAATCTGTCCTGTCAAGTAAAATTATTGACACTACCCTAACACCAATTGTCGATAATTTAGTATTGTGTCCCCGGAATTTCGAAAATCCACCGGCAAAATGTTTGCGCCCAAAAATTCTTGATATTATTCATCATGTCATTTATGATAAATTATGCCTGTTTATGAATACAGAGCCCTCGATATCAAGGGAAAGAGTCTTAAAGGCATTATTAATGCCGATAGTGTCTTTGCTGCAAGACAAAGACTAAGGGAAACCAATATCTTCCCAGTTAATCTGAAGGAAACGTTTGTAGAAGAAAACAAAGTGCCGGCGGGAAGGTCGATCAGCGATTTTTTTAAGAGGGTCAGTTTGCATGAAGTTTCTGTCATGACAAGACAGCTTGCCACCCTGTTAGGCGCGGGCCTTCCGCTGGTTTCTTCGCTGACCCCCCTCATCTCACAGACAACTAACCCACAACTGAAAAAAACACTGGCCCAGATAAAGGAGGAGGTAAATGAAGGCAACAGCCTTGCCCTGAGTATCTCACACTACCCGGGAATTTTCTCACCCTTTTACGTAAATATGGTCAGAACGGGTGAAGCTTCCGGTGCCCTCGATGTTGTGCTGGAACGGCTGGCCGATTTCAGCGAAAACCAGCAGGCGCTCCAGGGAAAAATAAAGGCTGCCCTTGCCTATCCCATATTCATGTTTCTTGTCGGCAGCGGCGTCCTGTTCTTTCTGACAACCTTTGTCGTCCCAAAAATTACCGGCATATTCAGCGAAATGCACCAGACCCTTCCAGGAATAACAATTTTTCTTATTTCCATAAGCGGCTTCTTAAAATCCTTCTGGTCGGCAATTGTCCTTATTGTCATTGGAAGCTTCATCGGGTTTAGATACATGTTTACAAAGACCCTCAAGGGACAATACATCTGGGATAAAATCAAGTTGAAGACACCACTTTTCGGCTCATTGACCCACAAAATGGCTGTGGCACGCTTCAGCCGTACTCTCGGCACACTGCTGGAGAGCGGCGTCCCGATGCTGACCGCCCTTTCCATAGTCAAAAATATCGTCAACAACAGGCTGATCGCAGACTCCATTGCCGAAGCGTCCAGGGATGTTGAGGAAGGCCAGAACCTGTCGGCTACGCTTTCGAGAAGCAAGCTCTTCCCTCCCATCATCACCCAGATGATATCGGCAGGCGAACAGAGCGGAACACTGGAAAAAATGCTCTACAAGGTTTCAGACAGCCTTGAAACCGAAGTGGAGTCAAATATAACAATGATGACATCCATGCTGGAACCTGTTATGATTTTGATTATGGGCCTGCTGGTCGGTTTTATTGTTATCTCAATACTCCTGCCGATTTTTGAGATGAACCAGTTGATAAGATAGCAGATTAATTTTAAGTTTTGAATTTTGAATTTTGAATTTGATAAACTCGTAAAAGGGAGAATTAATGAATACAAAGATATTGCTTATAAAAAACAACCGTGGATTCACCCTTATAGAACTGATGGTGGTGATAGTTATCTTGGGTATTCTTGCGGGATTAATTGTTCCGAGAATAATGAGCCGGCCCGAAGAAGCAAGACAGGCAAAAGCCAGGATTCAGATCGAGAGCCTGGAAACCGCCCTGAAACTATACAAACTGGATAGTGGAAGTTACCCCTCCACCGAACAGGGTCTGCAGGCGCTGGTTGAGGCCCCTGAGGTTGGAAACCTGCCGGTAAAATGGAGAGAAGGCGGATATCTGGAAAAAGGGAAAGTGCCGAAAGACCCCTGGAACAATGAATACATTTATCTCTGCCCCGGAACGCACGACGACTTCGACCTTATCTCCTATGGCGCCGATGGAGAACCGAGCGGTGAGGAAAAGGACAGGGATATCACAAACTATGATTAGTAACAGTTCAGGTTGTTTAGGCTGTAGGCTGAAGGCTGTTAGTTTACAGCCTGACACACCTAAATGCTCACAGCCTTCAGCCTTCAGCCTACAGCCTAACCAACCTGAATCTAAAGGCTTTACCCTGATCGAACTCAGCGTGGTCGTATTTCTCATCGGACTGATGCTCCTCATCGCCGTCCCGAAAGTGCGTAACACGATGCTCAACGACGGGCTGGAAACAACAGTAAACCACCTGTCCGGCACAGCAAGAGAGCTGAGAAGCGATGCAGTCCGCAACCAGGTTGATTATATCCTTCATCTGGATATTGACAACAGCCTTATCTGGACGCACAGCGCGGATATGACGCCGGAAGCAAAGGACGAAATGAAAAAACGCGCCTTCAAACTTTCGGGGGAAGTAAAAATCACAGACATCTGCCTCTCCGAAAAGGAAAAAATCACAGACGGGGAGGCCCTGATCATGTTCTCCAGAAAGGATTATATGCATCCTGCTGTTGTCCACCTTGCGCAAAAGGACCAGCGCTTTACCCTGGTCTTTGAACCTTTCCTGAGTTCTGTCAGGACCTACGATAAGTATATCGATTTCCAGTCAATATTTTATTTCGCTGAAAAATAGTCTCGACTATCCTACAGCCTACCCACCTGAGTAGTTACCTTGATTTCTTTGTATTTAAACCTCTACGTACAGGTCATAATTATCCATAAAAGATCTTGACAGCATCATTTTTTGGATATATATAGATATTATTATGGATACTCCTAAATTTCAGATCCTTCCAGAATATATTAAGCTGATCTCAGAAATCGATGAGTTCAAAGGAAAATGGCAGGTGCTGAGCAGTCTTGCTCCTGACCGATTGGCGCTGCTTAAACGTGTCGCTACTATCGAATCCGTGGGTTCCTCCACCAGGATCGAGGGCGCCAGGTTAACGGATAGTGAAGTGGAAAGATTGTTGTCGGGACTAAGTGCCACCTCTTTTAGGTCAAGGGACGAAGAGGAAGTAGCCGGTTATGCTGAAGCGATGGAGTTGATATTTGAGTCCTACAGTAAAATCCAAATAGACGAAAATCATATCAAACAATTACACCATGTTCTCTTAAAGCATTCATCAAAAGATGCCCGGCACAGAGGCGAGTACAAGACGCTTCCGAATCATGTAGAGGCATTTGCCGAAGACGGCAGGAGCCTCGGAATCATTTTTGAAACCGCTTCTCCTTTTGATACACCATTCATGATGGCTGAGTTAATCGAATGGTTTAATAAGGAATGGAAAAAAAGAGAGTTCCATCCTCTCCTGCTTATCGCCATATTTCTTGTTAACTTTTTAGCCATCCACCCGTTTCAGGATGGAAATGGAAGGTTGTCTCGTATATTCACGACTTTAACGTTATTAAAATCGGGATATTCCTATGTGCCTTACTCTTCATTAGAAAGAATCATAGAGGACAATAAGGATCAATACTACTTAGCTCTGAGGCGCGCCCAGTCAACCCTATACACAGATAATGGAAAACTTAATGACTGGATATTGTTTTTCCTCGAATCATTAAGAAAGCAGGTCTTCGTTCTGGAATCCAAGATCAAGACTGAAAATGTTATTGCCCAATTGCCGCCACTGTCTCAGGAGATTGTACAGATTGCCAAACAACACGGAAAAGTCATGGTACGTGATGCTCAGAGAATTACCGGAGCCAACAGGAATACCATTAAAGCTCATATTGCAAAATTAGTACGAAGGGGCCGGTTGAAGATGATTGGAAGGGGTAAGGGCACATGGTATAAGCTTCCTTAGGGTTCGCTCAAAAATAAATTGGCAATTTTAAGTGTTGAGGCGCCCGGCTGGCAAGGCGCGAAAGCGCAGGAATATCAGGAACTGGTGGGACTCCTTGACTAATTAGTGTCTGAACGAAAACTAACCAAAGCTGTTATTTCGGAGGCTCGGAGTCAAAGCTTGAATTGTGAATTATAAATTTCTAAAATGTATTGAAATGATTATAAAATATGACAAAAAATATCCATTGCCAATAAAGCCTCTACTAAACACCTTTTCTTTAATTGCTTTTTTTAAGGGTTTCCTTGAGTCGATAACTTTCCCAGCTGCAGTTGATCACATGCGCTTTGTGAGTTATTCGATCCAGCAGAGCAGCGGTTGCCCTGACGGCACAGCCACAGAACCGATGCCCTTTCTTGCCAGCGAGAATATAAACGACTGGGTGCGCTGGAACCAGGAGCGGGACAAGAAAAATTGAACCACGCAACACACGAAGATTGATAGTTTTGTAAAAAGTCCAATATACCCCTTAACCGTCATTCCGGCGAAAGCCGGAATCCAGCTTCAATTCTGTCATTTCGAGGAGTGTCAGCGACGAGAAATCTTAACAATTCAAGCGTGTTAAGATTTCTCCTTACTGTCGAAATGACAGGTAACGATGGTTTTGTTAAGGTCTCAAAAAATAAAAGGCGATTTATAGAGGCGTTTATTGCGATCCAAAAACCGCTATAAAACGATAAAAAGTGTTGCGTAGAGGAAAATAATGTGACATATTATACTCTATAAAACTTCAAAAATCATTTTGTAGAGGAAAATTATGTTTTATGGACGAAAAGATGAACTAAAAAAACTCAATGGGCTTCTGGGGAAAAAAACAGCAAGTTTGGTGGTTGTAAGTGGGCAGCGGCGGATAGGGAAAAGCACGCTGATCCAGGAATTCAGCAAAAAATTTGATTTTTTTTGTGAAATTCAGGGCCTTGCGCCAAGAGATTCTATCACTGATGCAGATCAGCGTAAAAATTTCAGTGAACAGATGAAAAATATTTTTGATATTCCAGCGGTACTGCTGGAAAGTTGGAATGATGCGTTTTCACATCTTTCAAGCCATACACGAACAGGAAGAACCTTAATTCTTCTCGATGAAATTTCATGGATGGCGAGCAAGGATTCAGATTTTCCAGGAAAGCTTAAAATTGCATGGGATACAAGGTTTAAAAAAAATGACCGTCTAATTCTGGTATTGTGCGGATCCGCCTCATCATGGATTGATAAAAATATCTTAAAGGATACGGATTTTGTAGGACGGATTTCCCTTGAAATAAATCTTGAAGAACTGCCTCTATCTGATTGCAACAAATTCTGGCAGAAAAAGAAAGATCTGATTTCATCCATGGAAAAATTGAAGCTTCTTTCAGTAACGGGAGGAGTTCCTAAATATTTGGAAGAAATAAATATCAAGGAGAGCGCCGAAGAAAATATCAAAAAAATGTGTTTTGATAAAGGTGGTATTCTTGTTAAAGAGTTTGAAAAAATATTCAATGATATTTTTAACAAACGGGCTAAAACATATAAGGAGATCGTAAAGGCTCTTTCAAAACAAAAGTGTTCTGTCAGTGAAATTGCAAAGCTCACAGGAAGACCGCGAAACGGTGATATAAGTGAATATCTGCACGATCTGGAAGTATCAGGCTTTATCAAAAGAGATTATGTATATAATTTCAAAGGAAAACAATCGAGGCTGAGTAAATACAGAATAAAGGATAATTATCTAAGGTTTTATTTGAAATATATTGATCCCGTCAAAGCTAAAATAGAACAGGGATTGTTTCAGTATACCGGAATCGAAAATCTACCCGGCTGGAGTAGTATAATAGCTTTGCAGTTTGAAAATCTTGTTATGCATAATATACCTGCAGTTATTAAATATATCGGAATAGATTTTAATAGTATAATAAGTGCCTCGCCATATTTTCAAAATCCAACCAAAACAAACAAAGGCGCATGCCAGATTGATCTCCTCATTCAAACAAAATTTAATACGCTTTACCTGTGCGAAATTAAATTTCAGAAAAAAATAAATTGCAATGTAATCAATGAAATTAATAAGAAAATCGCAACCCTTAAAAAGCCTAAAAATATTTCCATTCGCCCTGTATTGATTTATGAAGGTGAACTAAGCGAATCCGTTGTAAAAAGTGATTTTTTTGATAAAACTATTCATTTTGGGAAGTTGCTGACAGATAATTTATAATTGGACTTTGTTTTAAGAATAATCCGTCTCAGGAAAGATATCTCTTTTTTCATTACACCGGTAAATGCCATGATATCATGCTTTTGGATATTCTATGCGGATCGATAAATCGCTAATTCGAGGGAAAAAGACAGCAAAGGCTAAAAAATATTAACTAACTGTTGAATAAGTTGATAAGTTGAGCGCGTCCCATACTTGTTGCACAGCGGGGCAGACATGCCCTTCAAAACAACGGTGGGCATGCATGCTTTTCAGCTACCTGGAAAACTGTAAATCCTTTCGATAAATCAGTATTTACCAGTTTTGCCAATCCTGGCATTTTTTGTAAATGGTTTGATAAGTCGGCATTTAGCGGAATTGCCAATCCTGGCATTTCGGCCAAATGGTCGGATAAAGTATAGTAGTGACGGGATATACATGCACCAATAACGGGCATCATTCACAACCGTTCACGCTCACAAGAACTCGAAGGCTCAGGTTTTGACTCAGGTTTTCACTCTTGACAGATCGGTATGACATAGAACACGATCCATATTATTCCAAACGCCTGCCATTAATTAAAAACATATTCGAAAAAATGACACACGTCCTGCTTGGATACCAAATTTTTGTCGGAAATCATATTGGACTTGAAAATAATCATGTATCATGTCCCCGGAATTCGTCCTTAATGTTTTAGTAACCGTTCAATGTAGCGTCCCGCACATCGCACTTAACGCTTTTAAACGGTATATTCATTGTTTCTCTCTTGAGTATTGAGCCTTAATAAATCCAAAGAAAAGAATTTAATAAACCAGAAAAAATACATGCCTGCGATCTACACAAAAGACCAAAAGTAAAATGAGAAACGCATAAAATCATGGGTGTCCCGCTGTATATGGATCGAGGCAACCATGTTGCCGGAACAACGGAGGGCAACAAATACCCCAAGTTTTTGAGAAGTTACAAGGATAATTGCTAACCCAGTGATTTTGTGTGATAAATCTTTATACAGGATTTCTCTTCATTCGAGTCTATTTGTGTCAATTCGTGGCTGAGTATTTACCGAATTTTTTCGCCAGCGCATTAAAGACTTCCTGGTTTGTTGCCTCAGGGTTCCGCGACAGGTAATTTGCAATGCTGTTTGCCACAAAAGCAGTGGAAATCGAGGTTCCGGCATAGGCCCCGGGATCTCCCTTATAACCCACAGGCAATGTGGCGAATCCGGGAGCATACAGCATCACAAAACTTCCATAATTTGAATTTTCCCAGGCTTTACCGCCCGGTTCAAGCGCACTTACGCCAATAACAGATGAATAGGCGGCAGGATATACTGGTTTTCCTGTGGGCTTATTTCCGGCGGCTGCGACAATAATGACATTCTTTGAACTTGCGTAATCAAGAGCATTTTCCAGAAAAGCGCTTCTGGTTTCTGATCCCCAACTTAAACTCATTACACGTGCGCCATTGTTTAAGGCAAAATCAATGCTTTCCATTATGTTAAAATTTGATGTAAAACCATTATCGTCAAAAACTCTGATGGGAATTATGGGAATTTGAGTCTCGGAGTCTGTTTTGATTCCGCAAGGCTTGACAACCCCGGCAGCGATTAAGGCCATCTGTGTGCCATGACCAAAGGGATCTGAAATAAATTCATCCGGGTTCAAAGCATCAAGTGAGGCCAGGACAAAATCTTTCAGATCGGAATCAGGAGCCAGGCCTGTATCGAGAATGGCAACCGGCGCCGCGCCCTGTGGTTTAGGGATATTGTAAGAGTCGAAGGTAAATATGTTTGGAGTGGAGATTTTGAAGGGCGTAGAGATTGGATAGGCGTAGTTAGGTTCGGCTTTTGCGATGCCGGGATGCTTTCTGATCTGTTTTAGAAGAGAAGTAACATCGGAGTTTTCAGAAAGACGAATTTTATAAATCCCCATATCTGCATTTCTGACCACTACTCTTCCGCGGATTTGCCTCAAAAGTCTTTTGAATTCCAGAAGGGTCATTCCCGGCATGAGTCTCAGAAGTATCTCATCCTTGACAAATAACGATCCATCTCCGGGATTTCTTGCAATAGCCAGGCCCGATCTTGCGACGAGAGGTTTCATAAGTTCTTTATTGCCCGGCCTGAAGACCTGGATTTCAGCCAGCTTGACAATGGGACCTGGTGGTCCCTCGATAGATCCCCAGATCATAACATAGCTAAAGGATTTGAGGATCGAGTCGAGGCCTTCTTGTATGTCCCGATCTTTAAATGATGCTGATATTTTTGGGTTAAGTCGCGGGTCAATGCGTATTTTTATGCCCAGATCGGCCATGCGCTGCAAGATGCTTTGCAGGGGAGCCTGATCAGCATAAAGCGAAAGTTTGTCTCCGGTAATCCGTACATCAAGGAGCCGATTGCAAAAGTCCTGCTCTTCTTGTTCGAGGGCAAGGCCCACAGTACCCACATTTGCAGCACACAGCAGGATGACGAGCATTGTACTGTAATATACGAATAATTTTTTCAAGGATGACGAAAGCATCATTTTTTATTATCGGACGGAAGATTTATATTTTTCAGCACATACTCCTCTATCTTCTCCGCTGCTTCAATTGCCTCTTTTGCATCATCTTTACCAGTGCTTTCAAAAGGCAGATCTCCTGGATAACGGCCTTCAGTAATATATTCGTTTAGCAGTTCACATTGCGGAAACAGGTGTTCAAAGGAATCATCATACCCGCAACAAAAATCCAATATCTCCGACAGGTCATGAGTCTTCTTTAATTCCCAACCCTTCCAGAGCAAAAATGCTACAAGTATTTTCCCGCACTTCCCTGAGACATGAAACAAATAGTGTGATAAGGCGAAAAATCTTCTTTCATCCCTGCTTTGGCAAATAAGAGATTTTCCCTGGCAAAAGAAAGCCAATCCTTTATGAGTTTCACATTTTCATGACTTTTCATAAAGCACCTTCCCATCCCTAAAGATGTGATACAGATAAAATGGGTTTTTTGCTCTGAAATTCCATTCCACTTCTTTTGGTTTACGTACCAATAAATCTACTGCGAACTTTCGTCCCCTCAACAAGGCGTCTACTTTTCGCCTTATCATCCGGCTAGATTTTTCTTTATCATCTTTAACGATAAATAAATCAAGGTCGCTACTCCGGTTAAAGTCACCTCTGGCATATGATCCAAACAAGATAATCTTTTCCGGTTGAATTTCCCGAACGATCTTTTCAACTATGTAGTTTATCAATTCGGAAGTTATTTTTTCTGTACTTAATCTTCGATCTATAGACATTTCTGTCTCCTTCCAGACAATGACCAGGTAAAAGGCTTTGAGGCTAATGTGGCAGCCCAATAACCGCACAAGAAACACCTTAAAAAAACAAAACGAGAAACCAGTAAACCAATGGATGTCTTTTATGTTGTGTGTTTTTCTATCTTATTAAAATTACATCATTATATTGACATTCCGGCTTTTTGAAGATATGCGATATATATTCAGATAGTTATTCATTTTTCAGACATTTTTATAATTTCACTGGCAACATAATAAATTTCAGGTTATCATAAATCAAACAGCCCGTTAAGAACGCTCGGAACGAATGTCCCCTGCTCACTTAATAAACCTCCTTTTTCTCTTGACCTGCCCTTTAATGAGTGATCTCATTTACCGGTCTGAGTTAAAGCGCTTGTTGGTCTCTGGATCCAGTTAATGCAACTGTTTCAATCTCAGATAGCTCGTCCTTCATCCTATTCTCAGCATACCACAAATTATATGCTTGCTGCATGCGCAGCCAGAGACCTGGCCCATTGCCAGCAAACTTGCCAATCCTAAGCGCCATATCCGTTGTAATTGGATGAGTACAGGCTAAAACGCGGTGTAACTGCTGCCGAGAAATACCAAGACGTCTTGCGGCTTCGCTTACTGACATACCAAGGGTTGGCAGCACGTCTTCACGCAAAATCTCACCGGGATGAACCGGTGGACGTTTTAAAGGACGATTAACAAAATATTCTCCCATAACTTCACCTCAGTGATATTGTTCAAGATCGACCCCTAGTGCCTCACCTTCTCTCCACTCAAAGGTGATACACCATGGGCCGTTAACATGGATACTATAACGTTCAGGTATTCCCTGCAGACCGTGGAAATTAAATCCAGGTACGTTTAAATCCGTTAATGACTCTGCTTGATCTAAAGCTTCCAAACGTCGCAGGGAACGTGATTGTAAATCATGTCTTACCCGACGGGAACGGCCCCGCTCGAACAGTTCAGCGAGCCCCTTGTGCTTAAAGCTTTTAATCATTTTTATATTGTATCATTTATTGTTACAGTGTCAACATTATTGTTACAGTTGCTTTGCTAAAAATTAAGTGAGATTTGCTTATAACTGGCTACGCCCAATGCCGAGTTGGGCTGCAATAAATCTAAGCGGGATATCCTTAAATACTCAAATAACTCAATCGTCCAGATGACAACCTGCTTCTTTCGCTATCTTCTCTCCTCTTTTTACTGTGTAGCTCACCGCGGCAAGTGTTAAGGGGTAAAATAAGGGTCAAACGTAGACCCATTTCTTTCTGGGTGTTTGTTTTTTTTCATTCAATGTTGGACGTTCGTCTTTTAAAATAACCCCATATGGTATAAATGCGACCTGTGAACAAAGTGTCGATTTCACTAAAATTGGTATTTCCGACAATTTCTGATACACGATTCTGGCTCAATCCAATTGTTTCTGAGATTTTTTCGTGAGGCCATCCCATCCAAAAAAACGGCGGGCAGGCATGCTTTTCAGCTACCTGGAAAACTGTAAATCCTTTCGATAAATCAGTATTTACCAGTTTTACCAATTTTGGCATTTTTAATAGATGGTTTGATAAGTCGGCATTTAGCTGATTTGCCAATCCTGGCATTTCCGCCAAATGGTCGGATAAAGTCCTCTGCGGAACCCTTAATCTATTTGCAATCCTTTCCTGTGGCAAATCAGAAACCACACCATTAGCATAAAGATTGACGAAGTTCAGTTGCAACTACTCAGGTGGATAGGCTGAAGGCTGTTAGGAAAAAACGTATTTTCTTTTGACCCCTTCAGCCATGCCAGAGGCGCAAGCTTCGGTCTAATCAGCTTCAGCCTGACTACGTGAGCAGTCCGTTTTGCCTTGATATTTTATTACCTCAGGCCAGAAACCTTCTGAAGAATATAGATGACTTCTTGCAGGCCAATTTTCCCATCTTTATTTATATCTGTTTGCTTATAGGAGGTAGCTGAGGAAAATTGCATACCAGCCATAATTTGCAGGGCCTCAATAGCGTCTTCCATGTTAATCTGAAGTTCCCCCACCAATTATAGCTTAACCTGCTGTTATAATAAGCTGAAAAGAGATTTTAGGCCTACATTTTGTAGCCATGTAAATCGCTCAAATTCGAGCCAATAATGATTGACTTATAAAAAAAAAGGTGTGTATCTTAAATCAAACATAATTCAATCAACCTGCTGACTACATTGAAAATTACAATGTAGTCAGTAGCGGCACACCGCAATTTTAAAAATCTATTTTAACATCAACAAGTTACGTCTGTTCTGTTTCGGGAACTTCAGTTTAAACGGTATATTCATTGTTTCTCTCTTGAGTATTGAGCCTTAATAAATCCAAAGAAAAGAATTTAATAAACCAGAAAAAATACATGTCTGCAATCTACACAAAAGACCAAAAGTAAAATGAGAAACGCATAAAATTATGGGCGCTGTACCAATAAGTTAGCCGCCAAGATTAAACTTGCCAGAATTGCCAATGTCATCAATTTTCAGACTTCTTCATTTGCCCTCCCTGTCAGATGTAAGGACACATCTTAAATATTTGTTCCTTGATCTTGTCCCCTTTACTTTTCAAACTTTTGTCTTCAGCCATCTCTTTGGCAACTTTGTTGTACTTCACATAAAGGTCTTGCCATCTATGCCGTCAGTCTGCTTAAGTTTATCGCATAATTTGTATCGTTTCTTACAAGAAAACTGATTTGAAAAACCAATTTTAATATTTAAGGCGTACTCCCTTCCCGCTCCTGATATTTTATTGCCTCAGTCCGGAAACCTTCTGAAGAATATAAATGACTTCTTCCATGCCTATCAAACCATCTCCGTTTACATCATAGCAGGAAAGCTGATCATGTTCCGGGTCTTGTCCGCTAAGGATTTGAAGAATAATTATTGCATCAGATAAGACGCATTCATTTGTAAATACAGCTGTAACATTTTTATCTGAAGTCATTGTTACGGTATTGGTTGTGGATGTTGAGCTGTCGTCATCCGTACCATGCCATGCATAAATCTGGTACCCCGGATTCGGAGATACCTCCACCATAACCGAATAGTCTTTTCCGTACTGGTAGGTTCCTTCGCCAGGTTTTATAATTGATCCACCATCATCACATGATATATTCAAAAAATAAACAGGGCCATAACTAAGATCTATCCCATCATTATTCGCCTCTATAACCGGAATATAGGTGGTAATTGCCGCATTATCTAACTGGTTATCATCCAGATCTAACTCAGTCAGATTTGTAAGTTCTGAAAGGGCGCAAATATCGGTAATTTGATTACCCTGCAGATATAAGTTCGTCAGATTTGTAAGCCCGGAAAGGGCTGATATATCGCTAATATTATTGTTGGCGTTATCATAATCATAATAGTTGGCAAGACTTAACTGAACCAGATTTGGAAGCCCTGCAATGGCAGATATGTCATCGATTTGATTGTTAGGCAACCATAACGAAGTCAGATTTGAAAGGCCGGAAAGAAAAGAAATTTCAGAAATCTCATTTCCAGCAAGACTCAGGTGATCCAGATTTGAGAAACTGGAAAGGAATGAAATGTCACTGATTTCATAAAAAACAAGATTTAAAGATCTCAGCTTTGTGAGCCCCGAAAGTATAGTGATATCGTGATCACTAAGGTGAACACTTATCTTAAAACTACCTAACGCTAATTCAGTTAGATTTGTAAGCCCGGAAAGGGAGGAGATATCGGAGATTTTATTGTTGAATAAATCCAACTCGGTCAGATTTGTAAGCTCGGAAAGAGCTGAAATGTCAACGATTTCATTATCACTTAAACTCAACTCGGTCAGCTTTACAAGCCCGGAAAGCGCTGTTATATTAACAATTTTATTGTTGCTTAACCGCAGTTGATTAAGATTTGTAAGCCCGGAAAGCGCTGAAATGTCAACGATTTTACTGTCCTTTAAATTCAGCCAAGTCAGATTTGTAAGCCCGGAAAGCGCTGAAATGTCAACGATTTCATTGTCCCATAAACTCAGTCAAATTTGTAAGTCCAGAAAGGGGTGATAGATCACTGATATGATTCTTGTATAACGTCAATTTAGTTAAACTCGTAAGCCCGGAAAGCGCTGAAATGTCAACGATTTCATTATCCAATAAAACCAGCGAAGCCAGATTTGTGGCATATTCGAGCCCTGTGAGATCGATAATTCCTCTCGAATCGCCAAAAAGGTGTGCCAACCCAAGCATATCTGATTGTGTTGGATTGACAATTCCAAGGTTCTCTTCAATGAGAGCTTTAAGATTTGCATCATTAAAAGTAACAGGTGGAAAAACAGTTGAAAAATGACTGAGTTCATTAATTAAACCAGTTAGATAACTGGGTTCACTGCTAATACTATTTTCATCATATGTGATATTGAGTAATGGGGCTAAGGAATAGAGCATTATTTGAGCAGTACTCTTTCCATCACCATTATCATGGGATATATAAACGTACCAACTTTTCCGACCAACATCCCACATTGTCTGTCTCAGGTCTGTTGTTTTTGTTTTTGCAATGTCAATATCTGAATTTAATTGAGTTGTATCTGATGATGAGATATCTCCATCAAACGCATAGTTAAGTAAATTTTGAGCATATGTCTGAAAGCTGTCTCGTGCATCATTTAGTCTGCTCGAAACCGTGTTCTCGGAAGGTCCACTATAGGAAATCCAAAAGAATGTATAATCGAAAGTTGATTCAAGGATTCCAGCAAGATTTTGAAAATTCTCAATGCAATTAATTGTGCTTTTCAAAGAATCGTAAGGTGAACCTGACAATCCGGAAAGGTTATCAGCAAGAGCCAGACATTCCTGAACGGCAGGATAAAAACACTCTTTGGCGCTCCACTCTCCTGTATTCCATAGACTATATACCATTCCGGATTCATATTCCTTGAGTGTTCGATAAGATGAATATGCCTGTGCAAATCTTTCAAGAATATCACTGGAGACCCCCGAATATTCATAAGTCACTTTTATTTCTTTTAGGTCGTATTTATCAGTCAAACCGCCCACATCAAGCTTAACATCAAGGGTATAACCAAGCCCGTCTCCGACAGCATCAAGAAGATTACGAGCATCGCTCCCTGTAAAAAAGTAAACGTATTCGCCATCTCCAATGCTTTCAGATACCTGAGCAGGTGTGCCGATGTACACATACGGTTGTGACAACCAAGCATTACTGCCTTCAATAGTAACTGTAATAGAAGTAATCTGATTGCCACCGGAAGTAGGTGGCGGCAGCAAAATGCGATAAACCGGTGTTGCCTTGCCAGTCCCATCGCCAAGTAATATTCCGTGATCATAGATTGAGTCATTCAAAGAGTGCTTATCTCCATCAACAAATTCATCCACAGAAGCCCCTGAACGTGTAATCGTTATGCTCCCAGCTACTGCTTGGCCAACCAATAAAATAGTTAGCAATCCAATCATGGCAATTAAGATTGTTTTATTCATCTGGTTTTCTTCCTTCCCTTTTGGTTTGAAGAGTGTGATGTCCCCTGAATTCCCAACCATCAAACACCTCTGAACAACGTAACATTTTCATTCCGATCTGCTTTCTTTAATCACGTCGGGTCTAATTCCCCGAAGTTTGCTTCGTTTAGATTGTGAAAATCAGATGCGCGATACCCCGTCAGCTCTGCTGCGGACCAGTTTATTTTTTGATCAATAGGTTTTGTTAACCCCATTCACATAAGATTCCGTAATGATATAGGTATCACTTCCTGACGTTTGTTTGACACAGCCAACTCCTTTATAAAACCAGTAGTATGTAGTATCTCCGGTAATAGTGATTCCGGTTTCACGGATATATTCTGTAAATTGAGTTGATACTTTTATGCAATATTTCTCGGACAGCCTCCAAGGGCATTATTGTTTGTATTACCAACTTTTACAGATGAATTTGTGGACAGTTACAGGGCAGAATTAATGACAGCGTCAAAAGGAGAAGGAAAATTAGTATTATTGGATGTGTGTTTTTTGAGTTTTTTACCATCACAGCGACCTCCGATAAAATCAGATTTGTCATTTTGATAGCAGGAACGTAACTACTCAGGCGGATAGGCTGAAGGCTGAAGACTGTTAGGGGAAAGCGCATTTTTTCTGACCCCTTCAGCCTGGCTACGTGAGTAGTTGCGCAGGAACTTATAAATTTTATTATAGGCCAATTTCTCCTGAAACGTCAAGAAATTTACCAATGCCCTTCTAATCCCCATAGACAATATTTTGATATTTGCAAAGCGCCCCCGTCGTTTTGATAGCCCCGGAGTTCTATGGAATCCTACCACATCCCGGATGCCGGCAATATGCCCAACAAAGCAGCTCCATCTTCGTCGCTGTATTCAATACGGGTTCCATAACCCTTATACTTCATAGTCTTCATGGCTTCAGCCCTGCTTGTTTTAAAAATTACGGCTTGCACTCCGAGCGCCGGGAATAAGGCCTCAATACGCTGCCATTTCAAGCTGGCTGGAACAGGTTTGCCGACTTATTTTAAAATTATTCCAGAACTTCAACAAACCTGGAATCCAGGATCACGGGATCATTGGTGATAATTGGCAAGTCAAGGTATCTGGCGGTTGCGGCAATAAGCCGGTCATGCAACTCGGGGATATCGTTGATCTCGGAAGCGGTTTTAAGGATCTCAAAGCTCAGCGGCTCAAACTGATAATTTTGGCTTTTGAAAAGTTCCTCGGTTTGAAGCAGGCTGATATCGATCCTGTTCTTTTCAAATAGATAGAGAACCTCCATCAAAACAATGGCAGGAATGATGATGGTTGCCTCTCCTTTGTCGGCGGATTGGAAAGCCTGATGGGATCTGTTATTGATTACCTTTTTGCCCATCATAAATTTTACAAGGGCTTGAGTGTCGGTTACAAAACTATCCATTGCCAAACTCCTGGTCAACGTGCTTCCAGGTTTGCTGTTTAAACTCCTTCAGATCGGCAAAGTCTATATCATGCCCCTTAAGAATACCTTCAAGTTTGATTAGCTTTTTTGCTTCAAGCTTTTTCTTATGCCTCATAAAATCAATAAAATTGGCAACAGCATCTAAATCATGTTCGGTAAATCCAAACAGCTTATTATAAATCTCATGTTTTGTTAAGGCTGCCTTATTCATTCTTACACCTTCCTTTGGGAAAATAAATGTATAATAAACCAATTTTTTCAGGAACGTCAAGAAATTTACCATTGCCCTTCTTAATCCCAATAGAGAAAATTTTGATATTTGCAAAGCACCACTGTCATTTTGCAATCCGGCGCAGAACTTACTCTAAATTATTGAGCGAACCACGCCTGGCGTGGTGTAATCAGACGGCATCCCCGCCTGCCATCGCCATGCATACCATGTGGTGTATGCACTCCGTTGTCCGGCACTGGCAGGCAGGATGGATGCCTTGCTCCAAAATAAATGAGCAACCAGCGACACACTATGGAGCAAGCAAACCGTGTTTGCGTTAATACGAAGGCAATCTGCCGCAGTCGGTGCAATGCAGGCAGGTTCATCTTGTTCGCGATTATCCCTCGATTACGACTCTGTGGTTTTCCTCAAGCCCTTCATACCCCCTCGCGGTGACCGCCTGCCAGGTGGTCGAACAACTCATGCTGCCGAGCAGAGACCACGATTCATGCCATATATAGATTTTAAGATAAAAAATTTCACATTTTCTTGATATTTCCCCTCACCCTGACCCTCTCCCACAAGGGGAGAGTGGAATAAGCTGTATGAAATTATTTATCTGAAAATCTATAGCTCTGGAACTGAAAACCGAAGGCTGAAGAAAAAAAGTAGGCCGCCTTCAGCATAAAATAAAAACAAGCTTCTACTGTTTTTCCGAGACTTCGCTTGGAAAAATACTTTTGAATGAAGCAGAGACTCATCAAAAAACATTTTTTAGATTTCGTATATTCCCATTTATATATTGCCCGCATTTTGCGGTCAAGCACTTTCTTCCGCATAATGGGCGCATGCAAAAATCGACATTTTCTTCGCATTACGATATATTCAAGACTAAACTGGTGACCATGCGTAAAGCCGCAGGGCTGACACAAAGGCAATTGGCCAAAAGACTGAATCGGGAACATTCTTTTGTCAGCCGTATTGAGTTGGGAGAACGTCGTTTAGACGTAGTTGAGTTCTATTGGGTCTGCCGTGCTTGTGATCAAGATCCAAAATCAATCTACGATGAACTCTTAAAAGAATTCGCCAAACTCGATTGACGCAAAAAAAATCACAACATTTTCCTTCCGGGCTACTTTCTTTAACGCCTTTATAAAACCAGTAGTATATTATTGTTTATATCGCCGGTTATTACAGGTGTATCTGAATTTGCAGTGTGGGGCAGAATTAATGACAGCGTAAAAAGAAGAAAGGAGAAAAGTAATATTATTGGATGTGTGCTTTTTGAGTTTTTTATTAGCACAGCAACCTCCGATAAAACCCGATTGTCATTTTGATAGCAGGAACGTAACTACTCCGGCGGATAGGCTGAATGCTGAAGGCTGAAGACTGTTAGGAAAAAGCGCATTCTCTTCTGACCCCTTCAGCCATGCCGGAGGCATGCAAGCTTCAGACTAAACAGCTTCAGCCTGACTGCGTGAGCAGCTACGCAGGAACTTATAAATTTTATTATAGACCTATTTTCCCTGGAACGTCAAGAAATTTACCCTTGCCCTGAAATTCCGATATAAGGATTAAACAAAGAAATTTTGATTCCCTGAAAATATTTTTTAAATTTTTGCCTGGTAATTGTCAGCGGGCGGCATGCCGGTATATTTGGTATAAATTGTGTCCGATTGATATATAGATAGTTCTTTAGCAGTCTTACGGACTGGAACATTGGCCAATATAAAGACTTCATGGGATGGACAAATCCCAAAGTGTGAGCCCACGAAAACGATCAGTTTGTTCCGGTTAAGTATCTTCAGCTTTCGGCGATACATTTGCCAAGTAGTCTGTTTTCCCAAGGCTTCTAATTTTAATTGGTCCCCTGCCATTTCAAGAAAGCAGTGGTGAGCGCTTTCATGACCATTACCATATAGGCGTGTACACAAACACCATCTTTGGTTTTTTTCGGTGGGTGCATAAGGTGCCAGTTCTGTTTGACCTCACGAAAAAGTTTGTTTTCTATAAGGCTGCGATCATCATAACGATTAAAAGCTATGAATGAACAGAAAAATGGGGTCTTCATTAAAAATCAACAGATTTTATCTTTTCAACAAAAGATGCGGATAGTTTTTTTAGCATAAAAGCGGGTTTGAGGGAAGACCCATGATTTTATGCGTTTCTATCTTTTTATTTAATAGGACAGGATTAACGGGATAGGCAGGACATTTTATTTTTTATTTTCATAACTTCCCTCCTGCCTGCAATGCTTCGCAACGCGAGGCGGGCGGGGATGAAAGTGATGAAGAATAATCTATATTTCTTCTGGTGGATGCGTTCCCATTATATAGAGTACTCGTCGCAAGTTGATAAGCCCGTCTCTATTCAGACATAGCGCTCCCACGGTAGCACGTCCGATAGGTGTCAATCCGATGATTAAAGTGTGCAATCTTCATTCCATGCAAAATGGTCACACCATTGCTGTAACCTTGGATGATACAAGGGAACAATATCTCCAATTACAGGATCGCGCCCTTTTGTTTTTGTGTACTTATGGTTGTTACAACCCTGACAAGCTAAAGCCAGATTTTCAAGCTCTGTTTTACCACCGCGAGAGCGAGGCACAATGTGTTCAACTGAAAAGGGCTGCATAGCAAAATGCACTTGGCTCCGGCAATATTCACAACAGCCTTTAGCTCGTTCCACTACATCATGTTTTTCTTGGGAGGTGATGTGTTTTTCAGGCATAAGCGGGAGGCTGTATCCCCATATTTTCCATCAGTTCGGTAAGAGAAACTTTTCGATAACGTGCCAATTCTGATAGATATTGCATACGCTGAGCTTCCAGGTTTTCGATTTGGTCTGTTAAGCGCAACAATTCGCTATATTCTTCTGAACTTAGTGACTCATCCCGCCTTTTATCAATTAGTTCATCATATCGTTTCTGAACTTCTACCGGCAATCCTTGATTAATTTTCACTATAAATTGGGCTTCGGTTTGTGACAATCTGTGAACAAGGCGTTGTGCCCGGAGATTGATGACCTGAGAAACAAATTGTTCTATCTCATGCTTGTTCAATTGACCGACGGCTTTCAACAAATTATCTGTAGATAACTCTGTTTCTACTTTAACGATTGCCATTTTTATATCCTCAAACAAACGAATTAGATTAATACATCTGTCTTCTTTTCAGGGTATCCGCTTTTATTTTTTAACGTTTTATCCCAACAGTCCATAATTTGCAAATAATTTATCGCAAGATAAAACTTTCCTCAGACAACATAAGGGACATCCTATAATCCTTCTGTCAAGCATAAAACATGCATTTTTTAATAAACGAATTCAATAAGATAGGAGAGCGGCTAATTTCTGGGCGTACTTCTCCTTATAGAACCTACGGGACGTTCGTGCAGAACGTGCACAAAATCAAGCATAGCTTTTCCCCTACCTTTCTAATGGATATATTCTGTAATTTGAGTCCATACTTTTATGCAATCTCTAAAAGTTGAATTTTCAGTTACAACATCTTCCAGGTTCACAATGCCATTATTGTTTATATCGCCGGTTATTACAGGTGGATTTGAATTTGCAGTGTGGGGCAGAATTAAAAAGTGCGTACGGGACGTTGTTACCTTCTGACCTTATTGCAAATATTCCCCTAATTTTTTGTTATTGTCATACAAGTTAAATAAATGCAAAACCGGATTTCACCCCCAGTACGATAGTGCCTGCCTACAAGGCGGGATAAATCTTAAATATTACTTATTCGAGCCTTGATCTTGCCCGCTTTTCTTTTCAGCTTTTTAAGTTTCTCCCGAGGATTGTCCCCATTTTACGCTTCACCCGCCTTTTTTAATGTTTTCTCAATTATTTTATCACTGATTCTGAACTTCTTTATTATGAGTTCATCAACGAGAGGCCGAACTTCATGAATTAGGCCGAGGTTCTTGGCCAAAATGAACAGGCCGAGCAATCCCATTATTTCAAAACCAGCGATGACGGCACTCTTTCTGGCCTTTTCCTCATCCAGTAATATCAGATCGGCCTCCAGTTCTCTGGCCAGAACAAGAACTTCAGCCTCCCCCTTTTCAAGACTACCCAGCAGAAAAGCTACCTGTATTTTGTCCTTAACCGGCTTTGGCTCAATCCAGACAGCTTCTTTTATGACTTTAGATCCGGGTTTTCCTTTGCCCCTTTCCACTACTTCCTTAAAGACCTCTTCAGGGATAAAAACCCTGGAAAATGTTTCTTTGAGCAGGTCTAATCTCCCTATTTTTACCAACCCAATCAGGATTGTGGAATCACTGACAACAATCATTTTTTGAGCCTTTCGGAAAGGTTATCAGCGGTTTCAAACTCACGTTTCATTTCATCCTGATCATAATCAACAACCGGAACACCATTATCGCTAAGATATTCTATGAAATCCCATTTAGAAAGACCTGAGAGTTCAGACGCCCTCCCCAATGAAAGAACTTTTTCCTTGAAACATTTCAGTGCGAAAAGCTTCCTTGATTCTCTAGCTATTTTTTCCTTAGTCAACCCAGAGGCAGAAAGGGAAAGGTATAGCTTTTCCGGTAAATCTATAACGGCCTGGACATTCCCCATTTTTTTATCCCCACTTTACACAATTTTATGTTCAATATATTATTTTTCTCCGGGGGTAACGTTGTTACCTTCTTATTGCAAATATCCCCCTAATTTTTTGTTTTCGCTTTCTCCAGCAAGTCACCACCTGTTTTTATATTCTGTCCAAATTTCACCAGAAAAGTTTAACAGCATAATCCGTGAATGCTCGATCTTTGCTGACTAAAGCCAGGTTTTCTTCAATTGCCTGAGAAATTAATAATCTATCGAAAGGGTCGCTGTGATGCATTGGCAAATTGTCTAACATAAAAATATGATTTGGCGAAACAGGCAGAATTTGCAAATTGTTAATATTTTGCTGATTTTCAACCAAATCTTTCAATGAGCGCTTTAGTTTCAATTTTCCGAGCTGCATCTTGATTTGCATTTCCCATATACTTACAATGCTCAGGATTAAACGGTTGGCACGGTTTTCACAGGCATCGAGCGCTTTTTCTGATAGTTTGTCGGGTTCGCCTGACCACCTGCGGATAAAAACGTGAGTATCAAGCAACAGTTTCATTTTTCTCCTAACCAGAATGCATCAGATAAAGGCTTGTCAAAATCTTCACTTGTCCAGATTTCACCCTTATTCAGACCTGCTATTCTCTTTTTCCCGAACTTGGAAATTGCCGTTAATTTTGCAAAAGGTTTGTTGTCTTTTTTAATAATGATATCGTCACCTTTTGAAATTAAGAGCAACAATTCAGGCAACTGTTTTTGCATTTCATGTGATGTTACAACCCTTGTAGACATATAGCCTCCTCTCAGGGTTATCGGCTTATGCGTTCCCACGCTGGAGCGTGGGAACGAGGTAAAATATAAATAACCCCTTAATATTACACTAAGAACTGTTGGCATTTTCTCGTTTTTCAAAGGATTTGTCAACACATACTTTCAAAAGTGCCTGACCGCCGTTTTCGTTTTTCCTACCGGCAGCAACTTGGCTACTTTTATATTAGGCTGAAAAGAACATCCTTAAATACTTAAATAACTCAATCGTCCAGATGACAGCCTGCTTCTTTCGCTATCTTCTCTCCTCTTTTTACTGGGGAAAACCTACTGGGAAAACCTACGAGACATCCTATAATCCTTCTGTCAAGCATAAAACATGCATTTTTTAATAAACGAATTCAATAAGATAGGAGAGCAGCTAATTTCTGGACGTACTTATCCTTATAGAACCTACGTTCGTGCAGAACGTGCACAAAATCAAGCATAGCTTTTCCCCTACCTTTCTAATGGATATATTCTGTAATTTGAGTCGATACTTTTATGCAATATTTCAAAGTTGATTTTTCAGTTACAACATCTTCCAGGTTCACAAGGTCATTATTGTTTATCGCCAATTTTTACAGGTGGATTTGCGTTAGAGTTACAGGGCAGAATTAATGACAGCGTCAAAAGAAGAAGGGAGAAAAGTAATATTATTGGATGTGTGCTTTTTGAGTTTTTTACCATCACAGCGACCTCCGATAAAACCCGATTGTCATTTTGATAGCAGGAACGTAACTACTCAGGCGGATAGGCTGAAGGCTGAAGACTGTCAGGAAAAAGCGCATTCTCTTCTGACCCCTTCAGCCATGCCGGAGGCATGCAAGCTTCAGTCTAAACAGCTTCAGCCTGACTACGTGAGTAGTTACGCAGGAACTTATAAATTTTATTATAGGCCAATTTCTCCTGAAACGTCAAGAAATTTACCCTTGCCCTTCTAATCCCCATAGACAATATTTTGATATTTACAAAGCGCCCCCGTCGTTTTGATAGCCCCGGAGTTCTATGGAATCCTAATACATCACGGATGCCGGCACTATGCCCAACAAAGCAGCCCCATCTTCGTCGCTGTATTCAATACGGGTTCCATAATTCTTATACTTCATAGTCTTCATGGCTTCAGCCCTGCTTGTTTTAAAAATTACGGCTTGCACTCCGAGTGCCGGGAATAAGGCCTCAATACGCTGCCATTTCAAGCTGGCAGGAACAGGTTTGCCGACTTAGGGCTCGCTCAAAAATAAACGAGCAACCAGCGACACACTATGGAGCAAGCAAACCGTGTTTGCATAAACGTGACGGCATCATGGATGCCTTGATCCATACTATGGGACACGGAACATAGGAGACGTTGGCACTCTGTCACTGCTGCCCATTTTCGGTGCAGTGCAGGCAGATTCATCTTGTTCGGTATCATCCCTTGATTACGACTTTGTGGTTCTCCTCAAGCCCTTCATACCCCAGATATTTTATCTGAACAAGAGCTTGCTAAAGTAATTACCCTGCTCAAAAGAACAAATTAAAAGATGAACGTCCAACATCGAACATCGAATAATGATGTCGCTTCGCTCTTCAAATTATTTTAAAATCGAAGAACTGAAATAAAACATAATTTTATAATTTCCTATACAACAAGAAGCAAAGAAGATATCAAAATGGGCTATCAGTTTTTAAAAAACCTCTTTGAGCAGATAGAGAAAAATTACCGTCCAAAAGATACACCCAAAAAACCAAAATCGCCGAGGAGAGGCATAAAATAGGGGATGTTCATTGGATTATTGGTTATTTTTACTCCAGCAATGAAAAACACGTTCATAAATAAGTAAGTAACACGGGCTGTTTCGGGGGCACACTCAAGGGCTGACCCCAGATCCCCACTTGTAGCGCTTCAAGCGGGAATTCCTGAGTTGGGGTTCGCTTTGACTTTCTCAAATAGCCATTCATTAATTAGAACACTTTCAGCCTTATTCAGCGTTTTTGCTCTGTTCTTAATCATGGCATATAAATCCATGTCGATCCCTACATACTTTCTCTTTTTTAATACGAATTGCATCTTTTTTTCTTCCTGAATATCATCAAACTCCTCAAAGTCATGTTCATCCCAAAAATCAGATGCTTCATATACTGACATATCTCTTATATTTTCACTTTTTTCCATACCGTCTCCTTTCACCTGGACTCATATCCCTGGCGCTAACTATAAGAGCCTTATTCCCGAGTTTCTTGATAAAAAAGATCGATAAATATCTTCCATTAGCGGTTTTACCAAGCGCATTATACAAATGTTCTCCTTCGACCCTGCCCTTTTCTTTCTTGAATATCCTGCAGTTTCCACGTAAAACTTCTTCTACTTCGGAAGGTAAAACATTATGCTTCCATGCAAGTTTTTCAAGTATCTTGTCGAGCCATACAATATCATCTATAATAATCATGCATTCTCCCTCTATCTATTATGAAAAACCTACGTTCATTCCGAGCGTGCATGGCTTGTTTTGCAGATCTTTAACATTAACAATCGGTTTTTACATCTGATGAACATAACTCAAGTTTCGCACCCTTAATTTCTAAGCAATGTCAAGGCTGTAACTGGCCGAATTAATTTGTCAAGTCCCCCTATCCTTTCTTTCCTTATTAATCAAGCTTTCAAGAAAAAGCCAAGACCTCTCTCTTTTTTAGACAGGATTGACTGGAATCTTATATCCTGCTTATCCTTGCTTACCCGCCTCTGGAAGGTTAATCCTGTCAAAAACAATCTGTTCAATTAACCGCATATGACAACTGTTTAAGATGTTAAGCCTGGCCTCTAAAAGGTCAAAATGTTTTATGATAATTGGATTCATCAGCCAGATGCGGTTCCCAGCAATGTTATCTGCGTCATTGCGAGGAGCATAGCGACGAAGCAATCTAATGAACACAAGTAGTTATACCGCACGAGATTGCTTTGCACCGCTTGCAATGACAGCTTTTTCGACTTTTTACGAGTGCATCTTCTTTAACTCTGTAACAATCCCACTTTGAATTGTTTTGTCTATTAAACCAAGCTGTTGGGCAATATAAGTTTGAGCTTTAAGTCCAGCGGCTCAGCCTTTAGCTACAATGTGAAAATCAGCACTGCGATCTTCTTTCAATTGTCAGGGAACATCCTCCTATAAAGTTTATCACTGATTCTGAAACCTGCTTCTCTCAACTGTTTGACAAGCTTTTTTTTATCTATGCCAAATCCCATTTCAATTGATAGATCCATAACCCCCAAGACCCCCATCGTATTTACACCCATTAACGCTGCTTTCTCCCTTGCTGTCCGTTCATCTATCAGCGCATAATCAAATCCTGATTCCTTACAAAGGATGATAACCTCGGATTCTCCTTTGCCTAAATTTGTTGTTAAGGCATTAACAGCTATCTCATCATTTACTGTCTTCATGGATATCCAACCATCTTTTACCGCAGATTCGGTCTCGGTAGAACCGGCTTCACCTCTTCCTTTCACCACGACCTCCTCATACACAGCGCGAGGAATATATATCTCAACAAACACCTCTTTTAATAGTCCAAATATCTCTATTTGTGCCAATCCAATAAGACAACTGCTGTCTACTGCAACCCGAAAAACTTTCATTTTTCGACCATCTCGTTATATCTGTCTATCGGTTGTTGGTCTTTTTCAAAACTCTTCTCGCCATACTCATAGGCAGGGATGTCGTGTTCCTTTAAAACCTCCATAAATCCGACTCTGCTCATTTCTGTCAGTTCTGTCGCCTTCCCAAGCGATATGGTTCCTTCTTGAAATAAGAGGATCGCCAATGCTATTTTTAATTTCTTTTTAACCCATTCTGGTTTCTCCAGTCCCCTCATGGCAAATATTATGTCTTGAGGAAGCTTTATTTCTATCGGTTCCATTTTCGTTGTATTCATGTTTTATCCCTTCTTTCCTTATTAATCAAGCTTTCAACAGAAAGCCAAGACCTCTCTCTTTTTTAGACAGGATTGACTGGAATCTTATATCCTGCTTATCCTTGCTTACCCGCCTCTGGAAGGTTAATCCTGTCAAAAACAATCTGTTCAATTAACCGCATATGACAACTGTTTAAGATGTTAAGCCTGGCCTCTAACCTGTCGATGTCACTGGTTGCCAAACAGAAAGGCCAAGTTTTTTCAGAGCTGCGCTGAATTTACGGTCAAATGTTGCGACAATGGCTTTCTTTTTAGCTGTGCAAACGGACGCAACAATAGCATCGCCATAATCCTGAATCTTGTCAGGCCAATACGAAAAAAGGATTTTCAGGTTTACTTCGTGGACAATTTCTATCCCGGGCATAGCAACGAAATTATCGATCATATCCTTTATTACCGGTTGCGGAACATTATAAACCCTGTCCAGCACATAAACAAATTCGGTTATGACATTCTGTGGACATAAAACCGACAATCGCAATCCGGCTGCATTTTCAAAAAGCGCGGCTATTTTGTCCTGCTGGTCCTTGTTTCTATCCGTTACAAAGGATATCAGCGCATTGGTATCTATAACAACAGTGTATCTTTTCACTGGTATTTTTCCATCCGTCGTTTTATGGATAATTTTATGTCGTTTTTGATATCCCCATTACCTGTTTTGACAGTGTTTCTAAATTTTAAAAAGTTTTTCTGCATGGGCAAAACCACGATCTTCCCATTTTCAACCTTCCATTCAAGCGTATCATGGATGGATAGGCCGAGATACTCTCGAAGGGCTTTAGGTATGGTTGTCTGATACTTGGAAGTTATAGTTGTTCGCATGACATGATCCCTCTTTTTTTATTTTTGCATGACGCCCTGCATTAATTCTTACAAAACATTATTAGCGTAAGAAATGATAATTGTCAAGGGCAAGATAAGGGCGATCAACCTTCTCCACCTTTCCATTGTTGTTTATATCGCCGGTTATTACAGGTGTATCTGAATTTGCAGTGTGGGGCAGAATTAATAACAGCGTTAAAAGAAGAAGGGAGAAAATTAATATTATTGGATGTGTGCTTTTTGAGTTTTTTATTAGCACAGCAACCTCTGATAAAATCAGATTTATCATTTTGATAGCAGGAACGTAACTACTCAGGTGGATAGGCTGAAGGCTGAAGGCTGAAGACTGTCAGGAAAAAACGCATTCTCTTCAGACCCCTTCAGCCATGCCGGAGGCATGCAAGCTTCAGTCTAAACAGCTTCAGCCTGACTGCGTGAGCAGCTACGCAGGAACTTATAAATTTTATTATAGGTCAATTTTTCCTGAAACGTCAAGAAATTTACCCTTGCCCTTCTAATCCCCATAGACAATATTTTGATATTTGCAAAGCGCCCCCGTCGTTTTGATAGCCCCGGAGTTCTATGGAATCCTAATACATCACGGATGCCGGCACTATGCCCAACAAAGCAGCCCCATCTTCGTCGCTGTATTCAATACGGGTTCCATAATTCTTATACTTCATAGTCTTCATGGCTTCAGCCCTGCTTGTTTTAAAAATTACGGCTTGCACTCCGAGTGCCGGGAATAAGGCCTCAATACGCTGCCATTTCAAGCTGGCTGGAACAGGTTTGCCGACTTAGGGCTCGCTCAAAAATAAACGAGCAACCAGCGACACACTATGGAGCAAGCAAACCGTGTTTGCATAAACGTGACGGCATCATGGATGCCTTGATCCATACTATGGGACACGGAACATAGGAGACGTTGGCACTCTGTCACTGCTGCCCATTTTCGGTGCAGTGCAGGCAGATTCATCTTGTTCGGTATCATCCCTTGATTACGACTTTGTGGTTCTCCTCAAGCCCTTCATACCCCAGATATTTTATCTGAACAAGAGCTTGCTAAAGTAATTACCCTGCTCAAAAGAACAAATTAAAAGATGAACGTCCAACATCGAACATCGAATAATGATGTCGCTTCGCTCTTCAAATTATTTTAAAATCGAAGAACTGAAATAAAACATAATTTTATAATTTCCTATACAACAAGAAGCAAAGAAGATATCAAAATGGGCTATCAGTTTTTAAAAAACCTCTTTGAGCAGATAGAGAAAAATTACCGTCCAAAAGATACACCCAAAAAACCAAAATCGCCGAGGAGAGGCATAAAATAGGGGTTTCCGTTACGACTTTTAGTTGTAAAGTTCTTGTAAAAATGGCAAGAAAAACTTTCGCCATGTACATAAAACCTTTTGTATAAAGACTTTGCGACGTTTTTTAGTTTTCGAAATTCCAGTTCATCCGGGTTAGATTTAATGGTTACCAAAAACTTCGAACATTTTTATAAGCAAGAATTCGTTCATCTTTTGTCAATATCGTGGCATTTTCTTCTCTTGCCGTTGCGACAATAATTTGATCAGCCGGGTCATTATGAAAAGGTTGGGGTAGCACAGTTGAACGGTATGATAAAACAGGAGAAAGAGGAACTAATCTGAGTTTTGGCATATCGAGGGCAGTATTTATCCAATCTTCTGGATCACACGAAATGCCAACTCTCTTTTTTTCAAGGAGTTTGCTGAATTCCCATGGAGAAATTGCGGACAATAGTATCTCATCATACATCTCTGCATTGCCGATTAACCTTTTGACCCTTTTTGATAACTTATGTGGGTTCATGTTCCACCAGATCCAGGTATGTGTATCAAGTAGATACATCATTTGCAGGCATCCCACATTTCCTCGCCCAATGGTGAAATTACATCTTTTTCAAAAACAAGAGCATTAGAAAGTCTGCCCGGCTTGGGGATTATACCAGAAGTGCGATAAGGTGATATTTGGGCTAATGGCTTACCTCGTTTTGTTATGACAATCACTTCATGTGTTTTGGCAACCTGGTCCAAGATTTTTAAGGCATGCGATTTAAATTGGCTTATCCCCATGGTTTGCATATAGACACCTCCTCTACAAAAGGATAATAGTCAATCTAAATGGTCAAGTCAAGGTCAAAAAAAGCATCAATTCTAATTAT
Source organism: Desulfobacteraceae bacterium Eth-SRB1 (assembly GCA_004193555.1). Classification (GTDB taxonomy): domain Bacteria; phylum Desulfobacterota; class Desulfobacteria; order Desulfobacterales; family ETH-SRB1; genus ETH-SRB1. The sequence continues at coordinate 554,478 of RPGP01000001.1, forward strand.
AGCGTGTTATTCACCACGAGATAGGGGACATTCGTTCCGAGCGTGTCTGGCTTGTTTTGCAGCTCTTTAACATTAACAATCGGTTTTTACGTCTGATTAACATAACTCAAGTTTCGCACCCTTAATTTCTAAGCAATGTCAGTGGATTTGCGTTAGAATTACAGGACAGAATTAATGACAGCGTCAAAAGAAGAAAGGAGAAAATTAATACTATTGGATGTGTGTTTTTTGGATTTTTTATTAGCACAGCAACCTCCGATAAAACCTGATTTATCGGACCTGCTATAACCTACGTGAGTTACAAACCATTTACCAAAAATGCTTGCCCCGTTAAATCAATATTAACGGATAAATTTTCTGGTTTTTCTTTTTTGTATTCTTTTTGTAATATTGCATTGTAATTTTACAAAATAGTTGTATTGTCAAGCTGATGCTGCCTGATAAATTACCGGTCGATATTCCGGTAGAGGAATAGGCTTACTTTCTGATCGTGCAGCCTCCAGCCATATCTTTTTAGCCAGTTGGACCTCATGTAACGCCTCATCGGGTGTTTCACCAAATGCAGAGCATGACTCAAGATCGGGGATATCGGCGATATAACCTTCGTCATCCTCTGAATAAAAAATGTTGATATGATAATCGCGCATTATTAATCCTCCAATTTAAGATTATGTTTTTCAACCAGTTTTAGAAACTGCCGCATTTGATATGGCTTTGCTTGACCTTTGACATTCTGAAGGTTTACGAGTTCAGGAATGTCTGGCCGGGAGAAAATGTGATGACTACCTTCAGTTCTCAACAGCTCAAAACCAAAACCTATAACAAGGTTTACCATATCAGCGAATCTTATGTTTTTAGAACCATCAATTAATTTTTTAAGCAATTTGCGTCTTTTCATATTTCGTAACATTTACATCATAAATGTTTAAAAATCAAGAACTGCTCAGGATAGGTTTAAGGCTGAAGACTGTCAGGAAAAAGCGCATTTTGAAACCATGTGACCCCTTCAGCCTTCAGTCTAAACAGCTTCAGCCTGACTGCGTGAGTAGTTGCGCAGGAACTTATAAGTTTTATTATAGACCGATTTTCCCTGGAACGTCAAAAAATTTACCCTTGCCCTTCTAATCCAAATGTATTTTAATTTATTCCACAAAAGTATTTGGCCAGTTTCTGCCGGCATGTATGACACGGAGTATCTGCACTGTATTTTCAGCCACACGATACGGAACTATATACGGTGTTCCGGTGACAACTAATTCTCGTGTTCCCTGCACACGACCAGGACGGCCCATGCCGGGCTGTTCAGCCAATATCCGGGTTGCCTTCCAAATACGCTTAATAACTCTTGTTGCTGCGCCAGCATTGTATTGAGCTATATATTCACCTGCTTGCGCCAAATCTTCCAGGGCAATCAGCAGCCATTTAATCTGCATTAACACCCCATTTTGCAAAGACTTTTTTAACTTCTTTATCATCTGCAAAAATACCGGCATCCGCTTGCCTTATACCCTCCTCAATTGCCTCAATCTGCCAGGCTTGTTCTTTGAGGTAAGCGCGAACAGCCTCTGCAATCAAAAAAGACTTAGGTCTCGCAGTCGCTTTGGCTAATTGCTCCAGTTTGTGAGAACTCTGCGGGTCCAATCTGGCTGCTATAATTGGGTTTTTCATTAATACCCTCCTTGTATAATTTTTATACATTGTAAAAGATGTTAACGCTACCGTCAACCATTTTGAAAAAAAACCTTACTCCAAACCTGCAATCTTCCGCATCACATAGATCGCTTCTTCCATGCCAATCTTGCCATCTCTGTTTATATCAATTTGGGTTGCAATACAAACAGGACAGATAGTTGAATGCAAACCGGAAATGATCTGAATCGCAATAATGGCATCATCAAGCCCAACCATCCCGTTAAAGGATAGATCACCGGGTAATGTGTTGACACTGCAAAGCCCATTCAGCGCAGACAGCGATGATTCCGGCAGCCTTAAGTGCTATAATGGCTTGTCCCTCATCATCCTCGTATCTTTTCACCGCCGAAATGTTAGCGGTCATTTATAATGACCCAGTAGCGGACAATAAAACTGACCCACCTCAAACAATTAACTTTTACAGGCAGCATAATAAGTATTTGTATTATAATTAATATGTTGCTTAAAGTTCCTCATTATTTTCAATAAGGAGGAACAGATGAAGAGGTGGAATGTGATTCATAAGATTAAATTGCTCTATGATGATGGCAACGGAAGATCGAGGCCACAATCGAAGATACCTGCAAATGAAATAGAATCTTACAGATATCTTAAAACAGGGAGCGGACGAAGAACTCGATAAATATAAAAGAATATATTATTATCTGCAAGCGAAAATATGAAAAATTATCTGCTGTTAAAATCAAGGAAAACTTAAGAAAGCCAAAGGGATAGTTTTAACTGTATCCTCTAACAGGTCTGTAGGCCGCTACGTAAACAGAATCAGGCAAACTATAGCCGTGAAGCAGAAACGCTATTATGAACCTGATACTTCAGATATGGTTCAGGAGTTCAGTGCCAGGTGAATCCACGGAGAAATCAGGAATGTTCCTGTTGGCGATAAATTTATCACTGTCTATTTGTAGTATTTGTTCTCTCTTTCACGACAAATTAATGTTGCGGCCTCCTAATCCACGGCCAGTGCTTCACAAAATGTTTATCAGGATGCATGATGGCGAGGCGCTTTAGATAACGACGGTGTTTGTGAAGAATGTGTCTATGACCAGACTAAACTACATTTACGAAATCACGAAGAGTTCCAGGAGGTCACAGTTCAATGAGAAGGTTTACATCCAGTATGCTTCACCGGCCCGCGCGGATATACGCGGGTAATGTGAAGGATATGACGGAAAACAAGGGGCAAGGTCGAAGTCCGGTGTAAAAATATGTAAAGAACGATTTTTCTATGGCGTACATTTTACGATTCTTTTTTGATCCATTTCAAGCGCAGATGCTTGCGGTTGGTGCGGTTTGCAAAACCGAAGCGTATTCACGAGCACAACAAAAGAAAGCCGGAAGGAACTTTTCATTCTCTTGTTGAACAGTCAAAATGAAGCGCCTGCACGGAGATGATGTTTTTGATGTTAATGGCGAGCGGGATGTTGGACCAAAGCACATCTCCTGATATCATACAAGTCAAACAAATGCTCGGTTCCCTTGATATATCAGTCATCATCAACTGTTATGATAAGACAGGACGGCAAATCCGTGATAATTTTACAAGCCTGAATCGAGGCGATAGTGCCTTAGAGAACACGATATTTGTGAGGGTAAAGGGCATATCTTAAAGAAACACAAACCATTATCGTGATCATCAAAACGCAAAGTTTTGAAGAAGGATATAGCCGGTATTGATTTGGAAATAGAGGCTTGGGGCTTTGTACTATTTTAAAGAGGCATCATCTCCCAAAATCTACAGAGATCAGGTCGCAGGATTAATCAAAATCATAAAACAGCGTTCTGACAAACGGGATGTATCAATAATCCTCTTGGACTGTTGGTGAGACCGTCTTAGAGTTACGTTCATAAAGACTATCTTGAGAACATACAAACAAAGGAATATATGCCCTTTCCTGGCCAGTTAATCCAAGAACCTCGATGCTTTAAAGCGAATATGAGTATGAAGTATCGATATCGGGACATCACAACAAAGGAGGTTACAGCATGAATACATTTGAAACAGTCATAAACAAATACTTAACTCTTTTGCGTTTTAACTCCATCGCAAGAGTCTCTGGAAATGCTGAGATTCGCCAGGCTGAAGATAACGAAACCTCGTATCTGGTTTGCTGATATGCTTGTAAGCCATGAGCTGAGTAAAGGGATAAAAACAGATTTAATCTCAATATGGGGAAACGGGCGAGGGTTTCCTGTTAAAACATAGATTCGTCTATCAGATAATCAATATCTGATATCAATGAAACTCATCTGGCCATCGGTATCAACTATAAATCGGTTCATGCCGGATACAAGTTCTGTTTACTACAGCCCTTGAACTTATTGAGATGCTTGATCTTGCTGAGACAAAGGAGGTGAAAAGAAATCAATACAATATCAAAGTTCGATATACTTTCTTGTAATTATTGAGGCTGGGATATCTTAGCACGAACAAACAAAGTATGTTTAATTTCTTCCAGCTGATAAGAGTAAACGTATGAGGAATATCGCTCTATTATTATCACCTACAAACAAAGGACTTTACAATTTCTAGGTGACAACGATGACAATGAATTCCGATTGTAGACCGCATTATCCATCATTCACATATTTTTATGATGGGTGGAGAAAGCTATCGGCTCAAACAAAAAATCAATTTAAACTAAGTGCAGGGGGTGGGTCAGTTTTATTGTCCGGTAGTGGGTCAAAATTATTGTCCATTGACACGAAACTGCAATTTACGATACGAGCCCCGTTGTCGATAGCGTAATACAATGGCTTCGATGATATCACTTTCCAACATGGAATCGCTTCCGTCTGCCTGAACCTTCAATATCATTATCTTCACATTTCAGCACAAACCGGCGATATCAATACCGTTGTTGCCCTCGGCCGCTATTATTCCAGCTACGTATGTGCCATGACCATCTATATCCATTGTCTCAGAATCATTGTCCGCAAAGTCCCAGCCATAGACATCGTCCACATAATCGTTATTATCGTCATCTACGCCAGCTATTCCATCCAGCTCTGCCCTGTTTACCCATATATTCCTGACCAGATCGGGGTAAAAATGAAATATTGGCTTGTCCGAAGTGCAAAGGAGATATACATTTAAATGAATAATCCGAACCGACCCAATTTGTATGTAAATGCTTATGGCAAGAGTTTTGGGGGAAAGCACGATGTGGGAAAACCGAACTATTACTCTGATCTTTTCTTTACTTCATTATCAAATCAACCATATGTTTGAAAAACCTGTCATGAGGATTGGTAATCTCCGTCATAAAACAAAATTATCATATCCTCAGGGCAAGTTCGAGTTTTCTTTGTCTTGCCGCTCGATTTGCTTGACATCTTAAATCTTCTTTCTTTACTGAACATGGAATTTTATGATATCATATTTTTGTTTTTTCATTTCAAACATTACAAAGGGAGGTGATTATGCCAATAAGTCAGGAGCTTCTCGATATTCTTGCCTGTCCAAAGTGCAAGGGCGATATATATTTAAATGAAGCAAAAGACGGGCTTATATGTGATAAGTGCAGGCTGTTGTATGAAATAAAAGATGATATTCCGATTATGCTTATCGATGAGGCAAAGCCGATAGAAGGTTAAAGAATTATCACGAAAGCACGAAAGTTCGAAAACACGAAAAAAATTTGATGAACTCATAAAAAATCGAAAATTGAGTCACTCCCGCTAAAGTGGGAGGCCATAACAACTTGGAGTAACTGGATTCCTGGTTGCGCAGGAATGACAATCAAGGGGTATATTGGACTTTTTACGACGCTATCAACCCTGAACCTATGAACCCTGAACCTTAATAAGATGAGCACACCTCAACCTCCTGGTCCAGCGAAACTGCTTATAAGCCTTTTTTTGCGGGAAAAGAGCATGATTGTTCCTGTGGCAAAAGAGCTTGCTGATAAATTCGGCCCTGTTGACATGGTAAGTTCATGGATCCCTTTTGACTTTACCAGCTATTATGAATCTGAGATGGGTTCACCTCTTTTCAGGCGTATTATTGTATTTAAAAACCTTATTAAACAAAGCTCGCTGGCTGATATTAAACTCAAAACAAACGATCTTGAGCTCAGGCATTCAAAAAACAGCAAACGGATGATAAATTTTGATCCAGGCTATATGATCAGGGCACGGTTTGTTCTTGCCACCGGAAAGAATTATTCTCACAGAATTTATATCGGTAAAGGAATTTATGCGGATCTGACGCTGATTTATTCAAAGGGTGAATTTAAAACATTACCTTGGACATATCCGGATTATGCTGATAAAAAAATGCTCTCCTATCTTGAACTTGTGCGAAATAAATATTTAATCGATTTAAAAACAGGTAACTATTCAGCCACAGATTCACACAGATGAACGCAGATAGGTTTAACTACAAAGAAATCATGTAGCTGTTCACGGCTTGAAGCTTGAAATTAGAAAATAGAAATTTGGGAGAGATGAAACGAATTTACAAGTTGATAAATGTTCACGGTTTACAGTTATCGGTTCACTGTTGAAAAAGACAAAAAGCATAGAGAATTATGCAGCCCTCTTTTGAAACTTTAAAACTATTAATTCAAGGAGTTAGACCAATATCCAATATGCTTTAGCGCTTGCATAGTTTATTAGGATAACCGTGAACTGTGAACCGATACAAAGTATGAAGCCCAAATTTCCAATTTCAACCTTTCGTGAACGCTTACAAAGCAGAGGATAATAAAATGATCAACAGTATGACAGGTTATGCAAGATCCGAAAGGATAAAAGAAAGTCTGACAGTTACGGTCGATATTCGTTCCTATAATAGTCGATACCTTGATATTGTATTGAATATTCCGCATAGATATTTGTCTCTCGAAGATAAGATAAAAAGCATTGTATCAGACAGAGTGGAAAGAGGACGAGTAGAGATAAAAATATATATTATAGACGATTCCGAGGAGGCGGTTGCTTTTGAAGTCAACAACAGCAGGGCAGCAGCATATTATAAAGTGCTTATGCAGTTGAAAGACGGGTTGAATATTGATTCGCAAGTCTCTCTGGATTTATTGGCCGGTGTTGGCGGGGTTATAAAACCTGTTGAAAATATAAGAAATATGGAGGATTGCTGGCCTGTTGTAAAGGATTGCATTGACGAGGCTATGGGTAATGTCGTTGCCATGCGAAAAAAAGAGGGTAATTTCATAGCCGGCGATATTATTAAGCGTCTCAATTATATTGAAGGGGTTGTTGATAAGATCGAGATGGAATCGAGCGGCCTTTTATCTCTTTATCAGGAACGTCTGAAGGATCGTATCTCAGTATTAACAAAAGGTATGGCAGATATTGATCCTGAACGGATTGCACAGGAAGCAGCGCTTTTAGCCGCCAAAAGTGATATCTCCGAAGAAATCGTAAGGATTGCCAGTCACATCAAACAGTTTCGAGCTATTATGGATTCAGAGGAGCCGGCCGGCCGGAAGCTTAATTTTCTATTGCAGGAATTAAATCGGGAAATCAATACCATAGGGTCCAAGGCCGGAAAAGCACAACTGTCCTATATGGTTGTTGATATCAAGTCCGAACTTGAGAAGATACGGGAACAGATGCAGAATGTGGAATGAGAATAAAAACCTGTTTATCACGAAAGCACGAAACTATTAAAACACGAAACTATATGAATTTGTAAAAAGTTGGAAATTGCTATTTGCGAAATGTGTCAGGTGTTAAGGAATTCTGTCAATTATATAAAATTAGCGGAGCGACCCGCCCGCCTCGCCTGAGCGAGACAACAAAAGGACGAAAATCATTGAGTATGGCTTGCGATGACGGGCAGGAGCGGCTCCATAACTTTAGGCACTTTTAACTTGTACGGTTTTAAGTGAAACTGCTCCTTTCAGGGGTAACCCAAAGCCTGGTTCTTTGGGCCAGGATTTTTACTTGCAGGAGGTAGTATGGAAAAGAGCTTGTTAAACATTGGATTCGGGGATACTGTGGTAGCCGAACGGGTTGTAGCGATAGTAGATCCCAATTCTGCTCCCATGAAACGCCTTAAAGATGAAGCAAAGAAGGATAACCGTCTGGTAAACGCGACCCATGGCCGCAAAACCCGCTCGATAATTATTATGGACAGCAACCATATAATCCTTTCAGCTATACAGGCAGAAACAATATCCCAGCGATTTATTATGCTGCGGGAATCAAAACAAACCTGATGGTCTCGTAAAAAAACCACTTTTTTACGAACCGTGTTAAGTGTTAAGAACTTGATAAAACAGATAATTGCTTTAACTTAACACCTAATACTTGATGGATTCGACTTTTTACGAATTCATCAAACCTGACAAACTCGTAAAAAGTCGAAAAACACCCTTTTCCGTCATTCCGGCGAAAGCCGGAATCCAGTCTTTTCGAGCAGTTGCAGACCATCTGGACTCCGGTTTTCACCGGAGAGACGACTTTTTACGAGTTCATTAAACCTGATATAAATTGATTGGGATTCTAATATGTCGAACAGTAACACCGCTAATCTTTATATTGTTTCCGCTCCGTCAGGCGCCGGCAAGACAACCCTTTGCAGGGCTGTGCTTGACAGGTTAAAGTGCATAACCTATTCGGTATCATACACAACGAGGAAACCGCGCAAAGGTGAGCATAATGGCGTTGATTATAATTTTATCACAACAAAAGATTTTAAAAAAGGGATTGAAACCGGCAGATGGGCGGAGTGGGCGGAGGTTTATGGCAATTATTACGGCACTTCCGCAGAATTTCTGGATAATTGTCTATCATCAGGCAATGATATACTTCTTGATATAGATGTTCAGGGAGCTATGCAGATCATTGAGCGATATCTTGATAGTATTACTGTTTTTATATTGCCTCCTTCATTGGATGTTCTCAGATCCCGTCTGGAATCCAGAGGTGCTGACAGCAAGCAGAGCATTGTAAAGCGTCTTGCTGCAGCAGAAAAGGAGATGGAAAAGAAGGATTTATATCAGCATGTTATTGTTAATGATAATTTGTCAGATGCTGTTTCTGAATTAATCAAAATTATAGAAAAATACCGCTGAATTGTCCGCAATTGTTTTCCAACTCGACTACTCGACTACTCGACGAGGTTTGTCATATTATGAGAACTGAAATACTTTATGGGATTCATCCTGTATTTGAAGCTCTCAAGGCCGGCAGAAGAAGTTTCTATAAGATATATCTTTCGCAGGATAAGGCCTCAAAGCGTTTAAAAAAGATTCTGGATGTTGCCGCTTCTTTAAAAATATCTATTGAAAGAATAAAGACATCTAAGCTGGAGTCTATTGCAGGCACAGAACTGCACCAGGGAATTGGAGCAAGTGTAAGTCCATATCCTTTAGCAGGATTTTCTGATATTGTCGACAAACAAAGAGCTGGCGGCCATTTTTTGCTGCTGCTTGACAATGTTGTAGATCCGCATAACCTTGGCGCCCTGATCAGGACTGCGCTTTGTGCCGGGGTTGATGGTGTTATTATTACAAAGGACAGATCGGCTATGCCCACGCCGGCTGTTTCCAGATCTTCTGCCGGGGCGCTTGAGCATATTGCCATGGCTATTGCAACAAACATGGTAAGTACAATGAACCTGCTGAAGAAAAAAGGGATCTGGATTGTTGGAATGGACAAAGCCGCCCAAAGCTCAATTTTTTCCTTTGATTTTTCAGGTTCAATTGCCGTTATTATTGGTGGTGAAGAAAAAGGAATTCGCAGTCTTGTAAAGAAGCATTGTGATTTTATAACATCCATTCCACAGGAAGGGCCGGTAAATTCGTTAAATGCTTCAGTTGCTGGCGCTGTGGTAATGTATGAAGCATTCAGGCAGAGGAGGGTTTAGGCGGATAGGCTGAAGGCTGTCAGGCGTTAAGTGCTAAAAACCTGATATAACAGTTAAATTATTTTATCTTAACACCTAACACCTGATGAATTCGACTTTTTACGAATTCGTTAAAATTAACAGGAGTGATTATTAACGATATGGATAATTCAGCAAAGATAATATGTAATAATGACGGGACACTTCAAGTGCCGGACAATCCGGTTATTCCTTTTATTGAAGGAGACGGAATAGGCCCGGATATATGGCGCGCGGCAAGAATGGTGATGGATCGAGCAGTGCTTGCGGCATACAAAGGAGATAAAAGGATATCCTGGCTTGAGGTTTATGCCGGTGAAAAGGGCTATCGGAAGACAGGAAGCTGGCTTCCTCCTGAAACACTTGATACAATAAAAGAAAATGTGGTCGCAATAAAAGGGCCTTTGACCACACCTGTTGGAAAAGGGATAAGAAGTCTGAATGTTACAATACGTCAGGAACTGGATCTTTATGCATGTGTCCGGCCTGTGAAATACATAGATAATGTCCCCAGCCCAATGAAACATCCTGAAAAGGTTGATATGGTTATTTTTCGGGAAAACACGGAAGATGTTTATGCCGGTATTGAATGGGAAGCAGGAAGTAATGAGGCAAAAGATTTTATATCTTTTCTTAAAACCAGGATGGGGATTATTCTGCCGGATGATGCGGGCATAGGCATAAAACCGATAAGCGAAAGAAAGACCAAGAGGCTGGTGTCAAAAGCCATTTTATACGCGATTGAAAACAGATTGCCAAGTGTTACCCTTATGCATAAGGGCAATATAATGAAGTTTACAGAGGGGGCATTCAGCAAATGGGGTTATGAGGTGGCAAGGGAAAAGTTTAAAGACCAGACTATAACCGAAAACGAACTTTATGACGCATACAACGGCAGCCGGCCGGAAGGAAAGGTTGTTATAAAAGACAGAATTGCCGATATGCTGTTTCAGCAGGTTCTTCTCCGGCCTGAAGAATATGATGTGATTGCCACGCCAAATCTTAATGGAGACTATCTTTCCGATGCGCTTGCAGCTCAAATAGGGGGGCTTGGAATAGCGCCCGGCGCAAATATCGGTGACAAGTGCGCCGTTTTTGAGGCAACCCACGGCACAGCCCCAAAGTATACGGATCAGGACAAGGTAAATCCCGGCTCTTTGATTCTTTCAGGGGCAATGCTGCTTGATTACATCGGCTGGCAGGAATCATCTGCATTAATCAGAACCGCTCTTAAGGCTACTGTTAAAGAAGGTATTGTCACATACGACCTTGCCCGTCAGATAAAAGAGGCAAAAAAGGTAAAATGTTCGGAGTTTGCACGGAGAATATGTGAAAATATCGATTAACTTAGGTTTAAGAAAGCTGTTAATTTATGCTGCCAGGATTCTGGAACAGGCTGTTTTCCCTGGAAAATGTATGGCCTGCGGAACCTTTTTTAATCCTGCATCACGTCAGGGCTGGTGTTTGAATGGAAAAGATATTCAACATGATGATTCTTTTAATTACATGGAAAAATTTACCACGTTAGAAAGGGCTGGGGATAAAGCCTCGTCCTTTCTAACGGGGTTTACTTTTAAAAAATTAATGGCGCCCTGTTTGTGCCCGGACTGTTCTAATAGCTTTATACCTGTTGAATCACCAATTTGTTTGTCATGCGGGATAATGTTTAAAAGCCGTGAGGGAGAGGATCATATTTGCGGCGAATGCATAAGATCTCCAAAAAAAATTAGAAGATGCCGCGCCCCTGGTGTTTATGACAAGGCTCTTATGGCAATGATCCATTCTTTGAAATATAAAGGGAAGATTCAATTAGCGAGGCCGCTTGGGATGCTTCTTTTTTCCGCTTTTATGAGTTGTTGGGATAAAGAAAGTATAGATGTTATTGTGCCTGTACCACTTCATATAAAACGGTTCAGGAAAAGGGGTTTTAATCAGTCTTTTCTTCTTATCAGGGACTGGGTTCAGCTTGCAAAATCTTTGAGTATAAATTTTGCGCATATTGAGATTGACAAACATCTTTTGTTGAGAAACAGATGGACACAGCCGCAGACCGGTCTTGACCGCAGGCAAAGGGCGGCAAACATAAAAAATGCTTTCAGCATAAATGAATCATCAAATATTTCCGGCATTATTGAAAAAAGGATACTCCTTGTGGATGATGTTTATACTACAGGGGCGACAGCCAATGAATGCGCAAAAGTTCTTTTGCGCGGTGGAGCCGAAAGTGTCGATGTTCTTACTTTGGCCAGAGCGGTGTAGGTCAGAGGTCAGGGGTCAGAAGTCAGGGGTCAGGGGTCAGAAGTCAGGGGTTAGGGGTCGGAAGGTCAGAAGAAAAAGAAGAACATCGAACATCGAACGTCCAACATCGAATGTTGAATAATGATGTCGCGTTGCTCTTCAAATTTAGTATAAAAGCGAATGAAAAATACCGAACGAGCAACGAGCAAAAGAAACAGAGGCCGCAGGTTGGAGGTCAGGAGTCGGAGGTCAGAGATCGGAGCAAGGATTGATGATTATGGAGACTAAAAAAACTGTTAAGGCAGGGCTGATACAATTTGATGTTAAGCTTGGAGATGTTGAATCAAATCTTGAAGTGGCATTTCAGGGAATAGATTCTCTTGGCGCCGGGAAAACAGATATTGCTGTTCTCCCGGAGATGTGGTCCTGCGGCTTTGATAATCAAAAGCTAACTGTCCATGCTGAAAAGACAGGCGCTATTATTGACAGGCTCTCTCAAGCAGCATTTAGATACAATATGATTATTGCCGGTTCCCTGCCAGAATCTTCCGGCAACAATATTTACAATACCATGTATGTTATAGACAGGAATGGAGATATTGCAGGAACGTACAGGAAGATTCATCTTTTTTCTTTAACCGGGGAGGATAAATATTTTTCTGCTGGAAATAAAGCGGTAGTGTGTGAAACATCCATCGGGCCTGTGGGGCTGATGATATGTTATGATCTTAGATTTCCGGAACTTTGCAGGTCCCTTGCTCTTTCACAGGCCATACTTGTTATTGTGTCAGCGCAATGGCCCATTGGACGGACCAGACACTGGGATATTCTATTGCGGGCAAGGGCTATTGAAAATCAGATTTTTGTGATCGCGGCAAATCGGAATGGAAAGGAAGAGGGCATTGAATATGGTGGCCATTCACAGTTTGTTACGCCATTGGGAGATGTTCTTGACATGGCAAAGAATGAATCGTGCATTTTAAATGCCAGGCTTGATCTTTCTGAAATATCGGAATTTCGAAATAAAATACCATGTTTAGACGAAAGGGTTCCAGGCTCATATGCTGTCTAAAATTGTTAAATTAAATGATCTTGTGCAAAAGGCGCGTGACCTGCATAGTTCAGGCAAACAGATTGTTTTTACAAATGGGTGCTTTGATATAATGCATGTGGGGCATGTGCGCTATCTTGCCGCTGCCAGAGCTGAGGGAGATGTCCTGATAGTAGGCTTAAATTCCGACAAATCCGTAAAATCAATAAAGGGAGATAAAAGGCCGATTGTGCCGCAGGATCAAAGGGCTGAGGTTCTTTCCGGCATGTGGTTTGTGGATTATATTACCATTTTTCATGAACCTGACCCTTTAAAATTAATTCAGGCAATAAAGCCTGATGTGCTTGTCAAGGGAGAGGACTGGCTGGAAGATAAAATAATCGGGGCCGATTTTGTAAAAGCAAATGGCGGCAGAGTTATAAGAGTTCCGATGGTTCACGGCATTTCAACATCCTCGATTGTCGAAAATATTAAGCAGTATTGTTGATGGCGCTGTAAAAAAACCCCGACATTTCAGACCATTTGGGAAAGAATTTCTTCTTGACAACAGGATCGACGCCTGTTGTTTGAATTCCAGTCGTCGGCTGCCGGATCCGGATGATGATTGCCGTTTTTTCCGGTTCCATATCGAAGTATAATGATTATAGTTTTATTTCTTCAACATAGGAAAACCCATGGTTTTCCGTTGGTTCAGATATTCTTCCGCACAGGCCCTGGCAAGATTTCTTACCCGTGCAATATAGCCTGTTCTCTCTGTTACACTGATGGCGCCGCGCGCATCAAGAAGATTAAAAGCATGCGAACATTTCAGACAATATTCATATGACGGAAGAACGAGTGATTTCTTAATGGTACGTATGGCTTCTGCTTCGTATCTTTCAAAAAGATCCTGCAGCATATCAATATCCGCTTTCTCAAAGTTATATGTTGATTGTTCTACTTCCTGCCGATGATATACATCTCCATAAGTTATATTGTCGTTCCACTTCAGATCAAACACATTGTCTACACCCTGAAGATACATGCAGATACGTTCAAGGCCGTAAGTAATTTCAACCGATATGGGCGACAATTCAATACTGCCTGCTAATTGAAAATATGTAAATTGCGTGATTTCCATGCCATCCAGCCAGACTTCCCATCCAAGACCTGATGCTCCAAGGGTTGGCGATTCCCAGTCGTCTTCAACAAACCTTATATCATGCTCAAGAGAGTCAATGCCGAGAACCTTTAAGCTCTGGAGGTATTTTTTTTGCACATCCACCGGAGACGGCTTGAGTATTACCTGAAACTGATAATAATGCTGCAATCGATTTGGATTTTCACCATAACGGCCATCTGTAGGACGTCTGGAAGGCTGCACATAAGCCGCATTCCATGGTTCGGGCCCTAAAACCTTAAGAAGTGTGGCAGGGTGAAATGTTCCGGCGCCGACCTCAATATCATAAGATTGAACCAGCACACATCCTTTTTTAGACCAGAATTTTTGTAACGCTAATATTACTTCCTGAAAATTCATCTCTTTTCCCTCTGTATTCGGCAACTTCTCAAAAAGTTCGATTTATAAGGTTAGTAGGCTATCTTTTTGATGTTGTCAATGTCAAAGCTATATCATCCCTGATTCCAAGTCGTGTGAACACAAAATTATTGTCAAAAATGAATCAAGACTTCAAACAAATGGAAAAAAGTAATAACTCAGACGTTACAAAAGAGCGGTCAGAGCCCGCAGACTGGTATATCCATCATTACATGACAACCTGTTTTTATTGACAAATCAATAAGATAATATTAAAAGATAATCTTTTATTATACCTTTTCACCAGGATATTTTGAAGGATGATTCAATTTGCCGAAGTTTTTTTCAGATAAAGAAATTGTCGTATCGGGGTTGTGTCTTCATTCAAAACCTTTTTTCCTGGGGGAATTTGGGAGGTGTAACTATGAAGTTTAGAAAATATTTCGATATTGAAAATAGTTATCGCAAAAAGTTTCTTGATATTCTTGCTGTGGAAAAATTAGACAAAGGCGAATTTGTTGTTCAGGAAAAGGCGCATGGCGCCAATCTTTCTTTCTGGTATGACGGGAAGGAACTGAAATCTGCCAAGAGGACCGGTTTTATAAAAGATAACTTTTATGACTATATGCCGGTTGAAGTGAAAAACAGAGAAAGAGTTAAGAAGCTCTATGCAATTTTAAAGAAAGAAGGATGTGATTTTATAGAGTTGGCTGTATATGGTGAATTGATCGGCGGAACATATCCTCACAAGGATGTAGAAAAGGATGCTTCTGCCACAAGAATTCAGAAAGGTATTTTCTACACACCATACAACGAGTTCTATGCTATTGATGCGGCGATAGACGGCAAATTGCTCGATGTTGATAAGTTCAACCAGGTCATGGAAAAGGCCGGTTTTTTGTATGCAAAAACCATTTTCAGAGGTACGTTTGAAGAATGCTTGAAATATTCAAACGGCTTTCCTTCTCAGATTTCCGTATGGCTGGGTCTTCCCGAACTACAAGACAATATATGTGAAGGGGTTGTGATAAAACCGGTAATTCCCAAATTCCTTAGTGATAGAACAAGAGTAGTTCTTAAAAACAAAAATGAGAAATGGGCGGAAAAAGCAAAGGCAAGAGACATGCCCAGAAAGCCTCAAATAAAAATATCTGAAAAAGGTGGGGAACTATTTAACGAGATAGAGAGCCTTATCACAGAAAACCGGCTTCGCAACGTATTATCAAAAATCGGGCCGATTGGGCAAAAGGAATTCGGCAAACTCATACACCTTTTTTCAAAAGATATACTCGAAGACTTTTTCAAAGACTACCTTAAGGAATATAATGGACTTGAAAAAAAAGAGCGGAAGCAATTGACACGTAAACTGAGCCAGCAATGTGCGGAGCTGATACGCCTTAATTTCATAAACATCATTGATGGAGAATTTTAGGCCTTTAAGTGCCTGGAGTTTTGCTCCGTCCTGATGAGTTTAAAAAGAAATGACACCAATTCCCGCGTGGACAACAGCCTTGTTGAATGCATTGTAAGCAGTCTATCTAAAGTATAGCTTCTTTAATGGCTTCAATTCCGATTCTATTGACAAATCTGGCCGTCCGTTCCCGTTTTTTAGCGTTGTTTTTATAATACTCTAATACCTTTTTAGTTAGATCAATTATTTCATTTTTTGACAGGTTTTCAGCCAGAATGTCTCCAATACGTGCGCGATATCCGGAATTTCCTCCTACTATTAATGTCCAGCCTTTTCTTTTGCCAAGGAGGCCGATATCACGGACAAAACTCTCTCCGCATGAGAAGTGACAGCCTGATACTCCAATTTTGACTTTGGCAGGAAGATCGATTCCTGAAAAAAGCTTCTCAATTTCCATGCCTAATCCCAAAGAGTCCTGGACTCCAAATTTGCACACAGCCGTGCCTGGACACGCTTGAACATAATGCAGGCAAAGTTCACTGGCTTTGCCCATATCCATATTCAGGTCTTTCCAGATATTATCAAGATCATCTTTTTTTATTCCTACCAGGGCAAAACGCTGGCCGGAAGTGATTTTAATTATTGGTATCTCGTATTTTCTTGCGACTTTGGCGATATTTTCCAAATTTTCCGGGGTGACAAGACCCACCGGAGTCCTTGGAACTATGGCGTATGTTTCTTTATCACGTTGTAGTATGGCGCCTATTGGTTTGTCAGACATAATAACCTCCTATAGTGCCTTTTACCGGATTTAAATGTGGCTTTCCTTTGCCTTTTTCAATGGTCATGTTGAGCTCTTCGAATGGAACCGGCGAAACATAAATCGTATTGGTTCCGCGGTTTTACTTTTCGCCACAGATATATCCGTTAATTTCTTTAGCAAGCTCATGGGCCTGTTTGAAAACTGATGAATTGGCTGCAAAAGCGTGAAAATGGTTCAAATCTTCCCAAATTTTCAGCCAATAGGCCGGCTATTAACCATCAACCCTTGAGAATCTATTTTTACATCAAGCAGGCAAGCCCCTCTTCTTCTTGAAAGTATTTTTTCCCATATACCACTTAACCTGCGCATATTTTCAATTTCGCCGATTGCCCATATGCAGCCGCCCCCTCCGGCGCCCGTGAATCTAGCGCCGCAATTATTCTCAACTGCCGAATCGACAAGTTTTACACCCATATCATCGAGCACGTCAG
Organism: Desulfobacteraceae bacterium Eth-SRB1; assembly: GCA_004193555.1. Lineage (GTDB taxonomy): Bacteria > Desulfobacterota > Desulfobacteria > Desulfobacterales > ETH-SRB1 > ETH-SRB1. Next base: position 571,513 of record RPGP01000001.1, read on the forward strand.
GTGTCATCTTTCTCCTGATATCCATTTCAGCGTTCATGGCCGCAGAAGCATCTCTAAAGTTTTTTTCAGCCAGAGCATCAATAAACTTTTGAGTGCAGACAACTATTTCAGCCCAGAGTTCATAGGATTTTCCTGAAAGAAACTGTTTAACCCACTTGCTGTTTATATTTTTCGATTCATGGGGAATGCCGCAATATGCTAAAGCGATATGCCGCTCCAGATCTTTATGGAAGGTTTTCTTTACAACCACCTTTTTCCTGAATAAAGGCCCCTCAATATCCGACCGCCAGTACCATGCATTAACTCCTCCATAAGCGGCCGCAAGCTGATCCTGTAATCCACATGGAACCCTTGCCACACTGCCTTCAAGAACATACGCTAAAATTGCGGCCTTTCTCCTGGAAAAATTTAAGGCTTCCGCATGTTTAACAAGCCCTGGCGCAATATTAAGAAGAGCTCCGACAAGAGCTACCGCTGCCGCAGACGAGCCGCCTAAAGCGCTGCGGGGTGGAGACGACGAATCAATATCGATATAGACCCCTTCTGCCCCGAAATAGGCGGCAATCGCAAACATCAATCCAAGAGGATGATCAAATGGGGCTTTATTGAATGGATATTCAGCGCTTTCAAACCCTTTTGAAGAAACCTTTACCATGCCTTTATGGTATGAGGAAAGCCGTACCCGCGTCTTTAAGTCAATCGCTATATTAAATGTGCATGGAGAAAGATGTCTGAGCGGATAATAAAAAGTGCTGATATCCAGCGTGCCTCCCATATCGATCCTGCATGGAGCCGATGCCTCGATATGCCGTCTTTTAAGAATACTTCTTATGCTCTGCATACCCTTAATCCTTATCCCTTCCTTATCTGCCGCAAAAATTTCAGGCTCTTTGGCTCCTTCCCTAAATGATAAGGCACAAAGGTCTCTAAGAATTCCAGACACTCCTTTAATGCTTCAGGTGAAAATCTAACCCTTCCAGCCATGCTTAAATCTCCGCCTTCAATCCACAGAATCTGTTTAATCGTGCCTTTTGAAAGGCATATCTGTCTTAAGGAACCGGATTTGCATTTTTCGCATACAAGCCCGCCCTTTATAATATCAAAGACGATTCTGTTTCCTTTCATCTTTTCTATTTCGACTTTACATATACTGCATTTACGCAAATCAGGATAAAAGCCCGCCATTGAAATTAATTTTATCTGGAACAGTATGCTTAACACTTCTTCCGGCATACGTCCAAGATCGAGTTCACATAAAACATATTGAAACAGGTGATAAAGTCTGATATTTTTTACGTGGTTTTCCATCCACTCGTTAATCAATTCAGCCCAGTAGCTCGCATAAGCTGTCTTTGTAATATTCTCTCTTATCCTGTAAAAAGGCTGCCTTAATGAAGCTTCCTGCAAAACAGGAAGCCCTTTGCCACGACCAGCGCCAAGCACTATATCCAGCGCATAAAAAAGTTCGAGAATACCTGAAAATCGTTTTATGCTTTTCCTGGCCGATTTGGCTATTACTGAAATCTTACCGCTATTTAAGGTAAAAAAAGTAATGATAAAATCATAGTCGCCAAAATCGATGCGGCGAAGCATGATAGCGGGCGTGGAAAAACTTGACATGTTTTCATATACCAAGGAAGGTTACAGCTATATTAAAATACAAAAATACACTGACGATATCGATAGCTGTTGTAACAAAAGGACCTGTTGCAACAGCAGGATCCATATTTAATCTGGCAAACAACATAGGCATCAGAGAGCCTGAAAGCGCTGCCAGAGACATTGAACAAACCACAGCAAGCGCTACTGATAAGGCAAGCGCCTCTCTGCTATATTGAAGTTGAGCGACAAGCGCAATAAAAAGCCCGTAAACTATACCTAACATGAAACCGATGGCAAGTTCCTTAAAAACAACAGACCATAAATCTCTTATGTTGAGACGACCTGTTGCAAGACCACGCACCACAATAGTAGAAGACTGAATGCCGACATTGCCGCTCATCCCCATAATAACAGGTATAAATGCCGCAATATAGGCTACCTTGCTTAAACTCTCTTGAAAAGAGCTAATAATAAAAGACGCAATTATTCCACCAACACAACAGGCAAATAGCCAGGGCAGACGAATTCTTATACTTTTTAAAACAGACTTTGTTTCAACAAACTCCTCACCTACTCCTGCCATTTTCAATATATCTTCTGTTGCCTCTTCTCTGATGATATCAATAACATCATCAACTGTAACGATACCTACAAGCTTGTTTGCTTCGTCCACAACAGGCACAGCCAGGATATCATAATGGGCGACAATCTTTGCCACCTCTTCCTGATCCATATCAGTTTTTACCATAAACATATCTGTTGTCATAAAATCTTTGAGCGGAGTATCCGACGGAACCACCACAAGCTGCCTTAAAGAACATACACCAACCAGCTTGCCGTATTCATCCACAACATAAAGATAAAACGGCATCTCCACATCCATATGTTCTTTTTGCAGCGACCTGATTGCGTCAGCAGCGGTTGCATCCTCTCTCAAAGCAATAAAATCAGGAACCATGATACCGCCAGCTGTATCATCATCGTAACGAAGTAGATCTTCGACCTCTTCAGACCCTTCCTTTTTCATTCTTTCAAGAATAGTGTCGGATTTTTCCTCCGGCAAACGTCCAATAAGATCTGCCACATCATCAGAGGGCATATGCTCTAAGATTTCAACAACCTCATCCACTTCCAGACCCTCAACAAAATCTGAAAAAGTATCTTCATCAAGCTCACTGAAAAGGGCTGCTTTTTGTTCTGCATTCTCCAGCAAGTCCAATAATTTATGCTGGTTTGCATGCGAAAGAGAACGAAACACCACAGCGAGATCCGCTGCATGTGTTTTATTTACAATCTTGACAAGATGGCTTGCAGCATCCCGCCTCAGCAATCTCTTTATGCTGTCAACAAGTATTTTATTCCGATCGTTTTGCATATTATTTTATCTTTACAATTTGCAACTATTCAGCCACAGATCTACGCTGGTTATCACCGATATTTTTTTGTAACAGTTCACGGTTTACAGTTACTATGGGAGCTCGATATTAATAACCTGGCCTCTTTTACCGGGTACTTTTACAGGATTATCATTTAATGTCAATTTTACACCCGCGGCATTGCCTATAAGAAGATTAAAACCGGAAGATGCTTCAAGTTCCAGGCTATCCCTCTGCTGCAAGCTGTATTCCGTTGGATTCCGACTATCAATAATTACTTTCATCCATGTCTCTTCAACTGCAACAATCCTCAGAAATAATTTCTCCGGAATAACCACAGAATCCACACATGTTGAATCAGGCACAGCATCGGTATCAGGAGGAGATTTTGTGTCAACCTCATGATTTGTTTTATCAACTGCATCCTCAACCCGCTGCTGATTCGCTTGAAAGTCAGCCTGTGGCCGGCCATGAATAGATGACAGTATAAACACAGACGCTGCAATAATACATAATAGCATCCCAAGAGACACAAACAGATGTGCCCAGGATTTAGTGCTTAATCTGATAAAATTAGCTTCAGACCTGGCGATTTTCCTGAAAGCATGGAGGCTGGGAACATAACGCCGAACAGCCTCTTCGTCATCAGCGCCGACAGCTCTTGCATAAGCGCGTAAAAATCCCTTCATGAAAACTTCAGCAGGCAATTTATCGTGATCTTCCTTCTCGATAAGAAGAAGCTTGTCTATCCTGATCCGGGTTTCTCTTGAAACTTCTTCAAGGGTAATACCTTTTTCAATCCTTTTTGCCTTAAGGTAACGTCCAAAAGAAAGAAAACTTGTATCAATCATTGCATTCCGTCAGCATTAAAGGTTGCAAATAACAACTCATTATTTAAAAAGCCGAGTACTTTCACTCGAACCCATGACCCCTGGCCCCTTGACTCCTTGACTCCTTGACTCCTTGAATCCTTATTTGATAATCTTAATATACGATCGTTTATAAAGCTCATCAAGCCATGACCGATATTTCTCATCAACTATCTCATTGTAGAGTTTTTCTTCAATTTCGGGTAACACCTCTTCGAGAGGTTTTTCCACAGCATCTACAATCTCAGAGATATAAAATATCTGAGATCCATAATCGGTATCTAAAACAGATGTGCATTCACCCGCTTTTAATCCTTTTATCGCCTCTTGCAACTGCGGTGAAAGTTCATTAATGCCGAATATACCCAATTCGCCGCTTTTAGATGTTGCCGGGCAGTTTCTGACAACCGTTTCAAAAGGCTCTCCTGCCTTTAATCTTGCCAGAACAGCATTCATCTTCTTATAAATTGTTTTTTTTGCCACTTCATCAGCCAAATTCGAAACATTCATAATTATATTCTTCAGGCGAAATTTTTTCTCTCCACAATATTCATTCCTGTGCTTTTCATAATAAGACTTAACATCCTCTTTGGTAATAACGATCTTGGACTTAATTTCCCAATTAACCAGCTTAGCTCTGAGAATCTGCTCCTTAATCCCCTTGCGATACTCTTCCATGCCAAGCCCCTGTTTAGCCAATTCTTCACGAAGCTCCTCATCAGTATAACTGCTTGCTTCTTTAACACGCTCAATTGTATTGTCTGTCTCTTTCTCACTCACAGTAATATTAAACCGCTTGATTTCCTGATCCGCGAGTTTTCGATCAATAAGCTGGTCCAGAATATCGCTGCGAACCTTAAAGAGCATTTCGCGCTCCTTCTCAGGAGGGTATCCGAGCGCTTTAATCCTGTCAGCAAAGGGTTTTAACGTCTGATTCAGCTCGGAGAGTATAATTATATCATCGTTGACAACAGCTACAATCCGATCAACAATTTCTGCGCATTTTGCCTGATCAATAAATATAACACAAAATGTACAAACAAAAACCGCACACTTTACTAAGGCTAAATATTTTAATGTTCCTGCATTATGCTTACAAATCATTTTAATTTTAGTATCCTTCCCCATTGCTCCATGTTTATTTCAACCAGATATTTTTTCCGAAGTTTTTTTATCCATGGTTTATAGGCCTGTTCCGCCTTTTCCCTGCGCAACCGTTTTACAATTATTTTATATATGTCACTATTAATTTCATCAGATTCTTCATCTAAATCTGTTGTATTACCGGTAGGTAGATAATGCTCCTTATGATACTTAATGATTTCTTCAGGAGTAATATCGATCTGTTCTTCAAGTTCTCTTGTTACTACTTTCTCCATAAGCAATCGGGATTTTAATCCTTTTTCCCACGAACTGTAAGGAATGGCATACTCGAGCAAGGTCTGTTCAAAAACTGCTCCGTCATAGTCTGCTTTAATATCTGCAACGGCTTTTTCAACTTCCGTGTCAGAAATCCTGATATTAAGCTCTTCTGCCCTTTCCAAAAGAACCATCTCCTCAATCATCTGATTCAAAAGCCTCAACTGAATAGCTTTCAATGAATCATGATTCCGCAAACTATTATGAGGATATGCGGTTTTTACAATCTCAAGGGATCTGTTGAAATCGGTTACCGTTGCAATCCTGTCTCCAATCCGGATTAAGTATTTATCCCCAGTCCCTTTACATGAATCAACCTCCGAATCAGCGCACCCTGACAGGATATAAAGAATCAATAAGACTCCGAACATTGGAGACAATTTATTTAAGTATCTTATCATTGACCAATGTAAGGATTAAGGGTTAGAGATTTATTTCGCATAAAAATTATTAGTCCGTTCAGCATCAGGCTGACTTGTTCATATACGCTTTCAAGCAATTAGTAAATCCTTACTCATTAATACTGATGGCCTCGTAAAAAGTCGTCAATAACTTAATCCTTTAATTATTAACATGTTGAGCAATTTCTTTCAAGATGTTTTTAGTCTGAACAAAGAGGCTGCCTACGCTGCCCTTTGATAGTTTTGCTTTAAAAGCATGCTGCGGTGTAAATTCAAAGCATCTTTTGCGGGAAACAATCAAATCAACAATCCCTGAAGGATCTTTCTGGTGAGCTTCAGAAAAATATAATATAAGCTGCCGGCCAATCAGATCAAGACGTTTTACGCCCGCCTTTATTGCCAATGCTCTAAGGGTTATTTTTAATAGAAGATTGACAACCTCACCCGGTATAGCGCCAAAACGATCGACCATCTCTCTTTTAAAATCCGCAATTGCTTTAATCTCTGTCATTTTTGCAAGACGGCGGTATGCTGAAAATCTCTGGTCAATATCAGGTATAAAAGATTCTGGTATAAATGCCGATATATTTATATTGATTTCCGGTTCCAGGCTTTCGTATACAGGCTCTCCTTTAAATCTCGATATCGCATCTTCCATAAGCTTAAGAAACATGTCATAACCTACAGCAGCTATATGACCGGATTGGGAAACCCCTAAAACAGAGCCCCCTCCCCTGAGCTTCAAATCGCTCATAGCTATTTGAAAACCCGAACCAAGATCGCTGTGCTCCATCAAAACCTTAAGCCGCTTTTGTGCATCCCTGCTTAATCCACTCTCATTCGGAATAAAGAGGTATGCATATGCCTGTTCATCTGCCCGACCCACGCGTCCACGCAACTGATACATCTGAGCCAGCCCAAATCTGTCCGCCCGATTGATAAGTATGGTATTTGCCGAAGGTATATCAAGGCCGGACTCAATTATGGTTGTGCATACAAGCATATCAATTTCTTTGTTCATGAAACGAAACATAACTTTTTCCAGATCATCTTCATCAAGACGGCCATGAGCAACGTCAAGCCTTACCTCGGGCACAAGTTCCTGCAGTTTTTTTGCAATTGCCCATATACTATGGATGTTGTTATGCACAAAAAAGATCTGGCCTTTCCTTTCCAATTCCTTCCTTATTGCTTCGGAAATAACGACATCATCCAGTTCGGAAATATATGTTATAATTGACCGGCGATGATCCGGCGGCGTGGAAATTACACTTATATCACGCATTCCCATGAGTGACATATGAAGGGTTCTGGGTATGGGGGTTGCTGTTAAGGCCAGAACATCAACGGTGCTTCTGATTTTTTTCAACCTCTCTTTATGTTTGACGCCAAATCGCTGCTCTTCATCAAGTATAACAAGCCCAAGATCTTTAAAAATAATATCTTTCTGAAGAAGCCTGTGCGTTCCAATAACAACATCTATCTTACCGGATTTAAGATCATCTATAATCGCCCGCTGCTCACGTAAAGAGCGAAATCTGCTTAAACATGCAATTTTAACAGGGTAAGGCTCAAAGCGCTCGGAAAATGTCGCAAAGTGCTGCTGGGCAAGCACTGTGGTTGGAACCAGTACCGCAACCTGCTTATAATTGTTTACCGCCAAAAAAGATGCCCGAAGAGCCACCTCTGTTTTACCGTACCCTACATCACCACACACAAGCCTGTCCATAGGGACCGGCTTGTCCATATCATTCAACACTTCGTCTATGGCCCTGAGCTGGTCTTCTGTCTCTTCATAGGCAAAACCAGATTCAAAGTCACTGAAATAACTGTCTATCCCCTTATACGCAAAACCTTTCTTTACCTTACGCTCTGCGTAAAGTTTAAGCAGCTCTCCGGCAATTTTTTCTACTGATTTTTTTACCCTGTTTTTTACACTTTCCCAGGATTTGCCGCCCATCTTATCAAGAACAGGGGCAACCCCATCTACCCCCATATATTTCTGCACCATATTCAAGCGATCTACAGGGAGATACAGCTTATCATCATCTTTGTAGATTATAAGAAGATAATCATTGGTTGTCCCGTTAAGCTTCAACTTTACAAGACCGTTATAACGCCCGATGCCATGATCAATATGAACAACAAAATCCGATAGTTTCAGGCTCTCAAATGTAAAAAGCTCAGTTTTAACCTTTTGCTTTGATATCTTCCTGCTGCGGTATTTTGCGCCAAATATTTCATCCTCTGTAATTATTGCCAGAGATTCAACAGGCCATACAAAACCTGATGAAACCCTGCCAGGGCATATATAAACTTTTTCCTTGCCGCTCTTTTTATCAGGGAAACCATCAATAACTCCTGGTTGAATGTCGTATGGCGCAAGTAATGATTTAAGCCGGTTAATCTGTGATCTGGTACTGCATACAAGAAGTGTATTATACTTGGATTCCTTTTTATCATTAATCCAGTTTACAAGAGGTAAAAGGATATTCTCTTTTCCACGACAGCCCTTTAGTTCCTTTCTCAAAGAAATATTGTTTCTAACGGAAAAATCATATTGGGAATCAACAGGGTCTTTTTTTGACACAGGAAGCATTTTTAAGGTTAAAGGCTTTTTTTTCGAGAGGACCTCTTTTACCGTTGTCCATTTTAGATACAGGGAATCAGGTTCAACGCACAGCCTGGCCTCTTTACAGGCAGCAAGGTAGTTCCTGGCCGCCTGTTCCTCTGATTCAGCGGCAGCCTTATCCAGATCCGCCGGTTCTATAAGAACAAAAAGAGCATTTTCGGGAATATAGTCAAAAAATGTATCAAGCTCCGGATAAATCATCGAAAGCTGGCTTTCAATCCCAGGAAACATGCCTTCCTTTTTAATGCTGTCAACAAGGGGTCTTACCTTTGTCACAGGTATATTAAGGGATGATGCCTGATTCCTCACCCGGTTTATTATCTGAGCCATATTATTTTTTTTCAGTATGGCTTCCCTCGCGGGCAGTATAACAGCCTCCTTAATACTTTTTATTTTTCTCTGGCTGATCGCTGAAAAAAACCTTAACGAATCTACTGTGTCTCCAAAAAGCTCGATTCTCAATGGATCGGAATAAAACGGAGAAAAAACATCCAGTATGCCCCCTCTTACAGCGAAATCCCCTGGTTCCTCGACAATCCCGGTACGGATATAACCCCCGGCAATCAGCTTCTCTATCAATAAATCCCTGTCTATCTCCTCTCCTGCCATTATAAGTTCAGCATAATCGCATAGTTCATGCTTTGGTATAAGCTTTTGCAGCATAGCGCTTACGGTGGTTACTACGATTGGAGGTGTTTTGCCTGCTGTAAGCGTGTAAAGCGTTCTGATACGCTTTGCTGCGGTTTCGCTGTGGTAGGCAAGTTGTTTAAACGGTAAAATATTATAAGGTGGGAAATATGTTACAGGCTGCTTGATCTTGTTTATAAAAAAATTCAGATCGTTACAAAACATATCTGCATCTTTTTGTGAAGATACAAGCACAAAAATCGGCATACTGTGGCGCAAAATTAGCCTGGACACAAGATATGCCCTGTCAGAGCCTGCCATCCCCACACAGTCTATGCCGGAATGCCTGCCAGGGATTATATCAATCAATTGTTGAAGTGCGATTTTATCTTGATTTAGTTTCATAAACAAAGTAGTTCATTCTATCGTTATGCCGACGTAGCTCAGTTGGTAGAGCAGCTGATTCGTAATCAGCAGGCAGGCGGTTCGACTCCGCCCGTCGGCTCCATGATTTGAGACCTTTGCAAAAGTCCCCTTTTGCCCGATTAACTGCTCCGTAGCTCCAGCAGATGGTACTGGGGTCAGGCTCACCCGTTCTTAATAAAATGGGTCAATCCTCGAAATATTCAATATATTTCTCCGGTTGAACCTGATTTAAAATTTGGTCGCCTTTCTTGTACTCGAACAAAATTGAACATTTTTCAAAGGTCTCAATTTGCGAAAGGATTACAGACGGTTATGTCTGTAATTCCCTTTTTGTTTTAAATACCGTATTTCGACAAATCATGGTATTTGGTGGTAAAATTGCAGAAATTCTACAAAAATTTTACACCTCATTTCTTTACTTATAACAAGGGAATGAAAGCTATAATGGAACGATGGCACAAAATCAATATATTATCCTTATTGCGATTAATATTTAAAAGTAATATGTTTTGTAAATTTTGAATTTCAATGTCTTGACAAATAGTTAATAATTATATATTTTAATTTTATTGTGATAAAGATGATATTTTGAGCAAAATGAGTTTTTTGACTTTTTACAAAGCCATTAATCATGAAATAATTAAAAAATAATTGCCACTAAGCAAAATAAAGATTGAATAAACTACTTTTTAATGCTTAATACAAAATTATTTAATTATAATATCTATTTAATAGTAAGACCTTTGAAAAAATGCTTCCAGTATCGGAATTTAAGTTCAAGCTGTAAGTTCCGTTGCAGGGAGAAATCGAAAGGTAGCGTTTTGAAAAGTCTCATACTATCTCATAATAATGGAACAAGCTTCTTCTAGGAGGTACAATGGCATTAACCAAAAATGATATTGTCGAAAAGATTCACGAACTTGGTTTTACCAAAAAAAAATCTGTCGATATTATCGAATCCCTTCTGGAAAGTATTAAGGGTACGCTGGAAAAGGGGGATGACGTCCTGATCTCAGGATTTGGTAAATTCTGTGTAAAGAATAAGCAGCAACGAAGGGGGCGCAATCCTGCTACGGGTAATGCGTTGATGTTGAGGGCAAGAAAGGTTGTGACATTCAAATGTTCCGGCAAGTTAAGAAATAAAATCAACGGTAAAATATAACTCGTCCATCCATGTAAGCGTTTTATATATTTGTATTGCTTAGCCATATGAACTGGTAGGGATTTAAAACAAACGATTTCGTGTTGAATCGTTTTCCGGTGAGCAGATCTTTCATCTCGTGTAATACCTTATCCCCTGACAATGACACTGAAACATGCTCTGACGATATATTTGTCAGGGCATATATTGTCTGAGATTCACAATACCTCTTTATTGCAAACACCTTAGGATCAATTTTCAGTATTTTAAAAGAGGCATTTGGATGAAAAGCCGGATGCTTTTTCCTGGTTTTGATCAACTCGATATACGGAAAAAAGATTTTATGCCGGAAAGTTTCAGGATCTTTCAACTGTTGTAATACATTATCAAGTTTTAATTTTTTCCTGTTTATCGTTCTTGCTCTTCCTGTTTGTTTGACACCTTCTTCCCAGTTGTGCGATCCAAGTATACTGTGGATATAAACAGCCGGAATGCCAGGAAGAACGAACTGTATCGCCTGCGTGGCTAAAAATTTATCAGCATGATAAGTGTCAAGTACTTTTTTATTTTTCAAAAGAGCGTCAACATAAGTAATATTAAGCTCATACGGACTTTCCGAACCATCTGGATTCTTCTTATAAGAAACTCTCCCGCCATTTTTAACTACAACCTCAACAAGCTTGTCGATTTCCTTTTTTGGCAGTATTCCTTCAAGGGGGCGCACACCAATACCGTCATGAGATGCTGTAAAGTTGAAAAAGGTGTTGGTTTTTGATTTTAAATGCAATCCCTTTGCCCATTCGGATAGAACGGCTGAATCCTCTCTTGTAAAAGTATAAAAAAGGAGGGGCGGCAAGGTAAAATTATATACCATTTGCGCCTCATCCCTGCCATCTCCGAAATAGCTGAGATTCTCAATATGAGGCACATTTGTCTCAGTAATTATCATAACATCAGGAGAAACTCTGTCTAATATACTGCGAAACAATTTAACCATAGAATGGGTCTGCCTCAGGTGGACACAGTTTGTTCCAATCTCCTTCCACAGATATGCAATTGCATCAAGACGCAAGATAGTTGCCCCCTCGGTTACATAAAAAAGAAGAACTTTAACCATCTTTTCAAGAACATCAATACTTTTATAATTTAGATCAATCTGATCTGCGCTAAATGTTGTCCAGACATTAACCGCTTTGCCTGATCTCTTTTTAAACCCGGTTAAAAGCGGCAAAGATCTTGGTCTTGTTACCGCAGATAAATCGGTTGAAGGCTCTACTTCAATGGCAAAATCTTCAAATCCCCTTTTCTCCTTTAAATATTGCTCAAAACACCTGCTCTTTGCTGAAATATGATTTAGCACAAGGTCAAACATAAGCTGAAAATCGTTGCCCAGGACTTCAATATCTTTCCATGCTCCAAGCTCGGAATTTACGGAAAGAAAATCAACAACAGAAAAACCATCATCTGATGAATATTGAAAAAAGGGGAGGATATGTATGGCCGAAAATACATCTTTTAAATATTTGTTTGCAAAGGCATGAAGAGTTTTCAGGGGAGCCTCTCCATTTTTATTTAAGGAGTCGCCATAAGTTATAAGAACCACATCCTCCTGGGAAAAATAGTCTTTGGCCCTGCCTTTTTTTACCGGAAACTTTTCAATCAGAGGAATAATTTTTTTAAAGGCCAGACTGCTCTTTTCCTCCCCATATATATCTGTCAACAAGCTCTGAATATTTTTATATTCTTCCATTATCTTGCTCCGTTGGGATTGTTATAAGCCCTGCCATAATTTTACAAAAAATATCATAAAAAAAAATAAGCTTCAACACATAGCTTGACAATCCCTGTAAACAGATACAGTTTAAAATGAGCGATTAGCTTTTAGCTATGAGTCACACTATATCAAGACGTTATTAAACAATAACGTTCCGCCCGATGGGTGATTATAGATAATTATACGAATGCATTTCATAAGAGCCAATCCGCCAAAGGGCTCTGGCGGACTGACAGCTAAGCGCTTAACGTAGGTACAAATTATATTGCATCAACAAATCATATATGTTAGCAGAGTGCCTTAAATAATGCAGGAGGGTTTTTAATGAGAGCAATCATAACCGGAGTCGGACATTATGTTCCAGACAATATACTTACCAATCAAGACCTTGAAAAGATGGTGGATACAAACGATGAATGGATTATATCACGTACAGGAATAAAGGAAAGGAGAATCCTGGACAAGGACAAAGGCACTTCTTATATAGCTGCCAAAGCAGCGAAATCGGTTCTTGAGCAGACAAATACTGCGGCAGATGAACTTGATTTAATCATTGTTGCAACATCAACTCCCAATATGCTTGTTCCATCAACAGCGGCATTTGTTCAAAATGAACTTAACGCAACAAACTGCTGGGGATTTGATATTAATGCCGCCTGTGCCGGATTTATTTATGCTTTAGCCACAGCTGCTCAATTTATTGAAACAGGAAAGCATAATAAGATTATGGTTATCGGCGCTGACAAAATGAGCGCTATTATTAACTACGAGGACCGAAACACATGTCTGATTTTCGGGGATGGGGGCGGCGCTGTCCTGCTGGAACCATCCAATGAAGAAGATAAACTTGGAGTCGAGGATTATATTTTCCATTTAGAGGGTTCAGGCGCTAAATATCTAAATATGCCTGCAGGAGGCAGTTTGTTCCCTGCCTCTCATGAAACTGTGGACAAAAAAATGCACTATGTTTTCCAGGATGGCAAAAAAATATTCAAATACGCTGTAACAGAGATGTCGGATGTTTCAATAAAAATAATGGAAAAAAACAGACTGACCGGCAAAGACATAAAACTTCTGATCCCGCACCAGGCCAATTTAAGAATAATCAATGCTGTAGCCAAAAAAATGGGTTTAACTCATGATCAGGTGATGATCAACATAGAAAAATATGGCAACACCACAGCAGGGACAATACCAATCGCCATGTCCGAGGCTTATGAAAAAAAGATGATGAGCAAGGGGGACTGGATAATTATTTCTACTTTTGGCGCAGGTTTTACATCAGGAAGCTTGTTGCTTAAATGGGCTTTAGATTAAATTTATATCAAATAAACACAACCTTTAAATTTTACACTACCCTTCTTTTTTGACCCTGAATAATTGCAAAGCTCAAAGTAAACGCCATGAATAATGAAAAGACATTATACATGATAGATGGGAGCGCATATATTTATCGCGCTTATCATGCAATCCAAAGCCTTACAAACTCGAAAGGTTTGCCCACAAACGCTGCTTTTGGATTTACCAGGATGCTTTTAAAACTGATTGATGATCGGGCGCCGGAATATATTGTAATGTTCTTTGACGCAAAGGGGCCGACTTTCAGGCATGAAATGTATGCGGACTACAAGGCTAACCGTCCTCCAATGCCGGATGACCTGTCAATTCAGATTCCATATATAAAGGAGATAACAAAGGGATTCAACATGCCGGTTATCGAGATGCCAGGGTATGAAGCAGACGATCTCATCGGCACATTCTCACGAATTGCTGAAAAGGCCGGCTTTAATGTGGTCATGGTTACAGGAGACAAGGATTTCATGCAGCTTGTAACCGATAAAGCCATTATCTGGGATCCCATGAAGGAAAAGACTATAGATGCGGATGTTATAAGGACAACTTATGGGATTGAGCCGCAGCAGATGATCGATGTCATGGGTTTAAGCGGCGATACAGCGGATAATATCCCGGGCGTTCCCGGTATCGGGCAAAAAACCGCTCTTTCTCTGATTAAAACCTATAAGAGCATGACGCAGCTATATGAACAGATCGACACAATCAAAAAGAAGAAACAGCATGAAAATCTTGTCAAATACAAGGACCAGGCTTTTTTAAGCAGAAATCTTGTTACGATTAATACTGACGTGCCGTCACCATTTAATATAGAGGAGTTCAAATCCAAAACGCCTGACAACAATATTCTTTCCGGGCTGTTTAAAGACCTGGAATTCAGGCAATTGCAGCAGGCTTTTCCACGGCAGAGCGATCTTTCCGGAAAGAGCTACAACCTTGTCAACAGCATTGATGCACTTTCCGATCTGATTTCACGTCTTGAAGCCGCAGAGATGTTTGCCGTTGACACTGAAACAACATCTGAAAATCCCATGAACGCAAAACTTGTGGGATTCTCCTTTGCGCTAAAACCTGACGAAGCATTCTACATTCCATGCTGCCATGATTATCCGGACGTGCCGGATCAACTTGATCTTGCGGATGTTTTAACTTTGATAAAACCTGTGCTTGAAAACCGGGCCATTAAAAAAATCGGTCAGAACATAAAATATGACTGGATAGTTCTTTCGCGTCACGGAATAAACCTTGCGGGAGTGATGTTTGATACAATGCTGGCCTCCTATCTTCTTAACCCATCAAAGCGCGCGCATAATCTTGACCAGATAGCTCTTGATTTCCTTGATCACAGGACAATTACATATAAGGAGGTTGTGGGCACAGGCGATAAATCCTCCGGTTTTGCCGGAGTTTCCCTGAAAAAAGCAGCGCCATATGCTTGCGAGGACGCTGATATTACGCTTATGGCTTACAATGTATTGAAACCCATGCTTAAAGAAACGGGCCTTACAGAGCTTTTTGAAAAGGTGGAAATGCCGCTGGTTCCTGTTTTGATGAAAATGGAAATGACAGGAATATGTGTGGACAGGGAAAAGCTCAGCTCTCTTTCAAAATCCTTTGAGCATCAGCTTGAAGCGCTTAAGGACAGTATATATTCAACTGCAGGAGAAGAATTTAACATCAATTCATCACAGCAGCTTGGCCGGATACTTTTTGAAAAGCTCAATCTGCCGACACAGAAAAAAACTAAAAAAAAGACAGGCTATTCCACGGATGTTGATGTTTTAACCGTGCTTGCAGACCAGCATGAACTGCCGGCCATAATCTTAAGATACAGAACTCTGTCAAAACTGAAATCAACATATACCGATGCCCTGCTTGAGCTTGTTCATCCTGAAACAAGACGGATACACACCTCCTTTAATCAGACCGTTACTGCCACAGGCCGTCTCAGCAGCTCTAACCCGAACCTTCAAAATATTCCTGTCCGCATCGATGAAGGCAGGGAAATCCGCAAAGCATTCATCCCTAAAAAAGGGTGGTCTATGGTTTCAGCCGATTACTCGCAGATTGAACTTCGCATACTGGCACATTATTCCGATGACCAGATTCTGATAAAAGCTTTCAAAAATGATGAGGATATCCATACACGCACTGCAGCCGAAGTATTTCAGGTTTTTCCCTCTTTTATTACTTCTGAGCTAAGGCAACAGGCCAAGGTTATAAACTTCGGTATTGTGTACGGCATGAGCGCTTATGGTTTATCAAAAGAGCTTGGCATAAGCCGGAAGATGGCGACAACATATATAGAAAACTATTTTGCAAGGTACAAAGGGGTTAAAAAATTTATTGATCACGCGATAGAAGATGCAAGACAAACAAAGAAAACATCCACTCTGCTTGGCCGCATCCGTCTTCTGCCTGATATTAACAGCCCAAATAAGAACGTGAGAGAATTTGCCGAACGCACAGCCATTAATACCCCCATCCAAGGATCTGCCGCGGACCTTATAAAGGTGGCAATGATAAATGTGAATTCCGCATTAAGGGCTAAAAATCTTAAGACCGCAATGCTTCTTTCCGTGCACGATGAAATCGTTTTTGAAGCGCCCCATGATGAAATCGATTTGGTCCAAGAACTTGTCAAAAATATCATGGAAGGGGTCTGGGACCTCAAAGTGCCCCTGAAGGTAAATATTGCATCCGGTATTAACTGGGCGGAAGCTCATTAGGGACTCGGCTGAAAAAGCGACTTTCGGGATGTCCGTTGGTAAGTCAGCAGATCATTCGAGCGACTGACAGTTTCTCTCTTTTGTTATCCTTTCCTTTTTTCACCTTTTCCGTCCTTGACACGGCTTTTGTCATTTGTCATAGTCCCCTTCTGTGAAAATGAATATCTATCAATATAGAAAGGAGAAGTATTACCATGAGTGAACACGTTGTCGTTATCGGGGCGATTGCCCTTGGCCCTAAGGCGGCTTGCAGGTTTAAGCGACTTCATCCCAAGGCGAGGGTAACGATGATCGACAAGAACGATACGATTTCATACGGCGGTTGCGGCATCCCATACTTTGTTGCAGGTGAAGTGTCTGAGCCCATGCAATTACGCACCACGAGTTTTAATATGGTCCGTGACAAGAAGTTTTTCAAGGAAGTGAAAGGCGTCGATGTTTTTCCTATTACGGAAGCCATTCGGATAGATCGTGAAAAAAGGCATGTTCATATCCGTCGGCTTGTCAGTGGCGAAACAGATGTCCTGCCCTATGACAAGCTTGTTCTGGCTACAGGGTCGACGCCAAGAAAACTTTCCTTGCCGGGCGAGAATCTGAAAGGTGTTCATTACGTATCAAGTCCTTATGATGCCGTTAGAATTCGCGACGCTATAACCAAAGGCATTGTTAAAAAGGCCATAGTAGTGGGAGCTGGTTTTATCGGGCTGGAAATGGCTGAGGCTTTTGCCGACATGTGGGATGTTGAGACTACGGTGATTGAAATAGCCGATCAGATCATGCCCCGATACTTGAGCAAAAAGTTGGCCAGGATGGGACAACGACATATGGAGAAAAACGGTGTTTCTTTTCATCTAAATGAAACTGTTGATCGGTTTGAGGGTGAAGGCCGGGTAAAAAGAGTCGTAACCAACAAAGGTATTGTGGACGCTGATATAGTTGTCATTTCAGTTGGTGTTACACCGAACGACGATCTGGCAAAAGAGGCCGGGCTCCAGCTTTCTGAACGCGGCGGCATAGTGGTTGACGAACACATGCAAACCTCAGACCCTAATATTTACGCCGGCGGCGACTGTGTTGTCATCAAGAATCTGGTAACAAACCAGCCTTTCTACTTACCTATGGGATCGATGGCCAATCGTCAGGGGCGCGTTATCGGCACAAATCTGGCCGGAGGCAATGCCCGTTTTGATGGAGCTACAGGCTCTTTTGTATGCAAACTCTTTGAGAGCTCTGTGGCCGGCACCGGCTTGTGCCGGAATGTGGCCGAGCAGATGGGATACGATGTTCTCAGTGTTCTTCTCGTGCAATTTGATCGCGCCCATTTCTATCCCACCAAGGAGCTCATGACTCTGGAGCTGGTTGTCGACAAGTTCACCAGTCGCATCT
Source organism: Desulfobacteraceae bacterium Eth-SRB1 (assembly GCA_004193555.1). Taxonomy (GTDB): domain Bacteria; phylum Desulfobacterota; class Desulfobacteria; order Desulfobacterales; family ETH-SRB1; genus ETH-SRB1. The sequence goes on from RPGP01000001.1 coordinate 589,248, forward strand.
TGGGTATTCAAGGATTTGGCAGCTATGGAGACGCCATGGTCGGGCGAATTAATGCAGTGGCGGGTCTCCTTAAAAATCAACCAAAAGTCGAGGATATCAGCAATTTTGAAATGGCCTATTCGCCGCCTTTTTCTGCTGCAATGGATATCTTGAATACTCTGGGCAATATGGCGGACAATGCTCTGGCCGGCATGAATCGGGGTTTAGGGCCGGCAGAATTCGAAACCTTTTGGGAACAACACAAGGAAAGCAACTTCTTCCTGGACTGCCGTGAACCGGCCGATGCAGAACCGTATCTCAAAAAATACCCTGAAGACTGGCACAACATTCCTCAGGGAAAGATCAGCCAAAGACTTGCGGAAATCCCCATGGATAAGACAGTCGTACTCATTTGTAATACTGGCGGGCGGTCTTATGAGGCCCAGATCACATTAGACGAAAATGGTTTTGATGATGTCATTAATTTGCACGGAGGCATTGCAGGCTTGAAAAGTTGGGGGATGGATATATAGGCGGGGAATGCGCTTGCTGCCCATATTTTGCCACCCCTTTCTTTATCCATCCCCTTCCAACCATCAAGCTTTCAAAAGGTATTCTTTTTTTCTTCCATTCTCTATCTGTCTCAAAATTTCCCGTCCATGCATCTATTATATATTGTAATAGCCGCCAGAGCTTGACCTGTTCTGACATTTAAAAGCCTGAGGTTTATATCCCATTCCCTCCTTATCTCCGCATCCACAACGGCAATTGTTTTTTTGGGAATCTTTAATCTAACTTGACCCATCTTTTCGAAAAAATGCCAAAAAACGGCATTTTCTGAGCATATTTTATGGCACTACAAAATATTTTATTAGCAAAATCAATAGATTACAAGCCGTATTTACACAATTTTTCAATGTAGCGCCATGCCAAAACATAACTTGTTGACATTATTATAATAAAATTAAAAATGAAAAGGATGGGTTAATGCACAGAGCAGGAGATGCAAGGGTCGTAGGCCCTGACAAGCATCTGGGCAAGATGCCCGATCTCTTCTTCTCCCTTTCCCTGTGCGATCAATTTTTCAACAAAGCTTTGCAGATCATAATAAATATTGGCATGATTCTGACTGGTAGGAATTACGCAGTCCGCTTCCTCAATTTTCCCGTCCTTATTTAGCCGGTAATAGTGATAAAGTATTCCGCGGGGCGCTTCAACCACTCCAACCCCTTCGCATTGCTCTGGTTTATAAGGAATCGAAAATTCAGATGTGTCTGAGTCTATTAATTCTGCGATCATATCTTTTGACTCATAAATTACATGGAAGCACTCCACAAGTTGCGCGAGGTTATGAAAGAATGGGTTGAAGTCGCCCGGTTTAATATTCAGCATCCCGGCGACCTCTTTTGCTTTTGGGTGAAGCAGATCATAATTATTGCTAAACCTTGCCAGCGCGCCCACAGCAAAAGATTCTCTGCTGAGCCTGGTAAATTTTGAGGTTGAAAAATCTACAAGGTACTCGTTTGTCATGGCAAGATATTCATCTTCCTTTTTACGGACGCCGTCGCTTGAAACAAGATCCCCTCCGATAAAGGGATAGCAGTCGCCTCCCTTGAGGGATACAAATTCGGTTTCTCTCGTGAAATCAGGAAGTTCAAATTTCTTAAAGACATCGAGCGCTTCCCAGAGATACGGAATTGTAACATTGAGATCTTTGGCTAATTCTCTTAACTGTTTTTTGCGCGGGACCTGTGTTAAGCCGCCTATTTTGATGACAACCGGATGGGTCGTTCTTCCTGCAAAGAGATCGGACGCGTTGTTTGCGAAACCTTTTATCATGGCCGCAAGTTCTACCAGCCGCTGGTTTGATTTTATTACATGAATTACACTAAGCGCATTGAGAAAATCCGGCGCAATTAGAAAAAAGAGATGGAGGGTATGACTTTGCAGTGTTTCGGCATGCTTGGCAAGAACTCTTGCCTTTTGGGCGGCTTCCGGGATTTCAATCTGCATGGCGTTTTCAATGGCCCTGGCGCTTGCAAGGGCGTGTGAGATAGAACAGATGCCGCATATCCTCGACGCAAGGATCGGAGCCATTTCAATTGGAAGCCCTTTAAACATTACCTCAAAAAATCTTGGAGTTTCAACGATCTTCCAGACACATTCAGCTAGCTTGCCGTTTTCCACCCGTATCTTTATATCGCCATGCCCCTCTACGCGGGTCATATGCTTAATTTCTATGTTGATCGGTCTGTCAATTTTAATCTTCATTGTTTGTATTGCTTTAGCCTTTTTGAAACAAATCGATTTAAAACGAGCTTCAGGTATGATTAAATTTTATACTGGAAACTGTTTGAGTAGATTATGGATCGTTATGAAAGAACTATAATCGATTTGCTTTAAAGATAAAACATTCCCTTAAAATAAAAAACTTTATTAATAGTTAGGGCAAGTTCTTTCATTACGAGCCGTTATCTACGAGTTTTTTCAGGATAAAATTTAATTATACCTGGAGCGGCTATATTTTCCAAAAGCTAACATGTTACCATTATTTAAAAATTCCGCTAAACGTATTGAAAAAGTTTATCCTTTCTACAACCTGTTCCTCTGAAAACCCTCTTTTTATGTGTATTTCCATGAGTGATTCAAAATTTACCTCGTCCGAGGGGCCCCGGCAGCCCCAGCAGCCAAACCGGTTTCTTGGGCATACAGCATTGCAGCCTCCGCGCGTGATCGGCCCCAGGCAGATCATGCCCATATCGACCACACAGGAATTGAGCCGTTGTTTGCACTCAACGCAGACAGGATATGTTGGAAATTGCGGAGTTATTCCAAGCACAAGATTCCGCACCAGCCATTCAAATTCATTCTTTGAAACAGGGCACCCGGGAAGTTCAATATCGACAGGAACAATGTCTTTTAACTTCCTGACCGGCCCGCTATCTATATGATGCTCGCCATAGACTTCCTTTATAGTTTCAGGCAGAGAAAAGCGGCTTCGCAGATTGTTCACACCGCCTGAGCATGCGCACGCTCCCATAGCCACAAGGATTTTGGCTTGTTTGCGAATCTTTTTAAGCCTTGCCGTTTCGCTGTCAGTGGTAATGCTCCCTTCCACAAAGGCAATCTCATAATCGTCGCGCCTTTCAGAAGATATTTCCCTGAAGTTTACAATCTCCACCAGGCCGAACAGATCCTTTAATGAGGCTTCATTATTGGCTATCTGAAGCTGGCATCCTTCGCAGCCGGTAAAATCAAAAATTCCGATCTTTGGCCTTTCAAGAGTTATTCCTAAATATTTCATAAAAGTATATTGATTAAATTAAGTGAGCTAAAGTGAGCTAAAGTATATTAAAGTGCCTAAAGTTAAGGAATGCGCCTTTGGCGCTGCCAATTTTAATTATTTTTCACCATACAACTTTGCTCACTTTGTTTCTATCTGAACTTATAACCAAGCCCTGAAAATCTATAGCACGCCGAAGGCGTACAACAACTTTAGGCATTTTAGGCACTTTAGCTCACTTTAGGCACTTTTTTCAGTCATCTATATTGCTTCCTTAAGATTCATTACAGTCCAGTAATCAAAAATCGGCCCGTCCAGGCATGTAAATGTGGAGCCGACATTACAGCGGCAGCATTTCCCCATGCCGCAGTGCATCCTGCGCTCCAGGGAGACAAACATCCGATGTCTGGGAATTCCCACATCGCTGAGATGCGCGCATACAAATTTAAACATAACAGGCGGCCCGCACACAATCGCAAAGGTGTTTTCAGGATCGATTGTAATCTCTTTAAACAGATCGGTGATCAGGCCGACCCTTCCTTTCCAATTCTTTCCGGCATTCTGTACGATTGTCAGGAGTTTCAAGCCGTATATCTTTTTCCATTCTTCAAACTGGTAATCGAACAGAACCTGATCAGGATCCCTGGCCCCATACATGATTGAAATATCCCTGTATTTGGACCGGTGTTCATTTATCCAGTAAATGGGGGAGCGAAGCGGCGCTATGCCCAATCCTCCGGCTATCAAAAGAACATCGCATCCGGTCATTTTTTGAACAGGAAAGTGGGTCCCAAAAGGGCCTCTTATGCCAACGATAGCGCCAGGCTCCAACCTGTGAATCATTCCGGTAACCTTGCCCACCTTTCGTATGCAGAGCTCAATATACTCTTTGTTTGAGACGGAACTTGAAATCGAAATTGGGACTTCACCGCAGCCAGGCAGATGGAGCATTACGAATTGGCCGGGAAGAAAGGAGAAATTCTCTCTTTCAAAATGGTCTGATATCCTTATGTGAAAAAGTTTTTCCAGGGCTGTTAGTGTAATGATATTGATGATTTCTGACTTGAAGCTCCTTTCTGTCTGCATGAGAATGGATTTACGGTTAAAATCCGGAGATTTTGACATGAAAGGCTCCAGGTTGATGTCATGCTGGATAATCTTCGTGCTCATTTTGTCTCCGTCTCGATTAAATCATCAATTACCGCTTTGGGATTGATACCCGCAAGGCACGCATTGCCGCACCTGTTGCATCCCACGCAAAGCGATTGATCAAACGCTTCCATAAATCCCCTGAACTGGTGATAATATCGATACTTCAATCGCACACCCGCATCAGGCCGGAAATTATGCCCTCCGGCCACAGCGGCAAAATCAAGAAGATTGCATGAGTATAAAAACCTTCTCTTAACAGCTTTGGTAATACTGAGATCGATATCCTCTTCCATGCCGTAGCAATAGCAGGTGGGACATACCATTGCACAGGTGCCGCAGCTAAGGCATTTATCTCCCCATTTTTTCCAGACTTCTGATTCAAATTCCAGGTCCATTAATTCAGGCAGGATAGTTATGTTAACCTGAGTTTTGAATTTTAATTCAATCTTCTTTTTTTCCGCCTTGAAAAGCAGCCGGTCTTCATCTGTTATTTCTTCGGCATCGAACCGGTTCAATATGATGAAAGCTGTATCGGAATTAATTGCCGCAAAATATTTATCCCCGATATCGGTTAAAAACATACCAAAGCCGTGAAAAGCCGTATCGGAATTCATTGACTTGCAAAAACAGTCTTCCAGCGGCTCGTGATCAAGCCCGATGATTAATGTGTTTTTCCTGCGGGCAAAATAATACGGGTTTGGGTAGGCGCTTTTAAGCATTACCTGATCAAGTTTCAGCAGGGCATTAATATCGCACGCCCGCATTCCGACGATGACACGCGGATGAATCGTATAATTGATTTCCTGTTCCCAGCCTTTGTCTTGCAGGGAATAGGTGACAAGGTCTTCTTTAAAAGGCAGAAAATAGTTTTTTGGCGACAAATATGAGCGTGTATAGTCCATCTCAAGTTCATCAAAGGAGTTGAGTTTTAAGAACCTGTATATTTTATTTCCCTCTATGTCACGATCCCTGGATTTCGGGCCGATGACCTCGTTCTCCTCCATGAGGGATTCGATCATTTTTTTAAAATTTTGTTTGGTAATTGTTCTAAAAAGCATGGATGGAAGCGCCCAGGGTCGGCAAGAAGGATTTGTGGAAATGTTTTAAAACAGGTTCAAGTATGTGTGCACAGGGCCGACATACAAAAATATATTACAATATTATCGCATTATTGTCAACCAAAAGCCGCTCAAAGCAGCAATTGACACATAAAGCCTGGTTTGTTACTCAAGAAATATTGATGAACCTGTAAAAAGTCTTTTATGGAGGAATTCTAAATGAACAAAACAATACGTATTGGAGCGCTGATATCAGGAGGCGGCACAAACCTTCAGGCCATTATTGATGCCTGTGAATCAGGCAGGATAGATGGAAAAATGGTATTCGTAGGATCGGACAATCCTGAAGCACGGGGTCTTGAAAGGGGTGTTAAACACATGATTCCCACATTTGTTGTTAACTACAAATCGATAATACAGGGCTATAAGAAAAATCCGGAACAGGTTGTACTGCCGGATGATTTTGATATGGATGACATGTTAGCCAAACAGTCCATTTTCCCGGACAATACATCTGCTGAAAAGGTAAGATCTTTTTTAATCACAAGGGCTGTTGCCGAAGCAAAGCTTCTTGAAAAGATGAAACCTTATCCGTTTGACCTTCTTATTCTTGCCGGTTTTATGAGAAATTTTACCCCATATTTCATTGACAGGATAAATACAGATAGAGGAGTTCAGCGCATCATGAATATCCATCCTGCCCTGCTCCCATCATTTCCGGGAGTTGATGGATATGGTGATACATTCCGGTATGGCTGCAAAGTCGGAGGATGTACCGTGCACTTTGTTGATTATGGCGAAGACTCCGGTCCTATAATAGGTCAAAAGGCATTTCAGATTAATGAGGATGAGACATTGGATTCGATCAAGGCAAAAGGCCTAAAGCTGGAGTGGGAGCTTTACCCTGAATGCATTCAGTTTTTTGCGCAGGGCCGCCTGAAAAAAATCAGGATGTCGCATACATTACAAAAAGGCAAGATATATCAAAGGACGGTAGTAAAAATAGCGCAACCGGAACTCACCGCCTGATTCCATAAGTGCCAATTTAAGCTGGAAATCTATAGCACACAACAATGATGATGTCGCCTTTAATGCTGAAAGAAGACCTTTGCAAAACGCCCCCTTTTGCAAAGGTCTCATTATCACTTTATTTTGAACTCATAGTAAATGAACTATCCCAATCTTTTGGAGGGGGATTGATTTTATATTCATCACACCTGATAAGCATGGTTTTACTCGGACTGTCGTCAGGCGTCAGCTCCAATGCTGCTTTAAAAAAACTCCCGGCTTTTTCCCAATCCTGATTTCTGTATGCATGAAGGCCATCGGTGTAATTATTTAGCGTCTTACTCATGCGTTCATCAATATCTTTTGGATAACCTAAAAGCTGATAAATTGTTACCGGTTCTTTTTTCCCCACAACATTTATTGAATCAATTTCCCTTGCCATTATGTTATTGCCGGCGGCCATGAAAGTTGTTTCACTAATCAGCGTGTAAATTCCGTACATTTTGTTAACACCTTCCAGCCTTGCAGCAGTATTAACCGTATCACCCATCATTGTATAATCCATACGTGTTTTTGATCCCATATTGCCCACAACAGCCGGGCCTGTGCAAAGACCGATCCGCATCTTCAGCTCGGGCTTTTCTTCAGCTTTCCACTTTATCCTGAGTTCTGACAGCCTTTTTTGCATGTCAATGCAAGCCATGCATGCTATTTCTTCCTGATTCTCAAGCTCGTTAGGAGCTCCAAAAAAAGCAATGATGGCGTCGCCTTCAAATTTATCCACAGTTCCTTTATAGTTTAAAATTATATCTGTCATTTCTGTTAAAAATTCGTTTAACAGCTCAACCAGCTCCTCTGGAGTCAGCCCTTCGGAAATACTTGTAAAACCCTGAATATCTGAAAAAAATGCTGTAATTACACGTTCTTCACCACCTAACACAAGCTTTTCAGGAGACTCGATAAGCTGTTTGACAACCGTTGGAGCAAGATAAGTAGAAAAAGCATTTTTTATAAATCTCTTCTGCCTTGACTCTGTAAAATATTTGTATGCGGTTATACTGATATATACTAAAATTATTACAGTCAGAGGATAAACAAGGTTTAGGATTAAGCCTTTTTGAGAGAATAGATACTGGCATAGAAATATATGGCCGACAAACAATAAGAAAGTAGCTGTAGCGCCTGATATGCCGCCTGCTTTAGGGAGCACAAGCCCGAGGATAAGTCCGGCAACAATTATTGCCATGATGTCAAAAATAGCGGCCCAGGCCGGTTGATACATGAAATCCTTTGAAAGGATACTGTCTGCGACATTTGCATGGATTTCAACACCTGGAAAAACAGTTCCAAATGGAGTGACCCTTAAATCATATATTCCGACAGCCGTGGCGCCCACTATTACAATCTTGTCTTTCACAAGAGTATCGGCTATATTGTTATTTAATATATCTGTAACCGGTATATGAGGAAAGGTTTTTCCCGCTCCTCTGTAGTTTATCAAAATTCGTCCCAGCTCATCCGTTGGCACCGCTAATTTCCCGATCTGTAGCTTTTCCACGCCATAGTCACCAATATTCATTGAAATCGGGCTTTCTAAATAAGCGCTGACCGCAATCAGCGACAAAGGAGCATACAGCATCTCCTTACACTTAATAACGCCGGGCATCCATCGCACAACCCCGTCTTTGTCCGGCAACATATTGAAAAATCCACAATAACCGGTTGCGTTTGAAATAATTTCTATATTAGATTGAGGTGTTTTGGCTTCAATAAGCGGTATATTCTGAGCAGTTCCTGAAGCATAACGTATAAATTTATACTTGGACCCTGAAATATTATTCTTGTGAATGCTGATTTGGTTTTCGCTGATATGACTTGATTCAGTGGAATCTGTGTGGAAAAAATATCCCAGCACTATCCTGGCTGTGGAATTTCTTATAGCATCGGCAAGGACTTGATCATTGTTTGCATGCTTTTTTAGATTTTTCAGGTAGTTGTCAATTTCCTTTTTTCGAATATCGTGATCGTGAATTGTGCGTTGTATCTCATTTATGGTGTTTACAATCTTTTTATCATCAGGCTCCAAAAATCCGATATCAAATGCTATTACCCTGGCGCCGGCTTTTGACAGTTTTGTAACAAGATTTGCGATTTTTGACCTTGGCCATACCCATTTCCCCTCTTTACTAATGCTTTTTTCATCAATGACTGCCAGAACCACATCAGGGCCTGGGGGAATTTGTCCTCTGGCTTCAAATCTTAAATCAATGGTTTTTAATTCCATTAGATCAAGAAAGGATATCCCTTGCAAATAGGCAAGGATTCCGACAAATATGGCAAACACAGAAATGAGAAGAGGATAAAGTAAAGCGATTTTTTTCATAATGGGAACCGTATAGGATAAGACATATTCAATTTTGTTGACCTGTACGATTTTTATATTGTAAGATTTGCGACAAGTCAACAACAGACAACCAATATGACCTCATCAATACCTTATAATATTAGCTGAAATGTATCAAATAGCTGGTTACATAGGCAGAAAAACCTTAAAATCTGTCAGCCATATTCTGGACCTGTTTGCCTTTAGTTATAGAATATTCGAACTGATCTTTCAAAGGCCCAAAGAAGGTAGAGTCCTTGTCAGAAGAGTTATTCTGGAACAGATATATTTTACGGCTGTTCAAGCCCTTCCCCTGCTTATTCCGATTGCTCTTATTGTGGGAAGCATGCTTATTATACAATTTGCCAGGATCTCAAGTCAATACGACATAGGCACAACAATGGTGCTGTTAATTGTGAGAGAATTAGGCCCGGGAATTACAGCTCTTTTGGTGATATTGAGATCAGCTACTTCAGTAACTATAGAAATCGGCTACATGAAGGTTTTACATGAAATAGATACGATTGAAATGGCAGGGCTTGATCCCATACGAATAATTTGTCTGCCGAGATTGATAGGAATCACATCCGCCATACTTTGTCTTTTCATCGTTTTTGACCTGGTGTCTATTATCGGAGGTTATGGAGTAGTGTGGGTCTTTACACATATTCATTTAGGCGACTTTCTTGGACAGATTGCAAAAGCCGTAACTCCGAGAGATATTACTGTAGGAATTGTAAAAGCCCTGTGTTTTGGAATTATTATTACCGTAACATGCCTCTATCACGGATTCAGCATAAAAAAAAATATTACAGGCCTGCCCGCAGCAGCATCAAAAGCAGCCGTTGAGTGCTTTTTTTACTGTCTGTTGATAAATGTTGTTATATCGACAATATTTTACATGTAAATAACACCTTAACACGTTTCGCAAAAAGTGGTTTTTGATTTTTTTACTGAACAGATAACTTTATTCCGGTTAAATGTGAGAAGAACCTGAACAATGAAATTAATCGAGCTTTCAGATTATACGCTTTCCCCAATAGGTCAAGGAAACGGCCTTAACCGATTCTATTTTGACCTGTCAAAAGGTGATGCATGCTCCGTTCAGGCCGATTCGCCGGATGACGCACACCTGCTTCTAAAGGCTATTGCTATGCTTGAGTATCCAACAGACGGCGCTTATCGATTTATGGGAGAAAAAATTAATTTTTCAGACCATAGAAATCTTCTTTCATATAAGAAAAAAATAGGTTATGTTACTATAGATGCATCGATGATCAGCAATATGAGTATCAGGGAAAATCTTTTATTAATGCGATACTATTTTGAAAATTCACTTTCCCTTGATATAAAGGATAATGTCAAAAATTTATGCATTCTTTTCGATATTTATGATAAGTTAGATGTTCGTCCAGGCGCTCTCAGGCCGACAGAGTTGCGAAGCGCCATTACAATCAGAGAGCTTACCAAGTCGCCCGACATACTGCTGTTTGAGCGGCCTGAAAATTTCGTCAGGCATACAAAATTTGATCTCTTTGTTAAGCTCCTTAAAGAAATGTTGTTAGCTGGACTCCCTCTTGTTTTTATTTCTTATGACGCACATTTTATTAAAGAATTTTCAAACAGACAGATACTTATTTCAAACGGAAATTTAACAACGGTTAAAGAGGGGTAAGGATTAATCCTATAATCCTTTAGTGCACTTATGGACTTAAATTTCAGCAAAAAAGAGAAAACAGTTGGAACATTTATAATCTGCATCATAGTTATACTGCTGACTACAGTGGTGATTATCGGCAGGGGCAAGGACTGGTTTAAAACATATATTACATATTATACTACTTTTGATGAAAGCTATAATCTTCAAGACAATGCCTCTGTAAAACTATTCAAGGCTAATATTGGAAAAGTAAAGAAAATTACCCTTGACGGGAATAAGGTAAAAGTCAAGCTGGCTATTTTAGAAGAATACTCTTCCAGGATTAGAACCGATTCTATTGCACTTGTTGAAAGCCCGACATTTATTGGATCTGAATATGTTTCCATACAGCCTGGAAGCCCTGATGCGCCACTTATTCCTGAAGGCGGAGAGATACAATCCGAGGCGAAAAAAAAGATATCTGATTTCATAGCGGAATTTCAGGTAGAAAAAACAGCTAAAATGGTTGTACAGGCTGCTCAGGACATATCAGAAATAACAAAAATAATGCGCGACCCCAACGGCCCTTTTTTTACAGCCGTTGATAATATCAACAAAACAATTTCTCATCTCGAAGCGGTTGCCAGAGATATAAAAGCCGGCAAAGGCACTGTTGGAAGCCTGTTGAAATCAAGAACGCTTTTAGAAACCATCCAGAACAATATTGATAAAGTGGGAGCCATACTTGAAAACATTGCCGATGCCACTGTAAAGGCCCCTGAAACAATGGACAATGTCCGGGACAACCTTGCTAAAATCAAGAAAATCGGAAATGAAGTATTGGATAGCATTTCAAGCATTAAAAAGATCCTGAAACAAGTTGAAGAGGGTATCACTGATATACCAAAAGTTACTAAATCTACTAAACGAGGTGTTCAAGAAATCAGGGATGGAGTAGAAAATATAGACAAGGTCGTTGAGTCTCTTCAGAAAAATTTTTTGATAAAACCAAATCTTCCGCCCCAGCCAAAAGGCAAAAATATTGATGCTGGTTTGCGGCAATAATGGCAATCAAAAGTCCCTAAAGTGAGCTAAAAAAGGGGGGATCTGTATGTAAAAACCATGAAAGCATCAGGAAACTATTATGAAAATATGCAGGCTGCAAAGGCTGCGGATAAATTGGGTAAAGCGATTGCCGATGCTTTAATTGAAGATACACTGGCTTATTTTGAACGCGCTGTTCACGCAGGAACCCGTTTTGATGTATGGTTTAGAAACTTTTCAGAACGGGAAACCTATGTAATCGTTGATGTTATTGAGCAAATGAACGGTTTTAAGGATAAGCATGTTAGAAATGAATCGCCTGGAAATTTTCAGCTCGATGTAAATTACCAGGGAAGAAAATTTGATTTTAAGCGGGAACTTTACAGGGGTTTGAAAGCCCAGGGCATCCTGTTTGATACCCAGCAGGCCAAGGGGAACCGTTTCCTGCTTTTCAAAAAAGGAAGCGACAATCCATTTGGCGCAATCAATATAAATTAGCTTTAAAAAAATCTGACAGGATTAACAGGATATTCAGGATTGATAAATTTGTAAAAAGTCGTCACTCCGGTAAAAACCGGAAAAACCACACTCTTTTGTCATTCCCGCGAAAGCGGGAATTCAATATCTTGTTTATCTTGTTAATCCTGTCAAAAAAGTTTCTTTAGGCCTTTTTACGACGCCATCATTATCGCAGATTACAGTCGACTCTGTCCGGAGCAAAATCCACTACCTCCAAGCTGTGATTGCCGAACTTCAATCCATCCAGAAGTTCGGCAAGCTCCTCGCTCGTGCCCTTAAAACGCAGAGCCAGCGCCAGCAGCCCCCCGGTTTTATTTTGTCCTGAAAAACCTGGTCCTTTGGGCCAGGATTTTTTACTCCATCCATCCTTTTTGCTGCTTACAACTTTGTCCATAATTTCAATATTAGATACGACCAATCTGTATTGTTGAAAGGATGTTACGCCGGTTATCTGCAGTTTAAGCGGGGCTCCATTATTCAGATATTCCTGGAAGGAGTTGGTGATAGTATCCAGCAGATATTCGTTAACCGCTTTTTGTGCCGATATACGCAATGCCTTGCTGGCGCCGGTCAGGGGACTAATATGGGCTGCGGCAATATTTCCGTAAAGCCTGTCTGCCCTGATCAAGGCTCTTTATTTTTTCTGTCTGTGCTTTGTCAACTACATCAAAACCTTTGGCTGTGAGCAAAGAAGAGATCTCGGTTTCTGCGAAACACATGCCTACATTGCTCATGCCGATATATTCTTTTTCTATTAAAATCATAAGCCTGGGCCGTTCCATACTCTCAAGCAGAATTTTTATGGCCAAAAGATCGTCTTTTATTTTGTCCATTGAAACCGTTGCGTTTAACCTGACAGTGTAAAGGGACTTCAGGCTTTTTGACAAGATAATCCTGATAGATGGCTATGGCCTCGTCGTACTTCTTCTGGCTCATTTTTATATCAGCCTTTATAAGTCCGCAGCCTGTCAGCGATAAAACACCGATAAGACATGATGCCCCATAAAAGATGCTTTTTCATAGTCATAATGCCGCCTCTTTTTTTTTGTCAGGAAATTGTTTATTGATTATGACGTGGCGCTACCTTCAGGAATGATTTGACGCTTCGCGCTCCCGGTACGCTTTTAGCATGTGCAATGACCTTCTGCATTTCCTTTTTTGAACCAACAACTCCGCAGAGGACTATATTGCATTGAACTGTCTTTATATCGATGTTCGTTGACCAGATATCGCCATCTTTTACGAGCTTTGCTTTAACTTTAGCGGTCATAGCAATATTGTCGGTTGTTCCGCAAGGATCACTCTCTTTCTTTTGAAGAAGATATGCCGTTACATTCTTTACGCCTTCTATATTCCTGGCAAGCTCAACAGCTCTCTTTTTCTGCTTTTTTGTATCGTACACGCCGATGAGATATACATGTCCATAATAGCAGTATTTGGATATATCAAAAGTCTTTACAGTATCATCTTGAAGAAATGCATCTAATAGCAAAGCTTTAATCTTTGCATCACTGGAAATTGTGCGAACATTACGTTCATCTACGGCCGTACCATATATCGTAGTACATCCGGAAGCCATCGCCAAAAATATAATACATAATATTGCTGCAAAATAATTTTTCATATTAACATTTCCTTATATATAAGTTAAGTCACACTATCTCCAAACTTACTCTTTTTTTAGCATTCAACTCAGGTTCAAGAATCGTGTTTTAAAAGCTCCATTAATGCAATTTTGATCTGCTAATTTTTTTCAGTCAAGATAATAATATAAAAAAAAGTAAAATATCAACTAAAATCCACCATCTAAAATATGGATATTTTGGTTGTTGTAAGAGGCATCTTCTCCAAACGGTCTCAAATGACAAAGATATTTCCTTCCTGAAAAAAACTTTAAGCCGCTGATGCTTGAGGGCCGCAGCAAATATTTTTCAATAAGCTACAATGTTACGTTTTATTAACATAAAGCGCTTTGAAAATCAATTCATCAGGTGATAACTTTTAGAGTTATATAGTTTGGGATCACGAAGAGTGAGGGTATTAACCTGAATTTATTAATAAATATTTCCTGTTTGACGACCAACTGATTTGTTGACAAAAACAAGATTGCAAGTATAGATTGTTTGGAGAAAATAAAAGGTAATTCAACAAAAGGAGTTATTATGCCCAAACGCGACGACATTAAGAAAATATTAATTATCGGATCAGGCCCAATCATCATCGGCCAGGCATGTGAATTTGATTATTCAGGCACACAGGCCTGCAAGGCTTTGCGAAGCCTTGGATATGAAATAGTGCTGGTGAATTCGAATCCTGCGACCATTATGACCGACCCGGGCACAGCCGATATTACATATATTGAACCGCTTAATCTTCGGGTGATGACGGAAATTATCAAGGCTGAGCGTCCGGACGCATTGTTGCCTAACCTTGGCGGCCAGTCAGCGCTTAATTTATCATCCGAGCTGGCAAATGCAGGGGTTTTAAAAAAATATAACGTCCAGGTTGTCGGTGTAAACATAGATGCCATTGAGCGCGGTGAAGACCGCACGGCTTTCAAGGAAACCATGGAACGGCTGGGAATTGAAATGGCCGAAAGTCAGACGGTAACCAGCGTGGAAGATGCCGAAAAGGTCGCTGAAAAACTGGGCTATCCTGTCGTTATCCGTCCAGCATATACTATGGGCGGAACCGGCGGAGGGCTGGTCTATAATGTTGAAGAGCTTCGAACAATAACCGCGCGCGGGCTTTCGGAAAGTATGGTGAACCAGGTTCTTGTGGAAGAGTCTGTGCTGGGCTGGGAAGAGCTCGAGTTAGAGGTGGTGCGCGATGCCAAAAACCAGATGATAACCGTATGTTTTATCGAGAATGTAGATGCCATGGGCATACATACAGGAGACTCTTTTTGCACAGCGCCCATGCTTACCATAGATGATAAGCTGCAAAAGCGTCTTCAGAAATATTCTTACGATATTGTTGAGGCAATTGAGGTTATCGGCGGCACTAATATTCAGTTTGCCCACAATCCTGAAACCGGACAGGTGGTTGTGATAGAAATAAATCCGAGGACATCCCGTTCGTCGGCTCTGGCATCAAAAGCAACCGGTTTCCCGATAGCATTTGTTTCAGCTCTTTTAGCAGGAGGATTGACCCTGGATGAAATACCGTACTGGCGGGACGGAACACTTGAAAAATACACCCCTTCCGGCGATTACGTAGTCGTAAAATTTCCGAGATGGGCATTTGAAAAATTTGAGGGGGTCGAGGATAAGCTTGGCACGCAGATGCGCGCGGTGGGCGAGGTGATGAGCATCGGCAAAAATTATAAGGAATCCTTTCAAAAAGGGATCCGCTCTCTTGAGATCAGCCGTCACGGACTGGGTTTTGCGAATGATTTTAATGACAAATCATTGAAAGAGCTTATGAGCATGCTTAGCATACCCACAAGCGAGCGCCAGTTTCTCATGTACGAAGCTCTGCGTAAAGGCGCTGATATACAGGAGCTTTATGACAAAACACATATTAAACCATGGTTTATCGAGCAGATGAAGGAGCTGGTTGAACTGGAGGAGGAAATCCTTAAACACAAAGGCCGGATGCTTCGGGACGATCTGCTTGTTCGCGCAAAAAAAGACGGTTTTGCCGATAAATATCTTGCCTGGATTCTTGGGATTCCTGAAAAGGACATTCGCGAAAAACGGGCTTCTTTAAGTGTGGTTGAAGCCTGGCATACGGTGCCGGTCAGCGGCGTTGATAATGCCGCCTATTACTATTCGACATATAATGCTGAAAATAAAGTGGAAATAAGCGACCGGAAAAAAATCATGATCCTTGGCGGAGGCCCGAACCGCATAGGACAGGGAATTGAATTCGACTATTGCTGCGTGCATGCGGCATTTGCAATCCGCGATGCAGGGCTTGAATCAATCATGGTAAACTGCAACCCGGAAACAGTTTCCACAGATTATGATACTTCCGACAAACTCTATTTTGAACCGCTTACTGTCGAGGATGTTTTAAGTATTTACGAAAACGAAAAACCGGAAGGCGTCATCGTCCAGTTCGGCGGGCAGACACCTTTAAATATTGCCAATGAGCTGTTTGAGGCCGGTGTAAAGATACTTGGCACAACACCTGAAGCCATAGATATTGCAGAGGACAGGGATCGATTTAACAGCTTGATGCGTTCTCTTGGAATTCCCCAGCCAAAATCCGGCATGGCAAGCACCCTGGAGGAGGCCCTGTATATAGCGAAAGAGATAGGATATCCTTTGATGGTTCGTCCTTCTTATGTTCTGGGTGGTCGCGCAATGGAGGTTGTTCTGGATGAGGAGATGCTTCACCATTATGTAGCCGCAGCGGTTGATGTGTCCCCTGACCGGCCGATTTTGATTGACAAGTTTCTGGAAAACGCTATTGAGGCTGAGGCAGACGCAATTGCGGATGGAACCAGCGCTTTTGTCCCCGCTGTCATGGAGCATATAGAACTGGCTGGTGTGCATTCAGGCGACTCAGCCTGCGTGATTCCGCCTGTAAGCATTCCAATCAAACATATAGAAACCATCTGTGAATACACACAGAATATCGCTATCGAACTTAAAGTGGTCGGCCTTATGAATATCCAGTATGCCATTGCAAATGATACGGTTTACATCCTGGAAGCCAACCCTAGAGCATCCCGTACAGTGCCTATAGTATCCAAGGTTTGCAATATTTCCATGGCGCGGATAGCCACGCAGATCCTGATAGGCAGAAAACTCACGGAATTAGGGCTTGAACGGAAACAGATACCATATTTTGGAATAAAAGAGGCGGTTTTGCCGTTTAATATGTTTCCGGAAGTAGATCCGATTCTTGGCCCGGAAATGCGGTCCACAGGAGAGGTTTTAGGGCTTGCGGATTCTTTTGGCCTGGCTTTTTTCAGGGCTCAGGAGGCGGCTAAGTCAACGCTGCCGCTCGATGGGACTGTTTTGATAACTATCTCCGACAGCGAAAAATCAGGCATCCTGGAACCGGCCAGGCTTTTCAGGGAACTTGGCTTTAAAATCCTGGCAACGCCTGGAACTCGCCGGTTTCTATCGGAACACAGTATCGATTCAGATCCGATTCGAAAACTCGGTTACGGCCGGCCGGACATTGTGGATGCAATTAAAAACGGTGAGATTCAACTGGTTATCAACACTCCAAGCGGGAAAGAAAGCAAAGAAGACGATTCATACATCCGCAAGGCAGCAATTCAGTATAAGGTCCCGGACATTACGACAACAGCCGCTGCATTGGCGGCAGCAAAGGGGATTGCCGCTCGCAAAAAAGGAAAAACCAGGATAAAATCGCTGCAGGAATATCACGCATCCATTTTCCCTTCATAGTAAAGAATCCTGGCCCAAAGGACCAGGCTTTGGCTAACCCCAGAGGGGATTTGCTTTGTTGGCAGTTCATTGATTTATCGAAATCCCAAATATCAAATTGCAAATTACAAACAATTTCCAATGACCGAAATTCGAAAATCCAAACCACGCCATAGTGTAGTTCTGGAGGGTTTTGGTCATTGAATATTGGAATTTGAGATTTATTTGAGATTTGGCGCTTGTAATTTGTGATTTTAGACACAAAAATCCAAGGCAAAGCCATCTATCTCTGACCTGGCCCAAATGACCAGGTTTTTCAGGACATAATAAATAAGATTAGAAGGAAGCAATGATCACCGTCAAAAATATCATAACTGCCAACCTGATCACCTGTGTTTTAACACATAATCATGCGCCTGGCCTACTGCTTCTGTAATATTTTTTGATTGCGGAAGTGTTGCCTCAATCTGTTCTATATATCTTCGTTTTTGAACGGCTTGAAAAGAGGGTGTAAAATTAAGATCAAAAACCCAGCTTATCTGGAGCAGCTTAAAGTCATTTAGCGTATTTAAGTCCTGCATCCGGGCAATTCTGTGTTCGTTTAAAGCTTTTAAAATCTCTTGCGAGCAGTCAGGATTGTCCGGAAGGCCAAGTTCTATAGTTGAGTTTGGATTTTTGTCTCTATTCCGGTAGTAATCTATGACCACTCTCCATATGTCAAGCTTGTCAGCGTCCCTGAGAAGCTGCATGAAAAAGAGTGTTTTTTCATCCTCATCTTTCGGAAGTTCGGCAGCATTATGATGAGCTATAGCTTTTGCGATTAATCGTTTTTCCTGCTTTGAGCAAACAGACAGAATTTTATGTGTACATATCTGCCGCAATCCAAGCAGGGCATGGTTTTCTGAAGCTATGTCGCTGAATGTGCCATATACAGCATACTGCTCAAACCTTCCGATATCATGAAACAGAGCCATGGTTTCCGCCAGTATCATGTCGTAATCAGTTAGGCCAAGCTCTTGTCCAAGCATGATAATATCCCGGCAGACCCGTTTTGTATGGTCTTCTTTCAGCCTTATTGCCCTGTTGTAATCCTGATTATCGGTGTAAAAACCGGACACATAATCGGCAAACCATTTTTTCAAATCTATAAGATCGTTTTTGTTCATAAATATTTCTTTTCTATCAGGTCTGCCAGTTTTTCAATATCTTCCAGACCAAACCGCGGCACTTTCAGGTCGATATCTGTATCTGTAACAAAAGCTATAAGATTATTATCACCCTGACAAAGAGGCTTTTTGTGCCTCGTAGAACGAAAAACTTCAATTTTTGGCTTGCTTTCCTTCTTGTAACCTTCAACTATAATAAGATCCATATCGTCAAAATACTTTTCCAGATGCGCCAGGGATTCGGAATTCTCATCCTTTATTAGGGCGATTTTGCCCGGGGAAGCAACAAGGGTCATATCTGCGCCGGCCTTCTTATGTCGCCAGCTGTCTTTCCCTTTTTTATCTATATCAAACCCATGATAGGCGTGCTTTATAGTTCCGATTTTGTAACCACGTTTTTTTAATTCCGGAATAATTTTTTCAATAAGAGTAGTTTTACCTGACTCGGACTTTCCTACAATAGATATTACTGGTGGCATAATAGATGTTACCTGTCGGGATTATAAAAAAAATTAGATTATAAACAAATTAATAGAAAAAATCAATGGTCTGTAGCCAAAAAACTCAAATAGTACCTGATGATAGAGAGTTGTTCCGTATATTCAGAGCTTTTACTACTATTAATAATTGCTTCCATCAAATGCTCGGACACCGATCTGGCCATCTCTGTTTGTTCGCAATCCGCCAGCTTCCGGAAAAGATAGTTATAGATGGATGTTTGAGCAACAATATCGCTATCCATAAACCTGGTTGCAGCATCCTCCCATCTGCCCTGATCAATCAGATAGCTTATCGACAGGGTCTGGAAGCTGAACCGGTCATACCGGTTATTAAAATCCATTGAAAACGGAAGAATATTTTCAATATATGCTTTGAGCTTTAATGGGCTTTCAGGGGTGCAGTAATAGTAAGGCTCAAGATACCCTTCCGATTTTTTCCCATATAAATGACGGCAATCCACCAGTCTGTCAACAAAACTGCATAGCGGTGTTCCCTGATAAATTCGGCCGCCTATTGTATACTCATATCGCCTGGATATATAAAAAGGAAATTTTATCATTTCTTTCAGGGTATGATCAATAGTTTTGTAAGTTTCCCCTGGAAGGCCGAAAATAAGGTTTACAGTGCAATCTATATCAAACTGTTCACAAAGCTCAAGAGCCCGGATGATATCTTTATTACGGTATGATGTTTTATTCATTTTCAGAACGCTGTCTGCAAAGCTGTCACATGTTAAAATGATAGAAAATCCTGCTTCGGCAAGCAGGCCTGCGAATTCTTCATCAAACGGTCTGGGAAGAAATTGCGAGGTAAAACGAAAATGATCATGCAGACCCGATTTCAGTATCTTCCTGACCAGGATTGAGCAATATTCAATGTCCGGGACATTAAACTCAGTATCAACAAAACAGATCTTTTGAATTCCATCATATTTTTCAGAAATCTGATTTAATTCTTTAATAACATCATCATGATCCCTGAAAATAATGGTTCTACCTTCAATAATAGGCTCGACACAGTAAGAACAATTCTGATTGCATCCACGTTTTACCTGTATCGGGATGCCTGAGGTTTCATAAGAATAGTTGAATTTAGATTCTCTTTTTATAATATCTCCGGCGACATTAAAGGAATATGGCTTTTTGGGATTTACCTGATAAGTATTTCCGCTTTTAAATACTAAGTTAGGTATTTTAGATATTTTATTTTTGTCAGGAAAGACTTCAAGAAACCGGCGCATCGGCTCTTCACCTTCTCCAACAATTCCGTATTCAATATCCAGCAGATTAAGTATGGCCGCCGGAGATATGGTAAAAGCGCCGCCTCCTGCAATGACAGGGACTTCCGGCTTTTGCTTTTTAATAATTTCAACAAGCTGTTTGACTTCCGGTAGAAAATAAAGAGCCTTATAACCGTTACCTTCATAATTTCCATACGGTTCGCAGGCCATGCATGTATCAATGTTTCTTATTCCAATCCCTATCAGATCAGGGGCTGTACGTTCTAATATATCTTTTAGATTTGTTTCGAGATCCGGTTCCGTAAGAAAAGGAAAGTCTATCGTAACATCAAAAGAATGACGGCGGAGATAATCGGCAATTTTATCCAGACCAAACGGGTAAATCTGTTTGATAAGATAGTATTTATCGGTATATAAGAGCAACACTCTTTTAAGCTGTGATGATGGCATATGCATTGTTTTTTCGGGAGTCAGGGTTCAGGGATGGGTTACGATATTTTTTATAGACAGGTGTGTCAAGCAGATTTTATGTTCCGCCTGTTGCGGTATTTAAAGAGGCTGAAAATGCTTTACAAGGGCAAGGTCATGTTTTAAGATTAATCCGGTTGTAATATTTGAGCTTTTTGAAACACATGACCGCTCCAGGTATAATTAACTTTCGCTCCCGGCAAATACGGGATGCAGATTTGTGAGGTTGACATGCAACATTCGATTACCATTGTAATTGCCACACGCAACAAAGGCAAGACATCTGAAATCAGGGATCTTTTAAAAGACTTTCCTGTAAACATCAAAAATTTAGACGATTTTGGCCCTATTCCGGAAATCGAAGAGGATGGGGACACATTTGATGAGAATGCCTATAAAAAAGCAAGCTTTACAGCCAGAATTCTGGGACTTCCCGCTATTGCCGACGATTCCGGCCTTTTAGTGGAAGCCCTTGGAGGCGCTCCGGGAGTACATTCTGCCCGGTATGCCGGTGAAAATGCTACGGATGAACAACGGCGCGACAAGCTACTTGACGAGATGAAGGGAAAAACAGACCGCATGGCTGCCTTTGAATGCGTTATATCGATTGCGGTTCCAACAGGCGTCGCCCTGACATACGAAGCTCGCTGTGAAGGACTGATAACCACAGAGCCTTCAGGATCTAATGGGTTTGGATACGATCCTGTCTTTTACTATCCTCCCCTTAAGAAGACCTTTGCTGAATTGACAATGGAGGAAAAGAGCGCTGTAAGCCACAGGGGAAAAGCTCTCAGGGAAGTTCAGGAGGAGTGTGACAAGGTGTTGATCTGGATACGTCAAAATATGCCTGTTCAGGATAAATTTGTTTGTAAAGAGTAACTATTCAGCCACAGATTCACACAGACAAACGCAGATAGGTTTAAATACAAAGAAATCAACAGAACATTAAGAATTATAATAATCTTGGCACCCTGCTGTGGTTAAACTATTGCATATTTAGCGGAGAATAAAATGATAGCGGATCTGATTAAAAAAAACAGAAGTTGCAGGAGATTTTACCAGAATCATAAAGTAAATATGAAAACCTTGAAAAATCTTGTTAATCTTGCAAGATTGTCGGCTTCTGCAGCTAATTTGCAACCCTTGAAGTATATACTCTCATGTAATCCTGAAAAAAATGCCCGGATATTCTCATGCCTTGCCTGGGCAGGATATATTAACGACTGGCCAGGGCCGGCAGAAGGGGAAAGGCCGGCTGCGTATATAATTATTCTTGGCCATACTGTAATAAGCAAAACTTTTGGATGTGATTATGGTATTGCCGGCCAGAGTATGCTTCTGGGAGCCAGGGAAAAAGGGCTTGCAGGATGCATGATAGGAGCTGTAAACCGGAGAAAGCTGCGAAAACTGTTCGACATAGCGCCGGAGTATAAAATACTTCTTGTCATTGCAATCGGAAAGCCGAAGGAAAAGGTTAAGGTGGAAGCTGTTGATTCTGATAGTTCTTTGGATATGGCAGATAACATCAAGTACTGGAGGGATGATAAGGGCGTTCATTATGTGCCTAAAAGAAAATTAAACGATATAATAATTGATTGCTACTAACCCCCATGAATGGAAGTCACAACGAACCATGGAAATGTCAACCACAGAGAGCACAGAGAACACAGAGATTTTTTTGTTTTTTCTCTGTGCGCTCTGTGAACTCTGTGGTTAAAGATACTTTCATATAAATTACAACGAAAGTGTGCAGCCTGAAAAATCAAAAACCCATAATTAAAACCATTTGCAGCGGCCGTATGCTTGTAGCTCTTCTTATGGGTTTTGCATGTGGCCTGCCGCTGCTTCTGACCATAACTGTGCTGCAGGCATGGATGAAAGAAGAAGGCGTGGATCTGACCGTGATCGGAATGATGGCGCTTGTTGGTCTTCCCTATACTTTAAAGTTTCTGTGGGCGCCTTTCCTGGATCGTTTTACAATTCCTTTTCTGGGCCGCCGGAGAGGATGGCTGCTTATAGCTCAGGCAGCCCTGTTTTTTTCCATCGCAGGTCTTGGCTTAACAGATCCTAAAGACAATCCATGGATGGTTGCTTTTGCCGCATTTCTTGTAACCTTTTTTAGCGCTTCCCAGGACATTGTAGTTGACGCATATCGAAGAGAAGATCTTTCTGATGAGGAGCTTGGGCTTGGCTCTTCTTTATATGTCAATGGTTACAGGGTAGGAATGCTTCTGGCTTCCGGCGGCGGATTAATTATGGCCGATCATATGCAGTTTTCCATGGTTTATTTAATAATGGCATTTTGTTTGGCGCCAGGCATCATCACAACTTTTTTTGCGCCGGAACCAGCGACCGAGTCAGGGACTCCAAAGACAATAAAAGAAGCTGTTTTTGAGCCGATGGTGGAATACTTCAGCCGACAGGGAGCATTATGGATACTGGCATTTATTCTTTTATACAAAATTGGCGACACCATGGCCAGCGCCATGACCACGCCTTTTTATCTTGATATTGGATTTACAAAAACCGAAATAGGAACGATTGTTAAACTGTTTGGTTTCTGGGCAACCATTGCCGGCGCTTTTGCCGGAGGAGTGCTTATGCTCCGCCTGGGGATCAAACGCAGCCTCTGGTATTTTGGTTTTCTTCAAGCCGTGTCAACTGCAGGCTTTGCTATCCTGGCGCGAATAGGTCACAGCGTTCCTTTTCTGTCTGCTGTAATTGCGTTTGAAAATCTCAGCAGCGGCATGGGAACGGCTGCTTATGTCGCATTCATGGCCAGCATTACAAACAAGAAATTTACAGCCACACAATATGCTCTTCTCAGCAGCCTCATGGGGGTTCCCAGGGTTCTGGCTTCGGCTCCCACAGGCTTTTTGGCTAAAACCATGGGCTGGGAAGGATTTTTTATTGGATGCACACTGATTGCTGTGCCGGGAATGTTGCTTTTGATTAAGTTTGCATCGTGGGATACAAAGTAAAAGAGGTCGGAGAAGAGAAAAAAATGAACATCGAACATCGAACGTCCAACGTCGAATTTTGAATAAGGTATTCTGCCAATTTATAAACTGGCGAAGCGCAGCGACATCATTATTCGACGTTCGATGTTCAATGTTCGATGTTGGACGTTCATCTTTTAATATGTTCGATGTTGCATACCATATGGGTTTCCGCGCTGGAGCATGGGAACCAGGCAAGCAATTTTATCAATCCAAAGTCGGGGAAAAACTATAAAAACATGAAGAAAAACAACCGGACAAAACAGGATATAGAACGGGCCGGAAAAGTGTTCGAGCAGAGAAAAGAAATACTTTCTCTGCCGGCTGACAGGGCTCTGGAACAAATCTTAGATTCAAAACATCCTGCTGCTGTTGTGCATTCATTCCCGGAACAGGACCTTTATTTCCTGATACATGACATAGGGCTTAAGGATTCTATGCCCCTGTTATCCCTGGCTTCATCCAGGCAGTGGGAATACATGCTTGATGCAGAAGCATGGAAAAAGGACAGAATTAATATTAAGTCTGCTGTTAAA
This sequence comes from Desulfobacteraceae bacterium Eth-SRB1, assembly GCA_004193555.1. Taxonomy (GTDB): domain Bacteria; phylum Desulfobacterota; class Desulfobacteria; order Desulfobacterales; family ETH-SRB1; genus ETH-SRB1. The sequence continues at coordinate 613,571 of RPGP01000001.1, forward strand.
TGGCTTGATTTGCTTTTCAGAGCAGACTCTAATCGCTTTATCAAGTGGTTTCTAAATAAAAAAACCGAATTTATTGAATTTTGCCTGTTTAAAAACGTTGAGGTAAAAATAAGAGAACATGACCAGGATCCATCAGATTTTGGTGATGATTTTTTCACACATGATGAAACTTTTTATATCAGGATAATCGATAGTGCTTTGATACCGGAATTTAAAAATGCAGATGAAGATATTCGCAAAGAATTCCTCGCAGCATTTATCAAGCGTCTTGCAGCCTATGACCACATCATGTATCAAAAGGTATTGCTTGAGTTCCCAGCCGTTATTCCCGCTGAAACAGAAGAAGAAGCCTATAGATTGCGAAATGTCCGGCTTGCGGAAAAAGGATTCCTGCCATTTGATGAAGCAATCGGCATATACCAGCCTTTAAAACCAGGGGATTTTGATAAGCGCAGCACAAAGAATATTTCCGTACTATCTAATCAGAATTCTATTCTTCCGGTTTCTTTTTATTCCATCAGGATGCTGAAACAAGATAATCTTTTTACCGGCAGCCTGCAAATGATTGAAGCTGCTGATGTTTTACTGCAAATTCAATCCGAGTTTGCAGGACTGGCCAACCAGATAATATCTGCCGATCAAAAGCCGATAAGAGACAGGAATGAACTTAATAATGTAGTCAGAAAGGCGTGTGGGTATATCAGCATAGGGCTCGAACGCTTAACCGGAGAAGACCGAAAACCTGATAAAAACCGTTGCGCCGTATTGCTGCAGAAACATCTACTTTCTCAGATTTTCAGACTGGGCTACGGTTTTGCTCTTGAGCTGAAATGGCGCGCCGAAAAATGGCGCACAAGAAGCTGGTTTGCAAAACAGGGACTGCCTCTAAGTTTCTGGGGGGAAAAATGGCTCGGTGTGCTGGGCGGGCTCCTGATAAAAAAACCTTTATTTTATGACAATTATAAAACAGGTGTTCTTTACAGAGAATTTTTTTCAATCAGCGATATAAAAAAAACAGAAAATATATTAGATGAAATTATTGCCTTTGACGATCTTTTTTCTTTGATGGCAATAGAGTTTAAACCGCTTTCCGGCAGGATGCTTACATATAAAAATTTTATTCTGACTCTTTGGGCCAGGCATTATATGGGTTTATCAGATGAGCTTATACCGCTTACAATCGATGAACTCAGGATATTATTCGACGATCTGTTTGCCGGTTTGCCGGAATCAGGCCCGGAATCAGAGCTGGAATCAGAGCTGGAATCAGACGGGGGCAAATCGAACAAAATAAGCATATCCATGAAAGAGTCTTTTTTAGACTGGCTTGCAGAAAAGACAGAAACTAAGCATTACGATATTACCCAAAGACTGGGGCAAACCCTGGAAAATTTATTTTATGAAATAGAAAACGAATATGGGCATGTCTCAAAAAAGGATCTTGATCCAAGATATATATACCTTTTTCTGATTAAACAAAACTAATGAAGGTGTTAAGTGTTAAGAATATGATTAAACAGGCAATTGCTTTAATCTAACACCTGACACCTAACACGGTTCGCAAAGATGAGAGTAATCGGCGGCAATTTAAAAGGCAAGAAACTATATTCTGTTCACGGGAAAGCTGTAAGGCCTACTGCCGATCGATTACGGGAAGCTGTTTTTAATATACTTTCCTTTAGAGTTGAGGGAGCGGTTGTTCTTGATCTGTTTGCAGGAACAGGAGCCTTTGGCATCGAGTCTTTAAGTCGTGGAGCCCGATCAGCGGTATTTATAGATATTAATAAAAAAGCGGTATCTGTAATAGAGAAAAATATCAAAGAATGTGCTTTGAATGACAAAGCAAAAATAATAAAATGGGATATAATAAAAAATTTATTCTGCATAGGAGCGATCCTGCCGGCCTTTGATCTCGTTTTTATGGATCCGCCTTACAACATGCATGCGTTAAAACCAGCCCTGATTAATCTTCATGCAGCCAAATCCATTAATGATGAGGCTGTTATCATTGTTGAGCATGGTCATTTAGAAATGATCCCGGATGATATAAAAGGGTTTGAGCTTCGAGATCAAAGAAAATACGGGAAAACCCTTGTTTCGTTTTTAAATTATATTGTATAATTATTCAGGTGGATAGGCTGAAGACTGTTAGGAAAAAGCGCATTTGCCTAGTTCCCACGCTCCAGCATGGGAACCAGGCAAACTCTTAACACCTGACTCTTAACACTTAACACCTTTATTTACATAAGGACATATTTATCTATGCAAAGAGTAGCTGTATATCCTGGTTCTTTTGATCCCATTACTAATGGTCATGTTGATATTGTTGAAAGGGGGCTTAAACTTTTCGACAAAATTATTGTTGCGATATTGCATAATTCTTCCAAGGAGTTTCTTTTTCCGGTAGAAGAACGGATAGAGATGATTGAGACAAGTTTCAAAAACATTCCAAATATCGAAGTGGACACATTTGACGGGCTTCTCGTAGATTATGCAAAAAAAAAGAACGCTCAAACAATACTGCGCGGGATGCGTGCTGTATCCGATTTTGAATATGAGTTCCAGTTAGCGCTTATGAACCGCAGGTTAGCGAGGGAAATTCAGACGGTTTTTCTTATGACCGGTTTGAGATGGATATTTACCAGTTCATCTATAATTAAGGAAGCGGCGCGTTATGGCGGCAACATTGAGGGTATGGTGCCGCCTGTGGTTAACAAGAGATTAAAGGAAAAGTTTGGTAAGAATTAAGGGATTGAGGGATTGAGGGATTAAAATAAATTACGGTGAAAATAATGGCAATATCAATTTCAAAAAACGCTATGGTTGTTTTAGAAAAGCGGTATCTAAAAAAGGACCGCAACGGGAAAGTAAAGGAGACTCCGGAAAATCTGTTTGTTAGGGTGGCTAAAGCTATAGCTGCTGCTGACACAATATTTGAGCCCAAAGCCGATGTTAGAAAAACAGAGGAAAAATTTTTCAAACTCTTATCGAATTTCTGGTTTTTGCCCAATTCACCAACCCTTATGAATGCAGGCAGACGTCTCGGACAGCTTGCCGCCTGTTTTGTGCTTCCGGTTGAAGATTCCATGGAAAGCATCTTTGAATCCTTGAAAAATACTGCGATGATTCATAAAAGCGGAGGAGGCACAGGATTTTCCTTTTCGCGAATACGTCCCAAAAAGGATATGGTTTTATCTACAGCAGGTATTTCAAGCGGCCCTATTTCATTTATGTCTGTTTTTGATGTGGCCACCGAAACCGTCAAACAGGGAGGCACACGCAGAGGTGCAAATATGGGTGTTTTACGTGTGGATCATCCTGACATTGAGGCTTTCATCAATTCAAAAAATGATCCTGGCAAATTAAATAATTTTAATATTTCAGTGGCCCTGACAAAAAAATTTATTGATGCGCTTAAGAAGGATTCTGATTTCGATCTCATAAACCCGCGAACTGGTGAGGTTGTCAGATCTGTTCCTGCCCGATTTATTTTCGACATGATCGTTAATTCTGCCTGGCAAACCGGTGAACCCGGAGTAATATTCATCGATCGAATAAATGAGAAAAATCCAACTCCTCAACTTGGAGATATTGAAGCAACAAATCCCTGCGGAGAACAGCCTCTCCTGCCTTATGAATCATGCACACTTGGTTCTATAAATCTGTCCAGAATGGTTATCGGCAATACCTTGAACATGAACCGGCTAAAAGGAACAGTGCATGATGCAATTCACTTCCTTGACAATGTAATAGATGCAAACAAATATCCCCTTTCTCATATTGAAAAAATGAGTAAGAAAAGCAGGAAGGTAGGCCTTGGCGTAATGGGCTTTGCCGATATGTTGTTAAAAATGGGCATACCTTACGACTCTGATAAAGCGGTTTCCCAGGCAGAAACCATTATGTCCTTTATTTCAGAGGAATCTCGAAAGGCATCTGCCGCACTTGCCGAAAAGCGCGGGAATTTTCCATGTTACAAGGAAAGCGTCTTTGATGATCCATCATCTCCATATATGAGGAATGCTACTACCACTACAATTGCCCCCACAGGCACTATAAGTATAATTGCAGCCGCCTCAAGCGGTATAGAGCCGATTTTTGCCGTAGCATATTCAAGGCATGTGCTTGATGGGAAGTCTCTTCCTGAAATACATCCATTATTTATTAAAATTGCTAAAAAAGAAGGGTTCTACAGCAAAAAGCTTATCAAAGAAATTGTGGAAACCGGTTCTGTCCGGTCTATTGACGCTGTTCCTGATAATATTAAAAGACTTTTCAGAACATCCCATGATATTTCAACAAAATGGCATGTTAAAGTTCAGGCTGCATTCCAGAAATTTACGGATAATGCTGTTTCAAAAACGGTAAATTTTCCTGCAGAGGCTACAGCTAAGGATGTTGAAAAGGTATATCTTTTTGCTTATAAAAGTGGCTGTAAAGGCGTGACAATCTACAGATACGGAAGCCGTGATAAACAGGTTTTAACTATTCGCAAGGAAGAAGAGAAGTCAGTTAAGATTGCGCCCAGGCCAAGACCTGAACGCACCCATGGTATTACAGAACGTATAAGCACCGGGTGTGGCAAACTTTATGTGACCATTAATTATGATGATAAAGGTATGTGCGAAGTTTTTGCTCAGATGGGAAAAACCGGTGGATGCGCATCATCTCAAATAGAAGCTGCCGGCCGCCTGATATCCCTTGCATTGCGGTCAGGCGTAAAGATCGATTCGATTATTAAACAGCTTATCGGTATCCGCTGTCCTTCTCCTGCATGGCAGAATGGGAAAATAGTTCTTTCCTGTCCTGATGCAATTGCCCAGGTATTGAAAGGATTGACCAATTCAGATTTTGCCGAAAGAGGAACAATGATGTGTGTATGCCCGGAATGCGGCTCTGTCATGTCACACGAAGAAGGATGCCTTATCTGTCATGCATGTGGATTTTCAAAATGCAGTTAGATTATCAAAAAATACGCCTGAGACAACGGGCCAAAGACCTTGGATATCTTAAAAGGGACTTCTCTCTAAATCTTTCCGAACTGGTACGTCGTGCCACTCAAAATGTGCAATGTCCCTCAGTTGACGGCAAGTTTGCTCATGGGCTTACAATAGAAAAATAGCCTAATAAAATCTGTAGAACAAAAAGCTATAGCTAATGCTTTTCAACGCATTCCGTCCCGGTTATATTTCAATGTCATTGATTGGAATGCCATCCTTTTTTATTTCCCAGACCAGAGGATCATCTTCAACAAAACTGCCTGGCGTAAATGGAATCGGTTCAATGCGGTTATCGATCTGCCCGGCAATCCTGGCCAGTTTTATTCCTTCTACAAAACGGTCCTCAGAAAAATCAGATGATATAACGGCTACGTCTATATCGCTAAACTTGCTGCCGCTACGCTTTGCATATGAACCAAAAAGATAAGCAGAATCAACAGACACACCGCTTTGCTTTAGTTTAACCTAAATTGAGCGATTTTTGACTCGATCTGCACTGATCTCTTGCGCATCAAGGATTCGCGAAAATCCTCGACATATCCACGGGTATGCCTGCGGTTTTCGCAAACCCTTATGCATCAAGATTTCAGCACATTTCTTCCCCAAAAATCGCTCAACTTAGGTTTAAATAGAAACATTTTAACTTTCTTAACTATCAAATAATCGATTTCAGCCATTTAAAAATATCCTTTATTTTCTTAAGTTCATTTTCAGTAAATTCTTTTGTGCATTTTTTCATAAAGATGATCGGCAACGTTCAGCGCTTCCAATGCTTCTTCAAGCCAGTATTTTTTAATCTCCTGAACATTGATTTTCTTTTTTTCATCGTTACTCATCATCACCTATCAATATCAGTATATGTTTCAAGTAAAATTACCATTACCTATAATATGGAATAACAAAAGATAATTAAACCGCACACTATAGCCGGTCAGTATATTCCTCCTTATTTTTAATGGCTGTTCCCGTGGGTTTCCTTCCTGACGATATAAATTAAGCTACTTTAATACCCTAATCTAACAAGTTTAAAAGTTGAGAACGTCCCCAAGGTTTCCTTAATGTCGATAGTTAAATTTCCACCCCTGGCCTCTGCAAACACAATCCAAGGCGGATTGTTCCCGCTGCCGCACTCGAACCTGGGATAAAACTCACCAGTTTTCCCATTGTGCCAGGACAGCAGCATCGGATCCTTACAACGTTCTCTGGCTTTTTCCTGCGCCAGGTCCTTTGCTTTCGAAAAATCCAAATCTGGAACATCTACTCGCAATTTTATATTATCCACAGGATATTTGTCGGACAAAGTCACCAATACCATCACCATTTCCATAAACTAATGTTCCGCAAATCTGGCCCGTCCCCGCGTCTAACTCTGTAAACCAATAATCCAATGGACGTGCCTAACTGCCCCCCCAAGAAATTGGTTGCAGACCGAGTGAAAAATCGTTTAATTTGGGTATTAAAAAAGTTAGTTAACAGGAAGGGCTTTCCTCATGAATATGCTTAGTCACCCATCGATTAACAAGTGTAGCAGTATTTAACTTTTTTTGATCTGCGATTTTTTTTAATTCATTATATTCTTTAGGCTTTAGCATTACAGAAATAACCTTGCCGCTTACCAGTTTAAATATCGGTTCTTTTACCTCTTCCATTTCATTCTCAAAATCAGTTAAATCATGATTGTCCCAAAATTTTGCCATTTCTTCTAATGTCTTAAACTCTGGTATACCTATTTGTTTTTCCATTTTGTATATCTCCTTTTTTCATTTTTTGTCATATCACGGGCTGTAACGGCATAACCTCTGGATTTGCCAAAATATATTATTACAGAAAAAAGATATCTTCCAGCAAAAGTTTGTCCTAAAACATAATATACCGGATTCTGTCCTTTTGAAGGGGCTTTCAAAATTAATGGTTTTTTGCCGCAAATTTCTTCAACCTCCTCAGGTGTTACATCATGCTTTGTTATATGCTCAAGATTTTTACTGCTCCAAATCAATGAATAAATCATTATTAAACTCCAGCAAAAAATGGTAATGAGACTTGTATTATGACGATGATTATATCAGCTTAATCAGATACCACAAACCATGTTATCAAATCAAAATTTTCCTCAGCTCGATAAGTCAATAGTTAATATTTAAGATGTGACCCCATTGTTTTCCCTGTGAATTTTGAGCGGTTCACTTTATGAGGGGCTTTCATATACTCCCGTAAATGTCAAACATTGATAGTCCACCGGCATAGCCGGTGGTTTACCTTTGATTTAATTATAATTTTTTAAGATCGGCCAGAAGCTTTTTGCTAATTAATTCTCTGGTAGTGTCTTTCACCTCTGGAAAAAGATAAAAGAGGAGATTGAAATACTCCTCAAAGAAATATTTCTTTGTCTGTTGTTTCTTTAATTCTAAAAGAACGTCACCATGACATTTTCTAAGATTTGTTGAGCCACCGCAGGGGCAGTCCAGATGCCCTCTATAATATACACTAAATTATAGGTTGGGAAGTGTCTCACTTATATTGGCACAGAGGGTTGGTTCTAAACCAAACACAGTTTTAGAAAGGCCGTTTTGGACTCTGATAGCCTCGGTTCGTGCAAGCAGCCTGGAATAACCATCTATGTTGTTTTCAAAGATCAGCCTTTTTAAAAGAGTTTTGCCGGTGGCTGTGCCCATAAACGCATGATGTTTATCTTTGGCCACATCAATGCCGACAATCATGTAGTCTTCCGATCCGCGGATTTCTTTTCTTAATTGACAATACTTCTCATACCTGATAATTTCTTCGTCGTTCATAATAACCTCCTTTTAGCATAGTTAAGGGTTAAAAAATTTGTAACTTTATGCTATCAGGAGGTTATTTTATTGCAAGGCGATAATAAATTTTCTTTATTCTACATGTTGCAGTATAACCTCTTCTTCTTTTAATATATAACGTTCGTCGGACCTACGGGACGTTCGTGCAGAACGTTCACAACTCCAAAACAATGTCATTAATATCCGGTTTTACCCCTGTTGACAGCATTCGTGTCACGCAAGAGTTTGTCACTCCAAGATATCTGGCCACATCAGCTCCGGAATAGCCGAGCTCTCTGACTCCGATCCATGATATTGCTCGTCTGGCCTGAACTACGGTATTCCTTCGGCTGCCGGATCTGAGTTCCATTTCAGAAACATCGTACTTTTTGCACACTATCTTTGCAAGGGCTTTGATGGCTATACGCTGCCCTGACAGTCTTAAGTTCTTTTTAACAAGATCATCGAGTCCGGTGATGATCTGAGTAACAAAATCACCGTCACCTAATATCCTCTGGTCAGCAGGCTCTCTTTCACCCCGCCTTCTACTTGCAAGAACCTCTGACCAGCCTCCCATGCTCCGGATTAATCCGCCACCGACCAGTTCCGGCCTGTGGCCCTTATCGATACCCTCTTTTACATAATGCATGTAGTTAGTTTGCGCATTGCTTTGGTTTCCGAAAAAGGAGAGCGCATACCCTGTATTCTGCCACGGTCTCTTGACTTTGCCCATAAGCGCTGAATGACCAGACCATGGACTTCGATTCAGTCCTTTAATATCTTTGACCATACCAGCTCTTAACAGATTCAAATGGATGTAACGCACCAGTTCTTTTAGATAAGCATCCTCCTGGCAGACAATCGACTTGTAGCGATTTTGAAAGAGGTGACCATGCCTGCGGTGACGTCTGTTAAAATTTACGACATAGCCGGTTAGAAGCTTCCGCATACTCGATGCCAGAGGATAATTCTTTGTCTTGCAAAGCAGATGAAAATGATTCGGTATCAGCGCCCAGGCATAGATTTCCATAGCATTAGCCTGAGCCAGCGCTGACAGACGGTTTATAAAATCATTACGATCCGTATCGTTCAGGAATATCTCTGCCTTCTCAATTCCCCGACCCATCACATGGTGCAATACTTCAGTGGCATCTAATCTTGCTAATCTTGGCATAGTCTATAACTTTCATATTGCAGAAAGAGAGTCAAGCACTTTCTGCACGAACGTCCCGTAAACATGGGTTTTATGACTCACCAGATTTTTTATCACAAATTGTATCAGACCATCCATCCAGGGATAAACTACCGAAAAATCAGGTGCTTGTTGTTGGAGGTCCCGGTTTTAAGAAATGGGCTTATCTAAAATGCCCTTGCGGTTGTGGTGATTTTATCATGTTATCCCTATCTAAGAAAACAAAGCCAAGATGGTCTATTTCATTAGATTTTTTTTAATAGGCCAACCATCTATCCATCAATACGCCAAACATCAAGATGCAGGAGCCATTTTTGGATAAAAAAGGGGAATGTTAAGTGGTGTGAAGACACCGGGAAACTCCCTAAGATTGCTATAAATATATAAATCCTCATCAAACTTTCTTTGCCCACCGTATTTCCCTAATAAACCTTTTATGATTCTTAAAATATTCGCAACGTTGTCCTTCGTGAACCTTCGCTTGCCGCCGAACTTCTCCACTTCCGTGGAAAATTTCGAAAAACCGCTATTTCATATATTGAGATGTCTAAAACAATTTATTGTAAAGATAGGATCGTCACGAAAATCCCCCCCCCCCTGAAATTCCCCCCGAATTGATTTCTTTAAGAAAAAGCTTCGTGTAGTACTGCCTGCATGAGCATTTCGCTGTCTTTTTTGGACTGGTTGAGTCTGGTTTCGAGTTCGTCGCAAAGGTTCATCAGTTGATCGACTTTGGCTACGATGCGTTTTTGTTCAGTAAGAGACGGAAGTGAAAACGGAACAAACCTTATAAACTCTCGTGGGACTCTTTTTTGACCGGCGCTTCCAGTCATTTTCTCTTTTGCATCGTTTAAGAACTTGGGACATTTGAAGAAAATCAACACATACTCAGGTAAAATCAGCTTTGGTTTTTGCCTAAAAATATGTAATTCAGTTGTACCCGCCCCAACTCCATTCAATAATCCTTTAAAGACTGTCGATTTTCCGTTTTCAAAGCATGGTGTAATTTTTGCGAGGCCAACATCATTATCCATAAAATAGGTAAATCCTTTTTTTACTTCAGCCCATTTTTTTCTTTCAAAAGAATGAGGTGTCCCATACTTTTCAGAAATCATTTTCATTGGTATAAATGAGACGTCTATTTCATCATTATCAACATTTATCCGAGGATTTATTTCGCATAGTTCACCCAACCTCACCCACTCCCACCTTTGTGGCAATTCATAAGGGATTTCATCCTCAGCAATAGGTGAAAGGGGTTTTTGTTTTTTTAGTTTTCCTTCGGCGATGAGCTTTTCTTTTTCGGCTTTGATGCGTTTCAGAAGTTCACTGGCTGGTTCGTCGTTAGGGTCTTGTGGCGCTAGTTTTCCTTGCACTGCTAATTGTAGAATGGCCTGGCGGAGTTTATTTACATGAGCAGGATCGTTGTAGATAAGATCGAAATTATTGCATAGAAATTGCCAATGATTAGCAAATTCATCAATGGTTTTGGAAGATAATAGCTTTTCCAGTGCCGCATCATTAAGCGATGTATATTTTGTGGAAGCTTTTTCCTGACAGGCATCCAACTGATCACAGAGCTGCATCAGTTGATCGACTTTAGCTACGATGCGTTTTTGTTCGGCAAGAGGGGGAAGAGGGAAAATTGTTGTCTCAATTCTTTTAATAGCCAATTTAGGTTGCGCCATTTGATTTGCTTTAAATAAAAATTGATTTTGTATAAATGCCGAACTCAATGAATATCTAAGGAATCTTTTATCAGCGATATGTATAATTATGCGTGCAGCATTCTCGGTTAAGTTCATATTATGGAACTTGTCTGGAACTTCGCCAACTTGTCCAATTGTGCCTGCTATAGTTATATATAAATCATTTTTTGTGATGATGTACTTTTTTATTTTTTCATACACATCGTTAGAAATATACTTCAGGTTGTTATTGTCAATAGTTCCCTTTTTCATGTCGGTTACTCTTATATAAATATGTTGTGTTCTTTGATCGAGTAATTGATAGCCCTTTGGAACACGTTTTCCACCTGTAACTGTACAAAGTTCGGCCAATCTGACCCACTCCCAGCCTGGTGGCAATTCATAAGGGATTTCCTCTTCGGCAACCGGTAGGAGGGGTTTTTGCTTTTTAATTTTTCTTTCGGCAATGAGTTTTTCTTTTTCGGCCTTGATGCGTTTCAGGAGTTCGCCGGCGGGTTCGTTGGTTGGATCCTGTTCAACCAGTTTGCCTTGGACGGCAAGTTGCAGGATCAGTTTCCGCATCTTTACGGTGCTGTTCGGTGAATCCATCAGTAGATCGTAATTATCGAATAAAGTATCCAGCTTCATACTTTCTCTTGCCTCACGCCGCTAAGACGTCAAGTTTTAGCCCCTATATCCTGTTTTATGTCTCCAATAATTTCATAAAGTCTTCTTTGCTGGGCAACTCGACTAAATATTTTGATACAAACAGTTGATTATCCAGTCCTGCCGTGGCGTATTCAACTTTCGTTTCTTCTTTATCAGTACAAAGGATTATGCCAACCGGTGGGTTATCCCCGGCCTCCATAATATTTTCTTTAAAATAATTCAGATAAAAATTCATCTGTCCCACATCAGCATAGGAAAAGGCACGAACCTTCAAATCGATCAGGATATGGCATTTAATGATGCGGTGATAAAAAACAAGATCAACCCTGTCATGTTCATTTCCTATAGTTATTCTTTTCTGACGAGCTTCAAAACAAAATCCATGACCAAGCTCAATCAAAAAATCCTGTATCTTGTTTAACAATGATGTTTCCAGATCATTTTCAGAATAGACCGGCAACTCTTTAAACCCTGTAAACTCCAGAACATACGTATCTTTGATGGTATCTTCTATGCTGACAACAGCTTGATTGTTCTGAACAGATTTCAGCAGAGCTTCCTTATCTTTTGAAAGACCGGTTCTTTCTAACAGCAAGGACTCTATCTGTCTTTTTAACTGCCGGGAACTCCAATTGCCTTTGATGGCCTGCTGTTCATAAAATATACGCTTTAAGGGTTCCTTTATCTTGATTAATTCGGTGAAGTGTCGAAATGAGAAATGTTGTATTAATATTTGGGGGTCAAGAGATAAATCAGATTTTTGAACGGAATTGTCAGCCGCCGGCTGACCTTTTTGGTTCCCTAATTGTTCAGCCAGCTGCTGAATATTTTGAACTTTCAATTGGTCAGCCACTGGCTGACCAATTTGAGGATAGATTAGATAAAACAGTCTGAAAAGCTTCAGGTTGGTAAAAGAGAGGCCTTTGAGCTTTTTCTTTTCAAGCTCTTCAGCGATGGTTTTTAGAAGCCGCTGCCCATATTTTGCTCTATCATCACCATTTTGTTCGAATTCAACTATATAAAAACCTATTGACCAGTTTCTAATAACGAGCAACTGATTGATCGAGGAAATCGCCTTTTTTTGTAGGCCTTGATTTGTTTGTTCAATTAAAGCGATTAATTGCTTAAATCTCATTATCAATATCTCTCATAGTCTCTCTTGCCTCACGCAAAGGCACCAAGGTCTTAAAATTCCATTCTTTGCGCCTGCGTATTGGCGTGAGTCTATTGTTTTAGCGCATTCATGAGTTCTTTCTTTAGCGAGTCACGGGTCTTCGCAATCTCCGTCAGCAACTTCTTATAATCCGCCAATAGTTTTTTAGGATTACCGATATTATTTTCTGCCTGATGGGGATTTTTAATATCCAGATTGTAATTGCGTTTTTTTATCTCTTCGATTGATACCCGCCATGCATATTGATTTTCTTCGCGGTTTTCCCACCATGCTTTTTCGAGATCGAATTCTTCAATGCGGATCGGTTTGGTCTTGTTATATGTTTTATAGCCTTCAGGCAGGGGATGTTCAAAATACCAGATTTCTTTGGTCGGTTCACTCTTTGTGAAGAAAAGCAGGTTGGTCTTTATGCCGGCATACGGGTTGAACACTCCATTTGGCAGCCGCACAATTGTGTGGAGGTTACATTCTTCCAGCAATTTTTCTTTAATCCGTGTTTTAACGCCTTCGCCAAAAAGAAAGCCATCAGGGAGGACAATACCTGCCCTGCCGCCATCTTTCAGAAGGGCCATGACAAGGACTAAAAAGAGATCGGCAGTTTCCCTTGTTCTGAAATTGACCGGAAAGTTTGATTCTATTCCATCCTCTTCCATCCCACCGAAGGGCGGATTGGTTATGACAACATCAACGCGTGATTTGTTTGTAATGCTCCTGATCGGTCGTGAAAGGGAGTTGTCATGTTGGATCTGAGGAATATCTATATTATGAAGGATCAGGTTGGTCATTGACAACATATATGGAAGCGACTTTTTCTCAATACCCACAATGGAATCCTGAAAAATTAACCGGTCTTCGATATTTTTAACATCCTGTTTGCGGATACTTTCAAGGGCACATACAAGAAAGCCGCCGGTACCGCACGCGGGGTCTAAAACCTTTTCACCAAGTCTTGGGTTTGTCATATCGGTCATGAATTGCGTGACGGCGCGCGGGGTATAGAATTCACCGGCATTACCGGCGCTCTGAAGATCCCGCAGGATTTGTTCATAGATATCATTAAAGATGTGCTGGTCTTCAGACTTGTTGAAATCTATCTGATTCATCTTGTTGATGACCTGTCTGAGCAATGTGCCGGACTTCATATAATTGTAGGAATCTGCAAAGACTTCTTTGACTATTACGCCCCGTCCATTGCTGAATTCATTAATGGAGAGTTCCTTTAAGGATTTAAACATATCATTATTGATGAAATCGAGGAGTTCATCGCCTGTTATTCCTTCTTCATCTGTTGCCCAGTTCCGCCAGCGCAGTTGATCCGGTATGGGCGATTTATAATTATCACCTATCATTTCGAGTTCGTATTCTTTGTCATCAAATATCTTCAGAAAGATCATCCATACCAGTTGCGAAATTCGCTGGGCATCTCCATCGACACCAGCATCCTTTCGCATAATGTTCTGGATGGATTTAACCACGTTTCTTATGCTCATATTGATATTCCTCTACGCCGCCACTTCATATATCTGGTTTTCGAGTTCTTTTATCGCTTCAAGATATCGTTCCTTGCCGCCAAAGCTTTTGATAATCTCAACAGGAGACCCGAATTGATCAAATGGTTTGATTCTCAAAATTTCCATACTTTCTAAATTCTTTATACCCTCATCTGCATATTTATCAAGCAGTGCATCTAAAACAGCTCTTGCATTATCGCCATACTTCGTGAAGTAGCTTTTCTTTTTAACATTGCTTGCCCGTTCTCTACGTGTCAATGGGGGTTTGTCGAAGGCAACGTGACAAATGAGATCAAAGGGGTCAAAATCCTTCCCGACTTCTTCCTGAAGTTCATAGAGCAAAATGCCCTGTTCCATCAATTCTTCAATAATGGCATTCTTTTTTTCTGATGCCTTCCACTGACGCAGAAAATCATCAAGGCTTGTATATTCCTTCAAGATTTTCTTTTTCGTGAAATCTTTTAATGATTCGGTGATGAGTTTGCCATCGTCTCTGTAATACTGGACCTGCTCCCTCTCGACAAAAACTTCAACATCATCAACGTATAATTTACGTTGAAGTTCATGAATTTCCTGGATAGAATTATTAATTAAAACATAATCATCAACATCCCCATTACTCGAAAGCGGATCAGGCGGCTCGATAGGATCATCTTCTCCCGGTTCATAAATCTGAACCGGTTCACCATCAAACGTCGGCTCAGCAAAGTTATTTGTTGCCTGCCTGAAATCCATAATTGTGAAATAATACTTGTTAAACTCTTCATTGATACGGGTACCGCGTCCGATTATCTGCTTGAACTCTGTCATGGAATTGATGCTCTTATCCAGGACAATCAGCTTGCATGTCTGGGCATCGACACCGGTTGAGAGCAGTTTTGAGGTTGTGGCAATCACAGGATATCGGCTTTCCGGCGTGATAAAATTATCGAGTTCCATTTTTCCTTCGTCATTATCACCGGTAATTCGCATGACATATTTATAATTCTTTTCCACCTCGTCATTGTTTTCATTGACAATGGCTTTGCGCATCCGTTCGGCATGATCGATATTTTGACAGAAAATAATAGTTTTATCGAAGCGATTTGTCTTCTTCAAAAACTCCGAAACCTTTTCGGCCACTCGTTCTGTCCGCTTTTCAAGAACAAGATTGCGATCAAAGTCTTTTATGTTATATATCTGGTCAGGAATTTCATAACCATACTTATCCTCTTTGCCATCTTCAGGACGCCACCCTGAATCTTTGTCCATACCAATACGAATCACTTTATATGGCGCAAGAAATCCATCTTCAATCCCCTGTTTCAATGAATAAGTATAAACAGGGTCTCCAAAATAATGAATATTGGAAATGTATTTAGTTTCCCTTGGAGTGGCCGTCATTCCAATCTGTGTCGCGGATGAATAATATTCCAGTATTTCACGCCAGGCAGAATCTTCCGCCGCGCTTCCACGGTGGCATTCATCAACAATGATAAGGTCGAAGAAATCACGCGAAAACTGTTTGTAAATGTTTTTCCATTCTTCTGGTCCGGAAACCCCTTGATACAATGCCATATAAATTTCATACGACTTGTCCACCTGGCGTTTTTTGATTTTTGTCATCTTATCGCCAAACGGTTTGAAGTCATTAACAACAGTCTGATCTATCAAAATATTTCGATCTGCCAGATACAGAATTCTCTTTTTTGCTCGGGCTTTCCATAAACGCCAGATAATCTGGAAGGCGACATAAGTCTTTCCCGTGCCGGTGGCCATGACCAGCAAAATTCGATTTTGAGCTTTAATAATAGCTTCGACGGCCCTGTTAATTGCAACTCTCTGATAATATCGAGGGGTTTTGCCGCCAGCCTCGTAGTGATAGTCCTGCGTGATAATCTTTTCCTGTTCCGGCTCAATGCCTTTTGAAATGTTCAGCCGATTCCATAATTCCTCCGGTGTAGGGAATTCGTGTAGTACGAGTTCTCTTTCTTTTCCCGTTGTTTTATCATGTTCGACAAATCCATAACCATTGGAACTATAGACAAACGGCAGATCCAGGATCTCTGCATACTCCAACCCCTGCTGCATTCCAGTACCGATAGAATGAGTATTATCTTTTGCCTCAATTACGGCAATTGGTTGGTTTGGTTTGGAATAGAGGATGTAATCTGCTCTCTTGCCTTTACCGCGGCTGACTAATTTACCACGCACCTTTATTCTACCGGCTGTAAAATAAACTTCCTCACGAAAATGGTGAGGATTTTCATTCCATCCGGCATCACTGATGGCCGGAGTAATATATTTTGTACAGATATCTCTTTCGGAAAGTTTTGATTTTATCATTATTCAATCTTATTAAAATATCAAAGCATTGAACATGCTTCAGTGCCTTTTAAAATTGATCAAACAGTGTGTAAGCCTGGTTCATTTGTGAAAAATGTAGTGTCCGTAATCATATATTTCTTTTTCCTGTATTTGAACTTTTATACCTTTGTTCCCTCTGATTGGATGTCCAGATACTTTTTAATTACCTCATCATTTATTGGTAGCCACCCACTCAAATCTGCGTTTAAGCCCGTTGAAGTAGTTCCATTTTTTGGTCAGACGCTGGAACCGCCCTGCTACAATTCCTGGTGAAATTTTAAGCTTATGCGCAAGACTAATTACATCCGCTTTAGCCCGCAACAATGAAATTTCAGTATCTCGGTCACGCGGTATGAGGGTTTCAACGGCAAACTCGCCTGCTTTATGCTCAAGCGAATCATCGCTGCTTCCATCGTTGATGTAGAGATGTTTTTTGCTGTCATTAAGGACATGTCCTGCTTCGTGAAAAAAAGAAAACCAGAACTGATCCTCCATCTTGCCTCGAAGATTCAGCAAAATCATAGCCTTGGACGCTGACAACCATCTTGTTGCGCCATGCCAGGGCACTTTTTTCATTTCTGGAACCAGAGACAAGGCAACGCCTGATTCTGCGCATAGCGAAACCATTTCAGGAATAAATTCTTCAGGATTCTTTACTGTCAATAGACGAATTGCCATTACGGCCTTGTAAAAATTGTCCTTATCAAAATGATTACAATCAATCTGATATGCCTGAATTTCACCAAGTCTGATCCACGCAGATGCCGGGCCAGGACAAGTCTCAAAACAGTGTGAACGCCGTGCTGCCACTGCCGGTTGCAACCAAATATCCCGCCAGGCGGCAACACTACTGACCCCATAGAACTTTAATACTTCCCTTAGGAGTAACGCCTTATTCTTTTGGTTCTCAATTACTTCACGCTGGATAAGCTCATGTGCGGGAATTGTCTTCAGCCAGTCAAGGTCAGCCTCAAGCAGTTTACGCTCCTTAATTTTTGTTAACTGCTCTCTATATTGAGATTCCAAATTATTCTATATGTGTGCCGGAACACTGGTGGCCAATTCAAGTTTGTTGGAGGTATCATATGTAATTAGATCTTTTTTATACCACCTTGTCAGATTTTGATATCCTTTGGAATTATATGCTACCTGTAAAATTCAAAACAGATATTTGATAATCACAAACCCGGCAACAAGCAGAATAGTAAATGCAACAGCCAGCGCATTAAAATATTTATTAATAAATGATTGAATTGCAGGCCCAAAGATATATATCAGCCCGGCGACAAGAAAAAAACGTAAAGAGCGGGAAACAAAAGATGCGATTACAAATACAGGGAAATTGATACCAAAAGCTCCTGCTGAAATTGTAAACACCTTGTAAGGTATGGGAGTAAATCCGGCCACACCGATAGCCAATGCATCATATTGCATATAGAGAGTTCTGATATAATCGATCTTCTGCGACATGCCGTAAAGGTTGATAATCTTTTCGCCTATACTGACCATAAACTGCCACCCGATAAGATAACCTAAGCATCCGCCAATCACGGATCCGGCCGAACATATTAAAGCATATTTTAAAGCTTTTTTAGGGGTGGCTACGGAAAGAGCTATAAGAAGAACATCAGGGGGTATTGGGAAAAAAGAAGATTCACAAAAAGCTAAAAAAAATAGCGCCCAGGAACCATAAGCCGTTTCCGCCCAGTGGAGAACCCAGGAATAAAGGCGTTTAAGCATTTATTGATTTCTCCATCCATATTCACCTATAAGCTTAACAAATCTGCATCCACCAAGAGCTGTTTTATGAACATCATTTTCATCCCTCGTCAGCTTAATCAACTCTTGTGAATACTGGGTTCCGACCGGTATCACCATGCGTCCGCCAACTGCAAGCTGGCTTACAAGTGTCTCAGGGATTTCCGGGGCGCCGGCGGTAACTATTATGGCGTCAAAAGGGCTTTCATCCTTCCACCCTGAAGTGCCATCAGAATATTTGGTTACAATATTATGATAATGAAGTTCATCAAAGAGTTTTCGTGTTTTGATAAAGAGTGAACGTATTCTTTCTATGGTATAAACCCGAAATACGATTTCAGCTATAATAGCTGCCTGATATCCTGAGCCTGTTCCGATTTCAAGCACACGGTCTTCTTCTCTGAGTTGTAATGCCTGTGTCATCTCGGCCACGATATATGGCTGTGAAATTGTTTGCTGTTCTCCAATGGGAAGCGGAAAATCACCATAAGCCTGATCCATTAAAGCCTCACTGACAAAAAGATGCCTTTGCACTTTGCTCATGGCTTCAAGAACGTTTAGATCGGTTATCCCGCGTGATGCGATCTGTTTGCTAACCATTTTTTCCCGCATCCGTTCAAATATTATAGAATTCTTTGTCATAAATTTTTTTATCAAACCAGCACACTTACGTCAAGAATTTAGAAACTCGCCAGAAAATTCGATAGCATAAAAAAACCACTTGATTTTTCAGTGAAAAGTTTCGTAATTATGTTAATAATTATTACAAATTCATCACCATTAACTTTTTCTGAAATCTGTTATGGACAATACAAAACATCTAACAATATCTGTTTTGCTGACTATATTTATCATTAGTTTCGGCACGGCAGGATATATGATAATCGAGGACTGGGGGATATTTGATGCTGTGTATATGACGGTTATAACTATAAGCACTGTCGGATATGGCGAGGTGCATGAAATCAGCAAAATCGGGCGTGTGTTTACTGTTTTTCTTGTCTTTGCCGGCGTTGGTTTTTGTATCTATGTAGCAGGAAGCGTTGTGCAGTTCATGGTTGAGGGGCAAATAAGAACCATATTAGGGAGGAGAAGATTGGATAAAAAGATTGACCATTTAAAAAACCATTATATTGTCTGCGGATATGGTCGTATTGGGAGAGTTCTTTGCAAAAATATTACAAGAAAACCGATAGACCTGGTCATTGTTGAGAAAAACCAGGATATGGCTCATATAATGGATGAAGATGGGGTTCTTTATATAACTGGAGATGCGACCGATGAGGCAACTTTAATCAAGGCCGGCATAAAACAGGCAAAAAGTCTGATAGCAGTTCTGGCTACAGATGTTGACAATGTCTTTCTTGTGTTGACCGCGAGACAGCTCAATCCGGATCTTTATATTATTGCGAGAGCAATCCATGAAGAGGCAAAGTCAAAGTTGCAGGCAGCCGGAGCAAACAAGGTGGAATCACCCTATGATGTCGGAGCGGCAAGTATGGCACAGAGAATACTCCGCCCAACTGTAACGAATTTTCTGGACCAGGCATTTGATTATAAACGGAAGGACATTCATATGGAGGAAATATTTGTAAGCGCTTCTTCCAATTTTGTGAATGTATTGTTGAAAGATTCTGGTATCAGGCAGGATTACAATCTGATAATAATTGCGATAAAAAAATTTGATGGCGATATGTTGTTCAACCCGTCTTTTGAAAGTGTCATTAAGGCTGGAGATACACTTATAGCGGTCGGAGAGGATGCAAACCTTCAAAAACTGGCGAAAATTCTGAATCCTTAGGTTAAAAAGAAGCCATAAGCAAAGTAAAAAGTCCAAAAATTGCTATTTGCAAAATGCTCCAAATCAAGTGTTAACTATTTGATATAACAGCTAAATATTTTATCCTAACACTTAACACCTATATCTTATAGATTATCCGTTTTTCGGTAATAACAATATCTACATACCTGTCATGGGATTCCAAAGGAACCTGCTGAATGATCTGGCTTTCAAAGGCAAGAGCTACCTTCCTGGTAGTTGCCGACAGCTTTGGAATAAGCCTGTCATAATATCCCTCTCCTGATCCTATCCTTCCTCCTTTTTCATCCAGCGCTACTCCCGGAATGATTGCTATGTCGATACAGTCAATTGGCACAACATTACAATGGACAGGATCAGGCTCAAGAATACCTTGTGGCCCGGGCTTCATATCAGCATTAAGATTGTCAACTTTCATGAATTGCATAGTATGTTTAATTATATCAAAAGCCGGCAGAACAACAATTTTGTCGTGTTCAAAGCATCTTTCGATTATTTCCTGTGTTATAACCTCGCCGCTGCGCTGCATATAAAGTAATACAATTTTTGATTCAATAAAGTTGGCAAATTCAAAAAGCCGATTTTCTATGCCCTTGGTTTTTTTTGCAATTTCATCGGCGGAGAAAGCAGCTAACTTATCTGCCATACTGCTACGTATTTCACGTTTTTTCTCCTGAATTTCTTCCATATGTGTTCTCCGGAATAAATATTCTTTCATTTTATGTTAACATACCAGATTAACCAACTTAAGTCAACTTCCAATAACACAACTTCCAATAATCATTGACTAAATTGGCCGACCATGATATGTTTTTATTTTTTAGTAGCTGCTAAAAAAGTGATGCTTTCGTAAAAAGTCAAAAAACTACTTTTTACGAGTTCGCCAACTATAATATAATTTAAACCTTAAAACATAGGTATTGTTATGCTGGAAATCAAGTTTGTGAGACAAAATATTTCAAAAGTGCAAAGAGCACTATTAATGCGTGGAGAAACAGCCGATATTGAGATTTTTTCAAATTGTGATGATGAGCGCAGGGCTATTTTGCTTGAAAGTGAAGAGCTGAGGCACCGCCGCAATCTGGTTTCGCAGCAAATAGCAAGCATGAAGAAAGAAGGTGATGATACAAGCGCCATCGAGATCGATATGCGTGAAGTTTCAAAGAAGATCAAAGACCTGAATAAGTTATTGTCTGAAACTGAGGAAAAACTATATGCCATCCTTATGGCGCTGCCTAACATTCCCAATGAATCGGTTCCAGTTGGAAAAGACAGTTCTGATAATTCTGTTATAAAACAGATTGGTAAACCTCCGGAGTTTGAATTTACGCCGGCGGCTCACTGGACTTTAGGTGAAAATCTTGGGATACTCGATTTTGACAGGGCTTCAAAGATTGCCGGCGCTCGTTTTCCGCTTTATTTTGGGGCGGGAGCAAGGCTGGAAAGAGCTTTAATAAATTTTATGCTGGATGTTCAGACTAAAGAACATGGTTATAAAGAAGTTCTTCCGCCTTTTATTGTAAACAGGAAAAGCATGACCGGCACAGGCCAGCTTCCGAAGTTTGAGGAAGATCTCTTTAAAATAGAGGGGCGGGATTACTTTATGATACCCACTGCCGAAGTTCCGGTTACTAATATTTATCAGGGTGAAATATTAGATGAAGATATGCTGCCGATTAAGTATGCGGCTTATACACCATGTTTTCGCAGCGAAGCCGGTTCTTATGGAAAGGATACAAGGGGTTTAATCAGGCAGCATCAGTTCAACAAGGTTGAGCTGGTAAAATTCTCAAACCCGGAAACTTCTTATGATGAACTTGAAAAACTCTTAAACGATGCTGAGTCAATACTGCAAATGCTTAAACTTCCATATCAGGTTATTATTTTATGCACAGGGGATTTGGGCTTTTCAGCGGCAAAAACCTATGATATTGAAGTCTGGATGCCTTCGCAGGATATGTACAGGGAGATTTCATCGTGCAGCAATTTTGAGAATTTCCAGTCGAGACGCGCTGATATCAGGTTCAGGAGAAAAGGGGAAAAAGGGACCGAACTTGTCCATACATTAAACGGCTCAGGTCTTGCAGTTGGACGTACGTTTGCAGCCATACTTGAAAATTACCAGCAGACTGACGGAACGATTTCCATCCCTGAAGTTCTGCGGCCTTATATGGGTTGTTCTTTGATTACAAAAGAAAGATAAGTCAGGTGGATAGGCTGAAGTCTGTTAAGAAAAAAAGACGAACGTCCAACATCGAATGTTGTTGTCGCTTCGCTCCTTCGTTTGGGAAAACAACAACCGTTGAACCGTTGAGCCGTGAACTGTGAACTGTGAACCGTTGAACCGTGAACTGTAATAAATAAAGAAGTGAATTATGAAGATTGAAGATTTTCCAGAAGAAATCAGACCCTATATTATTCCCAGCCAAAAAGGAAAGATTGTTTACCGATGTCTTGGCTGCGGCCATGAATTCGGCATTGAGAAGCTGCTTTATACATGTCCGGATTGCGGCCAGGTTCTACTTATTTATGACCTGCAATTTGACCGGCTGAAAAAAATATCCGGAAAATTGTGGCGCAGCATTTTCGATTATCGCAGGATGCTCACAATCCCTGCTTTAAAAGGGATCTATCTATACCATGAATTTATCGGTCCGGTTATGCCTCTTGACTGCGTGGTCTATCTTGGCGAGGGGCATACTCCTGTTATAGAAGCCAATTCTTTTATGCAGGAAAAAGCGGACATTAGATTCTTCTTTAAAAATGACGGCCAGAACCCAAGCGCTTCCTTTAAGGACAGGGGAATGGCAAGCGCTCTGAGCTATATCAATTTTCTTATCAAAAAAGGGCACATTTCCGATGTGCTGGCAATCTGTGCTTCCACCGGTGATACATCAGCTTCAGCAGCGCTGTATGCTTCCTTTCTTCAACCCCATGTCAAGTCTGCGGTGCTCCTTCCGCACAAAAAGGTAACCCCCCAGCAGCTTTCCCAGCCTCTGGGAAGCGGAGCCTCTGTGTTTGAAATCCCGGGTGTATTCGACGACTGCATGAAGGTTGTTGAAGCTATGTCGGAAAAATATAATGTGGCTCTTCTAAATTCCAAGAATGCCTGGAGAATACTTGGGCAGGAATCATATTCATACGAAATTGCTCAGAATTTCGAATATAATATGAAAGACAAAGTAATGGTATTGCCGATCGGCAATGCAGGTAATATTACCGCTGTTATAAACGGATTCCTGAAATTTTATGAAACCGGCGTAATAGACAGCCTGCCGAAAATTATCGGGGTTCAGTCAAAACATGCAAACCCTGTTTACCGGTATTATCTCGAGCCTGACGCAAAAAAACGAAAATTTATTCCAGTAACGGTAAAGCCCAGTGTGGCCCAGGCAGCCATGATCGGAAATCCTGTTTCAATGCCAAGGGTAATATATCTCGTAGATCTGTATAACCGACTGTCCGGCAAAAAGAATGTTTTTTTTATAGAGGTTTCTGAACAGGCCATAATTGACTGGGAACTTGTGGCTAATCGCAACGGGCATATTGCCTGTACCCACGGGGGAGAATCTCTGGCTGGTCTTGTCGAGGCAAAAAAACAGAGAATTGTTAACAACAACGATATTGCCGTTGTCGATTCAACCGCTCATTCACTGAAATTTTCCGGTTTCCAGGAGATGTATTTTGAAAACAGATTCTCCGGGGAATTTGAAATTACCCCTGATCCAAATCTTATAAATTCTACTGTTTTAATACATCCAAAGGATTTAAAAAAAGTCCCGGCCCCTGGAAAACCAATAAAAGGGGATGATTTTGAGCAATTTGTCAAACGTGTATCAGAAGAAATCGCAGCAAAGTTGAATCTTAAAACGTAACCGTTAACGGTTTACAGTTATCGGTTCACGGTTGAAAAAAACAGAAGGTAGATGAGAATTTTAGTAACCGTTAACGGTTGATCAAAACATAAAACTGTGAACTGTAAACCGACAACCGTAAACTGTTACTAAAAAGATAAAAGGTATAAGATTTGCGCAGACTATTTATTACAGTATTATTAATCTGCATCACTGCTACTTATTCCGCGGGTAGCGCTTTACTCTCTAAAAGCTATGTTGTTCGTTATGATAAAGGCAGGGATATATTATGCGATCCTTATGTTGTTCAAAAGGGTGACTGGGTCTTTAAAATCTTCAGGCAAAAAGGAGAAATCTCTAATAAGGATTTTCCGGAATTCTTAGATATATTTAAACGTATAAATCCGCATATACGTGATATCGACAGGATACGTCCTGGTCAGCATATTCTTATTCCTTTAAAGAAATTAAAAAAGGATTCTCTTCCAGGTCAATCTTCGGGAATCGTTACCATTCCGTTTGTAACAATTTCCAACCTGCCTGATATTATCAAACCCTGCTCAAGCGAACATATTGTGCAAGAGGGGGAGTTCATCTCAAGGCTTATTGCGCGGGGCTATGATACTAAATACGGAACAAAACCATACAACGAGGCGATCAAGCTGTTCAGGCTCATCAACCCGGATGTTGTTAGTCTGGATCGAATTTATATAGGGCAGAAACTATATATCCCTGATTCATCGCTTCGCAAAAAGCCGTGGTACAAATCCATGTTTGACTCGTCCGGCAATATCATAATGAAGGCAGATCAAAACAACCCTGATACAAAGGCTCTGACATCTTTTGTTCCAACAGATAAATGTGATAATGCACCATCCCATTTTGCGGCAATTGCTTCAATTTTAGATGCAACACTTTTAAATAAAGGCATATACTCTTTTCCAATGCAGGGACAAAACGATTATAATCTCGACCTCTCCAGTTTCCCTGTAATAGAACTCAAAAATAAGACAAAAATTCTGCTGTCCCTGTCCACAAAAAAAGACAGAAAAATAAATACGCATGATTTAAATGCAATAAAATCATACTGGAACAATGTGAAAATTGTTTCAATTGCAAACAAAGCTTCGACAGAGCAGGCGATTGATGCTGTTATGGGATCGCTTGAAAAGAAGGCATTTAAAAATAAAATATCATTTTCTGATCAGGGCATTAAGGTAGAGGTCCGCGGGAAATGGATATTTGAGCAGCCGTATTTTGCAGGTGAAGAGGCAAGCAACCTTTGTATTACCCCTGTCAATGACCAGGATGAGCGTACCCCCAACTCAATTGTCCGTTATCTGGGACAACACAATATAATAATAAAGGATTTTCTCAAAAACTTTACCAAAGATTTTAATGGCACAAAACAAAAATCCAAAAAAGCGGAAAACAAAAACACAGCAGAGGATACGAGACCTTTGAAAGATGATGCTGTTGCCATAGATTTTTCAGACCATAAAACCGTTGTCAATAAGCTGCTGACAACAATGGGTTATAATTATACGGAAAACGTCGCCATTACATTCCCGTACGCCGGAATCCAGATAAAGGCCTTGTCAAATCTCGTATTAACCGGGGATGGAAAGTCGCTGCTTGTTGATTTTGGAGATATTTATGGCGATGCAATTTTTTCTATAAAAAAGACAGGTCTCGGCATAATACAGATAAACAATAAAGATAATGCACATGATGTAATAAGAAAGATTCTTGATGCATTAGAGTCTTCTTATACAAAGCACCCAACCTTCCTGGCGGCAAAAAGGCCGGATGTCTATAATACCTCTTTAACCATTCCAGGCTATCTGATTTCAAATAAAAAGCAGAATAAAATACTTCTTGCAACAGCACCTGTGAACGATGATGTAGTTCAGTTTTTGACCGATCAGGGTATAAAGGTAATTCAGCCACTAAGGCACAAAGGAAATTAAAACAGGTGTTAGGTGTTAGGTTAAAACAATTATCTGTTTAATCATATACTTAACACTTAACACCTAACACTTAACACGATTCGCAAAAACTAGTTTTTTAAACTTGTTACGAGCTCATCAAAGTTACAAGTGAGCTAAAGTCAATAATTCGAGGTATCTTAAAATATGAAAATAAAAATAAATAATTTTATGTGGGCAGTATTTGTCTTGCTGGTATTTTTTCTTGTTTCATGCGCTGCAAATCTGGAAGTTAGAAAGAAACAGGAAGAAGCATCAAGAAATCTTGGCGAAGCATATATGGGGCAGGGAGGTTATACAGCAGCGTTAAGAGAGTTTCTTGAGGCAGAAAAGCTTTATGACGGGGATCCATATCTTCAAAATGACCTGGGGCTGATTTATATGGCAAAGGGAAAACCGGACATTGCCATTGATCACTTTAAGAAAGCCATAAAAATAAAACCGGACTATACACCGGCAAAAAATAATATGGGGACAGCCTATCTTGCAAAAAAGGACTGGGACAGAGCTATTGCCTGTTTTAAGGAAATCACAGGAGATTTACTCTATGCCACTCCACACTTTCCTCTTTCAAACCTGGGATGGGCATATTACAATAAAAAACAATTTAAGCTTGCGGAAAAGTATTATCAGGACGCTCTCAAGATAGAACCTGAGTTTGTAATTGCTTTGCAGGGCCTTGGCAAAACATATATTGCAATGGGAAAATTTAAGGAAGCAGTAGCTATGCTTGAAAATGGCGCAAAAAATGCGCCAAATCTTGCGCCATTGTATTTTGATCTGGCCAATGCCTACACACTGTCACATGAATATAAAAAAGCGATCAGCGCTTATAATAGAGTTATTGAGCTTGTTCCAAACAGTCCTATTGCTGTCGACGCTCAAAAAAAGGCGGAAAAGATACAATAAAGGATGACCATATACATTAAACCACATCAATTCATAACCATTTATTAAAAATGGCAACACTGCCAAATTTAGTAAAGAATCCTGGCCCAAAGGACCAGGCTTTGGCTATCCACAGAGGGGATTTGCTTTGTTAACAGTTTATTGACCGGTATATTGAGCGCTTCTGCTACTGTTTTGTTAAATGATACGCGCCGTTACAGTCGTCATACGACCAGTTGCCTTCGATACGAGTATGGTCTTCACTTATCTGACCCACCGACCAGGTCGATCCATCATTCATGAAAGTCACAGTTGAATCGGATATTGAAACCGTCGTTCCATAATCCGGATATCCCCACCAGGTTGCATTTGTATCGGTTACAGTCATAGTCATCTGTCCATCGTTTTCACCGCAACTGTCAGTAAACGTACCGTTCCAGATGCCTTTCAGCCATTCCGGATTGGGTACAGGGGGTGTACAACCGGATGTAGTAGAGAACAGGGCATTTGCGTCCTTGATATTGTTGTTGTTGCGGAGCGTATCCTCCTCATCGTACCCCTTTGCGCAGGTCGCATTCTTTATATTGACCGATCCCGCAACAGCGCCATAGGATTCCAGGTAAAAGGAATATGACCCATTGAACGATAATGTGTCGTTCTCCATGGTTGCCATCCCATTAAGCGTGTCCGTTTTCATGGTGGTAATATAAGTTTCGCTGCGTTTTTGATAAAATTTTGAGCTTTCCAGGCTGTTGGTCGATCGGTTGTATACCGCCGAGCCTTCATAGGATGCACTCAATGTCTGAATGTTATTAGTATATTCCTTTACCGATTCCTCAAAAATCATATTGGTCAGATTCTCAGATGCATTGCTGAACGTACAGGTTGAGCTGCAGGTAGAGCCGGTTTTTGTCACATCCGTAGAGTTTTTCGTATAGACTCGCTCCACTGAGTTCGGTGCAAAACTCCACTTCACAGAGATTTCAGCATTTGTTTCCACAGGAAGTACTTCGATTGTGTGATTGTCTGCGTCGATCGTCACACCGGAAAGATCTTCGCTTCCACTGTAAAACACTGGATCGATGTCTTCGAGATAGCGATCAATATTCTCGGTAATGATATCCTTCACATCATTGTCGATATTCAGCCCGAGAAACATCTCAATTCCGCTATAAACAATTTTCGTGTCAATATACCCGCGGACACCAGGAAAATCCAGGCTGCCATCTTTAAGAATGGAGTACAATGTCTCATCCAGGATCATTTCCGTAGCGCCATCAGAGATAGTAATCTCCTCGGAATCGGTCACAGGCAGCGACAGGGACGGCATGCCGTCGGCGCTTACGTTTGACAGATCACTGTCCACGACAACAACTTCGGAAATGACGAAGCCTGCGGGTATCTTCACGGTGACAGTATCGGATGCGGGAACTACAGTGAAGGCATCAAGAGTCATCACACCTTCTGCAGGGTCAGAGTCCATGTATCCCTTGATAATAACCGTCGGTCTGTCGAGCTGGCTCAGGCCTTCGATAGTTAATGTCTTTTCGGTAATATTATTGGTTTTGACAATTACAAAGGGCGCGGTCCAGATATTCATGTCAGCCGACACCGCGCCGCTGTTGATCCACACAGTGCCGTCGAAATAATAATAGACCAGACCGGTAAAGGAATTGTCCGGATCCGAAGTAACTGAACAGGTAAGCGACTGATCGGTTTTTTTAACACCGCTGTCTTTCGCAGTGACGTCCGCACCAAGAACGACCACATCGCCATTGTCTCTTATGCCTGAAAACTCCGGGATTTCAAGAATGCTCTGATAGGGTGTCACTGAGACCTCATAACCCGTCAGCGAGCTCGGTTCCACTGTAAATGTCAGAATCTGGTCTATTCCCGCGGAATTAATATTTGTAAGGATCACATCCTCGGCAGTTGCATCGTTTAGCGGGGTGGACACGACCATATCGCCTATAACCGAAACAGTCTTGCCTTGATAGGCGAGGGAGTCTGACAAGTCCTGGGTGCCGTCAGTGAAATCCAGGGCTGAACCTGACGGTATTCCCAGATCATCCCCGACCGACTCCAGGTCTTTCCGGGTGTTTTCAGCATCTATGATCTCTCCAACATTTGCTGCAACGGCTTGCAAGTTAGTCTTGTTACTGTTGGTCCCATCATCTAAAATACAAGTCTGAAATAACGTCACAGAACCATCTGTGTTGCCAATGATGTTCGTAACATTAATATTGTCAATCCCTCCTACCACCTTTTCGTTAAGCTCTGTCAGATAATCTTTAAACGTGTCCGGTGTCGCATTCACCTGGTAAGAACTGGCCGAGGGAGCGCTGCTGCGGCTGCCGGCCGATGTCAGGGGGAAAAACATGGTGAACTCAAGAGAAACGCCCGGATTGTCTACAGGATCGGATGTGCCCAGGGCGGTCGATCCCTCCACGACAATCATATACTCGGTGCCTGGATCAAGGATATATTCTATCCGGTATTCGCCATCTGCGTTGGTAATGCCGAATGGTTCTCCAGGGTTATATTTTCCGTCGTGGTTCAAGTCCAGAGAGACACGGGCATTAGCTATCGGTCCATCGCTCACCGTGCCTGAAATAACACTCATCACCGATGACGATCCGAATATCCCACCTCCACCTCCACCTCCGCATCCGGCAAGCAATACGAATATCCCAAAGAATGTCATCATCGCCTCTAAAAACGCCTTTTTTCTATTCATGATTCCTCCACCCCGCCGCCTCGCCTGAACTCACGATGGCGGGCAGGTGTTTTAATGTTTTGTAAACGATAGCATTTTATTGAGTTTCAAATCCTGGTACAGTATCTTTTTCCGCAGACGCGATCTCGATCTTTCGGCGCGATACTGAAAAAAAACATAGAAAAGCAAGGCCACCTTTTCTCCCAACCGGGTATCCATATTTTTTTTCAGCAACGCGACCAGCCAACTCGGAGAAAACCTGCAAATGACTTCATCATCCAGACTGGAGATCATTTTGGCGCTTCCAGGCAATCCCTGACGCGCAGTACGACCAAAGAGCTGCATATCTACCCGGCGCGATTCATGTCGTTCCGTCGCAATCACATGCAGGCCACCGGCTTCAACCACATCACTGTCAAGCAGGATGTCGGTTCCGCGTCCCGCCATGTTGGTAGCAATTGTTATCTCTCCCTTCTTTCCCGCATGAGCGATAATCATGGCTTCTTCTTCATGATGGAGGGCATTGAGTACGGTGGTTTCTACACCTGTTTCAACCAGCTTCCCATGCATGATTTCACTATCCTTGATGCTTCGTGTCCCCACCAGTACAGGTCTGCCCCTGGTTCGCTCACGCAAAATTGCCTCTATTACCGCATCCCATTTATGCTCGCTCGACGCAAACACCCTTTCAGGATAAAATTTCAGCACCTTGGTAACATGTGTCGGCAGTTCAACCATAACCAGCCTGTAAATACTCCAAAGCTCTTTTCCGATGTTCTGAAGCGTCCCGCTCATTCCGGCAAGATGTTTATATAACCTGAAAAACAGCTGAAAACTCATCTGTATATGCGACTCGGTCACATCGGTAAGTTCCAGGCCTTCTTTGGCTTCGACTGACTGATGAAGTCCGCCGCTCCAGTTCCGCCCTTCCATCATTCGTCCCGTTTTTTCATCGACAATAACAATCTTCCCCTCATGCACGACATAATGAACATCTTTGAAGTAAAAATGGCGCGCGATAAGCGCCTGTTTAATAAGATATTCCGAACGTTCATAGGAACTCCATATTGATGGCAGTGTTTCCAGCTCTTCCTCGATTTTTTTTTCACCCTTCGGGGTTATGGTGATATCAGATCGACTTTCCTGAACAGTATAATCCGTTCCCGAAGAAAGGGTACGTGCCAGAGACAGGGCCATCATAACTGCCTCTTTTAAAAGTCTGTTCTTGCCGGCTACCGAAATAATCAGAGGCACAGTCGCCTCATCAACCAGAACACTGTCGGCCTCGTCGATAATGGCCGTATGAAGTCCCCTCATGACCTTTTTATCCGGTCCGTTCATCGCCGCAATCTTATGGATTAATTCACTCCTTTCGGACGTTGCGGCATCCCCCACGGCAATCTTGTCCCGTAAAAAATCAGCTAACAATTCCTTGCTGGTCGAGTAGGTAATATCGCAATCATACGCTGCCTTACGCTCGCCCGGCTGCATACCCGCGATGACATATCCCACGGATACGCTGCATCTCGTATATAACGGCCTCATAAGTTCGGCATCTCTTCTGGCGAGATAGTCATTGGAGGTAACAACATGACACGGGGATCCTTTCCATCCCGCCAGAATTGCCGCCACCGCCGCCGTTATTGTTTTTCCCTCACCCGTCTGCATTTGCATTGCATAATCCCCCTGAATCAGGAGAGAACCCATAATCTGCTCGATATAGGGACGGATAGCAATACTTCTGACTACAGCTTCACAAATAAAACCTGTCGCTTGTAAAAGATCTGTTCCTTTTTTTCCGAGGCGTATTGACGTTCTATACTGCACAAGTTTATCATTCAGTTCTTTGTCGCTCAACACAGCCGCTGACAAGGAAACATCATATGCAAATGTCGCCTTCCTTCTCAGCCGGGTGAGGGGAAAGGTTTTTCTTTTTAAAAAGCCATGTACATCATCCAAAAAACTGTCAAAGCCCTTCAAAATTTCCTGTTTCGCGATCATGGGCTAAATTTTGTATCTTTTTTGAATTGTCTGTTTGACCAACCTGTACCCTTGTACAGATAAAGGCTCCGGTGGCAGTGTTAATCGCAAGACACCTGAACGACCGTGCAATAACGTCAAAAAAGTCGGGCTATCCGATGCCACTATTCTACCATTTATCTCAAAAAATGGCTCTGTTACCTTCTTACCGGTTTTTTCACTTGAAGAGACAGAGATATCACCTCCTCCAAACCATCCGAGCGCGGCGGAAGGCAATTCTTCCCTTTGATATGGAATCACAACTATTTCATCAATCTTCAAATTCTTGTTCGCGTTACCATAGAGTTTTATTTCGTTTTTAAACTGTCTTTCTCTAAACAGGTCAAAGGCCTGTTTCTGGGAAACAATAGCATAAAATCTGAAATCGTGGTCAGTAATCAGCGAACCAATCTGCGTTTGCCGTCTAAGCCACCTCCCTTTCAACAACTCAATATCGGGTGAGACAAAGACTCCTGAACTCTGCGCGCTCACGGTCAGATCTTTTTTTCTCTGCTCCAAAACCTTCAATTCTTCATTTAATACTTTCTCCCGTTCCAGAAGAGGTTTTACATCGGCTACCGCATTTAAGATAGCCTTTTGCTTTAAGATTCTGGTTTGGAACAATCCTTCATCAACTACTTTTATTTGCAGGGTTAATTCGTAATTGGAAAGTCTGGCGATAACGTCGCCTCTTTGCACAAAGTCACCACTCTCGAAATATATATTCTCCAAT
This sequence comes from Desulfobacteraceae bacterium Eth-SRB1, assembly GCA_004193555.1. GTDB lineage: Bacteria > Desulfobacterota > Desulfobacteria > Desulfobacterales > ETH-SRB1 > ETH-SRB1. Next base: position 645,718 of record RPGP01000001.1, read on the forward strand.
TTTCCTTCCGTTGTCGCATAAATTTTAGAATACTCCCCGGATTCTACGATACCGGGGGCGCGAATGGTATAAGAGACAGGATACAATCCGATAAACCCGCATAAAGTAACCGCGATAACCGCTGAAATGATAACCGCCCTTTTTCGGGTTTTTGAAAGTTCCGGACTGGTGGCAAGATAGACAATAAGCTTTTTTAAGGGTATCAGTATTCCGGCAAAAATAGAAATAATCGCTATTATAAAACCAAGAACAAAGAGCTTATCGGCAACAAACAGGACAATGACTATCGTCAGAAAAATTCGGTAGATTAAACTACATACTCCATACAGAGCAAGCCATGCGGCTTCTTCAGGTTTTTCCGATGGACTCACAGCATATTCGACATGAAACAAATATTTTTCCGCCCAATACATCCACTGCTGGCGTGCCCGCTGGTAGAGATTTGGAATTTCCAACACATCGGATGCAATATAATAGGCATCGAAACGTATAAGGGGGTTGCCGTTGAACAACACACTTGATACCGAACCGACAATCATTATATTGAACGCCAGACTGTGAAGCAGACCGTCACCGGTATGTGCCCACACCATCGCCGCGATGGCGGCAAAAAAGAGATCAGCCATCATGCCGGCGGAACCTACCAGAACACGCTTCCATCGATCTTGAAAAAACCAGCTCGTGGTGGCATCCATATATGGCAATGGAGTGAAGACCAGAAACATGACGCCCAGGGTGGGGACGGAACCACCAAAACGTTTGTTGGTCATTGCATGCCCCAGTTCATGAAAACACTTTAAAAGCGCAAGCGCAAGATAGACAAAGATAAGGTTGGAAGGGGAAAGAATGCTCTGCGTCTGGTCATATACCTCACCAAAGTTTTCAATAACCGCCTTCGCCCCGAAAAGAACGACAATTGACCAGAGGCATAATCCCTTGACATTGAATATTACTTTAATAAACGGTAAGATTCCGGTCAGCCATCTATTCGGATTCCACAGGGGAATTTTAATGGCAATAATCGAAAAAATCTTGCTCTTCAATTCCTTTTGCTTTTTTTCGCGGTGCCTTTCAAAAACAAATTCGTTATTGGGAGGGTTTTTTAAATACAACAGGTTATTGGCATGCAGTTGAGATAAAAGGCCTATGATATCATCTTGCGAAGGGGCTTTATCTTTATGGATTTCCAGGCATTCTTCCCACACATCCTGCACCGTTTTGTAGGGTGTCATCCTGGCGACAAAAAAATATGTCGCCGGGTTAATTCGAAAGTAGTTGCTATTGAATGAATCCTGCAAAACATACCACAGATCTCCTCGATAATACTGTTTTTGCACATCGACGGTATTGAGCAGACCGGCCCGAATATACGCCACCTTATACCAGGATTCACTGAAGAGATTGCCTCTCATGTTACCACCAGAAATACATTCGAATAAATTCCGTGAAACGATGGGTTAGAATCCAAATGATTTTTCTTTCTCCTGCGTTGAATTTTGCAATACCGCTCATTCCCGGACGCCACCATGACTGCGGCTCGTCATCGATGATGGTCTTTATGACAAACACATTTCCCTCACGCTGATCAACTTCCGCCATGGGTATAAGTTTATCGAATGTAATATCAAAGGTGTCATTCGGCTTGCTCAGTAATATCAGATGGCCCTTAGCCCCCTGGGTAATCTGATCGATATCACGTTCGCTAACTTTGACGCTTGCATACATCGCATCGACCTTTGCAATTTTTAACAGAATATCCCCTTTGGAAACCGGTGAGCCTAACAACTTTCGTTTGTCCCCCTCAACCACAATGCCGTCAAACGGCGCTTTAATACCGGCCTGTTCAATATAATACCGCACCTTATCCAACCCGGCCTGTGCTTCATTAAATTTTGACTGCGCAATCTGCATATCCGCAAAGGTTTCGTTTGCCCGGTGTTTTTCAACTTCGCGCGCGTAAGAAACCTTTTTCGCCGACTCCTGTGTCTCTTTCAATACAAGTTCCTGTGTATCCAGTTTCAGGAGCAAATTCCCCTTGGCAACTCTATCACCTTCATGTACTTTTACATCGGAAATCAGCCCGTCATAGGGCGCAGATATATAACGTACCGCGTCGGTTTTAAGTACAGCGCTTCCCTCGACTTTGTAATCCCACACCCCGATAATACTGTAAAGAAAGACCATCGATATAACAATTGCCATTGCTTTTAAGAGACTATGTTCCACTCCCAGCAAAGAGTCCAACGTTTCCCTGCATCGCAGAACGACGCGACTGCCCACCCAGCGATCGTTGAAATATAATACGTTCATCCAGGGAACAATTTGATTGAGTATTAATTTGATTGTATCGATCTCGGTGGCGGTCAGGCTGGAGTCTTGTTTCTCGCAGGTCACAACGGCAACAATCGTACCATTTAAAAACACGGGGATTGTCACAACCTGGTGTAAACTGAGTTTTCTCAGATAATTTTGATGTGTTCTGTCGACTATGAAATGATTGTCGATTTCAGGACAGGCCACTGTTTCGTTCTGTTCATAAGCTTCTTCAAACAATCCTTCCAGCGTGTGCACCTCTTCGCTATGCTCCTTGAAATCCTCCAGATTGCTGATTGCCACCATTCGAATATAGGAACCTTTTTTCCACCCCATACTCACTTGAGAACAATTAAATCGAGAGGCAATTTCATTGACCAGCGTCATGCAGGACAACAGAAATTTCTCTTTATCCATTATCCTGCCGGCAACTTCCAGAGCATTGACCAGCAGTGGATTTGCTGCGTCGCTCCCTTCAACATTTGATTGTTGTTTACGGATATAATAGTGTAAAGGAATATCGCTGATAAGCTGTGCTCGAACAACCACATCGTTAAACTGCCGGGCGTTCTCCCTGTCGGCAACTAAAAGAAGGGCCGCCTCATCATCATGAGTATTACCGGCATCTATTTTAATAACCAGGGCAACAGGAAGAGAGATACGGGGAAGAGCCATATCTAACCGCTCATAGGCAAAACCGTTTTGACAGGCCCTCTCCACCAGATTGAGCGCCGCCGCGAAAAAACTTTCTTTATCCGATGTCATGGCTTCGTTGCTGTAAAATTCCTGGCGCACACGCCAGTCGTTACTCCTTTTTGTCATAAAAAACACAGCCGGAGATTTACACAAAACAGAGACGTCGGAGAGCAGAATCTCCCAGAATTCAGTTTCATCCCCTTCATGAAAGCGCAATGACTTGAGATTTTCTAATATTGCCCTTCCGTTTTCCTGAGGACCTTTTTGATTTGTTTCAACCATGTATTCTTTCGCTGTAATAAGTAGTCAGGCTGAAGCTGTTTAGGCTGAAGGAGTCAGAAAAACATGATTGCTCGTACGTTGGCGGAAATACCTGATTCTTGCACCAAACATGGCTTTAAAATGCGCTTTTCCCTATCAGTCTTCAGCCTTCAGCCTATCCACCTGAATAGTTACTTAAAACTTATAGTTGCCAGCCCCCCGGGGATAACCTTGCCGCTCTTGTTTTCAAATTCAACCTTGACCTTGACCAGTCCGCTCGCTTTATCCGCAACAGAAGAAACAAACACAACCGTCCCTTTCTTGATGCTTATACCCTCGCCTTCACTCACACCGATCGACACAATGTCTCCTTTTCTCAGAGTGCGCGCATATTGTTCGTCAATATTAAAATCAACATAACAATCCGACGTATCGACCACAGTTACAATCATTTCACCCGCTTTAGCCCACTCACCCTCTTCACGTTTTATGACCGTCACCATACCGTTAATAGGGGAAGTCAATACATATCGGGCCAGAACCTCCCTGGAAATTTCATATTCAATATGTTCCTGTTTTTTTTTAGCTTCAGCGACATTTATTTTGCCGCTCAAACTGTGATACTGCATCTCAAGATTTTTTACTTCATCATGACTGACAGAAGCTGTTTCTTCATAAAGCCGCCTGGCGGAATCGAGCAGTGATTTAATAATAACGAGATTTTCTTTGTTCGATTCAATTTCGGCATTGTCATAATAAATCTTTTTTCTCCGTTCAACTTCCAGTCGTTGCAGCGTATTGTCAAGCTTGAGAAGCTTGTCTTTGCTACGCACGCAATCTCCCTCTTTTACAAATATTGTTGATATGATGCCATCAATGGACATCACAAGTTCAATCTCGTAAACGGGGATAACAATCCCCTCATATCTGACAGAAGCAACTGCCTGATTTGCTCCCAGAAAAATAAACAGGAATAGAATGATCAGTTTCTTCATATGGTTTCCTTGTTGCATGATGAGCTATTCCGGCCACGGCTTCAGTCTATCCACCTGAGTAGTTAGTGCCTGAACGAAAAGTCACTTATTCAATTTTGTTGGGTTTTGCTTCATTATTTTATGAATTGTAAATTCTTGATCTTGTAGGTTGGGTTGAGCGCAGCGAAACCCAACATTTTAAAATCGCTCAACCCAACCTACGAAATGAGGGGTTTTCGTTCAGGCACTAGTTACGTCAAATCAATCTCTTTATTGCTTTTTACTTTCAAGACCGTTCTTCCCTGGAACCGTTGCTTCGATGTGGAACTGGTAATCAATCTGCGTGGGATCTATGAGGTATTTTTCCAAAATACTTCCAATAGCGACTTGCAACATTGCCTGGGTGAGTTTGAAGTTCACAACACAGCTTAACACTTTTCTTTGATACGTAACGTAATCTTCCTCCTGGTTAAGAAGATCTTTCAGGCTTATGCGACCGGACTGAAATTTTGTATGCTCTATCTCAAGCAATTGTTGCCGAATCTTCAACCCTCTTTCATATTCCTTCAGTTGCTCCTGAAGGCTTATTACCGCATCTATCTTACTATATACTGAATTGCCCAGACTTTTTTTCAATGCATCAAGCTCAACTTCAGCCTGCCTGACACGCATTCTGGCAATTGATAAACTGCTTTTTGCCTGAGCATTATCGAATACAGGAATGCTGAATTTGATTCCCGCCGACCAACTGAAAAATTCGTCATCCGCCACATCCCGCAGTGATTCTTCATATTCCTGATCAAGACTGTTCAGGCCGACCGAACCAACAATATCCAACTGCGGAAGAACCTGATTTCGGGCGTATTTTACTTGAATCTTCTCTTTTTCCACCTTTTTTTCTGCAATCTCATACTCAGGCCACTTTTCAAGAGCCATCCTGACATATTCATCGCAATCCACTATATGTTCATAATTTCCGAAAGGATCGTCTATTGCGATCAACCGGATATTTTTATATTCAGACGCCGAAACATTGAGCAGGGTAAACAACTGATTTTGCACTTCAATGGCTTTACTTTTTGCATTATACGACTCACTTCTGAGAATGCTGACAGCGCTTTGAGCCTCCATAAGTTCCGTATAAGCTATCTTGCCGCCCATGGCCCGGGCTTCAATGTCTTTAATAGAATTTTCCGCAATTGCGAGAGATTTCTCCCAGCTTCCGCTTATTTTTTGAGCCCCATACAATTTCCAGTAAAGTTGCGCCGTGACCGCGACCAGTTCCATTGCTTTTTGGTCAAACTTTTTCTTATCTATTTTACTTTCAATTTTTGCCAGATCAATCTTGGCGCATGTGATATCCTTCCCAAATCCCTTTAAAAGAGGTTGTTCCAGGGATAATTTTATTGAATTGTCGTATTCATATTCATAGTTTCGAAGTCTTTCGATTGTGGAACTGCTTCTCTGCCTGTCTATAAATTTCAAATCCCAGGTGGCGCCGCTCGATACACGACCTCCCAGACCAAGGTCAAACATGTTCACATCTTCATAATACTCTTTTTCCCACCCACGAGTTGAAAGATCTTCAGCGGTGTTCGGCAGATGGGTTCTTGTCTTGTTAAAAGATGATTGAAACACCGGTTCAAAAATACCTTCCTCGGCTTTAACACGTTCTTTGGACATCTGCGTTTCTATATAATCGTTAATGGCGCTTGCATTTCTTTTGACGACTTCCTGCACCAGATTTTGCAGGTTGAGATGAACAACTTGTTCTTTATGGTTAAGCAGGTCTATTTTTTCGGTTTCTGCTTGAAACGCAACAGCGTTCTTATAACCATAAAGGCATACCGTCAAAATTATCGCGCACACCAAAATAAGTTTTATTCTCATGTTGTTGTTCAATATCATTTTGCACAAACCCGACACTATTCCGCCCATTTTAGAAAACAACATCTTCAATCCAGTACTCAAAGTCATCAGTAACAGTGTTCTGCTCCCACGCGGCCGTCCCGAATGTCGGCATCATGCTCGGATCGTTAATAGCCAGGACATCGAGTATAAGCGGATCGACACTTGACTCGCCGGATTCATCCATGTCTATTGAAAACGATCGAACGCTTCCTGCTGAATAATCATCTCTTTCATAGATCTTCCCCAGATCGGCGCTTTGAACAGTTCCCTGTGCCTGAGTAGTCGTCAACCTTCGAAGCAACTCCGAGTTTGCGGCCAGGTGATTAAGAAGCTGATAATTAATCTCTTTCGTATATTCCCAGTCAGCAATGCCAGATATGGAAGAGGGCTTTTCTATATCGTTCAGTTCATTATACGTTAATGTCGGCACAAAGAATCCTTCATTGACGAATTGCACCGACCATCCTTCGGCATCACGCAGGATTCCGGTCGCTTTCCTGCCGATCTGCACATCCATTTTTGCCGGTGACTGATCATACTCTGCCACAAATATTTTATCAGCCTTGGTTTCAATGGCCTCTTGTTTCATTTGCGCCATAACCTGACTATCTGCCGTGACAACACGGCTCATAACGCCGTGACCGATAATATTAAGTGCATCGGCAGTTACATTGACGCTGTTATCATTTGCAGAATCGGTAATTTCCCCTGCTGAACCTGCTTTAAGAGTAACACCGCCGCCATCTGCATTAATAGTGGCCACCTCGATATTATTTCCCGCATCATACAGCACAGAACCACTCGCACTGCTGGTCACAGCATCCACCGCCATCTCGATATCGTCGCCCGCTTCAATCGTTATTGTCAGCGCATCGATTGTGCCGGTCTGATGAATATCGCCTGCTGTAGCAGTCAGTTCTATTGTGCCGCTTCCCGCATCAAGTGACACGGCGGAAATATCATTACCCGCTGTATATTCGATATTTCCATTGTTTGTTAAAGAAGTTGTATTATTTGCCATGACGATATCGGAACTTGCAGTGAGATCGATGCCGCCTGCCCCTGCGGTAATAGTTATATCGGCGTTTTGATTGATGTTGTCGCTTGCGCTAACGGCAATAGTGCCCGTAGATGTAACAATGGCGTTCAGAGTTATGTCTGAATCAGTCGCCGTCCCTTCCGAAGTTTCCGAAGTGACAAGCGATATATCACCCGCAGCGTTTATGCCGGTGGCAACCGTAATCAATCCCGTTGTCGCGGTAATGGAAACATTGCCACCGGTTTCGATATCGCCGATCGTGGCATCGGTCTGTGCCAGCAATTGAATACCGCCTGTGCCTGCACTCAAAAGACTGGTGGTATTCTGCCTGATCTGGCCGGTACCGGCTTCGATGTCGATCGCCCCGGTACCGCCCGTGCGGATATCGGCATCAGCCTTAAAGTCCACCAGGCTGCCGGCAAGCACGGTTACATTACCTGAGCCGGAAAGAATATCCGCATTTGCAATAACCGTCTCGCTGGCGCTTATCAGCACATTACCGCTGCCATCGGCTGAAAGGGCGCCGTCATTGGCCGTCGCAGTGCCCTCAGTAAGCGAGATGTACCCATCGAACGCTCTAAGAACGATCGATCCATTGCCACTTGTCGTGCGCAGATCCGACTGAGTTGTGTCTGTTGCAGTTGCTGTGTTGCCTGTTACGTTCACTTTTTCAACGCTTACGACAACGTCGCCGACAAAGATATCATCGGTTTCGATTAGGTTAATGCCTCCGGATGTGGCGCGCGCACTGACTGCTTCAACCGTCGTATCCAGTCCGTTTGCGCCAACTCCGAGTGTGCCGATCCCTGTACCTGCAGAAAGCCGCAAAGCATAGGCGGTCACGTCAACATGGGTATCGCCGTTGTCCAGGATGGAACCGTCTGTTGCGGTGATGGAAACATCGTATTCAGTCTCAATGCCTGCCAGATTGACATCCTGAGCCGCCAGCAGACGAACGTTACCGTAAGTAGTGGTAAAGCGGCTGCCATCGGCCTGGGTAATCGAACCGGCGCCTGTCTCAATATCGATATCGCCAAAGGATGTAGTGGTGACATCGGCCGCCGCCGCGAAGATGAGCGATCGTCCGGCCAGCATCGTGATTGCACCTGTCCCGGATATGACATCAACGTTTGCCGTCACATCGGAACCAGCACCCTGCGCCTGTATCAGCACATTGCCCGTGCCGTTGGCCGAAACCGCGTATCCGTTTGTATCGCCGTCATTGAGGACAATCGAACCATCGGTTGTGATCAGAACGATATTGCCGTTATTACCGGTAATCAGATCAGCCTGAGCCGTATCATCAATATCAGTCATTGTCGCATCGGCATTGAACTCGGTGACGCTGACCGCGACACTCCCCACAGTAACTGCATCGGTTTCATTGATGTATATACCCGCAGTTGTTGTTCCCGTGGATAGCGCCGTCAAAGTGTCAACAGCCGTAGTCAAGTGACGGTCGGTCGCGCCGATAGCGTCATCCGCGGCAATTCGCAAATTGGCGGCCGCCACGTTTGTCGTGCTTCCCGTTGCATTGACAATCGTCCCGGTATCCGCAACCAAGCTTACGTTTGTAGCAGTAAGGTTCCCCACCGTGATATCGGTGGCTGCGTTGAGTCGCAGGCTGCTACCCGTTGCTGTAGCGCTTGACGTCCCTGCCATCATGATCGCGCCTGCTTCTGCATCTAAGGAGATTGTGCCGGTAATCGCCGTGCCGATCTCCACTGCAGCAGAAACATTAATAGCATCAGCCGCTTTCAGGGTTATATGACCCGTGTCGCTTGATATATCGGCGTTCACGGTAATGTCGCTACCCGACGTATTGGCATTGATCAGAATGTTGCCGCTGCCGTTGGCGCTTACTGTTTTGCCGTCTGTGTTGCCGTTCGTACCATCGTTAAGGATAATACCACCGTTAGTGGCGACGAGCACGATGCTGCCGTTGCTCTCCGTGGTCAGGTCAGATTGCGCCGTATAGGTCGTTTCGGCGTCTGCCGCCGCAATATCGACGCGGTTGACCTGGACGGTCAGCGTATCAACGATCACTGCATTGCTTTCGGTAATGTACAGACCACTTGCGCCCGAATTAGCATTAACAGTATCGACGGTGGTTTCAATGTGGTTACCCGCTGTGCCGATACCCGTCCCTGCCGTCAGTTTTACACCGGCCGCCGTGATGTCCACTTCAGTATCACCATTGGCATCCAGATCGATGATGTTACCCGCCGTGGCAGTTACGCTTACGTTAGCCGTGCCGGCTGTCAGCGACTCGATAGTTATATCCGTACCGGCCATAAGCAGGATCTTCCCGTCCGTGCTTGCCGTGGATGTGCCGTCGGCCATTGTAATATGACGGCCCGCTGTCAGGTCGATCGTCTTTGCGCTGGTGTCGACTGTAATGTCTGCGTTCTGCAGGATGTCCTGGCCAGCGTCCATGCTGATGTTGCCGCCTGTGCTCGTCAGATCGGCGTTCAGTGTAATGTCGGAGGTTGCTCCAACTGCCTTGATTAAAAGGTTACTTATGGCAGTAATGATGCCCGTGGAAAGCGTTGTTATACTCCCTGCCGCCGTGGTCAGAACCAATGCGCCTCCACTCGTCAGATCGCTCTGAGCAAAATCGGTCTGTGTAGAACCGGTGACAGTTCCATCGGTCTTAACGCGGTTCACCGTCACTGCCGCTGTCTGGCCAATGGTAATATCGGTTGATTGGGTTGCAAAGAATCCACCTGCACCCGCACCTGCGCTTGCCTTTGCTACTTCGGTTTCCAGATGATTACCACTTTCGCCGATTGCTGTTGCAGCATGGAGACGCAGCTCGCTGGCGTATACATCTACAGCGGTCCCGGTGGTGTCCAGTATGGAGGCGCCTGAAACAAAACTCACCGCACCCCAGGTCGCTTGCGCCGTTAGCGTGTCTCCAGCACGATCGGCGGCGGTGCGCGCATCGATCGTGCCAATAGTGATGTTACCCGCCGCACCATAGCGAATATTGCCGGCAATTGTCTGAGTTGTCGCACTGTCGGCCATTGTAATATAACGTCCAGCTATCAAATCGATTGTCTTGCCGCTTGTGGTGGCTGCGATGTCTGCGTTCTGCAGAATATCCTGACCCGCATCCACACTGATGTTGCCGCCTGTGCTCGTAAGATCAGCGTTCAGTGTAATGTCGGAGGTTGCTCCAACTGCCTTCAAAAGGAGATTCCCGGTCGCTTTAATGCCGGTATCGTCTCCGTCGCCTTCGTTTACGGTAATAGGACCGGCTGTGGTTACCAGTACCAGGTGACCTGCTGAATCAAGGTCGGAGAAACCGATGTCTGTTATTGTGCTGGTCGTTGCATCTACAGCCATTCGCGTTATTGCAATGTCGCTCACTGTATCGATCACGATACCGTTCGCTTCTGTTACAAAGAGTCCACCTGCGCCTGTACCGTCTACATCCGCCGCCAGTTTCGCAACGGCAAGTTCCAGATGATTCGCACGGGTACCCGCACCGTTACCGTCTGCCACACCAGTTGTCTTCAGAAGTAATTCATCGGCTGTAATATCGGTGTCGTTCGTGCCTGAATCTGTGATGCTTGCAGCCGACAGACTCACATCCGAGGTCGTGCTGATTGCACCAATTGATATGGTCGTTGTCGCCGCGTACCGGATATTGGCTGCAGCGCTCGTTGTCGTGCCGTCGTCCATAACGATGCTTGTCCCGGCAAGTACTTCGATTGTGCCGCTGCCCGTTGTGGTAATGTTCGCCTTCTGCGCAATGCTCGTGTTCGCAGAAAGGCTTATATGTCCGCTGCCGCCGTCGATCGCGTTGTTCTGGGTAATCACACCTGCATTTGCTTTCAGCAGTATGTTACCCGCGCCCACCGCTGTCACTTCGTCGCTGACTACCAAGTCACCTGTATTGCTCACCAGCACAATGTTGCCGTCGGCGCTCGCCGTCAGGTCTTCCTGTGCTTCATAGGTCGTCGGCGTTGCCGTTGCTGTCTCGTCAACACGGTTTACGTTCACTGTCTGTGAGTCAACTGTAACCCCATCGCTCTCTGTGATAAACAGCCCGTCCCCGCCGGCGTTTGCTGTCAGGGTTGTTACTGTTGTCTCGAGGTGATTCGCGCCTGCACCGATTCCACTGCCTGCCTTCAGGACCAAACCTGCCGCTGTGATGTCCACTTCCGAATCGCCGTTTACATCCTGATCAAGGATGTCGCCTGCCGTAGCTGTTATACTTACGTTACCGGTGCCGGCAGTAAGTGTCTCAATGGTGATGTCTGTACCTGCAAGAAGCAGGATATTGCCATCTGTACTCGTTGTGGATATAGCATTAGCCATCGTAATGTGGCGACCCGCTACCAGGTCGATTGTCTTGCCGCTTGTGCTGGCTGCGATGTCTGCGTTCTGCAGAATATCCTGACCCGCATCCACACTGATGTTGCCGCCTGTGCTCGTAAGATCAGCGTTCAGTGTAATGTCGGAGGTTGCTCCAACTGCCTTCAAAAGGAGATTCCCGGTCGCTTTAATGCCGGTATCGTCTCCGTCGCCTTCGTTTACGGTAATAGGACCGGCTGTGGTTACCAGTACCAGGTGACCTGCTGAATCAAGGTCGGAGAAACCGATGTCTGTTATTGTGCTGGTCGTTGCATCTACAGCCATTCGCGTTATTGCAATGTCGCTCACTGTATCGATCACGATACCGTTCGCTTCTGTTACAAAGAGTCCACCTGCGCCTGTACCGTCTACATCCGCCGCCAGTTTCGCAACGGCAAGTTCCAGATGATTCGCACGGGTACCCGCACCGTTACCGTCTGCCACACCAGTTGTCTTCAGAAGTAATTCATCGGCTGTAATATCGGTGTCGTTCGTGCCTGAATCTGTGATGCTTGCAGCCGACAGACTCACATCCGAGGTCGTGCTGATTGCACCAATTGATATGGTCGTTGTCGCCGCGTACCGGATATTGGCTGCAGCGCTCGTTGTCGTGCCGTCGTCCATAACGATGCTTGTCCCGGCAAGTACTTCGATTGTGCCGCTGCCCGTTGTGGTAATGTTCGCCTTCTGCGCAATGCTCGTGTTCGCAGAAAGGCTTATATGTCCGCTGCCGCCGTCGATCGCGTTGTTCTGGGTAATCACACCTGCATTTGCTTTCAGCAGTATGTTACCCGCGCCCACCGCTGTCACTTCGTCGCTGACTACCAAGTCACCTGTATTGCTCACCAGCACAATGTTGCCGTCGGCGCTCGCCGTCAGGTCTTCCTGTGCTTCATAGGTCGTCGGCGTTGCCGTTGCTGTCTCGTCAACACGGTTTACGTTCACTGTCTGTGAGTCAACTGTAACCCCATCGCTCTCTGTGATAAACAGCCCGTCCCCGCCGGCGTTTGCTGTCAGGGTTGTTACTGTTGTCTCGAGGTGATTCGCGCCTGCACCGATTCCACTGCCTGCCTTCAGGACCAAACCTGCCGCTGTGATGTCCACTTCCGAATCGCCGTTTACATCCTGATCAAGGATGTCGCCTGCCGTGGCGGTTACGCTAACGTCACCAGTGCCGGCAGTAAGTGTCTCAATGGTGATATCGCCCGCTGTCGCAAGAAGCAGGATATTGCCATCCGTGCCTGCCGTGGATGTGCCGTCGGCCATCGTGATATCGTGGCCCGCTATCAGGTCGATTGTCTTTGCGCCTGAGTTAGCTGTGATGTCGGCGTTCTGCAGGATATCTTGTCCGGCATTAAGGCTGATATTACCACCCGCTGCTGTATTGGTGAGGGCAGCGCCCAGCGTAATGTCGGATGTCTCTCCGCCTGCCTTGACCAGGAGGTTGCCCGTTGCGGTAACGGCGCCTGTGGAAAGCGTTGTTATGCTCCCCGCCGTTGTTGTCAGAACCAATGCGCCCGCGCTGATTAAATCCGATTGAACCGCATCGGTTGTGTCCATCAGTGTCGTACCGTCCACACCTACACGCTTCACCATCACCGCCGCTGTCTGGCCGATGGTGATGTCGGTTGATTCGGTTGTAAATATTCCACCCGTGCCCGCAACCGCGCTTGCCTTTGCTGCTTCGGTTTCCAGATGATTATCGCTTTGACCCGCTCCGGTCGTTGCATTGATTCGCAGCTCGTTGGCGTACACATCTACCGCAGTTTCAGTATTGTCAAGAATCGAACCGCCGGAGATAACGCTCACCGCACCCCATGTCGCCTGGTTGGTCAACACACCGGCATCGCGATCCGCTGTTGTGCGTGCATCAAGCTGACCCACTGTTACATCACCGCTTGCCTTGTAGCGGATATTCTTGCCGTTGGTCTGGCTAACGGCGCTATCTGCCATGTCTATCGTACTACCCGTCGATTCGACGTCGATCGTGCCGCCGGTGGTGCTCAGATCACCGGCCGCCGCCTGCGTGATCGCTCCCGTCGCCAGCACTGTGATGTGGCCACTGCCGGCATCAATCGCAGCATCGATATTCAGAACACCGGTAACATTCAGAAGCACATTGCCAACACCAGCAGCCGCAACACCAGTGGTATCGGACCCGCCATTAATAATCGTCAGAGCACCAGAGGTCAACACAATGTGACCATCGGCGCTGGTTGTCAGATCTTCCTGTGCCGTATAGGTCGTTGCCGTTGCCGTGGCCGTCTCGTCAACACGGTTTACGTTCACTGTCAGTGTATCAACTGTAACCCCGTCGGTCTCTGTGATGAAGAGTCCGTCACCGCCGGCATTCGCCGTCAGAGTTGTTACCGTTGTCTCAATATGGTTCGCACCCGTGCCGATGCCGCTGCCTGCCTTTAGAATCAATCCTGTCGCGGTGATGTCCACTCCCGTGTCTGCATCTGCATCCTGGTCGATAATATCGCCCGCCGTGGCGGTTACGCTTACGTTACCAGTGCCGGCAGTAAGTGTCTCGATGGTGATGTCGCCCGCTGTCGCAAGAAGCAGGATATTGCCATCCGTGCCTGCCGTGGATGTGCTGTCGGCCATCGTAATATCGTGGCCCGCTATCAGGTCGATTGTCTTTGCGTCTGAGTTAGCTGTGATGTCGGCGGTCTGCAGGATGTCCCGGCCCGCGTTGACGCTGATGTTGCCGCCTGTGCTCGTAAGATCGGCGTTCAGTGTAATGTCGGAGGTTCCGCCAACTGCTTTGATTAGAAGGTTACTTGTAGCAGTAATGATGCCCGTTGATAGCGTTTCAATATTGCCATCAGTGGTTTGCAGCACAAGAGCGCCGCCACTTGTCAGGTCAGATTGAATCGCATCAGTTGTATCCGTCAGTGTCGTACCGTCCACGCCCACCCGCTTGACCGTTACTGCCGCTGTCTGACCGATGATAATGTCGGTTGATTCGGTTGTAAATATTCCACCCGTGCCAGCGTTGGCGCTTGCTTTCGCAACTTCGGTTTCCAGATGATTGCCGCTCGCACCAAGGGCGGTGGTTGCATTGAGCCGCAGTTCATTCGCATAAATATCGATCAGGCTTCCTGCTTCCGTGCTGTTATCAAAGATCGATCCGCCGGAAACAATGCTCACCGCTCCCCAGTTACCTTGATCGGTCACCCCACCACCAGTACGGCCAGTTGCCGTGCGGCCATCCAATGCACCCACTGTGATGCTTCCGCTCGCCTTATAGCGGATGTTGTCGCCGTTGGTCTGGCTCACTGCGCCATCCACCATTGCTATGGTATTACCCGTCGATTCGACATCGATCGTGCCGCCGGTCGTGCTCAGATCACCAGCCGCTGCCTGCGTGATCGCTCCTGTCGCCAGCACGGTGATGTGGCCGCTGCCGGCATCAATCGCGGCATTCAATCCCAGTGTTCCCGTGGCGTCGATACGCACATTGCCGCTTCCGGTAGTGGTTACTGCCTGATCAATAGTCAGGCCGCCGCCCGCCGTTAGTGTAAAGGCTCCATTGCCCCCGGCGGTAACACCGTTCAGCGCTGCAGCGTCACTGCTTGGTGTGGTCGTTCCTGTTGTTGAAACACGATTGACACTGAGGGCATCGATGCTGCCTGCTGAGAGGCTGTCTTTTTCATTAAGGAAGACTCCGCCCGCCGCTGCATTGGCAGCAAGAGTGGTCACCTGAGTTTCGAGAACAGCGCTCCCCGTGCCGATATCTGTACCGGCATCGAGACGCAGACCGGCGGCCAGGATGTTGGTGGTGCGTGGTGTGCTTGAATCATCTGCCTGCGCATCGAAAATGCTGCCGCCTGCCTTGATTCCAACGCTGCCGGTTCCCACGCTGATAATGCCAAGCGTAGCGCTTCCGGCTGTGCTCTCCAGGCGGACGTTGCCGTTGCTGGTGAGCAATTGCGCCGAGGCCTCCAGCGTAATCGCTGCATTGGCTTTCAGTTCAATGGTCTGCCCGTCAGCGGAGGTTTGTACTTTTGTTGCAGATCCGTCGTGTTGGTCATTGACGATGATGTCATCGACGGAAATCATGCTGATACTGCCACTGGTGGAGGTAATATCGGCGCGGACATCAATGTCTGCCGCCGTATCTTCGCCACTGCTTTCCCCGCTCTGCAGCAGAAAATTGCCGATTTGTCCCTCCGTTCCTGTTGTTGCCGTGCTGCGGATGCCCTTTTCAACAACAATACCACCATCGACGGTCACAATACTCATGTCCGCGTCCGACCCGGAGAGATCGACGGCAAAACTGCTGTCGCCGGTGATGCGAAGGGCTGTCGCCTCGCGGATAAACAGGCCGCCGCTTATGGTATTGCTTGCGGCCAATCCTGCGATCCGTGTCTGGATGGGCGTAGCGCCGACACCGATGCCCGCCGTCGCGGTCAGTGTCGTTAATGCCGTTTCACCGTTCAGGTTGGGGCTGTCGTCCGTCAGTCCGTCGGTAATGGCACCATCCCGCGCGATAAGTTCCATGGTGCCGTCGGCTTCGATGATGCTCAGGGTAATGCCGGTGCCGGCATCGAATTTGACCGCACCGGTGTCATCGGAATCTATGGTTGAACGGGCGATGACACCATCGCTTTGGGTAATGGCCGCTGCGGCCTCGAACCACACCAGCCCGCCTGCCGAGGTAACGTTTGCCTGCTGCAGGATACTACTGCTGTTGCTGTCCAGTGTGATTGCACCGGCGCCGGTGGCGCTGATTACGGCCGTGTTCGTGATGTTTCCGTCCGCGGTAAGAGTGGTGCTGCCGGTGGTCGCGGTAATTACATCATCGATGTCGATTGTCTTACCAGATCCACCCGCTGTCAGAGTGATACCGCCGGTTCCTGCCGTGGTTACACCCACACCACTCGACGCGACGGTAATTGATCCTGCTTCAGTGGTCAGGATAATATCCCCTGAATGCGCCGCCGAGGTCTGGGCGATCTTATCGATTTGAATATCGCCGCCTAAGTCAAGCGTCGTATTGTGTGCCGTAATGCCGATATTGATATCGTCGTCACCGTCATTGAGGGCCGTCAGACTGTTGATCTGGGCCCAGGGGAGCTCGATCCCCGCGCCCGCCTCGACATTGAGATCGCTCGCCCGCAGAGGTTCACTGCTTACGAGGTCGAGATTGTTTGTCGCGTCTTTCTGCCAGATCTTGCCGACGTCCGAGTACAGAACCATGTCATTGTTTTTGGCCTCAATCCGGTTATAGATCGTAATGCCAGAATGCCCGTCCAGATTAATAGTTCCATCCACCATGAATGTATAGTACGAACTCTCAAAATCTTCCACCACAACGGTGCTGCCATAGATCTCGATCGCATCACGGAAGGTGTATTGCTGAGATTGCTGAATCGCGCCCAAGCGCACCTGCCCAGCATCATTGTCAGCATGGGTATCGGCCAGGTAGGTAGTGGTCGCGCCTTCCTGGCGTCCGATGATGATTTTACTGAACCCATTGGCAAAGGACTTGATTTCGCTGTTGTCGATGTTCAAGTACCCGGTATCCTCCCACGGCGGGCTGGCCACTTCGATGTTCAATCCCACCGTCGTGGGCCGCAGGCTCAGGGTACCTGTGCCGATGACCGAACCTTCGCCGCCTTTGAAGTTGATCTCGTCACCTTCGATAAAGATATCTCCACCGCCGGTGAGGGAAACGCCCTTCTCGAACACCACAAGACTCGCGCCTGTGATGGTCAGGTTGCCGTCACCGGTAAGGCACAGAGACTGGTTGAAGGTAACAGTCCCTGTCGCGTTGATGGTAAGATCGCCGTTGACATTCACCTCATTGAAGAACGTAACATCAGTCGCATTATAACCGGGGGTACCGGTGATGGTAAGCCCTTCCAGTGGATCGGTCAGTCCCACGGAACCCTGGATTTTCACCGTGCCAGCGGCTGCCAGGCTCAGGTAGTCGTAGCTCAGATCGCCATCGCCCTCAAGCGTATGAGAACTCTGGTCCCCTAACTGGATGGACCCCGTGCCGTCTGTCCCTGCGGTCACTGTGATGTTTCCATCAACCTCGACCGAGTCGAGAATAATGACATCGTCGGTGGTGGTGGTATCGGCCGACATGACCGTCGTGTGTCCGGATCCATCGACATACAGGGAGGAGTGATCCAGGAGCGTGAGATCCTGGTTGATATATATCTCACCGCCCAGAACCGGCGCCTTCAGCACCAGTGTATCGTAGAGAATCACGGGAGCGGTCCCGGTTGTATCTCCCACGTAAATAATGGAGCGGCTCTCGTCGCCGCCGATGATGATCCGGCTGAATCCATTTTGCAGGTTGGACAACTCATCAATACTCAGACACAACAGCTTGGATTCGACGAGCTGGAGCGGACTCCCAAAGACCAGGTCGCCAAGCAGGATCGGACGAGAGGGGTCGAGCGGGGCAATCGTCAGCAGCGCTCCTGCGCTTCGCAATGTGTCGTCGATCTGTACATCATTTGCCAATATGGTAATGTCTTCTCCTGAGGCATCCACCGGATCGGAAATCGTCTGCTCGCCGGTAAGAGTTGAAACGCCGGTGCTGCCGCCCTTGGAACCGGTGACCGTTGTATCTGCGGCAACCATTTCAACATCGCCGGTGGCGATCACCGACACATTGGCCCGTTCGCTGCTCGTCACGCTCAACGTCACGGCGTCCACGACGATGGAAAGCGGGCTGAAGAGGAAATCGCCGTAGGTCTCACCCACTTCATCACGGGCAGCAATGGTAAGCGCTCCGCCGATAGTCTGGAGGTATGGCCCTCCCGGGTTGCGCAGGAACTGGCCGTTCGCGATGTGGGAGCTTTCCTCATACGATTCGATATAGGCGGTCTTGATTCCACCATCCGTCTCATTGACCGTAAATTTCCCGCGCCGCATGGCCCAGTCGATTTCGGGATCGAAATTTGCGCCCACGGTTCGCCAGCCCACGGCGGTGTGATCGTTCAGCAATGCTCCGTGGGGCACGCGGATGCTGATATCACCGGCACCGGCAATCCGGATGCCTGCGGCAAGGGTTACATCGCCGTCCTCGGCGGTGATTGCCACGCTGCCGCCTGTGGTGGCG
Source organism: Desulfobacteraceae bacterium Eth-SRB1 (assembly GCA_004193555.1). Taxonomy (GTDB): domain Bacteria; phylum Desulfobacterota; class Desulfobacteria; order Desulfobacterales; family ETH-SRB1; genus ETH-SRB1. The sequence goes on from RPGP01000001.1 coordinate 664,361, forward strand.
ATGTCGGCGTTGAGGGTCATGATGCCGCCCACCCCGCCGGCATAGAGGTCAACGCTGCCGGTTGTTGTGGAAACTCCGGTGCCCTCAATAGTAATCGCGCCATTATGCGTGAAAATTTCAATATCTCCTGCCAGTTGCTGGGTGATTTGGGACAGGACGATCCCGTCCGTCTCCTCGATGGCGATATCTCCGCTAATCGTATTGATGATATTTAGATTCGCCACCTGGGTTTCCAAGGCGTCTCCAGAGCCGACACCGGCTTGTGCGCTGATGACCAGTGTGGCATCGGGAGCGATGATGTCCGCCGGATTATCGCCGCCGTCCAGTACGGCGCCGCCGGCGCTGGTAATGGTCAAGTCACCCGCATTGGTGGTGCTCAGCTTGCCAAGCGTGATGTCGCCGGCGGCATCGAGATCGATCAGGCCGGACCCTGCGTTGACAAAGGTCTCGCCGGTCATGGTGAGAGTCCCGCTTCCTGCATTCAGAGTCAGGTTACCGCTCGTGGAGGTGATGTCTGCCTGCTCGGACAGGACCATGCCGTCGGCCGCAGAGAGGGTCACGGAACCGGCGGCGGTGGTGATTGCCTGGTTCAGGTTGAGGGCTCCCGCGGTGGTGGTCAGTGTGACGGTATTGCCGAGTGTGGCGGTGATGGCGCCGTTAATGGTCATGGCCCCGCCTGAGGTAACATTCACCGCCGCATCGTCGGTGCTTTCGATGCGGTCGATTGTGACACCGTCCTTTTCATATACACTGATCGCTCCCTTAGCGATAATGTCGAGAGTATCCGCCTCAATGGAATTTTCATCGCTTGTGCCCGCGGTGACCGACCCGGCAACCGCCGACAGGACAACATCGCCCGCCGAGTTCAGGCTGGTGATATTAATATCGCCCGCCCTGGAAGTAATGCTGATGTCTCCGGCCGTACCGGTAATGGAACCGATGCTGATATCGCCGTCCGCCACCAGGCTTACGTTTCCACCCGCCATGGCAATGTTCGTTACCGTCAATGTGTTCAATGCGCCGGTTTGGAAGACCGTCAGATCGCCGCTGCCGGTTATGGTCACCTGCATTGTGCCGACTTCCGACGTGATGGTAAGATCGTCGGCCACGGTTACGTCCAATGAACCGGCGGTAACCTTTCCGCCGAGGGTCAGTCCCTGGCCGGCGGTCAGTTCCACGCTGCCGCTTGTTCCTACATCGATTGCAGAAACGATCACCAGATCATTCCCCGCCGACAGGGTAATAGACTCGCCGTCATTAGTGGGCAGGTTTACCACAGTAAGGCTGCCGGTGGCGCTCATGCCGAAACTCCCCGAATCGCGATCCGGTACGATCAGGACATAATCGCCGACAATCGGGTCCGGATTGGATGTGTTTTCGTCCCGGGCCGAAGCGTTTACAGTAAAGGCTGTGTTTGACACATCGGCGGTCAGGGCCAATGTATTGTTAGACACCGTTGCAGTTACAACATCCGGATCGATTTTATATTTGAGCGCGCCGAGAATGGAGTCCCAATCGGCAGTCACTTCCGAACCATTTACAATATCTCCCGCCTTCACCGCATAGGAATTCGCGCCGATGGTAACAGTATAGGTAACACCGCTCTCGGCGGTCGCAGGGAAGGTCAGTTCGCTTACCTGGCTAACTGCGGTTCCCACATCCTGGATGTGTTTCGTGGACGATGCTCCGCTGACAGTCGCGATGCTGTCGTAGGTAACAGTGACCGCATCGACCGTAAAAGCGGTGTTGTCGACATCCGCCTTCAGTGAAAGAGCGGAGGCCGCCGTGCCCGCAACGGCGTCCGGAATCGCAGTGCTAACGGTTCCGGCAGCGGCAACGCCGCTGATCATGATCACATTGTTGTCTACCGTGGCGGTGTAATGGGTCGCATCATCGTTCTGAATCGCAATCTGAAGCTGTGCCGCCAGTTCTGATTTTGTGGCGGAATCATCTGTTGTATAGTTAAAGGTTGTCCCTTCGATGGTAACTGAGTAGGCAGTGTTGTTGGCAGGCGTGACGCCGCTGAGGTCGATGGTCCGAACCGAAGTCGCGGTAATTGCTTCTCCGTCATTGATTTTAGCGGTCAGATCGGAAAGCGCCGAACTCCAGGACGCCGTGACACCGTCCTCCCCGATCGTCGTCGTATAATCGCTGTCGTTGATACGAATGGTAAAGGTCTGTCCGTTCTCCAGTGTGAAATCATCAAATATCACGGTGTTGATCTGAGGCCGGTCTACCCCTGCCGGCGTGGTCGCCATGGCCCCGTTGTCGGTCACATCTGTCTTATTAGACATCAGAACCGCATCGACGGTAAAGGGAGTATTGTTGGTATTCGCAACAAGTGTCAGGGTATGCTCCGTGGCATCCACCGTCACATCCACATTGTTCCCTGCCTCGATGGCCGTTTTAAGATCGGTAAGCAATTGAGACCACGTCATCAGGGCTTCCGGATCTCCCACCAGCTTGGCCAGGACGCTGTAGGATTCTTCATCGATTATAACCGTGAAGGTGTCGCCGGCGGCAAACGTGAAGTCTCCGAAATCGATCAGGCTTTCCTGCTTGGCACTGACGTCGGCAAACTGACTCGACAGAGACCCGCCTCTCTCGACGGCCGAAACCGAAGTCACGCCTGTCGCATCGATCGTGAAAGGTGTGTTGACCACATCAGCGGTCAGCGTCATTTTGCCTTCGGCCGCCGTCACCGTCGCGGTAACCGCTTCCCCGGCTTCGATCTGCGTCTTCAATTCGCCCAACACGTCGGACCAGGTCTGGGCCAGACCCGTGGCATTGCGCGCCGTGGCGCTGTAGGAGGCGTGGGCATTGATCTGCGAGGCCAGACCGTTAGTGACCTCCGTCAGGGTGGCGCTTCCATCGGCGGTATAGGTTAATGTGTTGCCATCGATTATAACCGTGTAGGCGCCGTTGTTGACAGCGGCAAGCGAGGAGATGTCGAGGACACGCCCTGCTTCCGTGGTTGAGGAGAGGGAAACCGCTTCCGTCCCGGCAATCGGAGCCGTGGCAGTCATGGAAATGGCGGAGGTTCCCGCACCGGAAGAGATCGTAATGGTATTGTCTGCCGACGCAGCGGTATAATTGGTATCGGCGGTGATCAGCGTGGCCAACCCCGTTGCGATGTTGGAGAGCCCATCGCTCGCTTGGGCGATGTAGGTGAAGTACGTTCCCACAACAGTGACGACGTAGGCGCCGCTCTCGACTACGGCCACGCTGTTGAGATCAATGGTCCGATCGTGGCCTGGATCGGCTATGTCGGGATCATTGATCGTGGCGCTGCCATCCACCCCGCTTTCCAGGGTGACCGAAATGGCAACAATGCCGGCGCCATCGGTTACGTTGATCTGGTTTCCAGCACTCGCGGCAGTATATGAATCATTATTGTTAATTGCAGTGGCCAACGCCGAAGCGATGTCTGCGAGCGCATTTCCACTCGCGGCAGTGTAGGTGAAATCCGTTCCGGCGATTGTCACCGTATAGACTTTGTCCTCGACGACGGAGATGCCCGTCAGATCGATGGTGCGATCATAGGCCGGGTCAGCGATGTCGGCATCGTTGATCTCGACGCCGGCCACGCCGTCCACGGGCGCCAATGTTTCGAGACTGATGTTCGCCGCATCGGCACCGGTGATCGAGATCAAATGGTTGTCTCCAGCACGCGCGCTGTAGGCGTGGTCATTGACCACCACAGTGTAAATGGTGTCAGCCGCCGGATTAGCCCCACCAAATGCCAGGTCGGACACCTGAGCGGCGCTGCTTCCGGCCGTCTGGTCGGCAAAGCTTCCGTCGTTGATTACCGCATCCGGCACCGTCCCGGCGAGGACCTGATCCACGGATGCCGCATTCAGGGTAAAGGAAATGTTGTCGGAAGCGCCGGTCAATGTCAGGCGCCTGTAAGCAGTATCCACATCGACGGTTACTGCGCTCGATGATTCAAGCTGATATTCGAGAGCCGCGAGAACGGAAGACCATTCGGCTGTGACAATCTTGTCATTTACCGTATCTCCGGGCCTTACGCTGTAATCGGTTCCGTTGAGCGTCACAGAGTAGCTGTAATCAGCGCCCATTACATTGCCGAAGCTGACCTGATCGATCTGTTTCGCATCGCTTCCTGCCGGAGTGATCGTTGCCACGGATATATTGACGATGTTTCCGCTTGACACGAAGAGTCCCAGTTGATTGACCGTGGTCGGCCCGGTGGTGAGTCCACCGCTTTCCGCGATATAACGAACCTCGATCTCGTCGCCGACACCGGATATGGAAGGATCAGACAGCACCAGCGGGGCATGGGATGTAGTGCCGTTGACCGCAACTGTAAACCCATACAGATCGGCGGCGGTCTGATCGTAAGCATAACCCGTGATATGTCCGTCGTCGTCGCGTATCTGCGCTTCCCATTCATAGAGCGTTCCCTTGGCATCCACGGTGACCGAACCGGCTGTCTTCTGAGCGCCTTCCGCGGTCGCCGACTCAACATAATCAACATAAAGATCGGCGCCGGATTTGATGACAATATCGTCGCCTGACGCCACGTTGCGCACATCGCGCACATACAGATCGGCGCCTGCATTAATTTCGATTGTGCCGTCCTGTACTACTATCAGATCGACGGTCAGGCCGGTGGCTTCGTTGATGAGAATATCACCTGACAAGGTCGACTCGACGCTTATGGACTTCACCAGGGTGTTCAACTGCACGCCGTTGGTTGCCAGCACGTCCAGGTCATCTGCGATAAACACGGATGCGCCGTCGGCGGTGATGGAAGTGGCGATTAACTGAAGGTGGCCGTTGGCCGCATCCGCCGCCACGATGCCGCCCTGAACGGTGAGCGTGCCGTTGATATCCAGTGTAACGTTCCGGGCCGAATCATAGCCGGACAGTCCACCGACAAAGCCGGTCAGTGTCAGGCCGGAGTCAAGATCGACATAAATGTCGTTTTTCGCCCGCAATTCGAAATTGGATGCCGGCAACTGATTTACCTGAACATTGATAAAGCCTGTCGGCTGTGGGACAGCGCTTTCAATGATGGTATCAAGAAGGTCTCCATCGTTGTTGAAGTCGATTGCTGCATCCGCCTCGGAAATGATGTCGTCACGATCGCCATCGTTATTGAAATCAAAAGACTTGGTAACGTTATGTTCACCCTTTGCCAGAATGATAAACTGGTCAATCTTGCCGTCGGCGTCACCGGCCTTTACCGAAATAGTCCCATTGAGAATTACATCTTCTCCGGCCACAAGTTCCAGGCGCGTGCCTGCAGTGAGAAAACCGTCCAGGCTCAGTGTTCCGCCGGTCTCCAGGATCAGTGTATCCGAGGAGAGCGTATCAGGCAGAAGCCTTGTCGTTGTATCCAGCTCAGGGTTGTCGTTATGCACGCCAAACAGGAAATAATTCCCGGCGCGATACTCCATGAGATCAGGCGCATTGAAAAAGCGGTAGAGAGAGACTACGTTCTCGGCGACAAATGCAACGCCTTTCGTGTACGTCAGCGAATCGCCGCTTGTGGGATTTTCGACCACCACGCTGGCATCGGTGCTGGTCAGGCGAATGGTATCGGCGGTAATGTGTCCACCGGCGCCGACGCGCAGTTCGTTCTCGGCTGTCAGACTGGCGAGGGAAGATCCGCCTGTGGCGGTCGTTGCCTGCACCACATCCATACCCGCGACCTTTTCAATGTACCCGTCGTATTCGACCAGTTCGATATTGCCGCTCGTGGTTTGAGCATCCAGACTATTGACCGCGATCTCAAGACCGGTAATGCCGGTTTCGGCAACGAGGGTAAGCGTGTTTGCGACAAGATCGACTCCTTCATCGATAGAGGTCTCGGCGATTTGACCGCCTGCGGTCAGTGTGATATCGCCGGTTGAACTGACTGTCGTATAGGTTACAGGGTTGCCGACGGCGTCTTTGATTTCAGGCTTCTCAGCTTCGCTTTCGAGATAGATGCCCGCCGATGCATAGCGCACCAGGATGTCTCCCGACGCGGTGACGTTAATATCGTTTTCGTCTTTGTTGGAAGAGAGGCGCACATCGGCCATATCCACGTTTCCCTCAGCCGTAAGTGTAAAATCGCCATCTGTAATATCGACATCCTTTAGAATCACATCGCGTGATTCCTGAGAAACGGATACATCGCCGGCATGATTAGTCTTGATCGAAAGCGCGTTTACCTGAGTAGTCAAGGCAATAGCACCGGACACTGTCACGGAGAGTTCATCAGCGGTCAGTACGCCGCCCGACTGTGTGATTGCGCCTTGCACGTTCAAGGTGATGTCGCCACGTGCGCCGGTTTGCAGGGTTTTCACGACCATGGCAGCGCCGTTGCCGACTTCACAGGTGGTCAGATCGATATCGTTACGATCGCTCGAACCCAGGGTCTTGACCAGGGTTGCTGTGAGATCGCCGAAGTTGTTTACCGTCACTGAACCATCACTGGTGATGACACTGGTCAGATCCACATCACCGCTATTGTTGAGATCGATATCTCCCAATCCCGTCAGGGAAAGATCGACGCTCGCGGTTTTGGTATTGAGAATCATCCCGATGTCGGCCGTTGCTTTGACGAGATCAGCAGTGATCGCACCGGTGGCCAGGGTCGTGGTCACATCGCCGGCAGATGCATCTTGCTTGACTTGCCGGATGTACCCGCCCGGCGCGCTTAAATCCACCTTCGCCCCCTCTCCTGAGGCGGTGAGCGTCGCATTGGTCAGCAATATATTGCCGCCGTACTCGCCCGTGGTTAGCGTGATGTCGCCTTCAGAAGCGATCAGCCTCGTCTCCTCGTCGCCCGTAATACCACCGTCCTTGCTGACACCGTAGCCGGCGTTTAGTGTAATCGTTGCCGCGTTGACGGAACCGCTCAGACTGATATTCCTGTCGGCTGTAATAAGGGCGTTGACCGTCGGGCTGACCTCGCCTCCGAGATTGATATCCTGCGAAGAATCAAGAGTAACGTTACCGGTCGCCTCTATCTTTCCGGAATCGCCCACAAAGAGGTTGCTGCCGGCATGGAGGTCCACCGTGGCTGCGGAGAGCGTGGATGTGACTGTCTGGCTGTCGATAACGCCGCCCTTTACCTGCAGTAATGCCTCTGCATCAATATCCAGAATATTCGTTGCCGTCAGTTTGCCGGAAAGTCGCACATCGGCACCGGAGTCGATGGTAATTGACCCGCCCTTGATGGACTCACCGGTGAACTCGCCGTAGGCGCGCGTTGTGGCATCCTCGGTCGTCTCCACGGTGCGCAGGACTGTCTGCTGCTGAATAACGGGTTCGCTCTTCCAGACGGTAACATCCTTCATGTTCACCACCATCACATCCTTTACGGTGGTCTGGTAAACCGGACGGTAATCGTAGATATCCTCGTTCATGGTAACCATCTGGTAGCCCAGCTTGATGCGCCGGTCGTAGATATCATGCCAGTCCGAGGTCCAGTGATAGTCGTAATCCTGATAGGTTTCGGTCATCGTCTTGGATTTTTCGTCGGTCATTGAAACCCAGATACGCAGGTCATCGCCGTAACCGCCGTTGGCTTCGCCGCCGGCGCGGTAATCGTTTTCGCCGATAATCCACTCATAGACGCCATTCCAGTAATCGTAAGTGGCCGATGTCATGTTGTACGAGTGCCAGTAATCGTAGGCATCATTGCCGCTCCCCGCCTCGCAGATAATGTTCAGCGCCCAGGTATCCTCGTACACCGACTCGCCAACCTCCTTGTACAGGGTGCGTACCATGAACTCCGGCACATCCTCTTCCTCGTCCCATGATGACCGCCAGCCGCTGCCGTCGTCATTGTCCACCCAGTGCCCTACCTTGCCAACCCAGGGACCCCAGTACTTGAAATTAAACGCCCACTGGCTGCCACGGGTGCTGGAGCTGTTCAGGGTCAGGGTGAGGGTATCTTGCGCCATCGTATCAACGTAGGTATCGGGCGCATTGATGTGATCGGTAAAGCGCCCTAACTGGAATTCGTCGAGGGCATCCACATCAATGGCACCGCTGTTATAAGAATAATTACTGTTCAGTACGTCCGCATAGGCGTGCTCCATCTCGGTCTGCTCCCACTCCCAGTTTGGATCCCGTTCCAGAAGGTTATCGGAACTGCGATCGGCGATCTCAAAGATGCGCTTGCCCGTGCCTGTGTCGTAGCTGACGGCCCAGCGGGCCTCGCCATCCTCGTTGGCGCTGTGCGGCCCTCCCTGGTCATTAATCCAGGCTGTAGCTCCCTTCGAATAGGGATAATAATACCGCCAGTAGCCACCGGGATAGCCGTTTACGGGGTAGTAGTAATCGGACCTGTCCTGCTTATACGTGACGTTGGACTCGTCCTTGTATTGTCCCACCAGTTCGCCCGTAGGGTTGGCCTCTTCGCTGATCGTGTTCCATGTGCCGTCAGTGTTTTCACCATTCAGCGTCGTGTCGCCGGTAAGATATTGCGGTGTCCCCTGTGAAACCACACGCAGGACGTCTTCCTGCGCTCCGCTTGGCATCTCAATATATTTGTCCCTCCAGCCGTCCACATCAACGTGGTAAACTGTCTGCGCATTACCAGCCCATTCCGGCGCCCAGGCAGTCGTCGTGGTATTGCCGTTCAGTGTCTTTTTGGTCTCGGGATTACTGTAGTTGAACTGGTACAGCGGCATGTAGCCCGTATGATTGAGCACTGCCCAGCGCTGAGCGTCGTTAAGCTCGGTGAAGCCCTTATAGTGCGTCTTGTTGTCTTTATCCGGCGCAAAATCGACGACCAACTCGGCGGTACGATCCGGCAGGGCTTCGGTACCGGCATTGTCCCAGTTAACCTGGCTGTTGAGGTAATCGATACCTTCGACCAGGATCTCACGGAATTTGGCGCCTGCGGGCGCATTAGGATTGTAGTAACCGGTCTGCTCCAGGGTCACATCCATGGTGTGGTATTCGGAGCCTACCACAACCTTTTCCGTGCCTACCTGCTCGGTGATCTCGGTCTGCACCCAGGAAATTTCAGGCACCTCAATCTGTCCTGCAGACACCTGCTGGTAGCCGGTGACGACATCGATGGTCTCGGAAACAGTAGTATAAACCGGGATGCTCACTTCGCGGGTCCCGGAAACGCCGGGATCAGCGTTCAGGACGACATCTCCGCCGGCATTGATTGTGATGGCGCCCAGGGCGTCAAGCAGACCCTGGCCGCTGATGGTGATGCTGCCGCCGGAAAGATCGCTTCGGCTGATCAGACTTTCCATCTGAGCACGGGTCCAGTTCATATTGACGCCTGCGTTGAGGTCGATCCTGTCGTTCGATTTGACAAAGCCCGCAATTTTTAAAACGCTTCCAGCATTGAATAACACTCTGCCGTCGGCGTTACCAAGATCATCGATACCCGCCTGGACGATTCCGTTTACTTCCACTGTCGGCCCCACGAGGTGGACCAGCTTGTCGCCCTTAACAATGGCTTCCGTGCTGGAATCCAGGGCCCCGGATATGGTCAGATTTGTGCGCGCATTCATGTAAACGTCGGAGTCAGCGCCTGTCGCATAGACATAACTGCCCGCCAGGACACTGACGGCCCCTCCTGTGATGCTGACGTGATCTCGCACGTCCACGTTGCGCAATACCGTGACATCGCCGCCGGTGGAGCGGATGTCCAGCAACCCGACCTTGGCGGCTCCCAGCGGATCACGCTGGCCGATCACACCCTCGATGGCAACGCCGTCTATGGAAACAATGCTGATAGTCCCGCCCGCGACGGTATCGAGAGTGCCGCCGGAGACGTATTCACCGGTTGTCTCATCCAGAATCAGTGTGTTGATAAGAACGCCGATCCTGCTGCTGTCGGTGCCGCCGCTGATGTTAAGGGTATCGCCTGCTGTGATGAGACCGTCGATCAAAACCTGAGAAAGCGAGGTAATAGCGATATCGGCGCCGATATCGCCGGCAGTGATTAGACCATGCAGTTGCACATCACCGTCTGCACGCAAGTTAACCTGGCCATCCACGTCTGCCGCCTCTTCTGTCGTCCAAGTCCCTTCGCCTGTGGCGTCCGCCCTGATGGCGCTTGCCTGTGACTGATAAATACCCACGCCGCTTGTATTGGCGCCGGCCTTTACCGACACTGTGCCGGTAGCGGCAAGATTACCGCCGGTATCGGCGTTTCCTATGTTTACATCGCCTGCAACATTGATATCCACAACAGACTGCGTGCCCGTCCAGTTGAATGTTCCGGCAGCGTCATAACTCGCGCCCGCGCGCACACTGCCGATTACGTCAAGATCGGTCGACCGGATGGTAATCCTGCTGCCTGACGCCTGAGAATAGAGTTGGGCGTCTTTATCGACTGTAACCATCCCGCCTGCCTTTATCTCTAACAAAGCATCGGCAGACATCACAGCGCCGGTTTCGTCCGATGCCTCGATTCCCGCCGCGACAGCCCCCGCAGATCCAATGGAAACAGCATCCCCTGCATCGAGTTTCAGGCTCTGCCCGGCGGCATCGATCAGCAGGGCGGTATTGTAGATATTGATATCATCTACCGCCTTGACGAGCATGGAACCTGTTAGGTCAAGATCGCCGTGGAGATTGACATCGCTGGTGGCGGTAACCGTCACCTCGTAGTCATAGGTGGCGGGAGTGAAGACATTGCTCTTCACAACGCCGGCCAGATCTATATCGTTGCCGCTGAGAACCAGCAGCGCGCCGGTCTCCAGCCAGCCCGATTCGTGGGCTACTGTAAGGGCGCCGCTCGTGGAGCCTATCTGCAGCAGCGCAAGCCCTGGATTGTCCTTGCCGATAGTGCTGTTGATAAGCACATCATTAAGTCCGGTGAGGATAATGCGGCCGCCTGTATCGAGAGAAGTGAACGTGCTGGTGCCATAGGTTTCAAGACTCATCTCACCGCTCGTCTCTTCGGTTCCGGCGGTAATCAGGATATCGCGCTGGGCCGTAAGATCGCCTTTAAGTAACAGAGTGTCGCTGGCATTGATAACGATATCGGCGTAGCGGCCGCGGGCGACAAGATCCCCCTCGAGTACCGTCGCACCGCTGGGATTGAGCGTCATACCTCCGGAAAGGGTTTCGATCATGCCTGTTGAAGAAAGCTGTACCGCCTGATCGCCGTCTGCGTATGTTCCGCTGTAGAGATTTACGGCATCGTAGCCGCGCACCCATCCTGAGACGGAGATCGTTCCGCCGGGCGCGTCGGCCTTGCCGATATTGACCACAGAGCCGCTCTTTGCTGCATCGATGGCGTAGCCGCGACCGGACGTGGCGCCGTCGGCAAGCTGCGCATGATTGAAACCGAGCCTTTCGGCGGAGCCTTCCGTTATCTCGGCGACTGTGAATTCATAGTTGCCCCGCAGCATCAGGCGGCCATCGTTGAGACCCACCTCTATCTGTGTCTCGTCCAGGTTTTGCGTACTTTCCACCGCCGGTGTGCCGGAAAGGGACTCGATCACCGTAAATTCAGTAGCCTCGATTGCCGTTTGCAGATCGTCTTTTAGGTAGCCAAGGCCGTTGTTATCGTCGGTATCTCCAGCTATAAGGGTAATCTCGGCAGACACGACATGGGTACCCAAATCGACGGTCAATCGGAAACCGGCATCACCGCTGATATGACCATCGGCGAACTCCGCGAAACCATCCGCTGTCAGTTCCTGGGTCCATGCCGGGGCCAGAACGGACATATCGCCCGATGCGCTCAGGGTGATAGAGCTGTTCTCCTGCCAGGTCTTGAGTTGAACATTACCGCCAACGACGATTCCCTCATCCGCCCAGGGATCTTCCTCGGTCGGCGTTCCACTGCCTTTCCCGCCACGCACATCGATGAGTGCGCCCGCCAGCAGATCGCGGCCCAGGCGGATCTGACCGTCCGCCTCAATGGTAATGGCCGAATCGCCGTCGTAAGTATTAAGGGTACTCCCTAAAAAACTGCCGGCAGCATCATAATTGTCCACCACCTCGCCGCCTGCAACAAGCTGCCCGTATATTTCCGCATCCTGCACCGCGTGGATCACGATGCGGCCATCGGGATTGGCTGTAGCAACCCGCGCCGCACCCGGCATCTTTACACCGATGCCGTCATTGCTGACGCCGCCATAGAGCTCTATGTAGTCGTTGGCGCGGATGGTTGCGCCGATTTCAGTACTGCCGCCCGATTCCGTTTCGGTCATCCCGCCGAGATAGAGCTGGCCTGTGGAATGAATAACAATCCGTGAATCCTCTTCATACCAGGTGATGGTCTCGGATTCCAGATTCCCCTGGGCATCGAAGACCTGGTCCATGCGGCCGCCGGAAAGCACCGTTCCCATAAGGCTTGCGCCGCCCACTGCATCAATGTTTACCACACCGCCACTGTTGTCTGAAGTAAGCCCGGCGGCTGTCAGGCCTCCGGCACTGGTCAGCACCACCCCTGAGCCCGCGTCATTGGCGCCGGGTGTCTTGGAAGTAGTGAGGGTGACACTCTTTGCGGCAGCTAACACAGTATTGACATAAATACGCTCTCCCGCCGAAACGCTGACAGTAGAATCGTCGCCGGACCATGTAATGCCGCTTTCTCCTATCACGCCTCCCGCCACCGCGCGCGCTGCAAGGATCACGTCCCTGCCGCCGTCGATTGTAATTGCCGTTCCCGCGGTAGTCGTGTTGAGAGTCGAAGCTGCATGAGTATAGACGCTCACACCATCCACATCGCTACCCGGCCGGTTATTGGCCCCACCGAGATCTGTGCCGTCAAGGGCAACGCCGCCCTTGATGATGATATCGCCGGTAACATTCGCCTCGCCTTCCCAGTAAACCCATGTATCCGACTGTATGACCAGATCGGCATCCGCGCCGAGAAGATTGATATTGCCGCGAACGATGACATCGTCAGCGCTGGCCACTGTGAAACCGTGGCCGTCATCGAGGGTGGTCACGGTGCCGGTGAGAAGGAAGCCGTAGCCGCGCTGGCCAAGCAGTACATGGGGATCCTGCACCTGGATCTTGTCGATGACGCCGTCACCCTCTTCATCGAGGGCATAGGCCATGTAACGATTCTGACCGTCATCGATGACCCAGCGGTTTGTTTCCGCCGCGGGGGTGTCGAGATTACTGTTGAAATAATCCACTCCCTCGGTAAAGGAGGTCATAAGCTCGTTATCTCCGGCACCGACCTTGTAATAGACAGTGGTGTCATAGCGGGTGTAACCGCTTTGATCCAGTATCCGGAACTGCTGGGCTGCGGTCATATCTTCAAATGCGGTGCCCGCGGCTGGAATATCAACATCACTCCAGTTAACAGTCGCATTCTGATAATCAGTGCCTTCGGCAAAGGTAAGCACAAAGGCTTTGGCCGGGATAGCGGCCTCGGCATCGTGATAGATCACACCGTTAAAGCGGCGATATCCCGTCTGTTCGAGTACGAGTTCCTGCTGTGCCGGATTCAATTGCTCGAATGTGACGTCATCGGCCGGCTCATCAAGCTCACCCCAAACTATGCCGGTGTTCTGGTAATCCGTGCCCTGCAGCGGCGCTGTGAGAATCTGCCGTCCTTCCTCGGCCGCGGGGTTGTAGAACATCTGATGATCATAAACTGCATACCCGAGGGTGTCGGCGACAATTGCCCGCTGGGCCGGAGTCAGATCCTCGAAGGTCGCGTCCCCGGCAGGCGGACGTACGCCTCCCCAGTCTATGCCGTCGATGGCGAAATAGACGCTGCCATCGGTCAGGGTCTTCACAAACTGCAGATCAGCAGATGCAACGGGATTGTAGTAGGTAGTGCCTTCATACACGTCATATCCGAGGGCATAGGCCACCATCTTTTTTTGTACATTGGTCAGGCTCGAAAAGGAGGCATCGGCCGCAGGCGCCCCAGCATCACCCCAGTAGATATCGGCATTGCTGTAATCAACCGCCGATCCCTGCGTGAAGGTGGTCACCAATTTTTTACCCATGGGTGCATTATAATTAAAGAAATCAATGCCATCGTCCGTATCGTAGCCGAGAGATTGCGCCACCATTTCTTTCTGAGCCGCAGTTAATTGCTCAAACGTAGCGCTGACCTCCGGCACTTCAACTTCGCCCCAGTCGATCAGGGCGTTTGTGTAATCGGGGGCCTCACCCTGGATAAAACCGGTGACGAAGCGTTTGCCCTCGGAAGCGTCGGAATTGAAATAGACGGCGTCTTCATAAGCGGTATACCCATCGCTGTTAACCCCTTCAGCGAACTCCGTGGTGAAGCGCAAACCCTCGGGCGCGTCGGAATTATAAAAGACACCATCTGTATAGACCGTGTAGCCCAGAGATTCCGCAATCTGATTTTTGGCCGCATCGCTCAGAGAGGAAAATGGCGTAAAGTTGGCAATCGAGGTAGCGGCTACACCCGTGTTTTCCAAATCAATGTTGTTTTCGGTAAAGATGGCGCGCGCTCTCAGGTCGTCGGCATTGATGCTGCCTGAATTCAGCGCCGTGATAATGGCGGCAATTTTTTCGGAGTCTGCTGTTTCGGCAAGGGTCTTGCCGGGAAGGGTATCAAAATAATCGGCAAAGGAATTGAATGTATCCCCGGCTGTTATATTAAGAGTACCGTTGGCGGTTACCGAGCCCGAGAGTTTCAGTTCGCCTGCCGTATTAATGGTAATCGAGGTATTGTCCCCGTCCTTGACCGGAACAGGTGTGGAACCTTCGTACACAAAGTGAGCGCCTGCCAGCACCGCGCTGCCGGAGTTGAGGTGAATGTAGTCGACGGCGGACAGCGTGACGGTGGAATTGTTTTCCTGTACCGAGACCTCGGCACCTTCCAGAATGGTCATGCCGGTTCCGGCATCCATTACAACGGCTGATCCTTCGCCCATGGCAAAAATGCCCGTGGCGCTGATTATGGAAGCGGATGTGGTCACTGTCACCTCGCTGGCGTCATTTATGGTGTACAGAGCGCTGCCCTGATCAGCGGTAAAACCGTTGGCCTCGGCGCCATAACCCACAATAACGTTTTCGCCTGTGGAACCCTGTACGTCGATGGTTACTCTGTCATCGCCCTTGACCCACCCAGAAAGGACCATTTGTTCGGTAAGATCGATCCGCACATCCTTCGCGGAAATGCCGGAATCCGCCGGGCCCATGGGATCCTGCACATTCTTGTTCTGCACCTCCATCAATCGACCCTCGAATGCGAGGTAGTCTGTGGATTGCACGTCGCCCATGACCTTGATGCTGTCGGCTGTAAACATGGCGCGGTCTGTCAGTTTTGAGTTGAAATGGAACAGACCCACGTCTTTGTCCTCTACATCACCAATAGCCATAAACACATTATCGTTGTCATTGTGACCAACGGTGACCTGACTGAAGCCATCCCTGAACGCCGCGAGATCGCGCATCCCGAGCTCAAAGTAGCCGGTGGCGCCGGCAATGGAGTAATCGCGCCCATATGTGGACTGGCCGGCGGCGCCGATGCGGTAATTCTGATCAAGATAAGCGCTTCTCAATGTAAGAGCGCCAGTTCCGATAACTTTGTCCTCGCCTGAACGGAAATCCACATCGTCGGCATAGATCAGTATGCCGCCGCCTTCCGAAGCGGTAGATATGACACCGCTGTCTAATGAGAAAAGCGCCTCCCGCGTTGACAATCTCACATCTATTGTGCCCTGGCTGGTATATAGTCCGCCATTGGCGCGACCGTCGTCGACCACGCTGAGATCATTCAGTTCGCGCACCACGATATCGGAATAAACGCCGCTGCCGGTATTGACAACGGTGAGTTCCTTCAGCTCTGTATAAATTACACCGTCGATGCCCGCAGCCTTGACGCTGACAAGCGCCTCGGGGGCGGTCAAGATGGCGTTGCTTACATCCACCACGCCGGATGCATCAAGCTGGAGATCCGTTGCTCCCCAATCGGCGCCGGCGCCGCTTATGAGGGTTGTGAGCGCAGCCGTATCGTTGATAATAACGCGATCGAGCGTATCATCAAAATCGATGATGCGATTATTATAACGGAACTGGTGATCGTTCAACTGCAGCGCCGCAGCAGAGGCAAAGCTGTCCAGAATAAGTTCATCGTAGCCGCTGCCGCCGACAACCTTGAGATACCCGTCCCCCCCGACAAGGATGGTATTGTCGCCGCCGCCCGTGTCAACTGTATTGCTTCCCTGATCGCTGCGGATTGTGTCATCGCCGCCTGCCGCAAAAATGGTGTTCGTTCCGATGCCCATGTCGATATATTCGGCCTGGTCGGAGCCTACAAACCTGTCATCGCCGCCCTGACCGTAATAGTGAACGCCGCTTGCCGCCCCGCCCGTGAATGTATCGTCTCCTGTTCCGCCATAGATGACGCTTGTCGCGGAACCTCCGTTGATGACGAAGAAGTCGTCCCCTTCACCGCCGTCGAATAACAGCTCCGCCGTCACCGTTGGTGAGACCATGAAGGAATCGTTCCCGGATCCGCCGTTGGCGATGATCGTATTGACGCCGTAATAGACGTTCTTCTCACCGAGGGATCGCACCTCTATGCCGCCATCATCGAGCTGGTTGATGTTGCAGGTCTCATTGACGATTTTGTCATACTTATCGCCACCGCCATAACGGCCGGAGGTGTCGCCCATATGGATATACACAGTGTCGCCGACCTGATGACTGATGACCGGCGGAGCACCCCATCTCCACATGTAATCGCCTGAGATACTGATGCCGCAGACTGTAACGCTTGCCTGCAGATAGGCGCTGGCGGGAGTGATATCGATCTCGCCGCTGAACCCGGCGAGGGTCTTGTGGATTTCAAACAGTCCCAGATCAATATCCACATCGATCGATCCATAGGCGCTTGCGGCAAATCGGGTGTCGCTGATGGTCAATGACATGCCGGCATTGAGTTCCAGGATATACAAATCAATGCTGATGTCAGCGCTGCCGGTGATACTGAAGTGACCGTCGGACCTGATGTACCCGCTTACATTGATGTCGATGAAATTAAAGAAATTGAGCGAGGCATGATCGATATTCAGTTCGAAAATGTCGTCCTTGATGCTGATTTCGCCCGCAAAATCCACTTCAAAAAGGAAAATATTTAGAGCGCCGTCAAGGGCCAGCCGGAAGGTTGTCCCGGCAGCAACACCGGCATATTCATGGGTGTCGCTCGTATTTATCTCCAGGATCGCCCCTGCATCAATACCGATAATGTCAACACCGAGGTTGACATGCATTCCCGCCCTGAGCGCAAAGACAGGCCCTTCGGCGGTGTCTAAAATCGCGGCCGCGCCTGTGACATCGACATTCCCGAAAGCGCCAAGTTTGAGCGACATATCGAGTTCGGCTTCAAAACCTTCTGCGGTAATCAGGATATCGACAGCGCCCTTCATCTCAAGCATATTGCCTATGGTAATGGTTGACGAGCCGGCCAGATGGAAAGAACGGGCAGCAAGGTCAATCTGGGTGAAACCGCCGGTAAAATCTCCATCCGTATTTCTTTCAAGCGCTTTGACCTGCTGAACATTGGCGGTGGTATTAATCTGGAGAAGGAAATTTCCGGCGATGGAAAACACACCGTCCAGGCCTATAATTTCATTACCAGCGCCCATTCCGGTCGCTTCGAGGCTACCGTACAGGCCGCCATTGGTAAAGCCAAGGGTTCCGACCACCCCTACATTCAGAGGATCCATATCGATGATGGCGCCCACGCTTAATTCCGCCCTGATTTGATCGCCATCGGTGATACTGAAGAGTATCCCGAATTCACCCTTGAGTTTCAGCACATCCAACAGATTGAGATCTCCCGAACCGGTCATGGATACATAAAAATCTGCTGCTTCGGTCTTGCCCGGAGGTATTGCCGAAATGGTCACGGAGTGATAATCCAGCACGCCTCCGTTTTCCACCCAGAATTCTTCAGGCACATCGTAGACGATATCTTTGCCGAAGGCGTTCATGTTCAATTCGAGTTTGATTTCGGATGTCAGGATGTCCGGAATATTCAGTGTTCTGTCAAGCTCCAGTTTGACTGCGACACCAACAGTGCCTTCCACCTCTCCCAAAACCAGGAGACCCATGGCATGGGATTCAAAAAAGAAGGAATCGGGATCACCTATGCCTGCATCCACATCGACAAATACCGTCAGGCCTGTTGGCGATGCCTCGAATTCAAAAGCGCCGGTAAGAGTTACGACCTCAAATAGATTAAGTTCGGCCTGTCCTGCCACACGAATGTACTGATCATCATATGTCAGCACAATCGGCTCGGAAGGATTACCTGTTGCAATGGCATATCCCGTCATAACAACATCATCGTCAGGGTTGTTGAGGTCTTTCGGGTCGATCCAGGTACTCTTGGAAAAATCGATGGTGGTGAGGCTTGCAGAGACGTCCACACCAGCATTGAAGGAAACCGCACCTGTCTCCTCGTCTTTCGTGATCTCGCCAATATCCAGCGAGAAACGAGCGCCCGTATTGAGGTCAAGATTCAAATCCCTGGCATCGAGCGTCACACCGTCGATACCCACCAGGCCGACCGTATCGATGTCCGCCTGGGCGGCGAGATAGACGCCCACATCCACAGAAGTCGTCCCGATGACCAGCTCCTTGGCCACGATTACCCCGAGATCGAGGTCCACAATGGCCAGACCGATGGCGTCCGGATTGGTGGCATCACTCTCGTCGATGCGCCCATCACCGGTGCTGTCATAGAAATAACCGTGCCCGCCGACCGGCATACCGATGAAGCCGTTTGCGTCGTTGATGCCTATGGACAGACTGGTGACTGTTGTCTCATCGCCATTGGAAAGAGTAACAGTTTCGCTTCCGCGCTTGGTAAAAGCCATAGATGCCGAGAGCTGTATAAAACCGGCAAGATTAATTTCGGCATATCCCACCTTGGCCTGGATGATCTCCTCGTCGAAATCGAGAATGACGGCATTGTTGCCGCCGGCAGGCACGGCTAATCCGTTCAGGGCAAGCATGCCGTCGCTGTTGAGATCTTCGGTGACTTCCAGAAGATTGTTTCCATTTAGATCTTCGCCCGGGTCGAGAAGCCCGTTATCGTTTACATCTTCATCATAAGTATCCAGAACCCCGTCGCCATCGGCATCTTCAGGAGAATCAGGAAAGCTGGTCTCGTAATTAATGGAAGGCGGCCCGAAAAGCTGCAAGGCTGCATTGATGTACCCGCCTGTGGGATCCTGGGGCAGATAAAAGGTGTTGATGTTGACCTCGACCTCTTCCGCCTTTACCGAAAGGATATCTTCATCAATGCCGACCAACCCCGCGTAACCGACATGAGCCTTAGTCGACAGAAACTTGGGAACCTGATCTTCGGCTCCTGGAATAAGCCCTGCGATGGTTGGGCTCATGATGGCCATACCGAAATCCACGTCGTCGATGACAAGGCCGACCGCGCCCTCGTTTATATTGTCAAGCAGACCATCATTATCAACGTCGGGCCCGTAGCGGTAGGGGCCGCCGATGCCGGCGAATCCGGTCAGATTCGCGCCGCCGAAGGTCATTGAATCCACCTGCAGTGGCAGGGGCTGACCGGGAACATAGTTATCCACAACAAGTTCGGCCGCTTCATCAAATATCTTTTCCAACCCGCCCAGATCGACGCCAACCGTGTACTGTTCGCCCTTGCGGAAGGCAAAAGACCCGCGGAGGGAAAGGAACTGTGAGACCTGAATTTCAGCCAGGCCGATATCCAGACCGATCAATTCGTTTCCGGTATAATCGAGATAGACAGGTGTTCCTCCGGTTTTGATCTCGAATCCTGCCGGACGACCCTCATCGGGAACGGCCGGAAAACTGGTCGCATAATCGGCCCTGGAACTCATGATTCCGTCGAACAGTTCGCCACCCTGGTTCAATTCGACCGTGATATCCTGGGCGCGGACCATGAACACATCGCCGAAACCGTAGGTGGTAACGGCATCCGCATGGGCGGAGAGTGAATAGAAGTTCTGAGAATTAAAAATTTCGGGCAGATTTGCCTTGAAAATGCCCAAGCCTACATCGAGACCTTCCATACCGAATCCGTAGATATCGTCGGCATTCACCACCTGCAGCTTACCGGGCTGCCCTTCAATTTCCACATACTCCGGTCTGCCGTAACCCACAAAGGCATAGACATCCTTGGCTCCGAGGGAAAGACCTTTGAAGCCAACATTCTCGACCCGCGAATAATCATCGGAAATGCCCGCAAGACTCTTGATACCGTTGAGCACGGTGGATGCAGTATCGCCAAGGGCCGCTTCCAGCAGACTTCCAAGCAGCTCCGTTTCACCGGGCAAACCGGTGTTCATGGAACCGGTAAACGTCTCGCCGAGATTGAGTTGAAAATCACCCTGGAGATGAACGAAATCACCCAGATCGAGACTCAGATCGGGCAGGTCGAGCGAGCCGAGAAGAGTCAGGCCGAAGTCTGGATCAAAGCCGATGGAAATGTCGAGATTTTTGACAAAGTCAATGGCGCCCATCAAAAAATCGGGCATGCCGGAAAAATCCGGGATCATATCGCCGAGGGCCGAAAGGTTGAGGCTCGGGAAAAGACTTCCGGTTTTGGGAAGCTCGAACTCAAAATCAAAACCGGCGTTGAGTTCGAAAAGGTCAAACAGGCCTATCGTAGCGTCCAGACCAATCCTCAGGGACATGCCGTCAAAATCGATGCCGAGGGAATCACCCTCGCTTCCGATCGGAATGGTCAACTCTCCGCCTTCCATGCCGCTGTAGTCGATGTAGCCGGATGGAACAGGGTAGCCGCCGATCATCATGATTCCGGCATTAAGTTCGAATACCAGATCAGTCGCATCCAGCGTCAGAAACGGGTCGGTTCCAACGAGACCCGCAAACTCCGCCGTCGCCGCCAGACTGAAAAAATCTATGTTCGGAAGGGTAATGCCAGGGGCCAGCGCCGGCTTGACCATCGCGAGGGCGAAGTCCAGATTATCGATCGCGAGACCGATGGCATCCTCATTGGCCGGATCAGACTCGTCAATCACGCCGTCTCCATTTGTATCGGTTCGGTAAGGCCCGTTGATCCCGGCAAAGGCGTAGATATCCTTTCCGGCAACCACCAGTGCCTCGCCGGGAGCGGTGATTTCAGTTATGCCCGGCACGACAAACTGAACGGCATCGAGCATGCGCTTCTGGAAGGTGAAACCGCCTTGCAGACTGATGATACCGGCGACATTCGCATAGGCATTACCGACGGAGGCTTCCATAATAGCGTTGTTGAAATCGATCACAACAGGGTCGCCACCCGTCTCGATCTCATAACCGGTTGAGGCATTGCCCTGACCGTCCTTCGAAAAATCAGCTACCAGCCCTTGCTGGCTGCTGCTGTTGACGCTCACATTGACATCGTTGAGATCAAATTCGATGACGTCGGTAAAACCCACGAAAGCGATCTGTTCGCCATGGGCCTTGAGGGCCGTGAATTTCGTGCTCTTCGGTACGAGAGCGGCCAGTGGATTGGTCAATATGTCCGGCGTGCCTGTCGTCAGAATTGTCATGCCAAAATCGAAGTCGTCTATGATTAGACCGATGGCGTCCTCGTTGATGTCATCTTCTGCATTGACTGTACCATCGCCGTTGGTATCGGTGCGATAGGGACCGCCCACACCCACAAAGGCCTGTACGTTGTTAGCTCCAAGTTCTATGCTGTTGGCACGAACACCGGATATAGCGCCGGCCAGGCCGGCGTTGACGGTAATCTCGTTGGAATCGGCCCGACGGAAGGCAAAGTCACCCGACAGATAGACGAACTCGGAAACCGCCAGCAGGGCATCCTGAACCTCGGCCTGGATAAAGGCTTCGCTGTAGTCGAGTGTAACCGGATCGCCGCCTGTGGCTATCGCAAGACCGCTGTCGCCGAAACTGGCGACAAAGTCCACCACCGGACGTTTGTCCGGCATAGCCTGCCATCCGGCGCTCCAATTGAGCTGGACATCAATATTATTCCCGGATAGATCGAAGATATCTTCTCCGCCGACAACCGCGAAATTGTTTGCAGTAGCGCTGAGCGCCGTAAATTTCGGCAGATTGAGACTCTTCTTTGTAGGTATCAGAATGGCAAGTCCCAGGTCCACCTCGCTGACCGCCAGGCCGAACAGGTCTTCCTGATCACTGATCTGTGTGGCAGAGTCAAAGTCAGGTGTGCCGTAGCCGACAAAGACGTCTACATCATCCATACCGATAGTCATGGCCTCGACTTCAATGTTGGAAATGGTGGACCAGTCAGAGGATACATTGGCCCCGGCAACCGTCAGCGCTGCCATCGTAGGCGCCATCTGCAAATCAGTCGTCGTCAGACCGGAATTAAGCGTCACCCTGTGACGTTGGCCTTTTTCAAAACTGAGTCCCCCCTGCACATAAACAAATTCGTCTATTGCGAGAGTCGCCTGCGCCACCTGAACGCCAAGATAGCTACTCTCATAATCCAGGAAAACAGGCTCGCCGCCGGTAGCGACTTCAAGACCGCCCGCGCCGAAACTGCCTGCAAAATCAACATGCGGCTTGATCTGTGTGCCGTTCCATGCCTTGCCCTGGTTAGCGGCAACCTCGATACCATTGGCCTCGATGGTAAGAAAATCAATGCCTGTAAATGCTACCTGATCGGTCATGGCAGAAATTGCCCACAGACGCGGCACAACTTTGTCCGGATCATTGAATATGGCAAGGCCCAGATCCAGATTCTCGACCACCAGTCCCACCGCATCGGGATCGCGGACATCCTGACTGTCAATATCTCCATCTCCGTCACTGTCCACAAAATAGGGACCGGAGCCGGCAAAAAGATTCACATCGGAAAGCCCCAGGGTAAAGGCGCTCATGGGCATGTTATTGATACGAGAATATTGCAACGGAGTGACATAGCCTTTCGTTACCAGCGACGCCAGCGTTGTTGCTGCTTCAGGAGAAGTATTTGAAAAACCGGTGGCGATATCCACGGCAATACCGCCGGTTTTTTCCAGGGCAAATCCGCCTTCGATGTAGAAGAAGTCATCAATTGTGATCAAAGCGTGGCCTACATCTACACCGATCATGGAACGGTCAAAATCAAGCATGATCGGCTCGCCACCGGTAGCCAGCTCTAACCCTTCTTCGCCGAAGCTGGAGACAAAATCAATATAGGGAGCGATTTGCAGCCCCTGCCATTTTGATCCCTGGTTCATCTGCACTGTGAGATCATCGACATCGAGCTGCATAAAACCCCAGTCCACATCGAGCGGATCGGGCCAGTTTGCCCTCATCGCATACATCTTCGGGATCACCTGATTCGGATCGATGGCCTTTGTCGCACGCATCAGGGTAAAACCGACATCGATATCCGCCAGCTCAAAGAATGGATCGTCAGGATCTCCCACAGTGATGGTAACGCCGGCGGCACCGAAGCTGATAGCATCGACGGGGAGATCATCGAAGCGGGAGTTGTCGGTAGAGAGAAACGAGTTGCTTTTGAACGGCATCAGTTTTGTAGCAAGTGTAGAGGCTTCTCCAGTCAGGCGGGACGGCAACCCTGTTGCCACATCCACCTGCATACCGGACGATTTTTCAAAGGCGAAACTGCCTTCTATCTGGAAGAAGTCATCCACATTGAGCAGTGCGTGCTCAAGAGAAACACCGATCATGGAACGATCGTAGTCGATTACTATCGGATCGCCGCTTGTCGGAATCGACAGATAACCTTCATCAAAACTGGTGGAAAAGTCGACATGGGGTTTTGCAAATGTTCCGCCGCGCCATTGTCCTCCCTGGTTAAGGTCAATCTGCAGGCCGTCGACATCGAATTTGAAGTAGTCCCAGTCAATATCGAGAGGATTAGCCCACCGCACCTGCGTGGCATACAGATTGGGAATTATGGAATCAGGATCTGCCGCAAGCGTCGAATCCATCAGCACCATTCCAAGATCGATATCATCCAGTGCAAACCCCCATGCATCGGAGTTCGTCGTCTCATCGGGATCAAACAACCCGTTTCCATTCGTGTCGATGAAATATGGACCCATGCCGGCGAAGATATCCACATCGGTTCCGCTCAGAATTGCAGTATCGACGGCAAGGTCTTCGATGCGAGAATGATCGGCGCTCAGTCCCTGCACCTTGCCAAGACCGGTGCGGAGAGATAAATCCATTGCAATCGGGTATGTGGAAGGAAGCCCTGTCGCCACATCCACTGTGAGACCGGATGATTTTTCAAAATAGAGCCCGCCGCTGACGTAAATGTAATCGGAAATCGCCAGTGTCGCTCGACCGATCTGGACCGCGGTTATCTCGCCTCTGCTGCCTGCAAAATTAAATTCTACCTCGCTTCCCGGCCCGGTTGTAACTGTCAGCGGCGCAGCCGCGAAATCTACCACAGCATCGCCCGGTTGGATCTTACTATTGATCTCGACCGAAATATCGGCCGCCGCGACGGTTATTGCATCAATGCCGACAAAGGCGACATTGCCCACATCGGCTTTCAGCGCCGTCCATTTCCGAGCGGGTGCAGTGTGGTCGGCCATCAGGGCGAGCGCAAAATTGGCATTCAGGAGTTCAAATCCTAACGCGTCTTCTGTTCCGCCATTAAGGCCGGCAAAGGCATTCACGTTCGCAGCGCCGATAGTCAGCAAATTCACATTCACCTGCTCGCCGCTGTTCAGCATTACCGTATCCGTGCTCTTCTTAAAGGCAAAACTGCCGTCAACGTTGAAGAAGTTTTCCACATCAATAGTGAGTTGGCTGCTTGCCTGAACCAGTGCTCCTGTAAAATCAAAGGTCACATTTTCATCGACCCCGGTGGCTACCTGCAGTGTCTCGCTGCTGAAGTCAATTACCGAACCGTCGCCGGCCGCGAGATTAACAGTAACATCTATATCGTTGCCGGCCACGGTTACACCATCAATACCAAGGATGCCGGCGCCCGCTGCCTCTGCCTTCAAAGCGGTCCATCGCCGTTTCTCCACGGTCTTCTCACTTACAAGCGCCAGGGCGAATTTTGCACCGGTGAGGGCAAGACCCGCGGCATCGGCTGTTCCGCCGTTGATTCCCGCGAAGACATCCAGATCGGATGCACCCACAGTAAGAATATCCATTAAAACCGAAACGCCGCCGGACGGCGTCAGGGTTTCGCTGGATTTATGAAAGGCGAATGTGCCGCCGGCCCTGAAAAAATCAGCCACATTCAGCACCGCGCCGCTGACGCGCACTTCCTGAATAGCCGCCGATGCAACGATTTCATCACCGAAAGTATAGGTAAGGCCGGCCGTTTCGAGTGTTTTGTTTTCATTCGTCAGCACTGTGGCACTGTCTTTCCACAGGATCTCTGATTCCGCCGCCGACAGTTCAACATCACCGCCAAGCTGGGCAAACGCTCCACCTTTGGCTTCCAATGCCCTGCCATTCGCAGACACGATCAGTCCGACCGAAGCATCGGAAACACCAATTTGGTATTCTCCCGCCACCATCGACACGTTAGCCCCTGCAGAAAGGACATTCAGTTCCGCACCGTTTTTCTTAAACCCAAAGTCACCGCTCAGGGCAAAGGCGCCGGCAATCGATGCCTGCATGTTCATTGCGCTCACTTCAAAAAGATCGGTGGAAGCGTCCATTGTACCGAAGGTGTAACCATGCCCGGCCGTTCCAATCTGATATCCCGTATATGACTGATTGGTCGTATTGTATTGAATGGAGGCGTACTCGGCGCTGACGGAGGCAAAATCTCCGCCCTCAAGCGTCAAGCTTCCCGACGATTCCATAACAGATCCACCTGCCTTGCTCGCAATCAGACCAAAACTCGCATCCGCCACACCAACACTTACGTCTGCTGCTGTAAAATCCGCGGATACCCGCTCACCGGCGATGGCCAGTTTCTCGTTGTCGGTTGAAAACCAGAAATCGCCCGCTATATTAACCTGGTCTGCGAGGGTGAAGGTGATATCCTGGCCCGTTAGATCTAACCGCTCGCCCAGAGTGCCGTCGCTGTCAAACCGGGCCAGTTCACCATCGCCATCGGAGACGATTACAGTGTCTGAAGGATCTGACAGATTCACGACGGTTGCGTTATCCTCTCCCAGACCATAGTCTAATGCAAAGGACAGGTTCCCAACGCCAAAATCCAGTTCGCTCAGATTGAGAAATGATGCTCCGTCCAGGGAACCTTCGGCGACAATCCAACTGCGTGTGTCAAGAAGGCTGACAGGCTCGAACAGGGCCAGGCCGAAATCGATGTCAGTAAAGGACAGACCGAACCGATCGGTATCGCTATCGGAATTTACACCGAAAAAACCGCTGATATCCCGTCCGCCGACTGTGACACTGCTGACATCGACAGTCTCTGTATCGTTCAATGTCACTGTTTCTTCCGTTGGGGCCTGGGCAAAGGAAAACTGTCCAGTTAAATAGAACGAACTTCCTAAATCGAGAGTTCCGCCGAGAGTCAGTGAAGTCGGCGCCTGATCTGTTAAATAATCGGCATTGAGCAACATGCCAAGGGTATCGTTTTTCGATCCAAGATCGCTGCTGATAAATGAAAAACCGTCCCCTTCAATGATCTCTCTTGTCACTAATTGAAGCTTGTCGGACGTTTGAACCAGCTCCAAATAATAGTCTGAATTAAACCCGTACAAACCGGTAAGATCTGTAAAGATTCCCGTTGAGCTGCCAAAAGTGATGATATCAAAGGTATCGCCGATAGTGGGCACAAATTCGTCTAACAACGACACACTGAGCTTTCCGCCGAAATCAGCCTCGCCGGTGACATTCAGTTGATCATATTCCGTCCCGGCGGTTAAACCGGCCAACTCGATTTCCAGAATACCGTCCGATGTCTGGGCAAATGTGTCTACTGTTTGAGCTCCGGGAGAATAGCCGGGGGCAACGGTTCCCTCGTTCACCAGATCCAGCGCTGTAACGCCGCTTCCTTTGAGAGTCATATCTCCGGTGACGGTAACCGATGTGTGCAGGGCATCGCTGTAAGAAATTTGAGAGATATCAATAACAGCGCTGTTTAAAAATTGGGGGTCTGAAGATATGTCAAGTTGCCGGGGTGTTTCCTGATAAGCAGCATTATCCTGAAGTATTGTCTCGACAATAGCGCCTGTCATATTATCGGCATCATCCAGATCGTTGAAGAGCACATTGCTCACCAGGACTCCGCTTAGTGGATCCGCCGACAACAAGACTCTCTGCTCGAGAGTTTCCACGTTAAAAGTGTTCCTGAAGCCTCTTCTTGAACCCGTTTTACGTTTCCTGTTTCTCGCTTTTCTTATGGATTTCAGAGATTTTCGCATATTAAAACCCCTTTGTCTATTTACGTGATATCCTTGGAGATAAGGCTTGCTCAGACATTTCTATTGTTTCAGGTTGTATCGCCTGTTGTAACAGCTTTACTTCACAATTTCCCAAAACGGATAAGCGATTTGGCGACACCCTTCGACGTTTGGTTAATGTATTGCCTTTTTCTTTTTCGGAGATGGTTTATCGCTCGTCAAGAGAGCTGCATCATCTTTTTCGATCTCGGCGAAATGATCACCTAAATCCTTCACACTTATCGTCTTCTTATCTTTGAACCCGAGCAACCGCTCAATCTGGGAGAGAGAACTCAAATGAGAATATGCAACCGGAATGTATTTTTTCGTCCGCATCTCAAGAAATGTCTCGTCAGAAAGAGAGTTTAGCCTCTCCTCATTAACAACATAAGCACCAGTAATATTCTTCAATTCATTTCCGATACGCACTTTCATATTAAGCGGCGTAAACATATTTTTCTCCGCTAAATATTTACAAAGATCTTCCGTAAATTGATCCATTTGTTGAAGTTCAGATAGATAACGTTTCACTCGATTCATTAATTCAGCGGGCTCGCCTTTATCATCAAAAAGGTCCTGCCCTTCTTTTTCATTGATGAGATTACTTTGCTCGTCGATACAAACCGTAAAGCGGCCCTCTTCATTTGTTTTAGCGAGGGCAAAAGGATAACGCCGAATAATGGCGGGGATATAAGAAGCCTGCCACTTATCATCCTGTATAAAAAGATTCTCTCCCTCTTCCAGGCCTAATAAAACAACGGGTCTGAATTGATCTTTTCGCTGGTCTTCAACAAAGACAATAGGATAAATAGACGCCGCCCGTGAAAATTCATGAACCATAATTGAAGCCATATTGATATTTTTCGCAAATTCAAAATTTTCAATCGCTTTAACCTTTTTCTTCCCATGTTTTTCTAATGTGATCGGAACAACGCTTTTAAACATCTGACAATCTCCTTTTTAATTTTTAATGTGAACCCAATCAAGTATTGATGGCGTCGTAAAAAGTCGTCACTCCGGTGAAAACCGGAGTCCAGGCGATCTGAAACTACCTGTAATTACTGGATTCCGGCTTTCGCCGGAATGACGAAAGCCGGTGTTTACTGACTTTTTACGACTTCATCAAGTATTAACAAAAAACGCCACAAGGCATGTTTGTCGAATGGCGTTATCAGTAAATATGTTCGACAACCTGGCTATCATAACCTTCCGGCTTTAGACCCATGGCTTTGCGTCACCACATTTCAGCAGTTTTGCCTTTTTTGACATTTACATTTTCTCATTATTATTAGTTATGTAGCGCCAACACACTTTATTGTCAAGAAACAAATCTCCCAGACAGTAATGCTGATGGCAGTCTGTTTGCCAACATGAAGAATACAACCTTTTTTGCCTGTTTCACAGGCGCTCCACCAAGAATCCGGGCAACATAGGATGTAAGTAAAAATTATACTTCGGACCCTTCTGCAGAAACGATTATGCCACAGAAACGATTGTGCCATTGACCGGGACGAACCGTACGTGTAATATAAATGCAAACTTTGATGCACTCTACAAAAGCTCCGCTATGCCGACGCGTCGGGGTTTAAAAAACGTAGCATGGGGCCTCTGTGCCCCACAAAGAGGGCACGTTACATACAACAACACATTCACCAAGCGCTTGGAACTCGCCACTCCGGTAGATCCCGGATCGAGTCCGGGGAAATCAAGGTGTTATGGATTTCTGTTTCCGCCCGCCTGTACAGGCGCGGCAGACAGGCGGTAATGACAGGGCTTTGGACCGGCTAATTACATGTGATTATGATGCAAAAGAAATTGTTGATTTCAGTTTTCCTCACACTTATTGTTTATATCTGTGCGGTTTTTGTCGCGGTTTCCCTGGCTTCTGAGAGCGGAAATTCACGGATACCTGCATGCGCCGACCTATGGGTTGAAGTCATTGACGGGCTGGTGTCGATAGATGTCAGGGATGCTGAAATCCGCTGTGTTTTACAGGAGATAGCGAGAAAGGCAAAGATAGCGCTTGATATCAGCGACGATATCGATGGAAAGATTACTCTAAGAACAAAGGATCTCCCTCTGGATGATGTTCTGAAGAGACTGTGCGAAAACAGGGCTGTTGTTTATCAGTACATTCCGGAAAAGAATTCCTGCCGGATCATAAGTGTGGGCGCATATTCAAAGGGAAAGAGCGAAAGGGATAAAACGCCGCCTACAGGCAAATTATCACTTGGCGACAACATGCAAAGGCAGGAATCCCGTCATTCCAACAATAAGCCTGCGTCTGCTCCGGAAGAAAAACTGTATGACAGCAGGGGACGTCTTCTCTACAAACCCGGAGAGCTTCTCGTCAGGTTCAAGAAAGACGCGACAGAAATCCAGATTGCCGACCTTCATAAAACTCTGGGAAGCACGGTTTTGCGCAGAATCGACCGTCTCCGGCTGGAAAGAATAAAGCTGAGAGAAGGGCTCTCCGAACGCGACGCAATCAAGGCTTATATGTCATCCGGCATCGTGGAGGTCGCCGAAAGGCACGCCTTGAGATATGCAGATGCAACCAATCCCAATGACACTTATTTTGTTAATGGTGACCAGTGGGGGCTTGCGAAAATCCGGGCTCCGGATGCCTGGGACATTACAACAGGAAGTCCTGATATCATTATAGCGGTTATCGACACCGGCGTGGACTATTCGCATCCGGACCTTGTGGACAATATCTGGAAAAATGCTACTGAACAGATTGGAGATGCTAATGGAGATGGATTCCCCGGAATTAAAGATGTTGATGATGATGGAGATGGCTTGACAGATGAGGACTCTCAAGGCAGAGAACCAGGAGACCCAGGTTATACGTACGATTTGAAAGATGATGATGACGAAAACGGTTATGTAGACGACATCTATGGCTGGGACTTCGCTAACAATGATTCTGACCCTATGGATACAGATGGTCACGGCACCCATGTTGCCGGGATAATCGCGGCTGAGGGGAACAACACCATGGGTATCGCCGGTGTCTGCTGGAATGCCAGGATAATGGTATTGAAGGTCCAGGCTAACGAAAGCAATTCCATGTTGGACGCAGACATCATCGAGGCCATGCATTACGCCATCTGCAACGGGGCACGTATTGCGAATTGCAGTTTCGGCGGTGAAGGTGATTCGTATGGCGAGTTCAGTGTTGCAACAGAATTTCAGGGTGCAGGCATTATCGCCGTGTGCGCGGCTGGAAACGACAGCGCCGACAACGATAAATTCCCGAAATACCCGGCCAGTTATGACCTGCCCAATATCATAGCTGTTGCCGCGAGCGATCTAAACGACGATCTTGCGGACTTTTCCAATTATGGGTCGACGAGCGTGGATATCATGGCGCCGGGGGAGGGAATTAAATCAACAATACCCGCGTATTCCTATACTGAAGCGTCTGTTACAATTGGCTCTGAGCTGCCATACACCGCTTATGGTATGGCTTTTGCCGGAACAACAGAGGCAGAAGGAATTACCGGAACTCTTTATAACTGCGGCAAGGGGTATCCCAATGACTTTCCGGAGGATGTCACTGACTACATTGCGCTTATTGAAAGAGGGAGCAATAGTTCTGAGCCATTTCTTTTTTCCGAAAAGGTTTCCAATGCTCAGGCAGCAGGTGCGATAGCAGTAATCATCTATAATAACAGTGGACCATTCGACAACTTGACCCTCGGTACTCCAGGGGACTGGCCGCCGGTGGTATGCATATCACAGGAAAACGGCGTTGCGCTGACAGAAATGAGCACATCGCAGGTAACAGTCATTAACCTCCTTGGCAATACCTTCTCCTTTAGAAATATGAGCGGCACCTCCATGGCGGCCCCACATGTTTCGGGTGTCGCCGGTCTAATCCTTTCAAAAAATCCCACGCTTGATTATTCCGCTGTGAAATCAGCTATTTTAGATACAGTGGACAAAATTCAGGATGTGTCTGGTCAACTGGTGTCCGGTGGCAGGGTCAATGCGCTGAATGCGCTTTGCAGTGTCAACACATTACCCGGTGATCTATCCTTTAACGGGATGGTTGGGCTTGATGATGCCATTATTGCGATTCAGATCATTTCCGGTTTGCATTCAACTATCTGTCCTGTTTGTATTGCAACCCAAATTGATATAAACAAAGATGGCAAGATTGGCATGGAAGAAGCGATCTATGTGATGCGGAAGATTGCAGGTTTGGAGTAAGGTTTTTTTCTTCAAAATGATTGACGGTAGCGTTAACATCTTTTACAATGAAAAATCCAATTATCTCCAGCGTTGCATAAAAATTTAACATTTTACTACCCTTGACAAGCTCTTAAAAAGTCTCGAAATCGTCATGCCGGACTTGATCCGGCATCCAGAACGCATTGAATTTACTGGATTCCGGCTTTCGCCGGAATGACGGAAAACGGTGTTTTTTGACTTTTTACGAGTTCATCACCCTTGATGGTCTCGTAAAAAGCTATATTATGCCGCTTCGCGACACTGTAACCGAAAATATCTTGTCAATCATATTAGAAGGTTAGGTTGTAATGACTCTCTATCCACGACATATATTCTCCGCTTTTAACCCTTTGTGCCCATCCTGAGTTATCCGAGTACCATTTAATGGTTTTTTTGATCCCGGTTTCAAACGACTCAGCAGGGACCCATCCCAGTTCTCTTTTGAGCTTACTGAAGTCTATGGCATATCTTAGATCGTGGCCGGGCCTGTCCTTGACAAAGGTAATCAGGTCTTGAAGATGGGGATGGTTCGGCCTGGGTATTATTTCCTCTATCAGATCACATATCATCTTGACAACATCAATATTGCGCATTTCACAGCCGCCGCCAGTATTATATGTTTCACCACGTTTTCCATTTTGCATGATGAGCCAGATTGCCTTGCAATGGTCTGTGACATACAGCCAGTCTCTTATGTTCAGCCCGTTTCCGTAAACCGGAAGAGCTTTCCCTTCAAAAGCGTTGAGTATAATAAGGGGGATAAGTTTTTCCGGAAACTGATACGGCCCATAATTATTCGAACAATTAGAGATTGTTACAGGCATGCCATATGTTGTTCCATAGGCTCTCACAAGGTGATCGGAAGCAGCCTTTGATGCAGAATAAGGGCTGTTTGGATGGTATGGAGTATCCTCGGTAAAGTAACCGCCATCATCAATGGAGCCATACACTTCATCTGTACTGATATGATGAAAAAGAAGTATTTTGTCCTTATGGGATCTAACTAACTCAAGCAGATTAAATGTTCCGGTAATGTTTGTTTTGATAAAAGCGTCCGGCTCTGCAATCGATCTGTCAACATGAGATTCAGCGGCAAAATGGCATACAGAGTCAATTCTGTATTTTTCAAAAACCATCTCCATTGCCTGCTTGTCACATATATCAGCCTTTATGAAATAATAGCGATCATGGAACTTTTTATCAATTCCCGCCAGATTTTCAGGGTTGCCTGCGTAAGTTAATTTGTCCACATTGATTATCCGGCCTTTATAACCGGACTCTGAAAGCATATAGCGGATAAAATTTGATCCGATAAACCCGCATCCTCCTGTTACAAGCATATTTTTCATACAAACACCTTTCAAATAAGCGTTCAATGGTTCACGGTTCACGGTATTTAGTGCGCACTAATTTTTTTATTATATCATCCGAAGAAATCTATTGAAACAATTAACTTTAAAATGATATGGAATCAATTTGTTTGTATTAACGGGCAAACTTTTATGGAAATAAATAAAAAACAACGGGTTTGGTTGCGAATGCTTCCAGGGATTGATCATATCCTTGAAATTTCGGGCTCAGATCCTTTTTTTGAAAATATTCCTCGATCTGTTCTGTTGCATTCCGCCCGCTTAGTCCTTGACGAGCATAGAAAAATAATACTTGACGGCGTTAAGGAAATTAATGAAAAAAGCCTGTCAGATATCATGATTCTTGATGAGGTGAAAGCCGCTGTAAAGGATGCCATGACACTAAATCTTCTGCGTACAGTTAACGCCACGGGTGTTGTTGTTCATACAAACCTTGGCCGTTCATTACTTGCCGCTGATGCTATTGCCAACCTTTCGGTAATTGGGGGCAGGTATTCAAATCTTGAATTTGATCTGTCAAGAGGGGAGCGTGGCTCGAGATATAGCGCTGTTGAGGATATCTTGTGTGAAATAAGCGGCGCTCAGGCAGCTATGGTTGTAAATAATAATGCCGCCGCTGTCTTGCTGTGCCTAAACACAATATCACGAGACAAAAAAGTTGTTGTTTCAAGGGGTGAGCTCGTTGAAATCGGAGGTTCATTCCGGATTCCCGATGTTATGGCGAAAAGCGGTGGGATTTTAAAGGAGGTCGGCACAACAAACCGAACCCATCATAAAGACTATGAAATGGCCATCGAAAGCGACACAGGCCTTTTATTAAAGGTGCATACAAGCAATTACAGCGTTGTAGGCTTTACCGCTGATGTTTCCCTAAACGATCTGGTTAAGATGGGAGAAAAATATCATATTCCGGTGATGGAAGATCTTGGCAGCGGAACCTTTATCGACTTTTCAAAATACGGAATGTTAAAGGAGCCTACTGTTCAGGAATCTGTGGCAACAGGCGCTGACATCATTACTTTCAGCGGGGATAAGCTCCTTGGTGGGCCGCAGGCTGGCATTATTGTCGGGAACAAGGATATTATCGACAAAATTAAGCAAAATCCTCTTACAAGGGCGCTTCGCATTGACAAGCTTACACTTGCAGCGCTGGAGAGCACACTCCGTTTATACAGAGAGCCGGAAAAGGCGCTAAAAGCCATTCCAACATTGCGAATGTTAACTCTTCCCTATAATGTCATTGCAAAAAAAGCGGCCCGGCTTTGTAGCAAGCTGGAAAATATTGGCAATTCCCGCATGGAGATTAAGCTTATTGATCGCTCATCACGGGCTGGCGGAGGCTCCCTTCCGCTTCTTGACCTTCCAAGTAAATGTGCAGGAATAAAGGTGAAAGGAATATCCGCTGATGCAATCAAAGAATATATGCGCGGGAATACTCCTCCTGTTATTGGAAGGATAGAAGAGGATTTATTTGTTATGGATCTCAGAACAATACAGGATGATGAACTCCAGATTATTGCAACAGCTTTCAAAAACATGCTATAGGTTTTAAGGTTATGACACACAACCAGCGGAAATTATTTCAAAACCGTTATTCAACCCGTGAGTTTCTGTTTTCCAGGACAGATTCAAAAAAACATGGCAAAAAGGCTGGCAGCGTATATCCAGACCCGGATGAACTTAAACTGAATGAGCTTAAAAAAGAATTCCCGGATATTCTGTTTGGCAGATCCTTTATCGATCGTGCCGTGGACAGTCTTGATTCTTTATCACAATTCGGGGCAATGGTTATTCAGGTTGATGATTTGGATGAAACAGAAAATGACCATGTAACAGACACACTGACAGACACACTGATTGATGCGGCCAGAATAATTGATGCGGAATGTAAAAGCAAAAACGGAATCTGGGGTCAGATAGACGGCAACATGGTTGGATGTGTTTTCCCCGGCGTAAGCGAAACCGTATGCCTGGAACTTGCTGATGAGACCAGAAAAAAGCTTGCGGAGCTCAGGAAGGAGACGGTTTCCATAGGAATTGCATCATACCCCGCATTAGATTATGAAAAAGCAAGCATCCTTGAAAATGCGCATAAAGCGCTTAAACATGCTGAACTTATTGGCCCAGGCAGCAATGTTTCGTTTGATGCTGTAAGCTTGAATATCAGCGGAGACCGGCTGTACCAGGAAGGGGATATTAATGGGGCAATCGAAGAATTCAAACTGGCCCTTCTGCTTGATTCTTCAAATGTGAATGTCCATAACAGTGTTGGCGTTTGCTATGGTGTTCTGGGCGCTTATGAAAAGGCTATAGAACATTTTGAGGAAGCCGTGAGGCTTGACGCGGCAGAAGTCATGGTCTTATATAATGCGGGACTTATAAACATATTGATAAACAATAATGATAAGGCCCTTGAATGGTTGATAAAAGCGGATAGCACAGGAGATGATGTCTTTGAAGTAGCCTTTCATGCAGGGAAACTTTTTTTTGATAAAGGTGAACTAAAAAAAGGAAAGCTCTTTCTTGAAAAAGCGGTACAGCTCAGACCAAAGTCAGGTCCAGCGTACCTGTATCTCGGAGAATGTTACATGGCAGCGCATATGATTGATGAGGCTGTGTCAGCTTATAAAAAGGCAATAAAAAACAATCCAAATGATGCGGCTTCACTCTCAGCCCTTGGATATCTTTTCGATGTTCAGGGAGAAAATCCTGATATCACAGCCATTTTTTGCCAGCAAAGCATAGATATTGAACCGGAAAACGGTCTTTTTAGAAACAGGCTTGGCAGGCTGTATTTTAAACAGAATCAGCTTGAAGATGCTTTACATGAGTTTGAAAAGGCAAATGCTTTTGGGTATGACTCAATGGAATTTATCGAAAAGATTCAGAACTGTTTAGCCACAAATTCACACAGATGAACGCAGCTTAGGTTTAAATACAAAGAAATCACAGAATATTAAAAGTGATGAACTCGTAAAAAGCTAAGTTATGCCGCTTTGTGGCGCTGTAACCGCAAATAACTTGTCAATTATTTGAATATCGAACAAAGAATTTCGAATGATGAAGTGTGGAATCGCTACGCTCTATCTTTTTACATATTAAAAATGATAGAATACCTTACTTCGACATTCATAATTTTTTGTTCGATATTCTGCGGTTTAAAACAGACTCGTAAATTTAATTTTTAGTGAAAAGCAAAATATATTGAACAGTCAAGGAGTTATATTAAATTCGTGCAAATGAGTTATTTGTAAGTCAAATTCATCAGGTGTTAGATGTTAAGATAAAACATTTAACTGTCATATCAAGATCTTAACACTTAACACCTGACACTTAACACTGTTCGTAAGAAGTGGTTTTTCGACTTTTTAAGAGATCATCAAGATTATGGTACAGGACGAATAAAATAAATGAGAAGTCTCATCTTAAATATACTTGAAGAAAGCATTAAGGTAAAAGACAGGAGCATAAAAGACAATATTGACTTAATTGTCAAAGGAGCGGGCATGCTGGTTACATGCATAGCCTCGGGTCATAAAATCCTGATTTTCGGCAATGGAGGCAGCGCAGCAGATGCCCAGCATATTGCTGCGGAATTTGTAAACCGGTTTCAAATTGAAAGGCCGCCTCTCGCGGCTATCGCTCTTACAACCGACACCTCTATCATAACGAGCATAGGCAATGATTATCATTTTGATGAAATATTTGCCAAACAGGTGTCAGCTATCGGCAAAAAGGATGATATTGCCTGGGGTATCAGCACAAGCGGCAACTCCAAAAATGTAATAAAGGCAATGAATACGGCAAAGGATATGGGGATCTTTACAATCGGCTTTACAGGTCGCGGCGGAAAACTAACTGAGTGCGCTGACCTTGCATTTCCTGTAGAATCGGATACAACAGCAAGGATTCAGGAAACGCATATAACCATGGGACATATCCTTTGCGATCTTGTGGAAAGAACCCTTTTCCCTTAGCCTGATGGCATGGTCGTAAGATTAAGAAATAAAATGTTTATGATAAGAGAATATTGAACAGCAGAGTAAAGCG
This sequence comes from Desulfobacteraceae bacterium Eth-SRB1, assembly GCA_004193555.1. Taxonomy (GTDB): domain Bacteria; phylum Desulfobacterota; class Desulfobacteria; order Desulfobacterales; family ETH-SRB1; genus ETH-SRB1. Next base: position 701,247 of record RPGP01000001.1, read on the forward strand.
TTTTTTGAACATCGAACGTTGAACATCGAATGATGAAATCGCTTCGCTCTGCCGGTTTATAAATTGGCAAAATTCCTTATTCAAAATTCGACGTTGGACGTTCGATGTTCATAGCCTTTTAACTTAAAATGACACATACTTATAAACCTATAGACTTAAGTCGTCTGAAAACATATTCTCTTTCAGAGAGAAAGAGCAAGGTATCTGCATCCAATTTTGCGAGCGCCTGGAAAAAGGGATCATCTTTTAAAGATTTTATTGGGTCTCTTCCGGACATACTTGCCGGCAATCATATTAAGAGGGTAATATCCTCTATTGCAACTGCATCGAGGAAGGATAAAACCGTGATGCTTGCAATGGGCGCCCATGTCATAAAGGTCGGGCTGAATCCTGTTATAATAGATCTTATGGAACGAGGAATTATTACCGCGGTTGCAATGAACGGAGCCGGTATTATCCACGATTTTGAAATAGCTATGACAGGACGGACATCAGAGGATGTAAGTGTGTCCATTGGAAGCGGCGCTTTTGGAATGGCGAGAGAGACCTGCGATTTTTTAAGTAATGCGATGAAATGTGCAGATGAAAAATCACAGGGACTTGGCGAATCGGTCGGCCTGTCTATACTTGGAAAAAAGCTCCCTTTTATGGACAAAAGCATACTTGCGGCAGGAGCCCGCCTGGGAATACCGGTCACAGTTCATATTGCAATTGGAACAGACATAATTCATATGCATCCAGGGTTTGATCCAAAAGCGGCCGGCGGCGCGAGCCACAGAGATTTCAAAATATTTGCATCTGTAATCGCTACTCTGGAAGAAGGTGTATACATGAATGTGGGGTCTGCTGTAATACTGCCGGAAGTTTTTTTAAAGGCTATTACCCTTGTCCGCAATCTGGGAAATAAGGTAGATAATTTCACCACTGTTAATATGGATTTTATCCAGCAATATCGTCCGATGGTCAATGTCGTTAACAGGCCTACGGCAAGAGGAGGGGCCGGCATTAATCTTGTAGGTCATCATGAAATCATGTTGCCTCTTGTCGCGGCCGGTGTAATCGAACAAATAGAATAAGGAAAAACTGTAATGCCGATTTATGAATTTCATTGTAATGATTGCAACCGGAATTTTGAACTTCTACTGTTTGGAAAAGAAAAACCGTGCTGTCCTTCATGCAGCAGCAAGAAGGTCAGCAGGCTTATGTCTGCCTGCGGCTTTATGAGCAAGGGAAGCGGCGGGGAAACTGTTAAAAGCTCTGCCGCAGACTCATCATGCAGCGGATGCACTGCCACCAGCTGCTCAACCTGTGGTCACTGATGAACGGAAATATTAAAATTGGAACCAGGGGGAGTAAACTGGCTCTATGGCAGGCTGGCTGGGTACAATCAACCCTTCAAACAATCCATCCCTCCCTTTCTTTTGAAATCGTAACCATAAAGACAAAAGGTGACAAGATCCTTGACGTTCCCCTTGCAAAGGTCGGCGGAAAGGGGCTTTTTGTAAAGGAGATCGAGGAGGCGCTTTTAGACAGACGCATTGATCTTGCTGTTCACAGCATGAAGGATATGCCTGCTGAAACGCCGGAAGGGCTTTGTATCGGCGCGGTGCCGGAACGTGAATCCCCGAGGGATGTTCTTATCTCTCAAAAAGGGCTTTTGTTTTCAGAGCTTTCAACAGGGGCAAGGATAGGCACCAGCAGTCTTCGTCGCAGCGCCCAGCTTTTACACAAAAGACCGGATCTGGCGATATTGCCATTACGGGGAAACCTCGACACCCGCCTGAAAAAAGTTGAAGCAGGGGATATGGATGCTGTAATTCTTGCGGCAGCCGGTGTAAAACGGCTTGGTTTTGAAAGCAGAATAACGGAATATCTAAATGAAAGTATAATGCTGCCGGCGGTAGGTCAGGGGGCTCTGTGCCTCGAGATTAGAGAAAACGATCCTGTGATCAAACCTCTAATAGCAGTCCTGAATCATCAGCAAACAAGAAAAGTGGTTTCAGGGGAGCGCGCCTTTTTGTGCCGATTAGAGGGGGGATGCCAGATACCGATTGCAGCCCATGGTAAAATTGAAAATAATATATTTACCTTGAGCGGGCTTGTTGCAACAATAGACGGCAAACGCATAATAAAAGACACAAGGTCAGGACATGTGGACGAAGCTGAAAGCATTGGAATACAGGTTGCGGAAAGTCTTATTTCAATGGGGGCAAAAAAAATACTGGAAGAACTGAAGAATAATTATTCAGCCACCCCGGTTAAATAAGTCCTATGGAATTTAACAGGGCAGGCAGATTCACACAGATGAACGCAGATAGGTTTAAATACAAGTAACCGTTCACGGTTCAGAGGTTCAAAGTTCAAGGTTAAACTGATTCAGGGGGATATAGCATATACTTCTTTAAAGCGTGAACGATTATAAATATAAAATCAGCGGAGCGCAGCGACTTCATTATTCGACATTCGATGTTGGACGTTCGATGTTGGATGTTCATTTTTTAATTTGTTCTTGAAAACCTCTGTGTGCTCTGTGATCTCTGTGGTAATAGCTTTTTACAACGAATCGAAATATTATTATGAAAGCAATAAAAGGCAAAGTATATCTTGTCGGCGCAGGGCCCGGCGATCCTGGATTGATTACTGTCAGGGGCCTGGAATGCATCAAAAATGCGGATGTAATAATTTATGATTATCTTGCATCGCCTGTTCTTCTTAAACATGCCCGGGAAAATGCCGAGATTATATATGTGGGCAAAAAAGGGAGCAGCCATACCCTGCCCCAAGACAAAATAAGCGATCTTATAGTGGAAAAGGCTATCATGGGTTTAACCGTTGCAAGGCTGAAAGGCGGAGACCCTTTTATTTTCGGCCGTGGAGCCGAAGAAGCTGAGGAACTGATTAAAGCCGGCGTTTCCTTTGAGGTGGTGCCGGGTGTAACCTCTGCAATAGCCGCTCCTGCCTATGCAGGAATTCCACTGACTCATAGAAGCTTTACTTCTACAGTTGCCTTTGTCACCGGCCATGAAGATCCTACCAAAGAAAAATCAAATATAGACTGGACATCCCTTGTAAAGGGTCTGGGCACTATAGTATTTCTGATGGGGGTTAAAAACCTTCCCAACATCACAAAGCAGCTCATCAGCCACGGCATGCAGGGTGATACGCCTGTGGCCCTGGTTCAATGGGGCACGACTCCAAGGCAATTCACTGTTTCCGGCACACTTGATAACATCGTTGAACGCGTTAAATCCGCCGGGCTTAAGTCTCCGGCGATAATTATAGTGGGCGGTGTAGTCAAGTTAAGAGAAACAATGAAATGGTTTGAAAACAGGCCGCTGTCGGGAAAAAGAATCGTTGTAACGAGGGCAAGGGAACAGGCAAGTGATCTGGTCAAGCTTCTTTCCGATCTTGGAGCAGAATGCCTGGAATGCCCGACAATAAAGGTTGTTCCTCCTGATGACTGGAAACCCCTCGACGCGGCAATTAAAAATATTGCCACATACGACTGGCTGGTTTTTACAAGTGTAAACGGAGTAAACGCTTTTTTTGAGCGGCTGTTTAAAAACAATATGGATGCGCGTTCTTTGGGAAAGTTACGCACAGCATCCATAGGTCCGGCAACCGCAAAAAGAATGTTTGATTTTGGATTAACAAGCGATATCGTGCCAAAAAGTTACAGGGCGGAATCCGTCATCGAGGCATTTGCAAATGAAGATATAAGAGGGAAAAAGATACTGCTCCCCCGCGCAAAGGAGGCAAGGCCGATTCTTCCTGTAGAGTTAGCGAAGATGGGAGCTGAAGTCGATGAAATAACCGCATATCGCACAAAAGAGGTTCGTGATAATGCAGATCTTTTGTTGTCGCGGCTTGAAGAAGGCACAATAGATCTTATAACATTTACAAGTTCATCTACTGTAAAAAATTTTTATGCACTTATACCGCCTGAAAAATTCAACAATATGATGCAAGGCGTAACTATTGCCGCTATAGGACCGATAACCGCCGATACAGCAAAAGAGCTGGGGTTTGATGTTCATATAGTCGCAAAATCCTTTACAATACCCGGGTTATGCGACGCTATATTGCAGCGCTATAATCAGAAATTTACAAACTGATAAATCCCCCCAAATAAATAATTCCCGCCATCCTTTATTTGCCTGTTTACACTTTTTTGATTGTATAGGAAGTTATAAAATTATGTTTTCTTTAATCGATTTTAAAATAATTTGAGGAGCGGAGCGACATCATTATTCGACGTTCGATGTTGGACGTTCGATGTTGGATGTTCATCTTTTAATTTGTTCTATCGGTTCTTGCTGATTATTTTACTGGTTGCCAAGTCCATTCTGCCTGCCGCAGTCAGGACACTGCCAGGTTATTCCATTGCATGACAGGGTCCATGCATTTTCATACATGCAGTCCTGGCATATATTGAATCCGCATTTGCAATTCCAGCAAAAAGGCGGCTTCTTACCGCAACAATAACAGCCTTTCTCTCTTGCCTGACGACGTTTTAGCCTGTATGATATTTTATTTGCAGAGTCTGTCATGTTCTACCATTATGCATTGATTCATAATAACATCTATGCCCGCTGCCATCAAAAGCTCAGCGGCCTCATAGTTTTCAATATTCAACTGCATCCAGAAGACCTTTGGCATAAAACGAACAGCCTCCCGGGCATGGGGCATTATTTGAGAAGGATTTCTGAACACATTAACTATATCCACAGGCTCCTCAATATCGTCAAGGGATGCATATGCTTTTTCCCCTAATATCTCTTTCTGCGCTGGACGAACCGGAATTATTTTGTATCCCTGATCTTTAAGATATCTGGCCACCATATTTGAGTCCCTTGCAGGTTTAGGGCTCAAACCTAAAACAGCAATAGACCTGGAATTTAAAAGCAACCACTTGATATCCTTGTCATTTTCTATTATTTTGCCGGATTTCATTCAATATGCCTCTGTAATCTTGTTATGTTATTTCATAAATGATGATAGTTTTGTAAAAAGTCAAAAAACCACTTTTTACGAAACGTGTTAGGTGTTAAGAACTTGATATAACAATTAAATGTTTTATCTTAACACCTAACACTTTACACTTAACACCTGATGAATTCGACTTTTTACGAATTCATCAATGATAATAGTAATGTTACATAATATTAAAAGCAATAATAACCATTTTTAAAAACCAACCTGGGTAATAAGATGAGTGACTTTTTTTTCAATTTCGTCACGCACTTTAATCATAAAATCGATGGATCTGCCGGACGGGTCGGGCACTTCCCACTCACGCCTGTTGACACCTGATATAAATGGGCATTCTTCACCGCAGCCCATAGTTATTATCGTATCCGGCTTTCCGCCTGAAAGTGCATCCTCAATCGATTGTGGAGAGCGAAACACCATATCTATCCTCTTTCCGCTCATTGCTTCAACCATGACAGGGTTGATTTCTCCTGCAGGGTTGCTTCCTCCGCTTACAGATTCAATTTTATCCCCTGCAAGACGCTGGGCAAAAGCAGCGGCTATCTGGCTGCGGCAGGCATTTTCACGGCAGGCAAACAGGATTTTCTTTCTGCCAAGAAGTGGGGTTAAAAGAACGTTTGCAGCTTCTTTTACCTCGCTTAAAACAGCAGGGTGTTTTTCCATATCACCGGCATGTTCGATACCCCGGTATGTAAGGCTGCCCTCAAAGCTTGCCCCAACAGCATCGAAAAAGTATTTTGCGGTAAGGTTGACGCCATCAAAAAGATTTTTTCCTTTTGTAGCCCCAAGTGCAAGCAAAAAGCCGCGCCTGTATTTTTGCCCCGGATCGGTTAGCTTTAATTTATATTTCCTTGACCAGAATACCTGGCACCTGTCGATGAGCGCTTTCAGCTGGGCAGTCGTATTATAAAAAAATATTGGGGTGGCGGCTACTATAACATCCGCCCGGCGAAGAAGGAAATTTATTTCCTTCTTCATGTCGTCATTAATGGGACAAAAACCATGTTTAGCGCAAACAGTATATTCTTTACATGGAACGATATCCTTTTCATTTATATCAATGACATGTGTCTGTGCCCCCAGTTTTTCTGCTTCATCCATAAAGGCTGAAAGTAAAAATGATGTATTACCCTTTTCACGTGGACTTCCCTGTAAGCCAAGCACCATCATGATATAAAAATCCTTGATTTAAGAGTATATCTTGCATAAAAAAGAAATGATTTTTACATATTATATTAATGATTTCGTAATAAGTCAAAATTTTGCCTGTTTGTCCTGCAATTACAAATAATTATCTCTGTGCGCTCTGTGGCAAATTAAACTTTTTATAAGGATAACTAATTAAAATGGCAACAGAAAAAGATATTGTGCTGATATATTCGGAGGATATACCGCTTAGCTTTGCAAGAATAGAGGAAATATCAGCGGATATAAAACGGAACTGGTATCATGTAAAGCTGCTTATTCTCCAAGTGCCTCTTCAGCCTGTCACATGGATTTTAAAAGATTCATATATTAATGGTGAAGAATTTACAATGGATGGGAGAAAAGTGCGTTTGGAGCTAATAGAATGCCCGGAGGTTGCTGAACCACCTGAGATACATGAAGAAAAGGGCCGGACATCCAAAGACTCAAAAAAGGGGAAAGTAATATTGCTGAAAAATCGAAAAAAGGTATGAAGAAAATAGTAATTTCCGCTTCCCGCAGAACAGACATCCCGGCTTTTTACATGAACTGGTTTATGGAGCAGATCAAAAAGGGTTCCTTTGAAGTAGTAAACCCTTATAACAGACATGTATCGACAGCGCCTGCAAGCCCTGACAAGGTTCATACCATTGTATTCTGGTCGAAAAATTTTGGCCCGTTCATTGAAGCGCGGTTTGGAGAAAAACTTCTAAAACTGGGATTTAATCTCTTTTTTAATTTTACAATAAATTCCGGTTCTGCCGATCTTGAGCCAAATGTGCCCCCTTTGACAGAGCGCTTAAAACAGCTTGAATATCTCTGCAACAATTTTGGCGCCCGGTGTATAAACTGGAGGTTTGATCCAATATGTTTTTATAAAACAAACAGTGGAGGCATTAAGAACAATCTGCATGATTTACCTGCAATTGCACATAGGGCTTCCGAATACGGTATCAGAAGATGTATTACCAGCTTTATGGATGATTACCGGAAAATTCGCAAAAGGACTGCATTAATTCCCGGTTTTTCATTTATAGATCCACCAATTGGCAGGAAAAAAAAGATAATTTTAAGCATTGAAGAAAAGCTGACCGCAGAAAAGATTGAGCTGTATGCCTGCTGTGAAAAAGATCTGATAGATACTCTTCCCGCGACTTCGGGTATAAGGAAAAGTTCGTGCATACCAAATGATCTTCTAATCAAAATATACGGCGGCAGCCTCTCCTTTAAAAAGGACTCAGGCCAGAGGATAAAGAATGGATGCGGTTGTATGACTTCTGTTGATATAGGATCATATAATCTTCATCCATGTTATCATAACTGTCTTTTTTGTTATGCAAACCCATCACCACGCGTATCAGTTCACGGAGGCAGATGAAAATCAGTTCTCTTGCTCTTGAGAATATTACAATATTAGCCCCTCTTGCAGGAATTACCATCCTGCCTTTTCGGCTTCTTGCAAAGGAAGCGGGCTGCGCTCTTGTCTGCACCGAGATGATAAGTTCCAACGGACTTGTTCGAGGATCACAAAAGACAAAGCAGATGCTTGCCAGCCAACCTGGGGAAAAACCTCTGTCTGTCCAGTTGTTTGGCGCCGATCCGTTAATAATGGCCGAAGCAGCAAAAATTGTTGAATTATCAGGCGCGGATTTAATCGATATTAATTTTGGCTGTTCAGTAAAAAAGGTAATCAAAACCGGCGCCGGTGTTGCTCTGATGAAAGAGCTTGACAGAGCTGAGGCGCTTATCAAAGCTGTTCGAAAAGCAATAAATATTCCCTTTACTATAAAAGTCAGGACAGGATGGGATAGTTCCGGGAATCAGGCTGTTAAATTAGCTGAAATAGCTGAAAAATGCGGTGTGGATGCAATTACCGTTCATCCTCGCACAGCCACTCAGGGGTTCAGGGGCAAGGCTGACTGGTCGATCATAGCAAAGGTTAAAAAAGCGGTGTCAATTCCTGTTATTGGAAACGGGGATATTGTTACAGCGGAAGATGCCTTAAAAATGCAGGATATGACGGGTTGCGATGCTTTGATGATAGGACGGGCAGCTATCGGAAAACCATGGATTTTTTCTCAGGTATTGACCCTGATAAAGGGTGGAGATGTAACCCCTGTTGATATTGCATATCGTTGCAGCGTTATGATACGATACGCAAAGGCAGTGGTAAAACATTATGGCGAGAAACGTGCGTGTTATATGTTGCGCAGCCGTCTTGGATGGTTTGTGAAAGGCCTTCCTTATTCCAGCAAATTTCGTGAATCTATCAAGGAACTATCGTCTGAAGATGAAGCTCTAAAATTAATCAGGGCATACATAGAAAATTGTTAGCCGCAGACCCACACGGACAAACACTGGCTTAAACCTGATTCGGCCACAGTTTAGTGGCAAAAAGAAACGTTTTTGTAAAGGTCTCAACAGCCTTGAGGGGAATAGTTTATGAACGGATTGCTTTTTATTGATGATGAAGAAGGTGTGCGACGTTCCATAGCTCGTGCTCTCAAAAAGGAACCGTATAAAACCTATACTGTCAGAAATGGTGAAGAAGGAATAAGATTTATTGAAGAACATATTGATAATATTTCGATTGTAATTTCGGATTACAAAATGCCGGGCTTAAACGGCCTTGAGACCCTTTCCAGCATCGGCGTAATAAACCCGGAAATAATACGCATCATTCTAACAGGCTATGCAACCATGGAGGCAATCATAATAAACAACAATATAATATAATGCCTATTTATTTAATGTCTAACAGCTTGAAATAGCATGAGAAACTTAGGGTAAAAATAATTTATAAAAAATTAAAAAAAGACTTGATTTTTGTTTTAAAATAATATATTAATAGAAAAATTGAATAATCCGGTTAACCAAGCCGGCCAGAGATGCGAACGTAATTTGGAAAGCATTATATGGCCGGCTTTTTTATTTTTAGAGGAGAAATTTTTATGAACTTAAAAATGACAAGAGTTATCAGGGAAATGACACAGATGGAATTAATGAAAAGATCCGGAGTCCCTCAATGTAGGATAAGCCATGCTGAAAAAGGCTATCTCCATCTCAATGCGGCTGAGAAACAACGAATTGAAAAATCCCTGAATATGAAGGATTCAATTGATTGGGAAGAAAAGGAAAAATGAATTTAATCGAAGGAGAAAAGATTATGGAAACAACAAACGAAATGCCTGCTTTAAACATAGGCGAAAAGACAAATCCAATTCAGGCAGTACAAAATCATCTTGAGGCAGTACATGGCAAGCTTAAAGCCGCTCAAAAGCTTAAAGCTATGTCCGGGGCTGATTTGATTGGCCTTGCAGATGATATTGCAAGCGGCAAAGCTGACAGCAACAGTGAGATAAACGAGATGCCATCAATGATTTTTAAAAGGAGAAAATAAAAATGGAAGAAATAATGGAAATGCCAGTAATGGAATTTGAAAAAGAGGAAAAGGAAATAATCGTCAATAGCCCCGTATTCAGGACAATCCCAATGGATGATTTCAACGGAATGCCGGGGATGTCTTTTTTTGAGCATACAGAAAAAGAGAAAAAAATAAAAGCTAATGCCATCGGGAAGCCGCTCAAGACTAATCATACACTTAAGGTTAACGGCATGAAAGCCGGTCCCGTTATGACCTTGAATTTTAAGAAGGTTTAAAGATGTATAAAAAAGCCGTGAGAGTCAAAACAGGATTTAAAATTATCCATATCAACAGGCGGAGAGCTTGCCGCCTCATGTGCTTGGAATGCGTTGGATGGGAGCAGGCAGAGGTTGACAGGTGTTCAGGCCAGCTTCTTGACGGCTCCACTTGCCCATTGACGGATTTTAAATCTATGGGATGCAAGCAAGATGCAGCAAAACGGAATGAATCAATCCGGCGTCATTGCCTTGCTTGTATGGGAGATGCTCAATCTGTGGCAAAATGCAGTTCAATATTTTGCCCGCTTTATCCGTTTAAAAATTCAGTCGTCGATAAATCGACTTTATATGACATGAAAACCCCTGACGAAGTCATATTATCTCGGTCAGAAAACGGCTTATACGCCGTAGAAGACAGGCATACAAAGGAGTTTATAGGAAAACATATACATTGATATAAACAAGGAGGAAAAACATGAGAAAAATAATCAGTCAGAAGGAATTTTTTGAAAGATTTAAAAGCAAAAGTTTAATCTTATCCCAGCCGGATAGCAGGCATGGCAAGAAATTGAGTGCAAGCAGGCCGCTCTATGGCTTGCATGAAACAAAAATATATCTTGCACAACTGCTTGACCAGACGATTGACACGGAAACAGGGAGTCCTCGGGGCATTCTAAAGCAAGCCCGGGAAAGGCTTAAGAAGGCTAAAGACGCATGGAAGTCATGGAATAAGGCACAGCCAGCTCATGCCCGGAAAGATAAGCCCTTTGAGAATCACGCCGAAAAAATTAATGAGCGGGCGGCATTCGTCGAGATGTTGGAACTGGAATGCCGAGAACTCAACAAAATAATTGAAGCAGCCGAGGAAAAAGAAAAGAAAAAGCAGGACGCCGCGATTCGGAAGACAAAAAAGCGCAAGGCTCTGTCGGGAAAACTGAATAATAACGTTCTTGTCGAGATGGACACTCGCAAGGTGATTGAAGGCGGCACAAAGTTTGAGGATAACGGGCAGTTGGTGGCCGATTATATCGCGGGAGTTAAAAAAGAAAGAGCAAAGGCAAGAAAAGAGAGAAACTCCAAAGCGGCAAAGCAGGCAGCGGCAGCGGATAAATTCTTTAAAGAAACGGGATTGACAAGGGCGGCGGCATAAATGCAATTTTTATTGGTTTGGGCGGGTTTTTGATCATGGTTTTTCCCGCTCTTGGGCGGGATATTGGTGCCCGCCCACTTAATCAGCAAGGCTTCTTTTATCGCTCAAAAGTCTTGCTGATCAGCAGGGTATTTTGAGCCCTGCTAAAAGGGTTGGACGGCCTTTTCACCCGTGCCAATCTTTTAAAGATTACGCAGAAGTATGGGAACCTCCTTCCCATTGCGTAATTGGTTTAGTGTTATGTAGTCCTGGGCGGAGGGGGGCAGAAATTGGCCTGCTCCCCAAAGCCCAACACAAAGATTTTTATAAAAACTGAAAAAATATTGTATAATAACAGACATTGATCATGAGGCTTTTTTTCTAACATTTTTAAGCCTCCTTTAAACTTTCAGGGATAGGGCGATATCCCCGAAAAGCCGCTATTCTTGCACTGGCGGCTTCCCTGAAAGTTAACTTCAAAGTGCATGCGGCAAGAGGCAAACATGAGAAGAACAAATACAAATACAAATTGGATTCCGACTTTCCATGCCATCCCCAATGAAGTAGCCGTCCCCACTCCTTTTGGAATTTATCCTCCTGATGAAAAACTCGGATATCACAAAGAGCCTTTGATTTTTCGATATGGAGATCATCTCGAAATGCGAATTAGCGGGCGCAAGTTGAATATTAAAGATCAGGATATTTTTATTGCATTGACGGAGATAGCTACCGAACGAAAAAGCCTTAAATTTACAACCAGCGTCAATGAATTATGCCGGAAACTCAAAAGGCCATACGCCAAAACGAGTAAGGAAAGCATCAAAAATAGTATCCGTCGTTTGCGCGAAGCACTGGTTGAGACCGTCTCTTTCAATGAGAGCGATAGAAAGGAAGAAAATGCCGACTGGATAATTTCAGGCATGATTTCCTTGGCCGCTGGCAAAAAATCCCAATTGCATATTGAACTCGACCGCTGCTTCAATCGCCTCTTTGGAAAAAGAATGCTTATGACTCTTTTTGACAGCCAATTCAGATTAAGCCTTAAAGGAGGCGTGTCAAAGGCATTATATCTTTTTTATCAGCGACAGATATCTGCCAAACAGCGAACAGCTTATAAAATCGGCATAGAGAAGCTATGCGATTTGATCGGGCTTGACATCGCCAAGCGGCTGACTTTGGCTACAAAACGTTATCAAATCAAAAAGGGACACGGGGAACTTATAAATAAAGGATATCTTAAATCATATAATTTAAAAGCTAACGACGTCTTATCTGTTACGTTTGATAAAAAATGGCTGGAAGGCAGAAGATCACCTGCCGAGTCAAAGCCGGAAGCAATAAAGCAGGAAGAAACAAAGCAGGAAGCAATAAAGCCCATTATAAAAAAATCAGAACAAAAAAATGACTTTCTTAAATATATTGAAAAAGAAACCGGAATTGAAATCTCAAAAAACAACAGAGATTTTGCAAAAGAAAATATTACAAAAATTCAAGCTATCGGGAAAGCATTGGGAGACAGCAGCTTTTTTAATAAATTTGTGAGCTGGCTAAAAGAACAACATGAAGCGGGCGGCTGGCTCAAGACAATTCATGCAAGCACTCTTAATCCAGACAACAACGTTTTTGATAGATTTATGGGATTTATGGAACTCAAAAGGCCATCAACTAATATCATTGATGGACATTATAAACGGCTCACTGAAACCCCAGAGGAAAAGGAACAGAGGCAGGAACTGGAATGCAAAGAGAAAGAAAAAGCCGAAAGCGAAAAGCGGAAATATCAAGCAGATATTAAGTGGGCGCAGGATTATGCAAAAGATAATCTCAAAGATTTACCTGAAAAAAGTATTGAGCAGGTCAAGAAAATGATTAGGCATGGCAAAAACTGGAAAGAGGATTTTAAGAAATTCGTTCAGGCTGTCAAGAAAAAGCATGAATCGGGGAACGGATCGAGGGGCTGCGCATATTATTATCTGTTTCAAGCCAAGGGCAAGTTTTGGAATGAGATATTTGACCCTGACCCTGACTTGGAAATTGAAGATGATCTGGAAATTGAAGATGATCTGGGAGACTTGGGCGATTATATTAATTCAAGCCTAAATGAAGCGGACGTTATATGAAAAATTGATGCTGCAAAAAACCTATTATACAAAAATTTTAGACCTATTATACAAAAATGGAAAACCTATTATACAAAAATGGAAAACCTATTATACAAAAATGGAAAACCTATTATACAAAAATGGAAAACCTATTATACAAAAATGGAAAACCTATTATACAAAAATAAATTATTAGATAACTTATTGATTTTTATTAAAATCCCAATTCCGTAGATATTTTTAGATATTTTATAGATAATAATAGATAGATAAAAAAAATTATTATTTATTTTGGATTTTTTAAAAGAAAAAAAAGATACATCATCCAAGAATAAAAACAAAGAGAAACAAACAATCATCCAAAAAATGCCTTAGCAGGCAGATTGGAATATAAAGAGAATACATGCAAAGCCGTAAACGGCCATAATGATCGTTTTATAGCTTGCCGGACGTATAGGAAATAACAATTAAAAGTATAGGAATATCCAATAGTCATAAGAGGAGGAAAAAAGATGTCAAGAGTTTGTAAAATCTGTTCGCATCCCAAAAGGTTAGATATTGATAAGGCGCTTGTGCAAGGCCAAACAATGACCAGTATATCAAAAAAATATGGTATGACAGAGGCAGCCGTCATGAATCACAGGGACAAACACTTATCCAGGCAACTTATCACAGCAGCCAAAAAAAGAGACCTGACAAGCGCAGACGGCCTTCTGGACATCCTTGAAGACCTGCTCCAGACGGCCACCTTGGTAATCGATGAGGCATGGCGACAAGGCAAATTGGGAGTCGCTCTGTCCGGTATTGGCAAATCGGCAGGGATTGTTCAGATCGTTTCAAATATGGTTTATCAATTGCGATCAATAGAGCTTCAGGAAAAGCAGAAATCCGAGCCTACTGTGATCAATGTCACGCTTGTCGATGATGCCGAAGAAGTTGATTTGTCATACAGGGAAATGCCCGTTCACAGGCGGCTTATTGATGAAAAGCCTGCCATTGATATTGAGCCTGCCATTGATATTGAGCCTGTGAAAAAGAGGTTTACAAGGCGGTCTAAGCCTGCCTCACAGCAGGAGGACGTTAAGCCGGAGCCTATTGATATTAAGCCTTCCAATATCCCTGATGAAACAGAAATCTTGGATAAGGACTTTGATGTGCCTGACGCAGAGGGGCTTTCCATGCGTCAAAGGATGGAAATCCGGCCACTGCATGAAAGGTCAAGATAGTTTTAAGTATTTTAAAAAAGGTCTTGATTTATGATATTAGCTATATTATATATATAATGTGAGGACAAACATAATAAAGATAAGATACAAGAGATACTCAAAATATAATATAGATTTTCTATTGAGTTTGGACATTTTAAAGCCTGCAAAGCCTTATTTTATGGCGTCAAATATGAGAAAAACTCAATAGAAAATTATACGGGAGGGAAAATATCATGAATCAGGCGGCACGAATTATTGCCTTTCCAACAAAGGCAAAGGCCAAAAAACAATCCAGAATCAAAAACATTGACGGCGTCAAATATTTCTCATCAAAGCAGGTTAAACTATTGAGGCGGACTGTCAAAGATCAGGCTGCCACAGGCAAGATGACTGCCGTCCGGGAATGGATGGTTATAGACTTGCTGACTTCCACAGGCTTAAGGGTATCGGAGGCGGCGGACTTAAGATGCGGTGACTTGAAACTTGGATATGGAGACAGCAGGGTTTTTGTGAGAGATGGCAAAGGCTCAATATCTGGTCATGTAATAATCCCTGACAGTTTAAAGAAGCACCTCAAATCCTATCTAAAATGGAAACAGGAGCAGGGCGAGCTTACAGGCAAAGATGATCATTTATTTATCGGGCAACGTGGAGCTATAACAAGTCAAGCAATCCAGCAAATCGTTAAAAAATATCTTAAGCAGATTAACATTTATGAGTCGGGAAAGTCAGTCCATGCCTTGCGACACAGTTACGCAATGGAGTTATACAAGCGGGAAAAGGACTTAAGAGCTGTCCAAAAACAACTAAGGCACGTCAGCATTCAGTCAACTCTGGTTTATGCAGACACAACAAATGAGGAGCTTGCCAGCCAGGTCAAAGGACTTTGGGGGCAAGCATAAGGGGGGTTATGATAAGAAAACGACAAGATAAGCAACCGGAGCGCAAACAGATTGGCGTCAAGATTGACTCTGCATTATGGACGCGAATGAAAATAACTGCCCTTGAGCAAGGCCGGACAGCAGGCGAACTGCTTGAGGATGCAATGCGGGAATATCTGAAGAAGAAAAGGAAAAAAGAGGATTAAAAGATGACTGACATCAAGTATGAAATTGACAAGGAATCGGAAGAAGCTTTCAGAGCTTGGCTTGAGTCAATAGTTTTCGTGGATGAGGACGGAAATGTTTTGCCGATGGAAGAGGCGGAGGAGGACAAAGATGAAAGCTCCAGATGAAAGACCAGTAGTCAAATTAGTAGGAGAAGACGGGAACGCCTTTGCTGTTATGGGCAAAGTTAGAAAAGCATTAAGAAAGGCAGGAGCAGATCAGGAATACATTGACAGTTTTATTGATAAGTCAATGGCTGGAGATTACAATCATTTGTTAGGCGTAGCAATGGAATATGCCGACGTCATATAAGGGATAAAACAGCCTTTAAAACCAGCTTATACACTAAAGGACACGGCGTATAACAAGACTTCTTCCAAAAGTAATATCAGAGTATAGGGATATGGATAATTCTTTAGATTTCGACTTAGAAAAAAGGCAGAAAAAATGAAAAAATTAAGATGTGCCATTTATTGCCGGGTTAGTACTGAAATTCAAAAAGAGGCGGACACCATAGCAAGTCAAAAGACACAACTTCCAAAGTTTGCCAAGTCGCAAGGCTGGATTGTTTACGATATGTATATTGATGAAGGCATTTCCGGCAGTTTTATTTCAGGGAGGGAGGACTTCTCACGGCTTATGACAGATATGGCTAAAAACAAGTTTGATGTTTTGCTTGTTGCAGAGCATAGCCGTGTTACTCGTACCGAAGACCCCGGAGAAAGGGGCTGGATACTTAAACTGCTAAAGGATAATAAGATCAAGCTGGCCTCTCCAGCGGAGGGCATTCTGGACTTAAGCATGTTTACAGGCGAGCTTATGACGACATTGAAATTGATGTTTGCCGGAGAAGAAAAGGCAGAGATGGCACGCCGTTTTAAGAGGGGACGAGATGAAAAGTTGAGATCAGGCGTTTATTGCCTAACCAGCGTGCCTTATGGTTTACGGAAGATTGTTGACAAAACAGTTGTGCCGGTCAAGCATAAAGTTGTCATTGACCATGATGAAAACCAAATTTTAAGAACTGTTTATAATCAGATTGTCCAGCAAGGCCGGAGTATAAATAGTTGTGCCTATTATCTTAATGAAAACGGGATGGATACACGTAAAGGTAAAAAGTGGAGCGTAGGCGGTCTATCCTCCATTTTACGAAATGAGGGCGGACTCACAGGCTGCATTTATACTGGGCGCTATATTTGGAAAACAAAAGGAAACGGCAAGCAAAAGCTTTTAGAGGTTAAGCCACTATCCGAAGCAGTAAAGGTTCAGGTGCCCGCCATTTTTACAGAGGCGGAATTTAAACTACTACGAGAAAAGATCGAGGCTAACAAGCGCAATAATCTAATCAAAAAAGAAGGCTTTTTGCTTCGAGGCAAGCTCCGTTGTGCTATGTGCGGAGCAAAATTCGTTCCTACTTCGGGCGGCAATGTCAAGAATAAGATCGTAAAATATTATGCCTGCTACAATCGAATCAAAAGCCCAAAGCGGCGAGAGCCGGGGGAGACGCCTTGCAAAGCCCCCTTTGTAAACATGCAGGTTTTAGATCAACAAATTGAACGAAATCTGTTTTCGGATTTATTCAGAAATCCAAAGAGAACATTGAAGCTTTGGACGGACACAAAAAGCCAAAAATCAAATTTAGATCAAATAAAACGCAAGCTGAAAAAAGTTGAAAAGGATATTAAAAGCAACGATCAGGCATCGGCAAAACTATTGCACAGTTTTATAAAAAATCTTTTTACAGAAAAACAGCTTGAGGTTGAGCAAGGACGGCTTCAAGGTCAAAAGAAGCTTTTAGAGGACGAGAGGCAAAAGCTAACAAAAGAATATTCCAACTCTCAAATTTTGCAAGCTAATTTAAAAATAGTAAAAAATACAGGAGATCAGATCAAGGAATTAGTGAAAAATGTCCGCTCCATTAAAAAGATGAGTTTTAATGACAGGCAAAAACTTCTTGAAGCCTTTATTTTGCCGGGTTCATTTATTGAGATTGAGCCACGCCATGATAATGAAATTTCAATGAAGAAAGTCCCGGAGCTATCGAGAAAGGTCAAAGTTAGTTGGGATTTTAGGTATTCCGGGGCGGTGGATTTTCAAGCTGTTGTGGAGGCTTTGAAAATGTATGTTAAAACTGGAAAAATGCCAGACTCATCCGTCAATTATATTGATGTTAGTAATGATTGCGGCGATTCTTGCTACAAACAAAGGAATAGACGGCTTTTTGACCAAACCTTTTGACAACATTGAATTGCGTGCAAATATTCGAAATATTTCTGTGCGCAAGCGTATGCAGCAGTTTATATCTGAGCAGGTTTACAGAGAAATCAAAAATTCACCAGACGCCTTAAGACCGACATACCAGGAAGCATCCATCCTTTTTGCCGACATTCGAGGCTTTACCCGGATGTCACAGGCAATTTCGCCGGAAATTATTGTGTCATATTTGAATAATAATTATTTTGCTCCAATGGGAGAAATAGCGTATCAGTTTAACGGAACCGTTGATAAGCATATAGGTGACAGCATTATGGTAGTATTTGGCGCGCCTGTTGCGTACCACGATGATGCTGTCAGAGCTGTACAAACAGCCATTGCCATGCAAAAAAAAGCAAGGAAAATCGACGATGAATTAAAAAAGAAAAACGGCTTAAGACTGCGGATAGGTATCGGCATATCAACAGGAAATGTATTTTCCGGAATATTAGGTTCACTCAGAAAAAAAGAATTTACGTCGATTGGAATGGATGTAAATATTGCGGCACGGCTGCAAAGCATGGCAAAGGAAGGCGAAATTCTTATAACTGAAAGAACTTATAATAAGCTGGCTGATGGTGGGATTACAGAAAGTATATCTACAGAAGAATTGCCCCAGGTTGCGGTCAAGGGTGTTGATGAGCCGTTTAAAGTATATAGAGTAAATGCCTAAACTCGTAAAAAGCTATATTATGCCGCTTCGCGAACTCGCGGGGGACAGGGCTGACAGATTGGAGATCATTGTTGTCAACAGCGGTTCGGAGCAGAATGAAGAAGCGATTGTCAAAGAATTTCAGAAAAAGTATTCCAACATCAAATACATAAAAACCGATCAGCGTGAAACCGTCTATGCCGCCTGGAATCGAGGCGTAAAGGCAGCGTCCGGGAAATACATTACCAATGCCAACACCGATGACCGCCGTCGCGCAGATGCCTGTGAACAGATGAGGCTGTTTCTTACTTTACCCGTGTTCTGGAGACCGATGAAAGCTATTTTGAAGCGATAGAAAATCTTGGCAAATGCGCAGAGGCTCAAAAGGATTATCTGAAAGCTGCAGAATGGTTTGAACAGGCGCTGAAACTGAAACCGGATGAAATTGGCCTGCTAAATGCGATGGGGAATTGTTTTATCCAGGCAGAAGATCTTGCAGGTGCCAGAGAGGTTTATGAGAAATCGCTTCAGCTCGACAACAGCCAGGAGAGTATTGAGATGATTCTTCGGGAGATGGGGAGGTTGGAAGAGGCGAAGAAGAAAAGATGAATGAACATCGAATGAAAAGAAGGTCTTACGCCACGGTTAAATAAGGGCAAGAGAGATTTAATGTGATAAATTAAAATTGACATACTTTGCGGGATGCATTATTACCCAGATTAAAATACAACTTTAATCCGGGTAATAATATGTATATTCCAAGAGAGTTGAAAAAAACATTTCAAGCCTGTATCCGGCAATTTCCTGCAGTTTTAATTACCGGACCAAGGCAATCCGGCAAGACAACGTTTTTACAGCATGAAATGAAGAATGTTGCCTATGTGACCTTTGATGATCCCTTAAATCGTGATTTTGCCCTGCAGGATGCCAATGGATTTCTGGACCAGTTTGATGAGAAAACTGTAATCCTTGATGAAATACAATATGTCCCTGAAATTCTACAGTATGTAAAGATAAAAATAGATAAGAACAGAAGCCCCGGCATTTGGATTATGACCGGTTCCCAGCAATTTCACCTGATGAAAAATGTCAGCGAAACGCTTGCCGGCAGAATTGCTATCCTTGAATTGCCTCCCTTTAGTTTGAACGAGGGCAAAGGCAGCGCAAGGCAACTTGAAAATATCTTATGGACAGGGCTCTTTCCTGAACCGGCATGTAATCCTCAAAAGCGCGATTTATGGGTTAAGTCATATATTCAAACCTATCTGGAAAGAGATATACGTCAGCTTGAGAACATCCGTAATTTTCGTTCTTTTGAAATGTTTGTAAACTTGTCCGCTGCTTTTCATTCTCAGGAATTTCATCCGGCGGATCTGGCAAGGGATTGTGGTGTCAGTCAGGCAACCATTAAATCATGGACTAAAATACTTGAAGCAAGTTACCTTTCCATAATGCTCCCGCCATTTTTCAAAAATTTCGGCAAACGAGTGGTAAAAACATCAAAATTTTATTTTAATGATCCGTCACTCGTTTGTTACCTGACCCGGCAGCCATCAGCCTTGGCGACGCTCAGGGGAAGTATGGGAGGGGCGCTCTTTGAGGGTTTGATTATAAGCGAAGTCTGGAAGACTTTTTTTAATTGCGGGAAAAGACCCTCAGCCTTTTTCTGGAGATCTCAGGGCGGGCTTGAGGTTGATCTGATTATTCAGGCAAAGGGGAAACTATGGCCCATAGAAATAAAGTTGACTTCAACCCCTTCACTCAACCATGTAAAAGGGCTTAACCGCTTCAAAGAGATTGCCGGCAGCGATGCTTCACAACAGGGGATAATTGTGTGCAGGATTGATAAAACAAGGAATTTGCCCGGAAGAAATATTGCGCTTCCATGGTCTGTTTTCTCAGGGTGGCTGAGAGAAATTATTGATTAAAGCGCCACAGGGAGCAGAAAGTCTAAATCAAGGATCGAGAAAGGGCGACCAATGAGATTATCGCTGTGCATAATTGTAAAGAATGAAGAAAAAAACCTTGAGCCTTGTATTGAGTCTGTGAGACCTGTCATCGATGAAATCATCGTGGTGGACACAGGTTCTGCTGATGATACCAGAAAAATAACCGAAAAACTGGTAGCAAAGGTATTTGAGTTTTCATGGTGCGATGACTTTGCCGCCGCGAGAAATGAATCGATTAAATATAACTGTTTCGTAAAAAGTCAGAAAATACCATTTTTCGTCATTCCGGCGGAAGCCGGAATCCAGTAAATTCAACAACTTCTGGATGCCGGATCAAGCCCGGCATGACGTTCTTGGGACTTTTTACGAATTCATCAAATATTGTTGTTACAGCATACAAAATTATGTTAAGTAAAAACCTTAAAAAAATAGAAAAAATGAAGGAAGGACGGAAGGTTGGAAGGTTGGATTATATCAAACAGGTCTACTCAACATAATGAATTATCTGAAAAGTCTATATAAACGGTTTCCGGTAACCAGCTATGCCTGACGTAACCCAAAAATTATCTGTAGATCTTGAACGGGTATTTTCTGTTGAACAAAGGGAAGCTACCAAATTTCTGCAGGAACATATTTTTCCAGAGCTTCCAGAAAATCATTTTTTTCTGGTTGGAGATACAGCTCTGGCCTTACGCTTTGGCCACAGACAAAGCGTTGATCTGGATTTTTTTCTTTTCCACTCAAAAGTACTTATGATGCAGAGATTAAAATCGTTGATAATGTTTTACTGAAACATGATATTTATCACCGAAAGGACATCGTTCCAATTGCCGGGCAGTTGCATTGTCAAATTAACAATGTCATGGTTCTGTTTGCTGTATTTCAAAACTTTACAGCGGATCAGGAAAGTGAATTCTACAAAGTCCCGCTTTATCCGCCGGAAAAAACCGCTTTTAGTTTTGACACTCTCAGCCTTAAAGATTTAGCAGGAATGAAGGCTTTTGCCCGATGCCACCGTTCAAAAATGAAAGACCTTGTAGATATTGGGGAAATACTAACACATAGTATCTCTCTACAGGAGATCATTGATGTGGCTGAACGACAATTCGGTTATGACATTTCAGGCAAAGAAATCCTCGAATCTTGTCTGAACATTGACGAACCGATTGTGTTTTTAAACAACAAGAATACATCATATTACATTGATTTTCTCAAAAGAGAAGTTGCAAAATACTATCATGCAAATATTTAATACTATTACCGCTACAACAATTATTCAGAAAAAACTTCAGGAAAGTTTTCATGAAGTTTTCTGGGATATCGACACGAATAAGTTGGACATGAAAAATCATTATAAACTCATTATCACACAGGTCATTAATTACGGTTCAGTGCAAATAATCAAGCAGGTATTTCAACTCTATAGTCGAGAAGCTATAAGGCAAACATTAAAACATCCAATCAGAGGCTCCTGGTTCCCCAAGACATATAAAGCCTTTTGTAATTTATTTGATGTCGAGCCGGACAAAGCTGCTGTTAATGTAATGTGTATTCGAAAAAAAACGCGTGATAAAGGGACGGACTTGCGGGGCATCCTATAAGTAAACAACTCATTCAAGCAATAGTGAAAACAATGGGGTCACATCCCAGTTAAATAAAAGCGATAACATTTAACTGAGATGTGACCCCTCTCCCCGAATAGCTGTGGATGGTGATGTCGAGAGCACCAGGTTTGATAAATCAAGAAGAGAACGAAAAACATGCGGGGGATACTTACCGGCCATTTTTGAAAAGAGATTGAAATGCAGCATATCCAGTTCCAGCTCATCCCTGGCTGGAATGGTTTTACGGGAATAGATAGTATCCAGAATGGCTTTTTCAGGCAAAGCCATGTAAAATCCGTCATGGTAAGTAAACCCAAAAAAGAGCGAGGCTGCGATCCTTGAAAATTCAATAGTGATTCCCTGGTACTGAACATTTCGTTTTTTGCCGACGGCGGTACTCAGGGTGATAACGGCACATACCGTAGGAGACTGGAGGCTGATGCCATGATAATTCAACGCCCATTCGCAGGAGATGTAAGCCGGTGGTTTCAAAAAGCAACCCACCTCCTCCACTTCAGGAAATCCATAAAGGAATGAATTGATATAGTTTCCCCGATTAATACGATGAATTAACCCCTTTTTAACTGCCCGTGATAAAAACATACATGCATGAGATGTCACTTTCTCTGCATTCTGTTTGCGGAAAAGCACCATTGATCATTCAGGTGACAGAACGCTTGAACCTCAATAGCGAGCGCATTTTACGCGGCTTGCTGTAGTATGAAGATTTATCGACATTTTTCATGAAATGTTTGGGCCAAGGATGTGCCGGACTATGCTGCCCTTATGCTTTTGCAACCCAGAAAACTCCTTTTTATCGTTAAAGTTTTTCTATCAAATGGTCGATAATAAAAATAAGGCGTTAAGAGCGTAATGAAGGAGGGATGTTGAGAATGATTGTAGAAAATGTAAAAATATTCAATGATGTGCTACGAGAGCTACCCGAGACAAACAGAAAATACGAAGAAAAGCCTCTGGAAAAGGCTGTCGCAGACGATAACCCCTTAAATAAACGCGAAATAAAACACCTGGTTGAGGAAGTCCAGAATTGTCTTGATAAAATTAATATCAATCTGAAATTTTCCACATACGGTGAAGATAATGAAAGGACCTCAGTCACTGTGACCGAAAAAAAGACTGGAAAAATGATACGTGAGATTCCACCTGCGGAACTTCAACAGTTATATCTGAAGATGGACGAACTTGTCGGTATGTTTTTTAACCGTACTGTTTGACAGTAATAGCTCAATTCACAGAATTTCTCTGTCGTTTGGAACAATCACGTGAACGAATTCCCCTATTCATTTTTGTCATTTCAACCGAAGGGAGAACGAATCTTAGGACGTTTAACGGATTTTTTCGACAAAATTTACAAAGATAAGTTAAAATTGCTTTATATTGACAGGCTAAAATATCCCGGAGCATTCATCCGGGAAGGAACGTATCTTTTGATTAGCGCGTGGTTGGTGGAAACCTTTTTCAGATCGCCGTCAACTTTTTTCCTCTCATGATCAACAAGCGTTCTTATTTCCAAATCCATAAGCTCTACTTTTTCTATAACCTTCCTGATACTCTTGACAAGGGGTCGGATGCTGTTTTTGTCTCGATGGGCAATCGATTTCCATATATCTTTCTGAATTCTCTGCTGTGGCGTCAATCTTTTCTCTATGACTTTGAGCTGGTCGATAATGTCCTGTCTTTTTTCTATCCTAACAGCCACCTGTTCCACCTGGCCCTTTTGGGCCAAGCTTCTGATAGATTCTGTTATGGCCAATAAAAGTTCTGACAGGGTTAATACCTGATTGTAGTAAGTAAGGATTCCTGTTGTCTCCATTGTACTATTCACCCGTTATTGAGCTTCGCTGTTCCCTTTTACTATGCATTGATTCCCTGGGATAATCCCTGGTAGGTCGATGCGTTGGTCGGTATGATATTTTTCACCTCGGGTTTTGTCGATATCTCTACCCATGCCTCGCAAAGACTTCTCAACATGGAGATGACCTCATTTATCTTTTTGGCGCCGTCCTTTTCGATTTTGGCCTTGATAAGATGTTTCTCCATGAAAAAATATAAGCTTCGAAGGTTGCCTGCGATTTCGCCACCTTCATCCATTTTCAGTGAGCAGCTCAATTCCTGGATAATATCCTGGGCACGGTTGATGTTATTACATTTGGCCTCAATATTGCCTTCCTGGATGCCCTCTCCGGCTTTCTTTAAAAAATTGATGGCGCCTTCGTAGAGAAGAACCACCAATCTTCCCCGATCTGCTGTGATAATTTCTGTCTGCCTGTACTGTTGTTGACCATAATTCTGCATGTAAAAATCTCCTTATTAATTAGTGTGAGACCTGAAAGTGTCATTAAATTAGTCTGCCCCGATCCCCGGCAAATTATCCAGCATAGATGTTAGATAATCTGTCTGGCCTTGTAGTTGCCCTAATGAAACCTCAAGTCGGGCAAATTTGATGTTGAGACGATTTTCCACTAAGGCGAGCCGCCGTTCTTCTCGTTCAATTTTGCCATCGATGTTATCTGAAATCTCTTCGTAACGGTTGATAAGAACCGAAACAATTCCCGGATCGGCTGCTGTATATGCTTCGCTTAACTTGTCGGTTTCATCTCTAATAAGCTCAGCGATCCCGTCAACACCACTCGTCTCGTTCCTGGTAAAAAGATTACAGATCGCTTCAAGGTCATCGCTCATAGCATCATTCAGGGTTGCGGAGTCTATAACCCATTTTCCACCCTGATCAGGATCTGTTTTGATGCCTATCTGGCTTAAATGCGTATAGGTATCGACTTCGTCTGTAAGTCCCGGAACGGGGCTGATCAGGATATCATTGATTTTTTGCCGGACGATCTGGAAGGCATAGTTGCCTATCATTGTGCCGTTGTCTTCCCCTTCCCCTGTTTCATCATAGGCCATCATTTCATTTATGTAATCTAAAACGGAATTGATCGAATCGACAATGCCCTCGATTTTCGTTTTAACAGCGTTGGTGTCATCGGTTATGGATACAGTGGAGGTCCCCGTGCCCGAAAGAGACAGAGTAACTCCGCTGATCAGATCGGAAATCGTGTTGGAACTCCTCTGGATATATTCGCGGCTGTCTGAGGGATAGCCATCGACTTTGACCATTGCATTCTGCGCTGCCTGAGTCTCATCGAATGTGCCGCCGAAGTTATCCAGTGTGTGAGTGATTGAAGTAATTTTATAAGCAGCTCCTGTACCATTACCGGCAATGGTCAGGTGATAGGCCGTGGAAAGGCCGCTTCCGTCGTTCAGTATGCCGGCGGTTATACCCGGATTCTCACTGTCATTATTGATCAGATCCCTCAGTTCAGACAGTGTGGTTCCCGCGGCAATATCAATAGTCCTCTCCCGTCCGTTATAGGTATAGGAAAAGGTCTGATCAGTGGATGTTGCTTCCGTGGTGTCCGTGTCTAAAAAACCGGAATGCACCTCCTTTTCCGTCATGGCCATGCCGCTGTCCTGCGCAGCCTGCATATCCGGGTGCCAAATATCGATGGAAAAGGTGTCATTTTTTTTGACATTCCCTGCGCTGAGTTTTACTTGAACTCCCTGAAAAATGTCCACCAGGGTATCGGCCGCATAAGTATCATCAAAGGTGATGTCTCCGCTATTACCCTCGTCGTCAGTCCACAGGACTGTGATTTCATCACTCCCTACTACCTGAGCGTCGCCGGAAGAGGTGACGGTAAAGCAAAAGATCTTGTTTGTGGAGCCGAGATATTGACCGCCCGATACTGCATGGGAAGTTCCGCTCCAGGTCCCCTCTTCAACCGTGTCTATCCTGTCTCCAACCCCTGACATGGAAAAATCTACACTGGTATTGTTGGCGCTGATGGAAATGACATTGGAAGAGCCTCCGTTTTTGGCTGTAAGCGCCAGCCTGAATTCATTTTCACCCGAGCCGTCGTTTATTACTTCCGCATCGACCAGTGTCGATTCAGAATTGATTTCACTCGCTATACCCTGCAGGGTGTAGTCTCCTCCATCGATGGTTATTGTTTCGTTGCTCCCACCCACGGTTATTTGTATCTGATTCCCATTGCCGGCGTAATCGGCAATGTCTTTGTCGGGCTTTCCGTCCGAGCCGAGCCGGTGTTTGATGCCGGTTCCCACCTCTACGCTGTGAGCGCCCGGTGTGGCCGAACTGGTATTGGTTGCTGTAAGCACATCTTCATCGCTCGAGGTGGAAGTTCGGGAATAGAATTCTGCTTCCGAGTTGAAATCACCCGCCACCGATTCCAGGATAAGAAGCCGGCTGTCGAGCCCCTGTGAGGCGGTAATTTTATCAGACCATTCCTGTTTCCATATGTTGAGGCGGTTGATATGGAAATGTTCCACCTCCATTAATTGATCAACGAGGTCAATCCAGTTCGTGTCTGATGTAAGGCCCGAGTATTGAACTGTTCCGGCGGTAGCGCTTGTGTCGGCCCCTCCGATTGAAATACTCATAAATACTCCCTGTTCAATAGTGATGCATTTGTAAAAAGTCGAATTTCTACTATTTTGTCATTCCCGCGAAGGCGGGGCACGTAGTGACACAAAGTGAAGCATCAGCGCTATCCAGTAATTACAGGCTGTTGCAACCCATGAGATTGCTTCGCTTTGCTCGTAATGACGTGTTTTTCGATTTTTTACGAAGCCATCAATAGTGGTTGAATGAAATCGGTTAAAATAACAAAAAGCAAACGTTGTGCCAATTCACATGATAGCCCACCTTTTTTGAAAAATGTCCTTCCGTTTCAAGTGTCGCCGTGCTTAGGGCTCGCTCAAAAATAACTTTACATTTTAAGCGCCGATGCATCCCGTCTCGCTACGTTCCGAAAGCTCAGCAATATCTTGATATTCCTAATCTTTCGCGCCTTGCCAGCCAGGCGCCTCAACACTTAAAATTGCCAATTTATTTTTTAGCGAACCCTTAAGCAATAAGCCGGTGGGTTTTGAGGAACAGCTTATGGTAACGCTTCCCATGTTCGCCAAATGAAGGCTTTTTCTATGTAAGCAAAATGAACTAAAGGAGTTTTTTTCTTTAACCAGGAAATATTTTCCCGGTCCCGGTAATGATGTTTTCATCTTTATACGATTATCGGCATTAACACAGAACAACTTAACCTGTCTTTGTTACTTTTTGCATATAAAACTATAAAATACTTTGATAACAGACCTCGTAAAATATTAATTCTAAACCATTCCTTCCCGTCTTTAAATATTATCTTTCCCTTTCCTCTGGTATAATCAACTGACTTTAATGCATATTGGCACACTTATCTTTTGTGGCACACAGGTTGCTGTTTAAGCTTGAAGTTAAAGTTAATAACAATCTCTTTGACAGGATTAACGAGATTTACCTGTCCGCTCGTGCTTTGCATGGCAGGCGGGTCGCGAGCCACACTCAATATTCTTTATCCTTTCGTTGACTTGCTCAGCATCCGGCAAATCTTTCCGCTTTAAGCGTAATGGCCCTTTCTTTTTTGAGGGTCTTATTCGCTCGCCATTTGTTAATGTTGCCACGGCAAAGACTCCTGATTCGATCAATCTCGCTATATAATGAGACCTTTGCATAACGCGACATTTTTTCGTCAGGCAAGGAAGGCGAAAATCTTAACCACAGGAATATATTGAATATTTCGAGGATTAAAATTTGAAGTTTACCCCGTAGCTCCGGCAGATGGTACTGGGGCCTGACGCTGCATCACGGGAAAATGGCAGTTATGCAAAGGTCTCATAATGGGGGAGCGGCCTGTTCGGCCTTTAGGAGCGCTACGCTTTAGGGGCAGCCTTACGGCTTTTAGGATAAAGTAGCTTCGTTTAATAGAAAGACTGGCACGCAACTTGCTCAGCTTTAAAGTTAAAGTTAATTTGGAACTTTACCGATATTATAACGACAAGCTCGTAAAAAGTCTGTCATTCCCGCGTAGGCGGAAATCCACAGAATTGCCCGGATACCGGATACAAAAGGCAGACCTGGAATATGTCACACGCTATGCACAATCTAACAATAAAGCAGGTAAGCGAGATCACCGGTATCCCTTCCTATACACTGAGGTTTTGGGAAAAGGAGTTTGATGGTATTTTGATTCCTTCGAGAACCAATGGAGGGCAGAGGCGCTATAATGAAAAACATATATCGGTTATTAAAAATATAAAATGGTTAAAGAAACAGGGGATACACCTGTCTCGGATTAAGGAAAAACTCGGCAACAAAGAAAACAATCCAAATACAGACAGGATAGACCTTCTGGCACAAAGGGTGGGTGAGATTGTAAAGCATGAAGTTTATAATTTTTTGAAGGAAGAAGATAGATGAAAAAAGCATTAATTACAGGGGTTACAGGTCAGGATGGGTCGTATCTGGCAGAATTTATGCTCGGTAAAGGGTATGAGGTGCACGGTATAAAACGGAGGTCATCGTCGTTTAATACAGTCCGGATTGACCATTTATATCAGGATCCTCATATGGAAGACCGTAATTTTATTCTCCATTATGGTGATTTGACGGATGCCACCAACCTTATTCGGATTATTAAGGATGTTAAGCCGGATGAAATATATAATCTCGCTGCCCAGAGTCATGTGGCCGTTTCATTTGAGAGTCCTGAATATACGGCCAATTCAGATGCCTTAGGAACTTTGAGGTTGCTTGAAGCCATCAGGATATTAGGCCTTGTTGATAAGACCCGGTTTTATCAGGCGTCCACTTCCGAGTTGTTTGGCAAGGTGAGAGAAATTCCCCAGAAAGAGACCACCCCGTTTTATCCACGATCGCCTTATGCTGTCGCCAAACTTTACGCTTACTGGATCACTGTCAATTACCGCGAGGCATACGGAATACACGCTAATAATGGAATTTTATTCAACCATGAATCCCCAGTTCGGGGAGAGACTTTTGTCACCCGGAAGATCACAAGAGCGGCGGCCCGCATAAGCTTGGGCCTGCAGGACAAACTCTATCTCGGAAACCTTGATTCAAAACGGGACTGGGGGCATGCCAGGGATTTTGTCATAGCCCAGTGGCTGGTCTTGCAGCAGCCTGAGCCGGATGACTACGTAATTGCCACCGGAGAGCAGTATTCGGTGCGCGAGTTTTGTGAGCTGGCATTTGCAGAGGTTGGTATCAGGCTTCGCTGGGAAGGCAGCGGTGTGAATGAAAAAGGAATTGACTGCAATAATAAGCGATGCCTTATTGAAGTGGATCCAAGATATTTCAGACCCACGGAAGTTGAGACCCTTTTGGGAGATTCAACAAAGGCAAGGGAGAAATTAGGGTGGAAACCTGAGATCTCTTTTAGCTCTCTGGTAAAAGAGATGGAGCAGGAAGATCTGGAAGAAGCTAAAAAAGATGTGGTATGTCTGGATCACGGGTTTAAGACATTAAATCATTATGAATGAATAATTGTTGCCCAGAAGGAGTAAATATTCAATGGAAAAACTTAACGAGCAAGATGCAACTTCATTGAGAAAAACTCAAGAAAACCAAATTTATGAAAGAGTTGATAAAAGACTTTATAAGTTGCTCATGAAAGATCGCGGATTTTATGTAGAGGTAGGCGCTGGTGACGGGATCACAGATAGTCCCACCCTATTGCTTGAGAACTATGGCTGGCATGGAATTCTTGTCGAATCCAATATCGAGCGCTGCGCACATTGCAAGATAAATCGACCTAAAGCGGCAGTGCTCAACTATGAATGTGTGTCTGGCGATTATTCTGATGAACGGGTGGAAGAGGAAAAAGGGAAGCAAGAAAACAAATTACGAGACACTAAAGACAATGCCCGTACACTGACAGCAATCCTAAAAGAATTTGAGGTAAAAAAGTTTGATCTGCTGGCGCTGAATGTCAATGATCATGGCCTCAATGTATTCAAAGGATTAGATTTGTTTAGTCATAGACCCGATTATATTTTGATAGAAGATGACGCTAACGGTGAAATTATATCCTCCCTTGCTGATTATCATTATAAACTATTGAAAACTCTCCCCAATAACCACGGAGCTCCAAAGGCGCTATATCAGGCGGCTGAAAAACAGCTCTCTGATACTTCAGAGGACATCATCGCTGATAATACAAAGTGGGAAAAGCTTGAAAAGGCGTGGGACATTGCAGCGAGGAGCAATGCCAGTTATCCTGGTAAATACGTTGCCTACTATTCACTAAATGTGGATGGGAAGCGTTTTTCTGGTGAGCGTCTATGGGAAGATAGATGGGGATATATTGGTAAGGCGTTGCGTGATGCCTGCGGCGGAGACCTCAAGGGAAAGAGGATTATTGAACTGGGCTGCAACCTCGGTCTTCTGAGTGTGTGGTCAGCGCGGGAAGGAGCGATCTGCCATGGATATGAGTATGAAGCCGATATCCTGGAAGGGAGCAAGCTGGTAGCTTCTGCATTTGGAGTATCTGAGAGATGTAAGTGGAGCCAAGTTAATTTTAATAAGAAAGAGGATACCGACAGCATTGTTGATGAATTTGATATTTGTACATGCCTATCGGTTATGAACTGGGTCAGAGACAAGGAGAAACTTATAGATTTTCTATCAAGGCAACGAATTGTTATTTATGAAGGTCACGACAACGATCAAATTGAAATCGGTCGGTTAAGGCAAGCCGGTTTTGCAGGAATTGAAAAGGTTGCAGTCAGTGAACGAGGACGCGGTGTCTTTATCGGGAAAAAAGAAAGGACTGAAAAAAAAATTGATTGGGATGAATTTGAGAAACAATATGGTTTAGAAGGAGCAGCCTATCATGTGCCCTGTGTGAATGTTGGAGACGGAAACAGCCTCGAACGAGTTTACTTTAAAACCGAAGTTTGGAAGGTAAGGTTGTCTGATAGGAAAAATCCTGCAAAACTTGCCGACCCTCATGAAGAAGCACAATTTCTCAAAACATTAAAAGATGTTCCAAATGTGTGCCGATTAAAAGAGTATATCGAGAAAGAGGATCATACCATTACAATTATGGATTACTTTCCCAACATCGGCACATTGGAAGAAGCAGATATTCCTCCTGAATTCAGAGACAAAGTAGAGAAACAAAAACATCAAATAATTAAGTCAGTTAACAATGCCGGAATTTTGCATAATGATATGTTTGACAGAAATTTTCTGGTGAACTCAAATTATGATATTTGTTTGATCGATTTTGACCAAGCTCAATTCGCAGAAGGACGAAATGATTATGAGGATGGTTATTATTACAAAGCACCAAGACTAAAAAGCATTGCTAAAAAGAAATTCGATAATAACTCTCGTCTAAACCTTGTTACAGAGGCGTGGGACATTGCAGCGAGGAGCAATGCCAGT
The DNA here is from genome assembly GCA_004193555.1 of Desulfobacteraceae bacterium Eth-SRB1. Taxonomy (GTDB): domain Bacteria; phylum Desulfobacterota; class Desulfobacteria; order Desulfobacterales; family ETH-SRB1; genus ETH-SRB1. The sequence continues at coordinate 732,397 of RPGP01000001.1, forward strand.
TATCCTGGTAAATACGTTGCCTACTATTCACTAAATGTGGATGGGAAGCGTTTTTCTGGTGAGCGTCTATGGGAAGATAGATGGGGATATATTGGTAAGGCGTTGCGTGATGCCTGCGGCGGAGACCTCAAGGGAAAGAGGATTATTGAACTGGGCTGCAACCTCGGTCTTCTGAGTGTGTGGTCAGCGCGGGAAGGAGCGATCTGTCATGGATATGAGTATGAAGCCGATATCCTGGAAGGGAGCAAGCTGGTAGCTTCTGCATTTGGAGTATCTGAGAGATGTAAGTGGAGCCAGGTTAATTTTAATAAGAAAGAGGATACCGACAGCATTGTTGATGAATTTGATATTTGTACATGCCTATCGGTTATGAACTGGGTCAG
>RPGP01000001.1:732789-1248101 GCA_004193555.1 Desulfobacteraceae bacterium Eth-SRB1
ATGAATTTGATATTTGTACATGCCTATCGGTTATGAACTGGGTCAGAGACAAGGAGAAACTTATAGATTTTCTATCAAGGCAACGAATTGTTATTTATGAAGGTCACGACAACGATCAAATTGAAATCGGTCGGTTAAGGCAAGCCGGTTTTGCAGGAATTGAAAAGGTTGCAGTCAGTGAACGAGGACGCGGTGTCTTTATCGGGAAAAAAGAAAGGACTGAAAAAAAAATTGATTGGGATGAATTTGAGAAACAATATGGTTTAGAAGGAGCAGCCTATCATGTGCCCTGTGTGAATGTTGGAGACGGAAACAGCCTCGAACGAGTTTACTTTAAAACCGAAGTTTGGAAGGTAAGGTTGTCTGATAGGAAAAATCCTGCAAAACTTGCCGACCCTCATGAAGAAGCACAATTTCTCAAAACATTAAAAGATGTTCCAAATGTGTGCCGATTAAAAGAGTATATCGAGAAAGAGGATCATACCATTACAATTATGGATTACTTTCCCAACATCGGCACATTGGAAGAAGCAGATATTCCTCCTGAATTCAGAGACAAAGTAGAGAAACAAAAACATCAAATAATTAAGTCAGTTAACAATGCCGGAATTTTGCATAATGATATGTTTGACAGAAATTTTCTGGTGAACTCAAATTATGATATTTGTTTGATCGATTTTGACCAAGCTCAATTCGCAGAAGGACGAAATGATTATGAGGATGGTTATTATTACAAAGCACCAAGACTAAAAAGCATTGCTAAAAAGAAATTCGATAATAACTCTCGTCTAAACCTTGTTACAGAGGCGTGGGACATTGCAGCGAGGAGCAATGCCAGTTATCCTGGTAAATACGTTGCCTACTATTCACTAAATGTGGATGGGAAGCGTTTTTCTGGTGAGCGTCTATGGGAAGATAGATGGGGATATATTGGTAAGGCGTTGCGTGATGCCTGCGGCGGAGACCTCAAGGGAAAGAGGATTATTGAACTGGGCTGCAACCTCGGTCTTCTGAGTGTGTGGTCAGCGCGGGAAGGAGCGATCTGTCATGGATATGAGTATGAAGCCGATATCCTGGAAGGGAGCAAGCTGGTAGCTTCTGCATTTGGAGTATCTGAGAGATGTAAGTGGAGCCAGGTTAATTTTAATAAGAAAGAGGATACCGACAGCATTGTTGATGAATTTGATATTTGTACATGCCTATCGGTTATGAACTGGGTCAGGGATAAGGAAAATCTGATCGATCTGCTCTCCAGGCAGAAAGTCGTTCTTTATGAAGGTCATGAAGAAGATGAGATTGAAACTGGTCGTTTAAGGAAAGCCGGTTTCTCAGGAATTGAAAGGGTGGCGGTCAGTGAACGAGGACGCAACGTATTTTTGGCCAGGAAAGACGATTTAACCAGTGTCTGAACGGACCCCCTCCTTTTGTTCAGCGTAGCAAAATATCAGAGTGGATGAATCCGCCCCTACATGGATCAACCAATCACAAAAACATATGCGGGTTCGATTTATCGAACCCGCATATGTAGGGAACCAGCAAAATAATCGGGGCATCGGGTCGGGTAAATCCGACCCCTACAATTTAAGAGAGAAAAATCATGTCAAAAAAGAAAAAAAGACCTCTCAATAAAAAGACAAAGGCGCCCGGAAAACGAAAGGTGCCAAGTAAAACAAGAGCCGGAATGGTTTCAGACATCATTTCATCTGCTTTAGCCTTATATCAGCAGGGAGATGTCCGTGGGGCTAAGAGGGCGTTTCTCAGTATATCAAGAAAGAATCCTCTTAATACAGATGCCTTATATAACTTGGGGATAATAGCAAAAGATCGGCAAAACTACGATGAGGCCATAGATTATTATGAAAAGGTCATTTCGATAAACCCCGCTTATGTAAACGCCTGTTTTGGCCTTGGCGGCATATTTATCGACCAGGCAAGATATGATGAGGCCAATGAAAAATTTCAGAAGGTTGTATCCCTCTCTCCGAATTATGCCAACGCATGGTATAACCTTGGAATCATAGCGGCTACGCAGGGCAGGCGTGATGAGGCAATCAAGTATTATCAAAAGGCGCTGTCCATAGACCCAACCTTTGTAAATGCCTGTTATAATATTGGCCTTATGCTGCTTGAGCAAAAGAAATATGATGAAGCGATCGAATATTCTCAAAAGGTAATTTCCTTAAATCCGGGGTATGTTGACGCATTGTTCAATATAGGATCTGCAATGCAGAACAAAAACGACTATGCCGGGGCCATAGAGTATTATGAAAAAGCCCTGGCAATTAAGCCCGATTATTATCTTGTCCATAACAACCTCGGCATTATTCATCAGGCGCAGTATAATTTTGACAAGGCGATCGAGCATTACGAAAGAGCCATATCTATCCAGCCCGAGACCGCCGATGCCTATATGAATATGGGAAATGTATTTCGAAACAGTGGTGATGTTCAAAAGACTGTCGAGTATTATAAAAAATCTATTTCTCTCAAACCGAGTCTGGTGGGATTGAATAATCTCTGCGGGTATCAGAAAGAGCTATGCAATTATGAGGAAGTGCTCGATCTTTCGGGAAAGATCCTTGAATATAATGATCTGGATAAGGCTGATCTCGCGGGCATTCATGACACATGTATCCAGACGTGTGAATGGGAGAAGGCAAGCGGCATAATCGAAAGGTTCAGAAAGACTGAAATGAATCCGGCGGCCAGGGATGTCCTTGCCGGCAGCTTTATGGAATTTTGCGCGATAACCGACCTGAGCCTCGATGAGATATCCGAGCAGCATAAAAAATGGGGGGAGTTGACGGAGCGGGAGGCAGAGCCTTTTGAGCATGATAAAAGAGAATCAACCGGCACAGAGAGGAAAAAATTGAGAATCGGCTATTCATCCCCCGATCTGAGAGAGCATTCTGTCGGATACCTTATTAAGGATATTATTAAAAGCCATAACCATGATGAATTTGAAATCTACTGTTATGCGAATTTTTTTGAAAAGGAAAAAGATGCATTCACCCGGGAAATCATAAACAGCGGCGCTGTGTTCAAGTATGTCAAGCATTTGCCGGACAGGGAGGTGGCCGAGGAGATATATAAAGACGAGATAAATATCCTGATCGACCTTGCAGGCCATACAGCCGGACATCGATTGAGGGCTTTTGCATACAAGCCTGCGCCCATTCAGATAACCTACCTTGGCTATCCAAACACAACCGGTCTTTCCCGCATGGATTACAGGCTCACCGACTGCTATGCAGAATCAGGCAGGGAGAATGATTATCGATATTCTGAAAAACTGATCAGGCTCACAAACTGCTTTTTGAGTTTCAATGGGTTTGGCGATGTTGTTCCGGCTCTGATCAAGGGTCATAGAAGGGGGGGGATCATCTTTGGCTGCTTCAATAATATTCAGAAGCTCACGCCAAAGGCTGTGGAGTTGTGGTCAAAAATCCTGAAGGAGGTTGAGGGCAGCGAACTTCATCTCAAGGCAAAACAGCTAAACACAGAATTTATCTGGGACAATATAATGAAAAAATTTGCAAAGTATGGAATATCTGAAGAACGGGTCAAATGCCTCGGTTATACTGCTACCAGAGAGGAGCACCTGAGACTTTACGGCAGCATGGATATTTCGCTTGATACATTTCCCTACAACGGCACCGTCACTACCCTGGAAGCGCTGTGGATGAATATTCCGGTGATTACACTTGTGGGAGAGAGCCATGCCCAGAGGGTCAGTTATTCTATCCTGAAAAATCTTAATCTGGATCAATTGATCGCGTTTACAGAAGAGGAATATGTCTCAAAATCCATAGAACTGGCAGAGAATCCTGAAATAATCAGGGGATTGAAGACAAAGATGAGGAAGAATCTTCTGGCATCGTCGATCTGCAATCCCAGGGTTATCACACGGGAGATGGAGCTCAATTTCAAGAGGATATGGATGGAGTATCAGGAGTCAGGGATCAGGGGTCAGGGGTCAGAGGTCAGGGAGCAGAAATCGGGGGTCAGGAGTCACCCCGGTGAAATGCGCCCCGCTGTCGTAAACGAATTTCACAGGGCAGGGAGGGCAGGGGATACTGTTGGGGATGCGATAAGTGCGGCGAGCAGGTTGAGGATGGCTATGGTTAAACTTGAAAAGGGAGAATACGGGCAGGCCATTGAGATCAGCTCTTCATTAGTTGATGAAAATGGGGTTTCTTACCTTGCCTGCTATATACTTGGGGTTTCTCATTTTAGATTGGGGAGAGAAAAAGATGCTATTGAGGCGCTAAATAAATCATTGAGTCTGAACAACAGTAATCCGGGCGTCTGGAAAGCGCTGGGAGAGATTTATCTGTCAATGGGAGAGATTGATGAGGCGAATGCCTGTCTTGAGAGGATCGCAGCGCCCCACAACATGTGAGATTACACCATGCAAACAGATTATTGGATAGAAAATACAGCTATATGCAGAAAAAAACACCCATATCTTGATGTTAACCTCATGGATATTGAGAATAGCAGGGTCATTCCGGTTTTTTCAAAGAATGGCCTGCCTACTTTCAAATATGACATCGGCGCAGGAAAAGCAAAATATTTTCACAGCAGTTATGATCCGCTATCAGAGGCGGTAAAATGGGCGGATGGATCAAGTTTTGACAGCGATTCCATCATTGTAGTATTGGGCACGGGCTTTTTTTATCATATCTCTGAGCTGATAAAAGAGATTCCTGATAATCGGATTGTAATACTCCTGGAAAGGGATGAAGAAATCTTCCGCGAGGCGCTGAAAGCCGTAGATCTGCGGGATGTTTTGAGCCGCGATAATCTTTATTTATTTGTCGGTAGCGAGCCGGCCGGGGCCATCAAGTTTATAACAGGAATCCAGATGGATAATTCCTTTAAGAAAATAAGATTTTTATCCCATCAGTCGTCGATTCAAACCTTTTCCGGATTTTACAGAGAGATAATAGATGGGTTTTCCGCTTCAGGCAAGCTGAATATCTTTGACCGTCTCAGGTACAAAAAATTTTACCGTGAAGACGTCAGGGTTCTCCTCCTCACAACCCAATATTTCCTCATGGGCGAGATAATCAGCGCAATGGAAAGGCTGAACATAAAATACAGGTTAATAACCCTGGGACAGGATGAGATAGGCTGCCGGAAATTTATCGAAGAAATCATTAAAGATATTCTTGATTTCAAACCGGATTTTCTGTTCACCATCAATCACCTTGGCATGGATCGTGAGGGTATTCTGGCGCAATTCCTTGCAAGGATTGAGATGCCTTTTGCGTCATGGTATGTGGACAATCCGAATCTGATTATCAGACGCTATGAGAAAAATGTTACCCCCTACTGCGCCATGTTTCTCTGGGATAAAGATAACTTGCCCGACATGCGGGATCTTGGATTTGAGCATCTCTTTTATATGCCGCTTGGCGTTGACGAAAGACGCTTTTGCCAGATAAGAAATGAGGCCAACCCCATGCCCCATCTTGCCTCCGACGTGGCATTTGTCGGCAATTCCATGGTGAAGAAGGTCAGGGACACATTAATGAAGACCGAGGTGAACGGACGCTTGAATGCGCTTTTCAAAGATATAGCTAAAGATTACATGGAGAGTGAAGAGAGGCAGATAGAGGAGATTATCAGATTAAAATACCCCGGGCTGTATGACGACTTCCAAAAATTGGGCGATGTGAACAGAACAGGTTATGAAACCGCTGTAAATTGGGAAGCGACGAAGATCTACCGGCTGGAAAGGGTAAAAATGCTTCTTTCCTTCAGACCCTTAATCGTGGGAGATCCACACTGGCCGGAATTGATTGACGATGGTCTGTTCAGGTATCACAGGGAACTGGCCTATTATAACGAACTTCCATGCCTGTATAATGCGGCGACGATCAATTTTAACGCGACCAGCAGACAGATGAAGGGCGCCGTTAATCAGAGGGTCTTTGATGTGCCTGCCTGTAATGCTTTTTTACTAACCGATTATCAGGAACAGATGGATGAATTATTTACAGTTGGTGAAGAGGTTATATGTTATAAAGAACCGGGTGAGATAAGAGGGCTGATTAAGTACTACTTGAATCACGAGAGTGAGAGAAAACGAATAGCGGAAAAAGGATACAAAAGAATAATCAGGGACCACACATACGTATCGAGAGTGACAGGGATGGTCGGGACGATGAGGAGAATATTTTCATAGAAGAAAGTCGTAGGGGTCGGATTTATCTGCCCCTTTTTCGACAGAAAGCGAGGTAACAATGAAAATCTTAATAGATGGAACCGAGACGACGCTCAGCGGTTCTTTTGGCAACCTTGAAGAGGTTCTGCAGGAAATTTTGAAAAACCAGATCAGTGAAGAAAAGATCGTATGGACAGTCAGACTAAACGGCGAAAACTACAGCGAAAAGTCGCCTCACGATGCCCGGAAAATCAGGATAGACGACATCTATACCCTTGAGATTGGGACTACGGACAAGACCGGAATAGGCCGGTCTTTTCTTGAAAATAGCGGCATGATATTTGATAACCTGTGTAAGAGCGCTGAGAAGATATCCGGCCTTTTTCGCATGTCCGACGAAAAGGAGGCCAACAGGCATTTTGTAAAATTCCTGGAGTCCTATAGGGACCTGATTTTGATGTTCAGGCAGGGTGAGGATATTCTTGAATTGGATTCTCAGGAAAAGCTTGCGTCACTGGAAAAAATAGCCGATGAGATTATTGCCGCCCAGGAAAAGGAAGACTGGATTATGTTAGCCGATTTGCTGGAATATGAACTGGCGCCTCTTTTAAAAGGAGCGTTATCGCTTTAGGGGCGCTATCGCTTGAGGGTAGGGGGCGGATTAAAAAAGGGGGAAGCATTCCTGCCTCCCCCTTTTCTTTTTTCAGCTTTCGCCTTCAGCCTTTTTATTACCCACCTAAAAGCTGCAATGCCAGCCGGGGCATGGCGTTCGCCTGGGAAAGCATGGCGGTTGCCGCCTGTGCCAGTATATTATTCCTCGTGAACTCCGTCATCTCCGCCGCAACATCAACGTCGGAAATCCGGCTTTCTGCGGCCTGGGTATTCTCCGCCTGGATCGTCAGGTTGGTGATGGTGTTCTCCAGCCGATTCTGCATGGCGCCAAGCCCGGCGCGCGCCGTGTCTTTTGTACTAATAGCATCATCAACTTTACCCAGAGCCTCCGCAGCACCTGCCTGAGTGCTCAGCTTGGCACCGGTCGCAGCCACCGCAGCCTGAGAAGCAACCGCAGCCTGAGAAGTAACCGCAGCCTGAGAAGCAACCGCAGCCTGAGAAGCTCTTGCAGCTACTGAGGCAACCGTGGCTGCTGAAACACTTGCTACAACCGCAGCCTGAGAGGCAACCGAAGCATGAGAGGCCACTGAAGCCTGAGAAGTTACCGCAGCCTGGGAGGTAACCGCAGCATGAGAAGTAACCGCAGCCTGAGAGGCAACCGAACCACTGGTTCCTATTGCAGCCCTTGAGGCAACCGAAGCCTGAGAGGCAACCGAAGCATGAGAGGCAACCGCAGACTGGGTTGTTGTATATGCAGCCTGAGATGCTGCCACGGCCAGTGAAGCTCTCGAAGCACGGCTCGCTGTGGTATTCACTGCGGCCAGTGAGGCCAGTGAGGCCCTTGAGGCACTTACAGCCTGGGAGGCAGCCGCAGCCTGTGACGTAACCGCATCTTGAGCGGTCACCGCAGCCTGAGAGAAACCGCCTATCGCAACGCCCAGCGTCTCGGCGGTCATATCCTCGATGGTGATATAATAATAATCCTGCGCGGAATCATTGCCGGTGCCGAAGTGGATCTTCATGCCGGCTGTAGCAGAGCTATCGTTGGATAGCTCGCCATTTAGCAGGGCTGTCCCGTTAAAGTCGGTCGCCTCGGCGATTCGTGTGATCTCCTTGGCCATCTCGTCATACTCATCTTCCATGATCTGCCTTTGCGCAGTGGTGTAGGTGCCGGTCGCTGCCTGCTCCGCCAGCTCCTTCATTCGGATAAGCTTCTCGTCGATAACCTGCAGGCCGCCTTCAGCGGTCTGAATCATAGTGATGGCGTCTCCAGCATTTCGAACACCTTGATTCAGCACGGCAATATCCGCCCGTTGCATTTCACGAACTGCCAGACCTGCCGCATCATCCGCAGCGCTGTTGATCCGCAGTCCCGATGAGAGCCGCTGGGTGGATACAGCGAGGCGATCATAAGCTGTGCCCAGGTTCCTGGCGGCATTCATCGCCACTAAGTTGTTATTAATAACTAAACTCATAATTTATCCTCCTTGATTTTTTGTTTTCTCCCGGCATCCTTGCCGGGTTTGTCAACAGTTGAAATTCTTATTTTCCGTTTTGCTAAACATTCCTTTCGAGATTCCACCTCCTTTCCTGTTTATTTACCTCGTTGATTTATTTATCGTCAGATTGTGTGAAAATCTTAAGCAAAAACTTATCTGTTCAGAGATGATGAACTCGTAAAAAGTCATTTGTGAGCGAGATTGAGCAGTTTTGGAAAAAGATTCAGATTGAGCATGGCGTTAAAAATTGCAAGCTGTTTGAGGCCGTTAGGCCGAGTTCTTGCAATTTAGACAGGATTAATCTGAATCCCAAAAATGCTCACGGAGCGAACAAATCGTACTTTTTACGAGTTCATCAGAGATGAAAGGTGAAAAAACCTCACTCCTTTGTGGGAGCGGGGTTTTAGTTATGGGTTCAGTTGTCATCAACCGGTTGTATCTTATGCTTTAAAAAGGCTTTGAAAGACTTGAAAAACGAAAATAATAATCCTCCAAGAACTCCGAAAATGATAAAATACTTCTGATAGAAGCCGGTATTGCCTGCCGTGGAAATATTAAATTCCGGGGAAAAAGTATTAAGATAATAAATTATGACAGGGAAAATGATTGTGCCTGCAAACAGGATAACAGAAAGAATTAAGGCTGAATTTTTTAAAAACATGATTAAAAACGTTTTGATATCCAGCATCATTTTTAGTCTTTTTAATTCCGGCTCTATCTCATCCAATTTTTTTGAAATTTCCTCACATCGTATAGACATTTCCCGAAATCCGTTTCCACCCCCTCCCAAACCTTCCCCCTTGAAGGGGGAGGGCAAGGTGGGGGCGTTAAATTTTATCGCTTCCGAAATTTGATTGAGTTCCGATTGAACAGTTTCTAATTGTTTATAGGCGGAATTAGAGAGAAGCCTGGAATAGTAATTCCTTGTAAGGCTGAAAATGTTTCCTGTGCGCTTATGTATTTTTTTAATGGCATTCATGAACTCTCTTTTACGCCGGCTTATGGTTTTGCAGCAGGCGCTGATCACAGAATCGCCAAGATACGCCATGTCTAAGTACCCAAAGTAACTATCAGTGCGCGCCAACTCCTTTATCTTTGACAACCCGGCGCCTGCTTTTTTAATTTCATCATCATTTCCCCCCAAAAACTTTTCGAGTTTGGAAAATTCTCTTTCAGCGCCATAAGCCATTTTTTGTGCTTTTTGCCGGGTTTCCTTGAAAAGTTTCTTGAGTTCCGGGTGAATTATCTTGTTAAACTCTGCGAGGTCCGGATCAATTAAGGCATTAATATAGTATTCCCTGTTCATCCGAATAAGTTTAATGAGCTGTTCCAATGCCCTATCTTCTTTTCCATACTTAAATTTAAACACTATCTCCTGATATGCGGCTTCCATACAAAAGGGATCGATGATAAAAACTTCTCTTATTTTTTTTAGAGCATTGTCGGGATTGCCTGCAAGATCATAAAAACGGGAGAGTAAAAGCAGGATAAAAATTTTTTGAAGCTTTGTCTTTGCGTAATGAAGCGCCTTGTCAAGGTAATGTTCGCTCTGGGAGTTATTGCCTTTTTCTATATTCAGAAAATACTGTGCACAATACACCCTGTAGTCGTCAGGATATTTTTCCAGACAGGTTCGCAAAAGCGATTCCGCCTGAAGAAGGTTGGAAACGCGGATGCAATCTTGAGCTAACCACAGGAACCCGCCTTTGTCGGAATTTCCATTCTCTGTTGTTGCGATTTTGTCCCACTCATTATTTTGATTATCCCGGATAGTTTTGAAGAAACGAAGCTGAAAGACCTGTTTGAGTTCATAGAATACAAGGCCGCCCGATAGTTCCTGCCCGCGCGATTCTTCCGGAAATTTTACGGTTTTTTGTTTTGCTTCTTCCGAGCTCATTAGATACGCAAGGAAAATGTCGTTGATTTTATCAAAAGGAAGATACCCAAATTTATTTAAAACACAGGTCATCTCCGTAAGATGTTTGGAGGGACAGTTTTTGGCAGCATGTTCTTTACTTCCGCAGTAAAAACAGGGTGAGTTTCGTCCCCTGCATAAGGCATCCTGATATAAGAAAAGCAAGGTAGTTTCTTTTTGTTTATAATCATCGAAGGTTATTTCATGGAAGGATTGAGTTCGGTCCGGATCAGTTTGGTCCGGACCGGGCGATGTTGAAGGAACAATTGGGCTGTCTTGTTCTTTTTCTATTAATCTGCAAGCGGAAGGTGACATGTAGATTGTTCCCGGATGGAATCCTTCCCAGTCTGCTTTAAATCCTTGGCAAACCAGTTTGTCGATTTCCAGACAAGGGCCGGCATCGATAATGATTTGTACGGGTAGAATGCGTGATTCTTTATCAGCGCTTAAATTTTCCCTGAGAAATTTTAACACATCATCAGCTACATCCATAAGAAGAGATGCTTTTTTTGCAATAAGTATAACAGATTGATTATCCATTATTGCTTCACCATCAATTTTGCCGTTCCAGAAGAGGGCTTTAGCCTTGATGAGATTGTCCCAGATGTTGTCGAAATTACCGAATCCCAATTTTCGAAGAGGTCTCATATAAATGACCGATATCATGGTTGGATCAAAGTCGATGCTTTTATCCCATAGAACCTGATAAATTGTCGGCTCCATTGAAGCCTCGTTTTTATCCTGGATTTCGACAGATTCAAACTGAAGGGAAGGCAATGTATTAATTATAGTAAAAACATCGTGAGATATGAATATTTGATTGCTTCCCGCAAGATTTGTAATTTTAGATGCTATATTTACCGCATTTCCGAAAATATCTTTATCTTCGACAATACCCTCGTCAAAATGAATTCCAATTCTTACATGGATTTCATGCTCTGCATCTTTTTGCTTGTTATATCTGTTGAACTCTTTCTGTATTCGTATGGCGCCCTTTGCCGCCTCCAGGGGGTTGGCGAAATAAGCCAAAACCGAGTCGCCCATATTTTTGACGACAGTTCCGCCGAATTTTGTGATTGCTTTTGAAACAATGTCTTCGTGTTGCCGGAGCATTTTGCGTCCAGCGAGATTGCCGTGAGATTTGAAAAACCCGGTTGATCCAATGATGTCTGTAAAAAGGACAGCTATTTTCTTGACAGATTTTTTTGTATTTACGTTGGGAATCATAATTTCTGGTCCTTTTAATTTATTCGGCATTGATCCTGTAAAACTTAAATTGAGACCTTTGCATAAGCGCTATTTTCCAGTGATGCGGCGTCAAGCTCAAATTTTAAGCCTCGAAATACTCAATCTACTCCTACGGTTAGAATTTTAGCGTTCCTTGCCTGACAAAAAAATGTCGCGTTCTGCAAAGGTCTCGTTACAACATATTTTTGAGGAACCACAACAGAATCGTATGTGATAACGGCGAATCCCGGAAGGTCCGGTGAATAAGCTCGTTGCTTCCGGGAGTCCGCGTGCAGAAGAAGACCATGTGAAGACGTTTGAACCTGAGATAAGCGGATCTGTTGATAATCAACAGGCACGAGAGTTGACGGAAAAACTTCAAGGATACATAGACAGGATGAATATAAACATAGCCTTTGCCACATACGGGGGAAAGAATAAAAATATTTCAATTGTCGTATCTGAAAAAGAAACAGGAGAGATAATCCGTAAAATTCCGCCTGAAGAACTGCAGGGATTACATGCAAAAATGGAAGAGCTTTCCGGCATGCTTTTTAATGGAATGGTTTAACCACTCAGGTTCAAAGTTCAAGGTTCAAGGGTTCCCGGTTTTTTATGTCGGATGTAAGTCTTAGGAGTTCTCTCTGCCTTTTAAACACATGTCCGATGATAATTTCCCTGTCACTTTCAGCTAATTCTTTAAATTTAACAGTAACCTCAGACCTATTCTCCGACCCTGATTTTGTGCTCGATACTACTTCCCCAAGTATATTTACCCATGTCATGGAGACTAAGGGGAGAAAAAGCCTGAGAGCAATAATATCACCAATTGAAAAACTTTGGTTTGCAATGAATTTTATTCCGGAACCACTGATATTCACACAGTCGCTGCCCACAGATTCATATTTTTCAGTATCTTTGCTTTCCAGCATATTTAGAATACGGTCTATTTTCTGGTTTGCCTGATATATAAGCTTGTAGAGCAATTCTAAATTAGCCTCTTCAATTTTGGGCGCTTCAAAGGGTTTGCCAAAAGTATTTTTAAAAATAACTTCCGATTTGCCTTTGCACCTCTTGTAATCTTGCTGTGAAATCTTCTTGTAATCAACTTTGAGCACGTCATCTACTCTTACGTGTTTTCTTCTATGGTTGGTCCCGACCGCCTCGCCGTGCTTGCGCACTGTCGCAGCAGGTTTAACTTCTGAAAAATTTTTTGACTTACCAATCATTATACCACCCCACCTACGCAAATTTTTGCCTCAAGAGGAAGCGTCATTTTTTTGTCATCTGTGTCAAGCTTTGATGAATTCGTAAAAAGTTGAAAAACCACTTTTTGCGAACAGTGTAAAGTGTTAGGTGTTAAGGGTTAAGGGTATGATTAAACAGGCAATTGCTTTAACCTAACACTTTATACTTAACACCTGATGAATTCGTTTTTTTACGAATTCATCTTAATTGATTTTCATAACTATTAGAGAGTGCATTTTATATGCCAGAATTGTATCAGGGGACAGGGATGAGAGGATGAGAAGGTGTGAGGGTGAGAGGATGAGAAGGTGTGAGGGTGAGAAGTTTTGTTTTTGAGTTCTTTACTAATCTTCTAATCTTCTCATCTTCCTACCTTCTGATCTTCCAACCTTATGAATGCGTCCACAACATTTTTATCAAACTGAATATTACGATTTCTTTGCAGTTCGCCTATTGCTTCATCTGTTTTCAACGCTTTCCGGTAAGGACGATCTGTTGTCATGGCATCAAAGGAGTCTGCCACACTTAAAATCCTTGAAAGAAAAGGGATATCTTCCCCTGAGAGCCCATCAGGATACCCCTTGCCATCCCACCTTTCATGATGGTGCCGGATGATTTTTCTTTCAGCATCTATAAGTATAACCGGTTTCAGGATATTTTCTCCGATAATCGGATGATCCTTAATGGCGGTATATTCTTCATCTGTTAGAGGCCCTTCTTTAAGGAGTATTTTATCCGGTATAGCGATTTTTCCTATGTCATGGAGCAGGGAAGAAATTTTCAGCGATTCGATTTCACAGGCAGAGCAGTTCATGGCTCGGGCCGTATTAATGGCAAGTTTTGTTACAGACTGTGAATGTCTCTCTGTGTAATGGTCCCGCTCATGGATCGAGTGAACCAGCGATTCAAAGGTGTCCATTATGCTGCCGAATAAACTTTCGTAGAGAAGCTTGTTTTCCAGATGAAGCGAGGTGCGTGCAGTGATGTTAAGCATGTAGGAGAGATCTTTCCGGGTGAAATTATAGATAGCATCTTTGCTCGTCACGGTAATGAGGGCAAAGACTTTATCCCTGATCATCAGCGGTGCGCAGATCAGAGAACCGTAGAGGCCATTTTGTTCTTTTGAGTTTAAGAGCAGGGCATCCCTTTTCCGCGCCACCTTTTTGAAAAAGCCTTTCAGACTCTCCACCATCGCATCACCCTCAGCCTCTTTGTTGATGGAATGTCCGCCTTTGATTTGAAATATTTTCCTGTAGAACTTGTCGTTTGCTTCGTCAAAAAGAACCAGCAGGCATTTTTCTCCGCCGGTTACATTGAGGGCAAGCATCACGATTTTTTGAAATATATCATCATTGTCACTATGCATCTTTTCGATCTGTTCATAAATTGAGTCGATTGCTGCCAGCTTCCTGATTTTTTCGTTCAGGTTCCAGTTCCTTTTCTCGATATTGAGATCCTCTTCGGTCAGAATGGATCTCTCTTTGAGGTACAGGTCCACCTTTAAGATTAGGTTCTCTATTGTGAAGGGTTTGGTGAGAAAATCAAAAGCTCCTTCCTTCATTGAGGAAACCGCGATATTGATTGTCGGGTAGCCAGTCATGATGATGACTGGTGTAGAAGGGTTTAACTCTTTGATTTGGCTCAAAAGCTCCATGCCGCTCATGCCCGGCATTTTCAGATCGCTGATTACCAGATCGCAAGCCTCTTTTCGGAATGTTTCAAGCGCCTGGATTCCGTTTTCAGCTTCCTTGATATTTGGATACCCCCCTTCCCTGAGCGCTTCAGCGATGAGCGCTCGCACAGATAGATCGTCGTCTACGACAAGGATTGATTTTTCATTTCTGTAATATTGGTCGCTCATAAATCCGCTTATTTTGTTTCTTTATTTTGCAAAATGCTATCCAAAAGGCTGTACGAGATTTTGTCGAAAGCTTCTTTTTTATTTTCTCCAGATGACAGGGTTACAATATCGGCATATTTGTTTAAGTTTTCAGGATTACGGTGTATACGATTCTCCATTCTGGTTTGCCTGCTGTACGCTTTAAGAACACTCTCTACCTGATAGGTTGATATTGTCACGGCACACCTCCTATGAGACCTTTTCAAAATTGAACATTTTTCAAAGATATCTTATGGCGTAATTATCTAATATTTCAATCGGCAAAAAAATTTAAAACTTTAGACAATTTTTAATTAAGATAGTCAAAAGATGCTTGGCATATAAATTGCTTTTACATACAGCGAATCCTTAGATTTGCAATTAAGCGAACTGAACTATTACCTTTTATATGAGATCGTCAAAGATGACCTTTTTCAGATCAGAGATGTTGCATGGCAAATTTCTTATGCTTCTTATTTTAACGGCATTGTTCATTTTTTTGTCAGGTTCAGGAAGTTACTGCGGAGAAGCTGAAGATGAATATTACAGTGTTCATGTGGCTTCGTATAAAAGTTTTAATGATGCCGCAACACTGAGCAATAGCCTGAAAACTCAGGGTTATGATTCTTTCTGTGAAACAGTGAACATTCCAAAGAAAGGGAAATGGCGTCGTGTGTTTATAGGGAGATATAAGAATAGAGACGATGCATTGAAGGCAGGGGAAAAGCTGGTAGGAAAAGGGATACTTAAGGATTTTATAATATTAAAAACTAAACCTGAAAATAAAATAGCCGTGCCGCGCAGGGATACAGAGGGTAATAAAAATACCACCTTGCTCCCTGTTTTAAAGAGGAAAACCGATTCACTGAAAACAGAAGAAATTGCGTTGTCTAATGAAACTCATAAAGATAAAACCAATCCTGATCTGAAAGCGGGCATGAAGCTGTACGACAGCGCTATGAACGATTTTACGTCAGGAAGATACAAAAACGCTTTAATCAAATTCAAAGAGATAATTGAAACTAAAAAGAATGAACCCGCGATAAGGCGCATGGCTGATTGTTACTATTCTTTAGGAAAAAAGGGGAATAAACAACATGTTTCAGAAGCCATTGATCAATATAGAGATATTATCCGAAACTATCCCGGCACAAAAAAGGAAAATTCGCGAGCCATTTACAGGATTGCAGAAAGTTACACCCGCTTAAATTTCCATTATGAAGCATTAATGGAATTTAAAAATCTCTGCTTAAAATATCCTGAATCAGAATACATGCCGGAGTCTTTATATATGACAGGCAAAATGTATTACAAAACAAAGAAATTCAGCAAAGCAATCAAGAAGTTTAAAGAATACATAAAAAGATTTCCAGACGGCAAACGTGTCAGAGACGCATATTTTAGCGTGGGAAATTGCTATTCTCAGATGTGCCAATTTAATGACGCTGAGATCTGGTATGGTAATGCTTTGAAAAAGTGGCCTGCCATGGAAGATATTCCGGAAGATACTCTTTTGAAGTTGGGTTCACATTACTTTAAAACCGGAAAATATGACAGTGCTCTGGGGTTTTTCTTTGTTTATCTGAATCTGTTTCCTGACGGCAAACATTGCAGGGACACTCTTTATAAGATTGCTCGTTCCTTTGAGGCAATGGGACAATTGCGCAGTGCCCTTAAAACGCTGAGCCTGGTGGTTGAACGGTATCCAGGCAGCGTGGAAGCACGGGATAGCGCACTCATTATGGCGAACATCGGGGTTAAAGATCCGGGAATAAAATTGCCGCTATATATTCTTCCAGGGATGAATTATTACGAAAATCCGGTTGAGACATACGAGAAAATGGCTGGAAAACTTTCCGATCTTGATATGGAGGAAGAGTTAATATTTCGTAAGGGAGACGCCCTGATAAAAAGGAAAAAGTACAGGGAAGCATTTGATAATTATTGTTTACTGCTGGCTAACTTTCCTTACGGAAAGCATAAAAAAGCAGGCGAGAGAAAACTCGCATGGAGTGCAGGCCGTCTAATTGACGATTTTTATTCAAAGAAAGATTATATCGCTGTTTCAGATGTATATTTTAATTCTGACAAAGATGTTCTGCTTAAGAACGGTGATTTTGATATGTTGTTTAAAATTGGGAGCAGTCTGAAGGAAATGGGTTTGTTAGCCCATGCGACCGGATTCTTCGGGGAAATGATCAATGTATTTGGTAAGGATAAAAGGCTAAGCGGGCTTTTGCTTGAGACAGCAAAAATTGATTATGACAGGGGCTGTTATGAAGATGCAAAAAAGAGATTAAAGGGGCTGCATGGAAAGCACATGGGAGGGGATAAAGGGATAGCAATTGCCGCCGTGAATCTGTTTGGGGATATTTCTTACAAAAAGGGGCTTTTAAAAGAGGCTGCCGGCTTTTACTCGAAAGTTTTGGGCTCAGCAGGGGTTGAAAATCAGATGTCAGATGTCCGTGGAAAGTATGCTGATTCACTGAGAGAGATGGGCCTGTATTCATCAGCGCTGATAAATTATAAGAGGGTTCTGAGAAATTGCGACAGCGGTGCGCAAAAACATTTTGCCCCTGTGATTATGGATTCTTATGAGGGCCTGGGAGATTGTTTGTACAATAAAGGGAAGTATCAGCAGGCGATCCCGATGTATGAACGATCCCTGATGAATCCTGGGGAAAGCGCTTCTGAAGGCGAACAAAACATGTGGGCCCTGTTCAATATAGGGCGGGGATATGCAAATCTTGGCAATAAGCCTATGGCTGATAAATCCTTCAGTTTATTAAAAGGGGACACCGGCAGTGAATTCTGGTCGAGAGTAGTGGATTATTATACGGCAGATAAAAACTGGGCTGATAAATATGGGGGATATATTGGGGATTGAAAAGAAAAACCCGTTTTTGCAACAATCATTTGAGAGCTTTGATCGGGCAACCACGAGGCTGCAAAAGGCTTTTGCCGATCTGGAAGAAAAATTTGAGGCCATAAACAAGGAGTTGGATTCCAAAAATATTGAACTGCAAGAAGCCCTGGCAGAGAAAGAAGAAATAAGCAGCTATCTTCAGAATATCATCGAGAGCCTTACGACCGGTGTGATTGTGGCGGATCTAAAAGGAAAAGCAACGATAATGAATCGATGCGCCGAGACGTTTACCGGGTTTTTGAGAGAGGATGCCGTGGGGGTGAATGTAAATTTACTGCTTGAAAACAGATTCCCGTCTGATCCGGAAGGACGCTTCGACCTCAAACATTTTGACGGCGGTGTGGGAGAAAAAATAAGATTGAAAGAAAGGAGATTAGAGATTTTTGCCTCTGCCGTCAAGACAGAGAATGATGAAGAAATAGGAATGGTTGTTGTTGTTCGCAATATTACAAAAATCGAGAAGCTGGAAGAAAGGGTAAAAAGAACGGAAAAACTTGCTGCAATGGGTGAAACAGCGGCCAATATTGCTCACGAAATAAGAAACCCATTAGGGAGTATAGGGCTTTTTGCTTCTTTGTTGATAAAGGAGCTGAAAGAGAAGAAAAACCGTGACAGGGCATCTCATATCATACGGGCTGTAAATGATATGGACAATAAAATATCCAATCTGCTTATGTTTGCAAGAGATCAAGAGCCGTCGATGAAGGATGTCAGCATCCATAATGTGCTTAAAGAGATTATAGCTTTTTCCGAACAGATTATCAAAAAAGAGAATATTCTTCTCATGGTAAACTATGAACATGCTGATCCGATAATTGCCGGCAATGCAGAGATGCTGAAGCAAATATTTTTGAATCTTATGCTGAACGCTATGCAGGCAATGCCGGAGGAAGGAAACCTTTATATCGAAACTCGAGTTTCTTGCGCGGGCAACGAGGAAGACATCCCCCGTGGTTCAAACGTGGGAATCAGATTTATGGATACCGGCTGCGGAATACCCGATGAAAACATACAAAAGATATTTGATCCTTTTTTTACCACAAAGGGAATGGGGGCAGGTCTTGGCCTTGCCATAGTCCACAATATCGTTGATATTCACGGCGGTTCGATAGATGTAGAAAACAACAAAGGCGGCGGGGCTACTTTTAATATTACATTTCCATTGATGATGAATTCGTAAAAAGTCGAATTCATCAGGTGTTAAGTGTAAAGTGTTAGGTTAAAGCAATTATCTGTTTTATCAAATTCTTAACACTTAACACTTAACACCTAACACTTAACACGTTTCGTAAAAAGCTAAGTTATGACTCGTTCCCATGCTCCTGCGTGGGAATGCATACTGTCAACCCTTAACCTTGAACCCTGAACTGTGAACCTTGAACTGTGGAGAGCTATGAAAACAAAAACGATTCTAATTGTTGACGATGAGCCCTCAATGAGGATTGCTCTTTCCGAATCTCTAAAGAGTTGCGGATATAAAGTTGAAGTCTCAGGGAGTGGCGCTGATGCTCTTGAAAAATTTCAGGAGGATAAATTTGAAGTGGTTATAACCGACATAAGGATGCCCGGAATGTCCGGCATGGATGTCCTGCGTGGCATTAAAAAGATTTCTTCTAAAACTCCTGTTATTGTCATAACGGCTTACGGGACGGTCAATACCGCAGTCGAAGCTATGAAAGAAGGGGCCGCGGATTTCATCATGAAGCCCTTCTCAATAGATCATCTCGAATTGCTTGTTAAAAAAGTGGTGGCTGAAAAACAAGGAAAAAGGGAAGGTAAATCAAAGCATAATTTAAAAGGATGCTTGTCCCGGAAAAAAACGATTATTACAGAAGATAAAAAAATGCTTGCCCTTCTGGAGTTGCTGAAAGGTGTGTCCGGAAGCAAATCAAGCGTTCTGATACAAGGGGAAAGCGGTACGGGGAAGGAGCTAATTGCCCGGTATATACACCTTCACAGCGGCAGGGCAGATATGCCGTTTGTGGCGGTAAATTGTGCGGCTATCCCTTATAATCTTCTTGAGAGCGAAATGTTCGGGCATGAAAAGGGCGCATTTACCGGTGCGTCCCGAATGAGGCTTGGCAAATTCGAATTAGCCGGTGGCGGAACATTGTTGTTAGATGAAATCAGTGAAATGGATGTTCAGCTTCAGGCGAAGCTCCTTCGGGTTATACAGGAATCCGAAATCGACAGGCTGGGAGGCAAGGCGTCTGTGCCTGTAGATGTTAGAATAATTGCCACAACAAATGCGGATTTAAAAAAATATATTAAGGACAAAAAGTTTCGGGAAGATCTTTATTATCGTTTGAATGTTGTACCTGTGAACATTCCTCCACTGAGAGAAAGAAAAGGGGATATGCCGTTACTCTGCGGTCATTTTCTGGAAAAGTACAGCCGGCTCGGCAAGACGGCCAAGCCCGTGTTATCGAAGGAAGTTGAGCAACTACTTGAAAGTTATAACTGGCCTGGCAATGTAAGGGAGCTGGAAAATGTGATTGAGAGGGCGGTGCTGCTGTCCGGTGGCGAAAGGATTCTGCCTGAACATCTCTATCTGGAAAAAGAAGGCGAGAGTCGCCGACAACCGGTGGAAGCATCGTTAAAATTGGTTGCCTCAGAAGACACCACGTTAAAGGAGATGGAAAAAAAACTTATATTTAAAACTCTGGAAAAGGCGGAAGGAAACAGGACCAGGGCATCAGAAGTTTTAGGCATAAGTGTGCGAACTATTCGTAACAAACTCAATGGATATAAACAGGGGTCAGGGGTTAGAAGGTTAGAGGGTCAGAGGGTCAGAGGGTGAGAGGATTAGAGGATTAGAGGGTGAGAAGGTGAGAAGAGCAGAAGGGAAGAGGGTGAGAAGTTTTGTTTTTGAACTTTTTACTAATCTTCTTACCTTCTGATCTTCTAACTTTCTGCTTTCATGCATCCTGGTATGAGTATTGCACAAAAACAGTTCACGGTTATCGGTTTATACTATTTTCTTTGATTAACTGTAAACCGTGAACTGTGAACCGTAAACCCTGAGAGGAATGTCATTATGGATGCGCTATTTGGTAAAACCATAGAAATGTTGTCTGCTGTTTTGGATTTTCGATCGGAAAGGCATAAGGTGATAGTTTCAAACATAGCAAATATAGATACTCCAAACTACAGGCCCAAGGATATTGTTTTCAAAGAAGAGTTGGACGCCTTTATCAGTAATGAAGATGGGGCAACAATTGGTAAAACCGATTACGAGGTAATCGATTCAGGGGAAAGTGTCAACCTTGACACTGAAATGGCAAAACTGGCGGAAAACAATCTTATGCATAATCTTACCGTAGAGCTGCTGGCAAGAAAGTTCAGGGGCTTGAATACTGTTTTGAGGGAGACAAAATAATATGGAATTCATGCCGGCTTTTAGGGTTTGCTCTTCAGGGCTTGCGGCCCAGAGGGCAAAGATGGACGTTATTGTATCGAATCTTGCCAACATTAACACAACGCGTACGCCTGAGGGTGGACCGTACAGAAGAAAAGTCATTATTTTTTCTTCTGAGCCGGTAGAAGGCAGTTTTGATGATATCTTGCGCAGGGTAAAGGTGGAAGATATTGTGGAAGAAAAAGAGAGCATAAGGATGGTCTTTGATCCGGCTCATCCCGACGCAGACTCAGAGGGCATTGTGGCCATGCCTGACATCAATACAGTTGCTGAAATGGCAGATATGATTACTGCAAACAGGGCGTATGAGGCTTGCGTTACCGCATTCGATGCAACAAAAAACATGGCGCTCAAGGCGCTGGAATTAGGGAAATAGGTGCATAGTATAGAACTTTCCTTTTCTAAATAACAAATCACAAATATCAAATAAATTACAATGACCAAAACCCCAAACCCGTATATGATCTTTGATCTTGAAGAAAGAACATGTTTTGGTCATTGAATATTGAAATTTGGGATTTATTTGTAATTTGATACTTGAAATTTGGGATTTTATAAGTTCACGGAGGCGTTTAAAGATGAATGATATGTTGATTCGGGGCGATCTGATACCCCCGGTTTCAGATACTTCGGGAAAAAGCGGTAAAGTCGGGGAAAACGATGGTTCTTTCAGCAATGTTTTAAAGGACAAAATCGGGGAAATCAACAAACTTCAATTGGATGCCGATGCCGCTATCGCAAAGGTGGAACTCAGTGATTCAGGGAGCATTCATGAGGCAATGATTGCCATGGAAAAGGCAAGTATTTCCTTCAAGACAATGCTGCAGGTAAGGAACAAAATGTTAGAGGCATATCAGGAAGTCATGCGGATGCAGGTGTAAAAGATAGGGATCGGGGGCCAGGGATCAGGGGTCGGAAAATCAAGTAACGAGCAACCAGCAAACCACTTGAAAGGGAATATATGGATTCGGTATTTCAATTTTTTTCTCAGTTAGTGGAAACCTTTAAATCATTACCAACATCGAAAAGATTATCCATTCTTATTGTTGCCGTTATTACTTTAATCAGCATAGTCGCATTTGTCGTTTTTGTAAATCAGAAAGAATACAGGACGCTTTTTTCCAACCTTTCTACCGAGGATGCAGGTGGGATTGTTGCTGCATTGCAGAAAAAAAAGATTCCATACAAGGTATCTTCTGCCGGCGAGTCCATATTGGTTCCTGCTGAATATGTTTCTGAATTAAGGCTCGACCTGGCTGCTTCAGGGCTGCCCATGGGCGGGGGAGTTGGTTTTGAAATATTTGACAAAAAGAATTTCGGAGTTACCGATTTTGTACAGCAGCTCAATTATCAAAGGGCGCTCCAGGGGGAATTATCACGCACAATCAGCGGCCTGGATGAGATTCAACATAGCAGGGTTCATATCGTAATACCTAAGAAATCACTTTTTGTTGAAAAACAGGCAAAACCTACCGCTTCGGTTGTTATAAAACTAAAAACAGGCAGGAAGCTGCGGGCATCTCAGGTAGAAGGCGTAGCCTCCCTCGTGGCCGGCAGCGTGGAAGGGATGAGTCCTGAAGAGGTAATGATAGTTGACAGCAGGGGGAATATCCTGTCAATGGCCAAAAGCGGGTCTCAATTGTCGAAGCAAACAGATTCACAAATGGAATTTCAAAGAAATGTAGAAAAGAATCTATCTGACAGGATTCAATCCATGCTGGAAAAGGTGGTGGGAGAAGGAAAGGTTGTGGCAAGGGTTTCCGCTGTTCTTGATTTTAGAGTTATGGAAAAAACAGAGGAATCCTACGATCCTGAAGAACCTGTTGTGAGGAGCATGCACCGCAGGAGCGAAAAGTCGAGTGCGCCCGTTACAGGAGGAAAAAGCACTGTCAGCTCCACCAGCGGACAGAGTGCAAAATCCTATGGAACAGATCATGAAAAAACTGATGAAATAGTCAATTATGAAATAAACAGGGTTGTCAGCAAGACTGTAATGCCTGTGGGAAAAGTGGAAAAATTGTCAATGGCTGTGCTGGTAGATGGTGTTTACAACAAAAATGATAAGGGTGTTGAAGAGTTTCAGCCAAGATCGAAAAAAGAAATAGAGACCCTGGAAGACCTTGTTAAAAGGTCGGTTGGTTTTGATGATGAAAGGGGTGACCAGATAGTGGTAACCAGCATCTCTTTCAGAAAAGTCGAACTGGAAACCGGGTTTGTTGAGGAGGGTTTCTGGAAGACTAAAGCATATCTGATTGTTCCGTTCATAAAACACTTTGTTTCATTAATTGTTTTTATAGTTGTGTTGTTTTTTATTCTGCGTCCTTTAATCAAATTCATTATGACAAAAGACAGGAACAAAAAGATCGGCGCAGTGGAATTGCCTCCTGTTGGCGTTGCTGAGTTGCCGGGTAAAAATATTTCTCTGGATCTGGGAGAAGAAATGGATGAAAGTCTCAAAGGCCTGGATGTTGTCAGGGAGTTGGCTGGTCGGGATTCCAGAAACTTTGCGGAATTATTGAGGAACTGGCTTAGATAACAGTTCAGGGGTCAGGGGTCAGGGATCGGAGGGGTAGAAAATTAGAGGGTGAGAAGGTGAGAAGTTTTGTTTTTGAGTTCTTTACTAATCTTCTCATCTTCTTACCTTCTAATCTTCTTGCATTACAACGACCTTCTGATCTTCTAACTTTCTATTTTTGAACCCTGAACAAGGAAAATTGTATGAGCATGACAAAGGAAGAAAAGGCGGCGGTGCTGCTTTTGGCTTTGGACGAAGAAGTGGCGGCAGATGTAATGAAAAATCTCGCGCCGGATGAGATCAGACGTGTCGGAAAATGTATGACAGGGTTAAGCAGTTTGGCGAATGAAGATGTAGGAAGTGTTGCGAGGGAATTTTGTTCGCTTGCCAGGGAAAAAGGGAATAGAATCATGTCTGTTCAAGGTAGCGCCGTCGAAAATATTGTATTAAAAGCCCTCGGAGAAATGAAGGGGAAAGAGCTCTTAAAAACAATTGAAGACGGAGGTTTTTTAATAGAGAGCCCGACCATTGAAAATTTGAGGAATACAGATACACGGATATTGATTGATGCCACAAAGATGGAACATCCACAGACCACAGCCCTTATATTAGCGCATTTGAGGCCTGAACAGACATCTGAAATTATGGAAGAATTTTCTCCTGACAAGCAAGAAGACATCGCAAGAAGAATCGCTACGCTTGGAAGCGTCCCGCGTGACTTTATGGAGGATATGGCGAGAACGCTTGAATCGGAAATGGTTGCGGAAAGGGATAGCGGAGAACAAATTGGCGGAGTCAAGATGCTTGCAGAAATTTTAAACAGGATGAGCCAGTCAAATGAAAGCAGGATTTTAGAATCGATTGAAAAGGCAAACGCGGATTTAGCGGCTGATATCAAAAACTTTATGTTTACTTTTGATGATATTTTCAATTTGGATGACAGGAGTATGAGAATGTTGCTTGAGGAGGTAGATCGTGAAGTTTTGGCCTGCGCCATCAAAATAATTGACAGTGAAATGAGAGAAAAAATTTTAAAAAATATGTCAAAGCGCGCTGCTGGGATGCTCAAGGAAGATATAGAGGTTATGCCACCCAAAAGGCTGTCGGAGGTTGAAAAAAACCAGAAAACGATTATTGAGACCGCAAAGAGACTGGAAGATGAAGATAAGATAACAATAACAACGGGCCATGACGATGATGTATTTGTCTGATTTCAACAAAGTTGTTAAGGCGCAGGACATTAAACTTACAGACCCGCCTGCCACTGCGAGGCACAAACGTGGAGGTTCGAGGGAAAAAGCCCTGGCTCGCTTTGTTCGGGGTATATGTCATATCCCTGCAAATGAAGCAGGTTTTAATGTCCGTGGGAACAACTTGGATATCGGTTCTGAGATTGAAGAACCCGGGGAACAGATAGAGGAAAGAATAAAAATTGCAGCAAAAGAAGCCTATGACAGAGGATTTTCAAAAGGGCTGACACAAGGCATAGAACGGGGGGGAAAAAAGTTGTCTCTTGCTGTAGAATCTGTTGCAAAACTGATCAGAGAATTAAAAATATTGAAAGAGGAGCTTCTAAAAAGCTCTGAAAAAAAAATAATTGATCTTGTTTTCTTAATAGCCGGAAAGGTTATACATAAGGAGGTGAGCACAGGCAGGGAAGTTGTCATGTCCGTGCTTAGCGATGCGATGAGAAATATGCAGGAGAGAGATGGTATCAGTATCCGGCTGAACCCAGAAGATCACCGTTACATAACAGAGGCAAAACCCGATTTCTTAGATAGTTTCGGTGATATATTGATTGAAAATGATGAAAAAATCGGTCAGGGCGGGGCAGTGATAAAAACAGATTCAGTAACACTCGATGCCAGGCTGGACCAGCAGTTGGATAAGATCAGGGAATCGTTGATAGGCTCTTAGGCTGAAGGCTGTTAGACTGAAGGGAAATGGATAGCTTCAGCCTAACAGTCTAACAGCCTTCAGCCTTCAGCCTAAATAAATGGATTTTGAGAAATATCATAGAATAATTAAGGCTACAAACCCCTTTAATGTCTATGGAAAGGTAAGCGGGGTTATTGGTCTTCTAGTAAAAGGCTATAATCCTGGGACTTCCATAGGCAAGATGTGCCGGATTTATCCGAATGGCAACAACAGGACAATCGGCGCGGAAGTTGTGGGATTCAGGGAAGAAAAGGTTCTTTTAATGCCTTTCGGAAACCTTGATAGTGTTGGCCCCGGCTGCAGGATTCTTTCCACAGGGAAAAAGTCGAATGTCAAAGTAGGTCATAATCTTCTCGGAAGGGTCATCGATGGTCTGGGCAATCCCATTGATGACAGGGGACCAATAGAATCGGAATGCGAATATCCGATTTATGCTGATCCGATTAATCCTCTTAAAAGGGGCAGGATAACAAAGCCGATAGACCTTGGAATCAGGGTGATAAATGGGTTGTTCGGTTGCGGCAGAGGTCAGAGGATGGGGATATTTTCAGGTTCCGGAGTTGGCAAGAGTTTTCTCCTCGGCATGATTGCGAGAAATACAAAAGCTGATATAAATGTAATCGGACTCGTCGGGGAAAGAGGAAGAGAAGTACGTGAATTTATTGAAAATAATCTTGGCGAGGAAGGGCTGTCCAGATCCGTGGTTGTTGTGGCGACATCAGACATGCATCCCCTTATCAGGATGAGGGCGGCGTATGTGGCGACAGCAATATCGGAATATTTCAGGGATCAGGGAATGGAAGTTCTCCTTATGGTCGATTCGCTGACCAGATTTGCAATGGCGCAGAGAGAGGTTGGTCTGTCTGTCGGAGAACCTCCAACTGCAAAAGGTTATACACCATCGGTTTTCAGCATTATGCCGAAGCTGCTGGAAAGAGCGGGTAGCTTAGAAGATAGCGGCAGCATAACAGGTCTTTACACGGTTCTTGTGGAAGGCGATGATTTTAATGAACCGATCGCTGATGCGGCAAGGTCAATTCTGGATGGTCATATAACCCTTGACCGCGGTTTGGCTGCAAGGAATCATTATCCTGCGATAGATGTCACGGAAAGTATCAGCAGGTTGATGGTAGATATTGTGAACGAGAAACATCGGAAGATGGCCGGCGATGTTTTAAACATTGTATCAACCTACAGGAAGGCTGAAGATTTGATTAATATAGGCGCCTACGTGGAAGGAAGCAATCCTGAAATAGATAATGCAATAAGAATGATAGACAAGGTAAATTCATTTTCAAGGCAGGATATTAACGAAAAGATCAGTTTTGAAGAGAGCAAAGAACAACTCTTTGCTCTCTTTGATTGAGAGTAGTCGTATAAATTTTCAGATTCTCACGCAAAGGCGCCAAGCTCGCAAAGAAAAAAATAAAACTTAGCGCCTTTGCGCCTTTGCGTGAGGCAATATTTTTAAAGGCGTTGCTGTGAATGGTTGAGTTGTGATTGTCTCTGAATTGAGGTTATATGTTTAATTTCAGATTACAACCGGTATTAAAATACAGAAAACAGTTAGAAGAACGGATAATGCTTGAATTCGCGGATAAAAAAAGGAACCTTGCTTGCGAGAAAGAAACATTGGAAAAGTTGCGAAAAGGGACGGCGGATTTGATCTCGCGATTGGAAAAAATGGGCGAGAGCAAGCTGAGCGCCGCTGATGCTTCAATTTATCTTTCTTATATCAGCCACATGAAAGATGAGGAAAATTACAGGGAAAAGATTATTTGTCAGATTGGAAAGGAGCTGGAAGAGAAAAGAACAAAGCTTGTTAATGCTTCAAGAAAAAGAAGAATTCTGGAAATCGTTAAAGAAAAAAAACTGAAAGAATACAGGTCGTCTTTAACTAAGGGGGAACAAAAAGAGCTGGATGAAGCTGGAATTTTTAGAACAGGTTTCAGGGATCGGGGGTCATGGGTTAACAGTTAACGGTTCACGGTTCCGAAAACCGGAAACCATGGGGTCATGGATCGGGGATTGTCATTCCTGCGCAGGCGGGAATCCCTGACGCCTGACCCCCGACCCCTGAAACCTGATCCCTGTAAAGGTGTAAAAATGAAGAAGTTGATAATTGCCTGTAACATTTTGATAGTATTTATTTTTCTAATAAAGCTTGTCGCTGTAACCTCTCTTTTGACTGTAAATGAGGCGGTGGCGGATTCGCCGGTTACGACCGCTCCCTCCCCTCCTGTGAAGGACGTATTCGAGGACAGACTGTCAGAAGAAAGGAAGCTTTTAGCTTCATTGTTAGAGAAGCAAAAGGCGATTAATGACAGGGAAAACTTTTTACAGTCTGAAGAAAAAAGATTAAATTTATTAAGAGATGAGATACTTTCCAAAATTGCTAAGTTGCAAGAGTTAGAGAAGAAATTAACAGCGCTTCTTGAAATGGTTGAGGAAAAAAATAATAAAAAATACAAGAGCATGGCAAAGGTTTATGAGTCTGTTCCCCCTGCCAGGGCAGGTTCCATGCTTGAAAAACTGGATATCAAGACAGCCGCGGCTATAATTATGAACATGAAAAGCAAAAAAGCGGGAGCGATATTGGGGCATGTAAATCCAGACAAATCTGCAAAAATAACGAGAGAGATAACGAAGGCAGAAGGTGAGAATAGAAAAAAGATGAACGTCCAACATCGAATGAAAAATAAGCCGCTCAACCTTTTACCAGCAACCAGCAACCCCGATCCCTGAACCTTTGAAACCCGGCATTTCTTTCAAATCAATGGGCAATATTTGCCCCCTTCTAAATTTCCATTCTATATTATCTGCATAACCTATTGACTTTAAACGGACTTTTGAAAGTCTGAAGGGTGGCATGTCTTTTGCTTTTACCCTTTTGTAAGGTATTATGTAACTACAGAGACACAAAAGGAATTGGTATTTCGGTCATGACAGACTTTAATATAGTGAATCTAAAACAGGGCATCGGTCTTTCTGGATCATCTAAAAAATTGCAAACCTGTCTGCGTGCGACGCACAGGCAGGAAGGGAAAACCGGACTGCCTGTGCGACGGCAGACAGGCAAGGAACAGGGGCAGATGATGCCGTTTGCTTGTGTAATGGTGAATGCATGCTGTTCAAGGGCACAAAAGACGGCGAAAATTCCACTTAATTTTTGCCCCGACAAAGCTCAGGGGTCAGGGATCAGGGGTCAGGGGTCAGAGATGGTGGATGCCCCTGGACTTTTGAAGTTCAATTTGAAGAATGCGGTTGCTGTGAAAGGCAAGTGCATTGCGGAAAGTTCACACAGCGCCATTCTGAAAGGCGAAGAGGCGAAGGAACTCAAACTTTCTATGCATGCATCGGATGGCGGCGAAGCAACGAAGGATATCAATCCCTTTATGGATGCGTCAAAAGGCAAGGATGGGGTCGGAGGTCGGAAATCAGGGATCGGGGATTGGGGATCAGGGGTCAGGGGTCGGGGGTCAAAGATGGTGGAGGCTCCGGGACTTTTAAAGTTTAAACTAAAGAATGCGACTGTTGTGAAAGGAAAAAGCGCTGTAGAGCATGCCATGACGGAAAAGAATACGGAAAAGAATTCTTTTACACTTGTAAAAAGCGGCGGCAAAAATAACATCGGAAATTCACTGAAACATTTGGGTCTTAAAGGTGGAGATAGAGCGGTTGTCGGAAAGAATGAGGCTCAGGTATCTGTAGGTCTGCCAGAGCCCTTTGGCGGACTCATCGGCACGTTCGGGAAGCGGGCGCCATCAGGTATCGGGAATTGGAAAAACAGGGATGGCGGTCTTAAGAAGAACGTGGACGGAAAGAATTCCCGCGCAACAAAGAATGGTTCCGGACTTTTGAAGTTCAGTTTGAAGAATGCGGTTGTTGTAAAAGGAAAAAGCATTGTAGAGCCTGCCGGGACGGAAAAAAATACGGAAAAGAATTCTTTTACACTTGTAAAAAGCGGCGGCAAAAATAACATCGGAAATTTACTGAAACCTTTGGGCCTTAATGGTGAAGAAATTATAAAGATTCCTCACAGAGGGACTTTGCAACCGGAGCGTCCATCTGACAAGGGTTTTTCCGCAGTGGGATATAATAATACCACTTTTCATGCAACCGGCAGTTCAACGGCTGTTAATGAGAGCGTGAACAGTTCCGGCATAGAACCACGGACTTTGATCAATCAGATTGCAAACAGCGTAAAGATTCCCGGAAGGGTGAGAATTACGCTTAACCCGCCCAGTCTGGGCACATTGGATATGGATGTGCTTGTCAGGGATAACAAAGTGCATGTTATCCTGCAGGCGGAAAATAATGATGTCAGACACATATTGCAGTCAAATGTAGAAAGTCTCAAAACCTCTCTTCGCAATCACGGTTTGGTTGCGGATGCCATAAATGTATTAGTTCAGGAAAAATCGGATGGCGCTGATTATGGCGCTAATTATAAATCAGGACAAAACGAAACATTGTTTAAAGAAGACGGAAATAGGGAAGGGAACGAAGAAGACCATGGTGGGGAACAAAATTCCTTGAATCATAATCCCTCATCGTTTGAGGAAGAAAACCCGCTTGTCCGGAATGACGAGCATGTCAGTTTGTTTGCATAATTCGTAATAGTTCAGCCACTAAGGCACAAAGGGACAGAGGGACAGAGGGACAACAGATGGATATGATTAATAAATTGAGGAATTACGAATTGAGGGATTGAGAGGATGAGAAGGTGAGAAGAGCAGAAGTTTTGTTTTTGAGTTCTTTACTAACCTTCTCATCTTCTGATCTTCTAACTTTTTGGTCTTTGCGATACATTACATAGATGACTGGAAATTAATGTCTTAGTGTCTTTGTGGCTGAATTACCGCAAAAAAGTTGAGGAGGGTATGAAATGACAGACATAGAAAGTGTAATCGGCAGCAGCGAAAGTTTACAAGCTTTGCAGACGAGCAGCACGATTGGGAAGGATGAATTTTTTAAAATGATGATAGCCCAGCTTCAACATCAGGATCCTCTAAATCCGCTTGACGGCACGGATTTTACAGCGCAGCTTGCCCAGTTCTCCAGCCTTGAACAGTTGAGCAATGTGAATGATCAACTGAAAATGTTGGGTCTTTATCAGGCCTCGTTAAATAATTCCCAATCGATAAGCCTTATCGGCAAAGAAATAACAGCGATTGGCAATGTAATCAAAGTAGATGGAGCATCTGCCGATCTTGCTTACAATCTGTCAGAAGGCGCTGAAAAAGTTACCATCAGCATTTATGATGAAGGAGGTAGTCTTGTGGATACCCTCGAACCCGGAAGCCAACAAGAGGGGGAGAATTCTGTTACGTGGGATTGCAGTGGCGTTGCAGGCGGAAACTATACCTTCGAGGTGTCCGCAACCGATGCTAATGGAGACGTGGCGCCTGCTTATACAATGATAACAGGAAAAGTAACAGGGATTGCTTTTAAGGGAGGTTTTTATCCCTATCTTTCCGTTAACGGGCAGGATATCCCTCTCGGGAGTATAATTTCTGTGAATGAAACGGGATAAAGACTGAAGGCTGAAGGTAGATAGGCTGTAGGCTATTAGTAGGTTGTTTAGGCTGACAGTCTTCAGCCTTCAGCCTAAACAACCTGAATAAAAGGAGGTAATAAAAATGGGAAGTTCATTATTCGCGGGCATTTCGGGCCTGGCGTCCGCCGGCAAGCAGTTGGACGTTATCGGTAATAATATAGCCAATGTTAATACAATCGGGTTCAGGTCCGGGAGAATACATTTCGGCGATATTTTAAGTCAAAGCGTTACGGGTGGAGCAGCGGCCGGTATGCAGGTCGGTCGTGGCGTGGATGTAGCTGCCATAACCACGCAATTTTCTTCCGGGTCATTTGAAACAACGGCAAATGCCACGGATCTTGCGATTGACGGTGACGGGTTTTTCATAGTCAAAGATGCCGATGGCGGAGAGTATTACACCAGGGCCGGCGCATTTCATCTTGATAATAACGGTTACCTCGTTGACGTTAATTCTCTTAAAGTGCAGGGTTATAACATTACCGGAAGCGATCCGGATACGATATCGGACATTTCTCTTTCCGGCGTACAGTCTGAACCATCCGCCACAACTGAAATTTCTATCGGCGCAAATCTTGATGCGGCGGCGGTTGCGGGAGGAACCTTTAATGCATCCCAGACAGTTTACGATTCTCTTGGCGCCATCCACTCACTCAAATTAACCTTTCAAAAGACAGAAGGAAACGGATGCTGGGGTTTTAAGAGTTATTTAGACAATGATGTCGCTACAGCGCAGACCTATTCAGGCATTAAGTTTGATACAAACGGTGTGCTGGAGAAGGTGTACAGTTCATCTATAGGTACACCGACCATAAGCACCACCGGCACCGGCACTGCCACAGCAACGGTAAACAATCAGGGTCAGCTTTATAAGGACTCAACAGAAATAACCCTCACAAGGGGAGCCGACAATAATACATGGGCAATAACGGCGAACGGCGGTTATGAGAATATGTCGATTACACTCGGAACAGTAGACACCGATGATGAAGTCGCTATCGATATAGATGGCACCGGAGGCACGGATATCACCTTTGCCCTGGAAAATGCCTGGGCCGAAAATGATACGATAAAATTTACCATTGATCAAACAGAGGTAGCCCCTGCTGACGTTAATCTGACCATGCCGGCTATTGGCACAGATGCAACCATCGGAGACTCCGGTGTGGTGTCATGGGATCTGGCCGGTACGACAGCGGAGAACGTAACCGGATATGCCAGCACATCCGTGATAAGGACATTGGTTCATGACGGATATTCATCCGGTTCATTGAAAAGCATTTCAGTGACAGCAGACGGCATCATCAGCGGTTTCTTTACCAACGGTCAGACATCTGATATATCTCAGATCGTTCTGGCGGACTTTGCCAATGTGACTGGTCTGAAACGGATGGGGAAGAATCTTTTCGGCACAACCGTGGAGTCCGGGGATGCTGTTCCGAATCGTCCAGGGTCTGCTGGTATGGGAGAGATCAGCCCGAATTCGCTTGAGATGTCAAATACGGATATCGCGACGGAATTCATCAATATGATTACAGCGCAAAGGGCCTATCAGGCCAGCGCAAAGATTGTTACCGTAACCGACCAGATGATGGCCGAGCTGATGAACGTCAAGAGATAAATATTACGTGACTACTCACGTAGTCAGGCTAAAGCTGTTTAGGCTGAAGGCTGAAGGGGGCAGAAGAGCACGATTGCCGTATTTTCGCTTTTTCCTAACAGTCTTCAGCCTTCAGCCTATCCACCTGAGCAGTTACATGTCAAATTTCTGACAACCTGTCAAATATCGGTTTACGGTTGTCAGTTTACGGTTATCGGTTGTTAACTGTAAACCGTAAACCCCGCCCTCTCACCTTGACTCGTTCCCGTGCTCCTGCGTGGGAATGCATACCTGACCCCTGTCTTCTTGGCACACTCTTTGCTTTTCCAAAATCCCAGAATGGATATATCAACTATTTTAGGAATTATAGTCGGGTTTGGGCTTGTGATCAGCGCCATAACTATGGGCGGCGGGGCATCATGGTTTGTAAATACCCCCTCTGCAATGATTGTTCTGGGCGGGACTTTCGGCGCCGTGCTTATCAACTATCCCATATCAGATATACTTGGAGTGGTAAAGGTGGCAAGGAAAGTATTTTTCCGGAAGAAGCTGGAAACGGAAAAAGTGATAAAAATGCTGCTGGACATGTCAAAGGTTGCCCGGCGTGATGGGATACTGGCTCTGGAGGACAAGGTGGAAGATGTTAAAGATTCCTTCTTTACCAAAGGGATGACGTTAATGATAGATGGCGTTGAACCGGTTATCCTTTCCAGGATTCTTAATACGGAACTTGAATACATTTCCGAAAGGCACAGGCTGGGAGCGGAGATATTTACAACCATGGGGAATTTTGCGCCTGCCATGGGAATGGTGGGAACCCTGATAGGATTGATAAAGATGCTGGTTCAAATGGATGATCCGTCCTCCATAGGGCCGGCAATGGCTATTGCCCTTGTAACCACCTTTTATGGCGTAATCCTGGCAAATCTGATTTTCCTCCCGGCAGCAGGCAAACTGAAGACGCGAAGCAACAGTGAACTCATACAAAAGCAGATGATGATAAGCGGCATCCTCTCTATCCAGTCAGGAGACAATCCAAGGGTGCTGGAAGATAAGCTCCATTCGTTTATATCGCCAGGCAAGAGAAAAACTGTATTTTAACGTCTTGGGATTTCAAAGTTTTATTGTAAGAATGTCTGAGCTATCGGTATGTTATAATGTTTACTGCCAAAAGGATTCGAGCGGTCGAGGGTTCAGGGGTTCAAGTGATTGTGTAAAAGGGTTAAAGGCTTTTCACTTGACTCCTTGATTCCTTGACCCCTTGAACCCTATGCCGAACAAAGTGAGGCATATCTTGGATATGGAAGAGGAATCAAGAAAGAGCAACAAGAAAAAAGAGGCTCCGGCTGCAGGCTGGGAGATGATATACTGTTCTCTTGTGCTGATTATAGTGGCTCTTTTTGCCATGCTTGTGTCGTATTCAACCATCAAAGAAGATAAAATAACTAACTTTCGAGAGGGAAAGGGGTTGATTCCGGAAGGCGGTAAGCCTGATAAAGCCAGTGATACGCTGAAGCTCTCGCCGGATATTTCGGTAGATCGTGGCAAATCCGTCATGCCTGCCGTGAAATCCCTGGAAATATATTTGAGTCAGATAGGTCTAAATAAATCGGTCAGCCTGGAAAAAATCGAGAAAGGGTTTAGAGTTATTTTTGGAAGCAATGTATTGTTTCCATCAGGAAAGGCTGAAATAAATAAAGAGGCATATCCGTGTCTTGATGAGATGATAAAGATAACGGAAAATAACCCTTTCTCTGTGAAGGTGGAAGGTCATACCGATAATGTTCCGATAAACACTCCGGAGTTCCCGTCAAACTGGGAACTTTCGACGGCCCGGGCAGTCAATATTCTACGATATCTCCTTGAGAAGGGAGAACTTCCCGCGGATAAGCTGGCCGCAGTCGGATTCAGCAAATATCATCCGGTTGCGTCAAATGCCGTTTCTGAAGGCAGGCAGAGAAACAGGAGGGTTGAATTTTATTTTAAAATTGATCCTGAGGTCTTGGATGAATAATAAGCATGAAGATTCAGAAGATAAAAGAGGGAAGTGGCTCTTAACTTTCAATGATATGGTGACACTGTTGCTTACATTTCTGGTTTTAGTCCTTTCGCTTTCAGAAACTGATAAAGCTAAACTGGCAGAAGTATCTTATGCTATAAGCGCCATATTTGATATGCCGAAACTAAAAAAAGAAGAGGTGAGGGTTTTTGTCCCATTTGTTATTCCTATAAGAAATAAGGCCATGATATTTGAGAATAAAAAGAGAGAATTGGCCGAGCGTATAAACAAAGCAGTCGGAGGCCCTGAAGGTATAATGGACGCAAGGGTAGTAAAAGAGGGTGTTTCCGTTACAATTGGAGAAAAACTGTTATTCGAGACAGGCATGGCCGAAATTAAAAAAAGAAATAATCCTGCCTTTAAAGTCCTGTGTCCTGTTCTTAAAAAGGCTGTTTGTCAAATAAGGATAGAGGGGCATACAGATAATGTCCCTATAAGTAATAAACAATTTTCATCCAACTGGGAGCTTTCAACGGCCCGTGCCGTAAATGTTGTCAAATACTTCATTTCCGAAGGCGGCATTCCCCCGGAAAGGCTCTCTGCGGCAGGCTATGCAGACTCAAAACCCCTTTCTCCGAATGTGAGCGATCATAACAGGAACATCAACAGAAGGGTGGAGGTTATTTTAGCATTAAAAAGATGGACATCGAACATCGAACGTCCAACATCGAATGTTGAATGGGAAAAATGGCATAAATGCAACCTGTGAACGTTTGCAAAATAACTTAGCGTTTATGGGATTAAGGGTTTGAGGGATTGATTGAGCACAGCGAATTAAGTTGAGGAGGGCGTTGTAATGGTTGAAGAAGAAAAGGAAGAGGAATCTGAAGAAGAAAAACCCAAAAAAGGCAAGAAATCAATCATTAAATGGATTGCAGTGTTTTGGGGAGTAGTGATTTTAGGGGCTGCAGGTTTTGCGGGGTGGACGTATTATAAGACTCACATTTCAGGTTCAGAAAAAGCAGGCGGCGAACAGATTGTTCAGAAACCGGGCCTCTGGTCTATGGGCAGCCTGATCGTAAATTTAATGGATGCTAACGGCGAAAGGTACTTAAAGGCGGTGATCCAGATCGAGGTGTCCAATCAGGAATGTGTGTCGGAACTGGACCTTTTAAAGCCAAAAATTACAGACAGCATTTTAAGTCTCCTTTCATCAAAAAGTTATAAAGAGATAGCAGGCTTTGAGGGGAAACAACGTCTCAGAGACGAGATCGCCGTGCGTCTGAATGGCTATCTTACTAAAGGTCAGGCCAGAAGAGTTTACTTTACTGAATTTCTTATACAATAGGGGCCGGAGAGTGAGAAGGTGAGAGGACAGAAGTCGGAGATCAGAAGTCAGAGGTCAGAGCAAGGATTGTCGATTGAAAAGACAGAGCACTTCGATTCCTCAGCATAAACTCAGCGATTCAATCAATCATCAATCAACAATCAACAATAAATCATCAATCCAAAAATTGAGAGGATATAGATGTCCGAGATATTGTCACAGGAAGAGGTGGATGCCCTTTTAACGGGAGTATCAGAAGGTGAGATTGAGACGGAATCGCCAAAAGAGCAGGCCCCATCAGCAGTTCAGGCATATGATTTAACCGGTCAGGAAAAAGTCGTAAGAGGAAGGATGCCGACCCTGGAGACAACGGCTGAGAAATTTGCAAGAATGTTCAGGGCAACCATGTCATCAGTGTTAAGAAGAGTTGTCAGTGTAAACACCTTATCGGTTCATGTATCCAAGTATGAAGAATTTATGAAAACAATTCCCGTGCCTGCGAGTCTTAATCTCTTTAAAATGAATCCATTAAAAGGACTTTCACTTTTTATTGTTGAATCACGAGTGGTGTTTGCGCTGGTTGATATTATTTTCGGGGGGTCCGGGCGGGAAATGGTTAAAATTGAGGGGAGGGAGTTTACAATTATAGAAAATAGCCTGATAAAGAAGATTGTATTGAAAGCTTTGTCTGATTTTAAAGATGTGTGGAAAACGATTGTACAACTTGATGTCGTCTATCAGGGAACAGAAACCAACCCCCAGTTTGTACAGCTTGTGGCGGCCACTGACGCTGTGATTGTTATGCAATTTGAAGTCGATATGGGCTTTTCCTCAGGCAGAATCAGCTTTTGCATACCTTGCTTAATGGTAGAGCCGATCAGTAAAAAATTACAGTCAGGTTATCAGAAGGATGCATTTGTGGCCGATAAAGAATGGACGAACAGCTTTAATGAGGCTCTTAGACGCGCAAGTGTGAACCTGCTTGTCGAGCTGGGAAGAACGGAATTGAGCGGAGAAGAAATTGCAAACCTGAGAAAAGGGGATGTGATACGTCTGGATCAATATTGCAGTGATAGTCTAAATGTTTATGTGGAAGATGTCCTTAAGTTTAAGGGACAGCCGGGTATCTATAAAGGCAGCCAGGCCGTAGAGATATCGGAAATTATTGGGGCGAAAAAGCAAATAGGATAGAGCTTTTTTCTCTTTCCTTGAGGAGGGATTGATATGGAACAGAACGGGTCGGTGGAAGAAACAAAAGAAATAAGAAATGATGAAGAAATCGGTTGGGACGATGTCCAGGAGGAGATGGAGGCATCTGCCAGGCCGGTTCAAAAAAAAGAAGTGAACAGCGCCAAATTTGATGAAATAAAACAAAGCAAAGCAAAAAAAGCAGGGTTGGATCTGGATTTTATTCTGGATATACCCCTTACAGTGACTGTTGAGTTGGGCAGAGGAAGGATGTTGATAAGTGAGCTTCTTAAGTTAGGCCAGAGTTCGATTGTAGAGTTAACGAAATTTGCAGGAGAACCGATGGATGTTTTTGTCAATAATCGGTTGATTGCCAGGGGTGAAGTGGTTGTGGTTGATGAGAGGTTCGGAGTCAGACTGACGGATGTTGTCTCCCATGCCGAGAGGATTGATCATCTGAAATAGGAGTGCCATGAATTCACCGGAGTTATTTCCATCTCTTTTGAAAATCATATCCGCCCTTGTTGTTACTGTGGGCGCCATGATTGTTGTTGCGTATCTGTTTAAAAAAATCGTGAAAAAGGGTGGAGGGGCAATCAATGGCAGAGAATTAATAAAGGTTTTGTCTGCTAAATACATAGGACCCAAGAGCAGTATAATGCTTATTGATGTGTTGGGAAATATTATGGTGATCGGCGTTTCGAGTAGCAAAATATCGCTGCTGACGGAGATTGTGGATTCTGAGTCTCTTGAACAACTGAAAGATATTCAAGGGCAGGAAGGCAAAAGCGTTCCATTTTCCGGTTATTTAAAGGGACTGTTGAAGTCAAGTAGCTCAAAGCTGAAAGCTCAAAGCTGAAAGCTGAAGGATTGGAGGCCAAGATGCTCGGTCATCTTTTCCCTTTGAGCTTAAATGAGGTCATAAATTGACACTTTTTACAAGACCATCAAGATCCAGGAAATATCTTATATGTATCCTGGTAATTTCGGGACTTGTTTTTCTTGCAGGCTCTTCATGGGCACAATCATTTTCCGTTCCCTCGATAAGCTTGAATGTTGGTGACGGCGGCGATGAACCAGGCAGGGTAGCGGTAGTTATTCAACTGTTGTTTCTTCTTACAATACTTTCTCTCGCCCCTGCGATACTTGTAATGCTGACCTCGTTCACCCGGATTATCGTCGTCCTTTCCCTTCTCAGGCATGCGCTGGGCACGCAACAGATGCCTGCAAACCAGATTGTCATTGGATTAGCTCTCTTCCTGACTTTTTTTATCATGACGCCTGTTTGGAATGAAGTAAATTCGCGGGCGCTACAACCCTATATTCATGAAGAGATATCGGCAGAAAGGGCCTTTGACCTGGCGGCGCAGCCCGTAAAAGAATTTATGTTAAAACAGACCAGAGAAAAAGATATTGCCCTCTTTGTCAAAATATCAAGAGGGGAAAGACCAAAAAAACCTGATGCAATCAAACTTCCCGTATTAATGCCCTCTTTTGTAATCAGTGAATTAAAGACGGCTTTTCAAATCGGGTTTATGATTTATCTTCCTTTTTTGATACTGGATATGGTTGTTGCCAGTGTGCTTTTGTCCATGGGAATGATGATGCTTCCGCCTATAATGATAAGCCTGCCGTTCAAACTACTCCTTTTTGTGCTTGTTGACGGGTGGAATTTAGTAGTCGGTTCACTGGTCCAGAGCTTTGTGTGACTACTCACGTAGTCAGGCTGAAGCTGTTTAGGCTGAAGGCTGAAGGGACTCGAAAAGCACGATTGCCGCTCTGCCTGTTGCAGGCAGGACTCTGGTGGAGAAAACCCTGAACCTTTAAACTTTAAACTTTGAACCTTGTCAGGAGAGGTGGCGCATGACTGTTGATCTGGTTATCGGGCTCGCAGCCGAAGCTATAAAGGTTACCTTGCTGCTCGCAGCCCCCATGCTTAGCGTAGGTCTTGTTATTGGTCTTATTGTCAGCATCTTTCAGGCTGTAACTCAGATTCAGGAAATGACATTGACATTTGTTCCTAAAATAGTCGCCGTTATGGTGTCCCTAATTATTGCTCTTCCCTGGATGATCAATCTTATGATTACTTATACTCAGAAACTCTTTCAAACCATACCGATGTATATAAGGTAGAAGGTGAGAATGACTCGTTCCCATGCTCCTGCGTGGGAATGCATATTTTTTCTCCTAAACCTTGAACTTTGGACTCTGAACCGTGAACCCTTTATAAACTATGCCGCAAATAACTGTAGAACAGATTGAGACGTTTGTTTTTATACTCCTCAGGGTGAGCTCGATTGTAGCAACCATGCCTATCCTTGGGAACAGAACCGTCCCAGTCAGAGTAAAAGGGGGGTTGTCTCTGATGATAGTATTTCTCCTTTTCCCCTTTGTTGAACTCCATATTTCGTCTCCTGATATTCTGCCGTTGGCGTTGAGAATGGCCGGGGAGGTTATGATTGGCATTACTATAGGGTTGGCGGGCAGACTGGTCTTTGCCGGAGTGCAGCTTGCAGGGCAGCTTGCGGGCTTTCAAATGGGTTTTGCCATTGTAAATGTATTTGATCCCATAACCAGCGCGCAGGTTTCAATTATAGCCCAATTTCAATATCTGCTTGCCATGCTGGTATTTCTTGCTGTTAATGGCCACCATCTCTTTTTATACGCTATCACGGAAAGTTACAGGATTGTGCCTGCTCTTGGTTTTCAGTTTTCAGGAGAATTAACACAGGCAATCATTGAGCTTTCAAAAGATATGTTTGTTGTTGCGATCAAGACAGGAGCTCCGGTTATTGTAATGCTTTTGATGATAAGTATCGGGTTTGGATTAATTGCCAGGACCGTTCCCCAGATTAATATACTTATTGTTGGGTTTCCTCTGAAAATAGCAGTGGGTCTTATATGTATCGGGCTTTCTCTTCCTGTTTTCGCAAGAATGGTGAGCAGTATTTTTCTGAATTTTGGAGACAAGCTGAACCTGCTTTTCCATTTAATGTGAGGGTTTTTTGACGCAGATGTCAGGAATCGGGGTTATCGGTTTACAGTTAACGGTTAACAGTTGATCAAAGAAAATAGCGTAAACCGACATGAATTATGGCTGAACAGAATAAAGATCAGGAAAAAACTGAGCGCGCCAGTCCCAAGAAACGAGAAAAGGCTAAAAAGAAGGGTCAGGTTGCAAAAAGCAGGGAAGTTGCGTCTGTGGCGGTTCTGTCAGCCTGCCTGGCATTCTTCTGGTTTGGTTCTTTTGCTATGGTCGCAAAGATGATGGCTCTTACAAGGTGGTTGATTACCGAGTCCAGCCGGTTCAATGTTGATTACAACAATATCCAGAGCCTTTCAAGCGGCATTGTGTATAAGATTTTCGCCATGCTTTCCCCTCTTCTTTTGTCTGCATTTTCCATGGCTTTGCTTGCCAATTATGCTCAGGTTGGTTTTGTGTTTTCCTCAGAATCTGTGAAGCCGAAACTTTCAAAGATTGATCCGATCAAGGGACTTCAAAAGCTGTTTTCCATCAAAGGCCTTGTGGAGCTGGTAAAGAATATATTTAAGATTTCGCTGATCGGTTTTGTTGTTTATGTGACTATGAAGGGGGAAATAGAGAATTTTATTCCGCTGATGGACCAGAGTGTGTGGGGAATATTGATTTACATTGGAGAGGCTGCATTCAAGATTATTCTCAGAGTCTGCCTGGCGCTTATAATCCTTGCGGTTTTAGATTATATTTATCAGAAGTGGGAATTTGAAAAAGAACTTAAAATGTCAAAACAGGAGGTAAAGGATGAATTCAAGCAGACTGAAGGAGATCCCATCGTAAAGGCAAGAATAAAGCATCTTCAGAGAGATGCGGCCAGAAAAAGAATGATGGCGAGCGTTCCTGGAGCGGATGTGGTTATAACCAATCCCACCCATCTTGCCGTAGCTCTTTGCTATGATCAGGCAAGCGGGTCTGCTCCGAAGGTGGTAGCTAAAGGGGCTGGTTTCATAGCTGAGAATATAAAAGATGTTGCCAGGGAAAACAATGTGCCCATTGTTGATAACAAGCCGCTGGCACGATTATTGTATAACAATGTGGATGTGGATGAAATGATACCGGTAAATTTGTACAGGGCGGTTGCTGAGGTGCTGGCATTCGTTTACAATATGAAGAGTAGTCGAGGCCGGGGATCAGGGATCAGGGGGCAGAGATTAGAAGATTAGACAGCAACCAGCAACGAGCAACCCTGAACCTTGAACCGTAAATGTGGATTTAAAATGGCTGATTCTTACGTTAAAATCGGTAATTTGGGCGATTTATTTAAAGGCAGTAATACTACTGTGATGGCCGCAGGGATAACCGGTATCCTTCTGATTATGATGATACCGGTACACCCCTTTGTTCTCGATATTCTCCTCTCGTTCAGTATCACTTTTTCTCTGATTATACTGCTGCTTTCCGTTTATACACCGAAACCTATCGATTTTTCAGTTTTTCCATCCATCCTTTTAATTGCAACCTTGCTTCGTTTGTCCCTTAATGTGGCTTCCACACGTCTTATACTTCTCCATGGCAATGAGGGCTCAGGAGCGGCAGGGCAGGTCATCAAGGCATTCGGCGCCTTTGTTGTCGGTGGTAATTATGTAGTCGGGTTTATAGTATTTCTGGTGCTCGTCCTGATTAATTTTATTGTGATAACCAAGGGCGCTACAAGAATAGCCGAAGTGGCGGCAAGATTCACCTTGGACGCGATGCCCGGAAAACAGATGAGCATCGATGCTGATCTTAATGCCGGGGTGATTACAGATGCAGAGGCGAGAAGAAGGCGGTATGAAATCGGGCTGGAGTCAAATTTTTATGGCGCTATGGATGGGGCGGGCAAGTTTGTCAGGGGAGATGCAATCGCCGGGATTCTTATTACCATGATAAATATTTTAGGCGGTTTGATAGTCGGCGTGTTGCAGCGGGGCATGTCGGTGTCGGACGCTGCTTGCGTTTATACTCTTCTTACAGTGGGTGACGGGCTGGTAACACAGATTCCGGCGCTGATTGTATCGACTGCGGCAGGTATGCTTGTCTCCAGATCTACAGCCTCATCTGATTTGGGCAATGAAGTAGTGAGACAACTCTTTGCCAAGCCAAGAGTGATTGCCACGGCTTCGGTTATCCTGTTGATATTTGGTTTAATCCCAGGCATGCCCAAGATATCTTTTCTGACAATTGCTCTTATTTTGGGAGTTATTGCATATAGAACATTTAAATCGTTACAGAAAATTGAAGATGTAAAGGAGAAGCCACAGCCGGAAGCGGTGGAGGAATCCATAGAAGCTCTTTTGCCCCTTGATACCCTTGAACTTGAGATGGGATACAGTCTGATACCTCTTGTTGACGCAGGGCAGGGCGGTGAATTGCTTGAGAGAATCAAGGCGTTGAGAAGGCAGGTGGCCGTTGAAATGGGCTTTGTCATGTCTCCTGTGCATATAAGAGACAACCTGCAGATAAAGCCCGATGAATATCTTCTTAAACTGAAAGGGGTTGAAGCGGCCAGAGGAGAAATACATATGGGCAAGTATCTGGCAATAACCGCAGGAAATGAAGGCACAAAGATAACGGGAATTGAGGCAAGGGAACCTGCTTTTGGCCTGCCTGCCGTCTGGATAGATGAAAAAAAAAAAGAATCGGTTCAAGCAAAGGGTTTTGTTGTTGTTGATCCGGCCTCCGTTATTACGACCCATTTGACTGAAATCGTAAAAACACATGCAGATGAACTGTTGCGCAGACATGATGTTCAGTCTTTGTTAGATAGTCTATCAGTGAGCCATC
This sequence comes from Desulfobacteraceae bacterium Eth-SRB1, assembly GCA_004193555.1. GTDB lineage: Bacteria > Desulfobacterota > Desulfobacteria > Desulfobacterales > ETH-SRB1 > ETH-SRB1. The sequence continues at coordinate 775,610 of RPGP01000001.1, forward strand.
CCAAAGTTGTAGAGGAGATTGTTCCGAATATTGTTCCGCTTGGCACGCTTCAGAAAGTACTGCAGAGACTTCTGAAGGAGAGAATTTCTATTCGCGACTTTCTTACAATACTGGAAACACTGGCCGATTATGCGCCTCTGACAAAAAATGTTGACATGTTAACAGGGTATGCAAGACAGGCTCTGTCCAGGATGATAACAAGTGAATATAAAGACGCGAACGGAAACATAACAGTTGTTATGGTTTCTCCTGATATTGAGGATAAAATTAATAAATCTGTTCAGCATACGGAATATGAATCATTTGTTACGGCTGACCCCATTTTGATACAGGAGGTTGCAGGCAATCTCAAGAAGTTTATCAAAATCTTTACCGACAAAGGCCTGCCGCCGGTTATTCTCTGTTCGCCCAATGCCAGGGGATATTTAAGCAAGATATTAGAAAAGTTTTTCCCAGGTCTCGTTATCCTTTCCCACAACGAAATCGTTCGTGATGTAAATATCAAATCTCTTGGTATGCTGGCGGTAAAAGATGCAGATTAAAAGATATGATGCGCTGAGTATAAATGAGGCTATGCAGAAGATAAAGGCGGATATGGGACCGGATGCCATAGTACTTTCCAGCAGAAGGCTGAATGGCAGGCTTGAGGTGGTTGCCGCGAGGGATGATAATTATGAAATTCTAAAAAAAAGTAAAGTTGAAAAATGCAAAAAAGAAGAATCAGATACATTCTCTCTGTTCAGATCGGATGTTAATGAGTTGAAGTCCTTTATTATGGACTTTAAAAAGCAAGGGGGTATTTATGCCGAGCTGACTGAAATAAAGGAGACAATGGGTCTTCTGTTTGATGTCCTTGGCATTCAAAACAATGGAAGAGTTCCTTTCTCTCTGTCAAAAGTTTATTATCACCTGATTTCAGCAGGAGTATCAAAACAACGTGCCTGCGCATTAATAGCGGATTTGAAAAGCGATAGCCGGGCGGAAGATTCGGAGAATTATCATTATACTCTGAGCGCTGCTGAGAATATGATGAAACGATCTATTGCTTCTTCTTATAGGAATACCGGCAGGAATACGAAAAAAAAGAGGATCTCCACCTTTGTCGGCCCAACCGGCGAGGGGAAAACAACAACCCTGGCAAAGCTGGCGGCGCGCTGTTTATTCGAAGATAAATTAAATGTGGGTATAATAACAATGGATACATATCGAATAGGCGCGGTGGAACAACTGAAAAGATATGCTGACATCATGGATATTCCCATGGAAGTTGCTTCTGAAAAAAAGGGGTTTGAGAGAGTTTTGAATAAGTTTGCCGACAAGGATGTCATACTGGTAGATACGCCGGGGAAGAGTTGTGGTGATGAAAGTTATTTGTTGAAATTGAAGAAATGTTTTGCAATGGATTTTCCCATGGAAATGAATCTTGTTTTAAGCATGACGTCAAGTCAGGAGAGCATGATGGATGCTGTAGAGAGATTTGGCATTGTAAATTATAACAACATCATATTTACGAAGCTGGATGATTCAAAAAAATTCGGTTCAATTTACAATGTTATCGACCATGCCGGCAAACCGGTGTTCTACGTTGCCAATGGCCAGAACGTTCCCCAGGATTTAAATAAAACGGATCCCGCAAAGCTTGCAAGACTGATAGTCGGAGGGGCAGATGATAGAAGATTAGAGGGTTAGAAGAGCAGAAGTTAAGAAGGTTAGGGTTCGCTCAAAAATAAATTAGCAATTTTAAGTGTTGAGGCGCCTGGCTGGCAAGGCGCGAAAGATTAGGAATATCAAGACATTGCTGAGCTTTCGGAACGCAGCCAGACGGGATGCATCGGCGCTTAAAATGTAAAGTTATTTTTGAGCAAGCCCTTAGAAAGCTCTAATCTTCTTACCTTCTTACTTTCTTACCTTCTTACTTTCTTACCTTCTGAGCCCTTAATAAAGGAGGTAGTTGTGGATCAGGCAGGAGTGTTGAGAGAAATGACGAGAAAGGGGATGCCCCCAATAATTGAACGAAAAAGATATAATGGCAATACCCGTGTTATCGCTGTTACCAGCGGCAAAGGGGGTGTTGGAAAAACAAATATAACTGCGAATTTTGCATATATTTTTTCGAAGATGGGAAAAAGAATTTTGCTGTTAGATGCAGATACAGGATTGGCCAATATAGATGTGATTCTTGGCATTACCCCAAAATATAATCTGCACCACGTCCTTAATGGCGAAAAAGCCCTGTCTGAGGCTGTTGTTGAAGGCCCGGGAGGCGTCAAGATTTTGCCTGCGTCTTCAGGGGTCCCTGGAATGGCTGAGCTGTCAAAAGGGCAAAAGTTTACCCTCCTGGAGGAGATAGACGGGCTGGATGAAGACTTCGATTTTATGCTTATCGATACGGCCGCGGGAATTACCGACAACGTCATGTATTTTAATATGGCAGCGAGGGAAATTATTGTAGTTGTTTCACCTGAACCCACGTCATTGACGGATGCTTACGCTTTAATCAAAATGCTTTATCAAAACTATAAGGCAAGGTGTTTTATGGTGCTCGTCAACATGGTCAAAGATTCTAATGAAGCCATAGAGGTTTACACGAGGTTGAGCAATGCGACGAATCATTTCCTTGATCTTCCAATCGAGTATTTAGGCTATATCCCTCATGATCAAAATGTTTCAAAAGCAGTGAGGAAACAAAGACTGCTGGCAGAAATTTTCTCTGATTCAAAGGCAAGTAAAAGCATGTCTAAAATTATCGAAAAGTTGTGTATGAAACAGCCGAAAGATTATGACAACGGGACTATTAAATTCTTTGGCAGGTCGCTGTAAGGTTAAGGGATTAGAGGGTGAGAAGGTGAGAAGGGCAGAAGTTGAGAAGGTTTGTTTTTGAGCTCTTTACTAATCTTCTCATCTTCTAACCTTCTGATTTTCCCTCTCGTTCCCATGCTCCAGCGTGGGAATGCATACTATCTACCTGAGGATTTATCATTGACAAAAATGGCTGATAAAAAAGAGCGCGAGAAATTGATAATTAAATATGCGCCTCTTGTTAAGAATATTGTCGGGAGGATTGCCATGAGACTCCCGGATCATGTTGACAGGGATGATTTGATCAGCGTCGGCATAATGGGATTGATGTCGGCCCTGGAAAAATTTGACGAAACAAAGAAGGTGCGGTTTGAAACATACGCACAATTCAGGATCCGTGGCGCCATATTAGATGAATTAAGATCGAGAGATGATGCGCCAAGATCAGTTAGAAGCAAAGAAACGATGTTGAAGGATGCACTTGAGGTGTTGCGGAAAAAATTCGGACGTCATCCAACAGATAAAGAGGTTTCGCATTATCTTGGCATATCACTTAAAAAATATTATAAACTTCTTGATGAAGCAAAGGGTGTCTGTATTCTGAGTAACGACGGGTTGTCTCCGAACTACTGTGAAAAATACGGCAGGCATGATGTTTTGGAAAAAATTGATAAAAACAATCCTTTTTTCCTTCTAGCCGACAGGGAACTTAAAAATATATTAAAGAATGCAATAGATTCACTTCCGGAAAAAGAGAAACTGGTGTTGTCTCTCTATTATTATGAGGAGTTAACCTTGAGGGAAATAGGACTGATTTTGAAATTGACGGAATCAAGAGTCTGTCAGATCCATTCCCAGGCGATACTTAGACTAAAGGGCGGCTTAAAAAAATTTAGACATGACATTATTTAGTGCCTGAACGGAAACTATCCAAAATTGTTATTTCGAACGGAGCGAGAAATTTTATAACACTGAAAATAGAAATTAGAAATTTGGCCTTCATACTTTTGTGCTGTTCTTCCCAATTTCTACTTTCCAATTTCAAGTTTCAAGCCGTGAACGGCTACAAAAAACCTAAACTGTTACCAGACATGATATTATTTAATGGATATTACAAAAAGACGCTGATAGCCATATGCCTGTGCATTGCGTTGTTTGCAGGCAGCGGGTCTGTCAGGGGCCAGGGGTCAGGGATCGGGGATCAGGGGTCGGAGGTCGGAGGTGGGGGGTCGGAGGTCGGAGGTCAGAAGTCAGGAGTCAGGAGTCAGGGGTCGGAAGTCAGGAGTCAGGAGATCTGTGAAGAAAAGTTTGAATATTTTAATGACTTCATTATTTATTATAAACCTGTCTTCCGTGACGAACGTGACGCAGGCGGGAAGGACAGAATTCTGGTTTGTGACGTGGTTGTTGAGCTGAATCGAGGGATGAAACTGCCACAAGAGAGGATCGAGTTGAGAAAGATCATATATAACACATTGAAAGAGTCTTCAGATTTGCATGAAATCAGGAGAAGCTTAAAAGAAAAAATTAAAATTGGTTTGAATAATTTTATGAATGATGAAATAATAAAGAAAATGTATTTTACTAAATTTATTTTATTGTAGCCATCGAAATTGATGCTTGAGGGCCGTAGCGAATATTTTTCAAAAAGCTAACCGAATTTTTTTGTTCAGGTATTAGTTAAGTTATTTGAAAGTCATTTTTTACCACTGAGTCCACAGAAAACGCAGAGGAAATATTGATATGTTAAATAATTATCTCATGGAGCTTATCCCCTGGATTCTTCACAACTTTGCCAATCCCTTAAATGGGATTTTGGGCCGCAGTGAGCTTTTACAGGTGAGGGCGGAGCGTCAACTTATTATAAATAATGGCAATAAGATAGATGCCGAGATCCTGGAAGGCTGCAAAAAGATAATTTATGATTCTGATTTGATTGCAAAGGAAGCGGACAGGCTTTTCAGCCTGTTTAATGTTGTGTCGGAAAAATTTCAGAGGCTAAGCAACACTGCCTTGCAAAGAATCAATTTGTCCGAGCTTGTAGAGGCTGAAATGAAATTCCTTCAGTTTTACAGGGATGTTAAGTATAATATTAAAAAGAAACTAATATTGGATAGAGAAATTCCTGAAATATCAGGAGTAAAGGCCGATTATTCCATTTCGCTGTCAACGATAATCAGACATTCGGTAAGTTCCATGAAAAACAGTAAATTAAAGAACTTGATTGTCTCTACAGGTCATGATGATTCACATGTATATGTCAAAATTGAGGATACCGGAGCGCCTATTCCCGAAATCCAAATTAAAGAACTAATCGAAAACTGGGATTTGGCCTGTTATCCCCTTGATGATCCGGATGAAGATAAAAGATTGTTATGCGCGCTATTTCTCCTTAGGAAGCACGGCGCTTTTTTTCAGATTGTATATGAGTCGGGTTTTAATGTTATTTTGATAAAGATACCTTATTAGGGCAGAAGGTTAGAAGGTTAGAAGGTTAGAGAAGGAGAACGTTTGGAGAGAAAAAAGAGCATACGTCATTTTCGGGATCTTGAAGTCTACAGACGGGCTTTTGATGCGGCAATGCAGGAAGCGTCGGAGACACAGTGTTGGTTAGAATTCTGCCTTGCCTGTCGCTACATCAATCAAGATGTTTTTGATAAACTTGATAATGAATATGAGCAATTGATTGCAATGTTAAATTCCATGGAAATGAACGCTGCAAAATTTTGTTACTAACCTTCTCATCTTCTTACCTTCTCACCTTCTGCCTTTAGATGCTAAAGATTATAATGGATTGTGACGATAAAACAGTTAATAGGGGGCATGGAGATAGTCGACTATAACCCTTATCATGGACCAGCGGTGACAGATGGTGGATTCCTGACCCCCTGACCCCTGATCCCTGAACCCTGAGGAGGTGCAGAAGTCATGGTCAGATCGCTTGATATGCAGCAGGTATTATTGCAATCCAATGCAGTTGAGCGTGTCCAGCAGGTTCAACAGCAGCAGACTGACGTTCAGCAGAGGCATTTTGGAGCTCAATTAGCCGGAGAGAAGAGGGAACTGAGAGAAAAAGTTAAAGACCTTGAAGAAACTGAGAAAGTTATGCTCAGAGAGGAAGAGGAGCGTGGCAAAAAGGAAAAAAAACCGGAAGAAAACAGCGCAAAAAAGAAAAAAGATAGCGTTGCTGCTCCGTCTACCGATGAACACAGTGGAAAAGTAGATATAAGGGTATAAGATGAGCATAGAGTTTATGTTGGGTCTTCAGATTCTTGCAGATGTGGCGTTGTGTCTTGCCATTCTATTGCTTATCAGGGCGGTAAACAGAGAAATAAAAAAGAGACACATGGGAATAAGCGCAAAAACTTTTTCTGAATTCAGCAAGTCGATTGAAGACTCCCGCCGTTCTACTGATTATCTTTTCAATGCTTTGAATGAAGTAAAGCAGATTGTATCTGCTCTGAACGAAAAAGAGAATCGATTAAAAACTCTCATAAAAGAATCAGATACCATGTCCGAAGATCAAAAACAGGGAGATTCAGGCCACGGGGAAAAGTATGAAGATGTTATAAAAATGGCCGGACATGGTCTTGCTGAAAAAGAAATAGCCGATACGTTGAATCTAACTGAAGGAGAGATATGTCTTATTTTAGACCTTCATCGAAAAAAGAATGAAAATTCTTACTCCTGCAATAACACCCCATAAATTAAACCACCTGTTACAAATTCAAAAAAAAGCGGAATTCCTGCCACCTCTTTCTGTTGGCGAAGTGGTGGAAGCTGAAGTCATGGAAACCTCTCGCTACGGGAAGACGTTGATTTCGCTGAAAAACAGTAGAGTTATGGCTGATTCCGGGCTGTTGCTTAAGAAAGGGGAAAAGATTGCGGTAAGGGTGACGCAACTGCATCCCGGGGTTATCCTTCGTATTGTTCAGAATGAAATATCGCAAAATTCCAGGTTGATGGATTATTTAAGATTCTATCGTTCAAACCCAAAGGCCCTCTTTGAGTTTCTTATAAAAGGGATCGACAGGTTCAGTCCTGAAAATTTAGGAGAGCTTGTAGCGCATCTCGGAAAAGAAGATATTGAGAATATACGAAACATATTAAAATCTCTGATATTTTCCAGGGAAAATTTGAAAAAACCTCTCTTTTTTAGAGATTATGTCTCTAAGCTTGGTTATTTGATGGAGAAAAAGAATGCCTCTCAGAATTTGAAGGGACTCTTGACAAGGATGTCCGGCAGGCTTCAGTTGTTGATGGAAACCAGAAATCTTCCCGCAGCGGAAAAACTTGCCGGATTTATCCGTTCCTCTTTGCAGATAATTGATTCTCATCAGGTGATAAATTATTTGTTTCATGAATATGAGGGTAAATATATGTTTCAAGTTCCCATGCTGTTCCCGAAGAATACGGGCTTGGCGGAGATATTTGTGAAATTTGGAAATTGTGATTCAAAGGGTAAAGGCCGCCTGAACGAGAAGAATGTATTGTTTTTGCTGAATATGGACGCCCTGGGAGATATTATTGTCGAAGCAAAGATTAAAACAAAGAAAATAGGCTGCGTATTGAAATGTAAGGATGAAAATATATGCGATTTTATCAGACCTTTTCTGAAAGAACTCGGAGATAGGCTCACGGCTCTTGGATATGACATAGATTATTTGACGTGTGTGACAGAGAAGGATGATTTGAAAATAAAGGCTGAATGTCGCGAGTTTCAAAACCTGTTTGGCTTGGAGAGTGTGGATATTCTGGCATGAACAAAGACAAAAGAAAGACAACTATTGCCGCTGCCCTGAAATATGACGGAAAAAGAGATTCTGCGCCGAGGGTCACGGCCAGGGGAAGAGGCGCCATTGCTGAAAAGATTATAGAACTTGCAAAAAAACATAAGGTGCCGATAAAGGAAGATCCTGCCCTGGCACAGATCCTGAGCCGGCTTGATATAGATGAACAGATTCCTCCCGAGCTTTACAAGGCCATTGCTGAAATCCTGGCCTTTGTTTATTCGGTTAATGAACGGTACAGAGAGCAGGGGTCGGGGATCAGGAGTCAGGAGTCAGAGGTCGGAGGTCAGAGGGTGAGAAGATTAGATATCAGAAAACCAACAACCAGCAACCGTGAACTGTGAACCTTGAACGGGTCAACTACCTTATATAAAATAGCCAACCGAATGGGAAAAAATTTCCTGTTATAAACAAAATTGCCTGCCTCCTGCCTCCTGCCTCCTGACCTCCGATCCCTGATCCCCGACCTCCGACCTCCTTGGCATGCAAATTGCTTTATTTCGTATGCAGGAAAGGGGGCAGGAAATATGATTAACGGTATTGAGATACTGGTAAATACGGCTGCAGAACAGATTAGCCGGCTTAATTGCGTCACGAACAATATTGCCAATGTTAACACTCCCGGTTTCAAGGCAGCGCTGTTCCATTTTTTAGAGGGAAATGTGGCAGGGGGAATAAATGGAGCCAACCACGCGAAGAGACCGGCAACAGCGGTAGATTATTCCCAGGGGATTATGCAGAAAACCGGCAATGTTCTGGACCTGGCAATAGACGGGAAGGGATTTTTTGCTGTTCAGACAAAAACCGGCGTTGCCTATACAAAAGATGGAAGGTTTACGCTCAATAATAACGGAGAGCTAATTACACAGACCGGAGATTATGTTCTTGGAAGGAATGGAAAAATCAACATTAAGGGGAACGACATCCTGATAAGTCAAGAAGGCGTGATAAGCGTAGATGGTGATGAACTTGACGCATTGAAGATCGTGAGTTTTAGCAAGCCGGCTGCCCTTGTCAAACTTAATACGGGTCTCTATCGTAACCCTGATGATCTGGCGGGCGCAAAAGAGGAAGAAAATGCACGTGTCCAATCCGGATACCTTGAACTTTCCAATGTCCAGGCTATAAGAGAAATGGTTGAAATGATCAACATACAGCGCACTTTTGAATCGTACCAGAAAGCGATTCAAACTATATCTGAACAGGACAAATTGTCAACAAACCGCATCGGGAAACTGTAACCCGGACAAGCCGGAAAAGTGAACTAAAGTTTGAAGTGCCTAAAGTTGTGGAATTCTGTCAATTTTATATAAAAAACAGAGCGAAGCGATACCTTAACTTTAGGCACTTTAGCTCACTTTAGGCACTTATAACTTATTGTAAGGATTTGCGAGCCATGCAAATTATTTTCTGCCGGAAAAAACACGAATTTTACAACTAAAGGACTGAAGGGAGGATTAACATGATAAGGGCTTTATGGACTGCCGCAACCGGCATGGAAGCGCAGCAGATAAGTCAGGACGTTGTTGCAAATAACCTGGCCAATATCAATACCGTGGGATTTAAAAAGGCAAGGGCCGATTTTCAGGATCTCATGTATCAGATATATTCGAAATCAGGGGCAGAGACATCCGGCGGGAGTCAGTTGCCGGTGGGCATAGAAATCGGTATGGGAGTAAAACCGGTGGCTGTTCAAAAAATGTTTACCCAGGGTGATTATATGCAGACTGACAATCCATTTGACTTTGCCATTGAAGGGGATGGCTTTTTCCAGCTTGATGATAATGGGCGCACGGTTTACACACGGGCAGGCAATTTTAAGGTTGATAAGGATGGCTCTCTGTGTAATTCCGAAGGGCTTAAATTGACACCTGCAGTGGATATACCTATGGAAATGGTACACTTTACCGTTGACAGCGGAGGCACATGGACGGCAAGCGATGAGCAAGGCAATCCCGTGGCGACCGGAAGAATAGAGATTGCCAGGTTTACCAACCCTGCCGGGCTTACCAGCCTGGGGAGAAATCTCTATGACAGAACGGATGCCTCCGGTGACGCCATTGTCGGAAATCCCGGAGAAGGGGGGAACGGCACCATTTCACAGCGTTTTTTAGAGATGTCAAATGTAAATGTCGTGGATGAGATGGTCAAAATGATCGTGGGCCAGAGGGCATACGAGATAAATTCAAAGGCTATTCAAACAGCGGATTCCATGTTGCAGATGGCCAATGGTCTTAAGAGGTAATGGTATAACGGTTCACGGTTACCAGTTGCCGGTTAATGAAAGTGGTTGCTGTTAACCGTCAACCGTAAACTGTTGTCATGGAGGTATTTCAGGTGAAGGTTTCAGGCAAAATACATAAAACAGCTTTTTTCTTAATTGCGAGTGTTGTTTCGTTACTTTTTTTCGACAGTCATCTGTGCGCGGCTTCCACTGTAGTGATAAAAGGTGAAACAATAAAGGCACATGTCAGGACATATATTGAAAAGAATATGCCCTGGCCGAAAAGCGCTGTGCGGGTAGAATTCCCAGGCAGGGTGTCTGATTTGAAACTGACAGGGGGAAAAATTACCTTTCGGGTCCTGAGCAGAAGGAATGAAGATTTTATCGGAAATTCTTCCTTTACCGTCAGGTGTTATGAAAATGGCGAATTTCTGAATGGAAAAACGGTCAGAGCAAGGATAGAGGTGGCGATGGATGTTGTGGTCAGCACAAAGTCTCTTCGTAGAAATGTCAGGATTAACCGTGATGATGTGAGATTGGTCAAAAGGTGGTTTAACCGCTTGCCCTCAAATATTATCTCGAACCCTTATGCTGTTGTGGGCATGAAACTTCGCACCAATGTTAAACCAAACGCTGAAATAGCCGGGAATATGGTGAGAAGCATACCAATGGTAAAGAGGGGAAAACCGGTAAGAATTGTTTTTGAAAACGGTCCGATGAGGATAACGACCATTGGACTGTCAGAGCAGGATGGAATGCACGGGGAATTGATAAAGGTCAGGAATGTATCATCTAAAAAGGTAATTTATGCCAGGGTGACAGGTAATTCTCTCGTGAAGGTGATTTTTTAATATGAAATCAAACAATAACAAATACTCGACCACTCGACCACTCGACCACTCGACTACTCGACTACTCAACATAGTCTTGATGGGTATCCTTTTCTTGTTCGTTATTGCCGGATGTTCTTCAAATATTAATATTGTAAAAAAAGATGAACCTGTTCCGGTTCCAAAGGAAAAAATATCGCTTCCGCCCACAGGATCCATCTGGCCAGGCGAAAATGCGAAAAATTCGCTCTTTACCGATAATAAGGCAAGACATGTCAATGATATCATTACAATAGTCATAGACGAGTATTCCTCTGGCAGCAATTCCGCCAATATAAGCACCGGAAGAGATACCAAGACTCTTGCGGGAATAACTTCTCTTTTAGGAATGGATAGAAAGATTGCCAGAAGTAATATGGATCTTACAGACGGAGCAGATATAAATACCGCAGGCCTTCTCCCATCGATTAAGGTCGGCGGTTCTTCCACAAACAGCCTCACAGGCAAGGGCAAAACGAGCCGTGACGGCAAATTAGAGGCAAAAATAACGGCCAGGGTCGTCAGGATATTGCCTAATGGCAATCTGTTCATAGAGGGAAAACGGCGGTTGGCTATAAACGCTGAGGATCAGTATATTGTTGTTTCCGGCATTATCAGACCCGAGGATATTACCTCGGACAATGTTGTATCATCGCAGTACATTGCAGACGCAAAGATTGTTTATACGGGCAAGGGCGTAATTAATGACAAAATGAGACCGGGCTGGATAACCCGCATTGTTGATTGGGCATGGCCGTTTTAGTTAAGGGATCCGAAGGTGAGAAGGTGTGAAGTTTTGTTTTTGAGTTCTTTACTAACCTTCTAACCTTCTGATCTTCTAACCTTCTGCTTTTAAACCGTGAACTGCAAACCGTTATTTCGAGAGAATAGTTTTATGAAAAAAGTGGAAAAACTCAAATATATCGCTATGTTCTTAATAGTTGGTTTTATTGTTGTGTCTCATGCCTATGCTGCGCGTATCAAGGATGTTTCCAGTATTGGGGGGGTCAGAGATAATCAGTTGGTAGGCTATGGCCTGGTAGTTGGTCTGGCTGGAACCGGTGATGATATTGAAAACGGATTCACAAAGGAAACCCTTGCCAATATGTTGAGCAGACAGGGGCTTGGGATGAAGGAAGCGGCCAGAAAGGACCTGAGTTCAGATAACGTGGCATCAGTTATGATCAACGCCGAGCTTCCTCCATTCGCCAAGGTGGGGTCGAGAATAGACGTTATGGTTTCATCCATCGGCGACGCAAACAGCCTGCGGGGAGGGACTCTTCTTATGACGCCGCTTAAGGGGGCGGACGGCAGGGTCTATGCAGTGGCGCAGGGGTCGGTATCTATCGGAGGTTTTGCCGCAGGCGGTGGAGACGCTAAAGTTTCCAAGAATCATCCGACTGTCGGTCGGATTACAAACGGCGCTTTTGTCGAGAGAGAATTGGAGTACAATTTTGAAAACAGGAAATCGCTTTCCATAAATCTTTATAGACCTGATTTTACGACTGCAACAGGGGTGGCCACGGCCATAAATGGTGTTATGACGGGTGTGGAAGCAAAGCTTGTTGATTCATCTACCATTACAGTAAATATAAACGAGTTTTTTAAAGGAAGTATAGTGAAGCTTGTCTCGATTATTGAAAACATTAATGTTGCGGTTGATTCGCCTGCAGTTGTGGTCATTGATGAGAAGACCGGAACGATTGTTATGGGAGAAAATGTAAGGATATCCACAGTTGCCGTGGCCCATGGAAATTTGTTTATCCAGATAAAGGAAGAAAAGAGGGTGTCTCAGCCGTCCTCCTTTGCTCCTGCTCCTCCTGCCGGCAGCGCTCCGCTTAATGCTGGAGGCGGTACAGTGATCGCTCCAGGAGGACAGACAGTTGTGACAACTGAATCGGCAATCAATGTTAAAGAAGAGAAAAATCGTCTCGTGGTGGTGCCGAAGGGAGTTACTATTCAGGATGTTGTAAGGGCGCTCAACGCAATAGGTGTTACGCCCGGGGATCTGATAACCATATTGCAGACAATCAAATCTGCAGGGGCGCTCCAGGCGGACTTGAAGGTAATATAGGATTAAGTGTTAGGTGTTAAGTGTCAGGAGGCATCTTTCCTTCGTCATTCCGGCGAAAGCCGGAATCCAGAATGTATAGAGGATTAGAAGGTTAGCAAATTCTAAATAACAAATAAATTACAATGACCAAAATTCAAAATCCCAAACCGGTCTAAACATGTTTTGGTCATTGAATATTGAAATTTGGGATTTTATAAGTTCAAATAATTGGAAGAAGAACCTTATGTTTTAATCAACCGTAAACCGGATAACCGTGAGGAATCAGATGGAAGGAATAAAATTAAACGGATCACCAACAGAGGTGCTTTCCGGGCGAGGGAAAATGAATAAGCCTGACGGGCATCAGCTTGAAATCAAGGAAGAGAAGCTGAAAAAAGCGTGCGCTGATTTTGAATCCATCTTCATCAATTACATGCTTAAGACCATGCGGCGCGCGATTCCGCAAAGCGGAACCAAGTTTCCAGGCAAGGATATTTATTCCACAATGGTTGACCGGAAGGTAGCTGAAAACCTCGCAAAAAGAGGAGGAGGCATAGGTCTTCAGGAAATGCTCCTGCGCCAGCTTGGGTCAGAGGTCAGAGATCGGGGGTCAGGGGTCAGGGGTCAGGGATTAGGGATTAGAGGATTAGGTTGAGGCAATTCTTTGTTTTATCAATTACCTAACACCTAACACCTAACACTTAACACCTTTGAACCTAAAGTTTTATTGCAAACTTGCCGATATTCTTATAAAATGAGGTAAAATAAAAAGGAGGTGTTGCAGATGAAAATTACTGAGACTGGGAATTCTCTAACTGAGCTCATTTCGCAGTATAAGATAAATGAGGAGAAAGTGAATTCCGGGCCTGAGAAGCAGGCATCTGACAATGTGGTTTTGGAAGAAAAGGTCACTTTATCCTCGGCGGCAAGGGATATTCGGCAGGCAGAGAAGGCTATCGAAAAACTCCCCGATGTTCGCGAAGAAAAGGTACGGGAATTGCAAAATCAGATAGAAAAGGGGCAATATGATGTTAACGGGGAAAAAATTGCCGCAAAAATAATAAGCGATTCAATTCTGGATGTTGTGGCTTAAAACAATGAATAATGAATTGCATTTCCTTTATGATTCTCTGATTTCAGTCTTGAGAAAAGAGATTGAGGTTTACAGTAAACTTCACAAATGTTTTCTGAATGAGAAAAAAATCCTGTCGGGAGCTTCTGTGGATGAACTGTATGAAAGCAATTCCAGAAAAGAAACCTGTATCTTAAAGGCCAGGATGGTGGAAGAGGCAAGGACAAAGCTAATTGAGAGAATCATCAATGCCCTCAATCTTGATGGAAAGGTCCTCAGTTTTGGCGATAGAACGCTTTCAGTGTTGCTGCTCCATGGAGATGCCGGTCAGAAAAGGGATATGGAGGAATGCCGGTCGGCGCTCAGCTCTCTTTTAAGGGACATTCATACGTTGAACGACAGGAATAAAACACTGCTCGATTCTTCTCTTTTTTATGTGCGAAAATCTATCGATTTTTTAGGGCAGATTATCTACCCTGGCGCAACCTACCTGAACACGGGAAGATTAAAAACAAATAATCTGAACGGAAAAATCCTAAGCAGGGAAGGATAGGCAAATGTCTGGTATCGATGCACTGAATATTGCTAAAGACAGCCTGTTAAGTCATCAGACCGCGATAAATCTTACTGGAACCAATATTGCCAATGCAAATACCCCTGGATATTCAAGGCAGCGAGCGGCATTCAGCACGTTGATCCAAAGCGTTGAGATAGCAGGAATAGAAAGGATATATGATCAGTTTCTCGGCGTTCAGATCAATGAGCAGGCGAATGATCTGGGGGACAGTGAAGCGAGAAAGGATGCGCTCGGCAGGATTGAAATGACCTTTAATGAGACTGACGGCGGCGGCATTAATGAATTACTCAATAAATTCTGGGGCGCGTGGGAGAATTTGTCGACGAATCCTTCAGGGCAGGCTGAAAGGCAGGCGCTGGTTTCCGTTTCCGAGAGTCTGACTTCCATGTTTCGGTCATATAGCAATGAACTTCGTTCCGCGCAGGATGACGCAAATACACGGATACCGGCTCTGGTGAATCAGGTCAATGGCTATGCGTCGGATATAGCTGATATAAACGCCAGGATTTTACAGGCTGGAACGGAAGATACAGATGAGCCTGGTCTGAATAGTCTTAGAGACAAAAGGGCAAAGCTTTTATCAGGGCTGGCTGAGATTGTCGATTTTCATTATGTTAAGGATTCAAAGGATTCAATAAGCGTCTTTCTCTCCAATGGCATGCCCATGGTAGAAGGCGGCCAGACATGGGAACTTGGTGTTAAAACAGAGACCCAAACCTCTTTCCATAATGTTGTTTTCAAAGATGATCCTGATAAAAAAGTGATCAATAGTTCTATAACAAAGGGAAAATTAGCGGCTTTTCTGGAGGTTCGCGATGTTACGATAGGAGGGGAAGAGGGTTATATGGCGAGCCTTGATGCTCTTGCTGCCGCCCTTGTTAAAGAGGTAAATGCCCAGCATAAGAAGGGATATGATATGAGTCAAAATCTGGGTGAAGATTTCTTTATCTTTGACATAGATCCGGAAGTCAAAGAGGCCGGATATATGAAAGTCAGCGCCGATATCATAGCCGATATAAATAAAATAGCGGCGTCAGAAACAGTCAATGGAGATGGCGGAAATGCCGTAAGTATGAATGCTATAAAAAATGAATTGACTATGAACGACACATCGACTTTCAGCTCTTACTATTCGGCTCTTGTGGCGCAGGTCGGTCAGGATGTTGCATATGTGAACAGGAGTTTTGATCATCATACAAATCTTATGAGCCAGTTGACGAACAGAAGAGAGGGGATTTCCGGGGTGTCGATTGATGAAGAGATGATGAACCTTATCAGGTATCAAACCGGTTATAACGCGTCGGCCAGACTTTTCGGCGCCGCACAGGAACTGGCGGATACTCTGCTGAACCTGGTGAAGTAAAATATCAGGGGTCAGGGATCAGAGGTCAGGGAATGAGTTTTAAGAGTTATCGAGATCTGGAGGTTTGGCAAAAGGCAATGGAACTGGTAGTAGAATGCTATCAGATAACGAAAAATTTTCCTAAGAACGAAGCATATGGACTGTCCAGCCAATTGCAACGTGCATCTGTATCGGTTCCGGCAAATATTGCTGAAGGACGAGGACGACAATATACTAAGGAATTTCTCCAACATTTGTCTATAGCTTATGGATCTCTTGCAGAGATGGAAACGCTTCTCCAGATAGCCCAGCGCTTAAATTATTTAGATGCAAATCGGTTGGAACAAATATTAGGCAGGACAGCAGAAGTTGGTCGAATGCTTAACGGGTTACGAAAATCCCTGAGAAAGCATAGCTGATCCCCGACCCCTGATCCCCGACCCCCGAAAGAGAGGTTGCCTTATGGTAATGCGTATATCGGAAAACATAAAGTTTAATACAATAGTCGATAATATGTTTAAGTCCCAGGACAGTTATAATAAACTTGCGGAAAAAATTGCTTCACTAAAGGAAATTAACAGGCCGTCGGATGATCCCATCGGTATGAACAGGGTGCTGAACTTACGAGAATCCAGAGCATCCGTCGAACAGTACACCCGGAATATGAATGGCTGTGAATCATGGCTCACAATCACGGAATCAAAACTGTCAGCTGCGGGCGACCTTCTAATAAGAGCCAGGGAAGTAGCTGTTGCCCAGTCAACGGCGACTGCATCTGCCGAGATGCGAAGCGCTGAAGCCGGGACTGTGCAACAGCTTATAGATGAAATGCTTTCCCTTGCCAATTCAAAGTATGATGGCAAGTATCTCTTTTCAGGCGCGAAAACCGGAGAAGAGCCTTTTTCATCTTCCAGAAGATCTACCGCTGAAATAGGAACGGCTATTGAAGCTGAAGGAAATGGTGATTTTGACGGCACAGTGACTTCAGGCGGAGTTTATTCAGGTACTGAGAACGGGACTTATGTGGTGAAAATCGTTGCAGGCGGCACACTTGCTGATGCGACATATAAGGTATCTGATGATGGCGGAAAGAACTGGAGTGAGGGCACACCTGCATTTGGTGCGCTGGTGGACGATGCTGCTACAATTACACTGGGAGACGGAGTAGAATTAACATTTACAAAGGAATCAGATGCTGATCATTATCTGGCCAAGGATGACATCTTTTACGTCCAGGCCCTTGCCCCTGGCTATTACAACGGCAACGGCGAAGAACTATCTGTTAATATCGGTGAAGGAACGCCCTTTGCTTACTCCATTTCCGGTGAAGCGGCCTTTACGGACAAGGGGGAAGGGAATGTTGAAATATTCAGTATTCTCAATAAGCTGAAGGATGCGCTGGATAATAACGAACCGGATACCATTGCCTCCTGTCTGGACGATCTCAAGGCTGCGTCCGATCAGATAATAAAGAATATTTCCAAATGCGGCGCCAGGATGAACAGGCTGGAGATAGCGAAAAACAACATGGCTGATATGGAGATGGATCTGACAGGGTTGATTTCCGAGGTAGAAGATGCAGATGTATCTGAGATAATTACTAAGTTTGCCATGAAAGAGATCGCCTTGAAAGCATCGTACACAGCAGCCTCAAGGATAGGAAATTTAACAATACTCGATTTTCTTAGGTGAATAGATTGAGGAATTAGGGAATTAAAATCAATAGTTCGCCGCAGGCGGATCAATTTCTGAATTCCTTAATTTCTGAATTCACAATTAAGCGAAGCGAAAAAATAATATGCTAATCCTGACAAGGAAGTTAGGGGAATCAATCAGAATCGGTGATAATATAAAGATTACCGTTTCTGATATAAAAGGTAAACAGATAAGAATAGGGATTGAAGCGCCGGAAGACGTAGCTGTTCATCGCGAGGAGGTTTACCGGGTGATCAGGGAGAATATTCTGGCGGCAGAATACGATGTTTCAAACGACAATAGCCTGTCTCATGTATGGAACAGGCTGAAAAATCCAAAGGAAAAAGTCTATTGAGAATTTCTACCACCCGTTTTGGAGATATAAGTATTGATGAAGCCAGGGTTATTCAGATGAGAGATGGGATGCTGGGTTTTGATCACTTGAAAAGATATGCGCTTCTCATGCATGGGAAAAAGATTCCCTTCTCGTGGTTGCAGTCCATTGAGGATGGTTCAATTGCTTTTGTTGTTATAAATGCTTTTGTAGTAAAACCGGATTACGAGCCGGTAATATCTGATGATGAAGTGAAATTACTTGAAATCGCATCGCCTGAGGATGCGGTTTTGTTCTCTGTTGTAACGATCCGTTCTGATCCGTTCAAGGTAACGGCAAACCTGAGAGCCCCCATTGTGATCAATGCAAAAAAAATGCTTGCAAAACAGGTTGTCCTTGTTGAATCGGATTATTCTGTTCACTACCCAATAACAGAGAACAAGGTATTTTTAGAAGAAAAGGCATATGGAAAAGCAGAAATAATTCCTTCCGCTCTGGCAATGTAACTCGGATGTCAGATATCAGCTGTCAGAAAAAACTCAACAATTCTCTAATCCATTAATCCCCAATCTCACGACCTCCGGTCCCCGATCCCTAACCCCTGACCCTATCGATTTCATAAGATGGCATGAGTTTTGCTTAAATATTTGAAAAATATATTTTAAGGAGTAGATGCTGCCATGAAAAATATCGGGGAATTAATCCAGCCTGCGGCGGGATCGGACGGGTTGTCTAAACAGGGGTTTTGCTTTTTCAACCGGTTGGTTGAAATCGGTGAGAATGTTGCTCAAAAGAACAGACAACTGTTTGCTGAAAATCTTAACCTTCAATCTGAAATAAAGAGGCTGAAAAAGATTAGTTTTGTTGACGCTGCGACTGGGATTTATAATAAAAAGTATCTGCAGATAAGGCTTGAAGAAGAATTTGCCAGGGCGCGAAGGTATGGTTTTCCACTCTCTTCTATTTTTATTGATCTGGACGACTTTAAATCTATTAATGATGCATACGGCCATATTGTCGGTGACAGGCTGCTTAAAGAAGTAGCGTCTATTTTGGAGGGTTTGTGCCGCAGTGAAGACGTGCCGGTTCGTTTTGGGGGTGAGGAGTTTGTCGTCCTCATGTCAGACACAGGCGGCCCTGAAGCTGTTGTACTTGCTGAAAGAATCAGGAAAAAAGTTGAAGACCACCTATTTTTCTGTGGAGATATCAATATTTCAGTATCAATAAGTTTGGGTGTAAGTACACTTAATAATGGTGACTTTGAATATGTGAGCGATCCGGAAGAATTGATATATATAGCTGATAAAGCAATGTACATGGTTAAACAAAATGGCAAGAATAATACATGCTATTTGCCATTTCGCTTTGAAAAAGGCAATCCAGCCCCTTCATCTGTCTGCCGCCTGCCTGTGCGTGACCGCATGCAGACAGGTGCCGGCACAGGCAGGGGAGTTGCTGAACTGCAATACGAGTTCTTGGGTTGAAGGCTGAAGGTAAAAGTCTTCAACCTTCAACTATCTCGCAACGCTCGAATCAAAACATTCAAGACCTTCTCTGCTTCGACAATCTTTGGTTCAATCAGAGATGAATCCTGGTTGCGCAAGAATCCCAAACGCTTCGACAAATTTAGCTGATAATGCAGTTCTTTTAATGACCCAAAGGCTATGTAAAGAAACCGAAGGTAATCGGCCTGACTGTCACGTGCGCATCCTTCAACGATGTTTGATGGAACTGAAACCGCCGAAGTTTGGTATGATCACGCATGATTTGCCCCCTTCAACCTATCCACCTGAGTTGCTACTAAAGTTTTTTTATTTTTTGCCGATTACAATAGTTACATTGGATGAAATCGTTGCGTATTGCCTAATTTTTTGCATGCAAAAGGTGGTTAAATGGCGGAATCGCTCTATTCTACTTCAGAAGTAGCTGTGTTGTTTAATGTTAATCGGGTTACAATTTATCGATGGATAAAAGAGGGGAAGATTAAGGCCTATAAGATAGGCAAACATTATAAGATTTCTGTTTCCGAGGTGGTGAGATTGTTGAGAAAATTCGGTTTTCCAGAATCAGCGATCCATGATCTTTGTGGCGACGTAAGGGAATGAGAAACCAGCAACGAGTAACGAGTAATGGAGGAGAAAAAATGTTCAAGAATATGAAAGTAGGCGCAAAGATAGCGTCAGGATTTGCACTTATCACCATTTTAGCAATTATAGTCGGTATTGCCGGTTATATGATCATCAATAATATTACTCATCAGGTAGAGATTGCGGAGGTGGGTTATATGATAAAAGAAGGTTCTCTTGAAACACGAAGGCAAGAAAAGAACTATATAATCCGCAAACAGGAAGAGTATTTCAAGCGCTGGGAGGCAGCAGCCCAGGAGATTAAAACCGTGGCCGCAAAAGGGCAAAAAATTGCGGACGATGGCGATATCCAGGGCTGGTTGAGAGACGGTCTTAAAGAGCTGGATCAGTATGCGGCCCTTGGGCACAATCTCAGGGAAGTGATTTTAGAAGGGAATAATATGGACAGCCAGATGCGTGATGCAGGCCGCGCAATCGGAGCATACCTTAAAAACATGGAAGGTTCGATGCCTGCCATCATAGGCATTTTAAATGCCCGCAGGCAGGAAAAGAACATATTTTTATACTGGCACAAGCTGTTGCGTGACGGTGAAAAAACCTACGTAGAAAAATGGCAGGATGCTATGGCAAAAGTAGAAAACTGGTCTGGCGCTGATACAGGTCTTAAAAATTTAACGGCCCGGTATTCGGACGTCTTCTTTGAGCGAGTCAAGAAGATGGAACAGTTTTATGATATTGACAGTAATATCGGAGTCGTAGCTGATGCTGTTATCAAGAATGCCAAACAGATACTGGATAAGAGCGAAAAAGCCATGCATGCGGCCCAAAATACCGGCAAGACTATGATTCTGGTTATCCTGGGAATAAGTGTTCTGGTGGCAACTCTGCTTGCCTTTTTTATAACCCGCGGCATTACAAAACCGATCAACCGGATTATCGAAGATTTGAACGAAGGCTCCGGCCAGATAGCCTCAGCCTCGGGCCAGGTCTCATCCGCCAGCCAGTCACTTGCTGAAGGAGCATCCGAGCAGGCAGCCGCAATCGAAGAGACATCATCATCTCTCGAAGAGATGTCCTCCATGACCAAACAGAATGCGGATAATGCGGGTCAGGCAGACAGCCTCATGAAAGAGACCGGCCATGTGGTGGCAGATGCCAATTCTTCCATGACCGAGCTTACCACATCCATGAAAGATATTTCAAGCGCCAGCGATGAAACCCAGAAGGTCGTCAAGACAATAGATGAAATCGCATTCCAGACCAATTTGCTTGCTTTAAATGCGGCAGTAGAAGCAGCCCGTGCAGGCGAGGCAGGAGCAGGCTTTGCAGTAGTGGCTGAAGAGGTTAGAAATCTGGCGCTTCGCTCTGCCGAAGCAGCCAAAAACACGGCTGTGCTGATAGATGGAACGGTAAAAAAGGTCAAAGGCGGATCAGATCTCGTAGAGCGAACCAATAATGCATTCAGCAAGGTTGCGGAAAGTTCCTCCAAAGTAGGAGAACTAATAGCCGAGATCGCCGCGGCATCGAATGAGCAGTCTCAGGGCATTGGGCAGACAAACACCGCTGTAGCCGAGATGGACAAGGTAGTCCAGCAGAACGCAGCAAATGCCGAAGAATCCGCCTCCGCCTCTGAAGAGCTGAACGCACAGGCAGAGCAGACCATGGGGATTGTAGAAGAACTGGCAGCCTTAGTTGGGGGTCAGGGATCAGGGGTCAGGGATCAGGAGTCAGGGGCCAGGGATCAGGGGCCAGGGATCAAAAACGAACATCGAACATCGAACGTCCAACATCGAATGTTGAATGGAAAAAATGAACAAACAAAAATAGCTGTTCTTGGCGCACCTGCTGCGACCGGGCGTAAGCACGGCGAGAAGGAAGTCAGTCCTGATAAGGTTATCCCCATGGAAGAAGGGGATTTTAAGGATTTTTAATCCACAGATTACGCAGATTACGCAGAAGGTAGATAGGCTGTAGGCTGTTAGGCTGTTAGGGCTGGAGGAATATTAATCATATCTACCTACAGTCTAATAGCCTACAGCCTAAACAACCTAAATATTAAGGAGGTATAAAAAATGACGGAATTAACGGAAACAATGGACCAGGCAGTAAAGGTCATGAAAGACCTGTCTGCCGGTTCGGCACAGGCAGGCAGAGAAGGAAAATATCTTACCTTTTCTCTTGCAGACGAAGAGTATGGTGTAGGCATCCTGAAGATCAAAGAGATCATCGGGATGATGCCGATTACCACCGTGCCGCAGACACCGGAGTTTGTGAAAGGAGTGATAAACCTTCGCGGCAAGGTTATCCCTGTGATCGATTTAAGACTGAGATTTTCAATGGAAGAAACCGACTATACCGAACGCACCTGCATAATCGTGGTTGATCTCAAGAGCCGTGGAGCGGACGTCCTGATCGGCGTAGTGGTCGATTCCGTTTCAGAGGTCTTAAACATCAAAGCAGATGACATCGAAGATACGCCTACATTCGGAACCAGCTTGAATACAGACTACATTCTCGGCATGGCCAAAATAGGAGGAAGGGTCAAGATACTGTTAGATATCGATCGGGTGCTCAGCGAAGAGGAGGTAGCTGCCTTGGAGAACGCGGCGTAGATGGAGGGATTAGAGGATTAGAGGGCGAGAAGGGAAAAGAGATGAACGTCGAACATCGAACGTCCAACATCGAATGTTGAATAGGAAAAATGAACAAACAAAAATAGCTGTTCTTGGCGCACCTGCTCCGACCGGGCATAAGCACGGCGAGAAGGAAGTCAGACCTGATGAGGTTATTCCTATGGAAGAAGTGGATTTTTAGGTCGAGACAATCTGAGCAGTTACTAATGCTTTTATAATTTCTTCGTGTCATTCGTGTTCTTCGCGGTGAGAAAATGATTGATAGGAGGAATAGGATAGTTGGATGGTTGGGATGTAAAATATCCAGCAACGAGCAACTAAAAAAGGAGGAATATCCAATGTTAACAAGAGCAAAAAATATTCTATCAAGAACGTTATGCATCTATGTTCCGCTTTCGCTTTGCTTGCTATGTTATATGCCTTTTGGCAGTGGCGGATGTGAAGCAGGGGGTAACGCCTATGTTGGTTCGGATGCATGCATGGAATGTCATGAAACAGAGTACAAAAACTTTAAAACATTTGCACACAAAAGTAATTCATTCAAAACTATCAAAGCCATGAAAAAGAGATTGACTGATGAAGAGTTTAGAGGATGCTTTAAATGTCATACCACAGCATACGGCGAACCAGGCGGGTTTAAATCAGAAGCCGAAACACCGCATCTTAAAAACGCCGGCTGTGAAGTCTGTCATGGTCCCGGCAGCGTTCATGTGGAAACCGGCGACCCCGAGGATATCGATGGGCAATTGACACTGAAGGCGTGTGAAACATGCCATAATTCGGAACGTGTGGGAGCCTTTCATTATAAACCCTTAATCTATGGGGGGGCGCACTAATGAAAAATAAAACGACAAATAAAACGACAAAAAGCGTGCCGTTTATGATCGGCGGGCTTGCGATTCTCTTTTCACTTATTCTTGGCTCTATAATCTATATTAATATCTCAGATCAACGCAGTCATATTAAAGCAGGGTTAGTTCATACAGCAAACATGCTTGCCGACACATTCTATAACGGCATGATATATCCAATGGCTACAGGTGACTCCAAAGCTATCGAACTCCAGATGGAAGGGTTTGAAGCCTTTACGGAAGAAGGGGAAGAGGTCTTAATTTTTGGTTTTGACAAGCAGATATCTTATGCCTCTGAAAAAAATAGAATCGGAAATAAGGTAACCGAACTGACCGATTCATCCGACCTTAAAGCCGCCATCAATCAATTGATACAAAACGGCAGATCCGATAAAACCGGATATGAAGAAATCGCAGGAGGAAAGCCTTACCTGACCACGATTCGCCCAATTCTGAACGAAAATCGCTGCTCTCACTGCCATGGTTCAAGTCAATCTGTCCTCGGAGGCCTGATGGTAAGAGAGAGTCTCGAAATGATCTATAAAGACCTTGGAAAGCTTCGGAACAAGAATATAATTATAGGCCTTTTTGGAAGTTTAATCGTTATCCTGACGCTTTTTCTATTGATTTCGAGAGTGGTTATCCGTCCCATTAAAAGAGTCGCAAATAGACTGCATGAAGCAGTCGGCCAGGTAGCCTCATCATCCGGCCAGGTCTCATCATCAAGCCAGTCTCTTGCCGAAGGAGCATCCGAGCAGGCAGCCGCAATCGAAGAGACATCATCATCTCTCGAAGAGATGTCCTCCATGACCAAACAGAATGCGGATAATGCGGGTCAGGCAGACAGCCTCATGAAAGAGACCGGCCATGTGGTTGGAGATGCCAATTCTTCCATGACCGAGCTTACCACATCCATGAAAGATATTTCAAGCGCCAGCGATGAAACCCAGAAGGTCGTCAAGACAATAGATGAAATCGCATTCCAGACCAATTTGCTTGCTTTAAATGCGGCAGTAGAAGCAGCCCGTGCAGGCGAGGCAGGAGCAGGCTTTGCAGTAGTGGCTGAAGAGGTCAGAAATCTGGCGCTTCGCTCTGCCGAAGCAGCCAAAAACACGGCTGTGCTGATAGATGGAACAGTAAAAAAGGTCAAAGGCGGATCAGACCTCGTAGAACGAACCAACAATGCATTCAGCAAGGTTGCGGAAAGTTCCTCCAAAGTAGGAGAACTAATTGCCGAAATCGCCGCGGCATCGAATGAGCAGTCCCAGGGCATTGGGCAGACAAACACAGCCGTAGCCGAGATGGACAAGGTAGTCCAGCAGAACGCGGCAAATGCCGAAGAATCCGCCTCCGCCTCCGAAGAGATGAACGCACAGGCAGAGCAGATGATGGAGATTGTAGAAGAACTGGAAGATCTGGTCGGCGGAAAGGGCCAGAGGTCAGGGATCAAAAACGAACATCGAACATCGAACGTCCAACATCGAATGTTGAATGGAAAAAATGAACAAACAAAAATAGCTGTTCTTGGCGCACCTGCTGCGACCGGGCGTAAGCACGGCGAGAAGGAAGTCAGGCCTGATCAGGTTATCCCCATGAAAGAAGGGGATTTTAAGGACTTTTAATCCACAGATTACGCAGATTACGCAGAAGGCAGATAGGCTGTAGGCTGTTAGGCTGTTGGTAAAAGGTAGAAGGTAATTATAATTAATATTCCTCCAGCCCTAACAGCCTTCAGCCTAAACAACCTGAGTATAGTCTTCAGCCTTCAATCTTCTACCTAAATATTAAGGAGATACTGGTTTGGCGAATATGGTGTCTGAGCTGAGAGATATTGATTTTGAAAAGATAAGCCGTCTTGTTTATGAACAGAGCGGCATCAATCTGCATGCCGGTAAAAAGGAACTTGTAAAGGCCCGGTTGGGCAAACGTTTGAGGGAGGGAAATTTTAAGTCTTTTGCGGATTATTATCGCTATGTGACAACCGAAATGGGGATCAATGAATTGGTTTCCATGATCGATTCCATCTCTACAAATTTGACAAGCTTTTTCAGGGAAGAGACTCATTTTCGCAAGCTTCGCGAGGTTATACCTGCGCTGATAGAGACGTCAGGCAATGGTTGTCCTGTGCCCAGGCTGAAGATATGGAGCGCAGGGTGTTCGACAGGTGAGGAGCCATACTCGCTTGCAATTATTTTGAGGGAGATTGCTGATGGCGGAAAAATTGATCCTCGAATACTGGCCACCGATATTTCTACTAAGGCGCTTAAAACCGCATTAGCCGGTGTGTATCCGAAGGAAAGGCTTGGGAACATTTCCCCCTTGCTCCTGAGAAAATATTTTCAGATTGGGCAAAACCATTGGAGTGGATATTATCGAGCAAAGAATAATATTAAAGATATTATAAACTTCAGGAGATTCAATCTTATGGAAACTCAGACCTTTAATAGTCTTTTTGACGCTATATTCTGCAGGAATGTTATGATATATTTTGATAAAGAGACACAAGATGGTCTGGTAAACAAATTTTACGACAGCTTGAAACAAGGGGGCTATTTCTTTGTCGGTCATTCCGAAAGCCTGACCGGTTTGCCCCACCGGTTTAAGTATGTCGAGCCGAGTGTTTATCGGAAATAAATGATAGGCTGTAGGCTATTAGGCTAAAAACTAACAGCCTACAGCCTAAACAACCTGAGTAGGTATAACTTTATGAGCCGGATTATAGTCGGAATTGCAGATCTCAGAATAAGTCAAAATATTGACGATGCGTTGATTACTTATGCGCTCGGCTCATGTATTGGTATTGCTGTTTATGATCCAGGAGTAAGAGTAGGAGGGCTACTGCATTTTATGCTTCCGGACTCATCGCTTGATTTAAACAAGGCAAGACAGACCCCTGCAATGTTTGCCGATACGGGCATACCTTTTCTGTTCAAATCGTGTTACAGGTTGGGAGCAAAAAAAAAACGTATGGTCGTAAAGATTGCCGGTGGCGCCAATATCCTGGATAATTCAAACTATTTTCGGATCGGCCAGAGAAACATAACCGCCTTAAGAAAGATATTCTGGAAAAATAATGTCCTGATAGATGGAGATGACACCGGTAAATCTCACAACCGGACCGTTCAACTGAATATTTTTAGCGGCAATGTTGTTGTTAAGAACTCCAGCGGGATATGGAAGGAGTTGTAGGGTAACCGTTCACAGTTTACAGTTATCGGTTCACGGTTAAAAAAAACAGATTGCACTAGGAACGGTTGCGGAGCTGAGAACACATATTTATATTTCATGAGAACTTATATATTTTCTGATTTAGATGCGAAAGAATTAATTCAAAAATTGAAATCAATATCCAAAACGCTTCAATCGTTGCATAGTTCATTGGAAAAACTGTGAACTGTGAACCGACAACCGTGAACGGTTAAGGGAGTTATTATGTCTTTCAATGTGCTGATTGTGGATGATTCAAGCTCGATGCGCGCCGTTATAAAGAAGATTGTTTCAATTTCAGGTTTTAAGATGGATCAATGCACTGAGGCCGGAAATGGTAAAGAGGCGCTGGACACCCTGGCAGGCAACTGGGTGGATGTGATTATATCGGATATAAATATGCCGGAGATGAATGGTTTTGAATTGTTGGGGATACTGAAGAAAGACAATCTTCTCAAGGATATTCCAGTCATATTTATAACCACGGAAAGCAGCGAGAAACGCATGCAGGATGCTTTTAATCTGGGAGCAAATGGTTTCATAAAAAAACCTTTTACTCCTGAGGAGGTTAAAAGAACTCTTTATGAAGTTATAGGGGTGAGTGATGAAGGAGAATATGAAGAAGATAGAGGAGACAATGAGGCTTTCGATTTTTGAGGTCTTTGAAAAGATGTTTTATATCTTTCTTGAACCTTTAAATGATGAAAGTGATGAGTATGATATGGATGCTGCCATAAGGTTCAAAGGTTCCATGAGTGGGGAGATCAGGATTTTACTTTCCATGGATATAGTGAAAACCATGATTCAAAACATGCTTGGTTTAAAGGAAGATAAAATTACCACACAGAGAATGGAAGATTGTTCAAAAGAAGCGGTTAATGTGATCTGCGGAAATTTTCTTGGCAAACTTAACAGCTCAAAGGTGTTTAATCTATTACCGACGGTGTTTGGGGAGGGTTCGGATGAAAAATCCAGAGACTCCGGATTAAGCGAAAACATCTGCAGGATGGATTTTGACTCGGATGGCGGAAGAGTTGGTATAGTGGCAACCCTGTCAGATCAAATTGGTCGAGTGGTTGACTGCTCGGCTACTAACAGGCCCTTGGCGCCTTAGTGGCTGAATAGTTATGAAAAAAAAAGATATCCGGTTATACGAATATTATCTGAAGCCCGGATATATATTCTTGAATACTGAACCTTCTATAATATCCACGGCCATAGGTTCTTGTGTGGCGGTATCTTTATGGGATTGCAGGAAAAAATATTAAAGCCCAGATATTTGGCGGGGCATCATTGCAGCATTTATCTGGATGCGGTGAAGTGGCAAAAGAAAATGTCAGTATTGCCAGAAGCGTTTTGCGAAGATTCAAAATCAGTATTATTTCAGAGGATGTGCGCGGCAATTTAGGCCGAAAGCTTCTTTATAACACTTCTACCAATGAAGCCATCGTTTACAAGGCGAAAAAACTTCGCCGCAGTGACTGGTATCCTTATG
Organism: Desulfobacteraceae bacterium Eth-SRB1; assembly: GCA_004193555.1. Taxonomy (GTDB): domain Bacteria; phylum Desulfobacterota; class Desulfobacteria; order Desulfobacterales; family ETH-SRB1; genus ETH-SRB1. Next base: position 803,638 of record RPGP01000001.1, read on the forward strand.
TAGAAGGTGGAAGGTGGATATGATTAATATTCCTTCAGCCCTAACAGCCTTCAGCCTACAGCCTAAACAACCTGAGTATAGCCTAACAGGAGAGCGTAACCTTGAAGAAAATAAGAGTGCTTATTGTTGACGATTCCGCTATTGTGAGAAAGATATTTTCCGAAGAGCTTTCAAAATTTTCTGATATTGAAATAGTGGGAACAGCTCCTGACCCCTTTGTTGCCAGAGATAAGATTGTGAGACTCAAGCCGGATGTGATAACCTTGGATATTGAAATGCCAAGGATGGACGGCTTGACCTTTCTCAAGAAGCTGATGAGGTATTATCCGCTGCCGGTGATCATAGTCAGTTCTCTGACGCCAAAGGGAGGGAAATTGACGTTGGAAGCAATGGATATTGGAGCTGTGGAGGTTATTGGAAAACCTGGCGGCTCCTATACGGTTGGGGATATGAGCGCTCAACTCGCGGAAAAAATCAGGGCTGTATCAAGGGTAAAAGTAATAAGGGAATCTTTAAGTGAAGGTTCTGCTTCTGAGACATCTGAACCGATAAAAGCCCTTGCAAAAACCTCTAATAAGCTTATTGCTATTGGCGCCTCTACGGGCGGGACAGAGGCATTAAAAACTGTTCTGATTAGAATGCCCCCGAATTCGCCAGGGATACTTGTAGTGCAGCACATGCCGGCCAAGTTTACAACAGCCTTTGCGGAAAGGCTGAACGGTCTCTGCCAGATTACGGTAAAAGAGGCCATGAATAATGATTCTGTAAATCCAGGGGGCGCATTGATTGCGCCGGGCAATTTTCACATGATTTTGAGGAGGAGCGGCACGAGGTATTATGTTGCGGTCAAAAATGGCCCAATGGTTCACCATCAGCGTCCCTCAGTTGATGTGTTGTTCAAGTCGACTGCAAGGTCGGCAGGGCCGAACTCGATTGGTGTTATACTTACCGGCATGGGGTCGGACGGCGCAGACGGGCTTTTAGAAATGAAGCAGGCCGGCGCTAAAACAATTGCCCAGGATGAGAGATCGTGCGTTGTTTTTGGAATGCCGAAAGAGGCTATAAAACTTGGGGCTGTAGATAAGGTGGTGCCGTTGGCTCAGGTTGCCGAGGAAATAGTAAAAATGGCATGAACTGCTCAGGTTCACAGTTCCACGGTTCAAAGGTTCACGGTTCGGAGGTTAGAGTTCGGAGGTCGCTTGAACCTCTGAACTGTAACTTCTAAATGAAAACGGAGTTTATTATTCAATAAATCACCCCTTAATTAGCAAAGGTTTATGAGGTCTGGAATTATGGAATATGATTCTTTGATAAGTTTGATTGACAGTATAGCTTCCGACTTTTTATTTATTGACGGCAAAAAGATAGATGTGCCTGCTGCGGGGAAGTTTTTTAATAAACTGGAAGCGTTGATAAAAGAAGCGGACAACCGGAAGATATCTCAGATGAAGAGTGTTGCCGCCGGCTTGAACTCGCTTCTTGAAAAAATTGTTCTTAATGACATTGATGATGAAGCAGGTTTTAATGCCTTTGAGAAAGGGATTATCCTGATGCAGAAAATTGGCGAGAGTTTTAAAAATACAGGCGGTTATGAGGGGGATATTGAGACTTTTGCGGAGTCGATTTGCGCGCTTACGGGAGAGCAAAGAGCAGAGAGCAAAGAGCAGGGAGTCCGCCAAAGGGCTCTGGCGGACAACGAGATACAGGACGAATCATTGTTAAGAGATTTTATTATTGAAGGCCTCGAATATATTGATGAGATTGAAGTGAATCTATTGGATCTGGAGCAGGAGCCTGAAAATCTGGATTGTGTCAATGCTATCTTCAGACCGTTTCATTCCATCAAGGGGGTGGCAGGGTTTCTCAACTTAGAAACGATTCGTGATCTTGCCCATATTTTGGAGAACCTTCTCGACAGGGTAAGAAGTAAGGAAATATCCGTGAGTTCGCGGCTTATAGATATAATTCTTGATGGAACCGATGCCCTGAAGGCGCTGATTATTAAATTGAAAGAAGATCTGGAAGGCAATTCTGCCGAACCTCTCGAAATTGATCTGGCTGCATTGAGAAAACGGATAGAATGTGTTGAACAGGACGTCCCTGATACTGTGGAAGTAAAGAAACTGGGTGGCATACTGGTCGAAGACGGCGCTATAACAGAGGAGAACCTGGAACAAGGGCTTGAGGTTGCGCAACAATCAATACCACCAAAAAAAAATGGGGAAGCCCTGATATCTGAAGGCAAGGTTACTCCGAAGCAGGCCCTGAGAAAACAGACAGGTCAGGCCGCAGATACTGCTGTGATAAGGGTAAATATAAAGAAGCTGGATGATTTAATCGATATGGTTGGTGAGCTGGTCATCACCCAGTCGATGATCAGGCAGAATTCCTTTGTTCTATCAAATTCCGACAGAAGATTGAGCAGAGATGTTTCCCGTCTGTCCAGTATTACATCGGAACTCCAGAAAACCTCTACCAGATTGAGAATGGTGCCTATCAAGCAGACATTTCAACGGATGTCCCGCCTTGTAAGGGATCTGTCGAGAGATGCAGGAAAGCAGGTCGCGGTTGTTATGGAAGGTGAGGATACGGAGATAGACAGAAATATGGTGGAGGAGATATATAATCCACTTGTACATATGGTACGAAATGCCGTGGATCATGGTATAGACTCTTCGGAGGAGCGTATAAAACTCGGTAAACCTGAAAAGGGCATGATACGGCTCAAAGCCTTTCACAGAGGAGGCAATATTGTAATCGAAATATCGGATGACGGAAAAGGGCTGGATAGGGACTTAATACTGAAAAAGGCTGTCGAAAAAAAACTTATCGATAGTTCACAGGATCTTTCGGATCAGGATATTTATAAGCTGATTTTTCTTCCCGGTTTCTCAACTGCCGCGAAGGTAACGGATATCTCCGGGCGGGGAGTAGGGATGGATGTAGTGAAACAGGCCGTGGAAAAACTGCGCTGTAAGATAGAGATTGACAGCGCTATTAATAAAGGGTCAACCTTTGCGCTTAGCTTTCCTCTTACAATGGCCATTATTGACGGTATGATTGTGAGGGTGGGCAGTGAAAGGTATATTCTTCCTACCACCGCGATCAGACAGTTGCTGCGTCCGGTGGAGGACTCTTATAACAATATAGTTGGCAAGGGTGAAACGATAAACGTGATGGGAAATCTTTTGCCGTTGGTAAGGTTGTATAAGATTTTCGGCATAGAGCCTGAGCATAAAAATCCCTGGGGAGCCATAGTGGTAGTGGTTGAAGGTGAAAACAGATCCAAGTGTTTGCTGGTGGATGAGATTTTAGGTGAAGAGGAAGTGGTGATCAAAAGCCTTGGTGAAAGTTTGAAAAGCGCCAAAGGGGTTTCCGGCGGGGCTATTCTGGGGGATGGTAATGTAGGCTTGATACTGGACCCGGAAGGGCTGTTTGAATTGAGTGAGCGTTTAGGCTAAACAAAAGGAGCGCGCGGTCATGGATATTGACAAGAATATGGGAATAGTGGTGGTTGATGATTTTGCCACGATGAGAAAGGTTATTAAAAATCTTTTAAAGCAGGCCGGGTATAAAAACATTACCGAGGCCGAAGATGGTGTAGAAGCTTTGAAGGTGCTGAAATCAGAAAAGGTGGATTTTATCATTTCCGACTGGAATATGCCCAATATGAATGGTCTTGAATTTCTTAAAGCTGTCAGGGCGGATAGTAAACTTTCCGGTTTGCCGTTTCTGATGGTTACGGCGGAAGGCCTTAAGGAAAACGTTGTGTTGGCAATTAAGGCGGGTGTCAGTGGTTATATTGTAAAACCTTTTACGGCCGCTGTCCTGAGTGAAAAGATTGAGCAAATTGCAGAGAAGCTGTAAGTGATCAGGTCGTTTAGGCTGAGAGGTGAAAAGGAGAAAAACATGGATGTCAGATTTATAAATCCCTTTTTAAACGGAACACTTAACGTACTGACGACAATGGCATTTGTCGAACCGAAACCGGGCAAGCCTTATCTTAAGAAAGACAGTCTGGCCAGCGGCGATGTTTCAGGGATAATAGGTCTTACAGGATCGGCAACCGGTTCAATGGCCCTGAGCTTTTCCGAAGGCGCTATATTGAAGGTTGCATCAAATATCTTAGGGGAAGAGATAAGGGAAATCAACGACGACATTACTGATGCTGTGGGTGAGATTACGAATATGGTTTCGGGCGCGGCCAGAAAAGAGCTGGAGTCGATCGGCTTAACTGTCACAGCCGCAATTCCCACTGTAGTCGCAGGCAAAGATCACTTGATTAAACATGTTTTGGGTGGGCCAAGCATTATTATTCCATTTGAGATAGAGGAAGGACTTTTTGCTGTGGACGTTTGCATATCAACTCTCAAAGGCACTTGATAAAACTTGAAATCAGCGATTAGCGATTAGCTGTTAGCTGTTAGCTGTTAGCTGTTAGATAAATAATTTTAGAAAGTTATGGCAAGTCTTGTTTTCACCTGTTGGGTGATAATGTTTACTGAAAGAAAAGCTTTAAAATTCAAAGGCTGACGGCTAATAGCCAACAGCTAATCGCTCAACTTAGGTAAAATGACAGGAGATTTGAAAAATGACTACAATATCGACAGCCTCGCTTAATAGAGAAATTGACGACCCCAGGCAAACCGACGATGCGCTGCAAAAGGCCAGAGCGGATACCGAGGCTGCGGGTAGAGAGCTGGCGGAAGTCAACAAACAGCTTGAAGATGCGATCGCCAGAGCCAACGAGCTGGCCATGGAAGCTGAAACGGCCAATATAGCCAAGAGCGTATTTCTTGCCAACATGAGTCATGAGATTCGCACCCCCATGAACGGCATCATCGGAATGACCGGATTACTGCTTGACACGGATCTTGATCAGGAACAGCGCGAGTATGCTGAAACAGTGCGCATCAGCTCCGAATCCCTTCTCCAGCTTATCAATAATATTCTGGATTTTTCCAAGATCGAGACGGGCAAATTGGAGCTGGAAATTATCGACTTTGATCTGCGGGTGACTGTAGGAGATGTATCCGATATGCTGGCTCCGGGAATCTACGAAAAGGGACTGGAATTTGCCTGTATGGTTCATCCTGAGGTTCTGTCATGTCTACGTGGAGATCCGGGACGGCTGCGGCAGATCCTTGTCAACCTCGTGGGCAATGCGGCTAAGTTTACGAAGAAGGGTGAAATTTTTGTTCAGGTCTCGCTGGAGCAAGAGACTGATACGCACGCTGCTGTCCGGTTTGCCGTCACAGACACCGGCATCGGCATCCCACGGGATCGCATGGACCGTCTTTTCAAGTCTTTCTCCCAGGTGGATGCTGCATCAACGACGCGTAAGTATGGCGGGACCGGTCTTGGACTTGCCATTTCGAAACAATTAGCCGAAATGATGGGGGGACAAATCGAAGTTGAAAGCAAAGAGGGAAAGGGTTCGACATTCTGGTTTAAAGCGCTGTTCGAGAAGCAGCCGGAGGACAGAAGAACGCCGCAGGTTCTTCCCCCCTATGTTTTGAGGAAACGGATTCTCGTAGTTGATGATAACGCGACCAGCAGAGAAATCGTCTGCGCTTACCTGAAATCCTGGAACTGCCGGTATAGCGCGGCTTCAGATGCAAATGAAGCGCTTTCCATGCTGAAACAGGCTGTTGAGGCAAAAGACGCTTTCCATATAGTCATTATTGACCAGTTGATGCCGGCTATGAACGGCGAAGCGCTTGGGCGAGCGGTTAAAAGAACCACGTCGCTAAAAGACACGACGTTATTAATCATGCTTACTGCTCAGGCCCAGCGCGGAGATGCCCTCCGGGTAAAAAAAATCGGCTTTGACGCCTACCTTACAAAGCCGGTCAAGCCCTCCAGTCTTTTCGATTGTCTTGTTACAGTGCTGAGCAATACCACTTACCAAAAAGAAGACAGGCGGAAGTTGGCGCTTGTCACACGTCATACGCTCTCCGAGGCAAAAAAACGAGGGGTGCGCATCCTGTTGGCCGAGGACAATGCAGTCAATCAGAAGCTCGTCCTGCGCCTTCTTGAAAAATTTGGCTACAGCGGCGCCGATGCTGTTATCAATGGCAAAAAGGCGATTGAAGCGCTTGAAAGGATTCCGTATGACCTTGTGCTGATGGATGTGCAGATGCCCGAAATGGACGGCTTTGAAGCCACCGGCATTATTCGTGATCCTGAGTCTAAGGTTTGCAATCACGATGTTCCCGTCATTGCCATGACTGCCCATGCCATGAAGGGAGATCGCGAACGGTGCATCGAGGCGGGGATGGATGACTATGTTACCAAGCCGGTTGAGCCGCAGAAGTTTCTCGATGCAATTGAAAGGCAGATTCATGATTTGGCCACTGACGAGACGGATCAGGGGTCAGGGATCAGGGGTCAGGGCAGCGGCACAGAATATAAGGAAAACAGCTCTCCAGTTGAAGAAAAAATTAGTGGTTTTTCAGATGAAAAAGATGTCTTTGACAAAAGCACCTTGATAGAGCGGCTCGATGGGGATGAGGAGTTTTTAAGTGAGCTTTTAAGTCTATTCGCACAGGATACCCCTCTGCAATTGAAAGAGTTAAAGCAGGCCATAGATGACAATGACGCCACACGCGTCACACTGCATGCTCACACCATTAAGGGCTCATCGGCCAATATCGGGGCGAAGGCCCTGAGTAATGCGGCCCTTGATATAGAAATGGCCGGAAAGAATCGTGATCTGAATAACGCCCGTTTGCTTATTGGAAAATTGGAATACGAACTGGATCGTTTGAAGACAGCGCTTCAGAATTTAAGCTGAAAGTAGTCAGGGTTCAGGGGTAGGGGGTAGGGATAATATGGTAGATTTCAACAAAAACATAAAGGCGAAAATTCTCTGCGTTGATGATGATCAAACTTCCATTTTGATATGCAGGAAGTTTTTATCTCAACCATGTTTTGAGGTAAAAACGGCATTATCGGGCGAGGATGGCCTGAAAATTGCGCGGGAATTCATTCCTGACATTATCGTAAGCGATGTGGTTATGCCCGGTATGGATGGCCTGGAGTTTTGCAGGAGAGCAAGAAATGAAACCACATTACTTACATCTGTTTTTCTGCTTATGTCTTCGCAAAAGACGGAGGTGGAAGACGCAGTTGAAGCGCTGGAGGGCGGCGCCGACGATTACCTTGTTAAGCCTTTAAATAAAGATGAGTTTGTAGCGAAGATAAAAGCGTTTTTGCGAATAAAAAGGCTGCAGGATAGTCTAATGGAGACCAACGAGAAGCTGGGGAAAGCGGTTCAACCGTTAAACGAATATAAGCTTCGTCTGGAGGAAAAGAATGAGGAATTAGCGCAGGATAAAAAGATCCTGGAAAACTCCCTCAAGCAGATTTCCCTTATGGCCAGGGAGTTGGAAACAGCCAATAAGGGACTAAAGGAGTTGAACAAAATCCGTGAAGAGGCTCTTAAAAATATTACTAACCTCCTGTCCACACTTATTGAATCCAGGCGGCAGTACCACAGAGGCCATGCGAAAAATGTCGCCGAAATATCTGTTTACATTGCTGAAAAAATGGGACTTTCCGACAATGAGACAAGGGATATTAAGATTGCTTCCTTGTTGCATGAAATAGGGAAATTCGGGATCTCTGACGAATTGGCAATGAAAAATCCAAAAGAGCATACAGAGCAGGAAAGAGATATTTTGTCCCAACATCCTGTGACAGGCGCATCCCTTCTCAGTGAATATCCCGGTTTTGAAGGGATTTCCCATATTATACGACATTGCCACGAATGGTTGGATGGAACCGGTGTGCCGGACAGGTTGAAAGGAGACGATATCCCGATTGGTTCACGCATTATAACTGTGGCGAATCTCTATGATAATATAGTGAATCGAAGCAGGGACGGGACGGTGAAAAAAGCTTTCTCGTTGATAGAAGAAGGCATTGGAACCAGGTATGATGCCTCAGTTGCGCACTGTCTTCGCCGGTATTCAGAAGAAAAGCAATCCGGTTCGGATGAGAAATTAAAAGAAATGCGAATTTATGAGCTGGAACCGGAAATGATCCTTGCTTCTGATCTATACACGATGAAGGGGATGAAGTTGATGAATGGTGGTACTGTGCTCACCAAAGAATCAATAGGTAAAATTATACGATATAATAAAATTGATCCTCTTGAAGAAAAGGTGTTTGTTAAATAAGGGGCCAGGGTTCAGGGGTCAAGGTTCAGGGATAATCAATGGATATTGCAACAATTTTAGGTGTATTTTCCGGCATTGCTCTGATGTTGATTTCCATAAAAATGAACAGTGGGCTGGATTTGTTCATAAGCTATCCGTCCCTTATGATTGTGATGGGTGGAACTGTAGCGGCCACATTAATCGCTTACCCCTTGAAAGAGTTTTTATCTGTATGGGGTCTTTTTGTCCGTGTCTTTCGTTTTAAAAGCGCGGATCCCGCTAAATTTGTAGAGCAATTAGTGGATATATCAAAACAGGCAAGGAAAGGAGGATTGCTTTCTATTGAGGACAAGCTTGCGGATATTAAGGATCGTTTTTTAGTGAAAGCCTTACAGATGACTGCTGACGGTGTTGCCACCGCAGATATTATAGGAATTTTACGGAAAGAGATTACAATTCAACAAAAGAAACACAAGGTAGGGTGGGAAATATTTTCAGCGATGGGAAAGTATTCTCCTGCGTTTGGCATGGTTGGCACCTTGATAGGACTTATTCAGATGCTGGCCTGTCTGGATAATCCTGAAACAATAGGTCCCAAAATGGGAATTGCGCTGATCACCACGTTTTACGGCGTCATTTTTGCGAATCTCATTTTTGTCCCCATGTCGGTTAAGCTTCAACGGAGAAGCGAAGAAGAAACTTTAACTATGAATTTGCTGCTTGAGGGAGTGCTTTCGATCAGGGAGGGTGAAAACCCGAGGCTTATGGAAGATCGACTGATGGTTTACATCCAGAGTATGAAAAAGGAAACAAAAAAGAAAAACAAAAAAAAGTGACTACTCAGGTAGAGAGGCTGAAGGCTGTTAGCGCCTAATAGTCTTCAGTCTATTTACCTACAGCCTGAAAAAATGTCTGATAATAAAAAGAAACAAGAATTGTTGCATCATGAACCCTTTACAGATGAAGATTTCGGTGAAAGCGAAAATGACGCGGGTTGGATATTAACCTATTCGGATACAGTTACCCTGCTGCTCTGTTTTTTTGTGCTTTTGTTTGCCATGAGCTCTGTGAAGGAGGATTCATTTGATCAGCTTATGAAATCCTTAAAGGCTGCTATTGGGAAACAGAATATTCCTGAAGAGGGGACAAGAGAAGGCCTGATAATGTATAACATGCCTGCAAAGAAAAAATCGGATGCAGTTGATGAACTGGGAGGAATGGTTCAAAAAGAACTGAAATATATTGTTTCGGAGGTTCGGGAGTTTGTTATGTTTAATAACCTGAGTGGAAAAGTAAAAGTAGAAGGAAATGAAATGGGAGCCACCATTACAATTTCCGATATGGTACTGTTTCCCTCTGGCGGAGCAAAGATGACTTCGGGAGGGCTGGAAATAATGAAAAAGCTATCCAAGGTTCTAAAGCAATTTTCGTACCACATTAAAATCGAAGGTCATACAGATAATGTCCCAATACATAATGCGCGGTACGAATCAAACTGGGAACTCTCTGCGAATCGGGCCTGCGAAATTGTCCGGTTCTTGATTAAGCAGGGGATTGATCACAAATTGTTGTCAGCAGAGGGACGCTCAGAGTATTCTCCCATCGCCGAGAATGATACCCCGGATGGCCGGGCGAGCAACAGGCGGGTGGGAATCATCTATGAAAGACGATATATTGAAAACAAAATGAAGGAATTCTATTTCGGGCCTCGTTGAGTGGTCGGGTAGTCGTGACAAAGCCTGACGATGCCCTGAATGAAAAGATTGAGAAAACTGTAGAGAAGATGTAACTACTCAGGTTGTTTAGGCTGAAAGGTGAAAAGGAGGAAGGGATGGATGTCAGATTTATAAATGCCTTTTTAAACGGAACACTTAACGTGCTGACGACAATGGCATTTGTCGAACCGAAACCAGGCAAGCCTTATCTTAAAAAGGATGCTTTGGCCAGCGGCGATGTTTCAGGGATAATAGGCCTTACAGGATCGGCAACCGGTTCAATGGCCCTGAGTTTTTCTGAGGAATCGATATTGAAGATTGTGTCAAACATGTTAGGTGAAGAGACCAAGGAAATCAATGGCGATATTACGGATGCTGTGGGTGAGATTACAAATATGGTTTCAGGCGCGGCCAGAAAAGAGCTGGAGCCATTAGGCTTAAATATTTTAGCGGCAATTCCTACCGTGGTTTCAGGCAAAGGTCACTCGATTAAACATGTTTTGGGTGGTCCAAGCATTATTATTCCATTTGAGATAGAGGAAGGACCTTTTGTTGTAGATGTTTGTATAGGTGGAATGGAGCAAAAAGCAAATTGAAAAAACCAGGAAACAATGACTGTTTAAGTTTTTTGTTAACTTCTGTCAATCTACCTGTTATTGTTTGGGATCGTAAGCAGAAGGTTGTTGCTTTCAATAAGGCCTTTGAAGAGATGAGCGGTCGCTCCGACATGGAGATGGTTGGTCAGCCCATGGACGTGTTGGTTCCTGAAGAAAGTCGTTTTGGTTTATCGCAAAAGCTTGAAAGCGCATCAAGGGGAGAAGAACACGAGAGCGTGGAAATCCCGATTTTACACAAGGAAGGCAGTATACGCGTGGGATTATGGAATTTTTCCGCTATTTATGCCAAGGACGGCGAGACACTGAACGCCACCATTGCCTTAGGACAGGATATTACCGCGCGAAAAAAGACCGAAGAACAGATCCGCCATGCCTATAAGATGGAATCTATCGGCATTCTTGCGGGAGGCATTGCGCATGATTTTAACAATCTTCTTCAGAGTATTTCCGGTTATATCCAGCTTCTTTTAATGAGAAGGGCTAAGGATGATCCCGACTGTGATTGCCTCAACAAGATTGAGCAACTGATCCGGGGGGCGAAAAATCTTATCAGGCAGCTTCTAATCTTTGGCAGGAGAACAAAGGGAAACTTGAAACCAATGGATATAAATCATGAAATCAGCCGGATGAAAGCAGTCTTTGAGAGACTCTTCCCTGAAATGATATCCATTGAAACGAATTTGTGTGATGATCTCAAGCTGGTCAATATGGATTCGGTAAAGATTAAACAGATAATAATGAATCTTGCAGTCAATGCCAGGGATGCCATGCCTGATGGCGGCAGGCTTATTGTTGAGACGGAGAATACAGTTCTGGATAAGAGATACTGTAAGTTGCATTTAGGTGCTATCCCCGGAAGGTATGTATTGCTAACTATTTCAGATACCGGCTGTGGTATGGACAGTAAAACACTGAAACATATATTTGAGCCCTTTTACACAACGAAAAGCATGGACAAAGGAACCGGTCTCGGTCTTGCCATTGTTTATGGTATTATAAAAGATTTTAAATGTTACATAACGTGTTGCAGTGAACCAGGTCAGGGAACCATTTTCAGGCTCTATTTCCCTGTGTTAGAGAAGGCTGTTGAAAATGTAGAGCAAGCACCGGAGCATAAAGGACTAAGAGGTCTGTACAGCAACAATGAGACCATTCTTCTCGTGGATGACAATAAGTCTGCTCTCGATATAGCATGCGATATACTGGGCCAGTATGATTATACGACCGTTGCGGCGGGAAGCGGAGAGGAGGCCATTGAGATTTATAAGAGAAAAGGGGACCAGATCGATCTTGTAATTCTGGATATAGGGATGCCCGGCATGGGTGGTCACAGGTGCTTTAAGGAGCTTCTTAAGATCAATCCAAAGATAAAAGTTCTTATTGCTACCGGTTATTCCGCCGATGGAAAGGTAAAAGAGACGCTTGAAGCCGGCGCTGCCGGTTTTATCGGCAAACCGTATCGCTTAATTGCTTTGGTGAAGAAAGTAAGAGAGGTTTTGGACAGAAGATAGGCTGTAGGCATTTAGGCTGTAGGCTGAAGGTCAGGGGCCAGGGTTAACAACCCCTGAACCTTTGAACCCTGAACGGTTATTTAAATCTTATATCTCTTTAATTTTTCTACAAAGGTTGTTCTGTTCAGGTTCAATAACTTTGCGGCCCTGCTTTTTATTCCGTTCGATTTCAGAATGGCCTTTTGGAGCAAATCTTTTTCAAATTGACCGATTATTTCGTTCAAACCCAAGCCGTCATCTGAAATCTCGATGTTGCTTATAATTTTTTCGGTTTTCCCTGAATTGAGTCTTATCTTATCAGGCAGATCCTTTACTTCTATTTTGTTGTATTGGTTCATGACAACAAGCATTTCAATCAGGTTTTGCAATTCTCTTACATTGCCCGGCCAGTGATATTTTGTAAGGCAATTCATGGCTTCGGGCGTTAATCCATCTATATTTTTTTCTTTTAACCTGTTAAATGTTTTCAGGAAATGATTGGCCAGAACAGGTATGTCCACCTTCCTTGTTCTGAGAGACGGAAGATGGATGGGTATTACATTAATGCGATAAAAGAGATCCTCCCTGAATCTTTTTTCTGCCACGGCTTTTTCCAGATCCTGGTTTGTTGCGGTAATAATCCTTACATCCACATCTATGGTTTTTATGCCTCCAATCCGTTCAAACCGTCTTTCCTGTATTACCCTAAGCACCTTTACCTGCAATGAAGGGCTCATGTCGCCTATCTCATCGAGAAAAATCGTCCCCCCATGGGCTAATTCAAACCGTCCTGTCCTGCTCCGTATGGCTCCGGTAAACGCGCCTTTTTCATGGCCAAACAGTTCACTTTCGAGAAGCTCTTCTGGAATTGCCCCGCAGTTCACCGTAACAAGAGGACAGTCTTTCCTGTCGCTATTGAAATGCAGCGCACGGCACACCAGTTCCTTGCCTGTTCCACTTTCGCCGTATATTGCAACAGTGCTGTCTGATGAGGCCACCTTTTTAATTTTTTCAAGAACCTCTTTCATACTATCGCTGTAAGCTGTCAATTTGCCGAAATCATATTTTTCTTCTAAATGCTTCCTGAGCGCGATGTTTTCCTCTTTGAGTTTTGCATGGGACAGCGCCCTCGCAACAGCCAGCTCGATAATATCTTTTTTTAAAGGTTTTGTTATATAATCAAATGCCCCTATCTTCATGGCATTAATAGCGCTTTTTACGGTGGCATAACCGGTGATCATGATAACGATATTTTCAGGACGCATCTCTTTTATGAATTTAAGTAGTTGCAGGCCATCGACGTGAGGCATTTTCAGGTCTGTTATGACCAGATCGTAGTTGTCATAAGGAAAGACATCGATTGCCTCCTTCCCGTCACTGACAGCCTTAACCTCATAGCCGTTTTCAGATAACAGTTCCGTCAGATTTTCTCTGCTAAGATCATTATCTTCCGCAATTAATATCTTGGTCTTTTTCATAGTAATTTATAATTGATGGCTTCGTAAAAAAGTCTAATATAGTTAACCGATTGAGATAATTTTCAGCTACAATTTTGTATTTTATCAACAAAATAAAGATAAAACAACAGGATTTATATTAAAGATCACAAACAGACTGATATTTTCGAACCATGGAGCTGAGCCCCACAGATTAAGGATAGCAAAGGGAAGGCTATGCCGTTGGTTATGACTATGACAGAAAAATCCCAGTTCAATATCAATCCAAACTATCCGACTGTAGGGGTTCGGATATGACCATGGACTTATGGCAGCGTCTCCATTATTCAAAAAAGTTGGCAGCGGTAATCGAAGGGGTTAAATTTGTCGATGGAATAGAAGAAAATCGGAACCTGCATAACACTCAAAGACATATATCAGAGATAGCAGGGTTGGGAAGTTTATAGCAAAGCATTTGTGACAGCTAAATTGTTCGCAAAAAACTGTCGATTTCAATCAATTTGCGTTAGTTTGCAAAGAAACAGAAAAGGGCTTACAGTCTTAACTACTGTAACCCCTTGTATTTTCTGGTGGGCCGTCGGGGAATCGAACCCCGAACCTACTGATTAAGAGTCAGGTGCTCTGCCTAGTTGAGCTAACGGCCCAATGGATATACAGATGTAAAACAACCGGATATTGTTCGTATCAATTTTAAAATCGGTTGTCAATTTTTTTTGTTTAGGCCGGCATCGGAAATAATAATATCAATTATGAGTACTTGACCTGATTAATCCTATCTGATATTTTATACAAACCTCAATTGAGCTTTTAGCAGTTAGCACAATAATTTCAATATATTGTTAAAGGTTAACATTTCACCCAATTGGTGAAAATCGAATCGCTGGTAACCACCCGAAACAATGAGAGCTGATCGCTCATCTTAGGAAAAAGGGTATCCGAACTATGAATCATGACAACTCAAACAAACTTTTTGATCAAGCTTTAAAACTTATTCCCGGCGGAGTAAACAGCCCTGTACGCGCATGCAAGCCTGTTGGGACAAAACCAATTTTTATCAACAATGCTGACGGATGCATACTTGTTGATGCAGATGGCAACAGGTTTATCGATTATGTTGGTTCATGGGGCCCAATGATATTAGGGCACAGACACACATCGGTTCTTAGAGCAATCGCTTCTACCCTGAACTGCGGCACAAGTTTTGGAGCGCCTACAGGTCTTGAAATTAAATTAGCCGAACTCATTATTGATGCCGTCCCTTCAATAGATATGATTCGTATGGTAAACTCAGGCACAGAAGCAGCCATGAGCGCAATACGGCTTGCCAGGGGGGCAACAGGCAGAGACAAGATAATCAAATTTGACGGGTGCTATCATGGGCATGCGGATTCGCTGCTTGTTAAGGCTGGATCAGGCATTGCCACTCTGGGTATCCCGGGAAGCCCTGGCGTGCCAGAATCCTTTGTAGAACATACTATGTCTTTACCATATAATGACATCGACTGTATAAAAAAGGTAATGGATAAGGAAGGTGACAAGATCGCCTGTATAATAGTTGAACCTGTTGCAGGGAACATGGGGCTGGTACCGCCTGTCGACGGTTTCCTGGAAACTTTAAGAGAGCTGACTGAAAAAAACGGGAGCCTGCTCATATTTGACGAGGTTATGACCGGTTTCAGGGTGGCGCATGGGGGCGCTCAATCTCTTTATGGGATCTCTCCGGATCTTACATGCCTTGGCAAAATCATTGGAGGCGGGCTGCCTGTCGGCGCCTATGGGGGAAAACGTAAAATTATGGAGCATATAGCTCCGCAGGGTCAGGTATATCAGGCAGGAACTCTTTCAGGCAATCCTCTTGCCATGGCGGCAGGCATTGCAACCCTTACCCAATTGAAAAAAACCGGCTTTTATGAGGCTTTGGATAAAAAGGCTGATCAACTTGCCACCGGTCTTGAAAAAGCCGCTCAAACAGCAAAAATAAAGATAAATGTAAACAGGGTAGGTTCAATGGCAGGGCTTTTTTTCACAGACAGAGATGTAAAAAATTTTGATGATGCTAAAACAAGCAATCTCGATATGTTTTCAGCCTTTTATAAGGGCATGCTCGAAAAAGGGATTTACCTCGCCCCCTCCCAGTTTGAGGCAATTTTTATTTCATCGGCGCACAGCACAGATCATATTGATACAACAGTAAAAGCGGCTGAGGAGGTGCTGAGTTCTCTCAAGGAATAGACTTTAGCCTCCCTATGGAAAGATCGTGCAAAGGAATCAGTATATCCGCCATCTCTTTTATCTTCTGGGCGGAATCATAAGCCTCTATTACATTAATATGCACACCGGAAGCAATAGCCGGTCCTGATGCCGGAAAATTTTTATCATTGCAGCAAAAGCCGGTGATAACAGCCTTTCCTTTTGATGTGTTGATTGCAACAGACTGCCCCCCTACAGTATGCCCTGGCGTAAAAATTACATCGATTCCGTCGAATATATTTGCGTCTCCATCCACCTCAATCACATTTACATCATCCAGCACATCTGAATAATACCTGTGATCAATAGGATGAGGGTTTTTAAGAAATTCAAGTTCAGCCTTCTGAACATATACATCTGCATTTATGCATTTATAATCATTTTCACAATGATCATTATGAAGATGGGTATGAATAATCACGTCAATATCTTCCGGCTTTAGATTTACAGTTGCAAGCGCCTCTTCAAATTCAAATATTTCAAATCCACATTTTTCACTCGCTCCCTCAGGCACTACAAACTGTTCAAGCCCTGTATCAATGAGAATGTTTTTGCTTCCCCCTTTTATGTAAAAAACATAAATTGGAAGAAGAATACTTTTCCCATAATCATGAAGATATGTCATGACCCCCTGGTCTGTTTCATTAATGCCAACTGTCAGCGGATAAATTGTATATTTCTGCATAGTTACCTCGTTTTTCAGGTCTTTATTGTCTGTTCCATATCTTTGAGTGATTTTGGTTGTCCTTCATATTTAAGGCAGCCCGCAACATCCTTAAGACAGGATTGTATAAATGGCCGCTTAGACTTTTAGAAAATACCATTATCAATATTTTTTGTCCAGCACTGGTTGTCGATTTTTGAAAAATTTTTCCTTACTTTCAGCATTACTCCTTGGACCCGGAGAATTGCGCAGGCAATTCAAAAAGAGCATAAGGTGTATCTCTGGGACTTCCCCAGAATAAAGGAACCTGCGGCCCGGTTTGAAAATATGGTAGCAGCAGAACTGTATCGGACGGTTACAGCGTGGAACGATATTGGACACGGTACATTTTCCCTGCATTTTATTAAGAATAATGCAAAAGAACCTCTTTTTCAAAGAGCAGATCGTATTCTTTTCATAAAACCGTTTACCATAAAATACATAAACCAGATATTAGGTGATTATGGTATCAGTGATTTAAAAACCTTATTTGATTATTATGTGTTTACCGGTGGAATTCCAAGATATATTGACATACTGGTAACGAATTCAGCTTTATCTTATGAACAGATTGTAGATTTTATACTTGAAACGAATTCACCATTTTTAAACGAAGGAAAAAATCTTCTTATTGAAGAATTCGGCAAAGAGTATGGTATATATTTTTCGATTCTTGAGCTTATTTCAGCAGGAAAAACAGCAAGGACGGAAATTGAATCTATTTTAGAACGCAATATAGGCGGATATCTGGAGCGCCTGGAAAAAGATTATTCAATTATTTCAAAACACAAGCCGATTAATGCAAAACCTAATTCGCGTCTTCAAAAATATTTTATCACCGACAACTTTTTAAACTTCTGGTTCCGTTTTCTTTATCGTAATTATTCCGCTATTGAAACTGAATATTTTGATTACATCAAAATATTGCTAAAGCGCGATTACTCAACCTATTGTGGCAGAATACTGGAAAAATTTTATCATGAGTTGTTTACCAATACAGGCAAATATAACCGTATAGGCTCTTATTGGGAAAAAGGGAATCAAAATGAGATCGATCTTGTTGCTGTTAACGACATGAAAAAGGAAATAGTTGTTGCTGAAATAAAAATGAATCCATCCAGAATCAACGCCAGCATATTAAAACAAAAATCACAAAGGCTCCTTGTAAGCTACCCTGAATATCGTCCCAAATGGATAGGTTTAAGCCTCAAGGATGCCGTGCATTATCTGTGATAAGATAACGCAGGATAATCTCATCAGGGAGAAAGACCTGAAACATTTTTCAGTGCTGTTTAAGTTTTGATGGTCTCGTAAAAAGTCAAAAAACATCTATCTAATTAAAAAACTTTGAAAACAGTCAAAATACTTCTTGCTTAATCTTCTGCTATATGATACGGAAATTCTGAAAATAATCAGAAGGTTAAGGACAAAATCATGGTCAAAATAAAAAAATCAAATCAACTTAACATTTTCGATCCCTGCGATTTTCTTACTCCCAAAAGACGGCAAATGCTTGATGCTGGATGGCCTGGCCTGTTCCGTGAGCACATACTGCCTTCAATTCCTGTCAATGAGGTCGGCAAGCATTTCAACGCCACATTTGGCCGACCGACCAAGGAACTTTATTCCATGCTGGGCGCTCTTATTCTTCAGCAGACGTTCGATCTCACTGACGAAGAAACAATACAATAATATGCCTTTAATATTCAATGGCATTATTCACTCAATTGAAAGAGCACTGCAATATTACCAATGATAAAGATAATCCTATTGAGCTGAAAAAACCAAAAGAGCTAACAGCCGATAGCCTTTACGGCAGTGATGACAACTGTGAACGTGCAAAAGAACATGACGTAGAGCTGATTGCTCCGACCATGGGTTCTGTCGAGGAAGACAAGTTGAGCCTTGCTGTTTTTCAATTTTCTGAAAAAGGCAAAGTTGGTGCCCCCGGGGAAACGCCCCTGCAAAAGTTAAAAAGAGAAAAAGAGTCAGCATTGGATTTGCTTCACATGATTGCCGGAACTGTCCTGAACTATCGAGATGCCCTGTTAAGAAAGGGGGGAAATATTACTACCTCCGGTTTACTGATAAAAATATTTCCTTCCTGAAAAAGCCTTAAACCGCCGATGCTTGAGGACTATAGATTTTTTTTAAATAACTAAAGTGTTACAATATGTTTAAAACAAAGTAAATTCATAGGGGTGATTTTTAATGCAACAAATTGACAGTATAATTAATTTATTTAGAGGTAAAGTTTCTTTTGCCATTATAATTATGGCGGTGGGACTATTTGTTTTTCCGGATTTTTGTCCAGTTGAGGCTGCTGATATACAATCAGTGGATGTTCGGCTGGTGCCTGAAAATTTCAGCAACCTGTCCGAAAAGGCCAGTCCTGCGGTAGTGAATATCAGGACGGTAAAAATAATCAAAGGCGGTGGACGGGTTTTTCGCCGTTTTTCAAGGGACCCATTTGGCAAAGACGATCCAATGGAGGATTTTTTTGAAAAGTTTTTTGGAGAAAATCCGCAACAGGAATTCAAGCAGAGAAGCCTTGGCTCAGGATTTATTATAGATAAAGAAGGCTATATAGTAACGAACAATCACGTTATTGAAAACGCAGACAAAATTAAAGTAAAGTTAAATAACGGCAGGGAATTTGACGCTGAGATAATTGGACGCGATCCTAATACGGATCTTGCGCTTATCAAGATCAAACCAGCGCGTCATCTGCCTGCAGTAAAGGTGGGAAATTCCGACGCATTGAAAGTGGGCCAGTGGGTTATAGCAATAGGCAGCCCTTTTGGTCTGGAGCATACTGTTACTGCCGGTATAGTCAGCGCTAAAGGACGTGTTATTGGTTCCGGCCCCTATGACGATTTTATCCAGACAGATGCTTCAATAAACCCTGGAAACAGCGGAGGGCC
The DNA here is from genome assembly GCA_004193555.1 of Desulfobacteraceae bacterium Eth-SRB1. Classification (GTDB taxonomy): domain Bacteria; phylum Desulfobacterota; class Desulfobacteria; order Desulfobacterales; family ETH-SRB1; genus ETH-SRB1. The sequence continues at coordinate 822,956 of RPGP01000001.1, forward strand.
GCTTATTAATATGAATGGCGAGGTCATTGGTATAAATACAGCTATTGTTGCCGGCGGACATGGAATAGGCTTTGCGATTCCGATCAATCTTGCAAAAGGAATCATTAACCAGTTGAAAAAACATGGAGAAGTAACCCGCGGCTGGCTTGGAGTAGCTATTCAGGATTTAAATGAAGACCTGGCAAAATATTATGGGGTTGAGGGCAAAAAGGGTGTGCTGGTTGTAGAGGTATTCCCCGGTGATCCCGCAGACGAGGCAGGAATTAAGCCAAAGGATATTATAGTCGAGGTCAATGGGAAAAAAGTAGAAACCGGCAGGGATCTTACAAGGATAATCGCAAATTTTGGTGTTGGTGAGAACGTAAAAATAAAACTATTGCGTAACAACAGAAAAAAGACAGTAAATGTTAGGATTGCAAAAAGGAAAGATTCAAAGGTGTTTGCCAGGAAAACCCAGACGGGACAAGAGTATGAACTCGGTATTCGAGTTTCAAAATTAACGCCCGAGATAGCCCGTCGATTTAATATTATAGAACACAAAGGGGTTGTTGTTGTAGAAGTAGCATCAGGCAGCAAGGCCGAATCAGAAGGTGTGCTTGTGGGAGACATTGTAAAGGAGATAAACCGGACAAGAATAAATACTGTGGCAGAATATAACAATACAATAAAAAAATACAAAAATGGGGAATCCATTGAACTGCTGATTAAGAGAATGGGTGTTGGATTTCTTGTTGTCAAACTAATCAAATAGGGATGTATCATTATTCGGATGCAGATTCTTTCTCCGGCAAAAATAAATCTGTTTTTACAAATTGTTGGGAAAAGACAGGATGGCTACCATGACCTGTTTTCCCTTATGTGCTGTATCAGTCTTTACGATACTATTTTTCTTTCCTTTCAAGTCGATAAAACATCTGTTTCCTGCAACAATACTTTGGTTCCGGAAGATGAAACAAATCTAACTGTTAAAGCGGCAAATCTTTTTTTTAAAACACTAAATAAAGCAGAACATGTACATATTGACATAGATAAACAGATACCGGTTGGCGCCGGTCTCGGCGGCGGGAGCAGTAACGCAGCGGCTGTTCTTTCAGGGTTAAACCGTTATTATAATTTCCCATTTTCCATGGAGCAGCTTATATCAATGGGTATTGCAATCGGATCTGATGTCCCTTTTTTTCTGTTCCGGAAACCGGCAATAGTCACCGGTATGGGCGAGAAGCTGGAAAGTTTCAATGGACTTAAACAGTTCCATCTTTTATTGATCTATCCCGGTTTTAGTGTGTCAACAGCGAATATATACGGAAAATTGAATTTAGGATTGACAAAATATAAAAATATAAATAAAAATTATAAGTTTAAGAATCAAAAATATGATGTAGTAGCTAATTTGTGCAACGATCTTGAAACGGTTACCGCATTAATATATCCTGATATTATTATAGCACAAAAAGCGCTTTTAACTCACGGGGCCATGGGAGTTTTGATGTCGGGAAGCGGCCCCACGGTTTTTGGCCTTTTTTCAGATATCGATAAAGTTAATGAAGCTTATAATGCCCTTTCAGGTAATAATAGATGGGAATTATTTATAACTAAGATGATAGTTTAGTTAGTGTCCATCCACAAGTGGTAGATTTTGGTTCCTGGCAAGGCTCGAGCGTTTTTGCAACCGCAGGCATAGTGCGCCTATTCTGAGGATTGCAAAAAAGTGAGAACGCCGCCAGGGGCCTAAAGATGCCATTTGTGGATGGACACTTTTTCTGGGGCGTCGTCAAGTGGTAAGACACAGGACTTTGGTTCCTGCATTCGGAGGTTCGAATCCTCCCGCCCCAGCCAGGGTACAAAATAATGGAATGACGGATTTGAAGAGGTTTTTGACAATAAAAATTTATTTTTTCTATTTACTATAGGCTTTCAGATAATTCCTTTCACAAGGCTAAAGGGAGGGCTTCGAGTAGGGCGTACATATTAGTACGTCGTCGAGAAGTCCGACCGATAAGGCAGTGAAATTATTTATCTGAAAGTCTACAACATCAAAATGGCAGGTTAAATGAAAGACTTTACAATATTTGCAGGCAATGCAAACCCTGAGTTTGCAAAAAAAGTATGTGATTACCTTAAAGTGCCGCTTGGCGGAGCCAAAGTTAAAAAATTTAGTGATGGTGAAATACAGATCGAAATCAATGAGAATGTAAGGTCAAAGGATATTTATATTATACAGTCAACCTGTCCGCCGGTTAATGATAATCTCATTGAGCTGCTTCTTATGATAGATGCTTTTAAACGCTCTTCAGCCATAAGGATAACAGCGGTAATACCTTATTACGGCTATGCCAGGCAGGATAAGAAGGTGGAACCACGCGTTCCAATCAGCGCTAAACTTGTTGCAGATTTGCTGACAGTCGCGGGTGCAAACAGAATAATTACTATGGATCTGCACGCTGTCCAGATTCAGGGATTTTTCAATATCCCTGTTGACAACCTTTTTGCTGCTCCTGTGATTCTTGAATACATAAAGGCTAATTTACAGGATCATCTTGTGATTGTCTCTCCGGATGCAGGAGGCGCTGAGAGGGCAAGAGCCTTTGCAAAGCGGTTGCATGCAGATCTTGCCGTTATTGACAAGCGGAGAGAAGCTCCCAATAAGGCCAGGGCCATGGCAGTAATGGGCGATGTCGCAGGGAAAAATGCCGTTATCCTTGATGACATGGTTGATACTGCCGGCACGTTGATTGAGGCTGCAGGCGCTATCCTGGCACAAGGCGCAAAAGAGGTTCATGCCATTTGTTCCCATCCTGTGCTATCCGGCCCGGCTGTTGACCGGATAAACGATTCCTCTCTATCAAGCCTGGTCGTTACAGATACAATCCCATTAAACAGCAATGCTGAAGCATGTAATAAAATAAAGGTTCTTTCTATCTCAGAATTGGTTGGAGAAGCGATAATACGTAGCCATAAAGGTAATTCGGTTACATCTCTTTTTGTATAAAAAGGTGACTATTCAGCCACAGATTCACACGGACCTGTCCGCCTTTGGAGGATGAACGCAGACAGGTTTAAATATAAAAAAACTACAGAACATTAAGAATTATTAAAATCCTGCTGATGATCAGCGTAGATCGGTTGGTAAATAGTTAAAAAAGATTTTTTAAGGAGGAGTTTTGGAATTAATCGAACTAAAGACAAATATTAGAACATCTGTTGGAGATGGCCCTGCCCGTGCTTTACGACGTAATAACCAGATACCTGCTGTACTTTATGGCCGGGGGACAGAAACGGTTTTACTGTCAGTTGATATAAGCGATCTTGAGAGGGCTTTAAAAGAAAGCACTGTGAGCCAGCTTCTTTTAAATCTTGTTATTCAAAACGGTGAAACATACACCAAAACCGCTATGATCAAGGAGCTGCAAACCCATCCGGTTTCGCGGGATTTTCTGCATATCGATTTCTATGAAATAGCCATGGAGCGTAAAATAAAGGTCAATGTTCCTGTTATAACGAAGGGAAAATCAGAAGGCGTCGAATTAGGGGGCATGTTGCAGATAATAAGACGTGAACTGGAAGTATTGTGCCTGCCGCTTGAAATTCCAGAGTCAATCGAGATAGATATTACAGATTTAGGGATAGGAGATTCTGTGCATGTTAATGAAATCTCCCTGGAAGGTGATGCTGAAATACAGGCGGATGTTAATTTTACAGTGCTGACAATACTTAGCCCGAAAGCCGCCGAAGAAGAAGAGGTGTCCGAGGAAGAGGAAGAGGCTGTTGATGAAGAAGCTGCTGCTGAAGAAGAACCATCTGAAGCCTCTGATGAAAAATAATTGAGCTTCTTCCATAATAATAAGAGACAACGGCTAATTGCTAACAGCTAATCGCTTTACGTATGTGTAATGAGACCTTTGCAAAATGATATTTTTCAAAGGTCTCGCTTTTTTTAGCGCAGAATTGCTGTATTTAACGGATTGAACTATGCCGCAAAAAAAAGTATGTCTGATAGTCGGGTTGGGAAATCCCGGCAGTCAATATGTTGAAACTCGTCATAATGCCGGCTTTATGGCAATAGATAAAGTTGCGGGCTCCTTCTCTGTCCTGGTAGAAAAAAGCAAGTTTAATGCGTTATATGGCCGCGGTCGCATAGAAAATACAGACGTTATCCTTGCAAAACCCATGGCATTTATGAATAAAAGCGGGTATCCTGTTCAACAAATCGCAGGATATTTCAAGATATCCTGTCAGGATCTTCTAATTATTCATGATGATATTGACCTTGCTTTCGGAAGGTTGCAAATAAAGGCAGGTGGAGGTTCCGGAGGGCATAAAGGCATTAAATCGATTATAGAGGTTTTTGGCGGAAACGATTTTGCCCGTATTCGCATTGGCATCAGTCGTGAAAATTTCAGAAACATGTCCGGTGTTTCAAATTATGTTTTGAGCCGATTTAATCCGGATGAAAAATTGATTCTTCCAGAGATAATTACGAGAGCAAAAGATGCTGTCGTAACAATTCTGAGCAAGGGCATTAAAGAAGGAATGAATATTTTTAACAACAAAAACATTGTGTTATAACTTTAATTTTCTGTCTGCGAAGAATAAGTTTGTGAATTTCTGTTTATAGAATATTCGACAGGGTCGCAACCGGGGGCGATAATACCCCTGCGTTTGAGAAGAGAGCCTTCCAGGCGGTAAAAGTTGTTGAGCGCTTTAAGGTAGTTAACCACCGCCTGCACCTCGTTAATGCGGCTGGCAAGAAGATCACGCTGGGCCTGAGCCACAAAAAAATTGGTAGAGAGACCCACTCGAAACTTTTCAATTTCAATCCGCAGTTTTTCTTTCTGAAACTTTAGGGTAGCGGTGCCAGCGGAAATTTGTTCTTTTGTGCGATTGATTTCAATGTAAGCCTTTCGAACATCCAGTTCAATTAGTTGCTTGAGGTTATCTAAAGCTATTTCGGCCTGATCTCGGCGAAGAAGCGCTCTCCGGTGCTGTGCTTTTGCTTCGCGGTTGAAGATGGGATATTCAAAATTGAGCCCTACCATCGCATCATGGCTGTCTCCAGTAATATTGCTTACCGACCCTGAGAAGGAATCGGCATATCCGGTCTTTCCAAGCGTAATAAAAAGATCCATTCGAGGAAGAAGCCCGTTTTTGGTGTAAACGATTTCAAGATCTTCCTGCTGAATTGATAGCTTTGCCTGGTTTATCTCCGGCCGCATCTTCATAGCTACAGCCACATGTGCTCCCACTGCATCGAGTTTTATTTCCGGCAGTGCGGGTAAATGCACCAGGTCGATGTCTCGATACCATAGGGTTTGCCCAGGAGGGTTGAGCAGCCGGAGCAGCAAGAGCCGGGTGGACTCAAGTGCGCTTTTAGCGTTGATCAGATCCTGTTGCTGGGCAGCCACCTCGGCCTGCACCGCCGCAAGCTCTGCTTCCGCCATGGTTCCCACCCGGATCATCTCTTCGGTCTCGGCTATCTGCTGCCTGGTAAGCTTCAGCGACTCCTCTACAATTTCGATCCGTCTCTGGGAAAGAGCATAGTCCCAACAGGTGGTTTCAACCTGCGCCAGTAATGATTCGCTAAACCCTCGAAGCTCGTATTGGGTGATATTGGTTTCGAGTTGCGATTGACGAAGCTGCGCCAGGTTAACATCCGTGCCGTATCCGCGAAGCAGCGGCTGGGTGACCGACAGCCCCAAACGGGTGGAGGAGAACGCTTCATTGTATAGGCTGGAGTCTGTTCTCTCTGTGATTGCGTCTGCTTCCACAAATGTGCCGCTGGGAAAAAATTCTTTGAGAGAAATGCTTCCATGGTAGACATCGTTTACCGAACTTTCAGTATCGCTTCCGGACCGGGTCTGGCTCTGACTGTCGTTTCGCTGGGCAGAGACTTCCGCCTCTATCGTTGGGTCGAACACGGCCCGCTCCTGATCCTCAAAGGTTTGCTGGATAGAAGGATTGAGTCTTTCCACCGTAAGCGAGCGGTTGTTCTCCAAGGCAATGAGAATGGCGTCTTTTACCGTGGTTTTAAGCGGACCTTTTTCCGGAAGACTTACGGCTTGAGGGGTCATGGGTTTGATTTCAACGGCTGCCGACATATCTTTTGCATTGTATATGGTGGCCGACGGGGTTTTCTGCTTTGCTGTCCTTATATTTTCTGTGGTCACACAGGATAGCGGCAACAGTAAAAAGCTCAAAACAAGCAGCATTCCAAATGGCTTTCGAAAGCAGAAAATTACCATCATTTCGACTCCTTGCCGATAATCTCTTGAAGCTGACTGTCAGCCGGCTCCATAAGGGTTGATATTTAAGTCTTTTTTAAGTTTCAAGTCATGAACGGCTTTAGCTTCTTTTGTTCAAAGAGTGCATAGATAGCGGGGACCACCACCAGCGTAATCAGAGTCGAACTGAGCAGCCCGCCTATGATGGCCCGTGCCATTGGCGCCTGGGCTTCACCGCCCTCGCCGATGCCCACAGCCAACGGCGTCATGGCTAAAATGGTGGTCGTAGCGGTCATCAGGATCGGCCGGAGGCGTCTTCTGCCCGCCTCTTCGATGGCTTCTCGAAGCGGCAGCCCGTCCCGGCGGCGAAGCAAGTTGATCTGATCCACCAGTAAGATGGCGTTGTTTACCACAATGCCGCCTAACATGATACAGCCGATATAGGATTGAACGTTAAAAGTGGTATCGGTCAAAAAGAGCATCAGGATTACGCCGATAGCTGCAAGCGGCACGGAAAACATCACCACAAAAGGATATCGCAGCGACTCATAGAGCGATGCCATCACCATATATACCAGCGCCAGCGCCAGCACAAAGCTCATCAAAAGTTCGTGAAAGGATTTCTGCTGCTCTTCGTAATCTCCCCCAAAGAGTATGCTGAAACCTCTGGGCACAGGCATCGATTGCAACCCCTCCCGGATATCGGCCAGAATAGAGCCCATATCCCGGCCGCTGATATTGGCCGATACATAGACCACACGCTCCTGGTCTTTGCGTTCTATGAGCACAGGCCCGCGCCTGGGGCGGACTTCCACCACGTTTCGAAGCACCACCTGATCGCCCTCAACATTGGTAATGGTAAGGTCCAGAATATCCCGCAGATCTTTTTTCTCCGCCCCCTCGAGTTTTACTCGAATTCGATACTCGTTTCCCCCATCCCGGTAGTTGCCTGCAGAAGTCCCGGAAAGCACAGTTTGCAGCATATTGGCAATCCTGGATACTGTAAGTTTCATATCAGCGGCTTTTTGCCGATTCACGACAATAAGCTCTTCCGGAGTTCCGGTCTCCCTGCTGACTTTAGTGTCGGTGATGCCGGCCACATTTACGATGATTTCCTCAACTTGATGTGCCAGAGCATTTGATGTTTCAAGATCGTGGCCGCGTACTTCCACCTGGACTTTTTCATTTCCCCCTGTGCCGATTCGAAGCAAAAAGAGCCCCTGTCCGGCACGAGTGCGAATTTTGACACCCGGCATAAAAACGAGCTTTTTGCGAAGGGCTGCTGCTATTTCTTCGCTGGATCTGGTACGTTCTTTGACAGGCTTCAGAGCAATGCGCATCTCACCTGCATTGGATCCCCTGGCCCGCCAGGTGGAACCGCCGACAAAGGACACTGTGTTTTCGATCTCAGGCACCTCCTGCTTTACGATGGCCTCGATCTTCTGAAAGCTGCGGTTGACCAAATCGAGCCGGGTACCTACGGCCATCTCCGCATAGACCCGTACTTCGCTCTCATCGGTGGCGGGCATCAATTCAACACCTACCAGCGGAATCAGCAAAAGACTTCCCAAAAGCGTCAGCAATGCAGATCCTAATATCAATGCCCGGTGGTTGAGGGCAAAGTTGAGAAAATTCTTGTACCAGTTTTCCAGCCAAAGAAAAAAACGTTCCGTTATATTAAAAATCTTCGCGCCATGAGCAGCGTTGCCTTTTGAATCAATGATGACCGGCGCATGCAACCGGGAGGCCAGCATGGGCACAAGCGTCAGCGCCGCAATTAGAGAGCAACCCAGCGAAAAGCTCACCACGCAGGCAAGTTGTTTGAACATGACTCCGGACATGCCGCGCACAAAAATAAGCGGTAAAAAGACGACCAGGGTGGTCAGGGTGCTGGCAATAACCGCTCTTACTACTTCCTGGCTGCCCTGTGCCGCCGCGGATTCCGGATCCTGGCCGGATTCTCTGAGCCGGTAAATATTTTCCAGCACCACGATGGCATTGTCCACCATCATTCCGATGCCAAGCGCAAGACCGCCAAGGGTCATCAGGTTCAGCGTAAACCCGTTTAAATACATCAAGGCAAAGGTGGCAACTATCGATATGGGAATAGTGACGGCAATAATGGCTGTGCCGGGGATGTTACGGAGAAAAAACAGCAGCACGAACACCGCCAGAACTCCGCCGTAAAGAATTATGACGCCGACGTTGGTGATGGAGCGCCTGATATAGTCAGAGGTATTGATGATGGGGATTATGTGGAGTTGGGGAATGTCCTGATTGATCCGCTCGATTTCTTTGAGCACACCTGCCGCCACCTCCACAGTGTTTTTCCCCGACTGTTTATTGACCGAAAGGCGCACACCTGGTTTGCCGTTTATACGAACAATCCGGGTTACCTTTTCCCAGGAATCTTCTACGGTAGCGATTTCTTTTAGCTGAATGGGTGATCCTTCCCTGATGGCTACCACCGTATTTTGCAATTCATCGAGATTAGTATAAATTCCAGGGGTCCGGATAGTGACATCTAACAGCTCCCGTTCGATAGTGCCGGCCGGAAGATTGATGTTTTCTTCCTTGAGGCGCTTTATAAGCTGATCAATAGGAAGCCCCAGGGCTTTTATCTTCTCCGCGTTCAGGTTGACATGGATTTCCCTGTCCAGCCCACCCCGAATACTCAAAGAGGCTACCCCGGGAATGCGCTCGATCCTGTTTTTCACCTGATTGTCGATAATTCTTCTTATCTGGATGGGGTCCAGGTTGCTGGATACTCCCATAATGAGAATCGGAAAGGAAGCGAGATCAAACTTCCGCAGCATGGGTCGGTCAGCATCTTCAGGAAGACGCGGGATTAAGCGATCCAGCCGGTCCCGAATGTCGTTAGCTGCCGCATCCAGGTCAGTATCCCACGTAAAACTAACTCGAACGCTGCTTCGGCCTTCAGCAGAAACCGAGGTGACCTCCTCCACTCCCGGTACCGCGCTCATGGCCTCCTCAACGGGACGTGTAATCAGCTCTTCGACTTCCTCCGGACCGGCGTTTTCATAATTGGTGCTGATGCTCAGCGTCGGATAGGTAATATCGGGCATCAGGTCGATGGAAAGCCGGGACAAGGAAACCGTTCCCACGATAATGACGATCAAAGCAACCATGACAGTCAACACCGGGCGCCGGATAGAAAAACGTGAGATGTTCATGAATTTCCTTTTCCGGCAGGCGGTTTATCTTGTTTGACATCGGGTTTTTCGCCTGGAAGAATAATTGAAGCGCCGTCTTCCAGCATGTGATGTCCCAGAGTCACCACCGAACCGGCGATGGTCGGATTCAGCACCTCCGCCTGAACGCCGTTTACGATACCGACAGTCACCGGAACAAACCGGGCTTTTTGCTCCTGAATATCAATCAGAAAGATACCCTGAATATTGTTTCTCTTGACAAGAGCGGCTGCCGGAACCACTGTAGTGTTTTTATGCTCATCGAATTGTATCTGAACCCGTACAAACATCCCCGGCTTCAGAAGCTTTTGTACATTGGGTATTTCGACTTCCACCCGGGCTTCCCTGGATTTTTCTTTCAGAAAAGGAGCTATTCTAATCACATTTCCGGTAAAGGTGTGGCCCGGAAATGCATCGGTTGAAATGATCGCTTCCAGCCCATGTTGAATCCTGGGATAATCCAGTTCTATGACATGAATGACGGCAATGAGTTTTTCGATATCGAGAATAGAGACTATCGGGGTGCTTGGCGCCAGCATGGCCCCTTCATCCACAAAGCGCTCCCCCACTACCCGATAGCCGGTAATGTGGTTTTCAGGCACTTGAATCCGAGCATAAGAAAGCCGTACTTTGGCTATTTTCAGGGCAGCCTCTTTTTGAGCTATTTGTGCGATAGCCACTTTCAGCTTTGCCTGCTGGGTTTTAAATTCGGACTCTGCGGCATCGAGCTTTGATTCGGAGGCGATCTTTTTTTTACGCAAGGCTATGGTTCGTTCATACTCTCGTTTTACGTTTTTTAGGGCGTTTTCCCGCTCCTGAAGATTTGCCCTGGCAACATCCAGTTCCGCCTTTGCCTGGCTTACCTGCTGGCGATATTCATTGTCGTCCAGTACGGCTACCAGCTCCCCGCCCTTGACCTTATCGCCGATATTGACCAATATCTTTTCGAGCCGCCCGGCAATTTTTGGCGCCAGGATAAACTCAGCAATTGGATACAGTGACCCGGTAAAACTCGCCACTTCCCGTATTGAGGCTTTCTTTACAGGCACAACTTCGACAGCAACAGATATCTTACGGCGTTCATGCTCGAAGCCTTTTCTGGAATCAGATGCCTTTTGATATATCTGCCAGCCTAAAAAGCCGAGCCCAGCCAAAACAATGATGGTGACAAAAATCTTTTTCATACGGAAAACCTGTAAAATTGATCAGAGATACATAGCAGCATAATATTTAGCCTTTACAACTAATTATACACATTTTGCAGATAACAAACAATTAAAATACAACCTCTTCAGCAATAAGAAAAACCTTTGCAAAACATCTCCTCGGCAGGATAGTGCTCGCTAACGGTTGCGTCGTTTCTTTTTTCTCTTCTTTTTCTTTTTGGGATGCCCTGTTTTACGAATATCAGGAGGCATCTCCGGCTTTTTATCTTCAGTATTTATCGGACCTTTTGAAATCACACTTTGATCCAAACCTATTTGCACAGGCTTATCAACAACAACCGCATCTGAGCTGTCCTCATGAAGAACCTCCTTTACAACCCTGTCGGTAACCTCCTGTAAGTATGTTCCCAGCTCTGAATTGATCTTTTGGAACTCAGGCCAGAGAGTTTCGTCAACAAAGGTTTTAGGCGCTTTGACCATAACGGTTGTATAGCGCTGCCTGTAATACCGATAGGGCTTTAAATCATAGCGGCGCAAAAGAGTTGTGAAAACTTTTCTAGACCACATATCAGCAAATGTAAATTTATATTCAACAGCCGGTTCTTTAGGAAGCAGCTCCTCAAGTCGCGCTAGAATACGCTGCCTTGCCATTCCCGCGGAAATCCGCTCCCCTTCAGTAGCAGCGCCTGCAAAAAGGGCTTCAATTTTAATCAGTTTTTCTATTAAATTGGTTTCGTTCATGATAGACAACTCAAATTTTCGAACCATGCAAGTATGTTCGATCAAGGGTGAATTCGGTAATGCCGATCATTTCAATACCTCAATATGCCAAGCCTGTTTATAGCACATCCAGAGATCGGATAAAATAGCCATTTCTGAATGTTCATAAGTCAGGTTAACCTTACATATTCTGGTCAAATTATGTTTCGTGTAAATAAACGTAAATCAACCTTGACATTCAGCTAAAAATTTAGTATGTTCATATTTACTATTTTATAAAGCTATAAAAATAAGGGGGTTATCATGGAATGGTTAGGGGAGAAAATTAAAGATTTGATTAAGGAAAATAATTCTTCAATAGTCAAATTAGCCCAAAAAACAGGTGTTTCCAGGCAGACAGTAAATGACTGGATCAAAGGTCAGATTCCCAAAGGCAACCATTTAATTAATCTTTGCAGAATTTTCAATGTAAATCCCGATTTCTTCTTTTCCAAAGATTTTGACAGTTCAATATCTGTTCCCGTCCATCGCACAAGAAAAACAGCTAAAGTTACATTGGCAATGCAAAAAGATGCGCTTGAAATGGCCAGAACATATGAAGTTCTTTTCAGAAATGATGCGAATTCAAGCGTTCTTCCTGTTGTAAGAGTTCATCACCGCACTGATGAAGTTGCAAAAAAGATTGCAACAGAGTTGAAAAAAAGAGCCGACATCAGTCAGGATCTTCCTCCCGATTATGAACAAACATTTTCTCTTTTGGAGCAACTTGGAATTAAGGTTATATTCCGGTATTTCCCTGAAAAGATTAAAGCCTATGCTTTTTATACAAAGATCCATGGACATAGAATAATATTTGTTAATAACAACACAAATATTATCGATCTGATTTTCCCAATTTTACATGAAGCTGTACACGCAATACGTGACGAAATCCAGATAAATGACGGCTTTGATGCAGAAGAAGAAAATTTCTGCGACAAGGTAGCTAATAACATTCAATTCCCCGATGGATATGTTCATATGGTATACGATGTTATCAATGAGTTGCCTGCGGGAGTCCAGGTAAACAAGCTTAAGACTTTCGGAAAAAAATATGGGCATGCATTATTCGGAATTGTTAAACAGATTAAAACTATTGATCCTGATTTTAATCTCAAAATTGGAGGCGCTGATTCAAATTTTAAAAAGGGATTTCACACAATTGGTGATATTCTCTTCATGGGTGATGATCCAAGAGATTATGTTGCAAAAATTTTCGCGCTAAGCCCGCTTTTTGCAAATATCATCCTTAACCAGATTGACAGTATTACTATCAGCAAACTCGGAGAAATGCTTGGGATTGAAAGTGTGCTGGACGTAAAAGCAGTTAAGGATGAATTGATCAGAATGAAAAAGGCGGATTCCTGATATGTATATTCTCTGCGATACTTGCAGTGTCTTGATGCTGATAAGGATAGCCCCGGATATGTTTCGTGATGATCGTTATGGGTGTGTAACCCTTCAGGATGTATTTCAGGAATTATTTCGTACTCAGAAATTTAAAACCAGGTATCCTTGGAGAACAAGGTATAAAAGCAAGATAAAAGTATTAGGAAAATCAAAGGTTGAAGCTGGTGATTTTAAACTATATTTGGAGGCAATACGGAATATTATCGTGACTGGTAAAATAAATAAAAGAACTAAAAGGTTTTTCAATTTGAGCTATGTTGATCAACAAATAGCTGCATGTTCCATTGCTCACGGTTTTAAACTGACAACTGTCGACGATGATCTAAATGATTTTGTAATCCAGGAATTTTCAGGAAAAACGATTTCTCCATTGGGGATAGTTAATGGCTGGATTAAAAAAGAACTTATTCAATGGGACGACGACAGTCAATCTATTTTAGATGATTGGGATAAATGCAATGAACATCCTCAGCCTAAAAAGGAAGTTAAGAGATTTGAAAAAATTACTGGTTTTAAATATTGTGGACCATAATGACATAAAAAAGGTGGTACGGCCAAGGAAAGCTATATTTCACCTTTTTTCAGAAAGCTGTAATATCCTTTGTGATTAAAAATCATATGATCCAGAAGTTTGATACCAAGGGTTTCACCTGCGTCTTTCAGCCGTTTTGTGACATAAGCCAAACTGAAATGAATGTTGAAATGCCACGGAGTTTCTTCCCGTAATGTTCCTCTATTCTGCCATCCACTCCCTACAAAGCACCTCAGCCTGTTCCAGAACCGTCTGCGTAGCCTTTTCCTGCTTGTCAGGCGGATAACCATATTTGCGAAGAATCCGTTTGACGATTACGCGGATCTGGGCGCGAGCGTTTTCGCGCTTGGTCCAGTCAACCGACACACTTCTTTTGACCGACTTAACCAATTCTTGTGCGATGATTTTCAACACATCGTCTCCCAGCACCATTAGCACCCCAAACGGGATATTGACCATCTTCACGGTAAAAAGAGTTTTTAAGATCTTTACCGTTCTTAAGATTTGATATCTCGCCAAGTGTTGCTTCTTTCCACTCACTCCCCATCACCCACTTCCTTGATTTGCTCTTCAATAAACCGTTGCATCTCTTCCTTTTTCGGGAGTTCGAGCTGGTATTTGGAGACAAAGAGGTGGTTGTCCATGCCGGCGAGGGCGTATTCTACCAGGGTGTGATCTTTTTGTGTGCAAAGCAGGATGCCCACTGGCGGATTGTCACCGTCGGTTGCCATGTTCTTTTGGTACCAAGTCACATAGGTATTGAGCTGGCCGATGTTTTCGTGGCTGAAATCTTTCAGTTTCAGTTCCACGAGCACATGGCATTTAAGGATACGATGATAGAAAACCAGATCGACAAAGTTGTGTGTATGACCGATAAGGATGCGCTTCTGTCTGGCTTCGAAACAGAATCCGTGACCCAGTTCCAGCAAAAACTCCTGCAGTTTGTCGAGCAGTTGGTCTTCCAAATCGGATTCGCTCATCACATCTTTGGATTTAAGCCCGAGAAATTCAAAGATATAGGGGTCCCGGACGGCCAGCTTCGGTTCGCTGGCTTCCGCACCGGACCTGACCAGCTCGGCCAGTTTCTTTTTATTGTTAGACAGACCGGATCGCTCGTAGTAGAGGCTGGCAATTTGCCGTTTGAGTTCACGCACCGACCAGTTTCCGCGAATACATTCAATTTCGTAGAAAGCGCGTTTGAGCGAATCATCCAAGACGACAAAAAGCTCCAAGTGGCTGTAAGACAACGTATTAATGAGTTTTTCCGGCGGAACTTTCAATTGTGCTGACACTGTCCGCACTTTTTCTTTGTCACTGACAATCGCGGTGGGCAACAAGTATTTGGATTGTGCGGACACTGTCCGCACAATCTCCGGAAAGACGCGATAGAATGACAGGTAGTTGTACAATTGCCTACGCCCCGTACTGCTGATGTGATGCTTTCTCAATTCTTTTGAAAGCAGAGCCAGCAGTTTCTCCCCATACTTGGCCCTGTCAGCGCCACGAAGCTTGTACTCAGCAATATATAAGCCGATCAACCAATTTCGCAGGGTCAGGCTGATGTTTACCGCTCGTCCAGCCTGAGCTGCAAGCTGGTCGTGAACTTGGCGTATTGACTGAACCAACGAGTCAAATGTCAGTTCACTTTCCATAGCCCAACACCTCCAGATTCTTTCGGATCACAGCTTCCAGTTGATCGGCCTTGTCGAATTGCTGGTAAAGGGTGGCGGAGAGTTCGGACATCTTTTTTTCAAAGGGGATGCCGTCGTCCTCGACTTCTTCCGCGCCGACATAGCGGCCCGGTGTGAGTACATAAGCGTGTGATTTGATCTCATCCAGCGTAGCGGACTTCCACCAGCCGGGTTTGTCTTCGTATTTGCCGCCGGTGTTACGCCATTCATGGTAAATGCCTGAAATCAGGTCAAGGTCGTCGTTGGTGATCTCGCGGTGTACGCGGTCGACAAGTGTGCCCATCCTGCGGCCGTCTATGAAAAGCAACTCGCCTTGGAAATATTCGTAAACACGACCGAGGATGTCCTTCGAGCGCGAGGCCTCGTCGCCCAGACCGATGTTGCCAATAATATCGATGAGTTCGCCAAGGCGGTGCTTGTCAAGCGCAGGGCGGGAGTAGTCTTTTGGAAGTACGCCCTTGAGAGTGGGGTTTTTCTTTTCGATTGCAACCATGGCGTCATCAATGAGCTTGCCGATGGTCGGTTGCTTAGCTCCTGCTTGCAACTTATCCCAGCGCGCCTCCCTCGGCACCCAGAAGATGTTGCCGGCGGAGTACTCGTCGCGGTCTTCGGGATCGGTGTAGTCTGTTTCCTGCCGCGAGGCCAGTTCGTCATACTTGGCCTGAAACGCATCCGAAATGTATTTGAGGAATATCAGGCCAAGAACGACGTGCTTATATTCCCCGGCGTCCATATGGCCGCGCATCTTGTCAGCCATCTCCCACAGCTTGTTTTCAAAACCAAGATTGGCTCCATTATTGGTTTGCTGTGTCATGACATTCCTCTTCTCGCTTCAAAATTTAAAGCGATTATTATCGTTATTCGCTTCAAAAGCAAATAGTTTTTGGCCGGCATGGCTAACAGACCCACAGGGAATCGTAACGTTTGTATGCACTATGGGACATTTGCAAATCAGTTATCAGCTTAGCCTATTGATTTGTATCAGTTACAGAATTGCATAAGCAAACGGAAATATATCCGACATACCGTTCCATGTACCCCTAACAGCAACTTCCCAATTTCACCAGCGGCTTCATTCCTTTCTTATTATCTCAAAACACAAGTTGATAGCGGCTTCCAGCACCGAGATATAATCAAAAGTTGTGTTTAAGGAATTAGGTGGTGTATCCTTCGGGTAATTGTTACCGGCAATAACCCGATCATTTTGAAACATCAAAAAGGAAGGATACACACACCATGAATAAAGATAACGTACTCAAGTTTCGCACCCCTGATTTCTATTAATTTCAAGAAGGTAAGGGTTCAAAATAACATTTTTACAGCGAAATCGTTTGCTTATATTTTGTAACCAGCAACCTGTGCGGCACACATTACGATCAGGCCTGCCTGTGCGTAACCGCACGCAGACAGGCGCAAAGGAGATATAACATATTGAATTTAACGATGTATTAAGCATCAACTTAGATTAAAGCGGCGACCTTGGCGATCCTGTCTGGTGATCCAAGTACAAAAAGCACATCATTAGCATAAAATGGCATGTTTACGTCTGGATTGGATAATATTTGTTGGTCGCGGCGTATTGCCAATACCGTGACTCCATATTTCTTTCTCAGCTCAATGTCAGCTAAACTTTTTCCAACTAAAGGCGATTTTTCAGCAACCCTCAAAGTAATAATTTCGACATCGGGAAGCTGAAGTTTTAAATCAGCAAAAGATGACGACTTTTTGGAAATGCTTCGTAACATCTCATAACCATCTGATCGAACTTCAGCGACAAGCCTTTCGATTTCATCCCTGGGTATAAGATATTTTGTCAAAACCCGGGTAAAAATTTCCACTGATGTCTCAAATTCTTCCGGGATGACTTCGTCGGCCCCTAATTCGTAAAGGGGCTTCATCTCTTGGAGATAAGGGGTTCGTACGATCAAACAAACTTTCGGATTAAGTCTCCGGACTGTTTCGGTAATTCTACGTGTTGCTGTGGGATCGTTAATTCCAGCTACCACAATTTTCGCATCTTTGATGTTTGCGTGGTGAAGTACCGCCTCCTGGGTCGAATCGCCATAATAAATCGGTTCACCATGTGCTTGTTCGCTCCTTACTGTTTCGGGGTTCATTTCAATGATTGCATAGGGAATACCTGCTACCCTGGCGGCCCGTGCTACGTTCCTGCCATTCACTCCGAAACCGATGATAATAAGGTGGTGTTTTTTGTCTGCAACCTTTATCTCTGGAACAGGATAAAAGCCCGACATTAACCTTTTCGGCAGCGGCAATAGAAGGATAATATCCGCCAGGCGTGGCGCCAGGGTTATAATGAATGGTGTCGCAGCCATGGTAAGCACGGAAAAAGACAGGAATATCTGGTAAGCATTTCCTGTAAGCAAACCGTGTTCAACACCGGTCTTGGATAGAATGAAAGAAAATTCACCAACCTGACCGAGTGCAAGGCCGACCAGAATTGAAGTGCGAAAAGGGAATCCTAATAAAACCGTTGCAAAGCAGGCAATTATGGGTTTTATGACCAAAACGCCTAAAGCGATCAGCGCAATAGTTCCAGGTTGCCGGAAAAGGAAACCCACGTCGAGCAGCATGCCAATGGAAACAAAAAAGAAGCTTGTAAAGACATCCCGAAATGGTAAAATGTTTCCGAGCGCATGATGACTGTATTCAGATTCGGAAATGATCAACCCTGCCAAAAACGCGCCCAGGGCAAGAGAAAGCCCAGCGCTGAAGGTTACCCATGCAACTGCGAGGCATATTACAATTATGCTCAGCAGAAAAAGTTCCTGGCTTCGCGTCCGGGTGATTTGATATAATACCTTTGGCACAATCCATTTAGCGCTGACGATGACCAGCCCGATGATTCCGATTCCTTTGGCCACAATAACGAAGATAGATTCGTCTGAACCCCCTGTTGCTCCGGCCAGTAGAGGCGTAACCAATATCATTGGAACAATAATGATGTCCTGGAAGATCAAGATGCCAAGGGTTGTACGTCCATGGGGGCTATCAACTTCAGCTCTTTCCTGGAGTAGTTTGAGCACAATGGCTGTGCTGCTGAGGGCTATGAGAAAACCTATAAAGATCGATTTGCCAATGGGTTGACCCAGTTGCCTCACTATAATAAAAGTAACCAGAAGTGTTAACAAAACCTGAATCGAGCCCCCTATCAGCACTGGTTTCTTGATTTGAAGCAGTCTTTTAAATGAGAATTCAATTCCGATAGTGAAAAGCAATAACACAACACCGACCTCAGCCAGAATTTCAACTTCATGAACTGCCTTTACAAGGCCAAGTCCGTAAGGCCCGGCCAATATCCCGGTAAGAAGGAATCCCACAATCGCCGGCACGCGAAGTCGATGGCATATAAAGAGGATAGCAATGGACAGCCCAAATATGATGACAATGTCATTTAGCAGCGGTATTTCCATATTCTAATTTACCTTCTAATTTTATGTCGAAAAACCTGCTACTTACGGAACTTCTATGGGACGTTCCTCAGTTTATAAATTTATATCATCATCCGGTTTTATGCAGTTGATATAATTTGTATTCTGTGTTGCACATAAAACATCAAAGTGGAATTTTATAATATCCCCCTTTTTGCACTACGCAGGTTTTCCATTTCTTGCTTATTATATCAAAACACAAGTTGATAGCGGCTTCCAGCACCCCGTCCCAGCATCTGGAGTAATTCTTGTTTTGTAAGTGTCTTAAGAGTATATTGTACAGTCCGGCGAGGAAGGCCTGTCTTTTCTACGATATCACCAACCTTCAGACGTTTTTCCGGGCTGGATCTAAAACAGTTCAAAACAGTCGATGCTGATTCCGAAAGCTTTTGCAGGTTGTTATACCGCTTACGATAAATCTCAATATCGGCTAAAGAAGATTCCAGAATATTGATGAAAAACCAGGCTAACGGCTCTAATTTGTATTGTGTGTAGTCTGCTTTAAACCTGCCTTCCGAACATTGGTGAAGGATGGAATAATAAAGTATATGGTTTTGCTCAATGTGGCGATCAATAGCAATGTAGGGCGTAATACTCGTCAGATATTTATCGCCGGAGTGAAATAAAGCTAGGATAAAAAGCGCCCGTCCCAATCGCCCATTCCCATCCTGGAACGGGTGGATGGCCAGAAAACGAAATATAAATTCTGTGGCAACTAATATGGGCCACGGATAGTCCTGGATTGCGGTATTATACCAGTTGATCAGCTCTGCCATAGCAGTCGCCGTTATAATGCCGGGAGGAGAGGGCTCTAATACTACACGTTCCTCTCCGGTTTCGTGATTGATAGAGACAACCCTGTTTGGCGCTGTCTTGTATCCTCCTGCATAACTTGATGCTTTAGGGTAATACCTGAGCAAATCATGATGAAGTCCGCGAACAGTAACTTCTGATAGAGGGAAAAGTTCATCGGCTTGCAAATAAACAGTTGCCAGCATTTGTCGGCAACCAACTACCTCTTCAACACTTCGTTCTCTATCCTTTGAAAGCTTGTCCAGAATAAAAGATTTTTTTTCCTCAAAAGCGGTTGCCTTACCATGTTCATTCAAAGTGGTATCGATCCATTCGATTTCCTGGTCGGTTAGAACAGCGTTTTCTATTCTGGTTGAAGCCCCGATATTACTGATAAAGGCACAACGATGAATATATTTCGTCTCATCAGGAGATAAGGCCTCCAAGTCTTTATATGTTTCAGCTAATAACCCCTGGAGTATTTTCAGCCTGTTTTCTATTTTTTGGCTTGGGGTAAAAGAGAGCATGCGAATCCTTCGTCTAAATGAGACGTTTGCAAAAAGCTAAACTTGCAGGATTTAGGTTTTAAAGAAACTATACGATATTGAACAAGATAGCGCAACATATTTCATTTGTTGGTTGCGCATTGTTGCGTATTCCGAAAAATGAACAGGACGTTTCCCTGTTTTAGGATGATTAAACCTAAGTTGAGCGATTTTTTGCGAAGATATGTGCTGGGATCTTGATGCATAAGGATTTGCAAAAACCGCAGGCATACCCGTGGATATGTCTAAGATTTTTGCGAAGCCTTTATGCGCAAGAGATCGGCGCAGATCGAGTAAAAAACCGCTCAATTTAGGTTGAAGCTCTCTTGGTTCCATGAGTTTTAAATTATTTAAAATTTGTTGGAATTTCTACTGTGTATACAAAAAAAGGCAGAGCATATAATAGCCCTGCCTTTTTTGCCTTGATGTTTTTTCAAGATCGCATTCTGTTCGGTTGAGCCGTCACCCGGCCAGGGTGCGAAGTCGTCCGAAGTCGTGTTTTATGTTGGTATGCACCAGCAATATTTGTAATGCATACTGATGGTCGGACTGCATAATAGTTCCGCCCATTCTTTAATCTTATTATCGGCAGATTTACATATTAACTGAAGTGAATAAAAAAGGTTTCTAAGGGTACCGTTATTTTTTCCTGCGCTAATCTCCTTTTTTATATTGGTTGTAGAATATGCCGGGAAAAAAGATGCACGTACACCCGAGAAACCTTTTATATCTGCCGCCTCATACTTCCTTTTTAAAGTTTAACCATCTGAGGCTTAATGCCAATGTGGTTTTTTTATATGGTGTTGAAGTTGAGGGCAATCAACAATAAGTAAAAACAAAATTCATACCATAGATAGCCGCAGGGTATAATAAATTAATTGTTATAAGTTTCAAAGAGATAGCTCAGCATCAACAAATACTGCCAAAATATTATGAAAAAAATTGCCTGCTATGTGTCAAAAAATTGTCTATTGGTGTCCATCCACAAATAGCATCTTTCGGCCCCTGGCGGTGTTCTCACTTTTTTGCAATCCTCGGAGGCTGTCCGAGAATAGCAATTTTTTCCAAAATCAAGGCTTGCGAAAAAAATTACCGCAGGCATATAGTTGATATTCCGAGGATAATTTTTTTCGCATAACGCAGAGTTTGGGGAAAAGGGCATTCTCGGACAGCCTCCTCGGAATAGTCGCAGTATGCCTGCGGTTGCAAAAACGCTCGAGCCTTGCCAGGAACCAGAATCTACCACTTGTGGATGGACGCTAACTGATAAAATATTGCCGCTTACGATATAAAAATAAAAGGCCGTTTGCTGAAAGCAAACGGCCTTTTTGTAAATTTATAAGAAACCAGCTATTTATCTTTTGTCTTCTTTGTCTCCTTGCAGATAGATGTGGGATCCGCCAGCAGTTTTAAGGTTTCATAGCGCTGCATATATTCCTTTTCAAGGCGGGCAGTCAAAATCTTAGATTCCTCTGGAAAGGTTTTTTGCAATGAAGCATAACGCACCTCGCCTGCCAGGAATTCCTGGAGGCTTCCGTCAGGTTTTTTGCAATCAAGGATAAAGGGATTTTTGCCCTCTGCCTTTAAAACAGGGTTGTAACGGTACAAAGGCCAGTATCCTGATTTTACCGCCAGCTTTTCCTCTTCCTGGCTTTTGCCCATACCTTTTTTGATCCCATGATTGATGCATGGCGCATAACCCATTATCAAGGATGGCCCGTCATAGCTTTCGGCTTCGGTAAAAGCCTTTAGCAGTTGTTGTTTATTTGCCCCCATAGCCACGCTGGCAACATATACATAGCCATATGTCATGGCCATGCGTCCCATATCTTTTTTGCATGTTTTCTTTCCTGAGGCTGCAAACTTGGCAACCGAGCCGGTTGGGGTGGCCTTTGATGACTGGCCACCTGTATTGGAATAGACCTCTGTATCAAACACCATGATATTAATATCCTCACCTGTGGCCATAATATGGTCAAGGCCGCCAAATGAAATGTCATATGCAGAGCCGTCTCCAAGAAAGATCCAGTATGACTTTTTTGTAAACAACAGGGACATATCGGCGATTTCACACAAGACAGGGTTGTCTTTGTAATCCGGCAAAAGGGCTTTAAGCTGGTCGCCAAATTTTTTGGATCCTTCGGCATCTTTCATATTATCCAGCCAGCCCTGCAAGGCATTCTTTACTTTCTTTGGGATATTGGTGCTGAGCGCTTCATGCATCAAATCGGCCAGCTTTTTGCGTCGCTGCATTGTTGCCAGAAACATCCCATAAGTAAATTCTGCGGGATCTTCAAACAGAGAATTTCCCCATGTGGGACCAAAGCCGTCTTTATTAACACAATAAGGAATAGCCGGAGTGCTGCCACCCCAGATTGAAGTACATCCGGTTGCATTTCCAATGACCATTCTCTCACCAAAAAGCTGTGTAAGAAGTTTGGCATATGGGGTCTCGCCGCATCCAGCGCAGGCGCCGGAGAACTCAAGTAAGGGCTGGAAAAACTGGCTTCCTTTGATGCTGTTTCTTTTAATTAGATTATCCCGTACAGGCAGTTCAACGGCAAATTCATGAAAGGGTACCTGAAGCTCTGTCTGACTTTCAATCGGCCTCATTGTAAGCGCCGGTTTTTTTGCCGGACAGATGTCTGCGCAATTTCCGCAACCCAGACAATCAAGGGTGTTCACCTGCATGCTAAAATAGTATCCTTTAAGCTCCTTGCCGGCAGCTTTTATTGCCTTAAACCCTTTAGGAGCCTTGGCCAACTCTTCGCCTGTTAACAGGACAGGACGTATGGCTGCATGGGGACAAACCATGGCACACTGGTTGCATTGAATGCAGTTGTTCATATCCCATTCCGGGACATTAATTGCCACGCCCCGTTTTTCATACTTTGATGTGGCTACAGGGAAAATACCATCCCGCGCAAAAGCGCTGACAGGAAGTTTGTCTCCCTGCTGGGCCAACATGGGACGCATCACATTTTTGACAAAATCAGGTTCGTCTGCGGCGGCAACCGGACTGTCGGAAGCATCAGCCCAGGATTTCGGATATTTGATTTCAATCAGATTATCCAGGGTCTTGTCCACCGCTTCGCAGTTCATATTGACAATTTTATCACCCTTTTTGCTGAACATCTTTTTTATCTGGTCTTTGAGATAGGAAATAGCCTCTTCCACAGGAATAATATTTGCCAGTTTAAAAAAGGCGGTCTGCATGATCATGTTGATCCTGCCTCCAAGACCTACTTCAGATGCGATCTTAACTGCATCGATATTGTAAAATTTGAGCTTTTTCCCGGCAATTGTTCTGCGCATGGAAGCCGGTAGCTCCTTTTCCATATCTTTAGCGGTCCAGTGGGAGTTGAGAACAAAGGTCCCGCCGTCCTTGATCCCTTCCAGTAAATTATAGCTCTCAACATATTTGGATTTATGGCAGGCAATGTAGTCGGCAGAATCTATAAGATAGGTTGACTGAATCGGTGTTTTTCCAAAACGAAGATGGGAAAGGGTAAGACCGCCTGATTTTTTGGAATCATAGGCAAAATAAGCTTGGGCATACATATCGGTATTATCGCCGATGATTTTAATGGCGCTCTTGTTGGCGCCGACGGTCCCGTCTGCTCCAAGTCCCCAGAATTTACACTGCACTGTTCCTTCAGGAGCTGTGTCGAACCCCTCTTCTACTTCAAGAGAGGTATGAGTAACATCGTCAATAATGCCAACAGTAAAATGATTTTTTGGGCCGGCTGAATTCATGTTATCAAAGACAGCCTTAACCATGCCCGGATTAAACTCTTTGGAACCAAGACCGTATCTTCCACCAACTATTACCGGCATTTCACCCCGTTCCATATAGGCGGTGCATACATCCTGGTATAAAGGATCGCCCAGCGCTCCCCTTTCTTTTGTTCTGTCAAGAACTGTAATACGATCAACAGTTGCGGGGATTGCGGCAAACAGGTGTTCAGCCGAGAAAGGACGGTACAAACGTATCTTGACGAGGCCGACACGTTCTCCTTTGCCAACGAGGTAATTGACAACCTCTTCGATTGTTTCACAGGAAGAACCCATGGCAATAATTATTCTTTCCGCATCAGGATCTCCTGTATAATCAAACAGCCGATATTTGCGACCGGTCAGGTTCTCGACCTTTTTCATACATTGGCTGACGATAGCAGGAACCCTTTGATAATAGGGGTTGGCCACTTCCATTCCCTGGAAATAAATGTCCGGATTTTGCGCGGTTCCCCTTAGTTCGGGTCTTTCAGGGTTTGCGGCTCTGGAGCGGAAAGCGTTAACAGCCTCCCGGTTCAACAGGTTGGCCATATCAGCGTAGTCTATCATTTCGACTTTTTGAATTTCGTGGGAGGTGCGAAATCCGTCAAAGAAATGGATAAAAGGAACAGACGCCTCAACTGCTGCAAGATGCGTGACCAATGCAAGATCCATGACCTCCTGCACTGAAGCGGATGCCAGGAGGGAGAAACCTGTCTGTCGAACAGCCATGATATCCTGATGGTCTCCAAAGATGGAAAGAGCGTGTCCTGCAATAGCGCGAGCCGAAACATGAAATACTGCCGGCAGCACTTCGCCTGACATCTTATACATGTTGGGAACCATCAAAAGCAGGCCCTGTGAAGCGGTAAATGTTGTTGTAAGAGCTCCGGCAGCCAGATTTCCGTGTACGGCTGCTGCCGCACCTGCTTCCGACTGGAGTTGTCGGACCAGCATGGTTTGTCCGAAAACATTTTTAAGACCATTGGCCGCCCACTCATCACACATTTCCCCCATTCCCGATGAAGGGGTAATCGGATAAATGGCAGCAGCATCACTCATAGCATATGCTACGTAGGCCGCTGCTGTGTTTCCATCAATTGTTTTCATTTTTTTCGCCATAGCGCCGCTCCTTATATTCATTACATTTAAGTGTTAAGTGTTAAAATAAGATATTTATGCCTTATATTGAATTATGGGTCAACAAAAAATTATATCTCAAACAATGAATTTAATTCAGCAGACAGATTTTTATTGCAATTTAAGTCAGAAGATTTTCATAAAAATCGTTACCCTTGTCATCGACAATAATAAATGCCGGGAAATCCTTTACCGTTATCATAAATATTGCTTCCATCCCTAACTCAGGATAATCAACAGTTTCTATTTTTGTAATACATTCTTTGCCAAGCCTTGCCGCAGGACCGCCTATAGAGCCAAGGTAAAATCCCCCGTATTTTTTACATGATTTTGCAACCTCCTTTGACCGGTTGCCTTTTGCCAGCATAACCATAGACCCTCCCTGCTCTTGAAAACATGGCACATAGGAATCCATTCTTCCGGCAGTTGTAGGGCCAAAAGAACCTGAAGCATATCCATCAGGGGTTTTTGCCGGGCCTGCGTAATATATTATATAATCCTTAAAATATTGCGGGAGCCCTTCCCCTCTGTCTAAGAGTTCCTGAAGCCTGGCATGAGCTATATCTCTTGCCACTATAATTTTTCCGGACAGAAGCAATGGGGTTGCGACAGAATATTTACTTAAAACCGCGCGTATTTCATCCATTGGCTTATCAAGGTTTATTTGTACTGCATCCAGTTTATTCCCTTTTGGTTCAGGCAGATACAGAGCCGGATCTGTTTCAAGCTTTTCCAAAAAAATGCCATGTTTCGTAATTTTTGCCTTAATGTTTCTATCAGCGCTACAGCTTACGCCGAGACCTATTGGACAGGAAGCGCCGTGTCGCGGAAGACGTATCACCCTGACGTCATGGCAAAAATATTTTCCGCCGAACTGAGCGCCGATTCCAAGTTCACGGGATATCTTAAGTAATTGGGATTCAAGTTCCAGGTCCCTGAATGCATGACCGGATTCATTTCCCTTTGACGGGAGAGAATCCAGATATCCTGCAGTAGCTAATTTTACGGTTTTAAGGTTTATTTCAGCAGAGGTTCCGCCCACGACAAAAGCAAGATGGTATGGGGGGCATGCGGCTGTTCCAATGGTTTTCAGACTATTTCTCATAAAGTTTACCATTTTTTCAGGCAATAAAATTGCTTTTGTTTCCTGAAAAAGAAATGTCTTGTTCGCAGAACCGCCGCCCTTTGCCATGAACAGGAAATTATATGTATCTCCCCGAGTGGCATACAGCTCGATCTGTGCCGGCAGATTACATCCTGTATTTTTTTCGTCATACATGGTTAGGGGAGCTAATTGTGAATATCGCAGATTGTTTTTTGTGTATGCATTATAAACCCCTTTTGAAAGCGCTTCTTCTTCGGAAAAACCTGTCCAGATCTGTTGTCCCTTTTTGCCGATAATAATTGCAGTCCCTGTATCCTGGCACATTGGGAATACCCCTTCGGCGGCAATAACCGCATTTTTCAGCATCTCGAGGGCAACATATCTGTCGTTTTCGGAACTTTCCGTGTCTTCAAGAATTGTTGTGAGCAATTTCAGATGCGTCGGCCTCAGCAGGTGGGACACATCTTTAAATGCCTGTTCGGCAAGAAGAGTAAATCCCTCGGAAGCGATTGTTATGACCTCTGTTTCTCCAAACAATTTTAAAAAAACAGAATCCTTTGTCAGCAGACGATATTTTGTATTATCATCTCCCAAAGGAAACATTTCCTGATATGTAAATTTTGCCATGATTTTTCTCGTTTCTCGTTGCTGGTTACTTGTTGCTGGTTACTCTCCGCTCTATGCTTTCAGCTTTGAGCTATCAGCTACGAGCTCCTACATCAATGAGTCTTCAATCTCATCAAGGAATCTGCTTCTGGGATTGAATTGTCCCTTTCGGTAGCTGACATGACTTAAAAACAAATAGTGTTCCGATCTTGTCATCGCAACGTACATAAGGCGGCGTTCCTCGTGAACACCCATTTCTGAATCCATCGACCTCCAGTGAGGAAAAAGCTGTTCTTCACATGCAACCACAAAAACCACCCTGTACTCCAACCCCTTGGAAGCATGAATCGTTGACAGAATTACCCCGCTTTTTTTATCTTCTTCATCTTCTTTGTCCTCCTTAATCAGAGCAGCTTCTTCAAGGTATTCTACAATTGTATCTTTCTGCGAGGCTGAATAAATAAGCTGCTCAATATTTTCCTCTCTTGAGGTATAATCCATGGAATTGGCCATAGCATAATGCTTAATATAATCCATATATTTAACCTTTGACAAAATTTCGCGGATTGCGGCATCAGGTTTCATGTCCTTAATATCATCAAGCAACCTGATTACCTCGCTCAGAGAATTATATATTCTGGGAGCAAGAAGCTTTTCACTAAGGGCGTTGCGCGCGGCATCCTGAAGGCTCATCCTCCCTGTTTTCATCTGAGAGATCGTATTGACAGCCGCCGGACCGATCCCCCTTTTGGGAATATTTACAATCCGCTCAAAAGATGCATCATCTTTTTCAAAAACCGCTGCAGCAAGATAGCAATTTATATCCATGACCTCCTTGCGTTCAAAAAACCCCTTGCCACCTAACATCCGGTATGGAATTCCGAGAGCCCTAAATGTCTGTTCAAAGGAAAGAGAGCAGAATTTAGTCCGGTATAAAACAGCCATTTTGCCATAAGCGAGACCCATTTCGCTAAGGGATTTAATCTTTTTGGCAACCCAATCAGCCTCTTTTTTTTCATTGAAAAAATCATAAATCTCAACCAATCCCCCACGCTTGTCGGAAAAACACCTTTTTTCCATTTTGTGGTCATTATATCCGATCAGATCATTTGCCGTTTTAACAATCTCATCCGCAGAACGATAGTTCTGTTCCAGCCTGAAAACTTTTGCCTCTTTGTACTTTTCAGGAAACGACAGGAAATGATCCATGTTGCTCCCTCTGAATGAATAAATAGCCTGCCAGTCATCACCTACGCAAAAGAGGTTGCCGTTTCTAAGCAACAGCCTGGTGAGATCTTCCTGAAGATTATTGGTGTCCTGATATTCATCCACAAGAATAAACTGGAAAAGTTTTTTGTACCGCTTACGCACATCTTTATGACCCCGAAGCAGGTTGCGTGTCAAAAGCAAAATATTATCAAAATCAACAGCATTATTTAATTTCAGTTCCTTTTCGTAAAGATTAAAAACATCGAGTAATCTGATACGGAAAGCGTGAAGCTTGCCGTCAAGATAATCAAAAGGATTGCCTGAGTTTTTTGCGCTGGAAATTTGAGACAGAACAGGCTGGACATGCTTTTTGTCAAAATTCAACTTTCCTACAATAATATCTTTGATTATCTTTTGCTGCTGGTATCCTGCGTAGATCTGGAGAGGAGTAGTATATCCAAGCAGGGAGCAATGTTTTTTTAAGATTCTAAAACATGCAGAGTGAAATGTTCGAACCCATGTAAAACGTTCTGACGGGGTTTTTGTCATACGAACAAGACGGCTCTTCATCTCACCGGCAGCCTTATTGGTAAATGTAATCGCAAGAATACGTTCAGGATCATAACCGCTTGACATAAGATGAGCAATTTTGGCTGTCAATGTCCGTGTTTTACCTGAACCGGCCCCGGCAACAACGAGAGTCGGAGAGCCAATATATTCAACAGCCTTTTTTTGCTGTACTGACAGTTGCATAACAATCCTGTATTTACCGATAGTCCTTCTAAGGGCTCGCTCAAAAATAACTTTACATTTTAAGCGCCGATGCATCCCGTCTGGCTGCGTTCCGAACGCTCAGCAATATCTTGATATTCTTAATCTTTCGCGTCTTGCCAGCCAGACGCCTCAACACTTAAAATTGCTAATTTATTTTTGAGCGAATCCTAAAGAGTTATTTTCCACTTATTCTTGATAATTCTTACCGAATAAGTTAAAAAGAGTCTATATTAAATTTATTTTAATTTTTTAAGGAGCGCCATGGAAAAAATAATCTATTGGGCTGATCATTATGTGGAAATCAAACGTTCAGTACAAGAGGCTGTAGCTTTAATTAAGCCGGGGCAAAGAGTTTTTATCGGATCTACCTGCGGAGAACCTCAATATCTGGTCAGGAAGCTTTGTGAAGCATCAGGAAACTTTACGGATCTTGAGATAGTTCGTCTTATGTCTCTGGAAAGCACCCCTTTAACCTTGATTGCAAATAAAACTAAAAGCCAAAGCATGAATATAAGATCTTTCTATCTTGGATCTTCCGAGGTCGAAGGAATTGCCGGAAATATGAAATTTATAACTCCGATAAACCTTTCTGCTGTGCCCAGTCTGTTTAAAAACAGATATCTTCCGATACATGTCGCGCTTATCCAGGTTTCTCCGCCGGATGATTTCGGATGGATGAGCCTTGGCATTGCTGTTGATATTACACTGGCCGCAGCCATGTCTGCCGATCTTGTAATTGCCCAGGTAAATTACAAAATGCCAAGGGTGCTTGGGAGAAGCGTTATTCATGTAAGCGATGTCGATGTAGTCGTTGAATATGAAGAGGAACTTCTTGCTGTAAATGAACCTCACAAAACAGAATCCACCGATCTTATCGGCAGGCATATCGCAAGACTTATAGACGACGGTTCAACAATTGCAATTGGCATTGGCGCAGCTCCTCGTGCAACCCTTGCTGCGCTTTCTGATAAAAACGATATTGGCGTCCACACTCAATACCTGACAAACGGCATAATGGATCTCGTTTCAAAAGGAGTAATAACAAACCGGAAAAAAGGGTTCAATAATGGGAGACTGGTGGCAAGCGGCGCTATAGGGACGAATTATCTTTATGACTTTTTAGATGATAATCCTGCAATTGAGTTTCATCCTTCAAATTATGTAAATGATCCAGGTATTATTTCACGTCACAACAGGATGGTCTCCATGCATGTAGCAACGGCTATAGACCTCACCGGCCAGGTCGCTTCTGATGCAATTTCTTACGATTATTATTCCGGAGTTACCGGTATGCTTGACTTTATAAGAGGGACAGCTCAGTCAAAAGGCGGCAAATCGATTATTATGCTGTCTGCCACATCAATGCACGGGGGAAAAAGCCGTATTATGCCGAAGCTGCATGATATAGCCGTAGTGGTGCCAAGGGGTGATGTCCAATACGTGGTTACCGAATATGGATCTGTTAACCTGTTTGGAAAGAGTTTTCAGGAAAGGGCTATGGCCATGATAAGCATCGCTCATCCTGATTTTCGCGATGAACTTTTTTGCGAGGCTCAAAAAATTGGGTTGCTGGGCTCGGAGCGCACCCTGACCGAATCCATTCACGGCGTATACCCGCTGGATCTTGAAGAAACACTAAAAATTGAAGATAAGCTGATAACCTTCAGACCTGCAAAGCCGGTTGATGAAAGAATAATACAGGAGCACTTTTATAGCCTTGACAGGGATGATATTATATCAAGATTTTTTCATAAAAAGACAGCCTTTTTGCAGGATGAAGTTGGAGGTATGTCTCAAATAGACTATATTAAGAATTTAACGATGTTAGCGGTAGTCGGAGAATTAGGTTTTGAGAAAGTTGTCGCGGTTGGGGAATATCTGCTTGACGAGGCAAAGAACGTTGCTGAAGTAGCTTTTTCCGTCAGCAAAGAGTATCAGGGAAAAGGGGTAGGCAGGATCCTTCTGAAAAAGCTGGCAGGAGCAGCACGGGAAAAAGGAATATCCGGATTGATTGCATATACTTCGCCCCAGAACCAGATAATGATACGGTTGTTTAAAAGCCTGCCCTATAAGGTAACAACTTTTTTTGATGGCGATATGCTTTCTTTAACCTGCAGATTTGATGAACTTAAATAGATGTGACCGTTCACGGTTTACAGTTATCAGTTTACGGTTGAAAAAAACAGAAGGTAGAAGAAAATTATGTGATTCTCTTTTGAAGATTTTCTCGTTCCCATGCGCCCGCGTGGGAACCAGGCAAAATTGAACATTTTTCAAAGGTCTCAACATACAAGCAATCAGTCGTTGCATAGTTCATTTAAAAAACTGTGAACCGACAACCGTGAACGGCTACCAAATAAATAATGGATCGGATATGAACAAACATAAAGTTTTGTTTCTCCCGCATAATAAGGAAGTAATTGTCAAAGATGGAGAAAACCTTATCCGTGCCGCAATGAAAGCCGGGGTTCATATAAATGCCTCGTGCGGCGGAGAAGGGGTATGCGGGAAATGCCGCGTGCTTATCGAAGATGGGAATGTGGATGGAGGAACAAGCGAGAAGATAAGTCGGGAAGATTATGCCGCCGGGTACAGGCAGGCCTGCCTGAGCAGCGTAAAAAGTGACATTGTTGTTCGTGTTCCGGTGGAATCGGCTATCGACGCAAGCGTTCTTAACGCGTGGAGCAGTCCCAGGCGGGCTGCCGGTGTCAGGGAGGTAAATTTTGAACGGTTCAAGCAAAATGGCTGTTTTTTACCTCCGGTTGAAAAGAAATATCTGGAACTCCCTAAACCTACCGCAAAAGACAACCTGCCGGATGTCGCAAGGCTTATCAGTTACCTGAAACGCAAATATAACGAGCAGCGGCTTGTGGTTGATCTCCCGGTTATCAGAAAAATCCCTGATATTTTCAGAGAGTGTAATTTTAATATTACCGTAACACTTGCACGGCCTGTCCAGATCGGAAGAAAGACGCATATAATAAACATCCAGCCGGGGGACTTAACCGGCGAAAACTATGCAATTGCCCTGGATATCGGCACAACAACTATCTATGGCCAGTTGATCGATGTTAATACAGGCGCTATTATGGCGCGTTATGGTAATTTTAACAGGCAAATCAGTTACGGGGAGGATGTTATCGCCCGGCTTGTATATGCGGAAAAACCAGAGGGTCTGAAAAGGCTTCACGATGTTGTTGTTGAAATCGTTAACCACATAATAAAGAAGATGGCTCATGAGGCTGAAATCGATTCCGAACAGATTTCAGTAATGATATTAGCCGGGAATACTACGATGACTCAGCTTATGCTGAAAGTAAACCCGAAATATATAAGACGTTCTCCATATGTGCCGGCTTCGGCGCTATATCCGCCGATAAAAGCCGTTGATCTGAATATAACGCTTGGAGAGCATGTTTCAGCGCTGATATTTCCTGCTATTTCAAGTTATGTGGGCGGAGATATCGTGGCAGGTGTTATTGCGTCGGAAATGTATAAGGCCGAAGAACTGACAATTTATATGGATATCGGCACAAATGCCGAAGTAGTTATCGGCAACAGGGATTGGCTTGTCTGTGCCGCCTGTTCTGCCGGACCGGCATTTGAAGGCGGTGGCATTAAGTTTGGAATGCGGGCGATTAAAGGGGCGATTGAAGATTTTTCCATTGATCCTCTCACATTGGAACCGATGAATATTACTGTTGAAAATGTAAGGCCAAGAGGCATATGCGGGTCCGGGCTTATTAATATCGTGGCTGCTTTATTTGAAACAGGTGTGATTGATAACATTGGAAGATTCAACCGGGACCTGGATACAAACCGGATACGCAGCCAGAACGGCATATATGAATATGTGCTTGCCTGGACAGATGAAAACGGTATTGACAAAGATATTGTGCTGACCGAACCGGATATTAACAATCTTATCCGGGCAAAGGGCGCTTTATACAGCGGCTGCATGACCCTTCTTGAAGAGGTTGGCATCGGTTTTCATGATATTGACCGGATTGTTCTGGCAGGGGGGTTTGGAAGCTATATAGACCTGGAAAGGGCCATGACAATAGGTCTGCTGCCTGAAATAGATCCTGACAAATTTACATATATTGGCAACGGCTCCCTTATCGGGGCAACAATCTGCTGTCTTTCAAACCATATAAGAAAAGATGTGGTGGAGATTACCAGGAGGATGACCAACTTTGAGCTGTCGGAAACAGCTTCTTATATGAACAATTATATGGCCTCACTCTTTTTACCCCATACAGACATGAGCAGGTTCCCAAGGATCAAACAGCGCCTTGAAGCTCGTAAAGGAAAAGATTTTGAAGGTAGACTCAAAAGCTCTTGAGGTAAACCTGGCAGACTATCATGTTGATATTACTATAGATGCCAGATATTCAATCCTGCAAGAAGTTATGTCTAAGTATTATGGGCTGACAGAAGGGTTGAACACCTTCCTGAAAGAGCTGTCTCATCCCTATAAGAACTGGGAATTTATTGTACAGGAGGCAAGAAGTTATTCCCTGGATTATTTTCATCTCCTCAAAAACCATCCAAAGGGGCCTGATGCCGCCCTGCTTTTTGTTGACATCTTTATAAGCGCTATTGAATCAGAATGCCCCATACCAGTCAAATCAGATGCCGCTGATAATCTTCTTCTTTTCCTGCAAAAAATAATAAAAGACTCGGACAAAGAGATCGAAAACTTTATGCCGGCAATCAATGATTCGTTTCATCGTATCAGAAATTGCAAAGAAGAACATTTCCTTTTGTTTGTAAAAAGTTACTATCAGATAAAAAGGCTGGCTGAAGCCCTGTTACAGGCATGTCGGCAGAATCGCTCAAAATCCGCATTTATACATGATTTTCAGGCTGTTAATCTGTTGTTGATAAAATATTTCGAGAAGACATATTCCATCTGGCTGAGCGCTGAAGATCCTCAGGTCTGGTTTGAGAAAGAGATTTGTGGAATTTGTGACAGTGTTAAATGCGATGAAATTTTCAGGGATATATCACATGACCGGATTGCCGGCTTGAAAAGCGGTCTAAACAGGATTGTTCAGGAAAAAAATACAGGCTCAACAGAGGTGTTGACAAAGCTCCTTGAGATGCCGGGATATAACCAGATTATACAAACATACCGGCAGGTTCCACAAAAACTTCTTGAAACAGATAAAACAGATATCGGGGGGAACAGGAGAAAACTTATATTTTTGTTCCATATAATGAAAAACCCCGGTCTGTCGATTGTTCACGAGGAAACTTTAAGAGAGATTAACAGAACCCTTTCCTGGTTGATAGAGCATGAAGAATATAAAAATATCCGCAAACTGATTCAAAGGACCTTTTCCATTTTAAAGGAGCTGACCGATAAGTTTCCTGTCACTGTTTTAAACTGCGTTCTTAATATGGGTAAAGGTGTATATAAAACCGATGAAATTGATCTTGTAAATTTCTTTATTGATGCAGTAATAGACTTGGGCTTTCAAACGCCGATGATAGAAGGTATTGGAAACGACTGGCAAATAAAAGTCAACAGCGCCCATATTCAAAATATCAGAGTGTGGATTGAGCTTATAGAGCTTAACCCCAAATGGTCTGTCAGACTTCTTTCGTTCCTGATAATCCATCTTTCTCTTTGTGGTGTTTTTATCAGGGATACCGACCTGTTCCCCCGTGATATTACCAGGTTCTTAAACAGCGACATAGGGCCTGTGTATAATCTTGCCAAACAGCTCGCAATGCTTTTTCCTGTCTATTTTAATGATATAGGAGCTGAAGGAAAATTAAGGGATATCTCGACAGATCTTGATGAAATCACACACAGAAAGGATGTATTAATACATTTTTTAAGAAAACAAGGGCATGTTGAAAGCAGCAGTCTGATAATCGGTTTCACTGAAGCGATCTTTCGTTTCTGGCAAACCAGGGAAAAGGATCTCCTTAAGCCCTTTGTTCCGCCTGACATCTATGATCAGATCGACGACAGAGGAGTATATGTAGATGGTATGCACAGGGTAATGTTACATCTTCATGGAAAAGGGCTGGAATTGCCTGATGCTTTTATAGCCATTGAAGAAAAAAAACTGGAGAGTCTCCTTGCCGATATTTCAGAAGTGTCTGATCAAGACCTGAAAAGGCTAAAATCAGCCGTATCGTTCTACAAACTATTATACCAGAAGTACAACCTGACCTTTGGCTTAAAATCAGGCGTTGAAATAGACAACTATTTTGCCAGGCTGAAAATCGAAGCTTTTCCGGATATTGAAAAGCTGAAAAAAGCTCTAATTGAGCCTGATTTAGAGAAAAAGCTTGCTTTGCTGCTTGATTCCCTCGAGCTGTTAAAAACTACAATTTTGTCTCATAAGACATTTGAAATCAGAGAAGATATTTATAAAAAAAGACATTTTACCGTAGATATACCATCCACGTACGGATGTTACCACGAGAGGAAATTTGATTCACTCGGGCTTACTTTTCGAATAGAATCGGTTGTAAATATTCTTTTTGAGCAGCTAATTGAAAAAATTGATCTCAGTATAATAACAAGAGCCACCTTTTATCAAATTGACGATCTGCTGAAACTTTTTAACAGAGCATTGAATCTGGACGGAATAGTATCACTTGAAGTTGAACGACAATTTGATCTTTTAACGCACCTGCTTGAGGTAAGAGGTTTTACCTTTTCACAATATGTTGATATTTTTAAAGGATTTGCTCAGGCTGTAAAAAATATAGTTAACGACTATTTTAACAATATTCACGAACAGAATCTGACCGGAGTTTTATCCGGGATATCTGTTGATCGCCTTTTGACAAAATATCTTCCCCCGGAGAATGCGCCGGAGAATGCGCCGATGAATGTAATTGATCATGAAAAATTGACCCACAGGGCATCAGAGATCTTTTTGCGGGATAAAATCGCCCTTTCATTAGGGCTTCAGCAGTTAGACCTGTTTGTCAGCCGGATACTTAATACCCTTTTTCGCCAGTCGGACAAACTGCCCAAAGAAAAGCTTCATCTGCTCCTTAATTATGATCCAAAGCGGGCTATGACGTCTATATGTCAGCCGGTCAAAATGATTGGCGGAATAATGCATCTCGGCAACAAAGGGTTTAACATAATTAATTTGAATAAACAGGGTTTGCCTGTACCACGCGGGTTTATCATTACTACAGAAGCATTCCGTTTTCGAGAGGTAATTGACAGCTATGCTCCGGCAAAAGAAAAATTCAGGCAGCAGGTCGGCATCCATATATCTAACCTGGAAAAGGCTACTGGAAAGGTGTTTGGAGATGCAGGAAATCCCATGCTTCTTTCTGTAAGAAG
The DNA here is from genome assembly GCA_004193555.1 of Desulfobacteraceae bacterium Eth-SRB1. Taxonomy (GTDB): domain Bacteria; phylum Desulfobacterota; class Desulfobacteria; order Desulfobacterales; family ETH-SRB1; genus ETH-SRB1. The sequence continues at coordinate 858,668 of RPGP01000001.1, forward strand.
CGGCTCTGCCATCTCGCAACCAGGGATGATGAACACCTTGCTTAATGTCGGAATAAATGAGGAAATAACAGCCGGTGTTGCCGCACAAACCGGTAATTCCTGGTTTGCCTGGGATAATTATCGCAGGTTTCTCCAGTGTTACGGCATGTCTTTTGGTATTGAAAGAGATGATTTTGATGCGGTTATAAGTGATTTCAAACAAAGAACAGGCGTCTCGTATAAAAGAAAGTTTTCCGAAGAGCAGATGAAACAGGTGGCGCTGACTTACAAAAAGCTAATCAAGGATGCAGGGATCGATATTATTGACGATCCTTTCGAGCAGTTGCTTATGGCAATAAAAATTGTATTTAATTCCTGGGAATCATCCAAGGCCGGAATATATCGAAAAATAATGGGTATATCGGATGACTGGGGGACAGCCGTTACTGTTCAGAAAATGGTTTTTGGTAATATTTCCGGGCATTCAGGCTCCGGTGTGTTTTTTACCCACAATCCCAGATGGTCAGGGGATATTCTAAGGTTGTGGGGTGACTTTACACTTGGTAATCAGGGTGAAGATGTAGTCTCCGGGCTTGTAAACACTATGCCTATTTCCAACGTTCAGCAGGATATTGAAAAGAGGGAGACCGATGTAACCCTGGAAAGCCATTTTCCTGATATTTACACCGCCCTGAAAAAATGGGCAAATGAACTGATCTATAAGAAAGGCTGGAGCCCACAGGAGATAGAGTTTACCTTTGAAGGCCCTTTAATGAAAAATCTATATTTATTACAGACCAGGGATATGGTGATGAGAGAGAGGAAGAAGGTATTGGTTTTTGATCCTGGTTCGGTAAAGGATGATAAATATTTAGGGCATGGGATCGGTGTCAGCGGCGGGGCCATGAGCGGACGTGTGGTTTTTGATCTAAATGAGATTGATAAATGGAGAAATCTTGAACCGGATACATCTTTAATTCTTATACGAGCCGATACTGTTCCTGATGACATCCGCGAAATTTATGCCGCTGACGGATTGCTTGCAGCGAGGGGAGGATTAACTTCCCATGCAGCTGTTGTGGCTCACCGGCTTGGAAAAACATGTGTTGTCGGCTGTGCGGATCTTGCATGTAACGAAAAGAAAAAAAGATGCCTTTTTAATGAAATTTCATTGACACCCGGAAACCAAATAAGCATCGATGGCAGGGAAGGATCTGTTTATCATGGTTATATTAAAGTGAAAGAGAATTGATGGATTGTGAATCGTGTTAGGTGTTAAGATAAAATATTTTATGAGGCAGAGCCCGTGAATGAGTGGAACCAGTCAAGATATTAAAGGATTTTCTTAACACCTAACACTTCAACATTAGAATTAATGCTTTTATAATTTCTTTGTGTTCTTCGTGGTGAAAAATAAACATAATAAAAAACTCAAGTTTCGCACCCTTTAATTTAGCCAAAGCGTTAGACGGTAAGGGCTAAAAATAAATTTTAAAGCGAAATATACTGCCTGTGGTTTTTACAACGGCGCCAATCAATAACTATAAGATTGATGCCTGACACTTTATTAAATTCAATAAGTTATATCTCCTTTGCGCCGGTCTGCGTGCGGTTACGCACAGGCAGGCCTGATCATAATCTATGTTGCACTTAGATGTTGTTTACAAAATATAAGCAAATGATTTCGCTGTAAAAATGTTATTTTCAACCCTTACCGTCTTGATATTGATAGAAATCAAGGGTGCGAAACTTGAATAAAAAAGCTCTAATTATGACCGTTTACAGTATAATCCGGAAAGGAGGAGAAAAATGGATAAGGCTGCCGTAAGCAATAAAGGATTAAAGCTTGGAATAAATGGACTTGGGCGGATAGGAAAACTTACATTATGGCACCATGTCGGGCGTAAATATTTTGATGAAATTGTGGTGAATATCGGGCGCAAGGTCGGCACATCACTTGAGGATATAGCACATTATGTGGAAAGGGATTCAACTTACGGGTTGTTTCATGGATATCTGTATGGCCATAAGTCTGAGCCTGTTATTCATGACCTGGATGAAAAAAACGGCTCTATGATAATTGACGGAATAAAGGTAACCTTCTTAAGAGCTTTTAGAAATCCGTCTGAGATAAACTGGAGAGATTACAATATAAAAATAGTCGTTGATACTACAGGCCGGTTTCTCGACCCGACACTTCCTCCGGATCAACCCAAAGGAGCTGTGCGCGGGCATTTTGAGTCAGGAATTGAAAAGGTGATAGTTTCAGCCCCTTTTAAGATCAAGGATAAAGGGCTTGCCATACCGGATGATGCCGTGACAACTGTAATGGGCATAAATGATAACGACTATGATCCCAGGCGCCACAGAATTATATCAAACGCATCCTGCACAACCACATGCCTTGCCCATATGATGAAGCCTCTTATCAATTTTTTCGGGCACAAGAGAATACTGTCAGCTTCAATGGCTACTGTTCATGCTGTTACAGGGTCACAGCAGGTTCTGGACAGGATGCCTAAAACAGGGGCAACAGATCTGAGAAAAAACAGGAGTATACTGAACAACATTATCCTTACTTCAACCGGCGCAGCCAATACTCTCAGACTTGTTATCCCGGAAATGGAACAGATCGGATTCATCGCAGAGTCGGTTAGAATTCCCACCACCACAGGCTCTCTGATTATTCTTGTACTGAACCTCCAGGATGAATTGTCCGGGGAATCGATCAGAAGGGAAGTAATAAACAATATATATAAGCAGGCAGCAGCCGACGCGCCTAATAAGTATCTTATGTATACGGACAAACAAAATGTTTCGGAAGATATTATTGGTATGCCCCTTGTTGCAACTGTTATCGAGGGACATGAGACTCATACCCGTACGGCAAACGTAACCATAGATCTAAAAAAGGTAGCCGGATTAGGGAAAGACATCCTGTCACTTGCAGATGAGACAATTATCAGGATACCGGTAACCCAGGCCGTCATATACGGCTGGTACGACAATGAGATGGGAAGCTATGTGAATATGCTTGGTGACAGGATTGTTACAATAGCTGAAAATATGTGACTTTTTTCGTAACCGTTTATGGTTCAACAGGTTCAGACTTGGTCGCCTTGCGCTACTCATTTCAACACGCTCTCTAACCGTGAACGGTTACCTTTATCCACGCAAATGCTATCAACAGGGGTAAAACCGGATTCGGATAAAGTCTCATCAGCAATGCAGCCTGTTTGCAAGGCTTGAAAAACGTTTCCTGGGGCTGTCGTTTTTCAATGCAATATCAAGAGCTTTTCTTGAACCTAAAAGAATTACCAGTTTTTTGCCTCTTGTTATTGCTGTATAAAGCAGATTCCTCTGGAGCAAAGCAAAATGCTGGGTCATTATCGGAACAATAACAGCAGGATATTCTGACCCCTGAGACTTGTGAACCGTTATGGCATATGCTAATGAAAGCTCTTCCAGTTCTGCAAAGTCGTATTTTACGATTCTGCCATAATAGTCAACCGAAAGGCGCCTTTTTGAAGCGTCAATGGAACTTATCGTTCCTATGTCACCGTTAAAAACCTCTTTTTGATAGTTGTTTTTCAGGTGCATAACTTTGTCTCCAGGCCTGAAACCGCTTCCTCCTTTTTCAGCAACAGCTGACTGCGCATTTAAAACCCTTTGCAGCGCCTGGTTCAGATTACCCGTTCCTATCACGCCTTTATGCATGGGGGTCAACACTTGGATATCCTGCACGGGACCAAAGCCAAAAGTTTCTGGTATCCTCTTTCTGCATAATTCAACTATTGTTTCAACGACCCTGTCGGGATTGTTTATTTCAATAAAATAAAATTCAGAGAGTTTGTCCGGTTCTTCGGTTTTTTGAAAATCGGGCGCAGTGCCCTTGCGAATCCTGTGGGCATTTATAACAATGGGACTTTCCTGAGCCTGTCTGAAAATTTTTTTCAGCTCAAAAGTTTTTATTATTTTTGAATTTATCATGTCAGCGAGAACATTACCCGGTCCCACGGACGGAAGCTGGAAAACATCTCCAACAAGGATTAATACAGAATTCATGGAAACCGCATTGAGCAGATGAAACATTATTAATGTATCCACCATGGAGGCTTCATCGACAATTACTACATCTGCATCAAGGGGATTATCCTGGTTTTTATCAAAAAAGTCTTCTTCAAGGCTGCATCCCAGGAGTTTATGAATAGTAGTTGCCTCCCTGCGGGTAACCTCTGAAAGACGCCTCGCTGCCCGTCCTGTCGGCGCTGCAAGGATGATCTGCTTTCCAAGAAATTCAAAAACAGCATTAATAGACCTTATAAGTGTTGTTTTGCCTGTTCCCGGGCCGCCGGTAATGATTATGACTTTATGGAAAAGAGCTTCATGGAGCACTTTTAATTGTTCCGGAGAAGGGTTAATTGCGAGTTTTTTTACAACTTCCGCAGTTATTTGCTTTGAATCGATTCCAGGGAGTGTGACCGGAACAGAGAGAAAGGCTTTTATCCTGTTTGCGATACCGTTTTCCGCTTCATGCAGGTTTTTGGGATACACGGCATTTACTTCAGGATTGTCAAATGATTTTTCAATGACGATTTCCCCCTCATCGGCAAGGACGGTTAAGGCATCCATGGCCTTTTCCTGTGTTATCGCAAAAAGATTGCCGCATCGTTTCAGGATTTCTTCTTCACAGGAAAAAATGTGCCCATCGGCTGCGAATTGCCCAATAAGATAGATAATGCATGCCTTGATTCTTTTCGGGTCTTCTTTTGCAATATTCAGATTCTGCGCAATTGCGTCGACAGCGTGGAAACCGATTCCAGGAATGTCGTTTGATAGCCGGTAAGGATCGTTGCGGATAATATTAACAGCATCCTCACCATATTCTCTAAATATTTTTGCCGTGTAAGAAGTTGTAATGCCGTTTTCTTGAAGAAACAGCATCAGACTTCTAATTGCATGATGCTCTTTCCAGGAAGCGCTGATTTGAGCTGCTTTTGCTTTTCCAATCCCTTTAACTGCGATTAGTTTTTCAGGCTCTTTTTCAATAACTTCGAGAGTCCTGTTTTTAAACCGATCGATCAGGGCGTCAACAATTTTTGGGCCTATCCCCTTGACAAATCCGGATTCAAGGTATTTTTTTATAGTATCGATCGTTGCAGGAAGAATAACTTCAAATGAATTGATTCTTAATTGCTGGCCGTATTTGGGATGCGTTTCCCATGTGCCTTTAATTTTAAGGGCTTCTCCTGGTTTAACAGCAGGCATAAAACCTATCACTGTCACAGGATTATTGGTTTTGATGGCTTTTAATCTTGCGATAGTAAAATGATTTTCTCTGTTGTAATAGGTGATTCTTTCGAGATGTCCTTCGATAGTTATCATATGTTGGTTGTGTGGATACAATTATATTGACAATATAAGTTTATAATTTTAGAATTTTAGGTTATTAGAACGATAAAATCAAATAAATAAATTGAATTCTTAAAGGAGTGTCAATAGTGGAAATAATTGTATTATTAAAGCAGGTTCCTTCTACAGAATCGTTTATTGAGATCGCTGAAGATGAGATGTCGATAAAAAAAGATGACATTAAATTTGTCATTAATCCTTATGACGAATTTGCAGTGGAAGAGGCTATCCGGCTAAAGGAAACTCATGGCGGCTCTGTTACTATCCTTTCCGCAGGAACCGATAAAACAGTGGAGGCCATAAGAACCGCTCTGGCAATGGGAGCGGATAAAGGCATACTGATAAATGATCCGGCAATAGAAGGATGCGACGCTTTGGGTACGGCACGGATTCTTGCGGCTGTTTTAAAGGATACTCCATTTGATTTGATAATAGCTGGTCAGCGGGCTGTTGATGATGATAATTTTCAGGTAGGATTGGCTGTTGCGGAATTTTTAAGCATTCCGCACATCTCCATGGTTATAAAACAGGAGATTACAGATGGGAAGATCAGATGCCAACGGACAGTCGAAGGGGGTTCTGTAACACTTGAAGCCCGGCTGCCTGTTCTTTTTACTACACAGCGTGGACTGAATGAACCGCGCTATGCATCTCTTCCGGGTATCATGAAAGCAAAAAAGAAGCCCCTTGATATAAAAACCCTTGAAGATATCGGCCTGGATTCCGAAAAGGCCGGAAAGCCTATGACAAAAATAACGGCCATGAAGTTTCCTCCGGAGAGAAAGGAAGGAAAAATTATAGAGGGTGAATCTGCCCGCGAAAAGGCTGCCGCGCTTGTAATGGCTTTGAGGGAAGAGGCAAGGGTGATATAGGATTGAGGGATTAGAGGGTGAAAGAGATGAACATCGAACATCGAACGTCTAACATCGAATGTTGAATAATGATGTCGCTTCGCTCCTCAATTTATTATAAAATTGAATGAGAAAAAAACAGAAGACAGAGGTCGGAACCAACAACCGTGAACTGTAAACTGTAAACCGTTTTTTTAACAGGAGATATTTATGTCGCAGGGAGATGTGCTTGCTATTACGGAACAGTCGGACAATGTTTTTCGAAAAGTTACTTATGAGGCATTGAGTGAGGGAAGGCGTATTGCCGATAGTATGGGCTGCGGGTTAACGGCAGTTGTTTTAGGGGCCGGTGAAAATGTTGCAAAGGAACTTGGGCAATATGGAGCCGACAGAATACTTGTTGCTGATAACCATGTCCTTAATGAATATATGGCCGATGCACATACAAATGTGGTTGCCGATATCGTTAGCAGGGAAAAGCCGGCAACAATAATAGTAGGGGCGTCCACCCAGGGAAAGGACATGTCAGCACGCCTTGCAGCGCGCATTAATGCGCCTCTCGCTATTGATTGTGTGGATGTTCGTATTGATAATGGTGATTTGTTAGTAACCAGGCCCATGTATGGAGGAAAGATATTAGCGGATATTGTTTTTGATGGAAAGCCGCAGATATTGGCTATTCGACCCAATTCAATGAGCATTGCCGAACATGCCGCAGCAGGCGCGATTGAAATTCTTGACGTAGATGTCGGTGAAACCAACCTGAAGTTTATTGAAAAGAAACTGGATACAGGCAAAATCGAACTTACTGAAGCCGATGTGGTTGTAGCGGGCGGCAGAGGAATGGGCGGCAGCGATTTTTCAGTAATAGAAGAGTTGGCAGACTTGTTAGGCGGCGCTCTTGGAGCATCACGATCGGCAGTTGACGAAGATTGGCGCCCACTCGCAGATCAGGTTGGTCAGACCGGAAAGGTTGTTTCTCCTAATCTGTACATAGCCTGCGGTATATCAGGCGCTATCCAGCATCTTGCCGGCATGTCGTCATCCAAGGTTGTTGTGGCTGTGAACAAGGACCCTGAAGCCTCAATATTTTCAAAGGCGGATTACGGTATTGTCGGCGATCTTTTTGAAGTAGTTCCTTTAATTACAGAAGAAATCAGGAAATTAGTCAAATAGCAGCAGAATCCCCAGATGAAAGAAAAGATGAACGTCGAACATCGAACGTCCAACATCGAATTTTGAATGCAAAAAAAGAAATAGAAATCGGAGGCTTTTGCTGATTGTGAGTTTTAAGTTTCAATCTGATCCCCTGAACCTTTGTTTTTCATTTGGTGTTTGTTTTTTCCTTCGATTTTAAAATAATTTGAGAAGCGACATCATTATTCGACGTTCGACGTTCAATGTTCGATGTTGGACGTTCATCTTTCAAAACAACTTAGCGCTTATGGGATAAACCCGCCCCTACTTATTATGAAAGTTCATCTCGTTAATCTGGGCTGTGTTAGAAATCTTGTTGACAGCGAGATAATGCTGGGACGTCTTGTGCAGTCAGGCTGGACAGTCACGCAGGATCCTGGAAAAGCAGATATAATAGTCATAAATACATGCAGTTTTATAGAGCCTGCGGTTAATGAATCGATCGATACTATTTTTGAACTGGCAAAGTTTAAAAAAACAGGGGTCTGCAGGAATATTATTGTTACAGGCTGTCTCCCCGAGCGCTTTAGAGAGGAAATTGTCCATTTACTTCCGGAGGTTGATTTTTTTCTGGGCACAGGCGCATTTGATAGAATTGTTCAGGCAGCAGATGGCTCTAAAAATTCGCCGGTCTGTTTTTTGCCGAACCCGAACTTTAGCGCTATTCAGGAGAAGGACGCCACGCGTGTAAACAGCTTTACACACATGGCCTATGTTAGAATCGCAGAAGGATGTGATAAGGGCTGCACATATTGTATCATTCCCAGACTTCGAGGGAAACACAGAAGCCGTCCTCTTGAGGATATTGTTGGCGAGGCGCGCAGGTTTATCTCATCAGGCATAAAAGAGCTGATACTTGTTGCCGAGGATACAACATATTATGGAAGAGATTTAAGCCACCCTGTCGGTTTGAGCCTGTTAATCGATAAGATATCAACCATTTCCGGGAATGTATGGCTTAGAGTTTTGTATGGTCATCCGGAAAGTATAGATGAATCCATTATAAAGACCATTGCAACTCGCAGTAATATATGTTCATATTTTGATATTCCGGTTCAGCATGCAAGCGGATCGATTTTAAAAAGGATGGGTCGAAGATATACACGTGACTATCTGTACAGGCTGATTGATAAAATCAGATCACTCGCTCCTGATGCGACGTTGCGCACAACAGCCATTGTGGGCTTTCCAGGAGAAACGGAGAAAGACTTTCGTCAGCTTTTAGACTTTGTAGAAGATATTTGTTTTGATCATCTTGGAGCCTTTATTTATTCTGATTTTGAAGATCTTCCCTCTCACAGGCTTTCCGGCCATATCCCTGAAAAGGTGGCAACGCAGCGTTATGATTTGCTTATGTCTAACCAGGCAAAAATATCTTTAAAAAATAACCGTAAACAGATCGGCAGAACCGTCAAGGTTTTGGTGGAAGAAAAGCAGGAAGATAACATTTTTTGTGGTCGCACCGCTTTTCAGGCGCCCGAGGTGGATGGAGTCGTTTATATTAATTCCAAGCAGATGAAAACAGGCTGTTTTGCCGATGTAAAAATAACAGATGCTTATGAGTACGACCTTGTTGGAAACCCTGTATAAACTTAGGAGCCTTCGGGTTGGCTTAAAAGATGAACGTCGAACATCGAACGTTCAATATCGAATTTTGAATAAGGAATTCCGCCAATTTATAAACCGGCAGAGCGAAGCGATTTCATCATTCGATGTTCAACGTTCGATGTTGGACGTTCAAAAAAATTCACCTATATCATATCGAATTTATTAGGCATAAAATGGAAATTCCCATACTATGAACTTAAAGCATAAGATCCTTGCTATGGTAAATGACGATCTCGAGGATATTGAAACCGCGCTTAAGCAAAATTTAAATCCGTATCTTGACATAGTCTCACAGACAGCCGGCCATATATTGTTTTCCGGCGGCAAAAGGTTAAGGCCGCTGATCATGGTTCTTTCTGCAAGGATTTGCGGTTATAGAGGGAACTATGATAAAACATTTTCAACTATGTTTGAATATCTTCATGCAGCCACTTTATTGCATGACGATCTTGTGGATGAAGCAAAATTGCGCAGGGGAAAGCCTGTGGCGCATTCTGTTTGGGGTAATTCCATAGCGGTTCTTGTAGGCGATTTTCTTCTTGCCCGCGCGCTTTCCATCGCAGTTGAAACAGGCAGGAAAAATGTTATCGGTATTATAGCAGAAGTTACCGAACACATGTCCCAGGGGGAGATACACCAGCTTATAAGAAAGGGGCGGTTAGACCTTGCAGAAGAAGAGTATATGATGATAATACAAAATAAAACAGCCTTGCTTTTCCAGGGAGCCTGTCGTGTAAGCGCTATTATCTCCGATGCGGCTGAAAAGGAGGAAAAAGCAATTTCAGATTACGGTTATAATTTAGGGATTGCTTTTCAGATGGCGGATGATCTTCTTGATTACACATCAGACACCGGCTCTCTTGGCAAAGAGGTTGGGGCCGACCTTAAAGAGGGTAAGCTTACACTGCCGGTTATATATTCTTTAAAAAAGGCCGGCTTAGAAGATCGGGCCAGGATGAAAATGATCATAAAGAATAAAGAATTTTCTATTCATGATTTTGAAATATTGATAGCATTGTTAAAAAAGTATGAAGGGCTTAAATATACTGAAAAGCAGGCAGAAAAATATATTGCAGAGGCAAAGAAAGCCCTTATGGTATTTGAGCCTTCAGAGACAAGAGAAACTCTTTTAAACATTGCAGATTATGTGCTGGCAAGGAAAGTTTAAATTGTAACCGTTAACGGTTTACAGTTATCGGTTTACGGTTGAAAAAAACAACATGTAGAGAAAAAATATGGGATCCTCTTTTAAAGATTTAGACGTTTGGAAAAAATCTTGCAGGTTATCAGTACGTCTTTATACATTATTAAGAGATTGCCGTGATTATGGAATGAAAGATCAAATGCTGCGCTCATCTATATCTATTCCGTCAAAATCCAAAATGCTTCAATCGTTGCATAGTTCATTGAAAAAACTGTGAACTGTGAACCGACAACCGTAAACGATTACATATTATTATGAAACAGAGAATACTAATTTTAATGCTTTTATTAACGGTCTTTTTCTCAGGCGACGTGCTTGCCGAAGAACAACCCTTAACAAAGACTGTTGAGGCCATAGGAACAGGCAGGCTCTATGCACAGAATATTGCGGGAGCAAAAAACCGGGCTATTTCAGATGGCCTTGTCGCTGCTATGGAAAAGGTTCTCTCGGATTTTTTGCCGGTTGAGTCTTTAGTGCAGAATTTTCAGCTATTAAACGAAACCTTTTATGAACATACAGATCAATTTGTTCAGAATTACAGGGTGCTGACAGAAGCGATGTCCGGCAATGCTTACAGGGTCATTGTCCAGGCAACTATTTCTGTTGATCAGGTTCAAACGCAGCTTGCTGCTGCCGGCATTGTGTTGGGGAAAAAGGCTATGCCAAGAATTATGTTTTTTATCGCAGAGCAAAACCCCGCCGGCAGTTTAACAAAGTGCTGGTGGAAAGAAGACGCGGATATTGATAAAAACGCTTCAGAAATCGCGATGGCCAGGGCGATGAGAGATGCCGGACTTTTAATAGTAGATCCCGGCGATATAATTCAGTATATTAAATATGAGGATATAAGGCTTAAGGTCGATCCGGACCAACTGGAAGCTATAGATCTGGGGGCACGTTTTCACGCTGATATAGTAATAGTCGGCAAGGCGACAGTAGATATGGCTTCAAATATTATGGGGGCGCAAATAAAGTCTTTCAAAGGGACTGTGGCTGTTAGTGCATACAGGACAGACACAGGCGAAGAGATTGCCTCAACTACTCAAACAGCCATTGCTGTAAATGCTGATGCGATTACAGGTGGCAGGGATGCGCTTTCAAGCGCAGGCGCTCTGGCCGGCGACAAGCTTTCCAGTCAAATTATTAATGCATGGCGACCAGAGATTAAAAAGCTGATTATGGTGGAAATTATAGTCGAGGGAACAGATCATCTTGCAAATTTTGTAGTATTTCGTAATGTATTAACAGATATTCCCGGCGTAAATAATATTCAGCTCAGGGAGATGAAGGCGGATGAAGCGATAATTGGTGTAAATTTCAGGGGTGGTACAAAAGAGCTTGCAGATGAGCTGATGTTGAAAAATTATGAATCTTTTGGCATAAATATATACGAAATATCGCAAAACAGTTTGCATATTGCGCTTGTACCGGATCGAGACCTTTGAAAAATACTGCATCAAATAAATCTGGCAAATCTGGTATACCCATAAATATTCCAAATGTTTTGTCTCTTATCAGGATATTGCTCGTCCCTCTTTTTGTTATTTTCCTGTTTAAAAATTTTTATAATCTTGCTCTTTTAATCTTTGCCATTGCGGCAATCAGCGACATTCTGGATGGTCTTTTAGCAAGATGTTTGGACCAGAGAACAAAGTTAGGTTCATATCTTGATCCTGTTGCCGACAAACTGCTTTTGACTTCCGCCTTTATAATTCTGGCTGTTGTAAAAATGGTTCCCGGGTGGCTTGCGGTTATTGTAATTAGCCGTGATGTATTGATAACACTTGGAGTTGTAATTTTTTCCATTGAAAATATAAGCATTGCGATAAAACCGAGCACTGTCAGCAAGTGTACTACCGTAGCTCAGATTTCGACCATTTTGTTTGTTCTTCTTAATCCGGATATTCCAAGGGCTTATATTGTGAGATGGTCGCTTTACTGGCTTACGGCAGGGTTGACTATAACGTCAGGTCTTCACTATCTCTATATAGGTATGAATATCGTCCAGAAGGGGGCCGGGAATAACCGTGTATAGAAATTATGTAACCGTTTCCGGTTTGCAGTTCACGGTTGGTTGAAACATATCAGCCAGAGGCTTAAACCTAAGTTGAGCGATTTTTGGGGAAGAAATTTAAGAATTAAGATTAATATCAAACATGGCTTTTTAATGCGCTTTTCCCTAACAGCCTTCAGCCTGTCCATGTAGTTACAATCCGTTTTTCTTGACAGATATATCAATGAATGTTATTTGCTTTTTAAAATTAAAAGATCCCTTACAGGCACGTAGCTCAGGGGGAGAGCGCTACCCTGACACGGTAGAAGTCGTTGGTTCAAATCCAATCGTGCCTACCATTTTTTATATCCATTTTACACCTTTTATTAGAAACTTTTGCAAAACATCGAACACGTGACTTGGCATAGCATTTGCCAAGTCACGTGTTCGATGTTCATCTTTTTTTTTTCTCTGACTCTCCGGCTTCCGGCTTCTGACCTCTGTTTTTTTCAGTCCCTCAGGCGCAAGTTTTACCTGTTTCAGTTGTTTAACAAATTAAAGAACAAGAACCGTAACACAGGAGGGATAAGCTATGTATTTTGAAGTTTCAGGAGTCCATGTATTCCCGCTAATACCTTTTATTGTCGCATTTGTTGTTTCCGGTTTTACCTCTATGGGCGGTGTGTCCGGCGCCTTTCTTCTTTTGCCCTTTCAGGTCAGCGTTCTTGGTTTTACCAGCCCTGCGGTAAGCCCCACAAATCTTGTTTACAATATTGTCGCAATTCCCAGCGGTGTGTACAGATACATCAAGGAAGGAAGGATGGCGTGGCCCCTTGCGTGGGTAATTATTGCGGGCACGCTTCCTGGCGTTTTTATCGGCGCTATTATTAGGATAAAATATCTTCCTGACCCGAAAAATTTTAAATTTTTCGTCGGGTGTGTTCTGCTTTATATCGGGCTAAGGCTCTTTTATACTCTAATACAAAAAGGTGGCAAAACACAAAAAAGCAAAGAGCTTGAAGAAAGATTCAAACAAAGGTTCGATAAAATCAGAAAAGGTGGTAAATCCGGCGATGATCATGAGGTCAGGATTAAAACCGTCAAATTTTCATTAACACATTACACCTATAGCTTCTATGGCGAAACCTTTACCTTTAACACTATTGCATTATTCAGTCTTACATTTATTGTTGGAATAATCGGAGGAACTTATGGAATAGGGGGAGGCGCAATTATTGCCCCGTTTCTTATGGCTGTTTTCGGCCTTCCAGTATATACGATAGCAGGAGCGGCGCTTCTTGGCACATTGTTGACCTCTGTTGCAGGGGTAATTTTTTACACAATAATAGCGCCGTATTACGCGCACACAGGCCTGGCAATCAGTCCTGACTGGACGCTGGGCGCGCTGTTCGGTGCAGGCGGTTTCGCAGGCATGTACTGCGGTGCAAGATTGCAGAAGTTTATGCCGGCAAAGATAATTAAAATCATTCTCGCAATTATAATAGTGCTGCTTGCCGCAAAATATATTATCAATTTCTTGTTGTAGTATTGATGGTCTCGACGCCCCTACTCCCCGCACACAGATAATTGTTGTTTCCTGTGTTGGAGCTGTTTTATCCAGAATTCTTGTAAAGATATTCAAATCCAAACGTGAAAAGGCGTTGCAGGAGGAGTTTAAGGAAAAAATCTCGTCCCTGAAGCACACCCGCTCCCTTGGGGATGTTAATCGATGTAAAGTTTTAGCGCATCGCCCGAATGATCTTTGTACTCTGCGTCTGTGGCAAAAACGATTGTTTTGCCTTTATGGGGGATTCGATAACCATAAGCCCCGCCAGGGTAGTAGAGCGGAATCGTTTCGATTTTTACGTCACCTATTTGAACCTTTTCCTTTTCAAGCTGTTTCTGCCTGTTGAGTTGCACAAATCTGAATGCCGGCGCCAATTCAACCGGAAAGTATGCAAATTCCTGCTGATGCCTGATACGCTCTTCCAAGTCAACAGCAAATAAAGTATCGCAGGAAACATTAACCCTTGACGATACTATCTTTATATAATTAATATTAATGGCTTCGTAAAAAGCTAAATTATACCGCTTTGCGGCACTGTAACGAAAAATAACTTGTCAATCATATCAAGAGGTTATGATTTAGTTATTTGAAAATCTAAAAAGCACTTTTTATGAAAGATTAGGAGGAAAAAATGAACTGGCTTGCAGGCACCCTTGGATCTTCCATCGGGAAAAAGCTGATGATGGCTTTAACAGGTCTTGGATTCTGTGGTTTCCTTGCCGGACATCTTGCCGGCAATCTTACTATTTACTGGGGAAAAAACGCTTTTAATTCATATGCTGAGCATCTGCACTCCTTAGGACCGCTTATTACACTGGCTGAACTGGGACTTTTGTTTTTTGCGCTAATCCATATTTTGACAGGAACGACCCTTTTTTATCAGAACCTTAAAGCAAGGCCGTTCAGGTATTCAGTTAACAAAAACGCCGGTGGCCGCACCATTGGTTCACGCACAATGCCCTATACCGGTTTTATCCTTCTTAGTTTTATTGTTTTACACCTTATTAATTTTCACTTTGTGGATAAAACCGGTACAACTATTTATCAAATCGTGCATGGCGCATTCGCAAATCCCGGATACGTGGCAATTTATGTTTTTGCAATGATTGTTGCAGCGATTCACATAAGCCACGGTTTCTGGAGCGTATTCCAGACTCTGGGCGCCAACCATGTGAAATACATGCCTTTTATCAAGGGAGTAAGTATTGTTTTCAGCCTGATTGTTGCGCTTGGTTTTGGTTTCCTTCCGGTTTATCTTGCGTATATGGTGTGATGCGCTTAAACACGAAAAAGAAAAAAAGATTAACACGAAAGCACGAAAAAAGCATGCAAAAAAAGTTTTATGAACTCGTAAAAAGCTATGTTATGCCGCCCGCCAAATCAATTCGGGCGTGATATACTATTTCCTGAGAGAACCAGCCAATGACGATTGGTTTTCACCGGAGTGACAATTTTTTTACCCTTTAAACTTTTTGTGTTTTCGTACTTTCGTGTTTTCGTGATCGTTTTTAGCGTTTTTAAATTAAAAATAAGGAGTTTATATATGCAGCTTGATGCAAAAATCCCTGGTGGTCCGCTTGCAGGGAAGTGGGACAGATACCGGTTTGAGCTAAAACTGGTTAGCCCTGCAAACAAAAGAAAATTTAAAATAATAGTTGTGGGAACAGGGCTTGCCGGTGGAAGCGCGTCCGCTTCCCTTGCCGAGCTTGGCTACAACGTAAAGACATTTTGCATACAGGACAGTCCCCGGCGTGCCCACAGCATTGCGGCACAGGGGGGAATCAATGCGGCAAAAAATTATACAAATGAAGGCGACAGCATATGGCGCCTTTTTTACGATACTGTAAAGGGCGGTGATTTCAGGGCACGGGAGGCAAATGTCTATCGACTTGCACAGGTAAGTAATAATATTATCGATCAATGCGTTGCGCAGGGTATTCCCTTTGCACGGGATTATGGCGGGCTGCTCGCAAACAGAAGCTTTGGCGGCTCACAGGTTCAAAGAACCTTCTATGCAAGGGGCCAGACAGGGCAGCAACTTCTTCTTGGAGCATACAGCGCCCTTATGCGCCAGGTTGGCGCCGGCAAGGTTGAAATGTTTCCCCGCAGGGAAATGCTCGATATCGTAGTTATAAACGGGCAGGCCAGGGGAATTGTTGTTCGTAATCTTATCACCGGAAAAATCGAAACCCACGCCTCAGATGCTGTTGTGCTGTGTACGGGCGGCTACGGCAATGTATTCTTCCTTTCCACAAATGCCATGTCATCCAATGTTACCGCTGCCTTCAGGGCATATAAAAAAGGTGCCTGTTTTGCAAACCCGTGTTTTACACAGATTCACCCCACCTGCATTCCTGTTCACGGAAGTTACCAGTCCAAGTTGACCCTGATGAGTGAAAGCCTGAGAAACGACGGTCGTGTGTGGGTTCCTAAAAATCCCGGAGACAAACGTTTTCCGCGCCAGATTCCTGAATCCGAAAGGGATTATTATCTGGAAAATAAATATCCGAGTTTCGGAAACCTGGTTCCGAGGGATGTGGCATCCCGCAATTCCAAGGAGCAGTGTGATATGGGCAAAGGGGTTGGTGAAACCGGTCTTGCTGTTTATCTTGATTTTGAAGATGCGATAAAAAGACACGGCAGGGACGTGATTGAAAAAAAGTACGGCAACCTTTTTCAGATGTACGAAAAGATCACAGCCCAAAACCCATATGAAACACCCATGATGATTTATCCTGCTGTTCACTACGCCATGGGCGGGCTGTGGGTCGATTACAACCTGATGAGCAGTATAGACGGTCTTTTTGTTCTTGGAGAGGCCAACTTTTCTGATCATGGGGCAAATCGTCTTGGGGCAAGCGCCCTGATGCAGGGTCTTGCGGACGGATATTTTGTCTTGCCGTACACTATCGGCGGATATCTTGCCGGGACATCTCTGGAAAAGATAACAGCCGGCCATCCGGCCTTCAGGGAATCTGTCGAAATCGTTAACAACAGCATTGAAAAGCTGCTTTCTATAAACGGAAAAAGAACGGTCGATGATTTCCACAGGCAGTTAGGCCATATCATGTGGGATTACTGCGGCATGTCCAGAAACGATGAGGGGCTGAAAAAAGGCAGAAAACTTATACAACAGTTAGGGGAAGAATTCTGGGAGAATGTTCTTGTTCCAGGGTCGGATAAGGATTTCAACCAGAGTCTGGAGCGCGCCGGTCGTGTGGCTGATTTTCTTGAGTTTGCAGAATTGCTGATAATCGATGCTCTTGCCCGCAAGGAATCGTGCGGAGCTCATTTTAACGAGGCATACCAGACCAAAGAAAACGAGGCTATGCGGGATGATAAAAATTTCTGCCACGTCAGCGCATGGGAATTTGCAGGCAAAAATAAAGAGCCGGTATTTCACAAAGAAGAGCTCAAGTTCGAAAATGTCGAATTATCACAGAGGAGTTACAAGTGACAAAGACCATAAATTTAACCCTTAAAATCTGGCGTCAAAAAGGGCCTGAGGCAAAGGGAAAATTGGAAACATATAAGGCAAACGATATTCCCACGGACATGTCTTTTCTGGAAATGATCGATGTCGTAAATGAAAAGCTTACCCTTGAAGGCAAGGAGCCTGTTGCTTTCGACCATGATTGCAGAGAAGGTATTTGCGGCATGTGCGGAACTGTTGTAAATGGCCGTCCTCACGGTTCCGAGAAGGGCACAACCCTTTGCCAGCTTCACATGAGACATTTTTCAGACAACGATACCATTGTAATCGAACCATGGCGCTCAAGGGCTTTTCCGATCATAAAAGACCTGGTAGTTGATAGAAGCGCCCTGGATAAAATAATCCAGGCAGGAGGTTTTATTTCGGTGAATACCGGCAACGCGCAGGATGCCAACGCAATTCCCATACCGCAGGAAACAGCGGAACTGGCCATGGATGCCGCTGCCTGCATCGGATGCGGCGCATGTGTTGCAGCCTGCCCCAATGCATCGGCCATGCTCTTTTTAAGCGCCAAGGTTTCTCAATTAGCGCTTCTTCCCCAGGGAAAACCAGAGGCCGCAAGACGGGCGGTCTCCATGGTCAGGGAAATGGACAGGCTCGGTTTTGGAAACTGCAGTAATGAAACCGAATGTGAGGCGGAATGCCCCAAGGAAATTTCCATCACCAATATTGCCCGCTTAAACCGTGAATTTTATAAGGCAGGATTTTTTTCATCTGAAAAATAAAGAAGTACAAGTTAAAAATGCCTAAAGTGAGCTAAAGTGCCTAAAGTTAATGAGTCGCTTCGCTCCGTCTTTTTTATTACAACACATTTTCCTTTTTCGTGCTTTCGTGTTAATCTTTTTTATATAAAATTGGCTGCGCCAAAGGCGCATTCCTTAACTTTAGGCACTTTAATATACTTTAGCTCACTTTAGACGCTTATGTTCTTTATGCACATGGGAATATTTTCCCTGGGGGTGTGCATGGAGATGCCTGTGGATGTAGGCCTCTTTGTCAGAAATGATTTTTCCATCTTGCATTGTATAAATGGAATCTGTTATCTCGAAAAGAAAGTCGATTTCATGAGATATCAATATAAAGGAAAGGTTCAGATCAGATAGAATATGTAGAAGCTTCTCCTTTGTATTATCATCGAGGCCGGATGTCGGTTCATCCAGGAGAAGCGCTTCAGGCTCCATGGCAAGAACTGTTGCCAGAGAAACAAGCTTTTTTTCTCCTCCGGACAATTTATAGGTTATCCTGTCTTCAAATCCCGCCAGGCCCAGCGACTTTAACGTCATGCTCGCAATATCCATTGCTTCATCCTTGGATTTGCCCAGGTTCAGAGGGCCGAACGCGACATCTTCTATTACTGTTGGGGAGAAAAGCTGGTCGTCGGCATCCTGAAAAAGGAGGCCTATTTTCCGGCGGACATATCTGAACTCTTTATCCTCTTTAACAGGCCTGCCGAATATTTCTATTTTGCCTGAAGAAGGCTTTAACAACCCCATAATAATGTGAAACATGGTGGTTTTGCCGCTTCCGTTCGGCCCTGTCAATCCGATCCGGTTGTATTGGTAAAACTTTAAGTTGAGCCTGTCCAGAACACTGGATTCGCCGGGATAGCAAAAGGATATATCTTTTAGATTAATAATCAGGTTATTTGTGTCCATTCCAGTATACCTAATATCAGGATAATTGTCGCCATAAAAGCAAAGGCTAATATGTCTGCGCCTTTGATGGAGAACTCGCTGAGGCTGTAAAGCTTCCCACTGAAACCGCGGCACATCATGGCGTTATGAACCCGCTGCGACCGGTCGAAACCCTTTACGAGAAGCATTCCAACCAGATAAGCATAGCTTTTATAAGTATGCAAATCGGTTTTTGGTTTAAAACCTCTAATTTTCATGGAATTGATCAGGCGGGCATATTCTCCATATATTACATGGAGATACCTGTATGTAAAGAGGAAAAGCTGTATAAGTTTTTTTGGCATACCCAGTTGATGCATGGCATGTCCTATAGTAAATATCGGGGTTGATGCGGTCAGCGAGATCAGCATCAGCATGATGGCATTTGATTTAATGGTTATTCTAAAAGCAAACAGCACGCCTTCACGGGTGCCTGTCAGAAAGCCGATTGAAAAAAAGAGATGCTCACCGGCAAATGTAAAGGGCAGAAAAAGCCACAGGAAAATAAGGAGGGTGTTTACAGGAATCAGCCGTTTGAACACCTCTTTTATTTGTATCCTGGCGGAAAACAGGATAATAATGCTCACGGCAAGGGCTGCGATTAAAACCACAAACCGGTTTGACACAGCCACTATGACCGAAAAAAGAAAAGCTATGATGATCTTGACGCGAGGATCAAGATGATAAATAAAGGAATCGTTGCCTGATATTTCTTCGATTATCATTTTTACCACGAATATAGAGTAAATTAATCACGAAAACACGAAATAAGGCACGTAAATCAGGTTACTACAGAGATCGTCAAATAGTTGACTTGTCGAGTGGGATAATAATTGCGGACGACGAAGTCTATACTAAGATTCTTTTTCGTGTTTTCATAGTTTCGTGCTTTCGTGATAGTTCTTTTGTTTATTTCTTAAAATTTATAATTTTTTGCGGCGGTTTGTAAAATATAGAGCCACGCCGACAAGGCCGAATATATAACCTATGCCGCCCATTACTTCGCTTATCCCAGGATCTTGATCTTGTAACTTCGCCAGCATACTTATAATCGGGCTGAGCTTTTTATCCAGAGACTCGTCAATCAGGCGCCTGATTTCTTCTCTTTGCAAGCTGGTGGAGTCGGAAATTGGAGCAAGGTTTGATGGCGAGGCGGTATTGCTTATTACTCCGGCTTCGGGCGTTTTATTTTGTGATGCTTGTACCGCAACGATTTCCTCTACAGGTATTTTCCATTCAGCCATATGGCCCATAGACGCCTTTAAGACAATCTTCAGACCGGTTTTCTTTGGTATTTTAAATGAGTACTCCCCCTTCTCGTCGGTTTTCCCTCCGAGAAGCCTGTTTCCTTCCGTGTCAAAAACCGTGACAAGCGATCCCTTAGCTTTTTTACCCCCACTGAATTTGCTTTGAGTGTATATTGTATCTCCTTCAACCCAGGCAAAGATAGTAACCTTGTGCGCAAAAGCAGGCGTAACGGAAAATGTTGTCAGTAGAATAAACAGGAATAGATACAAAAGAGGAAAGATTTTGCGGTTATGTTTTTTTTTAAACATAATTTTCCTTTATCTTAACACCTAACACTTGATGAATGCGACTTTCAAATAACTAAATCATAACCTCTTGATATGATTGACAAGTTATTCTTCGGTTACAGTGCCGCAAAGCGGTATAATATAGCTTTTTACGAATTCATCAAAATTTCCGGCCTTACTTTTTTGAGAAACAGGATACAGGCGGCTGTAACGATTCCTTCAATTATCATTACAGGCAGATGCGCCGCAACTATAAGTTTTGCCGCCGGCAAAAAGGCCTCTCCGGTAAGATACAGGGAAAACCCTACAAGTATGCTGGAAACAAGGACCGCGCAAAATCCGGCACAAAAAGCAGCAGTTATGAATACAGTCTGTTTTATGCTGCTTTTTGTGCTCCATCCAAATAGACAATAGCATATTACGGCAGGAAGGGCCATGTTCATGGTATTTATCCCAAGTGTCGTAATGCCGCCAAACTGAAAAAGCAGCGCCTGGAGCCCCAGGGCAACCAGTATTGCGGGAAATGCCTTCCATCCTAAGATAAGACCAAGCAGACCGTTTAATATCAGGTGAACCGATGCAGGCCCTGCAGGCACGTGGACAAGGGAGGCTACGAAAAAGGCGGCTGAAAGTATCCCCATCTTCGGGATATTTTTATTATCGACCCCCTTTAGTCCGATAGCCACCCCTGCCATTGTGACAACCGCGCCGCCTATGAGAATGGCCGGCGATAATACTCCTTCAGAAATATGCATATTCGAAAATTAGGTGTTAAGTGTCAGGTTAATGAAAGAAGTTATAAGTGCCTAAAGTGAGCTAAAGTGCCTAAAGTTAAGGTGTGCGCCTTTGGCGCTGCCAATTTTATATAAAAAATGGAGCAAAACGACTCATTAACTTTAGGCGCTTTAGCGCACTTATAACTTGTAACTTTTTTTGTTCTATTTCATATCATGAAATTCAACCCATATAACCGCTCCGATTTCAATATCCTTGTCTTCGCCGTTATGTTTTATTTTTTTATCCGAGGTGTTCAGCGCTGCAAAACCCCACCAGCCGGCTTTTGGCGCTGCATACGTAAAGACGCCGTTTTGATCCGCCTTTATGGTCTGGGTTACCATGTAATCTGTGGGAGCTTTAAGCTTCCCGTCCTTATTGTAATATTCGACTTCAACTTCAGCGTATGGAACAGCTTTGCCGTCCAATTTGACAATTCCCTGGAAAACATTTCCGGCATAAAGCCCGAATGGTTTTGAAAGCGGCACTATTTCTGTTTTCAGGCCTATTTCACCATCCCAGCCTTCATCATCACCAAAAGCGGTGACAACGGTTTTTGTGTAATGAACTATGAAGCAGTCTTCAGCAGGTTCCCAGTAAGGTTTGGGTTCCATGTAAAACATGTAAATACCGGGTCTTTTTATCCTGTAGTCGGCTTTCCATGCAGCATGACCCATGATCTGGACTTTTGTGAGATTGCCTAAGAGGTTATTTTTCTTGCCGTTGGCTATGACTACGAAAGCTTCGGGTTTTACAAGCTCCATTCCTTCCCCTTCAAAAGGATGGGAAAAGGAGAGTGTTACAGCTACGGTTTTGTTGTCTTCCTGCATTACCATGGAATCTGATGGGATCAGCATTCCGAAATGGGCTGATGCCGGCCCTGCCAAAATGCAGGACAATGTGAATAACAGCGCTAAAAGAATTCCTTTTTTCATAATTGCCTCCATAATTGCAAAAAAAAACCACGAGCTAAAGATAGTATCTTCTTGATACTAATTACCTTCGTGGCTTAAATTGCTGAATTTTATAATTTTTTTTAATACGCACAGGCTTCAGCCTATGATTATTGCAAATCACATAAATTAGGCAGGCAAATAAGTCAATGTTAAATTGAGCTTCAGGCAAAGCTTCTTGACTTGGGAATGAAAAATCTTTATGAATCAAAAGATATTGTCTGAAAGAAAGGTTAACACGAAAGTTCGAAAAGAAATGTGTGTTGCACCACGAAAAATACGAAGGACACGAAGAAATAAAAAATAAAAGAACTATCACGAAAGCACGAAAAAGAAATTTGTATTTACCAAAACACGGAGACCAACATACTCCTTAATCGTCATTCCGGCCTGTCTGCATGCGGGCTACGCACAGGCAGGCGAAAGCCGGGCACGTAGTGACACGAAGTGCATTTTTTCAAGCCGTAAGGCGCAACCGTCAGCACTATCCAGTAATTACAAATGGTTGTCTCTGTGTTCTCTGTGAGTTCTGTGGTAAATTGTACTTTTTACGAGTTTATCAAACCTTTTTCATGCTTTTTTTCGTGTTTTCGTGATTATTTTTTAAGCAGGTTTTTACCTGCATAGATTGGAATTTCTAACAAAATGAAGCAGAAAATAAAAAATTTGATATATAAAGCCGCATTAAATGCGCATGAAAAAGGCGTGTTGCTGTCGTCTGAATTTCCGGATATCGAGGTTGAAGTTCCCAGGATAGAGTCTCACGGTGATTTTTCAACAAATATCGCAATGGTTATGGCCTCGGTTCAGAAGATGCCTCCGGCAAAGATTGCAGAGTCTGTTATTAAACATATGGATGATCCTGACGGGATTATTGCAAAAGCAGAGATAGCAGGTCCGGGTTTTATAAATATTTTCGTAAACAACTTAGCCTGGCATACTGTTTTGCGCAGGATCCATGAAGAGGATGCCGGGTACGGCGCTTCGGATATAGGACGCGGCAGGAAAATCCAGGTGGAATTTGTCAGCTCCAACCCCACCGGGCCTCTTCATGTCGGGCATGGCCGCGGCGCTGCTGTTGGAGATGCTGTGGCAAATATCCTTTTGTTTTGCGGATACGATGTTCAAAAGGAATACTATATAAATGACTCGGGCAGGCAGATAAGGACACTTGGACTTTCGGTTTTTCTTCGATACAGGGAAATCTCTGGAAAAGATATCCGGTTTCCTGATGAGTGTTATCAGGGGGATTATATCCGTGATCTGGCCATACAGATTAAGGAACATAAAGGAACTGATCTTCTTGAGCAGGATGAAGAGGAGGCGATACTTTATTGCGCGCGTTTTGCGGCGAAAAATATTATTGCAGGCATACGGGAGGACCTTCAATCCTTTGGCGTAAAGTTTGACAACTGGTACAGCGAGCAAAGCCTTTATGACTCCGGCAAGGTGGATAATGTTTTAAATGAATTCCGCAGCCAGAATATTATATATGAAAAGGACGGGGCGCACTGGTTTAAGACAACCGACTTTGGAGATGAAAAGGATCGCGTGGTTGTCCGCAATAACGGCCAGACCACATATTTTGCGTCTGATATTGCGTATCATCTCGACAAGTTTGAGCGCGGGTTTGAGCGGGTAATAGATGTCTGGGGGGCCGATCACCACGGATATATTCCTCGCATAAAAGCCTCAATAGAGGCTGCCGGATACAGCAAAGACAGGTTTAGCGTAATTCTGGTTCAGCTTGTCAATCTTTTGCGAGGCGGAGAGCCTGTAGCCATGTCAACAAGGGCAGGTGAATTTGTTACCTTAAAAAATGTAATAGATGAGGTCGGAGCCGATGCGGCAAGGTTTATTTTTCTGACACGTCATCATGAAAGCCCCCTTGATTTTGATCTTGAGACAGCGAAAAAAAAGACAAACGACAATCCGGTTTTTTATGTTCAATATGTTCACGCCAGGATATCGAGCATAATTAGAAAGGGGCGTGAAAGAGGGATAGAGAAAGCAGCATGGGATGACATGGCAATGGCCATGCTTAAAGAACCTGAAGAGATCAATCTGATTAAAACCATGACCGCTTATCCCGAGACGATAAAAGGCAGCGCAGAGTTTATGGAGCCCCATCGTATAACATTTTATCTGATGAACCTTGCATCATCTTTTCATGCCTATTATAATAAACACAGGGTCTTGACGGATGATCCCGTATTAACAGCCGGCCGCCTTTATCTAATCATTGCCGTTAAAAAGGTCATAAGAAACGGGCTTGCGCTTTTGGGTGTGTCTGCGCCTGAAAAGATGTGAGGTAACTGCAAGTGAGCTAAAGTGCCTAAAGTCAAGGTATTCTGCTTATTTGAAAATCCAGCAACCAGTAACGAGTAACCAATGACAAATAAAGCGAAAGAAAAGAAAAAAAGATTTTTGGGGTTGATGGATAAAGGAACAACAACCTGGATCTGTTTGATAGTCTTTGTTTCCGCATGGATGTTTGTGTTAGGCATCTTTGTTGGAAGGGGGACGGCTCCTGTAAAGTTTGATATTGAAAAGCTTCAAAAAGAGCTGGTTGCTTTAAAAGAGGCTGTTATAAAGGAGGAAAAAAAGCGGTTTAAGATCGATTCAGATACCGGAACAGGCAGAGTTGATCTGGATTTTTACGAGGCACTGAAAGATACAAAGCCCAAAAAAGAATCACGACCTGAAAAAAAAGTTGTTGATGTGCGGCCATCGCCGCAGCCGGTAAAAACCGCTTCAACCGGTCAGGCTGGAACCGCGGGCGGTTTTACGATTCAGGTGGCTTCATTAAAAGATTCTAAAGTTGCCGGCGAGATGGCTAAGCGGCTTAAGGCAAAAGGATATCCTGCATATACTACCATAGTTAAAATTCCTGAAAAAGGGATATGGTTCAGGGTAAGGATAGGCAAATTTAAAGACAGAGCCGAAGCCGGGAACATGTTAAACAGGTTAAAAAAAAATAAGTTTAAGCCTATAGTTGTTCCAATGCAAATAAAACAATAATTTACCACGGAGACCACAGAGGAGTGAAAAATAAAAAAAATTAACACGAAAAGGAAATATCATGAAAATTACCAAAGATGAAGTTATACATGTGGCAAATCTTGCCAGGCTCGATCTGGATGAAGATTCTATAGACCTGCTTGCCGGTCAGATAGGGAAAATACTGGAATATGTTGACACGCTTAATCGTGTTGACACAGAAGGAGTGCCCTCGACATCCTATGCCATTTTTTTAAACAATGCTTTTCGGGAAGACAGTGTGAAAGAATCTCTTGACAGAGACAAGGCGCTTGCAAATGCTCCTGAAAAAGAAGACGGGAATTTTGTAGTTCCAAAGGTGATAAACTCGTAAAGTGTCAGGGTTAATTTTCAATTCAAAATTTAGCATTCAACATTTAAAATTGGAGCGTAGCGACTTAGGACAAATATGAATTTATATGAATTGACAATAAATGAGGCATCCGGTTTTTTAAGGAAAGGGGAAATATCTTCAAAGGAGCTTACCGGTTCTGTCCTTGATCGCATAGATTCTGTTGAGGGAAAGGTAGGCGCATATATTACGGTCGCCGCAGAATCGGCAATGAAGCAGGCCGGTTATGCTGACAGCGAAATATCAAAGGGGAATATTACCCCCCTTACAGGGGTTCCTCTATCTATAAAGGATCTTATCTGCACAAAGGGGCTTCGTACAACCTGCGCATCCAGAATTTTAGATAATTTTGTGCCGCCTTACGATGCTTCTGTCATAAAAAAGCTGAAAAAGGCAGGGGCTGTGATTGTCGGAAAGACCAACATGGATGAATTTGCCATGGGTTCATCCACGGAAAACTCGGGCATAAAGGTTACGCATAATCCCTGGGATTTAAGTTGCATTCCCGGGGGATCCAGCGGGGGATCAGCGGCAGCGGTTGCCGCAAACATGTGTTTGGGCTCCCTTGGTTCGGATACAGGTGGATCCATACGCCAGCCTGCTTCCCACTGCGGCGTTGTGGGCATGAAGCCAACATATGGAAGGGTTTCCCGGTTCGGCCTTGTGGCGTTTGCTTCATCCCTTGACCAGATAGGACCGGTAACAAAGGATGTTATAGATTGCGGCATATTGATGAATGCTGTTTCAGGTTATGACCCTGGAGATTCCACATCGGTGCCTGAAGATGTTCCGGATTATACCTCCTTTTGTAAAGAGGGCCTGAGCGGTGTTACCGTGGGCATACCTGTGGAATATCATAAAGCGGAAGGGCTTGATAAAAATGTTTTTGCGGCTGTGAAAAACGGGATAAGTGTGCTTGAAGATCTGGGAGCTGTTTGTGTTGAAGTATCGCTTCCTCACACAAAATATGCTGTTGCAGCTTATTATGTAATCGCTCCTTCCGAGGCCAGCTCCAATCTTGCCAGGTATGACGGCGTGAAATACGGTTTTAGGGACAGAGAAAAAAGCAGACTCATGGATATGTACCAGAGTACAAGGTCAAAAGGGTTCGGACCGGAAGTGCAAAGGCGCATCATTTTGGGCACATACTCACTCTCAGCAGGCTATTATGATGCATACTACAAAAAGGCGACACAGGTGCGTACACTGATTATGGAAGATTTCAAGAATGCGTTTAAAGCCTGCGATGTGATTCTTTCGCCGGTTGCCCCAACCCCTGCCTTTAAGACGGGTGAAAAGACTCAGGATCCTCTTACCATGTATTTATCGGATATATTTACAATTTCGGCGAACCTGGCAGGTATGCCCGGCATGTCGATTCCATGCGGATTTTCAGCAGCCGGTCTTCCAATAGGGATGCAGTTAATGGGAAAACATTTTAACGAAGGAATTCTTTTGAAAACAGCTTATAATTTTGAACAGGCTACAGATTTTCATAAGAAAAAACCTAAAATATAAATGAGGATTAACCACAAACTTTCGTGACCTTCGTGGTAAAGAATTTTTTATAAATAATCCTCTGAGTTCTCTGTGCACTCTGTGGTAAATTGTACTTTTTACGAATTCATCAATTTTAGTTGTTTTAAACTTTTTTTTCTTTTCGTGTTTTCGTACCTTCGTGTTTTCGTGATTAAAATCAGATTTACTCTGAGTTTTCAGTGGTTAAATCCATAACAAAAGGAATATACTATGACTGTTCAGCCAAAAGGGGAAGATTTAAGGAAGGCGGTAAAGTGGGTTTCAGACAAGCGTAAGTATGAGCAGGTGAAAAATGTAAAGAAGCTTATAGATGAAGCGTGTTTGAAATTCAACTTGTCGCCAAAGGATGCGGAGTTTTTAGCCCGCAAACTATTTACCACATAGAAGTAAAGAAATGATAAGGAAATAACGCGTGACAAGAAATCGTTTTTCCGTAGTGGTTTTATCCATTGCAAAAACTTTTTCTTTCCTAATCTTCGGTTTATCTGATATCTGTCTGTTTGAATTTTCTCCTATCTCCCAATGGAGCATATGAGAATTAGAATACAGGGAAAGCCTTTTCGGCTGAATCGAACGACATGTAATCAAAACAACCTGAGCTGAATCTGGTTTTTCTTTTTTTCAAAACCGCCGGCCTTATGTTTTATTAAATCATTCTCAATATCTTCCACAAAAGTGGAAAGCGATTTTGAAACGGTTTTTCCGTATATCCTCCGTTTTTTTGCCCGGGTTAGATACAGTCTTTCCTTTGCCCTGGTCATGGCCACGTAAAAAAGCCTTCTTTCTTCATCAAGATCTACCGGTTTTTCCTTTGACCGTTGAAGCGGAATGAAATTATTTTCGCAACCGGCAATAAAAACCACAGGGAATTCTAAGCCCTTTGCTGCATGCATGGTCATCAACGCAACTTTTTCAACATGAGAATTAAATATATCGGTATCGGTCTGGAGCGCTGTCATCGCTAAAAAATCAGCAGTGTTTTTGCCAAATTTTTCTGACATATCGATCAGGTTATCAACCGCATCCTTTATTCCGGCGTTTTCCTTTATAATCGACGAAATCTTTGTTTTGTCCAACAGAAGGCAAAGCTTTTTATCTGTGTTTATTCCTCTTATCTCTTCTTTTAAATCAAACAGCCTTCCCAAAAAATCATGAAACCGCTTTTGTCGTGTCAAACTCATGCCGGGCAGCGGAAAACGCCTGACATTAAGCAATGCATCTAACAGGGAAAAATTGTTTTTATAACACCATGACTTAAAAATTTCCGATGTCTCATGGCTGATGCCCGGCCTTATTAAATGTATAATTTTTTCAAGATCGGCAAATGAACCGGAGCCATCAATTGTTTTAAGCATCGCAATAAGCTCCGAAACCCCTTTCCGACAAAACAAACTGTCTCTGCTGGCAATTTGATAAGGAATGCCTGCTCTATCAAAAACATCTGCTATGACTTTGCTCTGATGGCCGGTCCTGTATAACACGGCAAAATCGGAAAAACCCATCTCGTTTACAATATGCGTATCCTCAATCTTGCTCGAATTGATTGCATGGAGTGACAGACCTCCGGAAAGCTCTTCAATTGTCTTGCCAATTGCCACTGCTTCGCCTTTTTCCGTGGCAAGTTCAAGTATGCTGATTGTTGCAACTCCGTCTATCTTAGAATAAACACGCCGGCTTAAAACTTCGTCTGAACCGGTGTTAATGCTATGATTTTTTATTACCTGGTACGAGGCTTCAAGAATGGTTTCCGTGGAACGATAATTATGTGAAAGATATATCTTTTTCATTTGAGGATAGTCATCTTGAAACCTGGTGAAAAATCGAACATCCGAGCCTCTGAAACCATAGATGGATTGATCAGGATCGCCGACAACACAAATGCCCTTATCAGGTGGGGCCAGGGCCTTTACTATCCTGTACTGGCCCTGGTTTAAATCCTGGTACTCATCCACAAAAATATATTTAAAACGGTCCTGGTATGTTCTTCTCAATCCCTTGCTTGCTTCAAGACGTTTGACCACCCTGAAAATAAGATCTTCATAATCATAAAGAGACTGCGCGGATAATATGTTTTGATATGCCTGATATACTTCTTTCAATATCTTTATTTTAAGCTTATCTATAGCAGTTTCAAGATTGTCATCCGGTTCCAATATCTGCTGCTTTGCGGATATAATTGCGTCTCTGACATATTGTCTTGCAATAGATACTGGATGTCCGGGATTAGCGACCTGCTTTATCGCCTCTGAGATCAGGAACTTTCGATCTTCATCATCTATAACAGTATAATTTTGATGGTCTTTCTGTTCCTGTAATATTCTCAGACATAATGAATGAAATGTGCAGGCCAGAGGAATTGTCCTGCCAGCGCCAATGAGCCGCTTGAGACGATCTTTCATTTCCAGGGCAGCCTTGTTGGTAAAAGTTAAAGCTAAAATACTTTCCGGCAAAACATTTCTATCTTTTATCAGATAAGCTATCCTGTGAGTAATCGTATGAGTCTTGCCTGTGCCTGGCCCCGCAACAATTAATAACGGCCCTCCTTTGTGCTCTACAACCATGCGTTGTTCCCGGTTCAAGCCCTCAAGCAGATTCTTATTTTTTTTGCCTGCTTGCCTTTTGTTTTTGCCGGCCTCAACCTTTAATATTTTTTTACTGGAAACAGATGCGGGCTGTTTTAGCCTTGGTGTTTTTGCGCCTTGCATGACAAAAAGCTGTTTCTGGCCTGTCAGGCTGTCCCGCTCATCCTCATTAAATATTTTTACCCGCCCGAATTCGCCGTCATATCCCGGAGAAATTTCGATTTTTTTATTGCGCATTCTTCTAATCGCTTCTCCCAGCAGAGGAATCCCGGCCCAGTCAACACCTTCCGGTTCAAGGTAATGAAGTATGGCAAATTCCGATCCCAGTTCATTTAGCGCGGCATTGTAATTTCGCTGGACTTTCTTTGACCCCGGGCCTACCTGCAATATTTCGGACAAAACATCTTTCAAAGGAACAATGCTGTAATATGGATGCGTTTTTTTAGGTTTTTCCTTATCAGGCCTGTCGGCAAGTTCTTCAACGCGGTATAAAACACCTATTGTTAAAGGCTTGCCGCAGACAGGGCATATTCCTTTATTTTTTATTGTATCTTCAGGCCGGAGGCACACATTGCACTTCCTGTGTCCGTCGAGATGATATTTGCCCTCCTCAGGATAAAATTCAAATGTGCCAAGAAATTGCTCTGGATCACCTGTCTTTATAGCCTCCTTTATTGCGGGATAAGAAAGGGCTGTGTCCAAAATATTTGCTTCCCGGCCGAGCTTTTGAGGCGAGTGAGCATCTGAATTTGATACAAGGGTAAGGTTGTCAAGGCTTGTTATGCGCCAGTTCATCGGCGGGTCGGAAGAAAGACCGGTTTCTGCGGCAAATATATGTGGAGTAAGATCCTCAAAACACTCCTCAATAGAGTCAAAGCCTGATTTTGAGCCAAGCACGGAGAACCAGGGCGTCCATATATGGGCTGGTATTAAAAAAGAATCATCAGATGTATCGAGCAGTATTTCAAGAAGATTTCTTGCATCAAGTCCAAGTATAGGCCTTCCATCAGATTTAATATTTCCGATTTTATCTAATTTTGAATTAAACTTATCGGCAATATTTAGATCAGGCACAAATACAAGATTGTGATTTTTTCTTGTTTTATCATTTTTCTTATAAATGTTGCTGATTTCAGAAACCAGAATAAAACGAATCTTGCTGCGGCAGGATATCGGAACATTTTTGTCACATTCTCTGGCGATTTCTTTTTTTAATTTAAAAAGCCCTTCCTCTGCCGGCTCTAATTTTTCCTTTATTTCCGCAAACCATCCGGGATGTGTAAAGTCGCCTGTTGCGACAACAGTAATGCCTTTTAATTGAGCTGCAATATAGAGATTTTCAAGATCAAGATTTTTGGCTGTAGCTCTTGAAAATTTAGAATGGACATGAAGATCGGCAATAAATTTCATGCTGATAGCTTTGCAAAAATTTCAAATTAAACGGTTGAATTGGAAACTGGTATCCATACAGCAGTTGTGATATGGATATAGGCATACTCATTAGGTTCAAACTGGCGCATCATTCCACCTCCCGAAGCTTTCTCTATTACGCCGGCAATAGTGAATATTGCGCCGCCGAGTTTTATCTTTTCGCCTATAATATTTGATACTCCCGTTTCTTTTATTTTTTGATAAATAGAGTTGCCAATAACACAAAAATGATTATCGTCGGTTTCCCAATAAGCGCTCTGGCAATGGCAACCCTCTGCTGCTGTCCGCCTCTTAGACGATTGGACCGTTTGGACAATTAATAAGGAACCGTCGGGATTTAATTTTATTTTTCTGAAGAACTTTTAACGAGACCCTTTCCGGCATTCTTTGCCTCGTATAATAATTTATCTGCCTCTCCAATAAAATCTTTCATGCCTTTGCTATAACTTGCCACCCCACAACTTATAGTGGTTTTTCTAAATGGAATTTTTTCATTATCAGCAAAGAAGGGGTAGTTTGAAACAGCTTCAACCAGCTTATTGGCTACAGCTTCAGCTCCTTTGATATCACATTCCGCAAGCAAGACAGCAAATTCATCACCACCGTAGCGAAAGGGTATATCAGTGCCCCGGATATTGTTTTTGGTGATAGAACCTATTTTTTTTAACAATTCATCACCGGCCTGATGGCCGAGTATATCGTTGCATTGCTTAAAATCATCGATATCGAACATTATTAGAGACAGGTTATGACCATACCTTTTCGCACGGCTTATTTCTTCACGTAATCTTGACTCGAAATGACGTCGATTATACAGGGCTGTCAGACTATCCGTGACAGAATATTCCGAAAGTTCGATATTGGAATCAATCAATTTTCTCGAATATTCGTTGAGTTTATTCATCTTCTCCTGAAGTTCATTATGCAAGCCGTTAACTATGTGGCGAATGGTCTCTATCTCATTTTCTTCCTTTAAATCTTCTCCGCCTTCAACCATATCAACCGACTTCGCTTTGATCTCTTCTGTCAGACTCTCCAATGAAATCATCCGCTGAAACAACAACAAGAAGCTGAGAGAAGGAAATAAAAACATGACCAAAAGAGCGTAAATAAAGACCTGCCATAAATTTTCTGCCTGTTCAGGATGTAGAATAGGGAAAACATAATTAATAGCGATAAATATCACAATTAATATGGGAAGGAGGCTAGACAACAGAAAAAATGCAAAGATAAATTTTCTGAACTTTTCATTATTCAGGGGGCTGAAGAATTTCATGATAGACTCTTTTTAACTAATGTTTAACGCGATCTTTGCAAAACGCCCCCTTTTGCCCGATTACTGCGTCAGGCTCACCCGTTCTTAATAAAATGGGTCAATCCTCGAAATACTCAATGTATTCCTGTGGTTGAACCTGATTTAAAATTTGGTCGCCTTCCTTGTACTCGAACAAAATTGAACATTTTTCAAAGGTCTCAACGCATCCATAATTTCGAATTAGCCTAAATTCGTTGACACCTTGAATAACTAATTTATAGTATCAGGTGTCCAAAAACGGATTTGACAAGTTGGTTTCTTGAAAAAATGCTTCTAAGCATTGTTTAGATGTTGCAATATCATCACAAATATTTGCATTATACAACATATTTCCGCGGAATTGGTGTTCCTTTCTCCAGGATACTGAAGGCCGGGACATAGAGCTTCGATATTTCAGGGACGTAGACAGACGAGAGGTGGATTTTGCGATTAACGATGGCAAGATTTATCTAAGGATGAACTGCAACACGCCGGGTGGATAAAAGGACTTTATAAAGCCGAGAAAAAAGATCTGATAGCTTTCAGTGAGGGTAAAGTTAAAACCTCTACTATGAACATTTTTATTGAAAACCTGGAAAAAATAATCCAGCGAGCTGAAAATGGAGAACTAAATTTGAAAATGGCCGTCTCATATACCCTGGACTTTGAAAGATCACTGATCGAGAAAAACGTTTTTTCACATTTTGAGATTATTGATAAAAATTTAGCCGGGATTATGACAAGACTTGAAAGTGAAACAAGAAGACATGTCAAGAAAGCCGAGGACATGATGGCCTATTTCAGCACAAACGGGTAAACCATGGAGACAACAAAAAACAGCGCCGATCGTTTTCAATTATTGATTAAGGCCTATGAACGATTTGTGCCAAGGCAATTTCTCAATTTGCTTGGAAAAGATGAGATCATTGAGAGATCAGCTTGAAAAATATAATATTGGTCGAAAACACGCCGGGTATGAGCCTATAAAAATAGGGATAGGACTTAACTCCGGGCTTGTGATGCTTGGCACCATTGGAGGTAGTGAAAGGATGGAGGGCACAGTCATCGGTGATGCTGTAAATCTTGCATCCCGAATTGAGGGGTTAAGCAAAAAATATGGAGTCCCGCTACTAATAAGTGAACATACCTTCTACGCTCTTAAGTACCCTGAGAAAATCTCCATTCGATTTCTTGATAGAGTCATCGTCAAAGGCAAAGCACAACCTCAATCGGTGTATGAAGTTTTTGAAAAAGATCCAATTCAAATTAAGGAGGGGAAAGCGGCAACCAAAAGGATATTCGAGGAGGCTCTGGCCAACTATCATTTAAAGAATATTGATGCTTCCCAAAAAATGTTACAGAAATGCCTAAAGCTTAACCCCTTGGATAGGCCTGCTCAAGTTTATTTGGACCGGTGTAAGGAGTTCATCCGGACTGGTGTGCATGAAAGAGAAACGGTTACATTCACTTTTTTAATCTGATCTTTACTGAATTTGCATGTGCGTCAAGGCCTTCGATTTCAGCCAGCCGGATAATATCCCTTGCCTCATTTATAAAGGCATTTTTAGAATAATGTATAAGGCTGGTTTTTTTTATAAAGTGATCGACTGAAAGGGCTGAAGCAAATCTGGCTGTGCCGGCGGTTGGAAGCACATGGTTAGGCCCGGCGATGTAGTCACCAACAGGTTCCGGCGTGTAATCCCCAAGAAATACAGCGCCTGCATTTCTAATACTGCCGACATACTCAAATGGTTCTTTGACATGCAGTTCAAGGTGTTCCGGAGCGATCTGGTTTGCAAGTTCTATGGCAGCGGCGATATCGGAAGTAACCATAATTGCGCCATACCTGGAAATAGATTCAACGGCAATCTCTTCCCTTGACAGGTTTTTCAACTGTTTTTCCACAGCATCGGCGACAGCTTTTGCCATTTCATTAGAGCTTGTAACAAGCACGGACGAAGCTAAAGCATCATGCTCTGCCTGTGAAAGAAGGTCGGCAGCAATAAATTCCGGGTTTGCACTGCTGTCCGCAACTATCAGTATCTCACTGGGCCCGGCTATCATATCTATCCCGACTGTCCCGGCTACAATCTTCTTGGCAAGTGTAACATAAATATTCCCCGGCCCGACTATTACATCGGTTTTTTTGACAGTCTTGGTCCCGTAAGCCAGCGCTGCAATTGCCCAGGCGCTTCCGATTTTGTATATTGTATCAATTCCAACCTTTTGCGCGGCAACGAGAAGGTGTGGATTTACACTTCCATCCTTTGTAGGCGGGGTTGCCATTGAAATATGCTGTACACCGGCAATTTTTGCTGGAATAGCTCCCATCAGAACAGAAGAAATTAGAGGGGTGTTTCCACTTTTTCCGCCAGGCACATAAACTCCTGCCGCATCGACAGGGTTTATAATCTGGCCAAGAAATACGCCATGTCTATCTGTATTAATCCATGATTTGCTTAACTGCTGCTTATGAAAAGCCTTTATCTGAGAAATTGCGCGGTTTAGAGATCTGACAAAGGTTCTATCAACCTTTTTTGTTGCAGCATCAATCTCTTCGCGTGTTGCCTTAATTGAATCTATTGACAGATCAGGAGAATCAAAACGGTTGACATACTTGATAAGCGCTTTGTCACCGTTCTTCCTTACATCCTCAAGGATACGTTTAACTGACTGATAATCCTTTTTCTTAAAGCCAAGCCCGCGGTTTATAATGGATGCAATCTTTTTTTCAGCCGATTTAGAGGGATAATTATATATTTTCATAGTGGTTTCTTTCATAAAATATAAAGAGACTGTTTGTCAATACTTCACAAGCGGTTATGAGGTGAGCAAAAAATACTGATTGACATATTTTGTTCTATCTGTGCAGATTACAGCAGAAAACTGCAAAAAAACTTTTACCACAGAATCCACAGATCATACTGAGATTTTCTATAAAAAAACGTTTTTTCTGTGATTTCTGTGTACTCCGTGGTGAAAACAGGAGGAAGAAGATATGAAGGCAAACAGAATTTATAACTTTAACGCGGGGCCTGCTGCCCTTCCCTTGAGTGTTCTTGAAGAAATCAGAGATTCATTTATAAACTTCAAAGGGTCCGGAATGTCCATTGTCGAAGTAAGTCACAGATCAAAATGGTTTGATGATGTAATTAACGATGCGCTAATTAGAACAAAACGGCTTTTAAATTTGGATGAAAAATTCCATGTACTTTTTATTCAAGGCGGCGCAAGCATGCAGTTTTGCATGATTCCGATGAATTTTTTACAGGATGAAAAATCGGCGGATTATGTCAATACAGGCACATGGTCAACAAAAGCGATCAAGGAAGCCGAAATACAGGGCAAAAAAATTCAGGTTGTAGCGTCATCCGAGGATAAAAATTTTTCCTATATCCCTAAGAATATACAATTCAACAAAGATGCTGTTTATGCCCACATAACATCAAACAACACCATTAAAGGAACGCAGTGGGCATCCGTTCCAGATACCAATGGCGTGCCGCTTGTGGCAGACATGTCATCCGACATAATGAGCAAACCTGTAGATATGAATAAATTCGGCCTCATATATGCCGGAGCACAAAAAAACATAGGCCC
Organism: Desulfobacteraceae bacterium Eth-SRB1; assembly: GCA_004193555.1. GTDB lineage: Bacteria > Desulfobacterota > Desulfobacteria > Desulfobacterales > ETH-SRB1 > ETH-SRB1. Next base: position 894,744 of record RPGP01000001.1, read on the forward strand.
TGCCGGCGTGTGCATGGCTATTATCCGGGATGATATGTTAAGTCTGGTTCCGGATTTTCTGCCATCCATGTTGAAATATTCTACCTTTGCTTCTAAAAACTCAATGTATAATACTCCTCCCTGTTTTGCGATTTATACTATTCAACTCGTTATGAAGTGGCTGGAAGAAACTATTGGAGGACTCGCAAAGATGGAAGAGATAAACCGGGGAAAGGCGAAGATTCTTTATGATCTCTTAGATACAAGCGGATTCTACAAAGGAACTGCGAAGCAGGATAGCCGTTCAATGATGAATATAACTTTTCGTTTGCCCAATGAAGATCTGGAGAAAAAATTTATTCAAGAAGCTCTGGAAAACGGGTTTGGAGGTCTTAAGGGACACCGCAGCGTCGGAGGCTGCAGGGCATCCATCTATAATCCAACAACCATAGAGGCATTAGAAGCTTTAACAAATTTTATGAAAAATTTTGAACAAAAAAACGGATAAAAAACAAACCGCTAATCCCTTGAATGCAGTCTAATGATTTCAAGCAAAAGCTCTGTTGTTTTTACCATATCATCAAGCCGTATTGATTCGCGTATAGTATGCACATCACGCATTCCTGTGCCTAATACTCCGGCAATAATCCCTTTCTCAAAAAATATGTTTGCATCTGAACCGCCGCCGGTTGTTTTGGTTTCCATTTTCATTCCAAGATTTGCGGCAGCTTTCATGGCAAGGGCTACAACAGGATGATTATCAGGAACATTGGTTAACGGGAATTCGTTTTCAATATGGATATCCAGGTATGGAAGCCGGTTGTCAGAAGAATACTTTCTGCAGTTTTCGACCACCTCCTTAAAAGATGACACAATTCTATTTGTGATTTGGTTTAGCTTTTCTTTATTATGGCTTCTGGCCTCACCCTTGACCGTTACCAGGTTTGGCACTATGTTAGTGGCTATTCCCCCTTCGACGATGCCGATATTACAGGTCGTCTCATGATCGATTCGACCTGTATCAAGCCCGGCAATAGCCTTTCCGGCAAGTATGATAGCGTTAATTCCCTTTTCAGGCTCGGCTCCGGCATGGGCGTCTTTGCCGTGGATCTTAAATTCAATTCGATTGGCGGCAGGGGCTCGTGTAACAATTCCTTCAATATCAAACGTGTCCAGTGTATAACCGTACCTTGTATTAATAAGGCTGTAATCAAGGTGTTTGGCGCCTAAAAGACCGATTTCTTCACAGACTGTTAAGACAATTTCCAAGGGGCCATGCCGGAGGTCATTTTCATTGATAACCCTTATGGTTTCTAAGATGACAGCTATAGAGCTTTTATCGTCCGCACCTAATATGGTTGAACCGCTGCTTGTAAAATTTCCGTCTTTTAATATAGCTTTTACACCTCTGCCCGGTTCTACTGTATCCATGTGGGCATTAAGAAGAAGAGGCGGTGCTTGCGTATTTTCTGCCGATCTATTGCCGGCGAACCTGGCAATAAGATTTCCCGTATTGCTTCCTATCCTGTCTCCAGCCCCATCAATCATCGTTTCAGCGCCCATGGAGACAAGTATTTTTCTAATTTCACCGCAAACAGCGCCTTCCTCTTTTGAGACACTGTCAATCCCGACAAGAAGTTTAAAAGTTTGTGCGAGTCTATCTTTGTTTATCATTTTTTCCTGCAATCTCTTCCACAGAGTTTACTGAGATTTTTCTATAAAAAAGAGAGTTTTCTCTGAGATCTCTGTGTGGTAAAAAGAATTTTTTGTTTAATCACTATTTAACGATTTCTGTATTTACATATTTATTGACAAAAAATATTATGCTAATATGATACAAAATTTTGAGACCTTTGACAACCTCTGCCAAAATGGAAGTGCGCAGCTCACTGGTGGGGCTCCCGGACTTCAAATCCGGTGTGGGGCGCTAAAACCGTCCCGGGTGGGTTCGATTCCCATGCACTTCCGCCACAATTTGTTGATATCACTCATTTTACATCTTTTCTTTTTTGGCTCTTTGACGGAATATAATTTCCTGTGCAAGTCCCCCGTCTTCAGTTTTTAACCAGGAACTGTCTGCTGCTATTGTTCATTCGTCATTTGCCAGCCATTTTATCGTCGTTCTCGATGGCAACAAACTTCCTGTATTCTTTTACCCACTCATTTCTGTTTAGGGATATATAATGTTTGCCTTACCACTTTGCCCGTGTTATAATTTTTTGTTTTATTTTATTTATAAATGCCTGAAATTATTAAAAAGACTGAGGAAAAACATGAGTTTCAAAAATTTGGATTTAATTGACGAGTTGTTACAGGCGGTTAATGAATTAGGGTTTGTTGAACCCACGCCCATCCAGACAGATGCAATTCCTGAAATTATTGGAGGGGAGAGAGATCTTGTAGGGCTTGCCCAGACCGGAACAGGTAAAACAGCAGCTTTTGGGTTACCTATGATCCAGCTGATTGATTTTGATCAGACACATACTCAAGGGCTGGTGATTTGCCCCACGAGGGAACTCTGTTTGCAGATTTCAAATGACATTAAAAAATTATGCAGATATGTAAAAGGCGCTAAGGTTGTTGCCGTTTATGGCGGCGCCAGCATTGAAAATCAGAGAAAGCAGATTAAAAAAGGCGCTCAGATTATTGTGGCAACACCAGGGAGATTGCTTGATTTTATTAATAGAAAAACAGCAAAACTTTCCAGAGTGTCATATGTGGTTCTTGATGAAGCGGATGAAATGCTCAATATGGGATTTCAGGAAGATATAGATGCCATTTTAAAAAATACGCCGGCTCAGAAAAGAACCTGGCTGTTTTCCGCAACAATGCCCAAAGAGGTTGCAAGAATTGCAAAAAGATATATGAAAAATCCGGTTGAGATAACCATAGGGAAGAAAAATGCCGGCGCGGAAAATATTTTGCATGTGAATTATATCGTTAAAGAAAAAGACAGGTATCACGCGTTAAAACGGATTATTGATTATTACCCGGATATTTATGGCCTTGTGTTTTGCCGCACGCGAAAAGATACACAGGAAATAGCAGAGAAACTGATCAAAGACAGCTATAATGCTGATGCCCTTCATGGAGACCTTTCTCAGGCGCAGCGAGATAAAGTCATGCGCAGCTTTAAAACCAAAGCCATTCAGATTCTTATTGCAACAGATGTTGCTGCCCGCGGGATAGATGTTTCCGATATCACCCATGTCATTAACTATAAACTCCCAGATGAGGCGGGAAACTATACTCACAGGAGCGGCAGAACGGCAAGAGCGGGGAAATCAGGAACATCCATAGCCATCATCAATTCCCGGGAAAAAAGCAAACTTCAGTTAATAGAAAGAAAAGCAGGGGTTAAATTTAATTATGCAAAAGTCCCGGAAGGATATGCAATTTGTGAGAAACAGATCTATTCCATGATTAGCAAAATGGTAGAAGTTAAAGTGGATCAGAAAGAAATCGAGCGTTTCCTGCCGCTGGTCTATGATACATTAGATGGTCTTACAAAAGAAGAGCTCATTTGCAAGTTTGTTTCAATTGAATTTAACCGCTTTCTTAATTATTATAAAGATTCCAAAGATATAAATGTATCCTTGAAAAACAAGGAAGATGCTCATCGTCCTGTAAAAAAAGATCGACAACAAAGAAATTTAGAATCTGGGAAATCGAAAAGGTTTTTCTTAAATACAGGATCTATGGACAATCTAAAAAAAGGCGCTTTGATAAGAACCCTATGCAGCAGAGCCGGCATTAGCTCCGAAAAGATTGGTCCAATAGAAATCATGCGGGAATTTTCTTTTTTTGAAGTTGAAACAAGTGTTGCGGCTAAAGTGTTAAAATCAATGAAAGGCGCTAAAATTGATGGTCGAAATGTTCGGGTTCAGTATGCCGAAAATAAGAAAGCGCAAATCAAACGATCTAAAAAAAGTAAAAAGAGAAAGAAAAGTTAAAATACAAGACAATCGATTTAAATAGCGCTGTCTCTACCCTGCCTGTCTCCAGATCTTTTTTCTGGGCGCCTTTCATCCTGATTGGCGAATGGGAGTAAAAATACTTCGGTATTAAATCTTGTAGTGTTTGAATAACAGATTAAGCTCAGCAGCTCTGTTTTTTTTCAATCCTTGCCCATGAATCCCGCAAAGTTGCTGTCCGGTTAAATACGAGCGCCCCTTCATGAGAATCGACAGAATCCACGCAGAAATAGCCAAGCCTTTCAAACTGATACCGGCTTCCCTGTTTTGCGCCTGCAAGACCTGGTTCAACACGGCAGGATGTTAAAATTTCCATGGAGTTTGGATTCAAATAATCCATAAAATCAACGGTGTCTTTTCCCTCTGCCGGGTTTTCTTTTATAAACTGACGATCATACAGACGGACTTCTGCCTTAATTGAATGAGACGCTGAAACCCAGTGCAGAGTTCCTCTGACCTTACGGCCATCCGAAGACCATCCTCCTTTTGTTTCAGGATCATACGTGCAGCGCAGCTCAATAATTTTACCGGTTTTTTCATCCTTTATCACTTGCTCACACCTGATATAATAAGCGTATCTCAACCTTACTTCACGGCCTGGAGTCAGTCGGAAAAACTTTTTGGGCGGATCTTCACGAAAATCCTCCTGTTCAATATACAGCACCCGTGAAAAAGGAACCTTCCGAGTCCCCATGTCGGGATTTGTCGGGTGATTCTGAGCCTCCAGTTCTTCTGTCAGGTCTTTTGGATAGTTATCAATGACAACTCGAAGAGGATGCAGGACACCCATAACACGTGGAGATCGTTCGTTTAGATCCTCCCTGATGCAATACTCAAGCAGCGCCATGTCAACAATGCTATCTCTCTTTGCCACTCCAATACGTTCGCTGAAATTTCGTATTGCTTCAGAAGTGTATCCCCGTCTTTGCATGCCTGATATTGTAGGCATACGCGGGTCATCCCATCCGCTTACATGCCCCTGTTCAACCAGCTTCAAAAGTTTCCGCTTACTCATCACTGTATAGGTCAGGTTGAGCCGGGCAAACTCGATCTGCTGAGGATGACAATCAACATTCAGCTCGTCAAGTATCCAGTCATAAAGAGGCCGGTGATCTTCAAATTCCAGGGTGCAGAGAGAATGTGTAATGCCTTCGATAGAGTCTGAAAGGCAATGAGCATAATCATACATCGGATAAATGCACCACTTGTTGCCGGTTCTGTGATGCGCCATGTGTTTAATGCGATAAATAACAGGATCACGCATATTTAAATTCGGGGCCTGCATATCAATTTTTGCTCGAAGCACATGGGCCCCGTCTTCAAATTCTCCTGCCCGCATACGCCCAAACATGTCCAGGTTTTCTTCAATCGAACGGTTGCGCCAGGGGCTGTCTTTTCCATGCTCAGTCAAGGTTCCGCGATGCTTTCTTATTTCTTCCGCACTCAGGCTGCATACATAGGCCTTGCCTTTCTTTATCAACTGAACAGCATACTCATATAGTTGATCAAAATAGTCTGATGTATAATAGAGCCGACTGCCCCAGTCAAATCCAAGCCACCTGACGTCTGCTTTTATTGATTCTACATATTCGATATCTTCCTTGACCGGATCTGTATCATCAAATCGCAGGTTGCAGACACCTCCATCATGTTCGGCAGCAATCCCAAAATTAAGACAGATCGACTTGGCATGTCCGATATGCAGATATCCGTTTGGTTCGGGAGGGAAGCGGGTTACAATGCGACCATTGTTTTTGTTTGCTTTCAAATCTTCAGCAATAATATTGCGAATAAAGTCAGCCGGTAGAGAATGCTTTGCAGTATTATTCATTAAATATTTCCTGTTCTTTTTATGGTGTTTCCAATAATCATGCGGTTCGAGTATTTGCAGGCTCCAGATAGTTCACAAAACGGAAGGTTTTTAACGATTAAGATATTTTTTTAGTTCCCGATAGAAATTTTGGTGAGAACCAAAAGTATAAAGAAAAAGAGAGTTTTTTCTAATCTCATATGCCAAAAGGATTAACGAGTTCATGGATTTAAATTTATACACCTGGATTCCACTCAGATCACCGACCTTCAGGGTTCCTATTTCCGGGTCTCGAGCTATTTTACGAACTGCCTTATCTAAATCTTTGACTTGGTTCTTATGCAGCCTTTTTTTCTGTTTGGCAAACAAAGGGGACTGAATGATTTTATTTGTTTCATTCATTCGCCTTCTCCGAAAACATACGGGGTTCCAAGCCCAGCTTTAATTTGCTCTTTTGCAATGAGAATTTCTTGAATAAATGGCAATGGCAGATCTGGATTTTCTTCAATTATTTGGCCGATGCTTGCCCAATATTCAATTTGACCGGCAATAGATCGTTTAAATACTTTTGATTTAATTTTGGCTTTTGTTGTAAGGTCATCTGATATTTTAACGGCTGTTGGCATAATTATACTCCATTTTTATGGTTTTTATTAATAATAATATGAATCATAATACAATAATTTGCAACCATAAATTGTAAATTGTTTTATATTGCCATCAGTCAGCATTCATCCGAGTGTCGGGCCTTTAGTTCCTCCCAAAACGTTCGTGTCAAGAAAAATCTTTACGATACCTTATAACGAATTTTCCGTATACGGAAAATGTTAAACAAGGGACTACAGCGCACATGATTTTATTCGTTCCTCATTTTATTTTTGGTCTTTTGAGTGGTCTTGGGGACGCCCTCGACTAATTAGACTTATGACTATTTAACCGATAAAGCGTTTTAGCAATTGCAGAAGGCGGCACCCCCCAAATGACGGCCGGCTTCGAGACCTTTGCAAAACACCCCCTTTTGCCCGATTACTGCGTCAAGCTCAAATTTCAATCCTCGAAATATTCAATATATTCCTCCGGTTGAAATTTTCGCCTTCCTTGTACTCGAACAAAATTGAACATTTTTCAAAGGTCTCGCTTCAGTCAGCAAAACGCCCATGCAATCAGGCGGTTGTTGGGGCGGGACTTGCCGCTTACTGGCTTAGATGCAATCTCTTTCCTACCTTAGTTCCTGAAATACCCAATTCCCTGACAGACCAATAAGCCAAAACACTGTGTGCTTTAATACAGATTCGGATGTTTGCCTGGCAACAGCGATATGGCGTAAAGCGGTAGATTGTATATTTTCCCATCCTTTTTGAAATTAAGCAGATTTGTCCGCGCGAGCAAGGGCGGTTTGAATTGCAAATCATATGAGCGTAACCTTTTGCTCTTTGGATTAATGCCTGCCTTAACCTCCAGCGGACAGATCCGGTCTGCGAATTCACAGAGAAAGTCAAGCTCGGCTTTTCCGCCTTTACTTCGCCAGTAATAGAGCTGTTGTTGAAAATGTGAAACCAGTTGCTGGGCGACATAATTTTCTACAAACGCCCCCTCATACTCATTGAAAAGTCGTTTCCCCTGCACCAGCAGCTCAACAGGTGTACCGGCCATGGCTCCCAGCAATCCAACATCCAGGGCATATACCTTAAAACAACTTACGTCCGCATAATGTATAAGGGGATGTTTAGCGGTTTCAACCGCTCTTGCCCGATAGATCAGGCCGGTATCTTCGAGCCAGACCAGTGCATTTTCATAGTCACGAGCCCGGGCGCTTTTTTTAATGGCAGAAAAAACAAACTTTTTGTTTTCTCTTGCGAGATGTTTGGTTATAGAATCCCAAATCAGTGTAAGCTTGGGAATGTCGGATGCAGGCGCATGTTTGGCAAAATCCAAAACATAGGATTTGATGATTCCTTCCTGAATCACCCTGGTCTCCAGTCCATTGCCTGTATCGGCAAAACAATTGACAGCTTCCGGCATACCTCCAATAAAATAATAACAACGGAGCATATCGATCAGATGTAAATGAAACGCTTCAGTAATCGGAACAGACGCATCGATATTTTCAAGCAGCTTCCTGTATCTCGATTCTCCCATAGCATCGAGAAATTCCAAAAATGTCATTGGATAAAGATAAAGAAAATTTACCTTCCCTACTGGAAATGATCCTGGAACAGACAGTTTCACGCCAAGAAGAGAGCCTGCCGCTGCTATGTGAACATTGTTTTTTTGTTCAGCGAAATACTTCAGTGAATTTAAAGCACGATTTGAAGCCTGGATTTCATCGAAGATAATCAGATCTGCGCCCGGCTTAATCTCAAGATTCATATAAATGGAAAGCTCTGCCAGTATCCTTTCCGGATTCAGATCGCGTTGAAAAAACTGGCCGAGGCCGGGATTTTCTTCAAAGTTGCAGTATATAACGTTTCTGTATTCATTGTGCCCGAATTCTTTCAATATAAACGTTTTTCCTGTTTGCCTGGCGCCTTGCAAGAGGAGCGGCTTTTTCTTGGGGGATGATTTCCATGCTAACAATTTTGCGTATATATCTCTTTTCATGATGCGGAATAATGCTACGAATGAAATTCGCTGTCAAGGATTTTCGGCTAAAATATGTGATAATTGTCACTTTATTCAGACATAAAATGTGCTTTATTGCACAAAACGTTCCCGTTCACAAGGTGGCATGCTTTTTTTCACGAAATCGTCATAATAGATATGTCCTCTTTTTTTTGTTATAGCATACAGCGGGACATCCTCGAATAGATAGGGGTCAGGGGTTAGTATTCAGGGGCCAGCAAGGTATGTAGGTCTAAGAAAGTATATCTCATCTGTTGAGCTATTATCAAAAACTGCGCGATTCGGTTTGCTGATCCCCGACCCCTGATCCCTGGCTACAATACTTTTAACATAAGCGGGATGGCAACAAATGTGCCTATTGCGCTGCCTAAATTTGTCAATACAACTATCAGAAGAATTTTGGTTACCTTGTTTTGCCGGAAACCCCTTATGGAAAGGATGTCTTCTGGCAGGTTTTCAAAATCCCTGACCTTTGGTTTTCTTGAAAAAGCCTCCACCAGCCCTGAAACCCATCCCGCGGCTATCATTGGATTTAAGGATGTTAAAGGAGCTGCCACGATCGAAGATAGAATCGTCAATGGGTGGGCAAAAGCGATCAGCGCTCCAAGCCCTGCCAGCAGTCCGTTTGCAATTATCCACCAGGTTATCATCTGAGCGCCTGCCGTAGAGCCTCCGTAGAAAAAACCGAAAGTAAAGAGAGTTAGTATAGATAAAGGCAAAATCCATTTAAAAATGCGCATAAACATGCCTTTGGGGGGAATCTTTTCAAGGGCCTTAATATCTGTATCTGCTTCCCAGTATTTTTTTATACCCGGCACATGACCTGCGCCGACAACCGCCACTATTCTTTTGCCAGGCGCTGTTCTGATCTTGTGAGCAAGATATCCGTCTCTTTCATCAATCAGGATATTCTTTAAAACAGGAAGCGATTTTTCAACATCTGCGAGAAGAGTTTCCAGCATGTCTTTCTGTTTCATTTTTTCAATATCTTTTTCGGAAATTTCATCAATTTCTCCTGCAGATGAAATAAGTTGAAACAGTATTTTCAGCTTGTCCCACAGAGACATAACGCGCCAGGTTCTTGACAGTGTAATGCGGATATCTCTGTCCGCAAGATATATCTTTGCTCCGACCTTTTCCGCTGTTTCAATGGCCGATATCATTTCCGCCCCTGGTTTGACATTGAGTTTTTGAGCTATCCTTTTTTGAAATGATGCCAGAAGCAGGTTGGAAAGAAGGAGAAAAGCTTTTTTCTCCTTAATAACCTTGATAATATCCATATTTTGCCATCTGTTCTTTTGCCGAATGGATTGATATCTTGACTGGCAAAGTTCGATGCAGACCGTATCAGGTTTTTCCTCCTCGATGACAGAGGCTACAAGCTCTGCGCTCTCTTTAGATACGTGCGCCGTGCCTAAAAGTACGACCTCTTTGTCTCTAAAGGAAAGTAGATGTATATCGCTGTTACTTACATGGGTTTTCAAAAGCTTTTCCTTCAAGCCAGTTTTTTACAAAATGTTTTGTAATGCTGATATCCAGACCGGCCTTTTCAGAAGCCTTTACAAGCCGGTCCATGATTTCAGATACTTTGTTTCTGTTTTCGATAAGAGCATAAATCTTTATACTCCGCTTAAAATAATTTACCGCTAATTCGTATTTGCCCTGGCTGAAATTGATATCCCCAATAGCGCTGAGATCGTCGGAAATGCCTTTGTGAAATCCTGATAAGCGGTCAGCATCCAGCGCTGCCTTAAAGAAGTGAATAGCTTTTTCATACCTCCCTGTTTCACGCATCAGGTTGCCGAGAGCAAAATTTACTGTCGCATATTCTGAATAGTTGGCAGGATCAGTATTGGTCATGGCTGAGTTTAATATTTCCTCTGCGCGGCTGTATTGCTTTTGCCTGATAAAGAGGATGCCCCACTTGTTTAATATGTGATTTGCCGGAATAGAATTTTTTTGTGCAATATCTTCAGCCAACCTTAACACGCCGGCAGCCTCTTCGAGCCTGTCGCCATCTATCAGCGCTGCGGCTTTGTTCGAAAGCGCCTGTATTAGCCCGCTGTGATCGCTGATATCCTGGTATATACTGATGGATTCTTCAAAAAAGAGCAGAGAGCTGTCAATATCTTCCATGATTCTGTAAATATTCCCGATATTGTTCATGCTCATGGCAACTCCGTCTAACTGGTCGGATGCGGCAAAAAGTTCATGCGCTCTGAAAAAGTGTTCCAGAGAACGATTATAACATCCTTTTTGATACCATGTGGTTCCTTTCTTTATTTCTTTCATGCCTGAGATAATATGATCGGGTTTCTTCTTAACAGCATTGCCGCCGGCGCATCCAAAGAAAAAAAGAACCGCAATTAAAATCACAAAAGTATTTAGTCGTTTCATGATAATGATCCTTTGTAATAGGTAACCGTTCACGGTTCACAATTTTTTCAATGAATTATGCAACAATTGAAGCATTTTTTCAACCGTGAACCGATAACTGTAAACCGTAAACGGTTACGATTTACTTATGTTACCCGTTTAAAACAAACCGCAAAAAAACCATCCATATTATTTATATGCGGATAAGTTTTTAAATATTGGTTTTGATTTATAAGAGAATATACATTTTTTGGCAGACCTTCAAGTTTATTATTTATAGCAAACTCTGAATGCTTATTCAAAAAGCCTTTAACGACCTCTTCATTTTCTTCCGGTTCTGTGCTGCATACGGCATAAACCAGGGTGCCTGACGGTTTAACAAGCTGCGCTAAATTGTCTAAAAAGTTTATCTGTCTTGCTTTGTAACTATTGAATTTATTAGGTGATGTTAACCATTTTGCATCAGGGTTTCTCCTGAGAACACCCAGCCCGGAACATGGCGCATCTAAAAGAATACGGTCAAAACCGGAAAAGCCCTTATATGAGAATTGCCCGTCAAACGGGATGGCAAGATCGTAATTGCAGGTTGTTACAATTGAGATTTCAAGCCTTTTCATTTCAGATTCAAGCCGTTGCAGTTTATCAGCCTGATTATCCAGGGCTAACAGTCTGCCTGTATTTTTCATCATCTGCGCAATATGTCCGGTTTTGCCGCCCAGACCTGCACATGCGTCTAAAACAGTATCTCCCGGCCGGGGATTTAACAGACAGGTAACGAGCTGCGCCGCCTCATCCTGAACTTGGAACCAGCCGTCTTTAAAGGCTTTTATTTCAGGAATTGCTCTGCCTGGCTTTATAAAACGTATGCCGTCAGGAGAGTAGGTTGTATTTTCAATTTGCTGTACATCACATGCAAGCTTTTTAGTTAGATCATCACGTGTTATCCTGAGACTGTTTGTACGGACAGTAATGGGGGGGATTATATTTATTGCATCACATAGCACTTCGGTCTCTTTTAGCCCAAATCGATTAAGCCAGCGTTTAATCATCCACTCCGGAAACGACTTTTTTACGGCAAGACTGTATGCGGGGTTTTTATCAGGGTAAGGGAAAGGTATTTTTTTATATTCTCCGGCGGCTTTGCGCAAGAGAGCATTCACAAACCCGGCGGCACGGGAAGATGCAAACGACTTTGCGATTTCAACAGATGTGTTAACAGCGGCAGAAACAGGCACCCTGTTTAAATAAATAATTTGAAAAAGACCAAGCCGTAAAATATTCATAATTACGGGCTCTATCTTATCGATGCGTATCTTCGAGAAGTGACTAATTATCCAGTCAAGCCGGCCCAGCCACCTTAAAACCCCGTAAACCAGCGCATAAAACAAAGCCTGATCTCTTTTTGAAAGAGCCATGTCTTTGCCTTGAATATCTTCCAGTATTCTATCAAGAGTATGGCGTCGCTTATTTAGAGAATTCAAGACAAACAATGCTGTCTTGCGAGGATCATGTTTCATAATCATTAAGTTGGGCGCTTACAAAAAAACTCCGTGATGAAAATGGGTTAAGATACCTAACTCGTGTCCATCCACAAGTGGTAGATTTTGGTTTCTGGCAAGGCTCGAGCGTTTTTGCAACCGCAGGCATAGTGCGCCTATTCCGAGGATTGCAAAAAAGCGAGAACGCCGCCAGAAGCCGAAAGATGCCATTTGTGGATGGACACTAACTCAGGACAGTGCCGACAACCAGCTTGAATCCGCGCAGAAAATCTTTAATCAAAAGACGCTTTCCGGATTCCCCCTGTATTTCCAGGATGGACAGAGCCCCTTTTCCTGCGGCAACACGCAGTTCATCAGGGAACCCTTTCAATACAGTGCCTGGGGCTTTATCAACAGGTATCATGATGGGTGTTGAGCTGAATATTTTGAGACGTGTGTTCTTGCAAAAAGTAAATGCTCCCGGCCATGGCGTCATTCCGCGTATAAAAGCCTCAAGTTTATCTGCGGCCATTTCCCAGTTTATATGGCCGTCCTTTTTTTTAAGCATCGGCGCATATGTAGCGCGGGTGTGGTCTTGAGGAATGGGATTTATATTGCCGGTTTCTATAGCTTTTAGAGTTTTTATAAGAAGATCTGCGCCAAGATCGGCCAGACGGTTGTGAAGGGTGGCTGATGTGTCGTCAGGAGAAATTTCAGTTTTTGACTTAAAGAGGATGTCTCCTGTATCCATACCCTCATCCATAAGCATGATGGTAACTCCTGTCTCCTTTTCGTTGTTTATGATAGCCCACTGGATCGGCGCGGCCCCCCGATATTTTGGAAGGAGTGAAGCATGTATATTTAATGCGCCGATTTTTGGCAGATCTAAAATCCGTTTTGGAAGAATATGACCAAAGGCCGACACAACAAATATGTCCGGTTTTAATCTTATTGCATGATTTGCAAACTCGTCTGTTTTGATCGATATCGGCTGAATTACATCATATCCCAGATGCACGGCTGTCTTCTTAACAGGAGGAAAGACCGGCTTGCGGCCCCTTCCCTTTGGCCGGTCAGGCTGGGTTACCACTAAAACCACGTCATAGTTGTTTTTGTGAAGGGCCATTAATGCCGGCACGGCAAAATCCGGCGTGCCCATAAATATGATTTTATTTTTTTTTTCTATCTCTGGATTTGTCACTTTTGTCTTACCTGTGTTAAGCGATTAGCAGTTAGCGGTTAGCTCTTAGCTAATGGCTGATCGCTCACTTTTGTCTTAATTGCTTTTTAATGCGTCTTTTATAAAGACTTTTTTTTAAACTGCTTATCCGGTCTATAAACAAGATGCCGTTTAAATGATCAATTTCATGCTGCAAAACAACGGCAAGAAATCCATTGGCCTCTATTCTCAATGGTTTTTCTTTCCTGTCAAACCCTTCAACGAGGATAGAGGCTGAGCGTTTTACATCAGCCCTGTAATCAGGAACGCTCAGGCATCCTTCGTTTTCGGAAATAGTGGTTCCTTCACTGGATATAATTTTTGGGTTGATAAGAACATGGAGCGATCGTTTTTCATCCCTTGGCAAAATATCGTAAATGATAATGCTTTGGTCAAACCCTACCTGTATGGCTGCCAGTCCCACGCCTGGAGCTTTATACATAGTGGAGGACATGTCTTCAATCATATTCTGGACTGTGCCATCGATATTTTCTACAGGTTTTGCAGGTTGACTGAGAAATTCGTCCGGATATGTTAGTACAGTAAGTATTGCCATGATAAGTCCGTTAATTATGTTTATAAGTATTCAGCCACAGATCTACGCTGATCATCACTGATATTTTTTTTATTGTAATAGTTCAGGCACAAAGTTAGCAAGATTATAATATAATTCTTAATGTTCTGTGTTTTCTTTGTATTTAAAGCTATCTGCGTTCACCTGCCCGCTCGTGCCTCGCAGTGGCAGGCGGGTCTGTGTGAATTTGTGGCTGAATAGTTACTTATGTTTTTCATATTCATTATAAGAAGATATCTGCCAGACATTAACTCCCATTATCATAGCAGATACCAGGCCGGCAATTATTACAGGGACTATTTGAATTACATGGTTTGTAAGTGTAAAACCGAGGCCTTCCTTTGCAGGAATCCCGAAAAGAGAAAGCGCAAAGATACCACCTGCCTCCCATAGCCCCCAGTAACCGGGTACTGACGGAAGAGCAATAAATAGACAGATAATTATCATGACCGCCGTGATCTCAAAATATGAAAGCTGTACGCCTGGACAGCCAAGGGCCATTACATAATATGATAAAGCTGCAAGGCTCCAGATAATAGTTGACAGCACAATGCAAATACCCACCTTTTTGGGATTCTTAATAAGAGCAAAACCTGAGACAAAATTTTCTAAAAAACCTGTAAGGGGTGTGCAAATTCCTTTTTGCATCCGGTTTTTAAAATCGCTGCCCGCAAAAAAAAACATTGCCGGCAATGCCATGATCAATCTTTTTACAACCCTTCGGCTAACTGGAAAGCTGATTATTATTACTCCGGCAATTAAGGCTGCGCCCAGCTTGAACAGACCTGTTCCAATAGTTAGTAGTGTTTCTCTGTTTAGATGATACTTGCCAAAGGAAATATCAAGCGCCGGATCTATATGAACAAATGTAAACACAGCTATTGAAAGCATTATCAGAAGAATTATGTCAAACAACCGTTCAGCGGCAACCGTTGCAAGACCGGTAGAAAATGGAATATTGTCTTTTCTTTGCAGAATTGCCGGTCTTGCCAGCTCGCCGATTCTGCAGGGCAGGATGCAGTTTAACATAAAGCCAATCATCAGGGGATGAAATGCCTGCCAAAAGCTTACGGTGTGTGCCGTCCCAAGGATGAACCGCCATCTAAGAGTTCTTATCACAAAACTCATTAAAGCGATAAACACAGCCAGTAATATCCAGAAGTAATTTATTGTTGTCAGATAAGTTGCAAGATCGGTAAACGGAACTTTTCTAAAGGACAGATAAAGGGCTGCGGTGGATAACAACATTCCCAGAGTCAGAGAAATGGTTATGTTCTTTTTTATGCGAGACAATACATAACCCCCAGGGTTATACCTCGAAAGGCCACAACTTGCGAGGTATATCAGGAAAGGATGTTGCGAGCCTTGTTGATGTCTTTTTTGATCTGATCTGATAATTCTGAAATATTTAAAAACTTTTTTTCATCTCTGAGCCTTTTTATAAAGTTTACGCGGATTTTCTGCCCATATATATCATCATTAAAGTCTAAGATGTGTGCCTCAACCGTAAAAATACTGTCATCAAAAGTCGGGCTGTATCCGATATTGGCAACTCCGTTATATTTACTTCCTTTACATTCAATGGCAACAGCATAGACACCGGTTTTAGGGCTGAGTTCATCATAAAGATTTATATTGGCGGTAGGAAAGCCGAGTAGCCTGCCCCCCCTGTCTCGTCCTCTCATAACTGTGCCCCTTATCTGGTAGTGTCTGCCCAAAAGTTTCCGGGCTTCAGCGACTCTTCCCTCTGATATAAGCTCACGTATCCCGGTGCTGCTTATTTTACCTTCCGAATTGTTTGATGTCTGAATTTTTTTTACAACAATTACTTCAAAACCGATCCGTTTTCCATATGTTTTAAGTAAATCGAGGTTTCCTTCACGGTTTTTGCCAAAAGTATAATCTTCTCCGACGATAACGGCTTTCATGCCGATACGCTTCACAAGGATTTCCTCTACAAATTCCTTTGCCGGTATTGAGGCGAATTCCCGTGTAAAGGGTATGCAAATAAGAATATCAATGCCCGCCTTTGCGATGAGTTCTGCTTTTTGTTCATACAGGGTTATAAGAGGTGGATGGTTGTTTTGTTTTAACACTCTGATGGGATGAGGCTCAAAGGTCATGACAACAGATGTTCCCTGAAGCGCTCTTGCCTTTTCTATTACCTGATAAAAAAGGGCCTGATGCCCAATATGCACACCATCGAAGTTACCGATGGTAATAACCGCATTTTTATATGGATGATCAATTTTTGCAATATCTTCAATAATGTCCATTTTATATTATCCAATTATTCATGATGGCTTCGTAAAAAGGTAAGTCGTGAACGGCTACGTTATTTGAAAGTCTGATTTTATTTTTTGCGCATTTTGTGTCTTTCTGCAGTGATACATTCAAATGAACTTGACAATAATGAGAAAAAAATATATTTACATTATTTCTGTAACTAAATCAATCATTTTAATTTAAGATCTTTGCAAAACATTCAATTTTCAAAGGTCTCAAATTGTGCCGAAGTGGCGGAACTGGTAGACGCGCTAGGTTCAGGGTCTAGTGGGTGTATTCCTGTGGGAGTTCGAGTCTCCCCTTCGGCACCACGCTTTAATTGAGACATTTGCAAAACTATCGTTATTTGTCATTTCGACCGAAAGGAGAAATCTTAACGGACTTGAATCATTAAGATTTCTCGTTGTTGATACTCCTCGAAAAGACAAAATTCAAAGGTCTCAATTATGTATTTTGCCAAAGACAGCACTTTTGCCGCATAATTTATCAATTCTTGCCTGAACAATACAATTTTTCATATTGTCTTTACCACGCACAAAAACAGGAACATAGTTTGAAGTCATCCCTTTCAAATGGCCTGTAGTTTTTGATCGTGCGCCTTCTATTAAGACTTCCACCTTTCCCCCGATTAATTTTTTGTAAAACTCCATTTTCTTATTAGTTCCAAGCTCTCGCATTTTCCGGCATCTTATTTTGATAGTATCCGGAGAGATCTGGTTGGGATAATTGTTTGCGGGTGTTCCCTTGCGGGCGGAAAAAGGAAAAACATGCAGATAGGTTACAGGCAGTTTTTTTATTAATGAATATGTATTCTCAAAAGCCTTCTCGGTTTCGCCGGGAAATCCTATCAGAACATCAACACCTATTGCAGCATCCGGAATCATTTCATGAATTCTAATCACCATGTCTCTGAAAAAAGATCGTGAATAATGCCTGTGCATTCTTTTTAAAATAAGATCATCTCCGCTTTGCAACGGGGTATGAAAATGATGACAAAATATGTTTGAATCAGCCACTGTTTTTATTATATCGTCATTAAGCTCATTCGGCTCTATTGAACTCAGGCGCACACGCTTGATAGTTTTTGTCTCATGAATACATTTTAAAAGCTCTGTAAAACTGGTTTCAGGCAAAAGATCCATTCCGTAACAGCCTAAGTGTATGCCTGACAGGACAACTTCATGGTAGCCTGATTTGGAAAGCCGGCTGATATTTTCTAATACAATTTTCAGCGGCATGCTCCGGCTTCGTCCACGGGCATAAGGCACAATGCAATATGTGCAGAAATTATCACATCCATCCTGAATCTTTAGAACCGGCCTTGTCCTGTTTCCGAATGCGGCTATTACAGGCGCCTGCCGGAACTCATGTTCCAGGGTAATATCGTGCCGGATAGTTAACGGATGGAATTCGGGGATCGGAGAATCCTTTTCTTTCCTTGAAATAATTATTTCAGGGATCTTATGCTTATCAGTATGACCTATAATATAATGCACACCTTTAATCTTTTTTATTTCATCAGGTTCGATCTGGGCATAACAGCCGGTTACAATTATACATGCTTTTGGATTGGACCGTATTGCCTGGCGGACAGCCTGTCTTGACTGCATGGATGCTTTTTGGGTTACAGTGCAGGTGTTGATAATAAACAGATCGGTTTTTTCTCCTTTGAGCGCGGAAACCCATCCAGCTTCCAGCAAGGATTGAGCAATGGCATCTGATTCATATTTATTTACTTTGCAGCCCAAAGTTATGATGTTGAAAAAAGACATGAATTATCACTAAAAGTTTTAAACAAATTAATCACGAAAGTACGAAAACACGAAATAATGCCCGGAATGACATAGGTACGATGGCGTGTATTTTTATGGTAAATCAGTTTAACATTGAACCTCTGAACCGTGAACGGTTAGTTGCATTTAAACCTATCTGCGATCCATCCGCCGCCAAGGATTTCGTCTCCTTGATAAAATACAGCGCCCTGGCCGGGAGTTATTGCCTCTTGAGGGTTTTCGAATTTTACAACCGCAGTATTATTGTCACCCGGGGCAAGAGTGGATAAAGCGGCTTTGTGACGGTATCTTACACGTGTATATACTGTGATGGGAGATGCCGGGGTATCAGCGATCCAGTTTATATTAACAACTCTGCATTCTGATGAGATTAAATCATTTTTACAGCCAACTACAAGCTGATTTTGTTTTTGGTTTATTCTTACAACATAATATGGCTCGGAACCGGGGCAATTGATTCCGCGCCTTTGACCTATGGTAAAGAGATGCAGCCCTTTGTGCTCGCCTAATATATTGCCGTTAACATCTTCTATCAATCCCGGCTTTGGTTTAAAACCCTGTTGCAATGCAAGAAACTCGCCGTAGGTTTTATCTTTGATAAAGCATATGTCCTGGCTTTCCCTATTTATAAGGTGGTTAAACCCTTTTTTTAGCGCCAGTTTTTCAACATCTGCTTTTGTCATGTTGCCTAAGGGGAAACACGCGCAGGCAAGCTGTTTCTGAGACAGGAATGCGAGAAAATAAGACTGGTCCTTGCCATAGTCTATGCCTCTTAAAAGGCGGAATTTACCCTTATCGTTCTTTGATATTCTCGCATAATGTCCAGTGGCGAGGCAGGATGCTCCAAGTTTGCCGGCAAAGGCAAGAACCGCTCCGAATTTAATTGACGGGTTGCATACAAGGCATGGATTGGGAGTTCGGCCAATCTGATATGACCGTGTAAAATAATCGACGACTTTATTCTTAAATTCAAGAGAACAATCAATAATTTTGACGTTTATTCCAAGCCGGTTTGCAATAGATATGATTTTGTGCGGAACCTTTTCACCTGCGGTTGATAGTTGTTTTCTCTTTGAGCTCGAAAATGTGGTCGTTATATTTTGAAGGGATTTGTCTGTTTCATATCCGGTAATAAAGTGAATCCCGATAAGATTACGACCCTGTTTTTTTAGCAAATATGCGGCTGCAAGTGAATCTATGCCCCCACTGATGGCAATGGCAATTAATGGCTTCATTCAAAAAAAGGTTTTGTTCGTCGGGCGAACCTCCATCGCCCTTGGGAGACAGGCGGGTATGCAAAGTTCGCATACACTGCATTTTTTTTGATCAAACTCAACATACATTTCAGGCCGTTTAATCGAAAGAGCGCCTGTCGGACAAACCGCGGTACAGGCTCCGCAATGTATGCATTTATTGTTGTTACGTTTTATTTCCCGGGCAGCGCTTTGAACATGGACCCCCTGGTTTTTGAGATATTTCACCCCTTCCATGAAATTTTTTCTGGCGCCTGACAACTCAAGCACCATAATTCCTTCTTTCCTGGGCAGTATTGTAGCATTAAGTATGTTAAAAGTAAGGCTATAATCCTTAACAAGGTGGCAAACTAACGGTTTGTGAACTTCGGTTTTTGGAAACCGAAGAATAAGTATTTTTGAATACATTATGAACCCTCCGAATAATGCATTGCCATAATTGATGGCGTCGTAAAAAGTCAAAAAATACGTAATTGAGAGCGAAGCGAAGCAATTTTATGAATCATGGCTTTTTTACGAATACATTGCAATTAAAATAATTAACTTAAGTTTCGCACCCTTTAATTTAGCCAAAGCGTTAGACGGTAAGGGCTAAAAATAAATTTTAAAACGAAATATACTGCCTGTGTTTTTTACAACGGCGCCAATCAATAAATATAAGATTGATGCCTGGCGCTTTATTAAATTCAATAAGTTATATCTCCTTTGCGCCTCTCTGCGTGCGGTTACGCACAGGCAGGCCTGATCATAATCTATGTTGCGCTTAGATGTTGTTTACAAAATATAAGCAAATGATTTCGCTGTAAAAATGTTATTTTCAACCCTTACCGTCTTGATATTGATAGAAATCAAGGGCGCGAAACTTAAAAAATTAATCTAATTATAATAAAAAGACATGTCAACAGCAAGTTGGAGACTAAATTTGAGCATACAAGATATACAGATGGAACATATCCCTAAAAATTTTTAGCCATTCAACTGATTGTTTTGTAACAGTCTGATTTTATTCACCAACAAAAAGCGAGAAACAGAATGGGCATAATAACTATTCAATATCGCTTTAGATTACCTGAAACCTTTGCAAAACGTCCTCTTTTGCCCGATTGCTGCGCCTTAATTTATTTGTTCCCTATTTAACACCTCAGGATTTACGGTGTCGTAAATTCTGCTCTTTATTTGAAATAATAGTTGTTTTTTAATAGTTTGTTTGATAACAAAAATAATTTGTGCAATCTTCTTACATTTTATTGATTGCGGTATTAAAAAAATTGGCTTAGGGGGTATTTTGTTAATGGAAAATTTTGTAACAGACGATTCAACCAAAAAGAATGACAGCAGCGATTTATCTGGCCGGACAGATGCCGAGCAGCCGGATGAAAAAGTTGTGCGGCAAAGCGAGGAGCTGAAATCTGACACATCCTCCGATACATCTACGGACAGCGAATTGTCAGAAGATGTTCAGGACTCTGATACCAGCATGGAAGATGCCATGGATATTTATGAGGAAAGCTTTAAACGCTTTGCGGAAGGGGAAGTTGTCACCGGTAAGATCATCGCGCTTGATAAAGATTATGTGCTGGTTGATGTGGGATACAAATCAGAAGGCCAGATACGGGCCCAGGAATTTATGGATGAAAAAGGCAATATAAATGCCGTTCTGGGTGATAGTGTTGAGGTAATGGTCGAATACTGGGACGAAGAAGAAGAGCGTGTTATTCTTTCAAAGGAAAAAGCGGCAAAAATTAAGGTATGGGAAGCAATCAAACAAACTTACGATAACGAAGAAATTATCGAAGGAGTGATATTATCACGTGTAAAAGGTGGTTTTTCTGTAGATATCGGAGTCCATGCCTTCTTGCCGGGTTCACAGGCTGATTTGCGCCCTATACGTAATCTCGACGAGCTTGTAGGGAAGACATTTTCCTTTAAGATTTTAAAATATAATAGAAAACGCAGCAATATTGTTTTGTCCAGAAGGGTAATCCTTGAGCATGAGCGCGAATCTAAAAGATCTGCGACTCTCGAAGCAATCCACGAGGGTAAAGTCGTTGAAGGAATAGTAAAAAATATTACTGAGTACGGTGTGTTTGTCGATCTTGGCGGTGTGGACGGTCTGCTCCATATTACTGATATTTCATGGGGGCGCGTTAAACATCCGTCGGAACTTTTTTCTGTCGGCGACAGTATAAAGGTAAAGATTCTTAGTTTTGATGTTGAGAGGGAACGGGTTTCATTAGGCATGAAACAGCTTACCCAGGACCCCTGGGCGATCGCCACAGAAAAATATCCGCTGGGTTCCCGTATAACTGGCAAGGTTGTCAGTCTGACAGATTATGGCGCATTTATAGAACTGGAAGACGGTATCGAAGGTTTGATCCATGTTTCTGAGATGTCATGGACACGGAAGATACGCCATCCTTCCAAAGTCGTTTCCATAGGAGATATGGTCGAGGCGGTTGTGCTTGACATTAAGCCTGAAAATAGACGTATTTCTCTTGGTATAAAGCAGATTGCTCCGAATCCGTGGGATGTAATCAGTGAAAAGTATCCTGTGGGTACAACCATAGAGGGGAAAATCAAGAATATTACCGACTTTGGTCTTTTTGTCGGCATAGATGAAGGCATTGACGGCCTTGTGCATATTTCAGATATTTCCTGGACAAAGCGTATAAAACATCCATCTGAATTATATAAGAAAGGGGATATTATACAGGCCATAGTTCTTGATATTGAAAAGAGCAACGAAAGATTTTCTCTTGGTATTAAACAATTACAGACAGATCCATGGACTACTGTAGGCGAGCGATATGAGGTTGGCAAAGAAATATCAGGGACGATTACAAATATTACCGATTTCGGCGTTTTTATAGAACTGGAAGAAGGGATAGAGGGGCTTGTTCATGTCTCTGAAATAAGCAAGGAAAAAATAAAAACACCTGTGGGGAAGTTTAATATTAATGATATTATCACCGCAAGGGTTATGAACATAAACAGTGATGAAAGAAGAATCGGGCTTTCTATTAAGAGGCTTGAAGTTGATGATGAAAAAAGCCTTCTCAGCGATTATGTAAATAATACAAGCACGTTGCCCTCAACTTTTGGTGAAATTCTGCGTGAAAATTTGCAGGATAGTGCGGACAAGGAGTAATTCACAGGTTTAATCTGTATGTTTTCCAGACGTCATCCATATCTTTTCTTTATGCTTGTTTTTACATCTGTTATGGCTGTAACCATAATAGGAATATCGCTGATATTTGTTCTTGGCACAAGAGACATCGGTTTTGATGATGTTATAAAATCAGGCGGAGAAAAGGTCGGAATAATAGAATTGACCGGCGCTATTACAGGATCGAAGGATATAATTCATAACCTGAAATGCTTCCGCGAGAATAGTTTTATCAAGGCCATAGTGATACGGATCGATTCTCCGGGAGGATCTGTAGGGCCCTCGCAGGAAATTTTCAGAGAAATAAGAAAGACGGTAAAATCAAAAAAAGTCATTGCTTCCATGGGCACTGTTGCTGCTTCGGGCGGTTATTATGTTGCTGCCGGGACAAACGGCATTATGGCGAATCCCGGCACTATAACAGGCAGCATCGGAGTTATCATGGCATATGCAAATTTCCAGGAACTTCTCCATAAGATCGGCCTGTTTCCCGTTGTCATAAAAAGTGGCAAATATAAGGATATAGGCTCTCCGGTGCGAAAGATGGAAAAAGAGGAAAGAAAGATTCTACAGGATTTTTCAAACCGGATTCACAGGCAATTTATCGTGGATATTGCCGAAGGAAGAGGGATGGATCAGGCCAGAGTGGAAGCGCTTGCCGATGGACGAATATTTACCGGTGAAGAGGCCAAACACCTTGAGCTTGTTGATCGTCTCGGGAATCTTGAAGATGCTGTAGAATGGGCGGGGCGTATGGGGGGAATAAAAGGAAAAATTTCTACTGTGTATCCTCCCGAGAAAAAATTTCCCCTCATGAAATACCTTACCGGTTCATCAATGAAAGAGGCAATAAGCCAGCTTGTCAATCAATCTTTATACGCCGGGTATCTTTACACACCTTCAAATTAATTCTTAGCCACAGATCCACACAGACAAGCACAGACAAAACGAGACCTTTGCAAAACGCCCCCTTTTGCCCGATTACTGCGCCTGAGGCATATAGTATGTTGAGAGTCTGAAAAATCACTCCAACGCAGTAGATGGGACTTTTTACTACGCCATCAGCTATTGTGATATCTATAATATGCCGCGCAGGTCCCTTCGCTGGAGACCATACACGGGCCAACCGGATCCATGGGTGTGCAGACCTTTTTATATAGAGGGCACTCGGGAGGTATCTTCAAGCCTGTAAGAATCTCGCCGCAGGCACATCCCCTGGGGTCTTTTGATTCAGGCGCTGAAAATTCAATCATTTTTTCCGCATCAAAGGCGGAAAACTTTTTCCTGATTCTTAAACCACTTTTGGGTATTACCCCTAAACCGCGCCAGGCAACGTCAACTGTCTCAAAAACATCCTCCATGATTTTTTGAGCCTTTTTGTTTCCATCAAATGTCACGGCCCTTGGATATCCATTAATAAGTTCCGGGGCGCTTGATTCTATCTGTTCAACAAGTATTGATATCGGCTGCAATATATCCGACGGTTCAAAACCGGCAACCACGCATGGTATTTTATACTTTTCAAACAGTGGAAGATAAGCCTTTGTGCCGATAATTACGGAAACATGTCCTGGCAGAATAAAGCCGTCTATTTTCACATCTTTTGTTTGCATCAGGGCATCAAGGGCAGGAGGAACTGTTTTGTGGGCTGAAAAAACAAAGAAATTTTTGACCTTTGACCTTTGCCAGCATGCGGGCAGCAAGATCGGGATACTCTTCGGGATCAAGCCCGCATTCGGAAAACTCTTCTTCAAATCTCATTTTCCGGGAATCATCTAACAAATCTAAAATATATTCGTTTACCCTTGCCATTTCATCTCTCAATGTATAGCAGAGTATGTTCATGGTTCCCTCATCCAAGGTAAAATAGCGGTCTAAGTGCCGCCGCAGATATAAAGTACACTTTTTCAAGGCAGAGGTGGAATTCAGCGGCTGGTCAGCCAGACATGTGGCTGAGAGAATATGGAGTCCTGATCAGAAAATCGTTAAAAAAGCTGATGGAAAAATAAGACTTATCTTCAGTTCTTCATCCGAGTACGAGCTAACAGGATGGGTGCTTTCCTTTGCGGATGAGGCAAGAGTGGTTAAGCCAAAGTGGCTGGTGGAGGAGATAAAGAAAACATTAGGGAGGATGCAAGAAGTTTATACGAGAAGCAGGAGTTGTCCAAAAATGTCTGTTACGAAGATGTTATCCCGGGAAGAGAAAGAGAAGGTCTGAAGGGCTCTGGCTTTAGATTGAATGAGCTGTTGCTGGTGACGAGAGATACTGATAAAGAACTGGACAGGATAAGATTCGTCCCCATGGCATTTACGGTTCATTAAATAATCGTTGATTTAACGGTTAAATAGAACTATTCATTACCGAACGGGAATAACTTATTGTTTTTCTGTGTGAAATATCAAAATATTCCCGTTCGGTAATTTATCTTGAATTAAAAGTGTGCGAAGCATAAATATTCCCGTTCGGTAATATTCTGAGACCTTTGAAAAATGATCAATTTTGTCCAAGTTCAAGGAAGGCGAAAATTTTAACCACAGGAATATATTGAATATTTCGAGAATTAAAATTTGAGCTTGACGCCGACACGAAGTGAAGCATCAGCGCTCAATCGGGCAAAAGGGGGCGTTTTGCAAAGGTCTCATTCTATAGTAAACGGAAGGATTCACCGGTTATTTTTTTGGCAGCAGGGAGATAGATTGTGGACACAAAAACATTAATATTGGGTCAAAAAAATAAGAAAACCTGGATTGAAATTCATAACCTGAAGGCCATTGGTCAGATGGTTCGTAAAAAGCGTAAGAAAATGGGAATGACACAGGCTGAAGCTGCCGGGCTTTGTAATGTTGGCGCCCGTTTTATGTCCGAACTGGAAAACGGAAAAGCTACCATGCACTTTGATAAAATCATGAAAGTTTTAAGAAGTTTTGGTTTTATTATCGGTATTAGTGAAAGGTTGTGATAGCCATGGCAAGGTTAGCTATATATTTGCATGATGAGTTTGTTGGATACCTTTGGCTGGATGAAAAAAGGCGTTTTATTTTCCAGTATGACAAGAATTATATGAATTATCCTGATGCCATGCCTCTATCTCTCTGTTTGCCATTGCGGGAAGAGCCTTACATTGATGATATCGCAAAGCCATTTTTCAGCAATTTGCTGCCGGAGGGTGAGATCAGAGCCCGAATTTCGAAAATTAAACATATTTCAAAGCAAAACGATTTCAAACTGCTGGAAGCAATTGGCGGTGAGTGTGCCGGAGCTGTCTCTATTCTTCCCCAAGTTGCTGCTCCGGGCGGTGAAGAAGAATATTTATTGCTGCCTGATCAGGAAGTTGAGCAGCTCATGGAAGAAAATGCCGTAAAGCCTATTTTGATTATAAAAGATGAGTTGCGTCTTTCTTTGGCAGGCGCTCAAAATAAAATTCCAGTTTTTATAAATAACAACAATTTTTATTTGCCGGTTGGAATTGCGCCGAGTTCCCATATTCTTAAGCCCCAAAATCTATATTTTGAGGATATGGTTCAAAATGAATACTTTTGCATGTTGCTTGCCGAAGCAGTTGGATTGCCGGTCCCGCGGTCTTTTATATGGAAAGGCAAAAAGTATATTGCATACATAGTGGAACGCTATGACAGGGTAAAGAAAAAGGACGGAAGCCTTACACGAATTCACCAGGAGGACTTATGCCAGGCGCTTGGCTGTATGCCTGATCAAAAATATGAAACTGAAGGCGGACCAGGGTTGACCGATTGTTTCCGTCTGATCGAAACATATAGCATAAATCCTGTTTTAGACAAGCAAGCCTTGATAAAATGGCTAATATTCAATTGTTTCATCGGCAATGCAGATGCACATGGGAAAAATTTGTCATTTATCAGGACTGGAGGAGGAGGCATTCGCCTGGCGCCCTTTTATGATTTGATTTCAACCAGGGTTTATCCTGAGCTTTCCTCGAAAATGGCAATGAAAATCGGCACGGAAAACCGTTTTGACTGGATTGTTGAGAGGCACTGGCTGCGGCTGGCAGATCAACTCGATTTGAAATTTGTATATCTTAAACAGGTGATAGAGGAAATTGCATATACTTTTGAAAAAGTTTCGACTAAAATTGCTGATAAATTAATTGATGAGTTTGACGGCAATAAAACTGTTCTAAAAATTTGTAATATTCTTTCAGATTACATAAAGCATGTAAGGCATTTTCTATAGCGCTGAGAAGATACAGACCTTTTTTAATGAACTACCCCGCAAGCGGCACAGAATTAACCTCTACAGATTTCGCATTTAGGGGGTTATGATATATGATCCCCTTGCACTTCAAGTGATTATAGTAATCTGTCCCGTAGCTCCGGCATATGGTACTGGGGTAATCTGCAAAATCTGTGAAATAAAAAGGCTGATGGAAAAATAAGACTTATCTTCAGTTCTTCATCCGAATACGAGCTAACAGGATGGGCGCTTTCTTTTGCAGATGAGGCAAGAGTGGTTAAGCCAAAGTGGCTGGTGGAAAAAGTAAGTCAAACCATCAAGAAGGTTGAATGCTCTTATTGCAAAGAATTTGAAGAAGGTAAAAATTATTGGCTGAGAATAAAATTGTTAATGCTGACAAGCTCCAGGGTCTTATTTATACCATTCGGGATGTTCAAGTAATGTACGATAGTGATTTAGCTGAGTTGTATGGCGTGGAAATAAAAAGGCTTAATGAACAAGTAAAAAGAAACAGGGAAAGCTTCCCTGAAGAGTTTATGTTTCAAACTCACTGATGAAGAGTTTGCATCTCTATGGTCGCAAAATGCGACCCATAAAAACCGGCAGAGGCAGGCATCGAAAGTATCTACCCTATGTCAGAACAAGGGGTAGCGGGTTAAACATAGACCTGGCACTTTTCTTTTACATAACCGTCCCAGAAGCATCTATACAGGCTTTTCCTGGCAACAGCACAAAAACAACGAAGGCATGAGAAACTTATAATCTGAAGAACGTCCCATAGGCTCCCCCAGAGTGCTGATTACTCGCGGATCCTTAATGTCCGTTTTTCCGGTATCATTGGTCTCAACCACTCTAAACTTTTTCACACTTTCCGCATTGACGTAACAGGTCAGACAGCTATTGCGTCTTGCTGTACGGAGCAGGCTGTTTTGATACTGACCGGTTGGTTCACAAACAATCCGCAAGTTGTTCATCCCATGCTCTTTGGCAATGTTTTGGTATTTTATTATTCGCCTTTGGATAACATCGGTACGATTGCTACAGATGTCAGTATATTCCCTGCTATCAGCAGCAAAAAAGAAGTTCAAATTGTCTTTGTGAACATCTACAGATATATCCATAACCTGATTTAAATTGATTTTTTCGGCAATGTGTGTGATTTTCATTACGGCTTCTCCTTTTGATGTAAAATTATTTGATATGATTTAACAAATTAGATATTATAGCCAAATTTAAAGGAGAAGCCATCTTTTTGATTTTGACTAATAGTATATTGAGATTGACTGGGCAAAGCCGTGCCGCTTTTCGAAAGGCGGCATTTGACCGATAGTTTTTACCTTTATCATAGTTTTTCGGTTATCGTTGCCCAGCCACTCAGCTTGACGAGCCACAGAAATAGAACACTGATACTTGAATGCCAAAATGATAAATAACGAGTTAAAAAAAATAGGTCTTAAAAGAACGACCCACGAATTAGTTTCTCATCTCTGTGATCAAAAATGGGTTTCAGAAGATGAAATCACTGAGCTTGATGCAGTAGTAAGCCATTGGCTGCAAAACCCTGTCTCCACAGTGCCATTTCTTACCAATTCAATAAAAAATGAATGTAACAGGTTTGTTAATAAGTTTAATGAGAAGCAAATTGAAAACGGTCTTTTAAATTGTGTGCGTGACCCTCATGAACCATACCAGCTTACCCTGAATTTTCTTTTTGATGATTTACCGTTTCCTCCACCTTTGGCTTGGGATTTTACATTTATAGATTTATTTGCAGGAATAGGCGGTATTCGTATAGCCTTTCAAGAAGCAGGTGGAAAATGCGTTTTTACCAGCGAATGGGATAAATTTGCCAAGCAGACCTATGAAGCTAATTTTGGAGAACATCCCTACGGGGATATCCGAAAAATAAACAAAAGTGAGATTCCCGATCATGATGTGTTGTGTGCAGGATTTCCCTGCCAGCCTTTTTCTCTTGCGGGTGTTTCTAAAAAAAACTCATTAGGCCGGAAACATGGATTTGAGGACAAAACGCAGGGGACACTGTTTTTTGAGATAAAAGAGATCCTTCGGATAAAAAGGCCTAAAGCCTTTATGCTGGAGAATGTCAAAAACCTTGTATCACATGACAAGAGAAAAACATTTGAGGTTATTCGCCACGCTTTGGAAGACCAACTTGGCTATGTCATGAACTGGAAAATCGTAGATGGTGGCAGATGGGTTCCTCAACACAGGGAACGAATTTTTATGGTTGGTTACGATCCGAAGCAGATCAGCGTTGATAAGCAGGAAATCATAATACCGGAAGGCCCAGATGATGGGTATGCTTATCCAGAACTCAAGTCCATAATCAAAAAGAAAGCGGCGTAAGGATTTTGAAATGAATACGCGTTTTAGTTATCTGTACCGCGATGCAAGTAATTACAAAAAGTATAGCGAGGTCATTTTTTCAGGAAGCTTAAAATTTGAGCAGCTTTTACCTTTCCTGAAAGATAAAACATTTTTTATCCCCTCTGAAATTGGCTTAGATGATTTACAGGGAAACGAATGGTCTTTTGATGACCATGTCTGGCATGAAATTGAAAACATTCAACCTACGCCAAATACGCCAACGGTTAATATTAAAGCCATGCAAGTGCTCGAAAGATTTAAAGTCGCTTACAAAGACGGATGGAATGAGTACGCTGTTATGAAACGTAAGGGGCTATTATGAGTAATGTAACCCGGAAACCGTGGACAAGGGAAGAACTGATACTTGCAATAAATCTTTATTGTAAAATTCCTTTTGGAAGAATTCATGTTCGGAATCCAGATATCATTAAACTATCAGAACTGCTAAATCGGACTCCAGGTTCTGTGAGCTACAAACTTGCAAATTTTGCCAGTATAGACCCTTCATTGGATAGAAAAGGTGCTTCAAATGTTAGCAAACTTGATAAAGAAGTTTGGAACGACTTTTATAATGACTGGGAAAAAATGGCATTTGAAAGCGAACAAAAAGCGTTTGAAATTTGTGGCAAAAGGATCGGCGAGGCAGAGAAAATTGAAATTCCTGAAGGAAAAACAACAGAATCAATTATCAAAACCAGAGTTAACCAAAGTTTTTTCAGAAAAATGATTTTGTCTTCTTATAACTCAAAATGTTGTATTACCGGATTGCCTGTGGAAAAATTACTTGTCGCAAGTCATATTATTCCATGGGCACAAGACACTCAAAATCGCCTAAACCCGCAGAATGGATTATGCTTAAATGCTTTACATGATAAAGCATTCGATATCGGATTAATAACAATAGATGAATCATATTGCGTAGTTATATCTACTGAGATTCGTAATCTTAATTCAACCAAGGCAAAAATGATTCTAGATTATGAAGGGATAACTATGACCATGCCAAACCGTTTCATTCCCAGTCAAGAGTTTTTGAGTTATCATAGAGAGAAAATTTTTATCTCTTGACATGTGGCCATCAGGCTGGTCTTTACTTGCCCCGTATTTTCTTTCAGGTGGTACTCCCTGAAATTTGCACAACTGAAAAATACAATCCAGATGCTTGGATAGAAGAATGCTATTTCCCCGCCCAAGGAGATTCTATCAAAAAGTTGCGTGCGATTTACTACAACTCAAAGTATTTCCCCGAATGAGGGTTAAAAAAGAAATACGATGAGTTCCGGCTGACTCGCTGGGGTGGCAGTTCTTCTCCTGCTCAGGATATTGAGAATACAGGAAGTATCTGTATTTTTGCGGTTGGAAGAGATGAAAGTAAAATTCAATCTGTTGCTTGGGTTGCGTCTTCTGTTGAAGAGGAAGATTTGATAGAAAACTGGCTTGGTTGCGAAGTTGAGCCCGGCAGGTTTCAGATGCGTAATTATGTACCGCAACCAGAGAAGGAGTTGATACTACCAGAAGAGTGGTTCAAACACTTTCCCACTGGAAGAGAAATTTTCAATTTCGTTCTGCAGGCATTGCCAAGGAACAAATGGGTAAAGTCAATAGACGCACTTCTACTTAAACGCAGAGAGTTTGAGTTCGAAGTATTTCAAAAAATAGAAAATGCTGATGTGTTGCCACAAATCGGAAATGGTTTCCATGCTGTCGAAGAGTTTATAAAATATGCTCATTCAGTTTCAAATCGGCGTAAATCACGTACAGGAATATCTCTTGAGTTGAACCTCGAATCAATTTTTGTTGATGAAAAACTGGCCTTTGAAACTCAGGCTATAACCGAGAACAGGAAAAAACCTGATTTTCTGTTTCCCTCTGGGGAAGCCTATCATGACTCGAATTTCCCAAGCACAAAGCTTCATATGATGGCTGCGAAAACATGCTGCAAAGACAGGTGGCGACAGGTACTCAATGAAGCCAACAGGATCAGCTTGAAACATCTATTCACCCTTCAGCAGGGTGTGTCCGGCAATCAGCTCCGGGAAATGAAAGATAATAATGTTGCACTTGTTGTTCCGGCACCGCAAATCGGATCATTTCCGAAGAAATGGAGAAACTCTCTTTTAACACTTGATAGTTTTGTCCAGCGCATACGAGCACAACAGCTCAATGTTCACGGGTTTGAGCAATGGATAAACTGACTCCCGAGCATAGAAGCTGGAACATGAGCAGAATTCGTTCCGGTAATACGAAACCGGAACTTCTTGTTCGTTCTCTTCTGCATCGGATGGGATACAGGTTCAGACTTCATCGGAAAGACTTGCCGGGGAAACCTGATATCGTTCTGCCAAAGTACAGAACTGTCATTTTTGTTCATGGCTGTTTCTGGCACAGGCATGAAGATTGTAAATATGCCTATATACCCAAATCAAGGCGGGAATTCTGGGATAATAAATTCAAAACCAATATTGAAAGAGATAAAAAAGTAAACCAAAAATTAATGAATCTTGGCTGGAAAGTAAATATTATCTGGGAGTGTGAATTGTCTGATGTGAAAGCTGTTGAAAAGAAGCTTGATAATTTTTTCAAAAATAATGCAGAAACAAAGAATGGCTAACGAATCACCGCACTGGTTTTTTACTCTGCTGCGCCCCGTAAAAACCAGTGACTTCCGCGTTAGCCCAAAATACTAAAGGAGGTAAAACATGGCTAAGAGAATATTTATCAGTTTTGCGATAGAGGATAAGACTTTGCGAGATTTTTTGGTGGGGCAAGCTAAAAACGAGAAATCCCCTTTTGAATTCGTCGATATGTCAGTGAAAAAACCGTGGGATTCTGCTTGGAAAACAAATTGCAGACGGAAAATTAAGGGGTGTAATGGTGTTTTGATAATTGTGACAAAGAACACCAAGAATGCAGACGGTCAGTTGTGGGAAGTTAAATGTGCAAAAGACGAGGGAATTCCTCGTCGTGGCATCTGGGGCTATTCTGATGATAAGCCAAGTAGATTACCATCCGAATTAGATGGCGTGAGAATTGTTAACTGGACATGGAACAATATAAAAAACTGGATCGACTCACTGTAATTTGTTGAATGGTGAAGCCTATCAGCTAATATGAAGAATGAAGATTTTTGTCATACATAGATTCAAAGACAGAAACGCTGCCAAGATAAGACTGAAGCAGCTTGCAAAGAAATTGTCTTTAGAATTGCAGCCTATATTTTTGGATAGTTCCGGAGGCGAACAATGGAAAGAAAGTGCAATGAACGCCATAGATGAAGCTGAGGCTGTTATCGTTTTCAATAGGGAGTCATGTGAAGAATCAGATAATGCTAAATGGGAAATTGAAAAGGCAAAAGAGGCTGGAAAAGAACTAATCAATATATGCATAAACGTTGACGATGCTGTTTTATCCGATAGATTAAAGTCACTTTACAATTTGAATGACGAATTTGAGACCTGTTTTGCTTCAGATAGCAAAGATTATTTCGAGCTATACAAACTGATGTTGGAATCATCAGAAAGTTTGATTCAAAGAAGACAAAAGACGAATGCCTTTTTTATTACAGTAATTGGTAGTCTCCTTGCTATTGCTGGCCTTTTGGTAAAGACGGGTGCAATCGATAGTGGGTCATTTGGAATACTGTACGGTTTTTCTGTGGTTGGTCTGCTTCTATGTAATTCTTGGCGGAATCTCATCGATAATTACGGAAAACTCAATAAGGCAAAATTCGATGTTATTCTGCGCTTAGAAAAAGAGCTGGGGGCACAAATATACTCTGCTGAATGGGTAGCACTTGGGAAAGGAATGAGGCCCAAGAAATATAAATCGTTTACTTCTACAGAAAAGAATGTGCCTCTTTATTTCGGTTTATTGATAGTTGCCCTAACATTAATTGCCATAGGTTGGCAAATATGGGGCTAACAAATCGCTGCACTGGATTTTTACTCCGCTGCGCTCGTGTGTCATGAAGAGAGGCGTAAGCCTTTCGTGCTGTATTAAAGATGAGAGTAGGTCTCTCGGTTCCGGCGACCAGAAGCTGGAATCAAACCGCCCTATGCGGCATTTGTTAAGAGCAACTGGGGGGAGTTAGGGGATGTCCATTGGATTATTGGTTGCTTTTACCCAGTTCATCCGTGGTTTCATTTCTCCACCTCTCTGCTGAGTTCCGCCTCTATCTCCTCCACAGTCGGCAGGCTGGATTTCAGGTTGTCCGGCAGGGCGCGGGTGAGTTCGTACTCGGACACACCGATGGGTTTCTGGATATCGCGCAGGGCGTATTCGGCCAGCACACGGTCTTTTTCCTGGCAGAGGATCAGGCCGATGGTCGGCTGATCGTTTTCATGTTTGAGCCGATCGTCCACCACCGAGCAGTAAAAGTTCATTTTGCCTGCATATTCCGGTTTGAATACGCCTTTTTTGAGTTCGATCACCACAAAGCAGCGCAGATTCAGGTGATAAAAGAGCAGGTCAATGTAAAAATCCTTATCGCCGACTTCGATGTGATACTGCCTGCCGACGAATGCAAAGCCGCGTCCTAGCTCCAGCAGGAATTTTTCAAGGTGCTTGACCAACTCGGTTTCCAGTTCCCGCTCCTGAAACGGTTCGGAAAGTGTCAGAAAGTCGAAAATATAAGGGTCTTTCAGGGTTTGGTACGCCAAATCGGATTGGGGATCGGTCAGGCGTTTTTCAAAATTGGTCACTACCGCGCCCTGCCTCTCGTGAGTATTGCTCTTAATCATCAGCCTCAGCACATTCCGGCTCCATCCCTGTTCGATAATCTGATGCATGTACCATAAGCCGGGCAGGCAAGTCTTTTATCTTTTCCATGAGCAGGATGTGGTGTCCCCATGGGATTTTCGCAACAAGCTGTTGCAGATTTTCAGAATTCTTGTGGACAGATAATTGTACCACAGGCTGTGGCAAATTTGCCGAAAGGGTATCTGGAGCTAATTTTGCAACAGGCTGTTGCAAAATTGCGTGGCTGTCATATTCCCGGGCGAATCGAATCATGTAGCCGATATTCCGCTTGGAAAATCCCTTTACCTCCGTTAATTCATTACGAATATCACGTGACATTGCTTTCATTAATAAGGAGCTTTTTCCAATGCGACGTCGCCCATAGACTATACCAAGTTCGGCACGATTTGAAGCAATAGCATCTTTTATTATATTTAACTCATATTTTCTTCCAAAAAACATGAAATAACCATAGATCGGCAAAGATAAAACAAATTCTATCTTTGCCGATCTGTTTTGTTCAACTGTAATTGGAACATCACAATACAAAGATAATTTAATAGAATAGGTGGATATGGAGGATGTTGTCAGTACCTTGGCAACCACGGATCAAGCAGAGAAACCCCGCTGGCATAAAACCGTATCCGAAAAAAGGGTTTTTCATTCCGCAATATGGAACATCCCTATGCTATGATGTAATAAAACAGGTTAAAGGAGACCAAAATATAACATGCTTAAAGATATTTCTGTCACGCTTTATGAACCCAACTACAGCAGGACTAAGCCAAAATCTTTAGAGAATAAAATGATAAAACTGTTTCAGATATTTGAAGATTCAATATTAAATCAGGATTCAACATGGCGTTAAACTATATTTCACCCATTACAAGCCGCTGCCGCAACCATTGCCTGACCAAGGGAGATGCCACCGTCATTGGCGGAAACCTGTGTGTGAGTAAAAACCTGGAATCCCTTTTCTTCAAGCTTTTCCATTAACCCGGATAAAATAATCGAATTTTGAAACACTCCACCGCTCAGAGCAATGCGATTAAGGCCGCTTTCTTTTCTTATAACGTCACATAATTCTGAAAATAGTTTAATAACAGTAGCATGGAATTTACTGCTGATATCTGAAGGATGGACCCCTTTGCTCATGTCATTGACCACGCCGCATACAATTGGCTGAAGAAGGATTTTGTGCATATCCCCTGATATCCATTCAAAATCATAGGTTTTATTTGTATTTTTTTCCACTAACATTTCCAGTTCCATGGCGGCCTGGCCTTCAAAAACAACATAATTCCTGATCCCGATTATCGCCGCTATTCCGTCAAAAAAACGGCCCAGACTTGATGTGGATGGAGAATTTATCTGTTTTGAAATCATCTCAACTATAAACCGTATCTTGTTTTCATCAATTTCTTTAAGCACTGGAAGGTCAAGGCTATACAACTCTTCGCCAAAAGCATCATAAAGATACGAAACAGCCATTCGCCACGGCTCCTTTATTGCCGTCTCGCTTCCGGGCATAGGAACATATGACAGATGAGCTGCGCGTTCGAATCGCTTATCTTCGGAAATCAGTATTTCTCCTCCCCATATGCTGCCGTCGGTTCCATAACCTGTGCCGTCAAATGAGAGCCCTATTACCGGACCATCCAGGCGGTTTTCCGCCATACAGCTTACAATATGTGCGTGGTGATGCTGGACCGGAACTTTTTTAATGTTTTGCTGTTCCAGGGCATAGATAGTGCTCAGATAATCAGGATGAAGATCATGGGCAACAATCACAGGATCGATATCGAGTATTCGCTTCATATGCCTTATGGTCAACTGATAAAACTCATATGTTTCCTGATTGTCGAGATCGCCGATATGCTGGCTTATAAAGGCATTATTTCCTTTTGTAAGGCAAATTGTACTTTTTAACCCTCCACCGCAGGCAAGTATTTGAGCAACCTTTTTTTTCAAAAAAACAGGAACGGGAATATACCCCCTTGATCGACGTATAAACCTGGTATCACCGGCTGTATATTTTACTATTGAATCATCACTTCGCAGGTAAATATCCCTGTTATGTATCAAAAAATAATCCGCAATTTTTGAAAGCCGCTCAAAAGCATCTTCATTGTCAATACAAATCGGCTCTTCACTCATGTTACCACTGGTCATAATTAGGGCGGTAAAATTGTGGCTCAGCAAAAGATAATGAAGAGGCGTATAGGGAAGCATTACGCCAAAATATCTGTTTCGCGGTGAAACCTGCTTTGAGAGAGAATTGGGTTCCTTCTTTTTCAATATAACAATGGGACGATGGAACGACTTCAGGAGCTCTTCCTCTTCAGGTTGCACATACGCATATTTACGAATATGTTTAATATCGCAGGACATTATTGCAAGAGGTTTTTCCTCGCGATGTTTTCTGCTCCTGAGCGTAGCAACTGCATCATTGTTTGCGGCATCTACTGCGAGATGAAATCCACCCAGGCCTTTAATTGCAACAGTATAACCTTGCTTTAAAAGCTCTGCGGTTTTCTCAACAGAATTTCGGGCATCAAGTTTTTTCCCGCTATTATCATATAAGGTAACATGAGGACCGCATTCTTTGCAGGCATTGGGCTGTGCATGAAATCTCCTGTTTTCGGGATCATCATATTCATCCTGGCACATTTTGCACATTTTAAAATGTTTCATCGAGGTTTTTGGACGGTCATAGGGGATATCTGAAATAATGGTATATCTCGGGCCGCAGTTTGTACAGTTTATGAATGGATATTGAAAGCGACGATCGTCCGGATCGAACAGCTCCCTGAGGCAGTCATCACAAATAGAGACGTCAGGCGAGATAAGGGTCGAACAAGCTGCCTGGCCAATACTTTGCTCGATGGAAAATTTTTTGAAGCCTTTAACTGTTTCAGGATAAATCGAAGTGTCTGTGATATGGGCTAACGGCGGGCTTTTTTCAGCAAGATCCCGGCAAAATGATTCAATATTATCTCTAATTCCTTCTATATGTATAACTACACCAGATGAGGTGTTTGAAACATCACCTTTTATTTCATATTGGCTTGCCAGCTTATAAACAAATGGCCGAAAACCAACTCCCTGCACTATACCGTTAATATTCAGTTTTTTAGCAACATAATCGTATGTCATGGCATTCTTGCGGGAGTAATCAGTGTGTGAACAAAAAGTTCGTTCAAACACGATTTTGGATTGGGATAACGAGATTCAGGGTTTTCGTTCAGGCACTAATTAGCAGCGGTGCGCTGTTAGCTGTCATCATTTACTTTGTCAACAAGGGAGGCTGCTTCTTTGAGCAATAGTAAAGTTTCCATGGCAACAGTTTCATCGATTTTATGCAAAGCAAAGCCGGCATGAACGATGACATAATCTCCAACCTTTGCATCCTCAAGGAGCAGCAGGCTGGTTTCCCTTTTAACACCGTCAACATCTATTGTGCCCATATTATTTTCAATTTTTATTATTTTAGAAGGAATCGCGAGACACATTCAGTTGCTCCTTTTTTTATAGGAAACTTCCAGACGGTCGAGTTCAGCCAGCACCATGTTTATTACAGGATCGATTTTTGTCTGGATTTGCGGGGTCAAGTCAATGCTAACTGAACTAATATCTTCCGGTTCTACGCCAAGTATAACGGTTTCCGGAACCTTATCAAGAGCCTGACACAGGGTTAATGCTTCAAGAAAATCGATTTGATGAAGAGAATTTTTTGCCCTGATGCGTTCCGGTATCTGATCACCTTCCAGGCGATAGAGAGACCCAACCTCTTCTTTATTCCGGATGACATCAACAACGATAAGCTGGTCAGCTTCTGAAATTACACCGAGAAGGCTGATGCCCAGAACACCGCCATCCACAATCGAAACATTATCAGGAAACTCATAAAGCTCCTGCAATTTTTCTATAACGTGTATGCCGAAACCTTCATCGCTGCAAAGCATGCAGCCGACGCCTAAGATCATAATTCGCTGTGAGTTCATATTTGAAATATTACCAATAATATTTATAATATCAGATTAATATGATATAATTCAAAGATTAGTATGATTTTTAATATCAGGCAATTACACTCAAGGGTGAGATATGTTAAACAGGTTTGGTATAGAAATGAATTTCCCCCTTAGCCTCAATTAAATGAGGCAAAAGGGGGAAATTATACAAAAAACCTTAATTTATAATATCTTGATCTTATAAACCTGGTTAGAATCAGGATCAATGATATGAACGGCACAGGCTATACAGGGATCAAATGAATGAACTGTTCGCAAGACCTCTACCGGACGTTTTGGATCTGCAATCGGTGTTCCGATAAGAGCTTCTTCTACCGGCCCTAACTTGCCTTTTTCACACCTGGGTCCGAGATTCCAGGTTGAAGGCACAACATATTGATAATTTTTAATCTTTTTATTCTCAATTTTAATCCAGTGACCAAGAGATCCTCTTGCAACGTCATTTAAGCCCACACCCATGGCGCTGTCAGGCATTGTCCAGGGCTGATAGGTTTTAGTATCACCGCTTTTAATATTTCCAACCAGCTCCATAACCCATCCTTCCATGGCGTCGCCAATTGCGATTGTCTCAAGGCCCCTCGCTGCTGTTCTGCCAAGAGTGGAAAACAGCGCACCAACAGGAATGCCAAGTTTCTTAAGGGTGCTGTCAACCACGGCTTTTATATCTTTTTGTCCTTTTGCATAGGCTACAAGCACTCTTGCAAGAGGACCGACCTCGCAGGGTTCGCCTTCATAGCGAGGCGCCTTGATCCAGGAATATTTTCCACTGCCCGGTCTGTATTTTGGATCTTCCTTAAGAGGTCTGGTTTCGCCCTTATAAGGATGTTTTGGGCTGCCTTTCTCATACCAGGAACGGGTAACATGCTCAGTAACCTTATCCTGCTCTGCCATTTTCACGCCGCCAAGATTCTGTTTCATTATCACGCCTCTTGGCATGTAGAGGCTTTCAGGCTCTTTAGAGCTTAAAGGAAGATCGCCCCAGGCCAGGAAATTACTGGTTCCGCCGATTGCGCCCCAATCCTTATAAAACGAGGCAACAGCCAGTATATCAGGAATATATACATTCTTGACAAATTCCTGAGTCTCTTTCCAGATATACAGGAACTCGGCTATACGATCAGGAGTAAGGTCCTTTACCGATGTTATTCCTCCGACAACAAGCGACTGTAAATGCGGATTCTTTGCGCCGAATATTGCGTGCATCCTGACAGCCTTGGCTTGCAAACGAAGGGCTTCGATATAGTGCGCTGAAGCCATCAGGTTTGCCTCGGGCGGCAGTTTATATGCAGGATGTCCCCAGTATGCATTATTCAAGGGGCCAAGCTGGCCGCTGTCAACAAAGGTTTGAAGGCGCTGCTGAACACTCTTATAATATGCTGAGCCGCCCCATGGAGCATTGCTCACATTTTCGGAAAGAATTGCTGTTTTTTTAGGATCGGCAGATAGTGCGCTTACAATATCAACCCAGTCCAGTGCATGAAGATGATAAAAATGAACAATGTGATCATGCTGGTACTGTGCGCCATGAAGAAGATTTCTCATTATACGTGCATTTTTCGGAATTGTAACGCCAATTGCGTTTTCGACTGCCCTCACCGAGGACAAAGCATGTGTATAAGTTCAGACCCCGCAGGATCGCTGGACAAAATGCTGTGCATCCTGTGGATCGCGACCCTTAAGAATAAGTTCTATGCCTCTGAACATCTGGCCTGAACTCCAGGCATTTGTGACTTTGCCTCCTGCCACTTCTACCTCAATTCGCAGGTGGCCCTCTATTCTGGTAATCGGATCTATTGTAATTCTTTTAGCCATATTATCTCCTCCCTTTTTTTCTTAAAAAGGATTGTTATTTGTTTTTCTGACTACATTTCCTCATAAAACGGGCTCATTTTGTCCCAAAAACCAGGTTCGCTGCATCCAATGCAGGGATGTCCTGCTTCAACAGG
Organism: Desulfobacteraceae bacterium Eth-SRB1; assembly: GCA_004193555.1. Taxonomy (GTDB): domain Bacteria; phylum Desulfobacterota; class Desulfobacteria; order Desulfobacterales; family ETH-SRB1; genus ETH-SRB1. The sequence goes on from RPGP01000001.1 coordinate 934,589, forward strand.
CCAGCTTGTGCCGTCATTGAATTTTGCAATTGGGCAATTATTATAAGTTTCCGGTCCTCTGCAACCCATTTTATAAAGGCAGTAGCCCATGGCCGCTTCTTTTGAGCCGAACTCTTCCACAAACTCACCATTTTCAAAATGTGATCTTCTTGGGCATTGATCGTGAATAGTCTTGCCATAAGCAAAAAGCGGTCTGCCAAGAGAGTCAAGAGCCGGGAGTTTGCCAAGAAGGAGATAATTAACCACTGTGCCGACAAAATTAATCGGATTTGGAGGACATCCCGGAATGTTTAATGTTTTAATTCCAAGGGCATCTCCAACCCCTTTGTATCCGCCTGGATTAGGTTTGGCGGCCTGAACGCCTCCGTATGCGGAACAGGTTCCCAGACATATTACTGCAGCAGCCTTGGGACAGACATACTTTGCGATATCAAGGAATGTTTTGCCGCCAACTTTCCCGTAACCGCCGTTGTACTTTGTAGCAATAGCGCCCTCAACAACACAGACAAACTTGCCATTATACTTCTCAACTGCATTGTGAAGATTTTCTTCCGCCTGATGACCTGCTGCAACCATAAGGGTTTCATGGTACTCTACTGCGAGAATCTCAAGAATAAGTTCGTCTGCTCCAGGATACATGGATCTTAAAAATGCTTCCGAGCATCCTGTACATTCAGCAAAATGTAACCAAATGACGGGCGGACGCTGTTTCGGAGCTGCAAACACCTCTGCTACCTTTGGAACAAATGATGATGAAAGCCCCATGGTAGCTGTGAGGAGGGTACAGTACTTCATGAAGTCTCTTCTTGAGACCCCTTTCTTCTCCAGCCTTTTATAAAATTCTTTTTCCTTTTCCATTGGCACCTCCTTGATGCTGTTATAAGGTTACAATAAATACTGTCAGCCAAATATAGCAAACCAATTTAATTCATTCAATAAAAGAAATTTAACTTGATACATAATACAAGTCAAGAAAAATAATGATCTCTTAGAAAAGATGTTGTTGTAACCTAAGTTGAGCGGTTTTTTGCGAAGAGATGTGCTGAGATCTTGATGCATAAGGATTTGCAAAAACCGCAGGCATACCCGTGGATATGTCTAAGATTTTTGCGAAGCCTTTATGCGCAAGAGATCGGCGCAGATCGAGTAAAAAACCGCTCAATTTAGGTTTAAGTAAAGATATGGTATTTTTTTCCTGGAATACCTTTGATTAGTTTGTAAATAGCTACGAACCAGGGTCATTGCGAGGGTGATGGCCCGAAGCAATCTAATTCACCCGCCTAAAAAGCTCCATAAAATTCCTGCTCCGATTGCAGAACCGATAACGCCGGATATGTTGGGAGCCATAGCATGCATCAGAAGAAAATTTGTCGGGTCTTCAGCCTGCCCGACCATCTGAACAACCCGGGCGGAATCAGGGACAGCCGATACGCCGGCAGCGCCTAAAAGAGGATTTATCTTTTTGCGCAAAAAAAGATTCATGAATTTTGCAAAGAGAAGACCGGATGCTGTTGCTACTACAAATGATGCAGCTCCAAGGATGAAAATTCCAACAGATTGAGGTGTAAGAAAAACATCGGCCTGTGTGCTGGCTCCAACGGTTAAGCCCAATAATATTGTCACAGTATCAATAATAGAAGTTCTTGCTGCCTGGGCCAGACGTTCCGCAACCACACATTCCCTTAAGAGATTGCCAAAAAAAAGCATCCCGAGAAGGGGCAGAGCGGCCGGCGCGATAAAGCAGCAGAGTAAAAAACCGATTACCGGGAAAATGAGCTTTTCCTTCTTTGAAACAATACGTGGTTCTTCCATGGTTATAAGACGTTCCTTGCGGGTTGTAAGGAGTTTCATAATCGGAGGTTGAATTACAGGCACCAAAGCCATATATGAATACGCCGCTACTGCAATTGGCCCGATCAGGTGTGGAGCAAGTTTGCCGGACAGGAAAATTGCCGTTGGTCCGTCTGCGCCTCCGATAATGCCTATAGATGCCGCTTCTTTTGGAGCAAATCCAAGAGCAAGCGCTCCTAAAAAAGTAATAAATATACCCGTCTGGGCCGCGGCTCCCAACAGCATTAATACAGGACGCGCCAGCAATGTTGAAAAATCGGTATGAGCGCCTATCCCTAAAAAGATAAGGGATGGATAAATACCGGATGTTACGCCAAAATACAGATAATGCAAAACACTGTTGCTTTCGTAAAGTCCAAGTCCCAAGCCTTTGAAGACAGGAACATTGCCGATTAGAATGCCAAAACCGATTGGGATGAGAAGGAGCGGTTCGTAATGCTTTGCTATTCCGAGATAAATAAATATTATCCCTATCGTAATCATAATGATATGGCGATAGTCGGCCATTGCAAAACCGGTGTTCGAGATAAATTCCATTAACAGATTTTCCATCTATTAAACCTGACTCCTTAGTTTTAAAGCCTAATTATTTTTTTATCGTCTTGATTCCAGAGAAAATAACCTTTTCCGTCAGGAACAATAAATCCAGCATTGATCAAATCGTTAATAGTAGAATATGGATGAGACATCCCGTATTTTTCAGAAAGATTAATAAGCCTTGGGAGGGAAAACGGTTCGCCCATCTTATCTATTAGAATTCTGCACTGACTGACAGCCCCGTTAACCTTTTCAGATAATGACAGATCGGAACTGTTTGATTCCAGGTTGTTTTTTTTGCGGAATATATTTTTTATACGCTTAATATAAGTATCCCTTTTATCATAAATTTGAAGGATTTTATGAATCTGAGCAACTGCAATAGAAAGAAGCACAAGGCCTGTAAAGACTATTGAGATCCCCAGGGCAGCCATGTGCCAGCCGTTATGCGTTGATATTGCATCTAAACCAAACAATTAATATCTCCTGTTAAGGAACGGGAACGAGATAATTTCCCCAACTATGCGCCTGCTTGAGAAAGTTATCTCGTCACCGTTCCTAAAAATGGCGACCTTTCTGAAATAATCATGTTGATTTTTTTCATTATTTTATCACTCAGGGCAGGATCGCTCTTGATAAGACTTAAAAAGTCCTGGCCGGGCATTGATAAAACTTCACCATTGGTAAGAGCTGTTGCGGTTCCTGTATAGTTAAAGGGTGCAACAACGGTGGAGCATCCTATAATATCACCCTTGTTGTGCAAAGTAATTGCCCTGCCATCGTTAAAACTAACCATAAAGTCGCCGGAGAATACAATAAAAAAGGCATGGGCACCATCGCCTCTGCGGGTAATTACTTCACCTTCTGTTACCTTCATTTTGCGCATTAAGGAGGTGAGCTGTTCCATCTCCACATATTTTAAGTCTGCAAGAATGTCTAATGATTCAATTAAGCCTATATCTACAGTCATTATTAATGCTTTCTGTAACTGCTCAGGTTATTAGCCTGAAGGATACTGATATCAACCCAACGTCAAAAGCCGTATTCGGAAACAGTATACTTGAATGGTTACGTATTATTGGGTTTTGTGAGTCTTTTCCCTAAAAGCCTTCAGCCTTCAGCCTATCAACCTGAGTATTTACCGGATATTTACAAAAAGGTTCTGTGGAAAAAATCGCAAAAATTGGGAGATGATCCGAATATCCGGCTCCTATATGCCTGCCTTTTCCTTTTTTTGCCCTTTGCCAGCGATAAATTGCATTTCCCTTGAACAGATAGTCGGGATCGAATTTATCGAAAGAATTGTCTATATATGAAATCCCTTTGTTATTGTAAAGTCCTTTGGACAGGATAATATTATCAGGACTGCCTTTATTACCAAAAAAATTATACGACCAGCGCCTCTTCATATTTACTTCAAGCCACAAATTATACAGATATTCATTGCCCGGCTGCATTGTCAGCATTTTTTCATTTACCATTTTAGAACCTGTTATAGTTCTCAGAATATGGTTGATTCCTGTGATGCCGGCGGTATCGTTTAATTTTTTACTATTCACAAAGGTTTTGTATTCATTGTAGTTTGAATTAAAATCACCGATTAAAACAAAGTCTTCATCATCTTTTAGTTTGTTGATTGCTTTTTTAAGCGCTTTTGCATAATCTATTCTATGGCTTTCAGAACCTTTTTTTGATTTCCAGTGATTAATAAACAGAATAAGGCGCTTACCTTCAATATCGAGGGTTACTTTTAGGATATTTCTGGTCGATTTATTTTTTATCTTAATTTCTTCTTTCTTTATAATCGGGTATTTTGACAGAACAGCGCACTTAACCGTTACGTCTTTTGAGTCGTCCGCAATTTCAAGATAAGGATAATTTACATTAAAGGCTTTTAACCTGTTTGTTATACAAACAAGAGATTTTTTAGACTCCACCTCCTGTAAAGACACAATATCAGCGTTGAGGTCTTTTATCACCCTTGCAATATTGGCAATTTTAATATCAAATATAGCTTTTGTCCAGCCAAAACATGTGTTTGGTATATACTCAGGGTATTCTGTCCCGTCATGTGTAAGATCAAAAAGATTCTGCAGATTATAACTTGCGATTTTAAAGGTTTTTGCTTCACTTGAAGTAGGACAACAGAGCATAAACAGTAAAATCGTTATGATTGCCGTTTTGATCATTACCTGCCCCCAGATTCCTGATGAATTTGATTTTTTAAGAGGCCCTCAAATTTGATGAACTCGTAAAAAGTCCAAACTTTTCATTTTGACCACAACATACAGTGCTATTGGCCTTTATTATACCCAATATATTGTGGCGAGAAATCGATTTTCCGACTTTTTACGAGACCATCAAATTTGATAGCTTCCTAAAAAGTCGAAAAACCACTTTTTACGAAACGTGTGAAGTGTTGGGCGTTAAGAGCTTGATATGACAATTAAATGTTTTATCTTAACACCTAACACTTAACACTTGATGAATTTGACTTTTTACGAATTCATCAATGTTATGGCAAGATTTTTTCTTATTTTAGTTGAATCTAAAAAAAATATTTAATAAATACTTTTATTATAAATTTTGTTTTGAGGAGGAAAGATCATGAAGGTTTTAATCAGTGATAATCTTGGCGAGATCGGGGTTAAAATGTTTCAGGAAGCAGAGGGAATCGATGTTGATGTTAACGTGGGATTGCCACCGGAAGAACTGAAAAGCATCATCGGGAACTATAATGCTCTGGTCATCCGAAGCGCAACAAGGGTCACGGAGGACCTTCTAAAAGCGGCTGCGAATCTGAAAGTTGTTGGACGTGCGGGGATCGGTCTTGATAATGTTGATATACCGGCGGCTACAAAACGGGGTATCGTTGTTATGAATACACCTGAAGGCAATGTTGTGACTACTGCCGAACATACTATTGCCCTGATGCTGTCATTAACGCGCAATATACCTCAAGGAACGTCCTCATTAAAAGAGGGCAGATGGGATAAGAAAAAACTGCAGGGTAAAGAGCTGTTTAAAAAAAATCTCGGTGTTATCGGTTTTGGAAAAATCGGTTCTATTGTAGCTGATCGCGCGCTGGGGCTGAAAATGCAGGTAATTGTTTATGACCCTTTTATTACACCTGAACGTATTGAGAAGGCCGGATATAAAAGTGTTTCTCTGCCCGAATTATACCGGCAGGCCGATTATATCACAATGCATGTTCCAAAGCTAAAGGATACAATCGGTTTGATAAACAAGAAGGCCTTTGATCAGATGAAAAAAGGAGTTATGATTATCAATTGTGCTCGAGGCGGTATAATTAATGAGGCTGATCTATATGATGCCATGAATTCAGGCAAGGTCGCAGGGGCTGCATTAGATGTTTTCGAGACCGAACCCCCTGCCGGCTCACCTCTTCTTACACTTGACCGGTTTATCTGCACTCCGCATCTTGGCGCTTCTACACGCGAAGCCCAGACAAATGTAGCTGTTGCAGTGGCCGGCCAGATAATTGACTATCTAAAAAATGGAACTATTGTTAATGCTGTGAATGTTTCATCTGTTACAGGCGAACTTCTTATAAAGCTTGGCCCGTTTTTGTCGCTTGCGGATCGGATGGGTTGTCTGCAGGCTCAGCTTTCCAGGGGACCTATAAAGGAAGTACTTATTGAGTACACAGGGGATTTCCAGGACATTGATCTTGCGCCCGTCTCAACCGCGGTATTAAAAGGTCTCCTTACCCCGATGCTCAAAGATAATGTGAATTTTGTCAATGCGCCGGTTATTGCAAAAGAAAGAGATATTAAGGTTAAAGAAACCTTCAGCTCTGAGTCTGAGGATTATCTGAACCTTATTACTATCAATGTAGTTACTACTGAAACGACAACCACTGTAGCTGGCACTGTATTCGGCAAAAAAGATGTCAGGGTTGTAAAAATAGATAATTTCCGTCTCGAAATGATTCCATATGGAAATCTGACCCTGATAAATAATGTTGACAGGCCGGGCGTTATAGGCAGTATCGGGGCTGTTATTGGCGAGCATGACATTAATATCGCCCAGATGCAGGTCGGTCAGGAAAAGGATGGTGAAAAGAATATCGTATTTCTTAGAACCGACATACCGATTCCAGGGGAGGTTCTTGAAAAACTTCGTGGTTTGGAGATGGTTAATTCAGTAACACATTTCGAGCTTTAATTTTTTGAGGAGATTACAGACAATGAAGGAAGAAGATAAAGGGTTTGTTATTAAAGACCGCAGGATTTTCGCTGAAGAAAAGCAAGAAAAAGGGGGAAAAGAGGATAAAAAGGAATCTGCCGGAGAGGAAGTTAAAGATCAGGCGCAAAAAGAGACTGCTCCGGAAGAAAAACAGGAGCCGGAGATTCATCTGCCGGAAATAAATTTTCCCACTTTTATTATTTCTTTGAATGCATCTGCTCTTGTACATCTTGGAGCAATAGAAGATCCGGTGGCCGGCAAAAAGGTAAAAAACCTGCCAATGGGGAAACAGACGATAGACATTTTAAGCATGTTAGAGGAAAAAACCAGGGGTAATTTATCCAAAGAAGAAGAAAATATGTTGAAACATATTCTTTATGACCTGAAAATAATTTATGTTAAGGAAAAGGAATAACGCGGTATAGCTGTTTTAAAATTGATGGTCTCGTAAAAAGTCAGAATTCAGCCGATATGTCATTTCGACTGCAGGGAAAAATCTTATCTTTTCAACAGGTTGCAGTAAGATTTCTCCTGTCGTTGAAACAAGTATTTCTCGTTTCACTCGAAATGACAGGCCGGATGGAATTTTTACGACGCCATCAAAACCCAATAATTACAAAATATTATTGGTGTGATTTTTGCTTGGGAGACTTTAGTAAATGTTTTGCTAAATGATTATCAAACAATTGACATTGAACGTTTTATTTGGGATATAAGAAAAAAATAAATTATTAAAAAAATAAAAGGAAACAAACTATGGACATGCCCAACACAATGGCCGGCATAGAGCCGGTCAGGCTTACACTCGACAGCACATTTAAGTTCAAATGTCATAAAGAGATAAAATGTTTTACCAAATGTTGCAGGGGTATTAATATTATACTGACACCGTACGACATTATCAGGCTGAAGAATCGCCTGAAGCTTTCATCAGAAGAATTTTTAGCTATTTATACTGAGCCTCAGCTTTTAGAAAAAACCGATCTTCCTGTTGTAACATTAAAGCTCTTAGACGATGATTCGTCTGATTCAAAAGAAAAGTTATGCCCCTTTGTCAGGAAGGATGGCTGTATTATTTATGAAGACAGACCTACCACATGCCGATATTATCCGCTTGGCGTTGCTTCACTCAGTCACAAAGAAGGGGCGGACGATGAAGGATTCTATTTTTTCGTTCATGAATCTCACTGCCTTGGGTTTGAAGAGGATAAGGAATGGACAGTTCGTGAATGGCGCAAGGATCAGGGGGTTGATATCCATGATGAAATAAACGCCGAATGGACCGACCTCGTTGTCAGAAAGAGATCCTTTCCGAAAAATGTAATGTTAACGGAACAGAGCAAGAAGATGTTTTTTCTTATAAGTTATAATACCGATAAATTTAAGAAATTTATCTTTGAGAGTTCATTTCTGGATAGATATAAAATTGATGGCGACACTGTAGAAAAGATAAAAGAGGATGAAATCGCCCGTTTGGAATTTGGGATTAACTGGTTGAAATCGCTTCTTTTTAAGAACGAAAGTGAAGAACTGTTTGAGATGAAAGAAAATGCCGGAGTTGCAAAAAAAACTTCATGACAACAAAATGATGCATGATGCCGGAAAATCAGGCTTCCGATATCATGCATCACATAATACCATTCTAATATTCCTCGTAGCACAACCCTTTCCTGCTTGAAAGGCTGTTCAAACGTTCATCTATATCAACGCCAAAGAAATCGGATATAGGTTTTAATATTTCCGGGTTATCAGACTGTACTTTCCGGGCTGTTTCAATAACTTTTTCCAGCCCACTTACTGTCATTTTACCCAAAGGCTGTCTGCACCCTCCTGAAGGCATGCCAAGAATTGACATAAGAGTCTTGATGCCAAGCGGATTCCTGGCCCTGCATACAACCTCTCCATAAGCTGTTTTTTCATTTGTTTTAATTGTTACAAGCCCGAAAAGAGGTCCAAGGGCGGATAATATCTTTTTGGCTTCAGCCTGATTTCCCTGCTCAAGAAGCTTGACCATTTCTGCAACAGGTCCTGGAGCAACATTAGAAGCAACAGAAACAACACCCGATGCCATTATTTCAGGATCTGTCATCATTTCAAAGGTCAGGCCGTCGTCGCCGGAAAGTATGGTAAAATCCGCTCCGCAACAGGCTCTTGTATGTTTCATGTTTTCAATGCTTCCGGTAGCTTCTTTTACCATGTTAACATTATCAAAGTCCCTGTTAAGAATTGCAAGATCTTCCGGGAGTAACTGTGCGCCGGTCCTGCCGGGAATTACATAGGGGATAATCTGCACGTCAGGGAAGGCTCTCGCAACAGGCGCAACATATTCCCGCCGGATTTCAAGAGAGCTTGGCCCATTATAATATGGATCTACAAGCAACAAAGCTTCAACTCCGGTATCAACGGCATGTTTTGATGATTCAAGTGTCTCTTTTGTATTATTGCTTCCGGTTCCCGCTATGCAGATACATTTTCCCCGTGTTTTTTTTGCCACATCTTCAATGACTTTGTTATGTTCGTCCCATGTCAAGGTCGGACTTTCACCTGTAGTTCCAACAGCCAGGATTCCGGTTATTCCGTTTTTTATCTGGAAATCCGCAAGTTTTCCAAGACCTTCATAATCAACAGTATCATTAATAAATGGTGTTACAAGCGCTGTAAAACATCCCTTAAACATAATTCCTCCTATAATTATCAGCCGCCGCCTGTGCCTCTTCCTTCAATATCTCTACCTGCAAGAGGGTTATAAAGCTTTATAATCGCCACCTTCATTACATCTAACATCTTTATATCCATTATGACATTCATTAAGGTGTTTTCTCCTTCTTCAGGGAGCACACAGGCATTTGAATCGTCAAAGGTTAAATCCGGGAACCCCTTTACAAGCTTTTTTTTCTCCTTTTTTGTAACTTCAACCTGGAGCGCCTTTTTGCCGTCTATCTCCTTAACCTCGCCGGACAATCCCGCTCCATCAAGCTTCTTTAATTTCTCATCATCTAAAAAAATATTAATGTAAAAATCCGCCATTTGATTACCTCCTGTTTGCTGTTAATTAACTCCTAACTTCCTGATTAACAAAAATTTTAAAAATATGATAACTTTTCTTAACCGCCTATAAATATTTTCAGTTTTTATATTAAAAATTTTAATTTCTGTCAAGAATCTTCTCACAGCTCTGGAGATTTGACATAGCGCAGATTCAATCGGAAGTGATGTTGCTACCGGCAATTTGCCTTTTGAACTTTACGTTATATCTTGTATGTTGAATGATTGATGTGCTATATTTTATTAAATAATGCCTGTCCGAAAAGTTTGGTTTTTGGTAGGTTGGGTTGAGCGTAATCAGTTAGGTTGGGTTTCGCACCTCAACCCAACCTACGAATATCAAGCAATTACCAAATCGCGAAACAGCATAATATAGCTTTTTACGAAATTGTCAGGAGTAACAGTTTTAATGGAATTCCAAAATTGCGTCAGAAACAAATATGGCAAGTGTGATTTTCCGTCCAATACGATCAGCAGAATAAAAGACGGGTTACGAAAATTAAATCTTGAGGTTGAGTACTCCAGCTTTCGAGTATCGGACAACATTTACTGGGGGCGGATATGGATTGATTCAATAAGGATAGTCTGTAATGGAAAAGGCATTACCCCGGAGCTTGCGGAGGCCAGCGCATACGCAGAACTGGCTGAACGGTTCAGCGCTGGGCTGTTCTATCCGGTTTTTGAAGAACGGGTTAGATTCAACATCCCGGCCCTTTACAATGAAGAAACCAACAGGTTTCTTCATTTTGAATGGATGGAGGGATATTTATATGCCCACCAGGATAATTTGAAGGAAAACGTTCTAAGAATAGAAGACCTGCTGGCAAACGAAAGCCATTTAACGGATAAGGACATTGAGCATATCAAAAACAGCCGGATGGCCAGACATTGGGTTGACGGTTTTTCAATAGTTCATGAAGAGACAGTAAAAATTCCTGTCAATTTTGTTGCATATATTCACGCTTCTAACGGGATGGCGGCAGGAAATACCATCGAAGAGGCGATGCTTCAGGCCTTATGTGAAATATTTGAACGTCATGTCCAGATACAGATAATTAAACCTGAAAAAACAGTTCCATCAATTGATTTGGATTCTGTGGACAATGGCGTCATAAAGGATATGATCAAATTTTATCAGGAAAAGAATGTTGATGTAATAATCAAGGATCTTTCTCTTGATGGACTGTTGCCCTGCATAGGCGTCCTGTTCATCAACCACAATTTGCCTCCTGATCGACTGGAACATAAAATACTGATACCGGGCGCATCTTTCAACCTGGAGGAAGGTCTGACAAGATGTTTTACAGAAAGCATGCAGGGCCGTGAAACTCTACTGACCCCCCGTCCGCAGTTAGATAAACCGCTCGTCCATCGATCTAAGGTTGGCAATTATTACCTGTTAATGAAATGCGGTATTTCGCCTAAAGATATTTCATTTCTTGAGCAGGGAGAATTCGTTGCTTACAGGAACAGTAAAATCAAGAATATTTTTGGCGAAATTGAGGAAATCAAGAGAATATGTAAACTGTTAAATACCGATTGCATAATATTAGATCACACCCATCCGGTATTGGACTTTCCAGTAGTAAGGGTAATTATTCCACGTATTTCTGACTTTTTACCTTTCTTGACTCAGGACATTCTCGTATCTGAATCAACAAGACCGTCTTCTGCGTGGCGTGGAGCAAGGTTCAGCAAGACAATGCAGAGTTTTTTTAAATAGCAGACCAGAGGAGCTTGTCCGAAAATTTGGTCTCGCTTTCACACTTTTTCGTTACGGACATAATTTTCGGACAAACTCCCTGGCAATTCCGTTTTTTCTTGACATCAGGATGGCGCCATAATAACCAGAAAACATAATAATACCTAAGTTGAGCAATTTTTTGCGAAGATATGTGCTGAGATCTTGATGCATAAGGATTTGCAAAAACCGCAGGCATACCCGTGGATATGTCTAAGATTTTTGCGAAGCCTTTATGCGCAAAAGATCGGCGCAGATCGAGTAAAAAATTGTTCAATTTAGGTAATAGTTCAGCCACCAGGCACAAAGAAAGGATATAATTATGCAACAAGCAAAAAATGCGAAAGAATATATCGCTGCACAACGATCTGCAATAGCTTCAAATCCTGAATGCGGCATGTCCCATTACAACCTTGCTGTTGCCCTTCTGGGCATTAAAGAATATGGGGAAGCTGAAAATGAGCTTCATGCCGCAATCGATTGCACCCCAAATCTTGCTGAAGCATTTGTACAGTTGGGCGGGCTTTGTTTGCAGCGCGGGGACCTTGACGGTTGTCTTGAATACAACAAACACGCAACAAAGGTAAGGGCCGGGTTTTCTGAAGGTTATGGAAATATAGGTTTTGTGCAGCTTCAGATGGGAGATGTTGACGAAGCCATCAGATCGCTTCAAAAGGCTATTGTATATAATTCCAAATTCTCACAGGCTTATGCTACACTGGCAAATGCTTATTTGATGAAAGGGTTGATTAAAGAGAGTATTATAACAAATCTTAAAGCCCTTAAGCTGGAGCCTACCTTTGCTATCGCACACAATAACCTTGCAATAGCCTATCTTGAGAATAAAGAATATGACCTGGCAGTCAAGCATTGTGATAAAGCGATTGAGCTTGGTTATGAAGTGGCTCCTGAAATTTTAAAAGAGATAGAAACACACCGAAAGTGATTGGTCGAGTGGGAAATTAGTCGAGTAGTCGAGTGATCGAGTTGGGAATCGGGAACAGAGAACGATGGTAGGGCCGCCCTACGTGGCGGCTGTTTTCTCAAAGCATCCAGCAACCAGCAACGAGTAACCAGCAATCAATGCCCCTTAAACCGCAATTCAAGTATTTTCTTTACCGGTCAGATAATTTAATACAGAAAAACAGCAAGCTCTGGGCGATCCCCCTCCCAACAACAAGAAAACAACCTCAGAAAGCAACCGGCATTTCTGTCACCTGTGGAGACTACTTTAGCGCTGTCCATTCTTTTCTGGAACAAAACAGATTTGAAATCCTGACTTCCGCCTTTTCCAAGAGCATTAATCGTCAGATAATTCCTGAAGAAATCGAAGAAATTCGAGTTTGCCTGATAAAACACGGGGAATTTTATCATCCGTCCCTGATTGAAGCTGTTTTGAATAAACATAGTTATAAGTTTGTTGTAAATGTTGCAATATCCGTTACGGGCAGGGATTGTATCGAAAGAGAATACAGCTCTCTTAAAAGGCTGGGTAATGATTTTTCATCTTCATCTATTCCAGAGATTTATGGCTATGGAGAAGCCCGTGTCAAGAAAAGCAGGCATACGATGAGTATGTTCCTCGGTGAATGGTTTGAGGGTTTTAATGAGTTTCATATTTCCCATGATGGGTCGGATAATAAATACAAAGTATTAGTCTGGGATTCTGAGAAGGGCAACTATTTTCTTTCTCCTGATAATACCCTGGAACTATACAGACAGGCAGCCATGATTCTGACCGGTTATTATGATATTGAAACCTTTGAGCAGATATTTCCATGGCATCATGCTGCCGGAGACTTTGTCGTAAGGCTGCAAAACAGTGAGGCTGAACTAAAGCTTATAACGGTCAGGCAATATGCACCCATGTTTGCAAAAGAAAGGGATGAAAATACAGGCAGGGATGTTGAAATGATATTAGAGGCATTACTGGTATTTTTATTAAACCTTTCAATCAGGATGCGGTTAGACAGGCTAAATGGAGTGGGTGACATTGTGTGGTCTGACGACATTGCCATTCAAGGAACCCTGAAAGGTTTTTTCCAGGGTTTGCGCCGGAAAGATTCAACCGGTTTGTTTTCTGATTCTTTTGATACTTATTTCCATGATTATCTATTATCATCCTGTACAGAGAAGGATTTTTATGATTTATCATCAGCTATTGTTAATTCATACAATCCATTAGCTCCGGAGATCTCTGTGATAAGACAGAATATAAAAAAGCACGCAGAGGTTCTTTTTAATGCCTTAACCAGCATATAAAGTGTTAGTTGTTAGGTGTTAACTATATGATTAAACATATAATTCTTTTAACATGGCCCCTGACAACTGACCACTGATTACTGATGAATTCGACTTTCTACAAATTCATCAATAATTGTTTAGTACGCACAATATATGGAACATTTTACAGGTTAATCCTCAAGATAAAGTGGTAAAATTCGGAATGAATATTTTATTCTTCATAACCTTATGAAACCGGTCTTTTTTTATTGACAATAAACAGAATTAATTTTAAAAGCACTATGTTATTATAGATGTGTTGATAATTTTGACTTTTTACGAACTCATCAATGTTAATACAGCATTAAGCTGCCAAAATAAAATTATAAAAAATATATAACTGCAAAGTGAGAGGAGGTGACCACAAAAACTCTGAATGTGACAGTTAATTGTATTTTATAGTCAAAACGGCGAATTTTCTAAACTAATGGAGGTAAAACAATGGCAAAATTTGAAACTCCTTTTTTAGACCAGCTTGAAAGCGGGCCATGGCCGAGTTTTGTGTCCGATCTGAAGCAGGAGGCTGAAGCAAGGGCAAAAAATGAAAAAAATATTGAATACCAGATCCCTCAGGATTGCTGTGATGACCTTCTGGGCGTGCTTGAATTATCCTATAAGCACGGCAGGACTCACTGGAAACACGGTGGAATCGTTGGTGTATTCGGTTATGGAGGCGGAGTTATAGGAAGATATTGTGACCAGCCGGAGATGTTTCCCGGTGTTGCGGCTTTTCATACTATGCGCGTCAACCAGCCTTCAGGTAAATTTTATACTGCAAAATATCTTGAAGAACTCTGCGAACTCTGGGAACGCCGCGGAAGCGGTCTTACAAACATGCATGGCGCAACCGGAGACATTGTTTTTCTTGGAACAACAACACCGCAGCTTGAAGAAGTCTTCTGGGAATTGGGACATAACCTGAACCAGGACATCGGCGGCTCCGGTTCAAATCTGCGTACTCCTTCCTGCTGTATAGGACAGGCGCGATGCGAATTCGCCTGTTTTGATACGCAGGATATTTGTCACGATCTTACAAATGAGTATCAGGATGAGCTTCATCGTCCTGCATTTCCGTATAAGTTTAAATTCAAATTTGACGGCTGCCCCAACTGCTGTGTGGCATCCATTGCACGATCCGATCTTTCCTTTATCGGCACATGGCGTGATGATATACGCATCGATCAGGAAGCTGTTAAGGCTTACGTCGGTGGAGAAATACCGCCAAATGCCGGAGCTCATGCAGGCCGCGACTGGGGTCCGTTTGATATTCAGAAAGAGGTTATAGATCTTTGCCCCACTAAATGCATGAAGTATGAAGATGGAAAGCTTGAAGTCAACACACCTGAATGCACAAGGTGCATGCACTGTATTAATGTCATGCCGAAAGCTCTCAGGGTTGGCAATGACAAAGGCGCCTCTCTTCTCGTCGGCGCCAAGGCTCCTATTCTTGATGGCGCGCAAATGGCCACTCTTCTCGTTCCTTTTATCAAGATTGAATCGCCTTATACTGAAATCAAGGAAACAGTAATTGAGCCTATTTGGGATTGGTGGATGGAAGAAGGCAAAAACCGTGAACGTCTCGGTGAATTAATCAAACGTGAGGGTATGCAGAAGGTACTTGAGGTAACCGGTTTTAAGGCAGATCCGCGAATGATTCAGGAACCCCGGTCAAATCCGTATATATTCTGGAAAGAGGATGAGGTTCCAGGCGGTTTTCAGCGTGATATTAACGAATTTAGAAAATTTCATCAAAGATAGGAGGGGAATAATCATGGCATTTATATCTTCAGGATACAATCCAGACAAACCGATGGAAAACAGGCTTACTGACCTCGGTCCGAGACATTTTGCAGAATTTTACCCTCCTGTTGTTGCAAAAAATAAGGGTAAATGGCTGTATCATGAAATTCTGGAACCTGGCATTTTGGTTCATGTCGCAGAATCAGGCGATAAGTGTTATACAATTAGAGTAGGTGGATGTCGTTTCATGAGCGTAACCCATATTCGCGAAATTAATGAAATCGCAAACAAATATTGTGATGGATACTTAAGGTTTACGACCAGAAACAACATCGAATTCATGACTGATAAAGAAGAAAACGTAAAACCCTTAAAAGAGGATCTTCTTAGCAGAAAACATCCCGCAGGGAGTTACAAATTTCCAATCGGTGGAACCGGCGCAGGTATTACCAATGTCGTGCACACACAGGGATGGATTCATTGTCATACACCTGCCACTGACGCATCAGGGACGGTAAAAGCAACCATGGATGCGCTCTTTGATCAATTTACCGAGATGAAGCTTCCTGCAAAGCTTCGAGTATCCATGGCATGCTGTCTGAACATGTGCGGCGCGGTTCATTGCTCTGACATCGCAATTTTAGGCTATCACCGCAAACCACCGATGATCGATCATGAATATATCGACAAGATGTGCGAAATTCCTCTCGCTATTGCCGCATGTCCAACAGCGGCTATTAAACCGACCAAAATTGAGATAGGCGGCAAGGAACTGAAGACCGTTTCGATTAAAGAGGAAAAGTGCATGTACTGCGGCAATTGTTACACAATGTGTCCATCTATGCCTCTTGCTGATACTGAAGGCGACGGAATAGTGCTGATGGCCGGCGGTAAAATTTCCAACAGGATAGACGCGCCGAAGTTCTCAAAGGTAGTTGTGGCCTTTATTCCGAACGAACAGCCACGCTGGCCTACCATGACCGATACAATTAAGAGAATAGTCGATACTTACTCAAAAGATGCCAATAAGTATGAACGTCTCGGCCAGTGGGCTGAAAGAATCGGATGGGAAAGATTTTTTGAAAAATGTGAACTTGAATTTACCCATCATCTTATCGATGATTTCCGCGATCCTGCTTACTATACATGGCGTCAGACAACAAACTTTAAGTTCTAAACAGATAGTTTTAACCGGCAGGGAACACAAACCGTGTTCCCTGCCTTGAATAGAGACCTTTGAAAAATGTTCAATTTTGTTCGAGTATAAAGAAGGCGAAAATTTCAACCGGAGGAATACATTGAGTATTTCGAGGATTGCAATTTGAGCTTGACGCAGTAATCGGGCAAAAGGGGACGTTTTGCAAAAGTCTCGAATAGAAAAGGGGCATGATAATGGATCAAGCTGAAGCAACCGAAAAAATTGTTGCAGCGCTGAAAAAGAAAGCAAAAACAAAGTCAAAATTTTATTTTAATGACCTCGCTAAAATACTTGATGAAAAGCCCAGGGCTGCAAAAAAGTTTATTAACCTGATGGTAACAGATGGAATTCTTGAGTACTGGTCAAGCGGCAGCACCTCGATGTATGGGCTTAAAGGGGCCGGAAAACAGTCTGCTGGCGAAGGCGAGGACTAAAAGATTTTCAATTTGAGACTTTTTTGATATTTTGCGCTGTAATAAAAAATAGATTTTATTGTGTGGCATAAGGCGTAAGGCATTTTATTTTTATAATTTTGCGTCTTATGCCATTTCTTTTTGAATTGCCTCGCAGCTTCTACAAGCTGCAGGGTTCTTCAACATGCAATATAAACTTGAATCCTCAGTTTAGCATCAAGGCCTTTTGCCTTTATGTTTCAATCAACCGTAAACTGTGAACCGTAAACTGTGAACAGCTACAAATACATGAACATTCCCAGAATTATTATCGCGGCTTTGCGGGGAGGAGCCGGGAAAACCATACTATCGATTGGTATTATTGCCGCATGGACTAATCTTGGGAAAAGAGTAGTTCCTTTCAAAAAAGGTCCC
Organism: Desulfobacteraceae bacterium Eth-SRB1; assembly: GCA_004193555.1. Lineage (GTDB taxonomy): Bacteria > Desulfobacterota > Desulfobacteria > Desulfobacterales > ETH-SRB1 > ETH-SRB1. The sequence continues at coordinate 952,020 of RPGP01000001.1, forward strand.
GATTATATTGATGCAGGCTGGTTAGCGCTTGCGGCAGGCAGACCCTGCTATAATCTGGACACCTTCATGATAAAAGAAGAGCAAGTCCTTAACTCATTCCTTTCACATTCCATAAACAGAGATATTGCGGTTATAGAAGGAAACCGTGGCTTATACGACGGCTTAGATGTTGAGGGAAGCACAAGCACAGCAGAGCTGGCAAAGCTGCTTAAAGCTCCTGTTGTTTTGTGTATTGATTGCACAAAGACCACAAGAACTATGGCTGCGGTTGTTTCCGGCTGCATCCGGTTTGATCCGGATGTTAAGATAAGCGGGGTTATATTAAACCGCATTGCCGGGCCAAGACATGAAAATATACTCCGCAAAAGCATAGAGCATTACTGTGGTGTGCCTGTATTAGGCGCTGTGCCTAAATTAGGCAGGCAGAATTTTCCTGAAAGACACATGGGGCTTATTCCAACTCCCGAACATGACTGGGCAAACGACTCAATAGAAACCGCCTCTCAAACAGCATCGAAATATCTTGACCTTGACGCGATAGAGAAGATCGCAAACGAATCCTCCCGAGCAACGAGCAACGAGCAACGAGCAACGAGTAACCAGCAACGAGTAACCAGTAACCAGCAACCAGCAACCAGAATAGGCATATTCAAAGATTCAGCATTCCAGTTCTACTATCCTGAAAATATTGAGGCGCTTATTTCATCAGGGGCCGAGACTGTATTTATCAGCCCATTTACAAGCGATTCAATTCCACCGGTTGATGCATTATATATTGGCGGCGGATTTCCGGAAACACATGCAGAGGAACTAACGCAAAATGTAAAATTCAGACAGAAATTAAAGGCGCTGGCAGAGGATGGTCTTCCAATATATGCTGAATGCGGTGGCTTGATGTATCTTGGTGAAGAACTTGTGCTGGATGGAAAATTATACCCCATGGCCGGTGTTCTACCGATTGTTTTTGGCCTTTCTAAAAGACCGCAGGGACACGGATACACAATCATTACAGTAGAAAGAAAAAATCCGTATTATGAAGTCGGCGTCGAGATCAAAGGCCATGAGTTTCACTATTCGCAGGTGTTAAAATGGCTTGGGGATGATAATGATCTCGCGTTTAACATGAAAAGGGGAGCCGGTTTTATTAACAAAAGAGATGGCATCTGTTATAAAAACGTTCTTGCAACTTATACCCATATCCACGCTCTTGGCACACCTTCCTGGGCAGAGGCCCTGGTTAACAATGCAATTACTTATAGTAAGCGTTCACGGAACGCTGAAATTAGAAATTAAGTAACTGTTTAGCTTTTTAAAACGAATTCAAACTTACGGATTTGTTGTGAACCGCAGAATATCGAACAAGGAATTATGAATGTCGAAGTAAGGTATTCTATCATTTTTATTATTATAAAAGATAGAGCGCAGCGATTCCATAATTCATCATTCGAAATTCCCTGTTCGATATTCAAATAATACTTGCTTGACTCAGCAATATTTGTCTCGTTTGACTCAGATGACTCGTTCCCACGCTCCTGCGTGGGAATGCATACCTGCTTTCCCCAAAATTTCCAATTTCAAGTTGTAGGTTGGGTTGAGCAAAGCGAAACCCAACATAAGTCTGTTGCAATAAAAAAACAGGGCAAACATCTAACAGATGTCCGCCCTGTTTTTTTAACTTTTATTTACAGGTTACCTCTTTTTTTTTGGATGGCACTTTGAACAGGTTGTAGGCGCTGCTTTTGTGCCGCTTTTTTTGTTGAATTTCTTATGGCAGCCCTTGCAGTTGTAATGCAATGCCTCGGCGTGATAATCCAGTCTTTGCTTTTTATTAAGCTTTGGAGCGCCCTTTCCCTTTGGTCTTTCGCTTGGTTTTTTATGGCACTCAATGCAGTTTTGAACCTCATCACCCATTTTCAGATTATTAAGCGGTTTGTTGTTTGCATCATGGTGACATTCTCCGCAGCCTGCCTTGTATTCCTCAGCATGCTTCTTGTGGGAAAAGGTAACTATACCCTTTTTATGTTTAGAATACGCCTTGTTATCCATCTTGACAACATCAGGCACCGTGGTTCCCGCATAAAGACCGGTTGCGAGGAACAAAGCAGCAATACCTATAATACCTACAAATACTAAATATTTTTTATTCATATACATGTTTCACCTCCTTCCATTATTCATTATATGAATTTATTAAAATATTAATTTTCATTACAGTTAAATCATTTATCAAGCAAAAACAATTTTGTCAATGATAAAGAAAATGTTTGAACATTCTCTAATTATTCTCATCATCCTTATTCGATTTTTTTTTGCCAAAAGCCCTGGCTCCTAAGATGCTTATTTCATATAAAATCATCAAAGGCAGCGCCATCATAACCTGAGTTACAACATCCGGCGGTGTTATTATGGCAGCGCCGACAAAAAACAGAATCAGGGCGTATTTTCTGTTTTTTTTCAAAAAGTCGACTGAAACTATGCCTAATCTGGCCAAAAATGTAATGACGATGGGGAGTTCAAAAACAAGTCCAAAGGCAAGAAGCAGCTTAGCGGAAAAACCTAAATATTCCTTCATTGATGGAAGAGCCTGTATGCTGTCAGAGGCAAATCCAAGAAAAAATTTAAATCCAAAGGGGAAAACAACAAAATATCCAAAGAGGGCGCCTCCTATAAAAAAAAAGGAGGAAAGAAAAACTATAGGAACAAGAAGACCTCTTTCCTTTTTATATAAACCCGGAGCAAGAAACATCCAGAATTCATACAGGATAACCGGGGCAGCCAGCATAATACCGGACAGAAGAGCTACTTTTAGATAAGTAAAAAAAGCCTCGGGAAGACCGGTGAATATAAGCTTGTCACCTGTTCCCATTGCAGATATCAAAGGATGAGCTAAAATATCAAATATTTTTTCCTTAAAACCGTATGAAAGAACAAACCCTATACCGATAGCTATAAAACAGGCGACAAGACGCTTTCTGAGCTCTTCGAGGTGGCCGGTAAAAGGGATTTTCTCAGACTCATTTTCAGTCATCTTTTAAAGATCCTTTATCCTCTTGCTCTTTTGGTTCTTTTTCGCTTTTTTTATCATTTGAAGATGCTGAAACCTTCTGATCTTTATCGTCAAAACCAATATTATTTACATCTACAGCTTCCTTGATATCGTGATTCATTTCATCAAAGACTTTTTTTACATCTGTCAATTCATTATCTACATTTATTGATTCTTTTAATTCACTTGTAGCCTTCTTAAATTCGCGCAAAGCACGGCCCAGGGATTTTGCAAGCTCCGGAAGTTTTTTTGGGCCAAGAACTATAAGGGCTACAGCCGCTATTAAAATCATTTCAGGCATACCAATGCCAAACATATAACTACTCCTAAACTAAAATAACTAAGGTCTGAACGAAAACCCTTGGCGCATGATTTGTTGGGTTTCGCTTACTGGAATCATATTTTGGTAATTACTTGATATTCGTAGGTTGGGTTGAGGCGCGAAACTAAGCGAAGCCGGTGCTCAACCCAACCTACAAGAAATCGGACTTTTTGTTCAGCCATTACCTACTTATTTCTCAGAGAATTGTCAAGACTGATAGACTTGTATGGTGCAATAAAATAGGACGGCTTTAGCCGCCAGCCAAAGCTGCACAGATCTTGACCCCTCGACTACTCGACTACCCCGCCGTGCTCGCGCACTGTCGCGGCAGGTCGACTAATTTACGGTTTTAGAATAAGAAAGTACAGTTTGCCCAGATGTTTCATGTGGCCGGCGGCGATTTCAGCATATAACCCGTTTCCGTAAAACAGGTCTGCTCGGCCAGGGCCTTTAATTGCTCCACCAGTGTCATGGTTTAGAACAAAACGCTTGAAATTTCTCCAAATATGAATCTGTCCTGAGCCGTCGATTAAAGGTTTTTTAGTTTCAATAAATGCCAGAGCTCCTGCTGGTAATATGCGCCTGTCCAGAGCTATGGATCTTCCCGGAGTCAATTTGACATTAAGGCAGCCAAGTGGCCCCTCCTTTTCAATTTTAAAAAATATATAACTTGGGTTGTAATTTAAAATTGTCTTAAGTTCTTCAGGATTATCATTTAAATATGAGCGGATTTTTTGCATTGACATCTGCGATCTGGAAATTTTTCCATTCTCAATAAGCAGTTTTCCTATACTGCGGTATGGCCGGCCGTTTGTAGCATGATAATGAACATTAATTATTTGACCACTATCAAAGTAAATTCTTCCTGACCCCTGGATTTGAAGAAAAAAGAGATCAACCGGATCATTTACCCAGGCAATTATTTCGGTTTTTCCTTTAAGAGAACCTTCATAATCGATTTCATTTCGTTCATGATAAGGCACAAATGCCTGATCAAAATATCTTCCGATTATTTTTTCTCCTTTAAAACGTGGCGAAAACAATGAAAGGTCAACAGTGATCAGATCGTCAGGACGGGCATAAACCGGGAACCTGTATTCATTAGTTTGCCTGAGACTTCCCTTTAAAACCGGTTCATAATACCCTGTAAAGAGTACCTGCCCGGGCTTACTGCCTCCGATAGACTTATAAACCAGGTAGTTAGACCTGACAAATCGGTTTAAATTCTGCTTTGACGGTTTGGTTTGAATATAATTTTTAAAATGCTTTAGAGACTCAATCATGTGGGTGGCGCTGAAAAAGTCGTTTCCAAACTTAAACTTTTTTGAAGGGGAAACCAGTTTGAAATATGAAATACTATTGCAAATGCCGCACTCCAGTTCATCATATCCCATGTCGTCTGAAAAGACCGGATATTCTGATAATGGAATACGATGTAAAGCTGTTTTTTCGGAAATATCAGGCTGTATTTTGTAAGCAGCACATCCAGCCATAAAAAGGAAAAACAAAATGGCAATAAGATATATGCGGGGATTAAAAAAAGGCATAAGTATTATCGGTCAAGATAGTTTAAAGTTTTCTTTTAAAGACGCCGCTTTTTCCGCCCGACTTTTCAAGCAGATAAATATCCGAAATAACCATTTCTTTATCATAAGATTTGCACATATCATAAATGGTAAGCGCTGCCACAGAAGCTGCTGTCAGAGCTTCCATTTCAACACCTGTCCGGCCCAAAAGCCTTGCTGAAGTTTCGATCCTGATAGAACTTGCTGCTTTATCAGGGAAGAAATCAACAGATATATGTGTGATATTCAGGGGGTGACACATGGGGATTAATTCATGGGTCTTTTTTGCCGCCATAATACCGGCAATGCGGGCTGTTTCAAGAACATTTCCTTTTTTGACTGCTTGATTATAGATCATTTCAAAGGTTTCTGAACTCATTGTAACAACACCCTGTGCAACGGCAATTCTGTCGGACGGCTGCTTGGCTGTTACATCAACCATCCGCACATGTCCTTTATCGTCAATATGTGTAAAGTCTTGCATTTCAAACTCCAATTTTTACAAATTTAACTATAGATGGCTAAGTAAAAAGTTTCATATACAAGGCGTAGTGATTTTTCAGGATCGAAGGCATACATATAGTATGTTAAGAGTCTGAAAAATCACTGCAACGCAGTAGATGGGACTTTTTACTACGCCATCAACTATTGTGATATCTATAATATGCTGCACAGGTTCCTTCGCTGGAAACCATACACGGGCCAACCGGATCCATTGGTGTGCAGACCTTTTTATATAGAGGGCACTCGGGAGGTATCTTCAAGCCTGTAAGAATCTCGCCGCAGGCACATCCCTTGGGGTCTTTTGATTCAGGCGCTGAAAATTCAATCATTTTTTCCGCATCAAAGGCGGAAAACTTTTTCCTGATTCTTAAACCACTTTTGGGTATTACCCCTAAACCGCGCCAGGCAACGTCAACTGTCTCAAAAACATCCTCCATGATTTTTTGAGCCTTTTTGTTTCCATCAAATGTTACGGCCCTTGGATATCCATTAATAAGTTCCGGGGCGCTTGATTCTATCTGTTCAACAAGTATTGATATCGGCTGCAATATATCCGACGGTTCAAAACCGGCAACCACGCATGGTATTTTATACTTTTCAAACAGTGGAAGATAAGCCTTTGTGCCGATAATTACGGAAACATGTCCTGGCAGAATAAAGCCGTCTATTTTCACATCTTTTGTTTGCATCAGGGCATCAAGGGCAGGAGGAACTGTTTTGTGGGCTGAAAAAACAAAGAAATTTTTGACCTTTGACCTTTTTGATTCAATTATGGTTGCCGCTATGGTTGGAGCTGTTGTCTCAAAGCCCACGCCTAAAAAAACCACTTTTTTGTCAGAATGCTTTCTTGCGATTTCGAGAGCGTCAAATGTGGAATAAACAACGCGGATATCCCTGCCGTTTGCCCGCTCCTTTTGAAGGGATGAATCTGTTCCGGGGACCTTAATCAGATCCCCAAAGGTAGTAACAATGACATCATCTGCCCTGGCAAGCCCTATAAAGGCATCGATTTCCTTCTGTGCTGTAACACATACGGGACAACCTGGGCCGGAAAGAAGCGAAATGGTGTCCGGAAGAAGCGAACGGATTCCGCTCTTAAAAATAGACATCGTATGGGTGCCGCACACCTCCATCAAGCGCACATTTGTCTTGCTAACCCTTTTTATCCTGTCAACTATTGAAGTTGCAATTTCCTGATCTCTGTATTCTTCAAGATGTTTGATTGTCATTTTATCTTCCGTTAATATGTGGTTTTTTAGTAATAAATTAAAAAATAATCATGAAAACACGAAACGAAGAAAGCGCGAAACAGAAAAAATGTAAAATTTACTTGCGCCCGACGTTTGTCCACGTTAGCTAACATCATTTTCTTTGTCAACAAAAGTGGCTGCCTAAAATCTTATATATTTGCCCGCTATGAATTTTCTTAACCTCAGCTTCATCCTGCAATGCCTGTATCAATGATTCCCTGTATCTTTCCGTCTGTGTCGGGAATTCATTTGTGAAACTAATTTCCCAAGATCGCTCTGCCTGATCACGGCTGAAAAGCAAAGAATCAACTTCATCTGCTATCAAAACAGTCTCTTTATAATATACTGGAATCGTTCAGTTTGAATTTTTAAGAGTTCTAAAATAATGTTCATTTTGAGCATTGGCTCATTTAAAATGAAAAAGATGGGTTCTGTGCCGAGCCCTACTATAACTCCTTGTTTAAGCATTGCCGGAACAGGCGCAACACCTGCCCCTAATTTCATGCTGCTTCCCGGATTGTGAGATACCTTTGTGACGGAAATGCCGATAACCGGATTTTCGACAACCTCCATAGAATCGGACATTGTCAGCAGGAAGCCGCCGGTTATCAGAAGGTCAAGATTATATCCGTTACCCATCTGTTATCAACCGATTCCAAGGCTTTTTTTGATCCCAAGAGCGATCTCTTTCACCTTTTTCATAACTTCGGACTCATTAATCGTTAAAAGCCGTCTGTCTTTCATAACAGTTTTTCCATTTATAATAACTGTGGATACATCAGACCCGCTTACCGCATAAACAAGGTGAGAATAAGGATTATACATCGGGGTAAGGTGTGGTTTGTTCAAATCTATGGTAATGATATCAGCCTTCATTCCAGCCTTTAGAGAACCTGCAAGATTTTGTATTCCAAGGACCCGTGCGCCATTACAGGTCGCCATACGTGTAACAGTATGCGCAGACATGACTGTTGGATCAAGGCGTTCAACCTTCTCGAGCTTGGCTGCCGTATCCATCTCTTGAAGCATGTCGAGGTTATTATTACTGGCACACCCGTCCGTTCCAAGCCCAACAAGAATCCCATGGTCTAACATGCTGGATATAGGAGCAACACCCGAGGCAAGCTTCATATTGCTTTCAGGATTATGAACAACCTTGCATCCGCTGTCTGCAAAGATTTTTATATCCTCTTCGTCCATGCAGACGCAGTGAAAGGCAAAGAATCGCTCATTAAGATAACCAATATCTTTCAGGAAACTGGTTGCCCTTTTACCAAGTTTTTTTCTTAATTGTTTTGCTTCTGCTTTGTTTTCCAGAAAATGGGTAGCAATCGGAACATTATACCGGTCCGCCAAAGCCTTGGCATCTGTAAGAAGAGAGGGGGAACATGTGTATAATGAGTGGGGTTCAACCATGATGTTGATCAGCGAATCATCCGCCCATTTTTCAATGAGCGTTCTGGTATATTCCAGACCTTCAGCCGGTGTTTTAACATTGGGCGATGGAAAATCAAAAAGAACCTCTCCAAGAAGGCATCGCATGCCTGCCTCTTTTGCGGCCATTGCTGTTTCGTCTTCAAAAATGTACATGTCACAGAATGTTGTTGTTCCTGATTTGATCATTTCCGCGCATGCCAGCAGACTTCCCCAAAAGGCCAGTTCTGTATTCACATTTTTAGCCTCGGCAGGAAATATATAATCGTTTAACCAGTCCATCAGTTCAATGTCATCCGCTATTCCTCTGAAGCAGGTCATTGCTGCATGGGTGTGGCTGTTAATAAGTCCCGGCATAATCAGATGATTTGTTGCGTCTATAATTTCTCTGGCTATATATTCTGCCTCGATTTCCTCCCGTTTCCCTACAGCAATAATATTTTCACCATCAATGGCAACAGCGCCGTTTTCAATTACAGCTTCATTTTCATCCATCGTAAGCGCCAGCCCATTGGAAATTATAATATCAACTGCAGTCATATTCTTCAAAGCTCTCCCTTTCTATATATATTAAATTTAAGTTTCGCACCCTTGATTTCTATCAACATCAAGACGGTAAGGGTTGAAAATAACATTTTTACAGCGAAATCATTTGCTTATATTTTGTAAACAACATCTAAGTGCAACATAGATTATGATCAGGCGCAGTAATTGGGCAAAAGGGGACGTTTTGCAAAGTCTCATATTAACCTTCTCTTTGATTCTTATCTCTCGACTTTTTTACGACGCCATCAAAGTTCGTCTAAATATTTGTCCCGATATTGTATAAAATCTTTATAAATCCGGTAATGCTCTGTCTCTTCGTAATCAATCCGCTTAATAGGTGCCGAGTCAAAACTGTAAATCCTTGCGCGAGGGCATGCCATAAGAATCGGAGAGTGCGTTGCAATGATAAATTGAGCATGTCCTGCTTCGCTTATACTCTTCAGTACTCTAAGCAACTCTAACTGACTCTTTGGTGAAAGAGCCGCCTCCGGCTCATCTAAAAAATAGATCCCTTTGATTTGGTATCGAGATTTAAAAAATGATATCAGGGATTGGCCGTGGGATTGGGTTATCAGGGATTTTCCGCCGAAGTATTTGAACAACCCGGGATTTGTTACTGCCCATTCGTCCAAGAGTTGAGTGAAATGCCGGAATATTTCGGATGCGAAAAATGATCCCGGCACGGGGCCATCGGTCCACTTGACATCAACAACCTTATATAGATCATCCTCATATGGATTCAAATCAACCCGGGTCCTTTGAACTTCTTCCCATATATGAATACCGCACCTCCGGCATATAGCCTTCAGCAATGTAGATTTTCCTGTGCCGTTTTCTCCTGCAAAGCAGGTCACTGGTGAAGTAAATGAAATTTTTCCGGTTTCATGGAAAATATTCAGATTAAAAGGATAATGTTCGCTGGTTGGGTATTTATGAGGACAAAGCGTGACGCTCTCAAGATGCATTTTGGTATTCCTCGTACTATGGACAAACTTCCAGCTAACTCAATGATTTTTTGCGAGCAACAGCTTATCCCTTGGTTTTTGTTGTTTTTTAATATAACATCATTTTTAATTAAAAAAGCAAGAATTTTATCTTCATAATAAGCCCGGAAAACTTCTGGATCAGGTGCGCGATGTAATAGACATAAAACACTACGGAGAAGTAAATGGAAATGGACAGCAAAATATCTGTGTTAGATAAGATTTACGGAATTTATAATGATTTTGCCTGCGACCTTGACGTGGCATGCAAAAGATACTGCGCCGGTTGCTGCACTCGCAATGTCACGATGACAACGCTTGAGGGGTATAAGATCGTTGAACATATAATATCAAACGGGAAAACGAATTTGTTTAAAAATATTCGGAAAGATATAGATAAAAAGCGTTTCCAGCCAAAACTGACCACAAACGCTCTTGCGGATCTTTGTGTTTCCGGAAAGGACATACCTGACGAGGAAGGCGATTGCAAATGGGGGGCATGTCCTCTTTTAACGGAAAATGAATGCCCGATATATGCGGTGAGGCCGTTCGGGTGCAGGTGTTTTGTTTCAACAGTAATCTGTGGGGAAAAAGGATACGCTGATGTTGATCCTTTTGTTATAACTGTAAACAATCTCTTTTTGCAGTATATTGAACATATCGATTTCCATGGCTGTTCGGGCAACCTGAGCGATGTGCTGCTTTTTTTAAAATCAAAAGAAACGCTCGAAAGTTACAGGGAAGGTTCATTGAATTTCACGGATAGCGGGTTAAGCTCAAACCGCTTAATACCTGTATTATTGATACCGCCTGAACACCGGCTCAGGATACAGCCGATACTTCAGAGACTAAAGTGCCTAAAGTGAGCTAAAGTATATTAAAGTGCCTAAAGTTAAGGAATGCGCCTTCGGCGCTGCCAATTTTAATTTTTTTCACCATAATCCCGCCAAGGCGGGACTCACTGTGTTTCTACCTGCTGCGACGGGCGCGAGCACGGCGGGTCTGAACTTATAATCAAGCCCTGAAAATCTATAGCTCGCCGAAGGCGTACCACAACTTTAGGCACTTTAGCTCACTTTAGGCACTTTTTACTTATCGCTATTTAATTATCCATTCAACCGCATGATATAAATTTTTGGCCACAAAATCGGGGAAAATACTTCTTTCCGACAGAATCTTTTCAGTTATTGCTCCGTTGCCGGTTTTGACAAGAATGCTCCGGCCGCATCCAGCGTTACGTGCACACTCAATATCCTTTGCGCTGTCCCCCACCATGACCGAGTCTGCAAGATCGATCCGGTATTTTTTTTTGGCCATATAAATCAGGCCCGGCTTTGGCTTGCGGCAGTCGCATTCATCTTCGGGTATGTGGGGGCAATAAAATATATCCTTTATCTCTCCTCCCTCTGATTTAACAGCCGACTTCATCATGGCGTGAATATATTCAAGGTCTTCTCTTGATACCATATTGCGGTTTATCACCGACTGGTTTGTAATGATAATTGTGGTAAACCGGTTTAAAGTCAGAAGCCTGATTGCCTCAATACTCCCGGGAAGGAATTCAAATTCATCCCAGCTTGTTATATAATCTGTATCCTTGTTTATTACCCCGTCCCTGTCTAAAAAAACAACTCTTTGCAGCATTGTCCATCATCACTCTGCAACAGCAAAGGCTCCTTTAAACCCGTCTTCAATAAGATCATTTTCATACTCTATTGCCTTTTCCAGGGTTGAGCAGCGACCCAGACGCACCCTGTAAAAGGTCTCATATCCATTGTTAAAGCTAATAATATGAACATGCATGTATTTTTTGTCGAGTTTTTGCTTTAATTCTTCGGCATTACTGCGATCGCTGAAAGCTCCTATCTGAACAGTAAAATTACCCTTATAATAATCAAGCGGAACATAGGATCTGATGGTTCCCTTTTTTGTTTTAGATTGCACAGGTGTGCCAAGAGCCGTTATTTTAACAGGAGCGGTGCCTGGGCCGACCACTCCGAGTTTTTTTGCCGCAGTATAGGAAAGATCGATGATCCTGCCCCTGACAAATGGCCCGCGATCATTGATGCGGACATCGATCTTCCTGTTGTTTTTTAGATTATGCACCCTGACATAGGTTCCAAGGGGAAGGGTCTTGTGAGCGGCTGTTATGGCATACATATTGTAAATTTCACCATTTGCTGTCTTTCTGCCGTGAAACTTTTTGCCATACCATGATGCCTTCCCGCGCTGGCTGAAACCATGCGAATGAGGAACAGGCTGGTACCACTTTCCCAAGACTTTATAGGGTTTCGGATATCCCGCTGGAGCAGGCGCCGGCTTTCCCGTTGAACAACCATGAATAATTAATAACAGGCTGCAAACAGTCAGGAAACCACAATAAAAATATAGACTCTTTTTGTTTTTAATTGCCGCCATTTACCTCTTAATCCCTTAATCCCTTAAGTATTATTTAGCGCAATTTTTAGAACATCAAGCATCTTGTCAATAAAGTAAAAACGGATTTCATTCCGGACTTTTTCCGGTATATCCTCCAAATCCTTCTGGTTCCACTTTGGCATGATAAGAGTCTTAATTCCTGCGCGATGTGCTGCAAGAACCTTCTCCTTTATACCTCCAACCGGCAGCACCTCCCCTCTCAGGGTAATTTCACCGGTCATGGCAAGATCTTTTACGATTGTTTTGTCGGTCAGCAGGGAGGATAGAGCGGTAAGTATCGTAACACCGGCAGAAGGTCCATCCTTAGGTATGGCTCCTGCAGGCACGTGTATATGTATGTCGTGTTTGTCAAAAAAATCTTCGCCAACCCCTAACAAACCGGCATTTGACCGAATAAAGCTTAAAGCTGCAGTTGCCGATTCCTTCATGATATCCCCTAACTGACCGGTTAAGGTTAACTTCCCTTTTCCTTTCATGGCTGTGGCTTCAACAAAAAGCAACTCGCCTCCTGCTTGAGTCCAGGCAAGCCCCATTGCCACACCAGGAGTCAAAGTTCTTGCGCTGACCTCTGATGCAAAGCGCACAGGTCCAAGATAACCCGAAACATTCTTAACCCTGATTGTAACGGGCTCCTTATTTCCTTCCGCTATCCTGGTTGCCACTCCCCTGCAAATATTTGCTATTTCCCGCTCCAGATTTCTCAAGCCTGCTTCCCGTGTATAACCCGAGATAATCCTGTTTAAAGCGCCTTTTGTGAAAGAGATCTGAGAAGCCGCAAGACCGTGAGCCTCGCGCTGGCGGGGTATGAGAAACCGGGTTGCGATCTTTATTTTATCATCCTGCGTATAACCTAACAGCTCCAGCACCTCCATCCTGTCTCTCAGGGCAGGAGGTACGGTATCAAGGATATTTGCAGTAGTAATGAACATGACATTAGACAGATCAAACGACACGTCTAAGTAATGATCTGTAAAGGAAAAATTCTGCTCCGGATCCAGAACCTCTAACAAAGCCGATGAAGGATCCCCCCGGAAATCGCTCCCAAGTTTATCTATTTCATCCAGCATGAAAACAGGATTGTTTGATTCCGCCCGTCTGATTCCCTGGATAATCCTGCCGGGAAGGGCTCCTATATATGTGCGGCGATGGCCCCTGATTTCAGCCTCATCTCTCACGCCTCCCAGGGAGATATGGATAAATTTTCGTCCTAAAGCCCGGGCAATGGAGCGCCCAAGTGATGTCTTCCCTGTGCCCGGAGGGCCGGCAAAACACAGGATAGGCCCTTTAGACTCAGGTTTAAGCTTCCGCACGGCAAGGTATTCTATAACCCGTTTTTTGGGTTTTTTTAAACCAAAATGATCCTGATCTAAAATTCTTCTTGCTTTTTTTATATCAAGATTGTCTTTTGTACTTTCATGCCAGGGAAGGGTTGTCAGCCAGTCAAGATAGGTTGAAGCAACTGTATATTCAGCAGATGACGGGTGCATTCTGGAAAGGCGGTTAATTTCACGCTCAGCCTCCTTAAGCGCTTCTTCGGGAAGTTTTTTCTCTTTTACCTTGGCAGTGTATTCTTCAACCTCAACAGTGGTCTCATCCTTTTCACCCAACTCTTCCTTGATAGCTTTTAATTGCTGACGCAGATAATATTCCCTCTGCTGCTTATCCATACCGCCCTTTACCTGGGACTGTATCTTATGGCCAAGCTCAAGAACCTCCTGCTGGTACCTGACAAGTCTTGCTACCTCCTTTAATCGCTTTTTAATATCAATAAGTTCCAGAATTTTTTGCTTTTCTTTAAGCGTAGAATTAATTATTGAGGCAACCATGTCAGCCAATATCCCAGGCTCCTGTATTGAATTGGCCATGGCCCCGATTTCCTGGGGCATGCCTGGTGAAAGTTCTACAACCCTGGCGAACATGCTGACTATGTTGGACATGAGCGCATCAATTTCTTTGTTTTTCTCTGTTTTTTCCTTAATATGCTCCACCCGGACACGCAGGTAGGGCTTTCCCCCAACAAACTCTGTTACCTTGAACCTCTCCAAACCCTGGACAAGCAGTTGCGCCTTATTGTCTTCTGTTTTTGCCATTTTAAGAATAAGGGCGCTGGCGCCCACGGAATATAGGTCGGCGGCAGTATAACTGGCTTTTATTGTTCCGCTCTTCGATATTAAAAGCCCAATAATACGATCTTTGGACATTGCTTCATCTACCAGTTGAACAGATTCTTTCTGCATTACAACAAGGGGTAAAACCATTTTGGGGAAAAGGGCTGTATCAAATAATGGAAGAATTGGAAGAAATTCCGGAATTTTCTGAGCTTTAGATACCACCGGTTGTTTCTGCTCGGTCATGGATACCTCCTGATACCGCTACAAAAGCGTTATCCCTCTGCAATCGGGATTGTATATGTCCTGTTAGTAAAAAGTTTGCCGAGCCTTACCTGAAGAAAGCCGTTCGAATATGTTGCTATTACCTTATCGGTGTCAACAGGCACCGGAAAAAACAGAACGCGTTCAAATTTGCCATACTGGATCTCGGCAAGCCTGTAGGTGGCATTTTCAACCCTGGGCAATTCAGCCCGGTTTCCATAAATTTTTACAGCTCTGCTGCTGATTTCAACACCAAGGTTCTCTTTGCTTACCCCTGCGATTTCAGCAAGCACAATTATCTCTTCAGAAGTTTCATATATATCCATCTGGGGTTTCCATATACATTCGGAAAGAGAAAAAACCGGGTTCATTGATCGAAACATATCATCAATTTTTTCTTCGACTTTTGGATCTAATTGATTAATATCATCGCTAAATCTTATTTTGATATAGTCCATTTCCGACTCCGGCTAAAAATTTTATTAAAGTAGGATTTATCTATAATATTTATCATCACAGTAACAATTTGTAAAGAAAGATATACAAGTTGCGAGTTGTGTTTTCAGAATTATTGCCGTATTAGAAAGGCATGAAGGGAAAGCGCAAGGATTTATTTAAAATTATCATAAGTTTCCAGTACTTTTTATATTTCGGTATAATGGGCATTTTTTTGCCCTATTTTAATTTATACTGCTACCATCTGGGGTTCAGCGGTTTCCAGATAGGGACTCTGTCTGCCGTAAGAACGGGAGCAACGGTTATATTCCCCTTGTTCTGGGGAATACTTGCAGATCGATTTCAGATAAGAAAACCGATATATATCTTATGTAATTTTATAAGCGCCTTTATCTGGGCGCTTTATATGTATACTGCCGACTTCTGGTCCATGCTTGTCATTACAACCTGCTATGCAATTTTTTATGCGCCGATCATATCCTTTCTCGAAGCATTTACCATTGATATATTAGGCCATGAAAAGAAAAGCTACGGCAGGCTCAGAGCATGGGGTTCGATGGCCTTCATTATGGTTGTCGTAATCCTTGGCAGAATAATCGATCTCTTCTCTATAGAAGTAATTATCGTGCTTGTCTTTGCCGGATCATTATTCCAGGCCTTTGTTTCTATAAAAATTCCGGATACTAAAAATAAAAAGCTTTTGAAAAAGAAATCTTTTTCTCCCATTGGAAACATTCTCTTAAACAGACGCTTAATTATTTTTCTGTTTTGTGCTTTTTTGATGCTTGTAAGCCACGGCGCCTACTATGCATTCTTTTCCATTCACCTTGCAAATTTAGGTTATGGGAGCACATTCATAGGAATTACATGGGCTCTGGCATCAACAGCAGAAATAATTGTCATGATAAAATCAGACAGGATATTCAAACGCTTTTCCCTGGAAAATGTTCTGGTCTTTTCGTTTGTGGTGGCCGCGTTAAGATGGTTTATACTTTTTTCTGCAACATCTACCGCCGTAATCATGCTTACACAAACACTTCATGCAATAACCTATGGATCATTTCACATAGCCAGCATTCTTTATATTGACTCACTGACACCGGATGAGGCAAAAACTACGGGACAGGCTGTAAATAATGCCGTAACATACGGTCTTGGCATGACCGTCGGCTTCTTCATAAGCGGCTGTCTGTATGAAACAATAGGATCATTTGCGCTATTTGCTTTAAGCGGTTTTATTGCCCTTGTGGGAGGCGTTGTGTTTAAGGGATCGCAGATGATTGAAGACTTATAAGTGTCTAAAGTGAGCTAAAGTGCCTAAAATGCCTAAAGTTAAGGAATGCACCTTCGGTCCTGCCAATTGTATGTAAAATAATGGAGCAAAGCGACTCTATAACTTTAGGCACTTTAACATACTTTAGCTCACTTTAGACACTTTAGTTTGAACTTATTTCATACACTTTGAAATATAATAACGCGCCTGTTCTGAATCTTTAAGTTTTTGAAAATATGGAATCGCCTTGTTATACTTCCCTAAATTCATATAACTTATTCCGAGACAGATATGAAGCTGTTCACTGTCCGGAAATTTCTCAATACCGTCTGAAAGGACGCTGATAGATTCCTCGTACAACCCTTTTTTTTGCTTAATGATACCCAACCCTAAATATGCTTTATGGTCAGGATAATAACCAAGGGATTTTTGATACAGCCTTTCAGCAACCCCTTCTTTATCCTTTACAGCTTCAATTTCGGAATAATCACCATAGTCAAAAGTCATTGCCAGTCTTGAACAAAAATCCGAATGCATTTCATGCAATTCTTTATTATCTATCAGTTCGACGTCATCGGCAAAACCGGAAAGATTCTCGTGAAAATCTGTTCTGAGTTTTTTCCCAAAGGCCAGTATCAATTCTCTGGATAGCGCGGGATCGGTTTCAAAGTACATAATATCTTCTACCCGCTTTAACCAGATATTATCTGTCTGCCTGGCTTTCTTCTTAAAATCCGAATAAAGGGCTGTTCCCGGGAATATATCAAGTATGTAAAAAATAACGCCAAGCGGTTTGATCTCATGAATCAAATCAATGGTCTCCTGGATTGTATCCCAGTTTTCTCCAGGACAACCATAAATAAAATAGGCACGTGCCAGTATGCCGTATTTTGTTGTCAGCGCAAAGGCTCTTTTGATCTGATCGGTTTTAATGTTTTTGTTAAGGAGGTCTCTTATCTTCTCAGAACCGCTTTCCACTCCATAGCTGATCTGAATGCATCCGGCCTTTCTCATCCAGCATAAAATCTCTTCGCTGATATAATTGACGCGAGAAATTGCTACCCAGACAATTTTAAGGTTTTTCTTAAGGATTTTTTTACAAACCTCTATCACCAGATCTTTTTTAAACGTAAAAGTGTCGTCTGAAAAATAAAAAAAGGTAACTCCCTTTTCATAAAGCAGCTCTACCTGTTTGATAAAATAGTCTGCTGAATGGAATCTTACCTTATGTCCCCAAAGCCTGGGGGACCCGCAAAAGGTGCAGTTTCCAGGGCATCCCCTGGTTAAAGCAACATGTTGATATGTAAAATACTTTGCAGGAATCGGCAATTTGTCAAGATCCTTAATGGCCTCGACAGCCTTTGTCCTGACTACCTTTTCTCCTTTCCTGAAAGCAATCCCCTTGATATTTTTTATATGTTTATACCTGATCTTGTTGGAATGATATTTTTCAATGCATTTAATTAGATTTAAGAAAGTATATTCGCCCTCTCCTATGACAGCAAAATCGATCTCTTTAAAATGCGTTAATAGATGCTTCCATAAAAAGGTGGCGCCAACCCCTCCAAAAACGATCTTTACATTCGGATCAAGCTGTTTCGCAATCCGGGCGATCTCTATGCCGCCCCAGCGGTTTGCGTGCAATATGGAAAAACCGATTATATCCGGCTTTTTTACAATTAAGGTCTCTTTAATTTTTTGGGGGGTCTTGTTGATATCATGCCAGTTCAGTATTTCTACATCATAATGATCTTCCTTTAAAAAAGCGCCGACATAATAAAGACCAATCGGCACAAAGCTTACCTCTTCGGCATGGATCCTGTCTTCAAGACAATAGGGATAGATGAGCAGTATTTTTATTTTTGGCAAAATTACTATAGAACCTTTGAAAATTGAATGTTTTCATCTACATCTCATCGGAGATAAGGACAACGCAAAAATAAAGAATCCTGGCCCAAAGAACCAGGCTTTTCAGGGTAAAATAAAACGGATTTGAATGTGTCGCAAAGTTGCAAAATGACGAAAGTCATATATTCACTTTTTCCCTTACTCTTTATTCATCCTCATTTATCGAGGAAGAGGATTTCTCGGTCTTCTTTTTCAGCCGGCTTAGTTCATTTTTCATCTTTTGCCATTCTAACGCCCTGTCAATAGCAATCAATATCTGTTCCTTACGAAAGGGCTTGGTGATGCAATCATAGGCGCCTTTATGTATAACCTCTTCTGCCGACTCAGCAGAGCCGTAGGCCGTAATGATGAGTATGGGAATATGTTTATCTATTTTTCTAACCTCAGTGATGAGTTCCACACCATCCATACTTGGCATCTTGAGATCAGAGATCAGTAGATTGTAGTCTCCTGTTTTAATCAATTCGGGCACCTCTAAGGGATTATTGGTGGTAGCAACTTTGTGCTCGGTCTTTTCCGAAATAATCATAGCAAGAAGCGCAAGCATATCAAGTTCATCGTCAACGACCAAAATTTGTGCAGCCATCTTTATTACCTCCTATGCAGGCAGATTGCCTGAGTTTAGGTATGGTCCGTCTTTTGTCCACTTTCCAAAGAAGCAACAGGCAAAGACACCTTAAAGGTGGTGCCTTTTTTCTCCATGTCCTCTTCTTCGGCTATTGTATCAAAGGTTATTTCTCCGCCATATTTGCTTATTATACCATGACTAACCGAAAGACCCAAGCCTGTGCCCTCTCCTACCTTTTTTGTGGTGAAAAATGCTTCAAATATCTTGTTTCTGTATTCCCTTTTAATACCATGTCCTGTGTCTTTGAAAAGAATCTCTACTTTGTTTCCAGAACTATTGAGGTTGGTGGAGATAACCAAAACCCCGCCTCTCTTCATAGCGCCAAAAGCATTGGTGACAAAATTCATGAAGACCTGTTGCAAGTGTCCTGAATCTCCTCTTGCTTTTGGCAGATTTTCTGTGAGGCGCTTCTCTAAAGTGATATTTTTTGCAATCAAAATATTTTCAACCACAGAAATCACCTTTTCAATGTTTTCATTGACATCGGCAGAATACTCTATTACCTCGGGGCGTCTGGCATAGCTCAGAATGCTTTCAACTATCTTTTTACAATTAAGCGCTTGCCTCTCTATGGTTTCGAGAATCTTATGGCTTTTGCTGCCAGTCTCCATCTTTTCCAGGAGAAGATCGCTAAAACCAATTATTATCGCCACAGGGCTGTTCAATTCGTGCGCTACACCAGCGGACAATTTCCCCAAGGAGGCCAGTTTTTCCGTATTATACATCTGTTCTTCTTCCAGCTTCTTCCTCTCTGTAATATTCCTCGAAATTCCCAGGACAGCAAATACCTTGCCTTCCTCATCCTTAAGCGGCACAAAGTTGCTGGAAAACCAATACTCACGGTTCCCAACCTGCACCGGATATTTTACGTTTACGTTCCTTTCTGTATCAAACACCTCCTCGATAAAACGCACCTGCAACTCCGCGCTCTCTTCAGAAAAAAAGTCACGTAAAGTTTTGCCGATCAGATCCTCCATCTGCCTGCCGAAAAAATTGGAGATGCATCTATTCATGGACAGGTATCTTCCCTTTTTATCCACAGTAAAGATCAGGTCCTCTGCGCTTTCTACAAGGGTCTTGTATTTATCCTCTGATTTTTTCAGTTCTTCAAGCGAACTCTTCAAATCGTCTGTTTTCTTCATTACCTCTGCTTCCAGTGTCCTGGACCAGCGTCGTTCAAAATTTATGATATACGCACCCCCCAGAATGATAGCAAACAAAATGCTACCCTGGATATAAAACTGGCGGATGAAGACCGAATGGACCGCGTCTTCAACTTCGCTCAGCGGCGCGACCACCGCCACCGACCAGAAGGATTGAGGGCCCACCCGAGGATGGATAGGAGCATAGGCGATCAATTTTTTCATTTCGGTTTCTACGCCCCTGTGCCACCCCGAGGTATACCACCCGGTTCCCTCCTTACCTTCGAGCATCTTTTCCTTTTGAATCGCATTGATCTGGGAAAAAGAAATCTTGGGTTTTCTCATGGCACGGGCATTAAGGGCATCCTTTCCGATAAATTCGTTTTGGGGATGGTAAAGAAATATTCCCCTGCTGTCTATAACCCAGGCATATCCGGTCTTGCCTGACCTTATACCTTTGACAGCCTTTTCAACTAAACGTGTAACATCTATCATAAAGAAAAGCACTCCTGCAAAGTTCCCGGTAGCCACTGGATAAGCCTCATCAACGGATTGCTCATAAGTAGATGCGGCTAAGCACATAATAAGCTTGCCGGGATATTTTTCATTCTCTTGTGTAATCTCACAGGCATAAATCCTATTCTTGTTTTTTCTTAAATGCGCCCACTTAAAACACTCCATGTCGCAAAAATTACCGTGTATCACATGGGACATCCCCAGATCATCAACAATATAGGCGTTTCTGCCGTTGCGGTCTATAAATCTTATTTCGAGGACTCCGTCATCCTTAACAGCGGATAAGGTGGTATTCATGCGGCTGGCCCAGGATACCTTCTCCAAATATTGAATGGATGGAGAGAGATTTAACAGCAAAAGCTCTCTCTTAATAAAATCCAGGCTGTTTTCCATCCGATTGGCGGCATACTTTGTTAATACCAGTTGCTGCCGGTTAAAATCTTCAGAGATGATCTCTTTCATCTGTCCAACAGAGAACATGCTCAGATAGAAGGCAACTATGAGAAGCGCCATAACAAAAATGCCGGCAAGAACGATAGCCCTTCTTATATTATAGTATTTTTCGGCGAAATATTTTCTTTCTTTTTTCACTATCCTTAACCTTACCACCCAATTGAGCAAAGCTCAATCGGGTGGTATTGGGTGTTTGTTGTCAGGTATTAGCCCTTAAGATTCTTTCCGTGATGCGATTTCCTTATTCAGATAACTTTTTAAAAGTCAGGCGTCAATAAACAATAGTTCTTCAGGCCAAAAGATGCTGGTGAAGCTGCCATGTTCTTGAGCTTGAGCAGAAATTTGCTCACTTATGAAAATATGAAAAATCGACAGGCAGAGACACAGTAAAGGCAGTTCCTTTGTTCTCTCTGTCATCTTCTTCAGTCACTGTCTCAAAAGTTATGTCTCCGTCGTACTTGGACACCAGACCATAACAGGCCGAAAGACCCAGCCCTGCCCCCTCCCCCACCTCTCTTGTGGTGAAAAAAGGATCAAATATTTCGTTTCTGTGTTCCCTTTTAATACCATGCCCGGTGTCCCGGAAAAGAATTTCCACTTTGTTTTCAGGGCTATTATGTCTGGTAGAAATGGTTAAACGCCCTCCTCCGTGCATAGCAGTAATGGCATTGGTAATCAGGTTCATAAAGACCTGACGTAAATATTCCGGATTTCCTTTTGCTCTTGGCAGATCTCCCGCAAAGTTCTTCTCTATAACAATCTTCTCCTTACGCAGGATATCCATAACCATGGAAAGCACCCTTTCAAGATTTTTATTGACGTCAGCAGAATGCTTGGTTACATTTGAAAATGTGGCAAAACTTATAAGATTTTCAACAATCCGTTTACAATTAAACCCCTGTCTTTCTATGGTCTTGAGAATATCGTAGCTCTTGGTGCCGCGTTCCGTTTTTTCCAGGAGAAGATCGACAAAACCAAGGATTACCGCCATCGGGTTGTTTAATTCATGCGCCAGACCTGCTGCCAGCTTTCCCATGGATACCAGCTTTTGCATATTATACAACCGGTCACCAACTTTTTTCCATTTGGTGATGTCCCTTTCCATTTGAATCACCCGGATAATCTCGCCCCGGTCATCCAATGTCGGATAGGCTATGCTCCTGGTATATGCAACATCATGCCCGCTAAGACGCCTGCGAAGAACATCGGAAATTTCACCTGTTCTGAGTGCATCCCGGACGGAGCAAGGATAGTTGTGAGCACAGGGTTTGTCCAAATTGTGAAGAAGCCGATAACAATGTCTGCCAAGTATCTCATGCTTTGGTTTGCCGACTCTTTTCGCAAGCGATTCATTTACTCCCATTATTTTGTAATCCGTGTCAACAACCATAATTTTATCTTTGATGCCATCCAAAACACTGACAAGAACCCTATTGGCTTCCAGCAATTCTTCCCTTGTGTCCAATTCATGTTCTTTTTTCATGATGTCCTGAAGCAAATCGTGATTTTTGTCTGTTAAAAATCAGGCATCCGATTCGGTTTACTCGACATAATGTTTATTGATGAATTCCTTGGCATACCAATTTACAACATCATCACTAAACAAAGTCATATCCAGTTGTTTGGTGAATACGGTCAACTTAGCCATTATATCCAGTTTTTTCTCGATAGTAATTCTGTCATACTTGGTCACCCTGCCATCCAAGACATCGCCGGTCGTATCAACATAAAAATCTATCTTTTCCAAAATTTTCTTTATGAGTTGAGTCCTTCTGGCACGTCTGTCGTGGGATGCCCCGCCACCTCTAAACAAAAAACGGATATAGTTGTCATTGATAGAGTCACCTGCATACGCCTCGAGAGTCTGCAGATGATAACCGAGCCTGATACTGAAGTTCATGTATTCTCTGGATACTACAGCAAAGCTGGGTTCAGAAAAGGCCTTCTCGGGGTTAGGATGCATAGTGGAGCCGGCAATTACACTGAGCAGGCCCTTTACATTTACAGGTGGGGGACCCGGCCATTCTAAGGCCATCATCCCTTTTAGAAGAGCCTTCATTGGGATGCAAGCAATCTTGTCGACTGTGATCTTGCCTGAACCGTTTTCCACGCCGCCACCCAGATCTATCACGCGTATATCAAGAGGGAGCTGGACATGCAGCTTCACGGCCTCGCCCTTCCTGTGTGCACCCTCACCGATTTTGAACATCTCATTCATCGCCACTTCATGGGCAAACCGGGTTATGTCGTGAAAGGTCTCACAATATTTGGGGCTAAATTGTTCTTTATCCTCGGGATATAGAAGGTTCAGAGGAACTATGCTTTTTAAAACACCTCTTAAGGCCTCAAAAACAGGAGTATCCTTGAAAGGGTTCTCTGTTTTTCCTGCCTCGACAAGCTGCTCTATGCGCCCATCATAAATGCTTCCATTAATAGCATCAACAGTAATTTCCTGGCCGGGCTTCAAGGTCTTCATAGCTATCTCGGCATTAAGAATGGTGGGCACCCTATACTCCCTGGCAAGCGATGCCATGTGGCCTGTAGGGCTTCCTACATCGGCAATAATAGCGCTGGTCTTGTTCATGACAGTCACAAACTTCGGAGAGGTATGTTTGGCCACGAGGACAGCCCCTTCCGGGAAGCTCTTTAGTTCTTCATCATTGGTAACAAAACATACCTTTCCGGCGCCAACACCCTTGCAGGCAATTTGCCCCTTATCGATCAAAATCTTATGGCCGTGTAAAGATCTGGGAACAGGCCTGCTCCGTTTTTCCGCTACAATCCGAAGCGGTCTCGCCTGCAGAATAAGAAGGTTGTCGTTCAAATCAAGCGCCCATTCTATATCCTGTGGCTTTCCATAGTGTTTCTCAAGCACCAGGGCATATCCGGCAAGGGTGATTACCTGTTCCTCTGTAAGACACGGCATCCGTCTTATATAATCCGGCACCCTGGTATCTATTACGCCAGCGTCAAGCCTGCATATGAGCATATCCTGCTGCACGGGTTGGTTTTTTTCCAAAATGGTCCCGGGAATATCCCTCGAAACTACATAAGTATGTGGTTCTACTATACCATCAACGGCATATTTTCCCAGGCCCCAAACCCCATTGATTATGATCCCATGCTTTTTTTCATCCGTAGGATCACGCGAGTACATAACTCCGCTTGCCTTGGCATCAATCATTTCAACCACACCAACGGCCATGACCATATCTTCTTCCTGGAAGCCTTTACTTTTACAATAGAATATGGCCCTTGTGGTAAAAAGACTGGCGATAATCTCAACATATGCTGAGACTACGTCCTCCGGCGCAACGTTAAGTATAGTCTTGTACTGCCCTGCAAAGGTAAATTGGGCGTCCTCATGGATGGCGCTGCTTCTGACGGATGCATAGAATTCGCCGGTCCTGTGACCCGCCTTTCTCTCTAATTCCGATGCGGCATCTGATATGCTTTTTTCTAAATCAGGGGGAACGCGGGCGTTCAGAACCAGATTTTGCGCCTCCTTGCTTACCCTGGTGAGCTCTACCATACTGACTGGATCCAGCGAAGCAATACTAATCTTATCTCCTAACTCATTATAATCCATAAATCTCTTGAAGGCATGGGCGCTTATACAAAAGCCCTCAGGGACTGGGAGATTAAGCCTGCTTTTGATTTCCCCTAAATTAGCATTCTTGCCACCTACGCTGCGTACCATATCTTTTGTTACATCTTCAAAAGGCATGGTGAACTCCGTTACGGGAATCTCGATGTTTTTGGCAAGAAAATTTTTGATTGCAGCGTTAATTTTTTCAAATGCATCATACAGGCCGCTATATTCCCCGTTTGATAGGCTGTCGAGATTCTCTATAACACTCTGAACCTTTTCTATCAGAATATTACACTTAGAATCAACATAATGCATGTCAAACATATAATCCCCTGAGAGCTTTTCCTCCATATCCGCCATTGTCTCCAGGATGGAGTTGTTGTCGGCGAGAAGTTTCTGAAAGCAGTCGTATCTCTCTTTGAATGGCGTTCCATCAGGAGGAGATGCTTTGGGAATGTCAGCCTTCTTAAACTTGATCTTTTTGAATATGCTTAACAAGCTACGCATTTGACCCATAAACTCACCCTTGCCGGGAATGTGCTTGAACAGCTATACTGTAAATTAGAGCTTTTTTTATTATGTTTTTATTTACCACAAAAAACATAATAAAATTAGCATTAATTCTAATAACAGCCTGACCGTTTCAAAAATCGCAATTTATAGTCGCGCAAAATATACTTCAAAACCTGAGAATAAACGCTGCAATCTCATGAAATATATCACGCATTTTCACTGCCCCTGCCACGTTTTCCGACTCCTTAACCGGCAGCAGATCTATATTGTGTTTAAGCATGAGATGGGCTGCTGTCAGGACATGATCTTCGATATCTACAATTATGTTAAATGGAGTGATAAAATCCTTTATAGGTTTTTTTAACTGGTCAAGATTATGAGTTGATATAAGCTTTTCCCATTCATCAGAAACTTTCTTTGTAGAAAGTTTTGAGAACCCTGGATGGATATCTCTCAGCATCTCCTTCTGGTCTAAAACACCGATGAGTCCATAAGACTCATCAAAAACCAGAATAGTGTCATGTGCTGTCTCATAAGAAAAGTTCAACAGAACAACAGCCTCTTCCAGGGTGGCCCAATACGGCATATGGGGATAATCTGTGATGGGAATCATCAGTTCTTTTAGATTCTTGATTTTAGCCATTTTTTAACACTCTTTTTTTCTAAGAAACCCACCCCAGTCCCCCCGTTGTAAAGGGGGGACTTAGGAAATTTTGCAGGTAACCGCACAGTTTAACAATTTTAGTCCTTCAAAGCATTTCAAACAGTCGCCTTTACTTTTTCACTTACTACGGTCTGAGTACCGTTATCGGCATGCCCAGCATCGGCCAGATCACAAAAACGCTCAGAGCCACTACAGCCATTAGAATAATACTGGCCGGAATGCCGTAAAGAAAAAATTCGCCCGTGCTAAACTGCTTTGAATTATATGCTATGGCGTTCGGGGCCGCGCCCACCAACAGGAGAAAGGGCATGCCCGCTGTTACCAATGACGCATAGAGTATGACCTCTCCGGCCACGCCGAGATACGGAGCAATCACCAATGCCACAGGAAGAGAGATGGCGATAGCTGCCACGTTCATAATAAAATTTGTCATGATCATGACAAAAAACGCGATACTCATGACAAACACGAAGGCGCTGGATTTCTGGAACATGACGAGCCAGTTCACGGCAAGCCATTTGGCAGCGCCTGTTTCCCAGAGGCAAAAGCCTATACTCATGGCGCCGGCAAACAGGAGAATGATATTCCATGGAATCTCTTCGAGATCTTTAATATCTAGAATCTTGACAAGAAAGAATATCACGGTCGAAAGCAAAACAATCGCTGTTTTATGAAAGATCTTCAACTCAGGGCAAAAAGACCGTAGCGCCAGGAAAATGATCACCGCGCCAACAATGACTATGGCCATAATTTCATCTCCGGTAATCTTTCCCAATTGGGCATTCAGTTGTTTTGCCTTTTTCCTGAGACCGGGAATAGTCTTTTTTTCCGGCTTGAAAAAGATCATGAAAAATCCCCAAAGAGCGAAAACCATCAGCCAGCCAGGAATAAACATATAGTAGGTCAGTTGAAAAAAACTTATGTCTTTTCCCATGATATCGTTAAAAAAACCGATAGCCACTGCGCCGCGTGCAGCGCCCAAAAGGGTCACTATGCTCCCTGCTCCGGCCACATAAGCCATGCCCATGAATAACCCCTTACCGAATTTGGTTTGTTTGTCCCCCTCTCCGTAAAGCGCGTAGATAGCCATAAGGAGTGGAAATATAGTGGCGGCCACAGCGGTGTGCGCCATGATGTGGGTCAAGGCTGCTGTCACCACAAAGCAGCCAAGGTAAATCATGCTGGTTTTTTCTCCCACAACAACAAGCATCTTATATGCCAGACGCTTTGTCAAACCTGTCTTGGTAAAGACCATGCCGATGACTATTGAACCAAAGATAAACATTACAGAAGGGTCCATGAAATCATTAAAGGCTTGCTTGGCGGGCCTTATTAGAAACAGGGCTTGTAACACCCCAATCGTGAGACTGGTCACGCCGATCGGCACGACCTCAAATATCCACCAGGTGCTGGCTAACAAAAACACGGCCAACGCCCCCTTGGCCGCCTGGGGTAGCGGAAAATGCGCTCCCGCAGGGTCAATGGCGTCCGGCCACTGTGGGGCAAAATAGACTACTGCGAATAAAATAATACCTATTGACATAAAAAGCAGTCGCTTCCAGTCGAATATGGGCTTTTTGGGAGAAATAACTATTTCTTCAGGCATCTCCGGAAGGCCGGGCCCTGTAGCAATCGGTTTTTTCTTTTCAACCATCTTACACCTCCCTTACTCTACCACAATTTTGGTTAGCTCATTAAAAACATCGCTCATCCGCAGAACGCCTCTTACTTTCTCACCTTCCATCACAGGGATCAGGTTGACGTCAGCCTGAATCATGATAAAAGCCGCCCTTGGAATAGAATCATTAACGTCAACCTTAGCTTCGACCGGCACCATGACCTCACTCACCGGTTTTTCCGCCTCCTTTTTGCACCCTTCAGAAAACGTCCCTTCAAGTAGAGCCGAAAGTCCTGCGTAATCGGAGCCTGTCAGACCCTGGTAAGGCGATTTTTCATCCTTTCTAAGAAATTTCGGCTCAATACCAACAAGAAGTTTCTTGAGTGTCAGAACACCGAGGAGTTGATACTTTTCATCAAACACCAAAACCATGCGATGTATTCCCAGACCCGATTTCTCATCATAAGTACTGCGAACCAGGAAAATAGCTTCCCTCACACTCAGCCAATACGGAATGTGCGGATACTCAGTTATCTCCACCATTAAATCTCCAACCTTCTTGGCATTCGACATGCCACACCTCCTTTAGTAAATCGTTTTGTGTAAATTCAAACAAAGCCCTAATCTACCTAATGTCCATCCACAAATAATGGACACCACCTATAAAATCAGCATGCTTTGCTTCCTTTTTTTGATCTGCCCTGTACCCCTGATGCCAGTTCGGCAATATAGGCTGAAATTTCATGGATGTGAATTATGCCCACCACTTCCTCCTTGCTTGTTGCCGGGAGAAAATCCTCTTGATACTTATTAAGCAAGAAGACGGCCTCCATGAGCATCTTGCTTTTCCCTATATAAGCTCTGACAGGAGCCATGATTTCTCTAACCCGCTTGTTCATGCCATCAAGGCATTCGCTCTCAAATTGTCCTTCCCAAAATATAGGCCCACTCTTTTTGGCTCCCTTGAGAAAGCGGGTCGTCAAGCCTAACACCAGATCAGCGGGTTTAACAAACCCCTTGATAATCTCCTTTTCGCCTGGCTCCTTTCCTACGACAACAAGGCATAGGTGTTTGCCCTCTTTTCTTGTTTTATCGATAAGCAGCAAGGCTTCTTGCACTGTTGCGTCCTCTTTGATGTAAGAATAGCGATCCAGAGAACGCATAAAATCTTTAACGAGCTTTTCTGAAGGCATAGTCCGTTTCCCTCGATATTTTACTATATAGAGCAAGAAATATACCAGTTTCTAAGAGAGGTATTGCCTTGTAATAACTCATTGATATCTATTGCTTTTACTCCTTACAAGCACCTTGCAAAGAACGATTTAGGATATATAATTTTGGCAAATTATTGCCAACAGCGGCAGAAGTTTGCCGTTTCTACAATGAATTTGTTTGACACTCAGAGACTATTCGTGATAATTATTTGCGAAGCGTTAGCGCCTCTTAAGCGAAAGGGGGCGTTTTGCAAAAGTCTCGACGCTATACTTGAAGAGTTAGGCTTATAGAACATTCGAGATGTAAGGCTGCAAAAACTTGTGAAACTACAATCTCTCTCTATAAAGCACCTTGAAAAATCGATCATGCAGGAGTTTATCCTGGGCTCTGATGCGATGCGTTCCATCATGAAGGAGATTGATCAGGTAGCAAAATACGATGTGAATGTACTCATCATGGGAGAAAGCGGCACAGGCAAGGAACTGCTTGCCAAAATCATTCACCTGCAAAGCCCCAGAGCTGAAAATCCTTTTGTGCCGGTTAACTGCGGTGTTCTTTCCGGCCTGATGTTTGAGGATAAACTTTTCGGGCACGAAAAGGGCTCCTTTACAGGAGCCATCCGCAGGGAAAAGGGCTGTCTTGAGCTGGCTGACAAAGGAACTCTGTTTCTCGATGAGGTTGCTGAAATACCACTGGAAAACCAGGTGGACTTTTTGCGTGTACTGGAAGATTTCCAATTTATACGGATCGGAGGAAGTGAGCTGATCAAGGTGGACATCCGCCTTATCTCTGCAACCAATAAGGATCTCAGGAATGAGGTAAGGCAGGGGTCGTTTCGCGATGATCTCTTTTACCGTCTTCACCTGGTTCCTGTATATATACCTCCTTTGAGAGAGAGAATATCGGTTATTCCCAAGATGCTGGATCGCTTTCTTGATCAATTAGCAACCAATCACAAAAAGCCCAAACCGACGGTGAAATTAGAGGTTATCGATATTTTCTCCCGTTATTATTGGCCTGGCAATGTCAGGGAATTGAAAAATCTTGTGGAAAGGGTGTTCATTCTTAACAATCAAGATGTGATAAACATAGAACATCTCCCCTCTGACTTCTTGTGGCATTTCAGAGACCCTCCCCGGATGATGAATCTGGAAGAGGTTAAGCGGTCGGCTGAAACAAAAGCCATTCTAAATGTGCTCCACCGTGTTGGCGGCGATAAAAAACGAGCAGCCGAAATACTGGACATCAGCCCTCGAACGCTGAGACACAAGCTCAACAAATATAACATAAAGGTGGATCGAAAGGGTGAACCTGTAAGGCAAGATAAAACATAGGAGTCTATCAACCTTATTCCTTGAGACCTTTGCAAAACGTCCCCTTTTGCCCGATTACTGCGTCAGGCTCAAACAAAATTGAACATTTTTCAAAGGTCTCTCCTCGCCATAGCCCAGCTTCGCTTTATCCCTGTTTTGCGTCCATTACTTCCCTTTAATCGGTTCCGGGCCGGCGTATGCTGATCCGCACCAGCCTGTCGAGACGTAGCCGACAAGCAAAGACTGGCCACCCATCAGGTTCAAGGCAATTGTGCTTTAAGCGTAACCGCTTAAAGCAAGGCCGCTTCCGCCTCAGGCGAACCGGAAAATCTCACCAGCATTCATCTTGCCGGCTTATATCCCATATCGTTTCCTGATTTGCCGGAAGTTGATTGCAACTCTTGCTATTAACAACCTATTGTGAAATGATATATAAAATATATGAGCCTAAATTTAGCGATTTTTTGCTTAATCTGCGCCGATCTTTTGCGCATAAAGGCTTCGCAAAAAATTGCTCAACTTGGTTGAAAAACTCCTTTCTGGAAGTATTGGATAGATAATGGAAGAAAGATACGATCCTAAAACCGTTGAATCGAAATGGCAAATCTGTTGGGATGAGAACAAGCTGTTTAATGTCAAAGAGGAGCCTGGCAGGGCAAAGTATTATCTGCTCGAAATGTTTCCATATCCTTCCGGAAACATACACATGGGCCATGTCAGAAATTATACAATAGGCGACGTGATTGCAAGGTACAAAAGGATGCAGGGTTTTAATGTTCTGCATCCCATGGGTTGGGATGCTTTTGGTATGCCTGCGGAAAATGCGGCTATTGCGAACAAAACCCACCCTGCCCAATGGACATATAATAATATTAAATCCATGCGTTCCCAACTCAAACGCATCGGTTTCAGCTACGACTGGGACAGGGAAATTGCCACCTGCAGGCCGGAATATTATCGATGGGAACAATGGCTTTTTTTAAAACTGTATCAAAAAGGGATGGTGTACAGGAAGGAATCCTTTGTTAACTGGTGTGATACATGCCTGACAGTTCTGGCAAATGAACAGGTAGAGGCAGGCATGTGCTGGAGATGCGGCAAGCAGGTTCAACAGAAAAAGCTCAGGCAATGGTTTTTCCGCATCACAGACTATGCTGAAGACCTGCTTTTATATTGTGACAAGCTCCCCGGCTGGCCGGATAAAGTCATTACAATGCAAAAAAACTGGATCGGCAAGAGTATCGGCGCTGAAATCAGGTTTACCATTGAAAACCCTCCGGATAATGAAGACAAGTTTATATCTGTCTTTACAACACGGCAGGATACTGTTTTCGGAGCCACCTTCATGTGCCTTGCTCCCGAGCATCCGCTTGTAACCAAACTTTCAAAGGGCATGCCGCACGAAAATAAGGTTAAAGAATTTGTTGAGCGGATATCAATGCAAGACAGGTCTAACAGGGCTGTCGAAGATTATGAAAAGGAGGGCGAATTTACAGGCGCTTATTGTATAAACCCCTTGAGCAACAGACGGATGCCGATTTATACAGCCAACTTTGCTCTTATGGAATATGGCACAGGGGCTGTTATGTCGGTGCCGGCCCATGATCAGCGTGATTTTGATTTTGCAAAGAAATATGGGCTGGATATCGTCGTAGTTGTTAAGCCTGTTAACGAGGCGCTTGATGTCTCCACAATGGCCGAAGCTTTTACTGGCCAGGGAATTATGATCAATTCAGGCCGGTTTGACGGCATGGAGAATAAAAAGGCTATTGAAGAAATCGCTTCTTTTCTTGAACAAAAGGGTTTTGGCGGAAGAACAGTAAGTTTCAGGTTAAGGGACTGGGGTATTTCAAGGCAGCGATACTGGGGAGCGCCTATTCCGATAGTTTATTGCAGTAAATGTGGTATTGTTCCAGTGCCGGAAGAGGATCTTCCGATCGTACTTCCGGAAAATGCCGATCTTCTTGAAGGCGGGAAGTCTCCTCTTCCAACGCTCGATTATTTTGTAAAAACAAAGTGTCCAAAATGCGGCAATTCCGGCGCAAAAAGAGAAACAGACACAATGGATACATTTGTTGAATCTTCATGGTATTTTGAACGATATTGCAGCCCGGGCTGTGACACGGAGATGTTTGACAAAAAGGCGGTAAACTACTGGATGCCTGTTGATCAATATATCGGCGGTGTAGAGCATGCTATTTTACATCTTCTCTATTCCCGATATTTTACACGCGTCCTGAAAGACTTGGGATTAATAGACTACAAAGAGCCTTTTACCAGGATGCTTACACAGGGGATGGTCTGCAAAGAGACTGTTTCATGCCCTGACCATGGATTTCTTCTGCCGGATGATGTGGAAATCGGCGATCCTGACTGGTTTTGCAAAAAATGCGGTAAAAAAGTTGTTGTGGGCCGCGTGGAAAAGATGTCCAAGTCAAAAAAGAATGTAATAGATCCCAACATACTGCTTGATAAATATGGGGCCGATGTTACGAGACTTTTTTGCCTGTTTGCGGCTCCTCCTGAGAGAGACTTGGAATGGAGCAATCAGGGAGTTGAGGGCGGCTATCGTTTTCTAAATCGAGTGTGGAACCTTGCTGTAAAATGGATGGGGGTAATAAAGGATGTTGGGCCTTTTGACGGCAATATCGGCGAACTTGACGGCACGCTTCGAGATTTATACAAAAAGACGCATCAGACCATCAAAAAGGTTACAATAGACATTGAAAAGAGGTTTCATTTTAACACCGCCATAAGCGCCGTCATGGAACTCGTTAATGTCATGTATGGGATAGGTCATGAAGAGAAAGACTCTAACACGGCAAGGGTGATGAGATTTTCAATGGAATCTGTCATACTTCTGTTATCTCCAATTGTTCCCCATTTCACCGAAGAGCTGTGGGAGGTCATGGGACACAGGTCAAGCATCATTTTGTCGTCATGGCCCACATTCAGGGAGGATGCTCTTTTAAAAGATGAACTTGAAATAGTTGTGCAGGTAAATGGCAAGCTCAGAAGCAGGTTTAATATTAATGCGGATGCAGATAATGATAACATCAAAAAAGTTGCTCTTTCAGATGAACGCGCAAAGAAATTCATTAATGGCAAGCCTGTCAAAAGAGTGATTGTTGTTAAGAAAAAACTTGTAAATATTGTTGTATAGCAGATAGTTCGCTTCGCTCATAATTGGTCGAGTAGTCGAAGGAGGAAAATGTTTTTCAAAGGAAAAATAATTTGGATCGTCTTTGCAGTATTGTGGTTTTTAGCTTTTTCTTCGGCCTGTGGTTATAAATTCACCGGAGGGGGAGGTCTTCCGCAGGGAATCAAAACTGTTTACATAGCAATGCTTGAAAACCGCACTTCTGAAACCGGAGCGGAAAATGTATTTACAAATGACCTCATCTATGAATTTACAAAAAACAATGCAATGGCAAGCAAAGACCAGGCTGATGCTTATCTTTCAGGAATAATCAAATCAATGAACATTGAGACGATTTCCCACAGAGGGACACATACATCCCTTGAAAGACGGGTTAAAATTGCCCTTGATTTGAAACTGACAGATACAGACGGCAAGGTGATATGGATTGCAAAAGATATTTCTGAAAATGAAGAATATGATGTTATGTCTGATAAGCTGGCAACAGAACAAAAGAGAAGGGATGCAATTTCAGATCTTTCAAAAAGGCTTGCAGAAAAAATTTATAATCGTTTAACAGAAGATTTTTAAATTAATTCTTAGCCACAGACACACACGGACTTTCATTATCTTGTTTGTGTGGATCTATGGCTGAACAGATAAATGGAAATTCAAATTGTATTAACAAGGGTGGAAAGCCGTGATATTTTTCGTGAAGCGGTTTTTTTGTGAATAACGCCTTTTTTCGCTGCGTTGTCAATTAAAGATTTTGCTGTGTCAAGCATACTCAAAGCCTTTTTATCTTTTTCATCTGCGGCAAGACGAATGCTTTTAACGATGTTTTTTACTTTTGTTCTTGTAGCTTTGTTGCGATCAAGCCTTTTTATGTTCTGTTGCGCCCGTTTTATTGCTGATTTATGATTAGCCACAGTAATTAACTCCTTTTATTATAATTTTGCAAAATATATTTAATAAATAATTACAAAATATATGTCAAGGTAATTTTGATGGTGTCGTTGGTGTTTTTGTTTAATCCTCGCTGCCAAGCAGCGTATGGATTAGCAAAACATATGGTCAGGCCGGTCTTTTCTTCAACTCGAGCAAAGCGGGCGGTGATATAAAACATGGCATTAATACGACTGCAAAAATTTCTCTCAATGGCCGGGCGCTGTTCCAGAAGACATGGAGAAAAATATATAACTGACGGCCTTGTAAAGGTTAACGGTAAGATTGTAACCGAACTTGGCACAAAGGTCGATCCTGAAAAAGACAGAGTTGAAATTAAAGGAAAACCGGTTGTATTTAAGCAGGCTCT
This sequence comes from Desulfobacteraceae bacterium Eth-SRB1, assembly GCA_004193555.1. Classification (GTDB taxonomy): domain Bacteria; phylum Desulfobacterota; class Desulfobacteria; order Desulfobacterales; family ETH-SRB1; genus ETH-SRB1. Next base: position 986,226 of record RPGP01000001.1, read on the forward strand.
GGTTTACATCGCTCTAAACAAACCCAGGGGCTATGTCACAAGCTGCAGCCAGCCGGGTGATAAAATTGTGTTAGACCTTCTAAATATTTCCGGCCGTGTTTATCCTGTTGGTCGCCTTGACAAAGATTCAACAGGGCTTTTGCTTTTAACAAACGATGGAGAGCTTCATCACAGGCTTTCTCATCCCTCCTTTGACCATGAAAAAGAATATGAAGTAACAGTGGCAAACCCCATAACCGACAAGGCTCTTCTGAATATGGAACAGGGTATGCCGATTCTCGGGACAAAAACCAGACATGCTGAAATAAAAAGAATTTCTCCAAAACGGTTTCGTATTGTATTAAAAGAAGGCAAAAACAGACAAATACGCCGCATGGTGGGAAAAACAGGCAACAGTGTCACACGATTAAAGCGGATAAGAATTGCAAACATAAAACTTGGTGGGCTTGCAACAGGAAAGTGGCGCTATCTAACGGAAAAAGAAAAAGATACTCTCTTAAAAAGCTAAGTTGGACTGCCGACTCACGACGTCGCAGCCGAAAACAACTCGTCAATCATATCAAGAATTCCCCATTGTGCAAGTTGCCTATCATCATAATGCTTTATAATATCGCCAGCTATGGCTACAGGCACGGCAATAAAGTAATTATAACATGTAATCTGTTCATGTCTGCCTTAATGCTGTTAGAGCTTAATCTGAAGTTCCTGCCCGGTAGTTTGGAAACAATGTCAAGATTAAAGGCCATTCTGTTCTTCTGTCTTTAAGCTCAATCCTCCATGTCCTTGACATGTTTTTTTAATGTATTTGCGTAAACAGATGCCAGCTAATGCGCTAATCAAGACGCTACACCGAGGCCTTCCTTCTATGTCAACATAAAAATCTTTTAAAGGTCGGAGCGTTATTTTTGACAACCGCTATATGTCTTTCAGATTTTTACCGTGACTTTGCCCCAATTTGACTTATATCATCAATGAACTCCGATGCAGGATTAACACCGGATATCAGAAGATTATCCCGTGCACGGGTGCAGGCAACATAAAGCAGATGCCGTTCCGTGTTATAGACTTCTTCAAGATCTGTATCATCAGATACTGTTTCAATGCGTTTTTGTGATGGAATAATTTCATCATCACAGGCCATCACAATAACGGAACGAAACTCCAGGCCTTTGGCAAGGTGCATAGTGCTGATGGAAATATGATTGCTTGTCGTTTCAACATTATCATCCAGCACCTTAAAAGAGATGCCTGTTTTCTCAACTGCGGCAATGCTTCTTGTTAATTCCGACTCGGATCGAACAAAAACACCTACTTCATGAGGCATCAATCCATCTTTAATCTGGTCTGATATCCATTTGGCGATGTTTTTAATTTCATCCTCTTGCGTATCCAGGATTATAATAGTCGGTTTCGGCCCATTAAATATTGAAATTGTGCCGCGACGTTCTTCCTTATTTCCGTCAACGTCGGACAGTTCAGGAGCCAGCAGCCGGTCTGCCTGGATTCTAATCTGATGAGTTGTGCGATAATTAATCCGCAGTGTTCGGGAACGCCCGCGAATATCTACGCCAAGAGATTTCCATGAGAAAGGCTGTTGAAATATCCTTTGCCCAAGGTCTCCGGCAAAGAAAAGGCAGTTGGGTCGACCTGTATCAAATGCCGCGAGAAACATTAATTGAGGCTCACTGAGGTCCTGGGACTCGTCAACAATAACAAAATCAAAAGGTGGATGACTGCTGTTTGAAATTTTAGATGCCAGCTTGGTGAATATTTCTGAATTTGTCACCATGTCCTTTTTTTTAAGATTAGATAAAACGCAAGCAAAAATTGACCAAAGCATTTCACGCTGCTTTTCCGGTAAGCGTGTTTTTCGCCCCAATCGTTTGATGTCACGATATGCTTCCCATGTTTTCAATTGCCAGGCGTCCACGACCTCCTCCCATTCCGTTATCAGGAAATGAAGGCTGAATCTGTTTCCATCAAGCTGTCCGGCTGATTCCTTCAGAATCTGTTGAATAACTTCCCGTCTTGCAATCTGAGGGCTGCCAAAATTTGACTGATAGAGCCGCGAGCCGATATAATCCAGGGAATGCACTTCCAGGCGCTCGGCAATACGAGGTTCATTGCTGATCAAACGCCTTAACTTTGTTCTTAAAGCATTTGCCAATGTGTCTGAAAACGTGGTCAGCAAGGTCCTTGCATCCGGCTTGGTGCGGGCAAGAAAAACAGCCCGATGAAGCGCGACAATTGTTTTACCTGTACCCGCTGAACCCGAAACCCGAGCAGGCCCGTTATACTCTTTTTCAATAAGTTTCCGTTGCTCAGGGTGAAGAAAAATGGACCATTTTTCCCAGGGATAATCCAAAGCCCTTTCAAGTTCATCAACGTTGTTCATTACCCGAAAACGGCGCTGAGCATCCGGGTGGTCAAATGGGTTTGCATCCTCAAAACGAGGATGTGCAACCTGTGGCTTAACTCCAACGGCAATATCCAGCAGAGCCTCTGCAGCCTCGTCCGGTAAATGTTCAGCCAGATCAAGAACCGTGTCCTCGTTTACTTCACGCACATCATCCAGCCATTCGCCAGGCACCCCATAGGTCAAGAGATCATCATCAGATATATTTTCAAATAAAAGAGGTTTGGGTTGTGTGGGATGTTTTTCATTAACATATATGGGAATCGTGATTTCTTTGACTGTTTCTCTGATTTCTACAAGCTGGGCAGCGCCGGTTTTAGGATGTATTTCCAGTTTTCGTCTTTCCGCCCATCGATAGGCATCATCATGATGTCCTGCGTAACAAAGCATTAAATTGTCCTGGGTTTTATGCACAATCAAACGAATGTCACTATTAACCCGCACAGACCAGAAGCTGGGATCTTTGGCCCTTTCTATTTTATGAAACTGCATACCCGGATTAGCCGGATTCAATTGCAAATCAAAAGCAGTGGTTTTGACGGCTTTCTGTTCATCGTTGCTTAATTTTGCAAGATTGTCAGTGAATGTGTCGGCTATTCGGAAATCCATCAGCAAGCCTTAATAATAAGTTTTATCCCATTTTTCAATTGGACTTGAATTCCAGTTTTCAAGACTAATATTGTTTAAGAACTCAATTGCCTCGTTAAGACAATTATGATCCAAAGCCCATTGTAACTGTTTTTTCAACCGAGAGTATTTTGATGCGTCAGATTCACAGGAAGCAGCCAGAATTAAAGGAACAGGAGGTTCAGGTTCACTTGATTGTTTAAACTTTTTCAGAAAGGTGTAAAAATCATTCCAATACATTCCTGCGGGACTTGATCTTTCCTCACTTTTTATTTCATTCAAAAACATTTCAATTTTTTGTCTTAAATTAATCATTATTCCCTCCGAAACACCTTCATCACCTCATCGCCCAGATGGTTGATTACCTTGACAGCAATTCGCCCGGATTTGGGTTTGTCAAATGGGCGGGACGTGTCGCTGTTGAGGGTGTCCCAGGCTTCCTGGTTGATTTCTGCCTTGAGGGTGGTTTTTAAGGCCTTGTATGGATCGTTGGCACCGAGAAAATAGGCGTGGCGGACAAAAAAGCTTTCTTCGTTGTAGTCGGTATCAATAAACCAGCAGGCAATGCCTTCAGCCCCGTCACTGCGAACCTCGCCAGTATTGGGGTGAAACACATCTACGCCGTTGATTTTTACCTGAATCTGATCGTTTTCGGCATTCAGAATATCAATGTCCGGTTCGCCGAAAATGACAAACAGGTTGCCCTTGCCGGTGTTCTTAAGATCATCAGCCATGTGCAGGTCGGCGTTCATCCTGGCTTTGAGCACTGGTATGCGGCCAAGCTTGTCAAATTCCGATGAGCGAGCGTCGTAATTAAATGCGCAGGCGATCAGTACGTCAAAATCTCCATCACCTGCTTCACGGGCGGCAGAAACCAGATCCGGCCGTGTTACGGTGCCAAACTCAGGCCCGATAAAAATGGCTGCACGTTTTTCAGCCACGGTTTCAGTATCTCCTTCAATATATCTGCCTTCGGCACAAATATAGTACCCAGGCCAGGGAGTAATGGATGAAAAATTGATTTTGTCTTCCTTGTGGGCCTGCTGCACGCCGGCGGTTTTGAGGTTTTCAAGAATCATTCCGGCAAAGTCCTGTTCATCGCCATAGTCGTTTTTGGATTCCGCAACCGTGTCAATCAATTCATCGTTTTCATCCACGGTCAGCACACGGTGGGGGGAAAGACTTTCAACAGTAAAAGGGCCGGCTACCCGTACCTTTTTTTTGTCTTCATAAGGTTTGTCGTAAAGATATTCAAAATCCGCTTTTGCGGCAATGGATGCATCAATCTCCTTTTGCCTGGCAATATGGTGTTTCCACCATTCTACATGGAGTTTTTGGGCTTTATTTGACCATTTGTCGTTTGCCTCACGGGGGATTTCCCATTCTTCCAAATTTTGTTTGAGCGCTTTGTTGAGCTGCTCACGGAGCAGTTCGAGGGTTTTCTGAAATTTTTCCCAAATGACGTCGATTTCAGCATTATTGGCAATCGACTTGAGGGTAATGTGGGGCACACGCTCGTATACAAATCCTTGGCGGATGTTGTTTTGTGTTGGTGCTTCGGACGGTGCAGTGCGAGTAACCCCTGCTTCTTTAAGTTGTCCATCACGACTATCCGATAGTAGGTAATAAAAATAGCGAGCCCCCATGATACGGGCACGGGCAAGGGCCAGAGCGACACGGGAGGTATCAATTGTGATCCAACGCCGACCCCATTGCTCGGCAACGTAGGCGGTGGTGCCGGAGCCGCAGGTTGGATCGAGAACCAGATCACTTGGGTCGGAAAACGTCAGTAAAGCTTGTTGGATAATTCTCGTATTGGTTTGAACGACATAAACTTTGTGCTGTGCACCAGCAAGACTTTTGGTCCATATATTGTTATTCGGTGCCGCAGGTTTATCATTCCATGGTTCGATATAAAATGGCCGTTTTTTCCCCTTTGCCACTCTTCCAGCGTATGCAAGACGCCGCCGACCATTTTCATGTGTTCGCCAGTGTCGGCCAATTCCTGGGTAATATTCGTTATTATAAATATACCAAGGTATTTGTGAGTTACCAGAATCACCATCCTGTGTAAGCGTGATATCTGTTCTGGTTGGAACGTGTTGCTCTGGAATTAAATCAGGATTATCCTTCCATTCTTTTTTAATTGATTTAATTCTCAATTCTGAATTAAGAGTTTTATTGAATTTAGAAAAATCAATTCCTTCCAGAGTCTTTTCAGGCCTTATAGGACGATATTTTAAGTAAAGTTTAGATTTCGCATAAACAAGCAAATAGTCAGATACTGAAGGGACATAGTTAGATTCTTGATGATGTGTCTTTTTAACAGTAATCTGACAGACGAAATTGCTTTCCCCAAAGATTTCATCAAGTAGCATTCGCGTTCTATGAATATTTTCATCTCCGATTTGAAGAATAAGACAACCAGATTCATTTAAAAGATCACGAGCTACTGTCATTCTATCCCGTAAATATGTTAAATATGAGTGAATTCCATCTCGCCAAGTGTCTCGGAAGGCTTTTACCTGTTCAGGTTCGCGCGTTATTTCATTGGTTCTATCGGTTGAATCCATTTTAGGACTGGTAGTTGACCACTGGAAATTAGAATTGAACTTAATCCCATAAGGCGGATCAAGATAAATGCATTGGACTTTTCCGCGCAGCCCTTCTCGTTCTGCCAATGACGCCATGACCTGCAAACTGTCGCCAAGGATCATTCGATTGGACCAGTTGGCATCGTGCTGGTAGAATTCGGTTTTTGCGCCTTCGCTGGGCAGACCGTTAAAATCGGAAAAAAGATCCATCTGTTGTGGTACACCTGACTTTTCCTGTGTCTCGGTCTGTTTGATTAAATCATCAATTAAGACCTTGGGAAGGACTTTTTCCTGGATATACAAAGGCGGCGCATGCACCACCAGGTCCGACCAGTCCTGTTCATCCTTGCCGCGCCAGACAAGTTGAGGGTCCAGATCGCGGTTGCGGCGTTTGTATGCAATTTGAATGGGCGTTTCTTCGTCTTTTCGCATCACGGACTGATATTCAGCCGTTGGGATGTTTTTGCGACTCGCTTCTTCGTGTGTAATGGTTTCAACGGTTTTGCTGATTTTTTTCTTTTTGCGTGGCATAATTTCATCCGATGTTATTGATAATCGTTCTATACTGGCTTAATGGAAAATTTCCTGTATTTCCAACACCAGGGTGACCCCTTTGGCCCCTTTATGGCCCCTTTCCGAAATTCATTTTTCAGGAATTCTAACGATATCCTTTTGGCCCCTTTGGCCCCTTTATGGCCCCTTTAATCAGTCGATACTGAACCCCTTTGCCGGTCGTACCTATTTTTTTAAGGACACCTTTTTTCATCAAATCGTTCAGGTCCCGTGAAGCGGTACGTTTAGATACCTCATATTGCTCCTGATAGATTGAGTTTGTAATAACTCTATTCGCTTTCAGGTATGTAATGGCTTGTTGTTGTCGCTTGCTTAGGTTCAACTCGGCCAATATTCTACTCGTCAACCAATCTCGCCATAAGATGACAACGAAATGAGGGCCGCGTTGTTCAAAATCGGGTTCGGGGAGCCCTGCTTTTTGGCAATCGGCAATCATATCTGTTGTGCCGGTTCCGGCTTTCTCCACATATTTAACCCGGAACAACGGCTCGGCTATCAATGGGTTTTGTGGTATCGGACCGTGGGGCTTGCGCAACAGCTCCGGGGTAAGCCCGGGAGGCAGTTCACCGGGATTCCACACCTCGATACGATCCATAAAGACAATGACCTGGATAAACCCGTTGTTTCGGTAATTTCGATGGGCAACCGCATTGACGATGGCCTCAGTGATAACAGGTATGGGGATCTCGAACTCAACGGGAGCCTGTATACTCGTTGCGCGTGTCCCCACCCTTCGGTCGATCTTGCCAAGTACAAACTCTACCGCCTGATCGATTACTTCAAGCAGCCTTCCCTCATATGGTTTCTGGGATGCAATGGGTTTGCGTTTTTCCGTTCCATGGAAATGAAAACAATGAACTTGTGCATTGTTAAAAAATCGGTGAGGACTTTTTCCGAACAAAAGCATGGCGGCGTTCGTTGGTCGGCCATCTCGCAACAGGTTGAAATTTTTCAAAACCGTTTTCGGGGTGCGAGATCCTTTGAACTTCAGCCGGCCCGCAGCTTCGGCCGTCTCAACAAAATTTTTCACTTCAGTGTTGTCGATATCCCGGAGCGTTGCCCGATCACACACGCTGTCGTCAAACGGTGTGGATATGATCATGCCACGATTCTCAAGACACTCAACGAGACTGGCATAAACCTCGCGGACCAGGCCGGATATATCTGAAAATCGGCGACGGGTGACCTGGCGGCTTGCTCTGCTCACCAGTTTAGCCATATCCACTTCACGCGCATTGTCGTCATTGCCCTTTACAAATACCAGTCGTTCGCGATGAGTTATGGTGGCATGCTCAAATTCCAGTTCAGTCGGCGATTTTCCATCCTCGTTTTTCCATCCATACTTGTTACCTAAAATGGCAAGGTAGATGTCACACTGTTCGACCTCGCCCAAGTAGATATCGTCAGGCTTGCGGTCTCCGGCAGGAATATTTTCAAATAGAAACACATCGGATATGAACCGGCTCAGTAGAGGATCATGGGTGATAAAATCTTTTACCGCATGCCGTTCTTCCGCGAGTTCCTTTTGAACGCTGCTGATGAATATTTTCAGACGAGTGGCGGGCATTCTGATTAAACCTTTCCCGTTATTAATACCTGATCAATCATCTTATTAAATTCCTCTTCAACTTTTGCTTCAAAGTCAGATTCGATCCGGTAAATTTCAGTAAATTCAGCAAAGGCCCAGCGGCCATAATGTCCGAGATTATTTACTCCTGGAATCCAGTAGGTATCCATAGTAGATTTTTTTTCTTTGGCATCCTCTCTGCGATATCCCTTTATTTCGACAATCAAATTCAGGGGATCATCCCGGCCGTCATCGATCAGAACAATGAAATCCGGCAGGTATGTCCGCATTTTGGATCCATAGAGGTATGGAACTTCCAGGCCAAGGTTATGGTTTTTGACATATGCCTTTACCTTTGGATGGGATTCCGCCACGCGGCAGAATTCCGCCTCCCAGTCGCTGTCAAGAATCACCCAGTTGATATGACATCGACGTGAATCTGTTTGCCAACGGTCTTTTTTGGACGTATTGAAGTTTACGTGCATGGTGGATCCGGTGGGATTATACGGATCAAGCACTGCTTTAACAGGGCGTTCTCCAATCAAAGAACGGGTAATAGCTGCTGTAATCCGTTCACAGGCAATATCAGCCAGTTCCTGATACATCAACTGGGCGGGATATGTTCCGCCCTTGCAAACCAGACAGTTATCAAGCCACTGTCTTGTGATTCTCTTGAGCTGACCGAATAAATGCAGTTCAGGATCTTTATCAGAATCTCTCCATTTGGTATAAAGTAAACGTTTGGTAACGTGAAACAGCAGGGTTGAACGCCGCATGTCTTCCAGATGTTCCAGGCTGAGATCTACATCTTCACCAATTATGCCCTGATTTTTGGTAATGGACGGGCCGACAATATCCGGTGTTAATTCCAGAACAGAGTCTTCATTAAACTCAGCCGTCAGCCGCTCCTCTGGTAATTCAACGCGATACCCCTGGACACGGGGAAATTTTATTTCAAGGGCATCACGGTCAGGTCGAACCGCTTTGACATGAATGGTTTCTCCTGGCGGCTGCGGTGGCGCTATCACCGGTTTGGCTGTAAAATCAAACGGGATTCCCAGTATATCCGCATACTCGACATTAAACAGGCCTTCTTCGTTGAGGTCATAAGACTGACGGCGCAGAGCGCGGCCAATGACCTGTTCACACAGAAGCTGAGTTCCAAACGCACGCATGCCGAGAACGTGGGTGACAGTATTGGCATCCCAACCCTCGGTAAGCATGGAGACCGACACCACACATCGGATCAATTCGCCCAGTCGTCCCTGCTTACCGACAGTGTTCATGACCTCCCTAAGCAGGTCATGATCCGTAATGTTTTCAGCCTGACGACGGTCACCGGTACGTTCAATAATTTCCCTGCGAAAACGGTCTATTTCATCGGCTGCCATGTTTCGAAAATCTTTATCCAATGCATCGCCGGATTCCAGTTGCCGGCTGTCAATGAGCAAGGTGTTTGGGCGCCCCAACTGATTGCCATGTTCATCAAAATTTCTAAACAGCTCCAAACGGCCATTTACTAACTGGCTTGTACCATCTTCATTTTCCCTGTAAAAACCGGAGATATAATCATAAACCAGTTTGGATGTGGAGGTGTTGTTGCAGACAATGATAAAGCATGGGGGCACATGAATACCGCTTTCTCTCCACAAATCATATGTTTTTTTGTAATGCCCGTAAAGGGCTTCCAATGCTGTCTGCAGTTCAACCGGCAGGCTCAGGGGATCAAGGACTTTTGACTTACCTCTACCCTTTTTGGGCATTTTTTTGCCAATATGCTGCCAGAGATTTCGGAATTTTGGCATCTCTTCGCCGGGTATGTTGTCGGCTACCGGTACTCTCGGCAGTTTGACGATTCCGCATTCAATGGCATCCATCAATGAAAAATCACTCATGGTCCATGGAAACAGGGTGCCTTCGACATAACCGGAACCGCTTAAAAAAAACGGTGTTGCCGATAAATCAATAACACGCGAAATGCCGAGTTTTCGATTAACAGTCTCAAGGCCGGAAATCCAGAGACGTGCGGCTTCATTGTTTTTTTGGGCTTCTTTTTTGTCATCACCTTTCAAAGTACTTACATCATCTTCGCCTGGTTTTTCTCGATAACAATGGTGCCCCTCATCATTGAACACCATAATATTCTTCATGCCCATAAGATCGGGCATCACCCGCTGAATCATCTGGCCTTCTGTTTCCAATGTGTTTAAAGCTTCGCCTCGACCTTGAAGCAGGGAACGACCTCCCTTGGAAAGTTCCATTCGTTCACGCTGTTTAAACGCATGATAATTGGTAATTACAATTTTTGCCCGTTCCAGATCAGAAATCATGTCGTTTGGCACCAACTCACGGCTCGCATAGTAGCTATCCGGATCATTGGGAAGAAGCACGCGAAGCCGGTCGCGGATAGTCAGGCCGGGGGTGACAACCAGAAAGCCTCGGGTAAATTTTTTGCTGGTGGGTCGACGCACGGCATTGATGGTCTGCCAGGCAATCAGCATTGCCATAACGGTAGTTTTGCCTGTGCCTGTAGCCATTTTTAGTGCCAGGCGCATAAGTTCCGGATTTGCGTCGTTGTTGGCGTTTACAAGATGTTTAAGAAAGCCTTTTTCGCTTTTACCGGATTTTGGGGCGACCTCGGTAAGCCAGATGGCGGTCTCGATTGCTTCCACCTGACAAAAGAATGGGCGGATATCATTGAACTTATGGTGACGCCAGTGCTGAATCAGGCGAGCTGTTTCAGGAGTAACTTTCCAGTCATTTGGATTCTTTAAAGTTCGCCATTTATCCACATCACGACGGAGGGCATTGATAATCGGCGTGGGATCGTATTGTTGTTCTTTAGTTGAAATCCCTTTGCCTTCGTCGAAAACAAATTCCTGCTGTTGGGGCGTATCTTTGTTTTTGCGTTTTTTAGGCTTTGGAATCGGAGTGATAAACTTTGCGCTCCGCCGCTTTTCAATAATTCGCTGTGTCGGCTGGCCTTGGTCATCAAGCTCCCAGTGTTGCGCCGGATATTCATATGGAGAGTTGAGGATGGGTTGTTCAAAGAATCGATTATCCATTATAACTCAAACCTTTCAAATACTTCTTTATTATGCTATCCTATAAAAGTTTGGCAAAGTCAATAAAGAGAGGGTCTTGTAAAAAGCTAAGTTATGCCGCTTCGCGACACTGTAACCGAAACTGTGTGCTTGGTTAATATATGAAAAAATCAACTGGTTGTATTAAACTCGGCAAAACGAACTATTTGAAAGTCGGAAAATCAATTTACTGCCACAAGATATAATGGAAAGGAAAGCTGTTTGTAATTTACACGTTTATTCCCATCAGAAGTTGCTGTAATGTGACTGACTTTCTGTATTGTCGGTAAATACTGATTTGTCGAAAGGGTTTACAGCCCTCATGCAGCCGAACAGCATGGTTGGAATGCCTGATGGTCTGGCCCATTGTCCATTATTCAGCCTTCCACCCCGGCAATAATCATTTCACTTGTCTTTTCCGCCGATACCCCAAAAAGATCCCGTATCTTAACAAGTTCGAGATGTTTGTCATCCCATACAATGCTGTTTTCCTGGACAATATTCTTTATGCGCTCATACTTGCCCCCAAGCGCTCTGATCTTTGCTGAGAGCGAAACATTCTCTTTGAACGATATGTTCAATAAAAGCAAGTGTTCAATAATGTTTGGCCTGGAATGAGAAGCGGAAATTACAGGAAGAATGATAATGCTTCGCTCATCTAAGCGCCCTCTACCTATATAAACATTCCCTTCACGCACAATAATTCTCTTGGTGCCTTTAAGAATAGTGTCTTTTTCAACTCGAGACGAAATCGTGCGCAACGATCCCTCCTTCTTGACTATCTCTATCTTAGTTTTGTCTGTTGGCTCGCCAAGAAGGTTCAGATCGCTGATCCTGTAAAGAATGGATCCTTTAATGCTTGAAACAATTTCCTGGAAATTTTTAAGAACCAGAATATTCCTGTTTATAAGCTGTGCCGGTTTAAAATTATATGCCTCCAGAGCTTCAAAAAACATCCCTTCCACTTTCTCACTTATACGACTTGTTCCGACCGTAACCGTTTTTGCCTGATGTTTTATTGCATCCACAGGACGGGCCATGCAGCTTATCGATTCGCCTAAGCACTTAAACAGATTGTTGATCATGTTAAGCGGCGTTCCTTTTACTCCAAAATCAAGCTCAAAATCGGACACAGGCAGTCTGCCTGAAAGATATTTCAGTAAAAGCGTCAGGTTTGATGCCGTTTCAAAACCAATACTGGCTGGAAGACACTTCAGCGCTTTGTTTCTATATTCAGCATAAAACTTTGCCGTTTTTTCCCTGAAAGATTTTTCCAGTATTACTTCATAAACATCCAGCCCCTTACCTGTATAATCATCTATTGTTTGTTTGAGTTCCTCCCGGAACATATACATGAATCTTGAGCCCTCATTAATTGCAAGCGCGGCATAATATCCCCAGATATGCCCGACAAGGGTGTTTACAACAGGAGCAAAATGCTGCTCGACAATCGGAACATGGAAAACATCCGCCGCATAGGGATCAAACCTGTCTTCGCCCTCATCGGCAATAATGACAGGGGTAGCGTTATGAGCTTTAAATATCGCTGTATCCTTTATAATATCTCCGATCACACTGTTCTTTGTCCCTGCTGCGCATACAATTATAAGCGGCTCCGATGAAAGATCGATATGTTTTTTATCCTCGACAAAATCGGATGAAATGGTCTTATAGCAAAGCTCGCTCAATTTAATCCTGATTTCATCTGCCGAAGCCTTGTTAGGGCCGCTTCCAACCGCTGCCCAGTATGTTTTGGTCGCAGCAAGTTTTTTAGCCGATTTTTCGATCTCTTCCCGCATGGCAAGGATCTGTCTCATATGATCCGGAAGTTCGAGCAAATTTTGTATTTCCTCTGCTACAAACAGATCGTTTCTACGGCCTAACAAACTGGTAATATTAAGTCCGATAAGAGCCCCTGCTACAATCTGCGAATAAAAAGCCTTTGTTGAAGCCACGGACATCTCAATATCCCGGCCGCTGCTTGTGTATATAACACCATCTACCTTAAATGTAATATCCGAATCTCTCCGGTTTACAATGGCAAGCGTATAGGCGCCTCGCTTTTTTACCATGTCTATCGTGCAATTTGTATCTGTTGTTGTGCCCGACTGGCTTATGGCAACCACAAGTGTATCTGCCATACTGGTTTCGTTGTCATAGTCATTTAACTTAAACCCGCTCAGCTCTGATGCTTTAATAGCGCTGACAGGAAACAGCGTATCACCCATATAATAATTCATAATATCAGCGCACACCATTGCTGCAACACCTGCAGTGCCCTGTCCCGCAAAAAAGATTCGTCGAATTTTCCTGTCAACAAGCGCTTTCCGGATGGATTCGGGAAATTCATTTTGATTAAATGATATTGTATATTGCCTGCTGCCGCCTTCTTTGATTTTCCACCGGTTTTGAAGGGTTTTTTCGACAGATACAGGAGACTCGATGATTTCTTTCAAAAAATAATGGGAAAAATCCTGGCGGTCTATATCCCGCGGTGTAATGTCTGTTTGTTTTATATCCTTTTCCTTAATTTCAATCCGTGTTCCGTCATAAAACATCGCCTCTATGCCATCAACCCCCCCGCAAGACTCCTGGTTTAAAATATATATCTGTCCCTGGATAACGCCGTTTTTTCCATCTATTTCATGTTCGCCGTTCATTTTCAAATAAAGCGGGGTTTCTTCAACAAACCCGTATACCTCGGATGTCGGTATATAATGATCCGGGGCAAGCCCAACAAAAATGGTCTGGCCGCTTCCTCTCTGGGCAAGGAAAAGCCGGCCCGGAGCCAGATCCGTATGCATGGATATGGCATGGGATCCCTTAAAATCATTAACAGCAAGACGAAAAGCTTCTGATATATCGCAGCCCTGTTGAACATACTTCTCGATATGAAGCGGGATAATCTTGGTGTCGGTGGTTATATCATTGTGAATATAGCTGCCTGAATTCTCATGCTCTCTTTTCAGATCCTGATAATTATCAATATCTCCATTCAGACAGACATGGATTATTCCGCATTTTTCCGCACCGTTGCCTGCAACATCATTATCAACAGGATGACAGTTGGGTTCGCTGATAACCCCGACTGAAGCCCAGCGTGTATGGGCTGATACAGTATGATATTTATGGGGACAAAAGATAAGTGTCTGCAAAACAGGATCGTTTTTTATCTGATTTCGCAAAAAATCAACATTATCGCCAAGACTGCCTACTTCAGCGGCAATTTTATAAACAACGGTTATCGTTACAAGCTTGTTGCCGGCTTCATCCTCTGTTTCATGCGTGCTGATGCCTCTGTTAACAAGCACTTCCCTGTTTAACCGGTCGTTAAAGTGGTCAAGATAATTATTGTTGCTTATGGTTTGTCGAAAAATTGCAAATTCATTTGCATCAAGAATAAACAGTAAAGACATTCCGGCTGAATCGCGTCCCCTTACTTCGAGACGACCTATACTGTTTAACACGGCATTTATATTTTTAAAGATAGTGAAAGAAGAGAGCGAAGGAGCTTTATCTATAGGGGAAAGCAGGTCTTTTATCTTTTTAATATTTTCTGCCAGCTCGGATGTAAGACACCACTCAATGTCTCTTAAGTTCTCAATATTCCGTGACATTGCATTAACAACATCCGGCTCAAGATATCCCATCTGTCCGGCAAATATCTTTTTTTCTGTATTAACGACACATAAAAGACGCTGGGCAAGTTCAGAAAGTTCGTTTTGAAGTACTTTGCTTTTAAATATATCACAAAACTGTTCCTTTTCCTTTAATGCCCTTACCTCCTGCATTAGGGAAATAATATGTCTCTCCCCTCCAAGATAATCAGAAACAAACAACAACTCTTTGTTTATGCAATCACTGTAACCGTGCCTCTCGACCTTTTTGACCATATCATCCAGACGTGCCACATCAACACGGCCGCCTGTTGTCTTTTTCTTAAAGGAAACAATCCCCGCAAGTCCGCAAAAAAGTATGTTTTCAGGGCACGGAAAAAATACAATGGAATTGTCCGGCACACCGGCCATGTGCCTTCCAAAATATATATCAGGAATCAAGCGGCGACCCTCTCTCCACGACCGTAACCTCTTGACTCCGCCGGAAATAATTGTTTGAAGCCCTATTGATAACATATACTCCCACATTCGCAACTACTCGGGTTGCGTCCCCCAACGGCTCAGGTATTTAGGTTAAAGCTCCCCCTAAAAGTCTTCAGCCTTCAGTCTATTCACCTGAGTAGTTACCTACATTCTTTTATACATCTCTTTAATTTTTTCTCGTGTTATAATCTTTTTCCAGTTTTTTCCAAGAGCATTTTCCCAGAGCGGCTCGAGCACAAGGGCAACATCTGTCATCTTGTCTAATTTGTCCTCTTCAAGACCGGCTGCAAGATTTCGCGGAAGAGTAATGCCGTGTTTTTCCACCATCCGGCGAAATTCATTAACCCCTTCCGGATAGTATTCATCAAGATAATCAAAGACAATGCAGTTTCCTATTCCATGGTGTGTGCCTAAAACAAAAGACAGTCCGTAGGAAAGGGCATGACACACTCCAACCTGTGAATAGGCTATGCTCATACCGCCGCAATATGAGGCCATCATCAGTTTGTCGTCACTGTCTGGGCCGCCGTCTAAAAAAACCTCTCTGCATAGATCAATGGACTTTTCACCGTATGCCTTGCTGAACGCATTGAGATATGTGCCGTTTAAAGATTCCACACAGTGAATATAAGTGTCCATTCCAGTATAAAAACGCTGGTCAGCAGGCGCTCCGGCAATCAATTCAGGATCGAGAATTATCTGGTCAAACACCGTGTGATCGGAATTTATTCCCAGCTTTTTTTCAGGGCCGGTTAACACTGTGGTTCGGGACACTTCCGCCCCTGTTCCTGAAAGAGTCGGAATGCCGGCATGATAGACAGCCGGATTTTTTATCAAGTCCCATCCCTGATAATCTGAGGCAGAACCAGGGTTTGTCAGCATAAGAGACACCGCTTTTGCAAGATCCATTGTGCTCCCCCCGCCAATACCGATTATGCCGGCAGGCAAGTCCGAAGCATAAGCCTTTACCTGCTCCGTCAGAGCATCCACGTACGATGTTTTAGGTTCATCATCAACATTAACCCATATAATCAAGTCCCTGTGTTTTACCGGCAGCCTGCCTTTAAGCGCGCCGTTTTCAAACACATCATCCACAAGAAAAACAATAAACGAATTATCATCTGCCCGTTTGTCGGCAAGAATATCATCAAGCTGGTTAAAGCAGCCTCTCCCAAAAACAACACGGGAAATCATTTTAAAATTTCTAAACATATCGCTATCCTTTTGTTAAAAGTGAGCTAAAGTAGAAAAGACAGTGCCTAAAGTGAGCTAAAGTGCCTAAAATGCCTAAAGTTAAGAAATGCGCCTTTGGCGCTGCTAATTTTAACTTTTACCAAACAAGTCAGCCACTTGAAACCACGACAAAAAAACAATGTACGCCAATAAAGACGGTCTCATAAAAAGTCTCGAAATCGTCATGCCGAACTTGATCCGGCATCCAGAACGCATTGAATTTACTGGATTCCGGCTTTCGCCGGAATGACGGAAAAGAGAACTTTGCGACTTTTTACGAATTCATCAATAAAGATGAATTCGTAAAAAGTGACTAATCCGCCAAAAGGCGCTGGTAAACTGTTAGTTTTATATGAATTAATGGAGCGAAGCGACACATTAACTTTAGGCACTTTAGCTCACTTTAGGCACTTTTAACTTGTACGCCTTTAGCTCACTTTAGGCACTTATAATTTCAACAATTTTCTCTATCCGCTGCTTGAGCTCATCCTCTGTCCAGGAAAGCTTTATCAGCATTGATATGGTTCTGCTCATTATTTGATCAGATTGAGGAAGGTTCACTTTTTCATAGTCCGGGCAATTTTCAAACAGCCTGACAGGCAGCTTTGCCGCAGATTTCAGCTTTTTCAAGTGATCCCACTTCCTTATATAGTGCCAGTTGTTGTCATACCAGTAGAAACAGGCGTCAATGCCTGCGCTTCCAAGGTCGCCTGCAATTTTGCGGGCTATTGATTCTTCTGGCAGAAAAAATGAAAGGAATGTGGCTGAGTCGCCTTTTTCGTCCGGAATTTTGCGGAATGTGATTTCCGAAAACCGGGATAGAGCATCCTTGATGGCTTTTTTAGACGCGCGCTGTTTTTTTAGAATATAATCAAGCTTTCTCAACTGTGCCAGGCCTACCGCTGCGTTCAGCTCACTTATGCGATAGTTTGTTCCAAGAACAGGATGACCCTCAAGCCCCCTGTCATCGCCTGTATGGTCATGGCCATGATCTGCATATGCTTCGGCGGTTTTGTATAACTTCTCGTCGCTGGTTACAACCGCCCCTCCCTCGCCGCATGTAATTGTTTTGACAGGATCGAATGAAAAACAGCCCATTTGCCCGAATGAGCCGAGGGCTTTCCCGTTAAACGTGCCGCCAATGGCCTGGCAGGCATCCTCTATCAAAAAAATCTGTTTTTGAGCGCAAAGATCTTTTATTTCATCAATACGAGCCATGGCTCCGCACATATGTACAGGCAGCACGGCTTTTGTGCGGGGAGTTATAACGGCCCTGACAGCTTCAGGATCGAGGCATAATGTTTCATCGATTTCAGCAAACACAGGCACAGCTCCGGCCCCAAGAACAGCTTCAATCGTTGCTATAAAGGTAAACGGGGGCACAATCACTTCGTCTCCCGCCCCAACACCGCAGGATGCTAAAGCTATGCAAAGCGCCGATGTGCCACTGGAACACAGGTGGCTGTATTTTACACCCACGCGTTCTGCCAGCTCTGCTTCAAATGTTTTTGCCTTCCAGTGACCCTTGCGAGCCTGATCAAAACCATAACGGAACAAAACGCCTGTATCAAGAACGTCCTGAACCTCTTTCCTCTCTTCATCACCAAATATTTCAAAACCCGGCATATTAATCCTCCATACTTAACTGCAACTTACCACAGAGATCACAGAGTACACAGAGGTTTTCTCTGTATTCTGTGATTTCTTTGTATTTAAACCCAAGCTGCATTCATCTGTGTGAATCTATGGCTGAATAGTTACCATTTTTTTTTAGTTATTTCAAAGCAAAAGTGATGAAAAATGCATTTTTTCGTCATTCCGGCGAAAGCCGTGCACATAGTAACACAAAGCGCCTTTTTTCAAGCCGTAAGGCGCAACCGTCAGCGGTAACCGTTAGCGCTATCCAGCCTTTTCAGGCAGTTACAAATTATCGATACAAATGTATTGACATCTTGACACTTGGTTATACTTTGATAATATATTAAGTATAACTTAATTGCAATGGAGAGAAATCATGAGCGCAACTTTAAAAGAAGCTGTAAAAAGGAAAGTCTTTCCTAAGGGGCAGATCGTCATTCCTGTTGCTTTAAGGAAGAAATACAGTATTGAGATCGGAGATCATGTTGGTGTAATTCCCCAGGCTGACGGCATATTACTAAAACCTATGCCAAAAAAAGAGAAAAAATCTCTGACCGACTCCTTATTCGGCATATTTGGGAAATATACAAAAGGGAAGCCCAAGCTTAAGAAAGCAGATGTCAACAAGGCAACCAAAGCAGGATTTATCGAGGCATGGAAAAGATGACGGCGCTATTGGATACCAATGTTCTGATTCGCTTTTTAACATCCGACAAAACCAAAAAGTTCCGCGGGGTATATTCTTTTTTTGAATCTCTGGAACATGGAGACTTGCGGATTGAATTGACCTTAATCGTTTTGTTCCAGGTAATATTTGTTCTAAAGAGTTTTTACTCTGTTCCCAGAAAAGACATAGCAGCCGGCATGATGGGCATCCTGAAATATAAAGGCATTATTGTCAGGGAGAAAAAAATTGTTCGCCGAATGTTAGAACTTTGGCATGACAGCAAATTGGATATTGTGGATTGCTATCTGATTGCCTGCTTAGAAGGAGATAAGCAAAATATCCTTTACAGCTACGATCGCGACTTTGATAAATACAAAATTAATCGCAAGGAGCCTTAATCGAGTTAATTCCGACTATCACTTCAGACCAGAAATTTTTTGAAGAATATAAATCACATCTGCTATTCCGTTCCGGTTGACTCCGTTTACGTCCGCACTAACTGCAATATCACTTTTGCTAAATTAAAAGGTGCAAAACTTGAGTAATGAAATAATTATCTATAAAGTAATTATGCAAGTGTTCTATCTATCACGATAACTTGCCGCAAAAGGCGTGGCACAAAACTTTTAAAAATCTGCGAATTTTAAGCCCGGAAAAGACTTCAAAAAACCGCAGGGGTTTTGCGGTCAGGTTAATTGCATCGCCCTTCATTTGCTATTCATGCTGCTTTTCTCAGGCAAAAGGCTTGCGCCATTTCTTCAATAATTTCATTCAGTTTGCCTTCAAAAAGTTCATTAACGCTGTCAAAATTACCAATTATGCCCTCATACACCGGATTGCCAAAAATAGTAGACGTGTCTATTTTTCCATAGCTGTTGATGTTAGAAGCAAATATGTCTTTGATTTTTCTTAATGCTCGTACTTGCTCGTCATTATAAACAGATGATGCAATATAGCTTTCATAACCTTTTTTTATCCTTTCTAACGGCGTTGGCACTGACTTAACACCTAATACATGAAGAAAGAAGTCCCATGCCGAACCGCCTGGATAATCATAGATTTTTTGCAGTTGACCTTCATCCATATAAATTTGTGGTTTCCTGATGAAATCAATGACATTATCTATATCTTTTGGTGAGGGTTGATAATCTTCTTTTTCTGTTAATTTTTTCTTGATGGCGACTATATTCGGATTGTCAGTATCTTTAACCTGCCCCTCGAATATTTTTTTTGCCTCTTCAATGGGAATATTGTCTATGATTTCAACTGTACCCTCATGAATACTAACTCGCTGGATTAAGTTAGAAGGGTCAGGATTATCGACTATAAACCAGTCACCCTTTACTCCTGTTTCTCCGCCCCCACCGCCTTTAAAGCCCCTACCTTTGACAACTTTTTTATTTTCTTTTGGCGATCCTTTTCCGTTATCTTCCATACGATTGCAAAGGCCAACAAAATCAAATACCTGAAAGCTGAACTTTCCAGTCTTTGGATCAAGGCGTGTGCCCCGGCCAAGCATCTGAATATACTTGCCGACTGATTTAGTCAAAGCGGAAAAAGCAATATAACGAACACAGGGAATATCAACCCCTGTACTCATAATATCAACGGATAGAGCGATATAAGGCTTTTGATAAGGTTTTTTAAACCAGCCTTTAAGAGCGCGATTCAACTCCTGATTTTCTGAAATAATTGGTTCCGCATAACGAGGATTGCTGCTTCCATCATCATTGAATACTTCATTAAGCGCTCTGGCTAACATCAGGCAATGAGCCTGACTTACACCAAAAAGAATAATTTTTTCTCCGTATTCTGTACGTTTGCGGATTTCCTCAGCAATTCGTTTAGCGGTGTTTTCGGTAAGATATTTTCGGTTTAACTGTTCCAGCATAAGCTTTTTGGCAGTATCCAGCTCAATTTTTCTCCGCTCGTCCGGATCAAGTACATAATCAAATTCAATACCTTTTTCCTCTGCCATCTGGGTAAGATGCGTTTTGATCTCTTCAACCTTGTATGGCGCAAGAAATCCCTCGTTTATGCCACGATCTATATTATAATGATATGTTGGTTCGCCGCTCTCACAACCAAAAAGTCTGTATGTATCCAGAATTGCAAGATCATCGTCAGTCACTTTTGTTTGATCTTTGGCAACAGCGATACGGGGAGTGGCGGTTAACCCAATACGGGGGCATAAAAAATGATCAAAAATGATTCTGCGGTTCAGGTTGATTGACCTGTGACACTCGTCCACAATCAGGAGATCATAAAAATTTCCTGGTATCCCCTGATGAATTATTTCCAAAGTATCAATAACGACAATATGAATATCTTTGTTTTTATGGGTTCTGTAATTTGAAGTGGTAATCCATGCCGCATTATATGTTGGACTGATAAGGCTGAAACCGTCATCACGAGCCTGTTCCGCAAGCAGACGGCGGTCAACTACAAACAAAATTCTTCGGGCAAGTCCATGTTCCAGTAAGGCTTTACAAAGTGCAACAGCCACACGAGTTTTGCCTAAGCCGGTTGCCATGTGAACAAGCATTTTCTGCTGTCCGTTCTTTATTGCCGCCAATAATGCTTTTATGCAATCAGTCTGATAGTATCTTTCTTTGCCTATGCCTGGGTCAAAACCGCCGGCAATGGTTGTATCAATGACAATATCCAGATCCTGTTTGCGTTTTTTTTCCTGTTCAATCTTGATTTTTACCTCTTCCATGGAAAGGAAAGAATTGACCGGCCTGAATTCACCTGCATCCAGACCGCGCCATGCCATATCGTAAAACAGATTGCGTTCTTTGGAACAGGCATAGAGAAAGCGGGGCCTGAGAATTTGAGAGTAAAGCAAGCGGAGTTGAGGAAGAGCTTTTTTAGGGTCTTTGAGTTTGTTTTCAATGACAATCAAAGGGGTGCAGTGCATGTCCTGAAGCACAATATCCGGTTTGATTGATTTGCGGCCTTGAAACTGTTCCTGTTGTTCGGGAGTCAGGGAATATTGTGGCTGATAAAGCAGACTGTCGCCGACTTTCCAGCCGTGGTTGTCGGTCAGCTCTTTTATGACCCTCAGGTCGGTTGCGGTGGCTTCGTTTTCGTTAATGCCAGGCATATACTCATTCCCATATTTCTGAACTAATTATTCCCAGAGTTTCTTTTGCATTCGCTTCCAAAAGCGAAATGGATTCACATGCGCTCAAAAGTCTTTGGCTCTTTTCAATAATTTTCTGTTGCATTTTAATATTGCCCAAAAAGGGAACCTGAAAATTTTTCATGTACTTCTGAGAAACTTTTACCATCGAAGGTGAAGCCCCAAGGGGAACATTGCCAAAATATTGCCTACCAAAAGTGCTGTTAAATAACACGACAGCATATTGCGACAATATAAGTTCTTTGTCAAATTCAACGCTTGTCAGAAGATCGGGGAAAACAATATTTTCATTTACTTTTGAAGCAATACCGGCAAGAGCAACCAATTCGGGAGTGTTTCCTCTGCTGTAGAAAAAATCTCCTTCTTTAACAAAGAAGCGATCTATATCATCGCGACTAAGATCCGTCCACTTGCGTGCTTTTAAATCAATAGTTCCATTTTGCAAGCAAGCAAGAGAAAGGACCGGTGTTGGCCCACCGTTACAACGTGGAGACCACCCATTTTTTGTAAACAAAACAGCCTCGCCAAGAGGGGCAGTATCGGCATTAAATAATTCAGGAACATGCAAGTTGAAATTAGTAGAGATGGTTTCGCAAGCCTTAAAAACATTCTTGAGGGAAGTTAATTGAGTAACAATCTCACGCTGTTTGCCTAGCTCCGGCAAAGGTATTTCAAGCTGTAGCACAAAACCTGCGCCTTGTTCTGTTTTAATTCCATTATTTTTTTGTTTTATAATTTTATTTAAAAACTCTTTGCTACGTAAAATATAAACGAGATATTCGGGAAGAACTTCACTCTGGTCTATTTCGTATATTTGATAATGGGTCGAGCAAACAAGATGCCTGTCTGCCAAGGCAAGGGCCCCTTGGTGAAAATTAATTTTTGATGTTACTATATCATCTGGCGAGGCAGAATATAAATCCATTCCTGTTTTACGTTCTACTCGATAATGAATTGCTCCATCAGCAAACGATATTTTTTCAACAATATCTGTTTTGTTATCATATTCATTCTTTTTTATTTTTATATTTTTAGGAACAACTATCTCATATAGTGCTGTAAGTGGATATTTCGCGCCGCTTTCAATAATTTTTTGCAGTTCTGCAAGATGATTATTTTGTTTCAGTTCTTCTTCTGAAAAACGGCCAAGGTACTGGCGGACAATATCAAACTCCAAGCCATTTTGAATATCAAAGTATGCGAGTGTGTCGTGGGCGTTGTCAGGGAAACACGAATGAAGTCGTTCAAATTTCTCATCAAGACTTAAAAGGTCGCTATGGTTTTTATCGCCGGTAAAAAAAGAATTCCATTCGTCTATCTGCTGTTTGGATAAGTTACTTCGATAATTGCCTAAATTGAATGAATAAAGATGAGCCTTTTCAATCCGCTTGGCAATTTCATTAAGCGTTTTCGATCTCCAGATTTCCTCATGCTGGGCAAGTTTGCTGTCGAATTCCAGTTGGTCAATTTTGCCGTCTTTAAGCTGTTTTTTAATTTTCTTTTCCAGCTTGCGTTTTTCTCTGGCAGTCTTAGCGGAAAATTCTTTATGCGTATCCTGCTCAATGCGTTTTTTTATGCGGGGATCAAGAACCCGAATCCATTCCGCTGAAATGCTGAATGAATGCTTTGTTTCCCGCGGCATTTCCCCTTTTCTGATATACGAATCATAGAGTTTTAAGGCATCAACAAGTTGACAGCCTTTTTGGGGCTGGCGATTGGTCCCCATTGTATAGCCGTCATTGGTCACCTTGTAAAACCATACATTATCTGTCCTGCCGCCTTTTTCAAAAACCAGAATGGATGTTTTGGGGCCTACGCCGCTTTTACTCACAAAAACGCCCTGCGGTAGGCTGATAACGGCTTTAAGGCAAGCATCATCAAGAAGCATTTTGCGAAGCGCCCGCGCGCTGGTCTGATCCCAAGTCAAAAATCCTTCTGAAACCACAACAGCGCAAACTCCACCACTGGCGAGACTATCAAGCATGAGCTTTACAAAAAGAAGTGTTGTTTCCGCCTCACGAGGATATTCTTCCCAGATATTGGAATAGGCTTCCTGATCCCTTTCAGCGCCAAATGGCGGATTGGCGAGGATAATGGTTTTGCTGTTGCCATGTTCGGCTGGATTAAACAGCGCAAGGGAATCACCCTGAACAATGGCGGATGGGTTCAATTTTCTGATATATAGGTTGATAGCTGCCATCTTCCGTATTACGCCAAGATATTCCGTTCCGGAGATCCCACTTCTGTAAAAAGAAATAGCCTGTTCCGCTGAAGGCATGGGGGCGTCTTTAGCGGAAAAATATTTTTCAAAATACGCCGATATCTCAGGGTGGGCTTTAGGGCCGGGCCATGTACCGTCACGTCTTATTGCTTCGGTAACATAGCCCCATGAATCGAAAAGGAAACCTGCTGTTCCGCAGGCTGGGTCATAAATTGAATCAGAAAAAGAGGGAGCCGCTACACCAACCATAAACTGCCTGACATGATCTGGCGTTCGGTGCAAACCAAGGTCTTTAGTACCTCCGGTTTCAGACAGGGCAGACTCGATAGCATCCCCAAGTAAATCAGTTTTGAGTAATCGCTCTTCGTTTATATTACTGACCAGGCTAATGATTTCCTGAAGGTTTCCACTTTTGACATTATTTGTAAAATTGGAGTTTTTGAAAACTTCCTCTATTAAAACAAGCTGATCAAGAACTTTCTGAGAAAGATTGGTTTTTTTATAAACTTTCCGGGCATGAGACAGGATACCGGCGTAGAAAGGGAAAAACTTTTCATTAATAGTTGGCAATAGCTGTTTGTTAGCAACTGTATATAAACAGGAAAACAGAAGATCGTCATTAGGCTCCTTGAACAAATCACGCAACCGCCTAAATTCTTGATCTTGCTTCAGTTTTACTTCAAATATCCGAAGCAGGAGCAATTCTATGATATATTCGACACGCTGAACAGGAGTGCCAGCCGGACGAAGTTTGTTATGAAGTTTTTTTAAAGTATTATTTGTGTCGCTGTCTGCGTAATGAACCGTTGACCTTGCCATTTAAGATTGTACCTTTTTTGTGTAATGTGCATCAAAAACCGTAAAGACTGCCCGACTGTACCAATCTTTTTTCGCACTTTTAGGATTATCATAATCCAGCTTTTTGGTCATGCTGTATTTGGGATTATTCAATCAGGTGCAGAAAATAGTTATGTCTTCTCCACTTCTTGCTGCGCAGAAGTGACAATATATCTTGCTCTTTCATAAAGCTCATCGAAGGTAATTATTTCGGGGTTCTGAATATTTTTTCTAAACAACTCGAATGAGGAATATTTTGCCTCGTTAATGCCGTGTTCGCCCTTGAATTGTGATAATGACCCAATCACAAGAAATGCTTTTGGATGATAAAGGAAGAGTTCCTCTCCCGTTAAGTCCCCACGTTCACCCTTAATCTGAGTTTTTGTTTGAATGTTTCGCAGAGAAATTTGCACGGTCTTTTGAATCTGTGCAATGCCACCAGCAAGTTCTTCCGAAATCTTCCAGCATTCTTTGCGATAGGACGTTTTGACAGGCTTGATCAGATTCGTTTTATGTGTTTTGATCTCTCCAAACGATAAGGCGCTCACTATCCCCTGTGTTTTTAGTAAGGCATCAACCCTTTTACCCGCCCCAGACACATAGCTTCCCCTGACCACCTGCTCTAATTTCTTTCCTTCTAATGGGCTATTGAAGAAATAATTTAGACCATAACCGAAAATCCATGAGTTTTGTTCGAAGAATTGTTGCCAAACATCTTCGTCTCTCTTATTTTGACCCAGTTGAAATTTGGTTTCTTCAAAGAATGCTGAATCAGTTAGCAGCCTCTCGAATATTTCTAACTGTGATCGTCTGTAACCAAGATTTGCGATATCTTCACAGGTAACCTGATTCTCCATTATCTCTCTAATCAAATCAGGCTGATCATTAATCAATTGCAATGCCTGCTTTCTGGAAAGAACAATTTCATCCACGAATCTATCATTTAACTTAGTTCCTGCTCTGGTTTTTAGAGGAAGAACCGGGGTGTTTCTAATAAAATTATAAAGAGTTGATATTTCGCTTCCAGTGAACGTGAAATAGGTATTATGAGGGATTCCTGTTTTTACAGTGTACTTTTGAATTTGCAGAGTAAATACACCTCGTGTGTCTTCGTAGAATTTAGCTTTTATTTCCTGCCTTTCTCCTGGCGTTATCCGTAGGGATACTTCCTTTCCGTCTTTAATAAATTTATGCGATTCTTCACAATCAATAACTTTTGAAACAATTCTAAATGGTCGAGTAATTTCCTCTACTTCGCCTTCGTCGTTCTCGCGGAAGCTTTTGTTTTCGAGAGACTTGCTTAAATAGACCTGACCTGCTCTCTTTTTAGAAAAATATTCGTGATCATGCGTCATTTTGAGTCTCTTGAATTCAGTTTCTTTCAATTGGTCTTTTAACGTGAAAGTGAGGGGCCGGGCGGCATACTTGCAAAAAAAGTCGTAAAGGCTCTGCTGATGGTAATTTTAAGGCTGATTTAAAAAGTCCCAGCTTAGCTCGGTCCCGCTTCACTGTTTTGTTAAAAGCCCTACAAAGATTATTTCAAAAGTAGTTGTTGCTTTTGCTTAGGTGCCGGTAAAATTTCTAACACCCGAAGAATTTCAAAATGCATACCGATAACCTCGTTATTATGTCCATACGACACCTCTTCTTTTACAATAGCCCTTATAGAATCCCCAGGGAGTACGGAAATATCCTTTGATTGAAAATCCTTCAACCAATTATCGTCTAGAATTTTCGCATCAACAGATTTGTTTTGATATCTAAATGCCCACATTGAATATCCTAAATAATCGGGCTTTTTAACTTTTAATATTTTCTCTCCCTCGCTAGTAATTTTTTCGCGAGTTAAATATTCACGAATTATTTCAGTTGAGATTTCCATTTTTTTATTAAAACTTGAAACTCCTTGATCACTCTGGAGTTTTGCATAATCATCTACCTCAAGATTTGTTAAAGAATTACGAATGTCGTTTATATCTATCAGAAGGGATTCTGCGTCAGGCTCTGTGTAGGCAGGTATTTGTTTTATATCAGTTTCAGTAGCTATCCGTTTAATTTCAGATTGTAGCTGCTTTATTTCGTTTTTATCAGTGATTTCTTTTTTATCAGAGCACCAATCAATTACCTTGTGTTTAGCTTTTAGGAGGAAATACCCTATTATGGGGCGCACCTCTGCTTGCTTTAAAGCCTCATTTGGGAGATCTTCCACAACATTTTTTAATTTCGCCTTTAATGAACCAGCTTGTATGTCCTGCAACACTATTGTTGTTTTTACATTAGGCGACAAAGGCGATGAGAGGTGATTATCAAGTGATTGGACAGATTCAATAAGTCCGGTCATGGCTTTGAAAACACGAGAGGGATCTCCTGAACCTTTCTTGAAATCGACGACCAACTCAAATAAGCCATATTCTTGTTCATCGTTCATTTTTTCTACCATGTCTTCATGGGTTTTAACCTTGGCTCACAGGCCGCGAGGTGTGAGCGCTCGTAGTGCAGCCAAAAGTTAAGCGATTCTCAAAGAAGCTCATGTTTTGCTTCAAATTCATTTACCGAAAAAACCCATTCTGTGTCACTTTTTCGCCTTATTGCCCCCAACCACACACAATAAAGGTAAATAATATTTCCAGTATATCAATATATTATTCCCTGATTTTAATCAGTATGCTATATATCGCATTGCTTTTAATGAAAAAGCAAGAATTATGTAATCTCAAAAAACCCACATCTCTAAAGCAATCTCAGCATTATCAAGGAGATTGCCTTATGACTGATGCTCGATGTTGCCGGAACTTATTGAGAAGTTACAATGCTTCCGAAGAATTCTGCGGAAGTGGTTGATTGGTTGAATACTCCTCACCAATTACCGAAGGGTCGTAAAGATTCGGAAAGTAATAGGGAAGAACGCTAATTGGCAGTCCGATTGTTAATGGCGCACGGTGGCTTTGTGACCGCAAAAGGCCTTCCTTAATCAGAGCACTGACAATTCGGCGTGCATTGCGCTCGCTCATATTCAGTATCTCAGCAGCCACACCTCTTGGTATGGAGCCACGCGTAAATACGGCCCTGAGTAATTTTGCCGCCTCAATCCGCAAAGGTTTTTTATCATGCTTAGCCCGTGTTTCCACATACCAGTCGATTCGGGTTTCGATTTGGTCAAGCCTTAGCAAGTCTTCCATGAAGCGTATTTGATCCAGGCAGATTTCAAAGAAAAACCCGCAAAAATCCGCCAGCATGTCATCATCAAAATAGTGAGCGCCATTTTGTTCATCCTGGGAATCAGTAGCCCATAACTCAAACATATACTGCTTTTTATTTCTTGATAAACCCCTGGACAAAGACCACAGATTGCTTTTGTTAACGCCTATTCCAGCGAGATACAGCCCTGAAAAAAGGCGAGCAACTCGACCGTTTCCGTCCCGGAAGGGATGTAGCCAGGTCAGCCGGTGATGACTTGCCGCCATCGCGATTAAACGTTCGTCACCATGAAACTGATCTGGGGTATAGCTTTGGGCAAAAGCTTTAAGCAATGCCGGCAAATCCTGATAATCCGGCCCATGAAGTGACCTGCCATCAACAGAGACATTGACGTCTCGGATTTGGCCCGGATTGACCGGCGCTTTGGAAAATCCTTTTGGGGTGTGTGTAAAAAGATGTTCTTCCGGTAAGTTGACATAGAACGCAGCATGAATTTCAGACAGAAACTGTTGACTGCAGACATTGAGCTTTTGCGGTGCATTTACAAGTTCCATGAACCGCCTTTCGGTTTCTACATGGGCGGCACATAGTTCCTGTGCATATTTTTTCTCCGGATCCTGAGAAAACTTCTTTTGTAAGGCCATGTTGATATCCGGGATGGTTGTTTTATGGCCTTCAATAAGATTGCTGTAATAGCTGTTGATAAGTCTGAGTTGACCACCAAGCACAATAGCGGTTTCCCTGGACACTTTGCTCTCCAGACCCGCAGAGGCTGCTATAATTTCCTGCGCAATATCCTTCAGTGGGCCTATATTGTCATTCCCAGGCAAAAGAGGGGCTAAATAATAAGAAGAATTCTTGCTTTGTTTGGCCGGTTCGTTGGCTGGTTTGCTTTTATTCATAATATGTTGCCAATTAACATTAATTTGCTATTATAACAACTAATATTTTAGCTGTTTTAATAAATTTTGGCCGGTTTATTAGCCGGTCTTCGGCATCATATTTTCTCTGTGATCTCTGTGTACTCCGTGGTAAAAACAACCTGTTCTTTTTTATGCTCTTTTTTACGAAACAGGCGTTCCCGGCTTTACCTTTCTGTCAACAGCCGATACAGCGCATCCTTTTTCTTCAACAGCCGCTATCACCATTCCATTAGACTCTATGCCCATGAGTTTAACAGGCTTTAAGTTCACAACAACAATCACCTGCTTGCCTATCAGTTCCTCGGGGGTATAGCTTGCGGCAATTCCTGCTACAATGGTGCGCTTTTCTCCGATATCCACCTCTAATTTCAGCAGCTTTTTTGCCTTTGGAATTGCTTCTGCATGAACTACTGTAGCCACCCTGAAATCAACCTTGCTAAACATTTCCATGGATATCTCAGGCTTTATGGCCGGCGATATAAGGTCTGAAGCAGCCTGTTCCGATGTATCAAAATTATCCTTTTTCAAATCAATCCTTGGGAACAGGGTAATCGATTTTAAAAGCTTTGTGCCGGGCTTAATTACTCTCCAGGCCTTGAGTTTGTCAAGACTGATAACCTCTTTGCCTGAAAACATGTCAGGTTCAATTCCGAGATATTTCCGCATCTTTGCCGATGTGTCCGGCATGACAGGCGAAATCAGGCCGGATATTATCCCAAGCCCGTTTAAAAGGTTATAAATGACTACTTCGAGCTGCTTTTTGCTGGATTTCTTCTTCGCAAGAACCCAGGGCGCTGTAATATCAACATACTTGTTCATGTGACCGATAAACTCCCAGACAGACAGCACTGCTTTATGAAAAGCAAAACCATCCATTGCTTCCTCAAATTGTGCAATAGCGCTTAAAGCATCAGATTCCAACCCAAGCTGCAATTCCTCCTCAACTTCAGAATCAATATCAGGCACTATCCCGTCAAAATATTTATGGGCCATGGCCAGAACCCGTGAAAACAGGTTTCCCAGATCGTTTGCCAAATCGGCGTTTATACGCTGCACAAACGACTCTTCACTAAAATTGGAGTCCAGCCCGAACACCATATCCCTCATCAGAAAAAACCTGAACGCATCAAGCCCGTAAACATCTTTCATCTGCAAAGGCTCAATTACATTCCCAATGCTTTTCGACATTTTGCTTTGATCAACATTCCAGTATCCATGAACATTCAAATGTTTGTATATCGGAATGCCGGCAGCCTTGAGCATAATAGGCCAGTAAATACCATGGGGTTTAAGGATGTCTTTTGCCACAACGTGCTGAGCATAAGGCCAAAACTTTTTATACAAATCTCCGTCAGGGTATCCTAATCCTGAAACATAGTTTAACAGGGCGTCAAACCACACATATGTCACGTAATTGTTGTCAAAAGGCAGGGTAATGCCCCATTGAAGGCGTGTTTTGGGGCGGGATATACAAAGATCTTCAAGAGGTTCCCTTAAAAAGGCCAGCACTTCGTTTTTATAACGTTCCGGACGTATAAAATCAGGATTCTTTTTAATATGATCGATAAGCCAGTCCTGATAACGGCTCATCTTGAAAAAGTAATTGGATTCCTTGATCTTTTCAGGCTCTGTTCCATGATCAGGGCATTTGCCTTCAACAAGTTCGCGCTCTGTATAAAAACGTTCGCACCCAAAACAATACAGGCCTTCATATTCGCTGAAATAGATGTCGCCGGAATCATATATTTTTTTCAGCATCATTTCCACAACAGCTATATGCGCCGGATCGGTAGTGCGTATAAAATAATCGTATTTGATGTTAAGTTCGGGCCACAGATCTTTGAACAGTCCGCTGATTTTATCCACATAGACCCGCGGACTGATATTTTCCTTTTTCGCGGCGCGCACCACTTTGTCACCGTGTTCGTCGGTTCCTGTCAGAAAATAAGTTTCCGCCCCGCGCATCGCGTTAAACCGGCATACAACATCTGCAGCGAGAGAAGTATATGCATGACCCAGATGAGGTCTTGCATTAACATAATAGATTGGAGTCGTAATATAAAATGGATTTGTCATTTATGCTTCTGCTCCTGTATAATTTCATCTAATCCTGTTTCAATTTCCTGGCCGTCATCAAGCCTTATAGTCAGACGGTTGCTTATTACATTATGACGCATCACCTTTCCTTTGCCTTTTTTGGTTGTCACTGTTTTGTGTAGTTTTGGAAATTTATCCATTAATGCTTTATACGTGTCATTTTCAAATGTAAGGCAGCACATAAGCCTGCCGCACAAACCGGAAATCTTGGTGGGATTTAAGGAAAGATTCTGATTTTTTGCCATGCGTATGGAAACAGGTGCAAATTTATCTATGAATGTTGAACAACAAATCATACGTCCGCACCTGCCTATACCGCTGAACATCTTGGCTTTATGCCGAATCCCCACCTGGCGCAGATCTATCCTTACACCAAACTCTTTTGTCAGCATTTTAACAAGAATCCTGAAATCAACACGACCTTCTGAAGTGAAAAAAAAAGTCAGTTTGTTTCCATCAAATGAGCTTTCAACGGAAAAAAGGTGCATTTTAAGCTTTAGCTCTTTGATACGCTTGAAGCAGTAAGCATATGCTGATTTCTCGACATTACAATTTTTCTCCTGTTGATAAAGATCCTTTTCGTTGGCCAGACGAAACACCTTTTTCAACAGCCTGTCATGTTGTTGTTCGTCAAAAGATTTTGGCGGCGCAACAACTATCCCTAAGCCAAGACCCTGCTCTGTCTCAACAATCACACGATCTCCGGATTTAAGCACAAAAGCGCCGCTATCAAAATCATAAACTCTGCCGGTTGGCTTAAATCTAACTTTAATTAACTTTTTCATAATTACCCAAATGCCAGCCTCATTACCAGCATTTCTAACGTCACTTTCAAATTGGCTTTAGCCTCAATATTTCTCTGTGCTGTCTGCACAGCTTCAATTTTTGAAAGAAGTGTTTTTACGTCAGCCTGCTGTGAAGCATATTGAATTTTATCGACCAGATCCATGTTTAAAATTTTTTCAGGAGAATATTTATATATTACAAGATCTCTCAGCCATGATTGAATAGCTTCCAGGGAATCAGCGACGGCCGATTTGCTTTTTGATAACCTTTCAGCATATGCCAGAAGCAAGCCGATTGGTTGCGTCGGCATAACTTCCGGCCGATCTAAAGCTATGGCATTTATCAGCCAGCTTCTCTGGTCCGCCCATCTCGTCCTGTGTGATGATTTAACCATAGCAAGCGCCCTGGACAAACTCCCGTCAGCTATATTCGCCACCACTGCCGCCTCTTCAACAGCAACGCCCTCTTTGTCTGTGAGCACCTTTATAATATTGTCTGTGGAAATAGGATTAAACCTGATATGCTGACATCGAGAAACAATCGTCGTAAGAAGATCGGATGACTGGATGGCTGTTAGTATCAGAATTGTCCTGGACGGAGGTTCCTCCAACACTTTAAGGAGGGCATTGCCTGCTGAAGGATTCATGGTCTGGGCATCTGATATAATTACCACGCGCAACCTTGCCTCATAAGGTTTCATGGCAAAGATATGACAGAGAGAACGAATCTGAGCAATCTTTATATAAGAACCGGATGGCGAAACGGTAATAATATCAGGATGGTTTCCTGATTTAATCTTCAAGCATGATATACAGTTGCCGCATGGCTCTGTTGTATCAGGCTCTTTACCAATACAGTTACATGCCATGGCAAATGTCATGGCTGTAATCCGTTTGCCCACTCCTGATTTTCCTGTAAAAAGAAAGGCATGAGGTATATGCCCTGTTTTAAGACAGGCTGTTAAAAGGCGTTTCGGTTGTTCCTGATTTATTATTACTTTAAACCCAAACACAGATTTAAAAGTCTACTCGTTCCTTTAATTCTTTTCCGGCTTTAAAAAATGGGAGTTTTTTGGGTCTTATAGAAACCTTTTCTCCGGTTCTTGGGTTTCTACCTGTATACTCTTCATATTCTTTTACAAAAAAACTGCAAAGTCCCCGAACTTCAACTCTTTCTCCCCGGGCAAGGGCATCCGCCATATTGTCAAAAAACACTTGAACTACCCTCGCTGCTTCTGCTTTTGAAATGTTTGCCTCTTTTTTCAAGACAGAGATGATCT
Source organism: Desulfobacteraceae bacterium Eth-SRB1 (assembly GCA_004193555.1). Classification (GTDB taxonomy): domain Bacteria; phylum Desulfobacterota; class Desulfobacteria; order Desulfobacterales; family ETH-SRB1; genus ETH-SRB1. The sequence goes on from RPGP01000001.1 coordinate 1,019,210, forward strand.
CCAATTTGTTCATATATATCCTCCTTTACGCAACTTTATCTATAAATGGCTAAGTAAAACAGAACCCGTTAAGAAGTCAAGCGGTTATGACAATATTTTTGGGAGCCCTTCAACATCATCTTCGCTCACATCCACTGCGGCAAACTGTCTAAGAGCTTCGATAGCAACGACAACTCTCCCCTTGCCCCTGTATTGGACAAAGGTTCCTGTCACCCCAGCAAACGGGCCGTAAACTACCGTAACATGGTCCCCTTTTTTGAACCTGGCGCCGGTTAAAACCTTGTTGTCTCCCGCCACCATAATTTTAAGTGATTCAATTGTCCCGGCAGCAACAGGGATAGGCCCTTCTTTGTTGCCGATCAAACGGACAACCCCGCCTGTTTTTAAAGCTTCAATATGTTCGGCAAATTGCAAGCCGATTTTTAAAAACAGGTACCCTGGAAAAAGAGCTGTCCTTATCATTAATCGTCTGTCACGGCGCCTGCTTTTTACCAGAATTTTCGGCAGGAAAACCTCAAACGATTTTTTGGACAAAGCATCATTAACTACATTCTCGAACCTGCTTTTCGTATGCACAACATACCACAGACGATTAATCTGTTTTATCTCCATCTAATAACTCAATCTCCGTTACAGCGGCTCCTCCATCATACGCCCCGCTAAACTTCTCCCAAACTCACCGATTCCATAAAGATTAATAATAAACATGTATTTCCTGTCATTCTCTTCATCAATATATTTAAAATCTATTGACCAGCACTGGGCTTTGTACAAACAGCCCAGGCTCTTTGAAATATCTTTGCTGCCAAGCTGGTTGCGTTCGTAATCGCCATACACCTCTAAATTATCAGTTATTATGCAACTCAAATTAGTATAAATGGATTCAATTGAATTAATTGTGTACCTGTGCTCCACAAACAACCTATCTCCACGTTTGTCAGACAGTGTTGTTGCGATATTACGGGATTGAAAATCGCTTTCATATTGAGACCATTTTGCATCTGCCTGAACTTTAAAATATTGCAGGGGTGCCAGTTCAATTTCACCATATACCGGAGAAAACGGCTGTCTTTCTTTCTGGTTTGCCCAGTTGGACGGGTTATCCTCTTTTGCCTCGTTAATATCATAACTCTGCTCCAGTTTGAAACGGCAGAATTGATTATACGAATAATTGACAGGCGCATCATCTGGTGGTTCTGCGCTATCCTTTGCTGTTACATCCTGACTTGCCCGTGATGTAAATGTGTTTGTAATGGAATATGTAACCAGATTTTTTTTCGCAATATTATCAACTGAATCAAAACCCGGATATTTGCTCTGATCCTTGCCGGGAATATAATCATAGATAATATGCGGCGTAACCGTATGCTTTATCCTGTCGATATTGTGTCCAATACCGCCATATATTTGATATATTTCCGAAGAAAGATCCAGCTTGACATCATAAAATTCCCTGTAAAGTGTTGTCTTGTCGGACGATCTGTATTCCTCTTTGTCAAAACGCCAGACTGTCTCCCGCACACCAAAAGACGGTTCAATGGAACAATAATTTTTAAGTTTCAATGGCAGATAAAACCTTGGGTGCGCGTCTGCCCGGTGAGCCCTTGAGCCATCTTCTCTGTAAAAGTATGTATACTGAGAATCAAAATCAAAATAAAACGGAGTCTTATAAATCTGCTGTTTTGACGCATTAAATTCAACAAAAGGGAGTTTTTGTATGGTGTCATCGGTTTCCTTCTGGCGGCGATTAATAACATTATCATACCACCGCGCCTCGGCATTCAGGCTGTACGTGGACCATATTTTGTTTATATTCAGGCTGTTAACTCTCGTTGAATCATCATAATCGTCAAGACCCCTGCCAAAAAATTTAGTAAAATATTTATCCGCTGCATCAAATCCTGTATATCCATCTTCAAATTCATGAAGATAATCCTGATCGCTGACAAAATCTATATCAAGCTTTGCATTAAAGCCATAAGGCATTGCCTGGTCGCTTTTCATTCTGAGCCAGTATCGATCGGAATTGGGACGCGTCGCGCCGTCTCCCGGATATCCCCACTCATCTCCACCCTCTATCGTGCCATTATCTACCTTCTTGTCATTAAAATAATCATACATGAAGGTCCCCTTTGACTCGCTATCCAACATATAACGGTATTCAAAACCCACCTTGTCTCCACGACGTCCCATATGATGATAATAAAAGGTCGCATCTGAACTGTCGTTTATCGCCCAGTAAAAAGGCTGGATATATTCTTCCCATTTCCGATCTGAATATCCGATTTGCGGGGGCAGCAAACCGCTTTGACGTTTTAGTTTAACAGGAAAGACAAAAAACGGGGTGTAGAGAACAGGTACATTCTTTGCCCAGAGAGCCGCATGATTAACAAAACCATAGCCTTCTATGGTAATGTCTAAATTTCTTCCTGTAATTTTCCATGCCGGGCTATCACCGTCGCAGCTTGTTATGCTGGCTTTGCCTGCTTTATAAGAGTTCTTGCCTGTCTTTTGTATCTTGTCGCCCTTTATATAGAAATGATTCTCTTTAAGGAATATGGTTCCATCATATACTGTTCCGATCTCGGCTTGAAGATCCATTTCCATCCTGCTGCCTACAAGTATATCTTCCCCTGCTGTCATTACAACATGGCCTATGGCCAGCGCTTCCATTGTTTCGTGATTAAAACGGACGAAATCGGCTGTAAGTTTTTTATTCTCCTTGCTTATGATTACATTCCTGTGGGCAACATATTGATTGTTTTTTTTATCAAAGGATATTTCATCTGCTGTAATATGCCACGGCTGGGCTGAATCATCATCAAATAACCGTTGATCTATCCCGGCCAAGGCGTTTGTTTTAATTGTAATCAGAACAAGAAAAAAAAGCGGCAGGCAAACAATCATGCTGCATGATCGAATGTGTCTATTATATCTGTTGCGCTGATTGATGTTTTGAGGCATGAATTTTGGTCTTTTTAAATTGAATGGATGGTAAGCGGCTTACACCTTCCTGGTGTCATTTTTTAATTGTTCAGCCCTTGCAAAAAGCATTGTTTTTTTGACCCTTTGCTATCCATGCCATTAATTGCAAAACACATTTTATAATTTTACGGAACATTATTGTTTTTCAATCCATTTGATCTGCTGTTTTGAAGCTTTCCTCTCAACAATTTCCCCCATTACAAAGCCTTTTTCATGTATCGAGCCAAGCCGTTCAATAATTTCCTGGGATGAGTCTGCGGGCACAACCGCAATCAGTCCGATGCCATTGTTAAATGTTCGTATCATTTCCCTGTCTGATATCCTGCCGGCCTGCTGCAAAAAAGGAAAAATCGGAGGCACATCCCAGCTTTCTTTATACATTCTTACGCTGCATGTTTTTGGTATTATGCGAAGAATGTTTTCCTCAATACCTCCGCCTGTAATATGGGCGAGCCCGAGGATTGAAAACTCCTTCCTTAACCGGTAAACAGTTTCCGAATATATTTTGGTGGGCTTAAGAAGCTCTTCACCTATTGTATGTCCCAGTTCAGGCACATGGTCGTTGATTTTTAGCTTTAAAATATCAAAACAAACCTTTCTTACCAAAGAATATCCATTGCTGTGCAGCCCACTCGATGCAATCCCAACAATCTTGTTGCCGACATGAATTTCCGAGCCATCGATAATTTTGCTGTTGTCGACTATTCCTACAGCAAATCCAGCCATATCATATTCTTTCTTTTTATAAAACCCGGGCATTTCAGCGGTTTCTCCGCCTATAAGAGCACATGCGGCCTGCCTGCATCCCTGGGCCACCCCTTTTATGATATCTGCAATTATATCTGTATTTAATTGTCCCGTTGACAGATAATCGAGAAAAAAAAGCGGTTCGGCCCCCTGAACAATTATATCATTAACACACATCGCAACCAAATCAATGCCGACAGTGTCATGCTTGTCCATCATAAACGCTATCTTTAGCTTGGTTCCAACTCCGTCTGTTGAACTCACAAGAACAGGTGTCTCTATCTGTCTAAGATTAAGGGAAAAAAGTCCCCCAAAACCTCCTATCTCGCCCATCACACCGGGTCTGTGGGTTTGTTTTGCCAGCTTTTTGATGATTCCTATTAGTTTGTTTGCATTATCTATGTTTACGCCTGCATCAGCATAAGTAAGTGCTTTTTTCAAAGGATCCTCCCGATAAGATGTTCTGCTGTAAATCATCAACAACTATTTAAAAATTAAATCGATCCCGCTTAAAAGTCAAAACAAATTTTTTGACATAAAATTCTATTTATAGTAATTAACTGTTTGGTGTCTTAAATATAAATTTTGTGTGTTTAATGACAATAAACTAAAAAACCATCACGAAAACACGAAATGTTGAAAGCACGAAAAAAAATATTAGGTTTAATTATCAATTTAGACGAACGTAAGAAGTGGGGTTATATTTATGGAAAAATTTGCAAGGCTCGACCGTCTGCCGCCATATGTGTTTACAACCGTTAACAAAATAAAAATGGATGCAAGGCATGCCGGAGAGGATATTATTGACCTTGGAATGGGCAATCCGGATCTTGCCACGCCGCAACATATCGTTGACAAGCTAATCGAAGCCGCACAAAAACCACAAAACCATCGATATTCGGCATCCATGGGAATAACCAAACTTAGAATGGCTATTTCGGACTGGTATAAACGCCGGTTTGATGTGGATATAGACTATAACAGCGAGGCAATAGCTACAATAGGCGCCAAAGAGGGAATATCTCATCTCGTGCTGGTTACAATCCGACCCGGCGATGTAGTGTTTACCCAGAACCCAACCTACCCGATCCATCCATACTCAGCAATTATTGCAGGCGGTGACGTAAGAGGAATACGCGTGGGGCCGGATTCCGATTTTTTTGAAGACCTGATGAGCGCAACAAAACAAACATGGCCAAAGCCAAAGCTTTTAATTATCAGCTATCCGCACAATCCTACCACAGAAGTTGTAACCCTTGAGTTTTTTGACAAGATCGTGGCTTATGCAAAGGAACATAACATAATGGTAATCCATGATCTTGCTTACGCGGATCTTGTGTTTGACGGTTATAAAGCGCCCAGTTTTTTACAGGCAAAAGGCGCTAAAGATGTCGGAGTAGAATTTGTTTCTCTTTCAAAGAGTTACAACATGCCGGGCTGGAGGGTTGGTTTTTGTGTTGGCAACAAAGAAATTGTCGGCGCCCTGCGCAGAATAAAAAGTTATCTTGATTACGGTATATTCCAGCCGATTCAGATTGCATCCATCATAGCGTTAAACGGCCCGCAGGACTGTGTAAAACAAACATGTGACACATACAGGGAAAGAAGAGATGCGCTGATATCAGGTCTGGATCGCGTTGGCTGGAATATAAAGAGCCCAAAAGGAACCATGTTTGTATGGGGAAAAATTCCTGATCAATATTTAAAAATGGGGTCGGTGGAATTCTCCAAATTTCTGATTAAAGAGGCTCAGGTAGCTGTTTCTCCTGGGTTGGGGTTTGGAGAATATGGCGATGAATATGTGCGGTTCGCTCTTATTGAAAACAAGATGCGAATCAACCAGGCTATCAGGGGACTCAGAAAAATCCTGTAAGGGAATATGTTGGCATGAAAACAATAAATATTGGTTTGTTAGGTTGTGGTACCGTGGGCACTGGTGTTGCAAAAATTCTTATTGAAAACAAAGGGTTGATTAGCTCCAGGGTGGGAGCTTCTCTGATCTTAAAACGTGTTGCCGATATAGACATCAAAAGGGACAGGGGTGTCTGTTTTGATAACGGGGTCATGACAACCGATGCTTACAGCGTTGTTGATGATCCGGAGATCGATATTGTTATCGAGATGATAGGTGGAGACGGTATTGCAAAGGACTTGATTTTAAAAGCGATTAAGAATGGCAAGCAGGCTGTTACCGCAAACAAAGCTCTTCTCGCCGTTCATGGCAATACCCTCTTTCGAGCTGCAGCCAAAAAAGGGGTTGATCTTGCTTTTGAAGCAAGCGTCGGCGGCTGTATGCCTATTATCAAATCGTTGCGTGAATCCCTTGTTGGAAACACCATAAGCTCGATGACCGGTATTCTAAACGGCACCTGCAACTATATTTTATCCAAAATTACATTTGATGGAAGCGCCTTTGAATCAGCCCTTTCCGAAGCACAGTCTAAGGGGTTTGCAGAAGCAGATCCGACACTGGATGTGGAAGGAATAGATACGGCCCATAAATTAGCTATATTAACATCGCTTGCCTATGGTATGGAAATTAACTTTCATGATATCTATATTGAGGGAATATCAAACATTACGCCAATAGATATCGAGTTTGCCGAGCGATTCGGATACAGAATAAAGCTGCTCGCTATCAGCAAAAACAAGGGGGACAGGGTGGAGGCAAGGGTACACCCTGCGATGATATCTTTTGACAACCCCCTTTCCAATGTCAGCGGCACCATGAATGCTATTACAATTTCCGGTGATGCTGTAGGCGATATGATGCTGTATGGACACGGAGCCGGCATGATGCCCACAGCCAGCGCGGTGGTTGGAGATACGGTCGATCTTGTTCGTAATATACTGTCCGGCTCAAAAGGAAGGATTCCTTTATTATCATACCAGTTTGATAATATAAAAAAAATCCCTGTTATGCCGGTTGAAGATATATTTACCAATTACTATTTCAGGTTTTCGGCACTGGATCACCCCGGCGTTCTTTCAAAAATAGCCGGTATCTTGGGCAATAACAGTATAAGCATCAAGTCTGTTCATCAAAAAGGACGTAAAACAAAAGGTTCTGTCCCAATTGTTATTCTTACACACCTTGCCAGAGAAGCAGATGTAAAAAAAGCTCTCTCCGAGATATCATCACTGGATATTATAAGTGACAGCCCTGTTCTTATACGGGTTGAAGACGAAAACGGAGAAGATTAAGAGGAATTATGCATATTGTTTGTTCAGATCTTGAGGGTGTTTTTGTTCCTGAAATATGGATAGGTGTAGCTGAAAAAACAGGTATCAAGGAGCTCCGCTTAACAACGAGAGATATATCCGATTATGATATATTAATGAAAAAGCGTCTCGCCATCCTGGACAAACATAACCTTAAAATGCAGGATATTCAAGAGGTTATAGAGAGCTTGGACCCATTTGAAGGAGCTGTTGAGTTTCTTGACTGGCTAAGACCCCGCTCACAGGTAATAATTATTTCGGATACATTTACCCAGTTTGCAGGCCCTTTGATGAAAAAGCTTGGCTGGCCCACACTTATTTGCAATTCACTGTCTCTAAATAAAGATGGTTCAATTATAGATTACAACATACGCCAAAAGGATGGAAAACAAAAGGCGGTGCTTTCGTTAAAAAATCTAAATTATCAAATTATAGCCGTTGGCGACTCTTATAACGATATTACAATGCTGAAGGCGGCGGACACAGGAATTCTTTTCAGACCTCCGGATAATATTAAAAACGAGTTCAAAGAGCTTCCTGTTTCATACAATTATGATGAGCTTAAAAAAATCATCCGAAAAACACTGGAAACAACATAGGAGCCGGACAAACCGGAACCAAACAGGATGTATTTATCACGAAAGCACGAAAATACGAAGACACGAAACTTGATGGCCTCGTAAAAAGTCGGAAAACGTTCTTTTTTGTCATTCCGGCGAAAGCCGGGCACGTAGTGAAGCTTTAGCGCTATCCAGTCTATTCAACGACTTACGAGGGTTCTGGACTCCGGTTTTCACCGGAGTGACGGCTTTTTACGAGTGCATCAAACTTGATAAATTCGACTTTTTTCTTAGTTTCGTGTTTTTACCTTTTCGTGCTTTCGTGATTGTTTTTTAACCCATGATTACACATAAAACAAAATACAGGGTTATTTACGGCGATACGGATAAAATGGGGATTGCCTATCATGCAAACTACTTGCGCTGGTTTGAAATGGGCCGTTCGGAACTATTCAGACATATTGGATTTACCTATAAAGAGATAGAAGAAAAAGGCATTTTCCTTCCTGTATCCGAGGTCTATTGTAAGTTTTTGCTTCCTGCACGATATGATGACGTTTTGATTATCGAAACATCTATTGATAACAGCGTTAAAGGCGGTATGAAGTTTAATTATAATATATTTAATGAAAGCGGTAAAAAGATTCTTGTAACAGGACATACAAAACACGCCTTCGTTAATAGTGATGGCCGCGTGGTGCGCCCACCCGACTTTCTGACAGATCTTTTGAAAAATATATTGTAACCGTTTACGGTTTACAGTTAACAGTTGATTGGAACATAAAAGCGAAATGCCTTGATGCTAAACTGAGAACTCAGGTTTATATTGCATGTGAAGTTAAAAAAAAATTGAAAAAATTCAAAGAACTAATTCAAAAGTTGGTATTTCTGATTAAAATGCTTTAGGCGCTGCATAATTCAAGAAAAAAACCGTAAACGGTTATAATATATGGTTGAGTTACACATAATTTATCCTGACATATAAAAATGATGAATTCGTAAAAAATGCCTGTGACTGTTGATATTTCAAAATTTAATCAATCCAGACTCCTGGTTGTTGGCGATGTAATGGTGGATGAATATCTCTGGGGAGAGGTTGACCGCATATCTCCAGAGGCGCCTGTCCAGATTGTTTCCATAAAAAATGAAGTGTTTACGCTTGGCGGGGCCGGCAACGTAGCTAACAACATTGTCTCTCTTGGCGCAAACGTTTCTGTAGCGGGCGTGATAGGTACAGACAGGTGCGGAAATGTTTTGCTTGAAAAATTTAAGGAGCTTGGGGTGGATACGGAAGGTATTATACAGGTCCCGGACAGGCCCACCACCCGAAAGACAAGGGTGGTTGCTAATAATCAGCAGGTGTTAAGAATCGACAGGGAAACAAAACAGAATATATCCAAAAACACCATGGAGCTTCTAATTAAATATATTGACAATAAAATACCCCTTGTTGATGCTGTGCTGATTTCTGATTATGGCAAGGGGTTGATAACGGATAAACTTATAAAAAAAATAATTAGCTCTGCAAAAAAACATAACAAAACTACGATTGCTGATCCAAAAGGTCTAAGTTTTTCAAAATATTCCGGTATATCTTTACTTACACCAAACAAAAAAGAGGCTTCCCTGGCCTCTGGTGTTGATATTATTAACAGATCATCCCTTGTAAAAGCCGGAACCAACATCCTGAATACAATCGATATTGATAATCTGTTAATAACTTGCGGCAAAGAAGGAATGGTTCTGTTTGAACGCAACAAAGAACCCTGTACAATCAATGCCAGGGCAAAACAAGTTTTTGACGTGTCCGGCGCTGGTGATACGGTTGCCGCTGTCTTTGGGTTGGCAATAGCATCTGGCGCTTCTTTTGCGGACAGCGCTGTTATAGCAAATGCCGCTGCTGGTATAGTTGTCGGCAAGCTTGGAACGGCCACAATCTCACAAAAAGAGCTTTTATTTGCACTAAAACCATATCCTGATGATATAATATTTAAACATAAAAACCTGTCTGAACTTCCGGTACTTATCCAGGAATTAAGAAAAAACGGAAAAAGAATTGTTTTAACAAACGGGTGTTTTGATATTTTACACACAGGTCATATTATGCTTTTTTCAGCATCAAAGCAGTTTGGCGATATTTTAATAGTGGCTATCGATGATGATGATTCCGTAAAAAAACTTAAAGGCAGGGGAAGGCCCGTATTAAGCGCTAATGAGCGAGTTAAAATATTAAGCGCTCTTGACAGTGTTGATTATGTTGTAGTTTTTTCTTCAGATAAATTAAATGGATTAATTAACATTATACGTCCGGATGTGCTTACAAAGGGCAGCAATTATTCGTCAAATAGGGTTGTTGGACATGAAACTGTTGAACAGTTTGGAGGTAAAACCGTCATAATCCCTATTATAGAAAAAATTTCATCAAGTATAATTATAAATAATATCAAACATAGTTAAACATAACGTGACTACCCACGTAGTCAGGCTGAAGGCTGAAAGGGTCAGAAGAGTACGATTGCCGTACTTTGGCTGAAATATCCGATTCTTGCGCCAAAAATGGCTTCAAAATACGTTTTTTTCTAACAGTCTTCAGCCTATCCACCTGAGTTATAAAAATGTTTGCAATAAATGAAAATAATAATGGCTTGATATTTAAAGTGGTTGTTCAACCAAGATCATCTAAAAACATGATAGTTGGTATTTATAATGATGCGGTTAAAATCAAACTTACAGCCGCTCCGGTTGACGGAGCCGCCAATAGTATGTGTATTAACTTTCTGGCAAAACTGTTTAAAATACCAAAATCATCAATAAATATAATATCCGGACAAAATCGCCGGACAAAAAAAATATTTATCAGATATAATGATAATAAGTTATCAAAAACAGATAGAGCTTTAATTAAGCGTTCAATAGTGTCTATATTAAAACAAAAAAATGTCTTGACATGATTTATTATTATATTTAAAATAAGAATTTATGTGTTGCGGGGTGGAGCAGTCTGGTAGCTCGTCGGGCTCATAACCCGAAGGTCGTTGGTTCAAATCCAGCCCCCGCTACCAAAACATCTTAAATAATCCTTCTTTTTATTCCCTTTTTTTAAACAATTTCCCGTGCTATATATTAATAACTCAAGTTTCGCACCCTTGATTTCTATTAATGCCAAGACGGTAAGGGTTAAAAATAACATTTTTACAGCGAAATCATTTGCTTATATTTTGTAATCAGCGCCCTGTGCGACATACATTACGATCAGGCCTGCCTGTGCGTAACCGCACGCAGACAGGCGTAAAGGAGATATAACATATTGAATTTAACAAGGTATCAAGCATCAATCTTATACTTGATTACTTGATTGATTGGCGCCGTTGTTAAAAGCACAAATAGTATGTTTCGCTTTAAAATTTATTTTTAGCTCTTACCGTCTAACGCTTTGGCTAAATTAAAGGTGCGAAACTTGAGTTATTAACATTTGATGTTGATATATATTCATATCTTTATTATTTATTAACAATAAGTTTTTATATCTTTATATTTCATTAATTATAAACACTGTTTTTTATCAGTTATATACATTTTATAATATATTTATTTTTAATAAAATAAATATATTATAAAATTATTTGTAATTATTAACACATATTATTATTAATAGTTATTTTTTATAAAAAAGGATAATTATATGAAATTTACAATAAATAAAAATGAAATTATTAATGCATTATCGAACATTCAGGGTATAACCGGCCGTAAAAGCAATCTTGCTATAACCGAAACAGTTTTAATACAGGCAATAAGTTCAAAAATTAAATTTATTGCCACTGATCTTGAAACCGGTTTTGTAGGATTATACCATGCATCGGTTGATTCAGAAGGATCAATCGCTATTAATGCAAGAAAATTTTATGAAATAGTGAAAGATTTTCCCAGCAATGAAATACTAATAGAAGAAGTTGAAAACTATTGGATAAAAATAAGCAACAAAAATGTTAATTATCAGATAGTTGGAATGAATCCAGATGATTTTCCAGAAGTTCCCGTATTAGACAATGTAGATTTTTTTAATATAAAAGCATCGACCTTAAGAAAGATGATAGAAAAAACAGTGATAATAACAGGAGCTACTGATGATAAACGGGCACATATAAATGGAATATATTTTGAAAGAATAAAAGACGATGATCAACAACAAATAAGGATGGTTTCAACAGATGGAAGCAGGTTAATGTTAGTCGATCATATATACGACAAAAATTTTAATTTACCATCAGGACAGGGAATAATTATTCCCAAGAAAGGTTTAAACGAAGTAAATAAGTTTCTTAGCTATGATGGTAATGTACAGATCGGCAATAAAGATAATAATTTTATTATAAAAAAAGATTCCGAAACAATTATTATCAGGCTTCTGGAGGGTAATTTTCCTCAATATGGTGATATTGTAAAAAAAGAGGGTGGACATGACATCATTTTGGAAAAAAACATATTTCTTATGATGCTGAAAAGAATGTCTATCTTATCTTCTGAAAATTACAAGGGAGCTATATTTAATTTTAATGAAAACAAACTTATAGTTTCAGTTACAAATCCTGATATAGGTGAGTCAAAAGAAGATTTAGATATCGGTTTTAAAGGAAAGCCGATTGAGGTTTCCTTTAATCCAAGATATTTTATTGAAATATTAAACATTATAGATGATGATAAAATTATTTTATATATAACAAACGAAGAAAAACCATGTTTTATCGAAGGCGAAAAGGATAAAACATTTTTAAGTGTAATTATGCCGATGAGAATATAATGAAAAACATTTATGATGAAAACAGTATAGATGTACTCGAGGGCCTTGAACCTGTTAGATTGAGGCCTTCAATGTATATAGGAAATGTTGATATAGATGGCCTTCATCATCTTGTATATGAGGTTGTGGATAATAGTATTGATGAAGCAATGGCAGGACATTGCGATTTAATAAAAGTCATTGTTCATACAGATAACAGCGTCAGCGTTGAAGATAATGGCAGGGGTATTCCCGTTGGTATTCATAAGACCGAAGGGGTGCCGGCGCTTGAGGTTGTATTAACAAAGCTTCATGCCGGCGGAAAGTTTGACAACGACTCTTATAAGGTGTCCGGCGGACTTCATGGTGTTGGAGTGTCCGTTGTAAATGCTCTTTCAGAAAATTTTGAAGTAGAAATTTATAAAGACAAGAAAATTTACCACCAAACCTACAAAAAGGGAATAAAAAACAGCGAGTTAGAGATAACAGGAAAGACTGACAAAAGGGGCACTAAAATTTGTTTTTCCCCTGATCTGGATATTTTTAATACAAACGATTTCAACTATTCAATACTTACCAGAAGGTTGAGGGAATTAGCTTATTTAAACAAAGGCTTAAAGATAACCATTGAAGACGAACGATCAGACAACAAAGAGGAATTTTATTATAAAGGCGGGATCGTTTCGTTTATTGAATATATGAACAGAAGAAACACAACGCTTCATAAACCTGTTTATATTGAAGGTGTAAAAAACGATGTTTATATAGAAGTTGTGTTGCAATATAATGATTCGTTTAAAGAAAAAATACTCTCTTTTGCAAATAACATTAATACCGTTGAGGGTGGTTTTCATCTTATAGGTTTTAAGGCTGCTTTAACGCGCACAATAAACCAGTACGCGTCAAATGGAAACCTTCCCAAAAACCTGCAGGCAAAAATTAGCGGTGATGATGTTAGAGAGGGCCTGGCAGCGATAATAAGCATAAGGATTAAGTCTCCTCAATTTGAAGGGCAAACAAAAACAAAACTGGGCAATAGCGAGGTAAAGGGTTTTGTTGAGTCGCTTGTTAATGAAAAGTTAAGTGTGTTTTTAGAAGAGAATCCGGCTGTTGCCAGAAAAATATTGGGCAAGGCGGTCGAAGCTGCAAGGGCAAGAGACGCCGCAAAACGCGCAAGAGATCTCGCGAGAAAACAGGGTTCGTTAATTGATTCAACACTTCCGGGCAAATTAGCGGAATGCCAGTATACTGAACCTGCTGAAAGGGAACTTTTTATAGTAGAGGGTGATTCTGCCGGGGGCAGCGCAAAACAGGGCAGGGACAGAAGGTACCAGGCCATTTTACCCTTAAAAGGGAAAATACTGAATGTTGAAAAATCACGTTTTGATAAAATTTTGCGAAGCGACGAAATAAAGAATATATTTACAGTCCTCGGAACCGGAGCGGGAAAAGAGGAATATGATATTGATAAAATAAGATATCACAAGATTATAATTATGACTGATGCGGATGTTGACGGTTCTCATATAAGAACACTTCTTTTGACATTTTTTTACAGACAGATGCCGGATATTGTTGAAAAGGGATTCTTATATATAGCCCAACCTCCTTTATATAGAATAGGAAAAGGAAAAAAAGCAGTATATCTAAAAAACGAGACAGAATTTAATGACCACATTATAAAAAGAGTTTGTAATAATAAAAAGATCAGGTATGGGAAAAATGGAAAAGAATTGTCAGACCATAACCTGTATGTTTTTATTGGAAATCTTTCGGAATATTTTACAGGTTTATTAAGGCTTGAAACACGCAACATACGGTCTGATATTGTTGAACTTATGATTAAAGAAGGGGTTGAAGATATTACCTTTCTTCAGGACAAATCTAAAATGTCACGCCTGAATGAGACCTTTTTAAAAGAAGGGTATGAAGTAAGCGAGTTGTCGTGGAATATAGAACGCAATATATATGAAATGATCGTTACTTATCATGACGGCACAACGACAAACCAGATAAAAGATGTTGATAAACATGTAAAAATCGGGAGAGGGCTTGTATATTCCCCGAATTTTCAGAAAAGCATGGTTGTTGGTAAAAAAATAATAGAATATGACAAACCACCTTTTGTTGTTGTTAATGGCGAAAAGGAATCAGATTCAATCGTGATAAACGATAAAAAAGAGCTTCTTTCTTTTCTAATTGAGGAAGGAAAAAAGGGAATCGGTGTTCAAAGATATAAAGGTCTTGGTGAAATGAATCCTGATCAATTATGGGAAACAACCATGGACCCCGGGAAAAGAACCCTGTTAAAGGTTAAGATAGAAGATGTAGTTGAAACAGACGAGATATTTACGATACTTATGGGTGAAGAGGTTGAACCCAGAAGAGAATTTATTCAAAACAACGCTCTTGAAGTGAGTGTGCTGGACATATGAAAAACATGTGTAGGGAAGGGAAAGAAAGAATATTCTGGATTCCCAAAGGTTTATAAATATTGCACAGGGATTGGTTGCGAAGCTGATAACAGGGATTTATATTTCACGAGAGGTTAATTTTCTGAATCCAAAATGCTTTAATTGTTGCATAATTCATTAAAAAACTGTGAACCGACAACCGTGAACGGTTACTAATATGAACATTCATAAGATTGAAGCAAGAGATCTGCCGGATTTATGGTTTCAGGCGGTTCACGACATATTCGATCATGGAAGAAGGTTTAAAGTTGATCGTGGTTCATATGCGGGACAAACGCGTCTGGAATACGATTTTTTTATTGGTCATGTGAAACATCCCGGCACACAACCCCTGTTGCCGGACATTCCTCCGGCGTGCGGCATACCTAATCCTGTTGAAGAAGCTTATATTTACGGAGGAGAAGGATATACAAGATCATATCTTGAATACCTTATGACCCCGGACAAAGAGGCCGGCGAATCATACACTTATGGAGAGAGATTGACAGGAGCTACGGTTTCAGGGAATAAGCTGAACTGGTGGAAAAGCAGCGACAAAAAAATCGTCGATATTAGAGATGTTGACGGAAAAGCTGTTTTTGAAAAAGATGGAACACTTTATATTAATCAAATTGAGTGGGTGATTCAAACATATAAAAAATACGGATACCGTAACAACCAGATGGTGCTCCAGGTTGCGCATTCTTCCGATCTTACCTTGCTTGATCCGCCATGTTTACGTTCGATAGACACTCGGATACAGGATGAAACCCTGCATTTTATTATTTATTTTCGTTCATGGGATCTCTGGGGGGGGCTGCCCGCAAACCTGGCCGGCCTACAGAATTTGAAAGAGTATATGGCAGGTGAAATCGGTGTTGAAGACGGAGAAATGATAGTTGAAAGCAAGGGGCTTCATCTTTATGGCTATGCCGAAGAACTTGGCAAATTAAGATGCCTGAAACCATAAAACCTGTGTAACTACTCAGGTGGATAAGCTGAGGGCTGAAGACTGGTAGGAAAAAGTTGTAGGTGGGTTGAGCGAAGCGAAACCCAACAACATGCTGTTTTAAAAAGAAATAGAATTCGGAGTTCTTGGAAACGGAATAACATCTCTTATGTTGGTTACACCTGTTAAAAACATCAGCAAACGTTCAAATCCCATACCGAACCCACTATGAAAAGCAGAGCCGTATTTCCTGGACTCAATATACCACCAGTAATCCTTTTTTGACAAGCCCATCTCATCCATTCTTGCTTCAAGAATATTCAACCGTTCTTCGCGCTGGCTTCCGCCTATTATCTCCCCTATATTCGGCACAAGAACATCCATTGCGGCAACTGTTTTATTATCGTCATTTATTCTCATATAAAACGGTTTTATGTTTTTGGGATAATCATAAATAATTACAGGCTGTTTAAAATGCCGTTCAGTAAGATATCGTTCATGTTCAGACTGCAGATCCTTGCCAAAATCGACCTCGAACTCAAATTTTTGTTTGGATTTGTTTAAAATATCTACTGCATCTTTGTATGAAAGCCTTGTAAAGTCGGATGAGAGCAAACCTTCCAGGGTTGTCATAAGGTTTTTGTCCACATATTTTGCAAAAAGTTCCAGATCATCCAGACAAGCATCTATTATATAGCCTGTCAGATATTTCAAAAATTCTTCGCTCAAATCCATGGCGTCTGTTAAATTGCTGAAAGCCATTTCAGGCTCGACCATCCAGAATTCAGCCACATGTCTGCTTGTATTTGAGTTTTCAGCCCTGAAAGTCGGGCCAAACGTATAAACATCTCCTAAAGCCAGGGCGAACATTTCTGCTGAAAGTTGTCCGGATACGGTCAAATTTGTTGCAGCGCCGAAAAAATCGAGCGAAAAGTCGGTTTTTCCATCCTTTTTTGGGATGTTGTCCATATCCAGCGCAGTTACCTTAAACATTTCTCCAGCGCCTTCGCAATCAGAAGCGGTTAAAACCGGCGTGTGAATATATTTAAAGCCCCTGTCTTTGAAAAATTGATGTATTGCAAAGGACAGCTCGGATCTTATGCGAAAGACAGCCCCGTATTTATTGGTTCTGGATCTTAAATGGGCAATGGTTCTCAAAAACTCGTCGCTGTGCCGTTTTTTTTGCAGCGGGAATGTATCAGGGGCAATGCCAAGTATTTCCACATTATCTGCTTTTAGTTCCCATTTCTGTCCTTTTCCCGGCGATTCCATTAGCGAACCCGTGATAGCTACAGCCGACCCTGTTGTGATTTTTTTTATTTCCTCATAATCAGCAATGGAGCTGTCGGCAATTACCTGCATGTTTTTAAGGCACGATCCGTCGTTAATTTCTAAAAAGGAAAAACCTCTTGAATCGCGTCTGGTTCTAACCCACCCCATTATAATTACATTGTCCAATGGTTTGTCTGACTGTAAAAGATGTAGTATTCTGGTTCGCTTCATATTGTTGGACAATGCTCCATATTAATAATATTTTTTACCACAGAGAACACGGAGTACACAAAGAATATCGAACAAGGAACCGCAGAATTATGAAGGAGTCACTTCGACATTCTTTGTTCGATATTCTGCTGTTCAGAAAAAGTACTTACAAAATCGATAGTTACCAAGGTGACAGCGTCAAGTGTTCAGAAACACACTCTACATGGGGATAAATGGCTTCTAAAATAATGCCTGTGGTTTTTTTGTATTTAAACCTATCGGCGTTTATCTGTGTAAATCTGTGGCTGAATGATTGTTTTTTATAATTTTACGGTTATATAATAGCTTTGATCGCTGCGTTGTAACAGGATAACCACAGATCTTTTATGGCGGTATTTTACAACCGCTTTTTCAAATTCCTTTACGCTGCTTACAGTCATTTCATCAATTTGCCGTATTATATCACCGGGTTTTACCCCAATGCGCGATAGATAGGATTGACGATTAATCGATGAAATCACTACTCCTGTTTTTGCGAAGGTTTTATGTTGAAAACGTTTTGTTAGAGACAGGTTTTCAACTTTTACTCCAAGAAGCCTGAAGGCAAGTTCCTGTGCCAGCTCTTCAGGGAATACAGCCGCCCTTGTTGAAACAGTATTTTCTTTGTTGTTTCGCCAGAGAGTTATTTTAATAAAATCCCCTTTGGCATAATTTTTCATGGCCGTATGATAATGCTCAACCGAAGGGGTGTTCCGGGAGCCGACAGACAGGATAATATCACCCTCACGGATGCCTGCCTTGTGGCCGGGTCCTTCCCTTGCGATCTCTTTGACGAGCACTCCTTTGTTTCCTGGAATTTTCATGTATTGTGCAAGCTCGTTATCCAGATTTTGCACGGTTATGCCAAGCCATATTTGAACAACCTCTCCGTATTGAATAAGATCCGACACAATCCTTTTTGCCTTGTTAATGGGTATGGCAAACCCTATTCCCTGGGCTTTTGCATAAATTGCGGTATTAATGCCGATAAGTTCGCCGTTTATGTTTAGAAGCGCCCCTCCGCTGTTGCCGGGATTAATGGAGGCGTCTAACTGTATAAAATCATGATAAACAGTATCGTCTGCCCTGATGCTTCGGTTTGCTGCGCTTATAACCCCTGTTGTTACAGTGTTGGAAAACCCGAAAGGATTGCCTATGGCTATAATTGTTTCCCCTATCATGAGATCGTCGGAATTGCCCATCTCAACGGCAGGAAGAGGATCTTTTGATGATATTCGCAGCACAGCGAGATCAGAATCAGGATCAGCGCCTATAATCCGGGCATCAAACTTACGCTCATCATTCAGGATAATTGTTATTGTGGCGCTTTTTGCAAGCACGTGCGCGTTTGTAAGAATGAGGCCGCGTTTTCCATCGATAATAACTCCAGATCCAAGGCTGGTTCTTTTGTAGCACTGTTCAAAACCGGGGTCAAAAAAGTCTCTGAAAAAGGAATCAAAAAAGGGATCTTTGCTGAATCCGGAGAAAGGATTAGCGCGTCTGCGGACCTCATATTCCGAATTTATATTCACAACTGCCGGGCTGACCTTGCGCACAGCCCTGACAACAGGGGTTTCCCGTTTATATTCCGCTGCAGGGCTATTAAGCGGAAAGACAAGTATTGCAAAAAAAGCTATAATTAAACGGATAAATGTTTTATATGTATGCATTGTAATCCCCTCTTTTTAAAAAAATGCTCGCACGAAGAGCATGGAGCAAAACAGCAAAGCATTTGATATAACACTTAACACTTAACACTTAACACTTAACACTTAACACTTAACACTTAACACTTCTTACCATGAACATAAAAAACTTTCAAGACATCCTGCCTTTGATCGAACGGCCAAGCCGGTATCTTGGCACGGAAATAAACTCCATAAAAAAAGATCCGGACAAGGTCAAGCTAAAGATAGCCCTGGCGTTTCCGGATCTGTACGAGATCGGCACATCTCATTTCGGGATTCAGATACTTTATCATATTCTTAATAAACACAAAGAGATAGCAGCGGAACGGGTTTATGCGCCGGGTGTTGACATGGAGTCGTGCCTGAGATCCTCACACATTCCCCTTCTATCCATGGAATCACACAAACCTTTAGCCGATTTTGATATCATCGGATTTAGCCTGCTTTATGAACTGAATTATACAAACGTTCTTACAATTCTTGATCTTGCAAATATCCCGTTTTTTTCTTCGGAAAGAGACAATTCATACCCGCTGATTATTGCCGGAGGCCCATGCACATGCAACCCTGAACCCGTTGCCGATTTTTTTGATGCAATAGTAGTTGGTGATGGCGAAGAGGTGGTGATGGATATGGCGCGCGTGTGGTTTTCCTGGAAGGAGAATGCATACCCTGACAAGGAAATCCTTTTAAGAGAATTATATAAAATTACCGGTCTCTATATACCGGCGTTTTCAGATTGCAGGAAGGTTACAAGAGCGATTCTGTGTGATCTGAACCAGGCTCCTTTTCCGGATTCCCCGATAATTCCTTTTGCAAGACCCATACATGATCGTCTCAGACTTGAAGTAGCAAGAGGGTGCACAAGAGGATGCAGGTTCTGTCAGGCAGGCATGATTTATCGTCCCGTGCGTGAACGATCGCCGGAGACTCTGCTTGCGTTGACAGAAAAGGCTCTTGCCGCAACCGGTTATGATGAGATTTCCCTGCTGTCACTAAGCACCGGCGACTATACATCGCTAAATACTCTTATGGAAAACCTGATGGACAAGTGTGATTCAAGGCATATAGCTGTTTCACTGCCGTCACTGCGAGCCGGCACATTAACCCCGCAACTGATGAAACTTATTAAAAAAGTTAGAAAAACAGGTTTTACTATTGCGCCGGAGGCCGGCAGTCAGAGGCTCAGGGATGTTATCAATAAAAATATTTCAGAAAAAGAGATATTTGAGACTGTTTTTAATGCATTCAGCCTTGGCTGGCAGACCATAAAGCTGTATTTTATGACGGGTCTTCCCACTGAAACCGATGATGATTTGCAAGCTATCGTGTCTCTTGTAAAGGATCTGCGCAAAATCAAGGGGCCAAAAGGGCGCAGGGGAAATATAAATGTCAGCGTGACAACATTGATTCCAAAGCCGCATACCCCTTTTCAATGGTCCCCCCAGCTCACACTGGAAAAATCAAGGGAGAATCTGGACTGGCTGAAGAAAGAGCTCAGAATGCCTGGGATTCACTTTAAATGGCAGAATCCTGAGGTAAGCATTGTTGAAGGGGTTTTTGCCAGAGGAGGCAGAAATCTCAGCCGATTGCTGGCAGATGCATATAAAAGAGGCTGTAAATTTGACGGCTGGAGTGACAGGTTTCATTATGGATTGTGGGAAGAGTCTTTTTCCAGACAAGGTGTGGATCTGGATTTATATACAAAAAGCCCATGGAATATTAAGGATCCGTTGCCATGGGATCATGTTGACACAGGCGTTACAAAAGAGTTTTTGGCGGCTGAGTGGGACAGGGCTTTAGGCGGCGAAAGCACGCCCGACTGTCGCCGCGGCGATTGTAATGGTTGCGGTGTATGTGATTTCGAAAAAATTGAGCCAAAGATTTACGAAGCATGTGAGGATAAACTTAGTGTTGATTCTGTACAGGAGCTGTCTCAAAAAGATGCCGCTGTTACAGACACAAATGAAGCTGATTATAAAAAGGTCAAGGTTTTTTATTCAAAACAGGATCAGGCTAAATATTTTGGGCATCTTGAGCTTGCCAATATATTTTTGCGAGCTTTAAGACGCTCCGGGATATCTGTTAAATATTCAGAAGGCTTTCATCCCATGCCAAGAATCTCTTTTGACGATCCGCTTCCCATAGGCATGGAGAGCCTGAATGAATTTTTATATTTAATTGTGCCTGGCAGCGTAAAACCAGAGACAATAACCGCTCTTTTAAGAGGCCGGCTTCCGGAAGGTCTTTCTGTTTATGATTGTCGGGCAGATATTTCACGTGAAAAAAGCAATATGAATTCAGTTACATATATTGTTACAATAAAAGACGGCTTTTTTGATGAAAGAGCGCTCAAAGCTTTTAATGACAGCGTTAAATTTATCTGCATCCGTTCAAACCGGAAAGGAAAGATCGCAAAGACAGATTTAAAGGATCGGGTTTTGAAGATTGATATTATCACGCCCTGTAAGTTGCAGATGACGATAAGGGCCGGCCAGGGAAGGACAGTCAGGCCGCTTGATGTTATTAAGGCGATTTTCAGACTTCCTGAAGAGGAATTAAAACAGGCAAAGGTCGTAAAGCAGAGGGCCAAAAGCTGATCAGGTTGTCGAACATCCCATTGGATTGTTGCTGGTTACCGGTTTCTCGTTACCATGTCCCAGCGTGGGAATGCATACCACCAATTGGTTTACGGTTATCGGTTTACACTTCATGGTTAAAGTGTTTAAAGTTGTGGAATGGCTTTGCTCCAGGCGATTTCATTATTCGACGCTCAACGTTCGATGTTCAAAATATGATTGATAACTTATTTTCTCAAGTTTCGCACCCTTTAATTTAGCCAAAGCGTTGGACGGTAAGGGCTAAAAATAAATTTTTAAAGCGAAATATACTACCTGTAGTTTTAACGGCGGCGCCAATCAATTAATATAAGATTGATGCTTAATACATCGTTAAATTCAATATGTTATATCTCCTTTGCGCCTGATCATAATGTATAGCGAACAGGTTGCTGGTTACAAAATATAAGCAAATGATTTCGCTGTAAAAATGTTATTTTCAACCCTTACCGTCTTGACATTGATGGGAATTAAGGGTGCGAAACTTGAGTTATTTTTAATTACAATGCCGCAAAACGGCATATTATAGCTTTTTACGAATTCATCAAGGATATACTGCTTGTGAATAAAAAGATAATTATAAATGTT
The DNA here is from genome assembly GCA_004193555.1 of Desulfobacteraceae bacterium Eth-SRB1. GTDB lineage: Bacteria > Desulfobacterota > Desulfobacteria > Desulfobacterales > ETH-SRB1 > ETH-SRB1. The sequence goes on from RPGP01000001.1 coordinate 1,041,321, forward strand.
ACAGGACATGAGACCAGGGTTGCTCTTCTGGAGAATGAATTACTGGTAGAACTCCATGTTGAGAGATGGAACAAATTAGATGTCGTTGGCAATATATATAAGGGAAGGGTGCAGAAAGTGCTGCCCGGAATACAGGCTGCTTTTGTGGACATAGGTTTTAATCAGGCGGCTTTTATTCATGTCAGGGACATAATAAAGGATAATTGCAAAGAGATTGTACAACAATTTATTAAAGCAGATAACTCCGGCGAGAGTATTTCCGAAGAGAATAATGAAAATTTCTGCAGGCAGGTTACAGCACCTTGTGTTAATATCGAAGATTTTATTACAGAAGGTCAGGAAATACTTGTGCAGACTACAAAGACGCCAATAGGGAAAAAGGGAGCATATATTACCACACATATATCGCTGCCAGGCCGCCTGCTTGTTTTGTTGCCGACAGACAACCATGTAGGAATATCCCGCTGTATAAAAGAAGAGGAGGAACGGGATCGTTTAAGGAATTTAGTTTTGTCTTTAAAGAAAGAAGATTGCGGCTACATTGTTAGAACAGCAGCCCAGGGTAGCACCGAAGAGAAGCTTGCATACGAAATGGAATATCTCTGTAATTTGTGGGAGAAAATACAAAGACGGTTCATGTCTGTCTCGGCGCCGGTACTCTTGAACAAGGAGATCGCAATTGGTTGTTGTGCTGCTCGTGACCTGTTGACACTTGTGTCTGACCGGTTGATCGTTGATTCCGCCGATGCTTACAGGTCGACGCTTTTGTTTGTAGAACAATTTATGCCCGGATTTAAGGATTCTATCGAGTTGCACGATGGCCTGGAACCGATTTTTGATATGTATAATATTGAAGGTGATATTTCACGCGCCTTGCAAAGAAAGGTAAGGCTGAAATCCGGCGGTTATATAGTGATTGAGCAAACAGAGGCGCTTGTGGCGATTGATGTAAACACAGGCAGATATGTGAGTAAAAACAATCATGAAGAAACAATAATAAAGACAAACCTTGAGGCGGTTAAGGAAATTGCCCGACAGATCCGTTTGCGCGATGCAGGTGGAATAATTATTGTTGATATAATTGATATGGAGAATAAATCTGACAGGGAGAAAATTTATAATGCTTTTCAAGGTGCAATACAAAACGACAGGAGCAAGATTAATCTTCTTCCGATATCGGAAATCGGACTGATCCAGATGACCCGCCAGCGGACAAGAAGGCCGCTTGCCGAAATGCTGTATGAGCCATGCATCTGTTGCGAAGGTCATGGGCATCTGATGTCGATGCAATCTGTATGTTATGATATATACAGAGAAACGCTCCGCAAGGCAGGAGACATGACAGGTGTAAAGCTTGTGCTTTGTGTACACCATAAAATTGCCGACCTTCTATATGGTGAAGAACACCATATTATTGAATCGCTTGAAAAAACAATAAAAAAGCAGGTTGAAATATGTACGGACAACCGGTTGTCTGTGAGTGAATTTAATGTTTGTGAAATCCTGATAGATAAAAATACATAATCTGTTCTTGACTTTATGCAAAACATATGTTGAACATAATAGTTTAAATTGTTGTAGCCGTTCACGGCTTGAAATTGGAAATTAGAATTTTGGGAGAGATGTCTGCGTGCGGGCACGCAGAGGCAGGGATGAAACGAGCCGCTCCCACAGTGAGAAATGCGTTTATCAACAGCACAACAGCTCAACAGCATGAATGCCCAATTTCCAATTTCCAATTTCTATTTTCTATTTTCTAATTTCAGCGTTCAGTGAACGCTTACATAGAGGATCTGTATTATGAAAAGAACATTTCAGCCAAGCAGAATTAAGCGTGCCAGAACACACGGTTTTTTGAAAAGGATGTCAACAAAACAGGGGAGAAAAATAATTAACAGGCGGAGAGCTAAGGGCAGAACCCGTTTAACGGTTTAAGGGTAATATATGTCTGTGCGCTTCTTTTTTCCCAAGGCAGACAGGCTGTTAAAAAGCCCGGAGTTTTATAAACTATCAACATTTGGCAACAAAGTGCAAAACAGGCATTTTGTTGCGACATTTGCTCCCGGTTGTTTTAAAAGAACGCGCCTTGGCATCACGGTGACGAAAAAGGTTGGACATGCTGTAACTCGCAACAGGATCAAGCGTTTGTCACGTGAATATTTTCGGCTAAACAAGCATATTATTACTGGTAATTGGGATATAAATATAATTGCCAGGCATGAGGCTGCGGAATTGTCATCAAATCAGGCATTTTTATCCCTGCGCAATATTTTTGACAAAATATCCAGGAGTATTAATTATTAAAAGAATATTTACAATTCCTGCCTTATTTCTTATCAGGGCATATCAATATATATTATCTCCTGTTTTAGGCCCCTCATGTCGGTTTTACCCAACCTGTTCTGAGTATGCATATCAGGCTGTTTTGCGTTATGGTTTGTTTAAGGGATCTTTTCTTGCCTTAAAGAGAATTTTGCGGTGCCATCCGTTTAATCCAGGAGGTATTGATCCTGTTCCATAAGCCATATAAACGGGACCTTTGCAAAGCGCCCCCTTTTGCCCGATTATTGCGCCTGCCCCGTAGCTCCAGCAGATGGTACTGGGGTCAGGCTCAGATTTTAATCCTCGAAACATTCAACATATTCCTCCGGTTAAAGTCTGCGCCTTCCTTGAACTTGAATCCCGCTTTTAGCAGGAAACAGTTTTCAAGGGTTTCTTTTTACGATACCGTCAAATCTGAACATACATTAATATCGTTTTAGGAGTAGTTCATGGACAAACCTCGATTTTTAATAGCTATAGTTCTATCCTTTCTTGTATTTGTTTTATGGGAGTTCTTGTGGGTTGAGAAAGAACCGGTTCAGCAGATACAGCCGGAACAGCAAGGTCAACAGATACCAGAACAGGTAACGCTACCGATAATTGAAGAAAAACCTTTTATTAAAGATGTTAGTACGGATATTAAAGAAATTATACATGATCAAGGTCTTACGCAACAGGAAAAAGCAGCTAGGATAATTACCATAAACACCCCTTTATACTCGGTGCTGATTTCAGAAAAAGGAGCCGTGTTTAAAAGTTTTATTCTAAAAAAGTACAAAGAAAGCGGAAAGCCTGATTCACCCTTACTTGAAATGATTCCTCCGGCAATAAGTGATGCCGGAATATTACGGCTTGGATTGGACAAAAAGAGCATCCCCGGTTTGGAGAAAGCTGTGTTTTTAACAAAACTTGTCTCCGATTCCATTAGTATAAACGACACCGAGAAAGAGATTGTTTTTTCCTGGGTGTCGCCTCAAGGAATAATTGTTGAGAAAAGGTTCACTTTTTCACCGGAAACCTACATGATAGAGCTAAGTGTCGTCATAAAAAACAGATCCTACCAGACCATTCAGGACAGACCCGTATTGTCGTTAATGAAACCGCCTGCTGAGGGTAAAACCATGTATGGCTTTGAAGGGCCGAGCGCATTAATAAATAATAAGCTCGAACAGATAAAACTAAAAAAAATAGAGGATAAAAATATATTTACCGGTGAACTGCAATGGATAGCCGTGCAGGATCGTTATTTTATGTCCAGCATTATACCTGTCAGCGCTGTTGAGGCGAGCATGCGTCTTTTTTTAGATGAAAACGATGTGTTGGAGGCTCAGTATTTGGGTCCAGCCATCATAATCAATTCGGCCGGCCGGCATGTTTTTGAATATAAGCTGTTTTTTGGCCCCAAGAGCACGAAGATTCTTAAAGCTTTGGATTATAAACTGAGCAAAGCAATTAATTTCGGCATGTTTGATTTTCTTGCCAAACCGTGTCTCTGGTTTATGAATATAATTTATGGCGTTATTCCCAACTATGGTGTCGCAATCATTATTTTGACTGTATTTACCAAAATAATTCTCTGGCCCTTAGGGACCAAGAGTTATAAGTCCATGGCTCAAATGAAAAAGATTCAGCCGCTGATGAAGGAGATCAGGGAAAAATATAAAAACGACAAGAAAAGGATGAATGAGGAGGTTATGGGGTTGTATAAGACCTATAAGGTAAACCCCGTGGGCGGATGCCTTCCGATGTTTCTCCAGATACCTGTGTTTTTTGCTCTGTATCGTATGTTATATGAAGCAATAGAACTAAGGCACGCTCCCTTTTTTGGCTGGATTACAGATCTGGCAGCTCCTGACAGACTTTTTCGTTTTGGTTTTTCCATTCCATTCATGCAGGAGCCGTACGGTATTCCTGTGTTAACAATTATAATGGGCGGAACTATGTTTTTACAGCAAAAAATAGCGCCCCCCATGGGTGATCCGGCGCAGGCAAAAATGATGATGTTTATGCCCCTTATTTTCACGGTAATTTTTATTAATTTTTCTTCGGGGCTTGTCTTATACTGGCTTGTAAACAATGTGCTGTCTATTTCGCAGCAGTACTATATAACAAAGAAAGCTTTAAAATAACGGAGGTTATGCATGTCTCCTGATTTGGAATTTGAAGGAAAAAATGTAGAACAGGCGCTGCAAAAAGCCTGTGAAGAGTTAGGCATATCGAAAGAAAAGCTCAAACATGATGTGATTTCGTATGGTTCTACCGGTATTTTTGGTCTTGTTGGGGCAAAGAAAGCAAAAATTCGCGTGGTTGTACCCAAACAGGCAATGGAAACAGTTCCTCCATCGGAGCCTCCATCGAAGCCTCAGGCAAAACCCCAGACAGAGCTTGGGGCGGATTTAGATGCCGGCAAAACTTATGATGAAGCCGTCGATCTTGGAAGAAATGTTTTGCAGCGGATTATCGATTTTATAACTACAGATGCTTCAATATCGATTGAAAGAAGCTCTGGTAATGTGTGTTTCAACATTACGGGCGGCACACCTGCTCTTCTTATTGGTAAGCACGGACAGACCCTTGAGGCAATGCAGCATCTTACCGAAAAAGCAATAAACAGCAACATCAAGCAGAGAATACGCATTCGAGTAGATGTTGAAGGTTATCTGGAGACTCGACGCGCCAGTCTGAAAAAACTGACTAAACGGCTTTCGGAGAAGGTAAGAAGCACAGGAAAACCTGTTAAGATAGGTCAAATGAATGCTTATGACAGGAGAATTGTACACATTACTTTAAAAAATGATGCTAATGTAACGGTAAAGAGCACCGGTGACGGTTTTATAAAGAAGATGATGATGTTTCCGAAGAAAAACTCTGTGCGGAATAGAAAAACAAAATCGCCTTAATCTCTGAACAGAACATGTATTTCAATAAAATGGACAGTTCAACAATTGCCGCCATCGCCACCCCGATTGGTTGCGGCGGTATAGGTATTATCAAGATTTCCGGCCCCAATGCATTATCCATTGCAGATCATATCTTTAGAAAAGCAGGCTTTAAACAGGAAGGGCCGGATACTGCTCATAGCTTCTCTTTTAAAACACACCGGCTGTATTATGGACACATTGTTGATCCGAAAAGCGGGCAGGTTCTTGATGAGGTCGTTTTGGCGGTTATGAAGGCTCCACATTCATATACTTGCGAGGATATTGTGGAGATACAGGCTCATTCAGGTTATGCTGTGTTAAGCGCCATTTTGTCGCTGACATTAAAGCAGGGAGCGAGACTGGCAGAGCCGGGGGAATTTACAAAAAGGGCATATCAAAATGGTCGTATAGACTTGACCCAGGCTGAGGCGGTTATTGACATTATCAATGCAAGGACCGACAAAGCGCTTGAAATAGCCACTTCCCAGATTAAGGGGGATATGAAAGCAAGAGTCGAGGCCATAAGAAATATACTTGTAAATATCATGATCCGCGCAAATGCGGCTATAGATTTTCCCGATGATGCTGGAGAAACAATTGATATTGATTCAGCATTGGAGACATTGTATAGCAGGGTGGGCAACCCGTTAAGGAAACTGATTGAACAATATGACAATGCTCATGTTTTAAGAGATGGTCTGAATCTGGTTATTGTTGGTCGACCCAATGCGGGCAAGTCGAGCCTTATGAACCGTTTGATTAAAAAGGATCGGGTTATTGTTACATGTGTGCCTGGAACAACAAGAGATTTAATCGAAGAGACTTTAAATATCCACGGGATTCCGGTTGTTGTTACCGATACCGCAGGCCTTCACGAAACTGAAGATCCTGTTGAGGTAGCCGGCATAAAAAAGACCTATGAACATGCTTCCGGTTGCGATCTGGTTTTGTTTGTCGTTGATGCAAGCTGTTCGCTGACAAGCGAGGATGTTACAATCTTCGAAAAAATAAACAACAAGAAAACGATTCTTGTAATAAACAAGTCGGATCTCGTAGATGAAAAGTTTGTCATGGACATTCCGGACGGTTGGGCTGATATGCCGCAGGTAATAATATCAGCGCTTTATAATCGCGAGATCGACACTCTTAAAAATTTAGTGGCAAAGATCGTATTGTCTGAACCAGGCCTTGATCTGGCCGGTAAAATTATTCCAAACCTGCGACATAAGATAGCCCTTGATAGAAGCCTTGGGGCAGTCTCTTCAGCCATTGATGGGCTTCGGGCGAAAGTTCCGTTTGAGTTGATTGCCATTGATGTTCAGGAGGCTATTGACTCGCTTGGAGAAATTACCGGTGTTGCGGCAGGGGAAGAAATTCTTGATAAGATTTTTAGCAGCTTTTGTATTGGGAAATAATGTTTCACGTGAAACAGAGGATTAAGAGATCCAAGAGATCAGAAGTCGGAAGTCGGAGGTCAGAACGAGCAACCAGTAACGAGTAACCAGTAACTCGGGTTTTTCACTTTGTTCCAACCGGCATGTCCGGGGTAGGAGTATAATTATGGATATAGATTTTTCACCTTTTTTCAGAAAATATGAAGAGATTGTGGCAATGGCGGACACCGTTTTTGAGCGCGTAAAAAAGGAGTACCCGGAATGTGTAACATGCAAACAGGAGTGCTCCGACTGTTGTTATGCACTTTTCGATCTTAGCGTGATTGAAGGGTTATATATAAATCATCATTTCAATAAAAAATTTAAAGGAAAAGAAAGGCACAGGCTTATTGATAAGTTAAACAGAGCTGATCGGGAGGTACACAGGATAAAGAAAAAAGCCTTCACAGATCTGAAGGCCGGTAAAAAAGAGGACGACATATTAACGAATATGGCAGAGCAACGGATCAGATGCCCGCTATTGAACGAGCAGAACCTTTGCGATATGTATGAATACCGGCCTATAACATGCAGGCTGTACGGGATTCCAACCATTATTGGCGGAAAAGGCCATACATGCGGCAAATCCGGCTTTGTTGAGGGCAAGCAGTATCCTGCGGTAAATCTGGATATGCTCCAGAACAATCTTTACAAAATATCCGTTGAACTTGTAAAAGAAATTAAATCCAGGCATGTTAAAATGGCTGACATGCTTGTGCCCTTATCTATGGCGCTTCTTACCAGTTATAATGAAGAGTATTTTGGATTAAAAGCCCCTAAGCAAGACAGCTCCAAAGAAGAGCAGAAGGTCAAAAGGAGGAATAAATGACAAAAATTTCCCCTGAAACAGGCATTTCCCTTGAAGAAGAGGAACGGAGAAAAAAGTATATTTTTGACAGCATGGCCCCGCGGCGTCAAAAGCATATCCTGAAAAAAGGGTATAAAGAATGGGATCCTTTTATCAAACCAAAAGATCCGATAGATATCAGAAAAGATGCCACAAACCGCACAACCCAGATGCTGGTGAGTGAATTTCTGCAAACAAGCGATGCAGAATCATATACCAACGAGTATGGCCGGGGCGCCTTTGAGCTTTGCAGCGGAATAATTAATAAGAATGATAAATATAGAGGCATGCTTGAGTTTGCATGCTGGTATGTTGATCTGTTAAAAAGGGAAGGGAAGCTTGAATGACAGGTGCGATTTAAATTTAATTAAACAGAAAGTAGCCGAAACCGTATTTGAATCGGCCAAACACCTGACCCCGCAGGACATAGAAAATGAATTAGCAAACAGGTGTTTTTATCCTAAAAAACAGATAAAACAGGCGATTAAAGCTTTAATTGCAGAACAGACACTTGTATATACTTATAAATATGGCCATAATTTTCTGGAAAAATCCTTTAACAGGCCTATGCGAATATCAAAGCGAGTTGTACTGAAGCCGCCTGGGATTCAATATAGCGGAATGCCCGATGATGTTGTTATTGAAATGCAGCGTGGAGCATCATTTGGCATCGGCGACCACCCGACAACCAGGCTGGCTGTAAAGGGCATCGAACATATTTTATACACAAAGCGGTTTCTTGCAGGTAAAAAGGATACTGTAGCGCTTGATATAGGAACAGGTTCAGGCATTCTTGCGATGACTGCGGTTTTGTTTGGAGTTGATAAAGCAATCGGCACAGATATTGACCAGATTGCAAGGAAAGAGGCTAAAGAAAATATAATAATTAATGGACTGAACAATCGGATCGAAGTCAATGACCGGCCGCCTGATAATATAGGTGGGCGCTTTTCCCTGATAACCGCAAATCTGCGTTATCCTACCCTGGCAAGTTTATATTCCCGTTTAAATCATATTACAGAAGATCGAGCAGCAGTTGTAATTTCAGGCCTTAAAACGTCTGAAATGTCAGACATAAAAGAGCTTTATACACAGACATTTCTTAAGCTGGAAAAAAGTGAGGTAGAGAAAGGATGGGGCGTAATGGTGTTTGAAAAAACAGCCCAAGGAGATATTAGAACGCAGAAGTCAGGTGCAGCCAAGGTTACAACAACCTGTCAAAGCGGCGTAGACCCTGGCTGTCACCTGAACTGACAGGTTATGAATTTTTTGACGACAATTCTAACTTCAACTCAAACCGTTGTTCTGTAACCGTTGCGCCCCACTGCTCACCGGAGCGTTCTTCGACCAATTTAAACCCAAACTTCTCATAAAGATGCCTTGCTGGTCCAAGACCATGGAAAGTCCAGAGATACACTCTTTTAAACCCTGCTTTTTTGCAGAAAGAAATGGCCTGTTTCATTAGATAGTTTCCAGCACCTTTTCCTTTCAGTTTGTCCGAAATGATAAACCAGCGCAGATGTGCGATGTTTTTATTTTCAGAAGTACCATCGATGGTAATCGCTCCTTCAATATTGTCATCAATAGACAATGACCATATACGATCTTTAATTTTGTTGTACTTATTTATGAAATTTGAAAGTTCAGTCGCTACCTTTGCTTCAAAAAAATGTCCGAAGTTCCAATGAACCGAATAGTACTTTGCATGCAATTCAGAGATTTTCCCTATTATTCCTGGCTTATATCCGATACTACTCTCAAAATCTGCCATCAGCTTTATCCTCATTTAAAATCATAACCCATCACCTGTGGGCAGGGTAACAGTGCCTTTGTAAAAGGCAATTAAACACAAAACTTGGTAAAAACTTCAAACCGCACGAACCTGCGCATCTGAGTGAATGGCGTTGGTTCTGCTCACTCCCTGTCCAGCCAGTAGTCTGGGCGACGTCGAAGGTCGGCAACCGCGATGATGCGCACGAAGCCAGACTTGACTTGATAAATGACGCCAAACGGGGAGTTATTGTCAAATGTTGTGTATGGCATTAGGCGGCGTTCCGATTTTTTTCTATTCCATTTACAAATTTAATTCCTTCAATTACCTCTGCCAGTCTTTCTGAATGATGGAGGCGTTGCCATCTTTTTTGAGCAGATTGGCAAAGTTTAAATGCCATAGTTACAACAGTCGTTGAAGAAAAACAGCCTCTCACTTTTGCTGTACGCAGCCTGACTGTTGAAAATGTAGATTCTATTGGATTTGTAGTGCGAATATGCCTCCAGTGCTCGGCTGGAAAATCATAAAATGTTAACAGCGCATCACTGTCCTTTTTCAAACACTCGGTTGCTTTAGGATATTTTGCCTCATAAATTTTGATAAAATCATCAAAATGTTTTTCTGCTTCATCTTTTTCAGGCGCCATCCAAATCATATGGAGTTTTTCCTTGGCTTTAGCCTGAATGCTCTTTGGTAATTTATTCAAGACATTGGCGGTCTTATGAACCCAGCATCGCTGCCATCGTGTATTATCATAGACTTTTGCAAGTGCTTTCCAAAATCCAAGGGAGCCATCACCTACAGCCAATTCAGGGCCGTCTTTCAGGCCTCTGCGCTTTAGATTAAGCAGAAGCTCTGCCCATGACAGCTCGCTTTCCCTGAAATCGCCTGATGATCTCGAATACGAGGAGCCTTAGCCGGTACAGGGCCGATTCCGGTCTGGATCTCACGCTCAAGGCAGATAGCCATTGCGGGTAACTCTCATATGCCCCTGATCATCTTTAAAATCGGCATACTGTGATAAAAAGCTTTCGATTTCTGCTTCTAATGCCTCAGCTAACAATTTCCTGGCTCCATTGCGTAATATTTCAGTAATAGGGTCATCTATAAATGGTTCTGGATTTTTTAGTTCAATTACGTTATCTTTGCTCATGGTGTGTGTATCCTTTCATTTTGATAATTCAAAGTGCCGGGTTATTGCCGGTAAACAATCACCCGGAGGATACACCACCTAATTCCTTAAACACAACTTTTGATTATATCTCAACATTTAACTTGCTTGAGTTAGTTAGATCCCATAAGGACAAAATACTTCTTTTTCATTATATCAGTACAGATGAAGTGTATGGCTCCATTGATGATGGCGGTTACTTTACCGAGGATACTCCATACCATCCAAACAGCCCTTATTCTGCATCAAAGGCTGCTTCCGATCACCTTGTGAGAGCCTATGGAACAACATATGGCATGCCTGTAACAATCTCTAATTGTTCGAATAATTATGGGCCATATCAGTTTCCGGAAAAACTTATCCCCCTTATTATACTCAACTCTTTTGAAGGGAAAGCTCTTCCGGTTTACGGAAACGGGCTGAACATAAGAGACTGGCTGTATGTCACAGACCATTGCAAGGCAATCTGGCTCATCATGCAAAATGGAAAACGTGGTGAAACATATAATACTGGCGGCGGCTGTGAAATGCGGGATAGAAGTTTTTTCTGTTCAATTTTATTATGAGGAATATAATCAAAAAAACATAGGCAACCCTTCTGCCAGAGAACTTTTTCTTAATTTATCTGAAATGGAAAATGAACACGAAAAAACTTTTATTTCTTTTCCCTTTTGTGCTAACCATAAAAAGGTCAACCGGAATACATAAACGAAATAAAAAATATAGATCGCTATGGAATTAAAATCAAAAGTTTCGATTTTTCCATCGCCCCGCCCGATTCTGAAATGGGCAGGGGGAAAACAACAATTATTACCCATACTCTTATCCAAAACCCCAGAAAAATTTAACAGATACATAGAACCATTCTTTGGTGGCGGAGCATTCTTTTTTGCATTACAGCCTGATAACGCCATCATTTCAGAATCCAATCCGGAACTTATAAACCTATATCGTATAATCTCGAAAAATGTTGATAGCCTCATACAAAAACTTTATGAATTTCGGATAGATAAAGAAGAATATTATAATGTCCGAACATTGAATTTTAAAAAACTCCCTCCTGTTGAAGCCGCCGCAAGAACCATATATCTAAATCGGCTCTGTTTTAACGGTCTTTACCGTATAAATCGAAAAGGTATGTTTAATGTGCCGTACGGATATTATAAAAATCCCCGCATATGCAACCCTGATGGGTTAAAAAGCGCATACGAAGCCTTAAAAAACGCTACCATCATACACGGGGATTATAAAGATGTTCTACGAAACCATGCACAACCGGGGGATTATATATATATCGACCCTCCTTACCTGCCTATTTCGGAATACTCTGATTTTAAACGTTATACCAAAGAGCAGTTCTATGAAGAAGATCATGTTGAACTTGCAGAGGAAGTAAAACGACTTCATGAACTTGGATGTTACGTTTTATTGACGAATTCCAATCATCGGATGGTCTATGAGCTGTACAACGGTTTTGAAATCGAAGTTATTCAAACTCGCAGGAATATCAATAAAAAAGGCAATAAACGTAGAGGGGAGGATGTTGTAATCTATATTCCTCCACGTCGGTATTTTCTCATAGGCATTGTTCCACCGGAATTGCCAAAGCAGGTAAAAGCATATCCGTCCACACGTTTTATGGGGAGTAAGCAATCTCTTTTAGAGCATATATGGAATGTAGCATCACAATTTGAATTTGAAACCGTGCTTGATATATTTAGTGGAAGTGGTGTTGTTGGTTATATGTTCAAATCGTTCAACAAACAGGTTATAAGCAACGATTACATGGCTATGTGCGCCACATTTGCCGAAGCCATGATAGCCAATAACACCGAAACGCTTAATAAAGGCGAAGTCGAATTTCTCTTATCTCCTTCTGCAAAAACAGATAATTTTGTAAGCCAGACTTTTCAAGGACTTTATTTTATTGATGAAGAAAACGCATTTATTGACCAAATCCGGGCAAATATAAGAAAGCTGAAAAATAAAACCAAAAGGTCAATTGCCACATCCTCACTTATACGCGCCTGCCTGAAAAAACGCCCCAGGGGAATCTTTACCTATACCGGATATAGGTATGATGACGGACGGAAAGACCTTCGGTTATCTCTGAAAGAACACTTTTTAAAAGCCGTTACATGTATAAATCAGGCTGTTTTCGATAACGGCAAAGGGAATAAAGCCAGGCGCGGAGACGCCATGACCATCCGGTTAAAACCGGATTTAGTCTATATTGACCCGCCTTATTACAGTCCATATTCCGATAATGAATATGTCAGGCGGTATCATTTTGTTGAAGGATTGGCTTGTAACTGGAAAGATGTGGAAATGCAATGGCATACGAAAACCCGCAAATTCAAAAGCTATCCCACTCCCTTCAATTCAAGAACAGGAGCATATGACGCATTTGATAAACTGTTTCGGAAATTTAAAGACAGTATTCTAATCGTTTCCTATTCATCAAATTCTTTACCGAATCAGGAGGAACTGACAAACATCATGGCAAAATATAAAAGCCAGGTCGAAGTTGTTTCTATAGACTATCGATACAGCGCAGGAAACCAGGGACACAGAATCAACAATAATAACAACAAGGTGCAGGAATACTTGTTTGTAGGTTTTTAATCATGATTCAAGCTTGGCATATCGGAAACACAACAGTCAGAACTCCTTACCGTTTAAGAGACGCTTTAATTGCTTTGGCGCATTCAGAATATCATGGCAATATGGTTTTCGATCCATTTTGCGGAAGTGGCACAACAGGGGTTGTATGTAAAAATCAAAATCGAAAGTTGTCGGCGTTGATAATAATATAGAATACTTAAATATAGCTAAAAAAAGATTAGCTTCAACAAGCAATAGAAATAATTAAATAAATTCGGTTTTGGAGCATATTTATATACAGGGGAATTGTTCTAAAACTGCAAATGTGAAGGGCGTCCCATAAATCGCACAAGATAATGGTCGCCATGTGAATTGCCAAACAGGAAATCAGGCATTAACAGAAGAGCAGCTAATTAGTGAAGTTGCCAAACGACTAGGCCTCAAATATACAACAGAGCCAATAGTCTAGTTTATTTGCAAAAAACATATAGGGAGGGAGAGTATGGCCATCAAAAAGATACACCCGCCAAAACCACCCAAGCCAGTTGATCGAATACAGAACATAAAAACTGTCCGCCCAATTGGCAAAACAAAATGGGTACGGGCGCATTGGCGATGGAATTATGGTACCCGTAAGTGGGAGTGGGTATTGGGTCACTGGAGTAAATGATATAAAACACATAATAATTGTTATGTGTAATAAAATAAATGGAGATTAGAGAGGGAGGCGTCCTTTAGGATATCCCCATCAACCTTATGCCGCTTATACCGGCAGAAAGGAGGTTCATCATGCGTAAGCTTGTTGCTTACCTACTGATGGGGAGGCGCTTGTTGAAGATGACTATGCTTTGCTGCCGGGATATGCTCACGTTCTTCTCACACAAGAACTTTGATAGCTTCAGCACCTATCGAGAGAGAATTTTATCCCTTTCAACGATGGCAACTCTCCAATCTGGGGTTGTGTATGGTTGCGTCATAAAGTACCATGCGGCGCCTCCCTCTGTGATCTCCATTTTCAAAGAACAATAAAATTGATTTTTCACATAACCAATCACTCAACCCGACCGTTAAAACGGCGGGTTAGCTCGTCGTTGGGCAGACAAAGGATATGATATGTCGGGCGCACGACAACATTTCATTCCAAGATTTTTAAAGAAAGGTTTTGCAAGCAAAACAATCAAAAAGGAAGTATACACTTGGGTTTTTACTAAAGAGAAAGAGCCCTATGAGGCTAATACTAGAAACATTGGGTTAGAAAAGTTTTTCTATGGCAATCCAGAGGATTCACAAGCAGATAGCTTAATTACTGGCAAAGAGACTGAATTTGGTTTATTCATAGATGAGCTGAGAAATAATATTAGAGACATTGAGATAGAATCTCGTATTCCATCTGAACTTGTAACTCACCTAATTATAAGAACACAACATATTAGGGAATCACTTACAGACGTTGGTAAAACTCTTGTCGATTTAGCTCAAAATAACATTACTAGCTCACAGGATTTTAAAAAGTTACTTGTGAATATCATTCAAAACAATCCAGAATTAATTGAGGAATCTTTGAGAAAAGAAGTCCTTAAGAAAATACCTCCGAGTACTCCTCCTGACATTATTGAAAAGTTCATTGAATTGGCAAAAATGTTCATTCCTCAAATTATAGAACAGCAACATGAGGAGGGGCACATGTTTTTTTCCAACCTTTTAGCCAAAATGAATGATGAAATGCAATCATTAGTTAAAGGAGCACAGGTTAGAGTTTTGTCAGAAAGTGTGGTTCCTGAAAAACATCTTGAAAAATTCGAACATTTTAGATGGAAGCTTATCGTTGTTGACCATGCAAGATTCATATTGGGGGATATTGGGCCAATTGGCTTTTATAAAACTGAAGGTACATTTCAACCATTTCTTTTTTCTAAGGGTGAATTAGCAAATGCACTGCTACCGATTTCTGATAAGCACATAATTGTTGGCAGCTCTCAAAGCCCAAGACTTGAACATTCTTGTAATGAAATAAATGAAGCAATAGCATCTCTCAGTAAATTTTATTTTATTTCCAGAACGAAGAATGAAAGGAATATGCAACTATCCAAACTTATAGGGTCAAGATCATTGAATATTTCAGAAACTGATTTATCAAGTGCAAAAACACAAATCAGAAAAGATTTTTATGGTGAAGCATGAGGGTCTAATTTAGTATTTCAAAATGCCCAACCATGCAAATTCAGCCGACGCAAAAAACGCGCGGCTGATTTGGTTAGCCTAAAGTTAGCTGCTTAATAAGAATGAATGAAGGGAGATGACTTGAAAGAATTACTCGGTAAGCTTTCATCCTACAACCTGTTCAATTACCTGCTCCCTGGAGTCATCTTTGTGGTATCAGCAAGCAAGATTACACGCTATTCCTTTATACAAGACGATATTGTCATAGGATTATTTCTTTACTACTTTATTGGGCTTGTCATTAGCAGATTCGGATCCATCGTCATTGAACCCATCCTCAGGGGAGTCTCTTTTCTCAAATTCGCTGACTACGAAGATTTCGTCGCTGCATCAAAGAAAGATGAGAAGATAGAAGTGCTTTCTGAGGCCAACAATACTTATCGAACACTATGTTCTCTTTTTGTCCTTCTTCTCCTACTAAAAGGTTACGAAATAATCGAGGATAGATTTATCTCCCTGAAGGATTACGATGGAATGATCGTTGTTGCTTTATTATTGGTTATGTTCCTGTTTGCATACAGAAAACAGACGCTCTATATAATAAAGAGAATTAAAGCAAATTAAAACAAATGGGTAAGTCAAATGAGTATAATAAGATCGTTCTCCGTCGGTGAAGGGGACATGTTCTACATCCAACATGGCAATGACAATTTTACGATCATCGATTGCTGTATGTCTGAGGAGGATAGGGACTTTCTCGTTGAACAGCTAAAGTCTGCATCCAAAGACAAAAACATTGTCCGTTTCATCTCAACCCACCCCGACGACGATCACATTTTGGGCCTCTCCTTTCTTCATGAGAAAATGAATATTCGGAACTTCTACTGCGTCAAGAATGAGGCAACCAAGCCAGACTGGACTGTCGACTTTGATCAGTATTGCGCGTTACGAGACGACTCCGATAGAGCCTTCTCTCTTTCGCGAGGGTGTTCAAGAAAGTGGATAAACCAAAGCGACGAGGAACGCGGTGGCTCGGGAATCTACATTCTCTGGCCAATTGTGACTAACGAGTATTACAAAGAAGCTCTGAAGCAAGCCAAACAAGGGAAGAGCCCCAACAATATCTCTCCCATTGTCAGGTACATGCTCAAAGACGGGGCAGCAGTATTGTGGATGGGTGATCTTGAAGACGATTTCATGGAAAACATCAAAGACGCATTCACCATGGAAAGGTCCAACATTCTATTTGCACCCCATCACGGCCGGAACAGTGGGAAGGTTCCAGAGGAGTGGCTTGAAAGTATTAACCCAGGAATAGTCATAATCGGTGAAGCGCCATCGAAGGATTTGAACTACTATGATGGTTACAACACGATCACCCAGAATTCAGCCGGGGACATTATCCTGCAATGTGAGTCAGGGAAAACTCACATCTGGGTATCCAATAGGGAATATTCTGTAGACTATCTGCACGATGAAAACTTGGCTGATGCTAACTGGAACTATATTGGTACGCTATATGTCTAACCAGAAAAGGACACAGCTAACCACCGCATTAACTCGGACTGGCAATTCCGCTGCGCTTCATTACCAGCCGGTTATGCAGGACGTTCTGGTAAGTTAAACAGGCGATAAAAGAAAAATTTCAGCAGGAGGTAATTATGGAAAAGGATTTTCATTATTATGTAACCTGTGCATTGGCCAATAAGGCGGGCTTCAGCAACGACGATTCATATATCATTGCCTATGCCTCTCAATACGTAGACGACAATAACGAACATCAATATCCTAAGAAAGATGGCCTGCCACAATTTCCATTCGGGATAAAGTCTAATGGCGGATTCTTCCGGCCCATTATGACGCAGTCCATGTCGGTGAAATCTCTTGTGTATGAGATTCAAAAATTCGTTTATGTTCCGTTTCATTTCCTGCCTGGCGACAATAATCAGCCAATGAATAGCGAGTATAATAAGTACAGCACGACCCCTGACTCCCAAAACGCCCGAAAACTTCTGAGAACAGCGCTGGCCACCGGCGATCTTTATAGAATTGGAATTGCCATCCACACATTTGCCGATACATGGTCTCATCAAAATTTTTCAGGGTATGAGGAAGATTGTAACTCTGTTTTCCACTGGCGTAATCCATTTCGGGCTTTAGCGCCGAATATCGGTCATGCTGATGTTGGTCATTTGCCGGATGAAATATCCACGACCTGGAATGACTACCGCTTTAACAAGCCGTATCGTAAAAGAAACAATCAGAAAATAGCGATTCAGGCTTGCAAGCGCATTTTTCAGGAACTAAGAACCGCACGAAAAGGCAATATTTACTGGATGCATGTAGAAAAAGACTTCAGAAGAATAATCAATTCTGAAGATTACGATGATAGAGCCAATAAGGTTAAAGAATATGTGAACAAACCGGACCTCAGCTATAAAAAAGATGAATGGGTTGATGAGGCCGTTAAAGACCGAAAAGGGGAAGATTTAGAAGCCTCTGCAAACTTTGAAAACACCCACTGGTATAAATTTCAGCTTGCTGCCAAAGCGCACTTAGTAATGGTTATGGATATGTTAAAGAGCTATTGAAGAAACAAGAGAAAAATGAAGTTGCCTAAAATCGGCGATATTATAACCGCAAAAGAAGCAGTAGAATTGTGCCGATATTTCAGTCTGGATTATCTGCTTGAACGAATTGAATCCGATCCAGAAAGCTATAAGAATTGGAAGTTCGATGGGTGTTCAGGCTTGCGCGAAAGCAAATCAAAGAGGGAGCAGAACAAGGGCATACACGCTGATCCCAAAAGTCTAGCGGCCTTTGGTCCAGGTGATGCCCAGCCTGCAAATTGCGGATAAAACTCGGTCAAATGTAATGTATGGTGTAACTAATATTATTTACAGCGAATTTGTCCCGTTATATGGACATCATGGTCATCCGGTAGGTGGATCTACCCTGATGTGCGCTTGAAATGGCAGTAATTTTATCACCGAAATAATTGGGGGACTATAATATGTCTTTAAGAACTACTCCATCTGAAGCACTTCTTCAATCAATTCGGTCTCATAATTGCGTGCTCTTTATGGGTGCAGGTATGGGATACCACCTCAGAAATCAATTTGGTGAAACTTGTCCTGATGGTGGTGCACTTACTAAAAAGATGTGCGCTGAATTTAACTTAGATAATGCTGTCAAAGATTTATCAATAGCATCTGAGCTAGTGGAAATCAGAAGAAAACGCGGACATTTACTCGATTATTTAAGAAAACAGCTACTTGGCTTTGATCCTGATGAACATTATCTATGGTTACCGACTATTAATTGGAGGGCGATCTATACAACCAATTTTGATGATGGTTTATTATCCGCATATCATAAATCCTGCGCTGCTGCTCAAAATATCGTACCCATTTATGTAACAGCTGATTTTAAGGATTTCAGCATTTATACAGATGTCCCGGCCTATTTTATTCATGGATGCCTTAATCAGCCAGGGCTGCCAATTGTCATAACGCAAACTGATTACAGTCGCTTTCGCGAAAAACGAAGAATGATGTTTGAACAACTGAAGATTCATCATGCTAAATGCACTTTTTTATATATAGGTTATTCTCATAAAGATCAGAATTGGCATATGATTCATTCTGAAATGCAATCAGAATTTCCAGAAGGAAATTTCCCACGTTCCTTTAGAATTGATCCTAACCCCGATCTATCTCAATCAGAAATACTCTTAAATAAAGGAATAGAGACTATAGCATGTGATCTTAATACGCTCATTGAAGCATATACGCAGTATGTGCGAGTTCAAGGAACGGTATCGCAGATATGGGAAATACCACAGCACTGTCCGAATGCGCTTAACGATGCTTTTGAGAATGCACCAGCAATGTGCAAGCGCCTGCTATCGAGTTGGGAATATGTGGGATCTGCTGACATACAAACGCAACCTAACATACAAGAATACTATAAAGGCACAAAAGCAAATTGGTCGTTGATTGATGCGGCTGGTTACTTTGAACGAGATATTGAAGAAGAAGTATATGACAGCATTCTTGATTTTGCAACTGATCCGAAGAGTAAATGCCGCGCCGAAATACTTCTTGGTTCTGCCGGATATGGAATAACCACTGTGTTAATGTCCATTGCATGGAAATCAGTACAAACAAAATTGTTACACGTTTTCTTCCTAAAAGATGGAGCTGCGATATTAGAAGGGGATATTGAATTTGCACTTAATAACTTAGATGGAAAGACTATTTTTGTCATAGATCAAGCAAGTCGGTTACATGACAGTTTAAGTGGCATCGTCCAAAGGTGCAGACAAGATCATAAAAATTGTTTCTTTCTCTTGGGTTCTCGATTAAATGAGTGGAGACAAGAACGACCCAAACTAAAATGCAAAGAACACCTTCTATTTCCGCTTTCTGAAGCAGAAATAGATCGACTTATAGATGTATTGAAGAAAAATAGTTTATTAGGAGAACTAGAACATCTGGACGATATGTTAAGACGCAAAATATTGATTAACAAACATCAGAAAGAACTTTTAGTTATAATGAGAGAAACCATTGAAAATAATGCATTTGATGCAATTATTGAAAATGAATTTGAAGGCATTGATAATGACGAGGCAAAAGCATTATATGGAGTTGTAGCTGGTATGCATCAATATGGCATCCTATCAAGAATGTCGCTATTAAGTGGCATCATCCAGTACAACATCGCACAAGTGCCTTCATTAATATCTCGCTATGCAGAAGGAATTATCCGAATAGTTGAAGACCCTTTTAAAGAGGACGTCCCATGCTTAATTACAAGACACCGGATCATTGCAAAAATAGTATGGCATAAATGCTTTCTTAGCTCAAAAAGAGAAGGCATCTTATTGGACTTAATGCGGCATTTAAATTTAGCATACAGTCAGGATAAGAAAGTATTTGATGAAATCACAAAAGATAATGAAATCGTTGATTCTATCCGGTCCTTTGAATCCAGGACTGGCTTTTTTGAATCAGCATGTAAGAAAGATGTCAACAATCCTTACGTGCGCCAGCATTATGCTAGGATGCTTCTTCGTGATAAAAAATACAGCCTATCGCTGAGCCAAATTGAAGCGGGGTTGAAATTAGATAAAAGTGCAAGAATTCTATATCATACACAGGGGCAAATTCTTGCAAAAATGGCTTTAGACGCAGGTGAGCAGGCAATCGGAGAAAAATATTTCACTAGAGCGATCGATAGTTTTAATACCTGCATAGAAATGTACAAGAGCGATGATTACGGATATGCATCGTTAGCTAAATTATACATAGATTGGGCAACACGTTGGGATAATCCAGAAACATATGCAAAAAATATAAGCAGATGTGAAGAGGTAATTAGTGAAGGACTAAGACATGTTACAAAAAGAGAAAGTCTATTATTAGTTTCGTCTAATCTTGAAAGGATATTAGGGGATCAGCCCAAGCGTATAGAATTATTAAATAAAGCTCTTAAAGAGAATCCGGCTAGCGCTATTTGTAGATACTTGTTAGCGAGAGACGCCTATAACAAAAAAGATTATGACGGAGTGATTACGCTTTTAAGGCCAACTATTGAAAGCCGTTTCGACGAGATCCGTAGCTTTATTCTATATGCAATAGCTGTCTCAATATACGATAAAAATTACGCACGAGCCCTTGCAGTTTTGAAGCAAGCTGACCCAATAGCATGGGCTGATCCAATTTTCGTTGCCACTCTTGGAGGAATGATTTCGTTATCAGGAAATGCAAGCGAAGCCGAAAATATTTTTGAAAGGGCGAAAAAACAAAGATTCCCGGAAGAAGAAGCACGTCAAGTCGCATATCAGCCCACTGATTTAGCTGATCCAAATCTTTATATAACTACTACAGGAACGGTAATAGTTACTAAATCTGCATATCTGCTTATCCAATCAAAGCAATTCGGGAAATTCTTTTATCCTTCGCCTAAAGTAGAAGGGGTATATGTAAAAGCACAGACTATATTAAAATTTACTATTGCCTATACAGGAAAAGGTGGACTTGTTTTGAATCCAAGTATTGTTTGATAATGTTTTAGTTAATAGCGGAGTAAGTTTTCAAAAAGGGAATGGGGTCACCCATTAAAGGGCCGGTCAAGAGAAAAAACACCTCTCCATCCAAAAAAATACACAAACGATCTCCGTTGTCCATTGCCGGCTGAATAGGAAATAGGATGCGAAATAACGGATAGAAGAAGGAAAATAAATGGCAATAAAGAAATCTGAATTATACAGCTCACTTTGGGCAAGTTGTGACGAACTACGAGGCAGCATGGACGCCAGCCAATACAAGGATTATGTATTGGTGATGCTGTTCATGAAATACGTATCCGACAAAAAAGACCCGCTGATTGAAATACCGGCAGATGCCAGCTTTTATGACATGGTAAAGCACAAAGGCAAGCCCGACATAGGCGATAGAATCAACAAGATTATCGGGGAGTTTGCCAAAGCCAATGGACTGACGGGCGTGATTACCGTTGCCGACTTTAATGACGATGAAAAACTGGGTAAAGGGAAAGACAAGGTTGATAAATTAACTAACCTGGTTTCCATTTTTGAAAAACCGGAATTGGATTTTAGCGGCAACCGGGCAGAGGGCGATGACTTGCTTGGTGATGCCTATGAATACCTTATGCGACACTTCGCTACCGAAAGCGGAAAAAGCAAAGGACAATTCTATACGCCTGCCGAAGTATCCCGCATCATGGCAAAAGTGATTGGCATCAGCAAATCTAAAAGCCAATCGGAAACTCTTTATGACCCTACTTGTGGTTCGGGCTCCTTGCTGTTGAAAGCAGCGGACGAAGCACCGTATGGTATTACCATTTACGGGCAGGAAAACGACAATGCCACACGAGCCCTGGCAGTGATGAACATGTGGCTGCATCGCAACCCCGATGCCGAAATTGTGCAGGGAAACACCCTGGCTTCACCGCAGTTCACCAACGACACCACAGGGGAACTCAAACAATTTGATTATGCGGTTGCCAATCCGCCTTTCAGCTATAAGGCATGGATGAATGGGTTAGACCCTGCCAATGATATTTACAAACGTTTTGAAGGGTACGATGCCGTTCCACCCAAAAAGAATGGCGACTTCGCTTTTCTGCTGCACTTGATTAAATCGCTGAAATCAAAAGGCAAGGCGTGTATTGTTTTGCCTTTGGGTGTTTTGTTCCGTGGCAATGCCGAAGCCAACATCCGCAAAAAGATTATTCAAAAGGGTTACATCAAAGGCATTATCGCTTTGCCGCCCAACTTGTTTTATGGAACGGGCATTGCCGCAAGTTTGATTGTGATTGACAAAGAAAATGCCTCAGAGCGCAAAGACATCTTTATGATTGATGCCGGCAAAGGGTTTATTAAAGATGGCAACAAAAACCGTCTGCGTGAGCAGGACATTCATAAGATAGTGGACACTTTTAACAATCGCATTGAAACATCCAGGTATTCACGGATTATTCCGCTTGCTGAAATTGCCGACCCCAAGAACGATTACAACCTGAACATTCCCCGCTACATTGACAGCCAGGAAGAAGAAGATATACAAGACATTGAAGCCCATTTGCTCGGTGGCATACCCAAAAGAAATATTGAAGCAATGGAGAAATACTGGATTGTGTATCCTTCATTGAAAAGTGAGTTATTTAAAGCCGTTGACAAGCGCCCAGAATATTATCAACTCAACATTGAAAACGAAGAAATCAAAAACACTATTTTTCAACATCCTGAGTTTACCACCTTCGGTAAAAAGATGGATGCCGTGTATAACAAATGGGAAACCGCAACCACAGCCTGCACCAAAGCATTGGACAAAGGTTTAAAGCCTAAGCAGGAGATATACACCATTTCTGAAAACCTGTTGAAGCATTATGCCGACAAGCAACTCACCGACAAATACGCCATGTATCAGCACTTGATGGACTATTGGGCTGAAACCATGCAGGATGATTTTTATGAACTGACGGCAGATGGCTGGATAGCAGGTAACGATTTGAAACGCATGGAAAAGAAAACCAAAAAAGGCGATAAGGAAGTGGTGAAACAAGTGGCAGGTATTGAAGGGCTGGAAGGCAGACTGATACCGCCCGCCCTGATGATACAGGAATATTTTGCCACAGAGCAAAAAGCCATTGACGATTTGGAAGCCCAGGCCGAATCCCTGACAGCCGGCATGGACGAACAGCGGGAAGAACACGGTGGCGAGGATGGTTTGCTGGCAAATGCCATAGACGATAAAGGCAAAATCAGCCAGGGCAATTTGGGCAAAGCCATTAAAGAGTTAGGCAAACGAAATGCCGACAATGCCGAAGAATACGACATGCTTGGGCAGTATAAAAAACTGATGGAGAATGAAAAGAAAGTGCAGGGCAAAATAAAAATAGCCAAAGCAGATCTGGAAAAGAAAGTGATTGCCCAATATCCCAAACTGAGCATTGACGAAATAAAAACCATAGTGGTGGAAAAGAAATGGATGCACATCATGGGGCAACGCATACGCATTGAAATGGACAACATCAGCCATCGTCTGACCCAACGCATTAAGGAACTGGCGGAACGCTATGAAAAGCCATTGCCGAACCTCAGCAGCGAAGTGGATGAACTGACCGCGAAAGTGGAAAAGCATTTAAGACGGATGAATTTTGTATGGTAGAAACGATGGGAATAAAAACAGGGTATAAGCAAACGGAAGTCGGGGTTATACCGGAGGATTGGGGAATAAAATCCATTGTAGAAAATTCTACAATGAAAGCTCGCATAGGTTGGCAAGGATTAACTGTTGCTGAATACCTTAAAAATGGTGATTATTTTTTAATTACAGGAACAGATTTTGTCGATAGAAAAATTAAATGGGATACTTGTCATTATGTAAACAAGGTTAGATATGTTCAGGATAAAAATATACAAATTAGGGTCGGTGATATTTTAATTACGAAAGATGGGACAATTGGAAAAGTAGCTTATGTAGATAGCTTGCCACTTAACGCAACTTTGAATAGTGGAGTTTTTGTTATCAGACCTAAAGATAATGCCTATAATCCCTTATATTTATTTTATATTTTCAATTCATCCTTTTTCCGTGACTTCCTGAATAAACTTGTTGCAGGTTCTACAATTAATCATCTTTATCAGAAAGACTTTGTAAGCTTTCAAATCCCCCTCCCCCCCACCAAAGCCGAGCAAACCGCCATAGCCACAGCCTTAAACGATGCCGATGCACTCATTACCCAATCAGGAAAACTCATTGCCAAAAAGCGAGCCATCAAGCAAGGGGCGATGCAGGAGTTGCTGAAACCTAAAGAGGGATGGGAAGTTGAACCAATAAAAAACATAGCTTCTATTTGTACTGGTGCAAAAAATACACAAGATAAAATTAATGATGGTACTTATCCGTTTTTTGTCCGTTCACCCACTATTGAGAAAATTAATTCATACTCATTCGATGGTGAAGCGATATTGGTTGCAGGCGATGGTGTAGGCACAGGTAAAGTGATGCATTATTTTAAAGGGAAGTTCGATTTTCATCAGAGAGTTTATAAAATAAGTGATTTTAAAAACAGAATTAATGGTTTCTATTTCTTTCTCTATTTTAAGAATAACTTCTTAATGTTAGCGGTCATTTATAATGACCCAGTAGCGGACAATAAAACTGACCCACCTCAAACAATTAACTTTTACAGGCAGCATAATAAGTATTTGTATTATAATTAATATGTTGCTTAAAGTTCCTCATTTATTTTCAATAAGGAGGAACAGATGAAGAGGTGGAATGTGATTCATAAGATTAAATTGCTCTATGATGATGGCAACGGGTATTCTATCCGTGCCATTGCTAATGAACTTCAGGTATCGAGGAATACAATCCGAAGATACCTGCAAATGAATGAGGAAGAGATCTGCAGATATCTTAAAAACAGGGAGCGGACGAAAGAACTCGATAAATATAAAGAATATATTATCTCCCTGCTTGAAAAATATGAAAAATTATCTGCTGTTAAAATCAAGAGAAAACTTAAAGCCAAGGGGATAGTTTTAACTGTCTCTAACAGGTCTGTAAGGCGCTACGTAAACAGAATCAGGCAAACTATAGCCGTGAAGCAGAAACGCTATTATGAACCTGTTATAGATATGGTTCCAGGAGTTCAGTGCCAGGTAGATCCCGGAGAAATCAGGAATGTTCCTGTTGGCGATAAATTTATCACTGTCTATTTTGTAGTATTTGTTCTCTCTTTTTCACGACAAATGTATGTTGCGGCCTCTAATCGGCCAATTAATACAGAAATGTTTATCAGGATGCATGATGAGGCCTTTAGATACTTTGACGGTGTTTGTGAAGAATGTGTCTATGACCAGACTAAGCTTGTTGCAATCCGCGAAGAGTTCCGGGAGGTCTGGTTCAATGAAAGGTTTTATCAATATGCTTCTGCGGCCCGCTTGGATATACGGGTATGTGAAGGATATGACCCGGAAAGCAAGGGCAAGGTCGAGTCCGGTGTAAAATATGTAAAGAACGATTTTTTCTATGGCGACACATTTGATTCTTTTGATCAGCTCAACACAGATCTTTGCAGTTGGGTGGATACGGTTGCAAACAAGCGTATTCACGGCACAACAAAGAAAAAGCCGGAAGAACTTTATTCTCTTGTTGAACAGTCAAAAATGAAGCCTTACCTGCAGCCGGAGATGATGTTTGATGTTAATGGCGAGAAGCGGAATGTGGATAAAACATCTCTGATATCATACAAGTCAAACAAATACTCGGTTCCCATGATATATCAGTCATCAACTGTTATGATAAGACAGGACGGCAGTAAACTGATAATTTACAAGCCTGAATCGAGCGATATAATTGCCAAGCACGATATTTGTGAGGGTAAAGGGCATATCATAAAAAACACAAACCATTATCGTGATCATCAAAAACGCATAAAGGATTTTGAAGAGGATATAGCCGGTATTGTTGGAAATGAGCTTGGGCAAAAGCTTTGTACTATTTTAAAGGCATCATCTCCCAAAATCTACAGAGATCAGGTCGCAGGATTAATCAAAATCATAAAACAGCATTCTGACAAACAGGATATCAATAATCCTCTTGGACTGTTGGCTGAGAGACCGCGTCTTAGAGTTACGTTCATAAGAGACTATCTTGAGGCTTTTTATACAAACAAGGAATATATGCCCTTTTCCTGGCCGGACAATCAAGAACCTCGCTCCGATGCTTTAAGCAGATATAGTATAGTATCGATATCAGGACATCACAACAAGGAGGTTACAGCGCATGAATACATTTGAAACAGTCATAAACAAATATAACTCTTTGCGTTTTAACTCCATCGCAGAGTCTCTGGAAATGCTGGTTAGCCAGGCTGAAGATAACGAAACCTCGTATCTGCAGTTTGCTGATATGCTTGTAAGCCATGAGCTGAGTAAAAGGGATAAAAACAGATTTAATCTCAATATGAAACGGGCCGGGTTTCCTGTTAAAAAACAGATTGAAGAATTTGATTTTGTATCTCAGACTACTATTACAAAAAAACAGATCAATCGGCTGCTTGATTTTTCTTATATCGACAACCGTGAAAATATCGTTTTTATCGGGCCTCCAGGTGTCGGCAAAACTCATCTGGCCATCGGTATCAGCTATAAATCGGTTCATGCCGGATACAAGGTTCTGTTTACTACAGCCCTTGAACTTATTGAGATGCTTGATCTTGCTGAGACAAAAGGAGAATTGAAAAAGAAAATCAATACAATATCAAAGTTCGATACTCTTGTAATTGATGAGCTGGGATATCTGCCTATGAACAAACAAAGCATGTTTAATTTCTTCCAGCTGATAAATGCTTTGTATGAATATCGCTCTATTATTATCACCACAAACAAGGACTTTACGAACTGGGGTGACTTTTTCTTTGATGACAATGTGGCTGTTCCGATTGTAGACCGCATTATCCATTCATTCACATATTTTTATGATGGGTGGAGAAAGCTATCGGCTCAAACAAAAAATCAATTTAAACTAAGTGCAGGGGGTGGGTCAGTTTTATTGTCCGGTAGTGGGTCAAAATTATTGTCCATTGACACTTAAACAGGATAATGCAGATGACAGCAAAATCTTCCGTTGATTCCGTCAGAATGGAGATGATTTCAGAAATGAATATTCCTTTTCCATCAATTCATGAACAAGTTCACATTGCTCAAATCCTTTCCGATATGGGTACAGAGATAGAAGCCTTGGAAAACAAACTGAATAAATACAAAATGATAAAACAGGGCATGATGCAGAATTTATTAACAGGGAGGATCAGGCTGGTATGACTTTGGAAATAAACAGTATTCAGCCCATCGCTGCCGACATAAAAAAGCTGATTGAAAAGAGTCGGCAAAATGTAGCATTAGCCGTAAATGCAGAAATCACTTTATTGTATTGGCATGTAGGCAAACGAATTAATGGTGAAGTTTTAAAAAATAATCGAGCAGAATACGGCAAGCAGATTGTCGCTACACTGGCACGACAATTGACAGAAGAATATGGCAAAGGCTGGGGAGAAAAACACCTCAGGCAATGTATGCAGTTTGCCAATGTCTTTCCTGATGAGCAAATTGTATACGCACTGCGTAGAGAATTGAGCTGGACACATCTCCGAAGTCTGATCTACATGGAAGACCCGTTAAAAAGAGAGTTTTACATAGAAATAAGCAAGCTTGAAAAATGGTCGTCAAGGCAATTGAAGGAACGCATTCAATCCATGCTCTATGAACGCACAGCAATCAGCAGAAAGCCGGAGCAAACTATCCTCAACGACCTTACCGAACTGAAAAACGAGCAAAAGTTAAGCGCTGATTTGGTTTTCAGAGATCCGTATTTTCTCGATTTTTTAGGTTTGTCCAATACCCATTCTGAAAAAGATTTGGAAACCTCCATCATCGTTGAACTACAACGCTTTATTATAGAACTGGGCAGTGACTTTGCTTTTATGTCTCGTCAAAAACGCATTATAATTGATAATAGGGACTATTACATTGACCTTTTGTTTTATCATCGCAGGTTAAAATGCCTGGTAGCGATTGATCTGAAAATCGGTGAATTTGAAGCCGCATACAAGGGACAGATGGAGTTGTATTTACGCTATCTCGAAAAATACGAGCAGGTTGAAGGCGAAAACACCCCCATTGGCTTGATTTTATGCGCCGGTAAAAACGAAGAACACATTGAACTGTTGCGGTTAGATAAAAGCAATATCAGGGTAGCCGATTATTTAACCATATTGCCGCCAAAAAAATTGTTGCAGGAAAAATTGCATAAAGCCATTGAAATTGCCCAACAAAAAATAAGAGCGAAAGACCATGAGTAACATCGGAAAAAAAGAACGGGAAACCCAAAACCGTGTGGTGGCTTTGTTTCAAAAAGAATTGAAATACCGCTATCTCGGGCATTGGGAAGTGCGGGAAGAAAACAGCAACATTGAGGAAGAAATCTTAGCCGATTATCTCACCAAAAAAGGATATAGCCCCAACCTGATAAGCAAAGCCTTGTATGAATTTGGTAAAACAGCCAATGACCAAAGCAAATCGCTGTATGATGTAAACAAGCAAGTGTATTCCATGCTTTGCTATGGCGTGAATGTTCAGCCCGAAATCGGACAAAACAAAGAAACCGTCTGGCTCATTGACTGGAAAAGTCCTTTGGAAAACGATTTTGCCATTGCCGAAGAAGTGACCATCAAAGGCATCCACAAAAAGCGCCCTGATATTGTTTTGTACGTAAACGGTATTGCATTGGGTGTACTTGAACTGAAACGAAGCACTGTATCTATTTCTGAAGGCATTCGTCAAAACCTGGATAATCAAAAACATATTTTCATCAAGCCGTTTTTCAGCACCATTCAGTATGTAATGGCAGGGAATGACATTGAAGGCCTTGCACATGCAGCTATTGATACTAAAGAAAAATATTTCCTGAAATGGAAAGAGGTAAACGAGGAAGTCAATAAAGACTATCCGTATTTGCTGCAACTCACCAAGCCCATCCGAGATAGAGCAGCCAAATACGATTATCCTTTGGATAAAAATGTGGTGGAGTTGCTGCACAAAGAACGGTTTCTGGAATTGCTGCATGATTTTGTTGTGTATGACAGAGGGCAAAAGAAACTGGCCAGACCTAATCAATATTTCGGCATTAAAGCCGCACAGGATTTTGTGAAACGCAGAGAAGGCGGCATCATCTGGCACACACAGGGCAGCGGTAAGAGTTTGACGATGGTATGGCTCACCAAATGGATAAGAGAACACAAACCCAACGCCAGGGTGCTGATTATTACCGACCGTGAGGAACTGGATGAACAGATAGAAAAAGTTTACAAAGGTGTTCAGGAAGACATTTACCGCACCAAAAGCGGAAAAGATTTGCTGAATAAACTCAATGACAATTCACCTTTGCTGATGTGCTCACTCATTCACAAATTCGGCGGCAGGGAAGAAGTGGACGAAAAAGACATGGATGCTTATTTACAGGATTTACGCAACAGCATCCCGTCAGACTTTCAAGCCAAAGGCGATTTGTATGTATTTGTGGACGAATGTCACCGGACACAGACGGGTAAGTTGCATCTGGCCATGAAAAAATTTATACCCGATGCTTTATTTATTGGTTTTACCGGAACCCCTTTATTAAAATCCGATAAACAAACCAGTCTGGAAGTTTTTGGGAGATACATTCACACCTACAAATTTGACGAAGCCGTGAACGACAAGGTGGTGTTGGATTTACGCTATGAAGCCAGAGATATCGAGCAAAAAATCACATCATTGGAAAAGATTGACGAATGGTTTGAACTCAAAACCCGTGGATTGACTGATTTTGCCAAAGCCGAGTTGAAACAAAAATGGGGAACGATAAAAAGAATATTCAGCTCTAAATCGCGATTAGAGAAAATCGTGATGGACATGATGCTCGACATGGAGAAAAAGGAACGCCTGCAAAACGGCAGAGGCAATGCCATGCTGGTTTCAGACAGTATATACAACGCCTGTCGTTATTATGAACTGTTTCAAAATGCAGGGTTAAAAAAAGCGGCTATTATAACATCATTCGTTCCTACCCATACCGACATTAAAGGAGAAGAAACAGGCGAAGGTTACACCGAAAAATTGCAGCGGTTTGAGATTTATCGGAAAATGCTGGCAGACTATTTTAACGAAGACCCCGATACAGCTATCAATAAAGTTGAACAGTTTGAGAAAGAGGTAAAGAAAAAATTTGTAGAAGAACCTGCCCAAATGAAATTGCTGATTGTTGTAAACAAACTGCTCACCGGTTTTGACGCACCATCGGCTACTTACCTGTACTTAGATAAAAAACTCAGAGACCACGGGCTTTTTCAGGCAGTTTGCCGTGTGAACCGATTGGATGGTGATGATAAGGAATACGGCTACATCATTGACTACATGGATTTGTTCAAGAGTTTGGAGCAAGCGTTTAATGATTATACTTCGGAAGTATTTAGTGGATATGAAAAATCGGATATTGAAGGCCTGTTGAAAAACCGATTGCAAAAAGGCAAAGAAAGATTAGATGAAGCATTGGAAGCCATCAAAGCATTGTGTGAAGCCGTTGACCCACCAAAAGACACATTAGCACATATTCGATACTTCTGTGGCAAAAACACCGAAAACCCTGATGAACTTAAAGACACTGAACCAAGACGGGTTTCCTTATACAAACTCACCATTGCACTCATTCGGGCTTATGCCAACATAGCCGGTGAAATGAAAGAGGCGGGTTATACCGACAAAGAAACAGAGCAAATCAAAAACGACAGCAAACACTTTGAAAACCTGCGAAAAGAAATACAGCTTGCCAGTGGTGATTATATAGACCTGAAGCAGTATGAGCCTGCCATGCGCCATTTGATTGACAGCTACATAGGTGCGGAAGAAAGCCGTATGCTTGCAAATTTTGACGATATGAGTCTGGTGGAATTGCTGGTTGAAAAAGGAAAAGACGCCATCAAGGATTTGCCAAAAAATATCCGTGATAATAAAGATGCAATGGCAGAAGCCATAGAAAACAATCTGCGTAAATTAATCATTGAAGAAAGCCCGACCAACCCGATGTATTATGAAAAGATGAGTGTGCTTTTAGATGAACTCATTAAGCTGCGAAAAAAAGCCACTTTAGAATATGAAAAGTATTTGCTGGAAATCATTGCCCTTTCAGGAAAAGTGAAGAGACCGGACACGACTTCTGAGTATCCTTTTTCATTAAATACAAACGCTAAAAGGGCGTTGTATGATAACCTTGGCGAAAATGAATCAATCGCAAATGAATTAGACCATAAAATTATGACAACAAAGAAAGACGGATGGAGAGATAATATACAGAAATCAAAGGCTGTTAAATATACCATAACAGAGGTTCTGGACGAATTTAAAGTAAAAGAACCGGATACTGAATATATCCTGAATCTGGTAAGAAATCAGAGAGATTACTAATGGAACAAATTACAATCAGCAATATCAAAATTGATGTGGTTCGCAAAAACATTAAGAACATACATCTGGCTGTTTACCCTCCAACAGGCAGGGTTCGCATTGCTGTTCCATTAACAGTAAATGAAGATGCTGTTCGTCTTTTTGCCATTTCAAAATTAGGCTGGATAAAACGACACCAAAGAAAATTTGAAGGACAGGAAAGAATTACGCCAAGAGAATACAAGAACAGAGAAAGCCATTATTTTCAAGGCACAAGATACTTGATGAATATCATTGAAGCTGATGCGCCGCCCAAGGTTATTTTGAAAAACAAAACTTACATTGACCTTTATGTAAGACCTGAAACACAGGTTGAAAAACGACATAAAATATTGACTGAATGGTATCGGGTTGAACTAAAAAAACAAATTCCTGCAATGATTGAGAAGTGGGAAAAAGTATTGAATATTAAAGTTAACGAGTGGCAAGTAAAGCAAATGAAAACCAAGTGGGGTTCATGCAACATTGAAAAGAAAAGAATTTGGATAAACCTTGAACTGGCAAAGAGGCCGGATTATTGTTTAGAATATATCATCGTGCATGAAATGGTCCACTTAATGGAAAGGCTTCACAATGAAAGATTCCTCTATTACATGGACAAATACCTGCCAAACTGGAAGCAATTAAAAACAGAGTTAAGCAAACTACCAGTAAGTCATGCAAATTGGAGCTATTGATTAAAAAATTTCATATCCGCACATAACTTTACGCTACCAGAGGGAATGGGGCCTTCGTGGTAAAAAATATATTTGTTCTTTCTTGATAAAATTGTTTTTTAAGGTTAATAATTAGTCATAAAGTACAATAAATCGACTAATTATTAGCCTTAAATTATTTCCAGTAGTAACATATAATCAGGAAAAAGTTTTTCACGAACAAGGGATTTCAGTCAAAGCCATACCTGCCTGGAAATGGATGCTGGATTTCGCCTAAGCTGAGGAAGTTGTTTTTATGAAAGCTGCAAAAAATTATATAATTTTTCCACTTGATGTTCCTTCTGTTAAGGAAGCAAAGAAGTATATTGAACTGCTTTCAGACCATGTGGGAATGTTTAAGGTGGGGCTGGAACTTTTTATCAGCTCAGGGCCTGAAATAATAAGGCATATAAAAGATTGCGGATCAACGAGAGTATTTCTGGATTTAAAGCTTCATGATATCCCGGAAACTGTTTTTCGAGCCATGGAAAGCATTGCTAAGCTGGGGGTTGCATTTGCAACTGTTCATTGCGCCGAAAGCAAAGAAATGCTTGAAGCCGCTGTCGCGGGAAGCAAAGGAAAGGTTGGAGTGCTTGGGGTTACTGTCTTAACAAGTGTTTCAGATAAAGATCTTCTTGCCGCGGGATTCCGGCCGGAATTTACATCTGATTTGTCCGCCCTTGTTATTAAAAGAGCATCAATCGCAAAAAAAGCAGGCTGTGCAGGTGTTGTGTGTTCGGGGCTTGAAGTTGCAATGATAAAGAAAAATTTTGGAAAAGACTTTATTGCAATAACGCCTGGAATACGGCCTGATTGGGATGACCTGGTAAAAGATGATCAGCAGCGTATAACCACGCCTGCCATGGCAATAAAAAACGGCTCCGATTATCTCGTGATAGGAAGACCCATAAGAGACGCGAATAATCCAGAGGAAGCGGTTATCAGAATAACAGAGGAAATCGAGGCTGTTCTGTAATAACAGCTTCAATGCAGTAAGCGGTAAGGAGTAACGAGTAAAAGATGAACGTCCAACATCGAACATCCAACGTCCAACATCGAATGAAAAACAAATACCAAATGAGACTTTTGTCTGGTTCCCATGCTCCAGCGTGGGAACGAGAAAACGAGTAACGAGCAACCAGCAAAGGGAGGTAACAATGGCTATAAAAAAAATCGCCTGTTGCACTGATTTTTCTGATAATGCCGAAGCAGCTTTTGTAACAGCGCTTGACATGGCAGAAAAATATCAGGCCAAACTGTTTGTGATTCACGTATTGCCACCTGTTATAAATCCAATATCTACAGATATAGAATGGGCGCTGCCCGATGTCCCGGAGCAAAAATCCTTGATATTGAGTTTAGAAGAAAGAATGCAACAGGATTATGGCTCCAGATTAAAAGAAGATATTGATTGTGAGCTTATAGTTTTAAACGGGCATGTTTCATCTGAAATTATAACATTTCTGAAGGATAACTCCATTGATCTTGTGGTAGTGGGTTCTTACGGTATGTCAGGCATGGGGCTTGTTGTTTTTGGAAGTGTATCCAGGAGGGTAGCGCATAAAGCGCCGTGTTCTGTTGTGATTGTTCGCGGCATTTAATTCAGCCTTTTTGTAACTACTCACGTAGTCAGACTGAAGCTATTTAGATTGAAGGCTGAAGGGATCAGAAGAATATGATTGCTGTAGTTTGGTGGAAATATCTGATTCTTGCACCAAGCATGGCTTCAAAATGCGCTTTTTCCTAACAGTCTTCAGCCTATCCACCTGAATAGTTACTATTTAATAAGGCAAGCAGGAATCTGCGAAAACCCATACTCAAATTATTACGACCCTTTTTACAGCTTTCACAATTTCTTCCGGATCGTCCATGACCTGCAGAATATCCAGGTCTTCCGGTGATATCCGTTTTTCCTCAAGCAAACGTTCTTTAATCCACCCTATAAGACCAGACCAGTAGTTAGAACCCACCAGAATTACAGGAAAAGGTTTAATACGATGGGTTTGAATAAGTGTAACCGCTTCAAAAAGTTCATCAAGTGTTCCAAAACCTCCGGGCATTATAATATATGCGGTGGCATATTTAACGAACATGACTTTACGAATAAAAAAATATTTAAATTCAAGATTAATATTAGAATATTTATTAGGTTTTTGTTCAAAGGGCAGCTCAATATTAAGTCCGACCGAAGCGCCGCCAGCCTTCGCAGCCCCTCTGTTCGCCGCCTCCATGACTCCGCCGCCCCCGCCTGTAATTACAGCAAAATTGTTTTTTACTAAAAGAAAGGCTATCTCTTCAGCCTTTTTATAAACGGGATCTTCACGCTTTATTCTGCCTGACCCGAAGATGCTTACTGCGGTTCCAACATCATGCATGGTTTCAATGCCGTCAACGAACTCACCCATTATTTTGAAAAGACGCCATGCTTCTCCAATTTTAAAATCGTCAATTAGAAATTGTTTTTCCATTTGTTATCCATGCAGACCTCGCCGAGTGACGATCTCTGCTATAAAAAGTTGTAACTACTCAGGTGAATAGGCTGAAGGCTGAAGACTGTTAGGGTAAAGCGCTTCAGCCTGACTACGTAAGTAGTCACAAAAAGTTTAATGGCCTACAGCCATTATCATTTAAACGCCTCACGCTCTTCCATTAAAGCCTATGCTTATGTTGCCCTGATCCACAATGATCGGTACCTTGCGCGAACCATTAGAATATTTCAGCATGGTATTGAGTTTTTCCGAATCAGATAAAACATCAACATATTCAACCTCTACGCCTTTTTTTATATAAGCTTCACGAGCCGCAATAGTATATGGTCAGGTATTCTTTCCAAAAATCAGAACTGTATCAGCCATAATTGATTCCTCCGTACTAAATTAATCTATCCGAATTTGTGTTTGTTTGATCTTTACAGGCAATATGTTCTAAAATTATATTTTTAAGTTTCTGATGAAGAATTGAATAAGAATAGTTACATCTGGCTATTTCATAGTTGTGATCAACCATTTTTTGGCGAAGTTTTTTATCTGTTAAAACCTTTTTTGTCAGGTTAAGCGCCCGTTCTGTAACATATCCATCAAGCTCTATTACAGAAAACCCTTTTGGCTTGATATCAATTGTGTATATTGAATATGAGTTTACAACTATCGGTTTGCGAAAATATATTGCCTCCAGAAAAGCATTGCCAAAACCTTCAAATGTAGAAGGATATGTGATAAGGTCTGCATGTGGATAAATGTCATTAAGAGTGTAAATTTTCTTCCCTGTTTTAGTATATCCCCGAAATTCATTAATAATGTCTGAAACAAAAACCGTATTAACATTCATCATCTTTGAATATTCCCGCACCCTTTGTTCGTAATCGTAGCCTTCATCACCGGAAGCGTGGGAAATCACCAGCTTGGCCTTCATGTTAAGACTGTGTACAAGCTCTATAGCATGTTCAATCCCTTTGCGCTTTACAACCCTTGTAGGCTGGAGAATAAAAAGCTCATCATCTTCTATGCCAAGAGACTCTCGAACATCCGAAGCATAATCGTCAACAGGAGCCGGCGGATTTTCAAAATCCATTACATTGGGAATAATGGTTCCTGAAATGCCCGTTCTAAGGCTTAACTGGTTGGAAGCGGATGAGTTGATGACAATATGCTTGATTGACGGCAGATGGGGGGGGAATGCCATATTAATATATTCCCAGACTGCGCATATCTTAAAACATTGTCTTTCCCAGAAAAAATCGTGGTGATGGGCAATTACAGGCATCCCTGTTTCTGAAATCACCTCTGTAATAGCAATGCCAAGAGGGAGGTTTAGAGGAATTGCCAGAGCATTTTCAGGGATCAGAATATCTATTTTGAATCTATCTATAAATTGATAAATATAATCTTTTAATTTCTGTTTAATTGTGTGAATTTTTTTTGTAATAAACCGGCTTCGCCCGGTTACGCCGAAAGCGTGCTTATGAACATCCCAGATATCTTTATGTTTGAAGTGCGCCAGCTCCGCAAGATATGAACATTCCGGAGGGCGATCAATCTCTCCGGCAAAATAAAAGCACCTAAGCCCCTCTTTTTCAAAAACATCGGCCCATTTTGCTATCTCAAGAGAAACGCCATCTGTCCCTGCAATTCTGGTCGAAACAAATCCAATGTTACGAGTCTTGCCGCAGGGCGTAAAAAAATTCATCCTTGTCTCCTTTATATCTCTCTATACCTGAAACAATCAACAATATGATCATTGACCATTCCAACAGCCTGCATAAACGCATAACAGATTGTCGGGCCTGCAAATTTAAAACCCCTTTTTTTCAAATCAATACTTATAGTTATCGATTCATCTGTTTTTGAAGGAATCTCCTCCTGGGTTTCCCATGCGTTCTTTAGCGGCTTGCCGCCAACAAACCGCCAGATATATGTATCAAAGCTGCCAAACTCTTTTTGAACAGCTAAAAATGCCTTTGCATTTTGAACAGCCGCCTCAATTTTCAATTTGTTGCGGACAATTCCTTTATTAAGAAGCAGTTCTCTGATTTTACCTGAATCGTACTTTGCTATTTTATTATAATCAAAGCAGTCAAATGCTTTGTGGTAATTTTTACGTTTTTT
This sequence comes from Desulfobacteraceae bacterium Eth-SRB1, assembly GCA_004193555.1. GTDB lineage: Bacteria > Desulfobacterota > Desulfobacteria > Desulfobacterales > ETH-SRB1 > ETH-SRB1. The sequence continues at coordinate 1,078,428 of RPGP01000001.1, forward strand.
CAAGATGGTTATCCAGCTCAATCCAGCCTGAACTCCTTCAAGGATAAGGAATTCGAATAATTTGCGATCATCATGTAACGGAACTCCCCACTCAGTATCATGATATGCAATATATAAAGGATCGGTGCCTGCCCATCTGCATCTTTGCTTCATCATTAACAGGATCCGTCAAGCCCCCTGAGCCCGTTTATGTATAGGCGCCCGCTTGCAACAAACATGGAACATCCAGTCAGCAAAACGGGTATGCCATAGGATTGTGCCAGATCCACGATGTGTTTATCCGGTTTTTTCCCTCTTACAAAAACAACAGCAACCACTCCTGCAACCCTGGCTGTCTGGATAACCTGCCCGGAAGTATCTCCTGTAAGCAGCACAGACCCTTCTGCCAGAGCAAGTTTTATATCATCCATCATATCGGAGCCGCCCGCGGCAACTACTGATTTGTCAAGATTATCATTTCCTGCAAAAACTTCTGCTTTTAATATGTCTTTTATCTCAGATATCTTCATTTTATTTATAATATAATGAAATGATTTTGTTTGGTATAACTTTCCATAATAATAAGAAAATGTCAACGACATCGTCATTTGCAAACTCTACCAGGTTATTTTTTACAGAGCTCTTACCTTCTTGACTGTAAAACAAGTCTGAACTATCATAATTATTCAGGCTAATAACCTAAGTAGTTACGAATTATATTACTCAAGTTTCGCACCCTTTACTCTTTCCAAAGCGTTAGACGGTAAGGGCTAAAAATAAATTTTAAAGCGAAATATACTGCATCATAATCTATGTTGCACTTAGATATTGTTTACAAAATATAAGCAAATGATTTCGCTGTAAAAATGTTATTTTCAACCCTTACCGTCTTGATATTGATAGAAATCAAGGGTGCGAAACTTGAATTATATTATAACTCCGGCGCCCTGATTTGTGGCAAAAACGTATTTAACAGGTTAACTACAATGAAAAATTATAAACAAAAAGCAGTGGAATCAGCAGAATTTTTAAAAACACAAATTGGTAAACTTCCTGAAATAGGGCTTATAGCAGGAACAGGTCATGGGGAAAGCGCAGGCTCAATAAGGGTGTCGGCTTCTTTTGAATATAAAGATATTCCACATTTCCCCGTATCAACCGTTCAGAGCCACTTTGGAAAACTTCTCCTCGGAAGCATGCGGGGCAGGCAGGTTATTGCCATGCAGGGCAGGCTTCATCTTTATGAGGGATATAGCCCCGCAGAGGTTACCTTTCCCATAAGAGTAATGCAGGAGCTTGGCGTAAGATATCTGATTCTTTCAAATGCCTCCGGAGGCCTGGACCCTGATTTTAAAGCCGGAGATATAATGATTATTACAGATCATATTAATCTTACAGGTGCAAATCCGCTTATCGGCCCCAATGAAGACAGTTGGGGTATCAGGTTTCCTGATATGACACGGGCATACGACACAAAGCTTGCATCGATTGCTGAAAAAGCAGGAAAAGATACGGAAATTTCATTGGAAAAAGGTGTTTATGCCGGTCTGAAGGGCCCCTGCCTCGAAACACCTGCCGAAATACGCCTTCTAAGAAGCATAGGCGCCGAAGCAGTCGGGTTCTCAACAGTACACGAGGTGATTGTGGCAGCGCATGCCGGGATGAAGGTCCTCGGTCTGTCAACAATAACCAATGTACACAATCCTGAAAGGCCTGTTGAAACAACAATGGAAGAAATAATTGCCGTAGCAAAGGAATCTTCTTTAAAGCTTGCATCAATAGTAAATAATGTTATTGAGAATTTAACCTGAAAAACATGGTGACCGTTCACGGTTTACAGTTATCGGTTTACGGTTGATCAAAACATATTAGTCAGAGGCTGACAAAGATACCCCGTTTTATCGAAGCAAGCTTCGAGGACTTTCACCAGTAGAAATTTAAAAAACTGTGAACTGTGAACCGTGAACGATTATAAAATATGAAATTATTTGACACACATTGCCATCTTAACGACATGGTCTATGATAAAGATATTGATGCGGTTATTGAGCGCGCGCATGATGCCGGGGTAGCAGCATATATGGTCGTAGGAACAGACAAAACAAGTTCAATAAAAGCCGTTGCCCTGGCAAAATCCACAAATAATATTTATGCCTCTGTCGGCATTCATCCTCACGAAGCACAAAGCTGCTCTGAATCAATCCTTGAGTGTCTGATAAATCTTGCTGAAAATCCCAAGGTTTGTGCATGGGGTGAGATCGGTCTTGATTTCAACCGTATGCATTCACCACAGGATGATCAGGAAAAATGGTTTATAAGGCAACTTGAGATTGCCGACAAATGCAATTTTCCGGTTATCTTCCATGAAAGAGACAGCAAAGGCAGGCTGCTCGAAATAGTAAAATCCTGGCACAAAAAAGAAAAAAAAGGGGTCGTTCACTGTTTTAGCGGAAACAGGACGGAATTAGAGCAGTATATTAATCTTGGCCTTTATATCGGCATAACAGGCATTCTGACTCTAAAACAGCGTGGAGCTGATCTGCGCAGACTTGTGCGTTTAATTCCTCTTGAACAAATTCTTATTGAAACTGATGCGCCATACCTGACACCTGCTCCTGAGAAAAACCGCACAAGACGGAATGAACCGGCATTTGTAAGAACAGTTCTACTCAAGCTGGCAGAGGTAAGAAATGAAGATCCTGAATATCTGGCATCTGTCACATGGGAGAATAGTTGCCGGCTGTTTAATCTCAAGAAGGTTTAACCCTAATTGAGCCAAAACTCATTACGCTCAACCCAACCTACCCAAAATCGAACTTTTCGTTCAAGCACTAATTATGTCATCCCCGAAAACCGCCCGAAAACCGTTAGATCAGGTGCGGCAATGTCATGTGTGCGAAATGTCCGAATTAAGAATATAGCGGGTTCTATACTCTTGCTAATCTGCAAAAAGCGGCACTATACAGAACTGCTTTACATCGACAAGCCCCTTGTCTGTGATCTTCAGCTCAGGAATGACCGGAAGAGCCAAAAAGGACAGGGTCATGAAGGGGTCATTCAAGGTTGTTCCAAAATCTTGCGCAACTTCAAGCAGTTTGTCCAGTTTTTCTTTCACAGCATAAACAGGTTCCTGAGACATTAGTCCTGCGACAGGAAGCGGAAGGGTGGCGCATATTTTACTGTCGCAGGAGGCTGCCAGACCTCCGCCCATTTTAATTAGAGCTTCTACTGCCGCTTTCATATCTTCATCATTTGTTCCTACAACTATTATGTTGTGAGAGTCGTGGGCAACACTTGACGACAGGGCTCCTTTCTTTAATCCAAAACCCCGGACAAAACCTTTTCCGATATTGCCCGACCCTGTGTGCCTTTCTACAACGGCAATTTTTAAAATGTCCCTGGTAATGTCGGAAACAACCTTATTGTCGGACACTGCGACTTCTACAACACTCTGATTCGTTATTACCTGGTCAGGAACAATATCGATAACTCTTAAAAACTTTGCCTGCGCCGGAATAGAAAAATCAATTTCTTTGTTGCCAATATTCCCAACATTCATGGACGGCTGAAAGGCCACGGGCTCCGGCTTTTTTATTTCCAGTGACATTTTTTCTTCCTGTGCGACCAGGATCCCGCCACAATAAACCTCTTCAATGCAGGGGCTGTGAAGGTCGGAAAAGACCACCAAATCGGCGCGTCTTCCCGGACCAATGGCTCCAATATCGCTTATGCCAAAATAATTAGCAGGATTTATCGTTGCCATCTGAATGGCGATTACAGGATCTATGCCCGCATGTATGGCCCTTCGAACCATTGAATCGATATGACCTTCTTCAAGAATATCATGCGGATGCCTGTCATCCGTACACCACATAATACGGCTTGAGGATTTTTCGTTTACAATAGGAATAAGGGATAATAAATTTTTAGCTGCTGTTCCCTCCCGGATCATTATATGCATCCCGGCATTAAGTTTTTCTTTGGCTTCTTTTGCTGTTGTGCATTCATGGTCGCTTGAAATTCCTGCCGCAATATATGCATAAAGATCTTTTCCCGTCAGGCCCGGTGCATGGCCGTCAACAGGTTTCCCGTGCGCTTTTGCCAGTTCGATTTTTCTTAATACTTCAGGGTCGTTATGTATTACTCCCGGATAATTCATCATTTCGGCCAGGGCAGCTATCCTGTCATTGCCCATAAAGGGGGAAAGATCATCCGCGTCTAATCTGGCTCCGGAGGTTTCCATATCGGTTGCCGGAACACATGAGGAAAGGGTGAAGTATATATTCATGGGCTGGTTTTTGCTCGATTCAAGCATATAGTTTATTCCATCTACTCCAAGCACATTTGCTATTTCATGCGGATCGGCAAAAACCGTTGTAGTACCGAATGGAATTATGGCCCGGGCAAACTCGGTGATACATGTCATGGAGCTTTCTATATGGACATGGGCATCGATAAAACCGGGGCTGACAAACCGGTTTTCCATGTCCACCGTCCTTTTTGCAGGATATGAGCCAAACCCAACGATATAACCGCCGGCTATCGCTATGTTGCTGTCAACGATTTCGCCGGAAAAAACATCGACAATCCTGGCGTTAGTTAAAAGAATATCCGCCTCTTTTTCTGCCCGCGCCGATTTTATAATTTCATCAAGATTCATTTGGTTGAGCCCTTTATATGATATTTTATTTAGATTTTTTACAAATTCATTACGATTTATATAGATGAAAATCGAAAATATCAATATTTTGGGTTGATTTCACAATGTTTCTTGGCAATTATAGATAATATGTTTTATGTTTCATACCTTTTTTTATGACTATGACGCTGTCTGTGTTTGTTCCGTGCCTGCCCCGTAGGTCAGGCTGATCGTACTGGGGTGAGTCTGTGGCTAAAAACCAATTATATAAAGTGTAACATTATGAAAAACACGATTAAAAATATTATCAAACCATATCAGGACGAAAAAGGAAGTCTTATACCAATACTCCAGGCTGTCCAGGAAAAAACCGGATTCATATCAGAGGATGCGGTTTCAGCGATCGCCCTGGAATTGAAAATGTCCGAACATGAAATATATGGCGTAGCCACATTTTATACACAGTTTCGATATACAAAGCCGGGCGATCATATGGTAAAGGTCTGTCTCGGGACAGCCTGTCACGTCAGAGGCGGCGAGCAACTGTTGGACAGGACAGAAACAATTCTGAATATTAAGCCGGGGCAAACAACGCCGGATTCTGCTTTCAGCCTTGAGCGCGTCGCCTGTATGGGATGCTGCGCTCTTGCTCCGGTCATTGTTGTGGATAATAAGATATATCCAAATGTCACCGTTCCAAAGGTTGAAAAGATTATTTCCAAGAAGGAGTAAAGATGGATTTTGCTGAGATTCGAAAGAAAGCTATTGCCGGTTGGAAAGACCTGGTATCAAGCAAGACTCCTGTCATATATCTTGGCGCGGCAACATGCGGTCGTGCAGCAGGAATAGAAGCAGTAGCAGAAGAAATCAGAAAAATATCAAAGGAGCTCAGCCTGAATATACGTCTCGTGGAAGTTGGCTGCATAGGCCCTTGCTATCTTGAACCTCTTATCTATATCCAGAAAAACGGATATCCGTCTGTCTGTTACGGAAAAATTACTCCCCGGAAAATCAAAAAGCTTTTGGAGGATTATCTTATAAATAACGACCCAAGGCCTGACCTGGCTCTGGGAACATTAGGGGATGGCCAGATAAACGGCATCCCCGGGCTTTTTGAACATCCCATGCTTAAATATCAAACAAGGCTTGTATTAAGAAACTGCGGCATTATCGATCCGGAACAGATTGATCATTATATCGCAAGATATGGATATCTTGGCATTAAAAAAGCCCTTGGGATGAGTCCATCAGAAGTTATTGATGAAGTAAAGACTTCCGGCATCAGGGGCCGTGGAGGCGCAGGGTTTCCTACATGGAAAAAATGGGAGATCTGTCATAATGTTCAAAGTGACGATAAATATCTTATCTGTAATGCGGATGAGGGCGATCCCGGCGCTTTTATGAACCGCTCACTCCTGGAGGGAGATCCCCATGCAGTGCTGGAAGGTCTTCTCATAGGAGCTTATGCAATCGGCGCCAACCACGGCTATATCTATATCAGGGCTGAATATCCCCTTGCTATCAAAAGGCTGGAACATGCAATTTCTCAAATGAAATCTTACAACCTGCTTGGCAATAACATTCTTGGAAGCGATTTCAGCTTTGATATAAAGATAAAAAAAGGTGCTGGAGCCTTTGTCTGTGGCGAAGAAACAGCCCTTATTGCTTCTGTCATGGGGAAAAGGGGTATGCCTATGCCAAGGCCGCCTTTTCCCGCCATTTCCGGCGTTTGGGGGAAACCGACAATTATTAATAATGTGGAAACGCTCGGGACCCTTGCCACGATAATCCGCAGAGGCGGTGAGTGGTTTGCCGGTTTTGGTTCAAAATTTTCTAAAGGAACCAAAACATTCTCCCTGGTAGGCAAGGTAAAGCGAACCGGGTTAATTGAAATTCCTCTGGGGACTCCTCTTAAAACAATTATTTTTGATATCGGAGGAGGGACTTCAGGTGATAAGAAATTCAAGGCGGTTCAGACCGGAGGCCCTTCCGGAGGCTGCATTCCAGCCGAACTGATATCATTGCCGGTTGATTATGAGTCTTTAATGTCAGCCTACTCTATTATGGGGTCAGGCGGTATGATCGTCCTGGATGAAGATACATGCGTGGTTGATATTGCCAGCTATTTTCTTTCTTTTATCCAGGCTGAATCATGCGGGAAATGCTCACCCTGCCGGATAGGAACAAAGGTAATGCTCGATATCCTGGAAAAAATAAAATCCGGCAAAGGAGAAATGGCCGACATAGACAAATTAATCAGCCTGGCTAAAACAATTAAAAAAGCTTCTCTATGCGGCCTTGGCCAGACAGCTCCTAATTCTGTTTTATCAACACTGCGTTACTTCCGCAGCGAATATGAAGCTCACATAATTGATAAAAGTTGTCCTGCCCTGGTTTGCAAAGACCTGATAAAATACACCATTTCCAAAGAAAAATGTGCAGGCTGCGGTATCTGCCGGGAAAAATGTCCTGCAGGCGCGATAACCGGTAAAAAGAAAAAGGCGCACATCATTAATGAATCCCTCTGTGTTAAGTGCGGGATCTGTTATCAGGTATGCCCTGCTAAATATGGAGCGGTTGAGAAGAAAACCGGTTTTTTGACGTAGGAAAGGACGTTAACAATGTTGACTATCGATGGAAAAGAGGTTGACTTCAAAGAAGGTGCCACAGTTCTTGAAGTTGCGACGGATAACGGAATCTATATACCCACTTTATGCACACATTCCGGGCTCCTGCCCTTTGGAGCCTGCAGGCTGTGCCTAATTAAAATAGAAAACATGCGCGGATTTCCTCCTGCCTGCACAACTCCTGCTGCCGAAGAAATGAAGATCATTACAAATGATCCCGAACTTAATAGTTTACGAAAAAACGTATTAGAACTCATCCTTTCAGAGCATCCGCACTCCTGTATTATATGCGATAAAAAAGAACTGTGCAGTTACTATCATATAAGTCCTACAAAAAGCGGACATGTGACAGGGTGCGCTTTTTGTCCCAACAAGGACAGGTGTGAGCTGAAACAGGTGGCGGAATATCTTGGTATCAAAGAAATTCGGTTTCCTTTTACATATAAGAACCTTCCCCTTGAAAGAGAAGATCCCTTTTTTGATCGTGATTATAATCTTTGTATTCTTTGCGGGCGCTGTGTGCGTGTTTGCCAGGAAATAAGGGGGATTGGAGCTATTTCTTTTACAAAGCGCGGGCACGATACAAAGATAGGCACAGCATTCGGCAAATCGCATCTTGATGGGGGGTGCCAGTTCTGCGGAGCCTGTGTTGATGCCTGCCCGACCGGCGCGCTTTCAGCGAGGGGAAGCAAATGGCATGGCGTTCCCGACAAAGAGACAACCACAACATGCGCCCTGTGCTCGGTTGGATGCAGTTTGAAGCTGGAAACAAAATGGGACAGGGTTATGGCCGCCCATCCTGATACAGAAGGTCCTGCCAACCAGGGACAGGCTTGCGTTAGAGGCCGCTTTTCCATCCCCGCTCTTGTTAACGGGGCAAACCGGCTGAAATACCCTCTTATCAGACGGAATGGCAGGCTTGTCCCTGCCACCTGGGATGAAGCGGCTGAACTGGCGGCCGTAAAACTTGGCAAATATCTTCCCGGGGAAACCGCATTTTTAACATCGCCTTTCCTCACAAATGAAGCAGCCTATCTTCTGCAGAAATTTGCCCGTGTCTGTCTGGTGACAAACAATATTGATACAGCCTCATTTTTTTCAGTCCCGGTCATTGAATCCCAGATGAAGTGCTCAGGCATGGGAGCCGGCACCGGTACAATTGAAAATATTGCAAAATCCGGATGGATAATTGTTATAGGCGACGATCTCCTTGCTTCACATCCGGTCCTGACGGTTAATGTCAACCAGGCAAGAAAACAGGGAGCGACTGTTTCGTTAATAGGTTCTGAACGCGATATTAACTCCAGAATGTTTGACACCTGTGTTTCAGTTGAGCCGTCCGGTTATTTCCCGCTGCTCTCCGGCATATTAAAAACAATTGTGGAAAAGGGAGGCTTTGATAAAAATTTTGTAACCGGCAAATGCGATGATTTCGACAAATTGAAAAGCTCTCTCAAAAAGATTGATATTAAAACAGTTGCCGGGACTTGCGGTATTTCACAGAGTCTGATTAAAAAGCTGGCGACAACAATTGTTTCATCAGGCAGAGGTTCTATCCTTTATGGGCCAAAAATTTTAGAATGTGATGACCCGGCTCAGATTATTAGCCTGCTCTTTAATATACTTCTTCTTGCCGGCAGTCCTGCAGGTCTTGTTCCGTTGAGCGATGGAGCGAACAGCCAGGGAGTCGCTGATATGGGCGCTTTGCCGAACTTTCTCCCCGGATATCAACATGTTACAGATAAAGACAGTTTGACTGTATTTGAAAATGCCTGGTCTGCGAAGCTGCCGGAGAAACCGGGGCTGAGCTATCCCGAGATCCTCAATGGCGCTGCCGAAGGCTCTATCAAGGCCCTTTATGTTACCGGCGGAGAAATTCCACAGGAAACATCTCTTGAACGGCTTGATTTCCTGGTGGCACATGGCATATACCCTTCGCCCCTTTTTGAAACAGCCGATATTGTATTTCCTGCTGCGGCCTTTACGGAAGAAGACGGCACTATTACTTCTCTTGAGCGAAGGGTCCAGCCCCTGCAAGCTGGAGCAAAGCCTGTTGGAATGTCTATGCCGGACTGGAAAATAATATGTAAGATAGCTGAAAAGATGAATGTCAAAGGATTTGAGTTTTCAAGCGCTTCGGAAGTATTTGATGAAATATGCAAAGTTAATCCTTTGATTTCCGGTCATGGCATCTGGGATTTAAAATTAAAAGACAAGTTTACACTGACTCCTGTTAAGAAAACAGCCCGGTCAAAGAAAAGCATGTTATACGAAAAACCGTTCTGGCATTACAGGGGCGTTGATTTAACCGAAAAGGTCTCTGATCTTAAGATTTTGCGTAAAAAGATGAACATCGAACATCGAACGTCCAACATCGAATGTTGAATGGGAAAAGATGAAGAAACAGAGGTCAGATGTCGGAGGTCGGAACAACAGCAACCAAATATTCCTGAACCCTGAACCTTTGTTTATCATTGGGTGTTTTTTTTATTCGATTTTAGAATAATTTGAGGAGCGGAGCGACATCATTATTCGACGTTCGACGTTCAATGTTCGATGTTGGACGTTCATCTTTTAAAAGAAGCCCGTATGGTATAAATGCAACACGTTTACAAAATAACTTAGCGCTTATGGGGCATAGGCCCCTACTGGAGGATAAGATGTACAGGGTTGTCCGTAGAGATGAGATAGTGCCTAACGTACACATTATAGAAATTGAGGCGCCGGCTATTGCGGAAAAAGCAAGGCCGGGCCAGTTTGTGCTTATAATGCCGGATGAAACAGGAGAAAGGGTGCCTTTTAGCATGTCGGACTGGAATATTGAAAAAGGCACAATTACGGTATTTTTTCTTGAAGTGGGCATATCGACCGCCAGGATGGCGCGTATTGAGAGCGGAGGCGCCTTGTTCAGCGTTTCAGGACCTCTTGGCAAGCCTACCCGTATTGACAAATTCGGTTCCGTTGTTTGCGGTGGAGGATGCTATGGTATCGGTGCTGTCTATCCTGTTGCACGAGCTATGAAAAAAGCTGGAAACAAGGTTACAACAATTATAGAAGCCCGAAGCGCTTATCTCATCTATCTCGAAGAACAGTTAAAAGAGGTTTCTGACAAAGTGCTTGTCGGCACAGCCGATGGTTCCAGAGGATCAAAGGGCATGGTCCCGGATGTTCTCACAGAACTAGTGCAAAACGGCGAAAAAATCGACAGAAGTTATTTTATTGGCTGCACATTCATGATGATGAACTGTTCAAACATTACAAAACCATATAACATCAAAACCCTTGTGGCCTTAAATCCGATTATGGTGGACGGAACAGGAATGTGCGGATGCTGCCGCGTAACAGTTGGCGGAGAAACCAGATTTGCCTGTGTTGACGGCCCTGAATTTGACGGGCATCAGGTGGACTGGGAAGAGATATTTAAAAGAAAGTCGATTTACCTGGAAAATGAAGCAATGGCCTACCAGAATTACAGGTGTCAGGAGTCTTAGTTACAAGTGCCTAAAATGCCTAAAGTTAAGGTATTCTACCTATTTAAAAACCTGCTTTGGTACTAACTACCGGCCCGCATAGCAGGCTTGGTCAAGGCACTCAAAACAATGTTGAGTTAGTAGAAAAAGAGAAAGCATATGGAAAAAAAGAAAAAAAGTTATCCCCGCCAGCCCATGCCGGAGCAGTTGCCTGAACTAAGGGCAAGGAATTTTGAAGAAGTGCCCTATGGTTACTCTCCTGATACGGCTGTTAAAGAAGCAAAACGCTGTCTTAACTGTAAAAAACCGGGCTGTATGACAGGCTGTCCGGTTCAGGTAAATATACCGGCATTTATTTCACTTATCGCAAAGGGTGATTTTGCCGGAGCTGCCAGAAAAGTCAAAGAAACAAATGCGCTGCCTGCGCTGACCGGCCGTGTGTGCCCTCAGGAGATCCAGTGCGAAGCCAAATGTATTCTTGGCAAAAAGGGAGAACCGGTAGCCATCGGCAATCTTGAACGTTTCTGTGCTGACTATGAACGTGAAAACAATATGGTCAGCCTGCCTGAAAAACCTGTTGCAACAGGTAAAAAGGTTGCCGTAATCGGCAGCGGGCCATCCGGCCTGACCGTGGCAGGCGATTTGATCAGGCTTGGGCATGAAGTTACAATATTTGAAGCCCTTCACAAGCCGGGAGGTGTTCTCTTTTACGGGATTCCCGAGTTTCGTCTTCCAAAGGCTATAGTTGAGGCGGAAATCGATTTCCTGAAAGACCAGGGAGTTAAAATTAAACTTGATTCTGTTATCGGCAACATACGTTCAATAGATGAACTTCTTGCAAAAGACGGATTTAACGCTGTTTTTATCGGTGTTGGAGCAGGTTTGCCGACATTTATCAAAATTCCTGGCATGAATCTTTCCGGAGTATATTCGGCAAACGAATATCTTACACGATCCAATCTTATGAAAGCCTATCTTTTCCCGGAATATGATACGCCTATTGTCAGGGGAAAAAATGTGGCTGTGTTTGGCGCAGGAAATGTTGCCATGGATTCTGCCCGGACAGCAATGCGCCTTGGAGCGGAAACCGTTCGCATTGTCTATCGCCGGTCAAGAAAAGAGATGCCCGCCAGGGCAGCGGAAATTCACCATGCAGAGGAAGAGGGTATTGAATTTCTTCTGCTTACAAATCCTGTGCGTTTTTTAGGCAATGGGCGGGGACGTCTTACCGGCATGGAATGTCTTAAAATGGAATTAGGCGAACCTGATGAATCAGGACGGCGCAGACCTGTCCCCATAAAAGGTTCCGAGGTTACAATGGATTGCGATCTGGCGGTCATTGCCGTGGGCTCAGGGGCTAATCCCCTGCTGACAAAGTCCACAAAGGGGCTGAATTTAACCAAATGGGGATATATCATGGCAGATCCGGAAACCGGTAAAACCAGCAAAAAAGGGGTATGGGCTGGAGGTGATATCGTAACCGGACAGGCAACGGTTATTCTTGCCATGGGAGCCGGAAGACAAGCCGCCGATTCAATGGATCAGTATCTTACCTGGGGCTGGTGACCAGCGTCTCCTATCTCTCATTACGGCAACAATGACAGCCAGTGATCCGCACTGATTATCATTATTTTCAAATTATTGTTGGAAACAAGTTTGCAGATACCGCTTTTATTGACGAGCTGAACTGCCGGGATGTTGAGAACCTTTTGAAATTTTATCAGACTCTTTGCTGCATGATCATCGGACAATTTGGCTTCAATGAGCAGGAAAGGGTTGTGATTGTTTGAAAGTAGAAAGTCGACTTCTTCCTTTTCCCTGTTTCTTAGATAATGCAAAGAAAAATTCCCTAATCCGAGGTCATTCCAGTTTGATATAGCCCGAAGAAGTTCCAGGGCAACCATGTTTTCAAATTTTGCTGCCTGGGATTCAATTCCGGCATAATCGAAGAGATATAGTTTCTTCTCTTTGGTTATGGCTCTGGATATCTTTTGGCTCCACGGAGGTATTCTAAAAACCATAAAAAAGTTCTCAAAAATCTCAATCCAGTTTCTGACGCTGTCAAATGACACATGAATATCTCTGGCAAGACTTGCCATTGACAGCGGGCTACCGATTTTGGAAGGCAGGAGAGAAAAGAGTGTTGCCACGTTTTCAAAACTGCGAAGTGATGCAAGATCACGGATATCTTCGCGTAATAACTGTTTTTTGTAAGTGGTTGACCAAATTTGATAAAATTGATCTGTTTTGCTAAGGTATGGATCAGGAAATCCGCTTAATTGACTTAATCTATTCCAGATAGGCTGCGTTTTATTTGGACAGGTACGAACTTTAATGGGATTAGACATAAATTGCTTAAACGAAAGATTATTCCCTGCAAGCTCGGCAAGGGTAAACGGCCACAGATAAAAAATAAAATATCTTCCGGCTAATGAATCCCCTCCTTTTTGATACATATCCAGCCTGCCGCTGCCTGATACGATAAATTTATAATTGCCCTTGTCCCGGTCATATACACTTTTAAGGTAATTCTTCCAGTTTGAATGTTTGTGCAATTCATCAAATATTATAAGCGGCAAAGAATTGTCTTTGCGATAAACTTCTTCATAAAAAGAGGGGTTTTCGATCAGCTTTCGCTTTTCATCAAGGATATCCCAGTTAAAATAAAGTGAATTGTTGAAATCTTCGGCCAGAATCTGTGTAAATGTGGTTTTGCCTGCTTGTCTCGGCCCGGCAATAAAAACCATTTGCTTATGCGCGGAAAGCATTTCCCAGATATTTTCGTAGAATATCCTTTTCTTCTTCATGTCTGACAATATAATGCCACAACCTGATATTGTCAAGACAAAACTCTGTTACAGCACAATATTGTCTTACTCCTCCTGTTTGACCTCAAAAGTTCCACCAGGCATAAACGTGAATTTTATTACGTATTACAGAGTTGTTACTTCTGTATATTAATGCCGCCCTGCTTTTTAGGATGCCTTCAAAATTGCATAATTCTTAAAAATTTGACATCAAGGCTACTGCCTGATAATAAATATAATTATTTAATTGTACTAAACCTGAAATAAAAACGAGTATTCCGGTTCAAATTGTCGGCCATAATATATTGATATCTACATCCTCATCTCAAGCTGAGCATTCTCATTCTCCACTGGAAACTGATCTATACCGACTGTAAACTTTGGCAAGAAGTGTTCATTCTTGAAGATCTGTTAGTTATCTCAATCTTCCGGCACATTGTGATATTGGCAAGGTATCTGTAAGGAATTAAATTCTCAGCTATTGAAAATTCCTTTCGCTGGATTAAAAGTGTATCAAAACATTAAAGTTTAAGATTATATAGAATCGGTATTATTTTGATAATATAAGTGAAAAGTGGGAAAAATTACATTTATGTTATAATGGTAAATTAATAAATTCTTGTTTAATCACTTGTTATTTGGGTAAATTTAGATCGAACAACTGTTTTCTGCGTTTTTTTAAAAATGTCTCATCAAAGATCGGGACGATAAAAAGACAAATCTATATAATGTTAAACAGACCTGCTGGAAGCAGGGGAAGCAAATTAGAAAATATTTTCCAACAGGATAAATTGCAGTGGAAGCGACTATCCAGATGATATTTTTGTTAGGATACGCATACTATGATCATACGCATAGATTGTCTTGAGAAACAGCTTTTAGCTGTTGCATAACCCCACATATTCGATCTGGTGCGCATTCCCTTCAGCGTTCCAATTTTCAATGATGTTGTTTTGGGGGTCTATTAATTTTATACGAAGTTTCGTCGAAGCATTCCAGTTTCCAAGTGTAAAATGAACGATGCTCAATAATATCAATCTGCAAATTATACAAAGACGATAACTCCGCTATTTTTCAGGCGATAAGGCGCTCAAGATTTGACCTTTATTGCTTGGATTAATTGCTCGGAATTTCTTTCCGCGCAAATCATTTACCTGCACCCGAACAATATCCGATGGCATTCCTCCCAACCTATACTGTGTTCCAATAGGGCTGTGGGTGTATTGTTTTGTTTGAGCGCATCCTGTGGCGCCACGATTAGGGATGAAAAGAATGAAAAGCGAGGAAAGTATTTTTCATTGCCAATCTTACAATTGTATTGCTCGGCACAAGCATTACAAACGTTTTAGTTAACCTCCTGTAACGGGTCAAAAGAAAATCCCCTTTAACCTTCACAGAACTTGATTTATCCCTCTGAAAGACTCAAATGATTCTGCTGCCAGTTGTCTCGGTTCAATCGAAAGTTTGTTGAACAGACCTGCGGGTCTGTGGCGGTTAAAGTTGTATTTTGCTTAGAATTGTCTATGGATATTGTAGAATCGTTTCCTACTTTGAATTCATTGATTTAACAGGTAAAACAGTCGCTATTCTTGGCTTTATAAAGTGTGTTCAATTGACTCAAAAGCTTTGAAGTAATTTATGCATAATTTGCTTGTAAAAAGAGCTCTGATCTCTTTTTCAAAGAGCCTTTCACTGATAGAATATTCATGCGCCTAACAAAATATTGATAACTACAAATATAAAAATGGTTTTCATGCCGCAAGAAGCAAGGTTTTATCATGCCAATCTTCGGTAAACTGGCCCTTTGAACGTTTCAGGCATGGAATGGTTTTAAGAACAATCAGACGTTTGCCGCAGACAGGACAACGCCTGTGGTGTTTTCGCCTTGCTGGCCGTACATAATGTCTGCCAGCCTATAGCTGGCTCAACCGAGTTGACCAAAAGCTGTCGGCATAGCGCAAGTTCTTCTTTATGGCTGTGATGGTACAACCATAAGAACGGACTCGGATAGACCCTGAGATCGGCACATGCTGTAAATATCTGCCGATAAACTGAAAATTGGTAGTAAACCGCGTTCAATCTTTCGCGGCCATAGTTGAAGGTTACCTTGCCATCTTTAATTGAGAATATCCGCTTGTTGATATAGGCCCGCCTCGAAGGTAGCGTGCCAGGTATATCAGTAATCTACGCCGTGAGAATATGTCTCTTTCAAGCATTACCGTTCACTTTTCCCGCCAGTTCAACAAACCGTTGAACCAGACAACTGGCAGCAGAATCATTTGAGTCTTTCAGAGGATAAATCAAGTTCTGTGAAGGTTAAGAGAGTTTTCTGCTTTTGACCCGTTGCAGGTTAACTAAAACGTTATGTGCTTGTGCCGAGCAATACAATTGTAGGAGGTGGCAATGAAAAAATACTTTCCTCGCTTTTCATTCTTTTTCATCCTAATCGTGGCCCTTACAGGATGCGCTCAAACAAAACAATACACCCCACAGCCTATTGGAACACAGTATAGGTTGGGAGGAATGCCATCGGATATTGTTCGGGTGCAGGTAAATGATTTGCGCGCGGAAAAAGAAAATTCCGAGCAATTAATCCAAGCAATAAAAGGTCAAATCTTGAGCGCCTTATCGCCTGAAAAAATAGCAGGTTATCGATCTTTGTATAATTTGCAGATTGATATTATTGAGCATCGTTCATTTTTTACACTTGGAAACTGGAATGCTTCGACGAAACTTCGTATAAAATTAATAGACCCCCAAAACAACATCATTGAAAATTGGAACGCTGAAGGGAATGCGCACCGATCGAATATGTGGGGTTATGCAACAGCCAAAGCTGTTTCTCAAGACGCATATAATATTGCAGTCGCTGATATGATGTCCACTCTGTCAGCAGTATCTTTGAAAAAGCAATAATAAAAAATTAAGGACTTACCTTTGGCGAAAGACCACAGAAAAGAATATCATGTTCGACTGATCGATAAATATCTTCAATCGGTGAATATCTACTGGAGCGCACTAATCACGATAAACGGTCTGTTGTTGACTTTTTTCTCTATCGATGTCTTGTCGTCTAATGAAAATACAACCCTCTTCAATTATCTTCTCATTGGGGTGTGCATTACCTCATTATGGTTATTGATATGGAATTTCCGAACCATAAAGACGAATTATTATAAAATAGGTAAACTGACAGTGGACGATCTGCCGGATGTGCCGGAAGATGTACGTGAGACAGCCCGTACTATGGAAGACACGAGACAACTCATTGATGAGTACACCGCAGAGTATAGACAGAAGGAAGTTAATAGATCTGCCAACCAGCAACGGTATATGATGATTCGAGAGTCTATAGTAGAAGGCTTATTTGTCATGGAAACGATACTTGTCGTAATAATTATAATTACAAGAGCTAAATGGGGCACATAACCACGGCATTAAGGGCGACGGCAAAAAGCCGCCGCGCCTTATGCCGGACGTTGGACTGAAAAAACAATCAATAATATCATCAATGCGGAGAGAATATATATTTTGAAAATAGCACAGTCTATTCAACGTTATGGAGACGAATTGCAGGAAATCTTTTCTCAGGAACGAGCTGCTGTGTTTCTCTGTGGCCCAGCAATTGATAAGCTTGATAAACCAGGTGAACAATTAAGGCAAAAACTTGAAAAAGCACTTAAAATTGAGGGGTTTGATGTAATACTTGGCGAGGATGATGGCCTTGAACAAATTAGAAACAAGTATAGTTCTTATGCTCATGAAAATGAATTGCTATTCGTAGAAAAACATTGTCTTGCTACTGTTTTAATTGCGTCAAGTGTGGGGTCATTTTGCGAACTTGGCTTATTTTCCTACAAAAAGGTTCATACCTTAAAATCTGATTTTATTTTGATTATAAGTGATCAATTCAAAAAGGACAAATCTTACCTTAATGAAGGGCCAGCTGCAGCTATAGAAGATTTTGGCAAGGTATATTACGGGGATCTGCAAAATTTCGATTATTCTGATCTTATGCGCCGCCTAAAAAGAAGACGTTCTATTTGGGTTACCAGTTACAAAGGACGCTCGCCAAAAGAGATAGTCAAATAATGAAAATTAATTTCAATGAAGATATTTTGCTCTGGGCGATTGGTGTTCTCCAACCAGCATCAGCGAGCGACGCTTTAAAATTCATTTCATACATTTATCCAGAAATTAAGCCTTTACCCCTTGTTAAAGAAATTGATCAAGTTCTATCAAGATATAGAGATCTTGGTATTGTCGTAAGAGTTCATGGAAAATCACGTTTATATTCGCTTACATATGCAGGAAACGCAAAATTATCATTAAAACTTAGGAGGCATAGAGATAAAGCTCGTTTATTCTTGCTAAAGGATACAAGAAAATGTAATATGGTTTTGTCGGGGGAGGAAAAAAAGGAATCGGTTGGCGCTTCGCCAACCTCAGATGGTAGCAGTACTTTACAAGATTTTGCGCGGCCAATAAAATCGGCCGCCGCACCTCGGTACCCTCGGCACAACGGCCGATTTTATTGGTCGCGGATCTCAAAGCAACTGAATTTTCAAGTTGGTCTTAATTTTTCCTCCCCCGACATTTTTCTTAAATATTATTCTTTCCCATCGTTAAAAGCTATCCACAACATCAGTCCAGACCCAGCAGAGGGCAATGATTTAAGCGTTACTGATTTTGCTCTATCAGTTGGTGTTAGCCCCCGATTAATCACATCTTTACTACATGCCACACATAAATATTACAGACAGTTCAATATTGGTAAGCGGGGCGGTGGCAAACGAACAATAAGCGCCCCAAGGACCTTTTTGAAAGTTATTCAATATTGGATACTCGACTACCTACTGTATACTCTGAAAAGCCACCCTATTTGCCATTCATATCAAAGGGGAAAGTCTATTATAACAAACGCGTCCCCTCATATAAACTCTGAGTATGTCGCAAATATTGACATAAGTGACTTTTTTGGCTCAATAAATCAGACAATGATAATTGATCTTCTTAGAAAGAATGGTTTTGGTGAGCAATTGTCAAAAACAATCGCCAGACTTACATCGCTCAATAACGGTCTCCCCCAAGGCGCACCAACAAGTCCGATACTCTCAAATGCTTATCTCTATTCTTTCGACGAAACAGCAGCGCAAATCGCCCAAAACACAGGGTTACATATCACAAGATATGCCGATGATATTGCCATAAGTGGAAAGAAAAAAGATTCAATCATCAATGTAATCACACTTTTTAAACAAGAATTATCCGCCAAGGGCTTGGAACTCAACGCTAAAAAAACGCGGGTCGCAAGCCGAGGTGGCCAGCAACGCGTGGCAGGGGTAGTGGTCAACGATAAAGCATTACCCCCGAGAAAGCTCCGTAGACGGGTTCGGGCAATGTTTCATCAAGCAGATAATTACCCTGAAGAACATGTTGAAAAATATAATACTTTGAGAGGTTACTTGAGCTATTTTAATTCATTCCCTGCCCTAAAAGGTGGTCCAGAGCTTGAAAGTTATAAAGAGATTTTGAAGAGTTTGAGTAACAATGTCCAACCAGGCGCTTAACTCAGACGGCTAACACCGAGCGATTTTGAGATATTTTACTGTCATTACTTTTTGAGCTTTCTGGCAGGCTTTGGCTGTCAATCCGCCGCTGGTTAGCTCTTCGGTGAGAAAAATATAGGAACATAGCACATTGAAAAATAAATGTTACATCATAGCTGGACCTAACGGTGCAGGGAAAACAACATTTGCTAATGAATTCCTTCCAATTGAGGCCGAATGTCTGAACTTCATAAATGCAGATTTGATCGCTCAAGGCTTATCTCCTTTCCAACCAAACAAAATGGCCATCGAAGCAGGAAGATTAATGATTCAGAATATTAATGAATGTGTTAAAAAGAGTGAATCGTTTGCTTTTGAAACAACACTTAGCGGCAAGGGATACATGAATAAAATAAGAAATTGGAAAACGAAACAATATGAAATCATAATTTATTATCTCAAGGTTCCAACAGTGAAATTTGCAATTGAACGTGTGAAACTGAGAGTTTCCCAAGGTGGGCATAATGTCCCAGAGCAGGACATCATACGTCGATTTGAAAGAAGTTGGAGCAATTTTCAACAGATATACAAACCTCTGGCTGATTCATGGATTGTGTTTGACACTTCTGGAAACCAGCCGATTATCCTTGATGAATCGGAGCAATAAGAATGAAAAAACACAATAAGTATGCATTGTTAGGGTTAAAGGCATTAGAGCGAGCCGTTGCAAAGGTCGCGGAAAATGCAAGAAAAAATAAATATAAAATTCCTGTATGGAAAAATGGGCGTATTGAATATGAAATTCCAGGAATAATCACCGAACAAGCCAGTGCACCTGATGCCAAAAGTCGGGGCATTTAAGAAATTATGTGACTTTGCTAATGTTTTTCATTTTTTGAATTTATGTGGCAACTTTTGGCACAGGTGACCGGCGACGTTTCTGTTTCAATATTTATCTTCTGAGTCGCATTATCTGTTGACAAAAGGCAGGCATTAGCACATATATATAATATGAAATATTTAAACTGGGATTTTGAGAAAAACGAGATTTTGAAGCATGTGCGTGGAATTTCTTTCGAAGAAATTGCATATCTAATTGAATCAGGTCAGATACTTGGAATTGAGGAGAATCCAGGACGATCTAATCAAAAAATTTATATTCTGGAAATAGAGAACTATGCTGTTGTTGTCCCTTTTATAGAAAACAATGATGAAATTTTTCTCAAAACTGCCTTTCCAAGTCGTAAATATACCAAACGTTACGGTTTAAGGGGGAAATAATGAAAAAATTAAGTCGAAAGGCTTTTAAGCCACTTGATCAGGAAGAAAAAGAGTTGATGGAATCAATTGAGCATGAAGAGTGGCAGTCTGTTAAAAATATCAAAATAGAAAAAGAGAAGGCAATCGCTGCAGCCCGAAATACCCTAAAAAAAGACAAGCGTATAAATCTTCGTTTTACTCAAAAAGACTATCGCCGAATTCAAATAAAGGCTATTGAAGAAGGGATTCCATATCAAACACTTATTTCCAGTATAGTTCATAAATATTTAAATGGTTCCTTAGCTCCAAGATCATAGGAGTGAGAGAACAGAACAAATCAAGGGGAATAGGGTACATTCTTCACATTGTAAGTTGCTAATATATAGAAAGAGTGACATAAAAAAATATGCCAAGAAAAGTCAGGATAGATGCATCTGGTGCTCTTCACCACATTATTGCCAGAGGCATTGATAGAAATACAATCTTTCAGGATGATTTTGACCGAAAGAACTTTATAGACAGGCTGGGTATCCGCCGGATATGCAGAAATTGGCAACTGAAACTGTTTTAAAACAAGCTGAATTGATAGCGGCTTGCGCTCCGCCTATCAAGTGCGTTGGAGCTGACTCCGCTTCTCAACAGCGGCGATATGCAAAAAAATAATCTCCACGTTGGCCTGTTGGCCTTGACAACGAACAAAAATGATGTATAACACCAATGTATACACCATTGGAGATGCCTCATGATACGAACACAAATATACCTAACAGAGCGCCAACGTGCTGAATTAACAACTATTTCAAAAATTCATGGAAAAAAACAAAGTGAACTCATACGAGAAGCTGTTGATCGTCTCATTGATCAAGCGGGAAACAGCCGGCGTGAGGTAGTATTACGCGAGGCTGCCGGGATATGGAAGGGTCGTACTGATCTTCCTGATTTCAAGAAAATTCGTACTGAATGGGACAGGATTTAGCCATGAAGAGATCATTTCTCCTCGACACAGATGTTTTAACTGATTTTTTCCGAGGTTTCAACAAGGCGGTGAGTTTTGTAAACAGGTACTCATCACGAATTATCCTTTCGTCCATCTGTGTTGCAGAGTTGTATGCTGGAGTTAAAGAAGGGGCGGAACAAACTTCATTGGAGAATTTCGTTTCGCTTTTTCGTGTTGTACCTGTAACTGCTGAAATTGCAAAAGCTGGAGGATTCTACAGGCGCGATTATGTAAAATCTCATGGCGTTGGGCTTGCAGATGCAATAATAGCCGCTACATCTGAATCCGAGGATGCAGAGTTGAAGACTCTAAACATTAAGCATTACCCAATGATAAAGGGTCTAACACCTGCTTACAAAAAGTAGGAAGCCAATCGGGCAGCCGGGGGTCTTTCTCCCCAAGCCCCACAATACCACGGCTTGCGGGTCCCCGCCAACGGCGGGATCATAGCGGTTTGTGTGGCAAGAGTCCGGGAAAGCCGGATTACTGCGGTCTTCGCCTTATTCAAAAAGCATTTTATCGCCCCGCCTTTTATTTGATAACTATGCGCTGTCCTTTGATTGTATCGATAATAGGTTCTCCCGCATCGGTTTCAGGTTTTATCGGATCTTCAGGGGCTTCAAATTTTCTGAGAGTGAATTTGCCTTCGAGTGTCCGGCATTTCTCATCAAATTTCAGTGTTGCCCTGAGTCGCAATAGCAATTTTTAATAATGGCTGTCCCTAATTTTCTACTTGCTATAATCGCATATCGAAAGTAAAAAACTGGTATTATGATGAACAAGGCCGATCTGAAAGTAAATATTGGAGGGATAGAGCTAAAAAATCCGGTAATAACGGCATCCGGCACATTTGGGTATGCACGAGAGTTTGATGATTTTGTTGATTTGAACCGGCTGGGGGCTATTATTGTCAAGGGCCTGTCACTTAAACCTTCCAAGGGTAACCCGCCGCCAAGGATAGTTGAAACTCCATGCGGCATGCTTAATGCCATTGGCCTTGAAAATGTCGGTCTTGCATCATTTGTTGAAGAAAAGCTCCTGTTCCTCAAACAACTCTCAACCCCCATCATTATAAACATTTACGGAAAAGATATCCGGGAATATGCGGAATTGGCGTCACGCATTAATGATATTGAAGAAATATCGGGCATTGAAGTCAATATTTCATGCCCCAATGTAAAGGCAGGAGGGGTCGCATTTGGAACCGATCCCGACGCAGCCTACAAGGTGGTAAAGGCTGTAAGAGACAATACCGGCAAACCTGTTATGGTAAAACTTACTCCCAATGTGACCGATATTACAGTTATTGCTCGCAGCGTGGAGGATGCGGGCGCTGATTCCATATCATTAATTAATACAATAACGGGTATGGTTATCGATATTGAAACACGGCGCTCAAAACTTGCAAATATAACCGGAGGTCTTTCCGGACCGGCCATCAAACCGATAGCCCTGCGGATGGTCTGGCAGGTTGTACAGCAGGTTAAAATTCCGGTTGTCGGGGTTGGAGGCATAATGACGCCGGAAGATGCTCTGGAGTTTTTAATAGCAGGAGCTGTCGCAGTTCAGATCGGCACAGCTAATTTTATAAACCCGCATGTTACAATTGACATTATTGAAGGAATCGAAGCCTTTCTTATTAAAAGAAACATCCCGCGGATAACAGATATTATCGGAACACTTCAAATCTGATAGCATTGTCATGCATCTGATTTTTGCGGCAAACATGGCTTTAACGCTTTTTTCTGACAGTCTTCAGCCTTCAGCCTATCCACCTGAGTAGTTACAATGCTTCCGGTGAAATTACAGGATGAGCTTTTAAGTATTCCAGCCTGTTCAGCCCGTTAATATATGCTTTTGCGCTGGCTGTGATGATGTCAGGGTCAGCCCCTCTGCCAAGGGAAATAAGCCCATCTTCATTTAAGCGCACAGTTACCTCGCCCTGTGCATCTGTGCCGCCGGTCAGGGCGCTTACTGAAAACCTTAAAAGTTCCGATCCCGTCCCGGTGAGTTTTGCTATTGTATTAAAAGCCGCATCAATCGGGCCGTTTCCATAACCAGCGCCCTGCGCAGACCGGCCATTTATCGTAAGCTTAACACTCGCCATGGGAAGAACCGTTGTCCCGCTTATCACGTGCAAATATTCCAGGCAAAAAATGTCGGTAGTCCGAAGGATACCTTCAGTGACAATAACTTCAAGGTCCTCATCAGTAATGGTCTTTTTCTTGTCAGCAAGCTCTTTGAATTTTTTAAAGACAAGTTGTAATTCTTCGTCTGAAAGATCGTATCCCAAATCCTTTAAATGTGAGCGCAGGGCGTGTCTTCCTGAATGTTTGCCCAATACAAGCTTGCTGGCGCTGAGACCTATGGTATCAGGCTTCATAATCTCATATGTCATGGGGTTTTTCAGCATACCATCCTGGTGAATACCGGCTTCATGCGCAAATGCGTTGGCTCCGACTATCGCCTTATTCGGCTGCACAATAATTCCTGTTATCATACTGACAAGCCGGCTTGTCGGATAAATCTGCTCGGTGTTAATACTGGTTGATAACGGGATATAATTGGGTCTTGTATGCAGAGCCATTACCATCTCTTCAAGAGATGTGTTTCCCGCCCTTTCTCCGATTCCGTTTATTGTAACTTCGGCCTGTCTTGCTCCGGCGCTTATTGCCGCGAGAGTATTGGCTGTGGCAAGGCCAAGATCGTTATGGCAGTGTATGCTCACAATTGCTTTGTGGATATTGGGTGTATGCGCCATGACATATTTAATAAGATCCGCAAATTCCTGTGGAATAGCATAGCCTACAGTATCAGGAATATTAATAGTTGTGGCGCCGGCCCCTATTACGGCCTCAAAAACCCTGCACAGAAAATCACGATCACTCCTTGATGCATCCTCCGCGGAAAATTCTATGCTGTCGGTAAAAGATTTGGCATATTTTACCGCTTCAACCGCCTTTTTTACAACCTCATCCCTTGTCATTCTCAGCTTGTAATCCATGTGGATATCTGATGTGGCAATAAAAGTATGAATTCGCGGTTTGGCGGCATTGCTGATAGCGCCCCAGGCACGCTCAATATCTTTCTTTGATGTTCGCGCCAGCGCGGCAATTTCTGTATTTTTCAACCTGCCGGCTATGCTGGAAACAGCTTCAAAATCTCCTTCAGATGCGGCAGGAAACCCGGCTTCCAGTACATCTACACCGAGTTTTTCCAGTTGCATTGCAATTCGCAGCTTTTCTGCGGCATTCATGCTTGCTCCCGGAGACTGCTCACCATCTCTTAAGGTAGTATCAAATATTATTACTCTCTCATTCATGATTTTGCCTCTTAATCCTTTAATGATCTTTCCCGTTCTGTAAGCATTCACGGAACGTTGAAATTAGAAACTGGAAATTTGGCCTTCATGCTTTGTATCGGTTTACAGTTGTCGGTTCACAGTTCACGGTTATCCTAATAAACTATGCAACAACTAAAGCATTTTGGATGTTGATCTAACTCCTTGAATTAATAGTTTTAAAGCTTCAAAAGAGGGCTGCATAATTCTCTTATGCTTTTTGTCTTTTTCAACCGTGAACCGATAACTGTAAACCGTAAACATTCACCAACTCGTAAACTCGTTTCATCTCTCCCCAATTTCTATTTTCCGGTTTCAAGTTTCAAGCCGTGAACGGCTACCACGTTTCTTAGCCAATTTATATTGAAAGCTGTCTGCCAGGGCTTGCCAGCTTGCCTCAATAATATCTTCCGACACTCCAACCGTACCCCAGATATGATCATGGTCACGTGATTCAATTAAAACGCGCACCCGGGCTCTTGTTCCTTCCCTTCCATCTATTACCCGCACCTTGAAATCAACAAGACGCATGGAATCAAGATCAGCCACATAAAATTTCTCCAGAGCCTTGCGCAAAGCATTGTCCAGAGCACTGACCGGGCCACGCCCTTCGGCAGCGGTGATTTCCTCCCTGTCGCCGACAGAAATTTTGATTGTAGCATGAGACGAACACGGACAATCTTTTTCCTTTTCAATGTGAACCCTGAAAGATTTTAGTTCAAATAGAGGTTTGAACTGTTCGGTAAATTTTTCCATCATGATTTTGAAAGAGCCGTCAGCCAGATCAAACTGATATCCCTGCTGTTCCAGATGTTTTATCTCTGAAACGATCTTGCGGCTGTCAAACCGGCTTGTGTCAAGCTCGACTCCAAGTTCTTTGGCCTTGTATTCCACATTGCTTTTTCCTGAAAGATCGGAAATCAGGACACGGCGGCTGTTTCCCACTAATTCAGGATTCATATGTTCATATGCCTCCGGCGCCTTCATAATAGCGCTTACATGAATCCCTCCCTTATGTGCAAATGCGCTTTTGCCGACAAAAGGCCTTGAGCTTAATGGAATCATATTTGCAGTCTCGCTGATAAATCTTGAAAGTTTCTTAAGTTTTGCAAGGTTCTCCACGGACATACACGAACAATTCATTTTTAAACAGAGAATCGGGATAATTGAAGTAAGATCGGCATTGCCGCACCTTTCACCATATCCATTTATAGTGCCCTGAACCATAACAGCGCCTGTGTTCATCGCTGACAGGGAATTGGCAACAGCCAGACCGCAGTCGTTATGTGTGTGAATGCCTATTTTAACAGGCAAACTATCTGTCTTGGTATTGTATTTGTCTGCAAGATCTTT
This sequence comes from Desulfobacteraceae bacterium Eth-SRB1, assembly GCA_004193555.1. GTDB lineage: Bacteria > Desulfobacterota > Desulfobacteria > Desulfobacterales > ETH-SRB1 > ETH-SRB1. The sequence goes on from RPGP01000001.1 coordinate 1,104,449, forward strand.
TTGCACTTTATTTATGACAGCTTCAATTTCAAAAGGAAGGCTCCCCCCATTTGTGTCACAAAAAACAAGAGTCTCCGCACCGCCGTCAACAGCAGCGATCAATGTCCGCAATGCATAGTCAGGATTTGCCTTGTATCCGTCAAAAAAATGCTCGGCATCATATATAACCTCCCGGTTATTTGCTTTCAGATACTCGACACTCTCGCGTATCATTGCAAGGTTTTCCTGTAACGTATTGCTCATTACCTGCTCAACATGAAGATCCCAGGTTTTTCCAAAAATTGTAACCGAAGGAGTGCCGCTTTCTATAAGGGCTATTAAATTTTTGTCGTCAGCAGCGTCAACACCAGGTCTGCGGGTAGAACCGAATGCCGTTATGCGGGCATTTTGAAATTTTAGCCTTTTGGCCATGTCAAAAAACTGCACATCCCTTGGATTGGAACCGGGCCAGCCTCCCTCAATATAATGCACACCAATGTGATCAAGCTTCTTTGCAATTTCCAGCTTTTCTTCGGCAGTAAAGCTGATATTTTCTCCCTGTGTTCCATCTCTTAGGGTTGTATCATATAAAAGTATTGGTTCCATAATGTGTCTCTTTCTCGTTGCTTGTTTCTCGTTGCTCTGATTTCTGACCTCTCATTTTTTCCGCTTTTCGGGTCTTAAGGAGCGAACCGCCGCGCCGGCTCGCCACATTTCAGAATTTTTGATTATATCGAGTTCCTTTTGCAGTTTCTCCCGGTAATCCGGTGCGCTGTTAACTTCAAGAACCCTTTTTGTTTCTTTGCCCGATCTGACACTTTCATAAAGCTCGTCAAAAACAGGCGCTACAGCTTCACGAAACCTTGGCGCCCAGTCCAGAGCACCTCTCTGGGCCGTAGTGCTGCAGTTTGAAAACATCCAGTCCATGCCCTTTTCAGCTACAAGCCTGATCAGGCTCTGGGTAAGTTCCTCTACTGTCTCGTTAAATGATTCGCTTGGGCTGTGACCTTGTTTTCGAAGAATATTATATTGTGCGTCCATTACTCCTGCAAGACATCCCATAAGCACTCCACGTTCTCCGGTAAGATCGCTGTAAACCTCATTTTTAAATGTAGTGGGGAAAAGATAGCCTGAGCCTATTGCGATCCCAAGCGCCAGCGTCCTTTCTTTTGCTTTGCCCGTATAATCCTGATGTACGGCAAAGCTGGAATTGATGCCGCTGCCGGCCAGAAAGTTGGTTCGTACGGTACGGCCGGATCCTTTTGGAGCAACCAGAATAACATCAATATTCTCCGGTGGCACAATACCGGTCTGGTCTTTATAAACAATGGAAAATCCATGCGAAAAATAGAGCGCATCACCATCGTTTAAACATTTTTTTATCTCCGGCCATGTTGCTGTCTGTCCTGCATCAGAAAGCAGGAACTGAACAATTGTCCCCTGTTTTGCCGCTTCCTCAAGGGGAAAGAGAGTTTCGCCCGGCACAAAACCGTCTGCAACGGCACGATCCCACGATGAGCCGCCTTTTCGCTGCCCCACTATAACTCTGATACCGTTATCCCTCATATTTAAAGCCTGCCCAGGACCCTGAACACCGTAGCCTAATACAACGACAGTTTCATCCTTGAGTACTTCCCTGGCTTTTATTAAAGAAAATTCTTCAGATGTAACCACCTCTTCTACAACCCCGCCAAAATCTATTTTTGCCATTTCATTCTCTCCAATTTATAATTATATTTTTGTAATATTTTAGCTTTATGCAAAAAACTTTTACCACAGAGATCACAGAGCACACAGAGTAAATTAATTTGTTTTTTTTATGTAAGATTTTAGATTTTTTGAAAAAAATTTCAACCTTGCGAACCTGTTTTGAACCGCTCGACTCAGCAAAACTTGACTCTTTCAACGAAAACAGCAAAATTTTCAAGGTGCTAAATTGTTACGTTTTTTATCCTTCTGTTTCTCTGTAATCTCTGTGATTTCTGTGGTAAAAAATAGCTGCTTCTCCTGATTCTATTTTGATTCCCGGAAAAGGGCGATAATACCCGTTTTGGCGATTTCCTTAATTCCTATCGGCTTCAGAAGATTCAAGATGGCAGTCATTTTGCCTTCATCTCCGGTAACCTCCAAAGTATAATGATCCTGCCCCACATCAACCACTTTACACCTGAAGATATCAACAATTCTAAGGATTTCGGCACGGCGTTCCGGCTTGGCCTGTACCTTGATAAGGGCCATCTCCCTTTGAACATAACTTGTTCCTGTAAGTGCGTATACCTTTATCACATTAATAAGCTTGTGAAGCTGTTTTATGATTTGCTCGACAATCTGAGTATCCGCTATAGTAATCATAGTAATCCTTGATACCAGAGGATCCATAGTTGCGGCAACGGAAAGACTTTCAATATTATAACCTCTACCGCTAAATAATCCTGCAATTCTGGACAGTACGCCCGGTTGATTATCAACTAAAATCGAAAGTATATGTTTTTGTTCTGTCATAGTTTAGTCCTTATTTTAATCGGTTAGTTAGTGTCAAACCAGAAGCATTTCCGTTATAGGAGCTCCGGCAGGCACCATTGGATACACACATTCTTCCCTCTCAACCGCAAAGTCCATAATTACTGTCTTAGGTGAAGCAAGGCCTTTTATAAGCACCGGCTCAACCTCTTCAGGCTTTGTAGCCCTTAAACCAATAGCTCCATATGCCTCTGCCAGCTTTACAAAGTCAGGGGCATGTTCCATGCCGGTAGCGGCATAACGCTTTTCGTAAAACAGTTCCTGCCACTGTCTGACCATGCCAAGGTACTGATTGTTCAAAATAACAACCTTAACCGGAAGCGAGTATTGCATAGCAGTTGCCATTTCCTGAATGTTCATCTGAATGCTGCCGTCTCCGGCAATATCCACTACAAGCTTATTCGGAAAGGCTACCTGAGCACCGATTGCAGCAGGAAGTCCGAATCCCATACACCCCAGACCGCCCGATGTAATAAAACGATTGGGCTTTTTAAAATGATAATACTGCGCCGCCCACATCTGATTCTGGCCCACTTCGGTTGTAATAATGGCTTCGCCTTTTGTCAATTCATAGAGTTTCTCGACAACATATTGCGGCTTGATAATATTTTTCTGTTTATATTCAAGAGGCTTTGTTTTTTTCCACTGGTTAATCTGATCAAGCCATTTTTTTCTCTTTGTCTCGAGGTCGCCTAAAGCCTCTTTGTCTAAAAGCCTGTTAAGGTAACCGAGGGTAATTTTGCAATCACCTACCACAGGAACGGCAACAGGAATATTTTTTCGTATTGATGTCGGATCAATATCAATATGCACAATCTTTGCGTTGGGGGCAAATGTATCTGTTTTTCCGGTAACACGGTCGTCAAAACGGACCCCGGCGGCAATAATCAGATCGCAGTCTCCCGAGCTCATGTTGGCTCGATATGTGCCATGCATGCCGATCATGCCAAGGCACAAAGGATCCGTACCCGGGAAGGCTCCAAGCCCCATTAAGGAGCATGTTACAGGTATCCGGGTTTTGTGAGCCAATTCAGTAAGCTCTTTTGAACCCCCTGAAAGAACAACCCCGCCGCCTGCAAAAATAATCGGCTTTCTGGCATTCTTTATAAGTTTTACCGCCTTGTGCAACTGGTTCATATTCGGGTTGTAAGTCGGCTTATATGACTTCAGATTAATTTTTTTGGGCGCTTTGTAAGTTATTTTTGTGTTTGACACATCCTTTGGAAGGTCAATCAGCACTGGCCCGGGGCGGCCTGAAGCAGCTATAATAAATGCTTCCTTAACAATTCCTGCAAGATCTTCGGTGCGTTTAACAAGGTAGTTGTGCTTGGTACATGGCCTTGTTATTCCGACAATATCCACTTCCTGAAAGGCGTCGTTACCGATAAGCTGTGTCGGAACCTGGCCGGTAAATATAACCAGTGGAATGGAATCCATATAGGCAGTTGCAATTCCGGTCACCGTATTGGTAGCCCCTGGACCGGATGTAACCAGGCATACCCCCACCCTGCCGCTGGCCCTTGCATAACCATCGGCGGCATGAACCGCTCCCTGCTCATGGCGGACAAGTATATGCTTTATATCTGTTTTGGCCAGTTCATCAAAAACATCTATGATAACACCACCGGGAAATCCAAAAATCGTGTCAACACCTTCTTCTTTGAGTACCTCCATAAGAATTTGTGCGCCTGTTAATTTCATGATAATTTTTTCCTTTTTAAGTTGCTGGTTGCTTGTTGCGGGCTTACTACAGCCCCCTTACTGGCCGATGAAACCATACTTGAATATCTGGCCATATAGCCATGCGTTATTTTCGGCTCCGGAGGAGACCACCCGGCCAGCCTGTCCTTTATCTCGCTGTCGGAAATCTTAAGGGTTATCTTTTTATCGGGAATATTTATTGATAAGGTATCTCCTTCCCTGACTATTGCAATGGGACCTCCCTGCATTGCTTCCGGAGAAACATGCCCAATGGAAGCGCCTTTTGTACCTCCTGAAAAACGTCCGTCTGTAATCAGCGCAACATGGCTGTCCAGATTCATCCCTGCTATGGCTGAGGTCGGGGTAAGCATTTCCCGCATACCGGGGCCGCCCATCGGCCCTTCATAACGGATTACGATAATGTCTCCTTTTTTAATATTGCTCTCCAAAATTGCCCGACTCGCTTCCTCTTCCGAATCAAAAACTCTTGCAGGCCCCTCATGGCATAACATATCATCACAAACCGCCGACTGTTTTACAACACAACCATCAGGGGCAAGATTGCCGAAAAGTACGGCAAGACCTCCATAGTTATGATACGGGTTATCTACAGACCGTATGATATCTTTATCCAGAGTTTGAACATCTGTAATATTGTCGCCTATTGTTTTGCCGGTTACCGTCATGCACTCATTATGGATTAAATTTAATCGGGAAAGCTCCTTGATTACAGCGCTTATGCCTCCGGCCCGGTTCAAATCTTCAATATGATACTTTCCTCCCGGGCTTAAAGAGCACAGGTGCGGCGTTGCCCTGCTGATTCCATTGATCTGGTTAAGCTCGATATGCACATCTGCTTCCTTTGCTATTGCCAGGAGATGAAGCAGTGTGTTTGTTGAGCAGCCTAAAGCCATGTCAACAGAAAGAGCGTTTCTAAAAGCCTTCTCTGTCATGATTTTTTTGGGTGTAAGCTGTTTTTCGATAAGGCTTACTATCTGCATGCCCGCTTTCTTGGCCAGCCTGATACGTTCTGACATAACCGCGGGGATCGTGCCGTTGCCGGGCAATCCCATGCCTATTGCCTCTGTCAAACAGTTCATGGAATTTGCGGTAAACATGCCTGCACAGGAACCGCAGGTAGGGCAGGCGGCATTTTCAATAGATGCAAGCCGGCTTTCAGTCATCTTGCCGGAACGTACTGCTCCGACAGCTTCAAAGACCGTAATAAGATCGATTTTTCGGAAACCTGTTTTTTCGGGATGTTCTCCGGCAAGCATAGGCCCCCCGCTTATTATAATAGCAGGAAGATCCAAGCGGGCGGCTGCCATAAGCATTCCGGGCACAATCTTGTCGCAATTTGTCACCATAACCAATGCATCAAAAGCATGCGCTATTGCCATGACCTCAATTGAGTCGGCAATAAGCTCACGGCTCGCAAGAGAATATTTCATCCCTGTATGGTTCATGGCGATGCCGTCACAAACACCGATAGTGCCGAATTCGACAGGAGTGCCTCCTGCCATGTAAACTCCCGCCTTAACCGCTTCTACAATTTTATCAAGATGGACATGACCCGGAATAATCGCATTCGCTGGATTAACAATGCCGACAAACGGTTTCTGTAATTCAATATCCGTGTAACCGATTGCTTTTAAAAGGCTGCGATGCGGAGCCCTCTCAATACCTTTTTTAACAATATCGCTTTTCATTAAACCCTTCCCCCCAAAAAAAATCCGTTATCAGTTTTGAGGCTGATAACGGATTTTTAAGAAATTGTAAAATTAAGCCATTATTAGCCCCATTCCTCGTTGCAGGATAGTATTCCTACGACGAGGACAATAATTAGACTAATATAATTAATGGCTACTATTTTCTTCATAATAATTTACTGCCTATAACTTCCTTTAAAACTATTTTTTAGCATCTTCTAACAATAGTGTCAAGTTTTTTATATATTAACAAAATATCTTGTCTAAATAAAAAATACATGATAAGAAAAATTTTTATATCTTGAATAAGGAGGGCAACAAATGGCACAGGACAATGACAATAAGGTTTCAATAATAACAATGGCTGCAATCGTAATAGTGATTTCTTTCGTCTTGCAGGTGGTTTTTGTTTATGCCGACAAAATAGATTCGCCGCACAAAGCGGTTGTTGATTTTTCAAAGGCATATTTCTGGCTGGACAAATCGATGGCTGAGCGGCTCTGCAACGACCAAAGAATTATAGACGGAGTCGATGTTGTGGATGAATATATCCAGAGCGTTGCCAGCAATGCAAAAGAAAACGGCTGGGGCATAAATTACATGAAAAGCTCAATTTACCACATAGAAACACACACATTAAGCAAGGATGACTCCAACGCCGTAGTCAGATTGACCTGTTCCAAAAAAAAGGCAATCAACCCGGTATTTCCGCCCTTCGCTAAAATATTTCGTCTTAACAAAACCTATCATATTGATGAAACAATCAATGTTGTTAAAGAAGACGATACATGGAAGGTATGTGGAAAGGTTTTTGATTTGTAACCGACAATCAAGACCTGACATAATTTTGCGCAAATACAACGAAAGGCCTGTATAAAATATTAATTCTGTATAGATCTTTCTTTATTATTAGTCTTTGAGAACTTTGCAAAACGTCCCCTTTTGCCCGATTACTGCGCCTCCCCCGTAGCAAAAGCAGATGGTACTGGGGTCAGGCTCACCCGTTCTTAAAAAATGGGTCAATCCTCGAAATACTCAATGTATTCCTGTGGTTGAACCTGATTTAAAATTTGGTCGCCTTCCTTGTACTCGAACAAAATTGAACATTTTTCAAAGGTCTCTCTTTATCACGAAAAACTTTGTATTTTTAGAGCGGAAAAAAGTGCGACCTCTGTGGAGTATACGTTCATAAATTCAAAATTAAAAACACTCAATATTTACTTTCCCAAAGTAACCTCTTTATAGTTTCTAAGGTTGTAGCGGGCTTTTCCCAGCCACTCATGCCAGCCGTATATTTTGAAGAATTAAATTACCGGACAGAAATATGATAAACCGCGCGGCAGTCATATTAAAGTATAAGGCACCATTTATTAAGTGGGTGAATGATGCCGACCTTTATAAAGATGACCTTGGAATAGACATAGAAAGCGCCAACCAAGACCGTACCGTTTACCTTATTTTTGAAGACGACGCTGAAAAACTGGAAGAATGGATATCTCTTAATTTCAAACAGCTATTTGAGAGTGAACTTGAAGACTGGTACACCGATGAATCACTATGGCCCAAAAAGCGAAATAGAAAACTTTTTGATGAGTGGTTCGAAGTGCAGTGTCACAGTGCGCTTATCGATACAGTGGACAGCAAAATTATAGATGATGAAATATAACATGTCGCTAACTGCTGGGTTTGTGGGTTATGCCTCTAAGTTACTGACCACAAAATTTCTCATAATAGAAGATAATGTAGATTCCGGCCTAAACCAGCCACCCATTTCGGAGGAAAGTTTACCACTTTTCAGGTCATTTCCGTGGGAGTTTGGGGGAGTTGGGGATGTTTTGTAAAGGTCTCATATTGAATTTACGGAGGAGCAAATGGTCGACATCGAACTATTAGAGAAGCTGGGGCATGTCGTTGTTGCCGATATTATGGTAACTGAGGTGATTACTGTGGAGCCTGACGAGCCGCTTGAAAATGTGCTGAAAATATTCAGGGACAAAACCTTTAAGGGGGTTCCAGTTATAAGCAATGGCCGCCTGATGGGTGTAGCCTATGCGGTCGATCTTCTGAAGGCCTACTTTATGTCAAAAAGTGATATCATCGATATCGACGAAACATACACCCTTGTCAGTCTGATGAATACGAAAGGCGCTGTCGATCGGTTTATGTGCTTAAAACCGGTAACTGTATATCCTTCAGACGATATCGTGAAAATTGCGAAAAAAATGGCAAAAACCGATACATATACATTTCCTGTTGTCAAAAAGGGAACGGTCAGCCGGCATGATAACGGAGTTTTTCTGGGTATAATTACTCTTTCTGATATAATCCCCCTGATCTATGAGGCGGTTGTGAGGGAAAAATAACCTGTTATGTTTGATACGATTCTTGCCTTATCATTGCTTCTTTTTTTTTCCAAGTTGATCGGAAACATCTTTAGCCGGATAAAACAACCCGCTATTTTAGGTGAACTGACGGCAGGGATACTTTTAGGTGTTCACGTTCTCGGACCCTTTCTTTTTTCAGAACCGCTGCATAAAATCGAATATATGCAAGTTCTTTCCCAGATCGGAGCGATGTTTCTTCTTTTTATGGCGGGCTACAGCCATATCAATATAGATAAACTCCTGAAAGTTGGAGGTCGCTCAATTGCTATCGTTTGTGTGGAGGCCCCTCTCTGTTTTGCCGCGGGGTTTGGGATAGGCTACCTGTTTCATTATGGCTTAATAGCGTGTCTTTTCACTGGGCTGGCGTTTTCCATTACAGGCATTGGAATTACTGTGAGGACATTGATGGACTTGAACCGCCTTCAGACCGACTATGGAATGAATATACTTGGAATAGCGATTCTGGATGCTACTCTTGGATTGTTTTTTCTATCGTTTCTCGCTGCGTTTGCACATTCGCAGGAGCAGATTTCCCTGTACACAATGGGTATTACCTTTTTAAAGATCGGTTTCTTTTTCGGCGGCGCCATCCTGTTTAGCAAGGTTGTTCTCTTTCCCGTTGCTTTGCTGGCTGATTATATGAACGTTTCTGAATCAAAGCTGGGCTTGATTCTTTCAACCCTGTTTGCATTCAGTTATGTAGCTGACCTGGTTGGGCTTCATTTTATCATAGGAAGCTTTGTGGCAGGCATCATTATTGCGAGACACCCGGATTTTACGCAGAAAGAGATCAAGCATAAACTGAATGGAATTGCGTACGGTCTTTTTGTGCCAATTTTTTTTGGTGTTCTGGGAGCACGAATCGATTTCGGAATATTAAAAGATGGCGGGCTCTTTGCTATGGTTTTTATACTGACTGGTATGTTTGCCAAATTCGTAGGTGGAACTCTTGGTGCAAAAATTACCGGATACCCCATAATGAAAGCGCTTGTTCTGGGAACCGGTTTGATCCCCAGGGCAGGAGTTGGGTTAGCCATGGCCTCTCTTGCTCTTTCTGCCGGTATCATTGACGAAAAGATATTTGCCGCAGTGGCGGGAATGGTTGCAATAACGGTAGTATGCATCCCGCCGGCTTTGAAATATGCAATACAGGTTTTTGAAAAAAATAGTGTAGAGGGATTATAAACTCTTCAAGTATTCATCATAAATTTCTACAGGATGTTTAACTTTTGCCGTGTATCCCGACTTTGAAAGCATATCTGAGATCTGGAGCATACAGGCAGGACATCCGGTAGCAACAATGGAGCATCCGGTAGTTATGATATTGTCCCGTTTGAGTCTTCCAATATCGGTTGAAATCTTATAATGCTGCAGATTAAAACTTCCCCCGGACCCGCAACACCTGTCGGCATCGGGCATCTCTATCAAACGGCAGCCGGGATTTGCCTGGATCAGGGCTCTTGGCTCTGCCGACACTCCCAGAGACTTTGACAGGTGACAGGGGTCGTGATATGTTATTAAATCCTTGTAATCTCTTTTTGTCCCTGCCTTTTTTATACCAATTACAGACACAAGAAACCGGTTAATATCCATGGTTTTTTTTGCCAGCCTTTCTACCCGGCGCTTCAGGCCGGATGAGTCGTGCCGGACCATAACAGGCCATATCTTCCTGATTGCAAAGGTACAGGTGGCGCACGCTGTAACAATATAATCAACTTTTTCCGCGTTAAATTTTTCCAGGTTGTAACTGACAAGGCTGTCAAAGGTAACCGCATCGCCTGACGAAATAGCCGGCATGCCGCAACAAGCCTGGCCTTCCGGCATAAAAACGCCTACGCCATGATATTCCAGAACATCGATAACCGCCTGAGCTATCCTCGGATAAATCTTGTCAAGAAGACAGCCGACAAAAAATCCAACCTTGATCCCCGAACGATTGGACTCTGTATTTAAAGAAGGAAGTATGCGATGAAACGGCTTAGGAGCGAGCGGCGCAAAATGACGATTCCCGATTAGAGGTGAAACAAGGCGCATATGGGAAGTGCCGAGAGGTTTGTTGTCCGGCCTTGTGAACAGATTTTGAAATTTTATGGCCCATTCCATAAAACGGTCAAAACCCTGCGGGGAGGATAACATTTTTCTAAAAATTATTTTTTGCAGAGGGGAAAGGCCCATGAAGCCGGTCAAAATAATGCGGGCTTTAATAAAAATTTCCAGGACGTTTACTCCGCTGGGACAGTTGGCCGCGCATGATCCGCAAAGGAGACACCGATTAAGGCGCTTAAAGGTCCCCTTTGGGTCTTTAAACAGTTCCTGCGTAAGCCCATCGAGAAGGGCTAATTTGCCTCGGGCAACATCAGATTCACGTCCTGTTTCCGCAAAAACCGGGCATACTGCCTGACACATACCGCATCGCATGCAGACAGAGAGCTGATCTTCCAGTTCCTTCATCAACCGTGTTAGCTCTTTCATGCAGGGCTTATTACTCTCCTAATGCTATTCAGGAATATTAGGTATGGTGGTGAACTGTCCCTTGTAATTCTGCAGCCTGTATTCTTTTTCCGACCTTTCAGCAACGTAATAGTCAGGTGTCAGCCGAATTTTCCTATATTGGTGGCAATGACATAGATGGGCTGGGCAAGACCGGTTGTATGGCCGCGAAGTGCGTCCCTGATAAGCTCGGCGCCTTTTTCAAGCGGCGTGCGGAAATGATCGATCCCGGGCGCGGGCTCGCAACAGAAGACATAATAAGGCCGGATGCGGATTGTCAGGAGCTTTTGATGGAGATTTCTGAATGTTTCGACATCATCATTAATCCCTTTTAAAAGCACAGCCTGATTCCCGACATTAACACCGCAGGAAAGGAGATCATGGACAGCCCTGGCTGTTTTTTCGGTGATCTCCTTGGGGTGATTGCATTGGGTGTTAACCCAGATGGGAATCCGGTGAAAGCCGCTCAGCGCCTTTTTGAGACCGGTGGTGATGCGATGCGGCAGTACAATCGGTATGCGGGTTCCAAATCGGATCATTTCAACATGGGGGATTTCACGTAGTTTTTTAATAATATATTCTATTTTGTCATCTGAAAAAAGAAAAGGATCGCCGCCGGTAATCAGAACATCCCGGATCTCTTTGTGCTCCCTGATCCATTGAAGGCCCTCCTCAACATCAAAACGGAGTTTAAGATCATGGTCAACAACTATTTCCTTGCGAAAACAATGGCGGCAGTAGTTAGCGCAGGTATCTGTTACCGTAAAGGCAATGCGGTCATAATACTGTCTGGCAATACTGTCCGGCCTGACCTCGCCGTTTCTCCGATTTTCTTTCCAGAGAAGATAGTCGTGCATACCATAACGATTTTCCTTTTCCTTCATGGACGGAATTACCTGCTTCCGTACAGGACAATTGGGATCATCCGGATCCATAAGGGAAGCAAAGTATGGTGTGGTTCCCCATTTTGTATGCAGGGTCGTTATGGCCTTTTCTTCTTCCGGGCTGACATTAATAAATTCTTTTAGCTTATCGAGCGTATTAACGCTGTTTTGCAGTTGCTCTATCCATTCTTCCATTAATTATTCCTTTTTCATCACAGAGACTTATAAGTGCCTAAAGTGAGCTAAAGTGCCTAAAATGCCTAAAGTTGTTGAATTCTGTTAATTTTATATGAATTAATTGCGCGAAGCGACACCTTAACTTTAGGCACTTCGAACTTATTTCATACACCTGAAAATTGGATAAATGAACATATCATTATACGTAATCGTATCTAAGAATATGTGTGCTTAAATACTCAAATACTTTTCCAGTTCTCTCTGAGTAACGTGAGTTCTATGATCTTCCCAGTCATCTGTCTTTAACGACATATAGTTGTGGTAAATCCCTTCGCCAAGCAGATCCTTTAAAAACCTGCTTCTTTCAGCCTCTAACAAGGCCTCAAACAAACACCTGGGCAGGAACCGCTTGTCAGTTACGCGGGCATGAAAATAATTGTCATATGTGCTTTTCACATCCGGCTGACCACATTGCAAATCTTCTTCTATGCCTTTAAGTCCCATGGCAATAAAGGTCGCGAACTGCAAATATACATTGCCTGCCGGATCTGGATTTCTCAACTCAATTCTCGTGCTTTCCGGGTTCTTTGCATAGGGCACCCTGAGCATTGAGCTTCTATTCCTGAAGCCCCAGCCACTGACAATCGGAGCTTCCTGATCCATCACATATGCCTTGTATGAATTGAAATTGGAGGCCATGATAATTGATGTTTCCCTTGCATATTTCAAAACGCCGCCGATAAAATGTTTGGCGAGAAGGCTGAGATTATGATCGGCTTCCTTGTCATAAAACAGGTTTCTTCCATCCTGATCCTGCATGGAAAGGTGAACGTGAAAGGCATTTCTATTATATCCGTCAAATGGCTTGGGCATAAAAGTTGCGTAATACCCAAACTCTGCCGCAACTTTCTGTGTAACATAATTAAACAACACTGTGCGGTCTGCTCCCGCCAAGGGGTCTATGGGCTCCAGGTTAATTTCATGCTGGGAAGGGGTTGCTTCATGATGGGCTTTTTCAAACTTTATCCCGCAATCTTTAAGTATGTTGATGATTCTGTTCCTTACCAGTTCACCCTTGTTGTAGGGTGTGGATTGAAAATAACCGGCATTATCGGAATGGGTTTTTTTACCAAATTCATCGCCGGTGAGCAAAAAGAACTCATGCTCAGGGCCAGCCTTAAACCTGTATCCATGTTCAGATTCTGCTTTGTTTAAAACTTTTTCCAGCACAGCTCGGGGGTCAGACTTTGCCCGCATTCCCCATTCATTATAAATATGGCCGACAAAGAAACCGAGTGTTTCATCAGAAAATTTTACAGCACGAAAACTTTCCGGGTCAGGCAACAAAAGCCTATCGCTGTTTTCAACCGTGGCATAGCCGGGAATAGAGCTTCCGTCAAAGCCTATCCCGTTTTTAATCAGCTCCTCAATATTTTCCGGATTTATCGGCAGACTCATGACCCTGCCGTTTAGATCGGTAAACAGAATTTTTGTTGTTTCCACATTTTTTAGTTTTTCTTTAATTTCTTCAATACTGCCCATGGTTTTAAGCCCTCCTGATAAACTACAATAAATATTACCTATAGTGACTGTGAGCGCAATATCAAGTGTAATTATAAAATGCAATATTTTTCCATATGATTATTACTTTTCCTTATGTTCCCTGTGAAATCTAAACCTAAATCTTGTGTTCATCGGGCATATTGAATATAGTAGCCGTTCACGGCTTGAAATTGGAAAGTAGAAATTGGGGAGAGATTTTCTCTGAACTGCTATATTTTTTATTATGGATAATAAAGGAACAAATCCGCTAATCAGTGTAATAATCCCAACCTACAATCGAGGCTGGATTATTAAAGAAGCAGTAGATTCGGTTTTGTCCCAGAACTTTGTGGATTTTGAATTGATCGTTGTTGACGACGGCTCAACAGACAATACCCGGGATATCCTTGACACATATAAAAATTATATCAAAGTGTTCAAGCACAACAATCAGGGAGTCAGCGCCGCAAGAAACAGAGGTGTTGCGCTGGCGTCAGGGAGGTTTATTGCTTTTTTAGACTCAGATGATCTCTGGCTGCCGGACAAATTATCAATGCAGGTTAATCTTTTCAATTCAAACAAAGAAGCTCTGATTTGCCAGACCGAGGAAATATGGATAAGAAACAATGTCAGGGTCAATCCAAAAAAGCGGCACAAGAAACTGTCGGGAATGATTTTTGAACCATCTCTTTGCCTGTGCATGGTCAGCCCTTCCGCCGTAATGATAAAACGGGAACTCTTTGAAGCAGTCGGCCTGTTTGATGAAAGCCTGCCTGCCTGCGAAGACTATGATCTATGGCTGAGGATAAGCTCGAGATATCCTGTATATCTTATAGATACTCCGCTTATCATAAAACGCGGCGGTCATGATGATCAACTTTCACAAGCGCCGGGGTTGGATAAATACCGGATACAGGCGATAAAAAAGATAATTGAAAGCAGTATGCTTTCAACAAAGCAATACAGGGCGGCAGTAAAAACCCTGAAGGAGAAATGTTATATATATGCTAACGGCTGCCTGAAGCGGGGCCGCAAAGAAGAAGCATTGTTGTATACGAATCTGGCGAAACAATATTGATGGCGTCGTCAAAAGATTCATCTACTGCGTTGTAGTATTTTTTCAGACCCTCAACATACTATATGTATGCCTTCGGCCCTGAAAAAATATTACGCCTTGTATATGAACCTTTTGACTTAGCCATCTGAAGTAAAATCCTGAACTTTTTTACGAGTTTGTCAAATTTAATCCTCAGCTTGTTCTTTATTTGCTGATTCCTCGATCTTTAGCCTGTCTTCATAAACATGTTTTGTCAGATGACCTATTTCAGGAAAAATAAGGTCATTGCAGGCCAGTTTACATGCTTTAAGACTACCCGGCATGCAAAACACCACGGTTGCTTTGATTAAGCCGGCAGTGGCGCGGGATAAAAGAGCTGCTGAATCTATCTCTTCAAAGCTGAGCATGGCAAAAAGGGGGCCGAATGCTGAAAGTTCTTTTTCAAACATAGGACGCACAGCTTCAATAGTAACATCCCTGCCGCTTATTCCTGTGCCTCCTGTCAGCAAAAGAACATGGGGCCTGAATTCCTGAATAACTGCGAGCACTGTTTCTTTAATAGCTTTGGCTTCATCTGGAATGACACTGTGAAATACAACTTCGTGTCTTTCCTTTCGGGCTTGCTTGCTGATCCAATGCCCGCTTTTATCATCTGCAATAATCCGTGTGGTTGAGACAGAAATTATTCCGATCTTTAAATTCTTTGGAGCATCTTTCTTGTGTCCCTTTGTACCCATATTATCTCCCTTAAATCACGATCAGGACTCTTCAATAGCGACCTGATCGCTGCCGTCATATTCAGAAAGCAAAACATTGACGGTTTCCGAGCGTCTTGTTTCAATATGTTTCCCAACATAATTTGCCTGAATCGGAAGCTCCCTGTGCCCCCTGTCAACAAGCACGGCCAGCTCGATACGATCCGGCCTTCCAAAATCTATTACAGCATCCATCGCCGCCCTGATAGTGCGACCTGTAAACAAAACATCATCTACTAATATTATATGCTTGCTATCTACAGAAAAGGATATATCTGTAGCCTGAACAACAGGGTTATGGCTAATTCTGGTCCAGTCATCACGATATAGCGTGATGTCAATATCGCCAGTCGGGATAACAACCCCCTCTATTTCATTAATTCTGGACTGGATACGTTTTGCAAGATATACCCCGCGTGTATGAATGCCTATCAGTGTGAGGTTGTCAGTGCCTTTGTGTATCTCAAGGATCTCATGTGTAATCCTTGTCATTATCCGATCAATATCTGCTGCATCCAAAATTGTATCGTGTTTGCTCATGGTTTTTCTCCGGCAATCTTAATTATAAATTTCTAAACTATCTTTTCTATATCATGTAATAATTTGAGATCAAGATTAATATCGTATATATTGTTATATCAAACACTAAATTCCCTTGATTTTACCTGATATTTTTCATATTATATTTATTAGATTATCTCCAAAAGAGTTGGTAAAAAACATAAGGTTAGAAAGAAAGTCCTCGACCCCTTGAATCCTCGAACCCTTTGCATCAACCAATCTGGAGAAGAACCTATTTATTTAAACATAGAAAACCTGGCCCTCAGGACCAGGTCAGAGTTTTCCGGCTCTGCCTGAAGAAACGCTGCAAAAGTTTAAAGTGAACTAAAGTGCCTAAAGTGAGCTAAAGTTAAGGAATTCTATCAATTATATAAAATCAGTGGAGCGAAGCGACTCCACAACTTTAGGCACTTTAGCTCACTTTAGGCACTTATAACTTATACGGTTTTAAGTACAACAGCCCCTTTCAGGGGCAAACCAAAGCCTGGTCCTTTGGGCCAGGATTCTTTACTTTAATATATTCCAACATCAACCTTATTAGGAATAAAAATTTTCTCTAATATGAAATATCCCTGTTCAGGCATAATACTTGCCGGCGGGCTAAACACCCGTTTTTCCGGCAACAACAAGGCGTTTATCAGTATTAACGGGAAAAACATCCTTGATCATATATACGAAGTTTTTTCCAACCTGTTCGAAGAGATTATTCTTGTTACCAATGATCCGCTCGAATATCTTGGGTGGAATTTTAATGTCGTGACGGATATTTACCAGATCCGGAGTTCCCTGACAGGTATACACGCAGGCCTTTTTTATTCAACCAATCCTTATTCGTTTTTTACAGCCTGCGACACCCCATTCCTGAAAACAGAACTAGTTGATATGATAGTAAATAATATTCAACCGGAGATTGATGTTGTTATACCCGAGAGTCACGACGGTTTACAGCCTCTATGCGCCGTATATTCAAAAGATTGCCTTACACCTGTTGAGCGGCACCTTGCCCGGAAGAAACTTAAGATCAGACAGTTTTTTCAAAAGGTACGGACAAAAAAAATTTCTGAAAAATTATTACGCGAAAAAGATCCTGATCTATTGTCTTTCTTGAATATTAATACTCCGGATGACCTGGACAGGGCAAAACAAATTATCCAAAAGCAAAAGGAGGGCTTATGAATATCGCCACTTTTATCGATGCTGTCAAAAAACACCCGGATTATGAAAAAGTTGGAATGATCCTGTGCCATAACGGCGTTGTGCGGGGCACATCACGCGATGGCCGGCAAGTTTCAGGGCTGAAAGTCGCAGTTGATCATGAAAAGCTGCGGCAGATTATACAGGAGCAGAAAAAAAGGCCCGGAATAGTCGAGATACTGGTACAAATTGATGAAAACAGAAATTTATCTGTAGGAGATGATGTGATGTTTCTGGTAGTTGCCGGTGACATACGGGACAACGTTATTGCAACGCTGAAAGACACGCTGGATGCTGTCAAAACCACCGTGACACAAAAAACCGAATTTTTTGTGTGATCAGGATTAATGAACTAATAAAAAAACTGACAGGATAACAGGATAAACAAGATTTTGTTTCAAATGCAACATAATGCATTAACTGAGAAAATCATTGTGCATGCAGGGTTTACAACCAAAGGGGTTATGGGTTTTTAATCCTGAACATCTTGTTAATCCTGTCAAAAAAATTTCTATTTTATTTATCGACAAGTTCCTTATACGCTTTCTGTATTTCCTTAAAACGTTTTTCTGCCAGTTCTCTAAATTCTTCTCCGAGATGAAGAACCTTGTCCGGATGGTATTTGTTTGCAAGTTTTCTATAAGCTGTTTTTATCTGTTCCTCTTCAGCATCTCTCGGGATTCCAAGCACTGTGTAAGGATCGCCTGCTCCGGTCTTCTCCCTGAACCGATGCTGTTTATCTGATGTTTCATTTTCAGAAAATTTTCTACTGTCCTCTCCTGCAAAGGTTTTACTGCTGTCCTGATTATGGTTTGCGTATTTGTATCCTTTTTGTTTTTTAGAATAAAAATACCTCCACAAAAGATACAGGATGAGCAGGTCATCTATCCATCCCCAGCCGACAATCATGTCCGGGAGAAGGTCGTAAGGACAAAGGGTATAAAATAAGGCTAATAGCGACAGGATAATTTTTACCATTTACTTCATTCCTTTCTTCTTTTACCCACAGGACTTGGTAAAAAGCTTTTCCAGCATGCTTCCAACAGCCGCGCATTCAAGCCCAAAAGGGATATAGCCGGCATAACCTAAAACCGGCATCTCGAATATCTTATATCGATGAACAAGGGGAACGCTGTATTCCCATCTGGCCAGGCTGTGATAATTCCATGTTTCCCAAAAGCATCCGCATAATAAAGCGGCAAGCGCCGAGACAACAATCAGGCTCCAGTCTCCTTGCGCCGTATATGAAAAAATATGTGTTTCTCCTGTAAGTACCTGAAGAGCAATGATTATCAGCAGAGGCGATATCCAGACAAGGGAGAAAAGGTAATTTGGCAATATTCCGATACATGACAGCCCGGCTCCTGATATTAACAGAAGAGTCCATGCCAGAGCTCTGGATTGAACAAAATGCAGTTGGATACAACTTTTATATTTTCCTTTCAGCCACGAAGTCCCGGATATCCATTCCCGGGTTGACAGCACAGCGGGAAGGACGGTTGAAAAAGAAAGGCTTGCATACAAAAAATACTCAAGCGGGCTGTAACTAACACCTGTATAATACCAGTTTTGAACAAACCTGTTCAAGTATTCAAAGAACCACCAGAACACCGCACTTACGGGAAACAGCAAGGAAAAAAATCCCGGCCGGTCGATTATCAGGCAATGCCCCTTGCGTTGATATGTCAGGGCATTCATAACCATTATATAGGACAACCATAGCAAATTAAAGGTATGAGGCTGAAAACTTGCAAACCATGGGAAACGGGTCCATGCAAGGGTCCATGCAATTAAACCTGTTATAATCCCCGCCCATCCCCACCAGGGGAATCGGTATAATTTCAATGAATCCGGCTTCCCGGCGCCGTCTTCCTGAAGCCCTTTTATAATTAGAGGAAGGATTGCGGCGAGACTAAAAACAGCAATACCAATAAAGGCCGGCCAGGAAAAAGAAGCATGAACAATATACCGTGTTGCTGGAGGAAACTGCAGGTACTGCTGTAAAGGAAGGTCTGTAAAAACAATGCCCACCAGCGGCAGCCCCAGCAGCATCCCGGCAAGCACACAGTATTTAAAAATATATCGATTCAGGTCTTTCAAAGCGACTTTTTCGATCCTGATGAAAGCGGGATAAGCAAAGCATGATGCACTCGTAAAAAGTCGTCACTCTGGTGAAAACCGGAGTCCAGGCGATCTGTAACTACTTGTAATTACTGGATAGTGCTAAAGCTTCACTACGTGCCCGGCTTTCGCCGGAATGACGAAAGATGGTGTTTACTGACTTTTTACGAGACCGTCAAACATAATCTTGTTTATCCTTGCCTGCCTGCCTGTTTATGGAGGGTTATCCTGTCAGATTTTTTAAGCCGGCGCATTCCTGGAAAAAGGTTAATTCCCAATTCCAGGATGCTATATTATGACGCAAAATATAAACCGAATTGTCATTGCCCAGGATTTTGAAATATCTGTGATCAGGCGCAAGCCATCTGTCAAGTATTTTGCTAACCTCTACCTGTTTTGTACCCATCCATACACAACGCGGCGTTTCCTCGCCACGGTATCCTGCATAGCATTCTACCCGGATACTCATCGGCTGCTTTCCGGTGCCTGGGTTATCACCAGCGTGTTTCATATTATTTTTTCCATTCGTAAAAACCGTCCGCTATGATCAGGCACCTCCGCTGTTTAAAAGCCTGCCGGAAACTCGGTCTTTCCTCCAGAGTTTCGGCACGCGCATTAATCAGTCCGGCTGCTTTTGACAGATCCTTTGACCATGAAGGCACAAGGCCCCAGTGCAGCAAGCAGCCTTATCCACGGCGATATCAAGCAAATTGAGATCATAGTCTGACCAGACCGGATCGGAAAGTCAAGCAAATTTCCATATTTAAACCCCCTGCGGTCATGTATAAGCGGGATTTTAGCTTCAACAAGCACAAGAAATGCGTTCGCTTTTGTGCTTTACGAAGAATGAAATAGCTGTTGCCAAAGTTGCCGGTTTGCAGGTATATAGTGTCTGAATGAAAAGTCCGTTCAGACACTATATAGGCTAATAATAAATCTGTGCACCAGGTGTCTGGCGGCTAACATATCAACCTTTGGATGAGATAAATACTATGAAAAATATTTTTTGTCCGGGCTTTAAGGCAGCGGGAATCGCTTCAGGGCTTAAAAAAGGTGGTAAAAAGGATCTGGGACTTATCTCGTCGGAAATTCCTGCCTGCGTTGCCGGTGTATTTACACAAAACAAAATTAAAGCAGCGCCTGTACTTTTAGACATTGAACGGATTAAGCAGGGCACATGCCAGGCAGTTGTTGTTAACAGCGGCAATGCGAACTGTTGTACCGGTGAGCAGGGAATACGCGATGCAAAAGCCATGGCCGGCCATATTGCTTCTGCGTTAGGCATATCCGAAGAGCATGTGCTCGTAGCTTCAACAGGGGTTATTGGAAACCCGCTGCCGCTATCAAAGATTAAAAAAGCAACCCCCGGTCTTGTTAAAGCGCTTGCGCCTGAAGGATTTTATGACCTTGCCAAGGCCATAATGACAACCGATACTGTGCCAAAAATAGTTTCAATCCAGGGAGACATTGGAGGCAAAACCTTTACAATAACCGGCATAGCCAAAGGCTCCGGCATGATATGTCCTGACATGGCCACAATGCTCTGTTTTATATGCACCGACATTAAGGCTTCGCCGGATTTTCTTTACAATGCTCTTTATGCCGCAACCATACGATCCTTTAACAGAATCACCATTGACGGCGATATGAGCACTAACGACTCTGTCTTTATTATGGCAAACGGTGTGTCTGAAGTGGTTGTCCAAAGCTCCACACAAAACAGTTCATTTCAAAAGGCCCTCGATGAGGTCATGATCAGCCTTGCAAAAAAAATTGTAAAAGACGGAGAGGGGGCCACAAAAATGGTCGAAATCACTGTAAAGGGAGCTCTTACTGATAACGATGCGCATAAGGTTGCAATGACTATCGCCAACTCAAACCTTGTAAAAACAGCATTTTTCGGTGAAGATGCCAACTGGGGGAGAATTCTTGGCGCGGCAGGCAGAGCAAACGCTCTGTTTGATCCGGAGAGAGTAGATCTGTTTTTTGATGATGTGTTGATGGTAAAAGACAGCATTGGGTGCGGGAAAAGAGCTGATGCTAAAGCAACAAAGGTTCTTAAAAAGCCTGAGTTTACAGTAACTATTGATTTGCATGCAGGCATGGGATGCTCTTCGGTATTGACATGTGATTTTTCCATTGACTACGTTAAAATTAATGCTGATTACAGATCTTAGAGTTTATGTTGGGTTTCGCTTTACTCCTGCCAGAGATGAATCTTCGACAACCCAACCCGCTTATCCATTCAGCCACAGATTCACATAGATAAACACAGATAGGTTTAAACACAAAGAAATTATAGAACATTAAGAATTGCATTATAATCTTGGTAGCTTTGCAGCTTCTTCTGCTCCACCGAGCAAATTACCGAGCAGGCCGAGAAAAACAAAAAAATTCTTGAGTTTTGCAAAGGTTTCATTGAACCTGTGAACGGAGACCCTGTTTTATGTCAGAAAACGTCCGTGTTACAAAGGCTGCTGGTGTTGTAGGCGCAGCAACTTTAATCAGCCGTATTTTTGGCTTTATCAGAGATGTCGTTATTGCCTGGTTTTTCGGAGCAGGGCTTGCCGCAGATGCTTTTTTTGTAGCTTTTAGAATCCCAAACCTGTTAAGAAGGCTTTTTGCTGAAGGATCATTAAGCATTGCATTTATTCCGGTATTTAGCGAATATCTTGCAAGCAAAGGAAAAGCAGAGGCTTTCAGCCTGGCAAGGTCTGCCATAAGGTTTCTCTCTGTTTTGCTTGTTTTTGTAGCCATTGCCGGCATATTGCTTGCGCCGCTCATCGTGCGCATCATAGCGCCGGGATTTATCGACTCGCCAGAAAAGTTTTCATTAACAATTACCCTGACACGGATAATATTTCCTTATATTTTCTTTATCTGCCTTGTGGCCCTCTGCATGGGCATTCTTAATGTTCTTGGGCATTTTGCAGCGCCGGCCTTTGCCCCTGTTCTGTTGAATCTCGCGATGATATGCTCTGTTTTTCTTATTTCGCCATACATGGCTGATCCTGTGACAGGCCTGGCTATAGGTGTTTTAATAGGAGGTGTTCTCCAACTTGCGTTTCAGATGCCGTTTCTAATAAAAAAAGGATTCTATTTCTGGCAAAAAACTAAAATTTATCATCCCGGACTGAAAAAAATAGGCATATTGATGCTTCCCACCATATTCGGAGCGGCAGTCTATCAGATTAATATCCTGGTCGGAACCCTTCTTGCTTCTTTGCTGCCTGAAGGAAGTGTTTCATATCTGTATTATGCTGACAGGCTTGTGCAGTTTCCTCTCGGCATCTTTGCCATAGCCATTGCAACCGCTGTTTTGCCGAGCCTGTCGAGACAGGCGGCAATAAATGATTTTGAAGGGGTCAGGGATACTTTTGGGCATGCGATGAAACTGGTATTTTTTATTACCGTTCCCGCTATGGCAGGTCTTATTGTTTTAAGAGCACCTATTGTTGCCCTTTTATTTAAAAGGGGGGCGTTTGATGCCGAAGCCGTACGATTGACTGCATCTGCGCTTTTATATTATGGTATAGGTCTATGGGCTTTTTCAGGTGTGAGGATAGTTGTCTCTACATTTTATGCCCTGCAGGACACAAAAACTCCTGTGAAAATCGCCGTAATATCAATCAGCGCCAATATACTGCTGGGGATCATTCTTATGGGGCCCCTTGCCCACGGCGGTCTTGCCCTTTCCACATCCCTTGCTTCAATGCTGAACCTTGGACTTCTTATACGGGCATTAAAAATAAAGCTTAGTCACCTCGGAATGAAAAACATTATGGAATCTGCTTGCAAAACCGTCTTATGTTCCGCGATAATGGGGGTGATTGTATGGGGTGTTGCTTTGTTAATTATTCCGTCAGAAGATGGATCTTTTTCCGGTCTTTTCTTTGGAATTATGGTAAGCATCATAATCGGTGTTGTCCTATATGGATCTTTTTCCTTTTTAATTAAGAGCCCTGAGCTGGAAAGAGTTCAGGCTGTGATTATGAAGGGAATATGTAAGAGGTGACCACAAAACAAAATATCATATTATCTCTAATAATACTGGCCTTGTTTTGCCTGGGCCTGCTTATTATATTTAGCGATTACGGGTTTGTTGATTACAGCCGGTTAAAAAAAGAGAGGGCCGGGTTGATTGAAAAAAACATAAGCCTTACCCGGGAGAACCTTTCCATGTCCCGTGAAATAGACAGGTTGAAAAATGACCCCAAATATGTTGAAAATGTGGTAAGAAAGGAATTGGGTGTGATTGGCAAAGATGAGGTGATAATTAAACTCAAGAAAAACCAGGACGGCAATAATGACAAATAGTCCTGGGTTCTATACAAAAACCATGGCAAAGGTTTATGCTGACCAGGGTTATTTTGCAAAGGCAGCCGAGATCTACAGACACCTTTTAAAGCAAGATCCTGAAAGGCAGGACATTGTTGAAGCGCTTGCCGAAATTGAAATAAAACTTTCTGAAAAGGCGCCGGATAAGCTTGTCTTGCTGTTTGGTGAGTGGATTGATCTTGCTGTGAAGTATAACAGCTTGCAAAAGCTTAAAAAAATCAAAGGCGCATCACATAAAGTGCCTAAAGTGAGCTAAAGTGCCTAAAGTTGTGGTACGCCTTCGGCGTGTTAGAGATTTTCGGGGCTTGATTATAAGTTCAGACCCGCCGTGCTCGCGCCCGTCGCGGCAGGTAGAAACAAATTGAGCAAAGTTATTATAGTGAAAAAAATAAAACAGGCAGCGCCAAAGGCGCATTCCTTAACTTTAGGCACTTTAATATACTTTAGCTCACTTTAGGCACTTATGTCCGCACCGAAGGTGCGCTAACTTCTAACTTATAATTTGCAGGAGGTAAGGTCATGACAACAATAATGCGGAGAAAAAAGTTTTTGGCTTGCCTGTGTATTACGGCTGCTTTTTTCCTCTTAACTGCCGGATGTGCGGGCTTTAAATCAAAAAAAGGCGGTTCAGCATCCCAGACAACGACCCAGAAAGACAAAGGCCCTTCCCCATTATACTATGATTTTGGAGATGTGCTTATTCCCCATGAATTAAAAGTCATCAAAAAGTCATCCTTTGTTTACAGAACTCCCGGTTTTTCAGCAGGTGTTCTGGTATTAAGCGGCAGGGTTGAAGTAAGTTCACTTATCGCTTTTTTTGAAAACAACATGGCTAAAGATAACTGGAGGACTATCAGCTCATTTAAGTCACCGCGGACAATCATGGTGTTTCAGAAGGAAAACAGGTGGTGTGTTATCAATATCACTGAAAAAGAATTTAACACGCATGTTGAGATATGGGTGGCGCCGACAATAAATGAAGCTGAATCAGGATTATTAAAGTAATCGTAATTAGGCATCCTTCAAAATAGGTCAAAAGTAGTTGACACTTTTTTTAACTTGTACGATCACAAAAGAAATTACAAGTGCCTAAAGTGAGCTAAAGTGCCTAAAATGCCTAAGGTTAAGGAATACACCTTCGGTGCTGCCAATTTTATATGAATTAATGGAGCAAAGCGACTCCTTAACTTTAGGCACTTTAATATACTTTAGCTCACTTTAGACACTTCAAACGCTATCTTACTTTATTTTTTGGACAAAGTGCGAATTATCTCTAAAAAAAATAAACTGACAAATGAAGAATGTCCATAATTATTATGCATGACTGTATAAAAAATAAAAATATCGTTCTTGGCGTATGCGGTGGTATAGCAGCATATAAGAGTGTGGAATTACTAAGACTTCTTAAAAAGTACGGAGCAAATGTCAGGGTAATAATGACCCAAAGCGCTCGGGAATTTGTCGGACAGCTTACCTTTGAAGCATTGTCAGGCCAGCCGGTATGTACGAGCATTTTTGAAGAAAATGATTATGTTTCCATCAGGCACATTGATTGGGCAAGGGAAGCGGATGCAGTAGTGATCGCTCCTGCAACAGCAAATATTACAGGCAAGCTGGCCAACGGCATAGCTGATGACATGCTGAGCACCTTCATGCTTGCCGTAAAATCTCCCGTGATATTTTGCCCATCCATGAATGCCAATATGTATGAAAGTAAGGCGGTTCAGAGAAATCTTGAGACACTCAGGGCTGACGGTTATTTTATTATGGAGCCGGGGACAGGTAAATTGGCTTGCGGCACAGCCGGCCCTGGCCGTCTTCCTGAACCTGCGGATATATTTGACAGGATTTTAAGCTCTCTTATGCCAAAAGATTTAAAAGGGAAAAGGGTCCTTGTAACAGCAGGGCCAACCATGGAACTTATCGATCCTGTGAGATTTATAAGCAATCCGTCTTCAGGGAAAATGGGCTACAGCATTGCGAGGGCAGCGGAACATAGAGGGGGCAAGGTTGTCTTGATTACAGGGCCTGTAAATCTTTCGGACCCTCTTAATGTAAATATGATATATGTTCGAACAGCTAAAGAAATGGCGTCTGCCGTGTTTAAACACATGAAACGTTCTGACATTATAATAAAAGCAGCGGCTGTTTCCGATTACAGACCTGTTAGATCTTCGAAACAAAAGATAAAAAAGAAAAAAGATGAAATTGTTTTAGCGCTGCAAAAAAACCAGGATATCTTAAAGGAGCTGGGCAGAAAAAAAGGAAACCGGATTCTTGCGGGTTTTGCAGCAGAAACTGAAAACCTTGAAAAAAACGCAAGAAAAAAATTAGCGGAAAAAAACCTTGATATTATTGCCGGAAACATTGTTGGCAGTCCGTCTTCAGGCTTTGGAACAGATACGAACAAGGTAACACTGTTTTATAGAGACGGTTCAAAAGAGTCTCTTCCCAAAATGGAGAAAGATGCTCTGGCACATATACTTTTAGATCGAATCGTAGAAGGAATGGTGTCACATCTTGATTAGCATATTAATTGACATCTGTTTGTGCAGATGCTATTGAAAAGACATGTCAAGACCATGGAGAATTGAGTTTAAAGGCGCCCTGTATCATGTTCTTTCACGGGGGAACGAACAGAAGGATATATTTTTGGATGATGAGGACCGGAACTGTTTTATTTCCATTATGGGTAAAATGTCAGATCGCTTTGATGTGGATATTTTTGCCTATGTATTAATGGATAACCATTACCATATTCTTCTTCGAACAAACAATCCCAACCTTTCAAAGGCAATGCAGTGGCTGGGAGTCACTTATACAAGACGTTTTAATAACCGCCATGCCCGCAGCGGTCATCTGTTTCAGGGCAGGTTTAAAAGTCTTATCGTAGAAAATGATGCTTACCTTGTCCGTTTATCATGCTATATTCATCGCAATCCATTAAGAGCTGGTATCGTTAAACGACTTATTGATCATAAGTGGAGCAGTTATCCGGTATACGCCTATAATCGAAAGTATCCCGAATGGTTGAAAACAGACACTGTTTTATTGCAGTTCGGTACAGACAATCCGCAATTATCCTATCGGGAAAAAGTGCAGAGATATTCAAAAGAGGAAGCATCTCTGCTTGAAGAGCTGCGCTATGGTCTATTTTTTGGGACAGCCGGATTTGCCGATAGACTGAAATCCAGATTTTTAGAAGAAGTCCACCCGGAACTGTCTCAACAGACAATGCTGCTTAAGAAGCATGAGCCTGAAAAACTACTGCAAGGCTTATCCGATGTTTTAGGATGTGACCTTGAATCATTCAGGAAGTCTTTAAGGATACCGGAAAAAGATAAGCCGGCCAGAGATCTGATGATATATTTTTTGTGGCAAACAGGACTTTTTACAAACCAGAAGATATCCGAGCTGTTCGGACTGTCATATTCAT
This sequence comes from Desulfobacteraceae bacterium Eth-SRB1, assembly GCA_004193555.1. GTDB lineage: Bacteria > Desulfobacterota > Desulfobacteria > Desulfobacterales > ETH-SRB1 > ETH-SRB1. The sequence continues at coordinate 1,131,297 of RPGP01000001.1, forward strand.
CCATTAGCAGACGAGTTGGTATTTTCAGAGAAAAACTTAATATCGATAAAACCTTTAAAAAGAAATATGATGAGATAAGTGCGTTAATCAAGATGTGACACCATTTGCTCCCGGTGAAGCAAAGCGTTCGGCAGGGCAGAAATAGGCAACTACGATACATATTGGAACTGAAGAGCAATGGAACTGACAGCTTCAACTTTCGCTTTAGTGAAGGAATTGAGTGATTTCTCCTACGAGTTGTCCGCTTTGGACCGCGTTTGGAATATCTTGTTTCCGGACAATGGGAAAAAATGGAATCACCTGCATGTCAACAAGTACAAGCACACTTTCTATATCACTCATGTCGGCAGTGGTGGTGGCAGCCTGGAGGTCAAACCGAAAAAGAGCGTGCGAGCAATGGACTCAATGGGAGCCTTTTCTTACTCCATTGAAAACCATGGTCAACTGGCAACGGTATGGGAACCACTAATCGCATCCGCGCGAAAATGGCTGAAAGTTGCCCGGAAAGACTGGATAAAGGCCAACAAACGAATTCAGGTCGAGTACCCGTTACGTCACAGATACGGTGTTGCACCCAATGCTCTCATACGCGCCTCTCTCCCTGGTATTTACCGCATAGATAAGGAACTGGGCAAGGACAGGACCTGGAAGCTGGTGCGTCTAATCGAAGATGGCTTTTTCTTTAAAGCGGAGAACACAGAAGTCTCGTCCATGACGGCATCTGATTATTTTCAGTATTGCAAAGTCGCCTATATAGCCGGGAAGCGTAAAGAGGAGACAATCGATGAATCTTTGTCCGGTCGAGAGATGTATAGCCGATATGCCGACGGCCGGCACGAAGGGCTTCTCGACATAGATCCAGCTTCCGAGCAGGAGTTTGCCGATTGGATCGACGGCAAGCATCCAAAAAGAAGTAGTGGTGGGCACCCGTGGGAGATTAAGCGAGGGGGCAACACAACACACATAGACCTTGCCGTTTCGCGCCCGTCCTACCGGCAAGAGGGTTTCAAGGTTGAGCTGCGAGGCGAATCTATCGGCAGAATGGTGGAGACGATACGCATGTTCCTGGCGATCCACGAGGCCGGGCTTCCCATTTCTATCGCCAATCCGGAGGGTGTCCGCAAACGGCTTCTTGCTCAAGACAACATCGGAATCATTCCGTCTTACGCCTTGCTGCACAGGGCTAACCAGCATTTCAGTCAGGATGAAGACGTGTTCGACGTCATGTACTACGATGATCTTGGCCGCTTCAAGCGCCGGATTACCCCTTTCGTTACATGGGAACCGTTGCCCATCCTTAAACCAAGAAACGCCTGAATAGGGGCGAAGCCCCTATATCAAAAGGTTGCTTCTAAAGCAACTTGTTGCATTCAAGGATTTAGTTAGCTTCATGGACATAGTCAGGCCATCAACAATCAACATCTTCTATTTTTTGCTGATTGACTAATGATGATGGACTCGTAGAAAGTCGTCACTCCGGTGAAAACCGGGGTCCAGAGCCTTTGTAACCAACTGAATAAACTGGATTCCGGCTTTCGCCGGAATAACGAAAAAGGACGTTTTTTGACTTTTTACGAGTCCATCAATGATGAGACCGAACCCCAGAAACTTATTTGCTTTAAAAAAGGCAATATGACTTATGAAAACGAAACAATAGAAAATGGGTCAAATATATTGTGAGGTCGAGAAATCCACGGATTTCCGGTTTATACTGTAAGCTTTAATCTGTCGAGTTAAGGAACTAAAATTATTGCATCATTATTGATAGCGAATTTACACCGTTTTGATTCCGTTTATTCGGGAAAGGAGGTTTTATGGGCGCTCTTTCTCAGGTAGAAAAAATATCCGAAAAATATGCTGTATCTGCTGAAGAGTTTATTCGTTCGGGCATAATTACGAATCTTAGGGAAAAACAACGATTACTTCAGATAGAACGTTTTGAAATTTTAGCCAGATATCAGGCTTCAAATGTAGAAGAATTAAATCATAAGATCACAGAAGGCAGTGCGCCGGAACATCCTGGCTGGGAAGATTTAATTGAAGTTAAGAATATTGAACAGGAAATTAGCGAGATAGAAAATGATATCGGAGCATTATAAACGAATAAAAGGAAATGTTGAGCGCAAATTTTCTGATATTTTAAAGTCTGCTGAATTAATCTAGGGAACAGCCGGGCGAATTCGCAAGCTGCGACTTTATTTAGTTGACAATACTTTTGTAGATATTTGGTATTCACCTGATGGCAGCTATTCATACCACTGGGAGCAACGAAATATCAGAGATGCTATCTACCGTCATGACAACGCTCCTCATAAGAAATGGCGAAATGTCTCAACCTTTCCAAAACATTGTCATGATGGCAGTCAGCTAAATGTTACTGAAAGTTTCCTCTCGGATGATTCTGAAAATGCAGTTGAGGAATTTCTTCGACTGGTCAGGGAGCGAATGGTTGCTGAGCAGATAGCTGCAAAAAAGACAGATAAAACCAGATGATTAAATGGAAATCAAAAAAGATACAAAAGTAAGGATTACATATCGACCTGAACTGGGTATTGGAGCGGGAAGACTTGCTTGACATTAGTTTATAAGTTGAAAGGGTACTTGAACTATGATAGCTGGTTTGCATGCCACGCCAATCAAGAATAGATGCGTCGGGCGCGCTTTATCATATTATTGCGAGAGGTATAGAACGCAAAAGGATATTTACAGATGGTGTTGATAGGGATAATTTTTTAAATCGACCTGGAAAACTTTGAGCGTAAATATCATCTTAAATCAAATGGGTTGCCGAAAAACTGGCAGGCCGATCCTCCGCCAATAAAGCTAAAAGAAACAGGTAAAATATGGTATTTTGATCAAATATCAGCGGTTTTAAAAGTACCAAGCGCCATTATTCCAAATGAATGTAACTATGTCCTCAACCCTGGACACCCAGACTTTAAAAAGGTAGCTGTCAAACAGGCTATGCCGTTTAAATTCGATCAAAGGTTGAATCGCTCAACTTAGGGTTCGGCAAAAAATAAGTTCGCAATTTCAGGTGTTGAGGCACTCGGCTGACAAGGCGCGAAAAAGCATGAATATCAAGCATATTCAGAATTTTCGCAACGCAGTCAGGCGGGATGCATCGGCGCCTGAAATGTAAAGTTATTTTTTGTCGAGCCCTTAGGTTTAAAAAGGTACTTGGACGAGTTGCAGAATTGTTGGAATTAAAACCTGACAGATTTCGTACTTTCGTGTTTTGCGACGTACGCCTTGAAAAGAGACGTGATTATTTTTTTTGTGTGCTTTGTAATCTCTGTGCTAATTTTTGGTGATAATTATCAAATGACAAATAACCGGGAATTAAATATTGTTGTTGAAGAGGCAAAAAATTATCTTTGTTTTCTGGCTGAAACAGGTTGCACCGGTTTTGAATGCTTAAAAAAAAGTCTCGACACTATTGATAAATGGGGTAAAAAAGAGGTATTGTTAAAAGAGACGCTTGAGACAATACGTATCGATCTTGGTGATTGCCGCCGCTGCAAACTTTCAAACAGCCGTAAAAATATTGTCTTTGGAGCGGGGAGCCCCTCAGCAAGGCTTGTATTTGTGGGCGAAGGGCCGGGCTTTGAGGAGGATAAAACCGGCAAGCCGTTTGTTGGGGCAGCAGGCAAACTTCTTACCAAAATAATTCAGGCCATTAAACTTACACGTGAGCAGGTATATATTTGCAATATTATAAAATGCCGTCCTCCAGGCAATAGAAATCCTGAGTTAGATGAAATTAAGGCATGTTTCCCTTTTCTGGAGCGCCAGATCGTTGCTCTAAAGCCGGATTTCATATGCACTCTCGGACTTTTTGCAACACAAACGCTCCTTGAAACAAAAGAGCCTATCTCGAAGCTCAGGGGACATTTTCGGGATTACAAGGGAATTAAGCTTTTGCCTACATATCATCCCGCATATCTTCTTCGAAACCCGGATAAAAAAAGGGATGTCTGGGAAGATATGAAGAAATTGATGAATGAAATGGGGGAATAAAAAATTGTTACCACAGAGCGCACAGAGAAATTATATATAAAAAAGGGGTTAGTACTACAGCGACATTTTATTGCTAACCATTTGAAATTTAACCTAAATTGTATCAGATATTTATGAAGCTCCCGCAGAATACCCTGCCATTTATGGCGGGGAGCTTCACTTCTATTGTCATTTCCGCGAAAGCGGGAATCCAGTTTGTTTTTAGATATAACTGGGGTTCTGGATGCCCGCCTTCGCAGGCATGACGTTAAAAAGTGACGCTGTAGTATTAGGTGTTAAGAAAAAAAACCCTGAATCCTGAACCTCAATATATATCTGGTCTGTTTCATAATGCTAAAGCGTTACAAAAAAACAAATTAATTTACTCTGTGTGCTCTGTGATCTCTGTGGTAAAGGTTTAATTCTTGTGGAGCAGTTGATATGAAATACAAATTTTTTATAATTACCTTATTGGCATTATTGCTGTTTTTTTCCGCAAATGCTTTTTCATCAGAAAATGAAATCTATATTATCAAATCATCAGGCGCTATAAGCCCTGCCACAGCCGACTTTTTAAAAAAGGGGCTTAAGAAGGCATCAGACGATAATGTTTCCTGCATTATCATTGAGCTTAATACCCCGGGAGGCCTGGCTGAATCTATGCGTGATATTGTAATGGCCATACTTGCAAGCAGGGTTCCTGTTGTGGTCTATGTTGCTCCCGGCGGGGCAAGGGCTGCCTCGGCAGGGGTTATGATTACTATGGCGGCGGATATTGCCGCAATGGCTCCTGGAACAAATATCGGCGCTGCGCACCCGGTAGGAGCCGGAGGAAAAAAGATAGACAAAACCATGTCTGAAAAGGTGGTTAACGACATGGTGGCTCATGCCAGGAGTGTTTCAAGCAAACGGGGGCGGAATGCAGATTGGGTTGAAAAGGCAATTCGTGAAAGCGTTTCCGTAACGGAAACCGAGGCCCTGAAACAAAATGTTATCGATATAGTGGCAACAGATATAGATGATCTGATCAGACAGATTAACGGCCGTGAAATTAAGGGCAAGGGAATGATTAACCTTGACAATCCCACAAGGACGATACTGGAAGAAACTATAAGAACAAAAATTTTAAAGATAATAAGCGATCCTAATATTGCATATATCCTTATGATGATAGGAATGGCCGGGATTTATTTTGAACTGTCGCATCCCGGCGCTATTTTCCCCGGAGTGATCGGAGCCATCGCAATTGTATTAGCATTTTTTTCCTTTCAGACACTTCCCGTCAACTATGCGGGCATACTCCTTATTATACTTGCGATGATATTTTTTATTATGGAGATGAAGATTACAAGCTACGGTCTTCTCAGCGTAGCAGGGGTAACCTCGCTTTTTTTAGGCTCCCTGATGTTGTTTGAGAACGCAAGTCCTGAACTAAGGGTAGCGTGGCAGGTGTTTTTGCCGACGATCGTTATAGTCTCAGCTTTTTTTGTCACACTTGCGAGCCTGGTTTTTAAGGCGCAGGTATCAAGGCCGAGAACAGGCGCAAAGGGCCTTGTCGGTGAAATCGGAGTTGTAAAAGAGGATGTCATGCCGGAGGGCAAGGTCTTTGTGCACGGGGAGCTCTGGAATGCGACTTCAAAAAACCGGATAAGCAAAGGGACAAAGGTAAGGGTGATAAAGGTGGTAAATCTCATGCTCGATGTAGAACCGGTCAGTATTGACCGACTGGATAATTAATGCCGGAATGAAAACTCAAAACACTTGAAATTACAGTCAGTTGAATGCTATTCTCAAATCAAACAAATAATCCGCCAGAGTGCTTTGGCGGACTAAAAGCTAACTGCTAATAGCTCTTTCAGAATCTTCACATAGGTAAATAAGCTGAACCTATTGCCAGTATTGAAAAAAATACTTTTCGTTCAAGCGCTAATTAGATGTTATTTTAAAAAAGGAGAATAAAATGTATACAGTAATTGCAGTTGTCATGCTTGTAGCCTTTTTTCTGTCAACAGCCATACGAGTATTAAACGAGTATGAACGCGGGGTTATATTCAGGCTTGGCAGGGTTATAAAGGCAAAAGGGCCCGGTCTGATCATACTTATTCCAATTATAGATAAAATGGTAAAGGTAAGTATGCGTCTTGTGGCCATGGATGTGGACCCGCAGGATGTTATAACCAGGGATAATGTTTCAGTAAAGGTCAATGCTGTAATCTATTTCAGGGTAATCGCTCCGATAAAGGCTATAGTTGAGGTTGAGCAATACAACTATGCAATGTCTCAATTAGCACAAACTACCCTGAGAAGTGTATGCGGCCAGGTAGAGTTAGATGAGCTTTTATCTGAAAGAGAAAAGATTAATGAGCAGCTTCAGACAATACTGGACACACATACAGATCCGTGGGGTTTAAAGGTGACAACCGTGGAATTAAAGCATATTGATCTGCCCCAGGAGATGCAACGCTCGATGGCCAAGCAGGCTGAGGCGGAAAGGGAACGTCGCGCCAAGGTAATCAATGCAGAAGGGGAATTCCAGGCTGCCACCAAGCTGGCCGAAGCATCTGAGATAATTAAAGGTCACCCTATGGCCCTGCAACTCAGGTATCTCCAGACAATGCGCGAGATGTCGGCGGAGCAGAATACAACAACAATTTTTCCGTTTCCAATTGATCTTTTCAAGCCATTTTTAAAGCTTATTGATAATAAAGATAAATAAAAAACCAAAGTGTTTCGGCTGTTGACATAATGTAAATGAATTGTAATAATTAAAGTTTTTGGAAATAGATTCGAGACTTTTTATGAGTTCATCAAGCTTAAGTTGCAGATAGCTTGTTGCATAATGCTAAAACAATACAGAAAGGAGATTTGCCGGATATGGGAGATAAGGAAACTAAGGAAAAACCCATCGATAAAATGACTGTCAAAGAGCTGAGAGAAATGGCCAAGGAGATTCCGGAAATAACAGGTGTTCACGGAATGAACAAGGCAGAGTTGCTCAACGCTATTAAAAAGGCCGGGGGAATAGAAGATGAAACCGGCAAAAAATCCGATTTCTCTATTCGAGAAATAAAGAAAAAAATCAAAAAATTGAAGGCAGAACGCGAGGCAGCGCTTAGGACAAAGGATAAAAAAACAGCCAGTATTTATCGACGCCGCATTTCAAAGTTGAAAAAAAAGACTCGCAAGGCGGCATAACAGGAATATTTATGATTGATCCGGCTTCTATGGCTTTTGATGTTGATGGTGTGTTGGCTGACACCATGACATTGTTTCTCGATATAGCGCGAGAGGAATATGACATTACAGGGATCAGACATGAAGACATCACCTGTTATATGCTTGAGGAATGTATCGATATCGACAAAGAAATCATAGAAGCAATTATTATCAGGATACTTGATGGAAGACATTCAGCGCCCTTGAATCCAATAGATGGCGCTTCCGGGGTTCTAAACAGACTGGGGAGAAAACAGAGGAGTCCGCTTCTTTTTGTAACCGCAAGGCCGTATTTGAACACAATCCAGGACTGGATATTAGACATTTTGCAGCTTGAGCCGGATTCAATAGAGGTTGTCGCAACAGGCTCTTTTGAGCGCAAGTCAGATGTGCTTTTGAGCAGGAATATTTCATATTTTGTGGAAGACAGGCTGGAAACATGTTTTTCCCTTAAGGAGGCAGGCGTAACACCTGTTCTTTTCAAGCAGCCGTGGAACAGGAAAAAACATCCTTTTATAGAGGTTGGAACCTGGAGAGAACTTGAATCGCTGATTGATTTTTAATGATTTCATATCCTTTAAACAACCGGATCAAAATCTTTATTGAATCCCTTTCTTCTGAAAAAGGGTGCTCAGAAAACACCTGTCGTGCCTACGCGCATGATCTTGAAGAATTTTTATATTTTATTGCCGAAATCCGATTTACAGGCAAAAAAAAGAATGTTGATAAAATCATGGCGGATGAAGTGGATGGTATGATGATAAGGGGATATCTTGGTTTTCTGCACAAAAGAAACAGAAAGGTAACAATCGCTCGCAAGCTTTCTTCTCTGCGTTCTTTTTTCAGATCCCTTGTCAAGCACGGAGTTATTCAGGATAATCCGACTGATACGATTCTGACGCCAAAGCAAAGTAAAGCTATTCCCGCTTACCTTACGGTTGACGAGATGTTCAGGCTGCTGGATTCCTTAAAGGCAAACACCCTGTTAGGGTTAAGAAACCGCGCCATTTTTGAGGCTCTTTATTCCAGCGGGCTGCGTGTGTCGGAACTTGCAGGCATGGATACATTTGACGTGGATTTTACAAACCATGTTATCCGTGTTTCCGGGAAAGGGAGCAAGGAACGTATTGTGCCTGTCGGGAAACAGGCAATAGATGCCATAAAGGCTTACAGAGAAAAGCTTCAAAAAAAGAAAGGCATCACCATTGATAAAAAGGGACCGCTCTTTTTAAACAAAAACAATGGCCGTCTTACAACAAGATCTATAGCCCGTATTCTAAATAAAGTTGTAAAAGAATGCGGTCTTCTGACGCCTGTTTCACCGCATGCTCTTCGTCATACATTTGCAACCCATATGCTTGATGCAGGGGCGGATTTAAGGGTGGTACAGGAGCTGTTGGGCCACAAAAGCCTTTCTACCACCCAGAAATATACACATGTAACTATTGACAGGCTTATGGAGACATATGACAGGGCGCATCCAAGACGATAATTAATAAGCGGTCGGAGGTCAGGGGTCAGAGGTCGGAGCAATGATTTATGATTGTCAATTTATGATTGTAGATTGAAAAGATAGAGCATAAACTCAGCGATTCCATCAATCATCAATCGACAATCATCAATCCAGAGAGGTATAATATGAAATTTCATGGAACAACGATCCTTGCTGTAAGGCATAATGGTAAGCTGGCGGTTGCCGGAGATGGTCAGGTTACATTAAATAATACCATAATAAAACATCATGCTAAAAAAGTCAGAAGGATTTACAATGGCAAGATTATTGTTGGGTTTGCCGGCGCTACTGCTGATGCCCTTAATCTTTCTGAGCGTCTGGAGGCAAAGCTGGATCGTTACAACGGAAACCTGACCCGTAGTGCTGTTGAATTGGCAAGAGACTGGCGAACCGATAAATATTTGAGACGCCTTGAGGCGATTATGATAGCTGTCGATGAATCCAGGATGTTCCTCATTTCAGGGAACGGTGACGTGATTGAGCCTGACGAAAATATTATGGGCATTGGATCAGGCGGTGTAGGGGCCCAGGCCGCAGCTATGGCCCTGATCAGGCATACGGATATGGATGCAAAGAGCATTGTAAAAGAGGCAATGAAAATAGCAGGCTCTATATGTGTGTTTACTAATGATTATTTAACGATAGAAGAATTATGATGAATTCGTAAAAAAACGAATTCATCAAGTGTTAGGTGCTAAGATAAAATATTTAACTGTTATATCAAGCCCTTAACACTTAACACCTGACACTTAACACGGTTCGTAAAAAGTGGTTTTTCAACTTTTTACGAGATCATCAATTATAACTATAATCTATAACAAAAAAAGAATGGAAATATGAGTGATTTAAAACCATCAGAAACAGTATGTGCGCTTGATAAATATATTATTGGCCAGCACAAGGCAAAGCGTTCAGTGGCTGTTGCTTTGAGGAATAGATGGCGAAGGCAACAGGTCCCTGAAGAACTGCGTGATGAAATTGCGCCGAAAAATATTATTCTTATCGGCCCAACAGGAGTGGGGAAAACCGAGATTGCAAGAAGGCTTTCCAGGCTTACCGATTCTCCGTTTGCCAAGGTCGAGGCATCCAAATTTACCGAAGTTGGATATATGGGCAGGGATGTTGAATCGATGGTAAGGGATCTGGTTGAACTTACCGTAAACATGGTGAGAACAAGGGCGCAGGAAGCTGTGGAAGAAAAGGCGCAGCAGATTGCCGAAGAAAGAATGCTTGACCTTTTGCTCCCAAAGCCAAGAGTGCAGCAGACAAAAACCGCTGATGATTCAGAAGAACCGCCTTTGGGGCTTATAACGCAAGACACCAATGAATCATCATCTACAAGAGAAAAGCTACGCAACATGCTCCGAGAAGGAAAGCTGAACAATAGATATGTTGACCTTGCTGTTGAGCAACAGGCAACGCCTGTTGTGGAAATTTTTTCCAACATGGGCATAGAGGAGATGGGCATTAACTTTAAGGATATGTTAGGCGGTTTAATGCCCAAAAACACAAAGAGAAGGAAGCTTAAAGTTCCTGAAGCCATGAAAATTCTGGCCCAGGAAGAGGCTCAGAATCTTGTGGATATGGAAGAGGTCGTAAGTAGAGCAATTGAAAAGGTTGAACAGACCGGAATAATTTTTCTTGATGAGATAGACAAAATTGTAAGCAAAAACGGCAGCCACGGCCCTGATGTCTCCAGGGAAGGGGTGCAGCGGGATCTTCTCCCTATAGTGGAAGGCTGTAATGTTACAACCAAATACGGCCCGGTAAAAACCGACCATATCCTTTTTATTGCTTCCGGCGCTTTTCATACAATTAAGCCGTCAGATTTGATACCTGAACTTCAGGGCAGGTTTCCGATTCGTGTAGAGCTTGACTCTCTTGGAAAGGACGAGTTTATCAGGATACTGACCGAACCGAAAAACGCATTGCTCCTTCAATACCTGGCGCTTTTAAGGACAGAAGGCATTGATGTAGTCTTTGAAAATGATGCGGTGGCAAAAATTGCGGAAATTGCGGAAGATGTCAACAATCTGACTGAAAATATTGGAGCAAGAAGACTCCATACACTCATGGAATATCTGCTTGAAGATATACTCTTTGATGCCCCTGACACGAAAGAAAAAAAGATTGTAATCGACGGAAAGTATGTTGATGATAAGTTAAAGGATATCAAAGACGATGAAGATTTCAGCAGATATATTCTTTAACAGAATAATTTTGAATTTTTAGTTCTTAATTTAAAATTAGAGCGCAGCGATTTATTATGACTCCAAATGTTGCAGATATACTCATAGAAGCTCTTCCTTATATTCGTCGTTTTTACGGTATGACCATTGTAATTAAATACGGCGGGCATGCAATGGTTGATGAGCAGTTAAAGGAAGATTTTGCCAGAGACATCACTTTGTTGAAGTTTATTGGACTGAACCCGGTAGTAGTGCATGGCGGCGGTCCTCAAATCAATTCTGTTCTCGATCAGATGGGAATCCGTCCCAAGTTTGTAAGGGGAATGCGTCTTACTGATGAGCAGACCATGGATGTGGTGGAAATGGTCTTAGGAGGCAAGGTCAACAAGGCGATTGTGGCGCAGATTAATCAGCAAGGCGGCAAGGCCGTTGGCTTAAGTGGTAAGGATGGAGAACTTATTTTAGCAAAAAAGCTCCATATCATGTATCAGGAGGAGGCTGATAAACCGCCTGAGATAATCGATCCGGGCATGGTTGGACAGGTGACGCATATCAACCCTGATATCATCAATACGTTGGCCAAACAGGATTTTATTCCAATTGTTGCTCCGGTCGGAGCAGGGGACTCCGGCGAAACGTTTAACATCAATGCTGATCATGTGGCAGGCAGAATAGCCATAGCGCTGAACGCCGGACGCCTTATTTATCTTACGGATGTTGATGGAGTGCTTGACACCTCGGGCCTGGCAATATCTTCAATCAATGCTGAAAGGATAAATAAGATGATTGAAGATAAAACCGTTTCCGAGGGAATGATTCCAAAGCTTGAGTGCGCCCTGGATGCGCTGAAAAACGGAGTTGAAAAGGTTCACATTATTAATGGATGCAAACGTCATTCAGTATTGCTGGAGCTTTTTACCAACAAAGGGATCGGGACTGAAGTTACGTTAGCGCCCTTGGGGCGGATATAAGCGCCTAAAGTGAGCTAAAGTAAAGTGCCTAAAGTTAAGGAATTCTGCCATTTTATATATAGGTTCCTTAAGCCATCAATGCACAAGGGGAGCAAACTACTTCTATCTTTGGGTTATCAATTAGCACGCCGAAGGCGTACCACAACTTTAGGCATTTTAGGCACTTTAATATACTTTAGGCACTTTTTGTACAACAATCCATCTATCCTATGGTACAAAATTTATTAGGCAAAAAATGGGATTTTATATCAAGTTATGAATAAGATAATAAATAAAGCCGACAAGGTTATAGCAAAAACATATAACAGGTTCCCGATTGTAATCACAAAGGGAAAAGGATGTACTCTATGGGATAACCATGGACGCTCTTATACCGATTTTGTCGCCGGCATTGCGGTATGCAATCTTGGGCATGCGCATCCAGGAGTGTCAAAAGCCCTGTCAGATCAGGCAAGCGCCCTTGTTCATGTGTCGAACCTTTATTATACTGTTCCTCAGGTAGAGCTTGCGTCATGGCTTGTTGAAAACAGTTTTGCAGACAGGGTTTTTTTCTGCAACAGCGGGGCCGAGGCAAACGAGGCCGCTATAAAATTGGCCAGGAAGTATCATAATGATAACGGTGATTTTTCCCGTAACAGGATAATCGCCATGGGAAAATCTTTTCACGGACGCACAATGGCTACCCTTTCCGCTACCGGCCAGGATAAGATCAGGCATGGTTTTGAGCCGTTGCTTGAAGGATTTGATTTTGTAGAATTCAATGATATTAAATCCCTGCAAAATAAAATCGGAGCTTCAACATGTGCTGTTTTAATTGAGCCGATTCAGGGCGAAGGAGGAGTTCGTTGTCCCGATCCTGAATATTTGAAAACTGTAAGGCAGATTTGCAATGACACAGGCGTTCTCCTGATATTTGATGAAATACAGACAGGGATGGGACGTACAGGTGTGCTTTTTGCCCATGAGCATTTCGGAATTGAGCCGGATATTATGACCCTTGCCAAAGCCCTTGCCAATGGTTTGCCCATTGGCGCGATGCTGGCTAAAGAAGATATTGCAGAAGCCTTTGGCCCCGGCTCACATGCATCAACATTTGGAGGCACACCCATTATTACCGCAGCTTCGCTCGAAGTAGTCAAAACGCTCGTCGAAGAAAAGATAATAGACAATTGCAGGGAAGTTGGCGCCTATTTTAAGGAAAAACTTTTCTGGCTGAAAAACAGGCATGAATCCATACTGGATGTTCGGGGACTCGGTTTACTGCTGGGTATAAAACTAAAAACAGAAGGGGCCCCTGTCGTTACAAAATGCATGGAGAAAGGGTTTTTAATAAACTGTATCCAGGAAAACATTTTGCGCTTTATTCCGCCTCTGATTATTAGTAAAGATGAGATTGATTCCCTTGTAGTATGCTTGGATGAAATATTATAACTAAACTAAAGTGCGCTAAAAATGGCAGAATACCTTAACCCTGGCCCAGACCGATCACCAAAACTCTATACTCAAAAAGTCAGGTTTGGAATGATGCATAGGCTATATCAGTATAAATGAACGAGTCGCACCAGGGCGGGCTTTAGGCACTTTAATATACTTTAGGCATTTTAGGCACTTAAACCGAGAGGTTGAATTGAAAAAAGATATACTGACACTTTTAGACCTTTCAAGAGAAGACTTTGAGATGCTCTTTGAGCTGGCCCTTGAACTTAAGAAAAGGCATAAAAATCGGGCTACAGATACGCCTCTTGCAGGAAAAACTCTTGCTTTGATTTTCGATAAACAGTCGACACGTACGCGCATTTCCTTTGAAACCGCAATGATTCAGCTTGGCGGGACGCCGATATTCATAAGCGCCAAGGATACCCAGATTGCCAGGGATGAACCGGTTAGAGACACAGCGAGGGTGCTTTCAAGATACGTGGACTGCCTTGCCATTAGAACCTATTCCCAGAATTTGCTGGAAGAATTTTCAAAATTTACCACTATTCCGGTTATAAATGCCCTGACAGACACTTACCATCCATGCCAGATTCTAAGTGATATTTTAACTGTGATAGAGTGCAGGGGCGGTTACGATGATCTTAAGATAACATGGGTTGGAGACGGTAATAATGTATCCCATTCCTGGATCAACGCCGCATCTGTTCTTGGACTAAACCTGACATTAGCCTGTCCTGAAGGATTTTTTCCTGATCAAAAGATTGTTGAAAAAGCGCTTGGCAAAGGAAGCTGTAAAATTGTTATAACTTCGGATCCTGTTGAAGCGGCAAGAGATGCGGATGTGATTTATACCGATGTATGGGCCAGCATGGGACAGGAAAATGAACATATAGCGAGAAAGCAGGCCTTTAAGTCTTTTCGGGTAGATAAAAGGCTGTTAGAGGTGGCTGCGAAAGATGTTATTGTAATGCACTGCCTCCCGGCGCACAGAGGTGAAGAGATTAGCGAAGATGTTCTGGAAGGCCCGCACTCAGTTATTTTGGACCAGTCTGAAAATAAACTTCATATGCACAAGGCTGTGCTTAAAACATTGATGAGCCGGTGAATATCTTAATTAATAACAGGAGTCGATCGTGTACGATAATGTAAAAAAAGTGGTTTTAGCCTATTCAGGCGGACTCGATACATCTGTAATTTTAAAATGGCTCATCGAGACATATGCTTGTGATGTTATTGCATTTGCCGCCGATCTTGGCCAGGAAGAAGAGTTGGATCATCTAAAAGAAAAAGCGTTAAAAACCGGCGCAAAAGCGGTTTATATAGATGACCTGAAGGAAACCTTTGTAAAGGATTATGTGTTTCCGGCCTTTCGCGCAAATGCAGTCTATGAAGGACAATATCTGTTGGGAACATCTCTTGCGCGTCCTCTTATAGCGAAACGCCAGGTTGAGATTGCGCGGATTGAAGGAGCTGATGCTGTAAGTCATGGAGCGACCGGCAAGGGAAATGACCAGGTAAGGTTTGAGCTAAGCTACCTTGCGCTGAATCCTGATATAAAGATAATCGCTCCGTGGCGTGAATGGGATCTTAATTCCCGCACATCCCTGATGGAGTTTGCTGAAAAACACGGGATACCTGTCCCTACAACTCCTGCCAGGCCTTACAGCTCTGACAGGAATCTGCTGCATATCAGTTACGAGGGCGGCGTGCTTGAAGATCCATGGAAGGAACCTCCAGGAGACATGTTTATACTGACTGTTTCGCCAAAGGATGCGCCAAAAGAGCCTGAAACAATAGAAATAACTTTCAAACAGGGAGATCCTGTTGCGATCAATGATAAACAACTGTCACCTGCGAATCTCCTCAGAGAGCTAAACAGGCTGGGCGGCCGTTACGGCATAGGCAGGCTGGATATCGTTGAAAACCGTTTTGTCGGGATGAAGTCCCGCGGTGTATATGAAACACCCGGCGGGACTATACTAAGGCTTGCCCATATGGCTGTCGAATCGATTGCCATGGACAGGGAGGTAATGCACTTTCGGGATTCACTGATACCAAAGTATTCTGAAATTATCTATAACGGTTTCTGGTTTTCACCTGAGATGAAGCTTCTGCAGGATATGATCGACAATACGCAGATAAATGTTTCAGGTGTTGTCCGCCTGGAGCTTTACAAGGGAAACTGTCGTGTTTTGGGGCGAAAATCCGATGAATCGATTTACAATGAAGCTTTTGCCACATTTGAAGATGACAGTGTGTACAGCCAGAAAGATGCTGAAGGTTTTATACGGCTGAATGCGCTGAGATTACGCCTTCAGAAAATGATGAAATCAGGGAAGTAAAAAAAAGAGGTTCGTGATTAATTTTGAGTAGTTTCTTAACCGCACAAACTGATAAATAGTACAATGAGGTTATATATGTCTGAAAAGCCCTGGGGTGGCAGATTCTCCGAAAAGACAGATAGAATTGTTGAGTCTTTTACATCTTCGATTAATATCGATAAGAGGCTTTATCCTTACGATATTGAAGGCAGCATTGCCCACTGCAAAATGCTTGCCGAGGTGTCGATTATTACAGAAGAGGAAGCCTCCTCTTTGATCCAGGGCCTTGAGAAAATTAGAAGGGAGATAGAGAGGGGGAAATTCCAGTTTGATGACAGCCTGGAAGACATCCATATGCATATTGAATCCACGCTTCTCCAGAATGTCGGAAAGGTTGCCCAGAAGCTGCATACTGCAAGGAGCCGTAACGACCAGGTTGTGCTTGATGTCCGTATGTATTTAAAAAATGAGACTTTAAAGATCATGCATGGCCTTGCGAAACTGAAAAAGGTTATACTTGCATTTGCCAGGGACCACGTAGATACGATTTTACCCGGATATACCCATCTTCAGAGAGCTCAACCGGTTCTTCTGGCTCACCATATGATGGCTTATTATGAGATGTTTTTGCGTGATTCGGAAAGGTTCGGAGACAGTCTGAAACGGATAAACGTAATGCCGCTGGGAAGCGCAGCCCTCGCCGGCACCACCTACCCTATTGACAGGGCATACACTGCAAAGCTTCTTGATTTTCCGGAGATATCAAGAAACAGCATAGATTCGGTGTCTGACAGGGATTTTATCATAGAATTTTTATCAACGGCAAGTATATGTATGGTGCATTTCAGCCGTTTGTCGGAAGAGTTAATACTGTGGTCGTCATCTGAATTCGGTTTTATTGAGCTTCCTGATTCTTTTGCCACAGGAAGCAGTATTATGCCCCAAAAGAAAAACCCTGATGTGCCTGAACTGATCCGCGGGAAAACCGGTATAGTTTTTGGAAACTTAATGGCTCTTTTATCCATTATGAAATCATTGCCCCTTGCGTATAACCGCGACATGCAGGAAGATAAAAGGCCGCTTTTTGATACAGTCGACATATTAACGGCATGCATAACAATTTGCGCGGCAATGATTCCAAAATTGAAAATAAACAAAGAAGCAATGCGCATGGCTACATGCAAGGGGTTTTTAAACGCAACAGATATGGCTGATTATCTTGTAATCAGGGGCATACCGTTTCGACAGGCACATGATTGTGTCGGCAAGGCTGTAATCTATGCTAAAGATAATAATAAAGAGCTTCATGAACTTACCTTAAAAGAATTAAAAACCTTTTCATCCCTTATTAAAAAAGATGTTTTTAATATTTTAAAAACAGAGCAGATGATTAACAGAAGAAAATCTTTTGGCGGAACAGCCAAAGAAAATGTCATGGCAGCCATTAAGGAGGCGGAGAAAAATCTTGAGATTTAAACTTTCTATCCTGATTGTTCTAATAATTATTTTATGCGGATGCGGCAGAAAGGCTTTGCCTGTCCCCCCGCGCCATGAACCACCTCCGACTGTTAATGATTTAAGTTCCAGTATAGAGGGTGACATGCTCAGGTTGTCTTGGACAGTTCCAGAAGCAAACAAAAAAATCATGTCAAACCTGAGCGG
Source organism: Desulfobacteraceae bacterium Eth-SRB1 (assembly GCA_004193555.1). GTDB lineage: Bacteria > Desulfobacterota > Desulfobacteria > Desulfobacterales > ETH-SRB1 > ETH-SRB1. The sequence continues at coordinate 1,148,605 of RPGP01000001.1, forward strand.
TTTTGTGGTGTACAGATCAAAAAAAATGGTCTCAGGATCTGAGTGTAAAAAATGTCCTTTATTGTTTAAACGGATCGCTGATGTTCCCGTTGACGTTATCAATCAAAAAGATTCAAAGAAAAAAAATATGACATATAATGAAACGCTGGGAAAGGGCTACAGGTATATTTATAAGGTGGCCGTTTATACAAATACAGGAGCTTCTGGAAAAGACTCCAATTACATAGAGTTTGACCACTAACGAGCAAAAGAAACAGAGGCCATATGTCAGAAGGTCAGAAGGTCAGAGGTCAGAGGTCAGAAGGTCAGAAGGTCGGAAGGTCGGAAGGTCGGAAGGTCGGAAGGTCGGAAGGTCGGAAGGTCAGAAGGTCGGAAGGTCAGAGGTCAGAGGTCAGAGGTCGGAAGGTCGGAAGGTCGGAAGATTAGAAGATTAGAAGATTAGAAGATTAGAAGATTAGAAGATTAGATAGAAACGAGCAATTATGAATCATTTCTTATACCGCGGCAATGAGATGTATTGTGAAGATATTCCAATCAAAATTATTGCAAAGCAGGTAGGGACCCCATTTTATTTATACAGCCATGCTACTTTAAAACGCCATTTCTTAATCTTTAACGAGGCCTTTGACGGCATGGAAAGGCTGGTATGTTTCTCTGCAAAGGCGAATACAAATCTGGCTGTGTTAAAACTGTTCGCAAACCTTGGAAGCGGCCTTGATATTGTTTCACGAGGAGAGCTTTTCCGGGGATTAAAAGCCGGTATTTCGCCTGACAAAATTGTTTATTCAGGTGTTGGAAAGCGGGTTGATGAAATAGACTACGCGCTTTGTAAAAAAATATTGATGTTCAATGTCGAATCCTTTGAGGAGCTTGAGCTTATAAACCAGAGGGCCGGCCGGCTTAAATTAAAAGCGCCTGTAGCCATCAGGGTGAATCCCGACGTTGACCCTAAAACCCATCCGTATATTTCAACCGGCCTTAAAGAAAATAAGTTTGGTGTTGATTATAAGACGGCAATTGAAGCATACAAAAATGCAAACAGTCTAAAAAATATAAAAATAATCGGCATTGACTGCCATATCGGATCGCAGATTACCGAAACCGGACCCTTTGAGGATGCTCTCAAGAGCATCAGGATGCTGATATATGAATTAAAAGATTTAGGCATAGAGATCAAATATCTTGATATGGGTGGAGGGCTGGGAATAACCTATCACGACGAATCACCTCCTCAGCCAAGTGAATATGCCGGATCCATAATTAAGCTGCTTAAAGGAATGCAGATCAAACTAATACTGGAGCCAGGCAGGGTTATTGTCGGAAATGCTGGGATACTGGTTACCAAGGTTCTTTATAAAAAATCGTATGATGCGAAAAAATTTGTTATAGTTGATGCAGGCATGAACGATCTGATGCGTCCTGCATTGTATAAATCTTTTCATAATATAGAGCCGGTTGTAAAATCTAAAGGCAGATCGATAATTGCGGATATCGTAGGGCCGATTTGCGAAACAGGTGATTTCCTGGCTCTTGACCGTAAAATTACCGATGTTAAAAACGGGGATCTTCTTGCGGTCATGAGCGCTGGAGCATACGGATTTACCATGTCATCCAATTACTGTTCAAGGTTGCGGGTACCCGAAGTAATGGTAAAGGACAACCAATTTTATGTTGTAAGGGCGCGGCAGGAATACGAGGACTTAATTAAAGGGGAGTCTATACCGCCGTCGTTTATGAAGAAAAAGTAACCGTTCACGGTTTACAGTTATCGGTTCACGGTTTAAAAAAAACAGAAGGTAGAGGAGAATTGCGGGGTTCTCTTTTGAAGATTTAGAAGCTTGGGAAAAATGCGGAAGGAAGCGAAAGAATTAATTCAAGAGTTGAAATCAATATCCAAAATGCTTCAATCGTTGCATAGTTCTATTAGAAAAAACCGTGAACGGTTACGAATTATGAGACATATCGAATTCTACAAGACAAGCGGCAGCGGTAACGATTTTATTATAATCGACAACAGAAATAAGGTTGTTGACGAGAAGAATCTAAAAACATTTATCGAAAAAATATGCCGCAGAAAAATGTCGGTGGGCGCTGACGGGTTTATACTTATTGAAGAGTCTGGTTCTGTTGATTTCAGGTGGAGATTTTTTAATGCTGACGGAAACCCGGCCGAGATGTGCGGGAACGGCGCAAGGTGCGCGGCCCGTTTTGCATATTTAAACAAGATCGCCGGCTCAAAGATGTCCTTTGAAACCATCGCTGGAATTGTTTCAGCAACGGTTTCAAACGACCTGGTAAAGATCAATATACCGGAGCCGGCTGAGCTTAAGACAGATTATTTGCTTGATCTAAAAAATGGCGCTTTAAAAATAAGCAGCATAAATACCGGTGTTCCCCATGTGGTTATAGTTATGGACAGCCTAAACAATGTCGATGTTGTTAAGCTTGGCAGGGAAATCCGTTTTCATGACATATTTGCCACTGCCGGAACAAATGTAAACTTTATATGTCAAAATAAAGATGACACAATTTCCATCCGCACCTATGAACGTGGAGTCGAAGATGAAACCTTAGCCTGCGGCACAGGAGCTGTTGCCGCCGCTATTGTTACGGCATTTAAATTCGGGGCAAAATCACCTGTAAGGGTAATCACAAAGAGCGGGGAAAGTCTTTGTGTTTATCATAAAGAAAACAATGGCAAATATTCCGATGTTTATCTTGAGGGGGATGCTCGAATTATTTACAAAGGCAAGCTTTATGATGATGCATGGGAGTATGGTTTATGATCAAAATTGAAAAATCCGACAGATTAAATTCACTGCCGCCTTACCTGTTCAAGGAAATAGACAGGCAGAAGGAAGAGGTTAAAAAGCAGGGCGTTGATATTATTGATCTTGGAGTAGGCGATCCTGACATGCCTACACCACAGCATATAATTGACGCATTAAAACAGGCCGCGTCAGATCCGGCAAATCATAGATATCCTTCTTATTCGGGAATGGAGGATTTTAATGGAGCTGTGGCCCGGTGGTACAAACGCAGATTCAATGTTGATCTTGATCCTTTAAACGAGGTTGTAACCCTGATAGGCTCCAAGGAAGGAATAGCTCATATCCCCCTTGCCTTTATCAATCCAGGGGATATGGCGCTTGTATCAAGTCCGGGATATCCGGTCTATGATATTGGTGTAAAATTTGCCGGCGGCGAGACATATTTTATGAATTTGTTTAAGGAAAATAATTTCCTTCCTGATCTTGGCGCCATACCTGATGAAATAGCCGGCAAGGCAAAAATGATGTTCATTAACTATCCCAACAATCCGACATCAGCCGTTGCAACTGAAGGTTTTTTCCAAGAAGTAGTCTCGTTTGCGAAATCGCACAATATTATTATCTGTCATGACGCGGCTTACACAGAAATGGCTTTTGACGGATACAGCCCAATAAGTTTTCTTGAAACCAAAGACGCAAAGACGGTTGGAATAGAGTTCCATTCCCTTTCAAAAACATATAATATGACGGGCTGGCGTATAGGATTTGCGGTTGGCAGGGCAGAGGTTATTCAGGCCCTTGGCCAGGTAAAAAGTAATATCGATTCCGGAGCTTTTCAGGCAATACAGATTGCCGGAATAACCGCTCTCGAAGGGGATCAGACCTGTGTAAAAGCCATGAACAGGGAATATGCTGAGCGTCTCGATATCCTTGCCAAAGGACTTTCCGGGCTTGGGCTTTCATTTGAAAAGCCAAAGGCGACATTCTATGTCTGGATTGAAACCCCGGCAGGATATACTTCATCAGAATTTGCCACACACCTGTTAACAAAGGCAGGTATTGTAGTAACGCCAGGCAATGGATTCGGCGCGGCAGGTGAGGGTTATGTTAGAATGGCTTTAACAGTCGGGAAGGAAAGGCTGAAAGAGGTTATTGAAAGGATCCGTTCCACCGGTTTTTAAAGTGGTTGAGTCTCATATTTCATATATTTCTGCGGGTTCCAACATAGGGAACAGACTTGAGAACTGTCAAAACGGCATAACTGCTCTGACCAAAACCGGAATATCAACCTTAAAGGAAAAATCACCATTTTATATAACCGAGCCGGTTGACTACAAAGACCAGGATTGGTTTGTTAACGCTGTTATAAAGATTGAGACCATGCTTGATCCTTTTCAGCTTTTAAGCAGGCTTAAGTCAATCCAACAAGACGCGGGAAGAATTAACGATTCAATAAGATTTGGACCGAGGATTCTTGATCTTGATATAATTATGTATGATGATATAATAACAAATTTATCTGAACTTATAATCCCGCATCCAAAGATGCACAAAAGACGCTTTGTATTAAAACCTTTTTGTGATATAGATCCAACGATTGTGCATCCTGTTTTAAAAATGGATATGCAATCTTTATTAGATAACCTCGACAATAAAGGGCAAAGGCTGATTCAATATAAATGCGACTATTAATATTATTAGCGGTTATATATTTGGGTTACAGGGCGCTGAAGTCCTGGATGCTTCCAAACCAGCCGTTGCAAAAACCTGTTTCAGGTAAAGCTGCCAATAAAATTGACGATGAGATGATCAAGGATCCTTATTGCAACGTATATTTTCCAAAGAGAAATGGTGTACATCTGAAAATTGATGGAAATGATCTGTATTTTTGCAGCACAGAATGCAGGGACAAATTTATTGCATCACGTTCGGACTTAAATTGAGCGATTTTTGAATATAATAAAAAAGTTTTCCAGGAGGATATTGATAAATGAAATTTTTCATAGACACAGCTAATATTGACGAAATAAAGGAAGCCCACAGCATGGGAATGGTTGACGGCGTTACAACCAATCCCAGCCTTATCGCGAAAGAAGGGCGTGATTTTGAAGAGATAATCAAAGAAATTTGTGAAATAGTGGACGGGCCAATAAGCGCCGAAGTTATCAGCCTTGATACCGAAGGCATGGTCAAAGAGGCGCGTCATCTGGCAGCTATCAATGATAATATTGTCGTAAAGATACCCATGACAATTGACGGCATAAAGGCAACACGCAAACTTTCCATCGAAGGGATTAAAACAAATGTGACCCTTGTATTTTCACCCCTTCAAGCCCTTATGGCAGCTAAGGCCGGAGCTACATATGTTAGCCCGTTTATAGGACGCCTTGATGACCTGGCTAATGAAGGCATGCTTCTTATTGAACAACTCGTTGATATCTATAGCAATTATGCATTTGATACAGAAATCATTGTGGCAAGCATACGTAACCCTGTTCATGTCCTTGATGCGGCCCTGATCGGAGCGGACATCGCTACTATACCCTTTAATGTGCTTGCAAAATTTGCAGCTCATCCCATGACCGATAAAGGCCTGAAAGCATTTCTTGACGACTGGGAAAGGACAAAGAAGAAGTAGTTTCATTAATATAATGTTCACTAAAGACAAAATAAAAAATTTGTTGAGTCATCCCAACATGTTGACTCTATACCGTATAGCAGCAATACCGGGCATTGTTCTGTTGTTGATGTTCCCAAACAGGTTTTGCACATTTATTGCGGCGCTACTGTTCAGCGCGGCCGCGATTACCGATTATCTCGATGGTTATTTTGCGAGACGCCGGGGGCTTGTATCCGATTTTGGAATGATCATGGATCCGGTTGCCGACAAGCTTTTAGTTTCTTCTGCTTTTATTATGCTGGCTTCTCATGGCTGGGTGCCTGCATGGATGGTTTGCATCATAATAGGCAGGGAGCTTGCTGTTACAGGCCTGCGTAATTTTGTTGTCGAAAACAGAGATGAGATCGCCTCTTCAACCCTTGGAAAATACAAAACAGGGTTTCAGATTGCAGCTATAATTCCCTTATTATTTCATTATCCATATTTTGGCATCAATTTTCATGTAATCGGAACCGTATTTTTATGGGGAGCCCTTGTGTTGACAGTCTGGTCTGGTGTGGATTATTTTATAAAGTTCAAAAGGCTGCTTAAGATATAATGTGATAGTAGGGATGAGTAAAAAGTGCCTAAAGTTGTTGTACGCCTTCGGCGTGTTAGAGATTTTCAGGGCTTGGTTATAAGTTCAGATAGAAAGAAAGTGAGTAAAGTTGTATGGTGAAAAAAAAATAAAATTGGCAGCGCCGAAGGCGCATCCCTTAACTTTAGGCACTTTAATATACTTTAGCTCACTTTAGGCACTTATATCCGCACCGAAGGTGCGCTACTTGATTTTTATATTGACAGAATCAAAATTTATATTTTAAAATTATAATTTTTACAAAGGTCTCTGAGCGGGAATAACTCAGTGGTAGAGTGCGACCTTGCCAAGGTCGAAGTCGCGGGTTCAAATCCCGTTTCCCGCTCCATTTCTTGATCCATTTTTTTTGGGCGGCATAGCCAAGTGGTAAGGCAGCGGTCTGCAAAACCGCTATTCACCAGTTCGAATCTGGTTGCCGCCTCCACATAATTTTCAGAGCTCTCCAATCAGCCACCATAGAAAAAACATATCCTGAATATCCCGTCAAAAAAATAAATCCTATAATTACAGCGGGTTACTTTTTTAAAATCTTCGTTATGGCGCTACTTTTGTTCATCCTGTTTATAATTGTCTTGATCGTTCTGCCAGGGAGAAGGAATAACCCTAAAGCATGGCATCCAATCGGAGACAGGTAAAATGCCAAAGTCGATTAAACCCTATAAATAATAGCATCAAAATACCTGCTACCATGAAATAATGGCCCAGCCTGGGTCTTCTGCCGGGTCTCTAATAGGCGCAGTTAAAAAATTCTTTAAGCTTAACTAAATCAAAAAATTTGATCGCCGCCAAAAGGCTGCCAGATGGGCTAAGCTACTCATCACAGGTCTCATATTTCGTTGAGGCATTGAGTGTTTCCCGGCCTTTGCGCTATTCGCTGTAAAACCTTTACTGGAATGCTTTTTTCTGTTATTCTTTTTCTGTTGTTTTACCATCCGGGCACCTCCTGTTTTATATTTTGGTTTTTGGCCAAGCCTTTATATAACAGGAAATCCAGATGGTTTTCTACTTTTTAATTAATTACGCGCAAAATTCAGGCTATAACCTATAAAAAAATGGCAATAAAACCAATACAACTAAAAAATATCAAGCGGCTCCTTATCCGTTCCACCAACTGGATCGGCGATGCTGTCATGACCACTCCTGCGGTTCGGGCTATACGAAAGAACTTTCCCGACGCTGAAATCAGTATTCTGGCAAAGCCCTGGGTTGCTCCTGTGTTTGAGAATAGTCCTTATGTTGATCATGTTTTAATTTATGATGATGCGGACAGACACATGGGCGTAGCGGGAAAGCTGAGACTTGCAAGTGAACTGAGGGGATATCGTTTTGATGCGGCAATCCTGCTGCAAAACGCCATTGAAGCTGCTCTTATTGCATTTTTTTCAGGCATTCCGTGCAGAATCGGGTACAATACAGATGCCAGGGGGTTTTTGCTGACCCATTCTGTTCCGTGTACGCCTCAGATAAAGAAGATGCATCAGACCGGATATTACCTCGGCATTCTCCAGGGAACAGGTCTAAAGGCAGACGGCCTTGGTTTGGATCTTGTTGTAGATAAGAAATATCAAAAGCGCGCTGCGGAAATTTTGGAGGAACATGGCATATCAAAGACAGACAGGTTGGCCGGAATCAATCCAAGCGCCACTTTTGGTCCGGCTAAACAGTGGTTTCCAGAGCGTTATGCTGCTTTATCCGATAAAATACATGAAGTTTTTGGAGCCCGCATACTTCTTTTTGGAGGCCCGGGAGACAGGGATCTGGGTATAAGAATTTCACAGAACATGCGCAATCCTAACATTGACCTTTGCGGGAAAACCAGTCTTGAAGAGGCAATAGCCTTGATAAATATGTGCAATCTCTTTATTACAAACGATTCAGGCTTGATGCATGTTGCTGCGGCTCTTGATATTCCGTTGATAGCCATATTCGGATCCACAAATCCTTTTACAACAGGACCAAAAGGCTCAAACAGCAAAATTGTGCGCGTTCCAATCGAATGCAGTCCATGCCTGAAACCCAAATGCCCCAAAGGCCATTTAAAATGCATGAACCGGATTGATGTTGATATGGTTTTTGATGTTGTAAAGGAAATTTTGTGAACATTTTAATTGTAAAGTTGAGCGCAATCGGAGATGTGATTCATACTCTTCCCGTTCTGAATGCTGTCAGAAAACAGTATCCGGATGCTCATATCACATGGCTTGTAGAGGAGGCTGCATCCAGTCTTATCGAAGGTCATACAGCCTTAAACCGTGTTCTTGTTTCAAAAAGAAAGAGCTGGATAAAGGGTATTGCCGGTCATTCATATCTCGATAACATTAGAGAAGCATGCTCTTTTATAAAGGAGTTGCGTGACACGAAATATGACATAATACTCGATTTTCAGGCCCTGCTTAAAAGCGGTATTTTAATTGGACTGGCAAAAGGAAAACGGAAAATCGGTTTTGACAAAGGCATGGACCACCAGGAGCACAGTTATATTTTTTTAAACGAGCGTGTCCCGCCGGTAGATATGGAAACTCATGCGCTGACAAGAGGGATGATGCTCCTTAAAGCAATCGGGATCAGCTCTAATCATATTGAATACAATATTTATATTTCTGATCAGGATCGCAAAAAAGCAGACGATCTTCTGCGTCAGAATGAAGAAAAAGAATACAAGCTGCTTGCGGCAATAAATCCTGTTGCAAAATGGGAGACAAAGCTCTGGGATAACGCAAAATTTGCAAAACTGGCGGACAGCCTTATTGAGCAATACAATGCGAGGCTGTTTTTTACAGGAAGCGCGGAAGATCGAGAGTTGATACTTGATATTATTTCAAGGATGAAATGCAAAGCTTATAACCTTGCCGGAATGACAAGCCTGAAGACACTAACAGCAGTTTATAAGGAAACAGATTTTGTTGTTTCAACAGATACCGGTCCAATGCATCTCGCTGCAGCGGTCGGAACACCGGTTGTGGCTCTTTTCGGGCCGACAGCTCCGTGGAGAACAGGCCCATTTGGCGCAGGCCATCAGATTATAAGAGCAGGCCTTGAATGCAGCCCTTGCTTTAAGCGGCAGTGCAAGACAATTGACTGCATGAAACAGATTTCCGTAAAGCAGGTTTTGAACGGAGTAGCGCAACTTGGTATCTAATTTTTTTACCACGGAGAGCACAGAAAAAAGAAGTAAAGAATCCTGGCCCAGAGGACCAGGCTTTGGCTAACCCCGGAGGGGATTTGCTTTGTTGGCAGTTCATTGATTTATCGAAATCCCAAATATCAAATTGCAAATTACAAACAATTTCCAATAACCGAAATTCAAAAATCCAAATCATGACTCGCCCTGAAAAGTTTTGGTCATTGAATATTGTAATTTGAGATTTATTTGAGATTTGGCGCTTGGAATTTGTAATTTTAGACACAAAAATCCAAGGCAAAGCCATCTATCTCTAACCTGGCCCAAAGGACCAGGTTTTTCAGGATATAATAAAAAGGATAAATGCTATGATATTACTTATAACAGGGGGAGCCGGGTATATCGGTTCTGTTTGCGTTGAAGAACTTTTGCTTCAGGGGCATAAGGTAATAGTAATCGATAATTTACAGGAAGGTCACAGGGAAGCGGTGTCTCCTGAGGCTGTTTTTTATGAAGGGGATTTTGGTGATCGATCGTTACTGAAGAAGATTTTTCAGAAACACTCCATTGATGGTGTAATGCACTTTGCGGCAGATACCAGGGTGGAATCTTCCATGACCGATCCGAGCCAGTTTTTCAATAATAATGTGGTAAATAGTATCGTGCTTCTTGATGCCATGCGCGAGGCTGACTGCAATCGCATGATTTTTTCTTCCAGCGCCGCCACTTTTGGTGAACCGCAGTATAATCCGATTGATGAGAAACATCCTCAAACGCCGGTTAATCCTTACGGAGAATCCAAGCTGATGTTTGAAAAGATTTTAGATTGGTACCATAAGGCTTACGGGCTCAAATTCAATGCTTTGCGATACTTTAATGCAGCAGGCGCCGGCAAGCGACTCGGCGACGCGAAACGCACAGTTACACTGCTTATTCCGGTAACTATTCAGGTTCTGCTTGGACAGCGTGAAAACTGTATATATTCGGCAATGACTACGAGACAAAAGACGGTGCCTGTGTCAGGGATTATATACATGTGTCGGACCTGGTTCAGGCTCATATTCATGTGCTGGAAAATCTAAACAAACATCCTGACGGCAAGTACAACCTCGGCAATGGACAGGGGTTTTCGAACCTGGAAGTGGTCAAAACTGTGGAACTTGTGAGCGGCAGAAAAGTTCCTTTTGAATTTGCCCCGCGCAGGCCCGGAGATCCGGCAGTTCTTATAGCTTCTTCTGATTTGGCCAAACAGGAGCTGAACTGGAAACCGAAATACGCAAAACTGGAACAAATTGTTGGTTCAGCCTGGGAATGGCATAGAAAGCATCCAAACGGATATAAATAAGACCTTGGCTCTGTGCGTCATTCCCGCTAAAGTCGGGCATCCCATGTCCGTAGTTTTGTTAACCAAAAACATCTTGACCTATAACGTTATATGTTATAGCGATGGTATTACAATGATAGAGAGTTTCAAATGTAAAGAAACGGAAAAGATTTTTGCCCGTCAGTTTTCGAGAAAACTACCGACAAATATCCAAAAAATTGCATTTCGGAAACTCAGGATGTTGAATCGGAGCTCAACGATTCAAGATTTAAGAGTTCCTCCTGCAAACCGGTTTGAAGCTCTATCTGGAAAAAGAAAAGGACAGCACAGTATTCGTATTAATGATCAATGGCGGATCTGTTTTAAATGGCAAGATGGAAATGTATACAATGTTGAGATTGTTGATTATCATTGAGGTAATATGATGAGAAAAATACCAGTGGTACATCCCGGCGAGATTATGTTTGAGGAATTCCTTAAACCGATGAACATCAGTCAGAATCAACTTGGTAGAGACCTTGGCGTCTCTCCTCGCAGAATCAACGAGATCGTTCATGGGAAAAGAAGCATCACGGCAGACACAGCTCTTCGCCTCGGTGTCTACTTCGGCAATTCCCCTTCGTTCTGGCTTGGCCTGCAGATGGACTATGAACTCGATATCGCCGAGGATACTCTCTCTAAAAAAATTCATAAGGAAGTCCGCCAATTGGCTGTTGCCTGAGAGCTTGCGGACAATCGGACTTTTTTACCACAGAGACCACGAAGAACACAGAGGGAAAGAAATAATTTATAAACCAAGCACGACAAATAATGCTGTTTGATTAAGCTTTCTTATACTGCATTTGCTGGTGGTTTTTTCGCTAATTCCCTCTCCCCTTGGTGGGAGAGGGTTATCGCTAAATCCCTCTTCCCTGTGTGGGAGAGGGGTAGGGTGAGGGGGATATAAAAGGGGTAATTCATTTTCCGTGCATTGTTTCGTGCTTTCGTACTTTCGTGTTTTCGTGATTAATTCAAAATTTAGAATTCAAAATTTAAAATTATTCAGTCAGGATCTCGCATGGATGTTTCTATTATAATTGTTAACTGGAATACTAAAAGGCTTTTGTTAGACTGCATTTGCTCAATCTATGAGACTGTGAAAAATATATCCTTTGAAATATGGCTGGTTGACAATGCATCCACAGACGGCAGCGTGGAGGCTGTTAAACAGAATTATCCTGATGTAAAGATTATCCGGAATAATAAAAACCTGGGTTTTGCCGCTGCCAACAACAAAGCATTGAAAAAGATGCGGGGGCGATATGCGTTATTGCTGAATACAGATACTGTTCTGACAAAAGGAGCTGTTGAGAATCTTTATGATTTTATGGAAAACAATAACGATGCCGGCATGGCATGCGGCCAACTGCTGAATCAGGATGGATCAAAACAAAATTCTATCGCCAATTTTCCGGGCATACTTTCACTGCTTTGTAATGAAAGCCTTTTGCAGATATTATTCCCTGAGAAATTTCCCGGAAAGAGAAGAGAATATAAAAAATCTGTTGAGGTGGATTCATGTATCGGAGCCTGCCTGATGGTCAGAAAAAAGGCCATGGACGATGTAGGCCTGCTTGATGAAAACTACTTCTTTTTTTTTGAAGAAACAGACTGGGCATACAGGATGAAGCAGGCCGGCTGGAGAATATACTTTGTTCCATTAGCCAAAATATTTCATTTTCAGGGACAGAGCGTCGGGCATAATGTTAAATCCAGGATAATGTTTTACAGATCACGTTATTTCTATTTCAAGAAATGGCACAAAAATTCGTATCCACTCATACGTCTGATTATTTTTGTCCGGTTACTGATAAACGCGGGGTTGAACTTTGTGGGGTTTGTGGCTACTTTGGGGATGCACGCCGGTATTAGAAAGAAATTATCGGTTTGCACAAGCTTGATTTTATGGCATCTTGGCGGTTATGCGGAAGATTAAAAAATCTGATAAGATAAACAAGATTTTGTTTCAAGCAAATCGAACATAAAATAATGAATTTCGAATGGATAGAAAAGATTATGTCGTAAAAACAAGTTGTTACTAACACATTGTATTTATTATGAAGAAATATTTAATTAAAATAATAAGATCATTAAGAAGTCATACTTGTGGTAACACTATAAATTCATGCCTGAATGCCTGCCTTTCAAAAAATACTTTCAGCCAAATACAAATGTTAGATTTTTACTCTCAGTTCATAGAAGAAGGGTGTCTATGCTTTGATGTTGGCGCAAACATAGGAAGTAAAACCGTTAAATCATATGAACAACATAACAAAAATAATTAAACTATTCGTCACAATCGTTCGTTTATTAAGATTAAACAAACCGGGCCGAATTGTTACTTCCGTCAAAGCTCTCTCAAGATACCTCTCAGATTATAGAGAAATGGAACGGCAGATAACTGCCAGCAATTTACATTTTGAAATCACGTCATTTTATCCGTGTCTTAATGAGTGGTCAGAACAAAGTGGCATCGCAAACGGGCACTACTTTCATCAGGATTTATTGATCGCTGGAAAAATTCATTCCGGTAATCCTTCAAAACACGTCGATATTGGATCGCGAATTGATGGATTTGTCGCACATGTTGCCTCCTTTCGGGAGATCGAGGTATTTGATATACGTAAACTGTCGAGCACTCATCCAAACATCATATTTAAACAGTTTGACATGATGAATGATAATTTTGGATTACGTGACTATTGCGATTCAATTTCATCTCTGCATGTTATGGAACACTTGGGCCTTGGCCGATATGGAGATACCGTTGACAGTCAAGGCCATCTAAAGGGGCTGCAACATATTCTCATGATGCTTAAGCGGGGAGGGAAGTTTTATTTTTCAGTACCCATTGGAGAACAGCGCATCGAATTTAATGCTCATCGTGTCTTCAGCCTGCGATATCTTTTTGAGCTGTTGACCAGGGATTACCAAATTGATTCTTTCTCGTACGTTGATGACAAAGGTGATCTACACAGAGATGTTGTAACAAGAGACAGAGACAGTGACATTGAGAATAATTTTTTATGCCATTATGGCTGTGGTATATTTGAATTGACAAAAACCTAAGTTGAGGTAATTACTGCTACAGAAATTGCCTTGGCGAGCCAAGTACAACCAAGAAAGATATCGTCTATAAGCAAACTTGATTTACAGGCGAAATCGAACCGGATTTTATCAGAAATTTGCGGCAAAATATCTTTGTGCTCTTTTGAGTCGTTTTGGCGTTCCGATGTCAATCAATTCTCCATCCGATACAAACCCGAAGCAATCAGATTTCATTATGTGAGGAAACAAATCATACTCTAGGGAAAAGTGTTCTTCATCGGGCATGTGATCTATTATGCCTTGATCCATGAGATAAATACCGGCATTAATATACTGATCAACTTGGCAATCAATCTTTTCATTAAAACCAGCTACTTTGTTGTTCTTATTTAGCGCAACGACTCCATAATCATCACTGTGCTGAGGTCGCACAAGCACTATCGACATTATGCTCTTCCGTCTAAGATGAAATTCAAAGAACTTATTGAAATCCGTTTTGCAAAAAGAATCGCCATTCATAACCAGAATGGTTTCCTTTTCAATCATCGGAAGGGCATAGTGCAACGCACCACCGGTACCCAAAGGCTTCGGGTCCCGGGAATAACGGATAGTCAAATCTTTGTAACTATCCCCAAAAGTCTTCCTGATCATTTCCCCTTTATAACCTGTACACAGGATTACGTCTTGAAAGCCTGCACTCACAAGTTGATCCAGGAGATAGGAAAGAAACGGTCGGCCATTAACCGGCGCCAGAACCTTTGGTCTGTCAGAAAGGACAGGGCTTAGACGTGTGCCTAAACCGCCAGCAAGAATCAAGGCTGTAATATTGTCAACATGTTTCATTTTTCAGGGTATCTCTTTTCCGCCTCTTTAATAAACTTTCCGACACAATCAATGAACCAGCTAATATTTTCTTCTTTCACATCCTGATGCACTCCAATATGAATACCGTTATTTCCAATATATTCTGCATTCGGAAAGTCGCCCGGCTTGTATCCAAGGAATTCATAGCCTCCACACTGGGTAGGTATGGAAGAAAAAAGGGTTCGGGCATCAATTCCGTTCTTTTCCAGATGCAGCATCAAGCCGTCACGCGTAAATGGGACGCCTTCTTTAACAACAAAAGGAAACGCATGAGGTCCAATCCGTTCATTGGCATCCTCCTGAAAAGTCCATAAATACTCTGAAAATTGCTGAAATCCTTCAATCATAGCTAAAAGATTATTGTGCCTTTTCTCGAGGATTTCATGGTAAATATCGAGGTTTCCTAGACCCAGCGCAGCTTCAAGCTCATTCATTTTGCATGAATACCCGATCCGCTCGAAAATAAAACGAATATCTCCTCTCTCCTTATCACTGAAACGTTTTTCACAGTAGCCGGAGCTGATATTGGAAATGCACTGTTTGCACTTGCATGCCCTGCCGTGTGACCGAAGAGAACGCAAAGTTTCAGCATATTCTTCATTGTCAGTAACGATGATTCCGCCTTCGCCCGTTGTGATGATATGTGCCACATACAGACTGAAAGCTCCTATATCACCAATACCGGCAATTTTTTGACCTTTGTAAACCGCGCCATAGGCTTCAGCAGCATCTTCTGCTACAAAGAGATTATGTTTTGCAGCTATTGTTTTGATTTCGTCCATGGGTGCGGGCTTACCCATGAGATGGACAGGCATGATTGCTTTTGTGCGCTTGGTTATAACATTCTCGATTTTACTTGGGTCGATATTGAGCGTTTCCCTGTCAACGTCAACAAACACAGGGGTAAAACCGGCATGCAACACCGCATTTCCTGTTGCCACAAACGACAGTGCCGGGACAATAATTTCGTCTCCCCGACTGGCTCCAAGCTCGTAAAGCACAGCCAGGGCCAGCGTATCAGCATCAGTACCGCTGCTCACAGCTACCGCCTCCTTAACGCCAATAAGAGCAGCAAATTTCTCCTCAAATTTTCTAACCAGCCTGCCACTTGATATTCGGCCTTTATCCAGGCAATCTTGAACCAATTGCTTTGATTTATCGGTTATACTGACAGTCCCAAACGGGATCTTCATCGTGGCCATCAAAAACTCCTTTTATTCAAAAACTTTTCAATACGTTTAAATTCATCATAACCGATTCCTCCAGTCAGTTCTATGTTTTTGAAACCAAGACAGGCAATCTGCTCAACTGCACCCACAATAGATTTTTTACAGGAACAATAAGATGTAATGTAAATCATATCTCACCAGATTCCGGTTTATAATAAATGATTCTACTGCCTTCGTGCTCAAACTTAAAAGGAACATGCAAAAGCCCAAGAGCTTCTTTTACTTGAGCTTGTCGTTCCGGCTCAACAAAAAAAAGAATAAATCCTCCTCCTCCTGCTCCGAGTATTTTTCCACCTATGGCCCCGGCATTCCGTGCTTTGTCGTAAATTTCATCAATTGTAGAATTGCTGATTTTATCCGTTAAACTCCTTTTGACCTTCCAGCTCTCGTGTAAAAGCAATCCAAAGTCTTTTATGTCACCTCCATTGGACAGGATATCGGCTGCTTTATCTACCATAGAATGCATCTTGGCAAGTTCATGCTTCCTTTTAGGCGTTTTTTTAATCTGCTCACCAGCTACGTCCGAGGCTATTCTGACAATCCCTGTAAAAAAAAGCATGAGGTGGTTTTGGAATTCCTCCAGCCTTTTGCTGTTCAGACATAAGGGCTGAATCTGTAGATGCTTTCCCTGCTGCGAATTAAAACGAACAATATTCAAACCTCCAAAAGCAGCCATGGTTTGATCCTGCGAACCAACGTTTTCCCGAATCATCTCCTGCTCTACATGGATAGCTGCTTCTGCAAGATTATCCTTGCTGACCAATCCGTCTTTTAATGCAAATAACGCATTAAGCAAGCCCACAGTAAAAGATGAGCTTGACCCAAGACCTGACCTGGCAGGGAGATCACCATCGTGGTGGATTTCTATTCCTTTCTGGATATTCATATACTTAAAACATTCTCGCACAGATGGATGTTGAATTTGATCTATTTTATTAACAGTTTCAATTTTTGAATATACAATACGATGGTTATGTTCAAAAAAAGGCGGCAGTTGGCGGACATTAATGTAACAATATCTGTTGATGCATGTTGCCAACACAGCGCCGCCATTTTCCTGGTAATAAACAGGATAGTCTGTCCCGCCTCCAAAAAAGGATATGCGGAATGGTGTTCGTGAAATTATCATTTTTTCAACTTATCCTATTTGTTGATTATAGTATATTAGCCCTGTACCAGGCCATGGTTTTCCTGATTCCTTCTTGCAAACTGGTATCAGACTGCCAGCCAAAAAACTTTTTAGCCAAGAAGATATCCAGGCTCAAACTTGTCGGAATATGCGGCTGGGAAAGATCATGTTTAACAGCAATCTTTTTGCCGGAACACTCTATGATTTTATACTCCTTGATAGTTATTGCCTTTCCGTAAGCGACATTAACAAATTCGTAGTTCGTTTGCTGCTTTTCAATTACCAACTCTACAAATTTCACCAGATCGCTAACATATAACAAATCTCATTTCTCTGTTCCCGGTACCCAGACAACAATTGTGCCATCAGTGTTTGTCTCCCCCATAGCTATTCCTTAAAATGGTCCCTTAAATTTATTTTCATAACTATAAAACTCTTCCCCTCTTAAATCCGCAAGTTCAAGACCCAATTTGTTCTCAACCATACGAATGATTTCCACAGCGCTTGGGTAAAATTTATTCTCTAAAGGGCGAGTAGTGGGGCATGGCGTGTGGGCAAAACCGAGTCTGCTTACAGGGGTTTTCAATTCCTTAAAACAACGCTCTGAAACCATTGCCGCAATTTCTGCGGAAAATCCACAAAAAACCCAATCGTAATCAGCTACAATGCAATGCCCTGTTTTTTTAACTGAAGCAACTATTGTCTCTTCATCCAATGGATACACAGTTCTCGGATCAACAATTTCCACCTCAACGCCATGTTTTCTTTGAACAACTTCTGCTGCCTTCAAAGCTTCAACATTCATCCATGAAGTTGCAATAACAGTAATCTCACTTCCACCTCGAACAATGTTTGCTTTTCCAATTGGGATAACATAATCGCCTTCAGGCACTTCACCTTCAATATCGTATAACCATCTATGCTCAAGAACTATCACTGGATTATCGTCCCGGATTGCCGTAGTCAACAAGCCCTTTGCATCTCTTGGAGTGGTTGGCAGCACCACTTTCAATCCAGGGATGTGCGCAAAAACGGAATGCATACTCTTGCTGTGCTGACAAGATTGCCCCCATCCCCGACCGATCACAGCCCTTACGACA
Organism: Desulfobacteraceae bacterium Eth-SRB1; assembly: GCA_004193555.1. Lineage (GTDB taxonomy): Bacteria > Desulfobacterota > Desulfobacteria > Desulfobacterales > ETH-SRB1 > ETH-SRB1. The sequence goes on from RPGP01000001.1 coordinate 1,166,487, forward strand.
ATTGGCGCTTTTAATTTGCCACCGGACATGTAGCGACAACTTGAATACATGTTTGAAAATTGATTCATCCCCAGAATCATAAAATCGACACGCTGGTGAATATGCACAGGCCGAAGGCCATTAATGGCCGCCCCTAATGCAAATCCGGTCATGGCATCCTCTGAAAGCGGAGTGATAAAACAACGCTCAGCCCCAAATTTATCCTCTATTCCAAGTGTGCTGCCAAATATGCCTTTATGATCTGTAACGTCAAGTCCGTAAACAAAAACTGCTGGATCTCTTTCCATCTCCTGAACAAGTGTCTGATTAATGGCTTCGCGATATGTTATCGTTTTCATGCGTATACATCCTTAAATAACTCACTATCTGCCGGGAACGGGGCGTCAAGCGCCAGTTTAGTACTCTCATTGATTGCCTGGTCAATTTCGGTCTCCATAAGTTTAATTTCATCTCCGATAATCCCAAGCAACTTAAGTTTTTCTCTTTGAAACAAAACAGGATCCCTTGCATACCAATCAGCATAATCATCCTTTTGCCCCCGATATCCGGCCGAATAGTCTTCATTAACTCCAACATGCTCCAGATATCTATGATATTTTAAGTGCAAAAGATGCGGAACATCTGTTTTTTTAATGTCTTGGACAGCTTGTTCGGTAATTGAATATATCCTTTCGGAATCTGTTGTATCATCCGAATGCACAGAAAGACCAAATGATCGCGTTGCTTCGGGAATTGAATAATTCTGTCTATCCTTGATTTGCGCATGGATGGCCATACCATTATCCTCACACACAAACAGAATCGGAAGTTTTTTCAGACAAGCCATATTTAATGTCTCCCAAAAGACACCCTCTTCAGTTGCGCCATCTCCGAAAAAAACCGCCACAATATGATTGCTTTTCTTGTATTTGGCTGCAAAAGCCGCTCCGAGGGCAACGGGTATGGTGCTTGAAACAATGGCTGACGACGCCACAAAACCCGACTCAGGGCAGGAAATATGCATGGAGCCAGCCTTACCTTTTGCAACACCTGTCACCTTGCCGCAAAGTTCACCATAAAAGGCACCCAAGTTTTTGCTTCTGGCTAAGTAGAGCGCATGCCCCCTGCACGTCCCATATACCTGGTCATCAACAGACAAGGCCTGGCAGACTCCGGCAACAATTGCCTCCTCCCCGAGACTCAGATGAACGGGGGTTTTCATGACGTCAGTATAATAAACCTCTTGGATTTTCTCTTCCGCTTTCCGCATGAGATAAATTTTTTTGTACAACTCTTTGTTAAGTTCAATATTCGTCATAGCTGTTCTCTTTTTGCAATCATCCTCATTAATTATCGATTTAAGAAACATTTGGATTTAACCCGCTCACGCCAGTAATTCAGAAGATCCTGCATGGTTTTCTCAAAAGGTATTTGCGGCTCCCAGCCGGTATGCTCCCTGAATTTAGTCGTATCAGGCACCTGAAGATCGGCATCCAGAGGCCGGAATCTATCTTCCTCTTGCTCAACACGTATATCCTTACGTGTGGAAATAGATAACAGATGGTTAAGCATTTCTCGCACTGTGCATGAAAATGTGCCTCCGATATTGTAATATTCTCCGGGAACATGATTAACTGTAACAAGCATATAATATGCCCTGACCGAGTCTCTTACGTCAGACCATGTACGAAGGGAATCCAGATTGCCTGTTTTTACCACCGGCGGAATAAGGTCTTGCTCTATCATGGCAATCTGCTTGGCAAAGGTTGACTCCGCAAAAACATCACCTCGCCTTGGGCCGGTATGAGTAAACATACGTGTTGTCATTACTTTCTGGCCATAGGCCTCGGCATGAAACCTTCCAATCATATCGGTCCCAATCTTGGATATAGAGTATGGCGATGCGGGATGAAATGAGCATTCTTCATTGATGGGCAGCTTTTCTTTTGGAACCCGGCCGAATACTTCTGAAGAAGAACATACATGAATAACAGGGTCTATATCTTTGCACCGCCTGAGCGCTTCCAGCAGCCTTTCAGTGCCAAGAATATTCGTATCCAGCGTCTGGAGAGGCGAAGTGAAACTTGTGAGTGGATAGCTCTGGGCCGCAAGATGAAAAACATAATCAGGCATGCTTTCCTCAACAGCGTTTTGCAACGAAATATAGTCATTGAGATCTCCACTAATAAAATACAGCTTATCTTTCCGGTTGGCTTGATCCAACAGATGTTCAACATTATCTAACGGACTCCGCCAACGACACATACCGTAAATATCCCACTCGGTATTTCCCAGAAGGTAATCAGCCAGATGCGAGCCGACCATGCCGGTAATGCCGGTTATTAGCGCTCTCATTCTATATCCCCCGTATTGTTGCCTGACAAAGATTCCTTCTCTAAGGATTCTATAAATAAAATATAAATGAAGATCACATATAAGATAGCAATCAAAAAAATTTATACATAAATATTTCGTCTGCGTCCAGCATTATATATAATTAAGCGTTTGTAACTCATGAACAAAGTATTTGCATCATGTCTCAAGCAATAGATCCCGCGGGTAGTTATTTCCTGCAATTCCTGATGACCACGCATCTGTTTATGAAAGTTGATGCTATGGCTGCCGACATGACAAAAAGTAATGATTTTATTATCATCCTGTGATAAACGTAAAACAAAGCAGTTTATATCGGCAAGCAAAATATTTAGAATCAATGGAAATGCAGAAAAAGAAAATAGCTGTTATTATCCCCAAATATGGTCTTCTTGGTGGAGCGGAAAGATTTGCTTATGAGCTGACCGAGCGACTGTCTCTTAATGAAAAATATGACTTCCATGTTTTTGCAAACAGGTGGCAGTCAGATTCAGGCCGAATCACATTCTATAAGGTTCCCATAATCAGATTCCCGAAATTTCTTACGACGATCAGTTTCGCCTGGTTTGCCAATCGAAAAATCTCAAAAATGAATTTCGATCTGATTCATACCCATGATCGAATATTTGATGCAGACATATTCACCATGCATGGAATTCCTCATCGGATATGGGTGCATGATGTACGCAAAAAATCCATGAGTCTGTTTGACCACGCCACATGCTGGGTTGAAAAACACCTTATTAACAACACAAAATGCAAAATATTTCTCCCTGTTTCCAGCTTGACAAAGGAAAAATTTTTAGAGGAATATAAGATAGAACCAGAAAAAATCCAGGTCATTCATCCCGGTGTTGATATTGAAAAGTTCCAGGGGCTTGACCGCGAAGGTTGCCGCAAAGAGATAAGGGAACAATTCAAGATCGGTCCTTTTGATATCGTGATTCTATTTGTTTCCATGAATTTCGAAATCAAAGGGCTTGATTATGTTATAGCCACTCTTGGAAAGGCAAAGACATCTTATCCTTCTCAAAACCTCAAACTGCTTGTCGTCGGCAAAGGGAATTATAAAAGATACGGCGCTCTTGCACAAAAAGCCGGCATAAAAGATAATGTTATCTTTGCCGGAGTTCAGAAAGAAAATCTCGAAAAAATCTATCTCGCAAGCGACATCTTTATGATGCTTTCAAGATTCGATACCTTCGGCATGACAGTGCTTGAGGCCATGGCGGCATCCCTACCTGTAATAATCAGCAATAATGTGGGAGCAAAGGATCTGGTGAATAAGGGAATAAACGGATTCGTGATTGAAGATACAAACAATATCGATATGATTTGCGATAAAATAGGCTCTATGTTAGACAGCAAAACCAGAACCACGATGGCAAAAAAAGCCTATAATACGGCACTCAGTAACTTCTGGGGCACTGTGGCAAAAAGGGTAGAAAATATTTACGAAAAAATGTTGCAGAAAGTGGATTAGCCCTAAAGAAACAGTTTAACGCTAAGGCATACTTGAACATGAGATATTTCAACCTGATAAAGAATCTATCCAACTGGTGGCTATATTTAGCGATTAAGTTTGGTATTTGTAATGCTGATCCTGTCTTGTTTAGAATGAGAAATGGGATACTTGTTGAAGTCCCTCGAAGACTCCTTCAAACATTTAAGGAGATCTTTATGGATGAATGCTATATGGATGGACTTGAATTACATGTGCCTGACAATTCAACCATTATAGACATCGGCGCCAACGCAGGTTTCTTCACACTTTTTGCAGCTTCCCGTTTTAATGATTCAAGGGTATTGGCTTATGAACCAGTAGCTTCTAATTTCAAGCAATTGGCAAGAAATCGGGGTTTGAATGCAGATTGCAGTATTGAATATTTTCAAAAAGCCGTTGCCGGGCATTCAGGCACTGTCGAGATAATGTTTGATCCTGATGACAGCTTTACAACAAGCGCCACGATTTTTCAAAAAAACCACAAACACAATCAAGTTATTCAGGTGCCTTCAATTACGCTTTCCGACATATTTAGAGAACATAGAATAAAAAGGTGCGACCTGCTGAAAATGGACTGTGAAGGCGCCGAATATGACATTATTTATGGTTGCCCATTGGAATGCCTGTCCAGGATTGATCAAATAGCAATGGAGGTTCACTGTGGGACAGAATCCGGACAGAACATTGATTCCTTGGAGGTATACCTTAATGAACAGGGTTTCACCACCCGTCGTCGACCTGTAGGCATGTTGTGGGCATGGAAGAAGTAGTAAAACCTGTTTGTTCTTTGTGGTGAGTTTGGAATCATAAAAATGAACATCTTACAATCTTATGAATATTAAAATATCCGTTATTCTAACAGCCTGGCGCCGGCCACAATATTTGGAAGAACAAGTAGAGCGTGTACTGAAGCAAACAGTACGTCCCAAGGAAATTGTTCTCTGGTACAATGCTCCGCCGAAGAAACTTGGCATCTTTGAACGTAAACATCTTGTCAGTTTCAAGAATGACAAATATGTGAAAAAAATAATGTGCGATTACAACTTTGGCATCATTCCGCGGTTTACGCTCGCTTCATGTTTGGAAAGCGAATATGTGTGCATCTTTGATGATGATACCATGCCTGGAGAACGCTGGTTTGAAAACTGCCTTAATCACGTTGACAGTGAGCAGGCTTTGTGCGGCACAATAGGTTTGCGATATCTCTCGAAAACGGAATTACAAACAGAAAAACCGCGAATGGGCTGGGAGGGTATGAATGAAAAATTAGAATGTGTTGATTTAGTTGGCCACAGCTGGTTTTTCCGGAGAGAATGGGCAAAATATTTTTGGGATGAAGATCCTGTCTCCTATACGTTCGGAGAAGATATTCACTTTTGCGCAATGTTGCAACGACACGGGATTTACTCGGCATGCCCACCGCATCCACATAGTGACAAGTCCTTGTGGGGTTCTGTAAAACCGGAGCGCGGCGTAGATAAAGTGGCTATAAGTTGCAGTTCAGACAAATCAAAGGAATTCTGGATAGTGGTGAAACACGAAATTGAGAGAGGATATAAACCGATTTTGTTATGATTCTTGTCGCATATGGCACAAGACCGGAAATTATTAAACTGTTTCCCATCATCAATGAACTCAAGATGCAAGGAGTGCCTTTTAAGACATTGTTCACGGGGCAGCAACTGGATCTCTATGAAGATGTACAGGATTTAGTTCCAAGACCCGACTTCAGTTTTTCTGAATATTTCTCCGGAGAGAATAGGCACAACACGTTGGGCATGAGTTTTGTCAAAATCTGTGAGGCTGCCGGAAAACTATTCAATGAGCACCGTTTTGACATTATTATTATCCAGGGTGATACAACAACAGCCTGGGCATTAGCCCAAATGGCCTTTTACAATGGAATAAAAATTGCCCATGTAGAAGCCGGTTTGCGTACCTTTGACTTGAAAAATCCCTATCCTGAAGAGTTGAATCGCACGCTGATAACACAGGTTGCTTATCTCAATCTCGCTCCAACCAAACAGGCCTATGATAATCTCATCAATTCCGGGGCAAAGAACGTACACCTCGTGGGAAATACCATCGTAGATGCGGTTAATTATTTTAAATCCTCGCTCGGCTTGAGCGAAGAGAAATCCAACAAAATCCTGGTTACATTGCATCGCAGGGAAAATCATAAAATCATGTGGCAGCTTTTTGACGAATTGCAAGTGGTGGCTGAAAAAAACCCTGAACTTGAATTAATTTTTCCAATACATCCAAACCCAGAAGTGAAAAAATATAAAACAAGGCTTAAAGCTAAAAATATCCAGGTCATTCAGCCAATCGGTTATCCTGAAATGCTTAAATTGATAAGCCAGGCGCTCTTTATAATATCAGATAGTGGTGGTATCCAAGAGGAGGCAACCTGCTTTAATAAAAAAGTTCTTATCGTAAGGGAAAAAACGGAAAGATCTGAAACGATAGATGTAGGGCTTGGTAAACTTGTGGGAAAAGATATTCGTAATCATATTGACTGGGCACTCATGTCACCGCTCAATATAACGGAGCCCCCCTATGGAGATGGACACACAGCTCAAAGGATTGTGAATATTTTATCAAGCGATCACTATGTCCGAAATAATCCGTAAATAAATTCAGTTGGTTGTCATTACAACAAGCAGATAGACGGAAACAGCAATCCATATCTGGACTTTGATAGCGTTTTCCGAGGTGCAGTAGAAGTGCTTGACTCACAACTTCTTTTTCCCTATACTCCAGCCGTAAAAAAAGAAATTCCTATCATATATTTCAAAAAAGGATAACATATGAATTCGAATCACAAGCCAAAAATATCCGTTCTTATTCCTTCCTTGAACAATGCGAGCTATCTTAAGGATACCATTGAATCCATTTTGTTCCAAACATTTCAAAATGTTGAAATTATCGTTGTGGATGGGGGATCAACGGATGACTCGATTGATATCCTGAAAGAATATCCGCAAATTCGCTGGATATCAGAAAAGGAAACGGATGAAAGCAAAATATTGGAGGCTTTTAGAAAAGCATTTGCCATGTCCAGTGGCGATTATATTATGCAGTGCTGTGTTTCTGATGGATACTTATCAAAAAATTGGTTTAAAATTTGCGATGATACGCTTGAACAGGATAAGGAGATTTCTCTTGTCTGGGGACTTCCTCAATACATGACTGAAGATGGCTCTCTAGGCAAAATTACTAATCCGGAGTTTCTTATGAAAGCCCCCCCTCAAAAAAAAGATTTTCTCGCATATTGGCTTTCCCTTGGATATGGTTTTCATGAGGGAAATTATTGTGTGAGGCGCCAAATCTATGATGAGTGTTTTCCCCAACGTCATCAGGCGGCTATGTTTATTATAAGCCCTCAAATATCATTTTTGTTCCAGTTCAACACAAGGGGCTATCTCGCATATTTTCTCCCTGCTGTTGCCAATTACGGCAGATCTCACAACAACCAGAGAGTAATACGCCTTTGCAAGGCTTTGAATAAAGAAGTCGATCTTTATAAAAAAATGATAAAGGGTTATAAAAAACAATTACTTGATGGCAGTTTGACACATTGGTTTCGGAATGGATTTTCGGAAATCATTGGGGAAGTGAAAAAGGACGAGTTGGGTCGACTCAGAAGAGATATTTTCAAGCACTATCTAAAATACAAAATAAGCAAGAGACTCATAGAGACCCAAGAGCGCTTATAAGCAATATAGCGATGTTGATGGGTTTCCTGTGACTACTTACAATATTTCTAATTGAAACTCGTGAATTTGATGCCGTTAGAGATGCTGAGAAACTAATAAATCGAGATCATCCACTGCTTCTTGTTTAATTCAATTCAATCCTTGCCGACCACGCTGGTTGGAAGCTACAGGATTTGTATGATTATATCGTTTCTTTTTAGCATAAAGCATATGAGTTAAAAAAGAGAAAAACAATTCAATAAAGAATATTAAGAGTAATCATGATCAAAATTGTTTCTGGTTTTAGTATTCCTGTTGGTTCTACCGTCGCTTTGGTGAATTTATGTAATCAGTTGAACGACAGGGGATGTCATTGTATCTTGTATGGACCGGATAACTGGCACATGGATAAATGTAAATCGGCAAAGGTATCTGATTTCTATCCGGAAAATGGCGATATAATTGTTGTACACAATATCAACCTTTTTTCTGTCGTTGAATTATACAAAATACAAGACAAAATTGAGGAACTTAGAAAAAAGAATAGATTAATTTCGCTTAAAAGCATCTTAATGAAACACTTTCCCCATTCACGGAAACATGTCGGCATAAAGCTTATTCTGAGCTGCCAGGAAAATGACCTGTTCCCCATCCGACGGTTGAATTATGCTATGTTTGACAAAATTCACTATGTTCACAGTTCACAGATTAAGTATCATAAAATCGTGCATCCACATTTTGTCTGCCCAAATTTTAGTAACCATTTGATCGCTTCAGAACACAAACCCATCAGAGCTGCAGGGCTCATAGGAAGCATTAGGCAAGAAAATCAAGTTAATGTATCCATTGAAAAAGCACTACAAGATAAAATGGAAACCGTTACCTTATATGGTTATTTGATTGACCCCGCATACTATTACAAACAGATTGTACCTCTCGTAAAAAAATATCCCGGCAAGATAAGATTTGCAGGATTTATAGACGACAAACAAAAAATCTATGATTCAGTATCTGATGTCTACTGCACTGTCGGTAGGGCATGGAGCTTGGTGAAGAAGGAGTGCGCGCTGACGAACACCCGTTATCACGAACCGGATATTTTCACTACAGAAGAAGAATCAATGGCCAACGACCAGATTTTTAATGTCTGGGAAAAAGAGTTGGGATTATAATTTATGCAGTGTGTTGCAGGACATTATATGAAGAATTTCGAGGATGATTTTTATAGATTACTAAAACTGCTTAAGATACGAGAACCGTTCGCATTTAATCGGTTTTCGGATGGTGAACTGTATATTTTGCAGAATAAAGAACTAATTCTGGATTCTGCGCAGGTCAAAGTGGGGCAGAACGTTACAGAGGGTATATACCAATCCGAAGACTTCAAAAGATTTCACCCTGAAGAGCATTCATTCTACAGGGATAGGTTGGTTGAGGCCTTTAAGTTCAAAAAAAGAAATTATTTCAAAGGATTGAGTTGCAGATGTTGCGTTGGCAATGAAAGCTTTCAGTGGCAGCTTGATTTTCACGGCAAATATGATAGAAATTTTACTTGGGCCAATCTTCTGGTGAATGGAAACTACCCCAAATTTATACACGAAATGTATCCAGTGTTTAATACGTATAAAACCGTGTTTGTATGCAATGAGAACGCTGATTTGTCTGTCTTACCCTTTCTGGTTAAGGATTTCAGAGTTGGGTACAATGCCATGGTTCAAGACTATGGTTTAATCGAAGGAATAAAAAGCTGGATTAACGAAAATAACATTAAAGGTCATTTGTTCCTTTTTTCGGCCTCTTCATTCAGTAAAATGGCCATTCATCAGCTCTATGAATTTTGTGACAGGAATACCTATATTGATGTTGGTACTACCTTAAATCCATTTATGGACATGAGAATCGATAGAACGTATTTAAAATCCTTTTGGCTTGGTGCAAAAGGATCAGATATTAGCAAAATATGTATCTGGTAATTGCAAATCAACAATTTCTTTTCGTGAGAACTAAACAACAATAGCGCTCATTTTTGGTAACTATATGATTATAATCAATCTTATGGGTGGTTTGGGAAACCAGATGTTTCAGTATGCTGCGGCAAAACAACTTTCGATTATCCATAACACAACACTTAAGATCGATGCCTCAAACTTTAAGAAACTTACTTCTAACAATGAACATGTCTTTCAATTAGATTGTTTTCGAATAACTACCCAGCAAGCATCCAAGGAGGAAGTGAACAAATATAAAACACCGGGAAGCCGATTAAGAAACCTCATCGGCTTGGTCAGCAGGACATTGCCCGGCCATGCAACCGATAAGAATCTCGATTTGTTGTACGAAGAGCCGGATGGATCAGCGTTCAAAGACGTTTTTCTGGATCTTGGGCCTGATAGATATCTGATCGGCTACTTTAACTCCTATAAATATTTTAGTGCCATCCGGGATATTTTAATTAACGAGTACACTCCAAAAAGCGATATTAGTGCACCGGCACAGGAGATGATAAAACAAATCGAGAATACAAATTCAGTCAGCATACACATTCGGCGAGGAGATTACTTTTCAGATCCAGGTGTTCGTCAATGCATTGAAGGAATCATTACCGACAATTATTACCATAATGCGCTTGAATACATATTTCAAAGGACGAATACACCTCACTTTTATATTTTTTCAGATGACATGCCCTGGGTCATAAAAAATTTTAGGGTTCCAGCCAGTGTTACATATGTGAACATTAATCCTCCACAAAGAGGTTTAGAAGACCTGTGGATGATGAGCAGATGTAAGCATAACATCACTGCTGGAGGGAGCACTTTCAGCTGGTGGGCTGCATACCTGAACCGTAATGCGGATAAGATCGTTGTGAGAAGCAAAAAAACCAGCAACGATATCAAATATAATCATCCCGATGATTATTTCCCCCCGGAATGGCAAATAGTACCGTCATAAATTTAAAACAACGTATTTTCTGGAATAACACTAAGAATTCAAAGCATGAATCGATTTCAAATCCTGGATTGGGATTCAGAATTTTTCGGAATTCCAGTCGCTCAAATTCTTCCGGCCAAACTTTCGGTGGGGGAACTCGATCAGGTTATTTCTCGCCTGAAAAAGGAAAAAGTTAAGTTGGCGTACTGGGCCTCAAACCCGAATGATGAAGAATCGCAAAGGGGAGCGCAGCTTTTTCATGGTTTTTTGGCCGACAAAAAAGTTACCTTTGTCATTGAAATCAATCAGATATATCAGCAACCTAATACTTTTGACTGGGTTATTGAAGAATATTCTGATATATTGCCCTGTACAGATTTGGAAAACCTTGCCATTCAGGCTGGGATTTGTTCAAGGTTTAAGCGTGATTTTCGGATCCCGGAAAGAAAATTTGTCGATTTGTATCTGCTGTGGATACGAAATTCGGTGAATAGACAAATGGCTGATGCGGTATTAGTGGCACATTTATCGGGGAACATCGTAGGGATGGTCACGGTAGCGGAGAAAAATGGACGTGGCTGTATCGGTTTGCTTGCGGTAAACGAGTATATGCAAGGGAAAAATCTTGGTGTTGCTCTGGTGCGGGCGGTACAGGACTGGGCGCGGGGGAGGGGATTGATGTCTGCGCAGGTCGTTACGCAGGGAGAAAACATCGCCGCTTGTAACTTGTACAAAAAATGTGGATACAGGATTGAAAGAATTGAATATTTTTATCATTTCTGGATTTGATCATGAAGATACCCTTTAATAAGCCGTACTTTACAGGTAAAGAAACGGAATATATCAAGCAGGCGGTCGAAACCGGCAAGATCTCAGGCGGCGGTCTTTTCACTGGGAAATGCCAACATTTTTTCGAAACACGTTATGGTTTCAATAAGTCTCTCCTGACATCTTCCTGCACAGATGCTTTGGAAATGGCCGCCATCCTTTGTGGCATAGAACCAGGGGACGAGGTCATTGCTCCGAGTTTCACATTCGTATCCACAGTCAATGCGTTTGTTTTGAGGGGAGCAAAAATCATATTTGCAGACAGTGAAGAGTCAACACCCAATATTGATGTCGCAATGATAGAGCCTTTGGTCACGTCAAAGACAAAGGTGATCGTGCCTGTGCATTATGCAGGCATGGCGTGTAATATGAGTGGGATTTTTGAATTAGCGCAGATGTATAACCTCTTGGTTGTCGAAGATGCTGCGCAAGCGGTTGATTCGTATTATCAGGGAAAGCCGCTCGGATCTCTTGGTCATATGGCGACCTTTTCTTTTCATGAGACAAAGAATGTCATTTCCGGAGAGGGAGGCATGTTGGTCGTTAATGATGATAAATTTTCGAAACGTTCTGAAATAATTTGGGAAAAGGGTACAAACCGGGCGGCATTTTTCCGTGGAGAAGTGGACAAATACGGATGGGTGGATATTGGTTCATCGTTTCTGCCTTCGGATATCATTGCCGCTTTTTTGTACGCTCAGCTTGAACATATCGACGATATCCAGAACAGACGAAAAAAAATTTGGAATTTCTATTGGGATGGATTAAAAATTCTGGAGACAAAGGGGATACTCAAGTTACCGCATATTCCGGAATATGCAACAAATAACGGTCATATGTTCTATCTGATATGCGCTGATTTGGTCCAGAGGAATCGACTAATTGAGTACTTGAAAGCTCAGGGAATTATGGCCGTATTCCATTATCTTTCTCTTCATAAAAGCCCTTTTTACGAAAAGCAATATGATGGGAGAGAATTGCCGAATTCTGACAGGTATAGTGATTGTTTGCTGAGACTTCCTTTGTATTACGAGCTGAGTGACAATGATCTTGAAGTAATTATTGCCAGCGTTCTTTCTTTTTTCAGGTATGAGTGAAAGCAAGCCAATATGTGAGAAGTTTTTTTATTGCGTTGTGTACAGTCAAATCTATTTATTTGTTGATTTATTTACTTCTCCATATGATTCTAAAATAGCAGGTGTCTATAAATAGTCTGATAATTTGTGACGGGAATAAGCGTATAACAAGCATTAGCCACTGTCGCGTTAGTGCAAGCCGGGAGTAAAAACCTCTTTCGATGGCCTTCTAATAGGAGTTTTAACAGGTATTTTGCTATTGTGATCCAGAAATTTTTGAATAGCTACTTTCACCTTATCAACTGTTAATTCTTCGAGACATTTGCTTATGCCACTATCATTACAGCCTTTTTGATGACATGGCGCACAATCACAATCCGGGATGACGACGCTGTGCATTTCACCCGGAGGCGCCCATTCACTCCAGACAGAAGGGCCGTAAATAGTTATGGTGGGGGTGCCGACAGCCGCGGCGATATGTGGAGCCGCACTATCCACACCTACATGCAGGCTGCTCAATCTGAGTACTCCGGCCAGTTCATCAAGGGTAGTTTTGCCGGTAAGGTTAAAAATTTGTCCCTTGCATTTACTTACAATATTAATTGATTTTTCTTTTTCTTCAGGCGCTCCGACAATAACGGTTGAAATTCCATATTTTTCATGTAACCAGTCAATAATTTGCACCCATTTCTCATAACCCCATTCTTTGTACTGCCATCTTGAAAAAGGATTTAATGTAATCCAGCGGTTCGCAGTCGTTACGCCCTCATGATATAGAAGTTGCTTGACGCTTTTTCTGGCTTTTTCAGAAATCCAGAGCTTTGGAATACCATCTTTTGTGTTTATACCAAAGCTTCTCACAACCAGAAGAGATTGCTCTGCGGCGGCGTAAATTCTTTCTTTGGGAGGTAGAGGATCAGCAAGGTGTGTAAATAAAAGGTTGCGCCATTTGAGGCCACGATAAAGCAAGGCAGCCCTGATTTGAGCGCCTGACAAAAGAGCCATGTAAGCCCCCCTGTCATCGGAACGGAGATCAAAAACCAAATCAAAATGCTCTCCGCGCAAATTGCTAATAAAGGATACTTGTTTCTTTGCCCTTTCTAAAAGATTTCCCTTATACTGTGTTACCTCAAAAATTTTATGGATATGCGGATCAGCCTCAAGAAGTGAACCAAAGCTTTCCCTCAAAAGAACGGAAACATTTGCCTGCGGATATGTCTCCTTTACAGCACGGAAAGTAGGAGTAGCCCACACTACATCACCGATATCACCAAGCTGTATGATGAGGATGCTTTTAATTTTTCTTTTAAATTTATTGCAGCCTTTAATTATCATTCCTGCTTTCTTATCAAAAACCAGCAGGATTTTGCAACAGGCAAAAATTGTAGCAAATTTATAACTATTCAGCCACCCCGGTTAAATATGTCCTACGGAATTTAACAAGGCTGAGGCGACGATATCTTTTAACAGCCCGATAACCATAGTCTAAAGACTGGATCTACAACCTGCCAAACCTGATTCTTCTTTTCAATTAAATCCATTCGCTCAAGTTTTTTTTGAGCATATTGAATCCCGCCAACAGATAGTTTATGCTTATTCATATACTCGGTTGAAAGAATCTTTGCGTTTGGATTAACAGCTAACGCTTTTAATAATAATATTTGCGGGCTGGTCAGTCCCAGCACAATGCCTTCATAACAAGGGAATTAATCATACTTTATGTCTTTCATTATTTTCAATTATTGATTCTGCTTAAAAAGTCAAGTATAGATTTGTTTGAAAAGGCCGGATCGTAGCTATTATGGCTGATTTACTTCTTTTCTCCGGGTTCTACGTGATATGTGGTAAAAAGCCTACGTCTTTCGCAGACCTCGGGGTATTTTTTAAAGCTCTCTACCTGAAAATGACAGATCATAAGGCAGGATGAACTCGTATTTTTTATTCTGCTCCTGCCTGTTCAGGTTGATGACGCCTTTCCTCGTTAATAAAATAGCCACCGGTCTTAGGGGCGCCCTTAAAAATAATCTTGTTTTGGTCTCGTAGTTTTTTTATCCATCGTTCGATGGTCTTTGCCGGGATATGAAGCTGTTCCGAAAGCTCTGGTATCCTCAAGCCGGGTTTATTTTTGATGCAATCCATCAAGCTGTTTACTCCCTCACTTACTCCCTCACTTACTCCCTCACTTACTCCCTCGCTAATCGACATGAGGGTGCTGAAAGTCACCAAGACACCACCGCCAGTCTCCTCCACATCGAAGCTAACCTCAGGGTATGCTTCAAGCTCTTTACGAATACGGATAAATCCACTCCCATATTTTTCGATATTTTTTGTCAGATAAAAGGCTTCAGCGATTAATTTGTTACGGATATGCGACTGATAGGAATCAGTTTTGATTTCTTCGATGGTGAGACCACCATAGAATTTCCCCGGATTAAAGATAGTGATCCGGTCATCAAAAACTTTGATTTGAATATCAGAAGAGTTGGCATAATCACGATGCACAACAGCATTCAACATGGCTTCGCGCAGTGCTGGCAAAGGATAAGCAAATCTCTCCTTGCGTTGCAGGCTGCCATCAAACTCAAACGCCACGCTGATATGTGAAATGAGAAACTTCATTGCCTGCTCAACAGCATCAAACAGGGTATCTGTAATCTGGCGATCATCTATGATCATTGTTGGAGTTTTAAAACGACCGACATGGATATGATGACGCAACGGATTATTGGCAAACAGAAGCATGGCCGCCAAAGTGGGTCGATTGTTTACAACATACTTGAGTTTTTCAAGAGCCAGCAACGGAGATTTATCCAGAGTGAAACGATCGCACTGATTAACCTGATCGATAAATTGTTCAATTTTGCTTATAGAAAGAGAATCGAGATCTTCCCGGGGAGCTTCATAGGCATCCCAGGAAAGTTGTAACGACTGCATGTATAGATCGGTAATTTCATTCAAACTGAGCTGATGATTGGAACTGGCGATCCGTTTAAAATATTTCCCCCTGGTATTGATCGGTTTAACAGGATACTCACTGATGCGTATAGCAACAACAGTTCGGCCATCGATATCAAACGCTTCAATATCCGGAATAATAGAGGGGCTCGTCGAAGATTTTATCTGTCCCAGCCATTTATTGAGCGTCTCATTGCCCAGACTTACCCCCGGGACAGCGCCGTTGTCCTCAACTCCTACCAGCACAGTTCCACCATTTGCATTGGCAAAAGCCACGAGTGTTTCAATCGATTTACGGTCGAATGAGGATTTATATTCAAGTGTCAGCGATTCACCAATACGAATCAGCTCATTAATGTCAGTTGATGCAATCACAAGTATCCTCTATCATATTCCATATATAGCTTTAAATAAAAAAGCCTCTTTCAGTGGTAACCTAATCTGCGTCAATTATTTATACAATGCGCTTTTTCCTAACAGTCTTCAGCCTATCCACCTGAGTATTCACCTTAATTTCTTTGTATTTAAACCTATCTGCGTTCATCTGTGCCTGCCCCGCCTGCCTCGTGAAATTCATGCCAATGAGAAGCGAAGCGTATTTCACTGGGGTAGGTCAGATGATCGTACTGGGGTGAGGGGCTGAATTGTTAGTATTCTTTTTTGCCGCCAAACTCAAGGATTTTTTATAAAATGGGAATCCAGGTCGGTGGGCGTGGGAGGATATGAATGGTCGCGGGGTCACGAGGTACGGCGTGGGATAGTTTTTCTTGATAACCATTATTCGTCGAGTATAATAGTCATTGTTTTAATTGTTCTGTCGTGTGCTGTCGACAAAAGGAGGGGTTATGCTAAATGAGCTCTTCGGTATTCGCAGTTCAGCCTGTAGCCAATTTCGGCATTTTCTCAGGTTTCTCAAATTGATTAAGGCGATGTGTTGTCAAATCATATGCGGCTTGAGCGTTCATCCAAAACTCTGCGCTCATGCCAAGCGCTGCTTCCAGAAGCTGGGCCATCTTGGGTGAAATGCCCCGCTTTTCACGACAGATCTCATTGATTACTCGCGGATTAACTCCTATATGACGCGCCAGGGCCGACTGAGAAATACCTAATGGTCCCAAAAGATCTTCATAAAGAAATTTTCCCGGATGGGTGCTAACGCGAAATTCAGGTAACATAGTTAAACCTCCTCACGTGCAGCGCAGGCGCTTGCGCCGCGTGATGGTAGTCTATCAATTGCACTTTGTATGCGTGCTCATTAATCCATTTGAAAACAATTCGAAACTGATCGTTTATACGAATGGAATAAAAACCTGCCAGATCGCCAGAAAGCTTCTCAAGTCGATTTCCAGGCGGAATCCGAAGCTGTTCCAACCTTGTAACAAAATTTATCATATCCAGCTTCTTGATAACGCTTTTTTCAAGCTCCGAGCAATATCGTAATGTCTGGCGATATATTCCATGTCATGACCCTGGGAGAGCAAATTATCAATATTGCCCAAATTAGCATTATTAATAATTTGAGGGATTCTTTGTTGATTTATCCCC
Source organism: Desulfobacteraceae bacterium Eth-SRB1 (assembly GCA_004193555.1). Classification (GTDB taxonomy): domain Bacteria; phylum Desulfobacterota; class Desulfobacteria; order Desulfobacterales; family ETH-SRB1; genus ETH-SRB1. The sequence goes on from RPGP01000001.1 coordinate 1,183,376, forward strand.
ATTAATATTTATCAGTTATCTTAATAAATCGTAACTTCTCAAAAAGTCTGGGTAGATGTTGTGTTTTGTCACCCAAACCCTTTACGGCAACACGGTTGCCTTGCTCCCAATTGAGGTTGTATTGACATATGGATCGAGGCAACCATGTTGCCGGAACAACGGAGGACAACAAATACCCCAAGTTTTTGAGAAGTTACAATGAATCAACTCGGCATCCCCGAAGAAAAGTATTGCAAAGAGATCAAGTGTGATGAACTCGTAAAAAGTCCCAACTTTTCATTTTGACCACAACATATAGTGCTATTGGCCCTTATTATACCCAATATATTGTGGCGGGAAATCGATTTTCCGACTTTTTACGAGACCATCAAGTGTAGATCAGAAAACAATTCATAATCATATGTTCTGGGCTTGGCGTCGCAAGTAACTGACGTGGTAATAATTCGCCTTGATTCTTTCTGATCTTCTCTTCACTTCATTATCAAATCAACCATATGTCTGAAATCATCAAGTGATTTTGCTGTTAATACCTTTCTGTGAAGCATTCCAAGGATTGAGGGATCGTTAATTTCATTTAAAACTTTCACAAGCGATCGTGGGACTGTCTCGAAACGCACTTCAAGACCAACAATTACAGCCTCTCTTGCATTCTGCTGTATTCCCTGCTGTATTCCCTGCTGTATTCCCTGCTGTATTCCCTGTTCTCTCAATGAATCTGCTACTGTTGGCATGATTTTACCTCCTATGTTCGGTAATGCTTCGTCTACGGCCGCCTTGATCTCTTCATAACTGATATTATCAGTCGGCGCGGCATTGACAAGATACTTTAATACGGTTTCAATGTATTCTATGCTGGTTTGCTTTTTAGAAAGATCCTTCAAAAGTCTGAGTATTCCTGGAAGATGTCCCCTTAAATCCTCTCTGAATATGTATTTCATAATAAGGAGAGTTACCCTCAATACAGCGTTGCCCTTGATCTCTTCATCACTGTATCCGGAAGCATCCCAGAGCAGATACTGAAAATCGGGCATAAATGAAACCATGTCCTCAGGATGGTTAAAAAGGCTTTTGAGATTTAATCCGGCTCTCCATCTTTTCTCTCCGTGATAGAAGACTAATGGAATAATTACTGGAAACCCCGGTGTTTCTCCATTTTTAAGCGACATCTCCCAAATTTTTACCATATATCTAAGAAGATGAAACGCTGTTAAAGGCTCCTGATAACTCTTGTGTTCAAAAAGAATATAAACATATCCTCGTGAACCATCTTTGAGGTATGTCTTTAAAAGTAGATCGGAAAAATACTCTTTAAGGTGCTTGTCTATAAATGTGTCCTTGGTATATTCCAGAGAATCTAAGTCGAGCAGCTTTGTGACATCATGAGGCAGGTAATTCTCAAGAAATTGCTTTGCCGTATTCCCACGCGTAAGGACTTCTTTGAAAAACCTGTCATGAGGATTGATAATATCAGCCATAAAATAAAATTATCATATCCTTAAGTCAAGTTCAAGCGATCTTTTGGATAAGGTAGTCCAAACGGCAAATAGAACCGTTGAAAACATCATCAACATGGTTATATCTTGGTTCGTTGCTCGTTTTGCAGCGAATTTGTTTTTCAAGCTTGCTCAGCATACTAAAGAAACCTCTCAATCTGAACGTCAAATATTCTGCTAAGTTTTTTGGCAACAGCTTTACTAATGCTACGCTTGTTGTTTTCCATGTCAGAAATCTTTTGCCGTGTGAATTTCCCAAGTTTTTGCCCTAACTCCGTTTGGGTTAGTCCAAGATTTTGGCGATAAATTCTTAGAGTATCTCCTGAACTTATGGTTTTTTTGATGGCTTTATACCAGTGTGTATCAAAAATATTTACAAGTTCTTCATTCTCGTCAACGATCTCAACGTTCTGTCCAAATTCTCGATGAAGATATTCCATGATTCCAGCCGGGATATTTCCTTTGATCTCGAATAGCGTGGTTTTAGTATGGGGCTTTTTCACGACTGCCAACATAATACACCTCTATAATTATTGTCTCGTTTTGATGTTTCCAGCAAGCCAGCCAGGACATTCCCAGATGACAATGGTATTCTGTCTCGCTGAGTTTGCTGTAGTTCTGCCATGTTGATTGTTCTGGACCTTTCTCTTTTAAGTCATTTGCCAATACTGCCATTTTCTTTTGTACCCATACAGGGAGTTTTCTTAAGCTTTTTACCACTTTCTTTTTTATGACAATATTATATTTCATATATTTTTATGTACCCCTATTAGGGGTACAAGTCAAGGGAAAATTCATATACCTTGTTAATTAGTTAGTGTCTGAACGAAAACTATACCTCGGAAGGTTGCAAATTGCGTTTTTTTCGGTGAGCAATGAGCATCAAGAGCAAGGCGCGAAGGTGCGGAATAGCAGGCTATTGCAAGCCTGAGCAACGTAGCTATTGGTGTTCATGGCCAGCGAAAAACCGCAATTTGTGGCCTTTCGAGGTATAACCAAAGCTGTTATTTCGAGTCTGCCAGAGCCCTTTGGCGGATTGTCTGGTTCCCATGCTCCAGCGTAGGAACCCATATGGTATGCATTCCCACGCTGGAGCATGGGAACGAGAAAAAGATTTCTCCCTTTTGTTAGCGAAATGATTCATCTGTTTTTTTTAACCAGCACTTCACGACTTGTGCCAAGGACAGGCACAAAGAATATATAGCTTACTGAATTCATACGTGGTTTAAGTATTGTCTTAATGCTTGTTTTGGTGCCGTTGTCGAAGCTTAAGGTCTAATATTTCGCTTTAAAAATTTATTTTGGCCCTTGCCCTTAGTTCCCAGGAATGTGCCAACCTCCATCTTGTCAAGTATTTTCCGGAAAATACTTGACAAACCCTTGTGCTCTTCCTATGCTTCCTGTAAAGTTGGAACGTAATTGTTAGCGGTCATTTATAATGACCCAGTAGCGGACAATAAAACTGACCCACCTCAAACAATTAACTTTTACAGGCAGCATAATAAGTATTTGTATTATAATTAATATGTTGCTTAAAGTTCCTCATAAATCAAATTCTTCAATCTTACTTTTTTAACAGGAAACCCGCCCGTTTTCATATTGGAGATTAAATCTTTGTTTTATCCCTTTACTCAGCCTATGGCTTGCATACATATCAGCAAACTGCAGATACGAGGTTTCGTTATCTTCAGCCTGGCTAACCAGCATTTCCAGAGACTCTGCGATGGAGTTAAAACGCAAAGAGTTATATTTGTTTATGACTGTTTCAAATGTATTCATGCGCTGTAACCTCCTTGTTGTGATGTCCTGATATCGATACTATACTATATCTGCTTAAAGCATCGGAGCGAGGTTCTTGATTGTCCGGCCAGGAAAACGGCATATATTCCTTGTTTGTATAAAAAGCCTCAAGATAGTCTCTTATGAACGTAACTCTATCGCGGTCTCAGCCAATAACAGTCCAAGAGGATTACGGTTGTTTGGTCGTGAATGCTGTTTTATGCATTCGATTAATCCTGCGACCTGATCTCTGTAGATTTTGGGAGATGATTTTAAAATAGCAATGCTTTTGCCCGGAGCTCATTCCAACAATACGGCCATATCCTCTTCAAAAATCCTTTTATGTTTTTCTTTTGATGATCACGATAATGGTTTGTGTTTTTTATGATATGCCCTTTACCCTCACAAATATCGTGTTTGGCAATTATATCGCTCGATTCAGGCTTGTAAATTATCAGTTTACTGCCGTCCTGTCTTATCATAACAGTTGATGACTGATATATCATGGGAACCGAGTATTTGTTTGACTTGTATGATATCAGAGATGTTTTATCCACATTCCGCTTCTCGCCATTAACATCAAACATCATCTCCGGCTGCAGGTAAGGCTTCATTTTTGACTGTTCAACAAGAGAATAAAGTTCTTCCGGCTTTTTCTTTGTTGTGACGTGAATACGCTTGTTTGCAACCGTATCCACCCAACTGCAAAGATCTGTGTTGAGCTGATCAAAAGAATCAAATGTGTCGCCATAGAAAAAATCGTTCTTTACATATTTTACACCGGATCTTCGACCTTGCCCTGTTTCCGTGGTCATATCCTTCACATACCGCTATCCAGCCGGCCGCAGAAGCATATTGATAAAACCTTTCATTGAACCAGACCTCCTTTGAACTCTCTTTCTGCGGATTGCAGTTTAGTTGGTCATAGACACATTCTTCACAAACACCGTCGCTATCTAAAGGCCCCATCATGCATCCTGATAAACATTTCTGTATTAATTGGCCGGATTAGGGAGGCCGCAACATACATTCCACGAAAAGAGTACTACAAAATAGACAGTGATAAATTTATCTTCCGCCACCAGGAACATCTCTTGATTCGTGGATCCACCTGGCACTGAACTCCTGAACCATATCTATAACAGGTCTTCATAATAGCGTTTCTGCTCACGGCTATAGCTCTGCCTGATTCCGTTTACGTAGCGCCTTACAGACCTGTTAGAGACAGTTAAAACCATCCCCTCATTTTAAGTTTCTTGATAACAGCAGATAATTTTCACATTTTCGCTACAGGAGATAATATATTCTTTATATTTATCGAGTTCTTTCGTCCGCCCCTGTTTTAAGATATCTGGTAAGATCTCTTCCTCATTCATTTGCAGGTATCTTCGGATTGTGACTGGATACCTGAAGTTTCCACATTAGCACGGCACGGATAGAATACCCGCTGCCATCATCATAGAGCAATTTAATCTTATGAATCACATTCCGTCTTTCATCTGTTCCTATTGAAAATAATGAGGAACTTCCTGGCAAACATACACTATAATACAAATACTTATTATGCTGCCTGTGTTAATTGTTTGAGGGTCATATTGTTCACTGGGTCATTATAAAATGACCGCTAACAATTACGTTCCAACTTCAGGAAGCATAGGAAGAAAGTTATTAAAGGTTTGTCAAGTATTCCACTTGACAAGATGGAGTTGGCAATATCTCTGGGAACTAAGGGCAAGGGCCAAAATAAATTTTAAAGCGAAATATATTAGACCTTAAGCTTCGACAACGGCAAAAATCTCAAACAAGCATTAAGACAATACTTAAACCACGGGCGAATTCACAGTAAGTTATATATTCTTGTGCTCGTCCTTGCACAAGTCGAAGTGCTGGTTAAAAACAGATGAATCATTTCCTGCTAACAAAGGAGAAATCTCGTTCCCATGCTCCAGCGTGGAATGATACCTTCACATATTTTTATGATGGGTGGAGAAAGCTATCGGCTCAAACAAAAAATCAATTTAAACTAAGTGCAGGGGGTGGGTCAGTTTTATTGTCCGGTAGTGGGTCAAAATTATTGTCCATTGACAGTAATGAAAATGAAGATAACAGAAAAAATAAATAGACAAATCAATAAAATGCCCGAGGGTACGACCTTTAAGTATCAGCAACTGTGTGTTTCAAATAAAGAGTATGGCGCTGCTGCAAAAGCCATTGAAAGACTGATTGCAAAAAAAACAATAAAGCGGATCTCAACAGGAGTTTTTTACAAACCCAAAAAAACTTTATTTGGAGAATTAAAACCAGGAGAAGAAGAACTGTTACGTCCATACCTGTTTATTGGGAATAAAAGGATAGCTTATGTAACAGGTACCGCATTGTATAACAGAATTGGGTTAACTACTCAGGTCCCAAAAGATATAAAGGTTTCAAGCAAGGTTAAGGAAATTCGTACTCAAATTGGCAATGTTAAAGTGCGGAGGGTAAAAAGTTATATTGATGTTACGAATAACAATTTCTATCTGCTTGAAATACTTGATGTGTTAAAGGATTTCAAAAAAATCCCAAATTTGGATAAGGCTATGGCTGTCAGCTATCTTTTGAATTTCATAAAAGGATTAAAACAAAAAGAGCTTTTACGTCTTATTCGATACGCCCTGGAATATCCTCCACGAACCCGTGCATTTCTTGGGGCTTTATTGGAAAAATTAAAAACCGAGCTGGGCACAAATCAATTAAAACAAAGCCTGAATTCGTTGACGGTTTATGATTTGGGAATAGACAAAAAAATCCTTTCAACAGCACCGGAATGGAGTGTTAAATAAATTGAAACTGCATCAAAATAAAGAGCTTTTGCAGGATGCTGTATTATCTGCTTCGCAGCGATTTAACATTCCGGAAATTTATGTTGAAAAAGATTATTGGGTAACCTTGGTGCTATATGAAATATTCCATTCAGATATAGCTGACCAAATTGTTTTTAAGGGCGGAACATCGCTTTCAAAATGTCATAAACTCATTCAGAGGTTTTCAGAGGATATTGATCTGGTTGTATTTCGCAATAAAGGAGAAAACGACAACCAACTGAAAACAAAGCTTCGAAGCATAAGCAAGGTTGTTGAAAATGTATTGCCTGAAATTCAAGTCGCAGGTTTGACAAATAAAAAAGGTAATATCAGAAAAACAGTTCACCGGTATAACAGGCTTTTTGAGGGAAGTTTCGGGCAGGCAAGAGAGCAAATCATACTTGAAGCCACCTGGCTTGGGAATTATGAACCGTTTACAAATGAAGAAATAAGTAGTTATGTTTTTGAAGTGATGAACCTCACCGGACAGGAGGCTTTGATCAGGGAGTACGGTTTACAGCCATTTAAAGCTCAAGCTTTAAGCATAGAACGAACATTTTGTGAAAAGATAATGAGCCTGGTCCGTTTTTCACAGACGGGTGATCCCTACACAAATCTGTCAAACAAAATCAGGCACGTATATGACATCCATCTCATGCTGAGTAATGGATCAATTAAATCTTTTTTTGAAAGCGCTGAATTTTATAAAATGTTGGTGAAGGTCGGGAAAGACGATTTTATCAGTTATAAAAATAATAATGCCTGGCTAAAAGAGCACCCCTGCTCAGCATTAATTTTTAAAGATCCGGAAGTTACCTGGAATCATATCAAATCCACATACCGAACAATTTTTAAAGAATTGGTTATTGGTAAATTGCCTAATGAAAATGATTTAATCGATACTCTTAAAAAAATTGAAAAGAGAATGCACTCTCTTGCCTGGAAAATTTAATGCTTTAATAAAAATATTTTCCAGATAAACCGCAGATGTTTTCGTTGGGGGGAAACTTGGGAACGCCCTTTACTTTTGCAGTTTCAGGCCTGAGGGTCGATTAGTTTGTAGCCCCTTTCTTGTACTATTCTCTCTCCTCGCTTCACAGATAAACTTACACCTGATAAGGAAAGATTTAATCGCCTTGATAGTTCAGTCATGTTAATGCCAACATCTCTTACCGCCCAATAACATAATAAACTTCTTGCCTCAACCAGTGTGCGTTCTTTACCTGTTGCCCAGATATTAAATGGTAGGTGTCTTCCTGGCACAAAATTGACTTATATCGATTTTGGAAAAGATGCCCACCTAATATCCCTCCCCAATTTTTCGTGTTTTCCCCGCGGGGTCGGGAAGAGAGGGTGGATGCTGATTATGGAGGCGACGATTGCGATGATAATTATAAGCGGGGCATTGATTGCTGTTTATTCGCAGCAGACAGACAGGGGGGTTGATCCTGTTGAATATTATGACAGTTTGCAGGGGCAGATTTTGGCGGATGTTTCGGGAAGAAGTGATTTGCGGCTGAATGTTTTAAATGTTGAAGAAGAGGATTTCGGGGATGAAAATTTTGTTGCACTGAATGATTTTATCGGGGGGAAAATTCCGGAGGGGTTTGGCTATTCAATCAGGGTGTGCACTCTTGGCGACGATGCAGACCATTGCAATATGAGGGCGCCGGTTTTTATTGCGACGATGGATGAGGATATTTATGTTGAGGAAATTATAGTTTCTGCCGAAGTGGGCGAGGGGACAGACGCGATTTATAATCCTAAAAAGCTGAGACTATTTGTCTGGGAGGGGAAAAGTGTCGGGATGGATTGCGAGAATAATTGTTCAGTTGAGGGGATGATTTTCAGCTGTTCGGATGACGGAACACAGGTTTTAGAGAGAGAGTGCGGGAATTTTGATAATGATTTTTGTCTGGAATGGGAAGAAGACGAGGCTAAAGAGATTGGGACATGTGAGGATGGTTATGAGTGTGTTGACGGGTTGGGGATATGCAGGGAGATTTCTAATACTTTTAATCTGACTTGTGAGAAAGAGGAGCCTACTTATATGGGATGCGTGGATGATGATGATGATGCAACTGTGTGTGCTGGAGGTCGGAGACAAGAGACTGGGGGATGTGATCCTGGTTTGTTTGGTTATAATGGAGATTATACGACTTGTTGGTATATGGTGGAAGAGACTGTAGAGTGTTCCGAGAATCCGGTCTGTCCGTCGTCGGAGTGGACGATAAAGAAGAAAGAGAGTTGCGTTCCTCCGAGTTGCATTGATACAATCTGGGCACCTTTGCCCGGGAGTGTTTGCACGGGAACAACATTTACACAGATAAGTAATTGCGGAGAAACGAGGAGTGCGGTGGGGACGAAAAATTGTGTGGCGGAGTTGACGGCGAGTTATGAGATGAATTCGGTTGGGGAATCGGGAGGATATACTTATTATTATTATGATTCAATAATTTCTGAAACTGGTGGAGATGTTGGGGCGATTATAAATTCAAGGCAAAAGTGTTATGTTTCTTCTGGCGGAAGCAATTGGTGCAATGATGTAAAAACAAATATTGCTATAGATTATGGAACTAATTATATTTCTCCTGATGGGCAAGTTTCTGATCCTATCAATTATGTTTACTTAGAGCAAGGATATAACTATGTGGTAACAGAAACGTTTTGTGGAACTGATGATAATGGGAATAGTGTTCAGACGAGCTATAGTTTTAGTGTGACGCCTTAAGGAAAGATTAAAAATAATAAAATTAAATTTTATTTTCCGCCACCAGAACCGCCAGAACCGCCCCCGCCGCCAGAACTTCCGCTCGCACTCGGTGTATAAATAATAATTCCTTTTCCGTCTTTTATTATTCTGATAATAGTTGAGTTTGCCGTGGAATACCAATTGCCGATGTCGTTTTTGTTGTGGTCAAGAACGTCGGCTCCGTAGGGAATGTTGTTTGCTTCGGACGCTGTGTCCTGCATTTTTTCCACCAACTCCTGAAGTGATTTACCCTGAGAATTTAACGGGTGCCATGATTTCGTGTTGCTTAACGTGTATTTCTTATCCAAACCAAGAATAGCGTCGGGGGAATCTTGTTTTGCCCCTACTAATAATAATTATGGTCTGATTTTGTTTTATAATCTCTGAATTCCTGCGTTACTTCTTTACTGGATTTTAAATGTCCGTAATTTCCGAAAAGACCGCCGTTGTTTCCTGTGGTCGCACAGCCGAAAAGAGAACTTCCTAAAAATACACCAGCAGAAGCTATTTCTGCCAGACTTTTCGCATTAACCTTTGTGGCAAAAATTTCTCCGATTACCCCTTTTTTGCTACATAATTATTAAATCTTTTCCTTAATGATGTTCTTTGATTTTTCATTGTTTTTATACCCTCGCTTAAACCATTTTGTAATAATACCTAAATTGAGCAATTTTTGGCTCGATCTGCACTGATCTCTTGCGCATCAAGGATTCGCGAAAATCCTCGACATATCCACGGGTATGCCTGCGGTTTTCGCAAACCCTTATGCCTCAAGATCTCAGCACATTTCTTCCCCAAAAATCGCTCAACTTAGGTAATAACAAATAAGATGGCGTCGTAAAAAGTCAAAAAATGCCATTTTCCGTTATTCCGGCGAAAGCCGGGCACGTAGTGACACGAAGTGAAGCATCAGCGCTAAGCATTAGCGCTATCCAGTAATTTTAAATAGTTATGAGTGATCTGGACTCCGGTTTTCACCGGAGTGACGACTTTTTACGAGTGCATCAAATAAGAAAGCATTATAAGCTTTCTTATTTGGATTTTTTGGAAAAATCAAGTGAATCCTGAATTCAAATCCAAAGGACGTGGACGTAAAGGGGTTGAATTTAGGCGTTTCTTTTTCATTTGTTTGTGGTAATGAAGTCACATGCCATGTCAAGCCACGCGACTTTCGTACAGTAGTTTATAAACCAGTACTTAACTCTTTTTAATAATAATTGCTGTCATGTCATCGGACTGTTTCATAGCTGCAAATTTCTCAACCGCTGTTCTGATTGCTTTAAGAATAGCGGTCGCGTTTTTTTCCTGGTTGGCAATAAGTACTTTCACAACTCGTTCAATGCCAAACTGCTCTTTATCGGCCCGCTCCCACTCATAAAAACCATCAGTCAGCAGGGCAAAAACATCACCTGTCTGCATTGATGCCTTTTGTGTTTCAATATTTCCCATTTCAGGCAATATTCCCATTGGGAAAGTATTTGCTGCCAGAATATCAACATTACCGGAATCGACATGCAGCTATAATATTGGCGCTTGACCGGCGCTGCAATAATGCAACAAACCGGTTTCACTATAGAGAACTCCAAGAAAGGCTGTTATAAACCGATTATCCGGCAGATCATCTTCCATAAGTCTGTTAACCTTGCGTGTCACCTCTTCAATATCGAAATTATCACTCCAAAGCGCCCGCAGCATCGCCCGCGTAGCACACGAAACCAGCGCCGGTCCAATCCCATGCCCGCTCACATCACCCAAGCTCAGCATCAACTGCTTCTTATCAGAGCTGATAAAATCACAAAAATCACCTCCTGTGGCATCACATGGCCGATTCCAGCAGGCGATATCAAACCCTTCTAAGAGAGGTGATTTGCTGGGCAACATCTCTTGCTGGATCTCACGGGCAACTTCCATCGCATGCTCCAAGAGTTGCTTTTCCAGATGCTCTTCCATCAGCTTTGCTCGCTGCAATGCAACTCCTGCCTGAGCTGACAACGCTTCCGCGAGCTCAATATCGGCATCATCAAAAGGTGCATCACGTTTATTCAGAATTTGCAATACTCCGACTAATTTGCCATTATAATCCGTCAATGGACAAGACAAAATATTACGCGTGCGATAGCCTGTCCTGGCATCAACCTCTCGATTGAAACGCTCATCAGCATAGGCGTCAGAACAGTTTACTGTCTTAAGATTGTGGGCAGCCAACCCGGCAAAACCCACATTAACCGACATTCGGAATCCTTCAACTCCCTCAGCAACACGCGTATAAAGCTCTTCATGCTCACTATCATACAAAAACAGTGTTGCGCGTTCGGCATTCAGCAGTTCCATCGAGTAATCAACCACCATTTTCAGCAGCCTATCCAGGTCGCTGGTCATCCCCAATGCTCTGGCTATCTGTAAAATAGCGTGCATATCCTTTTTACTATCTTTTTGAGTCATTTCTTTGGTCATGTTATCTTATTCTCCTGTAGGCCAACGCCCACCATCACAGGTGAGCAGGGAATGATGACGTGGGAATATTTAAATTTCGTTTTTTTGAGACAGTTATTTTGTTTGTTTTACTTATTCTTGTATGAGCGCCCTCATTTCCTGCATTTCATATCCTAACATAAACTACTCAAGTTTCGCACCCTTGATTTCTATCAAAGTCAAGGTGGTAAAGGAGCCAGATTCAATTTTTAAAGCGAAATGACAAAAAGTGGACTTTTCGGACAGGCACTAATTAGCTTTTCTCAATATTTTGCTTTGTAATAATATTTAGCTGATGCTTTTAGAGCTTATTTTTGCAAGACATTGTATTTCTTATATACATAATTAATAGTAAATATTGTATCTGGCAGATACAATATTGTTGGGTAAAAATAAGGACAAATTTTCTTTAAACCTAAGTTGAGCGATTTTTGGGGAAGAAATATGCTGAGATCTTGATGCATAAGGGTTTGCGAAAACCACAGGCATACCCGTGGATATGTCGAGGATTTTTGCGAATCCTTGATGCGCAAGAGATCAGTGCAGATCGAGCCAAAAATCGCTCAATTTAGGTTAAAATAAGACAGTTGAGAATGCTCTTTTCCTGTTATTGCAGCGAAAACGGAAATCCACGGAATGAACCGGGCATTCTTTATTTTATGGCTGAAAAGTGGTTTACACTTTTTTTCATACTCGCAAAATCAATTTTGTGAATTTTGTCCCTTTTTGAAAGAAAGATTCGCGTTTGTGTAGAACGGAATACGCGCTCCTCGCTATCCGTTCAGCAACATCGTCAACAGAGGTTACCATAAAAAAATCAGTATAAATGGTAATAAAGCCATCTTGTTTGAGGTTTGCCTGAATTTTTTTTACAAGAGATGTTTTCCCATATCTTCGGGGAGCAAACAGAACAACATTTGCCTTATTGCGTGCATGAGAAGAAAGTTCTTTTAATTCTCGAATCCTGTTGGCAAATGGATAAGCAGATGGAATTACGCGCATAATAAATGGATTAGCCATATTTTATATCTTTCATTATTTTCATATTATTGATATGCAATAATTGATTCTGCTTAATAAGTTAAGTATAAGTTTTTCCCCAAAGGCCGGCTCATGGTCATTATGGCTGATTTACTTTTTTTCTCTGGGTTTTCTGTGAATCGTCTTTTTTCCAGCTCCTGCCTTATGGCAGATATTTACTTTCCAAGTGTCATTATAGTAAGGAACTGATAATCAATAACCTTTACACTATACCAATTCTCGGTTTGATTTTATAGTTCCATTCACCGTGAAAGTCTGATTGCTCTATACTGACATCTTTTAATTCTTTGTCAGTTATTTTTCTACCTGTTTTATAAATATTCTCATCAAGCTTTACTTTTATCTTCAACCCGCTTTTAGTGTCCGGTTAAGATTGTTATAGATCTTTGAAATAAAAGCAAATATTGCTAACTTTGCATGGCGTTCGCTCAGCTAACCTGTCGTGAGAGCCTCCGCGATACGGTGCTATGTTTACGCGCCATACAAGGCAAGTTAGACGGAAAATTCTAATTTCTTTTCATACAGATGGAAATAGGTGAAATAAAAATATGGTTTTTTCTTCAAATAAATTATATCAAACAATTTTGGTAACTATTCGCCACCACGGTTAAATAAGTCCTACGGAATTTAACAGGGCAGGCAAATTTACCCCGGTACGATTATTCTGACCTACCCCAGTGAAATACGCTTTGCTTCTCATTGGCATGAATTTCACGAGGCAGGCGGGGCAGGCACAGATGAACGCATATAGGTTTAAATACAAAGAAATCACAGATATTATTCTTAGAAGTTTTAATGAAGCACAATCAATCAATTACTTGAAGGCAACAAATATTGAAGAGGGCTTATTATTAAATTTTGTCCAAAAACCGGAATTGAATAACCCTGTAGCCCTGCTGGAACAGGACATACGCTTTGTTCCGACAACCTACCGGGGGGATACGCTCGCTATTGCAGTTCACAAGATTTATATATGATGATAAAAAAAACATCAGTGATAATCAGCGTAGATCGGTGACTGAGTAATTATCAATTTTGCGGCAAAGAAGTCCTGATAAATAGTGTGGCTTATGAACAATCAGAAAATGGAACGGAACGTGGTTCTTATGGGATTCACATCCTTTTTTACGGATGTGTCTTCGGAAATGATCTACCCCATTTTGCAGGCCTTTGTGAAGATGATTATGGCGGCAAATACCGCCATGTTAGGCCCTGTAGTTGGAATAATTGAAGGGATAGCTGAATCAACAGCCAGCCTTCTTAAAGTGTTTTCCGGTTATTATTCGGATCATTTGAAGAAACGAAAAGCCATAACCATAGCCGGCTACTCCACTTCTGCCATCGCCAAATTCCTGCTGTTATTATGTTCTGTGGGATGGTATTTTGTCATGTTTGCACGCTTTTTTGACCGCGTGGGAAAAGGCATACGCTCGGCTCCGCGAGACGCGCTGATTTCAGAGTCTGTCTCCAAAGAAATCCATGGCAGAGCATTCGGCTTTCAAAGGGGAATGGATTTCGCAGGAGCCACACTGGGTGCGCTGATCTGTTTCTTTCTGGTCAGGAAATATTTAGATCCTGTCACAGGTAATTTGAAAGATATTTACTCGTTTTACAAACTTTTTCTCATTTCTATCGTACCCGGCCTGATCGGTATAATATTTCTCTTTTTTGTAAAAGAGAGAAAACATAAAATCAGCAGTTCCCGATTGGAGCCGGGCAAAAAACTAAAACCCAGCCTTAATTTTCGGCAATACGACCGCAATCTTCAGATTTTTTTTCTTGCCCAGTTTGTTTTTACATTAGGGAACTCATCCAACCAGTTTCTGCTTTTGCGAAGTATGAGTCTGGGGCATGCTCTATCTACCGTTATAATAATGTATCTGATATTCAATATTACTGCGAGCCTGCTGTCACCGGTATTCGGCTCGCTTTCCGACAGAATCGGGCGCAAGAAACTATTGATGGCGGGTTATGGATTGTACGCAGCAGTATACAGCGCTTTTGGGTTTATTACGCCCGGCTCAAACCGGCTCTTATTTGGTCTATGGTTGATATACGGTATTTACTATGCAATGACAGAAGGGGTGGAGAAAGCATTTGTGGCGGGCATCGCTCCCAAAGAATCAAAAGCCACCGCGCTGGGATTTCATCAAACCATAGTAGGTGTTACACTTCTTCCCGCAAGTATCATCGCGGGAATACTGTTTTCATTCCTTCCAGGCGCTCCATTCCTGTTTGGGGGCGGGATGGCTATTGTTTCAGTTGTAATCATGGCGTTTTTATCAGAAAGGAGAATTACATAATATGTTAGCCTATTTTGACTGTTTTTCAGGAATAAGCGGCGACATGACGCTTGGGGCATTTATTGACCTCGGAGTGCCCGTGAAATGGCTGAAGGAAAATATCGGCAATATTCCATTAACGGGCTTTGACATATCTGTTACGTCTGTTTTCCGCAACGGAATAAATGCCAGAAATGTTCATGTAAAAACAAAAGATGCTGTTGAATCAAGAAATTATGCTGAAATACGATCGTTGCTTCAAAACAGCCGGTTATCTCAACAGGTAAAGGAAAGGAGCCTTGAAGCATTTAAAAGGCTTGCAGAAGCTGAGGCGGCAATTCACGGACGCCCTGTAGATAAAGTCCATTTCCATGAAGTCGGCGGTATAGACGCTATTGTCGATATTGTCGGCGCCGTTCTTTGCGTTGAATATCTTGGCATTGAAAAAATAATAGCCTCAAAGCTTCCTCTTGGCACAGGTTTTGTTGACTGCAGGCACGGAACACTGCCTGTACCTGCTCCCGCAACCATTGCGCTTCTTAAAGATGTTCCGGTCTATGGCACAGGAATTCCCCATGAACTTGTTACCCCCACGGGTGCGGCAATTATTGTTACGCTGGCAGAATCCTTTGAAACAATGCCGGATATGCTGATTAATAAATCCGGTTATGGCGCCGGCAAAAGAGAGCTTGAAACAATACCGAATCTTCTGAGGATTGTTACAGGAAACGCTCAAGAACACAAATCATACTCTCAGAAAGACAGGGTAGCAGTTGTTGAAACCTGCATTGATGATATGAATCCTGAAGTGTTCGGCTTTGTTATGGATCGCCTGTTTGAAGACGGGGCGCTTGATGTTTACTGGATCCCGATTTTTATGAAAAAAAACAGGCCCGGCACAATGGTGCAGGTTCTTTGCCGGACAGATCAAAAAGAGACTGTAATAAACCGTATTTTATCTGAAACCACATCATTGGGTGTAAGATACTATGATGTAGATAGAGCCTGGCTTGTCCGCGAACAGATCACGGTAAAAACCGTATACGGAATGGTTAAGGTTAAGCGGATTACCGATACAGATGGAGGCACTCGAATTGTGCCCGAATATGAAGTTTGCAAAAAGATTGCTCTTGAAAAAAACATTCCGATAAGGATTGTGTACGATACAATCCAGCAACTATGCCTTGACAAAAAACATGCCTGAATATAGAAATTGGCCATGAATTTTAGAGATAAATCGGTCATGTTTTTTGCGACCGGCTGTTTTATCGGGAACATCCCTTTTGCTCCAGGGACCTTTGGAACTATCCTTGGGCTTCCGCTTTGTTTTCTTTTAGCAAAAACCGAGCTTCCGGTTGCTGTCCTTCTGACAGTGATATTTATTATTTTTGCCGTATTGATATCTCATGATGCTGAAAAAATATTAAAAAAAAATGATCCCGGTTGTATTATCATTGATGAAATTGCAGGACTTATGGTAGCATTATTTGGTTTGCCTTTTAATGTGATTTATGCGTCAGCCGGATTTGCAATATTCAGATTTTTTGATATCCTGAAACCGTTTCCCATCCGCTTGATCGAAAGAAAATTATCAGGTGGAACCGCGATTGTTCTGGATGATGTGGCGGCAGGAATTTGTACCAATCTTGTTTTAAGAGTTTTATTGTTGATGAATTCGTAAAAAGCCGAATTCATCAAGTGTTAGGTGTTAGGTGTTAAGATAAAAGATTTAATTGTCATATCAGATAGTTAACATGGTTCTCAAAAAATAGTTTTTCGACTTTTTGAGAATTCATCTTATTCCCTGTTTTCGTACTTTCGTGTTTTCGTGATTAATTTTTTAAAAAAGGATTCTAAATTAAACTTGAAATCAAAAAATTCTTCTGAAACAGAAACCAGCATAAGAAAAAAGAGCGTTCTTCGAGAAAATATCGAAGCAATAATTATTGCAATAGTGATAGCCTTATTTATACGCACTTTTGTTGTTCAGGCCTTTAAAATTCCATCAGGTTCCATGCAGCAAACACTCCTTATCGGAGATCACATACTGGTTAATAAGTTTATTTATGGAGTCAAAATTCCATTTATCCGCAAAACTATTATCCCTGTCAAAAACCCAAAACATGGCGACATCATAGTCTTTAAATTTCCCGAAGATCCTGACAAGGATTTCATTAAAAGGGTTATCGGTCTTGCCGGAGATGTGATTAAAATCCGCAACAAACAGGTCTATGTAAACAATATCAAGCTTAATCATGACTACGGCATTCATATGGATCCTCATATAATTTCAGGAGCTTTTCAACCAAGAGATAATTTTGGCCCCGTAATTGTGCCTGATAATTCACTCTTTGTAATGGGTGACAACAGGGACCACAGCTATGACAGCAGATTCTGGGGTTTTGTTGATCTAAAAGCTGTAAAGGGAAAAGCCTTTATAGTTTACTGGTCATGGGACAAGGGCAATTTTGGAGTCAGGTGGAACAGGCTTGGACATTTATTAAAATGAGAGAAGGGATTAAAACTCGACCCTAATTGAGCCAAAGCTTAATTAGGGAGAAGTCAGGGAATCTCAACTGATTGCAAATTCTAAATAACAAATATCAAACAACAAATAAATTACAATGACCAAAATTCAAAATCCCAAACCCGTACCTTTTTGGTCGAGTTGTCGAGTAGGAAAATGGTCGAGTTGTTAACAGTTAACTACTCGACTATCCTGTTTCATTGAATATTGAAATTTGGGATTTATTTGTAATTTGATGCTTGTAATTTGGGATTTTATAAGTTCTACAGGTGGATTATGGTTTTTGCAAAAAAAGATATTCTGGACATGGAGTCCCTTTCTGTTGATGAAATTACCTTGATTCTTAATGTTGCTAAACAAATGAAGGAAATTTCAAAAAGGCCTGTTAAAAAGGTTCCGACTTTGCGAGGCAAGACAATAGTGCTCTTTTTCCATGAGCCCAGCACTCGCACCCGCACATCTTTTGATATTGCTGCAAAGCGGCTCAGTGCTGATAGTGTTTCAATATCCGGAAGCGCCAGTAGTCTAATAAAAGGGGAAACCCTTGTAGATACGGCGCGAAACCTTGAAGCCATGAACCCTGATGTGATCGTTATGCGCCATTCCATGGCAGGGGCTTCACATATGCTGGCAAAAATTGTCAAGACATCCATCATCAATGCAGGCGACGGCATGCATGCACATCCAACCCAGTCGCTGCTCGATCTTATGACTGTCATGGAACACAAGGGAAGGATTTCAGGGCTGCGCATTGCGATAATCGGCGATATATCCCACAGTAGGGTGGCAAGGTCGAATATAATCGGGTTTACAAAAATGGGCGCCGACGTCGTTCTGAGCGGCCCGCCGACCATGATTCCAAAAGGGGTTGAAACCCTTGGGGCTTCTGTTACATATAATGTGAATAATGCTGTTTGTAATGCTGATGTCGTAATAATGCTCAGGATACAAAAGGAGCGGCAAAAAGGCTTGTTGTTTCCGACTGAGCGTGAGTATGCAAAGGTATATGGGTTGACAATGGAAAGGATGAAAGAC
The DNA here is from genome assembly GCA_004193555.1 of Desulfobacteraceae bacterium Eth-SRB1. Taxonomy (GTDB): domain Bacteria; phylum Desulfobacterota; class Desulfobacteria; order Desulfobacterales; family ETH-SRB1; genus ETH-SRB1. The sequence goes on from RPGP01000001.1 coordinate 1,201,600, forward strand.
GCTAAAAAGGATATGCTGATCATGCATCCCGGGCCTGTTAATCGGGGCGTTGAAATAGTGCCGGAGGTTGCGGACGGACCATACTCAATAATTATTGATCAGGTAACAAACGGCGTTGCCGTTCGTATGGCTCTTTTATATCTGACTGCAGGAGGTATGCACAATGTTGATGCTGATTAGGGGCGGAAGAGTAATTGATCCAGGCAAGTTAGACGGCATCATGGATATTCTGATTGAAGATGGAAAGATAGTAGAGGTCAGGGATCAGGGATCAGGGTTCAGAGGTCAGGGGTCAGAAGTCAAAGTTATTGACGCTTCAGGTAAAATAGTGACGCCCGGGTTGATTGATATGCATGTCCATTTTCGGGAGCCTGGGCATGAATATAAAGAAACTATAAAAACAGGCTGCAAGGCGGCGGCCTTTGGCGGTTTTACCGCTGTCTGCACAATGCCGAATACAAACCCTGTAAACGACAACAGTCAGGTTACGGAATATATATTAAAAAAGGCCGGCCTTGCGGATATGGTTCGTGTTTACCCGATTGCAGCGATAAGCCCTGGACTCAAGGGAAAAGGCTTGTGTGAATATGGAGAGTTAAAAGAGGCAGGAGCTGTCGCTGTTTCCGATGACGGCAACCCTGTAACGGACAGCCGGCTTATGCGCAGAGCCCTGGAATATGCAAAAGGATTCGGTCTTCCGATTATTTCCCATTGCGAGGTTCTTGATCTTGTTGCAAATGGGGTTATGAATGAAGGGGCGGTTGCGACACGAATGGGGCTTGGCGGGATACCAAATGCTGCTGAAAGCATTATGGTCATGCGGGATATAGCGCTTTGTGAATTAACCGAGGCTGCTCTTCATATTGCCCACGTGAGCACAATTGAATCTGTGCGCGCGATAAGGGATGCAAAAAACAGGGGCGTCTGCGTTACCGCGGAAACAGCGCCGCACTATTTTACGCTGACAGAGGATGCTGTCGAGGGTTATAATACAAATGCAAAGATGAATCCTCCCTTGCGTTCCGGTCATGACAGGGATGCTGTTCTTGAAGGGCTGTCTGACGGAACCATTGATGTTATTGCCACAGATCATGCGCCTCATTCCTCTATCGAAAAAGATGTTGAATTCGATCTTGCGGCAAACGGCATAATAGGACTTGAGACATCGGTTGCCCTGGGTTTGAAGCTGGTTGAAAACAACGTGATAACAATCACAGATCTTATAGCAAAGATGTCGACAAATCCTGCCCGTATTCTGGGCCTTGAACAAGGCATAAAAAAAGGCAAGCCTGCCGATATAACCATTATCGACCCGGATATAACATACAAGGTAGATGCCGCCGGCTTTCAATCTTTAAGTCGCAACACGCCCTTTGACGGCTGGGATATGAAAGGAAGGGCGGTTCTGACAATGGTGGGCGGGAAGGTTGTGTTTGAACGATAATCCTCTGGAGAGAAAACTTCGATGGTTGATGTTTTTCAGGGTTGTAATTGCGACTTTTCTGCTTGGCATTGCCACCTTTATCCGGATTAAAGTAACAGGACCATCTTCGCAGACAGCGCTTGCGCCAACATATCTCATCATAGCATTAACCTATCTTCTTTCTTTCACCGGCCTTTTTATTCCAAAGATCATCAAAAACATCAGGGCCAACATATATATACAAAGCATTTTGGATCTTTCGCTTATAACCGGACTTGTATATGTAACAGGCGGAGTTGAGAGCATCTATTCCGTTCTTTATCCTTTGGTCATTATCTATTCAGCCCTCTTTTTGGCCGGTAGAGGAGGGTTAATCTCAGCCTCAGCCAGCAGCATATTTTACGGGCTGCTGCTTGATCTGGAATACTACGGTATTATTCGACCCATATACCAGTGGGGCTATGATTATGACTGCGATGCAGGTTATGTTTTTTCGAGAATTTTTGTCCATATTATATCTTTTTATATTATTGCATTATTGACAAGTTATGCTGTTAAACAGGAAAAAAAGACCAGAGAGCTTCTCGCGGAAAAGGAAAGCGCTTTTGATCAGCTTGACCTGCTGCACAGAAGCATAATCGAGTCTGTAGATACAGGGATTTTAACAATCGATCTTAATGGAAATATAAAATCTTTTAACACAGGGGCTGAAAAAATTACCGGTTTTTTGCGTTTCAAAATCATAAATAAAAAGGTTGATGATGTCTTCCCTTTTTTTTCAGACATGCTGAATAAAGAAGGCCCATGGAAACCTGGAGGCAGATTTGAAATCACGGATTCAGAAAAGATACTGGGTTGTTCCGTTTCTCCCCTTGTTGACGGCAATAGAGAAAAAATAGGCAATATTCTGATCTTTCAGGATTTGACCATTGTTAAAGAAATGGAATATCAGATTGAAAAAAACAAACAACTTGCATTTGTTGGTGAAATGGCCGCAGGCCTTGCCCATGAAATAAGAAACCCTCTCGCGTCAATCAGCGGGCCGATTCAGATGTTAAGGGAAGATTTAAAGCTGGACGAGACAGATAAAAGGCTCATGCAGATCATATTGAGAGGAAAGGATCGGCTTGAAGGCTTTGTTAAGGATTTTCTTCTTCTGGCGCGGCCCAAACAGTCTGAACGAAAAGATATCGACGTTAAAGTAATTATAGATGATGTTCTTGAATCTTTTCGATTTAGCTCTGAATGGAGTGAAGATATTGAAGTAATCATGAACTTGTGCGATCAGGCCGGTATATATGGCAACAAGGCTGAGATAAGACAGGTGATCTGGAATCTCATTTTAAATGCCGTCCAGGCGATGCCCGAGGGGGGCAGACTGAAAATAGAAATTAGGCATGTGTTCAATGATAAGAAAAAATATCTTGAGATACAAATAAGCGATACCGGCTGTGGAATCGAAGAAAAAAATCAGGACAGAGTGTTTGAACCCTTTTACACAACCAAGGAAAGCGGCACAGGCCTTGGAATGGCAATTGTAAACAGGATTGTGGAAAGCCACATGGGTAAAATCAGAATCAAAAGCAAACCGGGGAAAGGCACGGATTGTATAGTTTTGTTGCCTGTAAAAGAGCTAAGAGTGCCTAAAGTGAGCTAAAGTGCCTAAAATGCCTAAAGTTAAGGAATGCGCCTTTGGCGCTACTAATTTTAGCTTTAAAATCAGCACGCCGAAGGTGTACCTCAACTTTAGGCACTTTAGAGCACTTTAGGCACTTTAGCTCGCTTACAAGAGGAGGAAAGGTGGATAACAAAGAATTTGCTGCAGCACTTGAAAAACGGACACGAGAATTTGCAGTGCGAATTATTCGCTTATCTTCAAAGTTGCCGAACACACCCGAAGGCAGAGTGATACGGAATCAGATTACTAAATCCGGCACATCTATAGGCGCTAATTATCGTGAGGCAAATCGTTCCAGAAGCAAAGCGGATTTTAAGAACAAAATTTTCATTTGTGTAAGCGAAGCAAGCGAAACTCAATATTGGCTTGAAGTAGTTGTAGAAGCAAAAATGTTGCCGTGGGAGCAGGTAAAAACAGAGCACGAAGAATGTGGTGAACTATTGGCCATTTTCACTTCGATTTCTACAAAACTTTAAAATAGCCAGAATACCTTAACTTTAGGCATTTTAGGCACTTTAATATACTTTAGGCACTTGTAATTTAATACAGGAGTAATGAATGGCGAAGATTCTCGTTGTTGATGATGATCAGGGTATGAGAGAATTTCTTGAGATTTTGCTGGCAAGGGAAGGATATGATGTTGCCCTTGCTTCAGGAGGTAAAGAAGCGCTAAGCCTGTGTAAAAAGCATAAATTTGATCTGGCCATTACTGATCTGAAGATGCCCAGAGTCGATGGAATCGATGTTTTGAAATCCATCAGGGAGATTTCACCGGAAACAATGGTCATATTAATCACAGCTTTTGCTTCCGGTGAGACAGCGGTCGCCGCGATGAAAGAGGGGGCGTACGATTATCTTGAGAAGAATTTTGACGTTGAGGACCTCAAGGCAGTGATAAAGGATGCGCTCAGCAGGAAGGGCATTAAAAAGGAAGACGCTGTTTTCATGAAACATGTGGAGGATGCTCTTTCTTTCGGGGATATGATTGGAAAAAGCAAGGGCATGTTAAAGGTCTATTCACTTGTTAAAAAAGTGGCGGATACTACTGCAAACGTTCTAATTGCCGGTGAAAGCGGCACCGGCAAGGAGCTTGTCGCCAGGGCAATCCATGAAAACAGTCCAAGGAACGATAAATCATTTGTTGTTATAAACTGCGGCGGCATACCGGAAAACCTCCTGGAAAGCGAACTGTTCGGTTATATGAAGGGGTCATTCAGCGGAGCCCATGCGGATAAACCAGGCCTTTTCGAGGTAGCGCATATGGGAACGATTTTTCTTGACGAGATCGGTGAGTTGCCGCTGTTTCTTCAGGTCAAACTCCTTCGGGTTGTTCAGGAAAAAACCTTCAGAAGGATAGGCGGGGCAGAGGATGTCAGGGTGGATGTAAGGATTATATCCGCCACAAATCAGGATCTGGTACAGAAAGTTAAAAATGGCGGTTTCAGAGAGGATCTCTATTACAGGCTTAACGTAATTCCCATAGAGATCCCGCCTTTAAGGGAAAGAAATGAAGATATTCCCTTGCTGACAAGCTATTTTATAGAAAAGTATTCAAAAGAATTTGGAAAGGAGATCAATAAGATATCTCCTTATGCCCTGCAGCTCCTTATGAAATATCCTTTTCCCGGAAATGTAAGAGAACTGGAAAACATCATTGAAAGAAGTGTTGCTCTCGAGACCACGAATATAATCCTGCCGGAAAACCTCGTTATGCCTGGAACCGGTGGGATAGATCAGGATACTGCTTTAAGCGCCGGCATTCCTGAGGAAGGTATAAGCTTGAATGAGGAGCTGGCAAAGGCCGAGAGGCTTTTGATAAAAAATGCTCTTCAAAAGACAAACGGTTCAAAAACAAAGGCCGCTAAGCTTCTCAACGTAAGTTTTGATTCATTGCGCTACAGGCTGGAGAAACTCGATATATAATAATGGTTCACAGTTCATGGTTCACAGTTCATGGTTCACAGTTCATGGTTTTTTGCTCAACCCAACCTGAATTTTAAAGAAAGCTGTCATTTCGAGCGGAGCGAGAAATCTAATAGTTTTGGGAATACGGCATGTTAAAGATTTTTCCCTTCAGTCGAAATGACATACCGGCTGAATCCGACTTTTTGCGGCTAAATCAAAAAAAAGTGTAAACTGCTTTCCTGTTTGTATGAAGGATGTCCGGGTAAAAGCAGGAAATTATTATTGACAATTGCGTTTAAAGGAGATATTTTAAATATCATATTGCACTTAAATCCGATATCGAGAATATCAACATGCTAAATCATCTGATTAATCAAAATATCTGGTGGCAAGACGCGTCCCTGATTGAGAAAGACCCAAAAATCATGGAATGGCAAAAGCAATCGCTAAAATGGCAGCCTTCCTTGATGGATGAGTTTGATTTCTCTTCCTTTCATATATACACATTGCGGGGTCCGCGGCAGGTGGGTAAAACTACACTGCTTAAGCTTATGATCAAAAAATTACTTAAAGACCCTGAAATCAAAAAAGAACAGATTGTCTATTACAGTGCAGATAATCTGGATTCTTATAAAGATATTATCGAACTGATTGAGACATATTTTGATTTTTTAGACAGATTACCTAACCCTCCGGAAAGGGCATTTCTGTTTTTGGATGAAATAACCGCAGTCAACAATTGGCAAAGAGGAATCAAACATCTAACTGATCTTGGAAAGTTGAGCAACTCTATCCTGATTCTTTCCGGCTCAAACGCTTCTGATCTCAGACTGGGCATAGAGAGGCTTCCAGGCCGCAGAGGAAGAGGGTCTCATCCGGACAAAATTTTATTGCCGCTTACCTTTCGGGAATATGTATCACTCACATCACCGGATATGGCAGCACATTTCAAAGAAATACCTCTTTTTGATGTTTTTAATCTTACAGAGGGCAATTTCAGTGATATCTTTACATTCAATCCTTACAAGCGCTCTCTTTCCAGATTGTTTGATCGCTATTTAATCAGCGGCGGATTCATAAAATCAATTAACGAACTGTATAGTTCCGGCTTTATAGCATTTGACATCTATGAAATCTATCTTCAATGGATCCGCGGCGATATGGCAAAAGCAGGTAAAAGTGAAAGAACTACGCGACAGATTATATCCCGGTTATTGAAAATAACGGTTTCTGTTTTTGGATGGGAAACGATTGCCAAAAAGATTGATATTGCCACTCATAAGACTGTTTCAGAATATATGCAGGTTATGGAGGACTCATTTATACTAAGGCTTCTTTACCAGGCAGATGTTAATACCGGACTGCCAAGGGTAAAAAAAATGAAAAAGTTCTATTTTCTTGATCCGTTTATCTTGTGGTCTTTATGGGGGTGGGTTGAAAACTGGTTATTCTTTCAGGAAAAAAGTGAAGAGAAACTCAGAAACATAAAGATTAAGAGCTGCCTTGCCGAAATGGCAGTGGCTAATCTTCTTTTTCATTGTTACGAGGTAAAAGACTGGACAGGCTCTCGAGTCTTTTTCTTTCGAAATAACGGCGAGATCGATTTTTTGATTAAACAGGATAATATCTTGATGCCTGTTGAAGTTAAGTATCAAAATAAGATTGAGAAAAACGATTTCAAATTAATAAATAAGTTGGGATTTAAGAAAGGAGTAATCATTTCTAAAGATACTTTTTACTGTAATAATGGCTATATGAGTATACCGCTGGAAATATTTTTGATGGTCTTTTGAACTGCAACAACTCAGATTTTTTTATCTTCTTTTCATTATACATAGACGACACCGTTGTAATAATTAATTACGCTAATATACAGTTTTGTATAATATCGTCAACAATAAATTTCTGCCCGAATCAAGCCATTCAAGACCTTCCACCTTCAGTCTATCCACCTGAGTAGTTACGATTTTGCGCTTTTTGCTTGCCCAGTTAAATTGTTACTTCATTTATTTAACCGGGGCGACTTTTTGCGGCTAAATCAAAAGAGAAGAATCCTTGCGACTTTTTTGAGCATTTATTTAAAATAGTTTGACTTTTTTATACATATATGGCAAATAGTCATTTATGATTAAGAGAAATCTATACGATATCGCGTTTTCCACTCAGTGGGGGCGTCAGATGCGGTTTGTCACCGGTCCTCGGCAGGTTGGAAAAACAACCCTTGCCAGGCAAAAACTTCGCGAAGAAAAGTCGGAACAGTTATACTATCTATGGGATCTGCGAAATGTTCGTCAAAGATATAAAGAAAATGAGCTCTTTTTTACGGAAGACGCTATGGATCCCGCAAAAAAGCTCTGGATCTGTTTCGACGAAATCCACAAGATGCCGAAGTGGAAAAATATCTTAAAAGCGGTTTTTGATGAGACATCGGACAGATATCAATTCATCGTTACAGGATCGGCGAAACTGAACATCATGAAACGCGCAGGAGACAGCCTTGCGGGCCGTTACTTTACGTTTCATTTGATGCCACTTACTCTAAATGAAGTGCATTCTGATTCCTCTGTGCAAACAGATATTCCGAAATTTGCTCACCAGTTCATAGAGCTTGCGCTTGATGTAGCGCCGGCTCCGCAGGAATCGCTTGAGCAATTATTGAAATACAGCGGCTTTCCTGAACCATTTCTGCAACAATCGCAGGCATTTCACAAAAAGTGGGCACGGGATTATATAGATACGGTCATACGCGAAGATATCGGGGCATTGACAAGAATTGTTGACCGGGAATATATCTTTGACCTGTACAACCTGCTCCCGGAAATGATCGGCAGTCCTCTGTCGCAGTCGTCGCTTGCTTCTCACCTTCAGATCAGCCCGGTCACTGTAAAGAATTATCTCCGCCGGCTGGAAGATTTTTATCTGACATTTTCCATAAGACCTTATTCGAAAAACATAAAGCGGTCACTGCTGAAGGCCGGTAAATACTACCTCTATGATTGGTCCAGGATTAAGAATAAAGGCGCTCGGTTTGAAAATTACATAGCCTGCGAATTAAACGCGCGACTGAGCCTGTGGGAAGATGCGACTGGTGACGATTTTCACCTGTTCTACATCCGGAACAAGCAAAAACAGGAAACCGACTTTCTCGTCGTCAGAAACACTGAGCCATGGCTTCTTGTGGAATCAAAACTTACAGATGGTCCCATTGATCGTCACCATTTTGAAACCATGAGCGCTCTAAACAATGTGCCGTTTATACAGGTCTGCCTGGAGTCAAATATCGCGTCAATGCAGAAACGAAATGCGTATAGGATATCAGCGTGCCGGCTTTTCGGGTAAATAGTAAGTTGCAGGTTGGGTTGCTCCTCCGAAATTCAACAGTGACTTTTCCGGCCTTATGGTTGAATTCAAGGCCAGGGTCGAAAAAACGCCGGGGAAAACGCCGTGGAAAACGCTGGGGAAAACGCCGGATGCCATACTTTTGCTTTTGGATGAAAAGCCATCTTTATCCATCCCTGAAATTGCAGAAAAGATTAATAAATCAAAAAGCGCTCGCTGTAGAACGGGCCATCAGAAAGCTGCGCGAAGAAGGCCGTTTAAAACGAATCGGTCCTGCCAAAGGTGGGCATTGGAAAATAATAAAAGAGGTTCTTCCGGTTTAGGGTCCCTTACCCCTTTCAAATCCTGAGCATCCTGTATATCCTGTCAAAAAAATGGTGAAAACAACGTTTCTTTGGTGAAAATCGCAGGTTTTATTTTTCTGCTATCTCCACCCTGTTTGTCATTTCTGCTCCTATATTTGTCATTCCCGCGGAGGCGGGAATCCATAACGGTTTGAAAATACATCGATTCCCGTTTGCACGGGAATAACTATTCAGGCTGTTTACAGCAAAATCCAAAGGTCTCAAAATGATATGGCATATTAATTGCTTATAACTCAACTGAACTTAAATTAAAAAACCCGTAAATATCCTAACACCTATCACCTAACACCTAAAAACAGGGAGGTTTTAAAATGTTACAAAAACTAAGAGGCAACAATCAAAAAGGTTTTACATTAATCGAACTCATGATCGTCATCGCGATCATCGGTATCCTGGCGGCAATTGCTATTCCGAACTTTTTGTCATACAGGACAAGAGGCGCGAATAGCGCTGCCAAAGCCGATGCACAGAATTATATCTCTACGGCTATGGCTGAAGTGGCGGATAGTGGTGATGCTTTCAGTGCTCCACCTACTGGTTATACGTCCACCAGTGGCGTAACAATGACAGGAACATTAGCAATTACTGCGGCCGGCGTGATTAGTGGCGCTCCAACATTTGTGCATGATAATGGAACAACAACTTATACAATTTTAACCACCGGCGCAGTAAGTCCATAATATCTATTGAGTTAATTAAAAATTTAGAATAAAAAGGGGGAGCATATCAGCTTCCCCTTTTTTGTTGTTTGATAATAACCCTACAATGTTGCTTACCATTTTAGATGTCATTTCGAGGAGCGAAGCGACGAGAAATCTTATTATAAAACAAATAGTTAAAGATTTCTCCCTTCGGTCGAAATGACAAGTGTCGTTGTAGAGATAAAATGCCTCGAAAGTTTTACAATATTATGCAAAACCCCAAAAAGCTTTTAATTATATTTATATTAATTCTATGTACTCTACTTGTTTACTGGCAGGTTAAAGATTTTAATTTTGCCGGATATGATGATGAATTATATATTACTGATAATACGCATGTTCAGACAGGTCTTACATTTGAAAGCATAAAATGGGCTTTTACGGCCTTTCATGCAGGAAACTGGCATCCATTAACATGGCTTTCCCATATGCTTGATATTGAGCTTTACGGATTAAATTCAATGGGACACCACTGGACAAACCTGCAGATACATTTAACAAATACCCTCCTGCTGTTTTTTATTCTTCAATATATGACTGGAGCTATCTGGCGAAGCGCTTTTGTCGCAGCCCTTTTTGCTTTGCACCCTCTTCATGTTGAATCGGTTGCATGGGTGGCTGAACGTAAAGATGTTTTAAGCGCTTTTTTCGGAATGCTGACGATTTTAGCTTATATCAGGTATGTAAAAAAAAGAAACCTCTTTAGATATTTTCTGGTATTTATATTATTGTCATTAGGGCTTATGGCTAAACCAATGCTGGTTACATTGCCATTTGTTTTGCTTTTGCTTGATTTTTGGCCTCTTGAACGCCTGAAATATTATTCTCCTGACCGATCATCAAAATTATTTTCTCTTATTTATGAAAAAATTCCTCTTTTTATTCCCGTGGCAATTTCCTCTGTTTTGACTGTATTGGCCCAGAAAGAGGTTGGAGCTTTATATACTCTTGAAGCACTGTCGGTTAAAACTCGAATTGCCAATGCTTTTGTTTCATATGCAGGCTACATAATTAAAACAATATGGCCTCAGAACCTTGCGGTTTTTTATCCCCATCCATTTGGGGAGTTGCCTTTATGGTATGTTTTTTTGGCGGTTTTCGCTATTATTGTAGTCTCTTTTTTTTCAATACGTTTGTTAAAGAATCATCCATACTTGGCAGTTGGGTGGTTCTGGTATCTCGGAACACTTATCCCGGTGATCGGACTTATACAGGTAGGGGCTCAGAGTATGGCAGACAGATATACATATATTCCGTTAACAGGTCTTTTTATCATCGCAGCATGGGGCATACCTGATCTTTTAAAAAAATGGTATCATAGTAAGATTATTCTTATTATATTTTCCACAATAATTATTTTTGCGTTTTCAACACGCAGTTATTTTCAGATAAGACACTGGAAAAACAGTGCCGCTGTTTTTGAAAATGCTGTTAAAGTAACAGAAAATAACTGGCTGGCTTATAATAATCTTGGATTAGCTTTAATGCGTGAAGGCAAATTAAATGATGCTGTATTAAACTATAAAAAAGCTCTGCAAATTAGACCGGATTATTTGACAGCGCTTGACAATATCGGACTGGCTCTGTACCGGCTTGAAAAGTTTGAAGAAGCTTTATTTTATTATTCAAAGGCGCTTAAAATATACCCGAAACACGCAGGAATCCATAATAATACAGCTAATGTCCTCACAGCCCTTGGCAAACTTGAAGAAGCAATAAAGCATTACAAAAAAGCAATTCTGATAGATCCTGAATTTGCGGAGGCTTATTATAATATTGCAAATGTGCTGGCAACTCAGGAGAAGCTTGATAAAGCTATTTTTTATTATGAATCAGCCATAAAAAAAGATTCCGGACATAGCAATGCTCACTATAATTTAGGTTGTATTTTATTAAATCAGAAAGAATATAAAGAGGCATTGGCTCACTTTGCACAGGTCATTAAAATCGATCCTGATTATAAACAGGCATATAATCATATAGGAATTATTTTATTGCAATTTGGAAAAATTAACGAGGCAGAAAAATTCTTTTCCAAGGCTGTCCAAATTGATCCCGGTTATAAGGACGCCATAAATAATCTTTTAATCTTAAAGAACATTCTCCATCAGAATGAAAAATAACAGTAAAACAAAACATAATTTTCTGCGCAACAGGCGGCAGGAGATTATCGTATGCTTATTTCTTGTTGCAGCGAATCTTGTTATATATTGGCAGATAACAAGTCATGAATTTATTAGTTTTGATGATGGAAGTTATATTACCCAAAATCCTTATGTTCAATCAGGTCTTACATTTGAAAGCATAAAGTGGGCTTTTACGACCTTTCATGCATCAAACTGGCATCCATTAACCTGGCTTTCCCATATGCTTGATATTGAGCTTTACGGATTAAATTCAATGGGACATCACTGGACAAGCCTGCAGATCCATCTAATAAATACACTTCTATTATTTTTTATTCTTCAATATATGACTGGAGCTATCTGGAAAAGCGCTTTTGTGGCAGCGCTTTTTGCTTTGCATCCACTTCATGTGGAATCGGTTGCATGGGTGGCAGAACGAAAGGATGTATTAAGCACTTTTTTTGGAATGCTGACAATTCTGGCTTATATCAGATATGTAATAAAAAGGGATCTTTTTAGATATTTTCTGGTGTTTATATCGCTATCATTGGGACTTATGGCAAAGCCAATGCTGGTAACCATGCCGTTTGTTATGCTTTTGCTGGATCTATGGCCACTAAAACGTCTTAATCTTCCATTAAATCAACCGGCAGGTTCTCAAAATTCAAATTTTATACCCCTGATATTGGAAAAAATTCCCTTTCTTGTACCGGTAGCCATCTCATCTATATTGACCCTTGTCGCTCAGCACAGTTCAGCATTAAAGACTCTTGAAAGTTTTCCATTGCAAACACGTGTTGCTAATGGTCTGATTTCCTATATAAATTATATTGTTAAAACATTGTGGCCATTACATTTATCGGTTTTTTATCCGCACCCGGGGAATAACCTGCCTGCATGGCAGATCATTGGGGCAACTTTACTGATCGCTGCAGCAATTTTTTTGTCCATACATACATTTAAAAAATATCCATATATAATAGTTGGCCTGTTCTGGTTTTTTATAACTCTTTTTCCTGTTATTGGAATTATTCAAGTAGGCGACCAGGCAATGGCAGATAGATACACATATATCCCTTTGATAGGGATTTTCATAATATTTGCATGGGGTGGCTCAGATATTATAAAAAAATGGACAGACAAGAAGATTATTCCTGCTATTATTGCAGCAGCAGTTATTTTATTACTGACAATGCAAAGCTTCCTTCAGACAACTCACTGGAAAAACAGCATCACGTTATTTGAAAATTCCATTAAAGTAACGGAAAACAACTGGCTGGCGCATAATAATTTAGGCATAGCCTTATTTAGTGAGGGCAAATTCGATAAGGCCATTTATCATTATAAAAAAGCTCTAAATATAAGACCTGATACTGTTTGCGCTATTAAAAACCTTGGCATTGCAATGTTTGACAAAGGTAATCTTAAAGTAGCTTTTCAATATTTTAATAAAGCCCTTGTGATAAATCCTGAGGATTGGGATGCTCACTATAAACTTGGCGCTATTCTGGAAAAACAGGGCAAATTTAATGAAGCAATACGTCATTTTACAGAAGTCATTAGAATAAATGCCAGCTATGCTCCAGCTTATAATGAAATAGGAATTATACTTGCCCAAAAAGGAAAACTGCAAAAATCCAATGATTTTTTTTCAAAAGCAATACAGCTCGAACCAGATTATAAAGAGGCAAGAAATAATCTTTTAATTTTAAAGCAACTAATACAACAAAATAAAAAATAACATGAAAACAAAGTCCAACCGCTTTCAGGATTTTTTTGAAGAAAGCAAATATACTCTTCTGAAAAACTATCTGTACAATTATCGCCTCCGTAAGATGGCTGTGGGAAAAAGCCTGCGGCGCGAAAACATAAAATTGATATTAGAGGTTGGAAGCGGAATTTCTCCTGTGATGACAGGAACCCGGGATATTATATATTCAGACCTGTCTTTTGCAGCCATCCGACTTCTTAAGCATTCATACGGAAAAGGATATTATGTTGTTGCGGACGGCATTAATCTGCCGTTTAAGTCCAAAGCTTTTTCTCACACTGTAAACTCGGAAGTACTTGAACATCTGAAAGATGACCGGAAGGCTATTAAAGAATTGGCCAGAGTTACGGGGCCGTCCGGGAAGCTTGTCGTAACCTTCCCGCATAAAAAATCATATTTTGCCAATGACGACCGTTTTGTAAATCACTTTCGCCGCTATGAACTTTTTGAGATGAATGAACGATTAAAAGAAGCGGGATTCAGGCCGATTAATATACACAAAGTATTGGGCCCACTGGAAAAGATTACAATGTGCTTTGTTGTATATTGTTTTTCCTTAATCCAAAGATTAAAAAGTGACAAAACAACCATGACAAATAGTACTTCTGGGTTAATGAATATTTTTGGTAAGTTTTTCAAGTGGGCTAATCGATTTTACATGCTGCCTGCATGGATAGATGCGAAGATTATGCCCCGCTCTTTGTCGGCGGTCTTGTTGATTAAGGCGGAAAAGAAGTAACTATTCAGTCTGCCTTGGTTAAATAAGTCCTGCGGAATTTAACAGAGCAGGCAGATTCACCCCAGTACGATTATTCTGACCTACCCCGGTGAAATACGCTTTGCTTCTCATTGGCATGAATTTCACGAGGCAGGCGGGGCAGGCACAGATAAACGCAGATAGGTTAAATACAAAGGGGAAAATGCTGTAATTATGAATAGAATGAAATCGTTAATTAAACTATATGGCAACGCAAGGTTGTAAAAAATACCATATGTGTGCAAAAAGTCCTTGCAAAAAGTACCATGCCAGGCAGAGCATTGCTCTGAGCGTCAGGAATGTAAAGACAGACGGCTCACGGTTGTATGCGCCTATTTGTGCAGCTGGCCGGCTGGGGAGATTGTTAAATGGGAACAAGTAAAATTATTTGACATTTTGAAAATGGTTGTATAATATGATGTCATAATGATTGCAACTCACGATGTCACTTAATAAGGGAGTAAACGCAATGAAAACAATAACTGTAAGAGGAATAGATTCTGTTCTGTCGGAAAAAATGAAACAGGCAGCCAGACAGAAAGGTAAAAGTGTAAATCAGGTCGTCATAGATACAATGAGGCAGCATTTTGGCGTGATAAAAGAAAAAAAGTTTACAGTAGTATACCATGATTTAGACCATATGTTCGGAAAGTGGTCTCAAGAGGAATTTGATAAGATTCATGGGAAAATTGATACGGAAAGGAAAATAGACAAGGAGCTCTGGTTATGAAAAAAATTCTGATTGATACGAATATTTATTCGTATGCCATGAAGGGAGATCCTGAAACTATTGCAGTTTTGCAGCAATCTCATGAAATAGGAATTTGTGCTGTCAGTATTGGCGAACTGCTATCCGGTTTCAAAGGCGGTAATCGAGAGCCGGAAAATAGAAAAGAGCTGGAAGAATTTTTGGATACACCACGTGTGAAGATGTATAGTATTGATGAGGATACAGCAGAATTTTATGCTGAAGTCCTGAATAATTTAAAGGAAAATGGAAAACCGATACCGACTAATGATATATGGATTGCTTCTGTTGCATTGCAGTATGGTCTGAAATTATTTTCAAAAGATCAACATTTCAAATATGTATCCGGGTTAATGCTCATTATTTAATCCACAGATTACCTGTCTGCGCCTGCCTGTGCCTTGAGCAGGGTTACGGTACGTCTCTCCGATGCAAACCGCTTTCAGGATTTCATTGAAGAAAGCAAATATACTCTTCTGAACCGCAATAGCAAGCGCATTCCCCGTAGTCCGCCAAAGCGCTCTGGCGGACGGGGTTAGCGAGCGCATTCCCCGTAGCTTGTCGGAGCAAAGCGGAGATTTATCCGCTTTTGGAGGATCCCGTCTCGCGGGGCTGCATGGAGTTTCAATTAAATCTTGATTTAAGCATAGGCTTGCTATATTTTTAAAAAACAATAATAAGCCAAAAAATTTATTGAACCTTTTTTATATTCCGGCATGTCCGGGTCAGGATATTGCGATGAAGGAACTTTCCTGTTTTGAATTTCAGCAGGGACGTATTTTTGCAGGCCGTCTTCCTCATGGCGGCGATTTGATAAATTCTATTGAGGAATTTTGCAAAAAAGTCTCGATCCGGATGGCGGCATTTTCGGTTATCGGCGCGGTTTCGTCATATACAATAGGCGCATATGACCAAAAGCAGCAGGTCTATGTTACCTTTAAGGAAAAAGCGGCCCTTGAAATTATAAGTTGCATGGGCAATGTTTCGCTAAAGGACGGCAAGCCGTTTATTCATGCTCATATTCTACTTGCCGACGAACAGGGGAAAACAATCGGCGGTCATCTCTTTTCCGAAACTATTATTTATGCCGGTGAAATCAATCTTCAGGAATTAACAGGCAAACCGATTGAAAGAAGTTATGATAATGATACAGGGCTTATGCTCTGGGCATAGACTGAGGAGGGCAAATGCAATTAACAATTATAAAATCTGACACACTTAAACCCAAACCGGATGATTCTAATCTCGGTTTTGGAACAATATTTACCGACTATATGTTTAACATGGATTATAATCCTGACAATGGATGGCATAATCCACGAATTGAACCATATGCCCCTATTGAAATGGATCCTGCAACAGCAGTACTCCACTATGGACAGTCGGTATTTGAAGGGATGAAGGCTTACAAAACAGATTTGGGCGGTGTCCGGTTTTTCAGGCCAAAAGATAATTTCAAGCGGCTGAATCGATCCTGCCGAATGCTTTGTATTCCAAAATTTGACGAGGCTTTTGTCTTCGATGCCATGAAACAGTTAATTGCTCTGGAAAAAGACTGGATTCCAGGCGCGCCGGAAACCTCCCTGTACATAAGGCCGACAATTATCGCAACAGACCATTTTCTGGGTGTACGCGCCTCACATACATATCGTTTTTTTATTATTCTTTCTCCGGTTGGCGCATATTATGCGGAAGGCTTTAATCCGGTTAAAATCTGGGTGACAAAAAGCCATGTCCGGGCTGTGCGCGGCGGAATCGGTGAAGCCAAAACAGCCGGAAACTATGCGGCAAGTCTGTATGCAGGTGAAGAAGCCCACAAACACGGTTACACACAGGTATTGTGGCTTGATGGCATCCATCAGAAATACATTGAGGAGGTCGGGTCTATGAACATATTTTTTGTCATAGATGATGAACTGGTAACCCCCATGTTAAATGGAAGCATACTTCCCGGCATTACCAGAGATTCTGTAATAACAATGGCAAAAAAATGGAATATAAAGGTTAGTGAACGCCAGATCAGCATAGATGATCTGATAGATGCGCACGACTCAGGAAAACTGCAGGAAATTTTTGGAACTGGAACGGCCGCGGTTATTTCTCCTGTTGGTGAAATGAAATACGAAGATAGAGTTATAAATATAGGTAACGGAAAAGTCGGGCCTATGGCAAACAGGCTCTATCAAGCCATAACCGACATCCAGTATGGCAGAACAGAAGACAAGATGGGATGGATTGAAAAGATTTAGATTTTTCCGGGGAACTTATTATGAAACGATCAGGTATGCCGAACCGGTTGCAAGCCTTTATAATAAAGATGGAAAAAGAGGGGCTGCCGCCGGCTGTTATAGATACATTTGCTTATTATTATAAAAAGGTGGTCGCCGGTGAAACAGGCTTTGTGTTTAATAAGGATATAAGATCCCTGAATGCGGACGAAATTGAGAATGCTGATAATGTCGGCCAATATGCCGATGCAGGGAAAAAGGTCTTAAAAAATGTTGTGATGATAAGATTAAACGGCGGGCTTGGCACTACTATGGGCCTTAAAAAGCCCAAATCCATTATCAGGATAAAAAACGGCAAAAGCTTTCTTGAGATAATATTAAAACAGACGCAACAAAACAATGTCATGCTGTCATTGATGAACAGCTTTAGCACGCATCAGGATACCCTTTCCGCTCTATCAAGGATAAATCCCCCCAGCCCTCCCATAATATTTGTTCAGAACAAATTTCCCAAGATACTCTGTGACGGGTTCGGCCCTGCAACCTGGCCGCAAAATCCGGCTTTGGAGTGGAATCCACCCGGCCACGGCGATATCTATACAGCCCTTTATACATCCGGGACACTGCAATATCTGCTTGATAGAAAAATAAGATACGCTTTTATTGCCAATTCGGATAATTTAGGCGCTACAATGAGCGCTTCTCTTCTTGGTTACTTTTCCGAAAACAGGTTTCCGTTTATGATGGAGGTGGCTGAAAGAACTCCAAGCGATTTAAAGGGAGGGCATATTGCGAGACATAAAGACGGCAATTTGATTTTGCGTGAAGCAGCACAGTGTCCAAAAGATGAACTGAATGCCTTTAGAGATATAAGCAGGTACAGGTATTTCAATACAAACAACATCTGGGTTAATCTGCCGGCATTAAAAAAGGTTATTGAAGAATATGGGATAATTCGCCTTCCAATGATACTGAACTCGAAGACCCTTGATCCAAGGGATGAATCCAGTCCAAAGATATACCAGATCGAAACCGCAATGGGAGCCGCCCTGTCTCTTTTTGAAAACACACCGGCAGTGAGGGTGCCCAGATCACGTTTTTTCCCTGTGAAAAACTGCAACGATTTGCTGGCGGTGCGTTCGGACTGTTATATTTTATCAAAAGCACAGGCTTTGATTTCAAACCCTGAGAGGAAATTAGCTGAGATAAAGATAAATCTCGATCCCAAATATTACGGCCCAAGGGATCTGTTTAATGAAAGATTCCTTATAGACGGCGTTCCTTCCCTTGTTGACTGCGAATCTCTGACTGTGAAGGGGGATGTCTGTTTTGAGAAAAATGTAATCATAAAAGGTAAGGTTGTGATAACGAATACAGAAAAATCTCAGGCCGTTATTCAGAAAGGAACGGTTATAGACAGCGACCTGACACTGTAAATTCGCGGCTGTTCACGGAACGTTAAAGCTTGAAATTGGAAATTTGGGAGGGATGACCCAATTTCTATTTTCAACGTTCCGTGAACGGCTACCATTTTTCAAAGGTCTCAAAATTTTTGTATCCGGACATATTGCCGATGATTATGATTATTTTTACGTTGACTTGACATTAATTTTATGATAGATAAATTTTTCTAAGATAGATTGAACATATGAGTTTATATGGTTCAAGGTGTTCTTTTCCATGGAAAATGAAACTAAATCTTCTATTAAGGAGTTAGCATATTACAGCAGCATTGGCCTATCGGTAGCTCTTTCCATTTTTATCGGGCTTGCTGTCGGGGTATATCTTGACAGGCGGTATGATACAACCCCATGGTTAACATTAATTTTTCTTGGGTTGGGAATCGCTGCGGGATATAGAAATATTGGGCTTGCAATAAAAAAATCCAGGAAATATTAGTATCGTGAATGTTCAACAGCGCATTTTTAAGTTTGTTATCCGGACAAACTGGATTCTCTTTTTCATTGCGAGCGTTGTTGGCCTTATTAATACGCCGCCTGATTTTGCAAGGGGAATTATTTTCGGAGGTCTGATCGTTACAATTAATTTTCATCTGTTATATCGGACACTGAAAAAAGCTTTTACACCTCCCCATCTTTCTCTTTGCAGAACTATTTTAGCTAAATATTATGTTCGTTTTTCTGCAAGCGCTTTTATTATATTTGTCTTGATATCAAGGCATTATGTAGATCCTGGTGGACTTATTGTCGGTCTTTCGATTGTGGTTGCCAGCATAATCCTTGCAACTATATGTGAATTTAAAAAACTTATTTTCAAGGAGGCAGCATAAAGTGGAACATCCATATCTCTTTTTTGTCAAGTTTTTTGAGTTAATTGGTCTGGGACATTTTGCACATGCATATGTTCATGTTATTTATTCGTGGGTGGTCATGATCCTGCTTATAACTCTTGGAGCCATTGCAGCCAAAAGCGTAAAGATGATTCCCTCAAAAGGACAAAACGTATTTGAAATCATCATTTCAGGAATGGAAGAGTTTATGATCGATATAACAGGAGAAGAGGGCCGATGGCTCTTTCCGATAGTCGCCACCGTATTTATATATATTTCAACATGTAATCTTATAGGTCTTGTACCCGGTTTCTTCCCCCCAACCGCCAGCCTGAACACAACTGCTTCGTGCGCATTAACTGTAGTTATTTTTACGCATATTATCGGTCTTAAATATCATGGCATAAAATATATTAAACACTTTTTAGGACCTGTGTGGTGGATGATTCCAATTATATTCCCGATTGAAGTTATCGGCCATGTGGCGCGTATCCTGTCACTCTCTTTCCGGCTTTTCGGCAATATGATGGGGCATGAGCTGGTGCTGGGCATTCTTTTTGCGCTGGCAGGCCTTTTCTTTGCTCCGCTGCCGATTATGGGGCTTGGTATTTTTGTCGCACTGGTTCAGGCATTTGTTTTCTTTTTGCTTTCGATAATGTACTTTACCGGCGCATTGGAACATGCTCATTAAGCTATAACGAACTTTAATAATTAGAATAACGTTTGCTTTTACTTTTATGGGAAAATGGAAGAAGCAAATATAATCTATAACAGGAGGTAAAATCTTATGGAAGCAGGTGCATTACAATTTTTTATTGCCAGCGTAACTGCTGCTGGTTTCGGTATTGCGTTAGCAGCTGTTGGTTGCGGTCTTGGACAGGGTATGGGTTTGAAAGCGGCTGTTGAAGGTATCGCAAGAAATCCCGAGTCATCAGGCAAGGTAACGGTTACCATGCTGATCGGTCTTGCCATGATTGAGTCACTGTGTATTTATGCACTGGTGGTCTCGCTGATCCTTATTTACGCCCATCCACAGGCAGGAGCAATTGCAGCGCTGTTTGGAGCCGGCCACTAAAAACAAAAATTTAATAGTAAACAAAACAGGGTTGTTGCCTTTAAAAAGCAGTAACCCTGTTTTGTTTTTATCTATTTGCGCAAAACCTTTTTTAAAAACTGTCCTGTATAGGATCCCTCAATATCTGCAATCTTTTCAGGTGTGCCGCATCCTATAATATACCCGCCCTCATCCCCCCCTTCAGGACCCAGATCGATGATATGGTCGGCGGTTTTTATTACATCCATGTTATGCTCTATCACGATCACGGTATTCCCGGATTCAACAAGCCTGCTTAACACAGTTAGAAGCTTTTTTATGTCATCAACATGAAGCCCTGTGGTTGGTTCATCAAGAATATAAACGGTTTTTCCTGTGCCTCTTTTGCCAAGCTCCCGTGACAGCTTGACACGTTGTGCCTCGCCGCCGGACAGAGTCGTTGCCGGCTGGCCTATGCGGATATATCCGATACCTACTTCAACAAGGGTTAAGAGCTTTGATTTGATGTTTGTTATCTTATCAAAAAAGATCAGGCACTGATTAACTGTCATATCAAGAACATCAGCAATATTTTTCCCCTTATATCTGACTTCAAGGGTTTCGCGGTTGTACCTTTTGCCACGGCAGACATCGCAGGTCACATACAGGTCGGGCAAAAAGTGCATTTCAATTTTTATAATTCCATCACCGCCGCAGGCTTCACACCTCCCTCCCTTGACGTTAAAACTAAAACGGCCTGGCTTGTATCCTCTCATACGGGCTTCGGCTGTTTTTGAAAAGAGATCCCTTATATAGGTAAAAACGCCTGTATATGTTCCAGGATTGGATCGTGGAGTTCTGCCTATGGGAGACTGATCAATATTGACTACCTTGTCAATATACTCGAGGCCAAGAATATCTGAGTGTTTGCCTGCCGGTATCCTGGCATGATATATATTCTGGGAAAGAGCTCTGTACAGTGTTTCCAGAACGAGCGTTGATTTGCCTGAGCCTGACACACCGGTTACGCATATAAAGCAGCCAAGGGGAAATTCAACATCGATATTTTTGAGATTGTTTTCAGCCGCGCCTTTAATGATAAGTTTTTCCCTTTGAACGGATCGACGTTTGGATGGAATTTCAATGCGCTTTCGTCCTGACAGATACCGGCCTGTTAATGAATTATTATCTTTTTGAAGCTTTTTGGGGCTTCCTGAAAAGACAACCTGTCCACCGTTAACGCCGGCGCCAGGACCCATGTCAATAACATAATCTGCAGCGAGTATGGTTTGTGCGTCGTGTTCGACAACAAGCACGGTATTGCCAAGATCGCGCATCTGTAAAAGTGTGGTCAGCAGACGTTGATTGTCTCTCTGGTGCAAACCTATGCTCGGTTCATCAAGAACATATAGAACGCCTGTTAATTTCGACCCAATCTGTGTTGCAAGCCGTATCCTCTGGCTTTCTCCGCCGGAGAGTGTGAAAGCCGATCTGTCAAGCGTCAGGTAAGAAAGCCCCACATTTTCGAGAAAACCCAGCCGTTCTATTATTTCTTTAAGAATCCTTCCGGCAATAATTTCTTTTTTGCCTTCTAATTGCAACCCTCTGAAAAAAGCATTGGCTTTTGTCACTGAAAGCGCAGCAACTTCGAATATCGCAAGTCCCCCCACTTTAACGGATCTGCTTTCTTTATTTAGTTTTGCCCCATGGCATTCCGGGCAGGGGCGAAAATTCATATAACGCCTGATTTCTTCCCTGGCCTGGTATGAATCTGTTTCCATATAACGTCGTTTTAATTTTGGTATGATTCCTTCAAAGGTTTTTCTATAAGTAATGCGACGATTACTTCGTTCAAAGTAGAAAGTAATCTGTTCATTCCCTGAACCATATAGCAGAGCATTTTTAAATCGATCCGGCAGATCCTTATATGGTGTATATATATCAACATGATAATGCATCGTAAGCGCATCCAGAAATTCAGCGAAATGTACGGTATTCCTGTTTGCCCATAAAGCAATTGCTCCCTCCCTTAAAGAAAGTTTCTGGTTTGGAACAATAAGATGCGGATCAAATTCAGTGGCTGAACCAAGACCTCCACACTTTGGACATGCCCCATTGGGAGAATTAAATGAAAAGTTAGCGGGTGTAAATTCAGGATAACTTATACCGCAGTTGACACATGCGGCTTTTTCGCTGAAAAGGACAGGCTCCTGGCCTGGAATGTCCACATTAACAAGTCCGTCTGACAGGGACATAGCCAGTTCCAGAGAATCAGCAACCCGGTTTTTAATATTATTTTTTACTACAAGGCGATCAACTATCACATCTATGCTATGCTTCTTATTCTTATCCAGCCCTCCTGCTTCTTCGATTTCCAAAGTTTTTCCATCAACACGAACCCTGGCAAAGCCTTCCTTCTTCAGCCGCTTAAAAAGACTGTTGTGTGTGCCTTTCTGACCGGAAACTATTGGCGATAAAATGATTATCCGTGTTCCCAGGGCAAAGGACATTATCCTGTCAATAATTTGATCCAGTGTTTGAGAGGTGATGGGCTGTCCACATTTATAACAGTGTGGAGTGCCGATTCTGGCAAAAAGGAGCCGGAGATAATCATATATTTCTGTTACTGTACCCACAGTTGAACGGGGATTGTGGCTGGCGGTTTTCTGTTCAATTGCAATGGCAGGCGACAGGCCTTCTATCAAATCAACATCCGGCTTTTCAAGACGCTCTAAGAACTGACGCGCATAGGCTGAAAGCGATTCAACATATCTGCGCTGCCCTTCGGCGTAGAGAGTGTCAAAAGCAAGCGTTGATTTGCCTGATCCGGACAGGCCTGTAACAATCACAAGTTTATTTCGAGGCAAGTCAACATCGATATTTTTTAAATTATGCTGTCTCGCTCCACGTATAATGATCTTTTCAGATTGCATATAAAACTCCGGCATCCTTCAAAATAGCTCAAAAGTAGTTGACACTTTTTAAAACTTCTACGATTACACAAAAATAAGCGCCTTGTGGACTAAAGTGTCTAAAGTTAAGGAATGCTCCTTCGGCGCCGCCAACTCCATGTGAATTAATGGAGCGAAGCGACTCCTTAACTTTAGGCACTTTAACATACTTTAGCTCACTTTAGGCACTTCATATTCAGCCTGTATAGCCTGCTTTGCGGCCATATTTATCGCAGCCGCAAGGCTGCCGGGATCTGCCTTGCCTGTTCCGGCAATATCGTAAGCTGTTCCATGATCAACAGAGGTTCTTATTATCGGAAGACCAAGTGTCGTATTAACCCCATCGCTAAAATGAAGCATCTTAAATGGAATCAGTCCCTGATCATGATACATGCATACAACAGCATCGTATTTCCCTTTTGCGGCATAATAAAACAGCGTATCAGGAGGGAAAGGGCCAGAGACGTTGAACCCTTCTTTTCCTGCAAGATGAATTGCAGGAGCAATAATATTTTTCTCTTCATCTCCGAACATGCCCTCTTCTCCTGCGTGTGGATTCAGGCCTGCAACCGCTATACGAGGTTCTTTAACTCCAAAACGTTCATATAGCGCATTCCAGGTGATTCGTATTATTTGAAGTATTTTTTCCGTTGAAAGAAAGGCGGCGACCTCACGTAAGGGCATGTGGATTGTTACAAGAACAACACGGAGTTTGTTTCCCGCAAGCATCATAGCGTATTTTTCGGTTTTCGTATGTTCAGCCAACAGCTCGGTATGTCCATTGTAACTAAACCCTGCCATCTTCATGGCCATCTTATTTATCGGACAGGTAACAATTGCGGCTATACTCCCGCGGGTTGCCATGTCAATTGCCGCTGTTATATAGCCTATCATCGCTTTTCCGGTTTGCACCGTTGGTTTGCCCCAGAATGTTTTGATGGAATCAAGTTTTGAAAGCGATATAACATCAATGCCGCCGCATTTATAAACCCCATGATCAGGGGTTTGTATAGTATTGATTGTCAGATGGTTTTCAACACCTTGCATCGCTGCTTTCAGTCTCTGCGCATCTCCAATTACAAGCGGTCTGCATACATTGAATATTGAAGCTTCCCGCAAAGCTAAAAGGATAATCTCCGGGCCGATGCCAACCGGATCTCCCATTGTAATTCCTATAACAGGCCGAACATTTTTCATAAGCTCTCACTGGGTTCAGGGTTTTCTGACTTCTGACCTCTGATTTCTAAATATTTGTATATTACCGTCCACAATATTTTTTTTCAAGCAAATCATCCCCACATTAAAAGGCGAGGTATTCATGTTATAATTTTCATAAATTCCAATGAATAAGATAAACCGCTATTTGTTTTTTGTTGTTTGTTAGTTTGATAAAATATGACGAGTTCATTTTTATTCGAAAATAAAAGATAATCGAAGAAAAATTGAGTTTTTGGATAAATTTCTGTTTTGGTATTTTTGACAATAAAGATGGATATGCATAAAATACTTAATAAAAATGCCACTTCAAAAAAGGTTGTATTTAGAAGCAGTTGTCTTTTGGCGCTAATATATATTAATATGTTCAGATAGATATAAATTGTTAATAAGTGCTGTATAAAAAAATACAAAATCTCATTTATCGGGTTTGACAGGCAGCGGCTTATTTCTTAAAAAATGCGGAAAGTTTTATTCAGGGCATAAACTTATATATAACCTGCAATAATTCTTCAAACCCTTTATTTTTTCGTTTTACCAGTTTTATTCCTTTTTTTTCAGTATGAGACCTTTGAAAAATGTTCAATTTTGTTTGAGTACAAGGAAGGCGAAAATTTCAACCGGAGGAATATATTGAATATTTCGAGGATTGAAATTCGAGACTGACACAGTAATCGGGTAAAAGGGGACGTTTTGCAAAGGTCTCAGTATGTTTGTCTGCGACTGCTCAGGTTATTAGCCTGAAGGCTGTAGGCCGAAGGATACTGATCAATTCTCGCCCCAACGGCAAAAGCTGTATTTGGGGGTACTGTACTTGAATGATTAGGCTATTGTTGGGTTTTGTGAGTCTTTTCCCCAAAAGCCTTCAGCCTATCTACCTGAATAGTTACGTTTATCTTGATTTGGCTTTTATTGCCATTTTGTGGGGAATCTTCATTTTTGTATTAATAGCACTTATAGAATAAAGCCTAATGAAATTTATCTGGAACAACGTAAAAAAATCGATTAAAAAACAGATCCCGGGCCACAGCTTCAGAATGTGGATTGAACCTCTGGAATTTGTAAAATTTGATGAAGATTGTATCGTCCTTTCGTGTACAAACACTTTTTCTAAGAAAAGGATTATTGATCATTACGGTACACTAATAGAAACAGAAATAAATAATGCTTCAAGCAATGCCTGCAAATTTATTATTGAAATTAATAAAAGAAACAACGGCACAAGCTCAAAGAAGGATTGTAATCCCCAGTTGCCATTGCCGAACGAAAACAGATGGTTGCTTGGCGGACACTTTTTAAGAAGGGATTTTACCTTTGACCAGTTTGTAGTGGGCAGTAATAATGACTTTGCTTATTCAGCATCTCTGTCGCTGGCTGCAAGAAAAAAAGGCAATCAGAATTGTTTATTTTTACTATCAAAGACAGGAATGGGGAAAAGCCACCTTACTCAAGCCATAGGGCACCATATCCTGTCTGAACGGTGTTCAGACCGTGTTTATTATATTACTGCCGAAGATTTTAGCAATGAAATGGTATTTGCTTTTCGGCATGATTCCATCGATAAGTTCAAAAACAAATACAGAACCGAATGTGACGTGTTGCTTCTCGAAGATGTTCATTATTTAAGCGGCAAAAATCGTACACAGATCGAGCTTGCATTAACCCTTGACACTCTATTTGAAGCAAACAAAAAAATAATCTTCTCCAGTTGTTGTCCTCCATCTGATATTCCGAAGTTGAATAACGAATTAAGATCACGGCTCTCATGTAGCCTTATTTCTAATATTGATTCCCCAAATTTTAGAACAAGGGTCAGAATATTACAAAAAAAGGCAAAGCTGAACGGGTATAATGTTCCGGAAGATATTATCAGTTATTTGGCCGGAGAACTTACAGAAAATGTAAGGCAACTTGAAAGCGGCCTCTTCGGTATTACAGCCAAATCATCGCTTTTGGGAGCGTCCATTGATCTCAGGCTTGCTGAAAGCGTAGTTAAAAATATTATCCGGCAACGAAAAAATATTACTTTAGATACCATAAAGAAACTTGTATGCAGGCAATACAATATTTCAATAAATGATATTATTTCACGTTCTCGAAAACAGAATATTGTCTGGCCACGCCAGATTGCAATGTACCTGTCACGTGTGCATACGGATGCGCCTCTTCAGACAATCGGGAAAAGCTTTAACAGATATCATGCCACAGCCCTTTATTCAATTGGTGTGGTCGAAAAGGGATTGAGAAAAGATAGCGCTGTAAAGAAACAGGTTGAATTTCTTTGCCGGAAATTAGAATCCGGTGATTTTTAATGACTCTAACTGAAACAGCTTTTAAAAAACTTCGAGATATAGTGGGCACATCCAATTGCACCAGGGCAAAAGAGGATTTGGCCTGTTATGCATACGACGCAACCGCCCGTACTTACATGCCTGACACTGTTTTGTTTCCGAAAAACAGCGATGAAGTATCCGCAATATTAAGGCTTGCCAACCAGTACAATTTCTTTGTAATCCCGCGTGGTTCCGGTTCAGGAATGACCGGAGGCTCTCTTGCTGTCAATGGAGGAGTGATCGTCGTGATGTCACGTTTTAACCGGATTCTTAAAATTGACACGGACAATCTGATTGCCCATGTAGAACCCGGTGTTATTACAAGCCATTTACATAAGACTGTTGAAAAACAGGGTCTTTTTTATCCTCCGGATCCGGCAAGTTCCGAATTTTCCACCCTGGGCGGCAATCTGGCCGAATGTGCCGGAGGCCCCAGAGCGGTCAAATATGGCGTAACAAGAGACTATGTTCTGGGACTCGAAGTTGTCCTGCCAACAGGAGAGATAATAAACACAGGTGTGCAGACAGCCAAGGGAGTGGTCGGATATGATTTGACCCGGTTTATTGTCGGCTCTGAAGGGACTCTTGGAATAATTACTCGCATGGTACTACGTCTTCTGCCTCTCCCAAAAGCAATTAAGACGATGACGGTTGTTTTTGATATGATGGAAACAGCGGCAGAAGCTGTCTCATCAATTATCAGACACAGCATAATACCACGCACCATAGAATATATGGACAATGCTTCAATAAAGTGTGTGGAGAACCATCTTAAGCTGGGACTGCCTGTCCGGGCCGGCGCTTTACTTCTTATAGAAGCGGACGGCAATGGAGATGAGGTGGAAAAAACCATGGAAGAAATAAAAGAGCTCTGTATGGAGCAGGGCGCAACAGGTTTTGAAATGGCTCAGACAAAAAAGGAGGCGGCAAACCTCTGGAAAGCCCGCAAGGCGATCTCTTCTGCCCTGTTTAAATATGGGCCGGATAAGATAAATGAGGATATTGTGGTTCCAAGAAGTAAAGTGCCTGATATGGCAAGAAAAATAAATGCACTAAGGGCCGAAACAGGGCTGACCATGGTTAGCTTCGGACATGCTGGTGATGGGAACATCCATTTTAATATCATACTGGATAAAAAGAATAAGGAAGAGCTGAAAAAGGCTGATACGGCAGTTGAAGCTCTTTTCGACTATACTCTTGAACTTGGAGGAACTATTTCCGGTGAGCATGGAATAGGAATAACCAAGGCGCCGTATCTGGCAAGGGAGATCGGTCCCGTTGAACTGGCGCTTATGAAAAAACTAAAAATGGTTTTTGATCCAAAGGGGATACTCAATCCAGGCAAGATATTTTCAACAAATGGTAATTAAAGGGACATCTTTCAAAGGGTAAAAGCATTACAGAACTTACTGCATCGTAATAATCATACTATCCGAAGATATCAAATCTTCGATTATCTCAAGGCGGGTATTTTGATCGTTTTCTATGGCGCAACGCAAGTTTAATGAACAAAACCTCTTGCATATCGGATCCTCAATATTGAAATTCCCAAAACATCCTAAATGATCGTCAAAAGATATTTTGTTAATTATTTTTTTTGTCATAGAATATCCTTACATGGCTTTGATAATCGTAACGAGATTAAAACTCTTGATAAATAAAAAGGCTGCGAAATTGAAACAAACATTTATTTTACTTTGCTATCTTAAATAATGCAAGCATTTCTTTATGAATTTCACCATTGGTTGTAAAAATTTCCTTTTTATTTATTTCAGATATTCTGCCAAAGTGAGACAGAAGCACGCCGGCTTTTTTATAAGCAGCAATACCAACTCTTTTTATAATTTCAAGATCCATATCGGCAGACTAAAGCCCCCATCTTTTCAATAAGCGGAATCAAGGTCGATGCATCATTAGCTGAGACAGGAATACCTTCAAGAGAACCGATTTGTCTGTTAATGGTTTCTTTGTCAACAAGATCCTGTTTGTTCAAAACCCGGATCAATGGAATATTGTTTAGATTAAGACTATCAAGAATTTTTTCAACAGATCTGATCTGTTCTTTGAAACGAGGGTTGCTGATATCTATAATATGAAGAAGAATATCCGCGCTTTCCAATTCTTCAAATGTTGCCCGAAAGGCGACCATAAGCTCTTTTGGAAGATCTTTAATAAACCCCACTGTATCGGTTATGATGACCTCAATATCTCTTGGAAACTTTAAACGCCTGCTGGACGGATCTAATGTGGCAAAGAGACGATCTTCAGCGCGAACATTGCTCTTTGTGAGAGTGTTGAGCAGTGTAGATTTGCCGGCATTGGTATACCCTATGATGGAAATAACAGGGAGCCCCTTTTTCTGCCGTTTCGCCTTTTGCTGCTTTCGTTGCTTTTTTACAAGACAAACAGCTTTTTCCAGACGCGCTATCCGGTCGCGCACACGCCTTCGATTAATCTCCAGTTTTGTTTCCCCCGGTCCCCTTCCGCCAATACCGCCTGTTAAACGTGACATGGCGGTATTTTTTGTAATAAGGCGCGGCAGCAAGTATTTTAGTTGAGCCAGCTCTACCTGAAGCTTTCCTTCCCTTGTTTGCGCGCGTTGAGCAAAAATATCCAGAATTAATTGGGTTCTGTCAATAATTTTAATATCCATACGATCCGTAATAGAACGTATCTGTGAAGGATTCAATTCCTGGTCAAAGATAATTAGCGTGGAGCCTTTTTTCAAAGCAAGAATGGTAAGATCCTGAAGTTTCCCAAGACCCACAAGGAATCTTGAATCGATTCTTTTGCGTTGTTGAAGCACAGTGCCCACAACATTTATACCGCTGGATAAAGCAAGCACTTTCAGCTCTTCGAGAGAGTCTAAAGCTATACGTCTGGGAGCAGTTGTTACGCTTATAAGGATAGCCCTTTCTTTTTGTGAGGCCGCTTTATATAAAGGTCTATAGGCAAGCTCATTTTCAAGCGCCTGTATAAGCTCAAGGCATCCGATATCAAGCTGATTGGGGCTGAGAGGCGGAAGTGTCTGGTATAGCTTCCCTGTCTGACTTTTTGGCAGTATATGGCTGACATGTACCTGGTATGGCAAACCATCGTTGGCAATTGTAATTGCAGCCATAATATCGAGTCTTAAAAGGACAAGATCGGTAAAATCCTCTTTAGTCAGGAATTCGTTTTTCAGGTGGGTGTGAATACACCTCAGCCCCTTTAGACGCCCTGGAGCTGCCCTGTAATCACTCGTGTCAGGGATAACGATCCCATGGTGATTTCCCACGATTACAAAAGCTATCCTGCCCATACGGTCTATTAACAAGCCTATTTGGCGACGAATTTCATGGGAAAGTCTGCTTATTTCACGGGCAAGTTCGAATGTAATAAGAAATTCAGTGGGAATGCGGCGACGATACAGATTTTCGAGCCTGTGGATTTGATTTGCCTTAAGTCCGCTTGTGCTTCCGAAAAGCTTTTTCAATCCAAATCCTCTCTTTTGCCAGGCTCAGGAAACAACAGGTTCATAACTATCTTCCGGCGCTGGATTTTCAAAGCGGGTATAGGAAGTTAAAAATGTTAACGGCACCCACCCCACAGGCCCATTTCTTTGCTTGGAGAGAATTATCTCTGCTTTACCTTTGTTCGGATTATTTTCATCCTTGTTATACACTTCATCTCTGTAAATGAAGGCAACCACGTCAGCATCCTGTTCAAGAGCTCCTGACTCTCTGAGGTCAGAAAGGAGTGGCCTCTTATCAGATCGATCTTCCAGCTTTCTGTTGAGCTGGGAAAGGGCCAACACCGGAATATCAAGTTCCTTGGCCAGAGATTTTAATGATCTCGATATTTCTGAAATCTCAAGATCTCTGCGCTCTGCGGAAACCCTGCCCCTCATGAGCTGGAGATAATCGACAATTATCAGGCCAAGACCTTTGTCCATTTTAAGCCTGCGAGATTTAGCTCTTATTGACATTGTCGAAATATCTGCTGAATCATCTATATAGATCGGAGCGTCAGATAAAACTTCGGCGGCATCGGTTAGATTGTCCCAGTCTTCCCTTGTAAAAAAGCCTCCTTTTAAACGGTATGAATCGACCCTTGATTCAGAGCATAGAAGACGCATCGAAAGTTGTTCTTTTGACATTTCAAGAGAAAATATGGCAACCGGAACATTGGAATCCGCTGCGGCATTCCTTGCAATGTTAAGAGCTAAAGCTGTTTTTCCCATGCTTGGACGCGCTGCAATTATGATAAGATCCGATTTCTGCAAACCGGCCATTAAATTATCAAGGCGGGTAAAACCGGTCGCAAGCCCTGTTACAAGCCTCTTGTTTCCATCGAGCTCTTCAAGAGTATCGATGTTTTTTGCAATAATATTGCTGAGCGGGGAAAGCGCCTGCTTGTTTTTATTGTCTGATATTTCAAAAATTGAACTTTCGGCAAAATCGATTACCTCATCAACATTGCCACGGTCTTCAAAACAACGCTTTGTAATTTCGTTTGTTTTTTGAATAAGACGTCTTAATGATGCCTTGTCATGGACTATCTTCGCATAATGATGCGCATTAACAGCAAGGGGAACAGTATCTACAAGCGCTGCGAGATATGTTGCTCCTCCGATTTCTTCCAGACAGTCTTGTTCTTTAAGGATATTTGCAAGGGTTACAAGGTCAACAGGATCATTTCTTGAAAAAAGTTCAATTATGGCTGAAAAAATTTTTATATGAGCGGATTTGTAGAAATCTTCAGGTGATAAAATCTCAACAACATCGAAAAATGTATTGTTATCTATCAGAATTGCGCTGAGTATAGATTCTTCTGCCTCAAGATTCTGTGGAGGTATTTTATTTAAATAAGGATTATTATTTGCCTGAAATCGGCTATTATCCATTTGATTAATCAGGTGTCAGGTGTCAGGTGTTAAGTGTTAAGAGTATGATTAAACAGGTAATTGCTTTAACCTACTACTTTGCGCTTAACACCTGATGAATCCGTTTTTTTTATGAATTCATCAATATTAATGGTGTCATAAAGAGTGATTTTTACGATCTGTTATTGTTCCGGCACTATTTCAACCGTGATTTCCGGTTCAACTTCTTTGTAAACGCGTACAGGGACTTTGTATGTGCCGATATTTCTTATCGGCTCGCTGAGCAAAACCATCCTTTTTTCTATTTCAATATCCTGGCTTGCAAGGGCATTAATAATATCGCGTGAAGAGACAGAACCATACAGACGGTCTTCTTCAGTGATCTTTGCAGGTATCGTGCATACAACATTTTCAAGCCTTTTGGCCATTTCTTCGGCAAACTCTTTTTCTTTGGCTATCTGGAGTTCAAATTTGGCCTTTTCCTGTTCCATCATCTTGCGATATTGAGGTGTAGCCGGCACAGCTTTTTTCTGCGGTAGAAGATAGTTTCTTGCATAACCATCCGCCACATTTACTTCGCTGCCGATTATTCCAAGGGATTCAATTGTTTCTTTTAATATTAATTTCATTTTATAACCTCTGTTTATAGATTTTAAAAAATCAACTGTTATTTTTCATTTCCAGTTTCCTGAAATTCAGCCACATATCGAAAAATCCCAGCCCAATAACAATAAGCAGTATTACCTGTTGCATGGCAACAAAGGCATATAAGGCAATCCTGAGAAAACGGGGCAATCTTTTTTTTTCAAAGTAAAAGGATATTATTGCTATACCCTGGAAAAAATATATGGTCATCATGACGATCAAGCCGTTTAAACCTAATATCTTCACACCCCTGTCAGGGAAAAGAAGTATCAGCCCGCATCCTATGATCATCCATACAAAATAGTCAGGCGCTTTCCATCGATTGAGGACTCCAAAATCAGGATAAAAAAGAGACCTGGCCTTTAAAATCGGTTTTGCCAGCAGCAGGCTTGCCCATGCAACCAATAAAGTCGAAGCTACTATCAGAGCAGGAAGGATTCGCACCAGAATATACTGAATATTCTCCAGGGATTTTGAAAACATATAGATACTTTCTTCCGGCATCCCGATGTTTTCGTACATCTCCATAGTAAGTTTTAAGTGCTTTGCAACATGTTCTGATACGAAGCCAATAATGCCGATATTAAATATATTGCTGTAAAAGATCAAACAGGCAATACCTGCAAACAACACAGAAGAGCAAGCATAAAGAATTATTTTTTCAATTGGAAGATTTATTTCAATAAGTTCACCGAGAATATAGCCTAACAACAATAGTTCAGTAAAGAACAATATGTCGATTGATATCCCGCCGGTTATGACAACAATCAATATGACCGATACAACAGGAACTACAGCTCCTTTTTTTCTGCCTAATTTGGAACGATAGAAAAGAACAGGCAGGGGAATAAGCAGAGAGCAAAAGAACCCGACAATCGGCAGATAAACTGATATTGCAAAGATAAAACCGATTATAATTATACCACTTACAATATCAGCCGATATGCTTCCTTGAATAGTCTGAGGCACTATCCTCTTCTCCTTAATGCCTTTGCAAAACGTCCCCTTTTGCCCCAGAGGAATAGGCTTCGCATTCCACGGGGCAAGCAGGCATACCCATGGATATGCCTAAGATTTTCGTGAATCCTTGATGCGCAAGAGATCGGTGCAGATCGAGCCGAAAATCGCTCAATTTAGGTTTAAGGCAGCCTGCAAAAACATAATTGCTAATAATGACCTATAGTCCCAACGTAAGGCAAAAGGGCGATTGTACGGGCACGCTTGATTGCATGAGTCAGGACGCGCTGGTGTTTTGCACAGGTTCCGGAAATGCGCCTTGGAATTATTTTGCCGCGTTCTGTAATAAAATACTTCAGCGATTTTGCATCTTTGTAGTTTATTACAAGGTTGCTGTCCGCACAGAAACGGCAAATTTTTCTGCGATTATATATCTTTTTTTTAAAATCATTTTTTTTGTCGTTATTTCGTCGTTTCGTGAATCTAAAAGCCGCAGCCATGCTATTCCTCCTTTTTACTTTCAGTTTGTGTGTTATCTTCCTCTACTGCTGCAGATTCAGGAGGTTCGGAAGGCTGTTGGACAGCTTCCGGTTGAGGAGCATCCAATTCTATCTCGCCTGTCTCGGGCTTATCGCTGTCTGAGGGCTCGCCTTGCTCAATTTTCTTCTTTTCCGCTTCAATACCGGCCAGTTCTTCCTTTATTTTTTCAATATCTGGATTTTTGTCAAGCAAGACAGTCATATACTTAAGAATCCGATCGTCAATCCGGGAAAACCGTTCTATTTCATCCACAAGAGCGCCGATTCCACAGTAATCTATACGCAGGTAATAACCACGCACCCTTTTCTTGATTTCATAGGCCAGCTTTCTGACTCCCCAATCATCAAATTCAACAAGAAAAGCGTCATGCAGAGTAATCAGATCTCTTAACTTTTCAAGGATAGAGTTACGCTCATCATCTGAAAGATCAGAATCGATAATTAGAATTGTTTCGTATCTTCTCATTTAACCTCCTTTTGGCTATTAAAGCCCTGATATTAATTTCAGAGCAAGGATTGAATGACTAAAATTTAACTAAATAATATTAAAAATAGTATTATGTCAAGATGAAGTTGGATAATTTTTAATAAAAAAAGCGTATTTTGAAGCCATGTTTGTTGCAAGAATCAGCTGTTTCCGCCAAAGTACGGCAATCATGCTCTTCTGATCCCTTCAGCCTTTAGTCTAAACGGCTTCAGTCTGACTACGTGAGTAGTCACTAATTCTTAATGTTCTGTGGTTTATTTGTATTTAAACCTATCTGTGTTCATCTCTGCTTGCCCCGTAGCTCCGGCAGATGGTACCGGGGTGAATCTGAGGCTAAATAATTAACTTTAAGCAGCAACTTGTGTGCTACAAAAGACAAATGCGCGCAATATGCATTAAAATAAGCTTGTTATGCCAAAATGACACGGAAGTAATACTTGAAGGTAGGAAAAAATGTTCAGAATCTTGACGTAGGGACAGAAAAAATTGATTTTTATTTTTTCTTCCATACGCTCTGCATCCACCCCTATAACCGTATAATTTTTTAAAGATAATTGGATTTTGTTTTGTTGATGGGGAATTGGTGTATCAAGCGATTTAAGCAACTCAAGTTTTGCAGTCTTTTATTTATCAAAGGCTTTAACCCTTTCTACAATGCGGGATTGACCCATGGGTATCTTAACTATAAATGATCTAAATGCAGGCCGCAAATCAAACCAAAGGCGCTACTGATGAAATCAAAAAAGATTGATAGAATAATAAATTCCATTGGTAAGTTGCCAACTCCATAGAGGCGCGTGATCCATACACGAGAGGACATTCTGAAAGAGTTACTCGATTTTCTAAAGCAATAGCCGAGGAGCTTAACTGGGACAAAAACGAAACAGAACTCATCGATTGGGGAGGAATGCTTCATGACGTCGGCAAGATAGGCATCCCCGATTCCATCCTGAACAAGCAGGGGAAGCTTACCAATGCTGAATACAATAAAATAGAATCACACCCCTTGATTGGCGCTCAAATAGTCAAAGACATCTCTCTTTCCTGGAATCTGTAATACCCTATATCCTTGAGTATCATGAAAGATTTGACGGCAAGGGTTATCCCATGGGCGTGGCTGGAAAAAATATCTCTATCAAAGGAAGGCTGTTGGCAGTGGCTGATACCTTTGATGCAATGACTTCTGATAGACCATATAGAAAAGCCTTAAAGCCGGAAGATGCTTGAGGACCGTAGCGAATATTTTTGTTCAGGTATTAGTTAAGTTATTTGAAAGTCGAAAAACCACTTTTTACGAATTCATCTTACTTGATTCTTACCGAATAGCCTTCCTTTATGTCGCTTGCTGAAATAGAAACCGCTTCGGCCCTGTCAGTGTAAACAGTGGTTATCTTTATCTCCCCTGTTTTAAGACCTGGGACAAAGAATCGCTGGCCATCCTTACCATTAATTATCTTTTCACCGGCATACACTTCAAGTATATCGCCTGATATTAGCCCTGACTTCCGGCCGGAAGATATTATTATCCTGTTTCCGGAGATTGAAACAATATATCCTTTCCATGGCTGCATAGCGACAGTATCGCAAATTTTTTCACCCGCCACGTCGGCAATATGCATGAAAGCATCCTTGAAACCGGATATGCCTTCCGCTTTTCTTGATTTAATTGACTCGAATTCCTGTTCGTTAACCTCTATTTCATGGAAAAAAATTTCATCGAGAAGTTTGGCGGCTGTTTCTGTATCATAAACTTCCACAACTATCTGCATCTGAACAATATTGCTGGCGCCTTTGAACCATAGAAGACCGCTCTCTTCCTTTATTGGCTTGATGTCTATTAAGCTGCCGGTTACAATTGCATTCAAACCGATCTGTTTGCCTGCTTTTGCAAGGGCAAGATTGTCTAATTGACCGGTTGGCTGAATTGGAAAATTTATCAAAACAGCAGGGCATCCGGCATCTCCCGGCTTGATAAGCCTGATGTCGGGGCATGCCTCCTTAATTGTTGAGGCAAGATTTGTTAAAAAGAATTCCTCAAAGCACTGGTTGTCGTAAAAGGTTTTATTATTAAACAGCGTAATTCCAATTCTTTTTTTTATGTCTCCATCCGGAGCCTTAAGATCGCGCACTATCTTTTTAGTTGTCTTTTTAATGGTGGAAAAAGAGGAGCATCCTGGAACCATTGATACGGCAGCCAATAAAAACATAGCCGTAATAATTAATTGAATATTTTTAAAAGGTCTCATTTTTCTCCCTTATATGTTGCGGTAACTTTTGTAATTATTCCGCCTCTTGCTGTAAAATCACCTGTAACTTCCATCTGTTTTGGATGAAGCGCTTCAACAAGATCGTTCAAAATCTTGTTGACTACATGTTCGTAAAAAATGCCGACATTTCTGTATTGTAATATATAAAATTTCAGCGATTTTAATTCGATAATCTTTATGTCAGGCCTGTACTTTATCGTTATGCATCCAAAATCAGGAAGGCCGGTCATAGGACATACAGAAGTGAACTCAGGTTGTTTTATTACAATATCAATATCCCTTTGGCCCTTATATTTGTACTCCATGGTTTCAATAACATTTATTTTTACAATATCCGGCGAATCAATATTGTAATCGATTCTTTTATCAGTTGTTCCGGCCATTTTTCTTGCTTTATCTCCATTTTGTTTATTATAAGTATAACTACTTACGTAGTCAGCCTATCCACCAGAGTAACTACAGAATATAATCCAAACTGTCAAACTATCATATCAACAGCAGCTTGACAGTTTGTATCATTTTTGCTAACAATGCAAAATAATTATAAAAACCTATCACAAAAGGTATATAATATGAGCGCAATCAATGAACAGATTCTAAGGGCATCCAAGGAAATCGCAGTAAAATTTATTGAAGCCGGCAGGATTTCTCCCTCCGGTTTCCCTGAATTATTCAAGACTATATATTTTGCAGTCGAAGAAACCGTTAATGGTCAGAGGAAAGCTGAAACGGATAAAGATAAGTAGAAGCTGATTGCCGTTCGATCTTCCTTTCAAGGGCTTTTTTTAATGCTGAATCCGATCCATATAGAATCAGCCGTTTTTTTGCCCTTGTAACGCCGGTGTATATAATCTCTCTCGTTAACAATCTGTGGTTATCATTGTCAGGCAGCACAACCATCACATCATCAAATTCAGACCCCTGGCTTTTGTGTACTGTCATGGCAAAGGCATACTCCCATGATGGCAACTGATCAATGCTAAAGCTGATAAAGAAATCGAATCGCTGGAAAAAAGCCTTGTAATTTCCTTTTTTGCTTTTTATTACAACGCCGACATCTCCGTTAAACAGCTCTTTTGAATAGTCGTTACGTGTTATAATAATGACAGCGCCGGCAAAAATATTTTCCCCTGTCCAGGATGCCGGCTCTAATTCAAAGCCCAAACATTGATTTATTATGCTATTTATCCATGTACAGCCATAAATTCCATTGCGCAGAATCGTTAAAATTCTTCCACATCCAACCACATGAAAAATCCGATATAAAATATCCTGACCTGCTTTAGAAGTCAGGAGTTCATCAGAGTCCATTTCCCCTGATTCAAAGATTAACTCCTTATAACTTATATTATCCTCATGCATCCGGCTTATGTAATGATCCCGCACCCATGAATGCAGGTGATGCTTCCATTGATTTAAGCTTGTGCTTTGTACAAATGCCCATTGATCCTCTTTGAGTTTAAGAGCCGAGTCAAACGAAAACGGTTCGTATTCCGGGCACTTTCCCTGATTGATTTGTTTTGCAACCTGCAGCAGGTTAGCGCCGGATCGATATACATTCCTTAGTAGAACCACTCGATCCGTAAACTCATCAGTCTGGTCAGGAATCATTTCTGCAAAAACAGCGCCTGCTTCCACCGAGGGCAGTTGATCTTTATCGCCTAAAAAAACAAGCCTGGTCTTTGCAGGATCGACTGCCTGCAAAAATTTATCCATCATGACAACATCGACCATTGACACTTCATCCACAATTAGAACTGATGCGGGCAGAGGATTGGTAGCCTTGTAATGGAAATCATTTTTATAGGCTTTATATTTTAAAATCTTATGCAACGTGGCGCCTTTCAGCTTTAACAGCCTGATGTCTTCAGGAGACGGATTTGCTATTGTGCTGATATTGCCGGATATTGTTTCGGTCATCCTTTGCGCTGCTCTGCCGGTTGGCGCTGCCAGCATAATCTTTTCCGCATCTATCCTTTCTGTATCTATTCGAGCCCTTACAAGGCAGCGGAGAATATTAACCATAAGAGAGGTTTTGCCTGTTCCGGGACCGCCCGAGATAATCGAAAACTGAGAGCTAAGAGCCAGTTTTATCGCATCAATTTGATATGGATCTTTTATAAGCGAAGCTCCGTTTTTTGAAACACGGAGAGAAAGAGGTTCGGACATTATCTCATTTAAAAGATTTGTTTGCTGTTTTTTATCAAGCTTAAGGGTTGATTTTGCCTGTAGAATAGTTTTTATGCGATCTTTCAGCCTGTTTTCATGAAAATAAAACTTTTGGAAATATAAATATTTCTTTTCAGCAACCTCATATAAAACAAGGGGCAGATACAAAGAACGATCTTTCGCAATAAGATTATTATATTTATCGTCTGCAAGATTGGCTAAAAATTGAGCGGCAATCTCTTCAGCCATATCTTTTTCCATAAAAATTTGCAGGCTGGCTAACAAGCTGTTTTTATCCAGAGCTAAACACAGACTTCCTTCCTGCAATACCGCAAACATAGCCATTAATACCGCAAAAATACAGATGTCATCCTGACAATCGCCAAGTTCGCGTAAATCCCTGATAGTCATATAATCAAGCGCAGAAAGCTCACCTATATTATGCATTCCGGTAATATTATTATATTCCAACATCTGCTGTAAAAGCCGTTGTCTGTCTGTATTAAGATGAGTCATTTGGGATTTATGATTGTTGATTTATGGAATCGCTTTGCTCTATCTTTTCAATCCTTGCTCTGCTCTCCGACCTCCGACCTCCGACCTCTGACTTCTGACCTCCGACCTCTGATCTACTAATTCATCAACATTTCGGCGACCTCTCTTTCCAGCCGGTCTAAATCGCCTAATTTTTCACCGGGAACATAATAGATGCCGTTTTCTGTCCCTGGTTCCATTCCCCGTAAATAAAAATAAAATACTCCTCCAAAATCTTTTGCAGGATCAAACGTGTTGCCCAGCGCCTGCTTTAACCACCGGATAAGAGCTATGCTG
Organism: Desulfobacteraceae bacterium Eth-SRB1; assembly: GCA_004193555.1. Classification (GTDB taxonomy): domain Bacteria; phylum Desulfobacterota; class Desulfobacteria; order Desulfobacterales; family ETH-SRB1; genus ETH-SRB1. Next base: position 1,241,222 of record RPGP01000001.1, read on the forward strand.
TATAATTTGTATTGCAGGTGATAGTTGGCATGATTCATATTTACTTCCATAGCATCCCGGGCATACCCGTCTTCAATATAGTTTGATTTCCAGTCTGCTATATAATACTTATCGGCATATTTGAAGGCCAGATCTATAAAGCCCTTGATAAAGCCGTTTGTTATTTTGCAATCCGGGATTTTTTTATTATCATCAACAGGCAGCGAAAAGGGATAATAAAATTCAATCTCATGCAGCCGATCCTCTTTACTGAGTCTGCCTAAAATAAATTCATCATCGATAAATCTGACAGGGGTTGTAAGTGTATTTGAAAGCATCCGGCAGATATGCTGCTGCCAGCATTTATCCACCCTGTAAATATCCATTTGCCGCAGGATGATATCGCCGATCTCGGGATCACCAATTAAGCTGCCTCCATTATCTGTTTGACATTTTGCTTTTGCATAAACTGTTTCAAAATTTATCAGCTCTAATATGTTGTGGAGCATAGAGCCGATCTCAGCGCCTCCAGGCATTTCATCGGGGGTTATGTCGGCAGCTCCGGCATCAATCTTTTGCGAAGCAAAGCTTTCATCATCATCTTTTGATTTTTCATGCAGAGACAGGAAGCCCTTGCCTTGCTTTACATTTTCATGAAAGAAAAAAGTTTTGTAATTAAGGCTGGAAAAGGATTCCAGTTTTATTTTTTTGTGAATAAAATTCCGTGTGGAAGGAAAAGGTTTTGTAAGATCTTTTTTCTCTATTACAGGGAGATCTCTTTGCTTACCCTGCATCATTGAATCCATTGCCATTGAACTCTGATCAGGTGAAAGCCATATAATATTTCTCTTTTCATCGTCTTTGGAAAAAGCATTTGACAGGGCAGGAGAAAGCAGAGTGCACACAGGCCCCACCCATGAATATTTTTTATCATAAGGATAATATGGCAGATAAAGTTTGTGCTCAGCCCGTGTGGAAGCAACATAATAAAGACGTTTATCTTCATCAGTTTTTTCAAGAAAGTGTTCTTCCTTTCCGCTTTGTCCACTTTGCCCTGCTTGAATGGAAAGATCGATTGTTTTAATTATCTTATGCAGGTTGTTCTTCTCCACGATCTTGTGATATATATAACAGTTGTCAGGACCGGCAGACCTTTGAGTCAATCCGCCTGCAATAAAAACCACAGGGAATTGAAGCCCCTTGCTGACATGCATGGTCATTATCCGGACCTTTTCCTCCTCGGTTTCAATTTGATGAATATCAGCATCCTCATCAGCGCTGACAGTATCTTTCCTGTAACAATCAAGCATTGACGTTATCTGCCTGAAATTCAGATTTTTCAGATAGGCCATTTCTTCAAGGTACTCAAATATCTGCCGGTAATTTGTGTATTTCCTGTCCCAGGAAACCTTTTCTGACTCACGAAAAAGCAAACCGGAATCATTAATTAATGATTGAAAAAGAACGCTCAAGTTGCGTGACAGCGCATATTCATTCCACTTGAAAGGCAACTGTTTTAATGGATGCAAATGAGGCAATTGTTCATAAGCATACAAATCAGCAGACTTAAATTCAAAAAAAGGGGTTAAAAGCGCTTTTTTTACATCAGCGCTGTTGCCGGGATCCAGAATTGCGCGAAAAACCATGCTTAAATAAAGGGCTTCATCAGACTGGAAAAGACCCGGTTTCTTGTAATATGTATATGGAATTGCAAGGCTGGAAAGCTCTGTTTCTATTAAAGGCACATCCGATTTTGTGCGCACAAGAATGCAAATATCGCCAAAACTCAGACTCTTTTCGCTTCGTTCCTTTTGAATCAGTTTGATATTGCCGCAATCGATCAGATGCCGGATTTCTGCGGCAATAAACTTTGCAAGCTGCAGTTTGGCAAGGCTGGGAGATGATGTTTTGCTGAAATCCACGATGTTCAGAACGCCGTGTCCGGATTCGTCCGAACTCAATAAGGTCAACCTGTCTTTTTCCCCCGGACAGATCGCATCCTGATAACATATATCAAATTTGCCTGCCTGATTTTCCGGCTTAAACCACTCTTTTCTGCCAAACAGGCTGTTAAATGCATTAATGAGTTCAGGTTGTGAGCGCCAGTTGATATCCAGAACATATAAACCTGCTTTCTGCTGTTTTGACAATTCTTCTATTTCATTTTTTGCATTTAGATAGGCAAAAACGTCTGCCCCGCGAAAGGAATAGATGGCCTGCTTTGGGTCACCGATAAGAAACAGGACGTTGCCGGAATTTACTTCAGAGCCGGGCTTTTGATTGCCTAAGAATATTTTTTTGAAAATCTTCCATTGAACAGGATCCGTGTCCTGGAATTCGTCAACAAATGCAACCTTATATTTATGCCTGAGCATTGCTAACAACTGCTCTGAATTATCATTATACAAAGCCTTTTCAACAAGGTTGATCATATCGTCAAAACTGATCCAGCCTTTCTTTGCTTTTGCCAGGCCTACCTCCTTTTGAAGCTGATGGATTGTCTCCACCGCAAGCATTAGCTTTAAATGGGCCGCAACTTCTTCTATTTCCTGGAACACGGAAACTATATTTTGCAGATTGGGACAAACTTCCGGATTCGCCCCTTTTTTTAACCATTTGTCAGGGACAAGACACTGGATACCCTGTCTTTGTCCCGATTTTGCGCCATGAATTTGAGAGATCAGATCCTGCAAGCCCGCAAAATTAATATTTTTGTCATCAACATTCCTCAAGTAATTTTCAAGAGGAACTACTATTTTGCCTGATAAAGACCTCTTTGCTCGCGCATTTATATTTAATTTTCCAAATTGTTCGGAGAAGCATTTCTGTGCGCCTGTCAAGGCTTTTAATTTTAGAACCAGTTCCTTTACTTCATTTTGAAGCTGCTTAAAACTTTTGCCTTTGATATCCGGCAAAAGAAGATCACCGGCATTTTTGCGAAATGTTTTTCCGGCTGTTGTGAGCACTGTATTACTGAACTTACGACTTTCTTTTTTTGTGCTAAAGCCGGAGCATTCCAGAATTGCAGGCAGATCTTCCCCATGTTTTTCAGGCCAGGTTTTTCGCATCTGCTCTTTGAGCTTTGTTTCAAAAAGGGAAGTGTCATCGATTAGCTCGCTTTTAAAAAGTACGCTGTTTTCAAATGCAAAATCGCTTAAAACAGTCCGGCAAAAACCGTGAATGGTAAAGATGGCTGCTGTGTCAAATGTATCAAGGGAATCTCTCAGCCTTTTAATAACCTTTGGATCATCTGCATTTTTTAATTCATTTTCAATCTTTTCACGTATGCGGATCTTTAATTCACTTGTTGCTTTTTCCGTAAAGGTAACGAGAAGAATGTTTTCCAGGGCAATCTTGCTGTCTTCTTTCAGCAGCCTTACCACCAGATTTTCAATTATATAGGTTTTGCCGGTGCCTGCCGATGCCTCTATCAGCCCGTGCTTTTTAAGGTCGATCTCTTTACAGTCTTTGATTGTTTTTAAAAACATTGTAATATTTCGTTAAAAATATATTTTTTGACAGGATTAACAGGATATTCAGGATTAAAACATCAAAATTCCTTAGTTTGGGCTTAAACGAAAAACCCCCTGAATTACATTATTTTCTCGTTCCCACGCTCCAGCGTGCGAATGCATACCTGCTTTTACGAATGCATCAGGATTACAATCTTTCTGTAAAATCATGAATTTTTAAGCAGCATGAGCCCAAATTAAAAAAACAGTCTCTAATTTACAATATCAAAATGCATATTATGTGTTTCATGCGTGATTGGTCAAACCAAAAAAATCAGAAGATATCCGAACTGTTCGGCCTGTCGTACTCATCCGTTGGCGGACGAGTTGGTATTTTAAGAGAAAAACTTCGTGTCGATAAAACCTTTTAATAAGGAATATGATGGAATAAGTGCGTTAATCAAGATGAAAGTTTCAAACCCAAAAGAAACATTACTGTCATTTAGACAAAACAGTCTAAAACAGCACCCACATATTGACAAACTCGTCTTTTTTTTTATTGGCACCGTGAAACAAGGGGGAGCGCAGCAGAAGTTGATTATCTATGGCAAAAAGGCGAACAGATTCTGCCTGTTGAAGTAAAAGCAGGTCAAACCGGCACACTTAAAAGTCTCAGACTTTTTCTTTCTGAAAAAAAGTGTCGTTTGGAATCAGATTTTCTCTTTATACCTTATCATATACCGACTCAATATTATCAATACCACTTTATGCCATTGAAGCCATGCCCGGTCTTATTGATCAAGTAATTTCCGACGACAAATGCTGATTGGCTCCTTTTTCTTCCATATCAACCAATAATCCAATGAATGTCCCATACTTTCCCCTGATAGACAAGACAAAGATTGAGATTATTTACTGAAGTTGCGGCATGACAAAAAAGGGCTTGCTTTAAAACTATTCTTCTTGACAAAAGGCTAAACGATAGTTTAGTATAATACCACTTTATGCTAAATTATGGTTTTGTATTATTATGAATGATTCCCAATTAATAGAGGTGTTGGAATATTGGAATTTTTGGAGCCAGGACCGCCGCACCGGTGTCTATAGAAAGGATTATGTAGAGGAACTATATCCTCAAAAGAAGCTGAAAGAAGTATCGATAGTAGCCGGCGTAAGGCGGGCAGGCAAGTCAACAATCCTTCTGCAAGTTTTAAGAAAATTGATCGACGCGGGAACACCTCGCGAAAACATTCTGTATGTCAATTTTGAAGAGCCAACCTTTATCCCGTATTTGACAGTAGAATTTTTACTGCGCATTCATGATCTTTATCTGGAGCGATTCAACCCGCGTGGCCGGACATATGTTGTTCTGGACGAAGTCCAATTAGTGCCGGGATGGGAAAGATTTGTTCGCGGGCTATACGATAGAGATGAAGAGATAAAGTTTTATATAACCGGTTCGTCATCAAAACTTCTCTCCAAAGAATACGGTACATCTTTAACCGGAAGAATAGTTTCCAATGAAGTCTTTCCCTTAAGTTTTCAAGAGTTTCTGGTATTTAATAAAAATGAAGAAATGATCAAAAGATCAAGGGGAAAAGGTTCCCCTGCTCTGCGCAACCTTTTCAATCAATACACTCGCTTCGGCGGTTTTCCTCAGGTAGTTTTGACGGAAGAAGAAAAGGACAAGATGCAGATCCTGAAAGATTATTACACTGCCGTGATAGAAAAGGATATTATTCAGCGATATCAAGTCAGGGACATAAAGAAACTGAAAGAACTTTGCCTGAATTTGTATGCCAATACAGCATCGCATTTCTCTGGATATCAGGCAGAAAAAAGGCAAAAGATCTCTCAACCCACGGCGAATAAGTTTCTGGAATATGCCAGCGAAGTCTTTTTGGTACAAACAACAGATTGTTTCTCTTACTCCTTTACAAAACAAAAGGCCAATCCGTATAAAGTCTATGCCATTGATCCAGGGCTCTATAATGCTGTGTCGTTCCGGTTCTCCGAAAACATAGGCAGGATATTTGAAAACATAGTCTATCTAACCTTGAGAAGAAAAGGAGAGGAGATTTTCTATTGGAAAGGAAAAGGAGAAGTTGATTTTCTTATAAGAAAAGGAACCAGAATCGACAGATTGATCAATGTCTGCTGGGAACTCAATAAGAAAAATGAAGAGAGAGAGTTTTCCGGCCTGTATGAAGCAATGAAACAATTCAATGTCTCTAATGCTCAAATCATTGTAAGCGGATATGATGATCAAGTGGACATTAAAGGTAAAAAGATTGTGATCAAAAACTTCTTCAACTGGCTAAAGGAAGAAAATTAGCTGAAAGCTTAACTTAATAAAAATTAATACCACTATATAGTTGCATTGTCAGCCTGGAAATTACTGGGAGTTTGTTGACTAATTATACATGGATATACACCCAATTCCAAGATTTCGGATTTATCTTGGCACGAGCAGCGGCTGGTTTGCTTAAAGCTTTTTCTGTAATTCTTCTCTCTTTATATCACAATCGCGAAAAATTTGAGCAAGAAGTCCACGGCCTATACTTTCACCCCGATACAGAGGAACAACGGTGCATCGACCGTCCTCATGTTTCAGGAAATGATGGCTGCCTTTTATGCGTATAACTTCAAACCCAAATTTACGCAAAGCACGAATTAACCGACTTCCAGTTATTGATGGAAACGTTGTCATGCGTTGACCGCCACTTTTTGCACACCAATAAATTCATTTGATATCGGCTTTTCCACCTCAAGGCAAAGTTCAATAGCCTCCTTAATTCTCTTCATTAACGTATCAAGAGACTTTGCCTGCGTGTGACAACCGCGGAGTGCAGGCACAGAGGCAACAAAATATCCATCCTCACCTTTTTCAATTATTACGTTAAATTCTTTCATTGTTTTATCCTTCCTTAGCTCATGGTTGTATTCATTGAGAATTGTTTGAGTAAAAGCGAACGCCGCAGTTGAGCGGAATTGCTCTGTGCAGAAATTGCATGGTTTGGTGCAATTTCTGTGCGGGGCAATTTCCGTCTCCGACGTCTTGTTCCCGTGGTCGAGTAGCCCAAAGGAACTTCCCCTAAAGGCTCTCACAGAACCGTACGTGAAGCTCTCGCTTCATACGGCTCTTATCATTCAATCTTATGCACATACCCGATTCCAGTGCGCCAAGAGTTTTCGATTCCTTCTTCTGAAGAAATTAACTCTTTTAGCCGCCTGTATCCCATAAACCCCGCAGTTAGCGCAATTTGTCTTTTATTAATGGGCATTTAACGATGAAGCATGATTTAATGGTCAAAAAGGAGGTGCCGTCATGCTTCATCAACATATCAGCCCATTTCTGGATTATTGCCGATTGGCAGATTTCTCGGTACGTTCCATACAGGCTTTAGCCATCCGGCTAAATGAATTTAAAACCTACATGAAATCTCTAA
>RPGP01000002.1 GCA_004193555.1 Desulfobacteraceae bacterium Eth-SRB1
CCCTCGAACCCAATAAATAAAAATAGGTGTTAAAATCTGTAAAAAAACCAAAATCGAGCTTGAAATGAACCTCATTTGCGTCTATAATCGAGACACAATTGGAGGTGATATTATGAAATTTTTAAGCGTTAGAGATTTAAAAACCAAGTCTTCGCAAATTTGGCAGGAGCTACCGGATCAAAAGGAGATGGTCATCACAAGTAACGGCAGACCGATTGCAATCCTGTCCTCAACTAATGAAAACAACCTGGAACAAGTTTTAGCCGCATTTCGTCATGCCCGCGCTACTAATGCTGTTGCATCAATCCAATACGACTCTGTAAGAAAAGGAACCGACAAATTAAGTCTGAGTGAAATTGATGCTGAGATAAAAGATGCGCGGTCAAAACGTCAAAAATGAAAATCGTATTAGTTTTATTAAGCATAACTGTCAATTCGTCTCAGCCTTACCGTTCAAAAGTCCTCTGCCTGATCCAGATGATGAAGCCTTTCTCGAAGTTGCCATCGCAGGAAATGTGAGATACTTAATCACAGGAAATATTGTTCATTATCCTTCTTCACACAGAGAAAGAATAAATATTCTTTCTCCCTCTAAGTTTCTTGAATATTATAGAAAAGAAAATGAAGGCACAGAAATAAAAAACGATAACAACGCGCATGTCCGGTAAAACCATGTCCCCCACAAACCATGAACTGCAACTTGCCAACGACTTTGTTCAGCACACTGACCGCAATATTTTTCTGACAGGTAAAGCGGGCACCGGCAAAACAACCTTTCTCCATAATTTGTATAAGAACACGGTGAAGCGGATGATTATCACCGCACCAACCGGTGTTGCGGCTATCAACGCCGGCGGGGTAACACTCCATTCTTTTTTTCAGCTGCCCTTTGGCCCATTTGTGCCGGGAAGCGAAACATACGAGCGCAATAAGCAGCGCCAGTTCAGGTTCAGCAAAGAAAAAAAGCGGATTATACAAAGCCTTGATTTGCTGGTGATTGACGAAATAAGTATGGTGCGGGCCGATTTACTCGACGCGGTGGATGCTGTGCTGCGTCGCCATCGTTGTAATAATTTGCCCTTTGGCGGGGTGCAACTGCTTGTGATCGGCGATCTGCATCAGCTCTCTCCGGTGGCAAAGCAAGATGAATGGCGCCTTTTGCAGCAACATTATGAGTCGGTTTATTTTTTCAGCAGCAAAGCGCTTGGTCTTACCGAACTGCTTACCATTGAACTGAAGCATATTTATCGTCAGTCAGACGCCCGTTTCATAAAGCTCCTGAATCGGGTACGTGATAACCGGCTTGATGAATCATCCATAGCGGATCTTAATCAGCGTTACATTCAGGATTTTAAACCAGGCAAAGATCAGGGCTATATTACACTAAGCACCCACAACCGCAGCGCCGAATCCATCAATCAGACCAGACTTCAGGCCCTGACCAAAAAGGAACACTGTTTCAAAGCTGAAATTTCCGGAGATTTTTCTGAACATATCTATCCGACCTTAGCCACTCTTCTGCTTAAAAAGGGGGCGCAGGTGATGTTTGTGCGCAATGATCCCTCTGCTGAAAAACTCTATTACAATGGTAAAATCGGCAAAATAACCAAAATTTCGAGCAAAAACATCAGCGTTATCTGCCCCGGCGACAAACAGGAAATCGTGGTTGAACCAATCATTTGGGAAAACATCAAATACACACTGAACGAAAAAAATAAGGAAATCGAAGAGGATATAATCGGTAAATTCAAGCAATACCCACTGAAACTTGCATGGGCCATCACCATCCACAAGAGTCAGGGGCTGACTTTTGAAAAGGCTATTATCGATGCCAGAGCAGCTTTTGCCCATGGTCAGGTTTACGTGGCCTTAAGCCGTTGTAAAACTATAGAGGGCATGGTGCTGAGCTCTCCCATCTCATCTCGCGGAGTAGAAACGGATGAAGCAATAATGTGCTTTGATGAAAACGCTCACCAGAACCCGCCGTCCGAAAGCCGACTTCTGGCTGCCAAAATCAGCTATCAGCAGCAGTTGTTGCTTGATTGTTTTGATTTTTCACTATTGCGCAACAATCTCAACTATCTTGTTCGGCTTTTGACAGGTAACGCCGGAGTAGTTCAGGTTTCAGGCATTGAAGATATCCGCCAACTGGAGAAAAAGGCTGCGAAAGATATTTTTTTTGTCAGTGAAAATTTTAAGCAGCAATTGCGCACAATTTTTACTGATAGCGGCTTGCCCGAGTCAGATGCTGTTATTTTGGAACGGATCAGCAAAGCGTCAGTATGGTTTCAGAAAAAGTTTACCGAAATTTTTGAGGAGTCAGTGCCAAAATTGCACGTTGAAACAGATAATACCGAACTCCGCAAAAAGATTGGCAATGGCCTGAGTAATCTCAAAAAAGAAATTGCCGTCAAGGTAGCTGGAGCACAGTGCTGTGAAAAGGGATTTTCACCTTCAAGTTTACTGCGCGCTGTTTCAGTCGCTGAAATTGACTTTACCCCTGAAAAAGAAAAAAAGCTCCGGCCTCCGGCCTACATCGAATCGGACGTTGCCCATCCAGAGCTGTTCCAGGCCCTCAAGGACTGGCGATCCCGCAAGGCCAGGGAGGAAGACGTTGCCCATTTTCAGGTTTTACATCAACGGATATTGATCCAGATTGTGGTATGCCTTCCTGACAATATTGCTGATCTAAAAAAAATAAATGGAGTCGGCAAGAAAACCATTGAGAAATACGGCGAAGAACTTGTGGAACTGGTTTTGGCCTATCGCAAAAAACACGGAATAGACAAGGTCCTACTGCCGGAGGTCAAAAAACTTCCAAAAGAAAGTGCAGCGGAAGAAAAAGAGGCTCAGAATTCCGACACGAAACAGAGAAGTTTCGATATGTTAAATAAAGGATTGACTATTGCCCTGATTGCACAAGAAAGAGGCCTGGTACAATCTACCATTGAAGGACATCTGAGCTTTTTTGTGGAAAAAGGCAAATTGGATATCAACAAGCTGCTTTCACCTGAAAAACAACAGGCCATTGAAAAGGAACTTGCTGTAGATCACAATAATTCCCTCAGTGAAGTAAAAACTGCCCTGGGAGATGATTACTCCTATGGAGAAATCAAAATGATGCTGGCCTGGCAGAAACACCTGGCAGATACTCTGTGAAAATAGCATGGCAGGAGGAGCTGCCGGAGACTTGCAGGACGTTATGTTGCGAGTTTGGATTATATTGTGAAAATCAATAATTGTTTCATAACAATCTTTTTTACTCATGCACAACAACCATTACTCACCACTTCTTCTGCTCCCTAATACTTTCCGGGCTTTTTATGGAGCTTTTCCGTGCCTGTATCCTATACAGGAGCAGGCAATCAGACCCATTCTGGAAAGCAGGGATCTCATTATCCAGTCAGCCACCGGCTCCGGCAAGACCGAGGCTGCGCTGGCTCCTTGCCTGGAACGGATAATCCGCTCCGGATTGACCGAATCAGTCATCTACATCGTACCGACCCGCGCTCTGGCTTTTGATATCCGCCGCCGGTTTGAATCAGTTCTAATCGAACGTCTCGGACTCCGGTTTGCTATTCGTACCGGCGACATCAAACGTGCCGGTGGCGGTTGTCCCGACATCATGCTCACAACACCGGAATCGCTGGACGTGATGCTGGGCAGCTCCAATTCTGATTTGCGGGGTTTTCTCTTGCGGGTCCGCACGGTAATAATCGACGAAGTCCATCCGTTTATCCATCAGTACCGTGGACGTCAACTGGTCTATGTGTTGCAACGGTTAGAACGCCGGATCGGCAAACAACTGCAAAAAATTGCCCTGTCGGCGACTATTGCCGATCCCGATGTTGTTATCCGTTTCCTTGGTTTCAGTCCAGATACCGTCCTTCTAATTGAGAATGTCAGCCGTCGAATTCTTCCACGCCTGATTCACCTTAAAAACGATGAACACGAGCTGGTGACGTTACTTGATGACCTGTACCGGGAATGGAACTATCGGAAAATTCTGATCTTTGCCAACAGCAGGGGCCGGTGTGATAAAATTTTCGGATTGTTAAACCGGCAAGGGCAATTCATGGGCATGGCCGAACTGCATTACTCCAACCTCAATGCCAGAGAACGACAAATCATCGAAAAAAGATTTCGGCAACGGGCCCGGTCGGTTTGTATCGCAACCAGTACCCTGGAGCTGGGTATTGATGTAGGTAATGTTGATGCGGTGATTCTCTTTGAGCCGCCGGATTCTGTTGCCGCTTTTCTCCAGCGGATTGGCCGGGCTAACCGCCGTCAGGATACGATTCATTTCTGGGGTATCTGCCGTGGTGAACAGGCTGGAAAACAAATGCTTCGTTTTCTGGCCCTGCTGCGTCTCGCCGGTCAGGGCAAGGTGGAATCCCCCCTTTCTAAATATTTACCAAGCGTGTTGAGCCAGCAGGTGATTTCGTGTCTGTACGAAAAAAAACGGCTCTCCCTCGCTGCGCTTCAAGATCTCTTTTCTTGCAGGGCAGGAACAGATGAGGATTCAATTCTCAATGATATATTCCAATCTCTTCTGAAAAAAAACTGGCTTAAGAAGTCCGAGGTGAACGGTCTTTATACCGGTGGCTGGCAGTACCGGGATGCATTGCTGGAGCATCGGATCTGGAGCAATTTTCCTGCAAATGAAGAAGAGTACAGGCTTGAGGTATCTAACGAATCCGTGGCTGATATTCCTGAATCCATTGTCAAACAATTCGACCCCGGCGATCGTGTACTTCTTGCCGGCCGGCGGCTGCGGATTTTATGGATTGATGAGGGAAAATGCAAGCGGGTGCTGACTGAACCTGCTGACCGGCTTGATGGAAAAGAGCTTTACTGGCTTGGCATGGGGTGTCACGTTTCCTATGAAGTGGCGCAAGCCATGCGGGACGTGCTGAAATCGGAAAAAACCGGTGAAAACGAGGCAGCGCCGGGGCTTTTTTCCCGTACCCGCAAACTTGTCCGCAATGAGTTAAATAAAGAGAAAAAGGCTGTTGTGCTGGATAACGGCATTGAGGTAATCCTCTCAGCCAACGGCATGTACCAATACCGGACATTCCTCGGCGTAATCGGCAACTTGATTCTTGAGTGGAGTATCAAAGATAAATTTGCAAACCACATGGAGGATCTTCGTGTGGTATCCGATGAGATTGGTCTGGAATGCTCCCATTGGATTCAATTTGAAAAGCTTTCTCTTCCTTTAGAGCCAAAAGACTTCACCGTCTGGATTAATCGTCACTTCAAGGGAATGCGGGCCATGTTCCCTCTAAATGCGTTTTGCGCCACCCTTCCGAAAGAATTAATACTGCGCGAACTGAACGATTTTATCTATGATAAGCGCCTGATTGTTTTTTTTAAACAATATTTGAGCGGATCATCTGAAATTGTGCAAGGCGATCCCAAAAATCTTGATTTCCGGAACCTTGATTCCATGCTCAGGCATCAGGAGAAAAAAGCTATTGCCTTTCTTGATACGCCCTCTTCCGCAGAGTCTTTGCTGACATGGGAAAAAAATCGCAGGACAACCGATATCCTTTTTTCCATATGCGAAGATGCGCGTTACCGGGTCCGGCCTTTGACAGGAACCATAATTGGTGAATACTTCCGTCATCAACAATGCAGCCGATGGCTGAGCTTTCACTTTCTCCTGCCTGAGCATCTACCGTTCAGGCGTACTCAGGTGGATGATGAACTGACAACCCTGCGCATGGAAAGAGGACTGGAATTTGAAAGAGAAATACTGACTGATTTGCGCAAGCAGAATGAAATCCTTACCATCATTTCAGAAAAAACCGAAACCGGAAAGACGCTGTCGCTCAAAGACAGGTTTGATGAGACCTGTGCGCAATTGCAACGGCTGGCGCAACAAAACTCTCCTGCCGGTAATCTCTATCTTGCGCAGGGCGTTTTGATAATTGATGCTGTTTTGTCTCCATCTCCTGCGTTTTTTAACGGGCAAGCCGGCAAAAAAATCTCCATAGACGGGGTTGGTATTCCTGATCTGATCCAGGTGTCACAGGAAAAAGAAAAAACTCTACTTCAGGTCGGGGACATTAAAAGCAGTTCTGTTCCCCGCTACTACCAGAAGTGGCAAGTGGCGTTTTATGCCTTTCTGCTCAAAACATTGATCCATAGCGACATGGAATGGTTTCAGTCTCTTGCGCCCTCTCGGAATCAATCGTTTGCCAGCGAAGTAAAAGTGGCGGACACCGGTTTTCTGCTCATTCGTTCGCCTCTTAATGACGCTCCACAGCGCCATAGCTTTGACCTGCGGCCTTATATGACCACGTTTAAAGCAATTTTTAGAAATCTTAATACGTGCCTCTCCGGTTCTCCATCCAGTACATTCTGGCAATTGCAGAAACACTGCACAAACTGCCCTTATTTCGAGTTTTGTTACCAGCAGGCCATGACCAAAGAGGAGGTTCAGTTTATCCCTCATCTGACGTTTGGTGCCCTGCAGAAAATACGCTCTCTCGGCATGAAGAGTCTTGAGGAAACTTCTGCCTGGTTTGCATCTTCGTGTCAGCCACCTGTATCTTCCCAGAATCTATCATCTGCCTGCGGTGCAAACGCTTCTTCCGGCAATAGACCACCATTTGCGCCTTTGCAAAGAGAGCGTCTTCAGGGCGCTCTTAATGCGTTGCTCCACAACAAAATTGCCATAATAAAAAAGAAGACCTGCTTGTTTCCCGCCAACATCTCAACAGCCTTTTTCCTGCATCTAATTCATGACCCGATTTCGATGCAGCCCTGTGGAATAGGTCTATGTATGCAGAAGAGAGGTGAAGACCTGAAAACATTAACCTGGACAACATTTACCTCGCAGGTAAGCGATAAATTCCGGGATGGCACAAGCGCCGACACGGACCGGCGTCAGATCTGGCAGGATTTTTCAAATTGTTTTCAGGAACTCTGGCAATCCGCTATAGACAATGGGAGGGGGCCACACATTTTCCTTTTCGGAACGGCAGTCAGGCAGGGGATAAAGGATTGGGCAGCGCTTATGGAAGATATGCATGTATGCGGACTTCTTCGTCATGGCCTTAATCCTCATTGGACAGACTTGCGGCAGGCGCTTCAGAAGCATTTTTTGCTACCGCTTCCCGGCAACATGACTCTTTTTGCCCTGAACCGAATATTAGGACTGGCAGATGAATCGGAAATTCCTGTTCCTGACACTCTTTTTCAGGGGGACAGGCTGCCTGATGCGGAAATGAACGGCAAGAACAGTAAAGAGATAATCCAGGCATATCTTGGAACAATTCTAAAACTCAAGGCAAAGCTCCAAAAATGGATTTCATCACACCTGGAAAGCGAGTGGAACCAAAAAGAGTGGCGGATTATTCCAGAGGGCGGATCGACCAGGGCTGAAGCATATCAAGACTTTATCGAAGCAGAAAAAGGCTGTCAGGAAACAGACATAAAAGCCTTGCAGGAGCTTTCACTCGAAGAGCGGGTGGAACGTTTCAGGGCATTGGGACCCCTTGAGTTTACCGGCACGGTTCTTGATGACGAGGGACGATTTCTTTATATGTTTACCATTGCCGATGAGGCCGGAGTTTCCAAATTCCGCCGGGGAGACTTTCTGAAACTGGTTCCTGCCGGTGTCCATGACCTGCAAAGCGGCATGCCTGTAATCATGGCTCAGTATTCGCCCCAGATCGGCGAGGTGGCCCTGCATTCGCGTCAATACGGTAATATGAGATTGCATAAAGGCATTTCCTATTCCCTGGAAGAAGATGGGGATGACTGGAACACGCCCAAGCTGCTCCAGGTGGTGCAAACCGTTTATTCTACCAGGGTCAGTCATCCTTTGACGGATCTGTTTGCCGGAAAATGGGATTTTGAACAACCGTCTGACTGGCAGGAGTGGGTACGCGGGTGGCTTCAGTCCGAGGGAGCTGTGGCCCGGTTAAATCAGTCGCAGCAACATGCATTGCAATTGCCTTTTCAATACGCATTGAGCCTGATTCAGGGCCCGCCAGGAACCGGCAAGACAAATCTTCTTGGCTGGATTCTGATCGCCTTGATTCGCCACGCACAAACAACCGGCAGCAAACTTCGTATTGCTGTAAGCGGTTCTACACATCAGGCAATTGACCAGGTGCTGAGCAAGGTGGTTAATCTGGTGAATACTCATAATTTGCAGAATTTTCCGGCACATTGCGTTAAACTGGGAAGATGGGAAGGCCCGGAGTTCGAAGAAGAAAATAAAAACATGCAGGTAGAACCGTTGACAGACGCCGGCCCGGCTTTACTCTCTCCTTATCTTATTGTTGGATCGACCGGTTACGGGTTGTATAATATGTTCCAAAATCACAACAACAGCGTTACATTCCCCAAACCATTCGATTGGGTAATCTTTGATGAAGCGTCACAAATGCTGGCGCCTCAGGCCATGCTGAGTCTGATTTACGGTAAAGGTAATTTTATCTTTCTCGGAGATATCCACCAGTTGCCGCCGGTAATCCGCTCGGCAACATTCAAGGAAGAGCCATGGAGCGAGACTCTGAATGACGAATTGATTGAAACGGAAGCACGCCGTTCGCTGCTTGATGTTCTGCTCCGGCGTTATCCGCATCATAGCAAACAGTTAGATATAACCTATCGGATGAATGCGGAGATCTGCATGTTTCCAAGTCAGACATGGTACGACTCCACGTTACGCCCGGCGCCGGAAAATGCCCGGACCCGGCTCTCGTTGAATGGCCCGTCAATGAATGATCTGATTGATAAGATTATCGATCCGCAAAAACCGGTTGTTCTTGTACTGACGGATCATCAAGGTTGTCATCAGGAGTCAGCGATTGAGGCGGAAATAATGGCTCAATTGGCCTGCCGTTTGCTGATAGACAGAGGTGTGGATAAAGAACAATTGGCGCTTATCTCTCCGCACCGGGCCCAAAACAACGCAATCGCCAGGCGGCTGAGCGAACTTTCAGGCATGAGCGCTGAGGATTTGCCTTTAATTGACACGGTGGAACGGATTCAGGGCGCTGAACGGGATGTGATCCTGTTTTGCTTTACATGCTCCGACCCTGATCATGTTCTCAGCGAATTTCTGAATAATCCAAACCGATTCAACGTAGCAATGACACGAGCCCGCAAGAAATTGATTATAGCAGGCAGCAAGACCTTCTTTTCAGCTATTGCTGACACAGAAAAACAACTACAGGCCAATGCCTGTTTTAAGGCTTTTTTTGAACACTGCCGCGAAAATGACTGTTGTTTTGAACTCGCGTCAGTTAGATTTCCGGTTTCTGATAACTGATTTACAGATGGACGAATTTTTGTCCTTTAGAACTATCCTGTAATCTGCTACTGTGGCTCCCTTTCCTTCTTCGTGCACCATAAGGGGATTGATATCCATCTCTGCAATTTCAGGATGATTCATTACCATATCTGAGAGACTTGCAACGGATTTTTCAAGCGCTTTTATGTCTGATTTAGGCCTTCCCCTGAATCCTTTAAAAATGTTATATCCCCTTATGCTGCGAATCATCATCTTAATTGCGGCATGCGCACAGTTGTTAGTAGTTAGTCGATTTTTCCGAGCAAAATAATGCCCGTCCATGGAAAATTCCTTTTGGGTTTGGATGAATTTTCTCATATAATCGTATGTTACTGGTTTCATGAGAATGACACTCTTGAAAAGAGGAAAGTAATGCAGGTCCATCCGAGGAGAAATAAGAAAAACCCCTTAACAGGGGTGTTTGCGACCCATTCCCCGTTACGGCCTAATCTGATTGGCATATCCATATGTAAGATACAATCGATACAAGGAAACACGATTCACATCGACAAGATCGATGCGTTTGGCGGGTCCCCGGTTATTGATATAAAATGTTTCATCCCCAGCAGCGCCTTAAAACAAGATATACGGTTACCGGACTGGGTATAATTTACATGGCCGAGTTAGTTCGCTTCAACCCGACTGCAATTGCAGGGAACGAGCGGACAGGTCACAATTGGAATGTTGGAATAATGGAATACTGGGGTAATGGGTTTTGAAAAAATGGGAACATGGGTTATTGATAAAATCGATCTTG
>RPGP01000003.1 GCA_004193555.1 Desulfobacteraceae bacterium Eth-SRB1
TCGAAAATGCGGTAGTTTTTGTTGTTCATCTCAAATGATTTAGTAAAACGATCGTCATCTAACTCCTTGAGCTTTTTTGAATCAACGTGTTTTTCCCAGGTAACAAAGGGGACCTTATTTTCTATAACTTAAATCTTGCGCCAAAAACAGAGTATTTTATTTGAAAGCCTTATATATTGTCCCTTTAGGGATTAGAGCAGTTGTCAAAGCCTGGTAATCAAGGTTTTACAGAAAAAGACCTTCCTGCAGCGCATCCACGCTTAGATCGCAGATTGTTGGATCGGAACCAACAATTATTTAGGATCACAGGAAGGTCTGATGGAAAACGTACCATAGCGAACCGCATCTGTAAACAAAAAACAATATTATTTCAGAAAGTTCTGGACGAAAGGAAGATTAACTTATAAGGTAAAATCACCTAACTTTTCTTTTTACATACAGTTATTGAGGTGATTATGACCTACAGTGAGCTTAACCATTGGATAAAGCGACAAATACCAATACCAAAAAGGCTTCAAACCGTATGTTTCGGATTGATATTGTTCTTGATGATGTCGACTCGAAAGCACTCATTGAAAGCAGCAAGTCAGTTTTCAGGTTTACACATTTCGCAATTCAGCCGCTTTCTGTTGAACCATCGAAATCTGGCAATAGCATCTTTGTCTCAGCTATCACGTAAGCAGTCAAAAGTTCTGGCAAAAAGAATGCGATTTTTAGCAAACAACAAGCTGCCCTGGAAAATAGCGATCATCATTGACAGTACTTTGCAGACACGATTTAGCCGACATAGCGATAATGTAAAACGATTTAACCATGGTGCCGGATTTGTTATTGGCCACCAGTGGACCAATATTGTTTTAATGATCAATGACCAAGTGATTCCTTTGCCGCCAATCGCTTTTCACAGCAAACGGTATTGTCGTTCAAACAAAATCCAATACGAAACAGAAAACGTACTGGTATGCAAATACCTTCGGGAACTGAACCTTGAAGAGTACATAGGATCTCATGATCCCAAACGTGTCGTTGTTCTTGCTGACAGCGGTTATGACACAAAAGATATAGAAAAAACCATCGCATTAAAAAAGTGGCACTATATTATCGCCTTAAAGAAAAAAAGAACCGTCAAAACCTTAAAACTATATGATAACACGACCAAATCTAAAGGGTGGCTTCAAGTTGCCATTCTGTTTAAAAAATATCGTTGCCTCAAGTGGAGCACTGTTCGTGTACCAGTGAACAGTACCAGAAAAAAGCGAATGGAATTTCGCGTCAGACAAATCACAGGTTACTTGCGCAATGTGGGCAAAACTCAACTGATTTGTTCGGAATTTAAGAAGCGTCCTCAAGGACGCAAAAAATACTTGGCGTGCAACGATTTTAAAGCAGCCCCACGACAAATCCTTATGGGGTATCGGCTGAGATGGGCTATAGAAATCTTCCATAAACATATCAAAATGTTTTTAGGGTTCGAAGATGTAGCCACAAAATGGTTTGCGGCAGTTGAGTCACATGTCCACTGGGTTTATTGTGCTTACATCCTGATGAATTTATGTCCGATCAGGGGTGTTGATAAAAACGGTTCAATAGCGCAAAAGCAAGAAGTGATAAGCCACATCGTCAGGCTGCGGAAAAAATCCCGTGTCAGGCAGCTATTAACAAGGTTTAACGGAGTCGATGTTTATAAGAGCGAACTGCAACAGGCCCTTGCAGTTGCATGATACCGTAACTTCAATATTGATGGGTGCTGATGGGAATTCCTCCTTTTTTCACGCAAATCTTAAGTTATTGATCAACTATAATGGGCAGGTGACTTCGGGAAGTGCAATGACCCTTGTCTATCAAAACAAGAAATTCATTGCCTACTGTCCCTACTTCACCCAAGGGCGATCCTGCAAGCAATGTCATCAGAACAAAGCTGTGCGTGAGATAGCAAAGGGTAATAAAGTCACTGTCGTCGATTTCAAAGATGGGAAAGTTGTCCCGTGGAAAGGCGTGGTTCCGGTTGTGCCGGATAAGCTGCGGTGGGTGTACTTTAACGTACATTCCGCACCCTTTTTTGAACATATAGTTCATTTTAATATTCAATGATAACGGTAAGCTAAATCACTATCAACTTTATTTGAAGATTTTATAAAATTAGCTCTGGACTCTGCCTTTTAAATATGTCATATACGCTGAAACCAGTATGACATTAAAAGAGAGGTAATATGAGAGTCCCACTTGAGGTTGAAAAAGCAATTGAGAAGGAAAAGATAGCTGCTTATGTTGTTGGTCACTTACCAATCGTTAAAGCTTATGCGATCAAGATAGGTCTTGTTGATATTATCAATCAGCTTGTTCCCAACAAAATGGATGTGGAACCGGGTATAGTCTTTCTGGGAATGATCATGGATACGCTGTCCGGACGCACTCCCCTTTATCGATTAGATGAGTTTTTTCAAGATCAGGATACGGAGCTGCTTTTGGGAAAAAGAATCAATCCCGCTGTTTTTAACGATTATAATGTCGGTCGTGTTCTTGATAAGGCTTATGAAATTGGCTCCATCAAAATATTTACTGCTATTGCCAAAAATGCTGTAGATGTTTTTGATGTTAACACACGTCATGTGAGTTTTGACACGACATCGGTCAGTGTTTTTGGGGATTATGATCTATACTCGGATGATAATGAAAGTTCGATTTTAAAAATAACGTACGGTCATAGCAAGGATAAGCGTCCTGATTTAAAGCAGTTTCTTGTGTCAATGTTATGCGTTGATCGTAATGTTCCGATATTCGGTAAGACGGAAGATGGTAATGGTTCCGACAAAACGATCAATAACAAACTCCTTACAACCATTTCAAAACGAATGGCATTACATGGCCTTGAGCCCGGAGCTTTTATTTATATTGCTGATGCTGCAATGGTGACAAAGAAAAACCTGTTGGCCATAGGCGATAGTACGTTATTTATCAGTCGTCTTCCGGCCGCTTATAAGGAGTGCTTGCGGGTTATAAAAGATGCCATTGAAAAGGATCAATGGCAGGATTTGGGTAGATTAGCTATTACAAGGCCGACAGTTAAGCGACCTGCAGCCCATTATAAGGCCTATGAATCAGAAGTTGAGATTCACGATAAAAACTATCGAGCTATCGTCATCCACTCAAGTGCCCATGATAAGCGTCGTAAAAAACGCATAGAACGAGAGCTAAAAGCGGATCGAAAGACTTTGGAACATCAATGCAAAGAGATTTGTAAAAAAGACTTCTATTGTCTGGCTGATGCACAAGCTGCAGAAGAAGACCTTAGAAAGACCAATTCCAAATATTACATTATAAATTCAGAGGTGGAAGAAAGACCGAAGTACAAAGTAGGTCGTCCCAAAGGCGGGATTCGCGAAATCAAACAGATGCGATATGGCCTTTTGGCAACAATTATAGAAGACGAGCAAGCAGTTTCAAGATTAAGAGAAGAAGCTGGCTGCTTTGTTATGATTACAAATGTTCCTGAAGAAGGAGAAAACAGTTACGACTCTAAAAAAATATTAAAGGCCTACAAAGATCAATACGGGATAGAGCAAAACTTCGGTTTTCTAAAAGACCCTGTAATCGTAAACAGCATATTTTTAAAAAGGCCGGAACGGATAGAGGTTCTTGGCTTAGTGCTCTTGCTTTCACTACTAATATGGCGTCTGATTGAAAGAGAAATGCGCCAGTATGTTGAAAGAGAAAAGCGAGACTTGCCCGGGTGGAAGAGAAGAAGAACGACCCGGCCTACAACCTTTATGCTGATGACCAAATTTCAAAGAATTATGATCATAAAAATTGGCGATAACCGAAGACTTAATAAGCCGTTTACTAAACAGCAAATGGAGTATTTAGTAGCGCTAAAGGTTAATTCAAATGCCTTTATTAAGTCTGGAGCAGGATAAGTTATCCAAATTGTTATAGTCTAAAAACCATTGCCTAAAATTAACCTAAAAATGTAATTTGGGGTGTTGAAAGTGTGTAGTATTATTTGCCACATTGATGAGGAATAGCTGCTAAAATAACATAGCTGTTTTAGTTTTCGAAAGGCAGTCATCGTACTTTGAGTACCCAAAGCTTTTTTTATCTCAGCCAAATCAGTGACTTTCTCTCTCTTAAATAGCGACAATAGCTCTTTTGCAGGGAACCTTTCTTTTTTCATAATGGTATCATTCCGTTTATTGGGTTATTAATTATCGGAACTATACCACTACAAATAGATTGTGTCAATAAAAACAATGAGCCTGGAGATACCTTTATCTAAAGGGTGTTGCGACTTAATAGAACATCAAAAGAGCTACATGCAATAACAGTTCTACTGGTACCTTTCTTTAAAACTATGTAAACTTATTTTTCAGTGAGCGCTTAGGCATCTATTCAATCATTTTGTTCGGCTTTCTTGTTGCCTTGATCATTGATATTTCTAATATCGGAATCAATGCCTACGTCTTTCTCCAACTGTCGCAATGTTTCTTCAAGAACAGGGAGTCTTCGACGGTCTTTAGAGTCTCTGGATGTTCTTTTGAGCGCTATCAACATCTTAATATCGAGGACACGAATACGATGACCTCTGAGTTCAATTTCTACTGTGTGCTTGAAAAGATCTTCATAGGTTTTTCCCTCTTCGATAAAAGCTAAAACGTCAAGGGGGCCTAATCGGGTCGAGAAATTAATCCCCATCCCGAAGTCCACCTCGCTTTAATTTGGTACGGACGACGATAGATTGCGTCAATTGATTTCACGAATTCGAAGAGTTTAGAAATATTCTCAGAAGATCGGTTATATACAATGTCCACATCCATTGTTGTGACCGGGGCGCCCTGAACTACCGCAGCAAGACCACCGACGAGAATGAAGTTTACATCTGCCTTTATGAGACCTTCAATTATTTCACTTAGGTCTGCGCCTGTCGTTTTTTGCTGTTGGTATGCATTCTTCAATTCCAAAATGGCACGTACTACGTTATCATTTGCTCTCAGTCGCTCCTCTGGTGACATCTTTAGGAACATAGCGACCAATCCTCTGTCAACACCAGAATTATTCTTAGTTTCCATTTTTTCAGACATAAGACACCTATTTGATCGCAACTTTCATAATATCAGCCGAACCAACAAACCCCGCAGTTAACGCAGTTTACCTTTTATTAAGAAGTCTCAATTTATTTTAATCAACAAACAAAGGTTGATATTCCTTCTCAAGATAAGGGGTCAAGTCTACAAGATAAGGGGTCAAGTCTACTACAAGATAAGGGGTCAAGTCTACTATTGACCCATGCTAATACTGTCTTGTATTTTTCCTATCTGCTTTTTAATTTTTCTGTCATATTTCTTAAGCATTGAAATTCTTCGTATTATGCTGCTTACGGTACTGTATGCTTTGATATTAAACAGTTCACCTATGTTGTTAAGGTTTTCGCCACGTATTTGACGTAATAGATAAACTGCAATACTTCGCGGTTCATTAAGAAGCCCACGTCTTGTTATCAATAATTCATTAAACGATACACCATAATTTTCACACACTGCTGAAATTATCGTATTATCAGATAATCGGGCAGACTTTTGTTCAAGAGATCCTCACTTAGTTTTTTTCTTAAAAATAATATACATTTTTTTTTTCTTTTTATTCCTGTTATAAAACTCTCCGGACAAAAATGATGGGGAGTTTTCTTTAAAACAATGAGCGCCTCTTCCTGAATCATCTTCCTGCACTTTAAATTCAATAAAACGGTTTTCGATCTGCTCGTTTTAGGGATCATGGAAAAATATAATCTTTATTGTAACCATTTCCACTTCTTTGCATATGACAAATAACCTTTGTAACTGCTACATACATAATCCGGCATATCTTTAACCATACCTGCTTTTACCCGAGGGTTCTTAGCCATATATCTCACCAGTTAGAAGATGAAACATCATTACAGACAAGAATCGATTTTTGTACTTCCACAGAAAAGCGAACCATCAAATCCATGCAATGCTCCTGTTATCTCTGGGTGTACACGCTGTTCAGATGCACCTCAGCCAAATGCTTGAAATATTTCCATCTGAATTGAGCAGGAGAATATGATGATTTGTCATTAAAGCAAGTATCGCTTTGTTTCATTCTACATTTTCAGATATTTCCAATCTGAAATAAACATTAAATATAAATGTGTTTATCTGAAATGGATTTGGACGCGTCTTTTACAGTTTCATTGTTCATGCTCCGGGATATTCTATCCTAAGTGGACGTGACATATTTTAACATATAACATTCTATTTTCCATGGGTCAATAGTAGACTTGACCCCATTTTCAAGCCGGCGAATTCGTTTAGCGTTAGAATTCCGACAAAGTGTTGAACTGGGGTGATCCCAGCGCAAAGCGGTAGGCCCACAGGTGTAACAGAATCTGGGGATGCTCTTCTCCAGGTATAGCTTGGGGTTCCGCCCGAAGCGCTCCACAACATGACATTTACCAAATACCGTGAATATGTAGATCCGGACATTATAACGGTATTTGATTTGGCAAAATTGCTTTCGACCAGTGAGGACCATGATGAAATACCGATTGGCTACGAAGCGACAAAGCGGGTGTTTGAAATAGCATCCGCAGTTTCCACCAATTCCGATTATTCATGATTACGCGACTGAGGCGACAAAGAAGGTACTCCCCAAGGTGGGCCGATTTTTAAGTAATATCGTTCTTGACGAACTTGATAAAGAGCTTGAAAAGCGTGGACTGTGCTTTGTCCGTTATGCAGACGACTGTGTCATCTTTGTCGGAAGCAAGCGGGCAGGGGACCGAGTAATGGAAAGTGTCAGCCGTTTTATCAGGTAGAAGCTTCAGGGCAATGGGTCGCCCATTAGGGAACAAAATTACCTGGGATTTTTGCCTGACGAGATTCACGCAAAGTCCAGATCAATTATCCACTGGAAAACGATCAAACGGTTTAAACAGCGGGTACGTGAAATCACGGCCCGCCGCCGTGGGCGAAGTCTTTCTCAGGTGATCAATGAACTAAATCAGTTCATGAGCGGATGGTGGAACTATTATGGATTGACCGAATCGTTCAACCGCTTACGTCCATTGCCACATTGGATCAGGCGCGTCGCTGGGCGTTGGTCTGGAAGCATTGGAAGAACCGCAAAACCCGTGTGGGTCAACTCCTGAAAAGAGGAGTGTCCCGAAACTATGCCGTAACCACAGGCTGTGCCCGTAAAGGCCCGTATGAGCAAAGTAAAGTGGGTTAATATCGCCTTGCCGGATAGTCACTTTGAATCACTTGGACTTTCGTTCCCCTGGATCTGAACTTGCCTGATCAGCCGACTCGCGCAGTACGGACCCGTATGGCATGTAATGGCAATAACATTGACAAAACTTTCCCATTTCACCACATTTCCCCTTAAAACAAGCGCTTCGCTTCCCGTACTGGCGCCATAGAAAAGGCTTTACTCTGCTGCCCCGAAGCTGGCTTGCTGACCCAGCAGCACTTCATGTACCTGTGCTGCATTAATCTTGTTGACTTTTCATAACTTACTGGCTACCATTCTGGCTATCGTAAGATTCTACTGTTATTCCTACCAAGAGCGGCTCACTGTCTTTAAAAGAACATTGCTGATGAATAACGAAACGAATGATGACCTGAAGCCCCAGCGAGCTTGCACAACCAACGGAAACGCGTAAGAGAAACATTTCCAATGTTGTGGAAGCTTTATCTGTAAACTCCAGCACTGGCGCTTGCTGCTACCCATTTTGTGTGAACTGAAGTCAAAAATTGACGAAAACTGCTTTAGACGATACTTGCTGTCCGGTTACTAACAGAGCGGCGAAGCTCCGAAGAGGAAAATTGACCCTGGAAGCATTGCTAACATGCAACATGGTGACACTGATATTGCTGCGTATATTCTGACCTGCTTGAATGCAGTTTCATCCAGCAACGTGTAAAGGAGATGAACGATATTTCTGTGAAACTGGGCAAAAGCGTCGGTGCTGGCTGTATCAATCGAGTCAAAAGAATGATCAACATTGAGTCGATGACGCGGTTTCACGGCTCGCCGCTGTTCATCGTGAAACTTACTTCGCTGATGACCTTAACGACCTTTTCCCACAACGCCACAAAAGCGTCGCCAACTGAACGAGTGTTGCTCGATTGAATGTCGTTCCTGTATTTCTTCTTCAAGGATGAGGAACGGTGGCAATTTGTTAGGGTGTGCCGCCAATCAGATTCTAGTGGATACACATAAATGTCTTTGATGGTCTGTTTACATTCGTGTTTCGGGTCAAAACGCCCACGCCCCTTGGTTTTGCCAAGATATTGCCAATTCGCTGCCAGATAGCATGTGCCGGAATATTTGGTCGTATCGACAAATGTCTCGATGAGCACCGGGCGATACCCATGTGCACTCAACCAGTGGTCACCAATCTGCTTTGTGGCAAGAGATAGAACTCGGCTGGCAAGATTAGGAACGTTTATCCACGGAAAAATCAAAAATCTGTCGTTGCTAATGACAAGATGCAGGAGCTTCTGCCGATGCTTTTTCTTCCAGCCAATTAATTCATCTCTGGGAGCCAGTGCCCAAGCCGCCGATGCCGAAAACAAAAGACAACCGAGCTTCTGTTGCCGTGCTTCGGACACGATAAAATAGCCAAGATGAGCTCCAACCGGATGCTTGTAGCCCAAATAATGGTGAGTTTGTAGATAGGCTTTCCAACACTCTCGATCCTCCTTCGAAGTTATCCGTTGCAATGTGATAGGACCAACGGAGTCGAGCGTGTCGTTGATAGGAGGAGCCTTCGGATGCTCATCGAAAGCAGGTATGGGTCGAACCTGCGCCTTGGTTTTTCTTTTAGCTGGAAGCGTAACGATGCCGTGGGATTCCAGTTCTCCCAGCAAAGTCAAACAGGAGTTGACCTTGAGCTTACCGTTGGGAGTCTGCCAACTGAGGTGCTCACACAGAGTTAAGGCCAACTCCTTACGACTTAGACTCTTAAACGTCTGAACCGTTTCCTGAACCTGCGTCAGTTGCTTCCTGGTGAACCTACGTCCGCTGAATGTGGTCTTCGGTAATGTGTCAATAGCTTTCATCGGATTCTAACGTATCCGCATCTCGCCAGGAAGTCAAGCAAAAAGTCGCAAACAATTGCTCCTTTCACAAAAAATTTATTAATTCAGAGAGTTACGCTGTTGATTCGATAGGATGGATTCTTGATAGAGAAAAAGCGAATGCCATTGGGCCCACGGTACCCTCCCAAAGAAGCCGAAATGCATAGATTATGTAACCAGTTATCATGATATCTAAATTGATTTAACCGTTCAGCCGGGCTTTTAAAGCCGTTTAGTTTTCTAACTGTTCGTGGATTGTAGGGGGCGAAATTTTGGATAAGCGTCCAGCCTCTAATACTCAACTCGGCTGCAGCTATTGATCCATGAAAATATTGGGTGCTAAACAGGTGACGATCCATTCTTTGCATCAGCCTGTCAATCATATTGCTGGTTCGATGTGCTTTCGGATGATCATATGCGACTCTATATGCAGCAATATTCTGACGTAACTTTTTAATGGGATTTGCAATAACAGACGGCATGTTATTTTTCTTGCACCACTCGACAAGTCTTCTGATTCGCTGAGAGAATGCAATTTTATTTTCAGCATGATAACAGTCCCAGAGTTTGGATGCGGCCTCATCAAAGATGTCTTTGTACTTCTTTTTGGCCCTATCTCGAATTTTAATGAAAACATGTAGAAAACAGCAGATGATGACAACTGACGAGAAGAGAAATTTCCAGGCATTACGAGTGGCTTTCCACCAATCCATATTCACTGTAGTGGGAGTATAGGCAGACTTTAAGCATTGAGTTTCATTTTTGAACACTTGATAGGCATCTTGTAAAGATTGCTCTCCGGCATCCTTTGCAATAGATGCACCGAGAATACATTCGTTGCCGACAGTAGTGGCAACATAAACTTTATCACCTAAAATCCGAGTATGTTTTTCATCGGCTCCAAGATGCTGAGGGATACCGTCAGGATTTCTGATCGTTGTCCCAACAATACTGTTTCGGCCAAGAGATTGTTCCATTCTATACCAGTACATCGGGTCTTTACCAAAAACATAACTCAAGGCCCAAAAAGGGACGTTAAACTTTCTCATGAAAAGAGCTTTTTCGGTTTCGTCCGTAATCCCTGTCATATATGGCATTAAAAATGAAGGACGAATAGAATAGGAAATGCCTGCGATTTCTATGCGCCGAATAGGTACGGACTGCTTTATAGAGTGATAGATATCCTTCATCAGATATCCTTCAGTGATTTCAGGAGGAAACAGTTCTGGAAATAGTTCAATTCGTTCATTGATACATTTTCTGAAATCAATCGGGTTTTTGATATTCGCGTTATAGACTTCTTGAGAAAAAGGCAAACATATGATTCTATTGTTTCGGGTAGCGGATTTAGTATCTACTTTTCCCATATAGTTAGAGACCTCCTTGCTATGGTATGGTCTCTAACTATATAAAATCATTAATAAAAAGTCTAGGCAAATATTTTGTGTAATATCAACATGTTGCGCATTGGCGCGTTTTTGTCCACAATAAATTGTGCTTGATAACAATCAAGCTCCCCAAAATCCGTTATAATCAGAATAATTCGTTCACGATGAGCCCAGGCTCTGTTTTAAAAGCAATCTGGCAAAGTCTGTCATCTTCATCTGTGCCGCTTGTCTCCGTATCAAGAAAAACAAACATATCTATACCGTTTCATCTGTTTAAATAATCTCTGAAAAATTTAATGATTAAAAGGATCAATGGAGCTGTATGAAAAAATAGATCAAAAATATCTATGGGTCTATTCAGCGTTCCGTTTTTCAGCATAATCAGCTTTTCTAAAACATGGGGCATGGGCCTGAATGGAAGAAGAAGCATGATGATCGAAAACACAATGAGTATCGAATAAGGTATTTTGTCAAGGAATGACAACATAGGTTCTCTTTCAATAGGTTTTAGAATAATTAACCACCGGCAAGCGTTACAGTGTATCCCTGCTGTTTGATCTCTTCCAGAAGAGTTTCCCTGTGATCGCCTTGAATAATGATAATACCATCTTTTACAGTGCCACCAGAACCACACTTACGTTTCAATGATTTGGCAAATTGCTGGAGTTTTTTACCATCAAGAGAGATACCAAAGACGGCCGTTACTGTTTTTCCCTTCCGGCCTTTGACCTCCCTCCTGATTCTTACAATTCCATCATCAGGGTATATTGATTGTTTCTTAGAAGTTTTTTTCTTTTTGCAGGTGCATTTCGTAGTTGGACGTCCACAGGAAGGGCAAATTTGGCCTGACTCTGTTGAATAAACCAAACGGGTGTTATTCATTAATCTTATCCTTCAACTTACCGGAACATTTGAACGTAACAACCTTTCTGGGTGCCAGCATCATTTCGTCACCCGTAGCTGGATTCCGGCTTCTACGTTCCTTTTTTTCCCTGACACAGAATTTTCCAAAGTTGCTTATTAAAACGTCTTCCCCTGATGCCAGTGTGCTTTTGATGATTTCAAGTAAGTTTTCCACGATTTCCAATGAGTTATTCTTTGAAAAGCCGGTCTGACTCTGGATGGATTCTACGATCTGAATTTTTGTAAGTGCCATGCTTGAATGCTCCTTTGTATTTATAAAATCCAAGATAAAATTGCAGCTCCAAAAATTAAGCCAAGAATTCCAGATAGCCTGTATGTTTGATCTGATAATGAACTGAGATACCAGTCCATGAATTTGTCGTACATATCCTTGGAAATAAAAAAGAAAACCATGCCTTCAATGACAGCCATGAGTCCAATTAATCTAAAAAGCCATGGAATACGTGTTGTTGATGCAGAAAAAACAAAAAGGATTCCAAATATAAACGGTAAGACCGAGAGAATTTTTTGATCAATATTGCTGAATATACTTTTCACAATATTTTTGGTTTCATTGGTATAAAAAATCGAGCAACACCCAAAAGCGATATAGAACAAGCTTATTGCATACAGAAACCATCTCATAATTTATCTTTGTATGGTTAATGGTTGTTATGGAAAGGTTTTTTTTGCCTGAAGGAATTTTTATATTCACAGACACAAGAACATTTGTCAAGATATTAATAGGTTATATAAAATATGGGTTTGAATGCTATTGCAATGATTTGGTTTTGGTAAATTTAGCAATCGATTCTTAATATCCTAAAATCCTTGACAAATAATTTAATAGGAGTAAGATTGCCCGGAATGTTCGAATTTTTCCTCAACTTATAGTGCCCGAACGAAAACTAGGATTTTTCGTTAAGATCAAGAAAGACGAAAATTTTAACCACAGGAATACTGTTAGTATTTCGAGGATTAGAATTTGAGTCTGACGCAGATATTGGCGAAAAAGACAGTTTTCGTTCAGGCACTATTTAGGATAACGGAGAACACATATGTTGCAGACCATAGACCCCGTTTCTCACATAGAGAGGTGGGGTTTTGTTGTTTTGATGTTAAAAAAATATTGCAAGATTCAGGTATTAAACTTGACGATCCTTAAAACTTCTTAGACCTGTTATTTTGCACCCAAAATCGTATGCTTAAGACCAAAAAACGGCCATTTTTTGAGCTCTTTTTGTCGATTATCAGATACTTAGCGTGGCCCGACCCCAAATTCACAGCTTTGCCCAAAAATCATCAACATAAGAGGTCTATGGTTGCCCCTTGCTCAATATTAATAAGGGGCAACCGTAGACCCCACTTTTCACATGGGAACCAGCAAGAGCAAGGTAGGGAATTTTCGAAAACTTTCGATGTGTTAAGGGTTGGGCTGGTAACCGGATATAATATATAATACATATACGTTACGATACTTGTAAAAAATCTGCAGTTTAACATTATGCGCATAAATACGATGGCGATAACATGAGTCTGGCTTCCGGCACAGTCGAATACACGCTTGGCACTCCGCAGGTGACCGGATGCGGAGTGTCCTGGACCGCTGAGGAGATGGATACTGCTTTGGCCGGCTCCGTGGCACCTGTCCTGTTTGACCACGAAGGAACGGCTGATATTGCAGCCTTGCTTGAAAGTGTTCCCGGTACGGATTTCGCAGGTGTTGAAATTGCCAGAATCCTTGACAATGACAGGCCTCCCAAGGACTGGGAAGTGGGCGAGGCCATTGCTGAAGTATATCTGACCCATCACAGGGATTCATTCTTTCCCTGGCCCGATGGCAGAGATATTCGCAAACCCAAATCCAGCCTGCCCGGCGCCGACCTGATCGGTTTTCATAAAAACAATGAAAAAACCAGATTTGCCTTTGGTGAGGTGAAAACAAGCAAGGAAAACAAGTCACCCCCACAAGTTGTACGATATGGCGATCACTCCCTGAACAGACAGTTGACGGATCTTCGGGACAAAAAACCTCTGCGAGACAGGGCTGTTGTCTATCTGGGACATAGGGCAATAAGATCCGACTGGCAAGGGACATATCAAAATGCTGCAAAAAAATATATCAAGACCAAGGGTTCTGGTGTTACGATATTTGGTGTCCTGATTCGAGATGTTCCACCCAATATCGATGACCTTGCAGCAAGCGGGCAAATGCTTTCCGAAAATTGCCCGGGAAAAACCCTGATTGAGTTGTTGGCCATTTATCTGCCGGCTGGAAGTATCGACACTTTCAGTGATAAAGTTGTGGCGACTAGCAAGAGAGGTGACGCGTGATACTTGCAGAACACCTCCATAATGTAGACCGTCACTGGGCTGTCCTGGCTGTTGGCGAAGCCGAACGCGACAGAGGGCTGAAAGTTGCTGATGCCCGTCTCGTAAAGCAGGCGGTTGGCCATCAAATGCTTATTGATTTTCCTGAGAATGATTTTGATGACGAACTGTTACACCGTCTCGCCATGGCCTATGAAATGGCGGCCATTGAGGGATTGGACGCCTTCCTGAATCCGACCTCCGATGACGAAGAACTTCGTAAACAGTGCTCTGCAGGCGCTTGGCGGGCCTTTGAAATTCGCCGTCTGTTCACGCTTCCGGAAAACGAAATCGAACGCATATCCCATCTTCTTCATCTCTCAGCCTTGGCCTACTGCGGTGATCGCTGGTCTGATTTGCGGCGGTGGTACAATGAAAATGAAAAATCAATTCAAGTCCCCTCTGTATCCCGAGCAACCTGGGACCGTCGTTTGCTCTATCGTCTGTTCGAATGCTGGATTCGGCTTTTCCGCAAAAAGAGCTGGGATGATCTGGACCGTATCCGGGAAATCGTTGCCGGTCTGCGCGAAGACCAGAAGAAATACGAAGCCGGTTCCCTGAATAATGGTTCCAACGCAAAAGACCGGACCATGGCCTTGCGGTTGATTGCCCTTTATCACTGGTCCAAAGGGACCGAACTTCTCGCTGTTTATATGCTTCAGGGCGAACCCCCGGGCATTGGCCCTCTTCTGAACAAGCATTTTGAAGCAGGCACTGCCGCTGCCACCGCTGCCGGGGATGCCCAGTTGGAAGTCCTGCTCCGCTGGCTGCATGCGGCTGCCCGGCAGATGGTGGCCGGTTCTCTCTGGTGGGTGGCGCGGGCCGTTAACTCCCGTGTTGCCCGTTTTGTGCGTGATGCAACAAAGCAATCTCTGTTCGAACTTCTCCCTCCCCAACGGGCAGCACTGCAGGAGCAAGGCCTTTTGGACCAGGCGGTTACCGCGGTTGTGATAGAGATGCCTACTTCAGGCGGTAAAACGCTGTTGGCCCAGTTCCGCATGCTGCAAGCCCTGAATCAATTTGATGCGGATAACGGCTGGGTGGCGTATGTGGCTCCGACCAAGGCTCTCACCGCTCAAATCACCAGACGCTTACGTCGTGATTTTGAGCCAATCGGAGTACGGGTCGAGCAACTGACCGGGGCTATCGAGATCGATGCCTTTGAGAACGATTTGCTCACAAAAAATGGGGATGAACGGACATTCGATGTTCTGGTGGCCACGCCGGAAAAACTGCAATTGGTTATCCGCAACAAAAAGGTGCCCAGGCCGTTAGCCCTCATAATCCTGGATGAGGCCCATAATATCGAAGACGAAACGCGAGGACTGCGGATCGAACTGCTGCTGGCAACCGTGAGGCGGGAATGCTCCTCAGCCAATTTCCTGTTGCTCATGCCTTACGTGGAGAAATCGGAAACACTTGTCCGTTGGCTGGCACAGGATGTCAGTGGTGGTAGGACAATCAGTTTCGGTACCACCCCATGGAAACCCAACGAACGAATCGTTGGCATGTTTCATGCGGAAGCTGATGATTCGATTCGAGCCGGCTGGCAACTCAACTTCCGGACCCTGATAACAACACCTGGCACGATCCACCTGGAAGGCGAGCATAAAGTAGGCATGGTAAAGCCGTTGGCGATTCCCAAAAGCAAGATTTTCAACACAAAGACCGGCCAACAAAAAGGGGTAACCATGCAGGCCGCCGCCATGGCCAAGGTGTTGTCGGAGCGTGGGACCAGTATTGCCGTAGCAAATAATACCGACCATGTCTGGAGTATGGCCCGCCATGTCAGTGAATCTTTTGAACCTTTGAAGCCAATCCCGGAAGAAATTCGATTGGTCCAGGATTTTTTAAAAACAGAAATCAGCACCGATTTTGAACTTATCCACATGCTTTCACGCGGCGTTGGCGTCCACCATGCCGGTCTTTCCGATGAGGTGCGGACCTTAATCGAATGGCTGGCCGAAGAATCGAATTTGCGGGTTCTGTGCGCAACCACAACCATTGCTCAAGGGATAAATTTTCCTGTTTCATCTGTCTTCCTGTCAACCAATAAGTATCCATACGGAACCGAGATGACTCCTCGTGAATTTTGGAACTTGGCAGGCCGGGCCGGGCGGATGAATCATGACAGCATTGGCGTTGTTGGTATGGCTGCGGGCAATGAACCGGGCAAAATTGTCGAATATGTCAGCCGTGCCACTGGCGAACTGGTTTCCCGGCTTGTGAATATGCTGGACGAACTCGATAAAGCTGGACAATTGAATGAGCTTGAGACCGTCATGCAACAAGAACAGTGGGTCGATTTTCGGTGTTATGTGGCTCACCTGTGGAACGAGAAGAAAAATCTGGATGCCGTGCTGGCTGATACGGAACAGCTCCTGCGACACACCTTCGGTTATGGAGTTCTCCAAACATCGGTAAAGGGGCGAGCAAAGGCGGAAAAGCTGCTGGAGGTTACCAAAAGCTATGCCCGAAAGCTGGCTGATAAGCCGGAACGGGCAATGCTTGCGGATATGACCGGTTTTTCTCCTGAAGGAGTCGGTAGGGCGCTTGCCGGGTTGAATGACCTGCCACGCAAACTTACTCCTGCCGATTGGACCCCGGAAAGTCTTTTTGGAAAGGGAACAGGAATAGCCGATCTGTTTGGGGTGATGCTCCGCATACCGCAACTCAAGAACAGCCTTGAGGAGATCGGCGGTGAAGGTTTTGAAAAAAAGCGCATAGGTGAACTCACCCAGGCATGGATGCAAGGGGACAGCATTCATGAAATTGCGAAAAGTTTCTTTAAAGGCGGTCAAACAAAAACGATTACCGCAGCCTGCAAGGCCATCTATAAAAACCTTGCAAATACCGGGACCTGGGGTTTAGCTGCACTTAGCAAGCTGCCGAATTCAGGAATTGATTTTGATAAGCTGTCTGAGTCCGAACGTCGGAGAATCAACACCCTCCCCGCCATGATCTATCATGGGGTAAAAACAGAAGAAGCTGTGCTGATGCGGATGAACTCGGCACCACGGAGTGTGGCGGAAAGATTGGGGGAAGAGTTGATAACAAGCACCGGGAAGAGTGGTGGGGAAACTTCTGTTAACGAGGCGCGTTATTTCTTGAAAAGTATGGAAGTCTCAGAATGGAACAGGGTGCGTCCTGAGACAGCTACTCTTTCGGGGTCCGATTATAAAAATATATGGGAGTTGTTGTCAGGCGAGCGATGATAGTTTTTGAGGATGAAGAAGGGAATGCTTTAAATTGGCGCAGGTGCAAAGTTCAGGAGGAGTGATTTGGGTTAATGTGGAAATGGGGTCAGGTCGAAAGCGCCGGGATAAACCGGCATAGAGTAGGGGATGAAAGAGCCCTACATGAAAGGAGAAGCTGCTCGATCATGGCCCCGAGTCATGCGCGGGCGGCCGCGAGGCTGCACGTGAAGCGTTGACAGGGGAAAACGCAGGCCAGCCATTGAGCTCCGAAATCACCCGTTCGGGACGCCGACCTTGTGACTTGATGGGGAAGGCAATACGGTGTGCGGCATTATACAGCGAGTCGTTCACCGGTTCCGCGGAGTCAGAGACCCTGTGCATGCGTGGACGCTCTATGCTCGAGAACCGGGAGATCTCAGTGGTACCCGTCAGGGAGTAGATCCGGCGGGTCGGTCAGAGAAGGCCAGTGGCCATAATTCTGATATGTACGCTGCTGAGAAGTCGGACAGGCCAATAGTACCTGAGAAACCATTGAACAATGTTCCTTCAATCATGCATGGCGTGGCCACGGGGCGGCGGAGATGGTGGAGGAAAGGGGCCTGACCAAGGGGAACTTGTTTGAGTTTGACAGGTGCCGTACCCAGTGACGGGGGTTTGATATGGTGAACTCTAAACGGGCACGAAGGGGGAAATCCCGGATACGGCCAAGAGGAAGGACCTACGTCAAGCCAAAAGGCGTGCAAAGCGGACTTAAGCGAGTGCGAGAGGCAGCAAGTAATGTCTCTGCGTCATTACCCGAGGTAGGAGCCGGATGAGGTAGTTCCTCACGTCCGGATCTGTGCGGGGGGCGCTGGGTAACCAGCGTTCCTACCGCGACTGCCTTTGACCCTTAATAGTCTTGAGCAAGGGTCAACAGTAGACTTGACCCCATTTGACCCCATTTATTCTTTTATTGATGGATCGGAATATAGTCTGGGCGCCATTAATCATTTGGCTTTTATTGTCAGCGATAATTCCGACCTTAACCTGACCTTTTTACATGTTACACCCAAACTCAAAAATTTCTGTGAGATTGATTTTGAAATAAAAGAAGCGGATGCTTTTGAAGACCTGATCATAAAAGGAAATCAAAACTGCATCGACAACTTTTATGCCTTGGCCCTAAAAAAATTAAAAGAATTCGGAATAAAGGAAGATCAGATAGAAATCAAAACGGTTACACAGCCCTTAAGCATAGGTGCCCCCATCGTGGATGAAGTACAAACCGGGAACTTTGATACGGTCGTGATGGGACGCAGCGGTATTAACAAGCGTTTTTTTACGGGAAGCGTTACAAACTATGTATTGAATAACATATCAAATGCCGCCATCTGGATTGTCCCTTAATAGGGGCTGGCGCAAAAACTAAAGAGACATATCAAATAAGCTTGAGGATCAGACAAACATAAGAAGTGTAAAAAGGAAAAGATCATGTCATTAGTGACTGCAGACAATTTAGGAAAAACTTACCGGATCGGTGAAATTTCAATTAAGGCCATTCGCGGTGTGAACTTCACCATTGAGCCGGCATCTTTTGTTTCATTTGTCGGACCCTCCGGCAGCGGTAAAAGCACGTTGCTCAACATGATCGGCTGTCTTGATCCACCGACTATGGGCTATTTACAGGTTGCGGGCCAGGATATTGCCAATATGGATTGTAAACAGGCTGCGCGTTTCAGAGGCGAACACATCGGTTTCGTGTTCCAAGACTTTAACTTAATTCCGGTTTTGACGGTCTTTGAAAACGTGGAATATCCGTTACTCATGGTGCAAAACCGACCCGCACGAAAACGAAAAAAACGGGTAAACAGTCTGCTTGATGCCGTTGGCATGGGGGATCAGGGTGACAAGTATCCAAGTCAGATATCGGGCGGTCAAAAGCAGAGGGTAGCTATTGCCCGGGCCTTGGTGACCAATGCCAAACTGGTGTTGGCAGATGAGCCCACCGCAAACCTTGATGGGAAAACGGCAAACCGAATTATCAATCTGATGAAAAAAATGCGCGATGAATTTGACACCACCTTTATTTTTTCCACCCACGACCCCAAGGTGATGCAGAGCGCGGAAATAATTTTTACCCTTGAAGACGGTAAGCTTTTGCAAAGGCAAAACGGCAATGGAGGGACTCATGCTTAATGTTATTAAAATTGCCGCCCGCAACCTTCGCCGGTATCAGCGGCGGACAATACTGACATCAGCGCTGATCACTCTGGGTGTGGTGGCGGTTCTACTTTTTATTTCGACAACCGGCTCTTTTAAGAATATGATGGTTGGCCAGATCACGGACTCCATGATTGGCCATTTACAGATCCACCGCAAAGGCTATCTGGCATCCATTGACAACCTGCCGCTCAATCGCAATCTGGACCAGCGCCAGGTGGCAAAGGTAAAAGAGATTTTAAGCGGTCTGGATGCCGTTGAATCCTACTCCATGCGTATCAAGCTTGGGGCCATGTTCAGCAATTTTACTGAAACCACCAACATCAGGCTCAATGCGGTCATCCCCGAGCAGGAGGTCAAGACGGTACCTTTGCTTTCCGAGCGAATCATTGAAGGGGAAAAGAAAGATGTTCTGCTGCAAAAAGGCGAAATTCTCATTCCCGAACTGATT
>RPGP01000004.1 GCA_004193555.1 Desulfobacteraceae bacterium Eth-SRB1
AATGGCGTGAGGTCCTGTATCCACCTGAAAACCATCAACCATATAACTATTACAATTACCGCCAAGAAGACTTTGCTCTTCGACTACCAGCACCCGTTTTCCATGTTTCCCAATGGCAAGAGCAGACATCAATCCACTGATGCCGCCACCAACAACTATCACATTATATCTGTTCATATATTTCACCCCTGCATAACTTCGTTGTGCAGAACTGTACACTTCTTGTACAGAGATAACCAGTAACTGCATACAATGCAAGCACTGTACAACTTCGTTGTGCAGAAATATAATAGTAACTCTTGATTGCGAAGCAATCAAGATATGTATAATCTCGTTCTCCTTAATATTATATATGCTTAAAGCAGATCATGGCAAAACAGGTCTTAAAACATTATAGAGTCCCACGTTCAATCTTCTATCACATATTCAAAGACAAGCTGTGCCACGATAAAAAATATGATGTCGTAGATAACAAGTATTTGTATCTCTTCTGTTATGTTTGCAAATCCAACACCTGTTAGTATTTTGGATGTTGCTGTGACTGATGAGATAATTACCGGTATTAGTACCGGGAAGATTAATACTGGCAGGAGGATTTCACGTGTTCGTGTGTTTACCGTCAGGGCTGATAATAATGTGCCAACAAACATAAATCCAAGTGTCCCAAGAAGGATTACCAGCACAAGAAGCGGTATCCCTGTGATTGTGTAATCAAATAATATGATGAACAAAGGTATTGTGAATAGTTCCATTATGAACATTAAAACCGTGCTGGATACTACTTTGCCTTGAAACAAACTTGTTCTCTCGCATGGGCAGAGTTTTAATCCATCAAGGCAGCCCTCTTCCTTTTCGCCTGCAAAAGAACGTGAAAGTCCAAGCATGCCTGCAAAGAGAAATGAGATCCACAAAATACCCGGGGCAACCATCGTAATAAGATCCTGGTCTGTAAGAAAATCAGCAAAGGAGAAGCTAAAGATGATTATTACCAGCAAGGAAAAGATAATCATGGAGTTTAGCATTTGTTTTGTGCGAAACTCTGTTTTAAGATCCTTGTATGCAATATGCAGGGCATGATTCACAATCATTACTCTCCTGTTACCAGATGTTCATACACACCGCGATACTCTTCAATGCTGCTGATTTTATCACGCATAGCTTCGTTAACGAAGCTTCCATTGTTTAAAATAAATGCTCTGTTACAGAGCTTGAGTCCGCGTTCAATATCATGTGAAATCATAATCCGCGTGATGTGTTCTGTACCAAGCTGCTGCATGATTTTATCAAAGATTGCAGATGCGTGCTGATCCAAACCTGTATATGGTTCATCTAATAATAATATTACCGGGTTGTGAAGAATTGCACGTGCAATGGATAGCCGTTGTTTCATGCCGCGGGAAAACGTGCCAACACGGTGGTTTCCACGATGAGCTAAACCGACACGCGAGATAACATCGCGAATACGCTCTTCGATATGGTCTATCTCATACATTTGCCCATAAAACCTGAGGTTCTCAACAGCAGTAAGTTCATGGTATAAATATGTGTCGTGTGATATTACGCCGATAGATCGACGCACATCAATAGGTTTTTCACGTACATCAAAACCATTGACAACCACACTCCCCCTGGTTGGAGATACCAGTGTAGCCAATATCTTTATCAGCGTGGTTTTACCTGCACCATTCGGACCAAAAATGGTGACAAAGTCACCTTTTTCAACCTCAAGATTGATGTCCTGCAGCACCCTGAAATTTCCAAAGGATTTATACAATTCTTCAATTGATATCAATGCCATAACAAATTCAACCTTTGCCACAAAAACACAAAGGATGATTATAATTGTTTTGTCGTATGGAGGTTTTCACATCACTTGGTATTGTGGTTAAAACCAGTGTCAACACCAGAGGACGTGCCGGTCTCCTAAATTTCAAACGCCGTCACCTGTTGTACCACTCAGCAAATTTTTGCAGTGCTTTTGTGCGGTGTGAAATGGTATTTTTTTCTTCTATTGTCATTTCCGCAAGTGTTTTGTTGTTTACTTTGAAGATTGGATCAAAGCCAAAACCGTGTGTGCCGCGCTCGCTGTGTGTGATTGTGCCTTTGATTAGTCCTGGAAAGGTTGTTGGCTCTTCATCTGGTTTGCAGTAGCATATTACTGACTTCACGATTGCACGCCTGTTTTTTTCGTTTTCCATCAGTTTCAGTATGCGTTTATTTCCAAGTGTATACTGCACGTATGCTGAATACGGTCCTGGAAAACCGTTGAGTGCTTCGATGAAAATGCCTGAATCGTCCACTATTACCGGCTGCTTTACGTATCCTGCTGCCCATTTGGCGCCGTACACTGCTATTTCTTCCAGTTCGTCTGCTTGTATTTCCGGATACCCGCAGTTGATTTGTGTAAGAGTTATGTCCTTTTTTAGAAGGATGTGTTGTGCTTCCTCTACTTTGTGTTTATTTCCTGTTGCAAAGACGATGTGCATAAGTTTCACCATTTCAGTTTATCAATAATCAATTTTCATCTGCACGGTAGTGAACACTGGTCCACGTATATCGATTTTTTTGTTGTGGTTGGTAATGTAACGTTGTGCTGCCGGCTGTATCTCAAGGTTTATTTCTGCTGGCGTTTTTATGATGCGCACCCGATATGCAGTTTCATCTTTGCCGCTGCATAGTTCGTTTTCTATCTCACTCGCGGCTTTTGCAGCAAATGCATCGATGTAGCTGAGATTTGTATGAACCCACCTTTTAGTAGCTTCTATGTTTTTGCTGGGTGATACTCCAAGGATGTTCCCATCGTTAACCGGAGTGTGTGGTTCTGCACAACGAAGTTGTGCAGGCGATACTCCAAGGATGTTTCCATCGTCAACTACTATTGTGTTCATCGCTGCAGGTCCGCAGAGCTTTGTTTTCTCTTCTGGTTCAATGACGTTTACAGTGATATTTCTATTAAACAATTCTCCTTTCCACGCAGTAAATTCACACGGGCTTGGCTCGTTTTTATGCATTTTGCAGGTGCTGGTAATTGCATGTTGTATTAGAAGCCCAGCTCTGGTTTTTGGTTCACTTCGGATGCGTATCATTTTTGCAAGCTCGTGGTCGCTTATGTACCATCCAGGCTGGTATTGCAAAAACTGGGGATATGAGAGTGCTCTTACATCAGTTGCATTGTGGAGTATCATGGCAAGGCGTTCAACCCCAAGCCCGAGGTTCATAACAGGATAGGGTATGCTGTACTCTGCAAGAGCTGTCGGTGAATAAATACCAAAAGTGGCAATCTCAACCCAGCCGTCCGAGTACTTGGTGTTTGAGCCGATAAGTTTGGGATGATAAGCAAAGACCTCGATTTGAGTATCAGGAATATAGTATTTGCTTCTTTTTTCATCAGGAATGAATTTAAAGTCCTCAAAACCGAATTGTGAGAGTATTCCTTCAGCAACTGCCATTCCATCATCCACACTAACATCTTCGTCCATTATCACGCAGGATGCAGAATGATACGCCATAAGCCGTGTAGCATCTTCCTGTTGTTCACGTCTAAAACAGCGGTCAACAGAAAACAGGTGAACTGGCAGGTTTGTGTATTCCCACAGCTCTTTAAGAGTGATAAACCATGCCGAGGTCATGTGGCTCCGAAGCGTCCTTCGCGTAGGTTCAGGATTTAATTCCTTAAATTCCGGAAACACCAATTCAATCATCGTGCCAACGGCTGAATCTGAAACGCCCAACCGATGGCTAATCACCGACACAAGATCATCCCCCTCAACCTCACCTTTTTTATAGCTATGAAGAATCTGGCGAATCTCCTCAACACGTTTATCGTCAATATTAAGAAGTTGTTTAATTTTTAGTACCCGCTCGTCTGAAATGCCAATATCAGGACGCGGTAAACCGGCAAGATAAAAACACCGATCAAGTACAGCAAGAGATTCATAGCCAAACTGTCGGTGAACCTCTTTTTCATCCACAATTAACGGGTTTAACACCTCATCAAAACCAAGCCTGAGATATGACTCTCTCAAGCGATAAATAGTATCAAAAACAGGGTGTAACTTCCCAAAAGAGATGCTCCTGCGGGGATATTTTCTGTTTGTGTTGAGATTGGTTAATACTTTTTTTCCTTTATCCCACAGTACATCAAAATCAGCATGTTTCGTTTTTTTAAAATCTTCTGGGTTAAACTTCATAATACACGCGCTCTTGGATTAGTCATTAATATACTAAACAGTATCTGTTTTTTTATAGCTTTCTATCACAGGTATGCTGTTCTGCATTCTGTATAAACATTCATCATAATATTTTACAGTCACAAGCTTTGTATAGGATGCCTTCATTGAGGTGGGTGTATGGATATACTGGTCACAGATGGGAATTTGTTGGGGGATATATTGGGACTTAAGAATTACTGGGAGAAACTGAAATGTTTATAAAAAGAAAATCACTAACAAGCCCTGTACCTATAAGTACGGGGTATAGTGACTGCAGAAGATCATAGCCTTAAATTACGGGTCATATCGAAGGACTTAAAAGGAGCTATATAAATGAGAATTTGCCAAAGCTGTGGAGAAAAAATCCTATCTGACAATTGGGATTATTGTCGCAAATGTGGCACTGAAATTTTAAGGCCAGGTCGAGCATTTATTTACGAACAGTTATTTGAGTTAATGAAACTCCAAGATAATAGAAGGCAACATTTAGATTCAAAAGCCCATACCTATATAGGACTACTAAGCATTGCAGTAACGATTATTGTAGCTCTGGGTGGGCTAACAATCGAAAATATCATAATCCGGCAATTATTAAGTTCAAACAACATCTCAATACTGTCTGTTCTCTATTTTTCCACAGTGCTACTTTTTACTATTAGTGTGATTGTTGCCTTTCACGCGTATCATATTGGTTCACCTATTAT
Organism: Desulfobacteraceae bacterium Eth-SRB1; assembly: GCA_004193555.1. GTDB lineage: Bacteria > Desulfobacterota > Desulfobacteria > Desulfobacterales > ETH-SRB1 > ETH-SRB1. Next base: position 4,916 of record RPGP01000004.1, read on the forward strand.
TAAAGAAAATAGTGATAGAGAGAATATATCACAGAATATTGATGCTGAATGTATTACCGATGAAAAAACAAAAGAGGATTTTGAAAAACCCACTAAAATGCCAGAAAATACCCTGGAAGTATATAAAGAAACGGTTGATACTACAAGTAAATCAAAATCCTCAAAAAAAGTTTATCTTCGATTGTATGAAAAACCGTTAGTCGAAAATTCAGACGAGGGATTGATGTTTCTTCAAAAAAACATGATTCCTATTCTTGGAACTATTATTTCGGAAAACCAAAAATTTAATATTCAGAAGTCCAATAGTATAATATATGCGTATTATATTACGATTGCTGCAATAATTTCATTGTTGTTATTGTGTGTGATAATACTCTTAAGTATATATGAAATAACAATCATATAGGAGAGAAACTTATGTGCAAAAATAAATATTGCGGAACGCCCCGTGAGAAATATGGCTATTGCGTGGAATGTGGGAAAGAAATATGCGAGGACTGTGCAAGTGCTGACAAAAAAGTACATTCTAAATGCATAAAAAACCCGACAGTCATAACCGCAAACCCATGCTTAATAACCTCATACCCAACAGGAACCGCCCCCGACTCAGGCGAAGATACGCCTGCAACAAAAGACAGGTGGGTGTAATCGGCGGATGATAACATACGATTAAGAGATAGATGCAAACAAATCCCCACGGATGCCCCGGAATTTATTCTGGGGTGGATAGGTTGGGGCTTCTGCACAATGAAATTGTGCAATTTTTAAAAATCTTCCGGGTTAAATTTCATAATACACGCGCTCTTGGATTAAATATCACTAACTAAAAGAATAAAAAATGTACGTCCGGGCCGGGATTTGAACCCGGGTCGAGGCCTCGACAGGGCCCCATGATGGGCCACTACACTATCCGGACATGTTGCTTTAAAGACAAAGTGTAATGATTTTTTTTGGATTTAAACCTTACGGCACTGAAATCGATAAGAAGATTTTTGTACCACCACTACATGACAGTTTTTTGATGACAAAAAAGAAATTATTTGGTACTAATGGAGTTCGCGGTATTGCTAATAAAACCATGACTGCTGAGACTTCGCTGAAGTTGGGATTAAGTCTCGGCACATATCTCCACAAACTGCACGATGATGCAACAGGCGTGGTTGCTGTTGCAAGAGACACCCGCATTTCTGGTAGTATGCTAAAAAATGCAGCAGTATCTGGCGTGCTCTCGGCTGGATGTAGCGTTGTCGATGTTGGAATTGTTCCCATCCCTGCACTACAATATTATGTAAGGGATCATGCTGATGCTGGCATCATGATTACAGCGTCTCATAATCCACGTGAGTACAATGGCTTAAAATTGATTGCAGGAGATGGCACCGAGTTTTCACGGGAAGATGAAGCAAAGGTAGAAGAACTATATTACGGGAAAGAGTTTTACTTTGCTGATTGGAGCATGACAGGAAACCTTCGATACGATGCTTCGGTTGCAGAAAGGTATATG
>RPGP01000005.1 GCA_004193555.1 Desulfobacteraceae bacterium Eth-SRB1
CTGTATGCTGAAGGAAAGGGACTGTTAGATTTAAAAAACGAGGTCTACCGCGAATCCCACAGCTTTTATCGAATCAAAAAGGAGGTTGCAGAAAGAAGGGATGGGTCTGAACGTCATTATTATCTTCCAACCAGCACCACTCTCTGGAGCAGTCTGAAAAACCTGTTCAGGCTGATTGATAAAGGGAGTAAGAGCCTTGGAATTGACGATATAATCCATGTGCCTGCTTACAATGGCGGGCTTTTTGACCCTGGAAAAACCCCTTTTCTTGAGACGTGGGATATTGGCGACCGCTTTCTTGCTGATGCCATCGACTTTCTCTCAAGAAGCAGTGTGCCTGATAGTTCGCATCAGGTGGCTCGACCCCGCGGGTCTCACCGCAATGGGGGCGATTTAGGGTTTGTTGATTATTCCACCCTTGAAATCAGGCATCTTGGAAGCATATACGAAGGACTCCTTGAATACCGATTAAAGGTAGCTAAAGAAGACCTGGTGGTTACAGGTGGGAAAGCGAGAAAATGGGTGATCCTGGAGGAGTTTAACGGGGCTAAGAAGAAGAAAAAGTCCTTTGACGAGTTTGACGAGTTTGACAAAATACGAAGAGATGAGTTATACCTTGCCACTGATAAGGGCGAGAGAAAGGCTACAGGCTCGTATTACACGCCAGATTATATCGTGAACTACATTGTTGAAAACACAATCAGTCCGGTGGTTGCGGAAAAATGGAGAGAATCTGAGGAGAGCCATTCGAGCTTCACTGATGCCACCCTCTCGGTGAAGATTCTCGATCCTGCAATGGGAAGCGGGCATTTTCTTGTAGGAGCAGTTGAGTTTCTGGCAAGAAAGCTGATGGAAGCAGCACAAAAAGACATCGAGGCTGGACTGGTGGAAGACGATGGTCATTTCACCAATGACTGGGCACGCCGCGAGGCAGTCTCACACTGCATCTACGGTGTGGATTTAAACGAGCTTGCAGTTGAACTGGCAAAAGTATCCCTATGGCTTACAAGCATCAGCAAGGATAAACCGCTATCGTTTTTAGATCACAGATTAAAACAGGGAAACAGCCTGATAGGTACGCGCCTTGCAGATTTAAAATACTACCCTGGCATAAAAAAGAAGGAAAAAGACCAGACCACTCTGCCCTCTTTTATTTCCCCGCTTTTCATCACACACCTCATCGGTAAGATTGAAGAACTTGAGAAAATTGAAGACGAACGCCTTGAAGACATCAAAAAGAAAGAGAAGGTATTCAAGGAGTTCAAACAACTGCCAGAGTACCGCAAAGCAAGGGCACTGGCAAATGTGTACACAGCAGTGTATTTTGGAAATGAGGTTGCACCCACACAGAACAAGGATTCTGCAAATGTCTATTACGACCTCTTCTGGGCAATAATGGGCGAAGAAGACGAATGGGACAAAAAGACAAAACGAGAATGGTTCACCAGAGCCAACCAGATAGCACAGGAAAAATCATTCTTCCACTGGGAGCTTGAGTTTCCGGATGTGTTTTTTGAGGATGGTGGGGTTAAGGAGAATCCAAGGTGGGATTGTGTGATTGGGAATCCGCCATATGGATACGTTCAGGATGAAGCATCAAAAATTTTTATTAAACAGAATTATAGATTTAAAGAAAATAAATATGAGTTATATAATTTTTTCATGGAGAAAGGTATCTTCTTATCAAGGAAGAATGGACTGTTTAGCTTCATTGTTCCAATTTCTTGGATGGAATATATTAGAACTGTAAAGTTGAGACAAATTCTTTTAACAGAAACACGGTTCCTGAATCTTTGTCGTTTACTTGAAAACCCATTTGCTGAAGCAAATGTTGAACCTTGTATATTTATCTTAAAAAATCAAATACCGTCTGATTCAAAAGAGACCGTATGTACAATTTTTGATCATCAACTGACAATAAAAAATCAATACGCATACAATCAGAAAGATTGGCATAAAAACATTGACTCAAAAATCATTTTGAAAATTGATAATTCACATAATTTACTTAATGAAAATATATCGATTAAATTGTCTGATTTAGTGGAAGCTATCCAAGGAATTATTCCTTATCACCTCCCAGAATTCACTAAAAAATTGGGTAAAGAAAAAGCTGAAAATATAGTGAAAAATAGGTTGTACCATGCTAAATTTCAGAAGGAATCTGATTATAGGAGAGTTTTGCTAGGTAGTGATATTGGACGCTATCAATTAAATTGGGCTTCAGGTGAGTGGCTAAAGTATGGTCCATGGTTAGCAAGAGCAAAAGAAGAGAGATTTTTCTCTCATCCAAGAATACTTGTTCAACGAATTAGAAACTTAAGACTTGTTAGAAGAATAATCGCAACATACGTTGAAGAAGATTATCTGAATGAAGCTGGTCTTGCGACTATAATTCAAAAAGACAAAAACTATTCATTACACTTCATTTTATCGATTTTAAATTCCGTTTTAATTAATAAATTTTTTAGAGAGAATTTTTTTGATACCAATGTTAAACCAACTGATATTTTAAAAATACCCATCCGTATCATCTCCTTCACAACACCATCCGAAGAGCGAACCCCTCTCGTTGAATCTTTAAAGTCGAAATACAACGCCAATGAGTTCGACAAAATCATACAACTCGTTGAAGAATGCCTCCCCAAAGACACAGAGGGCAACTTCCTAACCGATGAGGAAAAGTCCGATGTTGTGCACGACCTTCTTGCCTATCTTGCCGAGCGGATGATCGAGATGAACAAGGAGAAAAACAAGGAGATGAAAGGATTCCTCGAATGGTTCGAGAGGGAGATCGGCGCGAAGATCGAGACTCTGACTAACAGGACGAAACTGAAGCGATACTATGATATAGATTTTGACGGGCTTTTAGACATCCTAAAGAAAAACAAGAAGAAAATACCGATCAATTTATCAAACAGACAATTCCAGGCAAATCTAAAAAATGAATTTGACCAGAGCCTTTCGAAGCTTAAACCGATGATGGACAGGATTGAGAAAACGGATTGGCTGATCGATCAGGCAGTGTACAGGTTGTACGGGCTAACCGACGAAGAGCTTGAAGTTCTTCAAAATAATCGATCTCAGAAGGAAGCACGATAGAAGTGAGAGAATTTCATAATTCGTATTTATAAAAATAGCTCGAGCTTCTAACTGAAACGTTGAGAAGAGCCTTTATAGTATTGTGTTTGTCATTGGTGCGATGGATGATAGTTTTTTGTCATATTTTCCAAAATCTACTTATTACCCATACCAAAGCGAAGCAATGGAAAAAATCTATGATGCACTGCTTCGTGGGCAGTTTGTGTTGTTCGAGGGTGCCTGCGGAACCGGGAAGACATTAAGCTCGCTTGTTCCGGCACTCAGTGTCGGTGAAAAACTGGGAAAAGTGGTGTTGATTGCAACCAACGTTCATCAACAAATGGAGCAATTCATTACAGAAGCCAAAGAAATTAAACACAGGAAAAATGTCAATGTTGTGGTGTTAACCGGCAAGATGTTGATGTGCCCGCATCCTGATATGGATTATGATCGCTGCAAACTACTTCGTGAGAATACTTTTGAGCTGGTCGAAGCTGAAAAGGATGCTGGCGTCCTCAATACCCAGCTCAAAGCACTCAATAAAAAATACAAAGATACACAGGATGCTGAACTGGTCGATCTTCGAAATGCGATTGCAAGAGATGCTGATGAAGAGAGAGAGAAGTGCCGAACACTTAGTACCGTATCCTGCAATGAATTATACGAGCTGTTAAAATCCGATAGCACCGCAGGTTTTCGGGAATGGTTGTTCAGTACGGTTCGCCATCCGGAAGAGATAGCAGGATGGGCGTATGAACATGGGGTGTGCGGCTATGAACTTTTAAAACGTGAAATAAAAAATGCCAATCTTATTATTTGTAATTATCACCATTTATTAAACGCTGATATATTCGATAACGTTCTTGGCTGGATCGAACGCACCCCAGACGACATCATCACAATCTTTGATGAAGCTCACAATATCGAGTCGGCGGCAAGAAGCCATTCTTCTTTAATGTTATCTGAGACAACACTGGATCGAGCGTTTGTTGAGATTGTCGAGCACCGGGTTAACGATACGGAACAGGTCGGTTTGTTTTTTTCAGTGGTGAAAAAACTCATCCATGATGCATACGAATCGCGTTTACAGTTTGGAGAGCGTGAGCGTTTCACTGAACGCTGGCAGGATATGCGTATTTCAGATCCTGCCACGAGAGAGGACTTGTTCAAAGAAAAACTTAAAAAAACGATGGCAGAGTCAGGATTTACCAATGCTGTTATAGATGCTGCCATTAAACTTGGAAGTGAGTTTGAAAAACAATACAAAAAAGAGTTTAAAATTGGACGAACGAAGATTCTAAAATCCTCCTCCACTCTTATTGCAGCAGTCTTTCTCTACAATTATCTTTCAAATACAAGCGAATACTATCCTATCCTGAATGTGCGTAGAATCGATAACAAGCTTGCTGGCAGACTTGAGTTGTTTATCAGCATACCCCGTCACATAACAAAGCCATTGTTTGAAACGCTGCACAGTGGCGTACTAATGTCTGCAACGCTCCGCCCATTTGACATGGTGAAAAACACACTTGGAATTACGAGGGATACTGTAGAGCTTGCTTTTGGACTTACTTTTCCAAGAGAGCGAAGACGCATGCTTGCAGTAGAAGTTCCGCCCCTGTTTGCAAAGGACAGGGATAATCCTGAGATAATAAAAGAGGTAACAGCAGTAATCACAGATATCATACATGAAACCCCGGGAAATGTGATACTGTTTTTTCAAAGTGCCAGGGAGGCTTTGCAATATTATCAAAACCTTCAACCCGAGGTACCAATGTTCCTTGATGAGATTGGCATATCTGCTCAAAGTGTCAGAGAGAAATTTTTTAAGATTGGAGAAGATGAAGGTAAAGCAGTGTTAATTACCTACCTGTGGGGGACGCTTACTGAAGGTGTTGATTACCATAATGGACGCTCTCGCTGTGTGGTTGTTATAGGTGTTGGCTATCCAGCGCTAAATGATCGAATGCGTGCAATCGAATCTGCTTACGAGGTTGAGTTTGGGAATGGCTGGAACTATGCTGTCCAGGTACCTACCATCAGAAAGGTACGGCAGGCGATGGGACGTGTGATTCGCTCTCCACAGGATTTTGGACTTCAGGTACTGCTTGATGCTCGCTATACTGCCGGATCTGCAAAAAAGCTTAGAAAATACTCGGTACATAATGCTTTTCCAGAAGATGAGCGCCTGGAGATTATTGATGTTGTGCCGCACCGGGTAAAGTACGCTGTAATGAATTTCTTCTCTGACCTGCAAAGCTTACGCTTTGCAGAGGGTAACCAGTAATTCTCGACTGCAAAGCTACGCTTTCGCAGAATTACCGACAACCTCTGATTCTCGATTACGCAGTAATCGAGTTACATAATATTTATTAGCAAGAGTTACTATTGACCATTCTGGTGAAAAATACAATGGACAAAAAACAAGCAATCATGGCTGCCATTGTTGTACCACTAATCATTTGTGCTGCCGCCAGTGTATACTTTTTTGTTGGATCGCTGGAGGAAGAACACGAAGACAATCAAACTATTGTAATCGTCACAATCGTTCCCCAGCAGGAATTTGTGGAAAAGGTTGGTGGGGACAAGGTTCGTATCACTGTGATGATTCCACCAGGTGCAAGTCCCCACACGTATGAACCAACACCAGGCATGATGAAAGAGGTTACAAAAGCAGAGATGTATGCTAAGGTGGGGTCAGGTGTTGAGTTTGAGAACAATTGGATGGAAAAGATCATTAGCAATAACAGGAATATGAATATTGTAGATTGTTCAGAAGGAATTACAAAGATGGGAAACGACCCACATATCTGGAACTCTCCAGTCAATGCAAAAATTATGGTAGAAAACATTTGCAACGGACTTGTTAAGATTGATCCTGACAATGCAGACTATTACACTCAAAATAAAGATAATTACCTAAAAGAGTTGGATACTCTTAATGAATACATCCACCACAAACTCGACGGATTCAGTAACCGGGTCTTTATGACGTATCACCCATCTTTTGGATATTTTGCAGAGGAATACAATTTGACACAACTTGCAGTCGAACACGGTGGCAAAGAGCCAACTCCACATGTCATACAGGACTCTATAGATGAGTCTACCCGGTATAATCTCAAGTATGTATTTGTAGCACCAGAGTTCGCAGCAGAACCTTGCAAGACCATTGCAAGGGCAATTGGTGGAGAAACAGCATCAATGGATCCGCTTGCCAGGAATTACACATCAAATATGAAACAAATAGCAGACTCTCTTGCATTAGAGTTTGAAGAATAAACTTGTAAAATTACAAGTACAGGTTTGTCCATTTCGTT
>RPGP01000006.1 GCA_004193555.1 Desulfobacteraceae bacterium Eth-SRB1
GTTCTGCAGGTGTCAGTTTGTTTCGATCAAAATACTGCTTAGCAGAGACAGTAAGCTTCTTTATTTCGGGGCTTAGTGGCTTGCCACGACATGATACCATGATCTATCCATTTTTCTGTTTGAATGAGTTGAAATTATGAACAGAATATCATGGATTAACCCCTTTGTCAAGTATCAATTCATTTGCGACGAACTATAATTAATCCAACAGCAATAGATGGCAGGCGAAGGATTTGAATGGCTTTAGCAATTCCCTGAAGTTTATCGATCATTCTTATTAAGGCTAACGGCTTGCCTGACCTGCCGGGAAGATGCTAAAATCTGCAAAAAATACAAGCAACTAAGTACGGTGCTGCTCGGAAAAGACAGCCGGCTTTTCCCGGTCAGAATCAAGGCGATGGTTAGGAATTCTGTAATTTGCGTATTAATCTTAAATAATTGCGTGATATGAAATAACTTAAAATAAAATAACAGCCAATAAAGAATAAGTTAATAGACCCACTTGCTAATTTTTGTGTAAGGCCGCTAACCATGATTTCTTTTGTCTCATTTACGTTTTTAAGAAGCATTGATTTTAGAAAAACTTCCTGTTTTGTTTCAGGCTTTATTTTCTGGCTGAGAAAAGAGTAGGATTCTTCCCAGGTTTCTTTCACCTTATTTGTCCTGTTTATCACATAAGGAACCGGAGCTATAGAAAGGATGAAAAAAAGAATGCCGACCCAAAGCATCACTTTTTGAAACTTATCGTGCTTAGTTGATAAAATCCTTTGTTCAACTTTCGTAAACTCCATTTTTTATTCCTAACCAGCAAACCCCACAGTTAGCACAGTTTGCCTTTTATTAATAGGCGTTTAATGATGAAGTATGATCCTATGAAAACGGGGGTTGCCATCATGCTTCATTATTATTTCAAACCGTTTTTAGATTATTGCCAGTTGGCAAATTTTTCTATTCGGTTCCTCCATGCTCTCAGTGCCCGAATCGATTAGCAACATCCATGAGAAGTGTTGATTCATTTTAATCAATAATCAAGGTTTGACCCCATTCACAGTTAGCGCAGTTTGCCTTTTATTAAGGGGTGACGTCATGCTTCATCGGCACATACAGAAAAATATTGCCTGTTGATTTCCAGATTATATTAACATAAAATTTCTGATTATTTTGAACAAACAGAGAATTTTTCGGATTATTTTATTATATATGGACCGACCGGGAAGATCGGTCCGGGTTTATTCTTAGAATTTTAATTCTTCATCTTGATTTAGCCCCAATCGATCCATAAGGAGCCGCTGATCGTTACTGATTTTTTTAACACTCATCAACATCATATTTACCATAAGATCACTGAGACGTTCAATTATTTCATCCATATTTCTTGCATATTCCCATTTTTCGTGTCCTGTCATCATAACATCCTCCTTAATGTATAATTGTCAAAAGATTTCAGTAGCCGCCAATCTGACGTGTTCGGCATTGACTTGAGATGACTGTTGATCAGCAGCGGCGATAAGAGCACCGCGTGCCAGGTGGTTTGCTTTTCTAAAAAGACCGCCTGAGCCTTGATGGATGGCGGTAACGGCTGTTGGGTCAAAAAGCATTTGATCAACACCGGCAATAGTAAGATGATGCTTAAGGTAATTTTCCATTCCGTTAAGATTAACACCTTCAAGATGGCTTTTTGCCACCACTCTGGAAGCCAATGGTTGAGAAGATCGATACGTCAGTTTGTCGATGAGATTATTTTGTCCTGCCAGGATAATCGGCAGCCAGGGTTTGGAGTCTTTTTCAAACTGGCATATGGTATGTAGTTCCGCAAAGACTTCGAGACGCATCACTGATGCCTCATCTACGATCAGGACGATTTTCATTTTTTTGTCACAGATCAGATCGGTTATTTCTTTTTTAATCATCCTGACCATAATGATTTTGGAGTTGCTTGACAGATGGATATCCAGTGCATAAACAAATTGTCTGTAAAATTCCATAATAGAGCCTGAAGATGCAGTTATATAGAGGGTCCGGTATTCTGATGGATGTAGTTTTTCCAGGGCATATCTTAAGGCCGTTGACTTGCCGCTGCCCACTTCTCCGGTAACAATCCCGATGGCGCCTATGCGTGTGACATAATCAAAGCGATTTTTGATATCCATAAGTTCCGATGTTTTTAAAATTTCAGTTACCCTGATATCTGTGCCGAACGGCTCTTTATTGAGTGCAAAGAACGTACGGTAATTATCGTTCATCTTGATTCCTCCGTTTAGAAGACCAGAGCTTTCCGCCCCGGTAGCTGGGTGTATGGTTGTCAACGTGGATTTGCGGGTTATTGTTTTTATCTCTTTTGACCCGGTAGTTGACAGTAAGATTGACCGGCAGTGCCATACCGAAAGATTTGTTCTGATATTTGACCTCCACCTTGTCAGGTTCGCTTTCGTGGTAAAGCAGCTCAACACGTTTGCCGATCAGGGCCACAGGGCCTTCATACAATCGGCCGTTCAAAGTAATAGTACGATCTTTGTTGACTTTTCTTCTGGCCACCTTGCGAAAATAGTCTTTCAGACTGGCCGGTGAAGTTCGAAGACAATGCATTTGAGATGTAAAGCGATCAAATGGGGTTTGCCCGGTGGAGCCATGTTTTTTTTGATTATAATCTTTGTCGAGCCAGGTATCAAAAGCGGCATTAAATTCATCTAAAGTCGTGGCTGTGTAATCGGCAAGAAAACGGGTTCTGACGGTTTTGAACCACCGTTCGATTTTTCCCTTTCCCTGGGGGGTATAGGGCTTGGAATGGATTAAAGCGATGCCTAATGAGGCTGTGATATATGCCAGATGGTTACTGCGAAAAGCCGCTCCATTGTCCACATAGAGTTTTCTGGGCAGACCGCGTCTTGCCAGGGCATTTTCAAAAACATCCAGATAGGATGCCAGAGTTTCTGAAAGGTAAAATTTCGCATGGACAATCAACCGGCTGTGATCGTCTATTATAGCGATAAGATAGCTTTTGCGCATCTTGCCGTCAACATCGACTTTAGGACCGTGCATTACGTCGCTTTGCCAAAGGTCGTTTGGCAGTTCAGCCTCAAATTTTCGCCGATCTTGGGGTTTGCCTCCAGCCATAGTCATCAGGTTCTCTTGATGCAAAAAGCGATACACCGTGGAGTTATTCAGCACGATGCCCGGAGTGACTAATTTGCGACGGTTCATTTGTTCAATAAGATGAGGCACTGTAGCTGACGGCATCTGTAATCTTAACTCGACCAGCGATGAACAGGTGTCGTCATCCATGGTTCTACTTTTACCCTGATCAGATCGATCTTTGGGAAACAGCGACTTTAAATCACCATTGCTTTTGCTATATAAACGAATCCATCGCCGGATAGTTCCCTTAACGATCCTTGTTTTTTCAGAAAACGGAATTTGCCATTTGCGGACGCACTTCTCCCTCATCAACCGTCTTTTTTCAGCTCGACTCATCTGCAGTCCGGTGACAAAGTCGCCAATAACGTTAAATCGAAACACCGCAACCTGCATTTTTTCATCTTCTGTCATAAAATCCTCCTTTCTGTAAATTTTTCACCATATACAACAGAAAGGGGGCCTGAAAAATGACACTCTTCGGTGGGGTGGATAAAAAATGCAAGGGCTGGCAGATTAAATTGAACGGCTGACCGGGGCCTGACCCAATTGCAAAAGATAATCAAACCCGGCCACCATACCTTGACACCAGGTGTCGGTCAGATAAACTTTGATCCTTTTGCACAAAGATCTGAACCAGTGACACTGACGGGTGGGGTTAACACCAGGTAGCCATTGATTTTTTGTTGATTTGCAGATGATGCTGGATCGGATAGTCTCTATCGAAGCTTGAAAGCGCTTAAAATACCCTTTGGGCCGCAGCCGGATGACACAACCACAATCCGGACAGCGATACAGTTTAAGCAACAAGGGCTGGTTGTAGCCATCAAAAATAGCCTCGGCAAAACCATGTCCCCATATCCGAATACTGTTACAACATGAGCATTTCTCCGGCTTTTGCCATGGATAATCACGCTCTTTTTCAAAAAGTTCCTTGAGTTTGACAGCAGAAAAGATTACCATATTACCATCCTTTGTGGGCTGGGCTGGCTCACTTTTTCGCAAGGGCGGCAGCTTGTCTATTTCAATCCGCCGCCCTTGCTTATTAAAATAAAAAAAGGCCTCAAATTTGAGACCCATTTATTCCGATAATATCTTACTGCTTGTCAATTGATTCTAAAAATATCTCTGCCTTTCGATAGTATATAATCTAAAGATCTACACTTGGTAATCGAACTCTGCAACAATTTCATATCCATTGAGGACCAAAATAGTTTCCATGGCTGCATGACCAACTCTTTTGTTCCCATCAATAAATGCATGATTCATTATCAAAAAGAAACAAAGGGCTGGTGCTTTTGAAACAATACCAGGATAGAGGTCCTTTTGATCGAAGGTAAGACGAGGTTGATTGACAGAAGATTTAAGTGCTTTGATATCGCGAACGCCATGTGAGCCACCTGAAGATGAGATTATCCTTTCATGGAGTTCAAGAACTTCTGATAAGGAAAGGAAGCGCATTAGGATAGTCGTTTGTAAAGCTCTTTATTCTTTGACAGTACTTTGCGCATTGCTGTTTCGAAATCTGGATCAGGCTGTGAAATGAGATCCTCAATAGATGCCGTTACGAATTGATCAGGCAAAAGACCAAATTTTCGAGCTTTTTCTCTAAGAATAATGGCTTTGGAGTCTTCAATTTCCACGGTTATCGTTGCCATGATGATATTCCTTAATTGTTTGATTTATAATAAGATATATCAATAATGATAAATGCACAAGTGTTATCTCCACATAACCAACAAACCCCGCAGTTAGCGCAATTTGCCTTTTATTAATGGGTGTTTAATGATGGAGCATGATTAACGGTCCGCCTTCGCTGAAAAGCTATGGCGCGACAAGGAGGTGGCATCATGCTCCATCGGTATTGCAGCCAGTTTCTTGCATACTGTGAGTTGGCCGATTTCTCGGCGCGTTCCATCCAGGCTTTAACAGGAGTTTCAGAGATAACCGCTCTTAACCGCCATAACATTCCAAAATTGCTACGTTTATCGGGATTTTAGTTGTAAGACCCCTCAGATTATGTTCAATTTATTCCGCTCATTCCCTATTTTTATTGCCTTTAAGACGATTTTGTGCTTGACATGTAAGACCCTACCATATACAGTGTCAACATGGCTCATTTCCATGTTAAAAAGAAAAAAGGAAGACCCTACCTTTACGTTCGTGAGATTGCCCGCGTTGACGGCAAACCAAAAGTTGTTTCACAGATATACATCGGATCTCCAGCGCGTGTTGCTGCTTTAGCCTCCGGCACAGAAAAAGGACCTGTGAAGATAAAAGTTGAAGAGTTCGGCGCCCTATGGTTGGCACAGCAAATGGATCAAGATATTGAACTGGCAACTATTATCGACAACATCGTGCCGAGGGCTGCCAGGGAGACCGGCCCCACCATTGGGGAGTATTTTCTTTATTGCATATGGAACCGAATGGTTGAAGCGGTCAGTAAAAATCGGTTGTCGCGATGGTATAGTAGAACAGCGGTTCAGCAAATTCGCCCTGTCGATATCGGCGAACTGACGAGCGAGCGTTACTGGGAGAAGTGGGATCGTGTCAGTGAGAAAGCTCTGCAAACGATGGCACAAACATTTTTTAAACGCATTTGGCAACTTGAGTCTCCAAATGCAGACTGCCTTCTTTTTGACACGACCAACTACTATACCTTTTTGGCCAGCGATACAGAATCCGATCTTGCCCGTCGGGGAAAAAGTAAAGACGGTCGGCATCATTTACGACAAATTGGTCTGGGTCTTTTGGTGGCCCGTGATTCAAGACTGCCGCTGTATTACAGCGTATATCCCGGCAACGTGCACGACAGCAAACAATTTGAAGCGATCATGGACGAGATGTTCGGGATCGTATGTGGGCTTCACAAGACCAAAGAACGCTTGACAGTAGTAATCGACAAAGGGATGAACTCCGAGGGTAATTTTGCATGGATAGACGACCATGCACGGATTCATTTTGTAACCACCTATTCGACCTATTTTTCTCAGGAACTTGCCACAACAACACTTGACCGTTTTGAACCAGTAGACACT
>RPGP01000007.1 GCA_004193555.1 Desulfobacteraceae bacterium Eth-SRB1
GGAACATTGGCCGGCATGATCAGCATTTCACCGGCATTCACGGTTTGTGTTTTTCCTCCGATAGTGATCCTGGCCTGCCCGTCCAGAATATATACCACGGCATCAAAAGGGGCTGTGTGTTCACTCAAACCCTGGCCCGAATCAAATGCAAAGAGAGTAATATTGCCGATATCTTTTTTAAGTAATATCTTGCTTACTACAGAGCCATCAGCATAATTTGCATGCTTTTCCAGATTGAAAGGGATGCCTTTGAGTGTTGCGGGTTTATTGTTCATGACTGCCTCCTTTTTTGAGATATGAAATGCGTTTACTGCTAACATCCCAGAACTTAGGGGCTAAAATTGCTGCCAAGCAAAAATAAAACAACTGCTTCTCAATTATGGGAACAATCATTTACTTCCTATGGGAAACAATCATGCTGCTAACGGCAACTTTATCTGTTTTTGGTTTGCTTTCTTTGTTTTTCGTGTCCCGGCTAATTCTATCAATAACGTAGCCATTGTAGTAAAAGTGCTTCGGACCACTACACCATGTTGACTTTTTACGCGAATCTGCTCAAGTCCTTCACGCTTCTTGAGCAAATTGAAAGGTCGTTCGCCATTTTTCCGAATATCCAAAGCCATTGCTTTGCCTAATCTCACTAAAGGCACAAGAAAATGGCTATCATGATGATTTTATCGTCTAACAAATCGTCGATGAATCTGAGTTCTTCGTCCTTTATATGCAAATGGTGGCGACTTTTTCGGTTCAATTTGAATAGAATGCTGTTTTTGCAGCACTCAATAAATCGGCCCATTTCGTCTAAATTCATAATGGAAGCCGTTGGCAATTGGGACTCGATTCCAAGCAATACTTCAAGAGGAGTTGTAACCTCTTGTTTAAAATCATAATTTTTAACAGCTTCATCTAAAACCTTTTTGGCGATGCCTTTCTTTTCTTTTTTGGTTAGACACTGCCAGTTGGGATACCGGGTTTTCAGTTGTTTTTTAATCTAAGCTTTAATAGCTTTGTGATGCATGGGAAAGTCTCCTTAAAGTTAAATTTTATGGGAAAAATTTACTTTTTTATAGAGGCTTTCTCATGCTTAAGCAACTGTTTTCTTATACTTATTCTTATTTGTTTTAACACCCTTTAATAATCGCCGACGGCAAACTAAAGTTTAGAAAGGGCTTCCAAGGCAAGTTGACCAACCATATACTCTATCAAATTCATATCAATAAAGATATTTATTACGGCGTTATCATTGGAAAGATGTTGGAGTAGGGGTTTCGTCAACCCGCTGTCGAGAACTCCGGCAGTCCAGACTGCAAGACCGCGATGAAACGCATCTTCGGACCGCATAAACGGAAGCAGAAAAGGTTCGGCATGGTTAACAAGCTCGGGACGGGAATGGGCGAGTCTCCCCAGTCCCCAGAGAACGCCTCTTTGAAGAGCTGGATGTTCGAGGTAATTCCCTTGTTCGTTGACATAGGATACAAGCAGAAAGGCATACTCCTCGGCCAACCTGAAATGGCGGGCCATGATTTCTCCCATGGCCTCGGGCGAGCCCCAGCCGATTCCCCCGGATTCATCGTTCAGATTCCATATCAGACGCCGCATCACAACCCGGGCCGATTCCATATCCTGATCGGCAAGATTAGAAACCACCGCGCCCATTGCTGTAATGGCCCGCCATTTGATCAATTCATTAGTGCTATAAAAAAATGAGAAAAGCGGATTGACCGCCTGCCGCGCAGGTAGTTGACAGATCTCATCAAGACTCTTTTCGAGATTATCTCTACCTAAAAGTTCCAGGATTTTTTTCTTGAGTTTTCTGCCTTTCATTTAATGACTTCTTAATATTTTTAGAGGTAGCGGAATAAATGCTAATATTCTTGCATATCTCAAAGTTTCTCAAAAGCATCCATGCAGAAAAGATTAAATAACAGAACAGCTCTTTGGAACTAATATTCACCACCTTTGCCACTGCCCCCTTGTCCGGGACCTCGACCCCTGGCACCGCCGCCCATACCTTGACCACCCTGTGAAGGGCCTCGGCCACGGCCTCCTCCGCCCATTCCCCGACCGCCCATTTTGCCGGGGCCTGACTGGATCGCATCGGCACTGAGTTCTTTCAGTGTATTTTCTTTCAGGGCTTGGATTGCTTCCTGTACCGTTCCGCTGGCGTAGGCATAACTTTTGATCCCGGTTTGGCTCAGGACTTGGGCTGCCTTGGGTCCCATCTGTCCGGTGATAAGCACTTCAGTCCCTGCCTCGACGATCATTTGGGCGGTCTGGATTCCAGCACTCTGGGAAAGATCACGATGGGCTGAATTATCCAGGTAGGTGGAATTGCCGGTTTCGGTATCAAATAGGACGAATCCAATGGTTCGCCCAAAGTGTGGATCTACCTCGCTGTCCATAGATGTCCCCTTTGCGCTCACAGTAATTTTCATGATATGTCCTCCTGTTTTAGAAAATATTGTTTTCATGGAATCGAATATCTGTCCTGCAAGTTCAAAGCTCTGCAAAGACGCTCTCTCGATTTTCCGAGTTGCTTCTAATTTGAATAAATGAACCAGGTTTACATGCCAACCAATTTCCCGGTTCCACCAGATCAGTCAAACTTCAGAATGTTATAATCTCAAAACCCGCATCATGATGGTCGGCCATACTCGGGTGGCCAGTCATTTCATCCAGAAAGGTCAACTCCTGATCTTTTGCTGCTTCCATGGTGCCCATTTTGTTGGAGCAGGCTTTGCAAACACCCTCAACAAATCCCGCGGTTTTAGCTTTTTCCCAATATTTATGTAGAGGTTTTTTTTACACCTCTTCCCAGTATATACAGTCTTCCGGGCAGTATTTTATTGCTTCACTGATTTCCATCTCCGGATAAGAGGAAAGCTCGACCACTTCAATATATTCTGCATCATTTAATCTAAAAACAGAAGGGCGCACATCCAAGCACCCTTCACACAAACTACATTCACTCAGATCAATGGCTGGTTTTTTCATGATAATACATTAGGGCATTTAACAGAATCAACATGATTTCTTTTTAAACTTATATTCCAACTATTCGGATATCGCGTCTTAATCGTAGGATCAGAAGGCCATGTCTGTTTTCCAGACCTCCCAGACTTGACCTACCAGATCAGGCCCTGGCTTGAGAGTAGGTTTTCCAGGCTGCCATCCGGATGGGGTTGCTTCCGTGCCCTTGCTGTCCCGTACAAGCTGGAAGGCCCGGATTTGTCTTAAGGCTTCATTGACATTTCTTCCCACCTGAGGAGTTAGCACTTCGTACCCTTGGACGACACCTTCCGGATCGATGATAAATTTTCCTCTGGTTTCAACACCGGCATCTTCATCATAAATACCATAAACAGCCCCCACACGGCCGCCGGCATCTGACAGCATGGGAAAAGGGATTCCGCCTGTCACCATTTTTGACAATTCCTTATCGTCCCACATCTTATGGACAAACATACTATCAATGCTCATTGAAAGTATTTCCACACCAAGCTTTTGAAACTCGGAATATTTTTCGGCAACTGCCGAAATCTCGGTGGCTCATACAAAGGTAAAGTCGCCGGGATAAAAACAGAGTACAACCCATTTCCCCAGATACTCTGACAGTTTTACTGAAATAAATTTTCCCTTATGGTATGCGGGCGCGGTGAAGTCCGGCGCTTTTTGGCCAACTTTTATCATTTTCGGTTCCCCCATTATTTTTTTGTCATTCTTTTTTTCATCTGTTTCAACCGGTTCTCCTACAGGTCCTCCCGTAGGCCGGGCACAACCGATTTCCATTTCTTCTCCCATAAGCATCCTCCTTTTGGCGATAGGCGTTTTATATTATAAACTGTACAGTCCAAAGTTCTTCTAACTTGTTGAAATTATTAGAACCATAAATTGGGTATCGTCATTCCCGCGAAAGCGGGAATCCAGAATATTATCAGTACCATATGAATTGTGGATGCCGGATCAAGTCCGGCATGACTTAAGAACTTTAGACTCTCAAGTTATAAAGGTTTTTATGATAAATGAGCTGAGTTGCTCATAATTTAAATGTCATATTGTTACCGGATAGCCTGCGTTTATCCAGGCTTTCATCCCACCTGCAAGGCTGTGGGCATTACTGAATCCTTGACTCTGAAGAAAACTTGCAACAATATTACCGCGGTATCCTATACCGCAGGTAACGATAATCTCATCATCCTTGGGCAGGTCCGGTGCCTGTTTTAGCATTGCTGTGAGGGGAAACCGTTCTGCTTTCTTGATGTGTCCCATATCCCATTCATTATCGGTTCTAACATCCAAAAGGTGTTTATAGTTTCCGGTGTTAAGCTTTTCATTTAATTTGGCCGGTGAAATTTGCCATAATTGGTCAATGGGATAACCTTCTTCCTGCCAGCTGACGATTCCACCATGAAGATAACCAACAATATTGTCATAGCCAATTCTGTGGAGTTGGATACACATATCGTCATATGCTTTTTCATCCGTTACAAGAAGTATGAGTTCTGCTTCAGGATCTATAACCATTCCGATCCAGTTGGCAGTCTGCTTGGCAAAACCGACATTAATGCTTCCGGGTATATGAACACCTCCGAAGGAAGCGGTATCTCGGGTATCCAGCAGGACAACCCCTCTTTCCAAATGCGCTTTGACCTGTGAGGGTGACATATCCTTTATTATTGGGCAGCGTTCCAAAAGAGGCGCACCATGTTTGTTCGTCCTGATAATATGGGAAAAACTTTTTGGTCTTTCCGGAAAGCTTTGGGTTATTGATTTTAGGAATTTATCTTTGGATAGATTAAGTACCGGGTTATTTTGTTTTTCAAACCCTATAGTTGAACTGGTTTTGGAACTCATTCCTTTACCGCATAATGATCCCTCTCCATGGGCTGGGAATACCTCCAAACTGGCCGGTAGATTTGCAAGTTTGTTATAAAGTGAATCAAAAAGATTTTCCGCCTGTTCAGCTATAAGTTCTTCACCTGCAAGGTCGGGACGCCCAATATCACCTACAAAAAGACAGTCCCCGGTTAATATTAGCCAGGGATTATCACTTCTGGATTTGTCTGTTACTAAAATAGACAGGGAATGCGGCGTATGCCCTGGTGTTTTAAGAATCTCCAACTTGACGTTACCCAACTCAAAACTATCGCCCTCACTAACCGGTTTGTATTCAAATTCGGCAGGGCTATCTTCCAGGAGATAGATATCGGCTCCAGTCCTGGATCGCAGCTCCATATTTCCCGATACATGATCCGCATGAATATGGGTTTCAAAAATATGGCTAATTTTCATGCCATTGTTCCGGGCAATATCTATATATTCCTGAACATCCCGTTTAGGATCAACAACACATGAGACCCCGGCCATCGGACAGCCGATAAGGTATGAAAGGCAGCCTAAACCTTCTGCAACAATTTGTTTAAAATACATGGTTTTTTAACTCCTTTTTTGAAAGTTTTCGGAATAAAATTTAGATTAATAATTTTATCTCTCAATTTCGGATTTGTTTTTACTCTCAATCGCCCCGAGATGATTTTATTTTGGATATGTTGTTTAAAAGCCCTTTTAAGATTGATGAACTCGTAAAAATTCGAAAATCTCTTGGAATCGTCATTCCGGCGAAAGCCTGAATCCAGTAATTTCAATAAGTTCTGGATTCCAGATCAAGTCCGGCATGACGGTGTTGGGACTTTTTACGAAGCCATCAAGATTGTTTATTCAGGTTTTAGGTGACATTTGCTGCATGAAGTTGGGCCTGTTTTTTCCCCTGCCTTTTTCTTTGCCCTGTGGCACTTAAGGCACTTTTTATTCATGACTTGTTTCTTTTTCAGTTTTTCCTGATTTTTTAAATCCTGAATAACCCCGGCTTTTTGTGGAAAAAGATCATGACAAACGTTACAGTCTTTTATATTGTCCTGATGCATAGCGTGGGGAAAATTAACACTCTTTTTTTTCCTCCTTCAAGCGTAATGTTCGGTGCCCCTGTGTTTTGTAATGCAACTGCCATAGCAACTGAAAATAGTATTCCAAAGACAATCAATATTACGACTGTTTTTGATTTCATGAATCATCTCCTG
>RPGP01000008.1 GCA_004193555.1 Desulfobacteraceae bacterium Eth-SRB1
TACGGAGTACTGGAGTATTGGAGTGGTGGAGTAATGGAAGAAACCCCTTTTTTCATCGCTCTCAGAAAACAGATCCCTGGAGAAAATCTGAAAATTTAAAGCTCTTTTTTTTAAATCAACACTCCAACACTCCATTACTCCGGTTGATTTATACGGGCAGAGCCATTGATCTCTGACTCCCGCAATGCGGGACAGGCTTGGCCCAGCCTCCGGCCCATAGGGCCTACGGCCCGGAGGGAGGACCAGGTTTTTTAGAACCCAATAAAATTTTCAGTCTTTAGGTCCTTGCGGACGTTCATGCTGAACATGCCTTAACCCCTCATCAATAATCCGGGATGTATTTCGGAACACTTTGAAATTATGCGTTTTTCTGTTTAAATTTTGTACGGCGATATTATATGGTTGTTTTTTATTCTTCTGAATTTAAGGTCACAATTTGTGATCTTAAACCATATATGGGATGACTTGAATTCTTAATAAAAAATTCAGGTTGGGAACGTCCTTAAGTTATCGGACCTACTTTGTCCTGAGCGAATGTTATCGGTTCCGAGGTTCCCCGGTTAAAGGAAAGTTTGCCCTTATGATATACGAAAACACAAAGTGCTTAAAATAATATCGAGCGTTGATCGATAGCAGAAAACATAAATCTTGAGTATGGGTTTATTTTTCGTTGAGTAACTTTAAAAAATTGTCAACCAGCAGAGGATTAAATGATGTCCCTTTTTCTTGGGTCAAAATTTTTACAATTAGCGATACCGGTTTAGCATCCTTATAAACTCGTCGACTACGCATGGCATCAAATACGTCTGCGATGGCAATCATTTGACTAACGATATTGGGCTTCCATTTTTTTGATATATTCGGATAACCCGTACCGTCGTACTTAATGTGATGTTCAAGTGCGCCCAAGACTGCCAATTTTGAAATATTTTTCAATCCAAGTATATACTGAGCTCCTTTTACGGTGTGTGTCTCAATAATCGATCGTTCATTGTCCGTTAACCTGCCTGGTTTATTCAAAATTTCATCGGGAATAAACAACTTTCCCGAATCGTGAAGAACTGCTGCGATTCCAATCTCATAGAGCTGCTCACCTTTGAATCCTAAAGATTCAGCTTGACTCATGGTAAGTATACACACATTGACAACATGCGTAAAAGTATATTCATCAACAGACTTAAGTTTGGCCAGCATATGAATTGGATTAATTCCATAGGAAAAACCGCGAATGAAGGCTTTAATCAATTCATCTACCGCCTGAATATCTATGGATTTACGTTCCGAAATCTGGCTGCACATTATTCGAATTTCACCGAGTTTATCATCCCGAACCGAGCGAAGGGCCAATAGATGTTCTTTTTCATCGTCTGATAGGGTGATGTCTTCTTGTGTTACGGTTTTTTCATCGACGCGTAATTCAACCTTGCCGAGTTTCAGATATTCACTGCTTTTTATGGTTTCACCTTCAGGATTGGCGAGTTGTTTGACGAGAAAATAGAAGTCCTGTTTGGATACTCCAGATTTGAAAGTGATATGCTCAATAGCATTTTCTTTTAGTATGCGAGCAAATTGGTCCCCACGGGACCCCCTGTTCTTGAGGGGTACATTATCAACAACCATCTGATCATCAATCAACATAATGGTCGTAAGCGACTTATCGAGAAACAATCTGTAAAGTTCTCCATATGCATCTTCAAGGTAGCGATTGATCTTAGGGTGTTTGGTCGAATAAAGGCGCATGTTTGTTACAGCAGCGTTAATATTTGATATGACCTTTTCGATTTGTTCTGGGTTTTTTAAATCTGATATCATTGCTCATCCCTATTGAACACTGGCTTGGATTTCCAATTTTACCAAGGGCGGTGATAATGGTCTCATTTTTTTCATATTGGAACTTAAATAATGTCCACCGAGGTATAGCAGAGATCAAATCTGGTACCATATCGGCCATTTTATAAGTACCTATCATTTCAATAACTTTATATTTTTCTTTGGTATGAAATGATCTGAGAAAATTCCTGATAACATCCGGCCCTTCAGGATCTCCCAACTCAATTATAGTGACCAGTGCCGATATTCGAACATCGGCATCATGATGTTCCAAAAGCCTTTTCACAATAGAAACGTCTTTTTCTGTTCCTAACTTACGAACCAGGGTGAGCATGTTGATTACAAAGGATGGTTGAGGATCACTAAACCGCCTTTTGGCTTCAAGACATGTTTCTTCCGGGAATTTATTCAACAGCTTTAATATTAAACTTTGAATTTCCGGCCTCTCCCCTTTTCCATACAGCGCAATCATTTCCGAAACGACTATCGAGCCAAGGGATAGTAGAAACTCATAGGCGGCGTTGTCATCAGGTTTCGCCCATTTCTCAAAAGAAACGATCGCCAGGGAGATAAACCGCGCTTCACGAAATTTCTTTAATGTGTTTTTAGCCAGGGATTGAATTTCTGGATTGGATTTATCCTTATAATCTTTAAACAGGGCTCTAACGATCTTCAATAACGTGGGAAATCCCCCTGTTCTTAACAAATCATAGGCGATTTCGACGAGTTTAATGGTGTAATTCTCATATTCCACAGGATTAATTTCGTCGTTCATAAAGGCTAATATAATATGGGCAATTTGCGAATCCAGATGAGAAGGCTCCAGATCTTTCTGGAAATCTTCGATGGGTAAAGCCTTATTGACTTCAACGACTTCGTCATCTAAGTCACTGGACAGATTGTTTAAGGTATTCTCATAATCGGTTGTTACATATTCTTCAAATTTTTCGCGAGTAAAAATATCTTGAAGCGTTCCCGTATCAGAAAGCAGATTTAGAGGATTTGTCGATTCATTGAAGTTGGTTTCACCTTCAGGATGACTCATTCCACCGTGGGCATGTGTTATTCTGTAAACAAGATTCATTAGTGATGGAGAAATTTCCTCACCGTCTTCATTTGCCTGTCTTAGCATATCCAAAACCACTTGCTCAGAAAAATCAGTCAATAAATTTTTTGTCGCCTCATTCTCACCCGCTGAATTAAACTGATTGTAGGTCGCAGATAGAAATTGTTTCTTTAGTTTTGGATTTAAATTTTTAAGTAATAGATCCAATTCACAGAAATCATTAGTACATATTGATGGAGAAGTGATGGATTCGCCAGCCTCCTCCATGTGTTTACTTATAGTGGATCGGTAGGTATCCAGGGCAACTTTGGTGTCAATTTTATTCTCATTCAGGAATAATGCAAGTTGAGATGGATTAATTCCTTTGATTTGTTCTATTGAAACCCCTTGATCAGAAGCCGTTTTGGTGTCAATTTTATTCTCATTCAGGAACAATGCAAGTTGAGATGGATTAATTCCTTTGGTTTGTTCTATTGGAACTCCTTGATCAGAAGCCGTTTTGGTGTCAATTTTATTCTCATTCAGGAACAATGCAAGTTGAGATGGATTAATTCCTTTGGTTTGTTCTATTGGAACTCCTTGATCAGAAGCCGTTTTGGTGTCAATTTTATTCTCATTTAGAAATAATGCAACTTGAGAAGGATTGATTCCTTTGGTTTGTTCTATTGGAACTCCTTGATCAGAAGCCGTTAAAGAACCGGAAAGCAGGCCGCTGATAAATTCGGTCCATATTGCAGAGCCTTTTGTCTGAGATTCTTGGTTTTTTGTTCGATTTATCTCTTTTTCTTCTATATGATGAAATGCGCGGAAATCAATGAACTGAACTTTTATGGTCTGAATCCTGTTGTGTGCCAGGGCCTTGTCAAAACCTCCAAGATCTCCGATCTCTTCAGGGTCTTTGGCCATCAGCTGAAAAAAACAAGAAAGATCATCACCAGAAATATTTCGGTAAAAAGTGATACCGGCTAATTCGTGATTTTTAGCCGATAACGCAAAGTCTTTGATATTATGACCTTTATTTTCTATTACTGTGTTGTCAACAAATAGCTTATCTTTGGCCACCCCGATGGTTAATTTCGGGGCCAATTCAAGCAAATCGTGAAGTAAAGCATGGCATTTTTTTATGCTTTGATTTGTCTGGACATGACCCGGTGGATAAATCAAAAAGTTTTTTCTGGTAATATTCAACTGGTACAATACATCTGAAAGTCGTTTTTTATCTAATTTTGGGCGATTAATATGTATTTCTTTATCTTTTGATTTTTCCACAATTTTTGTTTGGTTTTGTTTCATATAGGTGCCCACATTCTAATTTTTAACAATAATATTAATTCGATATAATTATCGGTCTAAATCACATATAACTTTATTGCTTTAGAAAAAAATCTCCCCGCTGCAAGCAGGCGGGGTATCAAAGTTGAAAAGGCCTTTTTTAATATTGGGGAGACACGTTGTTTCTCCCCAAACCCCTGATCGGCGAACAGCAGGGTGGCCGCCTAGATGATGTCTTGTTTTTTGTTGAATCTGTGGCTGGGCGAGGCTGACAAAGACGTGGTTATATTATCGGGTCAAATATTGACCCGGGAGATCTTGTCAGATCGTGTGTCGGATCGGGGGTGATCGAATCGAACTTTTTTATTGCCACAAGCTCGTTGGGCCAAATATCGAAAAACCGAATATCACCCTCCAACAGCTTGAGATTCGACGCTTCACTTGCCCAAGCGTTTTAAAATGATGCAACAAACCAAACTTAAAAAACTGATTCAACAGGCATACCGTTCAGGAGCTACCCACGTTGCGATTGTTTCAACAACCGATATTATCGTTGATGACAATCTTGCCAAGATGTGTAGAGAACCAAGATGCGAGAATTACGGATTATCGAAAAGCTGCCCACCTCATGTTTCAGGGCCTTCAGCATTTAGAAAACAACTTGAAAAATATGATCAGGCGATTTTTTTCAAAATCGATGTTCCTTCCAAAATTCTCTATTCCAGCGATCGCCGAGAATTATTTCAATTGCTCCACGAAATAGCGGCAGGCATCGAACACATTGCCATCAAAATGGGATTTGCAAATGCACAAGCCTTTGCAGGAGGTTCATGCAAAGAAATCTTTTGTCATGACCACCCTGAGTGTCGTGCCATTTCTGAAGAAGGAAAATGCAGAAATCCTCGATATGCCCGACCTTCTATGTCCGGATTCGGAATTAATGTGGCAAAACTTATTGAAACGGCCGGATGGACGGAAAGCGAGGATACTCATGACGCTGATTCAGCCACAACCAAAATGGCGTATATTTTCGGCTTAGTATTAATCGAATTCTAAGGGAAGTGCATAAGTTTATAAGTTTCTATTTTTCCTCAGCACTTTCATCTATCTTTTTAAATCGATCCGCCTGTTGCTGCCGGGCCTTATTGATATCTTTTTTCATTTCTTCCATTCGATCAATGCTTTTCTTTCCGGCGAGTTCCTTAACCGTATCATCCACCTGCTCGCGAGTCCCAGTCCCTTCACAGCCCGCAACGGCCAAAAAGGCGAATAAAACAAGAACCATCGTTAAATTTTTGCACGCTTTTACTATCCAGGTCATGGCGTTCTCCTTTTTTAATCAATTAATAATTATCCGCAAATTACGCAGATTAACACAGATTATTTTTTAATCCCACTTAAAAAACAGAACTAAACAAATGACGTCGTGGCTTCGCGAGAACCAATAAAACCTTTGAATAACAATACGGTTACCAACACTTGACATAACATCTCAATAAATTATGGATTCGGGTCAATATGATCATTTAATACACCAGAACTGGTACACTTCCAAGTTATAGATGTTGGGGAGGCGAGCGAGCCCGTAGGGTGTAGCTCGCGGAGCCTCCTCAACTCTATAACTTGGGCCGCCATTACATATTTTGGTGGTTACCAAGTTCCTTGGTTAACCTTTTGTTGAAATAATGTAGGTGAAGCTCCATTGTTTAATTAGCCATCCGGGTACACCGGTGGCGCAATTTAAAAGCAGTCTGCAATGAAGTAGCTGCAAAAACAAAAAGGAGCTTCACCATGAAAAAGAAAAACATTTATGTAAACCAAAGTCAAGAGCTGCTTAGTATGTTTGAAGAAGCCGGAAACAATGAAAAAATTATGTGCGTGCCAATCGATTACGCCAAAAAAGATCATATTGTGATGTTTTGTAATGGCTATGGCCATATTCTCAGGAAACCGTTTTCCGTTAAGAACTCCCCGGAAGGCATCAAGTATCTTACCGAACAGGTAACCCGATCTTGCAGCCGTCGTTGCATTGATTCTAAACATGTCTTCTTTGGCGGCGAAGATGTCGGATCCTACGCGGAGAACTTTGCAAACACTTTACGAGCCGGAGGATGGATAGTCGCTGGTGTCAACGCCCATGATGCCAAGGAACAACGAGCAAACATACAAGCCAGTACCGATCGCTTAGACTTAATGGGTATTGCTTCAATGCTGCTTAACCGGAGGGCCAACTGTTCTCCTGCTCAGTCCGGTATCTATCGTAACCTTCGTACACTGGTTCGCCACAGAAGAAATCTTGTTTCCATGTCAACGGAAGAGAAAAATCGGATTCATACGGTTGTTGATCGTCTCTTTCCTGGCTTTCTGGATGAGAAAAAAACCGGAATCCTGCCATTTTCAAAAAGCTCGTTGTATCTCATGGAAAACCGATTCAGTCCACTCCAGATACGTCGTAGAAAACGACATACGCTCATTGAAGTCTTGCATCGATATGGCACAGCAAAGCCTGAAAATACTGCTGCTAAACTTCAGGAACATGCTGTACGCGTGCTCAATACGCCAGATGAATATATCATTACCCTCCAGCTTTCATTGGTTCAGCATGTCAAGCATTTTAGGTGCCTGCAAGACAGTATTAACCAGCTTGAAAACGAAATTGCTCTATGGCTTGCGCAAACACAGGGTGCATTCCTGACAACTTTTCGGGGTATTGGTATCGTCCTGGCTGCCGGAGTATCCGCTGAGATAGGAAATCCATATGAGCAAAAACCATTAAACAATCTGGTGTCATACTCAGGCATTATCCCCAGGGTCAAACAGACCGGTGGCCCCCAGGGTAAAACCCGTACCGGTAAAGTAGCAAAACGTTGCAATCGTATTCTCAAAGACTATGTAGTTCAGTCGGCCCTGCACATGGGTTTACATGGCCCGGAAGATTTGATGGCCGACTACAAGCGTCGTGAAGCAGCCGGACAACATGCTGACTTTGGTATTGGCCGCCGATATCTCCGTAAGGCTATGTGTTTAATGAGAACTTCACAAATCTATATGCCACAGCGACTCCGTAATGCAGAAGTCAAACCGGAAGAACGGGCAGGCTATTATCTAATGAGCTGGCCATCCCTCCGGGATAAATGGAATAAAGCAGGCGCACTCGAAGCTGCTTTTGAAAAAAAATCGTCCTTTAGGCCAATGGCGAAACATGGTGCAGGAACTATATGAGATAACGCTTAAATTATAAGCCAAACTCACACTGGGTTTAACTTTTGCGGTAAAAGGTTTTTGCGGTTTCGGCGGACAGGATGGCTTTACCAGAACTGCCGCAAGGCTTTCCTCAACAAGAAAGCCTATTGACGGCTCCAATAAGAATGCCGCACCCTGTCCG
Source organism: Desulfobacteraceae bacterium Eth-SRB1 (assembly GCA_004193555.1). Taxonomy (GTDB): domain Bacteria; phylum Desulfobacterota; class Desulfobacteria; order Desulfobacterales; family ETH-SRB1; genus ETH-SRB1. The sequence goes on from RPGP01000008.1 coordinate 7,554, forward strand.
TCCGAACTCTTTGATTATGGCTCCAAGGTGCTCTGATCCTTGAAAATTCAAGAGATATAGTCATACCAGTTTGCCAAAGTCGGACATTATGGACAGGGTTTTCCACCTGTAAGGCCGAAATTTGAATAACTAAAAATGCAATTTTTAGGCCCAGTTAATCTAAATTTCAAAAACCGGCTTTGATCGGAATGGAGGAGTTTTGCCTAAAAAAAGTTGATTTTTTCTCTTGACTTTTTCCTGGTGCTCTTATTGAGAAGTTACCAATTTTGTTTCTAGTTGTAAGGTGACAGTGTGTACCGAAAACTTTCTTGTTTAATTTCTCAAAAATTTTCACCCTGCGGGTTAGTCAGTCTTGTGATATGGAAAGTAATTGTCCCAAATTTTATCGAGTTGCTGCATAGCGTCATTCATATTCTTTCTGCGAATGATGTTTTTGTCCCGATTCACAAGATTCCAGCGTTCCAGCTTCTGCAAAGCATCCTCAATTTCAAAATTAATCATGCAGTTATGTTTGTTTTCGAACCAGCGTTCTACGGTTTCATCCAGTTGGGTTATTGTGAGATCCCTATCCTCTACCAGAAGAAAGTAATATGCTAAAATCGCTTCTTTGAACTCCTCTTCTTCGGCCGTGTCCACAAGATGATGAAACACCCCTGTGTTGTTGTCAAGGTTCTTAAAGTAAAGGTTGTCGGAAAGCGCTTTCATAAACTTAATTTTACGGTTTTTGAACTTGTTTATCTGTTTAAACAAAAAGCCACCCAGCGTGGCCAGACCAAAGGCTAAGGCAATAAGGTGCTGCTGCTTAATCTTTACCTCGTTTTGGGTTAATCCGAGCCAGAAAGAAATTACAGAGGCAATTAAAAGAATCGTACCCCCAAGCTTGCTTGCAGTTAAAACAATGCCGCTCACTGCAGCCGGGACACCAATAATGAGTTTATCGATGGTTTTCATGCGGACCTCGCTGTTGGGAAAAAGCATCTCAAGATCCGCCTTGGGAACATTTTGAAAAAGTTTGATGATGGTTGAACCTGGCGTGAAGTAAAGATTTTTTTGCTTTTTGGCTTTAAAGTAATCCTGTTCTTTAAATTTGATATATATCACAACCCTTTCATAGTTCGTAAATGTTATGGGCTCTTTCTTCAACCCAAAAAATTTTACGAGGGTCTCTTGCTTAGTGCTTTGGCCGCGCTGATAAAATAAAACTTCCTCAAAATCTTTGAATTCAACCCCAAGACGGATTTTAAAGAGAGACTCCTCTTTCAGAGCTTCTTCAAGATTGGTCTTTGTTATCTTTTGGAAATTGGCGGCATTAAGGATCGTAGTCAATGTCTGGACAAGTTTTTTTTGTTGCTCCTTTTTTTCTTGCTCTGAGTAATCGTAGTTCAACCGAGTGTCTGCATCGGGGTTAAATGGTGAATAACAGTCTTTAAGCATTTCCACTTGATGGTGGAACTCAAAATGAATCAGACTTCCTAAAATATGGCAAAACCGTCTAAATAAATTTTGATCATGTTTGGAAAGCCGTGAATCGTTGATGCACATTTTAATAATATCCGCTTTCCTGAAAGGGATAAAACGATTCCGAATCTGATGCTCTGTCATGGCCTTGGTCATTCCTTCAGTTTTATCTTTAAAAGACCTTCCTCTACCTTAATGTCCTCGACTCCATCGGAAAAAATCTTCCAGAAACCCTTTTCCGTACCAAATTTTTCAACCAGATCTACATTCTTTATTCCTCCCATCCACGCATTTGGAATGGGTACACCCATAATCGTAATGCCTTTAAGAATGACGACGGGTTTGCCCTTATTGTACGTAAAAGCCATACCGGATCTGAGACGGAGAATTTTACCTCCAAGGATGGGAAAGTCTTCATCAACGGGCAGGAGTAATTTTGCACTGATAAGATCGTCGGATAAATCAATCGCCAACTTTTTTGCAAGATCCGTATTCTTTGCCAGTAGCCCGTTGAGTTCCCTTTCGGTGAATCCAATCTCCCTTTTACCGTCTTTTTCACTATAAGGTTCCGGATCCACCCCTTTCAAGGTAGTACTTCTATTTCTTTCTCAGCGCCAGGATTTTAGCAGTAGATACATGGGGTGTATTTTCACAGCTTTTACGCTTTGGCCGGGGTTTTTTTGGGCCTCGGGGATGTTTACGAAAAGCTGATAGTTTCACCTTGGCCGCAAGTTTTTTGAGTACACTGGCCAGCTTAATTGGTGTCATCTGTTGAAAGATAACCCAATGCCTATAATCAATTGCGATCA
>RPGP01000009.1:2500-5474 GCA_004193555.1 Desulfobacteraceae bacterium Eth-SRB1
AAACCGTTAGGTGTAGTCGTAGCGAAAGCAAGTCTGAATAGGGCGAATTAGTTGCGTGGAGTAGACCCGAAACCAAGTGATCTATCCATGGCCAGAGTGAAGCGCAAGTAAAATTGCGTGAAGGCTCGAACCGTTGTAGGTTGAAAACTACTCGGATGAGCTGTGGATAGGGGTGAAAGGCCAAACAAACTTGGAAATAGCTGGTTCTCCCCGAAATATATTTAGGTATAGCCTTGTAAATTAAGTGATGGGGGTAGAGCACTGGATGGGCTAGGGGTCTTACCAGATTACCAAACCTAACCAAACTCCGAATACCATCAACTTTTATTACAGGAGTCAGACTGTGGGAGCTAAGTTCCATGGTCGAGAGGGAAACAGCCCAGATCGCCAGCTAAGGTCCCGAAATATGTGCTAAGTGGGGAAGGATGTGGAAATGCACAGACAACCAGGAGGTTGGCTTAGAAGCAGCCATCCTTTAAAGAAAGCGTAACAGCTCACTGGTCGAGTGAGTCTGCGCCGAAAATGTAACGGGGCTTAAGTACATTACCGAAGCTGCGGGTCTCGTATTCGTACGGGGCGGTAGGGGAGCATTCTGTTCGGGTTGAAGGTTGACCGTAAGGACAGTTGGACTGGACAGAAGAGACCATGCTGACATGAGTAACGATAAAGCGGGTGAAAAACCCGCTCGCCGAAAACCTAAGGTTTCCTGAGTAAAGCTAATCTGCTCAGGGTTAGTCGATCCCTAAGCCGAGGCCGAAAGGCGTAGGTAATGGAAAACAGGTTAATATTCCTGTACCACCCGGTTATCAATGTCCCTTCGGGGATGAGAGTGATGGGGGGACGCAGAAGGGTAGGTCATCCACCTGTTGGAATAGGTGGTTCAAGCTTGTAGGCAGAAAGGATAGGCAAATCCGTCCTTTTATTTAAATGCTGAGAAGCGATGAGGAGAGACTTTGTCTCATAAACTGATTGATCCCACACTGACAAGAAAAGCCTCTAACAAGATAATTAGGTGATCGTACCGCAAACCGACACAGGTAGGTAGGGAGAGAATCCTAAGGCGATTGAGAGAACCCTGGTTAAGGAACTCGGCAAAATGACACCGTAACTTCGGGAGAAGGTGTGCCCTTGTTAGGTGAAGCAAACTGATTTTATTATCGGGCATGCGGAGCTGAAGAGGGCCGCAGAGAAATGGCGGTAGCGACTGTTTACTAAAAACATAGGACTCTGCTAAGTCGTAAGACAATGTATAGGGTCTGACGCCTGCCCGGTGCTGGAAGGTTAAGGGGAATTGTTAGTGGTCTTCGGACCGCGAAGCTTTGAACCGAAGCCCCAGTAAACGGCGGCCGTAACTATAACGGTCCTAAGGTAGCGAAATTCCTTGTCGGGTAAGTTCCGACCTGCACGAATGGCGTAACGACTTCCGCACTGTCTCAACCAGGGACTCAGTGAAATTGTATTGGCGGTGAAGATGCCGTCTACCCGCGAAAAGACGGAAAGACCCCGGCACCTTTACTACAGCTTGACATTGAATTTTGGAGTAGCATGTGTAGGATAGGTGGGAGGCTTTGAAGTCCCGACGCTAGTCGGGATGGAGCCACCCTTGAAATACCACCCTTGCTATTTTAGGGTTCTAACTTCGACCCGTTATCCGGGCGAAGGACAGTGTCTGGTGGGTAGTTTGACTGGGGCGGTCGCCTCCCAAAGAGTAACGGAGGCGCGCGAAGGTTCCCTCAGGCTGATTGGAAACCAGCCGTGGAGTGTAAAGGCATAAGGGAGCTTGACTGCGAGAGATACATCTCAAGCAGGTACGAAAGTAGGTCTTAGTGATCCGGCGGTTCTGTATGGAAGGGCCGTCGCTCAACGGATAAAAGGTACGCCGGGGATAACAGGCTTATCGCCCCCAAGAGTTCACATCGACGGGGCGGTTTGGCACCTCGATGTCGGCTCATCACATCCTGGGGCTGGAGCAGGTCCCAAGGGTTTGGCTGTTCGCCAATTAAAGTGGTACGTGAGCTGGGTTTAAAACGTCGTGAGACAGTTTGGTCCCTATCTTTCGTGGGCGTAGGATATTTGAGAGGATCTGTTCCTAGTACGAGAGGACCGGAATGGACGAACCAATGGTGTTCCAGTTGTCGCGCCAGCGGCATTGCTGGGTAGCTAAGTTCGGAATGGATAACCGCTGAAAGCATCTAAGCGGGAAGCCGACCTCAAGATAAGATATCCCTTGAGTATGGAAACATACTTAACTGAAGACCCCTTGAAGACTACAAGGTTGATAGGCCAGGTGTGTAAGTGCGGCAACGCATTTAGCTTACTGGTACTAATAGGTCGTGAGGCTTGGCCACAAAATAATTTACATAATTGTTCTGAACATTTTTTTGTGCTTATATTTAAATTGTTGCTAAACTGAAAGTAATAGTTTTTTCGGTGGCAATAGCAAAGAGGAAACACCCGTTCCCATCCCGAACACGGAAGTTAAGCTCTTTTGCGCCGATGGTACTGCTCGGGAGGCTGAGTGGGAGAGTAGGACGCTGCCGAGAAATTTTTATATAGCCCGGAATTACCGATTTTATTAGTCGAGTAATTCCGGGTTTTTTTTTGATTAGAATTGTGTTTTTTCTGGAAGCCCACCTTTTTTTATTTAAAAAATCACCCCTGAATGTGATTCTTTGTGTAAACGCAATTTGACTTATATGGAACTTTCACGTAAAATATTAAAAAGACTTGGCCTGTCTTCCACAACGCGGATACCATAAGCTGGCGAAATTTAAATTTGACGGTCTCGTAAAAAGTCCAACTTCTGCGTTGTGCTGCATTTCGCAATCATTCAACGTACGATAAGTACGCCTCATGATTACAAAATTTGCGACGCCTTTTTATCCCGCCTATGTTTGGCGGGGGAGTTTGAACTTTTTACGAAACCGTCTAAATCGGACTTTTTACGAGTTCATCAAAAATTGATTTCCATGAG
>RPGP01000010.1 GCA_004193555.1 Desulfobacteraceae bacterium Eth-SRB1
GTTCTGCAGGTGTCAGTTTGTTTCGATCAAAATACTGCTTAGCAGAGACAGTAAGCTTCTTTATTTCGGGGCTTAGTGGCTTGCCACGACATGATACCATGATCTATCCATTTTTCTGTTTGAATGAATTGAAATTATGAACAGAATATCATGGATTAACCCCTTTGTCAAGTATCAATTCATTTGCGACGAACTATAGTACGTACTCTTTTAAACGCTCCTCTTTATATAAAACCTGAAATAGGCAAAAATCCATTCGTGTCTATGGAACATACAAGGCCGGACAGAACTGCGGATGGTATAAGGGAGTTGATGGTTGGAGTTGCTGACACATATGCACTAACTCATAAAAAATACATCACATTCGGAAGTCTCATAAGAAAATCATCGTTGCACAGACTTTCGCTTGAAAAATATATTGATGAGGCGATAAAACAAGATCTCCTCAGGCGAGATAATCAATTGATTCATGTCACAAATAAAGGTCGGGAATATCTGTTCGCACATAAGATAATTGATGCATAACCTTGCCATTCACTACATCAGGTAGGGTTCAGCCATTTTATATTTTACACAATTTTCGGTGTGTAATGGGCTTTTACCACCAGTTTTTGGCCCTACCTGCTCGTGATGGCACCGATACAATTATATTAAGTTACTGTAGGAGGAAGCCATGAGTACTAAGGAAAAAGAAAACCAACGTTCTCAATGGAACTCGATAGCTCTTTCACTCTCTTATCGCGCTGAGGAATTATCCAATGCTACAACTTGTTTTGCGGATACAGTTTTTCTAAATATATTGAGATCTAACCAAAATCAGGTGATTCTTGTAAGAAGAGGAACTGGAAAAACCCATTTATTGAAAAGACTTTATGAAGAATATAATGGTTCATTCGAGGCAAATTTAACTGTACCAATATTATTAAATGGTTCTTCACTGCAGACAGAATCGATTGCTTCTGTAAGAATACCTTCTGTTGTTGGTTTATCACTTTACATTGAAGTAATTAAGAAAATCACACGAGAATTATATGATTTTATTAACTCAAGTCTTGATGTTAAGTTATGGGATAGAATTTTTGGCGGAAAAAATACCAAAACAGCAAAAAAAGCACAAGGGATTGCTCAACAACTGTACGAGTTAATCCATAAAGGACAAATTAGATATCTACCAGCGGGAGAAGCCTCTGAAGAAATAAAATCTCTTTATGAAACAATCGAAAAAATATCAGGTGGAGTTAAATTAAACCTTTCTGATCCAAAAAATATTGGTTGGAAATTAGAAATAGGTGCTGAAGGTAGTGATGAAATAAAAAAAAGCGGTATTGAATTAAAAAAGATCAAAGGGGAGATCATTCTTCCTTTTAGCCAAGTAACAAAAAAAATACAAGAATTATTGGACTTGCTTGAAGGAGCCAAAATTGTTTTGTTATTTGATGAATGGTCCGATACAGATAAGCAGATTGACACCCAGCCGTATTTAGCTGATATGCTCAGACGAACTTTATCATCGATAACGAGAATGCATGTAAAGTTGGCATGTATTCCTATTCGGACAAGATTAGCCACTCCGGTTACCTTCGAAAATCCAATTCCAATAGGGTATGAGCTTGGAGATGACATTAATATCGATGTTGATCTGGAATGAATGGGGTCAAACCTTGATTATTGATTAAAATGAATTGACACTTCTCATGGATGTTGCTAATAGCTCAATATGGCCAGACCATTGAATGGTGTCGCGTCTGAATAGTGATTTAAAACATTTCTTATTTTAATATCAGTTAGTTATTGTATCACCAAAACCTTGATTGTAGTTATATACAGCATGATTAAGATAAGATTTCTCAGTTCTATAGATGAATCTGCCCATTCACTGAAATGGCAAATTAGGCGGTTGTATTGGTCAGTTGTAAGCAACTGAGGGACTGTTTTTGAAATTTCCGGATAGGGTGGCTTGAGGGCAATATTTTTCTGTATGTGTCGATGAAGTGTCAAAAAGTGGAAAAATTGTCTGAGCGTCCAGACCCGGGATTTTGTGACATGAATTGATGGGTCTTTGTAGGCGGCTGCAAAATCGATTAGATGCCGACAGCTTACCCTTTTACCAGACCGAATTTTTAGTATGTTTAGAAAGTTTGCTAATTCGTTGAGCCTGATGGTTAAAGCCTGGATGGAACGTGCCGAGAAATCGGCCAACTGACAGTATGCAAGAAACTGGCTACAATACCGATTGAGCATGATGCCACCTCCATTTTGTGATCATGCTCCATCATTAAACACCCATTAATAAAAGGCAAACTGCGCTAAGTGCGGGGTTTGTTGGTTATGTTTTCAAGACTGGTACTATGAATGTGATGAAATCCGCTCATTACTTATCAAAACTCATATTAACGATATCAATACTGATATCGACCGTGGTGTTTATGATCTTCCCGATGATTCTGGAAGACGATCCTCAAGAAGAGATTGTAATACCCACGATAAGAGATGCCTGGGAGGGAGATGATATATTATTGCCCACACCAACCGTCTTGGCTGTATCCTTTGCAGATCACAAGGGTATGAGAATTATCATTTTCAGCCTCTGTATCGTCGCCGGGGTCCTGGTTGAGGCGTTATGCAGGAACAAGACGATTACGGGCATGTATCATTCGGTCTATCTGCTGCTGTGCAGCATGCTTGGAGCCGGTTTTCTCCTGGCTTGTATATTGCCGTACATGCCCTGTTGACACCCCTATACTTTTCACAGACGCTCACACCGAGCGTCTGATCTATTACTGGAGAAGAACAATGGCCTGGCCAAAAAAGGGAACCCGGAAACTGGTAATACATGGCGAGGAATATCTGTGGCATTACGATGCACATTGCCCTTTTTGCAGCAACGATGTCTTCACAATCGGACAAGCAGAAAAGCGGTTTGTACTCTACATTGATCCCTTTCCCTGGGAATTTGAGATGCGCCCGGCAACGGTGGTGAAGGCCGTAACGTGGGCACTGAGCAACGGCTGGTCTTGTGAGGCCGGGCCGACCCGTGCCATGGCCTGGAACCAAGAGGCTCAGGATTTTGCGTGGCTGCCCGATGACGAACGGCATTTATTATAGAATATGGTGCAAAAATCTAATACAATACGATTTCAGGGCAACGATATTTTGCTGATAAATATTGTATTTCAAAGTGTTAAGAGGAGAACACCATGAACATGAATGCCGGGAAACATGCACTCAGACAAACAGTATTATGTGTTCTTGTCCTTTTATCCGTGCTCGCCATTCCCATGAACGCAGCAGCATTTGACGACACGCTTGTTCTGACTCAGGATTTTCAAGAGGCAATTGTAAAAGATGCATGGCATAAGGGTGATTTGGACTACACCCAGTCTCTTCTCGACAGCGCCCTTGCCAAATATCCTGAAAGTGCAATGCTTTGGGACATCCAGGCAGGTGTCGAATTGAAACGAAAGAACTTTGAAAAGGCCGCCGAAGCGGGAGAACGGGCACTGAAAATATCCCCGATACCCAGCAGACACACCAACCTGGGCTGGATCTATCAACAAAATAAACAATATACCAGGGCTGTCATGCACTATAACCCAGGTTCCGGACTCAAATTAATAAATTAAATCTTATCAAACAGTTGCGAACAAAGTTTCTGCGACTACACCTTCTGTGAAGGCCTTATTTTTATTGACTTGACGAGACATGAGGCATTCCAATTTTTTCTAATATACTTCTCGTCTTTTCCGGCAGTTCGACCGGTTTTGTGACGGTTTCACCTGATATTTGGTCAAAAAGAGTTACAAAGTCAATGTCCTTAAAAGGAGCATAGAGTTCTTTGGAATTCAGATAATCTTTTTCTTCGACAGCTTTTCTCTTATTTGCGAGAAATTTGTTCAGAAAGTATGCCAGAATGCAAATAGTATAAACTGCTTTGACATGTTTTTCAGTGTTAACGAAAAAAGGTCTGATTTTAAGAAAAGACTTCACGTTTTTGAATACATCTTCAATCTTTGTTTTATCCCGATAAGCGTGTATGACTTTGCGGGGGTTGACTTTAAATCCTCTCCCCTGTCGTTGGATGTGGTTGGTAATAAAAACACAAACACCGTCAAGCAGCTTGTCCGCAACAATGATATCAACTTTTTTCTTTACCTGGACTTTAAAGCTGTTAACGGACTTTACAATACCGTTTTTCAACCGTTTTTTTACGACAATCGGACGTAGGGTTGGCTCCTCATAGTACTTTTTAATCTTAAGCCTTTTTAATTCGTTGAGCACACGGCCTTCTGTTGCTTTAAGTTTTCTGTCCCTTTGGGCATTTTTTAGATCTTTGTTTTCATTTTTCAGATAGGTTTCAAAAAAGCAAATCTTCTCTTTACGGTTTTTACGGTCCTCGGCAAATAAGGTAGGATTAAACCCGACGATAAAACGTTTATCGCCAATTACGCCGTGGTCATGAAAATAAAGTTCATCATCATATTTTTTAAACCCATCAGGTCTTGGGGATACATGGTCTGTGGATATTTGTTTAAACGGGGTTAAATCGATACCACAACCAAGGATCTGATTGCGGTCTAATGCTGAAATGTATTTCATGTTTGCATCTTCAATCATTTGAGCATTGTCATCGGAGATTATACCGCGATCAAAAACCAGGGTAACATTGGCGCCGCTTAATTTGAACCGTGTTTTGCACGCATTGATATTTCGCTTGAGAGTTTT
>RPGP01000011.1 GCA_004193555.1 Desulfobacteraceae bacterium Eth-SRB1
ATTATGTTGTAAGAAAAGCTCTAAAATATGCAGGTGAACTTGGAGCGGTTGAGACCAGGTATTTCTCTGTTCATAGAAAAGAGCTTAAGTTTTGCATCCACTGTGATCACTGCATCAGGAAAGATGGGTGCATATATAATGATGGAATGACCGAGCTCTATTCACTTCTTCCCTGGGCTGATGCAATTATCATCGGGACACCTGTTTATCAGGGGACAGTGAGCGGACAGGCAAAGGTTTTGATGGATCGATGTCGTGCTCTCGTTGCAAGGGACGTTCATGCACTCAGTGGCAAGGTTGGAGCGGCTGTTGCTATTGGAGGAGATCGAAGCGGTGGCCAGGAGATTGCAATTCGAACGATCATCGACTTTTTCCTCATTAACGAGATGATACCTGTCGGGGGTGGATCGTTTGGAGCAAATCTTGGAGCATCGATATGGTCAAAGGATAAGAAGGCAGAGGGAGCAGCGGCAGACAGCGTGGGTTTGGAGAGCCTCTATAAGACAGTAAAGAGGCTTGTTGAGGCTTGCAGAATTTATAGAGGCCATTGAAGAATATCTATAAAAACCGTATCTGTTTTTTTTGGATATACAGCAAAGATGATTAAGACTTTTTCTCTATTCTAACAAGGGCAAAATACGTACTTTCAAGTTTTCTTACCGTCGTCGTAACTGAAGCATCTTCTGTTCCTATTCCTGCTTTTTTCATTGCATCTGGTATCAGTTTTTGTTTAACCTTTTCCCCTACATCTTCGCTGCCGGGTGCAAGTGTTAACACCAGTACACCATAAGGTAAGAGTAAACTGAATGCATTTTTTATTACATCAGCGCTCAGATCCATCATATCCTCGTTGTAAATGTTCCACAGGTGCGGGTTTGGTATGAACACACCAAAGGCTGCATGGACAATTACAATTTTATTGAATATAGGTTTACAAAAGGGAAGTAATGGTGCTGCAGATCGCAAGAGTGAAACGTTGTGTTTATATGCAAGATTTCTACTGGCTCGTTTCAACATGGTTTCACTTATATCGATGCCAATAGATGTATCAACCATCTCGTTTATATATTCAAGAAACAAACCGGTTCCACAGCCAATATCCAAGAGCTTGTCGCTTTGTTTAAGAGCAAGGTTTTCAAGTACCCATTCGTATTCACCAGCAGTCTTGCGTCTTTTTGCCTGCCAGTGTTCGTCATCCGGGCTTCTGATACCCCAGCTATCTCTAACTTCTTCAAGTATAGCGTGAAGAGGATCCTTCTTCAATTATTCCACAACCTTATTTTTGTTCTATAATTACTCGTACTTCATTTATTTTTTCTTCTACACCTTCAACAGTTTCTCTTCGCATATTATCCCACCTTTCCCGCGGTGTCTCTGTTATAGTTGCATATTTTAATGCTATCTCATAGTATTTCAATGCAGTCTCATAATCCTTAAGCAAACGCATGTTATCGGCAGCATCAGAATAGTGTTCACAGACCACAAACATATTTCCCATAACATATTCTATTTTTGCAGCAATTAGATCGTATTCGGCAATCCTTCTAATTTCTTCAGAACTATCTTCAGGTTTTAAGTCCATAAAATAAAACATGTATTCGAGGCACTCAACAGCACGCATGTAGCATTTCTTTGACTCATCAAAATTGCCCAGCAATAAATGCGTTTCAGCCAGTATTACATTTAATCTCTCAGCTTCCAGGAATTTAAGATATTTCAAACTCTGGCGTGCATCACGTGCATCCTCTGTAATCACACTTAGCATAGAAAAAGGATCGGTGGATTTTTTCTCGAACATATATTCAAGCAATAGAGGATGAACTTTAATTTTAACAGGCAATTTTATCTCTTCAATAGCCTTTGCTTTCTTTGCATCCTCGTGCATAAAGTAATTCATTTCCTTAATCTCGGTTGAACCGTAAATCTTATTATAGTACGAATCTGCTTTATTGAACAACTCAATGCTTTTTAATGGATGCGTGATGTATACGTTATTGCCTGCCATAGAATACTCATCAGCTATCCGCTTTTCATCAATATCCTTCTTTTCAGCCAGAAACCCGATAGCCTTTTCAATATTTACTAAATAGCCGCTATAATCAAGCGTTGTTTTATGGTAATTTGCAGCCAGCCCATAGACTCTGTTTGCATACTCAAGAGAAGCGTCGGATTTGTTTTCTTTCGTGAGCCGATCAGAAGCATGTTCAATACCGCGTTTTAAGGTTTTCTCGATAGCGATAACAAGCTCATCCGACTTGCCAAGCTTCTTTGCAATCCACCAGGCATCAAGGTACCAGAAGACGTCATCACTGTCCAGATCATAAGAAAGCTTGCCTATTTCAATATAAAGTTCAAAAGCCTTATCGAACTTGCCTGCCTCTACTGCCTCAGAAGCAGCCGAGGAAAGCACTTCACAGGCATAGAGGTCCCCTGCATTATAATATTGTATAGAAGCCAGCCGATATAGATCAATCCTTTCATTGAGCCGAGTTGCCTCTCTTGCTTCCTGTTCAAACTTTCTTGCATAATTTCTAAAACGTTCTTTGCTCATAGCTTAACTCACCGTATTAAATTATTAGTAGTAACTCTTACTGATAACATCTACCCTTAATCTATCTTTCGCAACCACACACTTCGTGTGCGGAACAACAACGAAACCAAATTTTACAATTTCACAAACTATTATTGGCTACACGCGAAGCGTTGCGGAACAACGAGCCGTCAAGTAAGCTTTTTGGTTTAAAAACCCATCTCTTTTTTGGGTATGATTGAATCAGACTAACATAATTACAAAAAGCCAGATAAAAAGTCCATGTCTGCTTAGGCAACACATCTTTCCATGACAAAACCAAAGACGCCTCAATAGAACAGAAAGACCTGTCAAATTAGAAACCAGAACTTTTAAAGCTAATTTGGTAGCTTCCTTTTCAGACAAATCGTTTAACGAATTCTTTAAATAGTATTAACAAGTAGGACAAAATGTGATTTCCAAGGATACAGAATTTATGCTTAAAAAATCTATTAGCTTCCATGGACATCAATGTCCGGGACTTGCAATGGGGATACGTGTGTCACAGGTTGCACTGCGAGAACTTGGAAAACCTTCCAAGGATGAAGAGATGGTTGCAATTGTTGAGAACAACTCCTGTGGCGTGGATGCGATTCAGGCACTCGTTGGCTGTACATTTGGTAAGGGAAACCTAATTTTCAATGATTTTGGTAAATATGTTTATACATTTATGAACCGTGAAACTAACAGATCACTGAGAATTTCCATAAAAAAAGAGGCTGTTATAACAGACAAAAGACATTTGGAACTCTTTACCAGGGTTAAGGAGAAAACAGCAAGCCAGGATGAAATAGGTGAGTTTAAACAACTGCATATTAAAAAAAGCAACGAAATACTGAACTTACCTGAAGAGGATTTACTGATTATAAAAGAAGTTACTCCAGAACCGCTGCCCATGGCACTGATACATGAATCAGTGGAATGCGTCAGGTGTGGTGAGTCTGCGATGGAGACAAGGATCCGCTTGTTAAACGGTGAGCCGCACTGCATTCCATGCTTTAATGAATTAACAGAGACAGTGTAATGAATATAAACAATTAATAAAAGAGGTAGAATAAATGACTAATGTGAAACAAATACTGATTGCAGCTTCAATCATTTGCCTGTGTATATCTACATCAGTAATAAGTGCTGCATCTGAAAAAGAAATTAGAATTGCAGATAAAGCTGGTGATTGGGGATATCCATCCCCGTATCTTTCCTATGCAAGAGGTCCTGGATACGTGAGGATGCAGTTCATCTTTGATACGCTGGTATGGAAGAATGAAACAAGCGGTCCAATCCCACTGTTAGCAGAAAACTGGGAATACCTTAACGATGAAGATGCCTATGTCTTTAATCTGGTAGAAAATGCAAAATGGCACGATGGGACGCCAGTAACTGCCAGTGATGTTGCTTTTACCATACACTACATGAAAGAACACCCTTATGGCTGGGTCGTACTCGATCGAGTGGATCGGGCAGAGGCAGTCGATAAATACACGGTAAAGATCTATATGAGCGGCCCGTATGCGCCATTCATGGAGGATATTGGCGGCACAATGCCAATCCTCCCCGAGCATATCTGGAAGGATGTTGAAAATCCGATGGACTATGTGGAACCTGGTGCGTTTGTAGGGTCTGGTCCATTCAAGTATGCTGATTTCAGCAAGGAGCATGGAACATACAAGTATGAGGCATTCGATGAATACTATCTCGGTAAGCCGATGATTGATCAGTTGATCTATGTGAAAACTGGCGATCCGCAGATGGCATTGCAGCGCGGCGAAGTTGACTTTGCATCGATAAAATCCGAGATGGTGGACACCATGACAGAGAAAGGTTTTATCGTTATAGCAGGTCCGCATTACTGGAACAAGAAGCTGATGATTAACCACAACAAGCAGCCTCTTGATAATATCGTATTCAGACAGGCACTGGCTTATGCGATTAACCAGAGCGAGTTTGTGGATAAATCACTTAGAGGATACGGAAAGCCTGCAAGTTATGGGCTAATTTCAAGTGAGTGTGTGGGCAAGTCCGAATGTTCCGGATTATCCCTACAATCCCGGGAAAGCAAAAGAACTGATTGAATCACTTGGATATGAATGGGACAATGGTGTTTTATAAAGGATAAAAAGCCCCTCAAACTTCAAGTACTGGTCTCGATGATCGGTGTTGGTGGGCAGCCTGCACCTGATCGTGATGGAGAAATCATGAAAGATCAGCTTGGAAAAGTCGGGATACAGGTTGAGTTGACATCCCTTGACACGAAGATGGTCGATAAGAAAGTGATAAACTGGAATTTTGATCTTGCAATCTCCGGGCACGGCGGCATTGGTGCTGATCCGAAGATTCTCTATGAAAAGACAATCCAGGTTCAGGTTCCAAGCCAAGTCCGAATACTGCCAGATACAACAAGAGCGAGGAGTTAAATGAATGCTTCGATTCTCTGATGCATGAGATGGATGCTTCAAAAAGACTTGAAGCAGTGCATGAGGCACAGAACGTTTATGCAAGAGAACTTCCTGCAATTTCCCTGTATTATCAACATGGTATTACGCCTACAATCCGGATGCTGGCGTTAGGTGGTTCTACACGACCGGGGGAATCGCCAAAGGGATCCCGATCCCGCAGAACAAACTTGCCCTGATAGGGGCTGGAGCAGAAGAAAGCACAACAACGGCCATTCAGAAGAGCGGCAGGAAGCAATGCTTATCGCTTTTCGATGATGATTTTACTGGCTGATTCTTGTTGCATTTTATCTCAAACGACACTGAAGGAAGAAGCAGATAGGAAATGAGGAACAGAACGACAAAGATCGTAACGATTTATCTGCTGACCATATTTTTCCTTCTTTTCCTCAATTTTTTACTGCCACGCCTTCTTCCTGGCGATGTAATCCTCGCCATGTATAGTGGTTACGAGGTTACAATCACTGATGAGTTATACAACGAACTTGTCCAACTGCATGGGCTTGATAAACCACTTCATGTACAGTTTTTTATATATCTGGTGCAGCTTGCACACGAAATCTTGGATATTCATACATCTGCCATGCATAACAACCACACTCATCATGGATGCACTGCCATGGACAGTGCTTCTTGTCTGCACCTCGTTTGTTCTCTCAGCAATTATCGGAATGATACTTGGTGTGGAAAGTTCCTGGGTGCGAGGTCAAAAGAACTGATCAGTCATTACTGGTTTCAATGCTGGTTGTTGATGGCGTCCCTTCCTTAGCTATAGGAATTCTTTTTCTTACCATCTTTAGTTTGTATGGTGGATGGTTTCCAACATCCGGGGCAATGACCATACTCGAATCTCGCAGGAATCGCACATCAAAGACATCCTCTGGCATCTGATACTGCCACTTACAACGCTCACTCTTTCCCAGATTCCAGGCGATTATCTTCTGATCAGAAACAGCATGATACTGACGATTCGAGAGCCTTATGTACTCACTGCCCGTGCAAAAGGCATTAAAGAGAGAAAAATAAAGTATTTTCATGCTGCAAGAAATGCGATACTACCGTTTTTTACACGCATCGGGATCAGGCTCGCATATGTGATTACCGGTGTACTTTTCATTGAAACGATCTTTGCATATCCAGGGCTTGGGCTCCTAACATATAATCGCAATATCAAATCGTGACCTTCCGCTGCTGCAAGGAATTCTTACCGTATCGGTCTTGCATGGTACTTTTAATCCAACATTATTGTGGATTTGCTCTATAAAAGATAGATCCGAGAGGTTGAATATGCATATTAGACCGTTTCGAGAATTTAAAGAAATAGAATCGGTGTTACCGGGCTTGTAATGTTTTGCTGCTCTCGACAACAGCCATCCTTGCCCGATATTGCACCACACGATCCATGGGATTACTCGGATAGATCGTTTCAATCACCATCAATGAACCACCTGCTTGGAACCAATGACATTGGCTATGACATATTCAGTGAACTCTTGTGGGCACTCAGAACATCGGTATTCTTTTTGGGGTCTCGGTTGCAGCGATCGCATGCACGATCGGGCTCATACTCGTGTTTCAGCAGCACTGGTTGGTGGACTATATGATCTCGTGGTTATGAGAATTGTTGATGCACTGCTTGCGATACCTTCAATTTAGTACTGATATTGCGCGGCCTACTTCAGACCATCTACAATGATTTTTAGTAATCACGCTTTCACTTATTATCTGGCAGACCATAGCAAGGAGATTCAGCGCTACTTTCCACTCAAGACAAAACTCCATATATAAAGCAGCAAAAAGGAACATGGGGCATCGACCGTTTATATTATGCGCAACACATCTTACCAGGCTGTTTCCACTCTATGCGATGGGTTTTGTCACAAAAGCACGGATTGCAGTATTCATGGAAGCAGGTCTTTCGTTTCTTGGAATATTTGATCCTACAACAAAAAGTCTTGGAATTATGATGAGTTATGCAATGCGATACCTGTATCTCGATGTATGGTTCAACTGGCTTCTGCCGGCAGTTCTCTCACTTTCAATGCTTATCGTTTCTCTTGCTCTTATTTCTTATGCAATAGAGGAAATATTCGATCCAAGACTTAAAGGAGGGAATAATGCCGCTACAGTTTAAGAATCTGAATGTAAAATATATATTATCCGGTGCAGAGGGTAATACGATAACTGCCCTGAATAATATATCTCTTAAAATAAATGAAGGGGAGTGTGTTTCTATCGTTGGGGAGTCTGGCTCCGGGAAGACCACGCTCGCGCTTGCATCCATGAAACTCCTGTCTCAAAATGCCATAATGACAGGATCGGTTGTGATCAATGGTGTCGATACAAGCGAGTTATCCAGTGAAGAGATGAGAAAAATCAGATGGAATGAAATTTCTATCGTGTTCCAGAATTATGGGGACGTGCTAAACCCAGTTCACAAAATTATCAACCAGGTTGCCGAACCATTGATCAAGAATGGAGAATCTCGAAATGCTGCTCTCGATAAATCCGGCAAGATGCTTGATTACATGAAGATCAAGACAGGACGCAGCATGCTGTATCCGCATCAGCTCAGTGCCGGGGAACGGCAGCGAGTTCTCATGGCGATGGCACTAATTACTGACCCAAAGATGCTTGTCCTGGATGAGCCTGTTGCATCCGTTGATGCAATAACAAAATTATATCTTGCAGAAGTGATAAGAAAACAGGTGAACCTCGGGAAAGCAGTTCTTCTGATAACCCATGATCTTTCTTTTGCAGCACTGTGTTCTGATTACACCGTAGTTTTGTACTCTGGCAATATATTAGAATCTCTGCCATCAGAAGAGCTTCTGGATGCACCGCGTCACCCATACACACGAGCACTTGACCGCTCGTTTCCTGTAATGGAACGTGCTAAAGACCTTGCTGGTGTAAGAGGTGCTCCACCATCACAGACCAGTACACCAAAGGATGCATCTTCCAGCCAAGATGTACACAATCAATCGATGTCTGTTTAGAGAGGCGTCCACAAGCAGTCTCAACAAACGGAGGCGGTGTTGTCGTCTGCCATCGTGGCGGCATTGCGACAATGATCTCTGTTGAAAACATCTCAAAATCCTATAAAGATATTGAGGTACTAAAGGATGTTTCACTCAAACTCGATGAAGGTGAAATACTTGCACTTGTCGGAGAAACCGGCTCTGGGAAGACCACACTTGCATATCTTATTGCAGGTACAATCAAACCGGATGGCGGAAAAATTATCTTTCGGGGGAAGGGCCTTGATAAGATTAATCGAAAAGAATTTGCAAAAATGGTAGGAATTGTTTACCAATCCCCAAGAGACTCGATCAGCCACCGATTCAGCGTATTTGAAGCAATCGCAGAACCTCTTGTCATACACAAGGTATTCGATGATGAATCCGCTGGTAAGATCAAGAATGCTTTAAGAGAGGTGCAGTTGCCGGTTGATGATTATTTTATGCGAAAATATCCGCATGAATTAAGCGGGGGTGAGCTTCAAAGAGTTGCTATAGCGAGAGCACTGATACTTGAGCCGGATTTACTCATCGCCGATGAGGCCACATCTTTTCTTGATCCAAGTGTCCAGGCAAAGATTCTAAGACTTCTTCTGAATCTGCAGAACGAGCGTGGAATCTCTATGATCTTTGTGACACATGATATTGGAGTTGCACGCAAGGTAAGCGATCGCGTTGCAGTGCTCCATGACGGCAGGATTGTGGAGAATTCTCCAACACACCATATTATCGAAAATCCGCAGCATGAGTACACGAAAAGATTGATTGATGCAGTGAAAAGCAGTAAAATTTCAGATCTGTAAAAATATGGAGCAGAGCCGCCAGGATTGTCACGCTGTCACAATTGTTGACACTGTTTTTGAAGCTATTACATTTGATTCAAGCTATCGTGGACGCTGCCCCCTGGTTTAACTTCGCGAAGACTATCCCAAAGTTTCAATCACCGGCACCACGTAATGTGACCGCCCACGCGGCTACAAAATATTATATAGTCAACGAGTGTTGATGGCGAATGGCGATCTGAAAGTTATTAGCACAATGCAGCAAAATAAATTAATGGAACTGACACCTGTAAAAATCTTGTGGAGGGAATTTAGATGGATAAAGAAGAAATTATAAAGATAATCAGAGATGAAGTTCAAAGGAATTTGGAGCAGAAAGGATCAAGGATGTTGAATATTTTGGACCTTATGAAGAGGAGGACCTTGATGTAATCGTCTATGTTGAGGGAATCAATGAGCGTGACGATACCATGGGCGCGAGAATGCGCCTCTTTGATATGTTCCTTGAGATGGATATTGATGTTCTGCTTCATAGAGAGCGAAGGACGACATGTGCACAGGAGAACGGCATGACGGGGATGGTATTAAGCGATCCTCGCGGTGCTGGTGGCTGCGGCTCTTGTGGTGGTGCTTGCAGCGGGTGTGGGGGCGGCTGATGAGGGGCTGGTTGCGGAGTGGCACTTCGATGAAGGGGCTGGGGGCGTTCTGGTGGATAGTTCTGGAAATGAGAATGATGGCACGATTTATGGGGCGACGTGGACGGAGAGAGTTTCTCGGTTGCAGTTGGAGCTGTTCCAGCGGTATCTTTACATCCAGCGGCAGTGCTGTGATAAACGGAGCTAGGAACACAACATTTGACTTCCAGATCCCAGCAGACTCGTTTAATATAGCCCAACGACAGTTGTGGTTTATTAGGAGTGTCCTCAGTTGAGTTTGGTTTATGTTTATTCAAACGAGACTGAGGACGTTTGGTATTACTCCGAATGATAATATTTGTTTTCCTGTTGGGACGATCTTTGCTGTTTGTGGGCAGTATGAAAAACTTGGTTTTCCTGCTGGCGAAGTATCCTGGGAAGGGGTAGGGATTTAAATTCGTTGATAATGGCTCTTGTGAGCTATAAGCTTACTGAGAATTTTAGTATTAGTAGAGCGATTGAGTGGATTAATCAGGAGGAAGTCCTTGATATTTTTGGTCTTGAGGGAATGGATTTTCCAGACAAAACACCGAAACTTTCAAGCTCAAAGAAGGGACGCCATCTTTCAGAAAGAGTAGAATCTGTCAAACTTAGGTTAAAGACACTCCGTTTTATCAAATGTTATGCAGGTGACTATAATTTGATTCCGAAACTTTTGTGTGATATGAAGATTAGAACGATTGGTTCTACAACTAAAAAGGATGTTGTTGTTTTGGACGATAAAGAGATAATACGGTTGTTGAATCAGGATTTTTGTATTAGAGATTGAAGCATCTATGGTCTATGTGAGAAACGCTTTCCTCATGAAGGATTGTGTGCCAAGCAGGTTGACCGAAGCCATTGCCATCGATGAAATGCGTCATATGAACTGGCTTGGAGATCTCATCGTTAAAAAAGGCGGCGTTCCGGTAATGGAGCATAAGGAGCTTGATTTTGGGAGTGAGGATCTTAAAGGGTATTTGCAGAAGCAGTATGATTTGGAAAACGATGCTGTTAAGCGGTATCAAGAGCAGGTAGACTTAATTGGTGAAAGTGATGCTGAAACTGTTGGAACGTTGAAACACATTCTGGATGAAGAAAAAAGACACCGTAAAGAGTTTCGATTACAGTTAGAAACTAAAACAATAGATAAGTTTGATCAACTGCCTTTTCATTCCTATTTTTGTATATTTTATGCTTGCTCTGTAAGCAAGTCCTGATTACCAAAGTAATCAGGATTGTCAATTGGATTTTCCTGACAAAACACAGAAACTTCCAAGCTAAAAGAAGGGACGCCATCTTTCAGAAGAGTAGAATCTGTCAAACTTAGGTTAGAAGAATACGACAATATTCCACACATTTTACAGAAACGGACACGAAAAAGATCATTTCTCATACAATACCCAATAAGTTTGCAACCCTGCCAGAAAGGAAAACTTAAATATAATACTGCCTGTTTCATTTCTCTACAACGGGCCTGTAGCTTAGCCAGGTGGAGCGCACGGCTGATAACCGTGAGGTCCTGCGTTCGAATCGCAGCAGGCCCATTTTATCCATCCATAAAAAACTCTGCATTATGTATTGTCTGGTGTTGTTGATTTGAAGGTTTTGTTGGTTTCCCCTGGCGAATCTTTTGACATGAAAACAAGCTACCTTCCTATCGGTCTTGCATACATTGGAAGCTATCTGCAAAAGCATGGTGTCCAGGTTGAAGGTCTGGACCTTCGGTTTCTTAATAGCTGGGATGAAGCCACACACAGTATTGCAGCAAGTGGCGCTGATGTTGTAAGTATCGGTGCTATGATAGAGATGCCGCGTGCCCTGCGGATTGCAGGCATTGCAAAAAAACATCTTGGTGCTGTTGTCGTGCTCGGAGGTCCTCATCCAACCGTCTGTTCGGATGAAGTTATAAGAGAGAAGAATGTGGACATTGTAGTGGTTGGCGAGGGTGAACACACGGTATGGGAAATCATAGAAGCGCTCGAAGGTGCGAGGGTTGCACAGTGTTAAAGGGATTATATACCACAAGGATGGAAAAATAGTTCATAATCAAGGACGTGAGCCGATTGCTGATCTTGATTCTCTGCCTTTTCCAGCAAGAGACATTTTTCCTCTTGATAAAGTGCTTTTAAATCCTGTGACCAACTTTCCACTGCCTTCACCTGCTCTTCATGTATTTGCAAGCAGGGGATGCCCAATTACATGCAAATTCTGCCAGCCCTGCCTGAACAAGATTTTTGGCAACAGGGCACGGTATCGAAGTCTTAAAAACGTGTTTGATGAAATCGAATACCTCATCTCTCGCTACAATCTTCGCGGACTCATGCTCGAAGATGATACGTTTACAGTGAACAAACGATGGACGTATAAGTTCTGCGAGGAGATGAAGAAGCGTGGACTGAGTGAAAAATAGCCTGGTACTGCCATACCCGTGCCGATACCATCAATAGAGACATGGCACACACATTAAGAGATGCCGGGTGCATCAGCGTGTGCATCGGGATTGAGTCAGGCTCGCAGTCGGTGCTTGATATTCTTGGCAAGGGTACAACAGAAGCAGTCTTATGATGTACTGAGAATATGCAAGGAAGAAGGGCTTATAGTTGTTAGCAATATTATGATTGGCACTCCTGGCGAGACTTACGAAGACCTTGACAAGACTATAAAATTGATAGAATCTATGCAGCCTGAGATGGTATATGTTGGGATTACTACTCCCACGCCAGGGACTTACCTGTTTGATGAGGCAGAAAGGGCTGGAATTATCCAGGCTGAATCATGGACAGATTTTGACCGTGGCAAAACATCCGGAAAAATGAAGATAGATATTGATGACGCCACCCTACACAATGTGCGCAAGAAGCTTTCAATATATGGATTTTCACGCCAGTTTCTAAACGAGTCGTATTATCGCGATGCATGCCTTAAACGCTGGAAATCATTCATTGACATTGGAAAGCCAGAACAGATACTAAAAGAGATTAATGGTTAACAAGATTGTTATGTTTTGAAGTGATTACCTGATTGTCACATCAAAACATGAGTGAAGAACCCCCGGGGAGTACTTTTTCACTCGTCTGCATTCGATTGATTTGATTTCGCATCCTGACTTAAGTACTGCTCTTTTAATTCGTTTGATCGGACGTTGTGGATAGAGTACCTCTGGAACTGCTTCATGGTAATGAAGAGTTCCGCCACTTGTTAGTGCGGTGATGCCAGCCGAAGGTACTCTTCTGATGATAGATAGCCTATAATCACCCTGTCTGCCACATTAGTTGGTGTAAGTTTACTGCAATCACCATGCAGTGCCACAACTCGTGGTTCGATCCTGTTCAGTTTGATATTCTGTTTAAGATACTGGTACGATTGTGTTTAGTTCGTTGCAAGTATCTTTTGGTTTGAGTGCACCGCTATAGGAACAGTAAAATACGCAATTCCAGCAAACATATCAATAACCACTTCATCATCACAGATTCCATTCAGCCGCTGTCTCTCGTGCAGATTGCCTGCTGAAAACATAATGCGCATTGGATCAAGCTTGAAAAGACAACCATTTTCCCGGTGAATTGTCTCAAAAGATGTGATGGCACAACGGGATGCGATTAACTCCCTTTTTGGTTCTCGAAAGTTTCCATAAATGCCATAATCCAAGAGTACGTATCTGGCACGCGGGTATATTATTAACAGTGCTTCTCCAATCAATTTCCATACGGTTACCCCACTTTTCCACCGGACAGCTAGTTGCGCCTATGATGATGTACCACTCCGGGGAAGCGATTACCAAGCTCGTCTTTATCAATATGATTCTCTAACACTGTTGTGCAAGGGCTTTTTCCTTAAAAACATGACTTTTAGATATGCATCGCCAGCAAGTATCTCAAGTATATCTGAAATAGTGCACATAAAAGTTTCTCGATCCTCTCTTGCACGTTATTTGCATTACGTATAAATTTTGTTGCTATCGGGGCTTGTAAAGTTATTGGGTGTTGGCATTGTTTTGACCTGGTTGTGTATTCAGGTATAATGTCTGCTGTTCTGTGTTTGAACGCATGAAGAAATTCTGGCATAGCAACACCCGGAGTTTGAAAACCCCATCCAAGCGTAATTGCTCAATATCCGGTGGTATAAATTCTAAAAATTCTAAGCATAAATTCTAAATAAACCACAACCGAGCTTGCTGGAAGTTCAGTTTCATACACATCACTAATATTTCGGTAATGTCCTTGTTTACACCGCTTAATTAATACACCAGTGTTTACTAGTCTTGAATATGGCTAGACCAAGAAGTGTAATAAAAATAACGTGTCAGAACTAAGTTTGCAGATATTATTTGAAGGAAGTTGGGAAAGATATTCTCAAGCGAGGAAGAAATAGTGCAGGACATCAGCAGTATTACTGTAATCATTGTAAAAAATGGTTTGTTGAAACTGCAAATACTCCGTTGTATCGCAAACATATGTCTATGGATGAGGTAATAAACATCTGCAAGCATCTGGTTGAAAAGGATGGAATACGTTCTATAGAACGGTTAACAGGTCATCATCGGGATACAGTAAGTCGCCTGTTGGATGACCTGGCTGAACATGCAGATCGGTTGAATGATTTTTTGATGCATGGTGTAAAGCTTGAGTCCTGTTGAATGCGATGAACTGTGGACTTTCATAAAAAAAAACAAAAGAAAGTTGAGCCCAGCCGCCAGGATAGCTCTGGAGAAGGTGATGCATGGATCTTCACAAGTATAAAACGAAACACATACCTCGGATCTCTTTTACTATTGGAAAAAGGACTCTGGAGACATGTAAGGAAATGATAAAGGACATGTTTTATAGAATGGAACTGCCATTTCCCGATAATAAAATCGAAATCTACAGTGATGGTAATGACGAATATACTTCCACACTCAAAGATTTCTATTGCGAGACCTGTATCACATATGGTCAATTGATTAAGATCAAAGCGGTCGTCTCGTTGAGAAAATAAAAGTAAAAGTGTTCGGCGGTCCCTTCCCCCGAGATATTGAAACAACAGACATCGAGAATTTCAATGGCATATTAAGAGAACGGATAGGTCGGCTGGTCCGGAAAACGAAATGTTTTTCCAAACGTGAATGGAGACAGTGGTGTGCTCTTCAACTGTTTCAGTTCTACTGGAATTTCATTAACAAATTTAAAAGAGGAAAAACAGCAGCGATGTTAGAAGATATTGAAGAAAAGCCCTGGACATGGAACGATTTTTTAATGTTCCATTATGCGGTGTAAATAAGGACACTACCGCAAGAAATGGCCGGGAACTTTAATTCTTGATTGCGTAGCAATCAGGTGCAGAAAATAACTACAGAACATTCGATTCTCGTTGCGCAGCTACACAACTTCGTTGTGCAGAAATAATGGTCAACGGCCAATTCTCGAGTGCGCAAGTAATCGAGTGCAAAACCGGTAACTTAATTCTCGATTGCGAAACAATCGGAGATTACGCCATATATATCGAATTTCAGTAGCAAGAGAACACGGGAACAAAAAAGACCTGTGAAATTAGAAACCGGAACTCTTAAAGCTAATTTGACAGCCTCATAATGAAATGCAAAACGATAAAAAGATATATGTACCATCGTTGTGTAAGTTACTGTTGATCTTTAACACAATAGAGGTAACAAACATGACAGATGATGACGTAGTATATATCGGAAATAAACCAGTAATGAACTATGTCTTGGCAGTTGTTACACAGTTTAACAACGGTGCAAGCGAAGTAACGATTAAAGCAAGAGGACGTGCAATATCAAGAGCTGTTGATGTTGCAGAGGTTTCAAGGAATAGATTTTTGCCAAATGTAGAAGTTAAAGACATACGCATTTCTACAGAAAAAATAGAATCTGATAGAGGCGAATCCAATGTCTCATCAATGGAGATACTGATCGGATAGAGTAGTTGACTCTTGTCTTAAACTTAATTTTTTGATAATTTATCATTAGCCCTGTGTAACCTTGTGGTGCTGGAACTCAAGGATTTGTGCGTGGCTCCCACGGGTCTTGGGCTATTTCTTTTGGTTTTCAGAATATATTTTACAAGGTCTTTACTAATTCTGGATTCTTTGTTTATTCGTTCTGCTATAGCTTCATCTGAAAGCCCCTCGCTTTTTAGTGCATCAATTCTGTCGTATATTCCTAATCCTACTTCTGAATACTCATTTATGTCTTTTCGATGCCCCCAAACATCCCCTTCCAACAATTCGATTCCTTGCATTGATAAAAATATTTCAGTGGCTTCTGAGATTGTTTTTTTGTAGGAACTGGGTATATGAATAGCTTTAAGGTCTGTACAGTTTTTAACCAGGTTGAATATATCCTTGTTCGATGGCCTGAATGTCAGGTGGATTATGGACTCTCCCGGGTTGAGGGATGCTATTTCATCTTTTGAACTTACAACTCTAATTTTCATTTTTATCACCATATCATTTCTTTACAACTTATTTATACATTTAATATAAAACTTTTCTTTGTGAACTGATTATACTTAACATATAAAACTTTTATTACTGGTTATAAACCAATCTTCAGACACTAATGTTTATAGCATATAAGACTGATGTGTGGAGTGGGAATAATTATGTCGAATTTCAAACGAAGAGACGTGGAAAGAAAAGGTGTAAAAAAACAGCAAGGCATCGAAGATAAACTGATTGAGGAAAACCTTGATGACCTTGTTGCTCCAACAGGTGAATTAGAAGAACTCCCGGAAGAGGATTGAAATACATTGGAAATAACTGTTAGTATATGTACAAATGTGGTCCAGCGAGAATGCATTACAGTGGATGAATCCAGCACGTATGATGATGTTTTAGAAAGATTTGATATCAATCCCGAAACCGTTGTGGTGCTCCAGAACGATGCTCCACAGCCATTTGATAAAATTGTCTTACCTGATGGTGAGATAACAATCCTTGTGATTGCATCAGGTGGTTAAGATTGAGCCTTTCGAATGCTCTTCACACACTTCCTGATGGCGTGTGCATCGATGTGGATGTTAATGCTGGTGCAAAGTTTTTCCAGATACAGGGCTACAACCAATGGCGAAAGCGAATAGAAGTGCGCGTTAGTTCTGTGCCGCAGAAGGGACTGGCAAATAAAGAGCTAATGGTCGAGTTTTCCACTTTGTTTAACGTTCCAGTGCAAAAAGTATCTATTTGCTCTGGCAGTACAGCGAGCAAAAAAAGCATTAAAATCGATGATATCAGCATTGACAAAGTTTTAAGAATAGTAGAGGATAGATTACACGATGGATAAAGAGAAACGACTCGAGCGCGTGAAGGAGCTAATAAAAGAACTTGGAGTATCCTCACTTGATGGTGCAGTGGTGGTGGTTGAAGGTCGCAGGGATGACACGCTTAGAAAGCGTAGCGTTACCGGGAAGATTGTATTTGCAACGCGACGGTTTAGGTTTCTCAGAGAAACTCTCGCAAATGAATAATGAGATTATAATATTGACAGACTGGGACAAAGCAGGTGAAAAACTTGCAAAGAAACTCATGCAGCATCTGCTGTCTTTTGGAGTTGTGCCAAATATGCGGTTTCACCGACTGCTGAGCAGTCTTGTCAGAAAAGACATAAAAGATGTTGAAGGACTGGATAGTTACATCGATAGATTGCAGTATAATGTTCAGTTGAGTGCTAACCGGCAGTACAGGAAAAATTATACTTTCCAATAGATTAAAAAAAGATAAATAACCACCAGAACAATAGTAGTTTATATTTAGAGGTGTTAAACTGAAATATAAAAAAAGTAATAAAAACAACAAACCAACTGATGAAGTTATTAGAGTAAGAACTCAAACGAAAAAGAGAGGGAAGTTCTTGGCATTGTAGAAACCATGCTCGGTGCTAATCGAATAAGAGTGCGATGCATGGATGGGGTTGTCCGTATTGGACGAATACCTAGTAAAATGAAAAAACGCACATGGATCAGGGTGGGCGACGTAGTCATACTTGTACCATGGCAATTTCAAAATGAAAAAGCAGACATAAAATGGCGATATGAAAGAATGCATGCGGAATGGCTCGAAAGACGCGGCTATCTTAGAGAGTGATAAAGGCATGTTGAGAAATAATGTATATAACTTCAGGTATTTGTGTAGAGCCACAAGATTACGAGAAGATTAACACAGATAAAATACTATTTCCGTTTCTGTATTGATTTGATACATTAATTTAATCACAAAACACAATGTTATGCGTCCCGATAAAAAAATTTTGAAAATAGAAGCTAAACTGGATAAACTACGGATTAAGCACAAGGATTCAGATAATCACCAGGTAGCTGAGAATGTTTTTGATGATGCAACGTTAAAAACGCTTTATTATCTTTCAAATCGCGGCTATATCAAGGCATTTGGTGGGTCAATCAGCACAGGCAAAGAGGCAAACGTGTTTGATGCTATAGGAAAAAACGATAAAGATGTTGCTATTAAAATATATAGAATATCCTCGAGCAATTTTAAAGCAGTGCAGGAGTACATTCTCGGCGATCATCGATTTGAGAATGTAAAACATGACAGGAAAAATATTGTTTTAACACTGGCAAAAAAAGAGTTTCAAAACCTTAAGCGAGTACGTGATGCCGGGGTAAGGGTTCCACAGCCGTTTGTTATTGAAAGAAATGTGCTGATCATGGAGTTTATTGGGCAGAATAGCATTCCATCCCCACAACTTCGAAATGTGAAAATGGAATTGGAAGATACAAAGCACGTGTTTGAGCAAATTGTCGAATATATGAGAATCATGTACTGTGATGCTGATATGGTTCACAGCGATTTAAGTGAATACAATATACTTATCGAGGAGGGTGCAACTCCAGTGATTATTGATATTGGACAGGGAGTGCTGCGTTCTCATCCAATGTCTGAACAATTTTTAAAACGCGATGTTAGTAATATCGCCAGGTTTTTTAAAAAGCGTGGTGTGAATGCTACTGATGAACAAATTATGACGACTATAACGCAGGGATAATATGATCATCTATACACCTGTAAAGCTGCGCTTTACAGAGACAATAAATCTCGATTACGCAGTCTTTGCAGAGACAATAACGACACAGGGATAATATAATGATGCAATATGTTATGATACCGCACGAGAGAATTGGAGTTCTCATTGGACCACAGGCAGCAGTTAAAAGAGCGATCGAAGAGAAAACAGGATGTGAGCTTCAGATAAGCAGCAGCACCGGCACGGTGGAGATTAGTCATGCAGACCCATTGATGGCTTTGCGTACAAGGGAAATTGTGCTTGCAATAGGCAGGGGTTTTAATCCGGAAAAAGCCATGCGTCTTTCTAATGATGAAGCACTGGTCTTTGAGATAATCGATATATCTGAGTATGCATCCAGTGAAAAAGACATAAAGCGTGTCATGCTCAGATATATCAATTTATCTCAAGATCAGTGCTTCATCATTGGAAAGACGCATGGCTTTTCGGATTAAAAACCCTGCCTATTGCAAGCACAATTTCCCTTGTGCATAAAGCCAATGGATCTGCATGACTAATCTCCACCGTGCCGGTGCTGCTGCTTATCTGAAGCTCATCCTGTTTTCTCTTCGTCAGCTCTTTAACTGCCTTGTGGTCAATGAGAACTCAATTCTCTCGTGCGGTATCATAACATATTGCATCATTATATTATCCCTGTGTCGTTGTCTGCAAAGAGACTGCGTAATCGAGATTTATTGTCTCTGTAAAGCGCGAAGCTGGAGTGTATATGATCATATCATCCCCTGCGTTATGATCGTCATAACTTGTTCATCAGTAGCGTCACACCACGCTTTTTTTAAAACCTGACGATATTACTGACATCGCGTTTAAAAATTGTTCAGACATTGGATGAGAACGCAGCACTCCCTGCCCAATATCAATAATCGCACAGGTTACACCCTCCTCGATAGAGGTATATATTGTATTCACTCAAATCACTGTGAACCATATCAGCATCGCAATACATGATTCTCATGCTTGCTCGATAATTTGCTCAAACGTGCTTTTGTGTCTTCAATTCCATTTTCATTTCGAAGTTGAGGATGGAATGTTATTTCAATAAACTCCATGATCAGCACATTTCTTTCAATAACAAACGGCTGTGGGACCTTGCGGCATCACGTACTCGCTTAAGGTTCTGAAACTCTTTTGCCAGTGTTAAAACAATATTTTTCCTGTCATGTCTTACATTCTCAAATCGGTGATCGCCAAGAATGATGCTCCTGCACTGCTTTAAAATTGCTCGAGTTCTATATATTTTAATGCTTAACATCTTTATCGTTTTTTTCCTGCCAGCGTCAAACACGTTTGCCTCTTTGCCTGTGGATTGACCCGCAAATTGCTTGTAATTAGCGATTTGAAGATAATAAAGCGTTTTTAACGTTGCATCATCAACATTTTCAGCTGCAATTTATCTGAATCCTTGCGCTTAATCCCGTAGTTTATCCAGCTATTTTCAAAATTTTTTTATCGGGGTATAACATTGTGTTTTGTGATTAAATTAATGTATCAAATCAATACAGAAACGGAAATGGCTTTTTATCTGTGTTAATCCCGTGGCTCTACATCACCTGAAGTTATATATGTCATTTCTCAACGCTATCGCTCTAAGATAGCCGCGTCTTTCGAGAGCCACTTCCGCATGCATTCTTTCCTTATCGCCATTTTATGTGCTGCTTTTCATTTTGAAATGGCCATGGAGTACAAATTATGATACGTCGCCCACCCTTATCCGTATTGCGTTTTTCGTTTACCAAAGGTATTCGTCTATAGTCAAACACCCAACCTTTAGGACTTTTGAATGTGTGGCGCAAATTTATTAATCCATGATTTAGCGTAACTTAATTTCTTTGAACATTCAAAGAACATCTTTGATATTACACGCTTCAATACATTCAAGTTTTTTATGAACGTTTTTGAAATCTCCCTCTTTGCATCTTTCCGGATATATTCAATTGGATTGAGATCCGGAGAATATGTAGGAAGGTACACAAGTACAATATCCAGATTCTCCGCACATTCCTGTACTATTTTTGCCTTGTGAGAACTAAAGTTATCCAGTATTGTGATAATCCTTCCTTTTGGATTTGCCTTTCGAATCCGTTTTAAGAAACATCGGATATCCTCCTTTTTTGAACGCTTACGAAAACCAATAACTGATCGTCCATTTATTGGATAAAAACCAAAGGTATTTGCCCTAAGTTTACTGGTATTTTTATAGATGACAGGTTTTCCAAATGACCAGAGCTTTTGAGTATTGGATGTTGTTTGTGGGGATGATTCGTCAAAAAATCCCATTATGTCTTTATCAGTTACTTCTGGCAATCTTTTTTTAAAATATACTCTGCATCTTTTGGTTTTCGATAATCGAATGAATATGGCTTAGCATAGTTCATTCCAAATCCACCTAATATTATACGAATCTGTTTTGCACTATATTCTACACCAAATTTCTTGGAAATTAACAGTTGTACATCTTTCGTTGTCCAATTGCCACCATCTTCAAGAATCTTTTTTAATTTCTCCTTCTGAGAAGCTGTTAGTTTTGATGGTCGGCCACCAGCAAATTTTGGTATGATGCCATCATATCCCTCTTCATTCCATCGTTCTTGCCAAATATAACCTGTGTTCTTGCTGACACCAACAAAATCTGAAGCCACTTCAACACTTTTATCATTGTATCTATGCTTGATAAAATATAGCCTCTTCAACACCGTTGTATCCTTCTCAAGATGTTTGATGCGTTTGGACAAATCTTGAACCGTCAGATGTCTCTTTATTTGAATTTGTTCTGTTTTTACCATGGTCCAGTGTATGGCATCTATAAGTCTTAAATGTTTGGTTCGTGACTATAATGAAGTCTGTGCTCTTTACACGCGTTCTCATCGGTTGCTTCCATAAGCCGTCCCTGCCGCCATGCCTCGATTACATCGCGTACCGTGCCTTGTGCACCAACGAAGACATCGATGCCGGCCTCTTCGAATAGATGGACTGCTCTTGGTCCTAGCCCGGAGCAGAGCATCACATGAGTGCCCGTTTTTGATATAAACTCTGGCGGCAATCCGGCACCCCCCATGTGTTCGCCGGTATTTGGAATTACCGTAACCTCGTTTGTGTCGATATCTACGATGGTGTATGTTGGAACTCTGCCGAAATGCTGACCCACGAAATCATCGATGCCACCGTTTTCTGTAGTTGGAATGCATACTTTCATTTTTTCTTCACCTTTGTTTATCTTATGTAGTTTGTTTGTTAATTTCAAATTTAGAGATTTTTTACTATTCTTCCGGAATTTGGATTTTGGAAAACCACAGGTGCTATACAGACCACAAAGGGACATAAGCTTTCGCAGCGAGGTTACCCGAGTACGGGAAGTGGCAGCTGCAATGACGATCTGTGGTTCATGTGCCGTCCTTCCCACTTGCTATTGATATAACCATCGCTGTATCATTCCCGACTCATTCATAGTTCTGTTGGTTTAATGATTAATATCCCATCATCGTAGTTGCATTACTATTTTATCCCAATGGTATTTAATCTTGTTCTGTGTGAGTTACTATATCTGCCATTTCTATTGATTCTATCCCCCGATCTCTTTCCACTGAGAATGATTGCAGTACAGCCTCTTTTCTCCAGTAATTCCAAACATCGCTCTTCTGTTAAAAGCCCGAATTTTACTGCATATAATATCTCGTCCAGGACCAGAAGGTCAGTTTGTTTTTCATCCAACACTCTGTTAGCGATTTTCAAACCCTCTTTAGCATTTTTGAGATGTGCTTTTCTTGATTCCCTGTCCAAAAAAACAGGAGGTCCACAAAGATACATCTGGATGTTATCAACATTTTTTAGAAACTGATATTCTCCAGTAGTTTGTCTCCCCTTCATAAACTGTAATATCACTACTTTTTTATTATGGCCAAGCATTCGTATAGCATGACCAATAGAAGCAGATGTTTTCCCTTCACCTTTCCCATAATAAACGATGATTTTTCCTTCAGCTGCCGAATTCATAACCATGTGCATTCTGTGCATTTTTCATGGTATATATACAGTGCCCTGCTTAATATATAATTGCTCTACTCTCTCGATGGTGTCTGCATCCTGTGGCGATTTGTCAGCTCTGACTCCAAGAAAGCGCGGAAACCGCAGAGCATAACCAGCGCTGTAGTTTGAACTTTTTTGTATTTCTTCGTATGCTATTTCAAAAACAATTCTTGGTTCAAATTGCAGTTCTTTCCCTTTTTCAGTTATTACCAGTTGTTTGAAGCGCAGAGTAAGCTCTTTTAGTTGTTTGTCGTCTATCCCTGTACCAACTTTTCCAACATAGAGATATGTGTTATTCTCTGTGTCGAGACATGCAAGAGTGTACGAGCCAATAAGATGTGCACGCCTTCCCTCGCCCCATTCACCTCCAACCACCACTAAATCGAGTGTTTCCATAATCGGTTTTATTTTCAGCCAGTTTTTGCCTCGTTTACCAGGTGTGTAAAGAGAAGATGGGTTTTTCAGCATCACACCCTCGTGTCCTGCCGAGAGAGCACTTTCGTATATCCGTTGTATTGTTCCAGTGTCATCTGTGATGTTCTGCTCTGCAAGTGTTAACCCTTCAAGGTTTTGAATGTGTACTGCAAGTATTTTTCTTCTCTCTGTTAATGGGAGGTCTATCAGGCTTCTGCCGTTTATATACATAATATCAAAAAGGTTAAGAGTAAGTGGTATTTCCTCCTGCATCTGTTGAATATCGTATTTACGGCGAAAGCGGCGCAATAGCTGCTGGAAAGGCATTGGTTTTCCATTCCTTCCGACTGCTACAACCTCACCATCAAGGATTATTTGTTCTGCCTTTACAGCTTGTTTCAACTTCTTAACAAGTTCTGGCAGGGAGTTTGTCACGTTTTCAAGTCTTCTAGAATAAAGAGTAATATGATCGTAATCTTTATGAATCTGCACACGTGCACCATCAAACTTCCATTCAACGGCAACCTCGCCTATATCCGACACCGCACTTTCGATGCTCTCTGCTATCTGTGCCAGCATCATCTTAATAGGTCTGTTAATTTTTATATTAAGGTTTAAAAGTCCTTTTGCTCCCTCTTTCCTTGCGGTAAGTGCCACAGTGCCAAGATCGTTTGTGAGCATGTACCCACGTTCGACAAGTTCTGTGTCCACGTTAAACGCTTTTGCAATGGCATCTCTTACGAGCCCCTCACCGACCCCAATTCGAAGTTCTTCTACTGCAAGGCGAGAAATGTACACTGCTTCCTCGGGCGATACGTTGCTAAAAAGGTACTGCAGATTCCTGATTTTAGCAGATTGCGAGCCCCTGCCAGAGGATGTTGCAATATCACTAAAACGTGAATGTACCTCTTTTATGCTGATTGAAGACTCCTCTTTAAAAAACGCTGAAAAACTGACCTGTGTTTTTTTCTTAAGTGAATCTCTTGCTGCAGCCCCGATATCGCCAAGGTCTCGCACCATATTTTTAACATCTAGTACTTTTATGCCTGCTGTTCTTGCGATTGCCGTGTAAAGAAGGTTTGGGCCAATTCCAGGTTCAAGATCACTCCACTGTGGAAACACTTTTCCTCTGATGAAATGTGCAACAATGTAAAGCTCATCATCATCTATCTGTGCCAAAAAGTCACTTATTATGGAGGTTGTCTCAATAGAACCTGGAATCTTCTCTATCTTTTGACACACCTGTGCAAACTCACTAAAATCAGTCATAAGGCTACCACCGTTAAGGCAGGGCAATCGAACATGCTCAATAAGTTGCGGTCGTTTTGTGCAATCGTGAGATAACTTCTCTCACCGCAGAGATCGCGGAGAACGCAGAGTATTTCCTCTTTTGCGCCCTTCTGCTTGGCTCCGCGGTTAAATTCCCTGGCTTTGATCCATGCAGTATTGAGCAAGTACGGGCAATCCACAGGTAACTTAAGAAGAAATTTTTCTCAAGTCAGGTGAGTGGATAAAGCTCTTTGAATGCATCTTCCGCACCCATTGATATTGGCTCTGCGCTTGCTTCCGGAGACAGCTCTGGCTGACTTGCACATCGCAGGGTGGTTAAATCAAGGGCTGTTAAGTTGCACCTTATTGCAAGCGCGATCACGTCAATAGATTTAATCGAGCGTTCATCATCTGCAATGATTTGTGATCCAACAACACGCTTTGTTTTCCTATCAAATATTAACTTGAGACTGTACGGTTTTCCGCCTTCAATCATCGCGTATTTGGTTTTTACGGTTTTTGTTGTAGCAAAGACATCGATTCCTTCTTCTTCTGCTATTGCTTCTGTTACTCCAATTGATGCAACAGTCTTATTAAATAACTTTATTGCAAAGCTGTTCAACAATCCTGGAAATTCTATTTGATAGCCAAGGGCATTTTTTGCAGCAATCCTGCCAGCTATAACTGCATTTGGTCTTATCTGCCCAGGAATTGGCTTTTTGGTGATCAGGTGTTCATACTCAATCATGTCACCACCAGCATAAATATCCGGATCAGACGTCTGGAGATATTCATTCACCTCGAGTCCGTAC
>RPGP01000012.1 GCA_004193555.1 Desulfobacteraceae bacterium Eth-SRB1
TACAAATTTTCCCTCTTTGCTGTTGCCGAATGATTATATCCATTTCACCTCAAAATCAGGCAAGGCAGGCGGGTGACAGGACGGACAAAAATGCCGACGTTTGCATGAAAAGGCCAAGAGATATTCATGACCGCAATCCTCACATCGTACGCGAGCAAACCCGTTATGTAGGATTCCGCAGTCCAGGTAACTGTAAATCACCTGCCGGACATAAGGACGATAAAAGCCATACCGCCGTTCAAACCGGTCTTCGTAAACCTGCTCGAACGTCTCAAAATAGTCCTTGTACTTGCCATTTACCTGGACCGTGTTACCCAGGCCCTGGCAAAAAGCGCTTCATGTCGATAACCCGAAATGAAAGATGTTAATGTATCATGAAAGAAAGGAGTCGAGGATGCGACAAAAACTATTTTCAAAAAAAATAACATACTTCTTCATATTCGTATTAGCGATATTCATCACAGGTATTGTCGCTCCGTCCTTTGCTGCGGACAAAGAGGCCAACCTCGTGTATGTCAATTGGGCGGAGGGGGTTGCCGATACCCATTTGACGAAGGTCTTGCTGGAAGAAAAAATGGGGTACGATGTGAAAATCACGGCGGCGGATGTCGGGCCGGCCTATACGTCGATTGCTCAGGGCGACATGGATGCGTTTATGGAAACCTGGCTGCCGGTACTGCACAAGGACTATGTCGAGAAGTACAAGGAAAAGATTGTCGATTTGGGGCATGTTTACGAGGGAACCATCAGTGGTTGGGTGGTGCCGGACTACGTCCCCATTACGAAAATATCTGAACTCAATGACCATAAAAAAGAATTTAAGGGCCGCATTGTGGGAATCGACGCCGGTTCCGGCATTATGAAGACCTCTGAAAAGATGATCGAAGCGTATAACCTTGATTTCAAACTGCTCGCATCCAGCGGACCGGCAATGACAGCCTCCCTGAAGGATGCCATCAAGCGGGGAAAATGGATTGTTGTTACCGGTTGGCGCCCCCACTGGATGTTTGGCCGGTGGCGACTTTTTTCATTGTTTAGAGCAGACTTTGAAGTACAGCGCCTCCATATGCCTGCAAAGGGCCCCCGTGTCGCACACCAGGCTGTCCGCCAAGCGCTTTCGCAGATGCCGGCGCAGCTTGCCTATGCGGTCGGGAGTGGCCGGGTCCCCGGCCATTGCCACGGCCTGCTCGACCATTTCCCGACAATTCACAGCGACAAAGTCCCTTACCGGACTCTGCGCCAACAGGCTGAAGGTGGTGCGCGAGGCCCAGCGGTCCCCGTCGTGGCTCAATACCGGCACTCCCTGCCACAGGGCCTCCATGGTGGTGGTCCCTCCGTTGTAAGGGAATGCATCCAGGGCGATATCAATTTGATCGTAGTACTGCAGGTACGCGTAATGGTCCCGGGGGCCGTCCAACGTGATGCGCCCGATGTCCGCCCCGCGCCGTTGAAACTCCTCCAGCAGATAGTGGCGGTTCCATTTGGACTTCAGTGTCCGGTTTGCCAGAAACAGGCGGGTATTGTGGGTTCTTCTCAATATCTCGGCCCAGGCATCCAGAACCGCCGGGGTGATTTTATATTGGGTCACCAGGCTGCCAAAGGTCAATTCACCGGTGTGAGTGCAGGGTGGGGTCGCCACCTCCGGGGCGTCGTGGTAGACGGCAAAGGTCAGGTAACTGACCGGAAGGGTTAAAAGGGTTTCCGAAAAAAAGCCCGCTTCTTCCGGTCGAACCACCCATGGATCGCCCACGAGATAGTCAATGCCCGGCAGTCCAGAGGTCGCGTACATGTTGAACCAGGCCAGCGTCACCGGGGCGGGGTGTCCGAGGAACAGCCCCAGCCGCCGGGGTTCGCTGTATGCGTTCAAATCCACAAGGATATCGATGCCTCGGCTTTCAATAAGGATTCCCAGGGCGGCATTGTCCAAGGTGTCGACTTCATGGACCTGATCGTCTGGATGCCGGCGGTAACCGGGCCAGTCACTACCCTTGGGGCTGTCACTGAACAGATGAATCTCGAATGCATCCCGATTGTGTGAATTGATCAATCCCCACACCGGTTTCATGTAGTTGGCACAATGGAAAAAGGCCGACAGATATGCCACCCGCAGTTTTGACTTCGCAGAAGCTTTCGGTCGTTTGGACCGGATTGCTTTGGAGGCCGGTTCAATCTGCGTCAATCGATCGGCGAACTGCCGCCTTGCCGAGAGGATGTCTTGCTGGGTGGCGTGGCTGCAGCCGGGCAGAATCGTGGCCAGGCTCAACCAGGGATCGATTTGGTCGCACAGCCTCGTGCATTGCTTCAAATGACGGGCTGCCGAATCCGTCTGGCCCAGCCGATAAAGAACCCGTGAAAGGTTGTGGTGGTTTCGGGGATCGTCAGGCATCAAATTCAGACTTCGACGATAGGTGTCGACGGCCTGGGCATATTCACCGACATCGGTCAATGTATCTCCGGTATCCGTGTAGTCTGCAGCGTCGGCCTTGCCGGATCCAATGAGACGATCGAAGGTCCGTAAGGCGGGAAGGTACTCATGGCGGTGAAGCTGGACACGGGCGAGGTTTCGCAGAATATCCGCATGCCCCGGGTTGGCCTCCAGGGCGGCCAGCAGGATGCGGGATGCTTCGTCCCACTGCCCCTTGTCGATCCATTCACGCGCCGAAGCCAGAAGGGCATCGGCCCGTCCGGTTTGATGCGGCTTGTTCGTCTTATCGCTCAAGATGAGCCAATCCTCTTTGCGGGGTATGCGCCCGACTGCTGGGTTAAAATCGTATCTATTTTATTTCGCTTTGTTATGACCTTCTGTAGATTTCCTTTAATACTTTGCTCCTCTCCATACCAATGGACCAAAGGAAAAAGAGAAATTACCACGAGCACAAAGAAAATGATAAGAACTCGCTTTTTGAGAGCGGGTAAAGTGAAGTAGACTGAAAAATTATGATTGTGTATGTAACTCATACAAACCTCAACATATGGAAGTCCATTGTTTGCGGTGACAATCAAAGTTTTCATACCAAATGCGGGCTCGGTTGTCAATCGCTTGTTTTTACCAATTTTTGCCCAACCCCAGAAAATTACAGGTGTTTTAGGTAAAGCTTTCCCGTTGATCTCTCGACGGACTGGCTGTTAAAAGTAGGCTTTGACCGGGTAGTCGGGATTTATCACGTAATCATCCACAGAGGGAGCTGGATATGAATCCGGAATCAAGGGCGGCCCGTTGGCTCGTGGTGACGGCTTCTGCTTCACCTCCCACAAGCCCAAATGCTTGAGGACTTGTCCGCCTCTGGATGATCTTTTTGATGACATCCTCATCTTCTATAAAGGCAATGACCCGCATGCACCCCTGGCACTTTGGGCATTTATAAAAGGGTTGACCTTCCCGGATCAAGTCCGGGACAGGCTCCAATTTTTTGAATCAGCCCTCCAAGGCGGATAAACCGCGCCCAATTTTTTCGAAATGCCATATCTGTGAGTTCAGATTCCAGGATACAGGGAATCTTATCATCAGCATCGGCTTTTTTCCGT
>RPGP01000013.1 GCA_004193555.1 Desulfobacteraceae bacterium Eth-SRB1
TTTATTCACCGACAGCTCTTGCAGAATACAGCATACCCTATCCTGTTATGAACCTTGGGCTTGGAGTTGAACGCCTTGCCATGATACTCCACAATGCAACTGATGTGAGAGCGCTCTCATATCCCCAGTTTTTGCAATACCAGCCTGAATGGCACATAAGCGACCACGAGCTTGCAAAAATGATACGCATCCGAAGTGAACCAAAAACCAGAGCCGGGCTTCTGATACAACATGCAATTACCAGCACCTGCAAAAAGCATAAAAACGAGCCAAGCCCGTGTGAATTTACTGCGTGGAAAGGAGAATTGTTTAATAGAAATATCACTGTAAACGTCATTGAACCAGAAGAGAAAACAAAGCTCTGCGGACCTGCGGCGATGAACACAATAGTAGTTGACGATGGAAACATCCTCGGAGTATCGCCAGGCAAAAACATAGAAGCTACTAAAAGGTGGGTTCATACAAATCTCAGCTACATCGATGCATTTGCTGCAAAAGCCGCGAGTGAGATAGAAAACGAACTATGCAGCGGCAAAGATGAAACTGCATACCGGGTACGCATCATAAAAACGCCGGCAGAAATAAACCTTGAGATACAGCCAGCAGCACAACGTTATATTACCAACCACAACAAAAAAATCGATATACGTGGACCAGTGTTCACTACCGTGCAGATGAAAATTGATTGAATTGATAAACTGGAATGGTGAAACTCATGCACATCGTCTTTGCAACAGGAAATAAACACAAAGTAGAGGAAGCACAACACATCCTTCTAAAAAAGGACATAACTCTTACACAAATCAACTGCGGATACCCGGAAATACAAGCAGACGAACTGGAAGAAATAGCAGTGTACGGCGCCAAATGGGCAACAGGATACGTAAAGCAGCCGGTAATAGTGGACGATTCAGGCATTTTTATCGAAGCACTTCACGGTTTTCCAGGACCGTATTCAGCATACGTGCAGTACACACTTGGAAACAAACGCATACTGAAATTGATGGAAAACGAAAAAAACAGGCGCGCAATCGTAAAATCAGTAATATGCTACTGCAAACCAGATGAAGAGCCAACAACCTTTGCAGGACTGATCAAAGGCACAATCACACACAGCGAGCGCGGCACACACGGTTTTGGCTTTGATCCGATCTTCAAAGTAAACAACAAAACACTTGCGGAAATAACAATAGAAAAAAAAAATGCCATTTCACACCGCGCAAAAGCACTGCAAAAATTTGCTGACTGGTACAGCAGATAAGATTGGATGATGGCATCTGAAGTTTGGGAGACTGGCACGTCATCTGGTGTTGAGGCTGATTTTAACTGCAAAACCAAGTGATGTTACAAACTAAAATACGACAAAACAATTATAATCATCCTTTGTGTTTTTGTAGCAAAGGTTGAATTTGTTATGGCATTGATATCAATTGAAGAATTGTATAAATCCTTTGGAAATTTCAGGGTGCTGCAGGACATCAATCTTGAGGTTGAAAAAGGTGACTTTGTCACCATTTTTGGTCCGAATGGTGCAGGTAAAACCACGCTGATAAAGATATTGGCTACACTGGTATCTCCAACCAGGGGTACTGTGGTTGTTAATGGTTTTGATGTACGTGAAAAACCCATTGATGTGCGTCGATCTATCGGCGTAATATCACATGACACATATTTATACCATGAACTCACTGCTGTTGAGAACCTCAGGTTTTATGGGCAAATGTATGAGATAGAACGCATCGAAGAGCGTATTCGCGATGTTATCTCGCGTGTCGGTTTAGCTCATCGTGGAAACCACCGTGTTGGCACGTTTTCCCGCGGCATGAAACAACGGCTATCCATTGCACGTGCAATTCTTCACAATCCGGTAATATTATTATTAGATGAACCATATACAGGTTTGGATCAGCATGCATCTGCAATCTTTGATAAAATCATGCAGCAGCTTGGTACAGAACACATCACGCGGATTATGATTTCGCATGATATTGAACGCGGACTCAAGCTCTGTAACAGAGCATTTATTTTAAACAATGGAAGCTTCGTTAACGAAGTTGCGCGTGATAAAATCAGCAGCATTGAAGAGTATCGCGGTGTGTATGAACATCTGGTAACAGGAGAGTAATGATTGTGAATCATGCCCTGCATATTGCATACAAGGATCTTAAAACAGAGTTTCGCACAAAACAAATGCTAAACTCCATGATTATCTTTTCCTTGCTGGTAATAATCATCTTTAGCTTCTCCTTTGCTGATTTTCTTACAGACCAGGATCTTATTACAATGGTTGCCCCAGGCATTTTGTGGATCTCATTTCTCTTCGCAGGCATGCTCGGGCTTTCACGTTCTTTTGCAGGCGAAAAGGAAGAAGGCTGCCTCGATGGATTAAAACTCTGCCCATGCGAGAGAACAAGTTTGTTTCAAGGCAAAGTAATATCCAGCACGGTTTTAATGTTTATAATGGAACTATTCACAATACCTTTGTTCATCATATTATTTGATTACACAATCACAGGGATACCGCTTCTTGTACTAGTAATCCTTCTCGGGACACTTGGATTTATGTTTGTTGGCACATTATTATCAGCCCTGACGGTAAACACACGAACACGTGAAATCCTCCTGCCAGTATTAATCTTCCCGGTAATAATACCGGTAATTATCTCATCAGTCACAGCAACATCCAAAATACTAACAGGCGCTGGATTTGCAAACATAACAGAAGAGGTACAGATACTTGTTATCTACGACATCATATTTTTTATCGTGGCACAGCTCGTCTTTGAATATGTGATAGAAGATTGAACGTGGGACTCTATAATGTTTTAAGACCTGTTTTTCCATGATCTCTCGATTACTGCGTAATCGAGAGTTATTTCCGCACACCAAGTGTGCGGTTCTGCACAACAAAGTTGTGCAGTTACTATTATATTTCTGCACAACGAAGTTGTGCAGTGCTTGTGCAATCAAGAATCAAAGGTCACCGGTATTTCTGCACAACTCGATTACTGCGTAATCGAGAGTTATTCTCTGTACACGAAGTGTACAGTTCTGCACAACGAAGTTGTGCAGGGGTGAAATGTATGAACAGATATGATGTGATAGTTATCGGGGGCGGCATCAGTGGATTGATGTCTGCTCTTGCCATTGGTAAACATGGAAAGAAGGTGCTTGTACTCGAAGAGCAAAGTCTTCTTGGTGGTAATTGTAATAGTTATGTGGTTGATGGTTTCCAGGTGGATACAGGACCTCATGCCATTACAGGGCTTACACAGGGACCGCTTCGACAGATCATCAATGAGTATCTTGATTATACGCCAGTTTTTTTAACCTATGGCACGTATTTTGTGCGCACTTCAAAAGGACTTACAAGTATCCCATCTACTATTGCAGAGTTTGTTGGTTTTGATGTGCTGCCGC
>RPGP01000014.1 GCA_004193555.1 Desulfobacteraceae bacterium Eth-SRB1
AGTGGGTAGTAAAATTGCGTTTAAACAATTATCGGTGATTTAGTTATGAAAAGTTATCTTATGGTGTGGTTCAGCAGCGAAGGCGGCAGGCCATCTGAAATTACGCGGCGGTTGATGTCAATGGGCTTTAAGCCTATACAGGGTGCTTATGACTATGTGTATGAATGGGACAGCAGTGTAGATGTGAATGAAATTCTCAGATTCGGGGATCGGGTGCAGATGACACTTGCTGAGCTTGGAGTAATGTTCAGGCTTGAAACCGTGGATGCATCAGTAACTTCAAACTGAAAAAAGTAATGAAATTATCTGACAACCCGTTGGACCGAAAAAGAGATGAGCCAAGTAGAGTAATTCAGAAAGCAGCTAACAACATTAGAGATATCCTCGCAAGTCGCGGCTTGAGTGAAGAAGTGCTTGTATCTACAGCAATGGAGTTGTATGTACCGCATCCAGGAATTGCGACACGAGAAAAAGCAGAAAAAATATTTAAAGAGGAAATTGCTCTTGCTTTTTCTGATCCGAATCTCTGCCTATTATTATATGCTGCCCTGCTATTGGAGGATGCAGGGATTAAGGGAGAGCT
This sequence comes from Desulfobacteraceae bacterium Eth-SRB1, assembly GCA_004193555.1. GTDB lineage: Bacteria > Desulfobacterota > Desulfobacteria > Desulfobacterales > ETH-SRB1 > ETH-SRB1. The sequence goes on from RPGP01000014.1 coordinate 584, forward strand.
TCCTGACATGCCTTCCCTGTCCTACGAGCAAGATCTTACATACCTGATTGTTGATGAAGTTCTCGGGATGACCATTGCTATGTATATTGCGGGACACAAAGGCAGTTTTGAGTATGTTCGTTTTGATAAGAGGAAACCAGGAATTATTGGAACTCTTGGTCCTTTTATGGATGATGCGATTGCAGGTTTAATTGGCGGAGCATCATCGAACATGTATACTCGCGGAATTACGGTATGAAGGATTTCTTTCTGGCTCTTCGATCCTGTTTTGGATTCCTCTCAACCATACGTGTTGGTAACTCCATAAATGGAATTGACGCTCTTATGCGACACATCTATCTTTTCACTGTAGGCGGGGCAGTAATAGGTGTTATTGCTGGCGGCATCGGATATGCAACATCGTTATATTTTAAACCCGCGGTCACTGCATTTATCACGCTTGCAGTATTGTATTACCTGACAGGTATCAATCATCTCGATGGACTTGCTGATGTCGGTGATGGAATAATAGTACAGGGTGATTCCAGACGAAAGATCAAAGTGATGAAGGATGTCGCAACCGGAGCAGGGGGTGTTTTTTTTGTGACACTTGCACTGATTGGAACTTATGCGGCTATTTTTGCTGTCTCCCAAACGAATCATATCCTGCCTGCCATAATTGTAGGGGAAGTATGTGCGAAACACGGCATGCTGACCACGTCTTTTAAAGCGAAAAAAATACATGAAGGGCTTGGTTCAATGAATATTGACAGCACCACTTCTATTAAATACCTGATAAGCCTTGCAATCGCACTTGCAATCTGTACCACGCTGTACCATATATATGGGATAGTCGCTATAATAATCTCCAGCATCGCAGCCATTACAGTTAGATCTGTTGCAAACAAACACTTTGGTGGTGTCAATGGTGACGTAATTGGAGCTACGAATGAAGTGGCACGCATTGCAGCATTATTTACATTAGGTGGAGTGACGTCATGGACGCTTTTATAATGGCTGGAGGCAGAGGCACCCGTTTAAATAAAGGTGAAAAACCATTGTTGAGGTTGCTTGGCAAGCCCCTGATCACTTATTCAATTGATGTGCTCAAAAAAACAAGTCTCATAAACCAAGTTTTTATTATTACATCTCCAAATACCCCGGGGACAGCAAAGTGGCTCGCGAAACACTACCCTGAAATACCGGTGATAAAAACACCAGGCGAAGGTTATGTACCGGATATGGTTAATGCAGTTAAAAAAAGTGGAGTTAAGGGAGCATTGCTTGTAATCATGTCAGACCTGCCTCTGATTACACCAACATTGATTGAACGAATAATTCACATCTATAAAGAAAAAGGAACAGACGCATTATCAGTGCACCTGCCTATTGATATATGCAAAAAATTTGGACAACGCCCGGATACGGTATTTCACAAAGATGGGGAACTGATCGTGCCAGTTGGTATTAATATTTTAAATGTAGATAAAATTGATAGTGAACAAGAAGACTACAACTACCTGTTAGATGAAACAAATATGATATTAAATGTTAATACCATTGAAGATTACTACATCTGTAAAGAAATACTCAACCAAAAAAAAGGAGTACAATAAATGCCACATCACATCAACTTAAACGGAAAAAATTACCATAAAAATACCCTCCAGTTACTGCTTGGAAAACACAATATAGAACATGAAACGATACAGGCAGAATACCAGATATTAGCAGAAGCCGTAGAACATCCTTTTCATCTGCCGTATCTGATAGAGCAGATATACCATAAGGAAATATCAGATGAAGACACCTACCGACTCGCACTACTTCGAGTACAAATTGATGCCGAGCTTCACATGAGTGAAGACATCCAGAAATATCAACAGCGAAAATATGTAGCACAGGTAATAGAACGTGTCGTCTATGGAAACCTGATGCTTGAAGAGCACACGCCTTCAACCGATGATGGTGACGAATACGTAGTAGAGTAGCAGCGACTCCCGTTGTGATTATAAACGCAGACAAGCGAAGGCTTGTTTCTTTGCCATGTCGTATTTACATCTACCGTTGACGTTCATTCATCGTGCAGGATACATGCAGGGTATAATATTTATAGTCAAGAAGGATGCCTAAGAACGCTACGCATTGCTTGCCCTTTGGATCGCTAAAGGCATATATTGCCCAACCTCGTTCGTTCAAATTTTGGCTACACCGAAGCTTCGTATATACCGGGATTTTGCAAATGGTGAGAAACTTGCTGCATGGTGTGGACTGACACCATGTGTATCTCAATCTGCCAATAAGCTGGTGACTGGCAGAATTACGAAACAGGGATCCAAACATGTGAGACGTATGCTCGTTCAGGTTGCACATGCCATATCAAGAACCAGAAATTCAAAGTTGAAACGGTTCTTTTTGAGAATACATGCCAGGAAAGGAACAAAGAAAGCAGCAGCATTGGCCAGGAAAGTTCTCTGTATATTGCATCATTTGTTGATGAACAGGGAAATGTATGAAGAGAATGGAAATACTAAATCAAAACCTGTCAAATTTGATCGGACTTCCTCACCGGTTCAAATGACTGAACAGGATATGATTGATACGCTATCGAATGCAGGATATGTTATTAAAAAG
>RPGP01000015.1 GCA_004193555.1 Desulfobacteraceae bacterium Eth-SRB1
ATTTCGCACAAAGGATATAGCAAAGATCGGTTCGATGCCGCTTGAACAATTAGCAATGATGCTCAGACTGCCGGTTGGCGCTATGGTTGTAAGCGTTGCATTCCTTCTTCTAACACGGTGCATACTTCTGTCAATATTTGGATAATCACCGTATTTTTCTGCAAGATCCATTGAAGTTTCACCTGCAATCCTCGATATGTGTTTCATTATCTGTTCTGCCAGTTTGAGTGCTTCACTGCTGTCATAAGGTATGTGAAGCTGTACAAGCATGTCTGCAAAACCCATCACACCAAGTCCAATTTTCCGATTACCTCTTGTAACCTTGGCAATTCTTTTGAGCGGGAATCGGTTAACATCAATCACAAAATCAAGGAATATGATGCCGGTTGTCACAAGCTCTGATAGTAAATCCCAATTAATCTCCTCATTTCTAACCAGTTTTGAAAGATTAATAGATCCAAGATTGCAGGATTCATAAGGTAACAATGGTTGCTCAGCGCAGGGGTTGGTGCTTTCAATCTCTCCAAGTTCTGGTGTTGGGTTGTAACGGTTAATCTCATCAATAAAAATAAGACCAGGGTCTCCACATTCCCATGCCTTTTCAGCAATAAGATTCCAGAGGCTTCCTGCATCAACACTTCTAACCATCCTCCGGTTTCTTGGGTTTATAAGAGCGTACTCTTCTCCATGTTCAAGCGCTTTCATAAAAGCATCGTCTACTGCCACTGAAAAATTGAAATTGGTAAAAACGCCTTTTGCTTTTGCTGTGATGAACTCGATAATATCAGGGTGGCTTACATGCATCACTGCCATATTAGCACCTCTCCTCTTTCCACCCTGTTTAATCACATCAGTGGCTGTATCAAATACCCTGATAAAAGACACTGGACCTGACGCTACACCATGAGTGGATCGCACGATGTCTCCTCTTGGTCTCAGGTGTGAAAATGAGAAGCCGGTGCCTCCACCAGACTGCTGGATTATTGACATCTGTTTAACTGCTGTGAAAATTGATTCAAGAGAATCGTTGACAGGCAGCGCAAAACATGCACTTAACTGCCCGAGTGGAGCACCAGCATTCATCAAGGTTGGCGAATTGGGGAGAAACTGCAGGTTTTTCATTACTTCATAAAATTCGCTTGCATGCCCGCGATTACTATCTACTGCTTCTGCTACACGAAAAAACATCTGTGAAGGAGATTCTGTAACACTGCCACGATCATCCTTTAAAAGATATCGTTTTTCAAGCACCTTAGCAGCATTAACACTGAGCTTTAACTCATCACGCACTCCAAAAAACATCTTGGCACGGCGAATCTCGCTTCTTTTCTCTCGATACAGGATATATGCTTTAGCAACGTCAGCAAAACCAGCATCGATCAGTACATGCTCCACGACATCCTGAATTTCCTCAACACCGAGAGTTCCGCCTCTCTCTTCAAGCTTCACTGCAACTTTTTCTGCAAGCTCAGAGACTGGTGAAGTGTCTTCTCCCACTGCATCAAATGCTTTCAAGATTGCAGCATCAATTTTTAAGCGGTTAAAACTGACCAGACGTCCATTACGCTTCAAAACAGCAGATATCATCAAGTAACACCCATTTCCCCTATTTAAACTATTTTTTTCACATCCCCGTTTTTAGATAATAGCACTATTCTGCTGATCTGACTTTCATCTGCTTGTTTATAATCAGTGTATTGCATGATTCTTTCTGAAAACTCGCGAATTCGCTGGTGAGTTGGCATCGCAGACCTTTCAAGCCTCTTTTGCGAAAAACCAAGATGCATGTAGGCTTTTATTTCAATATAATCCGGACTTGCACGATCGATTAGAGCTGCATAGCCTTCTGGGCTGCTGATGTTTAACCCCTCTGTTAAGGTGATACGAAGAACAGTTCGAGTCTCTTTTTCTCGCAGGATGTCAAGACTCTTGCAGATACGTTTCCAAAAGAAATACCGATGATGCCACGAAAGGACAACACTTCAGCTTACCCCACAACAACTGCTTGGGGATGTTATAGCGTGCGTCAAATGCTTTAGATAAAGTGGCGTTCTTTTTTGTTTTGGGGCTGTAGTTAGTTTCATGTTTCTCTCCAATATCTATTTATATCGCAATCGGATTTGTAAGTAACAGGAGTGAAAAATGGAGAGCCGATTTACTGCTGTCTTTCAAAAGACGGACAAATTGATGAAGCTCGTGAAAATCTCAAGGAGGCTGTTGAACTGATGCTAAAATCAAACCGTGAGCTTAAGTGAACGTGATCTTCTTTATCTCCCCCCTATCTTCAATATGAATGCGAATGGCGTCCCTGATGTTCTCTAAAACCTCTTCGTAGTTATCACCTTGCGTATAGCATCCCTGAAGCTCGGAGCAGAAGGCAAAATAGCCATCTACGTCCTTCTCGATCACTACCGAAATCCGATATCTTTGCATTTGCTTAAGCCCCCCGTGGTTGTTTTCCAGAGGGTCAAGTGTTAATTCTACTTCTGTTGTTGCGGCTTGCATTTTTGTTTTCTCTCCTATTTTATGCGTATTGATCTAATCTTTCCAGTATTGTCATTTTACTTATCTCGAATAAAATATATTGTTAGTTTATTAAAACTTTTACACCCCTCTGATTATTTTAATTTCTTCTTCGCAAAGTGGATTTTTGGCGTTTGGATTTAAGAATACTTTTTTCTTGAATTCATGGTCTCTATCATAACCAACAAAAACCACTGCCGATACTCTAGTGCTAGATCGAAATAGCCCCGAATTATCTCTATTCAGATATGTATCAATAATTTCACCAGTTTTATTACTTTTTAAAGTTGTTTCTTGTAACTTTCCGTAAAGTGCATCTTCCGTATAGCGTATCCCTGCATCATGCAATATAACGACATTTGGTTTGTTTTTAAGTAATTGCCTATTCTGTTTTTTACGTAGTGTCTCAGCAACTTAATTTTTAGACAAAGTTTATAAACCTGTGAGTCCAACCATATTCTATGGAAAAAATAAAACTTACAGAGAAAGAGGTGGAGTATCTCAACGATTTCGTGAAAATGGGGCGTAAAAGCGCGAGAGAATTGACCCGGGCACATATTTTGCTTCTGGTCAATGATGGAAAAAAGGAAATGGAGATAAAAGATACGCTGCGGATCAGCAGGGCAACCGTTTCCAACACCAAGAAGAAATACCGCGAAGAAAGTCTCCAAAACGCCCTCGCGGAGAAACCAAGATCCGGTCAGCCTAAAAAGTATACAGAGAAACATGCGGCGGAAGTTATAGCGCAGGCATGCACCGAATCACCTGATGGGCGCAAGGGATGGACACTTACACTACTAACAGAAGAAATGCGAAAGAAGGATGGGTTTGAAACGATAAACAAAGAGAGTATCAGGCTTATTTTAAAAAAAGCAAAACTAAACCTTGGTTAAGGCGGATGTGGTGCATACAGACGATCGACACCGAATACAGAGAACGGATGTACGATGTTCTCGATCTGTACGAAGAACCGTACGACCCGGGAAGTCCCATTGTCTGTTTTGACGAGAAAGCAAAGCAACTTCTTGGAGATAAAAGGATTTCCATCCCTATGAAGCCTGGAATCCCTGAGAAATATGATTATGAATATATCAGGAACGGTACAGCAAACATTTTCATGGCGGTCGAATTTAAAGCAGGGAAACGTGTGACCCAGATCACCAAAAGAAGAACCATGGTGGATTTTGCACAATTTGTGAGGATGCTTGTCGATGAAGAATAGCCAGACGTTGAAAACATCCAACTGGTCATGGATAACCTCAATACTCACAAGGAAAAGTCATTTTACGAGGCATTCAGTGAGGAGGAGGCGGAAAGGATTTTGAGCAAGATCGAGTTTCATTACACGTCAAAACATGCAAGCTGGCTTAATGCCGCTGAAATCGAGATCAATGTGATGGATATCGAATGCACTGACAGACGGATTGGAGATATGGAGACACTGGTCCGGGAAGTGGCTGCATGGACCAGGAAACGGAATGACGATGAAAAGAAAATCAACTGGGGGTTTACGAGGGGGAAGGCGGATAAGAAACTGTCCAAGTATTATGTATAAGAACTAAATTGTCGAGACAGTAGTTTACTATTTATCTTATCTATATCACCAAAACCGATTCTGGCGGGTCCTATACAATGCACAGATGTGTAATCGAGATTGTCTCGTGGGTAGAAAATAATCTTTGCTTTGGCAGTATGTATTATATCGGAAAGCGGGTACTTTTCTGGGTTGGTATAAAGGTCTTCGGGATCGTTTATTCCATCGAAACCATACCAATCTTTAGAATCTGCTGAAGAAAAATAGTAAGTAGTAACAGGCTTTAAAATTCCTTTTTCCTTAAAATCAGCAATTCTCTTCTTTATTGTTTTTATTAGCGGGATCAAATCTTCTTTTGAAAAACTCTCATTAAACACAACATATATTGAGAATCTGGACTTTATTTTTTCAATCCTATTATCAATCTCTTTAGAATACACATCTAACTCTTGTTGTTCTTTCGATAGCCATCTATTTGTTATTTCAAAGTTTATCCATCGATCTTTAACCTTAACCTTCAAATCCGCCCCACTCTCTGGAAAATACGGTTCAATAATGACTGAGATGTTTTTATTACCGAAATAAGCTGCCCATTCTATTTCAGGTAAAGTATCGTAAAACGTATTCTTTAATTTACCTTCCAAACTTTTCTGTTTATCTTCTCTTTTTGGGTCTTTTTCAATGATTTGTAAGACCGCTTCGAGTTCGTCATTGAGTTTGCTAAGTCTTTCTGATCCAAGGTTGTTTTTTAGATATTCAAAACATTTAGCGCCTAAAAATTCTTTCAGCTGTTAAAGATTACGTCCGTATAGCTGATATTATTTTATCTTTCACCCTCCAACCACCTTCATCTCCTTCTCCGTCCGCCCATACAACTCATAAACCAGCCCGTCAATCTGCGCATCCACAATCTTTATCTGCCGTTCGTAAAGCTCTTTATCTCGCTCTTTATAAACATCAAGATTATACCGGAATCGTTGGGCGAGTTCCCTGATCCTCTGCTTTGCCTCCTCTTTATTCATTTTACCTTTTGACATTATGCTGCTTTACACGTACCTTGATTATCAAGATTCGTCATTTCTGCACAACGAAGTTGTGCAGTTCGTTATACCTATTCGCGTTTATGTGCAGTATCGATCGTGTACCATCTCGCAGACCATGTCAACACCCTTATCTTATCTATATTGCGCTTTTCTATCTTTGCTTTTGTGTCTATACTCCTTGGGCAGCGGAAACTGACACCGATATACTGAATCCCCACCGGTAATTTCATTAATCAGATTATGCTCGCCGCTCGCAACTACTATTTTGAGCTCATTTTTATAGTCATCCACAAGCGTTTCAAATACGCTCGCCTTCTCGGCATGATGCCTGACATCATCGCGGAGTCATCTCAAAGTCTGCACGAGAAACCATATACGCTTTCATTATTGCTTTCCTTTACACTACTACGAACAATCTTGTAATCGGCCAAGCCTTCTCGATTTGTTGTTCGATAAACGTCTCCCGCGTATTGTAATACGATGCAAATCGCCTGACTTTGCTCTAATAGTTCTTGTAGCCGTTTGGTATCAAAGACGCGGTCTATTTTCCACCCGGATTCACCTAGTGGAAACGGCGGTGTTATGAGCATGCGAACCGCCCCCGGCGTTTTCATATCGTAGAAAAGTGCCATACCTGTTGGCGACTCGATCTTTTGCAGCAGGCATTCAACATCTTGACCGAGTTCAATATCAAATCCATCAAGGTTGGCGAATGATTCGTTTGGACGCAGGTAGATCGTGGTAAGGTCTTTATTTCTTGACTTAATCGAACCAACCTGTGACAAAATCACAGGATTGGGGTTTGTTAACGTTACCGCCTGTTTAAAGGTCAGGACGTCACCTTTTTGTGTTTCCTCCTTCAGATTGTCAAGCGCGCTTTTTAGATTGTCCACTCTTTCTTCTGCCCTTTTCAATGCCAGACCCGCTTCCTGTCTATCAGATACCGCTTTTTTAGTTCCGCACTCCTGCTTTTGACAATCGTTGGCTAGAAATTATTGATTTGTTTCTGGTTCAAGCTCTTTAATACGTGCTTGTAGTATTTCAATCCTCTTTTTTGATTCTTTCCGATCAAAGAGCCCGTCAAACATACAAAACAACATGCGAAGTGCTTTGATAAAACTTTCGTTGGACGAGCCCCCCAATTCTTCGTTTAGCCTCTTCTTTCATCTGGCGTTCCGTCTGTTTTGGTTTTCACTAACTATTATATGGTTTTAGCGTCATATATGTGTAAATAGGTGTTTCGTATGGATATTATAGGCGGTTGTTCGTCCCAATTGTTAGCAAGCAGGATTGCAGAAAAAATCGATGGGCGGCTAATACTTGCAGAATTTAAAACGTTTCCTGATGGTGAGCAGTACACTCGACTGCTCGATGCAGTTGATGATGAAGTGGTCATTGTGCAGAGCACCCCGACAGACTCTGATTTTGTCAATTTGCTCCAGCTAATCGATGCATGCACGGATGCTAAAATTACGGCTGTGATACCGTATATGGGCTATGCAAGGCAGGATAAGCAATTCAAAGACGGGGAAGCCGTTTCTGCAAGAGCAATCGCCCGCAGTCTGGATGTTTCCCGGGTGATTACAGTAAACATTCATGAAGATTCAATTCTAAGCTATTTTAACACTCGTGCAGAAAGTCTTGATGCAACAAACCTTCTTGCAGAACACCTGCTTGATATGGATTTGCCTAATCCGGTGATTATTTCACCAGACGGTGGCGCATCTATCTTGCCAGAAGGGCTACAGCAGTGATGGATGCTGATTATGATTATCTTGAAAAGAAGAGGCTCAGTGGAGATACCGTGGCAATCACTCCAAAGAAACTGGATATTAAAGGAATGGATGTTATTATTATTGATGATATGATATCTACTGGAGGGACTATGGCAGAGGCGATAGCCACGTTCAAATCAGAGGCTTCAAGCCTGCATGCAGCCTGTGTACACCCGGTACTAACAGAAAACGCGGTGCTGCGTCTGTTTCATGCAGGTGTTAAAGACATCATTTCAACAGATACGATTGAAAAGGCGTAAGTAAAGTGAGTGTGGCTTCGTTGATTGCATCTGCTCTTTAGTTATTTATATGAAGGTTTTAGTTTTAACAGGCAGGCTTGCTGAACAAACCGTAGAGAGGGCGGTTGATGCCGCTATAGAGAAAAATATTGACGTTTTTGTGAAAGTGGTCGATGTGGATGTTGCTTCATTTATTACAGAGAGACATCTGGATGCTCTGGACATATCTGGCTATGATATGGTGTTGGTTCCTGGTCTTGTGTCAGGTGATTTTTCAGCAGTCGAGAGGGGGCGTGGTGTGCCTGTGCGACGTGGTCCAAAGCATGCTATTGATCTTGGGTTTGTTCTAAACTTTGCAGATATAGTGGAGTTTTCACATTCTATTCCTGCTTGTGAGTTACTGTCTTCAAAGAATCGCAAGAAGGCTTTTGAGACTGTGGTTCGGCTTGAAGCTGACTCAACGTATGCTTTTACTGTCCGAGATACCAGAATTGGTGGAAATTCACGGATGAAGGTGATGGCTGAGGTGGTTGGTGCCAACTCGTTTAGCGTGGCTGAACTTGTTCATATTATACGTCTTTTTATGCACGAGGGTGCCGATATTATTGATCTTGGCATGTCACTGGATGCGCAGGTAGAGGACGCCATAAGAGCTGTTAAAACCGCAAGAAGAGTGTGTAACGTCCCGGTTAGTATTGACACACTTGACCCCGACCTTCTTGCTGCTTCAATTGACGAAGGCGCTAACCTTTGTCTGAGCCTCAACAGTGAAAATATGGACGCTGTTGCACCGCTTGCCGTTGATGTGCCGTGTGTAGTCATACCTGACCTCAAGCATGATGCGAGTGCCATGACCAACATTCGAAGCCTTGAGAAGAATGTTGCTGCTGCAAAAGAGTATAAAGTGAAACATATCATCGCAGACCCGGTGCTTGATGCGATTAATCATGGCTTTTCTAAATCAGTTATACGATTTATGGAGTTTCACAGACGCAATCCGGATGTGCCATTATTTTTTGGGGTGGGCAATGTAAGCGAACTTGTTGACATCGACTCTACTGGTGTTAACGGCCTGCTCGCAGGTATCGGATCCGAGATTGGTGCGAGTATTCTCTTTACGCCAGAGTTTAGCGATAAAAACAAGGGAAGTATCAGAGAGCTTAAGATTGCATCAGAGATGATGGTACTATCAAAGCATCGCGAGAGTGCACCAAAGGATCTTGGCATTGATCTTCTTCGCTTAAAAGAAAAACGCCGCCGTCCGTTCGACGTGCCACCTCCCGTGTTTATACCAGTTAAAAGCTTTAACGGGCTGGGAGCTCGATCCTGCTGGGTGTGTGAAAATTAGCATCACAGAAGAACTGTACAGAATGGAAAAATTCTTGATGGCATGATTATTGCATCGCACAAGAACGGAGTGGTCGTGGGAAGAAACGCATCAGAAGTGCTGGATACACTGATAGATCGCGGGTTCGTGTCAACACTACACCATGTCAGGTTATCTCGGGCGCGAACTCGCACGAGCCGAACTCGCACTTAACTTTGGGCGAAGCTTTGTACAGGATGGTGAGTTTTAACACCTGCATGCTTTGCATGCAGAGGGGAATATTCAACACGAGGAGGACTTTGAAGCACATGTTTGGTTTAACTTAACAATCGGTTTTAACCCCACCGCTTGTAGAGATTGTGTTTTATGCATAGCAGATCAAGCACGCGCCCAACCATAAAATCAATAAGATCGTCAATGGTTTTCGGCTTGTTATAAAAAGCAGGCGATGCCGGGAGAATGGAGGCACCAGCCTGCTTTAGCGTTGTCATGTTTCGCAGGTGTATGAGATTAAGTGGCGTTTCTCGTGGAAGAATAATCAGGGAACGATTATCCTTAAGACACACATCGGCAGCTCTTGCTATCAACGTGTCCGATATTCCGTTTGCAATGGAAGCTAATGTTTTCATGCTGCAGGGCGCTATGATCATACCATCATGCATGTATGAACCGCTTGCAACAGGCGGCGTGAAATCGTCGTCGTTGTAAACAAAAGTCGCCAATTCGTCTATCTCTAAAAGATTCATGTCTGTTTCTAATTCTATAAGCTTTGCTGCAGAGTCTGAAACAATGAGATGCGTGGTCGTTTCTTTTTCTTTTAATACCTGTAATAATCGTATGCCGTATTGTACACCACTCGCACCTGTAATTCCAACGGTTAACTCCATGATACTCAAACAGTTATGTGTTAGACCCTATAAGTATTAATCCTTGTCACTATGTTTCTTCGTTGTTTGGTAATTCCTCTTTCTTTTCAGTAGTTATACCCTCTGTTGTGGCTATTTTCACTCTATAACTTCCTCCTTTTGTCCATTCATGCTCAACAGTAAAGTCCTTAGCTGATTTTGGACTGATTATCCCTTCCTCGATTTTCTTTGGTTCGCTATTGATGTAGACCCTATCAACAGTTACTTCAAAGTCGTCGCTATTTCTAATTGTTATGTTGATCATCTTATCATCTTTTCCAGAGAGTTGAACATTTTCAATTTTTATTTGCTCTGTCTTTTTCTCCTCCACTTCCTTTTTTTCTGCAACTGTTTTGATCCGAAATAAAATCCAACAACAATGTAACAAAGCTCGATGAACGCTATAACAAGCGGCTGGTTAGATATTTCGTAGTAAAGAGACAAAAACACTAAGATGACAAAACCAGTAACAAGCGTGCCAGCAATAGCTCTCCTCATCTCGCCTTTATTTAAGCTCTTATCGGCCCGATAGCCAAGCCCAATTAAAAGCACAAAGATGCCGAGTATCAAAAACACAACAAGTGTTGTCATCCGTTCAGAAATTGTCTCAGGTGTGGTTTGATTACTAGAAGCTGGGGGTGTATCTGGAGTGGACGTGGGTGATAGAACCGTTAAAGTTGCACTTACGTTATTCACTGTCACGTTGTATGTTCCAGCTTCATCTTTAGCCACCACACATTTTACTGTCTTTGTCTCACTTGGCTAAGTATCACATTAACAGATTTTACTTCTTCTTCGTTTATCTTGAATACTATCGTCTCATTTTGGGTAGCATTGCCTGCATTCTCAACTGTTGCCGCTATTGTCGCATTTTCACTGACTTTAACGCTTTCCGGCGATACTGTTACAGTGGTAACTGTTACGTCCGCTTCTGACGCTGTTACGTCCATACTAACGGCAATCGCCATCACTGTCAATATCGCTAAAATCACTAAAAACGATTTTTTCATTCTTCTTTCTTTCACTTCCTTTTTTATATCATTTCGGTTACTTTTAGATTTAAAGCTTTGTTTACCCCTCCCCTTCGTCCGATTTCAAACGGCTGGATTAAGCTTCATGGCTAGTAAAAGAGCGATCTGTGATCGCCCGCCGTCTTAAGTTTACCTGTTACAATTACCAAAGTCTCCGTTTTCAAGTCCTTCTACACTTGCAGGGGGCACTGTTCTATAATATTTTTGTAAGGAAGAAATAATTTCAACGATTTTTCTTTGATGTTTATTTCAAAAGTCATGCATCAAATACCTTTAGAAGTTCTGATTCTGAAGATATTTTATCAATGTTATGTATTGCATTCAAATCTTTGGCTTCAGGTTCTTCTTCCAGAATTAACTTTTCCACAAGTTTTGAGTACAGATTCGTAAGGAGATTAAGATCTGCACGAATTTTTTTTAATTCAGTGGTTGTTTCGGTTTCCATGTGATATCACTTATAAACTGATTATTTAAATTATACATCAAATGTATAAAAAGGTAGTGGAAATGGCATTCCTCCAAATGCATAGAATATGTAAAACTAAATACACTTAAGATCATTCTGCTTAATTTCACAAATTCTCTGGGGTTGGGGTTTAACTAAATGCACCGCAAGAAGTTCCCATGTCGCATTCTGAAATATTTTACAACCTCTTCAATGACTTTTTCATTGATAACTGCTTTGACAGCCTCATTAGCAATTTCATTGTAAATTATAGCGAAGGTGGAGTCGTCGGTGCGGTTTGGGTAGGTCACATCCACACGAAACCGACTGGGGACGGCGTCTGTGCTTTTGTCACGTCAATGAGAATACCGCCTGTAGAATCATCCGGTGCATCGAGAGATGTTACACTACACAACCATGATATAGTATGGCGCTATCTTTGAAATATTCTAACAAAAGGAGTATGCCATTTTGGAGCTTGAAAACATAGCACGAAGAATAAGAGAATTTGAAGGCTTGACTCGTAAAAAACAAATATCAGGCATCACAAGCATTTTTGAATCAGTAAAAGCAGAATACAAAAATTGCATCGTTGGTTTTGGTGATGATGCTGCTGTGATGGACGTTGATGGTGACGACTACCTGCTTTTTGCTGCTGATGGTGTGTGGGGCAAAATAGTTGACGCGAGCCCGTGGTGGGCTGGATACAGTTCTGTGCTGGTCAATGTTAATGATATAGCAGCAATGGGGGGGCGACCTCTTGCCATGGTAGACGTACTTTCAACAAGTGACAAAAAGACATTCGACGATATTCTTGAAGGGATCAGGGATGGTATTGCCAAATTCGGTGTTCCGGTTGTCGGCGGGCACCTGCATCCAGATACATCGTACACATCCATTTCTGTTGCCATTTTAGGCACTGTAAAAAAGGACTGCGTGCTTCGAAGCGATACAGCAAAAAAGCACGATTCAATCATTGCAGCTGTTGACCTGAACGGGAGAGTGGGTCCAAATTCGCCATATAGCTGGGATTCGACAACAATGAAAACAGCAGGTGAGGTGCAAAGAATGTATCAAACACTTGTTGAAGTTGGCAGGCTTAAGATTGCAACCGCATGTAAAGATATTAGCAACCCGGGCATAATCGGCACACTTGGCATGATGCTTGAAGTAAGTGGTGTTGGTGCGGACATATATCTGAAAAATATACTAATTCCAGAAAATATGGAGCTTGAACAATGGCTATTGGTGCACCCTGCTACTGCTTTCATTCTGACCGCACCACCAGGGAATGAAGATGTTGTCATAGACTGCTTTGAAAAGGTGGGAATGACCGCACATGTTATTGGTGAAATTACCAGCACTTCATCACTTAATATCTATGAGGGCAATAACAGTGCAACGGTTTTCGACTTCAAAAAGGATACTATTACCGGCATCACAATGAAATAATTCGACTTTGTAACCGCCTGTTTTCACAAAGACTCTCTGGTTTTCAACAGCGGGATTAAGATCGCGGCTACAATACTGTGGAAATCAACATAAAACCACACTCACATAAAATCGCGAGCGGAAATAACGAATCTTGAATATAATTCTTGATCGCGAAGTAATCAAGCGTATTATTATATATTTCTTGAGATTGGCCACGACAGGTCGAAGATGTGTTCAAAGCTGAAAAATCCATGGCAGAGCTATAATCAAAAAGAAGGATGAAAATATCATTACTGCAAGGACTGTAATAATTCTGTGTGATATCTGCTCCGACCTCTTTTCATTTTTCAAAATCTTATTAAACACGCTGCTTAAGGTATCCTTGAAGACATGCCCACCATCAAGAGGCACGGCAGGCAGGCAGTTAAATAGTCCAACGTAAAAGTTAATCCATCCAATCCACAAGGCAGAATTTGCTATCCAGAAAGTCCAGATACCAAGAGGCTGTGCCCATCCAGCAGGTTCATAGAAATTAATTAATAAATCACCAAAACCTGGAAAACCCTCACCACCAAATCCAAAAATTGGAAGGGTGAAGATAATAAACCAGCCGGTAAGACCGTTTAGCATAGACGGAATGCTTCTTAATGCATGAAGGTACTCTTTTGCCGGAAACTCGCTGATAGTAATCCCACCAAAGAAGATACCGCCCCCGGTGTGCTGAGATACTCCAAGAAAGCCGCGATTGTCATCGGATTTGCCAGGATGTGCACCAAGCGTTATATTGACTACTTCGCAGTTGTCGCTTGTTCTGTTGAACGTTTTGACCAGAACCACCTGCCCTTTTTGGGTATTATTCATAAAACCTACAAAATCACCAAAAGAAGGGACTCTGGTATCATCAATCTGCTGCAAGACCGTGCCCTCGACAATTCCAGCATCCTGTGCAGCAGAGTCTACCACCACCTCTCCAATAACCAGACCTGCTCGATCAAAATCATTTTTTTGCACAGGCATCGTTATATTCTTCGTTGTACCGTCTTTTATCACCTGAAGAGACAACGTTGAGTCGATATCCGCTTTGCTAATTCCAAGAGCAAAATCACTGCCAGAATTGATTTTTACACCATTTAATTGAGTTATAATCATATCAGGCTCAATTCCTGCGTCTATAGCTATGGAATCCTCGTCAACATCTGTTATCAGGATGTTCCCTGATGGCTCAATTGCACCAAGAACTATAAAAAACAACGCAAAGGCAAAAAAAGCAGTAACAAAATTGGCCATCACCCCGGCGGTCAGGATGCGGACCCTCTCGTTTCTGGTCGCAACCTTTTTATCTATCGGTTTGTTGTCCTTACTTTTACCCAATAACTGCTCTTCATCAGGCTCTGCAAAGGCGCCAATAGGTATCGGTGCCAACAATATGCCAAGCGATTTGACCCGTATACCTTCTACCTTGCAGAGTATGGCATGTGAAAACTCATGCACAATTAAAGTAACCACCAGACCAATAAGTCCCCATGTTAGTGGTATGAAATCGTTAATCCCTGGAATTAAAAGGATGTTTCTCGGTTGATGGAACTGGCCAGGTTCTGGTAGTCCGCCACCTTGAATCTGTGAGATAAAAGCATAATCTGCAATCGCCACAATGAAAACCATTACAAACATGCCAACAAACATTAGAGGGAGACCGATGTTTGCAAAGGCTCGCCAGAATTTTTTAGGTTGTGCAAGAACATCAAGAAACTTCTGACCTTTAGTCGTTCGCACCATCAACACTGGTCCCCATGCAGTGATGTTATACTTTTCAAGATATCCTCTTTTATTTAAAAAAGAAATAGCAAGCCAGTATAATACAAAAAGATAAGCAATTAGATAAGTGTGGTTCAATTGTCAAGCCCCTGAAATAAAAAACGTTTTGTTATGAGTGTTCTATTGTATATATACCCACTGGAAAACCGAGGTA
>RPGP01000016.1 GCA_004193555.1 Desulfobacteraceae bacterium Eth-SRB1
TTTAAAATCAACCCAAAATACGAAAATGCTAGAAATCTAAAAGAAACGTGTGAAGAAAATCCGTCGGGCAATTCCACTTAATAAAAGATAAAAACCAGTATCAAGCATCTTTGTTTTAATTTGTTTCAAATCTTTACCCAGAGGGACAGTAAATGAAGTGCGTGCAGACATTCTTTTTTGTCCATTTTAAATTACACATCTGCGCCTAAAAGAAATATTGAATTCGCGAACCGATAGAAATGCTAAACCTTGAGCATCCGCGCCGGGATGTTCCACACCTTCCAGTGCGGAGTCCGTGACTTTATACACGAAGTGTGTACTACTGCACAACCAAAACTTACTATTTCTACGCACGTTGTGTGCAGCTCTTCGTTTCACTTCTATGTTGTGTAGTAATATTCGCCTTTTCTACGTTGCTCTCTGTCGAGTTTCGAGTCTAACTTGTTTACACGCGGTCTCTTGGTTTCCTCATCTCGTCTGAAGGTGATATTTAGTTCGTGAAGGAATTTATTCATACCATTTCGCATATCAAAAGGTCCGTGTGTTGTTCCATTGTATGCTGGTTTTCCATCGAATACAAGGAGGCTGTCGCTTATCATGTCTACCATGTAGATATCATGGTCTGCTACAAGAGCGGTTGAGTTCTGGTTTTCTGCATAGCGTCTGATCACTTTTGTTGTCATTGTGCGTTGTTCCACATCAAGGTGTGCGCTTGGTTCATCAAGCAGGTAGAGGTCTGCTTCACGTCCAAGACAGGCTGCAATCGCCACACGCTGGAGTTCGCCACCGCTCAGATCATTGAGGTTTCGTTCATATATGCGGTCTATTTGTAGTGGTTGGATGATTTCTGTCATGTAATAGCTTTGTGAAAATCTCGGGTTTATTGCATATAAAAATGCCTGTGTACTCATATCGAGGTCTGCTTTGATGTATTGCGGCTTGTAAGATATTCTAAGTTTGATGTCAATGTTTCCTGTGGTTGGTTTTATTTCATTTGCAAGGAGCTTGATAAAAGTTGTTTTTCCAATCCCGTTTGGTCCCACGATACCGACAACTTCGCTTTTTCGTATTTGCCCGTCTGTTACCGTAAGCGTAAAATGTTCGTATTTTTTAGTGAATTTGCTGAATTCTATCAGTACAGGATTCTCTTTTTCGCTTCTTGGTGCATGTGTTTCAAATTCTATTGCCTGGGGTCGTATGCGCACGTTTTCCTGTGGCAGATAGCCTCGCAGGTATTCGTTTATGCCAAGACGCACAACTTTTGGCTGCGTGATTACACCATAAGCTCCTGGTGTTCCGTAAGATATGTGAATTATATCTGCAAGAAAGTCGAGAACCGCAAGGTCGTGTTCAACTACAAGCACAGCTTTTTCTTGTGCAAGCTCCCTTATGAGTCGTGCACAATTCATCCGCTGGTACACATCAAGGTAAGGAGTGATCTCATCAAAGAAATAAAAATCGGCGTTCCTGGAAAGACATGCCGCAATCGCTACACGCTGGAGTTCGCCACCACTCAGGTGTTGAATATCCCTGTTGAGAATATGTGTTATATCAAGTTTTTGTACGAGTTCATCAACGACTCCCCGTTCATCGGTTGCTTTGAGCAGTTGCTTTACTTTCCCGGTGTAAGCTTTGGGTATCAGATCAATATATTGTGGTTTTTGCGAGGTTTTTATTTTCCCTTTTGATACATTTTTGAGATAATCATAAAATATGGTTCCTGCATAGTGTTCTAATACATCATCCCATGTCGTTTCAGGTCTTCCAAGATTGGGCGTTAGAATACCTGATAGAATTTTTACGGCTGTACTTTTTCCGATGCCGTTTGGTCCAAGTATTCCTTCAACCCGTCCTTTCTGCGGCATTGGAAGCCCATACAATACAAAGCCGTTTTGACCATATCGATGTGTTGGCTCGTCCAGTTGTTCTGGTAAGCCTATGATCATTATAGCGCCAAATGGACACTTATTTACACATATACCGCAGCCTACGCAGAGCTCTTCTGATATAACTGGTTTTCCATCTTTGCCAAGTGTTATGGTTTCATCGCCTGTTCGAACTCTTGGGCAGTATTTGATACATTCAAGGCTGCATCGTCTTGGCTGGCATTTGTCTTTGTTGAGAATGGCAATCCGCATGCAGTTTATGTGTTACAGGTTTAAGAGCAGTGTCCAGCTTACAAGGAAGAAATCGAGCACGATAAATTCTACATAAAACCAGTCTTTTTTTCCAAATTCACGTGCATTAATACCTGCTGCTGGATATATAAGGCGCTGGATGTAGTATGAAAAAACTAATAATACAAACAGTATGGTAAACCATATTGACTTATGCCCGGAACCGTCACCGATTAAGATAAAAAATACAACACCGGCAAGGATTCCAATTATTCCCGGTATTATGGTCTTTTTGATACCTTCAACGCGTTTTTTTTCTTTTTCTTCTGTTGTAAGTGGCACAGGCCCGGTTGTTGTCGGGCTTTCAACAATCTCACCTTCAACAACCTTTGCTTTTTTAACTTTCTGTTGAGCCTGTTTTTTTGAGCTTTTTTTAACCATGTTCATAACCTTTGTAAATCATTGTTACACTCGATTACTGCGTAATCGAGAACTATTGGTTGTTTTCTGCTAAGCGAAAGCTTTGCAGTGTTTCTCATAATCGAAAAGTTATTTCCGCACACGGAGTGTGTGGTTCTCATAACCTTTGTAAATCATCGTTCCAATACCTTCATCCGTAAACAGTTCAAGTAATAATGAATGTGGCTTACTGCCATCGATTATGTGCACTTCATCAACACCTGTTTCAATAGCCATGGCAGCAGAACGTATCTTTGGAAGCATACCCCCAGTTATAATCCCATCCTTTATAAGCTCCTCTATCTCAGATGTTGCAACTCTCGAAATACGATGATTCTTATCTAATGCATTTCTAAGTATCCCAGGTACATCTGTTAATAAGATAAGCTTTGTTGCACCAAGAGCACAAGCGATGTCACCAGCCACAGTATCAGCATTTATATTCAAGTGATTGCCCCCTTCGTCAACTGCAATAGGCGCTATAACAGGTATATACCCTTTACTAGTAGTTATCTGTATTATTTCAGGA
>RPGP01000017.1 GCA_004193555.1 Desulfobacteraceae bacterium Eth-SRB1
GATTTTTTGACGAATCATCCCCACAAACAACATCCAATACTCAAAAGCTCTGGTCATTTGGAAAACCTGTCATCTATAAAAATACCAGTAAACTTAGGGCAAATACCTTTGGTTTTTATCCAATAAACGGACGATCAGTTATTGGTTTTCGTAAGCGTTCAAAAAAGGAGGATATCCGATGTTTCTTAAAACGGATTCGAAAGGCAAATCCAAAAGGAAGGATTATCACAATACTGGATAACTTTAGTTCTCACAAGGCAAAAATAGTACAGGAATGTGCGGAGAATCCGGATATTGTACTTGTGTACCTTCCTACATATTCTCCAGATCTCAATCCAATTGAATATATCCGGAAAGATGCAAAGAGGGAGATTTCAAAAACGTTCATAAAAAACTTGAATGTATTGAAGCGTGTAATATCAAGGATGTTCTTTGAATGTTCAAAGAAATTAAGTTACGCTAAATCATGGATTAATAAATTTGCGCCACACATTCAAAAGTCCTAAAGATTAGGTGTTTGACTATAGATAGGAAATTTCATGTTTCTAATTTGATGGTTATCTGTTCTATTGAGGCTTCTTTGGTTTTTATCCCGAGAAAATGTCTTGTTAAGTATAATTGTTATTTTATTCGGTCTGTTTAATTTAGTCAAAAAGTTGATAGCTGTGGCTATCTTGTTTTTTCAGGCTTGTTTTTGCTTTGGCTTAGGTTAAGTATAGCTTTCGAAGGAGTTTGCAGGTTTAATGTGGTTTTGCAGGTTGGTTAGTAACAGTAACTGGTATGTTACGAGGCTAATCTTTGAGTAGAGTTCCCGACTGTCTTTTCTTACTCTGCGAACGTCAAATTTCACTGTGTTTTTGATATGTCCGTGTATTCTCTCGCATTCACTCCTGAGTTTGCATGAGTCTCTGAAACGTTTTGTCTTTCAGGTTCTGGTTTCGTAGATACATGCCTACCTGCTCCTGTCTTCCGTTTTTATAGAGAAATTTTAACTTTTTATTGATTTTTGTGTGTTTTGATCCTCCAAATTTCCACATCTTGTTTGCCCAGTGGTTGATTCTTCCTAACTCGCCTTCTTTGTTGATTACAGCGTCTACCGGCAGGGAAATCAAGGGCTTGGCTTTTAACCTGTACCAGATAGCAGCATGATTCAAAAAAGAATCATAACTGCCATCAAGTCGATATTCATCGATTTCAGCCTTCATTCTTAAAAGATCAGCTATATGCGAGGTTAGCGAAATAGAATCACCAGCAAGTCCATTCGTATAGGTCATAAAGACAGGATATGTACCAATCATCGTAATATGAGCCTTATCCATCTTACACCCATAATGCGGATTGAAATCGCTATGTTGATCATACCTTGAAGCTTCAAGTGGGGTTGAATCCAATTTAGCATCCTTTGAATCGGCAAGTTTGATAATCTTCTCACCAACCATCTCCATAATTTTATCAACACCATTAACACCCAAACGATACTTCACAAAGTGATGGAGCGTACCACCTGATGGAATTTGCATTATCCCGTCTTTTTCTTTGAAACCCAGCAGCCAGGCTTCTTTTTTCGACAAAACAACCTTCCTGTAAGGCTGCTGCCTGAAAAACTTAACCACAGCAAGTTTAATCATTGCTTCGACATCGTATCTGAAATGCCAATCTTTATCGCTGTAGAAGTGGTGTTCGATATATTGTGCAATGTCTCCTATGTCCAGGAAAAATAAAAATTGGCATATCGAGACGTTTTTTAAAGCAAAATAGTTTTCAAGCGAGTCTGTGAAAGAGACTCCTTTGAAAACTTTTGAAATTTCTGCCATAAGAGGCAGACTTGGCAAACTATTTAAAACTGTCGGTAGGGTGCAGCATGCCTGGAAAATCAGGTCATACCCAAAAAAGAGATAGAGTTTTAAATCAAAAAGCTAATTTGACGGCTTCTATATAGCTTACAGAATACTGTGGTGGATATTTTATGAAGAGATAAACGTGATCTGTGTTCACTGCCATATCTATGATTGAATGTCCATTTCATCCGAACTTTGAGTAAATTTCGCCAAAAAATACACACTAATCGACATCGGACGAGACATAACTCAACCAAAATCAACTGGTATTTGCAGGTATAACGTCCTTCATATCAAATGTCGGCACCTTGATCTTCAATCCCCTCTAATATCGCCTCCAAATCTGTGTCGTAGGTTTGACAGGTCTGTAAATATAAAACCACGTATAATTAATAAGAATGAATCAGTGTCTACGATAATATGTGTGTTTCGAGGTCCTTTACCCAAATTCTTTACAGCCAGTTTTTATCCATCCAGCCTGGTATCTGGTTTGAATCAACTGGACCGATTAACACCTTAATTCCCATTACATCTTCCAGATCCCCCTGCAATCGAGCAGCAAGCCCCGGGAGGATGATGGTGTTGTGGCTGGTTTTTTGTTTAAAATCAAAACCTGCCTCGTCAAAGGTTTCTTTGATTTTGGCTGCTGTAAATTGTCTTCCTGCAACCGCTGCCTCAACTCCAATTCCGTCCGTGTTTACTGAGGCAAGGTAGCAGTCAATCCTGCCAGATGAAAGATCACTTTCTACTGTATAATAAGTTAAGGCAAAATTGGAAGTTGCAATCACTGGCGAATCTTTTGTCGGGTTTCCAATTTTATATATACCGGAATCGACCTTGAGCGGTGTTCGCGGGTCTGTGTACATGGTCTCCCTCATATACACCTCGCTTAACAGTGCGTGTGGTTCTATGCTGTGAAGAAGCATAATATCAGCATATTTGATCATAAATATGGATGCAAGCGCTGCTTCAAGGTAAGATGTGGGGGTAGGATCATTATCGATCATCCATGCAGTGATCGGTGCTGCCATTATCGGGTATGCTATCTCTTTCTGCGATTCCTTGATGCCTGCTCGCCGCAGTTTAATAAAGTTTTCAAACGTTGATTTGAGCTGCGCTCCTTCCGGATACGTACCCGGATCAAGGATTATATCGTTTATGCCAAGCCTGTTGAAGCTTACCGCAAGTGTTTTTAA
>RPGP01000018.1 GCA_004193555.1 Desulfobacteraceae bacterium Eth-SRB1
TGCCTCACCAGCATTTGCTCGTATATTCTCTATTGAATCCAGCAGAGAAACTGTGTGGTCATAAACATCCCTGAAGTAAATCCTGGTTTCAGGTTTAATGAGCAGTGTATCACTTCTATTTAACTTGCCCACTGCATCCCGCTGCCCTCTGACGATGCTGTGAATATGTCTAACCTGCCGTATAAGTTGCCTGATCTTCTTCATACTTTGCCCGGTCGGGTTTTCGAGGATCTCTTCATCAATCTCATCTATTTTATCCTCAAAATCTTCTATAACCGTGATGTAATTATCAACAATACCGTCCAAGATCCTGTAAAGCAAAAAATCTTCTTTCCCCTTCAGTATCAACGGCTTTTTTCTTAGAATTTTCTCTTTTAACTCATCTATAGAGTTTAATTGCTTTTCATGGACTGTTATCAGAACATATTTGCTGACAAAAATGTTTAACTGCCTGGTTGAAATATCCCCCTCCACAGCATTTATTGTCTTCGCAATGACGAATAGATACTCATCATAATCATCCACCTTGGGTCTTTCATCCATCTGTACACTATCTTCGATTGCTAAAGGATGGAATTCAAAGAGGTTTTTGAGTGGAGAAAGCTCTTTGATTGTCGGTTCAGTAATGTCTATCCAGAGCACAAAATTTTCTTCTTGCAGTGCAGGAATCTCTTCGAGTGATTTTAATTCGTAGATATGCTGCATCACATCCGAGTATTTAACCGCTGTAATCTTCATTTTCTATCATCAATGTTTTTTTCCGTTCCATATTCTGTAACAGCTTTAGCCTTACAAACGTCAAGACGTTTCTTTTTAGGAAGCGGCACAAGCATAGTTAACATTAAGAATATCCAGAAAAGGCTTCCTGTATTTTCGATTACATCTCCATTTACCATCTTGTTCTGGTCCTCACTGTTTGATCTATATTCTATCTTACAGTACTCGCATATATCAACTTGCCTGTATCAAGGCTGTCATGTCATCTGGTGTTTCTGTAAGTTCAAGTGTTGTGGAAAATGTGGTTATTAGAAATTTTTACTACATAAAAAAAGGTTCATTTGTGAAACAGCCAGATTTATCTTACCGTACATGGCTACTATCTTCTTTCGGAGATACTGTTAAGTGCAAAACATATATAAAACGTTCTCTTGATTTAATACATACCCTGCTACAACCTGACCACGCTTCAAACAAAAACTACTTACCTCGCACTCTATTCACGCTTGTACCAATCTCGTGACCTCCTGTGATTTTTTTTCCACACCAGCTCAAAACATATACAAAAACGTAAATATCATTAAAAACAGAAGAAAGTAAACACTGCTAATTGAATGGAGATATTGATGAAAATTACTATTATTTATGATAACAATGTTTACACCGAGGGTCTCAAGTCTGACTGGGGTTTTTCATGCCTCGTAGAGGTGTACGGAAAAAAAATACTTTTTGATACAGGTGCAGAAGGCTCTATACTTCTTGATAATATGAAAAAACTCAACATAGATCCATCTATAATTGAAGAAATTTTTATTTCTCATTCCCATTGGGATCATACTGGCGGGCTTTCAGATTTTCTTGCAGTAAATCCAGTCAAAGTTTATATTCCCGCTTCATTTTCTAAACCACAGAGTGCAGGAGAAGTGGTTAAAGTGGAAGAGCCACTTAGAATACATGAGAACATTTTCTCAACTGGTGAACTTGGGGGCATAGAACAATCCCTCGTGGTTAAAACAGAACTGGGGGTGGTTGTGATCGCAGGTTGTTCACATCCCGGTGTCAGGGAAATCCTGAAAAAAGCATCACATTTTGGAAGGGTTTATGCACTTATCGGGGGGCTGCACGCATTCAAAGAGTTTAGTCTGCTTAGAGATTTAGCATTAATCTGCCCAACCCACTGCACCCAGTTCAAATCAGAAATAGAGTCACTGTATCCTGATAAGTGTGTCAAAGGGGGTGCGGGTAAAGTGATACAAATATAATAGGTGTTTTGAGCTGATGTAAAAAAACCACAAAATTGCAGGGAGATTGACACCTGCACAACTTCGTTGTGCAGAAAATAACCAGTAACTCTTGGTAGCCAATGTACCAGTAACTGCACACAACGTGGGTGGAAATAACTCTCGATTACACAGTAATCAAGCTGTGCTAATCTTGTGGTTAGGTAACTAACAAATAATGATTTACCCGGAACTGTTAACACAGATTTGTACTTGCCAGAATACTGTGTGATCAACATCCTTGACCTGTATCTGAAATCGAAGAGATCTGAAACCAGGTGAGTCAAAACCAAAGCACTGAGGGATTGACAGCCCCACAACTGATGGCGTGATTGACTACGACCATCAATCGGCAGTCCAAATGATCCACTCAGCGAAGTGCCGTGTTCATGACAAACGCCTTGATCCGCATGTCTTGCTGCGATAGATCAACAGCTTGGGCATCAAATTTCTTTTGTGCTTCGTCAATGTTGATTTTTGGAGCATCTTCTTTTCTGTAGTCCTTACTATCCCATTGATTGCAATTGAACCAGCCGACAAGGTACATGCCATGCTGGCAGCAGTTATCCTTCAGATATCGGTCAACGAGCTGTGTTTTCATTGCGCGATCCAACTTCGGGTTCCAGCAACCTTTTACCTCGATGATAGCGAATACGCGGTCCCGAACTTTCCCGCGTGAGCTTTGTACACTAATATCTACATGGATATCGGTCCGTTCACCTTTGCCCGATCCTTCACCATTGCGAATTTCCACCTCACGATTGACGATGACACCACTTCCCCCAAGGTCTTCGCTTAGGTGTATAGTCACGTAGTCTGAGAATGTGTTTTCATTTTTGGGGCGGTACATCTTCTTCTCGTCCTTCTTCTTCCACACATTCCACAGGAATGGTGCAGCAGGCGTCTCGCCTTGAAGCTTCACCACCAACCGATTTAACGACTCGATCAATGCCTCAAGAAGGTCAGCACCGTCCCGAATCAGTCGCCTCCGCGGATCGCCCGCCAGCTTGAGAATTTCTGCCGGCTGAGGCAACTCCCATGTGCAACGACGGGTCTTATTACGAGCTTCCCACAGCGTCCACTTAAGCCAGTCCAGTTCTGGTAATTCGTGAGAAATCCGCTGAATAGCCTCACACGCCGGATGGGTTCCACGTTCTTGGAGATGATGTAAAATAGAGTTCCTCCAGTTGGTGACATGATCCCTCGGCTCTACGGTGTAGGCGCCATCGTGTTTGGGGTCTTCAGCGTGTGGGTACTGGCGTACAAGCCAAACATATAGGTCTGCTAATTGATCCTCTGTAAGCCGCTTCCCAATGCTCTCTGCATTATATGCTATCGCTGAAATCACTTCTCGACCGAACTCATTGTCTTCTTGAATCGCTGGACCAACGACTGACCAACCAGCGTCTTTGGCATGGATCATGAGCGCACGGGCTGCAGCAATCGCCCTATTTCGTGCATCTTCACTGGAAGGGAGCGGCAACGGAACGAGCAACTCTGTAAACACCTTAGCTTCGTCAACATTATGATCGAGAAGATCACCGAGCAGAGTGCCCATACAAACAGGCTTCAACTTCTCATCCTCTGCATTATTCAACAGAGCATCAGCCAGACGGTCATCCCAACAGTATTCAACCTCGCGGGTGATGAAGATGTGGTCATGTTCCTCATTCTGCTTATCGATCATAACCAGCAGGGCGCGAATAATATCATCAGGAGCGTGCTCGTACGCTAACTTCGTAAGCTTGCGATGCGGGTTTTCATCCTCAACGCCACTCGATGTGGAGTAAGCAAGAATGATTGGTGCCCACTTCTTCCAGACATCAGTAGGGAGGGTAAAGATGAAATCAGGGGCTTCTTGCAACAGCAGCCGCAATGCCCTGTAGCCTGCAAACGCTATGGGGTATATGGTATTCGTGCCGAGCCACTCCTGTGTCTTTGGGTCCTGCTCCAGTACATACCGCTTCGCAGTCTCCACAATTCTTGCTTTGGTTGCGGCATCAGCCACCTTCCACCCGGGAAGAACTGTAAGATCTGACTCAAGTTCATCCCCATAACGGGCGCGGTCCGGCTCAAGTGTCATCTCCCTGTTCAGATGCCACCATGCCGATAAGTTTCCAGACTCGCATTCATCCAAACATGAGGCGATTCGTTCCGCAGGCGGCGGATCTAAAATAGGGCGGGAATTGGCTTTATTCTCCCGTTCTTGCAGCTTCAAGTAATATGCCTTCATTTCTTGGGCTTCGGGCGAGTTTAGCTCAACTGGACAATTCTTGAATTCATCGATTAACAGTGCCGCCAGATTATCGATTCGTAATAGGCATTCGTCCAGACTATCCAGAAAAACATGAAGCTGATGTGTGCCATTTCTCCATGAAACAAATTCTTGACTTCCAAACAGTTTACGAAACAACATATAATCGCTTCCACACGAACGAAGATCCAACCAAAAGGTCGTACCACCTTCTTGTTCGAACCTGGTATTGATAGCGTTTCGTTCAGCGTCCATGGTCCGGGTCTTTCCAATTCCAGGTTCACCGAGCAGCACCAAACACTGGATAGTTTCTATGGATTCAAACGTAACCACATCAGGATTGTAGATGTGTCCATACTCTGAATCCGGATCGTACAGATATCCGCGATCGGAGAGGTCGATGTTATCTGTCCTTGGGCACCAGAACCGCTTCCAATTATATCGCTCGTCAGACATCTTTACCCCCGTCACATTCATCAGCCTACATTTTCGACTTTAGATTAACATGTATCTGGCATGTTTGTATCACCCCATCATACACATCTATAATCAGACTCACTTTTTTACTAATATTTAATACTCGTTCACAAAAAGCAGCAGTTAGAACACTGGTGCCAGCCCCAGGATCTAAAATACGAATTGTGTCATGGCGTATTTCAAATAGATTTGCCATAAATGTGCCCACCTTCTCGGGAGTGAACACTTGCCCTTTTTTCCTTATTCCAGCAGTGGGGGTTGTAGCATAGAGTTCAGACAACCTATCCGCGTACTCTAAAATTCCTTCCTGTTCGGATCTTTTTGAAATTTTCATAAGCAAATCACATACGTGATATATTCAAACATTCAAACTCTTTACCTTTAGACCCATGGATAATTTTTCAGACAACTTAACAATTATCCCTTGGTATCAAGCCATCCCACAAAAACCCATTCCAATCACACAGTCAACCAAACCTTCGCATGACCTCAACGATACGCTCCAAAAATAAAATAATTTTTGGCTCTTCGCTGTTCAACACATAATCATTCCCTGAGCATATATTCATCAATATTCTTTTCCACCATTTCTCTCTTTCTTCTATGCTCTTTGAGATAATTATTAACTTTTTCTATGAAATATTCTTTAAGTTCTCCTGTTAACATGCTTCCGTCTCTGTAATCCTGTGCTATTTGTGCAAGTTTCCTGTCGTCTTCCTCAAAGAAATACTTTAAATAAAGAAAAGATACGTCTACATCCGGGTTGCCTCCTTTTTCCCTGTGTTCTTTGATGCTTGGCTGTCCACCCGAAAATGCATATTTATGTACCTTACTGGCAACGGCATCTTCATCATCACTCAGCCATATAGCATTATTTCCACTGGAACTCATTTTCGGCCCTTCAAGCCCTGGTGCCAATTTTTTGTGAATTGCAGCCGGCTTTTGAAAGCCAAACCTCTCTGCTATATCTCTTGTCAGCCTCATAAATGGATCCTGGTCTATCCCTATTGGCACTAACGTTTGATGGGACCCCTCTATAAATTGTGGGTATAGTATGTGTGCTGCCTGCATCGCCGGATAGAATACCCAGCCAATGTTATTGTCTGGTTTCAATCCAAAAACAGCTTTTGCTGTAGAATATGTGATCTTCTTGGCAACCTGGGAAGCATACCTGTATATCTTTGTGTGCTCGAAATCCTTGTGAACGATCGTTTTCTCCGGATCAAACCCCATTGCCAGTATGTCCAGTATATTATCATCTGCAAATTTTTCCACATCCCCAATGTTCAGATACTCC
>RPGP01000019.1 GCA_004193555.1 Desulfobacteraceae bacterium Eth-SRB1
GTTCAAAGAGGTTACGCTCATCAAAAAGTCCCATTTGGATGGAACCGTTGGTGGCGAGCTTCTTGATTGCCTCGGGACGAAGCGCACCAATCCAGTCAACGCCATCCATATCATGCAATGCATCGACTTGCTTCTGGGTCAACATCCCGCGATCACCAACCATCACAAACTGCTCGATACCAAACGCATCCCTCATTCTCTCAACCTGTGGCATAAGCGTCTTCGGGTCGCCCGTGTTGCCTTCAAAGACCGATACCGCTACCGGAATACCTTTTCGATTCGTGAGCAATCCATAGTTGACCTGAAGCTTACCTTTCTTCCCGTCGCGATTGTGTCCCAGAACAGCAAGCGGACATTTCTGGCCTTCAAAATAGCTCGACGTCAGGTCATACAACGCCAGGGCATTGTTCTCAAGGTGGCGACCCGTCAACTTGTTTTCAATGCGGCTCTGACGTTCCAACAGCCAGTCCATGGCATCGTAAAGGTCGTCTTCATCAGTATTACTAACGTCCAGTATCTCAGGTAGTGTCGTATCCGCCCACCAGGCCGTGGTTGCCAGTTTTGATTTGGGCTCAAGGATGCGTGCCGCAACCATGGCAACAACCAAATCCCGCTGGCGTGAACGCCTCGAACAGATAAGCCTTGAGAAATCCAACCGCCTCATGGCTGTCATTACGGCATCGATGTGACCATGAGCGGGAGATCCGTCCTCGATGATTTCAAAGGAATCTGTGGAAACAAGGTTTTCGCCTTTGAGGGAACGGCGCAGGATGTCAATGGACTCCGGTGGCAATTTAGAAAGATTCGCCAATGTGCGAGTTTTGACCTTTCCCTTCTCGCGATAACTTTCGCGAAGCAAAATAGCTGGCGGGGAGTTGCGGTTTGGTATAGAGGCAATGTACATGATTACTACAATTGGCACAATATGATCTATATGTCAAGCTATAAATTACATTTAACCGTCATATTACATGACTACGTTTTCACACCTTAAACTGTATCGAAAGCCCCATATTAACTGATTTATCAATATGTTAAGGCATGTTGGGGGCTTAATTGAGTCAGGAACTTCAGGTTAGCTCGAAATGGGCTGAAAATAGAGGATGTTAGATATAGGAGGCCCGGCCTCCCGCTTAAGATTTTATTAATCGCGCCCATTATAGATTTATGGATGGGCACTAATTAATTCTGAAACGTCTCTTTTGTCAGAAAGGTGCAAATCAGTGATAAAACAGAGGCTCCCAAAAGAATAAGAATTAGCGTTGAGTAGGCCTCAAGGGAATATCCCCCTGCATGAGATTTGGGATAACTATCTAAAACCCGGCCTAAAAGCGGCATAAACACAGCACCGCCTAAAAAAGGGAAGAGGTTTACAAAACCGGTTGAGGTGCCGGCAATCTCTGTGGGGAAAAGCTCTTTGATAATGGTAAATCCAAGTATTACAACAGATGACGAACATATGGAAAAAACAAAAAACAGGATACAAAGCGCAATCCGTGACAGGCCGGCAGGATAAATGCTGAGAATGATGAGCTCTATTACCAGCACTAAATTACATAAAATAAATGGCTTCTTGCGGCTTTTCATTATTTTATCGGAAAAAAATCCCAGAGGGGGACTTCCGATAATCATGCCCCATGCAATCATACTCAGAACCGTGCCGGCCTGGGCCCGGGTCATTTTGTAAACATGCATAAGATAAGGTCCGCTCCATAGTGCTCCAAAACCGAAAAATATCCCGCAATCAAAAAAGAACCAAATGGCCACCGGCCAGAAATATTTTTCGGATACCACTCTGCGGGCCCCTTCCAACAACGGTATCTGCTTGAACGGCCGGGAGGCTTCCCCCTTCTGATTATCGATTTCAGCAAGGGAAGGCCAGCCTTTATCTTCCGGCCGGTCTCTGACAACAAACCATACCAGAGCCACGATAACAAAAGTGCAGCAGCCAATAAATTCGAAACAGATGCGCCATCCGAAAACTAGTGTCATTACGGCAAGAAGCCATGTGGCCGCCAGCACACCGATTCCTCCCACTGCATTTAGAATGCCTGTCATGAAAGCAAACTCGTGAGGCCGAAACCACTGGGAAAAGATTTTCATGGTGGGGATGAAGACCATGGAAACACCCAGCCCCACCATAACCCTTCCTATAAAAGCAACTTTTATGGTGGGAGCGAATCCAAAAATAATACTTCCTGCGGAAGCAATGATTAAAAAGAAAGTTACGGATTTCCTGGGACCCAATGAGTCCGAGAGGAGTCCGGCGGGAAATTGCATAACCGCATAGCAGTAAAAGTAAATGGAGCCCAGAAAGCCCATAACACTGGCGGTTGTCTGAAAATCAGTTATCAGGTCATTGGCGACCACGGACAGCGAAAGACGATGGAAATAAACAAAAAAATAAGCAAGCGCAAGTACAATAAAAATCAGCCACCTGAAACGCATTACCTTCCCGGCTAAATCTTGGATCATTCTTTTTCTCCATGTAAAAAATACTTGAAAGTTGGATATTGAGAATTTCTGGATTGAAAATGGAATAGTGAAGATTAAATAATTAAAAAATAGGTCAATATGCTATCGGGTTTTTCCCTTAAATATTCAATCTTCAATCGAAAGTATTCAATTATTCGCAATAAAGAAATTCGGCGGTTTAAAATTTTTTGCTATAAAAAGCACAAAAAATATCACTAATCGCCTAAAAAAGGGTGTTAAAATAAATTAATGAAAAGCTTAAGAAAACAGTTGCTTAAACATAAGAAAGCCTCTATAAAGGAGTAGATTTTTCCAACAAAATTTGACCTTAAGGAGACTTTCCCATGCATCACAA
>RPGP01000020.1 GCA_004193555.1 Desulfobacteraceae bacterium Eth-SRB1
GGCGGCACAGGTACAGGCTCAGCACCTGTAGTAGCACAGATAGCCAAAGAACGGGGCGCAATAGTGGGAATGGTGACCAGCCCATTTAATGTAGAGCGTGAACGAAGGATCAAAGCAGAAGAAGGGCTCGAAGAATTGCGAAAAATAGCAGATACTGTAATAGTACTGGAAAATGAACGATTGCTTAACTATGTGCCAAACCTGCCGATAGATCAAGCATTTTCAGTGATGGATCAACTGATTGCTATAACAGTAAAAAGCATATCAGAAACCATCACCCAACCATCACTAATCAACATCGATTACGCAGATGTGCACGCCATAATGAAAGATGGTGGTGTAGCAGTCATGCTTGTAGGAGAAGCAAAAGGACAGGATAAAACCAATGAAGTCTTGCGGCAGGCACTCAACCATCCACTGCTCGATATAAACTACTCTGGTGCAACAGGCTGCCTGCTTCACATGACTGGCGGTCCTGACATGTCTCTCCAGGAAGCAGAACAGATTGCAGATGCTCTTACTTATGAACTTGATTCACGAGCTAATGTTATATGGGGTGCAAGAGTCTCACCGGATTACGAGGACAGAATACAGGTACTGGCAATAATGACCGGTATCACATCACCTATGGTGCTTGGCTCTACTGACAAAACTAGGTCAATGCATTCAACTGGCATTATGTCAGAGTCTCCATTATCTATGGTTGGGATAGTAGATGTAATTTAGATTTAGCTTGAAATACACACACCTGAACAAAATTAATTTTTTTGTTGATGTGCTGAATTTCCTTGACGTATAGGGAAATATAAATGCAACCATGTTCTCTTGCCTTGATTACTTCGTAATCAAGAATTATGCAGTTGATAGTTATTTTCTACACAACGAAGTTGTGCAGTTTCTTGACGTATAGTAAGGTATAAACGCAACCATGTTCTCTTGCTGCTGGTATTCAATAATGAATCCTGACCACGAGACCTCATGCCTAAGCTCTTTTTTTTGATTCGCCGCAGATAACTCCAGTAGCAATTAAATGTGCTGCTCTTAGTGGTTCAGGGATGTTACTGCGGGTAGAAGACATCTTTACGATTTTTATCGCATCTTTCTTCTGCAATCCTGCACACTGGATATATATTGGCTTCTCTGGATCTCTGGTGAATACGTCAATAATTTCACCTGCACTCTTGAGCAACTTCCAGCGTTCCTCCGGGTAAGCTAAATTAGATAAAGCTTTTTTTATTTTTTTAAAATCAGGTTTTTTTCTCATTATCACAATAACCGGTATATTTGTTCCAGTGTACAGTTTTTTTATATTCAGGATGTTGAATCCTGCATACGTGATGCCGTCAAGAATTATAGCGCGAACCTGTCTATAATGACGGCTATTTATAATCATATCGATCAGTTTTTCTGTGCCGTCCATGCCGTCTTTTGTGATTGTTGTGCGCATCACGCCATCCATCCAGTGGCTGCCTCTAAAAACAGTTCCGATGATAAGTACATCCTTTTTTACAAGTTTTGAGTCGTCTATTCCAAGTAGCCGTATTTCCGGTTTAATCGTGATTTTGCCATAAAGTTCTGTTACCATATTTATATGCCTGTGTGGTATCGAAGTATTGCAGCAATTCCACCAAAGGCATTTAGTAGTTGCTCTCCCTCTTCAAAGTCTGCTGATATAAACACTACTTCTGTACCCATCTGGTCGGCAATTACAGAGAGTTCTTCCACCATATCAACAGCCTGTGTTATTTTTGTTGCACTTTTGCATTTGCTGCATGGAGGCGATTCTATGTCAAGTTTCCCTGGTTTTCTGGCGTATGTTTTTTTCTCCTCGTGTTTGCATACATCACAGACCATGGTAATTCTTACTTTTTTTAGATCCTCTGATAGAAGCAGTGTCTGGACTGCCCCCATTTCAAGGTTCTTTCGTACCTGTTCTTCCCCGTATGTCGCAGATCCTTTATCTTTTACCAATTCTTTCATGAAGTTTTGCATGTATTGTTTTTCTTTTATAATATCGAGTCCCTCGAGGATGTCCTGTGCATTTTCAAGCAGTTCATAGAGCCCGGACTCGTCTGTGTACGATGTGTCGACAAGTCCAAGAATTTTTTGCTGCAGTTCGTGGTGAAGATATTCTCCATGTTCGAATTCCTCTTTTGTGGGAGATGGTCCCCCTATGATAATACCTTCAAGATCATGGTGATCTACTGCCAGGAATACACTATTTGCCTTATCCCCGATGCGGGTGTAAAACTCGTTGATAGCTATCAGCCGCAGTTGTTGAAAACGGTGTGCGCTCTGCCCGCCTTTTCGTTGTTTGCCAGGAACATTTGATGTGAGGCTTGCAGATGCTTCGATGCGTTTACCATGCAAAAGCCCTATATTTGCCTCTCGCCTGTCAAGTACAAGTAATCCATAGATCCTCTTATCTTCCAGCATTTCTTCAAGCGTCTGCAGGTAGAACTCTGAATCGCAGTGATATTTATAGGAAATAAGTGGTTCTGGCGGTTCAATGATTGTTGTTTGCATATCTGTTTTGTTTGCCCCGATATCTATAGCCCCTGTAAATATGACAAAGCCGTTTTCTGGTGCTCTTTGTATATATTTAAGTCTCGAGAGTAGAGAATCAATAGCACTTTGCACGTTTCCGCGTGTGAGGCGTGATTTAATATTACTTGCCTGTCCATATTCATCTCTGAGCTGTGATGTTACATCTGAAATCTGTTTGTCGTATGGTATGTAAAGAGAAATCAGTTCTGTACCTCTGCCGTGTTTCTCCCTTAGTTCTTCGAGTTGTTTTTTAAATTCGTATTTTTTATGAGCATCTACCATATATATCACTGTAAATTAAACAAACCTAATACATGACTTTCGGGTATCCGGATTCTGCTGCCAACTCGATTGAGACAAAACATCTACATGCCAAATTTTATAGAGTGACAATAAGGATCGCTGATATCCATTGTGTTCAATATTCAAAGACCTTTGCCTAAGTTTATCCATCAACTCTGGCTCTTTTGGATTCATCTCTGATTCCATTCTTTTCTCATCATTGGCAATAAAAGCAACGCATCAGGGATGGAAAATCGATTCGAATAGTGGCTACAATTCAAATTTTTCATGATCCACAATCTTCGATTTTTCGCGAAACGTTTTTTCCTGCTGGCATATGTCGGCAAGTTGCTCTTTTATCACATCTATTTTCAAGAGTGGCTTTTCTATTTCCGCTTTGAGTTGTGTTATTCGTTTATGCTCTTCAATCTATTTTGGGTACAGAGGCGACTGCGGAAGCAGCCTACTAATGGCGAAAAAAATCCAAGTCACTCTTCGACGCTATGGTTATTTAGCACGTTCACAAATTAGCTAAACTATTCACTGGGCGTTCCCAGGAACCTGATTCATATTGCTGTTTTCTTGTGGAAATCTGTGTAATCTTGTGGTTAGTTCGAGTCAGATAAATCTAAAACCCACAACGTAATCTTGTGGTTCGAGCTAAACATGTACCATTTTTTTATTTATACAAACATCTCTAATGGAAATCAAGGGGTCCTGAGCAACATCGTTAATAAGCATTATTTCTATTTCAGTTCTGTAAACAACAGGGTGATTGGTGTTTTTGGTATGTTCTTGAGGTTGTTTAAATGGTTGTAGTAAGTAGTCTATTCGAAAAATTCCTCTCCAATGTTCAAATCTTTGAAAACAGGGAAGTGTTGCGTCACACATATACTCCTGAACACCTACCTCACCGTGATGTACAGGTGGAAAGCCTTGCTGCTATCCTGGTTGCTGCTCTTCGAAAAGATACTCCGTCAAATGTTTTGATCTATGGTAAGACTGGAACCGGGAAAACAGCTGTTACAAAGTATGTAGGAATGGAGCTTGAGAAAAGCGGTGAAATTCATGGAGTTCCTTGCTATGTTATTTATATAAACTGTGAAATCGTTGACACACAGTACAGGCTGCTAGCGCATCTTGCAAGGCACT
>RPGP01000021.1 GCA_004193555.1 Desulfobacteraceae bacterium Eth-SRB1
CTCCTGCCCAAAAATATGAATGTCTTCAATCCGTCCGTTATGCGCGCGTATAAATTCCTCACTCTGGACAAACATTCCGCTTGAACCACAGCAAGGGTCATAAACCCTGCCTTTGTATGGCTCAATCATCTCAACAAGAAGCTTAACAATACTTTTTGGCGTTTAAAATTGTCCACCCTTTTTCCTTCTGCACTGGCAAACTCGCCTAAAAAATATTCGTATACCCTGCCAAGAATGTCTTTTGATCTGCTTTCATAATCCCCCAAGCCAATTGTCCCGATAAGGTCAATTAATTCGCCCAACCTTCTTTTATCTATAGTAGGACGAGCATAATCTTTTGGCAGCACGCCTTTTAATGAAGGATTTTCCTTCTCAATCAATTCCATCGCATCATCAATTATTTTTCCTATTTCTGGCTGTTTAGCATTCTTTTGCAGATAACTCCACCTTGCTTTACCGGGAACCCAGAATATGTTTTCCATGCTGTATTCATCACGCTCTTCCGGGTCAGCCCACTCACTTACCTGTTCTTGCAACTGCTCGTGTCGCTCCTCAAAAGAATCCGAGATGTACTTTAAAAAAATCGAACCCAATACTACATGTTTGTATTCAGCAGCATCCATATTGCTTCTTAATTTGTCTGCTGCTTTCCAGAGTTTTTGTTCAAAGCCCAAATGCGCACCGTTATTTGACATTTTTATTATTCCCTTCTTTAGTCATTTGCCTCAAACCATAATAACTTGTTCTTTCACTTCCCAATGCCTGCTCCTTTGTCAGTACTTGATGGATGTCACGCCACACTTTCTATCCCACAGTAATGTGACATTTGATACATGATTCTGCTTACGTTGTATGAAGTTTCTTTACGTTCTTGAAAACTATGGTGTTGATATTTAATGTAAAGACAATCGTATCCACGAGTATGAGTTAATGCAAGGCTAAGATTTCTGTTAGAGTTTGGTTTTAATCATCAGGTCCATTAACTTCCAGCCGTCAACCTGTCCAAGCACTCCATCTGCACCAGTTTTTTCACTGTATGTGGTGATGTAGTCTGCCTTATGGTCAGTGCAGTACAATGCAAACGGCACCGGATCTCTCGTGTGAGTTCTAATACTAACAGGCGTTGGATGGTCCGGAAGTAACAGCAGTTTGTAATCATTGTATACAGGAAGCTCGTCGAGAAGTTTGCCTGCGATATGCTCGTCAATGTTTTCAATTGCTCTTATTTTCTCATCGATGCTTCCAAGATGTCCTGCTTCATCCGGGGCTTCAACATGCACTACCACAAGCTCATGGTCATCAAGGCATTGCGCTGCGTATAGTGCTTTTGCTTTGTAGTCTGTATCAAAGTAGCCGGTGGCACCGGGAACGTTTATGACATCAAGACCTGCATAGATCCCAAGTCCTTTTATCAGGGATACTGCTGAGATAACTGCACCTGTGATGTGGTATTGTTCTTTTATCGTTGGCATGTCTGGTCTCTGTCCCTGCCCCCATAACCAGATAAGATTTGCAGGATTTTTATTTTGAGTCACACGTTTCTGATTCACCGGATGACTTTGAAGTACCTCTTTTGATTGGATAATCAAATCAGAAAGTAGATCAGAGCATTCTCCGCGTGGAAGGTGTTCATCTATTAGTTTTCCTGTTATATCGTGTGGTGGTGTGCATTCTGCTTTTTCACAACTTTTCAGGACTAACAGGTGTCGATAGCTGATTCCTTGATAGAATTTTACTGTGCTTCTTCCAAGCTGTGCATTAAGTGCCTCTATGAGTTCTTTTGTCTCAGCAGTAGTTATGTGTCCGGCACTGTAATCTTCCATGACGCCGTTCTTCTCAGTTACGAGGTTGCAGCGAAAAGCGATATCGTCTTCTTCCAGTGTAATGCCAATGCTTGCTGCTTCAATTGGTCCACGTCCCGTGTAGTAGATGCGAGGGTCGTATCCAAGTATAGAAAGGTTTGCTACATCACTTCCAGCAGGCAGCCCCTTGGGTACGGTAAGAGCAAGCCCGTTTTTTCCTTCCCTGGCAATAAAATCCATATTGGGTGTGTTCGCTTCTTCCAATGGTGTTTTGCCATTAAACTCTTCGAGTGGGTAGTCAGCCATCCCATCTGCAATTAAAATAACATATTTCAAATGAATCACCACGCTTATGTCTAAGGTAACAATCCAGTCAACCTAATATAATGGTTGTGGTAATTAAAAAAATCGTATTTGTTTCAAGCCTTGATTGCTTTGCAATCAAGAGTTGTTTTCACTCACAAGACTTAGGTATCATAAACATGCCAAACAAATTAGCTTGATTGCTTTGCAATCAAGAGTTGTCTTCACTCGCGTTGTGTGTACAGTACTCGCGTAATGACACTATCTAAAAAACCAGTGACTTTTCACCCCGTTATATTTTGAAAGGTCAACGACACCTGACAAATGCTGGGGGCATCTGAAGGGTGCATGAGCGTTTCTAACACATTTTTTATTTCAAAGGTGTTTTGAAGAATATACAGGGGCTATTAGATGGAATTATTGAGAAGGGTCGAGAACTGGGTGGATAGCGTCTCGTCTCAGCAATTTAGTTCTGGAACACTTTAATAACCTCTGAGCATCATGGTAGAATGACGATGAAAAGAGAATTAACTGGGAAGTTCCAGGGAAAAAGCTAACGAGAAACGGTATATGTTATTTCTCAACATGCACTAAAG
>RPGP01000022.1 GCA_004193555.1 Desulfobacteraceae bacterium Eth-SRB1
ACAGGTGGCGGTTCATCCCCACGCCTGTGGGGAACACTGGATGCTATCAAGGTCGGCGTATTAATGCCGCGGTTCATCCCCACGCCTGTGGGGAACACTTAGAAACGGACATGCCCAGGCTGCATGAGATCGGTTCATCCCCACGCCTGTGGGGAACACAGATAAAATTTGATTAAATTGTCAATATCCGGCGGTTCATCCCCACGCCTGTGGGGAACACTGGATGCTATCAAGGTCGGCGTATTAATGCCGCGGTTCATCCCCACGCCTGTGGGGAACACGAAGAAGCGCAAGTCAGTCTGAAGGGTAAGGGCGGTTCATCCCCACGCCTGTGGGGAACACGGAATACTCCGCTCCCGGTATGCGCCTGACCGCGGTTCATCCCCACGCCTGTGGGGAACACGCCGCAAAAGCATCTCAGCCGATAGTTTTGAACGGTTCATCCCCACGCCTGTGGGGAACACTCTTCCTGGAACATGCTGAATTCATGAAGATTTATTTGTGACCAAATTTTTACCGCAATTTTTCAATGTTACCTTATGGAAAATTCAAATTGTCAAAGAGCATTATCTTCAACAACCTCTTCCGGAGCGATTGGCATAAAAGACACCAGACGCAGTCCATCATAATCGATAGGAATCCGCCTGTTTTCACCGTAAGTTTGAAAGTCAAATCCCGATTCGTTATTGGTCGCCCACGCCATGGCGACATTCCCTGTTTCGGCCAATGCCGCTATCTGCTCCCAAATCATTTCACGAATACGTTTTGATACATTTCCGACATAGACACCCGCACGAATCTCCAAAAGCCATATGGCCAACCTTCCTCTAAGCCTCGGCGGAACGTTTTCAGTAACTACTACCAGCATAGTCATTCTATTTACTCCTATGCCCCTCATCTCCGATCTTTTCCGGCTCGGGAATGGCGGGAGGTTGAGAATCTTTTGGGGGCGGCGGCGGATCAATGTCTCCGGCCGCAAGGACATCTTCTATCAAAGGAATAATCTTTTTTAGAAGTCGAGTTTCTCTGAAAACATCCCTGCAAGCGATACGCACTTTCCTATCCGGCTGTGTCGGATGTTTTGCTGCGATTTTAAAAGCTACCGGTACGACGGTATTAAATTTAAAGATATCTGCTATATCATATACGAAAGAGAGCGGTTTTCCTGTGTGGATAAACCCAACCGCCGGAGCGTATCCGGCTGCAAGGACGGCGGCTTCTGTAATACCGTACAGGCAGGAAGTAGCTGCGCTGAGGCATCTGTTGACCAGATCACCGGATTCCCAGTCTTTCGGGTCATAGCGCCGTCCTTTCCATTTTACGCGGTATTGCCTGGCAAGCAGTTCATAGAGCTTTCGCACACGAATGCCTTCGATACCGCGAAGCTGGTCCACACTGCGGCGATCCGGCGGCTTCTCTCCGAACCGCATTTCAAACATTTTACGAACCACCTTGAGCCGTAATCCCTCGTCCAGCGCCAGTTTTGCTTGATAAAGCAGCCTGTCGGAACGTGCTCCGCCCGGTTGGCCGGCGGAATACAGTCGCACGCCGGCTTCCCCAACCCAGATCAGCAATGTCCCGGTAACCGCAGCCAGTTTAACTGCTGCATGACTGATACGGGTGCCCGGTTCCAGCATGATGCAGGCCACCGATCCCACCGGTATGTGCTTGCGCTCCCGGTCTTCCCCATCCACTTCATTTATCACAACAAAAGCGCCGTCCTTCACATCGATTCTGCCATAGTAGACAAAAATCATGGATATGCGGTCCTTCATGGGAATGGGTTTCAGCGGAATGATGGGCGGTTGGCTCATGGTTTCGGAACAACCTCCCATAACGCACCGCGGCCTCTGCCGGTACTTTTTACGGCGCCTTCTTTTTTCAAAGTCATAAGTGTCTTTTTGACCATTGACAGGCTCACCCCTGGGATTTGCGTGGCAATTTCTGAAAGCGAAAAAGGCCCGACCTGATCATTGATGACTCGACGCACCATATCACCCTTGGGGGCTGATAAGGTTGTGCCTTCAACCTTTTGGGCAAGCATTCTATACGCGTTTCGCAGGATGGATAGAAAGAAGTTCCACCAGATCGTTATATCGTTTTTACCGGTGTGCCACCCCTTGGAACACTGTGCCAGCACTTTGTAATATTCCTCCTTGCGCTCTTCAACAATCCTTTCCAGGCTGATGAAGCGACAGACGGAAAACCCCTCCTGAATCAGCAAAAATGTAGTCGCCAGGCGAGAAATCCTGCCATTGCCATCTCGAAAGGGGTGAATACAGAGCAGATCGAAGATGCAAGTGGCAATGGTCAGCAGAGCGGAAATCTGTTCATTCTCACGGGCATACTGGTATGCGGTGCACAACGACTTCATGGCATCCGGTGTTTCCGAGGCCGATGTTGGCACAAAACGTACCCGGCGTTGATTGTTGGGCAAAATCTCTATGATTTCATTGTTTTTGGATTTCCAGCGACCAGCATCGCCGGTCATGCCGCCTTGAGCCAGAGCATGAAGTTTCAAAACAACTTCCGGGCTGAATTCCACTCGTCGTTTTCGGGAAAATATCCAATCCAATGCCTTGCGATAGCCGACCAGTTCTTCTTCGG
>RPGP01000023.1 GCA_004193555.1 Desulfobacteraceae bacterium Eth-SRB1
CCGAGATCATAAAACTTGCTGAAGAAAAAAATGCCTATATTTTATTTGGCGATGAAGCATCTTTTCCTCAATGGGGCTCTTTATCCTATACTTGGGCTAAAAAAGGTCAACAACCAGTTGTTCAAACCATGCCTATCCGGTTAACACAGAATCGTCGGATCCTGCGGGATTCGTATGTGTTTTCGCGTCTTCGTAAAAGGGCCTGTAGGTCAACGATTCCACTCTGGTGGCAATCTTCAGCACACTATCGAAAGCTACCATTGGCCAGAATCGTCGGTTAAATCGGAATACAAACTCGTTGAGATAGCCCTGCAAGTGTTTTGGGCTTACTCCGTGGTGTGTTCCCAAAAGCCACGCATCCAAGTTTCCGAACACAATGTGGATCATTGGGAGATGCTGATCCGTCTTGGCTTGATCACCTCTGACCGGCACGGCTGTGTGCCTGTAGCCCAGCTTGTTCAAATTGTCGTAGCCAGTCCACCCGTCGGTTCGCACTTCCGCGCCCATCTGTACGTCAGCCAGTACCACCGATTCCAGCGTTTCCTGCTTGCGGTTCGGGATAATTTGGAGGCGCAACCTGCCCGCTATAAAACCGCTACTGTGTCCTCCTCTGTGCTGAGGACGCTGGCCAGATGGTAGATTCGGGTCAGGGCCGAGAGCTTTCTTACGCGGGAGCACTTCTACAATGCCGATAACAAGTGTCTTGTGGTGTCTTCCTCGCCCCTCTCCCTGTGTTGCACCACCGACGTACGTCTCGTCCACCTCGACTGGCCACTTAGCGCCAATCCGGTCTCGTTCAGGCCGAACCATCGCAGTACGCAGCTTATGTATCATCTGGAACGCTGTCTCGTAGCGTCTGATGCCGAGTTGCCGTTGGAACTGCAGAGCGCTCATACCAGGTGTCTGTGTCGTCACCAAGTATGCAGCCCAGAACCAG
Source organism: Desulfobacteraceae bacterium Eth-SRB1 (assembly GCA_004193555.1). Classification (GTDB taxonomy): domain Bacteria; phylum Desulfobacterota; class Desulfobacteria; order Desulfobacterales; family ETH-SRB1; genus ETH-SRB1. Next base: position 938 of record RPGP01000023.1, read on the forward strand.
ATTGGCAGTGGCTGCCGTGTTTGGTGCATAACGGTGCCCGCTGTAAGGCTTATTTGGCGGAGGCATTGACGACATTCAAGCACACGCGGCCTCGCCTGAATACGATACGGATCGCCAACCTGACCACAGTATGGGCATTTGAAACCTTCTGGCCACCTGATACGCTCCAGATGGATAGCGCAGGCTGCCTCATCAGGGAAGAGTTTTTGAAACTCTAACAGTGTCCGGGGGTAATCTGACATGCACAGGATCATACCCCAAAATGCCATTCTGCGTCAACCGGATAGGCATGGTTCAAACATCCGGAACTCGTAAAGGCTATATGTTTGGTTTAATCGACTATTTTTCCGGCCGTTTTTTTTGCAAGGGACATGACAAAGGTCGTTTGAATTCTGAATCGTACGAGGCTTTTTTGACTGAGGTGCTGTCAAAAACCAGGAAACACATTATCCTTATACAAGATGGGGCCAGCTACCACACAAGTAAGGCGATGAAAAACTTTTTTGACAGGAAAGCTTACCGCTTAACTGTTTACGATCTACCGTCTTATTCTCCAGATTATAATCCCATTGAAAAATTATGGAAGAAAATTAAGGAGAAAAAAATTCATCTTCAATATTTTCCAACTTTTGATTCACTCAAGAATAAAGTGGAAGAAGCGCTACTTCACTTCCAGGATTTGAAAAATGAGGTGCTCTCGCTCTTTGGTTTCTATAATAAGTTAGCGGTGGAGTAGAGTAAATTTACCCCAAAACTTTTTTCTTAAATACTATATTGTGTGCTTTCGGTAAACGTGCATAAGGCCAAATTTTTTTGTTGAGGCGGCGGCAGCATGATTTTTCCGGGCAAAAAAGTGCCGTGCCCGGTATGGGCACGGCCAAGTGATTTGATGTTTCAGGGGTTTTTAGAATGTGAAGCGGCAGCAGTGTAATTCCATGGCATCCATTTATCAGGATGATTTGACAGGTCAGCGGCATTTTCCTGCAGAGCCGTCAGGTAATCGAATGGATTGACACCGGCAAGGTTGCAGGTATGAATCAGGCTCATGAACAAGTCCCCGACCCAAGCGCCATGCTCGGTTTTATAAAACAGGGCATTTTTACGGTGCAGGATCGCTTTTTTCAACGCCTGTTCGCAGAGGTTGTTGTCAAGTGGCGCATTGGGTACTTTAAGAAAAAGAGTCAATGCTTGCCAATGATTTAGCATGTAGCCGATTGCCTGGCCCAGGCCGCTATTGGGTTCGGCTGTTTTTCGTTCCAGTTGTTGGTGGAACCAATCTTTTAGATTTTCCATGAGAGGCCCACTGTTTTGTTGATGAAAATGAAGCCGTTCATCGGGGTTCATGTTCCGTTCTTTGGCAATCTGATCATTTTTATATACCCCGGCCAGGGTTTCCAGTACATGGCGGCATTCCTCCGGGAAGCTTTGAATGACATCAACAAACTTTCTGCGGCCATGGGCAAGACAGTTGGCCAAAATGGTTT
>RPGP01000024.1 GCA_004193555.1 Desulfobacteraceae bacterium Eth-SRB1
CGACACGATCTCATTTTTCCATGTAAACCTGCCTTATTACTCTGTCAGAAATGATGCAGAAGAAACAAAAAGGAGGTGTTCATGGGGGTATAAGAAGTTGCCTGATACCCTGAAAAGGGTTGTGGCTAATTTTAGATACGAAGACAAAGAAATTGAATTTCTACTCAGAGAGATTATAGCTTTCCCTGGTCATTAAGACGCCGGGGTCTTAAATTTGTATTCGGTTAATTATTTCGTTTATTATTGCTACTGCTATTGGTGTGCCGCCTCGTGTACCGATGCTTGTAATCGATGGAATGCTCAGGTTTCGAATATACTCTTTTGAGTTTGAAGCATTGACAAAGCCTACTGGTGTCGCAATTACAAGAGAGGGTTTGATAATCTCCTGTTTTATCATATTGTTGATTGTTATTGCTGCGGATGGTGCGTTTCCGATTATTATTATGCTGTGGTTGAGTCGTTCCCCGAGGGCAAGAAATCCTGCTGAGGTGCGAGTGATCTGTTTTTCTTCTGCAATGTTTCCCCCATAGTCAAGAGCACACTCGATTTCACAGTTGTGTCCTTTTTTCAATATTCCTATCTGCACCATGTGAATGTCTGTGTACATGGTGCATGATTGTTTGATTGCTTTAATTCCTTCTTTAACAGGGTTGTGTTTGAATACGATCAAATCTTTGAACGAGGGATCACCTGTTGCAATGATGCACCGTTTTTTTATACCGTCTTCAATGGTGTTTCCTTTAATTATCTGCGATACGATATCCCGGCTTTTGTTTGATATATCGCGTGCTTCCTGTGTTGTTGCTCCAATATCAGTAGTCATATTTTTTATGGTATCCACGTGGTGTTATCACTCTATCGGCGTTATTCCATATTCTACTTTCCCGGTTTCCAATGAGAACTGTTGTGCGCATATCAACGTCATCATAGAATTTCATAAATTCTCCAAGTGTTGTGACGATTGTGTGTTCGCCTTCTCTTGTTACGTTTTGAGCTATTCCGACCGGTGTTTGCGGTTTTTTCTCCTGTGAGATTATTTGAATTGCTTCTTTGAGATGACCTGTTCTCTTCCTGCTTTTGGGATTGTAGAGGGCTATCACAAAGTCGGCTCTGGCAGCAGCATACAGCCGCTCTTTAATAATTTCCCATGGTGTAAGGAGATCACTCAGGCTTATGACTGCAAAGTCTGCTGTGATAGGTGCTCCAAGACATGCTGCTGATGCAGTAATAGCAGTGACACCTGGTATTATTTCGATATTGGTTTGTTCTTTTTTCTCTGCTACCTCAAGCACGAGTCCTGCCATGCCGTAGATGTTGGCATCACCACCACTGATGATGGATACGATGCTGTTCTCTGCAAGCTCGAGTGCTTTTTGTGCACGCTTCACTTCAGCCCCCATATAACTTCTAATAATTTTTTTTCCAGTAAGTAGTGGAGCTATCTGGTCAAGATACGTGCTGTTTCCAAGTATGTATTCAGAGGACTCAAGTGCTTTTTGTGCACGAATGGTCATATCCTGCACAGAGCCGGGTCCGATACCAACTACATACAGTTTATTATTATTATTTTGCGATTGCAATGGTCACATCTCCGTAGATTTGTTTTGGAAGAACAATTGTTTTTTTATGAGCTACTGCAAGAGCAGAAGGCTCACACACACCAACCAGTCCAAGACGCACCGCCTTTGATGCAGAAGGCGGGTTCATCGTGTTAATAACATCGTGCGACACATACACCAGTGGTTTGGCAAAATGTTCTGCTGCACCAATAATTCCAGGTTCACCTTTTTTTAACTCAGCAGTTGCAAAAAAAGAGACATCATCAATGGAAACACCTGCACTTTCAATTGCCATCATAACAGCTGTAATTACCTGATCACTGTTAATATTACGGTGTGCACCGATTCCAACGATGAACTTCCCACGAAGGTCTTTTTTTTCAACCACAGAAACATTGCCATCAACCAGCACAACTTTTGGGCCACTGAGATAAACCACAGGTACATCATCTTTAAGAAGTGCAAGATTCACACTTTTTGTTGATTGTCTGTTAACAACCCTTGCCCCCAACTGTTTTGTAATTCCCTCGACCGATGGTCTTTGATGGGCATCGGTTGCAGTAGTAATCACCGAAACAAGTCCGAGCTCTCCAAGTTTTAAGGCAAGCTCATTTGCACCATGATGCCCTCCCACAAGAGATACTGCAAAAGTCAGATTCGAATCCACAACAACAAGCGGAGTATCAGACCATTTATCCCTTAAAAAAGGAGCTACAGACCTAACAGCTATTCCTACAGCCATTATTGCTACAACCGCACTGTACGAAAGTGCCTTTTCAAATACACCTTC
>RPGP01000025.1 GCA_004193555.1 Desulfobacteraceae bacterium Eth-SRB1
ACTCAGTTCTTATGCCCGTTCTGGTGGTTGCGCTAATTTCTGGTTATGGCGCAAAGCTGACTGCGGTCAGAGTAGGATTTTTGTTATGCTGGTCTCTCCGGGTTGGCGGTGAGATAGTTGAAATGTCAGGAGATGGTGGACTTGGACCAAAACTCTCGCAGTGTTATTTTCTGCACAATATGGAGATGATGTATGCAATAATGTTGGTAATGGGATTTACCGGTCTTTTCTTTGATAGGGTGCTTCTCAAGTATCTAGGAGGCAAGATCATAAGAAAAATGGAGAGTAGAAAATGATAGAAGTGCAAAACCTGACAAAAACGTTCAACGGAAAAACGGTGCTTAACGACATCAAAACTCATAATGCAAGTGCTTGTATCTTACAGGATTTTGAGCACCTTCTTCAATCTTATCTTTGATTTTATCCTGGAACTGTTTGTCAACTTTCCTGAAATCTTTTGAGAACTTAGCAGTCGGAAGTATTTTATAATTCATTCATTATTGCTTTGAAAATAATACAGTTCAGGTTCTCCAAGGAACCAAAATTATCAGTGCCTGGCTGCTAAAGCATCTTCAGCAGCGGTGACAATAACATCCTCCACCATGGTAAGTGATGGGTCATAACATCTCTCTCTTTTACATAATTCCTTTATCGGCTCATTTCTTCGTATAGATAGTGACAACTCATTAATTCTCTCGGCAACCGTTTCCTCTGAAATAATCTGCCCTCCTATCAACCTCTCGGAATAGGCATTAAAGATCAATTTTACTGTGATTGGCTTCTTTCCTGGAGTGAACCTTGCCCTTGTAAATTTGGATGCTTTACCAACAATTGTTTTTATTCCATACTCGGCTGCTCTCTCTGAAGTAACCCCAACCGATCCTACCTGAAGATCTTCAATAAGAGTGACGACTGGACTCAAGCACGGCTCAGATGAAGAGCTGATGCCAGATATATTATCAGAGATGACCTTTCCCTGTACTAAAATGGTGGATGCAAGCTGGCTCAGTGTTGAACGGCAAGTCATTGCATCGATAACCTCCACACAATCGCCAAGTGCATAGATATTGTTTATGTATCTCTCCCCTTTCTTAACATGCATAAAACGATCGGTTACTATCCCGCCTTTCTCTCCTATTTCTATCCCTGCCTTTCTTGCAAGATCAACATCTGGTTTAACCCCAGTAGATATCTCTACTATATCTGCTGGAATTTCTTCTCCATCGATTGTAACAGACTTAACCACCCCATTACCTTTTATAGCATTCATTTTCCTTCCAAGAGCAAACTCAACTCCCATTTTTTCCAGTCTTTGCTGAACAATTGATGCCATATCCGGGTCCAGAAGTGAGCGAAGAAGCACGGGACGTGTTTTTGTCACCATTGTTTTTATGCCTGCTCTTTGGAACGCTACTGCCACTTGCAGTCCTATAATTCCTGCTCCAATCACCACACCATTCTTTGCTTTACTCATTGCATCCATTATTTTTTCTGCATCATCCTCGTTACGCAAAGCATAAACCCCACCAAGCTCTGCTCCTTTGATTGGAGGGATGGTAGGTCTTCCCCCTGTTGCTATCACCAGATAATCATATCGAAGCTCTTCTCCACCAACAATTTTGATGCTGTTATTTTCGATATCAATACTTTCTACTGCGGTTTCAGTTCTGACATCAATACCTCGATCGAGATATGATTGCACTTCTTTTACCTCTACATCGTCTATGCCGCGATACAATCCCTGCAGAACAAAAGGTAGCCCACAAACAGAGACCCACCCACGTTTCTCCTTTTTTATAATCGTTATTTTTATCTCTTTGTCTGCCTCTTTTATTCTTGTAAAACCAAATTCAACGAGCTGGAATGCCGCATCTCCTCCTCCAATAATTACTACTTTTTTTACCATTGTTAAATCTCCTTGATGCTTTTTAGAAAGTGTTACTTTCTTCAATTACTTAAACGTTCCCATTTTAACGGTTGCGGGACAGAATTAAGTTGTGTACAGGTTCAATATTATTTCTGGATTCACTATGCTGCGGCATTTTTTGCATTACCTTCCAGCCATATCCCGCATTTTTGTTTTGCATCTCATCGCCTCCATTTTTTACACATCTCTTAAAGCCCCAGCCCCGCCACCCTGTTCTGAAGAACAGGACATCCCTGGTGGTTATTTGGCTTATCACTCATAAATTTATAAACTCCTCAACACTAAGTCCCGCCTCTTTTATGATTGCTTTCAAAGTCCCTTTTGGAATATCAACCTCAGGATGATTTGGAATTGTGGTTCTTCTTTTTGTGGTAGGATTATACCAAATCTCATGACTTCCTTTTGCTTGC
>RPGP01000026.1 GCA_004193555.1 Desulfobacteraceae bacterium Eth-SRB1
TTATGGAAGTAACCGTATGACAAAACTTCCTGTTGTCTCGGGAGAACAAGTGATTAAAGCCTTAAAACGTGCAGGATTTTACGCACATCATCAGAAGGGCAATCATGTCACACTTTGTATGGAAGAACATTCTCAAGTTCGCGTTGTAGTGCCTAATCATCGTGTAGTGAAAAAAAGAACACTCAGAAGCATCATAATGGATGCTGGGTTAACAGTTGAAGAGTTCGTTGAGTTACTACAGGGGAAAAGTAGCATAGACTTAAAAATGCTATGTATAATATTAGTTATGGAACTCAACAAGGATGCCCCGGTTTTAACCAGGGGTGGCGCAGACGTGGCTTAAACCATAATAGATCAACTGGAGACAATGATGATAACAATAAAATCAGATTTTTTAGGCATGAAGCTATCCAATCCGCTTATATTGGCTTCAGGCATAATGGGTATCTCTGTAGGCTCTATGAAGAAGATTGCTGATAATGGTGCTGGCGCTGTAACGATTAAATCAATCTCTAAAGAGGAAAGATTGGGGCATAACAATCCTACCATGTTCTCGTTTGGAGATGTTTTCATGAATGCTGTCGGTTACTCAAATCCAGGGATGATCGAGGCAAAAAAAGAATTCTCAGATATTGATAGAATCGGTGTTCCTGTAATTGGAAGTGTAATAGGGACTAAAGCAGATGATTTTGTCGCGGTTATTGAGGAGTTAAAGGACATCAAGTTTGATGCAATCGAAATTCCTTTATCGTGCCCGCATACACCGGGATTCGGGGTTCTGGCTGGACAGGGAACTCCTGAAGCGACATACAGGATAACAAAGGCAGTCAGGAAAGCGACCAGACTCCCTATCATAATCAAACTATCTGCCAACGCTCCTGACCTTACTATTGTGGCGAAAGCTGCCGAGAAGGCAGGTGCAGACGCAATAAACATGGGCAACACGCATGGGCCTGGCATGAGGATTGATATCGATTCCGGAAAGCCGATACTGGATTTCAAGGTAGGTGGTATTAGCGGCCCTGCGATAACTCCTGTTACAGTGAGATGCGTCTATGATATCTATGAATCAATAAAGATTCCTATCATTGGTACTGGCGGAATTACAACTGGAAGAGATGCAATCGAGATGATGATGGCTGGAGCATTGGGACTGGGAGTCGGGACTGGCATATATTACCGGGGATTTGATGTTTTCAAGAAGATTGCAAATGAGATGAAGGACTGGATGAAGAAAAAAGGACATTTGTCTCTCAAAGAAATAATTGGTGTTGCACATGAGGGATGATTACCCAAGGTCACTGGAGATACTTGAGATTGAAAAGGAAGCAAAAGACCTTTTCACTGTTTTTGTCAAAAATACTCTTGATGGTTTTGTTCCAGGTCAGTTTGTGATGGTGTGGATTCCAAGCGTTGATGAGAAACCATTTGGAGTAAGCTATCTTGAGAAAGACCGAATAGGCATAACATTTGAGGTTAAGGGCAAGTTCACGAAGAAACTTGCTGGCATGAAGAAAGCAGACATAATTGGCATACGTGGTCCTTATGGAATCGGGTTCCCTGATCCGGATTCCAGTACTATTGTAATTGGGGGCGGGTGTGGTGTGTCTTCGCTTGCTCCATTGATGGAAAAAGTAAAGAAATCAAATAGTATTATTGGTGCAAGATCAAAAGATATGCTCCTTTTCAGGAACCGTTTCGAGGATGCTCATTTCACTACAGACGATGGGACTTTTGGAAAGAAGGGATTTGTCACAGAGATTTTAGAAGAGAAATTATCTGCTCTTGATAAAGTGTCCCAGGTCTTCTGCTGCGGACCTGAAATCATGATGTCAAGGGTGATTGAGATCTGCAAAAAGCACCGAAAAAAATGCTTTATCAGCATGGAGAGATACATGAAATGTGGATTTGGTGTTTGCGGGCAGTGTATGTGTGGAGACAAGGTTGTCTGCAATGAAGGGCCGGTATTTGAATCAAAAGATGTAGAAGGCAATCCAGAGTTCAATCATTTTGCAAAGGATTAAGTCAGGTAAGAAAGTTCCTGTTTCAGATTATGTAAGATGGAGAAGCTGTGAATGAAAGCCATTGCAATCTGCACAACTTCGTTGTGCAGAAAATAAGTAGCAAAAGAAGAAAGTGCATTTATACTTTCATATACGTCAAGAAATTGCATAACTTCATTGTGCAGAGAATAAGTAGCAAGAGAAGAAAGTGCATTTATACTTTCATATACGTCAAGAAACAAGTACCCTAAAAGGTGGAGTTGTTTTTGACTGAAGATAATTCAAAAGAACAAATAGCAAAAATCCTGCTGGAAAAAGAAGCAGTCACGCTGAATGCAGAGACGCCGTACACATACGTATCAGGGATGCGAAGCCCTATCTATTGCGATAACAGAAAACTAACATTTTATCCTGAAGAAAGGAGTGCCATTGCTGATTCTCTTGCAGAAAAGATAAAAGAGATTGATCCTGAAATTATTGCAGGTACGGCTTCGTCAGCAATATCATGGGCTGCACTCGTTGCCGAGCGCCTCGATAAGCCCATGGTGTACATCAGAAAAAAATCCAAGGGTTATGGGAAAGATAATCTTATCGAGGGGGGAGATATCTCAGAAAAGAAGGTTGTGGTTGTAGAAGATCTTGTAAGCACTGGCGGAAGCAGTTTTAATGCTGTGAAGACATGTCTCGAAGCAGGTGCGGACGTGCAGGCTGTGGTTGCGATATTTACGTATGAATTTGAAAATGCAAAGACGAAATTCAAGGAAGGTAAATGTAATACGGTTTTTTTGACAGATTTCTCTACTTTGATAAGGGTTGCTGCAGAGAATAACTTTGTTGAGAACGATAAGATTACATTGATCCGGGAGTGGAATTCTGACCCCACCGGGTGGGGGCCAAAACATGGATTTTCTGTGGGAGAAAAGAAAAATTAGGTGGTATTAATGAGAGAACTTAATGAAAAAGAGGAGGCTGCAAGAAAGATGATATGCCTGCCCCTTGATGGGCTTAAAAGCATGGATGAAATCAAGAGCAGAGTAGAGGAACTAAATCCTGTTGTTGGACTTTTCAAGATAGGAAAAGAGACCTTCACAAGATTTGGGCCAGCGGCTGTGAATCTTGTCCAATCTTATGGTTCAGAAGTTTTTCTGGATCTCAAGTATCACGACATTCCTAACACAGTCAGGGGAGCGGCAGTTGCAGCATCAGAACTGGGTGTTGAAATTTTCGATGTTCATGCTTCCGGGGGGCTAGAGATGATGAAAGCAGCAGTTACAGGAGTTTTAGAAGCAGACGTCAAAAAGAAGCCAAAAGTCATAGGTGTGACAATTCTTACCAGCATAGATAAGGACGTTATGAATAACCAGTTAAACATTCCGGAGCTGTTGATGAGCAGGTTCTCTGCCTTGCGAAGCTCGCAGAAGAAGCAGGTCTTTCTGGCATAGTATGCAGCGGAGCTGATCTTTTGCATATTAGGTCCGAGCTTTCTGCTGATTTTATGTTTGTCACGCCCGGAATCAAGAGGCAAGGAACCGAGGCAGGGGCAGACCAAAGAAGGGTTACGACTCCTTTAAATGCGGTAAAGGATGGCTCTTCCATACTCGTCATAGGCAGGGCAATAACAGGAGCTCCCGACAGGATCCAGGCATGCCTAAATGTCATCGAGGATATAGCAAGAGTATTGTAACCCTAACTTTGACAGTTGTGGTTTATTACCCACGTTCTCCAGATTCTCCCCATAATTTCGCCTTCCCCCCATATAACTAACCACCGACACGTGTTAATCCTATCGTTTTTCATCGTATCTTTAGCACTATATAAACCCTGCACCACATCTCAACATCCGACCGGACTTTATAAGATCCTGACCGAATCGCTACCCGGCGACCTATTTTATGTAGGGTCTAAAGAAAATTAATTGATCAGCCCAACTCCTACCAAATATCTACGCGGAAAAACAAATGCATGCAAGTATTCATAGACTATAAATACCCCAGAGATACCAACACATTTAGTTATAAGTAGGGTCTAAATACCTACATGCATTTCAAGCTCAAGACGATTAACAACCGCAAATACCTCTACATCATTAAGAACGAGCGAATAAACGGCAAAGTGGTTCAAACAATCCAGAAATCCGTAGGATCGGCGGACAAAGTTTACCAATTGCTCACATCGGTTAAACCAATACGAATCGCCTCGTATCCATTCGGAAAACCTGCCGCATTCATGAAAGCTGCTGAAGAAGTTGGTTTGACCGATAGTATGAACAAACACATCAAAGTAAAGAAGATAGGCAGACTTACGCCAGCGCAATACCCGACTCCTAATAATCCTCGGAAGATCAGAGCACGTTTTTCAGTCGAAACGCCCTCGACGAGCACTTTAAATGAAGTTCGCTTCAGTTCATCTGGAATCCTAAATATCAGCTATCAAGCCAGAATTTCCTCAATTACATGGCTAAACTTGATGAAAAGACGATACACAAGATTGAACTTGATATATCTCGCAAACTGATCGAAATAGGTCTAAAACCTTCGCGATTAATCTTTGATACAACCAATTTCTACACTCACATTGGGCAAGGGGAAAATCTACCACAGAAAGGCATTTCAAAGGACAAGCGATACGATAAAAACCTTATCGGAGTAGGTTTGACAGTATCAGACCATAACATCCCATTCCAGTTAATTGCCTATCCGGCGAACGAGTCGGACGTAAGAATATTCTCGGAATTGATTGATGACATCTGCAAACGTCTTGAAGAAATCGGAATCCCTGGGAAGGGCATTGTTATCATCTTTGACCGCGGCATGAACTCCGCCGAGAACATTGGAAAGGTGGTTGGGCGGATGCATGTCGCCCTGATCGCTGCCTGCACCAATGTGCCGGGAGATGTTCCGGATGCCTGTTTCAGAGTTCGGGGAGTCATGGGTGAATGCGGGTGGAAACATCATCAAAGCACATCCTGTAACCGGAAATTGGTATGAAAACGATTTCGTTGGCGTTATCAAGTATAATGACGCATCCAGACGTAAGAAGATGGCTGATTGGAATTGGAATAAGGAGAAGATCTTTACAAAGATAGATGATATCAGGTCAAAGCTGAATCGCAAGGGAAAAGGGAGAAAAATAACTCCAAAGGGCTTGACTAACCGGGTTGTCGATGCGATCCTGAAGCAGTATCGAGGTTTGTTTGATTACAGCACTGCTATGGATGATGGGTTTCTAAAACTCGAATTTAAGCTTAATACTGCTCGCGAAATGGATTATATCAAAGCGTTGGGAAAGGCGGTCATCTTTACGGACATGGCGGATCTGACGCCACGCCAGATCGTGGAGACGTACGATGCGCGCAGCCAGATCGAGACCGACATCAAATGGCTAAAAAACCGGATGTTAATCTCGTTTATGCCGAAACACGTCTGGAAAGATGTTAAGATTAGGGCACACGTCTTTTTATGCGTTGTTGGGCTGTTGTTGTACAATTATCTGCTTTACCTGGTCGATGAGCCGGATTTGTCGATAGAGCGATTGGCGGGTCATCTGGATCAGATGAGGCTCGGATTGGTTTATTGCGGGGGAGCGAATGCAGAGTTCGTGATCGAGGATATGAACAGGGAGACCGCGGAGGTGTTTTCCAGGATGCGACTTGGGGGGTCTATCCCCATGTGAATTAAATTTTCGTTAGACCCTACAACTTTCGTAGCCGAGCGGCTTGTTTTTGCGATATCTTATAAACTCCGGTGTGATCCGGTATTACGGATATTTGGATGTGGAATACTCTGATATTTGTTTGAAACTTCGCGAAATATCTATTTAGTGCAGCGGTGTGCTGACTGTAATCCTGCTGGTTGATTTTTATATTGGATTCTGGATTGTTTTTCGTGGGTGTTTTGTGTAGATTGTGTTAGTTACTAAAGTGTTAATATATAATAACGTGTGTATGATTCAGGTTCACGCCTAACCACACATCTGCCCGCGTTTAGCATGTTATTTCTGTGTTGTTCCCACGTATACAGTAACAATTCCGAATGTCAGGTCGAAGTATTCCACATTTTTCATGCCAACGTTTTTCATAAGCGCTGCAAACTCCTGCCTGCCTGGAAATGCCTGTACCGAGGCTGGAAGGTACGAGTAGGCAGTATCGTTTTTTGAAAGAATTGATCCTGATAGCGGGAGAATTCTTTTAAAGTAACAATGGTAGACGCTTTTGAAGATTCTGTTTGTAGGCAATGAGAATTCCAGTATCACTATTCGTCTGTTATTTCGTACGGTGCGTGTCAATTCAAGCAGTGCTTTTTTTCTATCTGCTATGTTCCTGATTCCAAATGCGGTGATTGCACCATCAAACGTGTTTTTATCAAATGGCAGGTTTTCGGCATCAGCATTCACGAATTTAATATTGTTAATATCGAGATGTTTACATTTTTGGATGCCATAGCGGAGCATCTCTGCACAGAAATCTCCAGCCACAACGCTTCCGGAAAAGTCTTCCTGTTTTACTATTTCAATCGACACGTCGCCAGTACCAGCACACATATCCAACCAGCAAGAATCGCCATCTACCTGGAGCTTTGATACAGCAATCCTTCTCCAGTACTTATCCTGGTTAAAACTTAACACACGGTTAAGAAGATCGTATCGCTTTGAAATGGCTGCAAACATCTGCTGTATTTTTTCTTTGTTATGACGTTGATCAGATAGCACATTCCTGAAATCTACTTATACCTATTAATCAGTTGCGTAGAGATGCAAGTACCTACACAGTTCGACCACTGCTTTTTT
>RPGP01000027.1 GCA_004193555.1 Desulfobacteraceae bacterium Eth-SRB1
TCAAACTTTTTCCAATCATTTTCTTCCCCTCAATACAACATACCCCGCAAGCACGACCAATCCCACCGAGAACAGTATTATCGTCGCTGCTTCCGGAATCGGTGCGCATGGAGATGCACCTTTCAAAGGCGGATAGAACGTCACTTTACCGTTTCCTTCTTCGTCATCGTAGATGCTCTTATCTATCGTTTCGTTGTCCGTTGCCACCCAGTAATTGTTCTTCGCATCCACGGCATTGCCCTGGTCGTTATAGAAATTCCAGTGGTAGCTGCCGTCGGCTTGCAACGCACCGTTTGCGATGATATTGTTGCGCTCGATCGTATTTCCTGTACTTCCACTGTATAGTCGGAAACCATTCACACTGTTGTTCTGCACCCAGTTGCAGGAGACGTTGTTGTTGTTGTCTGCATCGTTGAGGTGGATGCCACAGTAGTTGTTCGAGTTAGCGGTGTTCTCTGTGAGCGTGTTGTTGCACGAAGAATACAGGTAGATGCCGTAGTTGTTGTTCCTCGCATTGTTATAAGAGATGTTGCAATGTTCCATGCTTTCAAGATATATTCCAGCATTATGGTTTCCAGTCGCATTTTCGACCGTGAACCCGGTGATGTTCACGTAATCCGCAGCCACATTGAAGACGTAGTCATTTGGGCCTGATGCGTTCACGATGCAGTTCGCAGAGCCGTTCTCCGAGCGAATCGTCAAATGAGCCACGTCCACATTCACGTTCTCGTGGTATATCCCATCGCGCACGATAATAGTGTCGCCTCCAGATGCATTGTTCACCGCTTGTTGGATTGTCTGATTCCCACCTTCAGGTACGTAAATATCTGTTGCACTCACGACCGCGGTAAAAAACAATACCGCCAACACCGCCATTAATATTATTCCATACAATTTGTTTTGTTTCATTTTTCACTTTTGCTTCAAAATTTACACTAAAATCGTCATCCTTCAAAGTCTTTTTAATTCATCAATTAAAAATCGCCAAGTGAAGATTGTCCGCCGCTTTTATTTGTTTGTGAAGCAGGTGGCAGTTCGATGCGCCCATATTTTCCACCGCCACCAGGGTGCAGAATCACTTCTCCATCTCGAAACGCTTTGATCGCCTTGGTAATACGCTCATCCACGAAATCGATCTTGTCAAGATCAACGTCAACAAGCACGTTCACCTCGCTTCCGAATGCTGTAATAAGTTTTTCCCATGCACCCTGCACGGTTTTGTTCTTTGAACTTGAATATCCAAGCGAGAGAGCGATGATTTCCGAGAGTGGAATTGTGTGCAGATAGGGGGGGCGGTGTGATGGTGTTTCTACATCGGCAAGCTCTGCTGCTCTGTCTTTCACGCCTTTCTTTATTCTTCCACCACATTCACATCGCCAGCTCAGTGCGATTGCTCCTTTCAGAGTGTAGTGTTTGGCACATCTGATACATGCACTCTCGTTATATTTACCCTCCCCTGGGAATAATCCAACATTTAAGACCGGGTGGCGCCCCTCTGTCCGGAGGATTGCTTTTTTCAATTCATCAAAACCAATGTTTTCAACTTCGACACGTGTAAACTCCCGTGCAAATTTGTTTGGCCATGGCGAATGAGCATCAGAGTTGGTTAAAAACGTGAGCCTGCGTAGATCAGAAATGGGGTCTGCATAGGATGTGTCAGCGCTCAAGCCAAGTTCTACAAAACTAATATACGAAACAAGACTGCCATAACACTCAGACAGGGAGTTGTAATAAGCGTACACTCCCGTCCATGGTGTAAATGCGTGTGCCGGACCGATCAGACTCTCGCTTTCCTTTGCAGCAGACGCAATCTCTTCTCCTGTCAGTTTGACAGTTGGACGTCCATCAGTATCAATATTTAAAGAATGTTTTTTAAATGTCTCGTATAGCTCCTCTGCTTTTGAGAGTGAGGGGACAAGAATCAGGTGGTGCACACGACTTGCATCCTCTACTTCCACTGTCGGCACAAAATATGTACGATCGTACCTGAACGCATCATCAACCCTCTCCAGTTGTCTGAGCTCGCCACGCCATTTAGGATGCAAACAATCACCGCTTCCAACGAGCTGAATACCTTTTTTATAAGCTTGTTCTGCAATAACAGAGAGTTTCATATTATTTGAGGTTGCCATAGAATATCTTGAATGAATGTGAAGATCAACATTAATCTGCATAACCTGACCAGAGGGTGTTTCACCATTTAGTGTTTACGGAAGGC
>RPGP01000028.1 GCA_004193555.1 Desulfobacteraceae bacterium Eth-SRB1
ATAAAAAGAGATCAACTGCGCGGCGACGTTACAAAATATTTGTTCAAAAAGGCATCCAGGATGGCAAGCGTCCCGAACTCACCGGAGGAGGACTCATCCGAAGCAGCGGCGGCTGGTCTGTGATCAAGTCTCTACGGCGGGCAAACATCCACTTTAAAAGTGATGAACGTGTGCTTGGCGATTCTGATTTCGTTGAGAGGGTTTTAAAGGCTGCCGATGAGTTTCTTGAACACAAATACCAACTAAAGTCGAAGGGCTATGATATAGATAAACTTGCTGATCGGGTGGCTGAGATTTTTTCCATTAAACCGGAAGAAATATTTCAGCCCGGAAAGCAACCGGTAAAAGTCAAAGCCCGAAGTCTTTTTTGTTACTGGGCGGTCAGGGAGTTGGGGTTTACGATGGCGAACCTGGCTGCAAAGCTCAATATCTCGCAGCCTGCGATCAGTATGAGTGCTCGGCGTGGAGAACGAATAGCATCAGAAAATGGATATTCATTGATGGATGAATAGAGTTTTATAATATAAGGGGCGTCCCGGAAGTACCAGTTTTACGGCCATTGCAATAAATCTCCCGGCGACAGGGTCGAATCAGAAGACATCGACCGGTATCTTAAGTCCCTGGCAAGACGCCGTGAAGACTGGCAGGTCAAGCAGGCCTCAGAAGCCATAGAACTGTATCTGTTTTTCAGAAGAAAGAAACAATCGACCCGGAACGGTAAGCTCCCGGATGTAAAAGAACGGTGGAAGAGCGTGGTCGACGACATGAAGAAAATGTTAAGGCTCAAGCACCTTTCGTTTCGAACCGAACAGACTTACCTGGGTTGGGTGCGGTGATTCTATCACTTCTTGAATGGTCGATCTCCTAATAAATTGGACAGTATACACGTTAAGGACTTTATGACCCATCTGGCGGTTGAGCGAAATGTAGCCGCTTCCACACAAAATCAAGCGTTTAACGCTATTTTGTTTATGTTCAGGCATGTGCTGGACAAGGACATCGAAGACATCGGCGATGCCGTGCGGGCCAAAAAGAAAAGGCGGTTACCGGTTGTCTTGACGAAATCGGAAATAAATCGCCTGTTCGATAAAATGGAGGGGACCAATCTTCTCATGGCAAAAACCATCTATGGATGCGGCCTGCGACTCCGGGAATGTATGAATCTGAGAATCAAGGATATCGATTTTTCAAGAATGGCTGTAACTGTGCGTGGTAAGGGAGACAAGGATCGCGAAACGGTTCTTCCGGGAAGCATCAAAGACACCTTGAGAAACCACATCGAGTCCGTGCGCAAAATTTACGATAAAGATAGGGAAAACGGTCTTGCGGGCGTCCAACTTTCAGGTGCTCTGGAACGAAAGTTGCCGAATGCAGGAAAAGAATGGGCATGGTTTTGGGTGTTCCCTTCACACAAAATTTCGGTTGACCCAAGAACCAATATTCTCCGACGACACCACATTTATGCTGGAAATTTACAGCGACAGATTAAAAAGGCAGGAATAAGGGCGGGAATACCAAAGCGGATAACGGTACATGCTCTACGGCACAGCTTTGCCACCCACTTATTAGAAAAAGGACATGATATCAGGACAATACAGGACCTTTTAGGCCATGCAGATCTTAGAACGACGATGATATATACACATGTTGTTAGCAAAAACAGGCTTGGGATCATTAGTCCGCTAGATTAAATATGACGGTTCCGTAAAAAGTCCAACTTCTGCGTTGTGCTGCATTTCGCAATCATTCAACGTACGAAAAGTACGCCTCATGATTACAAAATTTGCGACGCCTTTTTATCCCGCCTATGTTTGGCGGGGGAGTTTGAACTTTTTACGAAACCGTCTAAATCGGACTTTTTACGAGTTCATCAAAAATAAAGTCGTATCAGACGAAGATTCACTTCGAATACTACATTGGTGATCTCATGGCGTTTAAAGCGAATCAGAGGTTTCGAAGTCACGATAAGCAAATCCACATCTGATTCCTCATCCGCCTGACCACGTGCAACTGAGCCGTACAATATGAAAGCTTTGATATCGAACTTCTCCAGCAGCCTTCGCTTAATTTCACTCAGAGCTGAAGCTGCTTTGAAGTGAGCTGTATATTATCAATATGCTTCATTGGCGCTCCTTGTCTGTTTTGTGGCGTTGTTTACTATTGAAATGTGAAATACGATTAAAACTCAGCCTATTTCTAAAAGCAACTTTATTACCGTATAGCATTTTTTATAAAATGTTACAACACAATGATATTATAGAGAATATAATTCGGAATTTTGTGGGAATTCTTTAACCTCAATCGAGCGTAAACAATATGATTACAAGAGACCGAGACATCAATCATGAAGGTCATTGTTGACACCAGTGTATGGTCTCTGGCCCTCAGGCGTTATAAATAAAGCGCTCCTGCTTCTCTTGAGGTTCAAGAACTTCAACTCCTGATCCTGGACCGCCGCGTCCAAATGATTGGTCCCATACGCCAGGAGCTTTTATCGGGCATTCGCAGTGACGCTCAATTCAAAAAACTCCGGAAACATCTTGAAAGTTTTCCGGACCTTCCAATACTCACCCAACACTATGTCACCGCAGCAAAATTTTTCAATCTATGCCGTTCACAAGGAATACAAGGATCAAACACTGATTTTTTGATTTGCGCGTTAGCTGTCAGAGACAAATTTTCAATATACACGACCCACCGGGACTTTGTACAGTTTTCGAAGCATATACCTATTGCACTCCACCGGGCTGAGCAATCCCGGTAGTTGGGATGAATAAAATAAGGGGATTATATTCTTTTATTAGCGACCAGACGGGCGAAATGCTCAAAAGAGCGGTCGTAAGTGCGTTCTGCATCATCCGGAAAACAGCAGGCCGATGGAAACACGAAAAATAACATATTAAAATTTCAGACTTTCTTTATTTCGTGTTTTTCCCTCGGCAAATCAACGGTCTTTTGTTTTGAATTGTTCCAGAATTTTTACCACCGCTTCTTCGGCAACATCCGACCAGTGCCGGTAGGCGCTGGCCACGGCATAACTCAAGCCGCCTCGGATATTGGCGCAATAGGGCGTTTCAACCTCACGGGCGATCATTTCCGCCGAATGGCGATGCGCCGTGGGCACGGCCACAGCAATCCGGCCGGCCCCGGCATTTCGCAATGCCGCCACCGCCACCCGCATGGTAAACCCCGAAGCCAGTCCGTCATCCACCAGAATTGCGGATCGATTCCCAAGCTCCAGGTATATGAAAAACCTCAGGTTGATTTTCGGTATTTGGAATTCTACGCGGTAATAAAGCGCAAAACCCAACACGCTTAGTCAATTTCAAAACCAGGAAATCCTTCTATTTCCGACATGTTCGCCTGGGCTTCTTTAACGACTTGTTTTGGGAACATTTTGAGATCTGCTCTTTTGAAAGCATACTGCGGTAAGTGTTGGATGACCAGTCGGACCACACCCCTTGAACAGACCTGCTGGAAGCAGGGGAAGCAAATGAGGAAATATTTTCTAACAAGATAAACTGCAATGGAAGCGACTATCCAGATGATATTTTTATTAGGATATGCGTCTTATGATCAGATGTATAAACTATCTGACCATATTCGAGAAGCTGCCCACTGCATCATGGTCTGCCGCACCGCTGTTTTAGGAGGTCATACCCAGGCCTGCCCCGATGGTCACTACAAGCGCCACTGGTACAATTCCTGTAAACACCGCATGTGTCCTCTGTGCGCCTTTACTCAGATTGAAAGATGGCTTGCCAAACAGAAAGCCCGCATTTTGAATACCGATCATTACCACGTTATTTTCACTATATCCGATAAGCTCCATGAGTTGTGGCGTCTTAATACAAAGGTAATGACTCAGATTCTGTTTAAAACCGCCACAGAAACTCTCTTTCAACTACTCGAAGATGAGAAATACCTGGGCGCACGTCCCGGGATTATTGCATCACTTCACACCTGGTGTAAAACAATAGCCCTTCATCCGCACCTTCACTGCCTGATTACCGGCGGAGGACTGGTAGCAAAGAAATGGATCAAGGTATCGAAGAATTATCTACTTCCCTTTCAAGTTGTGCGAAATAAGTTTCGAGGAAAATTCATTGCTCACATCAGAAAGGCATTACGCAATGGAGAACTTATCCTGCCGGATGGCATGCATCCTCAGCAATTAGAGAACCTGCTCAACAAACTTGGCAGGAAGAAATGGAACGTGCATCTGAAAGAGACATATTCTCACGGTAATGGAGTATTGATCTACCTGGCACGCTACCTTCGAGGCGGGCCCATATCCAACAAGCGAATATTCTCAATTAAAGATGGCAAAGTAACCTTCAACTACGGCCGTGAAAAGGTTGAGCTTATGACTCTGCCGGTCTGTGAGTTTATCGGCCGGTATTTACAGCATGTGCCGATATCGAATTCTATCAGGGTTCGTTCATATGGATTATACCACCATAGTCATAAAGAAGAACTTGCGCTGTGCCGGCAGCTTTTAGGCCAACCCCCAATTGAAGAACCCGAGTTTCTTGACTGGCAGACATTATGCGGTCAACAAGGTGAAAAACACCCTGAATGCTGTCCTGTCTGCGGCAAACGTCTGATTGTTCTTGGAGTCATTCCAGGCCAGAAACGTTCAAAAGACCCGAGTCCATCACATCTGCAAGATAAAATCTTGTCTCTTGCAGCATAAAAATTTATCATATATATAAGTGCTTTCTCTACAACAGACTGTGGAGAAATGGAAACTAAAAGAGATTAACGAAAGGCTTTTTGAAAATTTGTAACGATCATGCCTAAATCATTTCAAAAGAGAGTTAAGAGTCAATCGAATGTATCTTATAGACCGTGGATTGCGGCTATTTTTACCAGTTATCGATGAATTCAGAGGCGATCACTACAATCTCCACTTAAAAAGCGCGATCCTGAGCAAGAATACAGCACAATTACCGAACCACCAGGTCTGTTCAAATCGTTGAGAACCCTGACGCTAATTATCAGAATCATTTAAAAATTTAGAGGCAAACCGACTTTAAATTTGAGCAGCTTTTTTCGCGGTAACGCGAAAGGGGCTTCCACTTCCATAGCGATCGCGGCTTCAAAGGTGTTTAACAAAACCTTTTTGCACCGCTGGCCGCCAGCACTTTCTATTTCGCGATAGCGACATTAAATGTACGGGCAGAAACCTTCACCAATCACGGTTTTACCACCTCCAAGCATCGCATTGCTGTCGCGGAGCGATAAATTGACGAGTTCAGTTTGGAAACTTCAATTCAAACAATATCGAAGGAATTTCATGAAAAAGTTATCGTAGAAAAACAAAAACCTCATTATTTTAAATTGCGAGATCATGCTGTAGCACGGCTGGACATCTGCCTCCTTTCTTTGGATATTGGCGCAAGGAGTTGCGTATCCAGGAATCATCCCAGCTCCAGCAATGCAGATGCCCTATTCAAAGCCCTTCATGACGATTTTTCAATGTATCAGTTTCGTCAAAGGCGTTCCACAAAGAGATTTCTATGGCGAACAACTTTTGATGTCAGGTTTTTCATATTTTCCCTCAAAAGATCCGTCATTGCTCACGCTGCGCTTTTGATGAAAGAAGGGAATCGATCGAAACAGGACTATTTAATAGAAGCGCCTTATTACTGAATGCGAAAAATTTAGCGGCCAGCAGAGCCCGACGTGTGGATTATGCTGTGAACCAACGTCTCAGTTTATCTGAGCGAAACTGTCTCAGTTTATCTTAGCGCCATAGTCTATTGAGCTTAGATGGAACGGGCTTTTTTTCCTCGAAGAAACTGCACTCTGAAATTTGTTTAAAAAAGGAAAATTCGAAGACAGGTGAAGTTACCTATCACTTACAGATGTTAGGCGCGGCAATAGTTCATCCTGCTTTCAAGGAAGTGATTCCTTTATCGCCGGAATTCATAGTCAAACAGGATGGGCAAAATAAGAATGACTGCGAACGTAATGCCGCCAAGCGGTTTTTTGAAAAGCTAAGGAAAGATCATCCTCATTTGCCCCTTATCGTTACTGAAGATGCCTTGAGCTCAAATGCCCCTCATATCAGGGAGGCACAGAAATATAATCTGCACTATATTCTTGGAGTCAAAGAGGGCGATCATTCATTTTTATTCGAGCAGGTCAAAAAAGCCCGAAGTGTGGGTCAGATCACCGAGTTTGAAATTGTCGATGAAGAGAATCCGGAAATGGTTCATCGTTTTAGTTTTCTAAATCAAGTCCCTCTCAACGAGTCAAACCAGGATTTATTGGTTAATTTTTTAGAATACTGGGAGGTTACTCCAGGTAAGGTACAGCATTTCAGTTGGGTTACCGATTTTACGGTGACAAAAAATAATGCTTATACAATCATGCGCGGTGGGCGTACTCGTTGGAAGATCGAAAATGAAACCTTCAATACGCTTAAGAATCAGGGCTATCATTTTGAACATAACTATGGTCTCGGTGAGAAAAACTTGCGTTTAGTTTTTGCCATGCTCATGATGTTGGCTTTTTTGATAGATCAGACCCAGCAGCTTTCCTGTAAGTTATTCAGAGCCGTATGGACAAAGCTAAAAAGCAAAAGAGCCTTATGGGAGCGAATGAGATCATTGTTTAAAGAGTTTGCGTTTGAATCAATGCAAATGCTTTATCACGCTATTCTCTACGGCGTCAAATTCCAACCCCCGATCATCTTATATGATGACACCTCATAGAGGTATTATCGCCTAAATAGGCACATCAAAAAGCTACCCAAAGGAAATTACACAATGAGAAAGTTAGGCCATTTACTGAACGGGACATTTGCGTTTGAAAACAGATTGTCTTGATTTAAGATATGATTTTTTGTGCATTTTTCCTCTAAACAATACTTTCCAAATATAAAAACCTTCATTAGTCTTGATTGAGGGGGGTTTATGATGAGTAAAAAAATAAACCACTAAAAGATAAAGACGGGAGTTTAAACTAAAAGAAAGGTTTTTGATAAGGTTTTAGTTTAAGGTACCTCCTATGTTGAATTTTAGAAGGCCAACTGTTCTTTTGTGTAATCCTTGCTTCTTATCCCCTTTAGATTTGCTTTAGGATTTGCTTCTTTAGCCGCTTCAGAAATCCATCCATGAACACAGTTAGGTTTATATCTTCTACCAACTATTTTTTATATCGGGATGCATTTTCATATACTTGATATCTAAAGGAAACTGTTTCCATACCTCTTTTGCAATTTTTTGGACATTGAGTTTGTCTTCTTGATCTGGGCGAAGTTTTCTTTTTGGTTGGATCTGATCAATTTTTTTTTGGAAGATAATCCAATATGACCCAGCTGTCAGTACGCCTTCAGGCAACTGGTCTTCAGACTCACTCTGTTTTAGGCAATACATCCAGTTTCGGAAATAATCGATACTCGGCGTTTTCCTGTAAACAGTCTTATAAAAACGCGAGTCAAAAAGCCGGTGATGCCCTTGATCTGCATATTGATCGGCATGTTTAATTTCCTTTAAAGCGGTAATGAAAGGATCTTCGCCATCAATAGGGTAACTTTCAAGTGGTTCCAAACCAAATTCTTGACAGCCTATATCTACGGCGTCCGGGTCTTGAACACCTGAATACTCAAAAACCAAAGCATATTGCGTAATAGGACATTCCAAGGAATACCGAACAAGCAACTTTTCGATATTCAGAGTCGAGACTGTGCAAAGTTATTTTTTGGATTTGGATTACTGAATATTTTTCAGCCCATCTCTTGGCATAACGCTCCAACTGATTGAGGTTAAATTCTGGAAAATCATCGGGATTGTATTTATGAGGTTGTTGTAACATACGGCGCCTCCTGTAACGGTAGGTCCTGGTTGAAGATCAGGGGGAAGACCGGCCAGGAAAACCGGTCTTTTCGGCTCCGGTTGCCTATCCCCCGTATATTGTATATATTTTACTTATGGCCACAAAGTATGTCAACGCTTGTTGGTAATTTTCCAAGTGTATGTTCAATTTGCGGAGAATGAACGAAATACTCAGTATCACAAAGTCCACCAAGGCTCTTTCAATTTTTCATATAGTTGCGAATGGTACAGATTGGATTGATGATTCAAGCGTAATCTTAAAGATTTGCATGGCTTTAATTAAGGTCAGAGGCAACAATATGCGCATTTGTTGATTACTGGGGGAAATCGTAACAAAAACGGACATAAAAATGAAAGAGCGGGCTTTATCAAAGAGAGATAGCCCTGCCTTTTACGAGAACAGGTTTGCATTACATTCCAGGCATCCAGCATCATATTATTATCCAGGAACGAGACCATTAGGCTGAGAAACCGACCGCTTCTACCCGATGAGTAACCAATGTAAGGTTGTATCGCTATCCTGAGAAACAGATTTGGCCCATTCACTACTTTCTCAGCAAAAGCAGCGATATTGAGATTCAGTTCGATTACATTGCCACTTTGTCGTTTGTAAGCCGTCATTGTAACCGTAGCCTGAAGGCGTTCTCGATATTAACAAAGGCGATTCCTGTCCGGCCATTTTTTTCAGTTTTGGCAAAGACGCCATGATAGCCGCTAATGCCCACAACCGTATACCCCCCTAATTGGTTTCCGTCGTTGGTGCCGAACAGTTCAAACCCTGTAATCGGGCTTGAGGCGATGATTCTGAACCAAGCGGTTCCCTCGGGGAAATTTAAGTCACGAACCACACCAATATATTTTTCTTGCCCGGCAAGGGGAATGGTTTGAGGTGTTAATGATGTGCCGTCTTCGCTGAAAGGGGTAATCGTGAGGCGTACAGGTTGCAGAAGGATTATAATGCAACATGCCTGTCACCAGGTTGAATCATGCAATATGTGGGTAATAGATATGGGTTGTAGTTTCATCCACTTTAAAGGATACCGCTCGAATAATTATCTCCGCTGCTGTCGGAACTGCCAAATTCAAGGCCACAATGCCGCTTCCATTTTAATTACCGCAAGAGTTAATGTTAACGCAGTTCACCACCAAATAAACTATTATTGATAGTAGACGCCTGATGTTCCAGCTTTAGCCGCGACAGTTATTGGTTTTGTCGTCCCGTTATCAAATTCAACGGTTAATTCTTTAGATGATGAAGTGGTGTTGAGAAGACTGATTCCGGTCCACCAATTTGTATTGGATGCGATGTGGGAAATGTAGATGTCACCAGCGTTGACATCTGAAACGGCTGGAACAGCTACCCGATATTTTCCTTCAATATAAAACTTTGTATATCCACAGACATTTTCTGAATCTGACTCAAAAATAATATATTCAATACCACTCGGATTGGGAATAAATACATAATAACAATCTGCAATATTTCTTGCATTGGCGGCTAAAATAACCGGTGTTGAAGAAACCTCCTGGCCTAAATCATTATAGGCTCTCAAATTACCACTCAGACTCTGTACAGCACTGGTATTGATAACACAGATTTCGGTTTCCCATGTGCTGTTACTGGCAATATGGGGGAAGTAGATTAGAAATGAAAGCGTTTCTTGGGTAACATATTCGTCAGCCCCCATATCATAGCCTGCACCCTGCGGCCGAGAATCACCATCATAATCAACAGCAGGCGCTCCAGCACTGGTTCCGGTGTCAACGGCAGAGCTGGTACTCAGGAGGTGAAAGTCAAAGTTGGCAGGGTCTACGAAAATCTTCGATATTTCGTGAACAACCACAGAGTGAGAATCTTGACCACTGTATGCCATCCATGAGCCGGATTCAACATCACTTAGGGAAAACTCATCCTCATATCCCACGGCAATCATCCGCGCGCCAGCGGCTATGTGAAACAGGTTGTAGTCCCCTTGATATTTGGATGTTCCCATTTGTTCGAAAGCCAATCCGATAGCGTCGCCACCGGCAAGAATACAGTTAACCATATACAGGAAGTCAGCTGAGTTTTCCACCCAAACATTAAAGCTGCCAGCATTGATGAAGGTGCAATTTTGCAGCGTCGTCTTACCCGATTCCCCATCCCAGTCCAGTTCTACATTGGCGACGGAGGCGTTGTAGCCAATACAGTTGACCAGTCTCACCGGTGTCCTGTATTTCCCCCATATTGCCAGTAACAGCACATGGGAAACCGAAATCTGTATTATCAATACCAGTCCTGGACAGAGTCTGAGTGGTAATTTGAAAGCCTATAATAATTCGGGCCAGGAGGTTTCTTCAACACCGGTTATTTTAGCCGCCAATGCCCGAAGACAGATTGTTGTTGGCGATGAGCTCCCCAATCCGAGTGGTATTGGATATATTATTTTTGAGTCAGATTCAGAAAATGTCTGCGGATATACAAAGTTTTATACGCAAGGAAAATATCGAGTGGCTATTCCGGCCGTTTCGGATATCAACGCCGGAGATATATATATGTCCCACATTGCATCGAATGCAGACTGGTGGACAGGGGTTAGTCTTCTCAACACCACTTCATCATCTAAAGAATTAACCGTTGAATTTGATAATGGGACCACAAAGCCCATAACGATTGCGGCCAAAGAACATCAGGCATTCACTATCAATAGTTTATTTGGTGGAGTATTGCAGCCAAATATTAACTCTGCAGTAATTAAAAATGGAAGCGGCATTGTGGGTCTTGAATTATTTGGCAGTTCTGACAGCAGCGGAGATAATTATCTGAGCGGAATCCTTTTAAAAGATGACACCACAACCCATATCTATTACCCACATATTGCAAGCAATTCAACCTGGTGGACGGGCATTGTTGCATATAATCCTTCTGCCACATCCTGTAACCTTACGATTACCCCTTTCAGAGATGACGGCACATCATTAACACCTCAAACGATTTTTCTTGCCGGGAAAGAAAAATATATTGGTACGGTTCAGAGCTTAAATTTCCCGGATGGAACCGCCTGGTTCAGAATCGTAGCCACAAGCCCTATTACCGGATTTGAACTGTTCGGAACTAACGATGGAAACCAACTCGGGGGGTATACGGGTGTTGGCATTAGCGGCACGAATGGTGTATTTGCTAAAATTGAAAAACATGGCTGGACAGGGATTGCCTTTGTTAATATCGAAAACGCTCCGGCTACTGTTACAATGACGGCTTACGATGACAGCGGCAATGTAATAGCAACTGAATCTCTCAATATAAATGCTTATGAGAAAGTAGTGGATGTGGCTTCAAATTTGTTTTCTCAGGATATGAGCAATGCCAGCTACATTGGTTACTCATCGGGTGGAGAAGTGGTCGGTTTTCAGCTGAATGGTTCGTCTGATAATATGATGCTGGACGCTTTGCCGGGGCTGTTTGCCAATGATTCTAATCCTGATTCGCCACAACCTTTCAGTAATATTATAGAGGTTGGTCCGGGAAAAACCCATGCTGACTTATCCACCATAGACTGGCCCAACCTCAAGGCAGGAAATGAAATACGAATCTACTGGCGCCAGGAACCATACCGCAGCAAAATAGGTCTCCGTTCACGGGGCACCGCCGACCAGCCCATCCGGATTACCGGTATTGCCAACGCCAATGGTGCACGACCTGTTATCAGTGGTATTAATGCCACAACTCCAATCTCACTCAATGGTTTCTTTGAGGAAGAATATACCGAGGGACTGGGGGTCATCGTTATCCATGCCGGCGATGATGATGAATGGGGTTACAAACCCGGCTATATTCAGATTGAAGGTTTAAAAATTGAAGGAGGATATCAGGAATATCAATACACTGGTATGGATGGCCAGCTCCATAATTATTTTGTAGGGGGAGGCGGTATCTGGGCAGTACTTGTGGAA
>RPGP01000029.1 GCA_004193555.1 Desulfobacteraceae bacterium Eth-SRB1
GAAGATATACCATAGGCTGTTTTGAATATCTAAAGATACAAAGATTTAATCGTGAGCCCATTGCCTTAATAGGGCACGATGGGTTCTAACGGGGATTACCTCAGGTGACTGTGGTTTTTACCCAATCCGCTGATTTTAGTCGTTAGGCATTAAGGAGAGTTCGTTGCACGATTCATTTATTTCCTATGCGGTAGAAGACAATGATTTTGTATCCGATGTTGCATATGGGCTTAAAAGCAACGGTCTTAGTGTGTGGTTCGCTCCATTATGCCTTAAAGTAGGTGACAAGCTACTTGATTCAATTGAGAAAGGGTTGAGTGAGTCTAGAACTGGCATATTGGTTCTAAGCAAATCATATCTATCTAAAAATTGGACTTCCTATGAAATGGATATTCTCATCCGTCAAAATATTGAAGGAAACCCTCTGTGCAGAGTAAAAATGTCGTGGTTTTAAATCTACGTGATGTTAATCTTGATATGCGGAAAACTATTCCTCTAATAGTGGCAAAGCATATTTACAATGGGCATAAACAGGCAAACAATAAAAAATCTCTCTCAATTATTATTGACGAGGCTCACAATATTTTATCCAAAACATCATTCCGTGAAACCGAAGATTGGAAAGATTATAGACTTGAAACCTTTGAAGAAATAATTAAGGAAGGTCGTAAATTTGGGGTATTTGTAACAATAGCAAGCCAAAGACCAAATGATATTTCTGAAACAATAATTTCTCAGGCTCATAACTATTTCATTCATCAACTTATCAATCAGCGTGACTTACAAACAATTGGGAATGCTGTTTCTTATATAGACAAAATTACTGAAGAATCAATTCCTACACTTCCAATTGGAACTTGTGTATTCAGCGGAATTGCTACACCAATGCCTTTGAAACTAAAAATTGAGGAGCTACCTGACGAGCAAAAACCAGATAGTCATACTTTGCAATTTGAAAGAATATCGAGGGTCACCTAATGCCCCCATCTCCAAACCAATCCGAAATCGTCCTATATACCACAACAGACGGCAAGGTTAAAATAGACACTGTTTTCCAAGGCGAAACTATTTGGCTTACTCAGAAAAAAATGGCAGAGCTTTTTGATGTTAAACGACCAGCCATAACAAAACACCTGAAAAATGTGTTTGAAAGCGGTGAATTAGACGAAAAAGTGGTTGGTTCCATTTTGGAACATACCACCCAGCATGGCGCAATGGTTGGCAAAACGCAAACTCAATCAGTAAAGTATTACAACCTCGACGCAATTATCGCCGTTGGATACCGGGTCAACTCCAAACGGGCCACCCAGTTTAGAATATGGGCTACAAATATCCTGAAAGAATACATCATCAAAGGCTTTGCCATGGATGATGAACGCCTGAAACAGGTTAAAAAGTGGGATTATTTTGATGAGTGGCTGGAACGTATCCGGGATATTCGGGCTTCGGAAAAGCGATTCTATCAGAAAATCAGGGATATTTACGCGACTGCCATTGATTATGATAAAACATCATATCAGGCACAGATTTTTTTTAAAAAAGTACAGAATAAAATGCTCTGGGCTACCACTGGTAAAACCGCTGCTGAACTTATTGAAAACCGCAGTAATCCTCATGTGCCAAATATGGGACTAACTTCATGGCGTGGCTCTATTGTTCGAAAACAGGATGTACACATTGCTAAAAATTATTTGAATGCTGATGAAATAAAAGACCTGAATGAGATTGTCACTATGTATCTGGATTATGCCGAAAGACAAGCACGCCAAAGAAAAACTGTTACCATGGAGCAATGGGCGAATAGGCTTGACAGTTTTTTAGAATTCAACGAACAGGAACTTTTAACCCATGCTGGCAAAGTTAAAGCGGAAGTTGCAAAAAAAATTGCTGACGACCGCTATGAAAAGTTCGACCAAAAACGAAAAAAAGCAGAAGCACTAATAGCGGATGAAGAAGATATAAAACAGCTTGAAGAAATAGAAAAACAATTGCTTGATAAGCGAGACGATGGAAAATAAATTAAGCAGAATCCACTTTTACTGTAGTGATTACGATGCTTAAAGAGACTCTGGTATTGCTGTCAACAAGGGAATTGGATTGGGTATTAAGTGGTAAAGTTATTCCCGGAATAGGTGGCAGTTTTCGCCGGAATCCGCATAACGGCGGATCTGTTAATCATTGTTTTTCCCTGTCATTTTTAAAACAATTTATTATCCTTATCCAGAAGATTCTGTTTCGAAATAACGCTTCTGCCCAGTTCTTTTTCGGTTTCTTTCCTGGCATTTCCGGCAACTTTACCCCCGCGCCTGGCAACCTTTTTATTTTGAGGAAACGTATCCGGTTTCTCTTTTTTGGAAATCTCTGTGGTGACGCGCTCGCCTAACATTGTAAAAATCAGTTCCAAATCATCCATATGGTCGCGTAAATTGGCTTTTGATTTTTCAGGAAGATTCTTATATTTCTTATAGTCACCCGGTGTCATTCCAAATGTGGCATTGGAAATCTCGGCAGTTAAAATGGCAAAGTCTTTTTGTTTATCAATTCCGCGCTCTTTCCATTCATCGGTCAGATTCTGCCGTATGGCGATGCCCCTTAATCTTTTGTCAATCCAGTCTTTGGGATAGCCTTTTTTCTCATAGATTTCTTTCATCCGTTGTTGCGCCAGTTCGGGATTTTCTATCTCGTCAAGCCGGTCATGACCCACCTGCGCCAACCAGCGTTTGAAAGGCTCGGCTTTTTTACTGGGGATTGATTGAATCAGACGAAAAACATCTTTGGTGTTTCCTGCTAACGTTTTTCTCTTTTTACCTGTTTTTGTTGGCATCTCTACCTGGGGACAATTTGTCCCTATGTAGAATCCAAGCTCTTCATCTCTTTTACGAATTTTTTTCAGATAGTCAGTAGAGTTGATGCTTTCGGTTAACACTCCAATTACGTCAACCAATGAATAAAGCCATTCATCATTATGCCAGGTTCTGCGAATTTCTTTGCCTTGAAACACGATCAGTTTATTTTGCTTATTTGTCATAATTAGTACCTTGCTAATTTCAGTTGTACCCAAATTGGGGACAGTTGCAACCTGAATTTACAGGTAGTAATCTTTAAATTTTTCTGCAAAGCTTTCCTGCCTTATTCTAATTTCGACAACTACTGGATTTACTTCAAAAGGTTCAGCCAGTTCATTCGAGGCATAGGAACAAAATTCATGTGAAAGGTGTTTGCCTTTTGTCGGTCTCGACTGTAAATATTCGATAAATTCCTGTTCAGAATTAAAGGGAAGACCTTCATATAATGACTTATGCATAATGAAGTGGCCTATTTCGTGCGCAAGAGTGAACCTGTATTTTTCCACAAAATTATCATACTGATATTCATCGATAAAAATCTTCGTTCGATCAGCACTTAAAAAACCGCTTTGGCTGAAGATTTTATATAAATTGGGAAAAGGAACTATATGTAGTCCCAAATCAGATTCAATTATCCACTCAATTGGTATTGGCAGCTTTAATGACGAATGGTATTTTTTCAGAAAATCTTCTACATATTCACCGACATGCCTATAGGTCAGATACGATGTCTTGAATGTCATCTTAATTCCTTCTTGAGTGCCTTAAGTAGTTCCTGGATTTTTGCCTTCTCAACGCCCTCTTTTCTTATAGATCTAAAAAGTATCGGTACCTCGGCCATCAATTCCTTATCGGAAACGATACCGGTAGGAATTTTACCTGCACTAATGGTGGCTAAATCACAAAATTCCAACCAATCATCAGATTCTTCCTTGATGCCAAGTGCTGAAGCATATTGCAGTCTTTTTTCCTTGCTTTGTGGTGGTGTCAGGATACCTCTTTCGATCTTGCTAATATTACCCGCATCAAAACCATTCTCACGACAAAATTCCCTAAGGGTTTTCCCGAGAGCCTTTCGTTTTGCAGAAAAGAACTCTTCAAAATTTGTATACATTTCACCTCCTCCCTTTGCTCGCCATCATTTTACATTGTCTCTGTCTGTTGTTGTGTTATTTTATACAACGTTGTATAAAATAACACGACACTTTTTTTATTCTATTATGACATATGCTTATCAATAGGGCTTAAGGCACTTAACTTATCAACTTATTTGCTAATTAGCGAATATTTCTTAGCCGTAGCCAGCTTCTTGCCTCGAATTACTGATTTGCCGACCTGCCTGTGACGTTGGGGACGTTGGCACTCTGTCACCGCTGCCCATTTTCGGTGCAGTGCAGGCAGATTCATCTTGTTTGCGATCATCTCTCGATTATGACTCTGTGGTTCTCCTCAAGCCTTTCATACCCACTCACCCTGACCCTCTCCCACGAGTAGAAAGGGGAATAAGCTGTATGAAATCAGACACCACCGATAAAACCGGTGGTACGAGGAGGCCCATCTTTAAGCTAAACTCTTGGCGTTATTAGTCCAATATCCTGAATATCCTGTAGATCCTGTCAAAAAAGTCTCTTTGAAAAACCTAAATCATGTAAAGCCTGAGCCGACTGTCGTGAGCTAATTTATCATTTGCCTCTTTTAACTTTTCCTCACCGGATATTACGGCAACAGACTGCTGAATGCTGCTCTGATTGAAGTATTTTTTTGCCGCCTCACCAACCTTGCTGCGGGTTAAGGCTAAAAGCCGTTTTTTAAAACGTATGCGATTTTCGTCGGACAGGGATACAATTTTTCTATAAAACGCTTTTTTTGCTGCAGGGCCAGGAGGGTCCGGTTTGTCGATTCCGGAGCAAACCTGCAAAATTGCTTCCTTTACATCTTCATCAGTATAGTTTTCGGAATTTATAAAATTTGCGGCATCTTCATATACTCCCAGGGTGGAAATTATATGAGGATCCCTGTAAGAGCAGAAATTAAATATTCCGTCTTCAGAATTATACAGGGCAAACCCGCCGTACGCGCCGCCTTTTTCCCTTATCTCGCGATGAAGATACATGGACCTGAGTATTTTGCTGATTACAGATAAGGCGGGAGCATCTTCATGTTCCATGCGCACGGTTTTAAATGTTTGCGCAACAAATGAAACCGCAGAAGAGGTACTCCATCCCTCCCTGATGATTTCAGCGCCAGATTCGATGTCAGATTCGATGTCCTGGGCCGTAAAGTCGTTTGATTGCCCATTTGCCATATTGTTTTGTATGGATTCCGCCAGAGAAGATGCGGCAGGCAGTGTGTTGTCTTCTCCGATAAGAGCCATTTTGAAATTAGCGCTCGAAAAAAAGTTTTTGCCTATTGATACAAGATCATCAGAAAGAGATTTCAGACTGTGCTCTGAAAGATCACCGGTAATATTTTTTATAAAATGCAACTGGTGGATGCCGTGCCAGGTTTCACTGAGGGCGCATGTCGGCGACAGGTTTCTCGAAGCAAGCGACATGGCAAGCCCGTGTCCGTTTTGCACAACCATCGATTCCAGGCCTGCTCTGTATTCTAATAAAAGACTCTTTAATCGGTTTAGATCTGAAAAGTTGAATCCGGATAAAAGTTCATCGATGATTTCAAACATCCTTTTTAGATTACGGACAAGGCACTTTCCGCCAAAAGATATAAACGGCAAACAGGTGCCGTCGCCTTCAAAGCTTGTGCGCGCATGAGAGGATAATCCTATGCCGCCTGTATATGCATCGATAAGTTGAGCAATTTCCGTGTAATCACGCACTGCCGTGCCGATTTTTGGCAGGGCAAAGCAGAAAAAAGGCACAAGGGGAATCGTTTGTTTTTGCAAAGATGCGGTTCCAGCGGCAGCGGTAAAGTAGAATATGCCGGAGGTCGGCTGGCTATAACAGGTTGTCATCGGTTTGCTGAATCCGGTTGTTTCTTCTACTGTTTTAATTGAAGGAGGAATATCTTCAATTTCCAGCGTGGGAAGGCATGAGATATCTTCTTTGCTTTCCTGCAGCGACATTAAAGATTTTGCGTCTTCTTTTATTTTGTTTAGATCAGAACCGCTCATGCCGGATCGGATATTTCTAAGTTCCGCTGCAACCCTTTTGTTCTCTTTCTCTTCCATCAAACTGTCAGGAACGAGTGTAAGAAGTATTCTGTGAGAATTATTTAAAAAATACTTTTTTATGCAGTTTTCAAAAAAATGATCTTTTGAAAGCTGTTCACGAATCTTTTTAAGGTCAGTATCAAACCGCAAAATCCTTTCGACATCGCCGCCGTGAAACCAGCTTCCTGAAACGGTTAAGAGCAATTTAATTCCATATGGATAAGGGGTGTTTGTTACTTCCTTGCGATGAAACTCAAGCTGGTGAATGGCTGATTCGATAAGTTTTTTGTCTATTCCTGATTCGCACAGGTTTTTCAAGACATCAAATATGATTGTTTCGATTTTTTCCGCAGCAGATTCCTCAACATCCTTGAGCCCGCAGACAAACATGGTATCCCTGTTGTCAGAATCATAACCTGTCCCATCGCTGAGGGCGGCGCCAAGCTCCGAGTCTATCAATGCCTTTCGCAGGGGAGACGCTGAGTTTCCAAGAAGAATTTGTGATAGTATTGAAAGGGCAAGAACCTCAAAAGAATCCTTGATGTCCGCTGTCAGCCATGCCGCGCAAACCTGGCATTTTTTTGATGGATCTTCGTTTTTGCCGATCGGATATTGATATGTTACTTTTTTCGGTTTGCTCCAGTGTGGCTGGGACGGAACATCTGTTTTTGGATCAATCCGCTCAAAATTTCTTAAGATTTTGTCATGGATAAAAAGAAGATGTTTTTTGAGGGCCAGTTTTCCGTATGTATAAAAAAAAGCATTGCTTGGGTGATAATGACGTGCGTGGAAAGCCTTTAGCTGATTATATGTTAAACCCGGGATAATGGCGGGATCGCCGCCTGAGTTATAACTGTATGTTGTGTCAGGATAAATGGAATTTAAAAGAGCGCGCGCCATTATCTCGACAGGGGATGACATGGCGCCTTTCATTTCATTGTATACAACGCCTTTATAAACAAGAGATTCGGAATCTGAGTCTTTTAAAACATCTTCGACTTCCAGGCGGCAACCTTCCTGTTTAAAGCTGAGCTCATCTATGTTCGGGAAAAAGGCAGCGTCAAGATAAACATCCATGAGATTGTAAAAATCTTTTTTGTTTTGTGTGGAAAAAGGATACATGGTCCAGTCCGAAGCAGTAAAAGCATTCATGAAAGTGCTTAAACTTCTTTTTAACATGGAAAAGAATGGATCATGTACAGAGAATTTTCCGGAACCGCACAAAACAGTGTGCTCTAATATGTGCGCAACACCGGTTGAATTTGCGGGAACGGTTTTGAAGGCAACGCCGAATGTATTTTCCTCGTCGTTATTGCTGATGTGGATGTGCCTGGCGCCTGTATCAGTATGCTCAAGCTCGTAAAAAATGGAATTAATTTCGTCGAGTTTGACGATCCTCTTAACAGAATAGCCAGAAACATCGTCGCCTGTGTTAATATCAGGATTATTTTTATCCGTCATTACATCCATAAAGTCACCATTGTTGTTTGGTAGGGGCGTATTGCAATACGCCAGTACTTGTCGAGGGGCATATTGCAATACGCCCCTACTCTTGCCGTTTTTTTCAGGTGTAGCCGTGGGTTTAGTCCTGTAATTATGAGGCAATATATATGCCGCGACCTTTTCGTTTTATCTTTTTAGTCTGGTCGAGACGAAAAATAATATTACGAAGTTTCTTTTCTCCAAAGCCGGTTTTTGCCAGGAGCGTTGGGAAATTCACCCCTTTTTTGAAGTTTTTTATGATTTTCAATGCCATATCAGAAGCGGTTGCAGGAGTTTTGCCGGCAGATGTTTTGCCCTTAGCGGTTTTGATTGATGTCCGTCTGGTTTTGCCTGATCCGGCTGTGGTTTTAATAAGATTTTCCAGCCTGTCGAGCCTTGCTATCAGACTGTTAACATCTTTCTTGGTTGGAATGTCGTATTGCCTCATAAAAAATTTGACCATTGCGTCAAAGCTTACCGATTTTCCTCTTTTTTTAGCCATGAGAACCTCCCTTTATTAATGATGAGTAATTAAAAATTGAAAAAAACAACGGGATCTATTTGAGAAAAGTTTAACCCAATATTTAATGTAACAACTACTTAACAATGCAGAGGAAGTCAAGAAAAGGATAAATCAAATGATGCATTGAAAACAAAACAAAATCATGTTAGTTTGTATTCAAGGGTTGTGATGAAAAATAAAAACAAACAAAACTCACGAAAAATGTGGCAATGGGATATGAGCTTCAAGCAGAATGTACGGCAATTGACTGCCCGCATTAAGCAGCTTCAGGGTGATCCCCATTATATTGCGATGGGAATGGGAGCCGGTATTTTTGTTTGCTCAACCCCTACCTTTCCTTTTCAGACATTTTTAGCTATAGCTCTTGCCTTTATTCTACGGGGCAGCAAGGCATCCGCTGTAATCGGATCATGGATTGCCGCTCCGGGTATACCACTTTTTTACCTTGGAAGTTATAAAGTTGGAACCTTTTTACTTGGAAGTTCAGTTTCGATTGGGCTGGAGCCGAAGTCGATTTCCGATCTTTTAAATATGGGGCTGGGCGTTGCCGGCACCATGTTAACAGGCGGGATAATCGTCGGCCTTGTTCCAGGCATTGCCGCCTATTTCATAACCCGCAAAGTGTTCACAACTATCCGGTTAACATAAATTATTATCAGATAAATTATGACATCACCCAGAACACTTCTATCAGCCTGGAATTTACATCCCAAAAAACAGCTTGGGCAGCATTTTTTATCCGACCCGTCCACTGCGGAAATGATAACAGCGCGTTCAGGGATTGTTTCGGAAGATATTGTTCTGGAAATAGGCGCCGGTCTTGGCGCGCTCACGATTCCTTTGGCACATGCAGCGAAAAAAGTTTATGCTGTTGATACTGATAGTCAAATAATTGAACTTTTAAAGACAGAGCTTGTTGCAAACAGCATTTCTAATGTGGTTTTAATAAAAGAGAATATATTGAAAGTGAATATTGAGAGGTTAGCAAAAGAGGCGGGCCGCAGGCCAATAGTCATTGGAAACCTTCCTTATAACATTTCATCACAAATCCTTGTTCAACTGATAAAGTCCAGAAGCATTGTAAGCAGGGCAATTTTTATGTTGCAGAAGGAATTGTCCCGCCGGATTACCGCTAAGCCGTGCTGCAGGGATTACGGACGGCTTACCGTTATGTTACAGTACTGCGCGGATATAAAAAAAATTGCGGATATCAAGGCGCATCAATTTTTCCCAAAGCCAAAGGTTGATTCCGAAGTTCTTGAAATAAATTTTAAAACCGCCATGAAATATCCGGCAAGAGACGAAGCATTCTTTTTCAAAGTTATTAAAGCGGCATTCGGGCAGAGGAGAAAAACGCTCAGGAATGCTCTTGCGGGAAGCGAGCTTCATCTTGATACAAGTACAGCTCAGCGTGTGCTGGAGAATGCCGGCATTGAGCCTTCCCGCCGTGCCGAAACTCTTACGGTTTCAGAGTTTGTTGATTTGAGTAATGTCTTCGAGATGCAACCCTTTGAAAAAAATCAGACAGGATAACAGGATAAACAAGATTTTGTTTCAACGAGATTAAGCTTCACTGTAGCTATACAAGAGATTGCACGGTAGTTATGGATTTTCTCTTTTGCGGGAATGACATTGGTGGTGTTCTACGTAATGGATTTTAATGAGGATTTACATGATGTGTTTTAATCCTGAATATCCTGTTAATCCTGTCAAATAGTCTTTTTGAAAAATGCCAGGAGAGTTTATGCAAATTGTAACCACACATAACAATACGGATTTTGATGCGCTGGCCTCTATGGTGGCAGCGACGATTCTATATCCCGGCGCTATTCCGGTACTTCCCAAAAACATAAACCCGAATGTTAAGGCTTTTATGTCGATTCATAAAGATATTCTTAATATGTACTCACCAAAGGAAATTGATTTTGACAAAGTAAAGAGCCTTGTTGTTGTTGATATTAATAGCTGGGCGCGTATTGCACATGTAGATGAACTGCGGAAAAGGAACGATCTTGAAATCATAATATGGGACCATCACTCAAATAACGGAGATATAAATTCAGCGCAAAAATATTATGATGAGATGGGGGCAAATATTACCATTATGATACGGCAGTTAAGAAAGGAGAGAAAAAAATTAACGCCGATACAGGCCACCCTTTTTTTGACAGGCCTGTATGAAGACACAGGAAATCTGACGTTTCCTTCAACAAAACCTGAAGATGCCTCTGTTGCGTCATATCTGCTGAATAATAAAGCAGACCTGAATGTTCTCAGTAGATTTTTGCGTCCCGCATATGGAAAGAAGCAGAAAGATGTTTTGTTTGAGATGATAAAATCAGCAAAAAGAACAAAAGTAAACGGTTACAACATCTGTGTAAATAAGCTGGATATCAAAGGACATGTTGAGGGTCTTGCTATAGTGGTGCGCATGTGCAGAGAAATATTTAATGTTGATGCCGCCTTTGGGATATTTACAGACAGGGAACGGGGCAGGAGTATTGTTATCGGACGCAGTAATACTGAAGATATAAATATTGGATCTATTATGCAGAGCATGGGCGGAGGCGGTCATTCCGGAGCAGGCTCTGCAATGGTGAAATCCGCAAAGCCGGATGCGGTCAAAAAAATGATTGTTGAACTTATTCGCGGCAATCAGCAGGCCTCTGTGCAAATAAGCGATCTTATGTCTTTCCCGGTTTTGAGTATACCTTCAAATAACAGCATGAAAGAGGCTGCGTTAATATTGAAAAAAAAGGGTTGTACAGGCATACCTGTTATTGATGGCGGAAAGCTTGTTGGTATTATATCAAGAAGAGATTTTAGAAAAGCAAGAAAGGATTCCCAGTTAAAAGCGCCCGTAAAAGCGTTTATGAGTACAAACATCACCTCGGTAAAACCCGGGGAGAGTCCTATGAAAGTGACGCAACTGATGGTAAAACATGACATCGGCCGTCTTCCGGTAGTAGACGGCGGCAGAGTTATCGGCATAATAACAAGATCGGATGTTATGCGCTATTTCTATGATACTTTGCCGGACTAAGATTTTGTGTTTTGCAGCCAGGTTTCAAGACGCCTGAGACCTTCTTCTGTAGATACCAGCGGAGTATAGCCTATATCCCTTCTTGCAGCGCTTATGTCGAACCAGTGCGATGTGGCTAATTCTGACGCAACAAAACGGGTCATTTTCGGTTCGCCGGTTAATTTAAACAGTTTATAAAAAACTTCCATTGCCGCCCCGATCATCCATGCAGTATTTTTGGATATTGACCGCTTTACAGGAGCAAGCCCGGCTGTTTTTAATATATTATCTATCATGCCCCACAAGGGAATCGGCTTGCCCTGGCTTATAAAATAAACATTTCCGGAAAGTTTGCTGTTTTCTTCCAGCCTGTCCGCGGCCTGAATATGGGCATATGCGGCGTTGTCGATATAAATAGTGTCCACAAGATTCTTTCCATCTCCGACCCTTACAAGCCGATTTGCTCTTTCGATAATCCTTGGAACAAGATGATTGTCACCGGGGCCCCATATTAAATGTGGTCTTAATATTATAGTCATTAGACGGTTGTCTGCGGCTTTTATCACACATTGCTCTGCAATCGCTTTGGTTTTCGGATAGTGAGCATGAAATTTCTCAGGATATGGAATTGATTCGTCAACACCTTCCATGTCTGTGCCGTTGAAGATTACGCTTGGTGAGCTTGTGTAAACCAGCCTTGTAACTTTATGTTTTATGCAGGCAGCAATTATATTTCTGGTTCCAGTGACATTGGTTTTGAAGTAGCCAGCATAATCTCCCCATACTCCGGGCTTTGCCGCAACATGAAAAACCGTATCAATGCTTTTGCACGCATTTTCAACGGCAATTTTGTCAGTTAGATCGCCCTGAATCTGTTCAACACCCATAGATGCAAGTTCCGGGTAATAACTGCGGGAGAAGCTGCGGACATGATCCCCCCTTTCCACAAGCAGCCTGATTAGAGCGCTGCCCAGGAAACCTCCGCCACCTGTTACCAGAACTTTTTGAGATGCTCTTTTTTTCATACCATTTTTCTTATGAATATT
Organism: Desulfobacteraceae bacterium Eth-SRB1; assembly: GCA_004193555.1. Lineage (GTDB taxonomy): Bacteria > Desulfobacterota > Desulfobacteria > Desulfobacterales > ETH-SRB1 > ETH-SRB1. Next base: position 12,089 of record RPGP01000029.1, read on the forward strand.
TTCGATTATCGCCATTGCATTGATACTTACACCTAAATTGAGCGGTTTTTTACTCGATCTGCGCCGATCTCTTGCGCATAAAGGCTTCGCAAAAATCTTAGACATATCCACGGGTATGCATGCGGTTTTTGCAAATCCTTATGCATCAAGATCTCAGCACATCTCTTCGCAAAAAACCGCTCAACTTAGGTTACAACAAAACCTGACATTCCGTCAGTAGCGGGAGGCTGAAAGGAGCGCTTTTCAAAGGATTTAAAGTTTTGCTCCGCAGTATTTACAGTGCTTTGCATCTATGTCATGGTCTTCTGCGCTGCAAACCCGGCACGCCTGAGTGGAAACCTTCCTTCTGGTGGATCGAGCAATTTCAGTTGTTACAATCCCTGTAGGTACGGCAATTATTGCATAACCGATAATCATGATGACAGCAGCCAGAGTCTGACCGAAACACGTTTTAGGCGATATATCTCCATAGCCGACTGTAGTTAGCGTTACGATAGCCCAGTAAATACTTCGAGGGATGCTTGTAAAACCATTTTGTTCGCCTTCTATGACATACATCATGGAACCGAAAACTATCACCAGTGTAAAAACAGTAAATAAAAATACAATAATTTTTCGCCGGCTTGCACGAAGAGCCTGGTTAAGCACCCTGATTTCAACAAGATACTGAACCAGTTTGAAAACCCGGAATATTCGAAGAACTCGAAGAATCCTGATAACAGTAAGAAACTGGCTTCCAGGCAGAAAAAGACTTAAATAGGTCGGGATTATTGCCAGGAGATCTACTATTCCAAAAAAGCTGGTCGCATACTTAAAAGGACGATCGACACAGGATAACCTAAGAAAATACTCAATTGTGAAAAGAAAAGTGAAAAACCATTCGCTAAAAACTAAAAAGCCGCCGTATGAATTTCGAATAGTGCTCACACTGTCCAGCATTACAACTAATACGCTAAGCACGATACTTACAATTAAAATTATATCAAATAATTTACCTGCAGGTGTCTCAGCCTCAAAAATAATTTCACGAAGAGTCTCACGATATTTTCCTAAAGAGCTGTCTTTTTTCATATTAGAATGGATGATTTCTTAAAAAAGTTTTACAATTTATCAAAAAGCTCCTGTATTATATGTCCGATATTATTAAGAGTCAAACTTGGCCAAAAAAATCCTCGATAAATCAGACAAATACTGAACTCTACGGCTATCTCGCAGCGCAGGCGCTTGCGCAGCGTGTGGCGGTGCAAAAATCGAGGGTGCCGCGGATTATGATAGATGTTTTTGATTTATATCATGTCTAACCGGTTATACTGTTATTACATTAATATTGACAACAATTTCAGTAAAATATACTATAATCGGAAGAAAAAGTAAACTAATAATCTCTTTTGAAAAGCAATCAAATTTTTTGCCGATTGTCACTTGTTACCGCCATACCGATAACATATCGCGCTTTTTTATCTTAAATCTTTTCAGGTCAACCAAAATCGATGGCATTGCCGCTATAACGGCAAAAAAGAACTATTTTAGGCCGGTGATAAACAGTAAATCTGATTTGACTTGACAAAATGCCGCAATAGCGGTAATAAAGACAGACAAAATAGAATGTCGTGAGAAAAACTTAGGATCATGGCTAAAGAATACCACGATGGCGGTAAAAATACATAACAACAATTTCAAGCACGTTGGCCGGATTATACATTTTCACAGGAAAAAAGCCGGCCTCTCTCGAATCGATCTGGCAATGGTTGCCGGAGTCGGTAAAACTGTCATCTATGATATTGAACACGGTAAAGAAACAGTCCGGATTAACACGCTGCTGAAGATTTTAAATGCATTAAATATTACCATGCTTTTGGACGGCCCCATAATGGAAAATTTCACGGAATCCGAAGATGCAAAGAGCTGAAGTATTTGTGCATAGCCAATTAGCCGGTGTACTGGAAGAAATTACGCCGGGCAGTGCGTACCGGTTTATCTATTGCGAGGGTTATTCAGGACCCCCTGTTTCTTTGACCATGCCGATAACCGATGAGCCGTACACCTATAACAGGTTCCCTCCCTTTTTCGAAGGCCTGCTGCCGGAAGGATATAATCTTGAAGCGCTTTTAAGAGTTTATAAAATTGACTGCAACGATCTCTTGCGCCAACTGTTGGTTGTGGGAATGGACATGGTTGGCGCTGTCACGGTGCGGGAAATATAATGAACACATGCCCGATCACATATCAACCCTGTGAAGGCAGGTATTCCATTCAAGGCCTCAAGCGGTTATCACGAAGGCTGGATGATTTAAAGGATTTACCCTATACTGCAGGGGAGCAAATACATGAGGCCGCTGTCCGGGCGCCCAAAATGTCCGTCCAGGGAATCCAGCCGAAACTTAGCGCAACTCTCAATGTAAGCCGGCGGCGATTTGAAGTTGTAGACATCGGAGGTCACTACATCTTGAAACCGCAGAACCCACAATTTCTACAGCTTCCTGAAAATGAAGATCTCTCAATGCGGTTAGCCGGCGCAGCCGGCATCGATGTTCCTTTGCACGGCCTGGTGTATTCGAAAGACGGTTCATTTACTTACTTTATAAAGCGGTTCGACAGGATTGGTCTGAATAAAAAGCTTGCTGTTGAAGATTTTACGCAGCTTCTCGGGCTGTCCCGCGAGACTAAGTATGATGCCTCCATGGAAAAAGTAGCCGCTGTCATAGAGAAATACTGCACATTTCCTGCCCTGGAGAAAATAAAGCTGTTCAGGCTTACGCTGGTTAATTATCTCCTTGGCAACGAAGATATGCACCTGAAGAACTTTTCGTTGATAACGCGGGATGACAAGATCGAACTGTCTCCAGCGTATGATATTATCAATACAACCATTGCGCTGGCCAATCCGCAAGAAGAAATCGCTTTACCCTTGATGGGTAAAAAACGAAAGCTTGATTACTTTAATCTGATTGATTATTTCGGCAGGGATCGCTTGAAATTGACTGATCCGGCCATCAAAACAGTGCTTGAAAAAATAGAATCGGCTTTTGATTTGTGGATACAGTTGATTCACAGCAGTTTTTTGGATACTGTCTTAAAAGACAAATATTCAAAATTGGTAGAAGCCAGAAAAACTGCTCTTTGGACAAATACTTAACTCTACGGCCATCTCGCAACGCAGGCGCTTGCGCAGCGTGTGACGGTGAAAAAACTGCAAAAGAAAATCAATATTTACTTCTTGACGATATAAACTTATAAATTAAGGATTGTTCCATAAATTTTAAATTAAATAAAAAAGATAAAAGCAATGGCATCGCAAAATGCGATACGTCATTAAAGAAAGATATGAAAATTTGATGAAAATTGAGGTTAAAAATGGGTAAGTCATTAAGACCCGATAATGATTACATTAATTTCTTACTGAAGTAAAGGAACGGATACGTCGTTCCCAATATGAAGCGCTTAAAGCCGTCAATAAGGAATTAATACAACTTTACTGGGATATTGGACGGATGATTGTCGATAAGCAGCAAGAGCTTGGCTGGGGAAAATCGGTTGTAGAGCAACTTTCAAAAGATATTCAGGAGGAATATCCGGCAATTCAAGGGTTTTCTGGCCGAAACCTCTGGAATATGAGATTTTTTTATTCTGAAATTCAGCAAAATAAAAAACTGCAACCATTGGTTGCAGAAATTAGCTGGACAAAAAATATCCTGATTCTGACCAAATGCAAAGACCCTCTGGAGAGGGAATTTTATATGTTGCATGTCAGGAAATTCGGCTGGACCAAGGATGTCCTGATTCATCAGATTGAAAACAAAACCTATGAAAAGTACCTGATGAATCAGACCAACTTTGATCAGACCCTGCCTGAAAAATACAAACATCAGGCAAAGCTGGCGGTAAAAGACCATTACACCTTCGATTTTCTGGAGCTGGCAGAAGAACACAGCGAACATGAACTGGAACAGACCCTGGTGAAGAATATCCGTAAATTTTTGATTGAAATGGGAGCGTGGTTTACCTTTGTGAGTAACCAGTTCAGACTTAAGGTTGGAGAGAAAGAGTACTTTATCGATTTGCTTTTGTTCCACCGAAAATTAAAACGGTTTATTGCTGTGGAACTGAAAATTGGTGAATTTAAGCCGGAATACAAGGGTAAAATGGAATTTTACCTGACTGCTCTGAATGAACAATATAAAGTAGATGATGAAAATGATGCGATTGGCATTATTGTATGTAAAAGCAAAGATAAAACAGTTGTGGAATATTCGCTCAAAACAACCACTCAGCCGATTGGCGTGGCAACTTACAACACCTCGCCTTACCTGCCGGATGAATACAGCAAATATCTGCCTGCGCCGGAAGTGATTGCGGAACGACTGGCTATTGTTAAGGATTTGTTTGAAGATGAAGGGTAGAAGGCTGCAAACTATCCGAAACGGTGGGGCAAATACGTACGTGAATATCCAAGTCTCCAGCAAGTTGTTGGAGAAATACCTGGGGGCAAAACTTGCTTATTATTCCCAGAATAAAAGACTTTCCGGCACGGGAAGACTACCTGCGTATGAGGGCGGAAACGTCTAGAGGCAAAACCTGCATATTGAAAACAGAATACAAATTATATCAACTGGATAAAACCGGATATCGATGGCATCAATTTGGAGTTATGAACGCTCTGTACGATGTTCCATTGGCCTATTGACGATATAAACTTATAAACTGAGGAACGTCCCATATATTCCCCCATATATTCCCATAGATTCCTTGGGAGAGACGGAAGAGAGGGTTATATAATGAAAAACAATCTCCCTGATAAGCAGTCAAACTTCCTTCTCTACACCGGAAACGATGGGAAGGTGAATGTTGAAGTCTTTCTTAAAGACGAAACGGTTTGGTTTACGCAAAAGGCTATGGGCTTACTTTTTGGCGTTGAAAGCCACACGATCACCTATCATTTAAAAGAGATTTTCAGGTCAGGTGAACTTGATGAAAAAGCAACTACTCGAAAAATTCGAGCAGTTCAAAATGAAGGTAAAAGGCAGGTAACAAGAAAACTTGATTTCTACAACCTCGATGCCATCATTTCGGTCGGTTACCGCGTCAACTCTTACCAGGCCACGCAGTTTCGCATCTGGGCTACCAGAACCCTGAAAGAGAATGCGGTAAGACAAGTAAAACAAGAAAATAACTTTTCATTCTCAATTCTCAACTATCAATTATGAAAATCACCGAATCCGCAATAGAAAAATTTGCCATCGAACTTCTTGAAAAACAGGGCTACCAATACATCTACGCTCCTTCCATTGCCCAGGACCTGTCTGCGTGCAACGCACAGGCAGGCAGCAACACACCTGCTGTATTTGGCAACTATGTTGATATTTACGATATCCTGCAAGCGGTTGATGATGGTGCAACAGTCAGAATTTTTTACGAAAGCAGACTGGCGAAGATTAACCTCAGTGAAGAAGGCAAGCAACTCATCAAAGATTTTGATGAGTTACCCCTCTCCCAACCTCTCCCAGAGGAAGAGGAGAGTTTGCTCCCTTCTCCTTCTGGGGGAAGGGCTGGGGATGGGGGTTTTGTTTCCAACAAAATCAAGGCCAAATGGACACAACTGGAAGCGCTCATCGGTAGTGAAGACCGGATAAAACAGGTGGCTCAGGATATTATCAATCATTTTGAGCAGCGGCAGGAAGTGTTTGAAGGCAAGGCCATGATTGTGGCCATGTCTCGCAGGATTGCCGCCGACTTATACAAGGGAATTATCAACTTTCAATTATCAATTATATTTCGAGGCTGACACAAGCGGAAAACTCTCTCTGATACTCGCCGCGGAGGAACACATTCTGGGACTGGAAAACGGTAAAAAGCGCTACATCAATGAGGTAAACGCCCTGTCTCGGGCTTTTTCCATTGCCATACCACACGAACAAGCCATGGATGTTAAAGATGAGGTCTCATTTTCTCAGGCTGTAAAATCACGGTTGGCCAAATTCGATAGCACCGGCTTTGGTAAAACAGACGAAGAAGTTGAAACAGTTTTGAAACAAGCTGAATTGATAGCGGAAGAGATTACGCGTTGAGAATAAGGAAATACCAGAAGGGTCACCCATTAAAGGGCCTGTCAAGAGAAAAAAACACCAAACATCGCATAAATGCAAAAAAGAGGTGAAGAAATGCAGAATGTAAAATGGGAAGTTAAAGACGATAAACTGATTATTGAGATAGATTTAACAAAGGAGTTCGGACCCTCAAAATCCGGCAAAACGATAACAGTCGCCAGCACGCGGGGTAACCAGAAAATCGAGGGCACTGATGTTGTAATTGGTTTGAACGTTTACAAATATCCAGAAAATGGATAACATTTATATACGTATTATTGAATGGATGAATGATAAAACGTCTTGACAGGCAAAATGGAATATTTTCTGGTGAGTAAAACGCACCCTGCGATTTGCAAACAATGATTGAGCATGGGAAAAATACTGGGACATGTCTTTATTTTTGACCGAGTTCTTAGGTCTCGGAGATTTATTTAAGCCCGCTTTTTATCAAAGCTTCTGCCAAAGGATTAAATGGTGTATTCCTACTGCTTACCTTTTTTTTTGTCTTATTCTTTGATTTTGGTTTACGGTTTTGAGCCTTTTTTAAGCCCGACTTTTCGGCTTGCGATTTCATTGAGAGAGAAATCCTCTCTCTGGCAATGTCAACTTCAAGCACAGTTACCGACACCTTTTGCTGGACCTTTACAATATCCGCTGGATTTTTTATAAATTTGTCTGCCATCTGGCTGATATGAACAAGTCCGTCCTGATGCACGCCGATATCAACAAAAGCGCCGAACGCGGTGATGTTTGTCACAATTCCAGGGAGTTTCATTCCGGATCTCAGGTCTTCCATTTTTTCAATACCATCGGCAAATGCGAATGCTTCGAATTTTTCTCTTGGGTCACGTCCTGGTTTTGCCAGTTCATCAAGGATATCATTCAGTGTGGGAAGCCCGACTGAATCAGTAACATATTTTGTAACATCTATTTGATCCCTGATTTCAGGTTTTTTCAAAATATCAACGACCTCAGTATCAAGGTCTTTGGCCATGGCGTCAACAAGATAGTAACTTTCAGGATGCACTGCGCTGGCATCCAGCGGGTTTTCACCGTCATGAATCCTTAAAAAACCAGCAGACTGTTCAAACGCCTTGGTACCAAGTCGCGGCACTTTTGTCAGTTGCTTCCTGGAAGTGAAGGGTCCGTTGTCTTCACGATAAGCGACAATATTTTTTGCAAGCCCTGCGTTCATGCCTGAAACATACGTAAGGAGCTGGGCGCTGGCTCTGTTCAGATCAACTCCGACACCGTTAACGCAACTCATAACAACATCATCAAGGGCCTGTTTCAGTGCCTTCTGATCAACATCATGCTGGTACTGGCCGACGCCTATTGATTTTGGATCGATTTTTACAAGCTCTGCAAGTGGATCCATCAAACGTCTTCCGATCGATACAGCTCCGCGCACCGTTAGATCATGATTCGGGAACTCTTCCCTTGCCGCTTCAGAAGCGGAATATATTGAAGCGCCGCTCTCATTGACCATTATAATCTGCACAGGCTTTGAAAAAGGGACCGCCTTGATAAAGGCTTCTGTTTCTCTGCCGGCAGTACCGTTTCCAACGGCTATGATTTCAATATCGAACTTTTCGCACAGGGATTTTATCTTTCCGCTTTCTGCAAGAGCCTTTTTTTCAGACATATGGGGATAAACAGTGTCATAATGAAGCAGTTTGCCCTGCCGGTCAAGACAGACAAGTTTGCACCCGGTTCTGAATCCAGGGTCTATTCCCATGACGCGTTTTGCTCCGAGAGGCGGAGAAAGCAGGAGCTGGCGGAGGTTTTCCGCAAATACTTTTATCGCTACGGTTTCAGCCTTTTCTTTTGCGTGGAGCCTAATTTCAGTTTCCATTGAACGGGAAAGAAGACGCTTATAACAATCCTTTACGGCCAGCTTTACCTGCGTACAATCATCTCCCCCTCCTTTAACGAACAGGTTCTCAAGGATAGCTGTTGCCTCTTCTTCATCAGGCAGTATGTCAAGGTTAAGAAAGTCTTCGCTTTCGCCCCGTCTCATGGCCAGCATTCTGTGAGAAGGAAGGCCGGCAACCGCTTCTTCCCAGTCAAAATAATCCCTGAATTTAGCCCCTTTTTCCTCCATGCCTGAAGCAACCCTGCTTTTAATCACAGCTTTTGTGAAAAAGAGGTTTCTCAGCCGGGCCCTGGCCTTATCATTCTCATTTATGATTTCTGCAATTATGTCTCTGGCTCCGGCCAGGGCGTCTTCAACAGACTCAACACCCTTTTCAGAGTCGATGAAAGATTTTGCTTCTTTGACCGGGTTTACTCCTTTTTGTTCAAAAATTATCAGCGCCAGCGGTTCAAGCCCTTTTTCTTTTGCTATAATTGCCCTTGTCCGTCGTTTAGGCTTATAAGGAAGATATATATCTTCAAGCACAGCCATGGCTTCCGCAGCAAGAACCTTTTCCTGCAGTTCATCCGTCAGGTGACCGTGTTTTTCAAGAGATTTGAGGATTGTTTCCTTTCGTTCTTTCAGTTCCATAAGCTGGTTCAGCCTGTCCCTGACAGCCATAACAGCTACTTCATCAAGACTTCCTGTAGCTTCTTTTCTATAACGCGCGATAAACGGAATTGTCGCGCCTTCCGATAGAAGAGAAGCTACCGCCTGAACCTGATTAGCGGTTATATTTTGTTCTTCAGCAATTCTGGATATAAATGTATCGTTGTTCATAATCTCCGTTCTATAACATTTTAGCGTGCTATTATTTTTTGGCAGGGTTTACAGGATATCTATATGAATTCAAACCGTTTTCAATTTACCTTTCTTCTGCCCACAATTTCAGCTTTTCACGAAAAATTTTTGAGTTGTGTCTTATGTCAACGGGGAATGCCTTGTGAAAAAGTATTGTCTCAATGTCCTTTGTCAGGACACTGCTTTTTGCAAGTTCAAGGAGTTCTTTTTTAATAAGTTTTTTTCTTTTTTGTTTTCTTTCATGTTCCAGTTCAATACATATCACCGGTTTCTGGTTTGGCGGAGAACCGACTCCGACAAGGGCGCTTCGAAATACCACTGGGTGATTGTTAAAGATTGCCTCGCATGGGATGGTGAAAAGAGTTCTATTTTTAGTAATTACACGGTGACTTTTACGGCCGCAGAACCAGATTCTTCCCTTTTTATCCATCCATCCGAGATCTCCCATTCTGTGCCATATCCGGTCTTCATCATTGATTTTGGCAAGGGCATCAGCATCCGGTTTTTCAAAATATTGCCTCGTTACAAGATCTCCGCTTACTGTGATTTCACCGATTTCACCATCAGAAACAACAAGCTCATCCGACCAGTTTTCAATGGGATCATCAGTGATCTTTATTATTTGAATATTTAGATCGTCAATGGGGCGGCCCACGCATATGCCGTATCCCTGCTCACTGAGCTTTCCGGTTTCCGACAGGATTTCATTGCTGCTGATGGAGATAATGGGGACAGCTTCTGTGGCGCCGTAAGGTGTGTGTATTTCTGTATCGTTACACAGCATGGAAGAAAACTGTTCAATATTGGATGGAGATACCGGGGCGCCGGCTGAAACAACCCTTTTTAATGAGGGCAGTTTTATTTTTTTGTTTTTTCCATAGCGTCCCACACGATTCAGCAGGGCAGGGGAGGCAAACATGTTTGTAACGCCCTGGTTTAAGATTGCTTCGATGATTTTCTCAGGATTCACACGCGCGGGTTTTGTAGGATCCATGTCCGGTATTATTGCGGTCATTCCAAGAGCTGGGTCGAAAAGCGCAAAAAGTGGGAATGTGGGAAGATCGATCTCATCAGGGGTTATATTAAAATGTGATTTTATATGACGGATCTGGGCATCAAACATGCCGTGAGTATATATTACTCCTTTTGCAGGCCCTGTGCTTCCGGTTGTAAAAAGAATGGCTGCTGTTTCATCCTGTCCGGTTTTAGCCGGCGCGTAAGGTTGCCATGGAGCCTGGCGGATATGTTTTAGAGTTAATCCTTTCCAGAACCATTTCCGGCCTACGGTAATATTTGTCTTTATAGTTTTAAAATATTTTGGGAAGAAGGTCCGAAGTGCATGGGCTATGGGAATTCCGATAAAAGCCTCGGCCCTGCTTTCTTCAAGGCAAAGAAGCATCCGTTTTATTCCCATGCCCGGATCAACCACAACAGGCATGGCTCCGACTTTAAAAACAGCAAATGTCAGGGCAAAGAACTCAATGCCTGGTTTAACCATCAATATGGTTCTTGTGCCGCGTGTAATCCCCACTTTTTCAAGCCCGCAGGCGAGGCAGTCAGATTCCTGATCAAGCTGCTGAAATGTCAGGTGGGCATATGCTATCCGGCCGTTTTTATCTTTACCTGCGGAATAGACTACAGCCCTTTTATACGGCTGTATTTCGGCCATCCTTTTCAGGTGCGATGAAATATTCATAATGTTGCTGTCAGCTTTCATTTAGCATCAAAAAAGTCTTATCACAGAGTAGATTAATCACGAAAACACGAAAGTACGAAAACACGAAATAAAATCCTGTGGTAAAATCTAAAACAAATTCTCTGTGATCTCTGTGTACTCTGTGGTGAAATATCATACAGAATGTCTAATTAAAAAATTTTTGACAAGCATGCAGACCTTCTCCGGTTCATCTTCAAGGACATAATGTCCTGCGTTTGAAAATGTATGAACCTCTGCGTCCGGAAAACGGCGCTGCCACTCGGCAAGATAGGAATCGTCAAAAACAAAATCGTGTTTGCCCCAGCAAATCAGCATGGGTATGCCGGCGAGTTTGTCCAGATTTTCATCTGTTGATTTTACCAGGCTGTAGCTTGTGTCTTTTTTGCTGACAGGAATATCCTGAACGAACTTAAGGGTAGCCAGCCTGTTTTTCCAGCAGTTGTAAGGCGCTGTAAGGCCTGATTTAACATCTTTTGAGAGCCCTTTGCGCGTCGCCATATACAGGGCGCTGTATGCAAAGAGATTAAGGCCAAGAACCGCCGGAGTTGCTAACAGTCTGAAATTTCGCACAAGCCGCAATCTTAAGGGGAGCTTTTTCTTGCACGGCGGGAAAAATGCGGCGGTATTCATAATGACAATGCGGCTGATCCGTTCCGGGTATCTCAGGGCATAGGCGATGCCGATTATTCCTCCCCAGTCGTGAAGTACAAGGGTTATTTTATCCTTTAATTCAAGGGAGTCAATAAGCGCTTCAATATCATCCACGCGGTTTTTTAGCGTATAATCATATCTGTCTGTGTCCGGTTTGTCAGAGAGGCCGCAGCCGATATGGTCTACTGCAATAGCGCGAAAATGCGGCGAGAGCTTGTTTATAAGATTACGATAATAAAAAGACCATGTGGGATTTCCGTGAATCATTACAACAGGTTCGCCGGAGCCTTGGTCCAGGAAATGATACTTGAGACCATTTAGATCCATGTAACTGGACTTAAACGGGTATAGATGTTTGAAAGATGACATATTAACCGGTTTGTTCTTTTTCATATTTTGTGACTACTCAGATGCACGGTTGTCGGTTTACGGTTCACAGTTTTATGTTTTGATCAACCGGTAACTGTAAACCGTTTTTTTACCATTCTATCCCTAACATCAGGCAGTTAAGTCCGCTGCCGATTCCAAGAAATCCGACCAGATCGCCGGACACAAGGAATTCACGTTCTGAAGCTATGGCGGCGGTAATCGGAAGGGATACAGTGCCGATATTGCCAAGGTATCGGAATGTTGTAAAATCCTTTTCTTCAGGGATACCGATAGATCTGAGTATGTTTTTTTGATGTGTGGCTCCTACCTGATGACATATGATTTTATCAGGTTTATCATCAGTCAATGAGAGTTCTTTTCTAAAAGCATTGAATGTTTCTATGCCAAGAGCTACGCCGTTTTTAAGTACTTCTACAGAATCTGTTTCCATTACGTGGAGTCCGCTGGCAGGCATGCCTGTATCCGGCCCCCAGCGGCAGAGCTTATGATGCTCCGGAGCGCTTTTTATTACCCCCCCGATAAGACGGTGACCCTGATTTGCGCCCGGATTTGAAATAGATGCATCTGTCAAAAGCACTGCTGCCGCTCCTGATCCGCCGGTGAGTGTGGCGATTGTTTGCTTAAAGTTGTCCATATTCTTTTTTTCAAGCAGGCTGTCAACAGTGATATCAATTATCTGCCGTGCGGACTCACAGGATACAACAAGGCCTGCCCTGATATGACCCAGCTCAATAGCGTTTGCCGTCAGTATTATTCCGTTTAATATGCCAAGACAGGCATTTGAGACATCATATACATGCGTATCATGCCCTAATCCAAGACCGTGGGATACTGCGCAGGCGGTTGCAGGTTCCAGATTATCCCTGCAGACTCCTCCATAGACTATCATCCCGATAGACTCGGGCGAAATGCCTGAAGTCTCTATAGCCTTTTCACCTGCTTTTATTGCGCCTTCCGACATTTTGTAGCCCGGATCCCAGAACCTGCGTTCATGAATACCCGTGATAGCCTCAAGCTGTCCTTTTTGAAAATGGAGCGCCTCATAAAGGGGCTCAAGGCGTCTTTCAAGATCATCCGATGTTACCACATTCGGCGCGAGTTCATAACCAAACGAATTTATATAGACTTTAGAATATTGCATAGCTGCCGGTTTTGTAAAAAGGTGCGATTTACCATAGAACGCACAGAGATAACTATTTGTAATTACTGCATTCAACTTTCCCAAGAATAATGAAAACGTGCCTTTTTGATTTTTTAAGAATTCATCAAATTTCGTGTCTTCGTATTTCGAGCTTTTGTAATAAATATTTTTGTATAATAAACAATAATAGATTATTTTCAACCAGAAATGATAAATTGTTTTGTATTATAAATTGACCTTGATGCATAAAACTTATAGAATAATAATATTTGGATCAGAGATCACAAAAGACAGGAGATAAAGAACTTTGTATCTGGCGCTTAAAACAATTAAAGGGGAAACCCGCTATTATATAAGGGAATCTTACAAGGATGGCGACTGTCTGCGGAGTCGCGACCTGTTTGATTTGGGGACAGATCCTGCCGGATATATTATTTATCCGGGAGGAAAAGCATTCTATATTGATGAAACAGTCGATGACAGACTCCGGACTTTAACTTTAAGTAAGGATTATTCCGTTGAAGACCTCGACGATATTTTCTGGTGTTTCTTAAAGCCTGAAATCAGGGTGGCGCTGGAGTCGCATCGTCACTTGGGAAGAACCTCAAAAAGAAGAATCAGCAAAGAAAAAGAGGGAAACCGGCAAAACGAGTTTCACATATTTGATAAACGCCGGGTTCATTATTTAAAGTTTGGCCAGATGGACCAGGGAAGAATTGGACGTGTGACTCCTAACATGTTTAATAATATCATAAACAAATCAAGGGATGAGCTCGAACAGTATTTTATGGAAATGGAAAGAGCTCTCGACAGATCAGAGTTCAAGGCATATGTTTATGTAATTTTTGATCTTCAGAAATATTTTACCGAGTTGATAGCAAAATCAATGCCTGAGGGCCTGAATCAAAATAAGGTTGATCAATATTTTTTAGAAGAAATATGCCGGCTAAACAGCGATTGTGATTTCTGGAGCGGAATGGATACAGAGGGAAACCTGCACGAATATATGATCAGGTATGTTATTATGTTTTTTGATACTGAATATGGCAGGAGTTCTTTTTTGGACGATTATATCCGTGACTATATGGACAGTAAAAGGCGTTATGTTCCACCACGCAGAAGCGCTTCAGTAATTTTAGATGAGGCAAGTACAATATTCGGCGTAAAAAAAGATGAGCTGAAAAAAATGAGCAAAAAGAGTTTAACCCGTATATACCGGCAAATGGCCCAAAAATTCCATCCGGATAAAGGGGGAGAAAAGGAAAAGTTTGTTAAATTGTCAGAGGCATATAATGAATTGTTGAAAAGCAAATTATCTTGAACCGTAACAGCGAGCGCAATAACGTGTTTTTCGACTTTTTACGAGGCCATCATCATTGACACTGTCACAAAAGTGTCACATTATAGTTGTCAAGCATAAAAAAGCACTTAGTTTATCCCTCAGTGATTGAATTTGTTTGGTGGAGCTGAGGGGGATCGAACCCCTGACCTCATGACTGCCAGTCATGCGCTCTCCCATCTGAGCTACAGCCCCTGAAATAACATAAATTAATAAAAACACGTTTGCATGTCAATATCTATTTTGATGAGTTTGATTGTGTTGACAATAAAAAAAAGCGGGAATTCATTGACAGTTTTAAATAATTTTCATAGGTCTCAATACAATTTTTAAGGGTTAACATGTATTTAAAAGAAAATGTACAACAATCCGGGGCGTTAAATAGAGAATCAGGCCAACCGGGAGCGTTTAAAGAATTTGATGCAACAGAGCTTTATTGCCCCAGATGCAAACAGGCTGTTCCTGTCCGGAAACGGCTTCTTATTGTTTTGCCTGAAGGGGATAAGTATGAATATTTATGTGCATTTTGTTCAGAAAGCGTTGGAACAAAGATGGATAAAAATGGAGCGCAGGTCAAAATTATTGTTTAATACCTGATGGCGTCGTAAAAAGTCAAAAACCATAAAAACTATTCCGCTTTTGCGGGATCAAAAGGGAGACCTTTGAATTTTGTCATTTCGAGGAGTATGAGCTACGAGAAATCTTAATAATTCAAACCTGTTAAGATTTTTCCTTTGGATCGAAATGACAAATAACGGCAGTTGTGCAAAGCTCTCAAAAGGTGAATCATAATGCTCAAATTATTGCGTAATCATGCCAAGAACTGGCTTATCAAGATTATTTTAGGCGCAATTGTTATTGTGTTTGTTTTCTGGGGTGTTGGAAGTTTCCGCTCAGATAAAGGGGGCAGGGTTGCGCTTGTTAATGGAGAGACAATCAGTGTTGAAGAATATAAGGAGGAATACGATCACCTTGTTGAGCGGTTGCGCCAGAGATTCGGCAACAGCCTGAATGATGAAACAATGAAAATGCTTCAGATAAAAAGACAGGCTTTATACAGTCTTATTAATCAAAAACTTATACTTCAGGAGGCGGAAAAGCTCAACTTTAGGGTTTCGGAAAAAGAGCTTGCAGGCACAATCGGAGGAATAGAGGCATTCCAGATAGCCGGCGTTTTTGATCAAGATCGTTATAGAAAGGTTTTACAACGCAACAGCCTGACTCCTGAAGAGTTCGAGGATAATCAGAGAAAATTTATTTTAATAGAAAAGTTAAGAGGCCTTATCTTAGGCAGCATCAAGGTTTCAGACAGTGAAGCCATGGAATGGTATAAATGGAGCAATGCATCGGTAAATATAGATTTTGTATTGTTTGAGCCTGAAAAATATAAAGATATCAAAGTTTCTGCTGATGAAATAAAGATCTATTTCAATGACAGGAAAGAGTCTTATAAAACAGAACCCATGATTAAGGCGCGCTTTTTACATTTTGATCCTGAAACATACAGGTCGAATGTCAATATTACCGACGATGATATACAGGATTATTATGAAGCAAACTTGGAGGAATTTAGAACAGATAAAACCGTTGATGCCAGGCATATACTTATAGAGATCGACAGGGAGGCCGGTCCAGAAGCTGTTGAAGAAGGAAGGAATAATGCCCTTTATATATTAAAGAAGATCAGGGAGGGTAAAGATTTTGGCGAGATGGCCCTGCAATATTCCGCATGCCCAAGCAAAGATAATGGAGGGCGTCTTGGAGCATTCAAAAAGGAAGAAATGGTGAAACCTTTTGCTGACATGGCGTTTTCCATGAAAGCCGGAGAGATCAGCGAACCGGTTCTCACGCGGTTTGGATGGCATATTATCAAGGTTGAAAAAATAAATGAAGAATCCACACTTTCCCTTGAAGAAGCAAAAAAGAGTATAAGAAAGAAGCTTACAGATATAAAGGTGAACGATTATGCATATAATGAAGCAGAGGTTGTTTATGATGCCGCTATTAAGGGAGATGACCTAATAAAAGCTGCTGCGGAACAAAACCTTAAGATGTTGACAACAGATTTTTTTACAGGAAAAGGCCCTGATAAAGGTATAAAGCATCGTGAAAAATTTGCATCAGCCGCTTTTAATTTAGCGGTTATGGAATTCAGCGATATCCTGAATATTGGTGACGGATATTATATTATTCAGGTAGTAGAGAAAATTCCGGCAAAGATACCTGAGTTAAATGATGTGATGGAAAGGGTTAAGGTTGATTTAATTAAGGTAAGAAAGGACGAAAAGGCTGTTAAGGATGCAAAGGAGTTCCTGTCTGATTTAAAAAGCGGCAAATCCATTGCTGAGGAATGCAAGAAATTTGACATGACCTTAACAACTTCCGGGTTTTTTAAACGGAATGATTCTGTGCCCGGTATTGGGCCTGAAAGAGAAATTATTGAGGCCGCTTTCAGTCTTTCAGATCAAAACAAAACGCCTGAAGATATCATAAAAGGGGCAAAGGGGTATTACGTTATCAGCTTAAAGGAAAGAAAAGATTCCGCCCCGGAAGGTTTTGACAAAGAAAAAGCAAATATTAAGGAAGGATTGTTGCAGCAAAAACAGCTTGCAACATTTAATGAATGGCTGCTGCAAATACGAAATGATAGCGACATTACAATAAAAAAGGATTTTTTATAACGTTTTTTTGACAGGATTGACAGGATATTCAGGATTAAAACATTTGAAACTGTAATACTTTAGCGTTTTGAAAATTTGGCCTTCATGTTTGAGCCGAGTTTCATCTCTCCCAAATTTCTACTTTCCAATTTCAAGTTTCAAGCCGTGAACGGCTACTCTATTTAGCAATCATTACTCTCATCACATCGGCGGCGTCTTCAGTATGATCTGGTATGGAGCCTATTATTTCAGCCAATCTGATTAGATGAAATACTGAAACCGGGTCTAAATCAATCTCAAAGATTTTGTGCTTGAGCCTGGCTTCCACCTCATCTGCTTCATGTTCCTTGCATCGTATTTCGCGGATGATTTCCTTGACTACGTTCCGCTGGGTTTCATTAAAGGTTTCAAAGTACTTTTTTGCTTCTAATACCATCCTGCACATTTCATTGACAGAGTCAATATTTGCGTCAATCAGAAGCAGGAAATCCTTTTTAAGCTCTTCTGGAATTCCCGGTTCCGGTTTAAAGAAAATCCAATCAAGAGCATCTTCTATTCTGTCAGGAACCGTATCCTGTTCTTTTAAATACCTGAACAGTTGAAATTTCTCAACACACACCATGCTTCCTTTTGGCAGACTCCTGCGTATGTTTTGCTTGATACCATCCGCTTCACTTTCCAGTTGACTGACTTTTTCTCTGAGGTCTTCAAAAGCTTCGCATTCTTTTGAAAAATGACATTCCATGGCCTGTTGAAAGGTCAATACACATTCTTTCACTTTTTCTGCGTGTTCCAGAAGGCCGTCAAAAGGTGAAGTAGCAAACATTGATAATAAAGGTATGCGCATAATTATCTCCTTTATAAAACTAATTGAAGCATTTTAAAAATTATCATGCTGGTTATGGCGGCAATGGGTACGGTAAGAACCCAGTAAAGCATAATTTTTATGATTATTCTGAAGTTGACCGCTTCTAACCCGCGTGCAAGCCCTACACCTAAAACACCGCCAACCGCCGCATGTGTAGTAGAAACCGGGAGCCCCATTTTTGATGCGATAAGCACAGTTGTTGCCGCAGCAAAATCGACTGAAAAACCGCGAGTATTTGTAAGGGTTGTAATTTTTTTGCCGACAGTTTCCATGACCCGCTCGCCGGCCATACTGATTCCGAAGGCAATTCCTATACCTCCGAAAAGAAGGAGAAAAACAGGCACAGGCACCTCAGCGCCAACACCGCCCGTTTTTACAAGAAAATATATTACTGCAAGGGGGCCGATTGCGTTAGCCACGTCATTTGCGCCTTGAGCCAGCGCAACATAGCAGGATGTTCCGATCTGGATGCGTTTGAAGATTGCTTCTGCTCCGGCTTTCCTATCCCGGATAAAGCGGCTTAAAAGTTTCATCCCCGCAAACCCGAAAAGAATCGCTATAATAAGCGAAAGAAACAATGCAGTCAGATTTCCCATCGCGAGTGTTTTGCCAAGCGGTGTTTTAAATAGAAATGATAAGACAACGATAAAAACCGCGATGCCGATAAAGAACGGTGATAGTTTAATAGACCATTCAAACGGGTCCTTCCTGGAAAGTATTATTTTTATAATGAGTTTAAACATTACAAAGGCGATGACAAGACTGAAGACCGGAGATATGACCCAGCTCAATACAACAGCGGCGAGTTTCCACCATTTGATAACAGAGAATCCGCCCGCCATTATTCCAAAACCGATCATGGAGCCTACAATAGAATGTGTGGTAGATACGGGAAGAGATTTCCAGGTGGCAAAGCTCACCCACAGAGCGGCAGCAAGCAGAGCGGAAAGAGCGCCGATAAGCGCTATGTGTGGATCAGCTAAAATTTCCGTCGAGACAATGCCTTTACGGATTGTGTTTGTGACATGAGATCCGATAAATACGGCGCCGACTACATTCAGTATCCCGGCAATAAAGACTGCCTGGCGGACTGTAATAGCCTTTGCGCCTACAGCAGAAGCCATGGAATTGGCGACATCGTTTGCGCCTATATTCCAGGACATGTAAAAGCCTAAGATGTAACCGGCGATTAGTATTAAATATTCTGTTGACATAAATGTTGATACGTAAATTTTTTTTACGTATTCATTAATTGTGGGTGTTTGTGTAACGAAAAATGAAAAAAAATCGATATTGGTCAAAAGAATTAAAATATCACCTTACACATGAATAATTTATTGTCAATAATTGTTCAAGGCGCTGGTAAATGTTTTTTTTAAAACCGGGTCTGCGAACTACGGGAGAGAAGATAATTACTTTTGAATAAATACTTTTATTAATTACAGATTTTGTTGACTTATAATAAACCGTATGTTATTTGCTGTTTGAACATGCACATGGAGTACACTTCCAGTCCCGCTGTTAAGCGGAACTGACCGGGTATTCTTCATTTTTTGCGAAGAGCTATTTTTTTGTTGAATAAGTTTCAACGGTTATATTTTTAAGACAGCTTTTAATAGAGCTGTAAAAAAACTTAGGAGGTATTATAGATGAAGAAATTGCAGGATCAACTAAAATCAATATCCAGGTCTCTTGTGTCGCTTTCAAAACAGGTGGATAAAGCTACGAAGCAGTTAGGTAAACTTCAGCCACCCAAAACAACTTCTTCTGTGAAAAAGAAAAAAAATGCGGCAATAAAATCCAGACCGGCAGCAAAAAAGGCAAAAACATCTAAAATAAAAAAGAAGCCTGCCAAGGAAACAACCGTTCTTGACAAAGTATTTGCAGTCATTAAAAAAAGCAGGAACGGAGCTTCTATTGACACGCTAAAAGAAAAAACCGGTCTTATATCAAGGCAGCTCAGCAATGCTTTATATAAACTTGCAAAAAAGGGTCATATTAAAGCAAAGGGCAGAGGCCTTTACATAAAAAAATAGTTAGTCATCATTTCAAAAAAAGTCTTCAGCTTACAATACCGTTAGAACTTGCAGGCTGAAGACTTTTTTGTTTAGAAGGCTTTGAAGCATGTTAAAAATGATTTTCAGAAATTTTGCGGCAAAATTTGTATTATATACTGTTGCCGTCAATATTTTATTATTTTTTCCAGCTATAAATTTTGGGAAAATCGATAATGCCGGTATCTTTGATTTTAAATATCTTCCGGTTGCTGATGCCGCTGTTGAAAACATCCGGTCTCCTGCCCAGTCTCATGATAGATGGCCGCATGAAAAGAGCGAACTTCTTCCTGATCCTTCCCTTGTATTCGGAAGACTTGCAAATGGTTTCAGATATGTATTAATGGAAAACCATAAGCCAAAGGGCAGGGTGAGTATGCATCTTAATGTTCAGGTCGGTTCGATACATGAGACAGACAGGCAACAGGGCCTGGCGCACTTTCTTGAACATATGCTTTTTTGCGGATCGGCTCATTTTAAACCAAGGGAGCTTGTCAGGTATTTTCAGAGTATAGGTATGAAGTTTGGACCTGATGCAAATGCCCATACAGGATATTATGAAACTGTTTATGATATTTTTTTGCCGGAGGGGAGCAGGGAAAGTCTTGAAAACGGCCTTACGGTGCTGAGAGATTTTGCAGACAGCGCACTTTTATTAGAGTCGGAGATCGACAGGGAGAGGAGGGTTGTCCTGGCTGAAAAGCGAACCCGCGATTCCGCATCATATCGTACATTTGTTTCAACCATGAAGTTCGAGTTTCCTGAAGCAAAAATATCGAGAAGATTTCCCATCGGTATGGAGGATGTGATTAAAGATGCCGACCAAAAGCTGTTTAAAGAATTTTATGATACCTGGTACAGACCTGAAAAAATGATACTTGTTATGGTGGGGGACTTTGATGCCGGCACGTCAGCTTCACTAATAGAAAAAAAAATTTCAACATTATCGCCAAGGACACCGGCCAGACAGGGGCCTGATATAGGAGAGATAAACCATAATGGTGTCAAAGCATTCTATCATTTTGAAAAGGAAACAGGAAAAACAACGGTCAGCATAGAGGTCGTGAAAAAAGTTGCAAAGGAGCCGGATTCCCTTGATTTCCAAAGAAGGCTGCTTGTCCAGGATATTGCAGATCGTATAGTTCAGAACCGGCTTGATCTATTGGCAGGCAAGCCTGACACCCCATTTACCTCGGCATCGATCAGCTCCGGAGTTTTTATGGGTCAGATAGAATTTGCCGGGATTACAGCAAAGAGCAGTCCCGAGAACTGGGAAAAATCACTTTTGCTTGTAGAACAAAACTTGAGAAAGGCTTTAAAGTATGGTTTCACAGAATCCGAGCTTGAGAGGGTGAAAAAAGATTTCCTGTCAGATCTGGATAAAGCGCTTAATAAGGCTCCGACACGTGATAGCAGGGCGCTGGCACGTGAAATAATCAGAGACCTTAATACAGGTATGGTTTCCATGTCGCCTGAGCAGAAAAAAAACCTTTTTGCTCCTGTAATAGCTTTTCTTACATTAAAAGATGTGCATGATTTGTTCATTAAGCTCTGGAAGTCTGAGCACAGACTTGTGCTTGTAACCGGAAACGCTGAACTGGGAGCTGACGGCGCTGACCCTGAAGAGCTGATACTTGCCGCATTCAACAAAAGCGGCAGTATGGAAGTTTTAAGGCCGGTTAAAATGAAAACCGTGATTTTCCCTTATCTTCCGGAGCCTGTTAATAAAGGGCGGATTATAAAAAAGAAAGTGATTTCCAACCTCGGTATTGTTCAGATTGATTTTGAAAATGGTGTGCGTCTTAATCTCAAAAAAACAGACTTTGAGGCTGATGAAGTATTGGTTAATCTGTGTTTTGGTTCAGGCAGATCTGTTGAACCTTTAAACAGACCCGGTCTTGCCGCTTTAAGCAGGGAAGTAATAAATGAAAGCGGGCTCGGCGCTCTTGACAGGGACGAGATTGAGCGCGCAATGGCGGGGAAAAACGCAAAGGTTATTTTTGGTGTTGGTGAAGATTCATTTTATTTTAGAGGAAAAACAGTATCAAAAGAGGTGCGGTTGCTGTTTCAGCTTCTTTATGCGCATTTGACAGATCCGGGGTATCGGGAAGATGCTTGTAAACTTGCCATGGAACGTTTCAAGCAGAAGTATCTTAAACTTTCCAGTTCTATTGACGGTGCTATGAGGCTCACGGGAAAGCGATTCCTGGCAGGAGGTGACAGCCGCTTTGGCCTTCCTCATTATGACATGTTCAAAAATTTGATCCTTGATGATGTTAAATCATGGATAGATGCTCCACTAAGGCATGGCACATTAGAAGTTTCGATAGTGGGTGATTTTGATGTTGATTCAACAATCAAAATAGTTTCAGAATATTTTGGAAGCCTTCCTCAAAGACGAAATGGCCATGTGCAGAGAAAATCGGATTTCCCAAAATTTCCTGTTGCTCAATCACTTAAAATAAATGTTGCTACAAAAATACCAAAGGGGGTTGTAGTTGTTGCCTATCCGACGGAAGATTTATGGAATATCCACAGAACACGACTTTTTTCTGTTCTGTCGGATATTTTAACAGACAGGCTGCGTGAAAGGATACGGGAAAAGCTGGGAGCCGCTTATTCATTTGCCGTTTATAATAGGGCAAGCCGGGCCTATCCGGGATATGGCCTACTTCAAACATTTGTGCATGCGGCTCCTGAAGATATTAATATGATAATTAGTGAAATCAAAAAGGTCGTATCAGATCTTGCTGAAACCGGACCAGACAATGATGAATTGAGACGCGCAGCAGGTCCCACACTTACAGGTATTAAAGATATGATGCGAAGTAATGATTACTGGCTCAATACAGTTCTTTCAGGTTCGGCAAGACATCCCCAACAGCTTGAATGGAGCAGGACAATAATGGATGATTATGCTTCCATTAGAAAAGATGAGTTGTCTTCTCTGGCAAAAAAATATCTAAATAATGATAAAGCAGCGGTAATTAGTGTTAAACCTGGCGCTAAATTTTAGGGGTCTGTCCGAAAATTTCGTTGTTTTTATTTCGATATTCTGATAAAAAATGTAGTTTGATTTGACAGCTGTTATAAAAGCCGTTTATGTGGGCGGAATGTTTGATGAATTCGATTTTTTACGACTTTGTCATATATATATGGAAAGGATAAATGATGAACAAAGAGACAGGATCTGCCGGTTTTCCCGGCAGGTTGTGGAAATTATTTGCGTCAGTAAGGCTAACCGTTATTGTTCTTCTGTCGCTTGCGGTTACTTCTATTGTTGGAACGATTATTCCTCAGAACCAGAGACCTGAGGCATACCTGAATGAATACGGTGAATTCTTTTATAGAATTTTATCAGCCTTTGATATTTTTGATATGTACCATTCATGGTGGTTTCAGTTCCTGCTTCTTATTTTGAGCGTTAATGTTATTGTCTGCTCAATAAAGAGATTCTCTGCCTTATGGAAGATAGTATTTGTTAAAAATCCTTTTTTTGATATTTCAAAATTCAGAGATTTTTCTGATAAGGAGGAGTTTGTTGACACCCGTTCGCCCGAAGACCTGAAAAGGATATATGTGCCGATTGTTTCCAGAAGCTTTGGATACAGAAGGATTGAAGAAACGGACAATGGATTTTGTGTTTTTGCTGAAAAAGGACGCTGGACCGGCATCGGTGTTTATATTGTTCATCTTAGTGTTATTTTGCTGCTGATCGGCGGTCTGATAGGTTCGGTTTTCGGTTTTAAAGGATTCGTAAATATTCCTGAAGGTAAAACAATAAATAGTATAAGATTGAGTAATACCGGCAAAGCACAAGATTTAAATTTTGATATCAGGTGTGATGATTTTAGTATAAAATTTTATGATTCCGGGGCGCCAAGCGAATATCGCTCAACCCTGACAATACTTGAACAGGGCAAATCTGTTTTGACAAGGGATATTATTGTGAATGATCCTCTCCGTTACAAAGGGATAAATATCTTTCAGTCTAATTATGGCGAGCTTCCTCCTAAAGACATTACCTTGAATTTTAAAAACCGCATAACCGGCATGAGTAATAAGCAAAAGGTGTCTCTTGGGCAGCAGATTAATCTCTCTGAAGACATGGGACAGTTTGTTGTAAAGGGTTACAGAAATTCATATGATTTCGGAGGCCATAATCTTGGAAAAACCTTTATGGGGATTCTTACCCCTGATAACGGAAGCCCTGTCCATGTAATAATGCCTGTGCGTTTTCCGGTTTTTGACAGGATGAGAAAGGGCAAACTGGCTATTTCCGTGGAAGATTATGATCGTAGATATTATACAGGGTTACAGGTGACCAGAGATCCCGGAGTTTTAGTTGTTTATTCAGGATTTGTAATAATGATTATAGGATGTTTTATAACCTTTTTTATGTCCCATCAAAGGCTTTGTGTTGAAATAAGCAAAAGCGGAAAAAACAGCAGAATTATGGTGGCAGGGACAGCAAACAAAAATAAACTTGGAATGCAAAGCAGGATAAAGAAAATAGCGAAAAACCTGAGCAAGTAAGTAATCAAGAATTGATGGCATTATAAAAAAGTCCAAAATTGCTATTTACAAAATGTGTCAGGTGTTAAGCGTTTGATATGACAATTAAATATTTTATCTTAATACCTAACACTTAACACCTAACACTTGATGAATTCGACTTTTTACAAATTCATCAATATTGAGGATAAATTAATGAACAGTTCAAATTTGTTATCAATTGTAACATTTACATATGCCCTGGCGGCATTCTTATATATTGTTTCCTGGGTTTTTAAGAAACAGTTACCCGGCAGGATTGCCACCTGGATAGCTATAATTGCTGTTATCGGCAATACAGGGGGTATTGCTTTACGATGGATAGAATCTTACAGGCTTGGAATAGGTCATGCCCCGCTTTCAAATATGTATGAGTCCCTTGTCTTTTTTGCGTGGACTATCGGGGTCATATATCTTGTAATTGAGCGCACTTACCAAAATCGGATAATAGGAGTCCTTGCAACCCCTCTTGCCTTTATGGCTATAGCATATGCCTCACTTTCCCCCAATATCAGCGATCGTATACAGCCTCTGATTCCGGCATTAAAAAGCAACTGGCTTATTGCCCATGTAGTCACCTGTTTTATTGGATATGCCGCTTTTGCAATCGCTTTTGGTATAAGTCTCATATACCTTCTTAAACGAAAAAAAACAGGGGACAAGGACGGTTTTTTTAATCATCTCCCGGATTTCAGCACCTTGGATGAACTGACGCATCAAATGGTGACTCTTGGTTTTTTATTTTTGACAATCGGGATAATAACTGGGGCTGTATGGGCTAATTCGGCCTGGGGGAGTTACTGGTCATGGGATCCGAAAGAAACATGGTCTCTGATAACATGGTTTGTTTATGCAACACTATTGCATGCAAGGATGATGAGAGGCTGGGAAGGAAAGAAACTCGCCTATCTTTCCATAATAGGATTTATGGCAGTTATGTTTACATATTTTGGCGTGAATTTTTTGCCGGGTTTGCATAGTTATGGACAGGGATAATAATAATTTTTCTTGACAAAAATGATCTTTATAGGTAAACGATCAAGAATTATTTGTTACTTAAGATATCTTTGTCAATTTTTTAATGTATTGTGCTTTCAGGTTTATATTATAAATTGATTTTCACAATTTAGTGAAATCATTAACCAGAGCTTTACGGAGTTTTCATGAGTACATTAGATGATAAAGCTAAAGAGGTTTCTGCCGAAGCTGTCGATGAGGCAGAAACAGAGTCACCCACGGAAGTAAACGAAAAAAAACAGGATAATGGCCCATGGGGATACATTATCCTGTTTTTTATTATTGGGTTTGCGGCAAGTCTTGTGATCGGGTGGGGGATTTTTCCTAAGGTTCTCTATTCTCAGAAAAAGCAGCCGATAGATTTTAATCATGTTCTTCATGTTGCGGCTGTTGAGGAAGGATGTGAAAGTTGCCATTTTTTTCGTGAAGACGGCTCCTTTTCCGGAGTGCCTAAACTTGCCCAGTGCGTTGAGTGCCACGAAGAGGTTCAGGGGGAAGATCCTAACGAAGCCAAGTTTGTTGAGGAATATGTGGCAAAAGGAAGAGAGGTGCCCTGGCTTGTTTATTCGAAACAGCCTGATTGTGTTTTCTTTTCCCATATAGCCCATGTCAATATGGGTAAAATGGAGTGTGATACATGCCACGGTCATATTGGTGAATCTACGCATTCAAAGGTTTACGAAGAAAACAGGATTACAGGTTACAGCCGTGATATCTGGGGGAAAAACATTGCCGGGCTCAAAAAGAATACATGGGATCGGATGAAAATGGATGATTGTGCTGAATGCCATGCTGAAAATAAAGCGGTTCCAAAAACCGTCGAGACACTTCCATGGCCTATAAGCTGGATGCCAAGGCCTTATGAAAAACCGGCCAGCAGCCAGGTTAGGGTACAGATAGACAAAGATGCATGTTTTGTATGCCATAAGTAATTAAGCTACAGGCTTATTTTTTGCCAGCAATATTTATAAGGGGTATAATCAATGAAAGTATGCAGAAGAAGTTTCTTATCATTGGTAATTGGTGGTGCAGCAGGCACGGCCCTTTCGCCATTACCATGGAAGCTGATTGATGACAGTTCTATATGGACACAGATGTGGCCCTGGACTCCGGTGCCGGAAGATGGCGAAGTTAGTCATGTAAACACTGTATGCTCTCTTTGCCCTGGTGGTTGCGGGCTTACCGTTCGAAAGGTTAATGAGCGGGCAATTAAGATAGAGGGCATGAAAGGGTATCCTGTAAATGATGGCGGAGTATGCCTTCTTGGATTATCCGGCCTTCAGCTGCTTTATGGTTCTACGCGTGTTAAAACCCCTTTGAAAAGAACAGGAGCCAGGGGTGAAGGAAAATGGGAGAAAATATCCTGGGATGAGGCCATTGCAGAAGTTGCAAAAAAGCTCGCCGATTTAAGGGCAAAAGGGTTGTCCCATACAGTCGGATGTATTGCAGGCTCGGATCGCGGGACAGTAGCTCATCTGCTTGGAAGGTTCCTGACAGCATACGGCAGTCCGAATTTTATACGTACTCCATCCATGCAGGATTCCTACGAACAGACAATGTACCTGATGCAGGGCGCTCAGGCTTCAGCCGGATTTGATGTTGAAAATGCTGATTTTATATTGAGCTTTGGAAGCGGATTAATAGATGGATGGGGATCTCCTGTGCGTATGTTCAAGGCTAACAGCGCATTGAAAAATAAAGGCAAACTGGTGCAGGTTGAGCCTCGTCTGTCCAATACAGCAGCAAAATCAGATAAGTGGATTCCAATTAACCCTGGGACAGAGTCTGCCTTGGCTCTTGGGCTTGCACATGTAATTATTAAAGAATCATTATATGACTATGACTTTGTTAATAATTATTCCTTTGGGTTTGATGATTGGACTGACGATCAGGGCACATCCCGCAAGGGATTTAAACAGATTGTGCTTGATGAATACAGTCCGGATGATGTTGCGGAGATTACGGGCATTTCTTATTCCACTATAATAGATCTGGCCAAAAGCTTTGCCCGTGCATCTAAACCGCTTGCGATTTGCGGACGTGGTCAGGGAAATACCCCGGGCAGTTTAAGTGAATTTATGGCGGTACATGCCTTGAACGCTCTTGTTGGAAATATCAACAAAAAGGGCGGCGTCTGGGCTGTTCCCGACCCCGATTATATCAGATGGCCTGAAGTAGAAATGGATATTAATGCTGCAAAGGGGATGCGGGCAAATCGCATAGATGGAGCAGGGGGCAAAACTTATCCGGACTCAAGATATTTGTTGAACAGATTCCCCGAGGCAGTCAATTCCGGAAAAGAATATCCAATAGAGGCTCTTTTTGTTGTGGGAGCCAATCCTGTTTATACTCTTCCTGACAGCAGGGCCGTGAAAGAAGCCTTTGACAAGATACCGTTTGTGGTAAGCTTTTCTTCATATATGGATGAGACCGCCGCAAATGCCGATCTTATTCTTCCTAATCATATTTTTCTTGAACGTTATGAAGATGTGCCTATGCCTGCCGGGCTTCAGAAACCTGTTGTCGGTCTTTCAAAACCGGTTGTAAAGCCCCAGTTTAATACCAGGCATGTTGGTGATGTAATAATTCAAATAGCAAAAGCATTTGGGGGAGGAATAGCAGATTCTTTTCCATGGGATAACTATGAAGCCTGCCTGCAAGAAACACTTGGTAGAAAATGGGATACTCTGAACGAAGATGGATTCTGGTTGGATTCTAATTTTAGGGCTCCGGGTTGGGAAAGGGCATTTGATACGCCATCTGGAAAATTTGAATTTTTTCCCAGAACCCTTGCCGCAAAAAACGAAAATACATTTCCACAATTTAGCCCTGTTGAACCCGAAGGTAATGAAGGCAGGTTCCCTCTTATTCTCATTCCATATGATTATATGAGGCTTGCAAGCGGCTTTATCGGAGATCCTCCTTTTGCCATAAAAACTGTTGAGGATACAGTGCTTAAGGGTAATGATATCCTTGTTGAGGTTAATCCAAAGTCGGGCAGAGGGTTCAGAGAAGGCGATCAGGCAATTCTTAGCACCCCGAAGGGCAGTGTAAAGGTCAGGGTTCATCTTTTTGACGGGATTATGCCAGGCTTAGTGGCCATGCCCAGAGGGCTGGGGCATACAGCATATGACGAATACCTCGCTGACAAGGGTATTAATTTTAATGAACTCATCGGTACGGTTGAAGATCCTGTTTCCGGTCTTGATGCAGCCTGGGGAATAAGGGCCAAGCTGACAAGAGCTTAAATCAAAGTATGAGGTTTTGATGAAAGAAGAACATAAACACGTAAAAACCAAAAAGTATGGGATGGTCATAGATCTGGATAAGTGTACCGGTTGCGGGTCCTGTATGGTAGCCTGTATGTCTGAGAATAATGTGCCTTTTAAGAAGGACGAAACAAATAAGCTTGACAGCATCACATGGCTGCGGATCTATAAGTTGACTAACGGAAAAAAGTTTCCTGAAACAGATATATGCTATATCCCAAGACCGTGCATGCAATGCGAGGGTGAACATGGCCATGCACCATGCGTATCTGTTTGTCCCGCCACTGCTACTGATTATAATCACGAGACAGGGATTGTCAGCCAGATTTATACCCGCTGTTTCGGCTGCAGGTACTGTATGGCCGCATGCCCATATCATGCCAGGTATTTTAACTGGTGGGATCCGGTATGGCCGGACGGTATGGAGAAATCTTTAAGTCCGAATGTTTCACCCAGAATGAGAGGTGTAGTTGAGAAATGCAGCTTCTGCTTTCACAGGTATCAACTTGCAAAGAACAAGGCATATGCTCAGGGACGTCGAGAACTAAAAGAGGATGAATACCAAACTGCATGTACACAGGCCTGTCCTGCCGGCGCTATTACTTTTGGCGACCTGAACAATCATAATCATGCTGTATATAAGCTTGCAAAACCGGATAACAAGCATGGTGGTCGCCCAAGAAACCCCAATGCATTCAGGCTGCTTGAGAAACTGGGCACCAATCCAAAAGTTTACTACCTTTCGACCCGTGAATGGGTGAGACGGGCCGGAGATAATTATATTAAAGATGAAGGCAAATTAGAACACCATTAATCTTGATATTGAACGATAACTTAATCACCGCACATATTTAGGAGCACATAAGTTATGGATTCTGCATTAATACCCGAGGGGGTTAAACGCTGTTCATTTGGAAAATTTATCTTATGGATTGTTATAGTCGGTGCTGTGCTGTTGTGGGGCGTTGTCGCCATGCTGCTTTGCTGGTTCAAGGGGCTTAACCAGACAAACATGAACGATGCCTACGGGTTTGCCCTATGGATCTGGGCTGATCTGGCGGTTATCGCTCTTGGAGGCGGAGCTTTTTTTACCGGTTTGTTGAGATATGTCATGGGTAAAGATGAGCTAAAAAACATCATCAACTATGCTGTCCTTATAGGGTTTATCTGTTACAGTTCTGCGCTTCTTATTCTTGGGATGGATGTGGGACAACCACTCAGGTCCTGGTTTATATTCTGGCATGCGAATGTTCACTCCATGCTGACCGAAGTGGCTTTCTGCCTTTCCTGCTACTTTGCGGTTCTGACCATTGAATATATTCCGCTTATTCTTGAGAACAGGCAGATTGACAGGGTGCCGTTTTTTCATAACCTGAGCCATAACATGCACGGAATCATGGCGATATTTGCTGCAACAGGCGCTTTCCTTTCCTTTTTCCATCAGGGATCACTTGGCGGAACCCCGGCAGTTCTTTTTGGGCGTCCATTTTCTTTCAGAGAAGGGGTTTTAATCTGGCCATGGACATTTTTTCTCTTTACCTGGTCGGCGGCAGCATGCGGGCCGTGTTTTACAATACTTGTTACATGGATTACCGAAAAAATAACGAGGAAAAAGCTTGTTAAGCAAAATGTTATCATGCTGCTTGCCAAGATTGCCGGCTGGATGCTTGCGACATATACTGTTGCGAAGATAATTGACACCTGGTATTGGGCTACTGTTACGGCGCCGGCCCGAGGATTTAACTTCATGGATTTTTATTCCAATAATCCATTATATGGCCCATGGATACTTGTGCTTGAAATAGTTATTTGCGGTGTTATTCCATCTATAATACTTATTACCAAAACAGGCCGCAAGTCTTCATTTTTACTTATAAGCGCTGTGCTTCTTGCAGTGCTTGGGGCATGCGTGAATCGCTGGGTGATGGTGCTCCAGGTAATGGCTGTGCCGGTGCTTACATTTGAAAGCTGGTTTATGTACTTTCCAAGCTGGCAGGAGATCGCTACAACTATTCTTCCGGTAGCATACGGTATTATTCTGATAATGATTTCATACCGTTATCTGCCGATATTCCCTCAGGAACAGGAAATAGAGGAGGAGAAAAATGCTTCCATTTTCGTTTGAATGGGCGTGGGATATGGGTCATATGGTATTTATGGGCGGCCTGTGGTATGCGCTGACTATTTTAGGCCTCGGCATGACTTATTGTATTATTATGGCTGCTGTTGATACAGCAAAGGGCAAAGGTAGTCATAACCACTAATCGCACGACATATTAATAATAAAGACAGATGAAAAGCGCTTATCTCATTGTTAGATGCTGGTAGGCGCTTTTTTTTTGGAGAATAAATAAATGGACAAAATTGTTGTGGAGGGAGGAGCCTCTCTGAAAGGTGAAGTAAAAATAAGCGGATCCAAAAATGCGGCGCTGCCCATACTGGTTTCATCTCTTCTTGCAGATGGATGGAACACATATTCTAATGTTCCTGGTTTACGAGATATCAAGAGTATAAAACAGCTTCTTTCATATCTTGGGGCAAAAGTGGAAACAGATGGAAGTACCGTACGGATTGATGGTAGCGGTCTTTGTAAAAGCGAGGCGCCCTATGATCTGGTAAGGAAAATGAGAGCTTCCATCCTGGTTCTTGGTCCCCTCGTAGCCAGGCTTAAAAAGGCCAGAGTATCATTGCCGGGCGGCTGCGCTATTGGCGCCAGGCCGATAAATTTGCATTTAAAGGGCCTTGCGCGTTTAGGGGCTTCAGTTGAATTGAAACATGGTTATGTTGAAGTTTCAGCCGAACGTCTTAAAGGAAATGAGATTTATTTTGATATACCAACAGTAACCGGCACGGAAAATCTTATGATGGCTGCTGTTCTTGCGGATGGAGTTACTGTTTTACGCAATGCAGCTTGTGAGCCTGAGATCGTGGCGCTTGCCGATGTTTTAAACAAGATGGGGGCAGATATTCACGGCGCTGGCGCTTCCATAATTACAATAAAAGGTGTCCAATCAATGCACCCTGTATCGGTGTCCATCATACCTGACAGGATAGAGGCAGGCACTTTCATGGTTTCGGCGGCTTTGACCCGTGGAGATATAACGATTCTGGATTGCCAGCCAGCACATATGGGAACCCTGATTCATAAGCTTAGACTAACAGGGACAGCTATAAAGATAGATGGTAAAAATATTCATGTTATTGGATCTGATGAAATTGAGAGTATTGATATTAAGACATTACCATATCCTGGTTTTCCCACCGATATGCAGGCGCAGTTTATGGTCCTGATGTTGATTGCAAAAGGTCTTAGCATTATATCCGAAACTGTATTTGAAAACCGTTTTATTCATGTTAGCGAACTCAGGCGTATGGGCGCTGACATTACGATATCCGGCAATTCTGCAATGATTAAAGGTGTGCCCATGCTGTTAGGCGCTCCGGTAATTGCAACAGATCTTCGGGCCAGCGCTTCGTTGATACTGGCAGGCCTTGTTGCCAGAGGCAAAACAGAGGTGCATCGTGTTTATCATTTAGATCGTGGATATGAAGCAATCGAGAAAAAATTTGCCCGGCTTGGAGCGTCAATAGAGCGGGTCAGAGAATGAAGGTCAGAAGTCAGAGGTCGGAAGTCAGAGCAAGGATTGATGATTGTCGATTGAAAAGATAGAATTCCTTATTCAAAATTCGACGTTGAACGTTCGATGTTCGATGTTCATCTTTTAAGCCCGCCCGAAGGGCGCTAAGTTCAGTAATATTAGAAATGACTGACAGGATTTTTTCTCGCCCGGCTATCCCCCTTCTGGCATCTATAATATCCGGAATCATCCTTGGTTCCCTGTTGCCAGGCTATGAAATTCCGGCATATCCGGCTGTATTATTATGTTCAGGCATAATAATTTATAATATTTTACATGACAAAACTTCATCGTTTTTTATCCTGATTATTTTTTTTGCCCTGGGGTATCTCTTGATACAGCCGTGGGTTGCGCCCAGGCTTCCTTCCAGCCACATCACACATTTTACAGATTCAGGTCGATGGCTGATTACTGGCGAGATCGACAAAAACCCATCAAAAAATAATAATAGATTAAAGTTAATTTTACGTATTGAGACACTTGGAAAGGATGATAGATCTTTTTCTGTAACAGGAAAAATTCGTGTTACAGTATTTGGTAATATCCCTGAACTATATGTGGGAGACAGGATTTCCTTTGTCAGCAAA
The DNA here is from genome assembly GCA_004193555.1 of Desulfobacteraceae bacterium Eth-SRB1. Taxonomy (GTDB): domain Bacteria; phylum Desulfobacterota; class Desulfobacteria; order Desulfobacterales; family ETH-SRB1; genus ETH-SRB1. The sequence continues at coordinate 44,776 of RPGP01000029.1, forward strand.
ATCAGATCTATCAGGAATTTCAGGAATCCAGGAGGATTTGATTATGAAAGATATATGAAGTTTAAGAAAATATGGGGAAGCGCATATGTGCAAGGCAGCAGACTCGCTGTACTTAATCGAAATCCGGACAAGGGTGTTTACAGACTTATAGAAGAAACCCGCAGTAAAATATCTGCCTTTATAGATAAGACTGGGCATGGAGACCAAAAGAGTATACTGAAAGCCTTAATTACAGGAGATAAAAGCGGAGTTTCAAAAAAACTGCGTGATGAATTTAATCGTGCAGGCGTTGGCCATCTATTAGCAATTTCAGGGCTTCACATAGGAATAGTTGCAACCTCTTCATTTATGTTTTTTCAGTGGCTGCTTTCTCGTTTTAGTTTTTTTCTGTGGAATGCATGGACCAAAAAGGGGGCGGCGATTTTATCGTTGTTTCCTGTATTTATATATGGTCTTATTTCAGGAATGTCGCCATCTACACAGAGGGCGGTGATTATGGTCACGGTCTTTCTTGTAACATTCCTGTTTGAAAGAGAACATGATCTTATAAATACTTTAGCGCTGGCAGCAATGCTGATCCTTGTTATTTTCCCGCCCTCCCTTTTTTCGATTTCATTCCAGCTTTCATTTATAGCCGTTTTCTCAATTATATATGGCATGTCCATGACGTATAATAGCCGGATAAGTGATAGAAATATCAGTAACAAGACATGGCTTTTTAAGGCGTTGGAAATTCTGTTTTCTTTTATATTGGTTTCAATTTTTGCAATTCTTGGAACTTTGCCTATTGTCATGCATTATTTTAACCAGGTTTCTCTAATAGGTGTTTTTGCAAACCTGTTGCTTGTTCCCCTGATAGGATTTGTTGTAGTGCCCTTGGGGCTGTTTTCTGTATTTTTATATCCGATTAGCATCTCAGGAGCTTTGCTGTTTATTAATTCAAGCGCCGCAGTATTAGGATACGCTCTTGACATTGTATGTTTTATCGCTGAGTTGCCTTTTGCGGCAATAAAAACCATCACCCCTGATTTTTTTGAGATAGGCTGTTATTATGTGCTTGGCTGGTCAATTTTAAGGTTAATTGGACTCAGGAGAAAAAAGGTTGCAGGTATAGATGGAAACGGCTCTTCTATTTCAGGAGATGCAGGGAGGAGATTTCAGAAGAATGGTGTTCCCGGACGAAAAACAGCGGCAATTGTCGCTGCAATAGTCATAGTCGCAGGTTGTGCTGATGCCGGTTACTGGTTGTATAACAGATTATGGCGCGATGATCTCAGGATTACCATTATTGATGTTGGCCAGGGTAGCTCTGCTCTTATTGAACTGCCGGGGGGCCGGTGCGTTCTTATAGATGGAGGTGGGTTTTCAGATAATGCTGTATTTGATGTTGGGGAAAGGATAATCGCTCCGTTTTTATGGAGCAAAAAGATTAAAACCATTGACACCATTATTCTTTCCCATCCGAATACCGATCACTTAAATGGTCTTTTATATATTGCGAGGCATTTCAATGTTAAAAGGGTATGGACAAACGGCGAGGTTGCAGATATCAACAGCTATCGCATGTTCATGGATATTATTGATGAAAATAATATTTATATGCCTGAATTTAAAGACATACAGCGTATGCATGAGATAAAGGGAGTAGGCATTAAAATTCTTTATCCACCGGATGATTATATTGTAAAAAGAGAAAAGGAAAAATGGCGTAATTTAAATAACAATTCTCTTGTAATAAAAATTGAATTTGGATCAAAGTCGTTTCTTTTTCCAGGAGATATTATGGCTGGCGGCGAAAGAGAACTTGTTGCGATTGCGGGGGATGAATTAGAAAGCACAGTTCTTATAGCGCCCCATCATGGGAGCAGGACATCAAGCACAGAACTGTTTTTGAAAAAAATAAAACCGGAAGTCGTGATCGTATCGGCAGGCTGGCAAAACAGGTTTAATTTTCCGCACCCGACTGTATTAAAAAAATTCTATAAATTAGGATGCCGTATATTTCGCACAGACATAAACGGAGCACTAACAATATCAACCGATGGCCAATCCTTAAAGATCAAGCCTTTCGAACCAGCCACAGATTTACACAGACCCGCCTGCCACTGCGAGGCACGAGCGGGCAGATGAACGCAGATAGGTTTAAATACAAAAAAATCACAAAGGAAGGGGAATTATTGAAGATTGAAGATTTGTGGAATCGCTTTGCTCTGTTTCTTTTTAAAAATTGATAGAATTCCTTCAATATTCAATCGACAATATTCAATTTTCAATAATATAATCTTAGTGCCTTAGTGCCTTTGTGGCTGAACTATTGCTTTTGTTCCAGGCCTTTTTCAATTCTTCTATTTTTGTTGCAAATTTTTGTTTCATCTCCTTGGGAACTACTTTGGCCATTTTTTCAGATATCGATGTAACATGGGGGGCAAGCAGAGACTTTTTTATTACAGGCGCACCATTTGGGAGAAAGCTGGTGAAGACAATTAACAGAACAGAAACGATCAAGACCCCTTTGATGATGCCGAACCCAGCCCCACAAATTCGATCAACCCAGCCCAAAAAGGCAATATTGAGTATATATTTAATGATTATTCCAAGGATGCTGATAATAAGAAAAACACCACAAAAAACAATCATAAAGCTCAGTATGTTGCAGTATGAATCGTTTGATATCCAACCGGATAAAAATTCTGCAATCACAGTATAATAAGTATAGGCCGCATAAAAACCTCCAAACACACCGATTATTGAAGATATTTCTTTAATTAATCCTCTAAAAAAACCTCTTATAAGGCAAAAACCAGCAATAATTACTATTATAATGTCAAATGTATTCATGGGTTACCTTTAAAATAAAACTATAATCTCAAGTTTCGCATTCTTAATTTCCATTGCCGTCTAACACTTTCGAGGAATAGCAAGGTACGAAACTTGACGAATTCGTAAAAAGTCAAATTCATCAGGTGTTAGGTGTTAAGATAAAACATTTAACTGTCATATCAAGATCTTAACACTTAACACTGTTCGTAAAAAATGGTTTTTCGACTTTTTAAAATATCAAAGCAGATATTTAAGTCAAGATGTATTTCTTTGTTGTAATTTGTTGTTTGCAATGGCTTAAAAGAATATGATATATAATAAAATTAATTTATATGGCGAACAATATGGATGATAAATCTGACAATATACAATTCGAACAGACCTTCTCTGATGTAGATCTGGCAAGGCAGCTTTTTGGAGAGCATAACAACAACCTTCAGAGAATTGCGGATGCATTAGAGGTTAAAATTAATGCAAGAGGCAATACAGTATTTATTCAGGGAGATACTATTGCCGCAAACCTTGTGCAAAATATTCTCAGGCAGCTCTATGGTCTTTTGATTGATAATTATCCACTTTATCCCAATGATATCGATTATGCTGTCAGGGTTCTGAGCGAAGATGACAGTGTTAATCTGAAAGATATTTTCATGGACACAGTTTTTATTACGTCCAAAAAGCATTCAATAACCCCCAAAAGCCGTGCGCAAAAAGAATATATTGATGCTATGCGGAAATATGATATGGTTTTTGGAATCGGGCCAGCCGGAACAGGGAAAACGTATCTGGCAATGGCTATGGCGGTTGCATCGCTTTCAAAAGGTATGGTGAGCCGAATAATTCTTACAAGGCCGGCCGTGGAAGCAGGTGAAGCGCTTGGGTTTTTACCGGGAGATCTTACGGAAAAGGTTGATCCATACTTAAGGCCTCTTTATGATGCCCTTCATGATATGATGCATTTTGAAAAGGTATCAAATCTTATGAGGCGGGGAGTTATTGAAGTAGCTCCCCTTGCTTTCATGCGCGGAAGAACATTAAATGATTCATTTGTTATTTTAGATGAAGCGCAAAACACTACGTCAGAACAGATGAAGATGTTACTTACCCGTATAGGATTCAGCTCAAAGGCTGTTATTACAGGTGATATAACCCAGACTGATCTCCCGACAGATAAGACTTCCGGACTTGTTGAAACAAAGAATATTCTGCAGGGGATAGATGGAATCAAGTTTGTCTTTTTTTCAAAAACCGATGTTGTTCGTCACAGGCTGGTTCAGGAAATAATAAAAGCCTATGAAGATCTGGACGCAATAAAAAAATTGGGGGATTGAGGAATTTAGGGATTCAGGAATTGAGGAATTAAAAGTAACAATATCCTTCAATTCCTAAATTCGCAATTCCTAAATTATGAATAATGAATATCGATAAAAGCAAAGAATCGGTCAACAGGATTTTTGAGAACAGCAAGTATGTTCGATGGGTTATTCTGCTGGTTGTTACAATAATATTTACCATTATCATTTATCCGAGTCTTGTTATCACAGAGCATTCTTACGAGGAAGGGGAGGTTGCTGAAAGGGATATAAAGGCTCCAATAGATTTTTTTATAGAGGATATTGATGCAACTGAGACAAACCGCAGGCTGGCTGTTGAGAAAATATTGACCGTTTACGATCATGATGCGGCCCTTGCAGAAAAATTAAGCCGTAATGTGAGAGAAGTCTTTGCTGATCTTAGAGGAGTGTTTGAATCCGAGAGAGAAAATCAAAATGAAATTACGGCAAAAAACCCACATCCCTCATCAGCCGAGATCAGCATGGATAATGCTTCAATACATAAGCAAATTCTTCATATGAAGGAAAGTTTTGAAGATAAAATCGGTATAAGTGTGAGCAAAGGCGCATATTCAATTCTTGAGAAGGAAAAGTTTTCTATTGAGATTTCTAATTTTATAACAGGCATTTTAATAAGAATTCTTGAAAACGGTGTTGTTACAAACAAGGAGATTCTGCTTAGAGAGTCTGATAAAGGGATATTGTTAAGAGATGTCGAAACAAAGACAAATAAGCTTGTTAACAACTTAAAACAATTTTACGGTCTTGACCAGGCGAAAACTATGGTTAGAATTGTCGGTCAACCTCTTCTCAAAGGGGTTAACTATTCTCTGGTAAATCTCATTGTTGACTTTGTTCAAAGTTTAATACAGCCAAACATAACATTAAACAGAAGTGAAACAGAAGAACTGAAAAAAAAGGCCGCAGCAGAAGTTAAGCCTGTTCTTCATAAAATCATGGCCGGAGAAATGCTTTTACGCGAAGGAGAAAGGGTTACTAAAATCCAGCGGTTAAAGCTCAATACTTTGCAGGCACAGATAAAAAAGAAACAAATATTTGCAAGTAGTATTGGATCTGCAATGCTGATTATGTCCCTTTTTGTGATAAGCTATATTCTTTATATAGGCAAACATAGCTATATTATGCGGGATCAGAACAAAAATCTGCTGTTTATGGCCAGTATGCTCATCACTTTTTTTATCCTTGCCAGAATATCCGTATCTGTTTCCGAAACACTTACACTCAGTACGCCATTTTCCCTGTCTGCTTCATCAGTGCTTTTTGGTGTTCCCCTTGCTGCGTGTGCTATGACCATATGTTTATTTATGGGATTTGAAACGGCTGTTTCCTTTGCCATGGTAATTGCAGTCAGTACAGCGATAATATTTCAAAATAGATTTGAAATGTTTATATATTTTTTACTTAACAGCACAATGGCGGCTTATTGGATTCAAAATTGCAGAGAACGGAAAGTATTTATAAAAGCAGGAGTAAAACTCGGCTTGCTGAATGTATTGCTTGCAACGGCAATAAACATTTATATGGCGGACTCTTCAGGCTTAACGCTGTTATATAGCTGTGCTTTTGCATTTATAGGCGGCATTAGCGCAGGCATTGTTACAGCAGGAATTGTGCCTCTTGTAGAAATTGCATTTGATTACACGACAGATATCAAGCTACTGGAGCTTGCAAACCTTGATCGTCCGATTCTCCGCAGGCTAATGATTGAGGCTCCCGGCACCTATCATCATTCCGTTATTGTCGGCTCAATGGTTGAAGCCGCAGCCTCTGAGATAGGCGCCAATCCATTGCTTGCAAAAGTTTGCGGATATTATCACGATATCGGTAAGATCAAAAAGCCGATGTATTTTATTGAAAACCAGACAAATGGAAAAAACAGGCATGATAAGCTTGCCCCTTCAATGTCCAGCCTCATATTGATAGCTCATATTAAAAATGGTGTAGAGATGGCAAGGGAGAATAAGCTGGGACAGGATATAATCGACACAATAAGACAACACCACGGTACAAGCCTTATCAGTTTCTTTTACGAAAAAGCAAAGAAACAAAAAGGCGAGGATGCGGTAGATATTGACAACTTCAGGTACCCCGGCCCCAAACCTCAGACAAAAGAAGCCGCTCTTGTCATGCTGGCGGATGTGGTTGAGGCCGCATCAAGAACACTTGATAATCCCACAACATCCAGGATACATGGACTTGTTCAGAATTTGATAAACAAAATTTTCTCAGATGGTCAACTCGAAGATTGTGAACTTACGTTAAAAGATTTGCATAATATTGCAAAGAGCTTCAATAATATATTAAGCGGAATATACCATCACAGAATTGAATATCCCGAGAAACTCGTCTTGCAAAATGGAAAAGGAGCAAATGGTAATTCGGTTAGACAACAGGCAACGCAGGCACAAGATATATCCGAAAAGGATAAAGCAAACGGCACAGGCCATATTAGACGACTTGGATTGTTCTGACGCAGAACTTTCCATTCTGATTGTTGATGATCTCCAGATGGAAGTATTAAATAGAGAGTATTTAGATCGCAGCGGAACAACAAACGTCATTTCTTTTTCCATGCAGGAGGGCGAATTTTCAAATATAACTCCTCAGCTTTTAGGCGATGTGGTCATTTCTATTGAAACTGCTTATAAAGAGGGAGAAGTTGCGGGTATCAGCACGGAGGAGCGTTTTACGCAGCTTCTGGTGCACGGCATTCTCCACCTTTTTGGTTATGATCATGAGAATTCAAAGGAAGAAGCGGATAAAATGGAGAAAAAGAGTAATGAGTTGTTGGATGTGTTGAGCGTTAAGTGTTAGGTGACTAAAAGAAGTTACAAGTGCCTAAAGTGAGCTAAAGTACCTAAAGTTAATGGGTCGCTACGCTCCGTTTTTATATAAAATTGGTAGCGCCAAAGGCGCAATCCTTAACTTTAGGCACTTTAGCTCACTCGTAACTTGTAACTTTTATTATATATAGGAGGCTTATTGATGGCGGGATTAGCTGTAAATGTTGATCATGTTGCAACATTAAGAGAAGCCAGAAAAATACATTATCCTGAACCTGTGGCAGCGGCGGTATTTGCGGAACTGGCCGGGGCAGACGGGATAGTTGTCCACCTGCGGGAAGACAGGCGGCACATACAGGATCGTGATGTCAGGATATTGCGAAAGATTGTTCAGACAAAACTTATTCTGGAGATGGCTTCAACATCTGAAATGGTTGGGATTGCTCTTGATATAAAACCTGACATTGTAACACTGGTGCCTGAAAAGCGTGAAGAGGTCACAACCGAGGGAGGCCTGGATCTTGTTGTGCATAAAAACAGTGTTGCCGAGGCAGTTGACTCACTGCAGAACGGCGGTATTCCTGTAAGCATATTTATTGATACTGATCCGGAGCAGATAAAGCTGGCTCACCAGATAGACGCTGCCATGGTTGAAATTCATACAGGAACATTTTGTGACGCAACAACATCTATTAAAAGAGAAAAGGCTTTTTCTACAATCGTTGATGCTGTTAAACTTGCGCACAAGCTGAAGCTAAAGGTCAATGCCGGTCATGGGATTTGTTATAAAACTATAAAAGCTTTTAAAGGTCTAAAAGAAATTGATGAGTTCAGCATTGGTCACAGCATTGTTTCAAGGGCGGTTCTTGTGGGAATGGAAAGAGCTGTTAAAGAGATGTTGGCGCTTATTAAAGAACTTTAATCCACAGATTACACGGATTACTCTAATATTTTGATACCCCCGCAGCTTGCCGCGGGGTAGTTCATTGGAGCTCGATAATGTATCTTGTAACAGCGAGTGAAATGCAGGAAATGGATCGCAAGACCATTGAGTCTTTTGGGATTCCCGGCAGGATTCTTATGGAAAATGCAGGCCGGGGCGCCACACAGGTTCTATTTGATAAATATGCCGGGCTTGCGAATAAAAAGGTTGGCGTTATAGCCGGGCGAGGGAACAATGGCGGAGACGGTTTTGTAATCGCTCGTTATCTTTCCCAGAAAGGCACAAAAGTGACGGTATACCTTTTGTCGAAAAGCAGTCTAATTAAAGGTGATGCCGCTGCAAACCTGAAACTGTTAACCCCTTTAAGCATACCAGTTGTTGAAATTCCTGACAGGAAAGTTTTTTCAAAGCACAGGTCGTCTATTGTTCATCAGGAGATATGGGTTGATGCTATATTAGGAACCGGGCTGGAGTCGGATGTCAAGGGATATTTCAGAGAAGTTATTGAGTTTTTAAACAGTCTAAACAAACCTGTTTTTGCAGTAGATATACCTTCAGGCCTTAACTCAGATACGGGCCAAGCGTGCGGCGTTTGTATTCGCGCAAACACTACTGCAACCTTTGCATTTGCAAAGATAGGGCAGATTTTCTTTCCCGGCGCAAATTATACAGGGGATCTTAAAATAGTGGAAATTGGAATACCGCCCCATATTGCCGAAGAAGTCGGGCCCAGGCAATATCTCTTAACGCGCGGTATGATCAGTGATTATTTAAAGCCGAGGTTGCAGGATGCACATAAGGGCAGCGCAGGTCATTTGCTCTTGATAGCGGGATCGCCGGGAAAAACCGGCGCTGCGGCAATGACCGCAATGTCGGCAATGCGAACGGGAGCAGGGCTTGTTACCTTGGGAATACCAAAGAGTTTAAATACTGTTTTGGAATCCCAGTGTCTCGAAGTAATGACATGTCCGTTATCGGAGACAATAGACGGCATGCTCAATGAATCTTCATTTCAGGCCATTATAGATCTTTTTTCCGGCAAAAAATGTTTTGCAATTGGGCCTGGAATCGGAACTTCCGCTGAAACAAAAAATCTTGTTCATCGGGTTATTCAGGAAAGCAAGATGCCGATTGTGATTGATGCTGACGGGTTAAACATTCTTGCCGGGCACACACAGATATTGCACAATCTAAAGGCTCCGGTTATTTTGACTCCTCATCCCGGAGAGATGGCAAGGTTGATTAATTCAAGCGCCAGCGCTGTGCAGAAAGACAGGATAAATTGCGCCAGGAATTTTGCGGAAAAATTTAATGTCCATCTGGTTTTAAAAGGCGCAAGAACGATAATTGCCCATCCTGACGGCAAGGTTTTTGTCAATCCCACCGGAAATTCAGGGATGGCATCCGGCGGAATGGGTGACGTGCTGACAGGAATAATAGCAGGCCTAATTACCCAGGGTTATTCTCCTGAATCAGCCGCACATGCCGGCGTGTACCTGCATGGGGCTGCTGCTGACGAGATGGCTGAAACAAGAGGCCCTATAGGTTTTCTTGCATCAGATGTAATGAACGCCATACCCGGGCAAATTGGAAGGCATATCTCTCCTTCGTCATTCCGGCGAATGCCGGAATCCAGAATGCATAGGGAAGAAATTAGAGGGTGAGAATGGAAAGAAGATGAACGTCGAATGTTGATGTCGCTTCGCTCAGCAAGTTTATAAAACAATCGGAGCAAAGCGACTCCTTAACTTTAGGCACTTTAGCTCACTTTAGGCACTTTAAACTTCTTTCTTATGATATCTAAACAGATTCAGATAATAACAGAATCTCTTGAAGAAACGCAGGCTTTGGGCCGGAAGATAGGCATGTTGCTTGAGGCCGGAACGGTTGTAGCCTTAAGCGGCGATCTTGGAAGCGGAAAAACCGTTTTTGTCCAGGGACTGGCAAGAGGGCTTGATGTTCCGAATGAATATTATATAACCAGCCCCACCTATACTTTACTTAATGAATATCCTGGAAGATATACTCTTTTCCATGTTGATCTTTATCGCATTGAAAATCCGGTTGATTTAGAAGATATCGGACTATACGAAACAATTGATAGTGATGGTGTAGTAGCCGTTGAATGGGCAGATAAACTACAAAAAGATTTTTTGTCAGAATATATTGCCCTGCATTTTGAAATTTTAGGCGATGAATCACGAAAAATTGTTATTACTGGATATGGACATGAAAGATGCGATCTGATAGAGAAAATACAAAAAATATATGAGGAGAAGACATGAGTTTGATTGTTCAAAAATTCGGCGGCACTTCAGTGGCTGATCTAAAGCGGATACGAAGTGTCGCAGAACGGGTTGCAAAAAGCTTTGATCAGGGCAACGATGTGGTTGTTATCCTTTCAGCCATGGCAGGTGTTACGGACGACTTGATCGACATGGCAAATCAGGTTACTGTTTTACCTGATAAGCGCGAGCTGGACGTTCTGCTTGCTACAGGTGAGCAGACAACCGCAGCTCTTCTCGCTATGACTTTGCAGTCGATGTCCTATCCGGCTAAATCCATATTAGGGTATCAGGCAGAAATTATTACCAACTGTAATCATGGCAGCGCCCGTATTGTTAAAATAGGGGCTGATCGTATAAAGGAGCTTATTGAAAAACGTAATATAGTAGTGATGGCAGGATTTCAGGGATGTGACCCGGAAGGCAACATAACGACTCTTGGACGTGGCGGCTCAGACACATCGGCTGTGGCAATAGCTGCGGCAATTAAAGCAGATACATGTGAAATATTTACAGACGTTGACGGCATATATACCGCTGATCCAAATGTTTGCGAGAAGGCAAGAAAACTCAGCGCAATCTCTTATGATGAAATGCTTGAAATGTCGGGCCTTGGCGCCAAGGTTTTACAGATTCGATCCGTTGAATTTGCCAAAAAATATAATGTCCCTGTGCATGTAAGATCATCATTCAGCGAGGAGGAAGGCACAATGGTTGTTAATGAAGATTCGAGTATGGAGCGTCTAATTGTATCAGGCATAACACACAACAAAGATACCGCCCGTATAACCCTGAAAAAGGTTTTGGATCAACCCGGGGTGGCTGCGAAGATTTTTTCGCCTATTGCCGACGCAAAAATACTTGTGGACATGATTATCCAGAACACCCGTGCCGAAGGGCTGACCGACCTGACATTTACTGTTTCAAAAAAGGATTTCAGCAAGGCGCTGGAAATAGAAAAGCAGGTAGCAAAAGAGATTGGGGCTGAAAAGGTATTTGGCGACGAAAGTATCGCGAAGGTATCTGTTACCGGCGTTGGAATGAGGAGTCATTCAGGCGTGGCATCAAAGATGTTCACGACTCTTGCCGGTGAAAATATAAATATTATTATGATAAGCACGTCAGAAATCAGGATTTCCTGTATAATAGAGGAAAAATATGCTGAGCTGGCTGTGCGCGTTCTTCATAAGGCATTTGGGCTGGATAAAGATTGATGGCGTCGTAAAAAGTCCCAAAAACGTCATGTCGGACTTGATCCGGCATCCAGAACCTATTGAATTTACTGGATCCCGGCTTTCGCCGGAATGACGAAAAATGGTGTTTTTGGACTTTTTACGAGACCATCAAGATTAGGGATTAGAAAAGACAGACGTCGGAGGTCAGAGAACCAATAATACTGAACCCCGAACTCTTGAACTTCAAAATCTTCCTGTGCTTCGTGGTAAAAAGTAGGACTGGAGAACAAAAAAATGGTAACATTTGATTCTTTGATTGCGCGTGAGGATAAAATTGTTGTTGTTGGTCTGGGATATGTAGGCCTTCCTTTGGCTGTGCATTTGTCAAAACATTTTGAAGTGGTTGGTTATGATTTTAACTCAGGCAGAATTAAAGAACTTAAATCAGGGCATGATCGGACTCTGGAGGTGTCTGAGAAGGAGATTCTTGAAACAGAAATTAATTTTTCAAGTAATCCAGAGGATATTTCTTTATGCAGCCTGATTATCGTCGCTGTTCCCACGCCTATTGACGAATACCGTATACCTGATTTGAAGCCTTTACGCATGGCTTCGGCAATGGTTGGAAAATACATGGTAAAAGATTCATGCATAGTATTCGAATCAACGGTTTATCCCGGTGCTACCGAAGAGGTTTGCGTTCCTATTCTGGAACTCGAGTCAGGCTTAAAGATAGAAGCAGACTTTACGGTTGGTTATTCTCCTGAACGGATTAATCCCGGGGATAAAGAGCATACTATTGAAAATGTCGTAAAAATTGTTTCCGGTTCAGACTCTGACACATCCGATCTTTTATATAAAGTTTACGGCAAAATAGTAAAGGCAGGCATACATCTTGCGTCTTCGATTAAGGTGGCCGAGGCAGCCAAGGTTATAGAAAATACCCAGAGAGACATAAACATTGCCCTTGTCAATGAACTTTCCATGATTTTTCAAAAAATCGGGATAGATACATTAGAGGTGCTTGAGGCAGCCGGCACCAAATGGAACTTTCTTCCTTTTAGGCCCGGACTTGTGGGTGGGCACTGTATAGGGGTTGATCCGTACTATTTGACTTTTAAGGCTGAATCGTTGGGATATCATCCTGAGATGATACTGGCAGGCCGCAGGATAAATGACAGCATGGGCAAATATGTTTCTGAGCGGGTCGTCAAGATGCTTATTAAAGCAGGCAAGAAGGTTTGCGGCGCAAAAATTGCTATACTGGGAATTACCTTTAAGGAGGATGTCCCGGACATGAGGAATACTAAAGTTGTGGATGTTATAGATGAGCTCAGGGACTATGGAATAGAGGTTTTTGTGCATGATCCCCTTGCTGATGCTGAAGAAGCCAACAAATATTATGGAGTTGAGTTAAAGAGTATGGACAGGCTTGCTGGAGTTGATGCCGTAATTTTAGCGGTTTCACACAAACTTTACAAGGAGCTTGGTTTTTCAGGCATAGCCGGTTTATGCCAAAACAAGATTCCGATCGTTATAGATTTGAAAGCTGTTTTCAGTTACAGTGAGGCGGAAAAAATGAATGTAAGATATTGGAGACTTTAGATTATATTCGGCTTTTCAACATAATTCTTGAGCCACCATGAATCCCAGTCAGTTTTCATAATGCTTTTTGCAAGTTTTTCCCCTGTCTTTGTTTGCAGGCGTTTTAACACAAATTGCAGCCATTTCTTTGGAGGTTCGTAGCCGGTGTCGATTAACTGTTTCAACTCAAGAATAAATGCGAGTTGGTCAGCGTCATGCGCGAGGTTGGCCTCTTTAGTTTTGTCTTCATTGAATTCATGCATTAAGCCTGCGAGGGATCGTCCAAAAGGAAGGTCTGCGGTTGTATCTTCCACAGCCTTATTTGTATCCGGGGTTACATATTGTTTATGCACGTAATTAAGATCCCCGATTTTTGCTTCAGACAGGTCGTGCACAAGACACATCGATATCAGCCTGAGAGCATCGACACCAGTCTCTAAGTTTGATATTACATATCCGATAAATGTTGTAATAAATGAATGTTCAGCTACAGACTCTTTGCCAAGGCCGAGAAAATGAAATCCGGATCTGGGAACCTCTTTTAGCATTTTTGCTTCGAACAGAAGATTTGCAATATGTTTCATGATCGCTCCCGATAATTTGACAGATTAATATGGCATCATAAAAAATTAAAAAACTTTCTTTTGCAGAATGAGTTAGGTGTTAAGATTTTGGCAAACCAGATAATTATTTCAACACGCAACCTGATGAATTCGGTTTTTTACGAATTCATCCGCATTATAACATAGTGAAATTAAAGAACAAGCAAATTTGTTGACAGAACAGGCAAGTTTATATAATTTTAATAATTCAATATTTGCTATAACATCAATTCAGCTTTTAGCAGTTAGCACAACAATTTCAATATATTTTTATAGCCACATAAAGAGACTTGAAAAATGTTCAATTTTGCAAAGGTCTCATAAAATTATTAGAGAAACCGGAGTTATTTATGATTCAAACCAACATAATCAATATGATAATTAATGCCGGACTAATGGTGCAGTTTGTGCTGCTTCTCCTGCTCTTTTTTTCCATAACATCGTGGGCAATCATGATAATCAAATATCGATATCTTAGAAGGGCATTTAAAGAATCGGTGCTTTTTACCGATTTTTTCTGGAAAAGCAGGGATCTTTCCGATGCTTTTGCAAGAGCAAAGCATCTTCACGGCAGCCCTGTTGCCAAGGTTTTCAGGGTGGGATATCTTGAGCTGAAAAAATTAAGCCAGTCCAGCGCTCCGGTTTCAACACATTCAAGTGAGTCGGCGACTTATTCCCTGGGCGCTAACTTTGCCTCTGTTGACAATGTTAAAAGAGCTTTGCGCAGAGCTATAAATACAGAGACAACCAGAATGACCAAAATGGTTCCTTTCTTAGCGACAACAGGAAACACAACACCTTTTATCGGTTTGTTCGGGACTGTATGGGGTATTATGAATTCATTTCATGGAATCGGTTTAAGAGGTTCGGCCAGCCTTGCTGTTGTAGCCCCTGGGATTTCTGAGGCACTTATTGCGACTGCGGCAGGGTTGGCAGTTGCAATACCGGCTGTTATAGGTTTTAATTATTTTATGCAGAAGATAAGCATTCTTGAGACCGAATTGCAGGGATTTGCCGCAGATTTCCTAAATATTCTTGAACGGGATATCATAAGGGAAAAGGAGAACAATCGATGACTTATGGAGGCAAAAACAACCAACTCATGTCCGATATAAACGTGACACCATTTGTTGATGTTATGCTCGTTCTTTTAATTATTTTTATGGTAACTGCACCCATGATGGTACAGGGTGTAAATGTTTCCTTGCCGGAAACGACTTCTGAGCAGCTACCTTCAAAAGAAGAGCATCTTGTAATTACTATCGACATCAATAATAAAATTTATATTAATGATTATCAGGTGACAATCGATTTTCTGCAGGAAAAACTGATTAAAATATTTAATGGCCGCAGTGACCGTGAGGTTTATCTCCGTGCCGATAAAGGGATACCGTATGGAATGGTGGTGCGTGTCATGTCGGAAATAAAGGGAGCCGGGGTCGAGAGATTAGGCATGGTGACAGAGCCTGTTATTCACAAAAACAAAAAAAAAGAGCTTAAAAGCTAAAAAAGCTTTAAAGCTAATGGCAGATGAAAGAAAATATGCATGCACATGCTTATTTGCTTTTTGGGCTGGAAGATAACCCTCGCGCATTATTTTTAACTTTTACTTTTTCAATTATATGCCATCTGATTTTCTTTGCTGTTTTAATATTAGCGCCGGGATATAAGCCTTACAGTAAATATTCGCCTTCTGTGATAAATGTTAGAATGGTTGCTTTACCGGCTTATGATGCAGCGCAGGGGTCGGGCGGGGAAATTGCGGCTAAACAGCAACAACAGGTCCCAAGGCAAAAAAAGGCTCAGGTTTCCGGAAAATTAAAAGAAGCAGCCGTAAGAATAGCCGATAAGTCCTCAAAAGCTGTTTCAATTGCGCCAAAAAGCAAAAAGATAAAAAAATCGCTGAAAAAGAAGACCTTTAAATCTTCAAAGGTGGTTAAAAGCGCGATAGCAGCCATCGAAAAAAAGGTTGAAGAGTCAAGACCGGATCCGGTTGCCGAGGCGATTGACAGATTAAAAAGCAAGGTAAAAAAAAGCGGGAGAATTGGTCAGCCAGGGCATAAAGCAGGGAAAGGTTCAGGCCGATCCGGAGCGGGGATAACAGGTGGATCAGGCGCCGGAGGCAGACACGCGCTGGAATTAATAGATATTTATAGAGTTGAAATTGCTTACCAGATTCAAAAAAACTGGGCATTTTCCGAGTCATTGGCAGGAGGGCGCACAGATCTTGTGGTTGAGCTGGCATTTACCGTCATGCCAGGCGGTGAGATAAAGGATATATGGTTTGATACAAGATCCGGGAACCGGTATTTAGACGAATCCGCTTATAAGGCCGTTATGAAATCAAATCCTGTAAGCCCGCATCCGCCTGGACTTTCAGAAAAGGTTGTTTATGTTGGTTTAAGATTTGGCCCTAAAGGTGCGAAACTTGAGTAAAGAAGCTTCATCTATGTTGAGTTACAACGGACAACGGAATTTGGGTTTTAATATAATCGGCTTAATAGCTGTAATACACCTTTTTTTTATTGGACCTGCTTTGTGTCAAGCAGGATACGATTATATTGATATAAATAATCCTTTTTTACGAAAGATACCGATTGCCATTCCTCTATTTAAAACAGTATCTGAAAGTCCTGTTGAGAAACGGATGTCGAACAAGTCATCCGATTTGCTTTCCGAGACTTTGAAATTTACAGGTTATTTTAAAATTCTTGATCAGGATGCTTTCCTTGTTGATCCGGAGAAATCCGGCATAATTGCTTCAAATATAAATTTTCAAAACTGGACAAGCATCGGCGCTGAGCTTTTGATAACCGGTGGCCTTCAGATTAACGGGGATATCGTTGAGATGGAGCTCAGGCTCTATGATCCATTTAAAGGGAGATTGCTTGTCGGCAAAAAATACAAGGGGCGGATAAGCGATCAACGTAAAATAATCCGGCGTTTTTGCAGTGAAGTGATATATATAATGACCGGCAAAAGAGGTATCTTTGATAGCAAAATAGCTTTTATATCAACGGGTTCTGGGAATAAGGAGATATATATATGTGAATTTGACGGAAACAATCCCGTACAGAAAACCCGAACAAAAAATATTACTCTTTCGCCGGCCTGGTCATCGGACGGGAAATGGATAGCTTATACTGCCTATAAAAGAGGCAAACCTGATCTTTACATAGAACATTTAAAAGAGAAACGCGGCGTAGTGGTTGCAAAAAAGGGTATTAATATAACACCGGCATGGGTTCCGGGCAAATTTGCACTGGCAGCAACCCTTTCTTATTCAGGAGACCCTGAAATTTATATGTTGACCGGAACCGGTAAAATTATTAAAAGATTAACATATAATATGGGAATTGATGTTTCGCCTGTCTGGTCTCCGGATGGCGCTAAAATGGCCTTTGTCTCGAACAGGTCAGGAACCCCCCAGATTTATATCTTGGACATTGAATCAAGAAAGGTTGCAAGGTTAACTTTTCATGGTCGTTACAATACTTCGCCGAGCTGGTCGCCGGATGGAGACAGGATAGCATATGCTGCTATGAAAAACGGGCAGTTCAATATATATGTGATCAGCGCTGATGGTGGTGATCCGATCCAGTTGACATATAATGAGGGTGATAGTGAGACCCCTTCATGGTCTCCTGATGGAAGTCTTATTGTATTTTCTTCGACACGGGAGGGGGCCAGCAGACTTTATGTAATGACTTCTTACGGAACCGATCAAAGGCGTTTGCTTGCTTTGCCCGGTGAGCAGACAAGCCCGAGATGGTCACCGAACTGTATTAATAATTGACTAACATATTAGCCCGTTAAGAAAATTAGGATAACAGGATAAACAAGATTTTACCTGCCTGTGCGTAGCACGCAGATAGATTTCAAGTGAACAAGCGAGATTAAGCCTCACTTTAGCTGTCCAGTAAATCATAAAAATCATAGTTTGAGTAGGGTGTACAAATGAAATGCAAAGAATTGATCAACAAATCATTACTCAAGTTTTGCACCCTTTAATTTAGCCAAAGCGTTGGACGGTAAGGGCTAAAAATAAATTTTTAAAGCGAAATATACTACCTGTAGTTTTAACGGCGGCGACAATCAATTAATATAAGATTGATGCTTAATACATCGTTAAATTCAATATGTTATATCTCCTTTGCGCCTGATCATAATGTATAGCAAACAGGTTGCTGGTTACAAAATATAAGCAAATGATTTCGCTGTAAAAATGTTATTTTCAACCCTTACCGTCTTGACATTGATGGGAATTAAGGGTGCGAAACTTGAGTCATTAGTTGCGCATACAGAGATTACAAGCGAATGGATTGGTTTTTAGATTTAATTATTATTAATTTTGGTGAACGGAAAGTTGAAATCACGTGTAGCGCAGGCGCTTGCGCCGCGTGAACGCAACTTAATGGATTTTAATGAGGATTTACAGGATGTGTTTTCATATTTTAATCCTGAATATCCTGTTAATCCTGTCAAAAAGTCTTTTTGAAAGACCTAAATTGATTGAAAAAGGAGGACGAAATGCGAAAAAAAATGTGGATAGTTTTGGCTCTGTTACTTGTAATTCCTGGTTTGTTGTTTACCGCTTCATGTGCAAAAAAGGCGGTTAAATCTGAGCCTGCTGTAACCCAGACGGCTGAGGATGAAGCGGCAAGAGCGGTTGCTGAAAAGGCAAGGCAGGAAGAGCTGGCCAAACAGCGTGCTTTAGAGGTGAAGCGCCTTAAAGAAGAAGCGGCAATGCGCGAGAAGATGGCAGCCAGGAATATTTTCATTAATGAAGATATTTACTTTGACTTTGACAAGTCTAATCTTCTTCCGTTGGCGCAGGATATTTTAAGAAGGAAGGCTGACTGGTTGTGGAGTAATGCCGGGGCCTCCGTGATTATTGAAGGTCACTGTGATGAACGCGGCACAAACGAGTATAACCTTGCCTTGGGAGACAGACGCGCTGAAAGTGCACGAAGCTTCCTTGTCGATCTTGGTATCGCAGGTTCGCGATTGACGACTATAAGCTATGGCGAGGAAAGTCCTGTTGATTCCGGTCATAATGAAGAATCATGGGCAAAGAACAGGCGAGCACATTTTATTATAGAATAGATTGCTTAAGCAGGAAATTGGTCGAGTGGTTGAGTAGGGAATTGGTTGAGTAGGAGCTATTCGACCACTCAACTACTCGACTACTCAAGCGAAATCCGGGAACTTTATCGGTTTGCTATGAAATCCTTTATTGTATTCATTATTACATGTCTCACAATGTTGTGCGGGTGCGCATTACAGCAGGATGTTATTTCACTCTATGATCGTGTGGGTGTACTCGAACAGCGCCAGAATGATCTGGAAAAGTGGGGAGAAGAATTTGAGAAAGTGCGGCTTAAGTCTCTGACTGAAGAGTATGATAAGACCCAGGAAGAAAGGGATCGTCGTTTCAGAGATCAATATGCCCAGTTGCATGTTATGCTCAATAAGCTTAGTGAGGATATCCGCACCTTAAATGGGAAACTAGAAGAAACCGACTATCTGTTAAAACGGAAAGTGGAGAATATTGAAGCTTCGGATAAGAAAAGAAAGAATAAATTGGACCAAATAGGGGGAGTTGCAGGTTTAAATAAGGATCGTATTATATATCTGGAAAAGTATTTGAACCTTGAACCTTCCGGAGCCGGTCCGGCAATTGAGGGTAAGGGCGTGGCTGAAAAGGATTTTTCAGAAAGTGAAATTTACACATTTGCTAAAAAGGCATTTGATCAAGGCGATCTTGAAGTTGCGCTTGGAGGTTTTAAAAAACTGATAGAAAAATATCCAAATTCGAAAAATGCAGATAACGCACAATTCTGGATTGGTGAAATATATTATCGTGAGAAGCACTATGAAAATGCAATATTAGAATACCAGAAGGTAATAAAAGGATATCCAAAAGGGAATAAGGTGTCGGCTGCTCTTTTAAAACAGGGATTCGCCTTTCTACTGCTCGGAGACAAGGGGAATGCCCGTCTTATTTTAAAAGAATTGACAGTAAAATATCCAAAATCCAGTGAAGCTAAGATAGCATTACAGAAGTTAAAGGGATTTTGAGGCATTTTTCAAAGGTTTTGACAAGTTGTCCATGAGCATATGATTATCAAAGCCATCGGTATAGATCCAGGTCTGTCCGCAACAGGTATTGGTATTGTCAGGGGAAGAGGATTGAAGATTGATGGCTGTTCCTATGGCAGCATTAATACTCCCAAAAACATTCCTTTGTCTGCTCGCCTCAATCAAATCTTTTCCAGCCTTCTTAAAGTATTGGAGGATGAAAAACCGGACATTATGGTTGTAGAGGATATATTTTCTCTGCATAAGTATCCGAATGCCGGTATAACATTGGGTAAGGTTACAGGTGTAATTCTTCTTGCTGGAGGCCATGTTAATGTGCCTGTTACAGAAGTCCCTGTTCGTGAAGCCAAACAGGTTTTGACAGGGAACGGTAATGCAAGTAAGATGCAGCTTGAAAAGGCGGTCAGGCATTTATTAAACCTGTCGGACCCCATTAAGCCTTACCATGCTTCAGATGCGTTAGGCCTTGCTCTTATTGGCCTTTATCGATATAAAGGAATTTAAGGATTGAGGGATTAAGGGATTGGGGGAATTGAAATCAATAGAATACCCTAAATTTCTAAATTTCTAAATCCCTAAATCTTTTATCTTGATAGTATAGGAATTTCCATTTTATGCCTAATGAACTCGGTATCATAGGATATAGGTGAATTTTTTGAACGTCCAACGTCCAACATCGAACATCCAACGTCGAACATCGAATGATGAGATCGCTTCGCTCTGCCGGTTTATAAATTGGCAGAATACCTTATTCAAAATTCGATGTTGGACGTTCGATGTTCGACGTTCATCTTTTAAGCCCGCCCGAAGGGCGCTAACTTAAGAACTATTATGATAGGATATATTGAAGGCAAACTTTTAAAGAAAGAAGATGACCGGATACTTCTTCTTGCCAGTCAGGTCGGATATGAGATTCTGCTTCCCGCATTTGTAATGGAAACCTTGCGGTCAAAGGAGATTGGCGAAGAACTTTCTTTTTATATTTATTATCAACAAACGGAAAGACAGCCAAAGCCTGTATTGATCGGTTTTAATCTTGAGGTGGAAAGAGAATTTTTCAAGTATTTTATTTCGGTTGAAGGTGTTGGTCCATTAAAAGCGGTTCAAGCGCTGACTATTCCTGTTCGTGAAATAGCAAGAGCCATTGAATCAAAAGATGTTGCTACGCTAAGACGATTAAAGGGTATTGGGAACAGAACAGCTCAAAAAATTATCGCCAGTCTTGAAGGCAAGATGGATAAATTTGCATTAATCCGTAAATCAGAGAAAAAAGAGGCGGTTGTCGAGCATGATTTATCAAGGCAGGTATTAGATGTTCTTATTTCTCAGCTTGGCTATAAAGCTGCTGAAGCAAAGCTGATGATTTTGGAAGCCATGAAACGCAATATTACTATTTCAACACCGGAAGAACTTTTTGAAGAAGTATATCGTGACGAGCAAAACTTAACTTAATGTCATTAACTTAAGAAAATTAGGAGGCGCTCACAGCGATATTTTTTTTACCACGAAGAACACGAAGGAAAAGAAGATAAAGAAAAAACCTTCGTAATCTTCGTGTTCTTCGTGTTCTTCGTGGTGATTGATAAAACTGCCTAATTCCTGACCCCTGCAAACAGATACAAATTATGACAGACGACATACTGACATATTCTTCTGACAAACAGGGCATGCTTACCGGATCATGCCTGCCTGTTGACCTGGAACCGGAAATTCTCTCTTTGCGTCCGGAACGGCTTTCTGATTATGTTGGTCAGAGAGAGGTTGTTGAAACACTTAAAATTGCAATTGAAGCTGCTTTGCAGCGCGAAGAACCGATAGATCATATTCTTTTTCATGGACCTCCTGGGCTCGGCAAAACCACTCTGGCCCATATTATCGCAAATGAAATGGGGGGTAATCTTACTGTTACTTCAGGACCTGCTCTCGAAAAAGGTGGAGATCTTATAGGCATACTTACCCATCTTGAAGAGGGGGACATCCTGTTTATTGATGAGATACACCGTACGCCAAAGACAGTGGAAGAGTTTTTATATCCTGCCATGGAGGATTTTGCCGTTGATTTTGTATTTGACAAGGGGGCGCATGCGCGGAGTCATAGATACCGCCTGAAACGCTTTACTCTTATTGGAGCAACCACACGTGTTGGTCTGTTATCTGCGCCTTTGCGGGACAGGTTTGGCATTTTAAGGAGCCTTGACTTTTATGAAGAGGAAGATCTGGTACGGATTTCCAGACGTTCGGCTGCTTTGCTGAAAGTTGATATCGATGACAAAGGAGCGGGTGAGCTTTCGACAAGATCCAGAGGAACTCCGAGAATTGTTAACAGATTATTAAAACGTGCAAGAGACTACGTCCAGGTACGAGCCGATGGAAAAATCACGAAGAAAACGGTAGAAGATGCCTTGGCCCTGGAGGGGGTTGATGAAAGAGGTCTGACGGATCTGGATCGTCGTTACCTAAAGACAATAATTGAGTTTTATCATGGGGGCCCGGTTGGTATTGAAGCAATTTCAGCCACACTTCAGGAAGAAACCGATACACTTGTGGATGTTGTTGAACCTTATATGCTGAAAATCGGCTTTATTATTAGAACCTCTTCAGGAAGAAAGGCTTCGGAAGCAGCATACAAACATCTTGGCTTCAGTGTTCAAGAGAAGATGTTTTAGCGGCTGTAACAGGGTAAATTCACAAAAGACTTTTTTACAAGTTCATCATTATCTTTTAGGGTATAGATTTGATTGATCATATAAAATCACGAATATTTCTTATATGGTTCGGACTCTTGCTTGTAATAAATCCGGCAGCTCTTGCATCTCAGAGTAAAAATTTTGAGGCAAAATGTTTGCCGGCTACTGCGAAAATTCATGCAAAAGATATCACCATGCCGGATGTCTTTCTCTCTTTTGGAATGGGAAAGGATGTTACATATGGAATTGTTGTCGAAAAAAATACCCAGCAACTTTCTTTATATGCTTATGATGGCACATTTAATGAAAAATTGCGCTTGAATTGTTCAACCGGCGAGGTTACAGGAGATAAGTCCCGTTCCGGAGACAGGAAGACACCTGAAGGCGCATATTTTTTTACAGGAGAATTCAAAAAAAAAGATCTTTCACCTATATATGGAACAAAGGCCTTTCCTATAGATTATCCTAATCTTTCTGATCGGATTGAAGGTCGCAAGGGTTATTCGATCTGGCTTCATGGAAGCGACAAACCGATAAAACCGAGGAATTCCAATGGCTGTGTAGTTCTTGCAAACAGTGATATTGACAGGTTGGCAAAATATATAGATTTAAATAAAACCCCGATTATTATTGTGGACAGGCTTTCCTTTGTGCCTGCAGATTATAATAAAGAAATTAAAGATTCCATATTTAAGTTAATTTCACAATGGGAAGAGGCTATTGAAAATGGCACTTATCATGAATATTTGAATTTTTACAGCCATGAATATGTTCCTGATATTTCGTGGTGGTCTGACTGGACCGGAATTAAAAATAGTTTTCAGGCCTCTGACCTGAAGTTATCTGTTGAACTGAAAATGAGTTCAATTTTCAGGCACAACGGAATTTATATGGTTTTGTTTGACCAGGTTGTCAGTTCTTCAGGCATTAATTTATTGGTTGGACGCAAAAAGCTTTATGTCTCAGATAAGGAAGGCCAATTCAAAATAGTCGGCGAAGAGTATCAGACAATTTCGAAAAGTCATAGTAGGTTCAAACAAAAGCATCCACTTGTTGTTGCAAGCTGCGACCTGAAAAAAAGGTTGGAAGGCAAAAATGAAATCGAAAACCTGATTGATGGATGGCTGAAAGCCTGGTCTGATAGAGATATTACAAGCTATGGCAAATTTTATGCAAATAATTTCCGGTCCCAGGGCATGAATCTGAGGTCCTGGCTTAAATATAAAGAACGATTAAACCGGAAATATAATTTTATTAATGTTTCAAAAGATAAACTAATTATTAAAAAAAGCGGAAAGAGGGCTGAAGTTTCTTTTGTGCAAACCTATAAATCTAACACTTTTAAGGCTGTAGGCATAAAACGGTTAATATTAATACGTGAAAAGGGGTTATGGAAAATCTACCGGGAAACCTGGAAAAAGTTGTAAAATCGCTGTCTTTGCCAAAACAATCAAAAAGGTCTGACTCATGGATTCTTTTGGCAATAGGAGATCATGGGAAGACAATATCGTTTGGAAAGCTTAAGGGACTGGTGGTTGCATTGGCACTGGCAGTGGTTATTGTTGTTGTTTTAGTTTTATACTCATTAATTGTTTCAAGAAGCTTAAGTAAAGAAAATGATGGATTGCGGAATGCTCTGGATGTATCAAAAAAGCAGATCGCGGCTTTGCGTGATGAGAGGGACATTTTCATGGTTCGTTCTGTTCTGGATAAATCCGGAGTCAAAGATAGCCTTGTCGGTATTGAGGAAAAGCAAACATGTGAGACTCCCGGCGCTTTGCCAGACAAGAAAGCATCTGTTGAAACCGGTCCCGAACAGGCAGGTGTTGATAAAACAGTTTTATTAATTAGCGAGAAGCAGCCGGAAGAAAAAACAGCTTCAGCAAGACAGACAAACCTGCCAGTGGCTTCAGTTGAAGATTTCGTGATTTTATTTGAACCTGCCGGCAATATATTGAAGGTGCAGTTTAAAATCATAAACACATCTTCCGATTCTCAGCCTGTTTCAGGACACGCTTTTGTTATATTAAAGGATGATGATATTGATGATAGTAAATGGTTGATATTTCCCCGTGTTACTCTGGCTTCAGGAAAACCCTCGCTTTATAAAAGGGGACAGTATTTTTCTATTTATCGTTTTAAAACAGTGAGGTTCAGGGCACAGAATGACACAAACCCGAAACGGTTTAGTAACGCTTCTGTATTAGTATACAATACAGAAGGGGATTTGCTGCTGGAAAAAAGTTGTCCGGTAAAAATTACAGAAGTTATTGAGGATACCTTAGAGTAAGAAAAGGATTTAATTTTGTTTCATAGAAACAGGCAATCAATAATTTATTCGGTGTGCAAAACCATAATTGTTGTTTTTTCGATTATGCTTGTTTTTATCCTGTCGGATGTTGTTTGGCCGGATGTTATATGGGCGCAAAAAAAGGTACACACTGTTTTTTTTGAAGGCACCGATCATGAGCTTGATATATACAAAATATATGGCAAGATGCCTGGGAAAACACTTCTTCTGATAGGCGGAATTCAGGGAGATGAGCCGGGAGGATTTCTTTCAGCAGATCATTATGCAGATATCAGTCTCGCTAAAGGAAACCTTATTGTAGTTCCAAGAGCCAATTTCAAGTCTATTGTTTTGTGCCGGCGCAAGGTAAACGACGATATGAATCGAAAGTTTGCAGAGGATCGCAAAGATAACTATGAAACCAAGATCGTTGAAATTCTAAAAAAATTGATTAATGAAAGTGACTGCCTGCTCAATCTGCACGATGGCTCAGGTTTTTATTCGGATAAATGGGAAGGGCCTGATAGAAACCCGGAGAGATACGGCCAGTCAATTATTTCAGATTGTGAAGTCTATGTTAATCCTGAAACAGAAGAAGTTATCGAGCTTGGCGCTATGGCGAACTGGGTAGCCGATAGAATCAATAAGAGTATAAAAAATCCTCTTTACTATATTCGTTTCAACAATCACAGAACCGCTGAAAAAAATTCCTTGCACAAGGAACAGCGTAAATCGGCTACATATTATGCTTTATATAGATGCGGCATACCGGCATTTGGTATTGAGACAAGTAAATCGCTTCCCCTGGAGTTGAAGGTGCGCCATCATAACCTTGCAATAAATGCATTTATGGAAAGATTTGATATTATTCCCGAGACCCCGGGTCTTAATCTTGATAAGCCCGTGCTGGATTATCTGGTTTTATCTATAAACGATTCTTTGCCGATTGTTGTTAAAAACCAGGAGACACTTCATATTAACTCCGGCGATATTATTATGATATCTCATATTGAGGCAAACTACGAACGAGGGCTTTCCGCTGATGTTATCGGTTACGGAAGCATAAGAGATGTGCGGAAGAAAATTAGAGTAACAGGGCCGACGAGAATTGTTGCAAGGAAGGATTATTTTCCATGCGGAAGTGTTTATGTAGTGCATGGGGAAAGCCGTAGAATAATGGCTAAAGGCGTATCAGTTTCAAAGAAACCAACCCTGACGCCTTATGTACATTCTTTCAAAGCCAAAATTAACGGCAAAAAAATAATTTATAAGAACAATGATCATGTCAAATTGATAAAAGGCGATACTTTTGAGCTTGTGGATGTAATCGGCGGTCCCGGAGATCCTTCGGATATGATTGTAAACTTTAAAGGCTTTGTGGGTAATACAGTCAACAATACGGGGGAGGACAGGGGATATGTAATTAATACCGCCAAAGATCTCTGGAAGAATTATTCGCTGGATAAAAAAGGATTAAAATATAAAATAATAGTTACATATAATGAGGAAAAAGCAGGAGAATTGTTTATAGATCTTGAAGAACCTGCTTTGGATAGTTTTCATTCAGATACTGATTAGCAGGCTATTATATTTTGTACAGGAGATGTATTGTGTGGGATAAAACTGAAAATATTTCTATCATAGATAAAGGGTTGATTGTAGATGGCACGGTTTCCGTCAAGGGAAAATTAGTAATAAAAGGGACAGTGAAGGGAACGCTTGTAGGAGAAACCGTGATTGTTGCCAGGGAAGGGGTTATTTGTGCAGATACAAAGGTAACGAGTATTACTATAGGAGGAATCTTTGATGGGGAATTAGAGGCCTCAAACGAGCTGATAATACTTTCTACCGGCAACTGTACAGGTAAAATAGTTTGTAAGGATCTTGTTGTTGAGGCCGGAGGTAAATTAAATGCCGATGTGACATGTACTGCGACGCAAGGCGCAAAAAAGTAGTAAAACCTTCTTCTTTGTCATTTTGACCGGCCAGCTACTGAACCCTGATGAATTCGACTTTTTACGAATTCATCAATTATGACAAACTCGTAAGTCAAAAAGGTACACTTTCGTCATTCCTGGAAAGGTTAGAATATAGTAATTACAAATAGTTATCTCTGTGTTCTCTGTGCGCTCTGTGGTAAATTGATTTTACTGTTCTTCCCATTTGAATTTTGCATATAGCGGAAAATGATCTGACGGGTAGATGCCGTTAATTTTATCATGAATTACTTTGCAATCCTCTGGAACAATCCTGCCGCGATATAAAATCCAGTCAATATGATTTCCATTTTTATTTCCCGAAAATCCATGATGTGTACCAGGGAAAGGTTCCCTGAAGGTATTTTTAAAACAGGACTTATTTGTTGAGTTTGATTTTTTATCCTGTCCGGTTAACATCTTATAACAGGGACAGGAAGGGCCTGCATTAAAGTCTCCCATAAGAATTACAGGCAGTTCAGATGGAAGGGTTGACAGCCGCTCCATAATCATCTCTGCGCTTTTAGTCTGGATATTAGCGTCGAAATCAAAGTGGGTATTAATATATATAAGCGAATGGTCATTACTTTTAAATATGCCGATTGTGCATTGTCTCGGCCAGCGGCTTTCCCTGGAACGGCTGGGTATCATTGGCGTGGGACTCAGAAAAAAATGTTCATTGTGAATACATTCCCAAGGTTTTTTATAAAAAATTATATTGTTCTGCCAAAATGAAGGAGCAGGCTTTCTTTTTCCTATGAACCTGTATTCAGTAAGGATATTTTTGAGAAAATCTGTTTGAAAATCATTTGCTTCCTGAAATCCGATGAAATCAGCGGGATATTTATCTAAAAGGGAGGGAAAGCATTTCTTCCGGTACTCCCAGTCGTTGGGGCCGTCATCTGCCAGTCCAAAACGAAGATTGAGAGTTATTACTGAAAAGATGTCATTCATTTTAACCTGCTTTTTGTTAGCTGCTGCGCACATCGGCAATATCTGCAAGATAAAATCTTTACTTCGGTTTCAAATTGTTCCATATCCGTTCTTATCTTTTTCAACGTCAATCAGTCAAACCAAAAAAGTTTGCAGGCTCTCTACAATAGCAGCTTACAGATCCA
Source organism: Desulfobacteraceae bacterium Eth-SRB1 (assembly GCA_004193555.1). Taxonomy (GTDB): domain Bacteria; phylum Desulfobacterota; class Desulfobacteria; order Desulfobacterales; family ETH-SRB1; genus ETH-SRB1. The sequence goes on from RPGP01000029.1 coordinate 72,496, forward strand.
ATGGGCTTCGAACACCTCGCCCCCCTTTATTCAAAACATGAGTGTATATCATAGTAGTACTGACATCTTTATGGCCCAGAAGCTCTTGAATCGTCCGAATATCATAACCGTCCTCTAACAAATGTGTTGCAAAGCTGTGGCGAAACACATGGCTGCTTACCGTTTTTGTGACTCCTGAAATCCGAGCGGCTTTTTTTATTGCCTTACTTAGACTATCCAGATGAATATGATGGCGTCTTTTAATACCGGAACGAGGGTCAACAGACAAGGTTTTGGATGGAAAGGCATACTGCCATCCCCATTCTTAGGAAGCATTTTTATATTTCTTTGCCAGAGCATTCGGAAGATAGACTGAACCATAGCCTTGAGACAAATCCTTTTCATGCAGCTTCTTGACATATTTTAGATGTTCTTTTAACGCAAGTTTAGCATCTTCCGGAAGCATTGTAACCCGGTCTTTTTGACCTTTGCCATTGCGAACTACAATCTGGTTCATCTCAAAATCTATATCTTTAACCCGCAATCTTACGCATTCAATCCCCCGAAGACCACATCCATAAAGAAGTTTTACTATCAATTGAAATATACCTGTGATGGAATTGATAATTTCCATAGTTTCATCAAATGTCAAAACAGTCGGAAGACGTTGAGGCTTTTTCGCTCGAAGCGCATCAATATTTTTAAATACATCTTTATTTAGAACATTTTTATATAAAAACAGTAATGCGCTGAAAGCCTGGTTTTGTGTTGAAGCAGCTACATTACCTTTGACAGCCAAATCGGTGAGAAATGCCTCTATCTCTTTTTTGCCCATATCTTTTGGATGCCGCTTATTGTGAAAATAAATATATCGTTTTATCCATGAGACATATGCTTCTTCCGTCCTTATGGAGTAATGTTTTAAACGAATCTTATTCCGTACGATGTCTAAAAGTTTCGGCTGCTGGTTCATGGTATAATAACTTGATTTTAGAATAATTATGAAGTATAGGTTTAGAGAATTTTCTTCCATATTTGTACTATTTTTCTGGATTTTGCAACAAATAAAAGTTTATAAAGATATTTTTCTGAATATAACATTATATCTTTTTTTATTAAGAAATAATTATTAATTTTATTATAGAAATATTATTTGCGAAGGTTACCTAACAGAAAATATATTTTATATTTTTCAATAGATAGATTAATACACTTGAAATGAATATAGATGTTAAAATACCTTTAAAGAAATCTAACATCCGGTATTTTAACATAATTTACAACTATTCAAGATAATTTAACTTTATTAACGTTATTTAGAATATTTTCGTAATAATAATTGTTATCTGTAGCGATGATGAATATAGGAGGATCTTTTTATGTGGCTGACAATATTTGGAGTCGTACTTGGTGCAATAATTGCCATTTTAATCACTATTGTCATAGAGCTTCTCCGAAAACCCAACTTTGGTTTTGAGATTCTCCCTCCCAAAGATATGGATTTTGATAACCAACCTGCAAATCGGATGAGAGCTGTTTGCCTCAAATTGGTAAATAAGCCTCTGCCAAAAGGGGCGCGATGGATGTCCCGAAATCCAGCCCTCCAGTGTCACGGCGCTATAACCTTTCATCATCTTGATGGGCAGAATGTTTTTGGAAGATCCATGATTGTGCGTTGGTCTGGTGCGCCTGAGCCGAACCCATTACGAATCCGGATAGGTGCCGCAGAAGGATTGGTATTTGATCCTGTAAGAATTACTCATATCCAAAAAATGGATATTTATCCGGGTGAAAGCGCTGACATTGATATTGCTGCAAGATTTGACGGAGAACCTGAATGTTATGGCTGGAGCAATGAAAGCTATTTTTCAAATCCACCTTGGCGCACAGCCCAATGGCGACTTGAACCACATCGGTACATAGTAAAAGCAACTATTTTTTCATCGGGAGAAACCTGCTCAGAAATATTCCGTCTAATTAATGATGTTCAGCAACAGGATTTTAGGTTAGAAGCTGCATTACCTCAAGATTCTGCGCTATAAAATTAATTATAGATAACAACCGCTTGCACTCTGACCGGCGGGGTCGTGCGGCTTTACAAAGTTTTCGGTATGCGAAATAACGCACCATTAAACAGACCTCAGGTTTGCTCCGCCGTCAGGTGAAGCGGGGCGTTCGGTGTAATAAAAAAGGAAATTACAAGTCAATGACCAAAACGAACTTAACAATTGAACTTCTTCAGACAGAAGCCAATAAATTTGCTACAGTTGAATCTTCTCACGATGAGCCAAGTTTGTTTGGTGTAACAGACGGCAAGGCGGTTGGGACATACTTAGAACATAAATTTCAAAAATATCTGCATGAAAATTATGTATATATTGAAGGCTCATCCGCTAAAGGCATTGATTTCCCTGAACTCGGGGTTGATCTAAAAGTAACAAGCATTAAACAGCCACAGTCATCATGCCCTTTTAAATACGCAAAACAAAAAATATACGGCCTTGGATACGCATTGCTCGTTTTTGTTTATGAGAAAATTGATAAGAATAAACAAAAAACAGGCAGATTAAATATACATCACACTGTTTTTGTCGAGAAACATCGAACGGCGGATTTCCAAACAACTTCAGGGCTGAGAAAAATCATCGAGAACAATGGCAATCAAGATGATATTATAGCTTTCTTTGAAGAGCGTTTACTTCCAGTCGATGAGATCCAAGCACAAGAACTGGCCGAAGAAATATTACAAAAGCCGCCGGAACTTGGCTATTTGACGATATCAAACGCCCTACAGTGGAGGTTGCAATATAGTCGGGTAATTCAAGAAGCCGGCAATATTGAAGGTATAAATAAGGTTTACTGATGACGAAAAAAAAGAAAATAGAATTTGGTGATTTCCAAACACCAATTGAACTTACCGATAATATATCAAAATTTATTAAAACCATTTTCCCCACACCAAACATTATTATCGAGCCAACATGTGGCTTAGGGAGTTTCGTTAAATCCTGTAAATCTATTTGGGGAACAGATTGCTCTTATTATGGGTTCGATGTAAATCCTCAATATATTGAAAAATGTAATACGAACATTAATGACCGAGGTAATTGCCACTTTGAAGTGGCAAATTTTTTCCAGAAAAACTGGAAGGATCTGTTTCTTACTTACAAAAAATCTAAAGTTTTAGTAGTCGGAAATCCTCCGTGGGTTACGAATGCGGCTTTGGGTGTTCTCAACAGTAGCAATTTGCCTCAAAAATCTAACTTTCAGGGTTTAGGTGGTTTTGCAGCAAAAACAGGAAAAGCAAATTTCGACATAGCAGAATGGATGCTAATAAAATTAATTGAAAGCTTAAAGGGATGTAACGCATGCATAGCAATGTTATGTAAAACAGCAACTGCTAGAAAAGTTTTAAAACACTTTTGGATTAATAATAGCCAAATTAATAATAGTTTTATTCATTTAATTGATGCTAAACAGTATTTTAACGTATCTGTTGATGCTTGCTTATTTGTCACTTTCGTAAATTCTAAAGATAAATCTAAAGACGCATATATTTATAATGATTTGTCTTTTAGAAATGAAGTAACTCATTTAGGTATATATGCTAATGAATTAATAGCAAATATTGATGATTTTGAGAAGTATCGTGATGTAGATGGTATTGATTACTATAAATGGCGTTCTGGAATTAAGCATGATGCTTCTAGGGTAATGGAGTTAACAAAGGATAATGATAAATTTAAAAACGGTTTCGGAGAATACGTTGAGATAGAGAGTGAATATCTATATCCGCTTTTAAAATCATCAGATCTTGGCAATAATAGACTTACACCTCGAAAATATGTGATTGTTACTCAAAAGACCGTAGGAGAAAATACTATAGTAATAAAAAAAACTGCACCGAAAACATGGGCATATCTGGAACAGTATTCTTCTATTTTGGATAGCAGAAAAAGTATTATTTATAAGAATCGTCCACGATTTTCTGTTTTCGGTATAGGTGATTATAGTTTTACTTCATGGAAGGTTGCGATTTCTGGTCTTTATAAAGGGATTCATTTCTGTGCAATTGGGCAGTATGATAAAAAACCGATTATGGTAGATGATACTTGTTATTTTATCCCATGTAGTTCAAAAGCTGAAGCAATACTTTTTGCTCAACAACTAAATTCTGAACCTTGCATGAAATTTCTTAAATCTTTAATATTTTTTGATGCCAAGAGGCCAATTAATATAGATATTTTAAGAAGGATTGATTTTAAAAAACTTTCTGAAATAAATGAAAAAGAGGATGAAGTTTTAAAATTTTTGACTTATGCCCAAGCTCCATTAACTCAACAACTCTCGTTGGTTTTTGAAAAAACGGAAGAATACCGAACAATCGGATGAACTCTGACTGAAAAAGCCTGGCCGTTTTTTGGTTTCTACAAATTTTGTTGTTTATCTGTCAATGGACAATAATTTTGACCCACTACCGGACAATAAAACTGACCCACCCCCTGCACTTAGTTTAAATTGATTTTTTGTTTGAGCCGATAGCTTTCACCCCCCATCATAAAAATATGTGAACCAAATGGCATTACCAAAGGCAGCCTGGATTAATAAACCATCACCGAGATAAAGAGAAGTGATTCGGTGATACACTAAATACTGATGGAGGTGTCTCATTTTCATTGACACATTCCGCATTACCTTTAATGGTTCTTAACCGTCATATTGAAATAATCATCAAGTGCATAATGTGCAAAGATATTTGGCTATCGGACTACGAACGCTTAGTAGCCTCCTTCATCACTTACCGTTAATTCTCCATTACTGAGAATACCTGCCTTAAACATCCTTCGGATATATCTTAGGAAGCGTTTATCTTGTATCTTGCTGGACAATTGTTCCATCAGTAGTTCATGGTCAATTGTTCTAAAATAGTTTGACAAGTCAAGATCAATAACTTTCCTCACTGATTGGCTGTATAAATGTCTTCGAAGTTCTTTTAAAGCATCATGACACCCCAATTTTGGTCTAAGTCCATATGAGCTATTCCAAAATAAAGGTTCATAGATAGCTTCAAGTATTTTCTGCACTCCTTTCTGGACAATTTTATCTTCAAAATTGCCTATTCCCAATGGTCTTGTAAGCACATTTCTTCCTTCTTTTAGAATTAGTATCTCACCAAGAATAAAGGGAATATGCAGGGGACATTGTTTTCAACTTTTTCAGTAGAGCATCGAGATTCTCCTCCAGATTTTCACCATACTTTTCTTTTGTCATACCATCAATACCAACCGCTGCTTTTCCTTTGAGCGACTGATACCAATCCAGCAAATTCTCTTTATTGAAATGATGCATTAATTGATTAAATACCATTTCAGGATTATCTGCTGATAATTTACTTATTATTGCAAATTTTGTTTCCATAATTACCGATATTCTGCGCTACTATCGTGTCGCTGCAATATCAATTATAACCTGGGCCTTCCTCCACCGGCGTTACCCGGTTTCAACAGTACTATGAGTCCTCCCCGACCTATTATTCGTCTCAATTTCCTTGCTTATTAGGCTTTGTAATTGATACTCCATCCATGGAGGAAACAGTAAGGTCTCCACGTTTATAAAATAGCTTTGTTTACATGCCACGATCCTCGGGAGGTGCCATAACGTCTACCATTTGGCGTTGAGGATTTATGGTGTTGTTTGCCTTCTGACGCCGCGAGCGAAATGAAAGCACCTCAAATGACAAAATTAACGGAACTCAATCGCTTCAACATATGTTTCGGCCCCACCTAAACTCTGCAATGCTGCAGCACAATGGCTTGTTACCAGACGCTGCACAAGACTCGATAATCGATGTGCCGGGTCAAAGCACTTTCGATGTATTCACTTTCAGATGCCAGCTGGCACTTCGTGGCGCACAGCGGTTTTTTGCGTCGGCTTCCGGGTAAAGGTACCGGTTACCCGGCGCCCTCCCCACAGACCCGTACGTGAAGCTTGCCCTCATACGGTTCCTCGATTCAGGCCCTTTTTACCGAGCCGTCAACCAATCAGGCGACACCCCGATTGGCGCATAACTTTGATGCCCATAGGCAAATCAAATATTATTGTGGACTATTCTGGGTAGCGGTAATGGGTGCGTTCTGCGCAAGTCTTCGAACAAGACGTTGCCAGTGTGACTGCGGCGGCTTAGCCACCTCCGCCACGCCCTCTCGGGATGTTCGAACACGACTTCCAGAGCCTTGTAATTACCACAAACTCCGTAGTACTGGTAAAAACCCCTTAACTTACTCCAGAGCACCTTGTACTGTTCTTTCATCGCATCATGCCGGTTAGCCTTACACCATTGCCACAGCATCTTCATGAAACGGTGTAACCGCTTCCTCGCTGTTTTCTTCTTTATCACCCAATATCCTCTTCGAGACTTCCCCCAGTAAAATGTGAATCCAAGAAAGTCAAACGTTCCCTTTCCTTTCCGCACTACCTTTGAAGCCGGCTTCCTGAACGGAATTACCCTGGTTTTTTCCGGATGAAGGGCCAACCCATAGCGATTAAACCGCTTGGGCAATACGTCCATTATCCTTGCAGCGTCTGATTCCAGTTCACAACCTATTACGAAATCATCCGCCCAACGGATTATGAAGCATTTCCCTTTCATTCGGGGTAAAGCTTTCTTTACGACCCAGTCGTCGAGTACATAGTGGAGAAATATATTGGAAAGCACGGGCGAAATCACCCCGCCTTGGGGTGTGCCTTTCCCGGGATGAGAAAGAACTCCTTCCTCCATTACACCTGCATTCAACCATTTGGACGCGGGCTTAGGGGACGTTCTTCAGTTCATAAGTTTGTATCATCAATGAGTAAATATTGATGTTCTTTTGCGATTTTTTCACCCCGTTTTACAGACAAACTCACGGCTGGTTCAGATAATTTCAGCTTACGTGAAAGTTCCGACATCCTCATTCCCAATTCCCTGACGGCCCAATAGCACAGCAAACTTCTTGCCTGAACTATGTGAGGATATTTTCCTTTTATCCACAAATCTTTGGCTTCAAGCCCCAATAGATGAGAAACCCGCCGGACAACCTTGTCAAGATCAAACCCCATGGCCTGAAGAGAATATTTTTTATCCAGTTTGTCTTGAGCAGCTTTAAGGACTGTATTGACAAAATCACCATCACCCAAAATACGCTCATCACCTTTTTGATAAACTCCGGCCCTTCGCATTGATTTTGCTTCTGACCATCCACCTATGCTGCGTATTAAACCTCCACCAGTCAGATCAGTTCTTTTTCCGTCAGGAATTCCTTTCTTTACATAAGATCGATATCGCCGCCTCGCAACAGAAACCTTTGTATCGAATAAACACAGGACAATCAAGGGGAATAGGGTACATTCTTCACATTGTAAGTTGCTAATATATAGAAAGAGTGACATAAAAAAATATGCCAAGAAAAGTCAGGATAGATGCATCTGGTGCTCTTCACCACATTATTGCCAGAGGCATTGATAGAAATACAATCTTTCAGGATGATTTTGACCGAAAGAACTTTATAGACAGTTTGGAAAGATGTCCATGACGCTTGTGCCTGCGATTATATGACATGGCATAACCGGTCAAAAGTCGTCTCATCACTGTTGCAACAGGAGCAAGACCGGTTCTGAGCAGCAAATGGAAATGATTCGGAATCAGCGCCCAGGCATAGCAGATTGTTTTGCTTTCATTTAGAATGGCAGGCAGCCTGTCTATAAAGTTCTTTCGGTCAAAATCGTCACCAATTGCCGACATAATCAATGCCTCTGCAAGCGTAGTAATTGAGAGCACCAGAGCATCTATCCTGGCTTTCCATGGCATATTTTTCTTGTGTCACACTTTCTATATATTAGCAACTTATAATGTGAAGAACGTCCCCTATACCCCCCATTGCTTATACTCAACAGCAATTAAGTATGGTGCTGTAATGATAAAATCTGGACGGATAGTTTCTTCGCCGCAAAAGGTGAGTAGCACGTTCTTAACTCCCCATACGCACCTTCTGCCCCTCAATAAAGTTATATTGCCTTTCAAGGCATCATATATCCAGATTCGGAAAATGTTTCCAATGGTTCCATTTCGAACTTCCGGGTTTTGGATTTAAATTGCGGGTTGCCGACAATATATTTATGAACCTCCTCAATAAATTGGAATTGGACTTTAGCTGTTTTCTTCGATTACCAAGGCCCCCTCACCTATTTTGAGCTATAACAACAAGGATAACCTGATGATGAAAGCAAAACAAATATGGCTACAAAAGCAAAGAAAGATTAGGTAAGCTGTTAGCGGTCCGTTTATAATGACGGTAGCCGAACAATAAAACTGACCCACCCTCAAACAGTGCTTAACAGGCAGCATAATAAAAAAATTATTTACCATAATTAATATGTTGTAGGAGGTTCCTCATTATTTTCAATAAGGAGGAACAGATGTGAAGAAGATTGGAATAGCCAGGTTTACATAAAGATTAAATTGCTCTATGATGATGATGGCCAGCGGGTACATTTTAGCTCCGTGCCATTGCTATCAGACTTCAGGTATCGAGGAATACAATCGAAGATACCTGCAAATGAATGAGGAAGAGATCTGCAAGATATGTAAAGCAAGAGACGGACAGAACTCGGTAAAATATAAAATTATATTATCTCCTGCTTGAAAATATGAAGAAATTATCTGCTGTTAAAATCAAACTTAAAATAGGGATAGTTTAACTGTCTCTAACGGGTCACCAGCCAAGGCGCTACGTAAACGGAATCAGGCAAACTATAGCCATTGAGAGCAGAAACGCTATTATGAACCTGTTATGGATATGGTTCCAGGGAGTTCAGTGCTTGGTGAATCACGGAGAAATCAAGGAGGAATGTTCCTGTTGGCGATAAATTTATCACTATCCTATTTTGTAGTATTTGTTCTCTCTTTTTACGACAAATGCTTGTATGTTGCGGCCTCTAATCGGCCAATTAATACAGAAGGCATGTTTATCAAGGATGCATGATGAGGGCCTTTTAGATACTTTGACGGTGTTTGTGAAATTATTATTCTATGACCAGACTAAGCTTGTTACAATCACCAGAAGGAGTTCAGAGGAGGAGTCTGGTTCAATGAAAGTTTTTTATCAATATGCTTCTGCGGCCCTTGGATATATACGAGGTATGTGAAGGATATTATGACCGAAACAAGAACCCAAGGGTCGAGTCCGGTGTAAAATATGTAAGAACGATTTTTTTTCTATGGCGACACATTTGATTCTTTTTGATCAGCTCAAGCACGAATCTTTGCAGTTAGATTGGATACGGTTGCAAACAAAAAGCGTATTCACGGCTTACGAAAAAGCCGGAAGAACTTTGTGCGCCACGAAGTGTAAAATAACTGGCATCTGAAAGTGAATGCATCGAAAGTGCAACCCAGCACATCGATTATCGAGTCTTGTGCGGTGTCTGGTAACAGGCACTGTAAAGCGTAGACAGAGAGTTTGTAGGCCGGAAACATATGTTGAAGTGATTGAGTTCCGTTAATTTTGTCATTTGAGGATGGCTGATGGCTTCGCGGCGTCAGAAAGCAATATCATAGCCGACACTAAATGGGGAGGAAGCTATGACACCTTCGGGATCGTAGAGCCTGGCATGCAAACAAAGCTATTTTATAAACGTGGGAGACCCTATTGTTTCTCCAAGGATAGAGTATCAATTACAAGCCTAATAAGCGAGAAAGTTGAGACGAATAATAGGGAGTCAGAGAACTCATAGTACTGAAGAAGCCGGGTAATGCCGGTGGAGGGAAGGGGTTCAGGTTAAATCGCTATTGTGAAGGACACATAATAGATAACACAGAATATCGGTGATTATGAGAACAAAATTTGCAATAATAAATAGATTATCAGCAGAAAATCCTGAAATGGTGTTTAATCAATTGATGCACCACTTCAATAAAGAAAATTTGCTGAATTGGTATCAATCGCTCAAAAGAAAAGCAGCGGTCGGTAGTGATGGTATGACAAAAGAAGAATATGGTAAAAATCTTGAAGAGAATCTTGATACTCTACTGGAAAAGCTGAAGACAATGTCCTATGTTCCCGGTTCTGTAAAGCAAATATTAATTCCTAAAGAAGGAAGTAAAGGAGCTACAAGACCATTGGGAATAGGCAATTTTGAAGATAAAATTGTCCAGAAAGGAGTGCAGAAAATACTTGAAGCTATCTATGAACCTTTATTTTGGAATAGCTCATATGGATTTAGACCAAAATTGGGGTGTCATGATGCTTTAAAAGAACTTCGAAGACATTTATACAGCCAATCAGTGAGGAAAGTTATTGATCTTGACTTGTCAAACTATTTTGGAACAATTGACCATGAACTACTGATGGAACAATTGTCAAACAAGATACAAGATAAACGCTTCCTAAGATATATCCGAAGGATGTTTAAGGCAGGTATTCTCAGTAATGGAGAATTAACGGTAAGTGATGAAGGAGTGCCACAAGGTAGTGTCTGTAGTCCGATATTAGCCAATATCTTTGCACATTATGCACTTGATGATTGGTTTAATATGACGGTTAAGAACCATTGTAAAGGTAATGCGGAATGTGTCAATGAAAATGAGACACCTCCATCAGTAATTTAGTGTATCACCGAATCACTTTCATTCGGTGATGGTTTATTAATCCAGGCTGCCTTTGGTAATGCCATCGGTTTTGGAACCTTTCCCTTGAACCGGTTTGGATGTTTTTCAAAGGCTATTTTCAATACCTTTTCACGCTCTTTGATAATTTGTTCAGCCCGTCCATAATGTACATCTTCCGGTGTGACAAAACCAATACCTGAATGGTAGTGTCCTGTATTGTACCAAAGGAAGAAGCCATGACAAAAGAATCTGGCATCTTCAATAGCGCCAAACCGCTCTGGAAACTCAGGCCGATATTTCATGGTCTTGAACTGCGATTCTGAATAAGGGTTGTCATTGCTGACGTAGGGTCTTGAATGACTTTTGGTAATCCCTAAATCAGCCAATAACAATGCCTTAAAATAATAAAGATGTTAATTGGCCTCTTGGCATCAAAAAATATTAAAATTTAAGAAATTTCATGCAAGGTTCAAATTTAGTTGTTGAGGCAAAGTATTGCTTCAGCTTTTTGAACTACATGGGATAAAATAACAAGTATCATCTACCACTTAATCGGTTTTTATCATACTGCCCAATTGCACAAAATAAGATCGCTTTATAAAGACCAGAAATCGCAACCTTCCATGAAGTAAAACTATAATCCACCTATACCGAAACAGAAATCGTGGACCGATTCTTATAAAAATAATACTTTTTCTGCTATCAAATAAGAATACTGTTCCAGATATGCCCATGTTTTAGTTTTTTTTTATTACTATAGTATTTTCTCCTACAGTCTTTTTGAGTAGCTGTCATATTTTCGAGGGTGTAAGTCTATTATTGCCAAGATCTGATGATTTTAAAGCGGATATAGATATTCACTCTCTATCTCTTGTATTCTCGAAACCGTTTTTAAATTTATCATTATCCTTGTTAACTCCATTACCCGCAGAAGCATCGTAGCAATTTCCAGAACGCCATTTATAGTAATCAATACCATCTACATCCGCGATACTTCTCCAAAATCATCAATATTTGCTATTAATTCATTAGCATATATACCTAAATGAGTTACTTCATTTCTAAAGACAAATCATTATAAATATATGCGTCTTTAGATTTATCTTTAAATTTACAGAAGTGACAAATAAAGCAAGCATCAACAGATACGTTACAATACTGTTTAGCATCAGTGCCGTGAATAAAACTATTATTAATTTGTGTAATCAAAGTGTTTTAAAACTTTCACAGCAGTTGCTGTACATAAAGCATTGCTATGCATGCGTTACATCCTTTAAACTTTTCAATTAATTTTATTGGCATCCATTCTGCTATGTCGAAATTTGCTTTTCTGTTTGCTGCAAAACCTACACCTAAACACAAAGAGAGTTAGATTTTGAGGGCAAATTGCTGTTGAGAACACACACCCAATTTGTTGCTTTGCTAACATGGGTTGCTATTGATGCATTCTTTAACATTTTATTTCTCCTTCCCGCCCTCTATAATATACACTAAATTATAGGTTGGGAAGTGTCTCACTTATATTGGCACAGAGGGTGGAACATCTTCAAGTGAAATAAATCTGAAAATATCTCTTAATATTCCAATGGTGCGGGGGATATTTTCATAGGCGAGTTTTCTGTTGAAATCCTTTTTTGCCCGCATTCGTGCGGCAAACAGGCCATAAGTGATTGTCTGGGAATAGAGATCTGCAAAGTCTTCTTTTGAAAGCCCGCTGATTAAAAACTGCCTGAATGCGTCATAAAATCCAAGGATAAAGCTTTTGCCGGTTTTTTCTTCCTCTGCCAGTTCATCGGCAATTACCTCGTTCTTTAAAAAGCTCGTGCGTTTTGCAAGCTCTATTGCCAGATTTTTTGCATTATAAACCTTGGGCAAAGAGAATGAATAAAACGCCTCCATCAATTTTGTAAAATCCGGTTCTTTTTCAACAGGAGGAATTGTTTTGAGCTTATGTACGATAAAGGGTCGTGCTATTAATACTTTATTGACAAGAATGCCGTTTCGATAAAGCCTGAACTCGAAAAAATTGGTTAATATCAGGTTGGGGAAGGTTTTTCTGTATCTTTTTAGCTGTTCTGACTCTTCTATCAAATCCAGATTTTCAGTTGTTGGGGCTTTAGCTTCTATATATCCTACAATATGCTGCCTTCCATCCCAGACCCGGAAATCAGGATTGCCTGCCTCGGTGGCTTTGGGGAGTGTGGTAATGTGTATTTTGCTTTTGCCGAAAGATTGCGCTATTTTTTTGAACAATTCATCAAGGGTTGCATAATAACTTTCCTCCCTGGCATCCCCCTGATTTGCAATTTTAAATATTTTTTTCAGATAAGATTTCAGCATTCAGATTGCCTGGATTTAACATGTTAGATAAGACCGTGGTTCGCTTCGCTCTCACGATCTATCTTTATTCGTTATGCTCCGGCGCTATGCTGTAAACTATTGCCGGTATCTTTAATAGGGATAATTCGTCGTTCAATATCCGTCCAAATTTTACGCTTCGTCATTCGCAGATTATATTCAGTTTGCAGATTCAGCCAAAACTGAGCTTCAACTCCAAAATACCGCTGTAGCCTCAAGGCTGTGTCAGCAGTAATGGACCTTTTTCCATTCACAATTTCACTTACCCTGTTGGGGGGAACTGAAAGCTCACGAGAAAGCTGATTAATGCTAATGTTTAATGGTTTCAGAAAATCCTCACGAAGGATTTCACCAGGTTTTATAGGGTCAAGATTTTTTTTTGTACTCATAGGTCACCTCAGTGATAGTCCGTAATTTCAACATGGTACGCATTACCGTCATTCCATTCAAAACATACGCTCCACTGCTTATTGATACTGGTAGCATATTGCCTTTTTCGATCCCCGGAAAGGGCATGAAATTTGTTCCCTGGATTAAGCATCAACGCTTCTATGCTGGGAGCGGCATGAAGAACCATTAACCGTTTTCTTGCCTGCCTTTCAAAGGCTTGAAAGCGGCGTACCCGTTGATCGTTGAATAGTTTTTCAGTATCTCGGCAGGCAAATGATTTAATCATATTTAAATATAAATATTACGCATGGCGTAATATGTCAAACGAAAACTCCATCCCTGTTCGATAATCTGGCGCATATACCAGATTCTTTTACCTTTTCCATGAGCAGGATGTGGTGTTCCTATGGGATTTTCGCAACAAGCTGTTGCGGAATGATCTTGGAGCCCCAGCCTTCAGCCTTTTTTTACAACAGAGTGTCATTTTGTCAGGAATGAAGAAGCGATCTTTATGCTTCCCGCAGGGTGGTGTGGGGCCGAGGAAGAGAAACCCGATTATGCAAACATTAATCGACCCTTAGCTTGAGGGATTTCACGACCCAGTTCTGTTGCGGTTTTAATCCATTCGTTGATGATGACTTTAGAATTTGCAAGAGCTTCTTGATACGTTTTGCCATCTGCCATACATCCAGGCAATTCCGGCACCTCTGCAATAAAAGAATTATCCTCTTTGCTCCAGTAAATAATTATTTCGTATTTATTCATTGTCTTCCCCAAAATTTAATTTATATTTTAAAATGATATTTCGAATCTGTTTCACTTGATACGGCTTAGCCTCTGAACCTATCGGTTGTAAATTCAATATTTCGTTAACATTGTTTTTGGTGAAAATATGATGGTCACCCCGTATTCGTTCATAAAATCCAAAGACCTTCAGCAAATTACATAATCCAGAAAACGGGATATTGGCATCTGAAGTGCCGCGAAGGATTTTTATTAAAAGCTTGTCATGTGTGGCCATATTATATCCTAATTTAAATGGCGGTTTGCAACAATTATGCTTGTCACAAGTAACTCTTCATTATTGATTATGTAAATCAATTAATGACACAATCAAACCAATTGTGCAATATTATTTCTTGAACCGCACTAACGAGTGCAGCCCCCGTCCTGTTGCAAAGCGGGATTCAAATGTTTGGGTTAAGTGTAAACAAATAGTCATATAGTTCCAATAACTTGATAAGATATTGATTATGATGTATGGAATATCAGCATGATAAGCAACAACGGTATCATCACCGTTAGCCGGCATAAGGATATTAGATTATGGAACGGATGGACTATTTTATAAGACGTTTTTTACTTGTGATTCCAACATTTATCGGGATCACGGTTTTATGTTTCCTGCTTATCCAGTTTGTTCCCGGCGGGCCGGTGGAACAGGCTATAATGCGGATGAAAGGTATAGGCGCGGCTGAATCGGGCAGGGGAGTTGAAGCCGGCGCATCTATATCCGAGCAGCAGAGGAAGGCCATTGAAGCGCATTTCGGCTTTGATAAATCTATTACTAAACGATACTGGAAGTGGCTTGTCACAGACAGGCTTGGCATGAAAATGGAATCATACAGGTTCCCCAACAAAACTGCCTGGCAGCTTATCAAAGAACGGTTTAAAGTTTCCCTCGTTTTTGGAGTAACAGGATTTATTTTGTCATATCTTGTCTGTATTCCCCTTGGGATATTAAAAGCGCTCCGGCACAACAGTATGTTTGACCTTACCTCGAGTATCGTTGTCTTTACAGGGTATGCCATTCCGGCTTTTGCATTTGGAATGGTGCTGAAAATGCTGTTTTGCGGAACTGTGGAAGGCCTGTGGGATTTATTCCCTGTTTCAGGATTTTATTCAGACCATTTTACAGAAATGTCATTCTGGATGCAGTCAAAGGATATCTTCAAGCATATGTTTCTTCCGGTGCTCTGTTATATGATCGGAAACTTTGCAATTTTAACCCTTTTGATGAAGAATTCTCTTCTTGAGCAGATAAGTAAAGACTATATCAGGACTGTCCTTGCCAAGGGAGGAAGTTTTAACCGGGCCATATGGGGACATGCCCTGCGCAATTCTTTAATTCCTATTGCAACGGGACTTGGCTCAATCCTTACCGTCATGTTTGCCGGTTCTGTGATTATTGAGCAGGTCTTTGAAATTCCGGGGATGGGGCGACTAAGTCTTGAAGCGATAGTAGGGCGGGATTATCCTGTTTTTATGGGCATCCTTTCTCTTACTTCTGTTTTGGGGCTTGTCGGGAATATTCTTTCTGATTTTTTATATGTTCTCATAGATCCCCGTATTAACTTTCAGGAAAACTGAGCCAAGGGAGTCAAATTACACCCACAGAAGAGGTGGCTTGTTTTATATTGGTCCTCAAAGGTAGTTTGTTTTGAGTGCCTAAAGTGAGCTAAAGTGCCTAAAATGCCTAAAGTTAAGGAATGCATCTTCGGTGCTGCCAATTCTATATGAATTAATGGAGCGAAGCGACTCCTTAACTTTAGGCACTTTAACATACTTTAGCTCATTTTAGGCACTTCATATTCCCGGTCAAAGATAGAAACTACCTGTAAAAAGTGTAAACTGGCAAATGAAGGATGCCAAATAATGATCCATAAAATATTTAAAAACCCGATAACAAGAAAAAGACTTATCCGTTTCAAGGAGGTTAAACGGGCTTATATTTCATTGTGGATACTTGTTATTCTTTATCTTGTAAGTCTTGGTTCTGAACTTATATGCAATAATAACCCTTTGTATGTCAGGTTTAACAGCAAATCATATTATCCTATATTAAAATTTTATCCTGAAGACCTGTTTGCCGGAAACGGTGAAAAAACAAGGCCGGATTACAAGAAGATAAATAACAGTGATTTTTTTAAAAGAAATCCTGATAACTTTATGATTTTTTCGCCGGTTCCTTACAGCCCTTATGAGAGCATTAATCCGGAGTCGATTCCGGTTTCAGACAATATAACACTTATATTTACCCCCATGCCGGGAATCGGCACAGTCAATATAGGAAAGGATTTTTCAATAGTCCGGTCTGCTTCATTCGGTTTTTTTATTGGCAGGAAGGATGAAGAAGTAGAAAGCCTTGTGCTGACCGAATATATTAACATCCCGGAAAGGGTCAGGCAGGCTGTTGCAAAACGGTTTGCAAATGAGAATGCGCCGCGTTTAACCGTTTCAGTGGTAAAAGGTTATCATGGAGTAGAAGCCATAATCTCCCTTTCTGCTTTTCGCCGGAGAAGTAAGCCCCCGGAAACCATAAGGATGACGTTCAGGGAGGCTGGAACAATTGATCAAAACCCTGAAAAATATGTTTTAAGCAAAGAACTCGAACTTATTGAAAATAGTACCGGGCATGACAACAGGGGGATATGGAATTATCTTTCCGGTCGTGACAGGGAAACAATTTTAAATCTTGCGGAAAGACGCTTTTTAGGTCCCATCGATAATGTTGTATTGCGTATCAAGAACCGGTTTTACACTGTTGGTTTTGAAAAACAGGATGTTCGCTTTCCGTTTGCTCCTGTAAAGGGGCATCTGATGGGGATTGATGGGGCAGGAAGAGATGTTTTAAGCAGAATCCTTTATGGATTGAGAACTTCACTTACGTTTGGGTTGCTGCTTGTAGCATGTTCAATGGCCATGGGTATTATTGCGGGAGCTCTTCAGGGATATTATGGCGGCGCCATTGATATTACCGGCCAGAGATTTATTGAAATCTGGAGCGCACTGCCTTTTCTTTATATTATGATTCTTATGGGATCGGTCTATGGGCGGAGTTTTTCTTTACTTCTGTTTTGTTACGGGCTTTTCAACTGGATAGGGATCTCTTATTATGTCCGGGCGGAATTTCTTCGCTTGCGTAAAAAAGCCTTTGTAGAGGCCGCAAAATGTATGGGGATATCATCATTCAAGACAATATTTAAACATATTCTTCCCAATGCCATGGTGCCTGTAATAACATTTTTTCCTTTTTCTCTCGTTGGCGCTATCGGAGCGCTTGCAGCCCTTGACTATCTTGGATTCGGGCTCCCTCCGCCTACGCCAAGCTGGGGAGAACTTCTTTTCCAGGCACAGCAGTACAGATGGGCCTGGTGGCTTATTCTCTATCCTTCCCTGTCCCTGTTTACTGTAATGCTTCTTGGAGTATTTGTGGGTGAAGGGATAAGAAATGCGTATGATCCTAAGAGATACACCAGGCTTGAATAGGAGGTCAGGGGTCAGGATTCAGGGGGTTAGGGGAAAAGATGAACATCGAACATCGAACGTCCAACATCGAATGATGAATGTTGTTGTCGCTTCGCTCTTCAATTTAGAAAACAAATGGAGCGGAGCAACTCCATATCTTTAGGCGCTTTACACTGAGCCCTGAACGGTTACAAATAATCTGCGAAAATCTGCGTAATCTGCGGATGGGATTGAAGGAATTTAAAATTGCTGGAAGTAAAAAATATTACTGTTACATTTGAAACAGATGAAGGTGTTTTCAAAGCTGTTGACGATGTTTCGTTAAATATAAACAAAAACGAAATAGTCGGACTGGTTGGTGAATCAGGATGCGGCAAATCAGTTACAGCCTTAAGCATACTGCGCCTTATCCCTTTGCCGTCCGGCAGGATTGAAAAGGGTGAAATTCTATTCAAGGGCAAAGATTTGCTGAAGCTCGATGCCGGGGAAATGAGGAAAATCCGCGGCAGGGCAATCAGCATGATCTTTCAGGAGCCAGCTTCTGCGCTGTCTCCATTGCACAGGATCGGCAAACAGATGGTTGAAACCATACTGCTCCATAAGGATATGACAAATAAAGAGGCCTGGAATATTGCCGAGAACTGGCTGAAAAGTGTAAAGATACCAGATGCAGGAGAAAGGATGTTTGATTATCCTTATCAGCTTTCAGGCGGTATGCAGCAAAGGGTTATGATTGCAATGGCATTGATGCTTGAGCCTGATCTCGTCATAGCTGATGAACCGACAACTGCGCTGGATGTGACTATTCAGGCCCAGGTTTTTGAGCTTATTCGAGAAATGAGGAAATCACGAACTGCTGTACTTCTTATTACGCATGATATGGGAGTTATCTGGGAAATGTGCGACAGGGTGATCGTTATGTACGCTTCAAGAATAGTCGAAGAAGGAAGCCGAAGCGATATTTTCTCAAAACCGGCCCATCCATATACCATTGGACTTCTTAAATCGATTCCTAAACTTTCCCCTGAACTTTCCGGTGATGCGGGCAGACTTAGAGCAATACCGGGATATGTTCCGTCACCATATAATTATCCATCAGGGTGTCATTTCCGTGATCGGTGCCCGGATGCATTTGATAGATGCAAAAAGGAAATACCGGAATTTGTTGATCTTGGGCCAGGACACAGGGCTGCATGTTTTCTTAGAACAAATTAAAAGATGAACGTCCAAGTTCAAATTGTTGCAGCTGAAATTTAGACTGAGCTTTCATAATACCTTGAAAGCACACACACAGGTCAGGAGTTTTGAAATTAAAAAATATCCAATAATCGAAGTAAATAACCTTAAAACCTGGTTTCCGATAAAACGGGGTGTTCTGGCCGGAACAGTTGGATATATCAGGGCGGTTGATATAACCGGTTTATATATTAACAGGGGAGAAACCCTTGGTCTGGTTGGCGAGTCCGGATGCGGGAAGACAACATTCGGCAGAACATTATTAGGCCTGGAAAAACCCAGAACCGGCGAGATACTTTTTTATGGAAAAAATATTCTTGAATTAAGCCGTCGGGAGTTAAGGGAATTAAGAAAGAAAATGCAGATAATCTTTCAGGATCCTTTGTCTTCCCTTAATCCGAGAATGAATATTCTCGATATAGTTACAGAGGGCCTGTCTGAATTCGGGAAGATAGAAGGAACCAGGGAAGATCATGCAAAAGGGCTTATGAATGAAGTAGGGCTCGATGATGACGCTATATACCGTTATCCTCATGAATTTTCCGGAGGACAGCGACAGCGCATTAATATTGCAAGGGCGATAGCTTTAAGGCCTGATTTCATAATATGTGACGAGCCTGTAAGCGCGCTTGATGTATCGGTGCAGGCACAGGTAATAAACCTTCTAATGGATCTTCGTGAAAGTTACAATCTTTCCTATCTCTTCATCTCACATGACTTAAGTGTTGTGAGCGCTATTTCAAACCGTGTTGCAGTCATGTATCTTGGCAGGATAGTGGAAAGCGGGTTGACCGGTAATGTAATCAAGAATCCGATGCATCCTTATACAAAGGCTCTTATTAATGCTGTTCCGGAACCAGGACTTTATAGTGGTGAGCATAAAAAGGAGAAAATTATTCTAAAAGGAGAAATGCCTTCTCCTTCTGCGCCTCCTTCCGGATGCATGTTTCATACACGTTGTCCCGAGGTTATGGAAATTTGCAGTAAACAGGAGCCGAAGGAGACAAGATCAGGTATGCATCAGGTTTGTTGCCATCTGTATTAGGACAGAGGTCGGAGGACAGAAGTCAGGGGGCAGGTGACAGCAAGGTGGGTAACGGTTTACAGTTTACATGACGGTTGAACAAAACATCAGCCAGAGAGGCTGACAAGAAGCAATCAGTTGTTGCATAGTTTATTGATAAAGTGTTCGGTGTAAACCGACAACCGTGAACCGTAAACTGTTACTTGGTTATTTTGGTTCTAACAAGGCTTTGGGTTGTCCGGCTTCAGGCTGTTTGGCTTTGGGCTTTGCCAGCAAAATCTTTATAGATTTTATTTTTTGCTTTATTAATTCAGTCTGACTGTCATTAATCTCAAGCAAGGCAGCCTTGTTAAGATACCTTAATGCTGCTTCAAAACCGGAAATGGTTTCTTTGCTTGCGGCTACATCTGCCTTGTACATGAGTATCATCAGGTCGATGCTGTTTAAGCGGGTATAAGCGGCTTTGCTGAGATCCTGTGTAGTTCCAAACGACAGGGCTTTGTTCAGGTATAACTTGATACCTTCAAAATCAGGCATGCCAGGCGCATCGAGGAGAGCGTCAGCCCTGTCAATATAATAATTAAAGGCAAAGGGAAAGGCTTCTTCTTTGGAATAAACCGCCCGAATTGATTCAGGTGGTTGAGCTCCGGGCAGCGTTATAAGCAGGCCGGCGCCCATGGGAGCAAATTTGCCCTGCCAGATTTCAACAGCGCCGTCTGTGACATTAATATAATATTTATTTTTATTTGAAAAGCTGGTGCCAATAGTGATGATAGCCAAAAGAACAATACAGGCTGCAACAAAATATTTTGTTATTTTTCCCATGGGCTAAGAACCTTTCACTTTTTAATTTTTATATATAGGATCAGATCATTTTTGTAAACATTTTTTACTGTTTTTATCGATTAGTATAAACGGAAATGAACCGGTTAAAATTAGACAATAAAAAGAACAGCTTGGATTTAACGTTAAAGGATCTTGATTCTTTAATGGTTGCATTTTCAGGTGGTGTTGACAGCGCTTTACTTCTTGCAGTGGCATATGAAGTGCTTGGCAGGAAAGTAACGGCGATAACAGCAATATCAGATATACATCCGGCAAAGGAAAAAGAAGCGGCGATTGAGTTTGCAAAAAAACTGGGCATAAAACATATCTTGCTGAAATCAAAGGAAATGAACCACCCCAATTTTGTGGCAAACAGGAAAGACAGGTGCTATATATGCAAAAAAATTCTTTTTAAGGATATATTAACAATTGCAGCTCAATTGGGGATTAAAAATGTAGCCCATGGAGCCAACATAGATGATCTGAAAGATTTTCGTCCGGGACTGAAGGCAGCACATGAATTAGGGGTTATAGCCCCTTTAATTGATGCAAAGCTCACAAAGGATGATATAAGGCTGCTGTCAAAAGAGATTCATCTTACTGAATGGAACAAGCCGGCTATGTCTTGCCTTGCAACAAGAATTCCTTATGGAACACCAATAACCAGAGAGGCCCTTGAACTGGTGGAGCAGGCTGAAGATGTTCTATTTGGCCTCGGTTTTATTACATGTCGTGTCAGGATACATGGTAACGTGGCACGGATAGAGGTCAATCAAGAAGATTTTACAAAAATATTGGATGAACGAATCAGGCAAACTGTCGTTGGCAGGTTCAGGACAATTGGATTTCGCCATATTGCTGTGGATCTGGAAGGTTATATTCAGGGAAGCATGAACAGGCCTTGAAATTTGCGCCAATAAAGTTTATCATTGTTTGATTTTTTACGAATTCATTATAATTATTGGATAAATATTATGGAAAAACTAAAACAATTCTACCTTTTGGTACAAGATGTATGGAAAAATGGTCTGTTTGGAATAGATATCGGCCACTTTATCGTTGCCGTATTAATCTTTTTTGCTTTTATTCTCCTGCGCCGGTTATTTGCAAGATTTATTATTAGCAGGATCAAAGCCGTTACAAAAAAAACAAAAACTGTAATTGACGATGATATGCTGGAGGCTCTTGAGAAACCGGTACAGTTTATACCGGTTGTTTTAGGTGTTTTTTTTGCTGCCGAATATCTTCCCCTGTATCCTGAAATTGAGGTTATTGCTAACAAACTGGTCCGTTCCCTTATCGTATTTGTGATATTCTGGGGCCTTGTAACTCTCATAAAACCGATGTCGTTTTTATTAAAACGGCTCGAGAAGATTTTTACATCTTCGATGGTGGACTGGCTGCTTAAAGCGATCAAAGTCACTTTTATTTTCATTGGCGCAGCGACGATTCTTGAAATATGGGGTATTAAAATTGGCCCGATTTTAGCTGGACTGGGACTGTTTGGAGTAGCTGTTGCCCTTGGGGCGCAGGATCTTTTTAAAAATCTTATTTCCGGCGTTTTAGTGATTGCTGAAAAGAGGTTCAATATTGGGGACTGGATTCGCGTTGATAGCGTAGTTGAAGGCACAGTCGAGTCCATCGGATTTCGTTCCACGGTTGTCCGACGCTTTGATAAAGCGCCGGTTTTTGTGCCAAATTCAAAATTATCCGATCATGCGGTTATCAATTTCAGTTCCATGACCCACAGGAGGATTTACTGGAAAATCGGAGTGGAGTACCGCACTACAGTCAAACAGCTCCGGCAGATTCGCGACTCTATCGAGCAATACATTTTAGAGAGTGAATATTTTGCAAAGCCTCCCAAAGTTCCCATGTTTGTGCGTATTGACAGATTCAGCGATTCTTCCATTGACATCATGGTATATTGTTTTACAAAAACCACAGAATGGGGCAAATGGCTGGAGATAAAGGAAACACTGGCTTACCGGATCAAGCAAATTGTTGAAGAGGCGGGCAGCGCTTTTGCTTTTCCCAGCCAGTCTCTTTATGTTGAGACACTGCCGACAGAAGTGGCAGAAATATTTGTTCCGCCTGTCACCTGAACCCAAGTGTTAGGTGTTAAGATAAAACATTTGACTGTCAAACCAAGCTCTTAACACTTAACACTGTAACTTCTCAATAGGTCCGGGCAAACAGTTACTGGATTCCGGCTTTCGCCGGAATGACGGTTTATTGAGTTACTTAACACCTAACACGTTTCGTAAAAAGTGGTTTTCGACTTTTTATGAAGCCATCAATTTTAAAACAACCAAAGTGTGGCACCATTTTTCTTATGCATTCATCTCAAGCCGATAACTTTAAAACAATCCTTTTGGTTTCAACGCCATGGCCCTTTTACAGCCGTCCGTCTATTCAGCTTGGCGCTTTAAAAGCCTATTTAAAATCCGAGTTTCCAGAATTGGGAATTATGGCCCTTCATCTTTACCTGAAGGTAGCTGAAAGTATCGGATACAGGCAATATCATGAGATTTCGGAAAGTACCTGGCCTGCGGAATCAATATATGCTGCACTGTTATTTCCGGAAAGAATTAATGAGATTAAGAAGGTTTTTTACCGTGAAGCCAGGGGTAACGCTTTGCTTAAAAAGGTGGATTTCAGCGCTCTCACAGGCAGGGTAAAGGAAGTATCAGAAGAAATTATCAGCAGAGTGGACTGGGGAAAATGCGGTCTTGTGGGCTTTTCTATCTGTCTTTGCCAGCTCTCTTCTTCTCTTTATTTTATCAGAAGGATAAAAGAGATTATTCCGGATCTTCCTATAGTGGTGGGCGGTTCTATGTTTGCTGGAGAGAATACCCGTGATTTGCTGAAGACATTCAGCGAAATAGATTTTGTGGTCAATGGGGAAGGGGAGCTTCCCCTCAGCGAACTGGTTTGTCATTTAAAAAATTCCGGCAATCCCGGCGAAATACCTCCTATACCAGGAGTTGTCGCAAGGAATGGATCTAATGCCGATCATGCTGTTTCCTTTCATCAGATGCGGGATTTAAGTAAACTTCCACCACCTGACTATGATGATTATTTTTATTTAATGAAAACTTTTTCCAGGGAAAAGATTTTTTTCCCGACCCTTTCCACTGAGTCTTCCAGGGGGTGCTGGTGGAATTCTCCGAAAAAATCCGGGAAACGGACGGGCTGTGCATTCTGCAATCTTAATCTGCAGTGGGATGGATACAGGACCAAGACTGTAAGCCAGGTGGTTTCGGAGATAGATTTACTGACAAGCAAATACAAAATACTTTCCGTTGTCTTTACGGATAATCTGCTTCCGATTCGGGAGAGCGCTGAGATTTTTCCCATGCTTGATAAACTTGGTAAAGATCTGCGCCTTTTTGCGGAAATTCGGGCAGATACGCCCGTAAGCATTTTAAAAGCCATGCGTATTGGCGGGGTGTGTGAAGTACAGATAGGTATTGAGGCGTTAAGTTCGAGGTTGCTTAAAAAGTTAAACAAAGGAACAACCGCTATTTGCAATCTGGAGATCATGAAAAATTGTGAAGAGTTAGGCATTTTAAATGTTTCGAACCTTATTTTTTGTTTTCCGGGGAGCGATACGGCAGATGTGGAGGAAACTTTGCATACCCTGGAATTTGCCACCTTTTATCGTCCATTGCGGGCCGTATATTTTTGGCTTGGACTTGGAAGCCCGGTCTGGCAGAATCGTAAATCGTCCGGTCTGACAGCGGTTTTTAACCATCCCAACTATGAAGCATTGTTTCCTCCTGATATTTTCCGGTCGATCCTTTTCATGATACAGTCTTACAGGGGGGACAGGGAATATCAGAATAAGCTGTGGCGGCCGGTAAAGAAAAAAGTGAAAGCATGGAACAGGTTATATAATGAACTAAATAGCGGATTTTCATCTTCTCCCATTCTTAGTTTTAGAGATGGGCGTGATTTTTTGATTGTCCGCCAGAAACGGATTGGAGGAGATCCCCTGACACATCGAATTGTGGGTATCTACAGGGACATTTATCTTTTTTGCTGTAAGCAGCGTTCGTTAAAACGTATCATCGCAACTTTTCCGCAGTTGAAGGAAGATAAGATTATAAAATTTTTGAAGGCGATGGTGGATAAAAGATTAATCTTTGAAGAAAATGACAGATATCTCAGCCTGGCAATCAGGTTGAAGAGTAAAGAGAAATAATATGCCAAAAAATGTTAATGCCGAGATAAGCGATTTGCAGCGTGATCTTTACGGCCTGCTGGAAAAAAATCCGGGAGAAGCAGTTACTGCTGCCAGAAACTTAATTCCAACCGGGTTGCTTGGAAAAGACTTGATTGACAACTTAAAGGCTTGTGTTTTAGTTGATGCCGGAAAGGCAGGAAAAGATAAAGAGGCAGTAGAAGATGGCGTTAAAATATTTCGAAAGATATTTCATAATAATCCGGAGCGGCCTGATATCAGGTATAATCTGGCTAATGGGCTTTTTGGTCTTTCGGAAATGGAAGATGTTTCTGATGGCGTCTGGCATCTCAATACATGGGAGATGCGCAGGGAAGCCAGGCGGTTTTATGAATTTACAACACGTAATTCAAAAGATCCCAATCTGGCTACACAGGCGCTGACAAATGTTGGAAATTTACTCTGGCGATCCTATCGTTGGGTGGAAGCTTATGATTCGTATATAGAGGCGCTGAATCATGATCCGTCAAACGGCATTGCGGCCGCACGTGCAGCACAATTACTTCTTTACTATGCCGATATAGGTATCGGCGACCCGGAAGTTTTAAAAGGGGTTGCATTGCGTCACATACATATATTTAAAGATTCTTCTGAAAATATATTGAAGTATGGAGGCAGACACGCACTTGAGTCGTTGTCGAAACTTCTTGAATCAGGGGCAGCCAAAAAACCAGACCGTGAACCGGCAAATTTAAACCGTTATGAAAGTTTTGTTGCAAAGAACAGGCTTGCCCTTTCAGCTACCATTGAAGGATTGGACAGATCTGCGTTATATTGGGATTCGCTTATTATCAGCAGCATAAACAAGCCTGTTAATATTAAATCAGGTGTTTCGCCTGTTATCGCCATGTTTAATATCATGAAAGCAGATTACCTGTTGGCTCGACGGTTGGCTTATTATGCTTTTAAGGGCAGATTTCCGGAAAGCGGCAATTATTACGACACCCTTGATAATGCGAATTATGGAATGGATTCGTCGCTTATAACACTGGCGCAACGCGCCTGTTTTGATATCCTGGACAAAGTGGCGATTGCCGCCGCCGAATATCTTGGCATTAAGGATTTGCCTAAATCAGTTCATTTCGGCAATATATGGCATAAGAAGTCAAGGAAGACTGAAGTGCGGTTCGAATGGCGACCGGAGATATTGGCTGAGGTAGAAAAAGGCAATTCAGCCATAATTGCTCTTGCGGAGCTTTCCGAGGATCTCAGGGGCAGGGGTTACCTGAAAGTCAAAAAATCGCTCAGGAATGCGGCCACCCACCGTTTTGTCGTGCTTCATAAAACGAGCGTTGAAAAAGTGCGTAAGAATAAATACATTGATCACTACACGCTGGATACAATTCGCAGCGAGTCGATTTCCACCTTAAAAATGGTGCGTTCCACACTATTATATTTTGTTGAAATGATCGCTATACATGAGGCGCAGATTAAAGACTAATCTGTCTCAGGAGCGCTTTTCCGATATGGCAGTCAATCATCATTTGTGCCGGAGAATACGTTTTTTCAGGCGTTCGGCTATTTTATCGCTCCTGTAAGACACAACGGTAACCGGCGATTTACGGAAAATCTTTTCTGCTACTGATCCGATAAGAATATGTACAAGATCTGTGCGTCCCTTGGGTCCCATTACTATCATATCGACCTCTTCTTCAACAGTGAGCTTCAATAATTCATCAATAGGATTGCCGACCCTGAAAACAGTTTTAATCCTTTCAATTGGAAAGGATGTATCCTTGATGTACTGATTAAGAAGCTCCTTGCGCTCATTTTCTATTTCTTCAATATAATGATTGCCATCGACTTCATAACCCATTGATACAACCTTTTCCACCGCTTCAAGATCCCGCTTATTAATTATGTTTGCCAGGATCAGTTCCGAATTTGCGCAGGTTGCAAGTTTTGCCGCATAGGTAAATATTCCTTTTGAGTATTCTGAAAAAGCTAAAGCCACCATGATTTTATTGATTTCTTGCATGATATTTTCCTCATATTTTTGGAATTCTGGGTTTTTGCATCAGGTAAAGAAAACCATAAACGGCAAGCCCTATAGGATACGCCCAGTAACGCTGGTTGTGAGCTATGCCGAGCCATGCGGAGACCTGATCAGGCCGCATAAGTATAAAGGTTACACATAGAAAAAGAGGCGCTTCATAGAACCTGTTTTTTGCCACAAACCAGCCCTGAGTGGCCGAGGCAAACGCACAATTACCAATGCATGCCATGAGAAAGATAAGAACTCCCTGTGGCCAGTTGTTGATGTTGTGGAGTATCAGGTCAGAGTTGAATATAAACATAAACGGCAGGATTGCCGTGCGGATATCGTACATAAATCCCTGCAGGCCGGTGGGGATAGGGGGCGCTTTGGCAATGGCTGCCGCTGCATAGGCAGCCAGCCCGACAGGCGGAGTGTCGTCGGCAAGGATTCCAAAATAGAAACAGAAGAGATGTGCCGACATCAGGGGGACAAAAAAATCCTGGGCCCCGGCAATGGTGACAATGGCGGGAGCTGTCAGAGAAGCCATGACAATATATGTGGCTGTAGTGGGAAGACCCATGCCGATTATAAGGCTTGCAAGAGCGGTGATGACAAGCATGAGATAGATGTTGCCCATGGAAATTGTATCGATAATCTCGGTGATGAGTCCTCCGAGCCCCAGCGCCACAACGCCGACTATTATTCCTGCAGCGGCGGTGGCAAGGGCGACGGAAACCATATTCCGTCCTCCGGAAGCGAGGGCGGAAAAAATATTGAGGATGCTTTGTTTGAATGCAGGATAGACCGGTTCTTTTTTTATATATGCCTTGACAGGATTTTGGAAGAGCATGACCAGCGCCATGACCCATATTGCATGAAAAGCGGCAAGCTCAGGTGAGTGCCTGACAATTATCAGCTCATACATGAGAAAACAAAGCGGCACAAGAAAGTGAGCTCCGCCAAGCAGCGTTTTAAAAAACAGGGGCAGCTCTTTACGGGATAAACCCTTTAATCCAAGTTTGGATGCCTCTATGTGTGTAATAAAGAAAAGCGCTGCATAGGAGGCAAAGGCAGGTATTGCCGCCGCCTTGACTACCTGGATATAAGGCACATTTACGTATTCGGCGATGATAAATGCGGCCGCACCCATGATTGGAGGGGCAAGCTGGCCGTCTGTGCTTGCGGCAACTTCTACAGCCGCCGCCTTGGTTGCCGGATACCCGACTTTTTTCATCATGGGAATTGTGAAAGTTCCTGTGGTGACGATGTTTGCGATACTCGAACCTGATACCATGCCTGTCAAACCGCTGCCCAGAATTGCGGCCTTGGCCGGGCCTCCTTTGAATCCGCCTAAAAGACTCAAGGCAAGCTGGATAAAATAACGCCCTCCGCCGGCCTTGTCCAGCATGGCGCCGAAAAGGACAAATAAAAAGACTATGGTTGCTGAAACGTCCAGAGGAATACCGTAAATTCCCTCTGTGGACATGGTCATCTGGCCGACGAACCTGTTAAGTGAAACCCCTTTAAAGGCGATAATGTCGGGCATGTAAGGACCAAAAAACGAATAACCGATAAACAGAGTAGCAATAACTGGAAGGGCTGGTCCTATAACCCTTCTTGTTGCCTCAAGCAAAAGCAGCACAAGGAGAAGACCCGCCACGACATCCCTTGTTATGGGAGCGCCATACCTGGAGGTGATTCCCAGATAATCGATTGCAATATATAGAGCGGAAAGGGCGGCGATAATCGCAATAATATAATCGATTGCAGGGATTCTGCTTTTTGTGGAGAGGAATTTGAGGCCGAAACGTTTTTTTTTAAAAAAAGGGTAATTCAGAAAAACAATCAAAAGCGCAAAACCCAGATGGATGGCCCTGATGAAAGTTGAATCTAATATAAGCCAGCTTGCTATGGATAGTTGAAAAAGGCTCCAGATAATGGCAATTGCAGGAATAATATATCCGGCGGCTCCTTTGGGTTTTCTTCCAATACCTTCTTCTTCTTCAGCCAGCTGTTTTGCATATTTCAGGCCGTCATTATCATGATAAGTTTTGATATCGCTCATAGTTGCCGGCTAAATTATCGAGGGAATTTGTACCGCTTTCAAAGGTTTCGGGTTGACCTCCTGAACGGACACGCTGGGTTTGTAAGGGCGGCGGGTTTTTCCCGCCGCCAATAATCATATAGCTATTTCATAGTTATTTCAGCCCAGCTTCTTTATAATACTTCATAGCGCCGGGATGGATGGGCGCTGAAAGACCTTCCAGCATACCTTCTTTTGTCAGGACAGCGTAAGCCGGGTGAAGCTTTTTAAAAGATTCAAAGTTTTCAAAAACTTCTCTGGTAATGGCGTAAACAACATCATCCGGCACCCTGGCGGATGTGACAAATGTAGCCTTTACGCCAAAGGTATCAACATCAGAATCGTTTTCTGCGCCGGGATAAAGCTTATAGGGAACGAAAGATTTTGCATAGTAAGGATATTGTTCAAGAAGTTTATCAACACCGGTGATAGTAACAAAACGCACCTTTCTCTTGCCGGCAGTAGCTTCCTTGATTGATCCGCTCGGATGTCCGACTGTATAAAAGAAAGCGTCGATTCTACCGTCCTGAAGGAGTCCTGCTGACTCGGAGGCCTTGATGCCTTCTGCCTGCATGTCTTTATTGTAATCAAGACCGACGGCCGTAAGTGCGTCAATGGCGTTCTGGCGCTGTCCCGAACCGGGATTGCCGATATTAACCCTTTTACCCTTCAGATCAATTATGTTTTTGATGCCTGCGTCAACAGCCGCTACCAGAGTTACTGATTCAGGGTGGATACTGAAAACAGCGCGGAGGTCTTTTTGAGGACCTTTGTCTTTCCATTCAGCCAGAGCATTAATTGCCTGGTACTGCCTGTCGGACTGGACAATACCAAACTCCAGATCGCCGGACATTATTGCATTTACGTTAAATACAGAACCTCCGGTAGATTCGACAGTACAGCGAATTCCGTATTCATCCCGTTTTTTGTTAACAATTCTGGCTATGGCTCCGCCTGTCGGATAATAAACACCGGTAATTCCGCCAGTGCCGATAGTAATAAAGGAAGTTTTCGGCTTTGCTTCCACCTGGGGGACAGGCGCCTTTACCTGTTCCTGCTCTTTCTTTTCCTGTTCTCCACAACCGATAAAAAGAGAAAAACTAAACAATAGTGCAACTCCTAAAATTAAACCTTTTTTCATCTGGTTCCTCCTGTTTGATAAATTTTTTCAATACTCTTCATTTCCCATCAGGCAGCATAATAAAAAAAAGAATTTTTGGCAACTATAATTTGATTGTTTATGAATGTAAATGCGGGTTTCAATGACCTCAATGGCCGGAGAGCTTATCTGACGCCTTGTCAGCAATGAAGAGGTGTCGAATTTGAGCCTGACGCAGTAGTCGGGCAGATAAGCGCAGACCTCGAAAGGGGACGTTTTGCAAAGGTCTCTAAAAATGACGAGTTGACAATAAGGCCGGCATCCGGTATCTGAATTTTAGTCGCCGGTATCTACCTTCCATTTGTCGCAGATTTTGTCTTTTACAAATTAAACAATATTACAAGGAATAATGATGTCCAGGATAATTTCAATTCACTCATTCCGGGGTGGCACAGGCAAATCCAATACAACGGCTAATATTGCCGCATTGCTGGCAAAAGAGGGGGTTCGGACAGGCATTGTAGATACTGACATCCAGTCACCCGGCATTCATGTATTGTTTGGTCTGGATGCTAATGATGCCCGTTATTCGCTAAATGATTATCTGTGGGGCAAGTGTGAGATAAAAAAAGCGGCTTATGATGTTACGCCGGATTCGGATACAGCCATTGACGGAAAGATATTCCTCATCCCTTCAAGCGTCAGGCCCGGCGACATAGCGCGCGTATTACAGTATGGTTATGATGTTAATCTTCTCAGGGACGGTTTCAGAAAGCTGATCGATGAGTTGGAGCTGGATTTTCTGATAATTGATACGCATCCGGGCCTTAATGAAGAAACACTGCTTTCAATAGCTATTTCGGATATCCTTGTAGTCATTCTCAGGCCGGATCAGCAGGACTACCAGGGGACCGGGATCACAATTGAGGTGTCGAGACAACTGGAGGTGCCACAGATGTACCTGGTGGTAAATAAAGCGCCGGCAATGTTTGATTTGGCAGAGATAAGGCGCAGGGTCGGTGAAACCTATAACTGCGACGTTGCCGGAGTATTGCCCCATTCGGATGAGATGATGGCCCTGGCAAGCGAGGGGATTTTTGTCTTGCGCTATCCCGAACATCCGGTCACGCAAGAACTTCACCAAGTGGTCAAGGCATTGATGGCATGAATAAACCACGTCCGGAGACCTTTGCAAAACGTCCCCTTTCGAAGTCTGAGCTTATCTGCCCGATTACTGCGTCAGTCTCAAATTTCAATGCCTCGAAATATTTAATATATTCCTGTGGTTGAAATTTTTGCCTTACTTGTACTCGAACAAAATTGAACATTTTTCAAAGGTCTCGTTTAGAAAAGATGGAACCTGATATAAATAAGCAGCATTGCAGAAAAATCCTGATTAGATCCCTGGTCGGATGCCTTGTTTTCGGATTATCAAATGTTGTTTCCAATAAATTTCTATTGCCTTCAGCTCCGTTTATTGCGCTTCGGCCACAGATAGCGATGCCCATGTTTATGGGCATCGTGTACGGTCCCTGGACGGGATTTATTACGGGATTTGCCGGTAATATGTTAGGCGATGCGCTTTCAGGGTATGGCATAGCCAAATTTTGGAACTGGCATATTGCCAACGGTTTAATGGGCACGATCCCCGCTCTCATTCGGTATGCAGGCATAATTAAGATAAGATCGGTCCGGGACTTTGGAGTGGTTGAACTGGTTGTGGTTCTGGCAAGCGCTGCAGGGGTAGGTTTTGCAGTGCTCACGGATGCCATCTGGATTCATCAGATGCGTTTCCCGGAATCCCTGCATTCATGGATCATGCCTGCCTTTATTACCGATGCGGTCAACGGGTTCATCCTGGTGCCTGTACTTCTTCTCATATGGCGTCGAATGGTGATTACGATAGAAACACGCACCATGCTCATGATTACCTCTCTTCTGGTGTTGGCGGTATTGAGTACTTCAATTATGATTACATGGTCAGTATGGGATGATCTGGTTTCCAGGGAATCCATGGTGCGTTCTTTCTATTTTGCAGGGTTCGTTTCGATCTTTGTCCTCGTGATGGGCATGGTGGCTTCGATTTTTTTGGCAAGGCGTGTTACCGGACCTGTTGTACAGATCACACAAGCAGCGGCTTCTGTTGAGAAAGGGAGCTACGATCTCAGCAATCTGGACAATGTATTGAAACGGTCCGATGAACTGGGGCAGTTGGCAAGGGTGCTTAAGGAAATGGCCATAGAAGTTCATAGCCGTGAGCAAGAACTAAAAAAGCAGGTACAGGAGCTGAGGATCGAGATAGATACAGTCAGGCAGGCTGAGGACGTGGCGGAAATCGTTGAAACCGATTATTTCCAGCAGTTGAGAAAGAAGGTAAAAGATTTTCGAAAGAGACAGGAGGATTGAAAATGCGTGCAGTTGTGTTTGATGGTGATCTTCGATTTGTAACTGATCATCCTATGCCTGAGATACCGCAGGGTTGGGCTCAAATCCGGGTGCAGACTGCCGGTATCTGCAAAACAGATATGGAGATCATAAAAGGATATAAGGGATTTAGGGGTATCATAGGACATGAATTTATTGGGGTGGTTGAAACGTGTGAGGAGCCAGGCTGGTCCGGAAAACAGGTGGCCGGCGAGATAAATGCGTCCTGTGGGCAGTGTGAATGGTGTAAAAAGGGGCTGGGGCGCCACTGTCTCAACCGGAGGGTGTTAGGCATCCTTGATCTTGATGGCTGCATGGCTGATTATTGCGTACTCCCGACAGAGAATCTCATCGAGATACCTTCAACCATATCGGCTGATCGAGCCGTCCTTATTGAACCTCTTTCAGCAGCCTGTGAAATACTGGAACAGGTGGCGTTTGATGGGTCTGAACGGGTGGTGGTTTTGGGAGACGGCAGGCTTGGAATGCTGTGTGCGTGGGCGCTGACAACCGTACTTTCTGATGTGACACTGGTTGGACATCATCCGGAAAAGCTTAAACTGGCCAAATGGCGTCATCTCAAAACTGCTCACGGTTCTGATGGAGTGGAACCCGGCGTGGATATTGTCGTTGAAGCGACCGGTTCCGGCGGTGGATTAGCTGAAGCCATGTCACTTTTAAGGCCGCGCGGAACAATCGTTCTGAAGTCAACAGTCGTTTCACAGGGGAAGCTCAACCTGTCGCCTGTGGTTGTTAATGAACTGACCGTGTTAGGTTCACGTTGCGGGCAGTTTGTTGATGGGTTTCGTATGATGAAATCATACGGTGATATGCCTCTTGAACAATTAATTACAGCGAGATATCCTGTTGAAGAAGCATTAACGGCATTTAAACGGGCAGCTCAACCGGATGCATTTAAGGTGCTGTTAGAGATTTCGTAAGGGTATTAGTATGAAACGAGATGTTGGTACGGTTTTACAAAAACTAATCAGGGATAAGGCAAAAGCCGATTATGAAACAGACACTCAATCTCCGACACGGCATGGCCTTACCTCTTTAGGCGTACCTTTGACAGAGCAGGATGATGGACGGTTTTTGATCGATCTGTCGGATGTCAGGGTGTTTTCCGGGTTGTCCACTTTTGTCCGGCAGCTTACGAATGACGTAATTGAGCAATGTGGCTTCGGCGTAGCCGATATCATGGCGCGCAGGAAAGTGGATCCTCATTTGACGCCGGAGCTTGCCGGTTTAGGGCTGGACTGGGTCATGATATACGCACGGACGGATGCAGCAGAAAGCCTGCCATGGTATTATGATAAATTCGGGCGCTACATGCATCTGGTGTTCAGCGCCATACAAACGGCACAATGGGGCGGGGCGCTGTTCCCAGAGTTTTTTAATATAACCGAAGATGACAAGAACCATACACTTCCAGCCCTGCTTTTTCCATTTCACCTGCTGTATTCAGACAAAGGGGAGGGGGGTTATTATTTTCTATTGGAGCACAGCAAATCAGGCCGGTTTTTGAGAATATCAATTGAAGACGCTGCGGCGTCTCGTCTGCACCTAAAACACATTCCCCACAGGGTGGTTGACAATCTCGACCGGCAGCGCTATCTGCCCGACATTCAGAATATGGCAGTGCAGATTCACCAGGGCATACTCCGTGAATGTCAGAACTATAGGGCTGAATACAAGGAAATACCTGAGCAACAACCAGACCTGTTCGATCACCTGCGTAATGGAGGGCTTGCCGGATTGACGACAATCCTTTTCAGGTGGCCTGCTGACGCTACCCGGATGATGCTTCTTAAAGAAAAGAATGAATTTTGTTTGATTCTAAACAAAGAAATCATGTTGCTCGAAGATCCTGATGTTTTGGGATTACTCAAAAATGGTCACATGATAGAAATGAAAGCAGGTTCACACCGGGTATTTTTTGATGTCTCCAGACACGAAACCTGCCTGAATATCAGTCTGGATGAGCGCCGCGCCTTGTTAGGTCTAGACTGCTATCTTGATCAAATGCCATTGCTGCGCGAGACATGTGAAACAAGAAAAGATGTTTTGAAAAACGTCCGGTTGTTTTTAATCCACCATATTACGGCGGAAGTATTAGGTTTGATCAGTTCTTTTCAACAGGCAGGGTGCAGCTCTATTAAGACATTTTTTGTGAAGTATGCCGGAATTGTCCCGGATGAGTATCTGGAGACCCTTTTGTCGCTGCCGGAAGATATTTTTTCCTTTTATGGCCTACAGGAAATCGAGTCAGAGCAGTCGGTCAGGGGAAGCTACTTGCTGTCGCAACAGTACTCATCAACAGCGGGCATGAACGATCTTGATCAGATTTTGCAGAAAGAGGGCTTTGATTTTTTCGATTCCATGCGCATGGCAGCGGGGCATCTATTTATGAAGGAGGCCATTGAATGCAGAAAGGAGGGAGAGATTCTCCTGCTGGTTGAGGATGGCGGATATCTTGCCCCGTTAATCAATGAATTTTGCCTTAAGAACATGAGCCTGGCAGAGGTGTTGTCGCATTTCAGGGTTCTTGATTCACCTGTGCTCCGAAAAGAGATGAAAATGCCGTTTTCAGAATGGCTGGCAGACATTTTTGTTGGCAGCATAGAACACACAAGAAACGGATTTGACTACAATCATGAAATAATGGAAAGATTCGGCAAATTGCAATTTCCGGTATGCAGCATAGCGATTTCAGACCTGAAACGGGGCCCTGAGGCCAGTGAATGCTCCGCTTCCATAGTCAATGCAATAGAGAATATTCTAAGCCGGCTGGGACTTATATTGTCCGGACGACGAGCGCTGATACTTGGCAGCAGCGGCGCCATTGCCAGTTGTACAATGAGGGATCTTTACCACCGTATTGGGCCGGAAGGTATTATTGGGGTCGATATTGCGGCATCGGGCAACAATGAAACAGGCTGCGTTGAAGTGCTGACACCGGAAGAAATAGATAATGAGATCCTTTATGACATTGATCTGGTGATCGGAATAGTGGGGAAATCGATAATAAAAGAAGGACTTTTAGAGGACATGATCATTAATGGGCGAAGGCGGAATCTGTTTTTTGCCAGTGGCTCCACGAAAACCGTGGAATTTACAGATCTGATAAACTGGCTGCACAAACTGAGTACCCAGAAACACCCTGAAATTGCCGGCGAACCGGTTGAGATTACAACCATGCCGGTGCGGGACCTTCAAACAGGCATACTGCAAGCTCAGAAAGTCTCCATTACATTTGAAAATAAATCAAAGCCTGGGAAAAATATTTATCTGTTAGGAGGACTGACGCCAATCAATTTTTTGTATTACGGCATTCCAAGAGAGATTATTGATAATGTAATGTCCCAGCTTCTGAGTGTTTCGACCGGTCTTGTGAATCATACACGCCGGGGTGAATTGTTGCCATCACAGCTTTTGGCGGTTGATCACGAGATTGATATGGATGCTAACCTCACAGCAAAACCTGACGCAAGTCCATAGGATGCCCACAATAAACCTTTCCCGGAGATCTACCAGCCTGAATTCGGAGCTTTGTGGAATTATATTACCCTCAAACCAGCGATTTTCACCAAGCCCCGCTGATAACCACTCGGGAAAAGCTTTTCAAGATTTTCCAATTCAATCTGATTTGCTTCACAGCATTCATATATAGTTGGCTGAACGAAAACTAAGCAAAACTGTTATTTCGAGTTTGCCAGAGCCCTTTGGTAAACTGCCTGGTTCCCATGCTCCAGCGTGGGAACCCGCCGTGTTCGCTCGCGTCGCGGCAGGACCCATATGGTATGCATTCCCACGCTGGAGCATGGGAACGAGAAAAAATTTCTCCCTATGGTCGAAATGACAAAAAGAGGGACTTTTCGTTCAGGCATTAATTATTCAGCGCTTTATCCTGCACCTTCCCGTAATCCGCTGAAAATTGATGCGGCGAATTTTTTTGTCAATCTGAATTTCCTGATTTTCGGATAAGAGCATGAGTTGTTGTTTGCCGGTCACCGGATTGGTTGCACACCCGGACATCAAACCTGCGGCAGATATGGAAGTGAGCCATAAAAACTGTCGGAGTGTCATGTCATTGCCTTTTATTATGGGCAAAGAATTGTTATGCATACTTTTCTTCTGTGGTTGTGTGAACTATTATTGTATAGCTTCCTATACTAACTCGCTGTGTTCCTCCTCAACAATAACCTCCTGATTTTTGCGTACAGAATTAACCAGGTAGACATGAGGACTCCCTGCTAAGTCTTTTAGCCTGATTACTCTTTTTCTGACTTTATCCTGTTCTATCAGGCGGGCTCGAAAAGTGCCGGCAAGCAATCCACATTGGACCGGCGGGGTATACAGTTCTCCGTCCAGCTCAACTACAATGTTGGCGATGCAAGACTCAGTTACTTCCCCCTTTTCATTCCACAAGATTACATCATCATATCCAGGGCATGCTGTCAACGCCTGGTCATACACTAACCGGTTGGTTGTTTTGTGATACAGGAAAGGATTTGAAGAATCGACGGGTGACTTTGCAAGACATACGCGCCTTATATTTGTAGTGGTAGAATGCGGCAGCAGTTCCGGCTTACAGGTGATACGTCCGTTTTTTGCCACTAACAAACGGACCTTATGTGCGGTATGTGGTAAAGCACGTGTCAGAGAGAAGAGTTTACTTTGTATTGCATCAATATCAGCGGAAAAAGAAAAATAGACGGCAGAGTCTTTGAGACGCGTCAGATGGTGTTGAAGCAGATAATACCCGTTCTCAGGCGTCCACAAGATCGTTTCAAGAAGCGAGAAATCGGGCGTTCTTTCAGAGAGTATCTTTGCCTTTGTTTGAGATTCCTCAAATTCAGCCGCCTCTGTGGAATCCCAGACAATGCCGCCGCCAACGCCATATTCAGCCTGACCTTTGATTCTGTCGATAAGTACTGTCCGGATGGCAACATTGAACTGCATTTTGCGGTCAGGACTTACTACCCCAATGCTGCCTGTGTATATTTGACGCGGACCTGTTTCTAATTCCGCTATGATCTGCATGGTACGAGGCTTCGGAGCTCCCGTGATGGAAGCCGGAGGGAAAAGAGCTCTTAATATTTCGGACAAGCCGGACTTTGTTTCCGCTATGACCGTCGAGGTCATTTGCCACAAGGTTGGATATTTTTCTACAGCAAACAGTTTGTCTACCTGTACGCTTCCAGTGTGAGCGATCCGTCCCATATCGTTTCGAACCATATCAACGATCATGACGTTTTCCGCCCTGTTTTTTTCTGAGTGATGAAGCCATTGGGCCTGCCTGATATCATCGTGCAAAGTCAGCCCCCTCGATGCAGTTCCCTTCATGGGACGGGAACTCAGCTTATTACCGTCGAGACAAAAAAACAGTTCGGGTGAAGCAGAGCAGACAGACCATTCTTCTGTGTTCAGGAAGGCTCCATACAGGGTATTTTGTGCTTTCACTAATTCAATGAAGTATTCCCATGGATCACCGATAAAGGGTGATCTCAGGCGATAGGTGAAGTTGACTTGATAGGTATCGCCTTCTTTAATATTCTTTTTGATTTTACCGATAGCATCCCGGTAAGCATCCCGTGTCAACGAAGCTCTCCATGTCAGTGATTGGTCCGGACAACATTTTTTCGCTGTTGGGAAACGGAGCTCTTCGGGTTGACTGTAAATTCCGAACCATAGAAGAGGAAATGAACCGTTTTTATTTACAACAAGCGCCGGGTCAAAAGCCGGCGCCGCCTCGTAAGCGATGAAGCCTGCCGCATAGAGACCATGCTTGTTAACCGTATTTTCAATTATGTTTAACGCCGGAATGACTTCTTCAATTCTATGTGCCGAAATAATCCGCCGGGGGTTGCGGAAATGCAGCCAGCACTGCTGAGAGGCATCGTGAATCACAACGCTATTAATCATATTATCAATATTTATCAATTGACTTTCCCGCGCGTTTTCTTAAATCCGGAGGAATCACCTTGAAAGTAAACAGAATGAGTGCAAAAAAGAGAGAATACACGATTACAAATGTTAGTTCACTGAAATAAAAAAAAAACATGATTTTATGAATCCATTCCCGTATAAAGCTTGTTTCATATACCTGATCCTGGCCTCCTCTTACTCTCAAATTATTTTCCCATTCGGTGAGAGGGCAAATCATGCCGACCAAAGATTCGCAGAGAACAATACCCATTGCCAGGATGTGACAGATACGAAACTTTGCATTTATTGCGAATTTCTGTATACTCTTAGCCTTGTCCCAAACCTTTTGAAGAACGTCCTGTAAGCGTCTCTGAGGGACTCCTTCAGACTTTCAAGGACTGCTTACTGCTTCAATTTCATCTGCATTTTTTTGACCTCGGAGACGATTTCTGAGGTTTTGATAAAGCCGGAATCATTATTAAGGGCACAGTTTGCGCATGTCATTCCGGTAACCGGCATTGTTATTTTATTCTCAGCCATTTTATTTCAATCCCTGCTCTTTGTGTTTCGTCGCGATGGTCTCAGCCAAATTTTTAAGAGCTTTAAAATCAGCCTCTGACGGTAAGCCTTTGGCAAGAACAGGTTCGATAACTTCTACTTTAAGATTAGGAATCATTCCTGCCAGTATTTCTACAGTTTTACCTCCCCACCCGTAGGAACCGATAATGGACAGGAACCTGGTTTTAGGACGTAATGCGTTAGCCAGATAGGCACCATAAACGACATTGGGATGAGGACCTGCAAGAACTGTTGGAGTACCGATAACTATTGTTCCGGCATCAACGAGAGCCATTGCCAGTTTTCCTATGTCTGTCACGGCCAAATTGAACTGCTCGACGCTGACACCATTTTCTACAAGCGATGAAATAAAAAAATCGACCATCTGCTTGGTGCTGTTATGCATTGAAATATAAGGTAAGACTACCAGGTTCTTCGATGGCCCGTCTATCCAATCTTTATGGGCATCGATGATAAAGGATGGTCGTGGATAAATAGGCCCGTGACTGGGGGCTATTATAGCTATGTCGTAAGATGCAATTTTTTCCAGGTTTTTCCTGATCATCTTTCGGAAGGGCATCATGATCTCGGCGTAGTAGCGTTTCGCTGCCTCGTAAACACGCGCTTCGTCGGTAGCATAGAGATCGGTTGTTGCAATGTGAGAGCCAAAAAAATCACAGCTGAACAAAATTTTATCTTCTTTCAAATAGGCCACCATTGTCTCGGGCCAGTGTACCCAGGGAGTGTGTATGAATTCCAGCGTTTTGTCCCCTAAAGAGAGTGTTTCTCCGTCGCTGACAGTGATAAAAGATTCCTCGGGTATACGGAGTAAATCCATAAGCATCCCTTTTGCTTTAGGGCTGGAAATCAATTTTGCATCAGGGTATCGGGAGAGTACATGGGGAATGCTGCCAGAGTGGTCCTGTTCCGCATGAAGTGAAACTACGTAATCGAGTTTAGAGACATTCTCAAGCTGTGACAGCAGTTCATCAACCATAAGTGGATCGACCGTATCAATCAAAACAGTCTTCTCGCTACCTTCAATAAAAAAGGCGTTGTAACTTGTTCCGTCCGGAAGAGGGATGAGAGCGTCGAAGAGACGTCTGTCCCAGTCCACATAGCCCATCCAGTAAATTTTGTCTTTAATTTTCCTTGGTTTCATAATACCTCCTTTATTAGCTTAATCAGAAATACATCTCCTTAATAAAGCTTTTCTTGAGCAAACGATGTTTAGTTAATACCTCTTTGTATACTCCCCTTCAAGCACATAACGGTGAAAGATTGTAAAATTTCTCTTGTTGTTTATCTATTGTTAATTTTATACTTGTTATTCGCTTTTAAAGCAAATCTAATCCAAATTTGAGCGCCAATTCTGCGAACTCGTTTTTTGCCGAGCCCTAAAGGTGAGCGTATATCGCTTAGACCGAAATTAAAACACAAAATCCGAAGGAAAGCGGTTAATGTGCGGATTTGACGCGGATTTTGGGAAATGCTAAATGTATTTACTGCAACAGGTGAAAAACAAACTACTGTGTCTGCCGGTTTTTACGAGTTCATCAAAGGTGTGGATAAACTATGGATGTAGGTTTAGATGTAAATGAAAAACTTAAATGTATTTTTTGCGGCAGATCGGCAGAAATACAGGGCAGATGATCTAATGCCCGTGTAGTCTGCAGGTCATGCGGCATGGAAAGCAAGATAGATGATTACAGAGACCAGATAGAGGATTGGCTTGACAGTGTGTGTGAATTCTATGCTCAGGATGAGCCATAAGCCACAACAATGGTTAAACGTACACCTGCCACCCCTCCTTCTTAGAAAGGAGAATAGATATGAAAAATTATCTGATTGTGGGAAACGGCGTTGCCGGGACTACCGCTGCAAAAAATGTCCGCAAACAGGATAAGGAAGGGAAGATCACAATCGTAACTGATGAGGAATTCCCATTCTACTGGAGACTCAGGTTAAACGAATACCTGGCCGGGGACCTGACCGAGGAGGCCCTGGCCGCCCAAAAAGCACAATGGTACGGGGATCAACGTATTGATCTTAAGCTCAAGACCCTGATTGCAGGGGCTGATCCAAGCGAAAAGGTTGTGTTTACTGAAGACAGGCAGAGGCTTTCTTACGATTCACTCCTGATTGCAACGGGAAGTCATTCGTTTATTCCTCCCATAAAAGGCTCTGAAAAGGAAGGCGTCTTCGCCCTGCGCAATATCCAGGATGCTCGAAGCATTTCTGTCTGGGCAAAAGATATCGAGGATGTTGTCCTTATCGGGGGTGGTTTACTGGGCCTTGAGGCAGGAAATGCCCTCCTGAAGTTAGGGAAAAAGGTTACTGTGGTGGAGTTTTTCCCAAGGCTTTTACCGAGGCAGCTGGATGTAGACGGCGCTCAAAGACTTCAGGAAATCATGGAAAAAATGGGGTTTTCATTCAGGCTCGGGGCCAGGACACAGGAGATATCTGGAAACGATCAGGTAACCGGCGTGTT
Organism: Desulfobacteraceae bacterium Eth-SRB1; assembly: GCA_004193555.1. Lineage (GTDB taxonomy): Bacteria > Desulfobacterota > Desulfobacteria > Desulfobacterales > ETH-SRB1 > ETH-SRB1. The sequence continues at coordinate 114,011 of RPGP01000029.1, forward strand.
GCTGGAAGGCGGGGAGTCCATTCCCTCAAAGATGGTTATCATATCGGCAGGTGTTCGGCCAAACCTGGAATTGGCGGAACCTCTGGGTCTGAAAAATGACAAAGGCATTAAGGTGGATGAATACCTGCGGACAAACCAGACCGATATTTATGCGGCCGGTGATGTGGCCGAGTTCAGGGGGATGCCGTACGGAATCTGGCCGGCAGCCATGGAGCAGGGGCAAATAGCCGGGACAAACATGGCCGGAGGAAATCTGGTATATAAAGGAACTACCATGGCCAACAGGCTTAAGGTTGTTGGGGTAGATCTGGCTTCCGCAGGCAATATTGATGCGGAAAACGAAAAGGAATCCAGGGTGATTACCGATGATAAAGTTTACAAGAAGATAGTCATGGAAAATAATCAAATTGTTGGTTGCATTATGTTGGGAGACACAAAGGCCTTTAACAAAATCACAAAAGCCATGTCTGAAAAAAAGGATATTTCTCAGGTGAAGGATCAAATCCTGTCAGCCCAATACCACCAGCAAACGAGTTATAAATAAAGGGTGACCCCATTCCTTTAATTAGCCTATTAATATACTCGCCTTCCTGGTTTTGAAATCTCTCACTATAATTCACTCCAATTGTTAAAAGACTGAGAGGATGTTGTTTTCTCCAAACCTGAGCCCCATATAATTCATCAATTATCTCAACAATCGGTTTTCCATCCAGCTTATTGATTACTGAGCCTTGCATTTTTGTAATTTTACGATAAATACCATCAACAGGAGAGCACCCATGCATTATCTGATGATAAACATCAAAATTTCCTGAAAGAAGTGCTCCAACAACACTCTGCTCACATACATTAGAACCGCGGACGTTCCTCCGGTGACATCTTAAGGAACATAGCGACCAATCCTTTGTCAACACCTGAACAATTCTCGGTTTCCGTTTTCTTGGCCATCAGACACCTGATTTTAAAATAAGTGCTCAAGTCTACGTTTGACCCATGAGCAATTCATTTTTTCTTATTTCAATATTTCTTTTGCATCCCAAAATTTTTTCTCTAAAATGAGAATAAATTATTAAGATTACCGAGCATCTAATTCCCGTTCAATTATTGCAATTGGGAAAGTATCCCAGTTTTCATCCTTGATCGTTGTTTCAAATGCTTCCAGCAATATGGCCCTCGCTTCCGGTTGTAAGTCGTATATATAAATTTCTACTGTTTTAGTCATTTGAGTACTTCCTCCATTAAGTGAGCACAAGGCGTGAGGAATCAACCGAAAATAAGGGGTCAAGTCGACGTTTGACTCTTATATTCCCCTATATTTTAACGTGCACAAGAATCATAATTTCAAATCTGTAAATGTAAAGGGCGTCCGAAGCCTCCCCTTAATCCTGTACAATAAGAATGGGGGATATCCAGGTAAAATCGTCCCGATTACTAGAAACACAGTTTCTGGCGTCAAAAACAGCCTTGTCTGTTTGGCCTTGCTCACCAAGGGATCTATAAAATTCCTTTGCGAAATTGATTGCACCACTGTCAGAAACCGGCCAGCGAAATCCAAGAACAGAAGGTATACCAGCATGAACCAAGCCGTCAGCAATGCCTAGGAAATCGTACTCATATAGTCTAGAAGGATCATCATTTGCCGTTCCATAACAACAGCTTAAATAAAAAAACCTTATGTCTGAAGAACTAAGCAAAATTCTGAGTTCTGAAACAGCCATTGGAATTACTTTTCCTTGCTTATTTTTCTTTTCCCAAAAAAAAATGCTGCTTTTTTCGGTATCAGATACCCCATGTCCGGCAAAGTGTACAATATGATATTTACAGTTTTTTAACTCTTTCCTAATGCCTTCATAAGTCGCTTCTGACGATGGTATTGCCCTTAAAGTAACATCTATTCCTTTTTCTTCGAAAATGTTCTTCAGAAGGCTTTTAAGGCTTTTAAACTCTTCATCAACGCCAGGGATTGCAGGTCGAGTATTTGAAGCAATTAATAGGATTTTTAAAGATTTTTTCTCTTCTACCAAATGGTTTAAAAAGAGTGGTGAAATATGCTTCTTTTTTATCTCTATACCGCTTATTGTCTTTACGAACGGATGTTTTAAGACAAGATATTCCTTGCCATCAAAAAGAAATTCAAGAGGTAATTGGAGAAGGCCTCTTTTAATCATGAATCGAATTCGGAGGAGAGGATCGTTTACACTGCCGCATGCATATTTATAGGTGCCTAGAACTTTATCATTGTCGGAAAATATCATTCTATATAGGTCTTCTCCTATAGTTTTTATATTTGATCTAGATTCGTTTCTATAAGCCTCCCCTGCACGTTGTACAAAACTATCAGAAGATATTAATAGATTTGCGTCACTTTGGTCATTTGTGTTGGGAACTCCTTTAAGCCCGATTTGAATTCTTTGTTCTGGAATGCAATTCAGAGTCAAAGTACATTTGCTTTCCGACAATTCATAAGGATTTTTTGTATCAAGAGCCTTATTTACATAAGCTACCAAGATTTCAGACTTATATGGTTTGTTTAAATAAAAATCAGCCCCTTTCTCTAGTCCTTTTGTTATCTCTTCTGGCCTGAAATAAACCGTTAACATTATGATTATAATGTTTTTTGTTTCAGGGTCTCTTTTTAGCTCAGCACATACTTCGTAGCCACTTTTTCCTGGCAGGCCAACATCTAAAATAATTATGTCAGGTAACATCTTTTTTGCTTTTCGAATAGCTTCAATACCTTCATACGCCACATCGACGTAGTGCCCTAAATATACAAGGCGTGCTTTTATTGCTTCTGATAGATCTAAGTCATCCTCTACAACCAATATTCTTCCTTTTTTCCCTGCCATTTCTAAATCCTCCTGAATGGTATTGAAAATGAAAAAATAGTTTCTTTACCAGGATCACTTGTCACCCAAATCTTTCCGCCATGTTGCTTAATAATGGTTTCAGAAATGTATAAACCAAGTCCAGTTCCCTTTTTTTCAATAGCCGTCTTAGTATTACTAAAAAATCTATGAAAAACTTGATCAATTACATTCATAGGGATCCCCTTACCCGTGTCACGGACACAAATTTGTACATTGCCATCCTTTACTGACATAGAGATAGAAATATTTCCACCCACAGGAGTAAACTTAAACGAATTGCTTAATAGATTATTGATTACCCGTTTAATTTGATCACTATCCACTAAAACCATTACATTTTCTTTGAGTAAATCAATATCCAGCTTTATCCGTCTATTATTTGCCATACTCCTAAACCCGTTCACGACATCATTAACTATTTCTATTATATTTATCAATTGTTTGTCTCCACTAAATCTGCTCTCTATCTGAGATAAATCAATACAATTTCTAATATACTCAGTTAACTCGACTATTTTTTGAAGTGGTTGTTTAAGTAGCTCTTGATGACGTTTGTTTAATGGACCACTTATTCCATCTAATATGTTTTCAATTTGAGCATTCATTGTCGCAAGCGGGGATAGTAAATCATGTGTTACATCCGCAACAAATGCGATCTTCATCTCGTCTAGTTTACGGAGTTCCCTGTTTGCTTCCTGAAGCTTAATGTTGGCCTCTTCCTGCAGTTCACTATTGTGAAGTGCTTTACGATAAAGATCATTATTGTCTATAGCGATAGCTGTCAAATTTGCCAACGTACATGCCAAATCCAAATCTTCATCAGTGAAAACCGGCCATCCTAGTTCTCTAACTGCCGTTAGAGTACCTATAGTCATCTTCTCGGGCTCTTGGTCAGCTTTCAAAGCTGTTTCTTTAATATCTCTTTTATGAATTATTATTGGAGCTACAATTAGTGGGCCTGTATTAAATTTCTTTGCACTTATTAGAGATTCTCCCGTATTCACATCTTCACTTTGTGCATTATGATGAATAAAAGGTTTTCCACTCTTCATCACTTTTCCGCTAGCACCTTTCATTAATTCATCATAATTCAGCTTTTCTAGATGCTCTTTTGTATAATTATAGTGGCCTTTTAGATTAAGATTGCGATTTTTCATATTTATAAGGAGAAAAAGACTTCTTTGTGCACCTAATAAATCAACAAAGTTTTTTGTAATGGAGTTTAGAGCTATACCGGATTCATCTATTGCCCAGAGATTGGCACTAGTCTTTAAAAGAAATGTCAATCTATCAAAATGACGGATGTAATCGAGGGCTGCGGCTGCTTGATTTGAAAAAAGGAATAGCATTTCTATCTCACTACTTGAAAATACATGCTCCTCATCGTAATGTAAGTAGATGACACCGATAATTGCCTTGCGGATGGATATAGGCAAACAAAGGCATGCTTTTATTCCACGCTTTAAAAAAGCACTATTAATGCCAGGAGGGGTCTCTGGGTTACTAACGGATACAGCTTCACAATTGGTTAGAACCTTGTAAGTCAAACCATTATACCTTGGTTGAATTTTTTCACCGGGATTAGTTTCATAGCCTATGGGAATATGCTCCAATGGTTTTTGCTTGATACATAATTCCGGGTCATGAGTGTCCTTTAGAAGAAGAATGTCTGATGCTTTAACTTCGCTTTTTTCGATGATACTTTTTAAGGTTTTCCGTAAGATCTCTTTTTTGGATACTTTCCTGCTATTAAATTCCAATCCCATTTCATAAAGAGCTTTTAATTGATTTAATTTTCGCTTATGATCAACTACCCTCCCAACAGCTCTGCCAGCTCGGTTTAGGAAAGCTCTGAGTCTTAAGAATTCTGGATCGTCTGATAGGAATTTAAAATTGCTAATAGCAACCATTCCCAATTTCTTGCTTTCTTCTTTTAAAATTGGGATAAGAAGAACCTTATCATCTGGAGGAAATGAAGTTAAAAGATATTCATTCTTTAGATAACTATTAATAATTATAGCATATTTTTTATCATAAAAAGAGATTTCCTTTATGATTTCTTTGTCTGTAGCATTAGTTTTGTACAGTACTAATTTAGTCTTTTCTGAATTTTCAATATAAATTCGGACTCTATCAACGCTAAAAACGAGTTTAATCGCTCTAATTATTAGTGCATATCCTTCTTCTTCACTCAAATCAGCATTAATAGAATTAACAGCTGTTCCCAAATAGATCCAATTATAGCTTTGATTATCTGAAATTATATTTTCTAAATATTTAACAGCTTTTTTCCACTGGCCAGCTGAGCTTAGGATGTTAACAACCCTTTCGGGTTGGAAATACTGCTCCAACTTATTTTCATAGATTTTATTTCTAATGGTATAATTGTCTTTATTTCCTAATGATTCCCGTTTGACAGCACCTGTTGATAGAAACTTATCAAACTCAGCTTGCCATTTTGTGGATTGTAATTTAACCAACTCTAATTTTCCCTGCTCTATAATTTCTAAGATAGATAACATTACCGAAGTGTCGCCTTCTATTGCCTTGATAGACTTCTGCAATGGTTGATACCGTTTAGCTTCTTCATCTAAAAACCATATAATCGCATTATTAGCATCTTCTTGACAAACTGTTTTCAAACAATCATCTTTGCCGATCTCATCAGCAGTATAGTTGCAAAGAACTGAGATAAGATCTCGATCTCCTTCGGTATATTTAAGCAAATATGAGCGATAATCAGAAGTAATGTTTATTTTTCTTTGCTTAAAGATCCAATCTATTAATTTTTTACTTGCTTTCGTAGAAAGATCCCCTGTTTTTATAGTGCAATTTCGATTTGTTCTAAAACAATAATTCTCGTCAATTGCAGAATACGAACTATTAACTACAATTGATAGCCGTTTGTTTCCTTCAGATTTAATTTCATTAAAAGCTTGAAAAATAAACTTCCGAGGCTTCGTGTTAATTTTCTCTACATGGTCGATTAGTAGTACTAAATTTTTATTAATTAACTCTGTAGATTTAGAAATAAACCTTTTGAATGAATGCTTGTCAATAGCTTCATTTGGCGATATTGATATGGACGCTTTAATGTGTTTTTGCAGCTCGGTTTTAAATAAATCTGCAAATTTTCTTAAAATATTTTCAAAAACTACAGAACCAAAATCTTTTAAATCCAACAATATACAAATAGTTCCATCAATATTTTTTAACTTTTGATTGACGACCTCAAGGAGATAACTTTTTTGGGATCTTGGAGGGCCTATAATCGCACAAAAGCTTCCGTTTTGCACATTGCGTACAATATTTGTAACATCTTCTTCTTTCAATATATACCAATCACTCTTTTTGAAGTCAGCATCGTTCTTTTTTAAACAAATAGCATATCCATCTTCATGTTCTTGATATAGAGTCATTTTAAATATGTTTCTTTCCAAATTATTTATTGTTCGTTAATTAACTAATTGGAACTATAATAAAAAAATGTGGTTCGTCGCTCATACTGCTGGACTCCAATTACGTCCTCCCAGTAGGATGAAACACAAAGCCACTGCAGCAATGACTTTTCCCAGAATTGTGCACGAGTTACGCTTCAGCTTAATTTGTTTATTGGTTCCATGGTTTTAAGATGTAAATCCTACATTGGAGTTAACTGGCGGCTGGTATGGGACATCAAGCCTGCCCCCACCAACGAATTTGAAGCGGGCAATTACGTTAAAATCTGCAAGGAATTAGCCCTCCACGTTCAACGAATGGTTGGATACCTTCACAGATCAATCTTTAAACCGAGGTCTTTCTCAACTACAAGAAGACCCTTATCATCCCAGATCTCCAACTCAAAAAGACCACGATACTTGGTTGCCAGTTTGTTTTTCATCTTCCGAAATATGGCCATAATGCGCTCGCGTTGCGCAGACAGGTCACCGTTCGTGGCGATGAAGATAAGGGGTCAAGTCTACGTTTGACCCATGAGCAATCTATTTTCTCTTATTTCAATATTTCTTCTGATTTTTTATCTTTATTCTTAAACTTTTAGGCCCCCTTGAATCTTGATTAATTAAAAACAAGTGTTAAACGTAGACTTGGCCCCATTCTTCCCCACGGTGTCTGGTCCAGCTCCTTGTTCAGGCACGTAGCGGCGGGAAATGCGCCAGCATTTTCTCGTCGATACTCCAACGAAATGTTATCTATTCTTTCAATAAGATTAAACAATTTATCCAATTATAGCTTAGTGAAGCTCCCCGCGGCAACCGGCTGGGGATTCTTGCTTAGATTTTGCTGAATTTTTTCGCTTTTTCTTTTGATAATATTTTTTTCTTTTATCCTCTTTTTCCTCGTATTTTTTTACCTTTAATTCCAATTCTCCGAACTTATTTTTCAATTCTTTTAGCTCTTTATCTCTTCCATTAAGTTTAGTCTGAACAATGCTTTTAGCTAACGATTCTCTAACTTTATTTGAATACTCGAGCAACAGTTCAGTAGAATTTTGCATGAATTCCGTTAGCTTTTCTTCAAATTCCTCCGTATCAGTAGAATTTTCAGACAAACTTTCATATTTATCACGGATCTTTTTATAACGCTTTTCTGTTGACAAATCTTCTAATACCTTAAAATCGTCAATATTGTTAATATTGTTGGCAAGATAATTGCCGAAGAGATCCTTAAAATTAATTGTTTCAAAAAGGTCTTTATGAACAACAGATGCTAACAAGAAGTTTGGCATTTCTACCGGTTCTTTAACCATAAGATCTTCCATGAACAAGTAGGGTAGCATGAACTCATAGAATTCTGGAACCGTAACTAAATACTCATATTTATTGGGGATTTTGCGCCTAATCTTTGCTAACCCAAAATCACAAGTAACAAAGAGCTTTTTGGCATTAAAAGGATTAGTTGCATAATGTTTAAGTTTTTTTAAACAATTTGCATCGTGTAATACAAGGTTATGGTACTGATCAGGTGATCCTTTTGGAGCGAACCATTTCGTTGAAGGGTCATATTTAAGCTTGGCATTATAGACATTATAATATAACTCACCTAATTCTTCCTTTTCGAAGTATGGTTCAAGATTTAATAAATTTACATTTATTCTCTTCAGTTCTTCCTCAGCAGTCTTAAAAAAATCTGTTGTATTGGTGGGGAGAATTTTGGGGTATTTGTGAAGTGCAATACAATATTCAAAATCGTTCTTGTATCTGCTTGCATCTGAAATAAATTCTTTCCAAATCCATGGGCCGCCATCAACAAATTCATAATGACGATTGTGTCTATATTTATAGAGAGTACTTTCAAGAGATTCCAGATACTCGAGCAAACTCTTATCGAATAAAAAAACACTGCTTCCAAGTTTTCTAAGCCTTGTGAATATAAAAACTAAAATTCGATGAAAATTGCTTGCTCTACAAGTTAATGCATAAAAAGTATTTGTATCTAAATATATTTCTTTTTCCTTTACTGCCGCTAATTGACCTCTCGATAATCTTGAGTTTCTGTTTAGATAATAAAGCAATAGAACGTTATGAAATATGGAGGCAATATACATGTCATTTTTCTGAGCCAAATCTTTGAGCGCCTCTAGAAAAGCCCTTTTAAAGAGTGTATATTCTTCTATTCGGTCGGGAGAGATTCTTTTAAAATATTTAATAATTATATAATCGAATTCTTTATACGATGATAATCTTTCAAACAATGATCCTGTAGATCTGAAATAATTTGCCATCATTCTGATTTGTAAAAAAACAGCACATAAATATTCTTCAGTCAATGACTTGATGTCTAAATTGTCTGACAATTCATTGTTTGATATACCTATTTTTCCTGCTATCTTTGAAATTATATGGTCGATAGCATTATTTTGTGAGTTAATAAATGATTCCTGAACTGATTCAATTTTTTTGTTGATTGATGGTTTATAGCAAAAAATATCGTTATCATCGCAATCTATAAATTTGGAATTATCTACAATGCGTTCTAACTGAACAGGGCTTGGTTCCGGAATATTTCGATTATTTAGCCAATTCTTAAATAACTCCAATGATAATGCAGTTTCTCCATTCTCAAGTATCGCTTCAATTAGGAAAGCTTCAAATGCCTTATCTCTAATATTAGCGCCGGGGGGATCTGCAATAAACAATGCGTGGGCCAAGCTTGAATATTGTATTAGTCTTGGGTCCTCATAATTAGCTATATACGTATTTATTTTCCGACTCTTGGTGATGCCAATCTCTATCGGTCTAATGTACTGAACGATAGTATTATCTGATTTATCAATAACTTTATCTGTAACACCGATTTCACCAGCATTAAAATGCTTTTCCATTTTCGCTATATTTTCAAAAGGCTCTCCCAAAAGCTCTAACTTGCCAATTTTTTCTGATTCGTTTATCTCACCATAGTCGATTACGGCTCTGCAATCAGGTAAAGCAGGCACATTACTGTACCAACCCTTCATGAATTCGATTGTGCTTCGAACAGCAACAGTTGGTCGATCAAGTATGATATAAATACAATCACCTTGAGCACTATAAATGCAGCCCTCTGGATAGGTCTTGTCTGAATAAGGATAAATCCCTTTAACAAATTGACTTAATTCATCAAGCAGCTTCTCACGAATGTTGCCCTCATAGTTATTATGTTCATCAACATAATCCTTTGAGCCACATAAATCGATTTTTATAATTGCGCTCTTTTTCATATTTTCCCCCGGGCAGATTCGAATCTTAAAAGGATAAGGGGTCAAAAGGATAAGGGGTCAAGTCTACGTTTGACCCATGAGCGATCTATTTTTTCTGATTTTTTATCTTTATTCTTAAACTTTTAGGCCCCTTGAATCTTGACTAATTAACAACAAGGGTCAAACGTAGACTTGACCCCATTTCCTTTAACCTTCTCGCCGGATAAGGCGCGTAACATGTCTTTGTAGTCTTCGTTCAGCATCGTGCTTTTTGCTCAGAGACGTGATTTCTTTGGTCAGAATCCAGACGAGTTTAATACGGTCTGCCGGCTCGCCAGGAACAAAGTCGTCGTTTCGGTTGTCCGATGTTCGGTATATGGCTGTGTGTTTCCTATTCATAATTTTTTTATACCATTTTTTCCGTGCAACAACAATCGGATAGTTACTCCGAACCATTAAGTGTAAGGGAATAAATCAATGATATTAATTATTGTTGGATTAAATTTTGATTTATTTTGCCTGATAATATATCATGATTATCTGTGAAAAAGCAAGAATTATGTCATATCAAAAGAGCTCGAAAACTTTCGGATCAGGTGCGTGAAATAGTTTTTCTTCCAAAATGGCAAACCGCCATACAAATACCACATACATGGCCTTTGCAAAGGTCAAAGTAATTGGTTTTCTTCCAATTATCGCATTTATAGACATCCACAAGATTTTTTCTTGCCAGGCCAGGATACCATTTCCGGTCTGTGATTGCATTTGCCGGACATGCATCTATACATTTGATGCATTTTCCGCAAAAACTTTTATTGATGGGTATGGCGGGCTCAAAAGGAAAATCTGTTAGAATGGTCGATAGCCTGACTCTTGGGCCGTATTTTTTTGTAATCAGAAGAGAACTTTTTCCGATCCATCCCAGCCCGGCTCTTGTCGCGGCTGTCTTGTGAGGGAAATCTCCTTTTATATTAATCAGGTCTGTCCTTTTGGAGGCGGGAATCGGCAGGGCATTATATCCGAAAGTTTGAATTTTCTTTGATATATGCTCTGAAATGAAGTCAAGTTTTTTATTTACTTCTTTATACTCATCACAGTAGGCCTGGTTTGGGCTTGCAACAATACTGTCCACGATTGCTTCATCAAGTTTTATGGCAATAGAAATCGCATGTTCAAATTTGTTGAATTTGAGGGTGGGAATATCTTTTAAATCACTGAATCCATATACATCTACACCGTTCTGGCGCAAAGTATCTATTATGTGTTCTTGAAAATTCTTCAAACAACATAGCCCTTAAAAAATCTGACAGGATAACAGGATAAACATGATTTTGTTTTAACTAAGTTGAGCGATTTTTTGCAAAGATATGTGCTGAGATCTTGATGCATAAGAATTTGCAAAAACCGCAGGCATACCCGTGGATATGTCGAGGACATAGAAAATGTTTATTAAGTAACCAAAGTGTTACGAAATTTGATGTTTTATTAATCCTGAATATCCTGTTAATCCTGTCAAAAAAGATTTTTAGATGCCGGAATTAATCTAAACCCGAAATTTTGCATTTTATAAATATAAAGGCCGTCCACTTTGAAATAACCGTCTGCTATAATTGTAGGGACAGGCGATTCCTGGACGCTCGTTATTACGGCTTCGACTTCAATTATTTTGTTCTCCGGGATAACCTGGCCGCGATAGATCCAGTTGTGCTGTTTTTTTGTTATCAATTCAAATTTATGTGTGTCCACAAGATGGCTCCAGCGGTCAAGAGCCGCAAACTGGATAAGCTGCAGAAATGATTCTATCCCAAGAGAACCGGGGCATACCGGGTCCTGATAAAAATGCGCCTTGAAAAACCATTCATCCGGGTTTACCTGCTTTATGCCGCGGATAAAGCCTAACCCTTTTTCGCCTCCGTCAGGCAGGTAAACATCGATTTTATCGATCATGCGCAGAGCATTTGAAGGTATTGTCAGGCAAGGGGCCGTGGCTATGTCAGGATCGTCCGGTGTTAAAGGGGCCTTATCTTCAAACAGATGTGAACTGCTTTTTTTGATTTCTTTTGTTGATGGCCTGTATGCCTGTTTTGCGGCATCGGCAATGCCGACCTGCCGGCTCAGCGCTTCATTTGAGAAAAAGCCGAAATTCGTGCCGCCTTCATAAATTATTTTATCACCCTGAAGTATTTGAAAGTCAAATTCTTCTATTATCATGTCTCCGGCTTCAGATACTTTTTTCATTCTGGAGCGCATAGTAAGGGTTTTTGTTTCCGGCAAAACGCCGGCATGTAAAACAGCATTGCCTCCCAGGTTTCTGAATTTGAGATCCTTATTGCTTTTCAGGGCAGATCCCGCATATGCCGCAAGCCAGCCACAGGGCTGAAGCGCTATTTCAAGGAGTATGCAAAACGGCATTGAAGGGCTGAGGTTTGCTTTGAAATACCATGCATCAGGAGGCACGTCATATTCTGCTTCTATCCATCCGTCAGCTTTTAAGACCAAGGCTTCCGGTTCTATGGAAACTATCCTGTCCATAAATAAATATGGCGGTCCCGGCAGCCTTGCGACACGCCTTTCTTCATCAAAGATTTTATAATGCTCTCCGAATGCTCTGGAAGGTTTTCCAATGGAAAATTCCAGTATTCTGTCATGGTCAAACAGGGTCTTTTTTGATGGCTTTCTTTTCTTGTCCCAGAAAGATATAATTTCTTCTCCGGTTATTCCGGTCATTTTCATTGACATGTCTTTAAAGAGCACAATTTTATCGCCGTCGGCATACATCAGAGCATCTGCAATCACATAAGGTTCGGGATTATACCCGATCTCCTTTATTTCTATTTCATATATAACATGTTTTGTATTCGGTGTTACCGGCCCGCGGCATTTCAGTATGCTTTCAACCCCTGTGACCGGTTCACAGCATACGCCCGGTTTGTCAGTTATCCATCCTGTGCGCTGGATAAAAATCCTCAGCGCATGAGCGCAGCATTCATACATAAGGGTTCCGGGCATTACCAAGTCATCCATGAAGTGACAGGTAAGAAACCAGTCGTCAGGATGTATGTCCGCCTCTGCCTTGATCATGCCGAGCCCGTAACGCCCGCCTGCTGGATCAAAAACCAGGACACGGTCAATCAGTTTCATCCGTCCTCCGGGAAGTCTGAGCGACTCAGTTAGATTTATTCCTTTAAAATGGGGGCCAAAACATCCTGCAAGATTTCCGGCTCTTAACGCATTAAGAGCCTCATCATCGTAGCTTTCAACAGAAACCGGAACGAGCTCTTTCCAGTCATCATTTCTTATACCCTTCGCTGCCCTGGTATCTTCTTCGGTTAAGATTATCCCGCCTGAATTTTTAACCTCTTCGGCAGTAAAAAAACCTGCGCATCCATTAGACATGCTGATTAGATGGGAATCGCCGATAAACCCTTCGAAGTTAAAGAAGAAAAGGTATGTATTCCCCTGGCGCACGAACTTTTCGATATTGATTATGTATCTGATAACATCGCCGGGCCGCGGCAGATCGCGGTGAAATATTACAGAAGCATCAAGGAGCCTGTATGTTCTTTTGCCTTTTACGGCAAGGTCTATGCCAAGGTAGGAGCAAAGGAAAAGATCAGCCTGTCCGGCTTCAACCGATATGCATACCGGGGCGCGGCCGCCGTCGAGATACCATGCTCCGGGCAATACGTCGTGCTCTGTCACCACCTGGCCGGAGCTTAGCGAACCTTTTTCACCTTCTACTGAAATAATCCTGTCCACAAGCATAAGCGGTTCATCCGGCAGACGCACCCTTGCCTTATATGTATCGATTATTGCAAACTCAGGACCGAGAACATTGGAGACAGATCCTGTGGCAAATTCCATGCACATCTCGCGGGAAAAAGCAGGCGCCGGGGATGAAGTGAGACTGTATGCTTCATCACTGCTGGTTGAAATCATGGTTTCAAGTAACTGTGTCTGCAAAGCAAATGTTTTGGCAAAGGTTTTTGTCGCATTATCTGAAAATTCCAGAAACTTCTTGTGGGCATCTGAAACAGCATCAATATTTTTATTAAAAGGCTCGATAAATTTCCGGTATGGGCCTGCGGATTCCCGCGGACTGTCGGATTCAGGAGCTGTGCTTTTGTCCGGCGGAGCAGGGGAGGGCGCTTTTCCGCCGATAATTATACTTATCTCTTCCCCGGGTTTTTGTTTGTCTTCTTCACTAATATCGCAGATGAAGGAACAACTGCCATTTAGTTTGTCCATGTCAACAGGAACCCGCTTGTTTTTTACCTTTTCCGGAATATGATCAAGGGATGCGTATTCAAAATTTTCAAGTATAACATGCATGGAGTTGCCGTCTGAAGTCATGGAGCATACGCATGCCCTGCGGGGATCGCCTTTTTTATCCCTCAGCCAGTGTTGCGGACTTGCCGGTATATGAAATGCCTGTTTATTCCAGATATTATTCCCCGGTTTTTTATAATTTATTAACGGAGGAATTATTTCCTGATACAGGCACAGGCCGGCTTTAACGAGTGAGGCAAGACCTGCCGCAGCTCCTGTGTGCCCGATGTTTGCTTTGACAGATCCAATGGCGCACGGCTTTTTTTGATGGGCGAAAAAATCATTAAGAGCTTCTGCTTCAATATTGTCTTCCAGGGGATGCCCGCTGCCGTGGGTTTCAACAAAACTTATGGAAGATGGAGATATACCGGCATCATTAAAGGATCGTTTCAAAGACAGAGTATAAGCCTCTTTTGGGGGAAGATTTGTTGAAATGCCTGTACAGGTTGCGCTTCCGATTCCCTTTATTACAGAGTATATCCTGTCTCCATCCTTTATCGCATCATCAAGCCGTTTCAGGATAATGGCCGCTGCTCCTTCGCCGGGCAAAGCGCCGTCTGCTGATTGATCAAAAGGATGGATTTTATTGCTTTTCGCAAAAGGTCTTATCTGGTTTGCTGTAATGATGTTTCTTACATCACCGCAAAGATCAACTGCGCCCACAAGAAAGGCGTCGGTCTCATTCTGCTGAAGAGATCTAACCCCTGTTTCGAGCGCTTTCAGTCCGGACACCTCTTCACTTGACACCACAAAGCTCGGGCCTCCGAAACGGAATTCCCGGGCAATTCGGCTTGCTATGATTCCTCCAAGCGCGCCCAGAGTACGGGCGTTTGTCAGGGGGCGGCAGCATGAGTCTCTAAGGGATTCAAGCCAGATTGAGATCTCTTCATCATCAGGATCAAGGCCAAACTTTCCCCCCCATATTTTTATTAGATTATACAGATTCCAGCGGAGATGAAAATTTGTTGCCTCAAAATCAAAGTCCATGCCGATAACCGTTCCCATGCGCGGGCGTTTTTCTCTAAGAGGGAGGCCTGCATTTTTCATGGCATTGGCAGAGACTTTAAGCATCAATAGATGCTGCGGAAGTATATCAGGGATTTCGTTGGGAGGTATGTGTACTTCTCCATGAAAAAGAGAGAGCTTATCCATAAACCCGCCGTCAAGGAGTTTCTCCTCAATGTCGTCGCAGCCTTTCCACCTGTGTTCCGGCCTTTTGCCGATTATTGAGTTTCCCTTAAAGACGATTTTCTGAAAATCTCTCAATGATTTTAATGATCCGAAAGCCGTATCAATGCCGATTATGGCGACAAGGGGGTTGGGAGCTTTGAGTTTTGAGTTTTGAGTTTTGAGTTTTGAATTGGATGATGGACTGTATTCTTCAAGAAGCATGTGCCCATTTATTCCACCGAACCCGAATGCGCTTACCGCTGCGCGAAGAGGTGTGTCAGGGTTTTTCCTGATCCATTCTTCCGCCTTTGTCTGTACCCTGAAGGGGCTGTTATTCAGGGGACTTCCTTTGGGAGGTTTTGTAAAATTAAGTGAAGGGGGCAGGATTTTGTGCTTTAATGCTAACAGGGTTTTTATCATTCCTGCTGCGCCCGCGCCTGTCAGAAGGTGGCCGACCATCGACTTGACAGAGCCGATGGAGCATTGTCCGGATGAGCATTTATAACTGTCCCAGAGGGATCGAAGGCTGCCTGCCTCTGTGGCATCTCCAACCGGTGTTCCAGCGCCATGGCATTCAATAAGATCTATGTCGCACGGGGACCAGCCCGCTGCTTCATAAGCGCTGCGCATGGCGCGTAACTGGCCTTCGCTGTCCGGGGCAAGAAGATTTCCTCTTATGTCATTGGAAAGCCCTGTGTCGTGGATTAAGCCATAAATATTGTCGTTATCACGTAAAGCATCATCAAGCCTTTTTAAGACAAGTATGCCCACGCCTTCTCCCACAACGAGGCCGTCTGCGCTTTCATCAAAAGGGGCGCAGCGGCCTGAAGGAGAAAGAGCCCTGAGCTGGCTGAATCCCACCTGTGTATAGAGCGACTCGGGTCTTGAAACTCCACCCGCAACCATGGCATCTGCCCGGTGCAAATGCAGTTCGTCACATGCCAGCTTAACCGCATAAAGGGATGATGCGCATGCGGCATCGAGAGTAAAACTGCCGCCGCCAAGGCCCAGCGCTTCGGATAAAATTGCGGCAGGAAGGCTTGTTACCTTGCCTGCAAGGCATTGGTTCCGGGTAAGTGTTTTATCGCCGGAGGAAGCGGTGTGTCCAAAGAGTTTTTCTTCAAAGGATTTGCCTAATATTTTTCTTGTGATTGAAGAAGAGGCATCGGTTGGAAGGGCAATGGCGGCAAGAATTGTTCCAACCTGTTTTTTGTTTAAGGATGAGGTTTTGCAATCCGAGAACGCCTTTATGCCGGCATGTAGAATTATATGATACAGAGGGTCAAGATCATTTAAAAGGTCTTTGTCAAGATCGATATCTTTGAGATCCTCTTTGATCGATTTAAGTATATCCGCGCTTATCAGGCAGGCCCGCTTTGAATAGGCTTTATCCGGCATTGGATCCGGATTATACATTGCGTCAGGTTCGATGAACCATCTTCCTTCAGGAACCTCACATGTTGAATCCACTTTGTTGATAATATTATGCCAGAATGTATCAATGTCGGGCGCTCCGGGAAATATTCCGGCCATACCGACAACGGCGATCGGTGGTTTTTTATTCATAGATAATCCTTTAAAAATTTATTTTGCAGCATTAGCTCCGCTGTCCTTCACTCTTCCTGATGTTAGGGCAATCTTGCTCAAACAGACAGCGGTCACATTGAGGCCTTACAGGTTTGCATCGCTCCTGCCCAAAGGCGACAAGGATTGAATTAATCTTTTTCCAGTATTTGACGGGCAATATTTTTTGCAAAGCCTTTTCTGTGGACTCAGGGTTTTTGGTGTTCACGAAACCCCAGATATTCATGATTCGATGAACATGGGTGTCGACACATATTGCAGGTTTGTCAAATGCCACAGATAAAACAAGGTTGGCTGTTTTTCGCCCTACTCCAGGCAGTTTTAACAGTTCATCAAGTTCAGCCGGCACCTTGTAATCATGAGGTTTTAAGGCATCCGGCAACCTGGAAAGATAGTTTGCTTTATTTTTGAAAAATCCAACCGGATGGATCAATTTACGGATTTTTTCCTCACTCAGCCCGGCCAGCGCATGAATATCAGGAGCTTCATTAAAAAGTCTGCGGGAGGCTTTGGAAGTGGTTTCATCCTTTGTTCTTGCTGAAAGAATCGTTGCAACCAGCACTTTGAAAGGATCACGGGTCTGCACTGCAATCAGGTCAACAACCGGCGTGTGGTAACTTGCAACTTCCCGTTCCAGGGCCAGTAGAAATGATTCAAGATTTATTGGCATATTGTCTTTTTGCCTTCCTTGCACTTAAATTCCGCTTTTAGCGGGAAACATTTTTCAAGGGTCTCGCCTGACCTCCGACAACTATCAATTGAGCCACGACTCAGGCGTGGCTCAGTTGAAATATTATACCGATATTCGCTTCAAAAGCAAATACTTTGATGGCCGGTGTCGATAACCTTTACTTGACTGCTTTTTTCTGGTATTCTTTTTTTGTTGTTTTTAGCATCTGAGTGCCTCCTGTTTTATGTTTTGTTTTTTGGCCAAATTTTTATATAACAGGAACCCAGATAGCTTCTTTACTTTTTTACTCAATTACGTGCAAAATTCAGGTAATACGTCTCCCCCTATAAACCTACATATAGAGTGTCAGGGTAAGAAAAACGATAACACATAAAATAACGAGGTATCCATATGGCATCAGGATCTAAAGTTCAACAAACAGGAAGAGCTGGTGAATATTATGTGGCTGCAGAACTTAATAGACGGGGTGCTTATGCTGTAACATTTGCAGGGAATATACCTAAAATTGATATTTTGGCAAGTAATAAAGAGCTGAAACGAACTGTAATGATTCAGGTCAAAACACGTAGAAAAGGCACTTGGCATAGCAATAATAGAGAAGGTAAAAAAAGTAATCGAAAGCCAAACGAAACGAAATTTTGGATTTTTGTCGATATAGAAAAAGATGAAGAGCCTCCAATTTTCTACATAGTTCCTGATTGGTGAATTCGTAATGACATTCATGAAAAATGTGTCGCCTATATCAAGAAACACAAAGGCAAACAATCATCTTCAACACATCATGGAATAGACGTTAAACGGGTCGAACGATGGAAAGATAGATGGGATATTCTCAGGATATTTTGAGATTGCAGGGGGGTTGGTACAATCCATCGGTAAATCAGTAATGCGAGGCGAGAAGAAAGCAAAAGCTAAAAAAATATTCGCTAAGTTGAACTATGTATTCAGGGCGGAAGGACTCTTTCCCATTATGTTTATTCCTACACGTTTATTTCCATTTATTGGATGTTAAACGACTAAATAAGACATACAAAATTACATTTCTGTTGTCGACATTTTTTGTGTGTGGTATTTAAACGGAAAATCATATAATTGTTTGGTAGCCCTACATGGCGAACAGATTGCCAGGAAGCAGAAAGGGCGCGCGACTTCCTTGACGGTCATAAAAAGTGAATTAAGAACTGGAGAAATAGGTGGCAAAAGCCAAAAGGAACAACAACACCGACCTGTCTGCGTGCAACGCACAGGCAGGAGAGCCTATTGAAAAACAGCTTTGGAAAGCAGCCGATAAGCTCAGGAAAAATATTGATGCCGCAGAATACAAACACATTGTTTTAGGTTTAATATTCCTGAAGTATATTTCTGATGCCTTTGAAGAATTATTCAGCAAGCTAAAAACAGGTGAAGGCGAATATGCCGGCGCCGACCCGGAAGACAAGGACGAATACAAGGCAGAGAATGTCTTTTTTGTGCCGGAAATTGCCCGCTGGTCTTATCTGCAATCCAAAGCCAAATTGCCGGAAATCGGCAAAGAGGTTGACCATGCTATGGATGCCATTGAAAAGGACAATCCTTCGCTTCGGAACGTATTACCGAAAGTATATGCCAGAGGCAACCTCGACCCCACTAATCTTGGCGGTTTGATTGACCTTGTGGGAAACATTGCCCTCGGTGATGCCAAAGGCCGAAGCGCTGATGTGCTGGGGCATGTGTTTGAATATTTCCTTGGTGAATTTGCTTTGGCAGAAGGCAAAAAGGGCGGCCAGTTCTATACCCCGCGAAGCGTTGTTGAATTGCTGGTGGAAATGCTGGAGCCATACAAAGGCAGGGTGCTTGACCCCTGTTGTGGTTCAGGTGGCATGTTTGTTCAGTCGGAAAAGTTTGTGGCCGACCATCAAGGCAGGCTGAACGACATTTCCATTTACGGGCAGGAAAGTAACCAGACCACCTGGCGGCTGGCAAAGATGAATCTGGCGATTCGGGGCATCGATAGTTCCCAGGTAAAATGGAACAACGAAGGCTCTTTTTTGAATGACAGTCACAAGGATTTAAAAGCCGATTATGTGGTTGCCAACCCGCCCTTTAATGACAGCGACTGGAGCGGTGATCTCCTCCGCAAAGACGGTAGATGGAAATACGGCACGCCGCCCACCGGAAACGCCAACTATGCCTGGATACAACACTTCCTGTATCACTTAAGCCCCAGCGGACAAACAGGTTTTGTTCTGGCAAAAGGAGCCTTGACTTCAAAAACTTCCGGTGAAGGAGACATTCGCAAAGCACTGATTGAAGCCCGTTTGGTGGATTGTATTGTCAACCTGCCCGCCAAGCTCTTTTTGAATACCCAGATCCCGGCCAGCCTGTGGTTTTTGAGCCGGAATAAAGCCAATGGCAAGTTCCGCAACCGCACCGATGAAATCCTCTTTATTGATGCCCGCAATATGGGGCATTTGATCAACCGCAGAACACGGGAGTTTTCCGAAGAGGATATTGCCAAAATCTCAGGAACCTATCATGCTTGGAGGAACCAAGCACCCTCCTCTAACTCCTCCCAAAGGGCGGAGGATAAGGGCTCCTCTACCTTTGGGAGAGGCGGGGGTGAGGGTGTCTATGAAGACATCAAAGGGTTCTGTAATTCCGCCCACATTGAAAGGGTTAAGGAACTGGATTATGTGCTGACACCGGGCAGGTATGTGGGCCTGCCGGATGATGAGGATGATTTTGATTTTACTGAGCGGTTTACCAAGTTGAAAGCAGAGTTTGAGGCTCAGTTGGTGAAGGAAGAGAAGCTGAACAGTCAGATACTGGAGAAGTTATCGAAGATTAAAATAGAGGGCAATAATGAAATTTAACCCAGATAATCCATATAATGAATTACCCGATATATTGCCTGATGAGAGGTATTGGCGTTTGTTAAGTATTTATGAGCAGGCCAATAAAGCAAATAGGGCAATGGCGGAATTGAAGGGGAGACTCTCAGCGATCCCTAATCCGGACATATTCATTAATACTTTGAGTTTGCAGGAGGCGAAGGACAGTTCATCAATTGAGAATGTTTTCACAACCAATGATAAATTATTCAAAGCCTTCACTCTCGATTCAACGGCAGATCCACATACAAAAGAGGTGTTGAGATACGGGAAAGCATTGGTAGATGGATTTGGAGTTATAAAATCAGGAAATAAGTTTTCAGTTGAACTAATAGAGCTTATTTATAGAAATATAAAGGAGGAAAATGATGGCATTCGTGATTTTCCCGTTTATATCGGAAATGATTACAGAAGAATTTACACGCCTCCATGTTGCAGGAATGTAATTTTAGATAAGTTGAATAATTGGATATCGGTTGCAAACTCTATATCCGATAAGATAGACCCACTTATCAAAATAGCAATCCTACACTACCAGTTTGAAGCAATCCATCCATTTAAAGACGGCAATGGGAGAACTGGCAGGGTAATCAATGTATTGCTGCTCTCTGCATACGATCTGCTGGATGATCCTGTCCTGTACCTCTCGAAATACATTAATGAAAACAAGAACGATTATTACAGGCTATTGATGGGTGTAACCGAAAACAACAGATGGGAAGAGTGGATACTCTTTATGCTTAAGGCCATAGAAGAAACTTCAAAATATACCCTTGACAAGGTATTAACCATTATCGAATTGTTCAATGATACGAAAGAGAAGATGCAGGGTGAAGTGCCGGATATTTATAGCTTCGAATTGCTTGAAACTTTGTTCAAGCAGGTCTATTGCAAATATTCCTTCCTTGTAGAAAATGGGATAGCATCGAGAAACACCGCAAGCAAATATCTAAATCGACTGGTAGAAATCGGAATACTTGAAAAGGAGAAGGTAGGAAACGAGTTTATCTTCAAAAACAAGGGGCTGTATGAAATATTAAAGAAGTGACAAAATGCACATGCTCTATGCATATATGTCGGGAAGTGCACAAAATGATGAAAATTTGTGCATACTTGTATTTCGAATGCACAAGTGTTGTGCGAGTTGAATGTGGGGCGCACAATAAACCAGCATGTTTGTGCAAACCGTCCATGGGCCAAAAGATGAAACTGGTATGAGGGAGAGTGAATTGGTTAAAAATGAAGAATTTATGATGCTGAATTCAAATCTTCTCTGCCAAGTATTGAAGAGATCGAGGTGGAACTGAGTAGAAGAGAAGACGCATGATGCAGAAAGAAAAATTGATACCGTCTTATCATGATTTTAATTCCATCGAATTCGAGGGATTTAGAAATATAGGGACAGATCTGCGTGGCTGCCCTAATAGAAACGAATCACAGGAAAAATCACGATGACCCAAAAAGAAATATTCCATTTTACAGTCGGACAGTTAGTTGAAATTTTGAAATCCCTGCCACAGGATTTACCGGTATTGACCAGCGGTTATGAAAGTGGTTTTGAGAATTTTTATCATCCTGAGATTGCAAAATTGAAGCATGAACCTGAGAATATGTGTTACGATGGCGAATTTCAGGTTGCACAGGATGATGAAGTAACATTTGACGCGATAATACTACAGAGGGTGTTTCGGGATGACTGAGTGGAAGGGAAGAATGACAATGACGAATTGATAATTGATAATTGTTATGCGGAGTTTGAGGAACAGTTGAAAGAGGAAGCAAGATTAAATGCGCTGATTGCTGAGAATTTGGGGAAGGTAAAGCTGGTATGAGCGAGTGGAAGGAATGCGCCCTTGATGAAATAGCCTACATTATTCCAGGCTACGCATTCAAGAGCAAGCACTTCGGCAACGAGGGTATGCCTGTCGTTAAGATTACTGACATAAACCCGCCGTATATAAACGTAAGAGACGCAATGCGAGTGGATTTATCGCATTATGATGTTGGAAAGCTGTCCAAATATAAAATAAAAGAAAATGATTTTGTAATTGCGATGACAGGGGCAACTATTGGCAAAATTGGGCGACTTACTATCGATACAATAGCTATCGTAAATCAACGCGTGGCAAAAATATTGCCCAAAGAAAGTGCAGTTCGAGAATTCGTTTATTATTGCATTCAAGGCGACAATTTTCAGGGATTCATTCAGAACAATGTTGACAGCCAGAGTGCGCAAGAAAATATAAGCGGAACAAGCATAGGTCGCTATCCAGTCCTACTACCCTCCCAGCCCGAACAAAAAGCTATCGCCTCAGTCCTTTCCAGTCTCGACGACAAAATAGACTTGCTCCACTGCCAGAACAAAACCCTCGAAGCCATGGCGGAAACGCTTTTCAGGCAGTGGTTTGTGGAGGAAGCGCAGGAGGATTGGGAGGAAGGTGTTCTCCATGATGTGATTTCTGTCAAAGGAGGAACAACACCAAGTACTAAAAAATCTGACTATTGGGATGGTGACATTTATTGGACATCACCGAGGGATTTATCAAATCATACATCTGTTTTTATATATGATACCAAAAGAAAAATAACAGAAAGAGGTCTGGCAAAAATCGGTTCTGGCTTATTACCGATTGGTACAGTTTTACTGTCCTCTCGTGCTCCCATAGGATACTTAGCGATTACAGAAATTCCCCTGGCAATCAATCAAGGCTATATTGCTATTGTTTGTGATAAGATAGTTTCAAACTACTTTATTTACTTATGGTGTAAAGCAAATATGGAGGGAATAAAAAATTCAGGGAATGGTTCAGTTTTCCAGGAAATTGCAAAGTCCGTCTTTAAAAAAATCAGTATTACTATTCCACCTCAATCTTTGTTGGATAACTTTGGCAAAACGGTTAGTCCATTTTTTAACAAAATAAAAACAAATCAACAACAAATCCGCACCCTCGAAAAACTTCGCGATACACTATTACCGAAACTGATGAGTGGTGAAGTCCGGGTACAATATGACAAGGAGGCCACCTTATGAGTATTTTAATAAAAACCGTTCGCGTTGCAGGTTTTCGAGGGTTAGAAAATATTGAAGTAGTGCTTGAGCAAACCACTATTTTGACAGGCATGAACAATAGCGGAAAAACCTCCTTTCTTAAGGCATTACAGTTGGCATTGGGAAATCGTCAATTTGTTTCGCAGGATGATTTTTTTATTCATGGAAGTTTGGTATCTGAGAAAATAATCATTGACCTGTTGATTGTTCCAATCGGTGATGATGGCAAACGGTGTGAAGATTTTTCAGAAGATTGGGAAATCCTGTTCACTACCGAAAGAATCCGAAATGATGGGACGGATAATGCCTTCGTTCCGATCAGAACAATCATTACTTTTGATGCAATAAAAAACAGCTACAAAAGTCAGCAATTCATTTTGCAAGATTGGCCTGCATTCAAACAGAATGATGTTGATTGGTTTGATGTTGAAAATAGCAAAAAAATAAGTTTTCATTTTGGTGAAGTCCCGTTTTTTTACATGGATGCGCAACGGGATATCCTGGAGGATACAAAATTAAGAAGCTCTTATCTTGGCAAGATGTTGTCCAAAATTGAATATTCCCCAAAGGATATCAAGGATATCGAACATCAGATCAAATTACTGAACGAAAAGGCGGTCAGCAGCAGCGATATTTTGTCCAATATCAAGACAACATTAAAAGAGTTGGATACCGCAATGGATACCCGCAGTGAAGGGATAGAAATCACACCCTTTACTAAAAAAATTCGTGATTTGAATAAAGGTTTAACAATTTATTATACCGACAGCCATGACAGTTTTTCTATGGAATATCATGGCATGGGAACAAGAAGCTGGTCTTCTCTGTTGACGTTGAAGTCGTATATTGCTTTGCTCTCGAAAAATGCTGAAAAAGAGAAATCCGTGTTTTTTCCTGTCCTTGCCATAGAAGAGCCGGAAGCTCATTTGCACCCCAATGCTCAGAAGAAGCTTTTTGGGCAGATAGATGCCATAGCAGGTCAAAAAATCATTTCCACTCATTCACCTTATATTGCCGCAACTGCCAATCTATGTCAGATACGAAATTTTTACAAAGATGCAACTGTGACTTGTGGCAGGATAGAGACAGATAGTCTAACAGAGGAAGAAATCAGGAAAATAAATCGGCAGGTCATTAATACCAGAGGGGAGATCTTTTTCTCAAAGGTAATTGTATTTTTTGAAGGAGAAACCGAGGAGCAAGCGCTACCCATTTTTGCGCAAAAACATTTTGGCAAAACATCTGTTGAAATGGGATTGGATTTTGTAGGCGTAGGCGGATATGGAGGTTACCTGCCATTTATACGCTTTGCTGAGGTGTTTAATATTCCATGGCTTATTTTCAGTGATGCGGAAAATACATCAGAAAAAAACATTAAAGCCAGTGTTCAGAAACAATTTTCAAAATTTGGTTCTACAAAAAATGAAAGCGATTGTATTGTTTTTCTTGATGATGGGAATGATTTTGAAAAGTATTTAATAAAATGTGGCTACATAAAAGAAATAGAGTTAGCTTTAACGAATCTGCATTCTAAGGATTATCTTGAAAAACAAATCAAAAAAAAAGATGGGACAAATGCAAAAAGGATTAAAACAGATAAAACTTGTGATGCTTGTAAACAAAGTATTTATAAAAATATCCTAAGAGATTACAGTGGGGATGATGGGTTTAAAAGAGCTTTATATGATTGCATAACATCACAAAAAACAAAGTATGGTCCTGCTATCGCAGAACAGATTATACAAAGTAAAAAAGGGTTACCTCCAAAGGTAATTGCACTGTTTAGCAAGATATCCGCTATTTTGAAAATGGAGGAGGTAGAAGCTTGACAACCACAATTGAATTGTCAGAAAAACAGAAAGAAATTGTTTTTGCTGAAAACGGCCCGATCTATGTTAAAGCCAGCGCGGGGAGTGGTAAAACACGAGTTTTAACTAAGAGAGTACGGTATTTACTGGGTAAAACCAATAAAAAAGTACTTGCCCTGACCTTTACCAACAAAGCAGGAGATGAAATTGAGGAGCGATTGAAGGATATACCGGAAATAGAGAAGCGTGTTTTTGTGGGGACTTTTCATAAGTTCTGCAAGACCATGCTGGAAAATCACGGTAATTTGATTGGACTGGCGAAAATGCCGCATCTTTTTGAAGATGAAACAGATAGGCTGGAATTGGTTGAACAGGCGATTAAACAGACTCCATCCTATGCCGGCAAATACAAAACACAAGATAAAAAAGAGCAGAAAAATTTCCGCTATCGTGTTTTAAATTTTATCTCAAAGGTAAAACGGGAGTTGATTGCTGACAGTGAATTTGAACAACATACCGATGATGAAAATATCGTTTTGTTGTATCAAAACTATCAAGATATTTTACGCGCTCAAAATGCCATTGATTTTGATGACTTGTTGCTGCTTGCGTATAGCTTACTGGTGAATCATCCCAAAACAGCCGCTTTGTATCGCCGGAGTTTCTTTGCTATCTGCATAGATGAAGCACAGGACTTGAATAACGCCCAATATCAACTTTTACTTGCTTTGGCTAATGATGAATTTACCAATATCATGATGGTGGGTGATCCCAATCAATCCATTTACCACTTTAATGGCTCCTCTCCGGACTATATGGATAAACAGTTTATCCGTGATTTTAAGCCTGTAATTGTTGAACTAAATGAGAATTACCGTTCGTCAATAGCTGTATTATCAGCCGCAAATAAAATTATCCCTAATGCTGAATATATCGCGGAAACGGTTAAAGAAGGGCTTTTTGAGATAAATCACTTAGAAGATGAAGAGGCGGAAGCTCAGTGGGTTATTGACAAGATAAAGGAATTAATAGCCTCAAAAACCCATGATGATATTGAAGGTGAAATCACCTGTGAAAAGATAGCGGTACTCGCAAGAACCAAATATGTCTTTAACAAATTAGAGGCTCAATTAAATGAGGCTAATTTACCATTTTATTACAAAATGACACCGGGTGCGATTCGGTTTGAGTCTGATTTGATGAACATATTCGACCTTGCATTAAGAGTAAGACTAAATCCCCAAGACAGTTTGCATAAGGGAAGATTGCTGAAGCGTTTAAACATAAAGACAGTAAGAAATTTTAGTTTGGAAGTAGTTATTCCACAGGTAACTGATGAATTAAATAAAAAGCTAATCAAGCTGGTTATAGAATTAGATGATGACGGAAGTAACATAAAAAAGGCATTGGAAAGGTTCAGGGACGATCTGAGTATCGAAGATGAAAACGAAAAAAACATGATCTTCCATGATATCAATGAGTTACTCAAGCATTGGCATAATTACGCTAAGAAAACAGATAACAAGTCATTGCATCAATTTAAAAATGCCATGGCTTTGGGGCAAACCCATCCCTTAACACAACATGCCGGTATCACATTAAGTACGGTACACACGATGAAAGGTCAGGAATTTGATATTGTCTTTGTTATTGGCATGGATGATGAAACTTTCCCTGATTATCGAGCCGTGCGAAGCAGGGGCATTGAGATGACACAGGAAAAAAACAATCTGTATGTTGCTTTGACCCGCGCAAAACGCTTTTTATATGTTACCTGGCCACAAAAAAGAATGATGCCCTGGGGTGATTATAAAACTCGAAAAATTTCACGTTTTTTAAAGGTTTTTAATGACTAAAATCACCGAATCCACAATTGAAAAATTAGCCATCAAACTCCTTGCAAAGCAAGGCTACCAGTATATCTACGCTCCTTTCATCGCTCCGGATAACGACACACCAACAAGGAAAATACAATGAAAAACAATTTGCCTGCTAAACAGTCAAACTTCCTTCTCTACACAGGAAACGATGGGAAGGTGAATGTTGAAGTCTTTCTTAAAGACGAAACGGTTTGGCTTACGCAAAAGGCTATGGGCTTACTTTTTGGCGTTGAAAGCCACACGATCACCTATCATTTAAAAGAGATTTTCAGGTCAGGTGAACTTGATGAAAAAGCAACTACTCGAAAAATTCGAGCAGTTCAAAATGAAGGTAAAAGGCAGGTAACAAGAAAACTTGATTTCTACAACCTCGATGCCATCATTTCGGTCGGTTACCGCGTCAACTCTTACCAGGCCACGCAGTTTCGCATCTGGGCTACCAGAACCCTGAAAGAATTCATCATCAAAGGGTTTGTTTTGGATGATGAGCGGCTCAAACAGGGCAATCAGGTTTTCGGTAAAGATTATTTTGATGAACTGTTGGAGCGTATACGGGAAATCCGAGCCAGTGAGCGACGCTTTTATCAAAAGATTACCGACATATATGCTCTCTCGGCTGATTATGATAAAAACGCGCTTATTACCAAAGAGTTTTTTGCCACAGTTCAAAACAAGCTGCATTGGGCCATAACTGGAAAAACGGCTGCTGAAATCATTTATGATTCAGCAGATGCGACTAAAATTTACATGGGTCTGACCAACTGGAAACATGCGCCGGACGATAAAATCTTAAAATCCGATGTTGCCGTTGCCAAAAATTACCTGAACAAAGCCCACATCAAGGAACTTAATCAGATCGTCTCAGCTTATCTTGATTTGGCGGAAAACAGAGCACAGCGGCAGATTTTGATGAAAATGACGGACTGGATTGAATTTCTGCACAACTTTTTGGAATTGTCTAAGTATCCTATCTTACAGGACAAGGGTAAAGTCAGCGCATTGGAGGCCAGACTCAAAGCTGAACAGGAATATGAGGAGTACCGTATCGGGCAGGATAAAGACTATCTCTCTGATTTTGACAAAGAAATAAGGCGTATTACAGGCAAAAAAGATGGAAGATAAAATAACTGAAAATGCTATTGAAAAATTTGCTATCGAACTCCTTGAAAAGCAGGGCTACCAATACATCTACGCCCCTTCCATCGCCCCGGACAGCGAGACACCGGAAAGAGAATCCTTTGAAGATGTGCTGCTCATGGAGCGATTGCAAACAGCCGTCGGCAGGATCAACCCGTCTATTCCAGCGGATATCCGGGAAGACGCTATCAAGCAGATTCTAAGGCTTAATTCACCGGAACTCATTGCTAACAATGAAGCATTTCACCGAATGCTGACAGAGGGAATAAAAGTCACTTATCAAAAAGACTGGGCCAGCCGGGGTGATCTGGTCTGGCTCATTGATTTCAAAAATCCGGAAAATAATGATTTTGTCGTTGCCAACCAATTCACCGTTATTGAAAACAATGTAAACAAACGGCCAGATGTAGTTCTTTTTGTGAACGGCCTGCCTCTGGTTGTTATTGAACTTAAAAATCCGGCTGATGAAAACGCAACCATAAGATCGGCATTCAAACAACTGCAAACATATAAACAGGAAATCCCCAGCCTGTTTATCTATAACGGCTTTATGATTATTTCCGATGGCTTGGAAGCAAAAGCCGGTTCTATTTCTGCTGGTTTAACCCGTTTTATGGCATGGAAAACATCGGACGGCAAAGTAGAAGCATCCCCATTGATCGGACGAGTGGAAACCCTGATAAAGGGAATGCTAAACAAAGAAACGCTTTTGGACGTCATCCGTCATTTTGTTGTGTTTGAAAGGTCAACAAAGTTGACTCCCTCCCTCAATCCCTCCCAGCGGGAGGGAAGCCATTATCGTGGTGGAATGAATTTCACCGGTATGATAAAACAAGTCAGAGATTTACGAAAAAATCAGACTGAAGCGGAAAGTATTTTTTGGGAGCTGGTGAGAAACAAAAAGTTCTTCGGATTGAAGTTTAGACGACAACATCAAATTGGACACTACATTGTTGATTTTTACTGTCACTCGGAGAAGTTGATAATTGAGTTAGATGGTGAAGTTCATAATATTCAGGAACAAAAGAACAAAGACGAGAAAAGGGATAAGTATCTGAAAAGTCTCGGCAATAGAATGTTGAGATTTAAAAATACAGAATTATTTGAGAATACAGAAAATGTGCTGAAAACAATTGAAAAAAACCTCTCTCCCTCTGGGAGAGACGGAAGAGAGGGTGGTATAACGACAGTTACTACCATCAAAAAACTGGCTGCCTATCATCAATATTATGCTGTAAACAGAGCTGTTGAATCTACGTTAAGAGCCGCTGAATATTTGCCTGTGCAGAAAAAAACACAGCGGGAACAAATAGCGGAATCCCCTGAAAGTTATGGCCTGCCGGGTGTAAAAAAACAGCCTTCAGGAGACCGGAAAGGCGGCGTGGTATGGCACACTCAAGGAAGCGGCAAATCGCTTTCCATGGTTTTTTATACTGGAAAGATTGTCCTGGTAATGGATAACCCCACGGTTCTGGTCATTACCGACAGAAACGATCTGGACGATCAGTTGTTTGATACCTTTGCCGCATCAAAACAACTGCTCAGGCAGGAACCGGTGCAGGCGGAAGACAGAGGCCACTTGAAGGAGCTGCTCAAAGTCGCATCTGGCGGAGTGGTGTTTACCACCATCCAGAAATTCCAACCCGATGAAGGCAATGTTTATGAAACCCTTTCGGAAAGAAGAAACATCATTGTCATTGCCGATGAAGCCCACCGGACTCAGTATGGTTTTAAAGCCAAGACCATTGATGCCAAAGATGAAAACGGCAATATTGTCGGTAAAAAAATTGTGTACGGTTTTGCCAAGTATCTGCGGGATGCGCTACCGAACGCTACTTATCTTGGCTTTACCGGAACGCCCATTGAAAGCACCGATGTTAACACCCCGGCTGTATTTGGCAACTATGTTGATATTTACGATATCCTGCAAGCGGTTGATGATGGTGCAACAGTCAGAATCTTTTACGAAAGCAGACTGGCAAAGATTAACCTCAGTGAAGAAGGCAAGCAACTCATCAAAGATTTTGATGAGTTACCCCTCTCCCAACCTCTCCCAGAGGAAGAGGAGAGTTTGCTCCCTTCTCCTTCTGGGGGAAGGGCTGGGGATGGGGGTTTTGTTTCCAACAAAATCAAGGCCAAATGGACACAATTAGAAGCGCTCATCGGCAGTGAAGACCGGATAAAACAGGTTGCTCAAGATATTATCAATCATTTTGAGCAGCGTCAGGAAGTTTTTGAAGGCAAGGCCATGATTGTTGCCATGTCCCGCCGGATCGCCGCCGATTTATACAAGGAAATCATCAGCATCAGACCGCAATGGCATAACGACGATCTGAAAAAGGGCGTCATTAAAGTGGTAATGACATCCGCATCCTCTGATGGCCCTGAAATTTCCAAACATTACACTACCAAAGATCAACGCAGAGCATTGGCCGACAGGATGAAAGACCCTGAAGATGAACTCAAACTGGTCATTGTCCGGGATATGTGGCTGACCGGTTTTGATGTGCCTTGCATGCACACTCTTTACATAGACAAACCCATGAAAGGCCATAATCTGATGCAGGCCATTGCGCGGATCAATCGCGTCTATAAGGATAAACCCGGCGGGCTTGTGGTAGATTATCTTGGCATTGCGTCAGACCTTAAAAAAGCGTTGTCGTTTTATTCGGACAGCGGAGGGAAAGGCGACCCGGCAATCGCACAGGAAAAAGCGGTTCAAATGATGCTGGAGAAACTGGAAGTCGTTTCCCAGATGTTTCACGGGTTTGCCTATGAAGAATATTTCGAGGCTGACACAAGGGAAAAACTTTCTCTGATACTTGCCGCAGAAGAACATATTCTGGGCCTGGAAAACGGGAAAAAGCGATACATCAATGAGGTAAACGCCCTGTCCCGTGCTTTTTCCATTGCCATACCACACGAACAAGCCATGGATGTTAAAGATGAGGTCTCGTTTTTTCAGGCGGTAAAATCCCGATTGGCCAAATTTGACAGCACCGGCTTTGGCAAAACAGACGAAGAAGTTGAAACAGCGATTAGACAGGTTATTGACAAAGCATTGGTAACAGAAAAGGTTGTGGATGTTTTCGATGCCGCTGGAATCAACAAACCTGATATTTCAATACTTTCAGAAGAATTCCTTTTGGAAGTCAAAAACATGGAGCATAAAAATATTGCTCTGGAAGTTTTGAAAAAACTGCTGAATGACGAAATAAAGATGAGAACCAAAAAGAATCTGATACAAAGCAAATCCCTCATGGAAATGCTGGAAAATTCCATTAAGAAATATCACAACAAAATTTTAACAGCAGCAGAAGTCATTGAAGAATTAATTGAATTGAGCAAAGAAATTCAGAAGATGGACAAAGAGCCTCAGGAAATGGGGCTGTCTGATTTTGAATATGCTTTTTATACGGCCATTGCCAATAACGACAGCGCTCGTGAGTTAATGGAAAAAGACAAGCTGAGGGAATTGGCAATTGTATTGTTTAAAAAGGTAAAGGCCAATGCTTCCATCGACTGGACAATCAAGGAAAGCGTAAAAGCAAAATTAAAGGTCATTGTAAAAAGAACATTACGGCAGTATGGCTATCCACCGGATATGCAGAAATTGGCAACTGAAACAGTTTTAAAACAAGCTGAATTAATAGCGGAAGAAATTACACGTGGAGAATAACCATTTTGGCCATAGTCTGTTCGGCGGTAAAAATCACGAGGGAAATCGAATAAAAGGACTAACAGACGCATGGGGGAGATATTCGGGACATACTGAACTATTCAACTTAATTAATGATGTGCAATATGTTATTCGGATTACACGCCTAAAAAATTACGAATAGATATTCCTGAAGCTTTGCACTATATAATTGATATGGGATCTGTACAATCCATTTCCTATGACCTTCGAAGCTGAAAACGGAGTTTGAAGAGCAGTTTATAGAGGTGAGAAAATGAGTGAGAAGGATATACGCTGGAAACAGCGATTTCAGAATTTTGAGAAAGCATATATGCGTTTGAAAGAAGCAATGGAAATGGAAGAATTAAACGAACTTGAAAGAAATGGATTGATTCAGCGTTTTGAGTTTACACTTGATCTTTCGTGGAAGGTAATGAAAGATTTTTTGGAAGAAAAAGGATTTGTTTTTAAACCTTCACCCAAAGACACATTGCGGATGGCCCAACAGAGCAATTATATTACTTATGCGCAAGAGCTGATTGATGGGTTAGATATAAGAAATGAGCTTTCACATGATTATAGCGGTGAAAAATTTGAACGTTTGGAGCAGAAATTAAGAGAAGAAACCTTTGTTGCATTAGAAAAACTGCACCTTTTTTTTGTAAATGAAAAAACAAATGGTTAGGCCCAATTATCCCATGAATAAAAAAGAAAAAAATGTTTTTGGACTTACCGATAGGGATATTAGAACATTTCAGGATATTTTTAAAAAATACCCTGGCGTGAAAAACGTTTTTATATTTGGGAGCAGGGCTAAGGGAACTTACAAGCAAGGTAGTGATATTGACCTGGCAATAATGAATGAAGGGGTGAAAGATACGGTTACCGGCAAAATGAAAAGCGATTTTGAAGACAGCAGCCTGCCCTATACCGTTGATTTGGTAAACTACCACACCATAAAACATCCCGAACTGAAAAATCATATTGATAGGGTTGGAGTGGCTTTTTATGAAAAAATGGGGGATAAAGATAAAACTATTTGAGAAGAATTCCCAGGATGGAACCCTGGTGGGAAGAGATAGATGACAAAAGAGAATAAGGACAAGTTAAAAAATCAGCGCGTGTTTCAGCATACAAACGGCAGCTACATCCTGCTCACAAAGGCAGGCAGGGCGGTTTCCTTTCGGGTTGATGAACGAGATCGGATTCATGTTTTGGAAGAGCTGGAAGGTGTTGACTTTAAGGCAACCGGAACCCAGTTGAAGAAAGAAGGGTGGCGATGCATCGGGCCGGGGATTGAATTTGATGCGTTGCTTAAAGAAGAAAGTTTGAAATAATAAAGGATTGATTGTTTGCAACCATTTGACGATGTCAATAGTAAAGGAGAACAGATATGCCGTTATTTGATTTTTTATGTTTGGACTGCGGAAAACAGAGCGAAATACTCGTAACCGGTTCAAGTGATAAACCGCGATGCCTGGCGTGCGGCAGCAGGAACCTTGATAAATTACTTTCCGCTCATTCATCATTGTCAGGGCCTTCCCATAACAGTATGCCCGGTCCCGGCGACACAACATGTTGCGGGTCCAGCCCGAGCGAAGCGGGATGCGCAGGTCCCGGAAGTTGTTGCGGGCATAAGCCGTCCTAAAATAAATATGGATTATCTCCCGATTAGTTGTAGTTAAGGCAAAAAAGCGGATTATCTCCAATTGAGCAGGTGTGATCACAGAGGGTGCAAGGGGTCAAGGATTCAAGGGTTCAAGTGACACGTAATGAAGCGAAAACGCCAACCATAAATTCGGGCAATCTCCGGAAACATAATCGGATTGTGAGCGCTAGAACTTATTGAGAAGTTACCAATTTATATCCTGAATATCCGGTAATCCTGTCAAAAAATATATTTTAAGAACAAAAGTAGTACGAATTATGAATTCTTACCACAAAGAGCAGTCAGATGCGCTGGAAATGGTGCAGCGGTATCTTGCGGGCATTTCCGTGCCGGAAAGGAAAAAGCTTGAAGCAGAGGTGTCGGATTATCTTTTGTTCCGGGATGAGGTTGGCTTTTTTCTTTCCACCCATTTCAGTGAAGTCTGCACTCAAAAATGCTACCAGAGTAAACTGAGCGCCTGTTGTTCCCGTGAAGGAATTATTACTTTTTTTGGGGAATTTGTTGTCGATGCTCTGGTTTCTCAGGAAAAGGAGATTAAAGTGCTGCTGTCTGTCTTGAAAAAGCCGAATGAGGGGTTTAAGTGTGTCTATCTTGGAGAAAACGGGTGCATGTGGAAAGTAAAACCGATTGTCTGTGAGATGTTTCTCTGTGAGCAGGCAAAAAAAGATGTGTTTGGTTTAAATCCTGGCGCCGCGCAGGTATGGGAAGAGCTGAAAAAGAGAAAAAAGCTGTATACATGGCCGGACAGGACAGTACTGTTTGATACACTTGAGAACTATTTTCTGAATGCAGGATATTTATCACCTCTTATGTATATGCACAATAGTCCCGGACTGTTGCGTGTGAAGCGCAGGGCGCAGGTTGTATGATATTTTGAAAATTACCATTAAAAATAATCTCCGCCTTATCGATATTCCGCCGGACTTCAGAAAAATTCTAATTAAAAAGCTAACCGTTTCTAATCCCAAATGGATTGAAAACGCGAGAATGAGCCGCTGGAACAGGGGCACTCCAAAGGTGTTGCAGTTTTATGATAAAACCAAAGCAGACGGCTTGTGGATTCCACGCGGTTATATGCGTCAGTTGGTATTGCTGTGCAGACATTACGGCATAAAACATCAACTTGACGACCAGAGGCGCGCCTTGGAGATAGTGGATTTTAATTTTGCCGGCAGGTTGAAGCAATTCCAGAAGGAAGCTGTCAATGTTATGCTTGCAAAAGACTTTGGCACATTGTGCGCTCCCACTGGAAGCGGGAAAACAGTAATGGCTTTGAATATGATAGCAGCGCGTCGACAGCCTGCATTGATTGTGGTGCACACAAAAGATCTGGCTTTTCAATGGGTTGACCGGATAAGCGCTTTTCTTGGAATTCCGGCCGATGATGTTGGTTTTATAGGCGGGGGAAAGAAAAATATAGGGCAAAAGGTCACTGTCGCGCTTGTGCAGTCACTTTATAAATTTGCTGAAACAGCGGCTAAAAAAACAGGCTTTCTCATCGTTGATGAATGTCATCGGTGCCCAAGCAGGACATTTACAGAAGCTGTAACCTGTTTTGATTCTAAATATATGCTCGGACTGTCTGCCACACCCTGGAGGCGTGACAATCTGTCAAAATTAATATTCTGGCATCTCGGAGATGTGCATCACGAGGTGGATAAAAACCGTTTGATTGAAAAAGGATATGTTCTGTCTGCTGAAGTAATAGTCAGGGAAACAGATTTTGAGCCATATTATGATCCGGTAAATGAATACAGCAAAATGCTTTCAGAACTTACGACGGATGATGTTAGAAACAGGCTTATAGCTTCGGACGTAGCGCTGGAATCACGGAATATTGCAGGTGTATGTCTAATTATGTCTGACAGGAAGAAACACTGCGAGACTCTCCAGGCGCTTTTAAAATATAAGCACAAAGTGGCATCCGAACTGCTGACAGGAGATCTTAAAGACAGCGAGAGGCAGAAGGTGCTTGAAAGATTGAATCAGGGACAGGTCAAGGTGCTTATTGCCACAGGCCAGTTGATAGGGGAGGGGTTTGACTGTAAGAATTTGTCAACCCTGTTTTTTGCAACCCCTGTCCGGTTTAGCGGCCGTGTGATACAATACCTTGGAAGGGTACTCAGGCCGGCGCCGGGAAAGCAGAAAGCAATGGTTTATGATTATGTTGATGTTAAGGTTGATGTTTTGAGAAAGGCCGCTATGGCGAGGCAAAAGGTATATAACAGCTAAATACAGGTTGTTAGGCTGTAGGCTGAAGGCTGTAGGATATCTCTCAAACATCAAAAGTCGAATTTGGGAATAGTGTGCTTGAATGGCTATGCTATATTATTGGGTTTTGTGAGTTTTTTCCCTAAAAGCCTTCAGCCTGTCTAA
Organism: Desulfobacteraceae bacterium Eth-SRB1; assembly: GCA_004193555.1. Taxonomy (GTDB): domain Bacteria; phylum Desulfobacterota; class Desulfobacteria; order Desulfobacterales; family ETH-SRB1; genus ETH-SRB1. The sequence goes on from RPGP01000029.1 coordinate 149,799, forward strand.
CTGAGTAGTTTGGCTGAGTAGTTTGGCTGAGTAGTTTGGCCGGACTTGAACGCATTGATAAGCGAATCATCTATTATGGCTTCGTAACCGGTTAACAGGGCAACAACGACATTGTCTTGATCAAGGAAAGTAAAATCGCATTTCATTTTATGTCTGGTTGTTTTCTTTACCTCAAGTACCGCTGTGACCCCATCTGATGGAAAATCATTTCTATATTGTCGATAAGAGGCTGTATAGCTGGGGAGTGAAACTGCCCCTGTTTTTTCAAAGGACCATATAATCGCCATCTGAAAGGCGCAGTCGAGGACAAGCGGATCTGTCAGCCATTTACTTCTCAGTGGATTTGATATCCATTTTGCTGGTTGAGGAGCTGATGAAATCCTGGCTGCCATTTTATTGGATGAATAATATATTATCTCTTTGATTCCGCGAAGCTCGGCGCCGTGGAATAGTATTTTTTCGTATATTTCTTCAATGCTCATGGGGAAAGGTTTTGAATCGATGTCATCCAATCCGCTGAAAACCGGCGGCTGAGCAGGTCTATCAGTCAAAATAGCCTTTGCCCTGGAGTGAATCATCTCTACTCCATCCTTAATGCCGTTTCTAATTTCAACATCTACTTCAAAAATCGAACCTTTTTTTCTGGATTTTCCTGCCATGAGACGGATCATCTTTTTGTTGTTATTAAGCTTGATCCCGCTTAAGATCCGCATGTCATCAAGACCATGGAAGAAAAGACCCGGGTTTTCATGAAGGGCTCCATGCCCCAGCCATTCTGTTATGAGAGCAAAAGGCACAACAGGTTTTCCGTCAAGTATATGAGATTCAAGAACAGGGTAACTGTTAATATCAATTTCACATTTTGCGGTAAGTGAAAGATTTTTTTTTGTATCGGAAAGCGAGACCTGTTTTCCTCCTGAAATAAGCTTTTTTGCAGGCATTATATTCGCGCCCATAACAACTTCTACAGGAGAGCTTTTATCTCCCATCATCTCATAGAGCATACACATGGCTCCTGAATCTAAGGGGATCAGCTCAATTTTGCTGCGGGCAAATTCTCGTTTCAGGGCAGATGATACCATGCCTCCATCCCATGGCCCCCAGTTTATGGAAATCACTTTGCAATCAGGCCTGACAATCGATTCATACCGGGCAATCTTGTTTAAAACCTCATTAGCCATGGCATAGTCAGCCTGCCCCCTGTTTCCAAATCTCGCTGTTATAGATGAAAAAAGGACAATATATTTTAGCTTATCCTGTTTTGTCGCCTCAAGAAGTGTTTTAAGCCCTTTAACCTTTGTATCGAACACCATTTCAAACTGCTTCAAAGTTTTTTCAACTATAAGCCGGTCTTTAAGGGTTCCGGCACCATGAATAACACCCTTAATCGGGCCATGGTTTGATCTGACATTATCAAGGATCGATTTAACCATGTCAGAATCACGAATATCAACAGAATAATAGAGTACGGTTGAGCCGGTTTCTTCAAGCTTAACAATGTTTCCTGTAATTTCACGATTCGCCATATGATTTTTGTATGATTTTTCCAACTGAACCGGAGATGCATGATTTCCGCTGAATTCGTTTTTTAGGATTGCTTTTTTAATGGCAGGCTCATCATTTATGGTTGCGAGCCATTCCGGTTCGGGAGACGGATTTGGAGATCGTCCAAGCAGAACAAGGGTCGGCTTCGAGTGCTTTGCAAGGGCAAGAGCCGAAGCAGCGGTAACACCTCTTGCGCCTCCGGTTATAACAACGACATCATTCTGGTTGAGGTCGATTTTTCCATGGTGATAAGGAGAAGGTTCAAGCTCAAGCATTAATCTTGAATCAGGGTTCAGTCCCGTTTCAACAGGAGCTGAAAGATCAGGATTTAAAAGTTCATATACAACGGCTTTTGCTATCTCTTTATTATTTTTCCAGTCCGGCGATATGTCTATGGCATGACAGTTGACCTTTTCCCATTCAATCGAGGCTGTTTTTGCAAGGCCTGCAAGACCGCCCTGCAAAGGATTAAAAATGTTCTTGCCTTTAAAACCGAAAGCGCCGTCAAGGGAGGTGATTGTTGTAAATACTGCTCCGCCTTTTTCTGCGGAATCAAGAAGTTCCACTGCAACACGGCTTGTAAGCTCAAAGGCCTTTTTCAGGAATGCGTCATCAGGCAAATTCGCCCTGTTGTTCTGGGAATAATCAGCTCCAATCATTTTACTGTCAGGAAGAATTATGAGCCCTCCTGCCGGTGGCAGATCTTTTTTGTTTTTTAATATATCGTTTGAAATAACAGATGCATCGATATTAAAGGATGCCAGCTCTCTGGCAATTGCCTTTGAAAGGCCTGCTCTGTCGTCAGTAATTAATACTTTTCTCCCATTGGGAATACTTAATTTGTTGTCATAGTGAAGCGGTTTTTCAGATAGAGATACGACTCTTTTATCTATTTTAACGGCTGTTTTTTCATCTGTTTTATTTTTAGATAAAACTTTTTCATTCTGTTTTTTATGCGCATCGCCATTATCAGATCCCGTGAGATATTCAGCGATCTGCCCTAATGTTTTAAAGTTGCCCATGATTTCCGGCGAAACAGAAGGCAGGTCAGGCATCTTTTCCTCAAGAGCAGAGAGTATTTCCACCCTTTTGATTGAATCTATGCCCAAATCCGATTCAATATCCATGTCAAGCTCAAGCATCTCAACAGGATACCCTGTAAGCCGGCTGACTACTTCGAGCATTTCGTTTTGTATTTTTTGACCGGTTTGAGAGGCATGCTCCCGGGGCGCACTTTCTTGTATTTTCTTTTCTTTTGGTCTGGATTGGGGCTCTTTTTTTTCAGATCCGGTTAAATATTCAGCGATTTGCCCCAATGTTTTGAGGCTGCCCATGATTTCCGGCGAAACAGAAGGCAGGTCGGGCATCTTTTCTTCAAGTGTGGAGAGTATTTCCACCCTTTTGATTGAATCTATGCCTAAATCCGACTCAATATCCATATCGAGTTCCAGCATTTCTACAGGATACCCTGTAAGCCGGCTGACTACCTCTAACATATTATTTTGGATTGAAGATTGCTGAACTCCGACCTCAGACTCATTTTGTTGCCGGTTGCCGGTTGCTGGTTGCTCGTTACTGGTTGCTGGATTCTGGATGTTGGTTGATTGTTGATTGTTTATTTCGGATTGCTGACCTCTGACCTCTGACATCTGACTTCCGGTTTCCAGCTTTAAGCTTTCCGCTTTGAGCTTTGAGCTTTGAGCTTCTTCCCAGCTTCCAGTTTCCAGTTTCCAGTTTCCAGTCTTCAGCTTAAGCCCCAGTGAAACTTCTGCCAGGCGCTGTGTGTTTTCCATCATGTTTTGCAGCGCGCGATTAGCCTCTGTCTGCGTTTCCAGAAACTTTTTGTGCGCTTCGGCGGTTTGTGCCTGGAGAGCCTGTATCGACTTTAAGCCTTCCCGGGTAATCTTTAATGCATCTGCAATTAAGTTTGTGTTTTTCGTTTTGTCCCTGTTCGTATTGTTTGGGTTCGTATTGTTTGGGTTTGTATTGTCTGGGACAGTTTTGTTTTTATATGCGCTCATAGCTTTATCCGGTTTGTTGATGTGTTGAGTGTGGGCAAACTCCTCATTGGGTGGGGTTTTTGTTTGTATGCTGTTTATAACTTTTTTACTCTTTTTTTTGTTTTTTAGTATTTGTTCCGGCTCCGTTCTGTAGTTTGCTCCAGTGATAGGTATGCTCATCAGCTGCTTCCTGGTTTCGAAAACAGGATGTTCCCATCCGGCTAATTCAACATGGTGACCTATTGATGCGAGATGGCAAAGTGTTTTAGCGAGATCCGCCACTCCGAATTGTTTTCCTGAAGAACAGTCCATTGGAATCACATGAAAATTTTGATCTTTTAATATCGATTTTACAAGACCGGTCAGAACTCTTTTGGGCCCTATCTCTATAAATGTGCGAACACCTGTTTTGAATTGATTTTTAATTTCACTTACAAAATCCACAGGACATAAAATCTGTTTGCCAAGCAAATCTTTTGCCTTGGCCGGATCATAAGGGTATGGTTTGCCTGTTGTGTTGGAAAAAACCGGGATGTCTGAAGGGGTTATTCCGGCTTTTTTAACGATCTTTGCAAACGGTTTTTGAGCATCTTTTACAAGATTGCTGTGAAAAGCGGCGGATACCGGCAGTTTTATTGTTTTATATCCTTTTTCTATGCATATTTTGTCTGCCCGGTCAACAGCCTCGATTGTGCCGGATAGAACTCCCTGGTCAGGGCTGTTTTTGTTTGCAAGGATAACGCCTGTATCCGTATTCTCAACAAGCTTGGCAAGTTCGTCAACCGGCGCTTTTACAGCTAACATAGCGCCATTCTGGTTTTTGTTCCGGCTCGCATCAGCCATTAAATTGCCCCGTGCGATTGAGAGGTCGAAAAGGGTATCGATGTCGATCCAGCCTGCTGCATAAAGGGCGGGCAGTTCGCCATAGCTGTGTCCGCAGACAGCATCATGTTTTACCCCAAACTTTTGAAGGGTTTTCAGCATTGACAGGCTTACAGCGCCGATGGCAGGTTGAGCAATATCGGTCCTTCTTAAAGTTTCTTCCTGAACCAGCTTTTCTTTATCGGATTGAGAGGGAAGAGGGTAGATGTATTCGCATAAGGAATATGAATTATCGTATTTTGCATTTGCAATTTCCAGGATATCGAAAGCTTCGGGAAACCAGCAAGCAATGTCCCGGCCCATGCCGGTATATTGACTTCCCTGGCCTGGAAACATGAATCCGATTTTACCGGCTTTTTCGGAGCCAGCATAATCGGGGCCCCCGTAAAAGATATTTTTCAGATTCCAGGCCGGTTTGCCGCTGTTTTTTTCAAGGCCATCCAATGCAGCGGTAAACAAATCGGATATTTCTTTCAAGTTGTCTGAAGACCGTTCAATAACAAGAAGGAGCCTGTGCTTATCTTTTCTTGAAAATTGTGATCTTGAGCTAAAAGCTTTTTTCGAGAATTTTTTTCCCGGCAGCCCATGTTCAATAGAGCTTTTGAGGGAGCTGAGAGCTGCGGCAAGTTCCTTTTTTGTTGAAGCAGACAGCGCAAAAATTTCAACCGAGCCGTCCCATGATATTTCAGTTTTGTTTTGCTTATATTCTTCGAGAATCACATGAAAATTGCTTCCTCCGAACCCGAAAGAGCTTACACCGGCGCGTCGCGGATGTTCTTTTTTTGAGAACCATGGTTTGGACGCTGTGCTGAGATAAAAAGGTGTTTCATTGATCTTGAGATTTGGATCAGGCTTATCGGCTTTCAAGGTGGGTGGAAGCACTTTGTTATAAAGAGATAAAGCGGTTTTTATAATGCCGGCAGCTCCGGCAGCAGCCTTGGTATGCCCGATCATGGATTTAACCGAGCCTAATGCGCACCATTTGCCGGATTTTTTATTAGATTCGCCAAAAACCCGGCTTAAAGCCTGAAACTCAACCATGTCGCCGACCCTGGTGCCGGTGCCGTGAGCCTCGATAAGTTCGATAGTGGACGGGTCAATACCTGCATTACTGTGTGCCATTCGGAGCGCTTTTGCCTGTCCTTCAGGTTTTGGGGCATATATGCTTTGCGCTTTGCCGTCGCTTGAAGAACCTATGCTTTTTACAACAGCATAGATTCTGTCATTATTTTTTTCCGCATCATCAAGCCTTTTTAAAACAAGTATTCCGACACCTTCCCCAAGAACTGTGCCGTCCGCATCCTTTGAAAAAGGCCTTGCATCCCCGGTTGGTGAAAGAACATGACTTTTTGAAAAGCACATATGCATGAAGATGTCGTTCAAGGTGTCAATGCCGCCCGTGAGAACTGTGTCGCTGCGACCGGATACAAGTTCCAGGACGGCGAGATGGATTGCGCCCATTGAACTGGCGCATGCGGCATCAATAACACAGTTGGTGCCCCCCAGGTCAAGGCGGTTGCATATTCTTCCGGCTACGACGTTTCCCAGGAGTCCGGGAAATGAGCTTTCCTGCCAGGAAACGTATGAGTCTGATATATCTTTTATGATTTCTTCTGTTTTTTCAGGAGAGATACCTGAGTTTAAAAGAGCTTTCCGCCATTTTGGATGCCCTAACCTGGCACCCAGAGGAATAACAAGCTCCTGTGTTCCTGTTATTCCTAAAATTACGCTTGTTCTGTCTTTGTTATATTTTTTTCCTTCTCCATAGCCTGAGTCATGAAGCGCCATTTTTGCGGCAGTCAGGCCGAAGAGCTGGGATGTGTCGGTTGCTTCAATGGAGGCTGGAGGAATGCCGAATTCTGTTGGATCAAATGAGACAGGTGATAGAAATCCGCCCCGTTTACAGTAAACATGGTCCGGTTTTTTGGGGTCCTTATCAAAGTAATCCTCTGACAGCCAGTGTGTTTTCGGGACATCGGTAATTCCGTTTTCGCCGTGAAATATCAAACGCCAGTATTCTTTTAATTCAGACGATTTTGGAAAGAGGCATCCGATTCCAATGATGGCAATGGGAGTATTCTGGTAAGTATTTTTATTTGATTTCAATTCAAAACCTCAATTAAATCACGAAAACACGAAAGAATGAAAGCACGAAACAGGAAAGGTCAAAAAACCGATTTTTACGAATTTATAATTTATTAATATAAAACACAAATAAAATTATTGCAAGACATTGACAAAATATTTTAGTTGATATATTGGTATATCAACTAATCAAGAGGCGGATTATGATAAAGTACTATATAAACAGGGAACTTTCCCAAAAACTTGGAATAAACCTGGCGAAATGGAAAAGGTGGTCACGGGAGTTTTTAGCGCCTGATCCATTGGGTGGAATGCAGTCCGGCTACGCAAGGCAATATAGCATTGAAAATGCTTTTACTGTTTATCTTGGAGGTCATTTGGTGGCTGATATAAAGTTTGCCGTGCCGGAGGCAAAACAAATCCTTAATGATTTACATAAATGGCTTACAGAAAACCGGTTTTACTCTATTGCCAGAGCCGGTTCAAAACCTTTTGAATGTGGGGATAATTTGGTAAAAAGATACATAATCTTTATCTGTTGTATGCAGTTAGAGAGAGTAACAGTTGGTTTTCATTATAAAATCAGAGGAATAATTTCTGACAAAACTGTTGATTACAAGGGTTTTCAGGTCAGGCAAGAGCATTTTATAGAAACAATAATTTGCCCACAAACAAATAAGCAGGCAATGCTCGATTTGGTTAATGTTAAAATGCTGAATATTACAGAGTTACATAAGAAATTTTTAGTAAATCTTGAGATCACACCGTCTGCCTGACGGACCGCGAGTTCTTCAATCTTTCCCGGAATAAATGAGCGCTTCCATAGTCCTTTCTGTTTAGTTGTATTTATGTCTTCTTGAGATACGTAAATATTACATAAATGCAGTCTGTCTCTTATATTGTCACATATTTGTAGTTTGTCGCTTACATTATTACATATTTGTAACGCAGCAACTTTTTTCTTCATATATGTAACCACCTTCCATAATATTTTTATTCCATTAACATCTTATAGTTATAGTGATTCGTCGTGGCATTTATCCTTTGTGGCACATATCTTGATATATAGTTTTATAACTTTGTAACGAAATCTCGAAATATGCCAAATTAAAATGAAAGGGGGTTAGAAATAAAAAAGATCGAGGCGATCATTAAACCTTTTGTGGATGGACACTAACTCATTAAAAAATAGAGGAGAAAGATTGATGAAGAAATATTTGCAAGACAAGAAGCTTTTTGTGGCGGTGATTACTGCTTTGATTTGTGCTGTTGTTATGGTTTTTCCAGCCTTGGCCGAAGAGGATAAGCCGTCAGCTGATCTTTCGGTAGCGGTTCTAAGTGATTACATTTGGCGCGGACAGGAATTGAGCCGCGACAGCGTGGTTATCCAACCGTCCATGACGATCAGCTATATGGGCTTTTCAACCAATATTTGGGGTAACATGGATACCGATCCCTATACATCCAGCGGGCAAGATGATCCGGCCAAATGGAACGAGACTGACTTCACGTTTTCTTATGCCAAAGACTTTGATCTTGTGAGCGTAGAAGGGGGTTATATCTATTATGGCCTGGACGGCGCTGATGATTCCCAAGAGTTTTTCCTGAGCCTGGGTATGGATATTTTTCTTTCTCCTGGATTGACTATATATAAGGATTGTGACACCTATCCGCACTGGTATCTCCTTTTTGGTATCTCCCATTCCTTAGGGATCACCGAGGCTGTTTCTTTGGAGCTTTCGGCTTCGGCGAGCTATTTAAAAAGTGAGGATGCCGACGACTACCCAGAGATTAACGATAGTGGGGCAACTACCGGCGATAAATTTAATGGTTTTCACGACGGTATTATTTCGGCAAGCCTTCCCATATCGGTGGCAAAGTACATCACCGTCACCCCGTCGCTGTCATATATCTTCCCGCTTTCAAGTGATGCAGGCGACGAAATGAAGTGGCGCAGCAAGAAGGGGGACGACGATAACTTTATTTATGGCGGTGTGACCCTAAGCATGGCCTTTTAAGTTTAACCGGTATCCATCCACAAATGGCATCTTTCGGCTCCTGGCGGCGTTCTCGCTTTTTTAATAGGCGCACTATGCCTGCGGTTGCAAAAACGCTTGAGCCTTGCCAGGAACCAAAATCTAGCATTTGTGGATGGATACAAACTAACTTTCAAGTTTCGCATCCTTGATTTCTATCAAGGTCAAGACGGTAAGGGCTAAAAATAAATTTTTAAAGCGAAATATACTGTCTGTAGTTTTAACGACGGCCCCAATCAATAAAGATGAGAGGGTATGATATTACGGGCAGACCCACTTGAACTCGTCTTCAGTAATTATATGAAACTAATATCGTGACAACCCTGCATATTTTCACTATTCTTATTTAAATTTTTCCTGCAATCAATGACCGCTTTTGTGGCGCTTTCTGCTTAAGAATGTGATCATCTTCCTTTTTATATTGTAAATCAAATATTTTGACATATATATTGCACTTATAGTAATTAATTCCGAAACCTGAGACCTTTGAAAAATGTTTAATTTTGTTCGAGTACAAGGAAGGCGAAAATTTCAACCGGAGGAATATATTGAATATTTCGAGGATAGCGCTAAAGTTTCACTCCGTGCCGAAATTTGAGCCTGACGCAGTAATCGGGCAGATAAGCGCAGACTTTGAAAGGGGACGTTTTGCAAAGGTCTCAACTTGTGTGCATCGAGCCGGCAAATTATATAGGAGGGATAATATGGCGCTTTTACTTGTGCAGCATGGCAAGAGCCTGCCAAAGGATAAAGATCCTGAAAAGGGCCTTTCCGATGAAGGGAACATTGATGTTAAGCGTATAGCGGATGCAGCTAAGAAATACGGCGTTAATGTATCATGTATTAAGCACAGCGGCAAAAAAAGGGCGCGTCAAACTGCCGATATATTTGCATCTGCCTTACAACCCGCACTTGGCGTTCAGGAAATTGGCGGAATAAATCCAATGGATGACATTGCAAGCTTTGCCGACAGTATAAGCAGCGGAGAAGATTTAATGATTGCAGGTCATTTGCCTTTTATGGAAAAATTGGTCTCTTTTCTGATAACAGGGTCTATTGCAAAGCCGGTGATAAAATTCCAGAATGGAGGCATTGTGTGTCTAAATGAAGATCCGGATAGCCATTCCTGGGTAATAAAATGGGCGCTTATGCCGGATATTAAATAATGATATAGCCGCAAAATTGCTCAAAATAGGCAAAAAATAAAATCTACATTCTTTAATATCAATAGGTTATAAGTAATAATAACTTAAAGTCAGACTTTTTACGAATTTATCTATAACAGTCGGCGCATCCTGTAGTTTACCCCGGTATTGTTTGTTTTTATAAAGGAACGCTTAATGACCAATATTTTATTAATTTCTATTGTCCTTATCTCTATTGCTTCGCTTGTCCTGCTTTTGATTCTCAATAAGGGTAAATCGGATGAATGGATAAAAAAGATTGCAGGCCGGTTTGATCTTCTGAAAAACGGACAGGAGGATACCGGCCGCATTGTAAAGGAAGAAATTGCTCTGAACAGGGAGGAAACAGCCAGGAATTCTAAAAATGCCAGGGAAGAATTAGGCAGATACCTCAAGGATTCCAGCGATTCCCTTCTTAAGCGGATGACGGAAAATGCCGGAATGCAGAAAGATCAGCTCGATTCCTTTTCAAAACTGCTGGGAGATATGACCAAACTGCATGAAGAAAAATTCAATGCAATGCGCAGGACACTGGAAAATCAGTTGAGGTCGCTTCAGGAAAATAACAGCAGGAAGCTGGATCAGATGAGGCTGATTGTTGATGAGAAGCTCCAGTCAACCCTTGAAGCCCGCCTCGGTGAGTCCTTTAAACAGGTCAGTGAACGGCTTGAGCAGGTATATAAAGGGCTGGGAGAAATGCGCAGCCTGGCTGCCGGTGTGGGTGACCTGAAGAAAGTATTAACCAACGTGAAGACGCGTGGTACCTGGGGAGAGATCCAGTTAGGCAATATTCTGGAACAAATTTTAACTCCGGATCAATATGGTGTTAATGTGGCGACAAAGAAAAACAGCAATGACAGGGTTGAATTTGCCATAAAATTGCCGGGACAGGGCGCTGATAAGGAACAGATTGTCTGGATGCCTATTGACTCCAAATTTCCCCAGGAGGATTACCAGCGCCTGATAGATGCGCAGGAGGCGGCAGATAAAGAGCTGGCAGACAAGTCGATGAAAAATCTGGAAATCCGTATAAAGGCGGAAGCCAGGAATATTAAGGAAAAGTATCTTGACCCTCCCAATACAACCGATTTTGCCATTATGTTCTTGCCTGTGGAAGGGTTGTATGCAGAGGTATTACGGATGCCCGGGTTATGCGATTTTTTGCAGCGGGAATACCGTATTACCGTTACCGGCCCAACAACCCTGGCAGCATTGCTAAACAGCCTCCAGATGGGTTTCAGGACGCTTGCAATACAAAAGCGTTCCAGCGAAGTCTGGGAACTTCTGGGTGCTGTTAAAACAGAATTTGGTAAATTTGGTGAAGTTCTGGACAAAACCAAGAAAAAACTTAAGGAAGCTACAAACATTATTGGTCAGGCGGAAGTCCGCACCAGGGCCATTGAAAGAAAGCTTAGGAAAGTCCAGGAAATACCGCAGAACGGATCTGATGTTGATCAGGATCAAGTTAGCGCACCTTCGGTGCGGACATAAGTGCCTAAAGTGAGCTAAAGTGCCTAAAATGCCTAAAGTTGTGGTACGCCTTCGGCGTGTTAGAGATTTTCAGGGCTTGGTTATAAGTTCAGGTAGAAACAAAGTGAGCAAAATTGTATGGTGAAAAAAATTAAAATTGGCAGCGCCGAAGGTGCATTCCTTAACTTTAGGCACTTTAATATACTTTAGTTCACTTTAGACACTTTTTACTTATATAATTATGGATAAAATCATATCAGAAACCAAGGATAAATACATCAAAGCTTTGATGGATATCAGCAGGGCAATAACTTCCGACCTTTACCTTGAAGATATTCTTAGACTGATCGTGATGGTTACCGCCAGGGTTACCGGGGTTGAAATTTGTTCTTTATGGCTTATTGATGAAACAGTCAGTCCCCCAATGATTCGGCTTAAAGCCACACAGGCAATTGATTCCGATTATGTGCGTGACAGATCTTTAAACCTGGATGAAGGTGTGGTCGGCTATGTGGCTACACATAAATCCCCTCTTATTATTAAAGATGTTTTGAAGGAGTCAAAGTTTAAGGAAAAAGAGATGGCCAGGAAGCTTGGACTTGTATCTATGCTAAGTGTTCCGCTTCAGGTAAAGGATGAAAAGGTGATCGGTGTGTTTAACTGTTTTACGGCACACCCTCATAAATTTTCAGAAACAGATGTGAATATGATAACCACGGTTGCAAACCAGGCAGCTCTGGCAATCCTTAATACTGAATTAATAGTTAAAACCAAGGTTATTCAGGAAGAGCTGGAAACGCGCAAGATGGTTGAGCGGGCCAAGGAAGTACTTATGCATCGCCGCAATAAGACCGGAGAAGAGGCATATTCCTGGATTAGAAAACGGAGTATGGATACACGCAAATCCATGCGTTGCGTAGCCGATGCAATTCTGCTTTCAGAAGAGCTCGAATAGATTTGCAAAAAAAAATATCTTGACATATTTGCTGTGTTTGGCTTAAAAAAATCAGTTTAATAATTTTACGAAAACTCTGTACAATGGAGTGCAGAATTTTTTTGAATATGGAAGACAAAGGCGTCTTTTCCCTGTAAGAGGATAGACGTCTTTTTTATTTCTATAACAACTTAGGTAAGGAGGGTAAACAAGTTATGTCATTTAGTAAACCAAATCGTAGCGCAGCTACAGTTAGTTTAACACGGGTTGATCCGGCTCCTGGGTCCGGCATTTGTGTAACCTGTCTTGATGGTTGTGAGGGGCCGTGTGAAATAGGGCGCTCTGCCTTGAAGGGACGCGAGATGCTTTATCCGCAACCCTTTGGCAAGGTCACATCAGGTTCGGAAAAGGATTATCCGATCGATTTTTCCCATTTTAATATTCAGGGTACCTGTGTTGGAGCGGTTGGAATTGAAGCCGATTCTGATGTCGCCATATTTTCTGCAGTTGACTGTTCAACAGCCGTTGGAAAGGATAGCAGCATAAAACTTGATTTTCCTGTATTTACAGGCGCTGTTGGATCAACCGAAATTGCCAGGGTCAATTGGGAAGAGATGGCTGTCGGCGCAGCTATATCCGGCATTATAGTGGTAGCAGGAGAAAATATATGCGGCATGGATTCGCAGGCCGAGTTTAAAAATGGTAAAATCAGCAAGTCTCCTGAGATGGAGCGCAGGATAGACGCCTTTAAAAGATGGTATGACGGCAAGGGCGGCATCATCATTCAAGCTAATGTTGAAGATACAAAGCTTGGTGTGCCGGAATATGTAATAGAAAAGCTCGGCATAGAGATATTCGAGCTCAAATGGGGCCAGGGCGCCAAAGATATTGGCGGTGAGGTTAAACTGCCAAGCCTTGAGAGAGCATTAGAGCTAAAAAAACGAGGGTATATTGTTTTGCCCGATCCGACCAATCCAGCTGCCCAGGAGGCCTTTAAGACAGGTGGAATCACTGAATTTGAAAGACACTCACGACTTGGAATGGTTGATGAGGAGTCTTTTCATAAATCTGTTGAATATCTTCGCGGTGTTGGAGCAAAATATGTTACCCTTAAAACTGGTGCTTATCGTCCGGCCGATCTTGCAAGAGCCATTAAATATGCTTCAGACGCTAAAATAGACATGCTGACTATTGATGGCGCCGGCGGCGGAACAGGTATGAGTCCCTGGAGAATGATGAATGAATGGGGCATCCCTACTGTTGAGCTCGAATGTATGGCTTACCAGATGTGTGAACGTCTGAAATCAAAGGGCGCCTATATTCCGCCTATTGCTATTGCCGGCGGTCTTTCATTAGAAGATCATATATTTAAGGCCATTGCCCTTGGAGCGCCTTATGTCAAGGCTATCTGTCTGGGAAGAGCCATGATGACAGCGGCTATGGTGGGAAAAACTCATGGCAAATTAATGGCAGAGAAAATGGACTTGGAAGGGGAAGACATTGAAGCAGGATATCTCAAGCTGTTTGCAGTGGGCGCACAATTAAAAGAACGTTTTGGCGCGGATTTCAGCAAACTTCCGGCCGGCGCCATTGGAATGTACTCTTATGTGGATCGCTTGCGCCAGGGCCTGCAGCAGTTTATGGCCGGCGCAAGAAAATTTGCTCTTCAGCATGTAGATAGAAACGATCTGGTTGCTTTGACAAGAGATGCGGCTGACATATCAGGCATCCCGTATGTTATGGAATCTGATCAAGAGGAAATTGACAAGATACTGGGATAATTTTTGTTTTGACGAGGTCTGAAAGGAGATAAAATGCTTAATGTAATTTGTAAACATAACTGCAAGGATTGTTATGCGCTTAGAGTTTGTGCAGTACAGGCCATAAAAGATCAGCAGGGTTCAATCTATGTGGAAACTGATGATTGTATCGGCTGTGGTTGCTGCAAAACAGCCTGTGTCACCTTTGGTTACAAGGCCCTTGAAGACAAGACACCTGAATGGTTAAAAGGGGCTGCTTAACCGATTTATTGATTTCGGAATGCGGAGTGCGGAATGCAGAGAAAAAATCCGAAATCCGCATTCCGAAATCCAGAATTATAAGACAGGGAGAATAAGAGATGCACGGTTGGATTGGTCGGTGTCTGAGGGTTAACCTGACTAAAAATGATTTTAAGCTCGAAGAAATTTCTCAGGAACTCATGAATAAATTTTTAGGGGGGCGTGGGCTCGGGGTTAAAATTCTTTTCGATGAAATTGATCCCATGGTTGATCCATTATATCCTGACAATAAGCTTATATTTGTTTCAGGCCCGCTTGTAGGCACAGGTGCTGTAACCGGAGCATCATGCAATGTGATAACAAAGAGCGCTCTTTCAGGGACAATTGCGTGCGCAAAATTGCGAGGGCATTTCGGCGCGGAATTAAAATACTCCGGTCTGGATATGATTATCGTGGAGGGCAGGGCTGAATTTCCCGTTATTCTTTCCATTCTTGACGATAAAATTGTCATCCAGCCTGCGCTTGAGTATTGGGGCCGTACTACATCTGAAACGGAAAACATGTTTAAAAGCAGCCTGAGCGACAGATGGGCGGCTCGTGACACATATCTCTTATCCATCGGCCCTGCAGGAGAGAAACTTGTGCCGATGGCTAATGTTATCAACGACGGTTTTTTGTCGGTTGGGGGCGCTGGTATCGGCGCAGTAATGGGCTCTAAAAATCTTAAGGCAATTGCGGTCAAGGGTAATCACTCGGTGACAGTAGCCGACGGAAACCGTTTTGTGCAGGTTGTAACAACCTTGATCAACAAACTAAACAGCGCACCCCTGACCTCTCAATCCATGTCTTCCTGGGGTTCCGCTTTTCTTGTAGGTCTTTGTAATCAAAAAGCGATATTGCCGTTTAAGAACTTTCAGAGTTCTTCATTTGAGGAATCAAAACAGATTGGAACAGAAGCTCTGTCCAGCGCCTTTGCACTTAGAAGCAGGGGCTGTTTTGCGTGCCCGATTGCATGCATAAAGAAAGCGGATGTGGATAACCGGTTTTATAAAGGCAAAGGAATGGCTCCAACCTACCTTGCTATTGGCGCTCTGGGACTTAATTGCGGCATTACAGATCTTACCAACATCGGGATAGCCAACATGATTTGCGGTGAAATGGGCCTGGATCCTGTTGCAGCAGGTGGAACTATTGCCACTGCCATGGAGCTTGAGAGAAAAGGGCTTTTAACAAAGGATTCTTTAAAGCTTGATTTGCGGTTTGGTAATGGAGAAGATCTGATCCAGGCGTTAACCCTTATGGCGACAAAAAAAGGGCATGTTAAAAGAATAGGGCGGGGAGCAAAGGCATTGGCAGAGGAATATGGGCATCCGGAACTTTTTATGGGCGTCAAAAATATACCACTTGCCCCGTTTGACCCACGTGCAATCCAGGGAATGGGACTTCACTTCGCAACATCCAATTATGGCCCACACCACCTCTATGCATACACTTTTATTGATGAAGTCCTGAATGTACATGAAAAATCGGATCCATGGACTACGGAAGGAAAACCTGAACTGGTAAAGCGGTTCCAGGATATTACTGCTGTGATGGATTCATTAGGGTTGTGCAACTGGTCGTTGATGGGGCTTAAATTCAATAATTTTGTACCCTTGATTAATAGCTGCTTAGGCACAAGCTACAAGGCTGAAGATTTACTCCAGACAGGTGAGAGGGTCTGGAATCTGGAGAGGCTGTTCAATATGCGAGCCGGGTTTAATCGAAGTCATGATAGCCTGCCTGAGAGATTTTATAATGAGCCGATTGAAGATGGGCCTGCCAAGGGGCAAATCAGCAAGGCCAATGAAATGCTGGATGACTACTATGGACTTCGTGGTTGGGATAATAAAGGCCAGCCGTCCGCAGAGATCTTAAGAGCATTAGAACTGGAGAGTAGAGATGCCAAGAATAAAGATTGATCACAATAAGTGCACCGGTTGCAGGCATTGCGAAACCGCCTGTTCTCTCAATCATGTGGCCGGAGTCGCCAATCCGAGAAGATCTCGAATAAGAGTTTTTAGAGAAGGCACAACCTATTTTCCGACTATTGCCGGTCCTTTTGTGGATGCTGCCTGCACCTCAAAAAATGATCTGATTATCGGTGATCATACTTACGATATGTGTCTGATCTGCAGGGCATCCTGTCCTGAGAAGCCATTTTTTATTGAAGCTGAAACAGGTTTCCCTCTAAAATGCGATTTTTGCGGCATTCCTCCAAGTCCTTCCTGCGTAAGGTGGTGCAATAGCGGGGCATTGGAGCTGGTGGAAGATTAAATATGTGGTCGAGTGGTGGTTGGGCCGTCCTACGTGGCGACTGGTCGAGCGGTGAATTGGTCGAGTGGTGAATTTGGTCAAAAGAACAAATTAAAAGATGAACGTCCAACATCCAACATCGAATTTTCAATAAGGTATTCTGCCAATTTGTAAACCGGCGGAGAGAAGCGATTTCATCATTCGATGTTCGACGTTGGATGTTCGATGTTGGACGTTCAAAAAAATTCACCTATATCCTATGATACCGAATTCATTAGGCATAAAATGGAAATTTCTATACTATCAAGTTAAGAAAAATGATTTGAACCCTGAACCTCTGAACGGTTACTTTTATAATTTCTTGTACAATGAAAAATAATAATAGACATAACAATCTTGTTGGAGCTGTAATGGTGGTTGGCGGAGGAATTGCCGGCATCCAGGCATCTCTCGATCTTGCCGATTTGGGATATTTTGTTTACCTGGTAGAAAAAAGCGCTTCTATTGGCGGAGTTATGGCCAGGCTGGACAAAACTTTTCCGACCAATGATTGCGCCATCTGAATTCTTGCGCCCAAGCTGGTCGAGGCCGGTCGGTCTCCAAATATTAAGATTATCACCAATGCGCAGCTCATGTCAGTGGATGGCAATGCCGGAAATTTTATCGCCGGCGTCCGTTGCATTCCAAGATATGTGGACGAAAAACTTTGCACAGCCTGTGGAACCTGCACCAGTTACTGTCCTGTAACCATCAAGGATCAATTTAACGACGGACTCTCTTTAACAAAAGCCATACATATAGATTATCAGCAGGCCATACCCGCGGCAAACGTTGTGAATGCAGACTTTTGTCTATTTTTGACAAGGCGTGAATGCAAACAGTGTGAGAGGGTCTGCCTTGCTAATGCTATCGATTTTAAACAGCAGCCGCAGGTTATTGATATAAATGTCGGCGCTATTATTCTGTCTCCCGGCTTTGGCAGGATAGATAAAAAAGTCTTATGTAAATATGGTTACGGGATATCTCCCGATGTAATGACCGGTATGGAATTTGAGCGCATAACATCGGCTTCCGGGCCGTTCATGGGCAAAATTGTCAGGCCCTCAGATGGCCGGCATCCTGAACGGATTGCCTTTTTTCAGTGTATCGGCAGTAGAGATCTGCCAAGTGGCAATGGATATTGTTCATCAGTTTGCTGTATGTATGCCATCAAGGAGGCGCTTGTTGCCAAAGACCATGCCCCGGATATTGATATAGCCATTTTTTACATGGATATGCGAACCCAGGGCAAGGAATTCGATTATACAAGGATCCGGGCCAGGGAGAAGGGCATCCGTTTTATAAGGAGTCGCGTCGGCGGTGTTCACGCCAAAGACAAAATTTTCGAAGTTTTTTATGTAAATGAGCAGGGGGAGCATATAAGAGAAGATTTTGATATGATAGTTCTTCCCGAAGGTCTTGAATCACCAAAGGATGCTAAACTGCTGGCAGGAGCAGCCTGTATTGATTTAAATAAGTATGATTTTTGCATGACCAGCTCATATGCTCCTCTGGAAGCAAATCGCTCGGGAATATTTGTGGCAGGGGCGTTTCAGGGGCCAAAAGATGTGCCTGAGAGCGTGACAGATGCAAGCGGCGCAGCGGCCCTTGTCTCGGAACTGCTTTGCAAAGCCAGGGATACCCAGGTTAAAGCACGAATTTATCCCGAAGAGAAAGAGATCGAAAAGGAGCTTCGCATTGGAGTGTTTATTTGCTCCTGTGGAAGTAATATCGGTGGTGTGGTTGATGTGCCGGCTGTTGCCGGGTATGCAGCCGGTCTTGAAAATGTCGTCGCAGTTGATACAAATCTTTATAGCTGTGCTCAAAACACTCAGGAGGCAATTACTGAAAAGATCAAGGTAAATGGATTAAATCGTGTAGTTGTTGCGGCCTGTAGCCCGAGAACACACGAGCCCTTATTCCAGGAGACACTTAAAAACGCCGGATTAAACCGGAGCCTGTTTGAAATGGCCAATATCAGGGATCATTGCTCATGGGTTCATGTAAATACTCCTGAGGAGGCTACTGAGAAATCAAAGGACCTTGTAAGAATGGCTGTTGCCAAGGCGAGCCTGCTTCAACCTATGAGAGAACAGGAAATTCCCGTGATACCAAAAGCTCTCGTTATTGGAAGCGGCATTTCCGGGATGACGGCTGCTTTAAGTATCGCCAGGCAGGGTTTTGAGTGTTATCTTGTTGAAAAATCACACAAACTCGGAGGCAATATAAAACGTCTTCGGTATCTGATAACCGGCGATGACCCCGGTAGAATTTTTACTGAGCTGGAAAGTGATGTCAGATCAAACCCTTTAATACATGTATATGAGAATGCTGTTATAGATAACATAACAGGTTATATCGGAAATTTTGCTACTACTTTGCAGATGCCGGAACATTCAGAAATGTTGGAGCATGGCGTAGTTGTTATAGCAACAGGCGGAATGCCTTATGAGCCCAAACAATACCTTTATGGAAAATCAAAACAGGTTGTCACACAGCTTGAACTGGAAGAAATGATAGCCGGCGGTAAAGGATTAGAAAATGTTCATGATATCGTAATGATACAGTGTGTCGGTTCCAGAGGTGAAGATCTGTCTTATTGCAGCAAGGTGTGTTGTTCACAGGCCATAAAAAATGCTTTAAAGATTCTGGAATATAATCCAGCGGCAAATATTACAATCCTTTACAGAGATATCCGCACTTATGGATTTGATGAAGACTACTATCAATTAGCCAGGGAAAAGGGGGTAACTTTCATCCGTTTTGAAAAAGATTATCCTCCTGAAGTGACTGAAAAGGATGGTTTTATCAATGTAGATGTTTTTGACAGGATATTGGGGGCAAAATTATCTATAAAACCGGATCTAATTATCCTTAGTGTAGGGATAACTCCAGCTCCTGCGCAGGATCTGGCTAAAATGCTCAAGATTCCTTTAACCCGGGACGGGTTTTTTCTGGAGGCACACCCAAAACTCAGGCCGGTTGAATTTTCAGTGGAGGGAATCTACCTTTGCGGCGCAGCCCATTCACCAAAACCTGTATCAGAGTCTATTGCCCAGGCAAAGGCAGCGGCAGGTAAAGCTTGCGTTCCGTTGACCAGGGGGTTTGTTGCTGTAGAACCTATTGTATCATCTGTTGATATGGATGCCTGTATCGGATGCAGGATTTGTGAAAGCCTGTGCCCGTATGCAGCTATCAGGATGATAAAGGCAGGCAAAAGGAAAAAGGCCGAAACTATTTCCGCTTCGTGTAAGGGATGTGGGATATGTGCTTCACACTGCCCGGCAATGGCTATATCAATGGCTGGATTCACTAACGAACAGATTTTGTCACAAATACATGCTTTTGGAGAATGAATTTTGAGCAGTATGATGAAAAATAAATCATTTGAACCAAAAATACTCGGCTTTCTTTGCAACTGGTGTTGTTATGCAGCCGCCGATTCCGCCGGCATTGCACGATTTCAATATCCGCCCAATATCCGCGTCGTAAGAGTGATGTGTACCGGAAGAATAGATCCTCTGTTTATTGTCGAAGCCTTTTCTGCCGGCGCAGACGGCGTATTTGTAGGCGGGTGACAGCTCGGTGAATGTCATTACCAGGTTGGTAATTATGACGCAATGGTAACTGCCTGTTTTATTCAGGAAATATTAAACTGCTTGCAGATAAATTCAGATAGATTGCTTCTGGATTGGGCATCTGCGGCTGAAGCGCCGCTGTATGTTGAGTTAATAACCGCATTTACAAACCGGATAAAAGAATTAGGGCCTTTAGGGCATGTTGAAGGAATAGAACTTAATGATTTGCAATCAAAACTTTCAGCGGCCGGCAGGGCTGTTAAAAGTATTAAAATGCGGACACGATTCGCAAAGTTAACCCGGTATTTTCGTGAGTCAAAAGACTACTCTAAAAGTGTTATTCAGGCCAGAATTGTCGAAAAGCTAAGGGGTCCAATCTGCCAGGAAATTGAAAAGCAGGAAGTAGCAGTTCGGAGGATGGATAATTGACAATTACTTCTCATAAAGTGGACCCGCGATTCAAATTTGAAGTAGCCTCCATGGCAGGTGGTGAACTGGTCAAAGGTTGTTTTGACTGCGGAACATGCACTGGTGTATGCCCTGTCAGTGAAGTTGAACCAGGCTTTGATCCAAGAAAAATCCTTCATATGATTCGGCTCGGGCTTAAAGAGCAGGTCCTGAGTTCTACTGCTATATGGTTTTGCACACACTGTGACACATGCGCATTGGTATGTCCGCAGAATGTGCGGTTCAGCAGCATTGTGGATGTTCTTCGCGAATTAGCTGTCAAGGAAGGTTATGCGGAACTCAAAACAAAGGAACCATTTGCCACAAGCCCGTGCAAGGCAGCCTGTCCCGCCCATATAAGCATACCTGGTTTTATTGCGGCAGTTTTACAGGGGAAATACAGAGAAGGCCTGAGGCTGATAAAAGAAGAGATGCCCTTTCCGGCAATTTGCGGTCGTGTCTGTCCCCACCCATGCGAAGCGGCATGCAACAGGAACAGTTCAGATAAACCTGTAGCAATTGAGTATTTAAAACGTTTTCTGGCTGATGAGGATATTTTGTCGGATGAATCATATATCCCTCAAAAAAAGCAAAGTAGAACAGAAAAAATCGGTGTTGTCGGATCCGGGCCGGCTGGCTTAACTGTCGCTTATTATCTGTCTATTGAAGGTTATCCTGTTACGGTTTTTGAAAAACTCCCTGTAGCAGGCGGCATGATGGCTGTTGGCATACCGGAATTCCGCCTTCCACGAAATATTCTCAACGCTGAAATAGATATTATCAAGAAATTAGGCGTTGATATCAAACTCAATTTTTCAATCGGAAAGGATTGCAGCCTTGCCGAGCTGCAAAAGAATTATAGAGCCGTTTTTATTGGTGCAGGATGTTGCAAATCAATGAAACTCGGTATTGCCGGTGAAGATGTCAGAGAAGATGAGGATACAGGTATTATTGACGGTCTTATGTTCTTACAGGATATACATCTCGGAAACCTTCCTGCTTCCAGAGGCAGGCTAATTGTTATCGGCGGCGGCAATACGGCGGTTGATTGCGCGCGTGTAGCTATACGGCTGGGTTATAGAAATGTTGCTGTTTTGTATAGAAGAACCAGGGAGGAGATGCCGGCAAACTCATGGGAGGTTGATGAAACAATTGAGGAGGGAATAGACATTCAGTTTTTGACGGCGCCGGTGCGAATTATATCGGATGACGGGAAGGTGTCAGGCGTGGAATGTGTTCGAATGGAATTGGGTGAGCCGGATGAATCAGGAAGACGAAGACCTGTGCCTGTCCAGGGATCTGAATTTATCGTTAAAACAAACGTTATAGTATCGGCTATCGGACAGACGCCTGATTTGAAATGCATGACTGACAAATGCGAAATTAATATTTCAAACAGGGGGCTTGTTGCGGCTGATCTTCAAACAGGCCTTACAAATATTCCCGGAATATTTGCCGGAGGTGATGTGGTCTCAGGCCCCAGAACGGTCGTGGAAGCGGTTGCGTTTGGGAAAAGAGCGGCGTTAAGTATTGATAAATATTTAAGAGGTAAAGATATTAGCTCGGGACGCAAAATGAATTGGACTGGAATTAAACTGATATCTAATGAGATAATATATAAGGAAAGGGAGCAAATGCCCCGGCTTCCTCTTGCCGAGTGTACAAAAAGTTTTAAAGAAATAGAGTCAGGTTTTAACAGGGAACAGGCCAAAAGAGAAGCCGAACGCTGTTTAAAAATATGTGGTCTTCAAAAATGATGGCTTTGTATCTATAATACCGCAACCTTTGGGGCAGTACCTTCTTGAACCCGTGTTTTACCGCGGCGGATCTTGACACGTGGAAAATCGATAGCTGCTTTTTGGGAATAGTCTAATTCCTTTCTTCCTCTCAATAAGGCTATAAGCAAACCCTCTTCGCGACAGCGACCTTCATGAGCACATTTCATTCGAGTTTTTTCAAAGTAATTAAGGGGGGCAAGGCAGTTGAATGCACTGGCATTTACGCTGTCTTCCGAATGAGCCATACCATCGTAAACCAGCTTCTTTTTCTTTCGCAGTATTTCTACCCCCAGGGCAAGATCGGGGCAATCATCCTTAAATCTGGGACATGAGAAGCAGCGCTCATAAAATTTCAGAGGGGCCTGACAGTCAAATTCGAGGGCATGGATTATTCCTGACGTGGCATTTTTCATAATTCATCCTTTTTTAGTTCGGTATTAGTGTTTATATACAACATTAGGCACTTCATATTCTATGCCGAAGATAGAAACCACCTTTCAAAAGTGTAAACTACTTTTTGGCCTATATGAAAGATGCGCAAAATAATATTATTTTTACTAACTTTTGTTAATATATGTTAGCAATACTAATTGTCAAGTTATTATTAATTGTAGCTGTTTACGGCTTGAAATTGGAATTTAGAAATTAAGATTTTTCCCTTTGGTCGAAATGACAAATAACGGCAGTTGTACAAAGCTCTCGAGTTAACAGTATAAAAAGATAAAGGCCAAATTTCCAATTTCTATTTTCTAATTTCAACGTTCCGTGAACGCCTACTTGATCTTTATCCAGAGCAACCTGGCTAAACCAGGTCCGGGATTTTTCCACTGGGTAGGTATATCGGAGGATAGATAGATAACATCGCGCGCACGAACTGTGTATACAGCCTTATCTAATTTAAGCTGTAATTTGCCTGACAATAAATAACCGATCTCTTCGCCTTTATGGATGAAGAAATGGGAAGGCAGGGTTTTTTGAGGCGGAATTTTAATTATATATGGTATTGCTTTAGGCATAAAGTCCACAGGGGTTAACAGGCTTGCATAAATACTTCCATCCGGCATGTCGGGAAAGTTTACATCAACGGCTTCAGCGTAAGGAAAAATCATCCTGTTTGTCATGTCTGCTGATTTTTGGAAAAATGAGCCTACTTCGACGCCAAGAACTTCTGCTATTTTAAGCAGTCCGGGCAACGAAGGATAAATTAAATTGCTTTCAATTTGAGAGATCGAACTCGGTGTCACACCTGTGAGTTTTGCCAGCTCTGTTTGGCTCAAGCCTCGCTTTATGCGGAATTCTTTCAGGCGCAATCCAAGATCAAACCATCCTGTTGAAGGCTTTTCCGAATCAAAGGTAATTCTCAAATCTTTGCTCCGGTAATTAACCGCTTTATTCAGGGTGTCAAGATCGCGTTTTTCAGCCTTTAAGATTGTCAAAGAGGTTTTGCCTTTCCTGGCTGAAAGCTCAAAGGCGACCTGTGCAATCTGATTGATCTTGGCTCTGAGACGTGGAGTATGAGCTTTTTTTTCCATTACCCAGTAGGCGATAGTATTCAATTCGTATAATAACGGACAGGAGTGGGAATAAAAATTAATGATATGTTCCTCCCCGCCCCATAATTCCTGCATTCCGGTCAGGCTTTCGAAAACCAACCGAACATCGCCTGTCGTTGTTTTGTGGATTTCAAAAAAGGCATCTAACACGCTTTCTACTTTTCGAGGGTCGTTTAAACTAATAATCCGGCATGGGTATTTAACGCTATATTTTTCATAGAAATTTAGAAAAACATCGTAGCCCCCTCCTTTGCCATAAGTAAAGCAGTCAACAATGGTTAATTGCTTATAATCAGCCAGATGTCCGAGTTTTTCCAGAAGATTTTTCGGGGAACGGTCGAAACTGAAGTAGATGATTGATTTGTTTTGCGCCTGGGAGGTCTGGATAAAGTTCAGGCAAAATACAGATGCCAGGCTGCCGGCATCATCTTGCCATACTACGTTGTCACCGATATAAAGCCCACCAAGAAGGCGATCAAGATGGCTTATTCCGGAAGCCACTCGTATTTTTTCTGAAACCATTGAACCCTCATATTTAATATGATAAAAGTCTTTTCGGTTTTTTCCTAAAATATTCGGTCTATATGTCAAAGTAAAGAAAGAATTCATGTGGATGCGGACGAAGTTTAACAGGATTTACTTCGTGTTCAGTCTTGTATTCAATCCACGTATCAATAACATCCTGAGTAAAAACATCACCTTTCAGCAGGAAAGCGTTGTCTTCTTTTAAGGCGGTAAGAGCCTCTTCGAGAGAGCCCGGAGCAGATGGTATATTGGCAAGCTCTTCCGGCGGAAGGCCGTATATGTCTTTGTCTAACGGTTCACCCGGATCAATCTTGTTTTCGATGCCGTCTAATACAGCCATAAGAATAGCTGAAAAGGCCAGATAACCGTTACAGGACGGGTCAGGAGTTCTGAATTCAATCCGTTTTGCCTTTGGTGATGCAGAGTACATCGGGATGCGGATTGCCGCGCTCCGGTTGCGGCTTGAGTAGGCCAGATTTACAGGCGCCTCAAAGCCGGGGACAAGCCGTTTATATGAGTTTGTAGTTGGATTCGTAAGCGCACAAAGCGCCCTGCAGTGTTTCAATATTCCTCCGATTCCGTAAAGAGCTTCCTGAGAAACCCCGGCATACTTATCACCTGCAAATAAGGGCTCTCCATCTTTCCAGATGCTGATATGTGTATGCATTCCGGTGCCGTTATCTTCAAAAAGAGGTTTCGGCATAAATGTGACCGTACGATTATCCCGTTGGGCCACATTTTTCAGCACATACTTAAACCACATGAGCTGGTCACCCATTTGAACAAGCGGTTTAAAGCGCATATCAATCTCCGCCTGGCCGGCTGTTGCGACTTCATGATGCTGACATTCAACATCTATCCCCAGTTTTTCAAGTGTAAGAAGCATTTCGGTTCGAAGATCCTGGAACTTATCGGTGGGCGGAACAGGAAAGTATCCCTGTTTATGTTTGGGCTTATACCCTAAATTAGGAAATTCTTCCCTGCCGCTGTTCCAGATTCCTTCTACAGAATCAATTTCATAGAAGGATCCGTTTGTTGAGGAATCAAAACGGACATCATCGAAGATAAAAAATTCAGCTTCAGGACCGATGTATGCTGTGTCGCCAATTCCGCTGCCTTTCAGGTATAGTTCAGCCTTTTTAGCAATATAGCGCGGGTCGCGAGAATAAGGTTCACGAGTAAGCGGGTCGGCTATATCTCCGATAAGAACCAGAGTTGGAACCTCAAAAAATGGATCCATTTTTGCTGTTGAAGGGTCTGGTATCACAAGCATGTCGCTGGCATGAATCGGCTGCCATCCCCTGATGCTTGAACCGTCAAACCCGAAACCATCCTCAAAGCCGGACTCATTAAGTTCGCATATAGGCACGGTAAAATGCTGCCATACCCCCGGAAAGTCAAGAAATCGTAAATCAACAACCCTGGCCTCATTTTCTTTTGCCATTTCCAATACCTGTTTTGGTGTCATAATTTGAATCTCCTGATTATATAAATTGTTAAATATTTGAGTCCACTCGACCACTCAACCACTTAACTATATAGCATCCTTTCCTTTTTCTCCTGTGCGCACCCTGATAACTTCCTCCGTTGGCAGCACAAAAATTTTCCCATCGCCAATTTTGCCTGTCTTTGCGGACTGGATGATTGTTTCTACTGTCTTATTTACAAGATCAGTTTCAACAACTATTTCGATTTTGATTTTTGGGATGAAGTCAACCACGTATTCTGCTCCACGATAGACCTCCTTATGCCCTCTCTGCCGTCCGTAGCCTTTTATCTCTGAAATCGTCATGCCCTGGACGCCGATTTCATTCAGGGCTTCTTTGACATCATCCAGCTTAAAAGGTTTGATGATCGCCTCGATTTTCTTCATGTTAATAGCTCCTTTTTTGACAATTCAAATTTTGATAAATTCGTAAAAAGTCGAAAAGTTCTCTTTTCCATCATTCCGGCGAAAGTCCGCCAAAGCGCTCTGGCGGATAAATTCAATGCGTTCTGGATGCCGGATCAAGTCCGGCATGACGATTTCGAGACTTTTTACGAGTTTATCATTTAAAAATAACCATGAAAAATTCATTTATCATATATTAAATTGTAAAGTTTTTTCAACATATGATATTAAAAATTCGAAAAAGAATTTTTTTAAATAGCTTTTCAGCAATAGATATGCCATAAAAGTGAAAAAATGGAGGTTATACAGGCTTCGGATACAGAAAATACGGATTTCAGGCCATTGCAAGGAGTGCAACGACGAAGCAGTCATTTGATAAACTCGTAAAAAGTCGAAATCCAGTCAATTTTTGATGCATTCGTAAAAAGTCAAAAAGGCGCACTTTCGTTATTTTTGGAAAGCTTGGAATAAAATAATTACAAATAGTTATCTCTGTGTTCTCTGTGCGCTCTCTGGTAAATGGTACTTTTTACGAATTCAAAAAGGGAGGTAGCTGCTATGCTGCCCTTGTAGCAGCGCCGAACCCCATTGACAATGGGAAACAAATTGTCATTTCGAACGAATGTGAGAAATCTTAGCATTAAGTAGCGTGGGGCCTTTGTGCCCCACAGAGCATCGGGACCGTCTCCCCGACCAGACAACCAGATCATGTCCGGGAGCTTCAAACCTATATGTCAAAGTAAAGAAAGAATTCATGTGGATGCGGACGAAGTTTTACAGGATTTACTTCGTGTTCAGTCTTGTATTCAATCCACGTATCAATAACATCCTGAGTAAAAACATCACCTTTCAGCAGGAAAGCGTTGTCTTCTTTTAAGGCGGTAAGAGCCTCTTCGAGAGAGCCCGGAGCAGATGGTATATTGGCAAGCTCTTCCGGCGGAAGGCCGTATATGTCTTTGTCTAACGGTTCACCCGGATCAATCTTGTTTTCGATGCCGTCTAATACAGCCATAAGAATGGCTGAAAAGGCCAGGTAACCATTGCAGGATGGGTCAGGAGTTCTGAATTCAAGCCGCTTTGTTTTTGGCGATGCCGAATACATCGGGATACGGATTGCGGCGCTCCGGTTGCGGCTTGAGTAGGCCAGATTTACAGGCGCCTCAAAGCCTGGGACAAGCCGTTTATATGAGTTTGTAGTTGGATTCGTAAGCGCACAAAGCGCCCTGCAGTGTTTCAATATTCCTCCGATTCCGTAAAGAGCTTCCTGAGAAACCCCGGCATACTTATCACCTGCAAATAAGGGCTCTCCATCTTTCCATATGCTGATATGTGTATGCATTCCGGTGCCGTTATCTTCAAAAAGAGGTTTCGGCATAAAGGTAACCGTGCGATTATCCCGTTGGGCCACATTTTTCAGCACATACTTAAACCACATGAGCTGGTCACCCATTTGAACAAGCGGTTTAAAGCGCATATCAATCTCCGCCTGGCCGGCCGTTGCGACTTCGTGATGTTGACATTCAACATCTATCCCAAGTTTTTCAAGGGTAAGAAGCATTTCGGTTCGAAGATCCTGAAACTTGTCTGTCGGCGGAACAGGAAAGTATCCCTGTTTATGTCTGGGCTTATACCCTAAATTAGGAAATTCTTCCCTGCCGCTGTTCCAGATTCCTTCTACAGAATCAATTTCATAGAAGGATCCGTTTGTTGAGGAATCAAAACGGACATCATCGAAGATAAAAAATTCAGCTTCAGGACCGATGTATGCTGTGTCGCCAATTCCGCTGCCTTTCAGGTATAGTTCAGCCTTTTTAGCAATATAGCGCGGGTCGCGAGAATAAGGTTCACGAGTAAGCGGGTCGGCTATATCTCCGATAAGAACCAGAGTTGGAACCTCAAAAAATGGATCCATTTTTGCTGTTGAAGGGTCTGGTATCACAAGCATGTCGCTGGCATGAATCGGCTGCCATCCCCTGATGCTTGAACCGTCAAACCCGAAACCGTCTTCAAAGCCGGCCTCATTGAGTTCGCATATAGGCACGGTAAAATGCTGCCATACCCCCGGAAAGTCAAGAAATCGTAAATCAACAACCTTAGCCTCATTTTCTTTTGCCATTTCCAGTACCTGTTTTGGTGTCATGATAATTATTCTCCTTAAAGTATCGTCATAGTTTATGTCTTTCAAAAAGACTTTTTTGACAGGATTAACAGGATATTCACGATTAAAACATCAAAACTCATCCTGTCAATCCTCATTAAAATTCTTTACTTTGCTTTTGATTTATGCACAACCAATGATCTTTCAATCAATTCTTTGTATTTCATTTTTACACCTTACCCAGATAATGATTTTTATGATTTACTGGATAGCTAAAGTAAGGCTTAATCTCGTTTGTTCACTTGAAACCTGTCTGCGTGCTACGCACAGGCAGACAAAATCTTGTTTATCCTGTGTTATCCTGTCTGATTTTTTTAAAGGGCTAAATTGCATCTTTCCCTTTTTCTCCTGTGCGTACCCTGATAACTTGCTCTGTTGACAAGACAAAGATTTTTCCATCGCCAATTTTGCCTGTCTTTGCAGCCCGGATGATTGTTTCCAACACCTTATCCACCAGCTCGCTTTCAACAACTATTTCGATCTTGATCTTAGGGATGAAATCAACCACGTATTCTGCTCCACGATAGACCTCCTTATGCCCCCTCTGCCGTCCGTAGCCTTTTACCTCTGAAATCGTCATGCCCTGGACGCCGATTTCATTCAGGGCTTCTTTGACATCATCCAGCTTAAAAGGTTTGATGATTGCCTCGATTTTCTTCATGTTAATAGCTCCTTTTTTGACAATTCAAATTTGATACATTATATTAATTAGATATAGTAATCACCACGTGAAAAGTCCAGCTTTTAGTTTATTATAAATTACTTTTAAAATGTAATCTCAAAACCCCTCTCACCATGTAGTGAACTGTCAAGACCTTTTATTTCATTTTCCAGCTCTACCCTGATGCCCCCGGTAATAAAACGTGTCACATACACCACGATGAGC
The DNA here is from genome assembly GCA_004193555.1 of Desulfobacteraceae bacterium Eth-SRB1. Classification (GTDB taxonomy): domain Bacteria; phylum Desulfobacterota; class Desulfobacteria; order Desulfobacterales; family ETH-SRB1; genus ETH-SRB1. The sequence continues at coordinate 179,085 of RPGP01000029.1, forward strand.
GTTCCGACCGCTGTAAAAGATGCGGTCGCAAGAATTGAAACAACCTGAATCCAAAGCTGTTTCGGGTTTCCATAAAACAGCCCTGCTGCTCCTTCGGTTATAGCAGGATTTGCAAAGAGACCTGTTGCAAGAGCGCCCCAAACTCCACACATTCCATGCACTCCGAATGCATCCAAAGAATCATCATAGCCCATTTTTTTCTTAACTATTGCAACACAGTAAAAACCGAAGATTCCTGCAATCAGCCCAATAATCAGGGAGGCGGGCAAATTTACAAATCCGGCTGCCGGGGTAATTGCAACCAGTCCGGCAACTACTCCGGATGCGATCCCCAAGACCGTCGGCTTCTTATTAACACACCATTCAGCAAACATCCATGAAAGCGCACCCATTGCTGCAGAGGTATTTGTCGCTATGAATGCTGATCCGGCAACACCATCCGCAGCGAGTTGACTTCCGGCATTAAAGCCAAACCAGCCAAACCATAAGAGAGCCGCGCCAAGAGTGGTTAATGTAATACTTGAGGGAAACATTGCCTCCTTACCATAACCTGACCGTTTTCCAAGAACCAGGGCGAGCACAAGACCTGCTACACCTGCATTTATATGCACAACAGTTCCACCTGCGAAATCAAGGGCGCCCATCTTTCCCATCCATCCTCCTCCCCATACCCAGTGGGCAATGGGGCAGTATATAAAGGTAACCCATAGAGCTGCAAAGACAATCCATGAAGAAAATTTCATTCTGTCAACTATAGAACCGAGAACAAGCGCGACAGTAATGCAGGCAAATGTCATCTGAAAAAGAACAAACACATAAGTTGGAATGGTTCCTGACAGGCTATTCACAGTAATTCCATTTAAAAACAGGTGGTTCAGCCCCCCTATAATGCCCGCATTATCCGTTCCAAAGGCAAATGTATATCCCCACATCATCCATATTACACTTGCTATGCAGTATGAGACAAAGGTCATTGCAATGGTATTGAGAAGGTTTTTATACCTTGACATTCCACCGTAAAAGAGAGCAAGACCGGCAGGCGTCATAACCATAACCAGAGCTGTTGCCACTATTATCCATGCAGTGTCGCCTGAATCCAAAACCTCTTTGCCGGCAAAAGCTGAGGAAAATGGTATAAGAGAAACACATGCAGATAGAATTAAACTTTTTAGTTTCATTTTTTTCCTACTTCCTTAGGGCTCGCTCAAAAATAACTTTACATTTTAAGCGCCGATACATCCCGTCTGGCTACGTTCCGAAAGCTCAGCAATATCTTGATATTCCTAATCTTTCGCGCCTTGCCGGCCAGGCGCCTCAACACTTAAAATTGCTAATTTATTTTTGAGCGAACCCTTATTTAAATATCAATTTAGGTTCAAGCTGCTTGCCGCTCTGTTTTTATTAGCATTTGTTTGATACCAGCCTTTATTTTAGCGATATGAGTGTCTGAATCCACCTTTTGTCCCTCAAAATCCCTGACATAAAATATGTCGACCACCTGATCAACCTTAGTAGTAATTTTAGCAACCCGGATATCGAGTCTGGAGTTGAAAAGAACATCTGTAATCCTGAAGAGAAGCCCTGGGAAATCATAAGTGAACACCTCGATAATGGTAAAAAAACTGGAGCTCTTATTATCGACAACGATTCGATGCGGTCTTTTAGATATTAGATGTTTTACAGGTGGGTAATCGGATATCCTTTTGTTAACCGCCTCCGCAAGATCAAGCTCTCCGGCAAGAGCGGATTTTAAATCTTTTTCCGTTTGATTCCATTTTTCATCTTCAAAAATTAGATCAGCAGGCGACATAACTTCGAAAATATCAAGAGCAATATTATTTCGCCACGTGTAAATTTTAGCATCAAGAACATTTAGACTGTTTAAAGTAAATACGCCTGCAATTTTTGAAAAGAGTCCCAGACGGTCTTTTGCACAGATTGTGACGGTTCTTGTGTTTGAATTGGGTGTTTTGGTTACTTTCCGAGTAAAATCGGTGTCTTCTAAAGTTTTGTGCAGTCTGATATGTTCCAGTATGTCTTTTCCAGGCGTGTAAAGAAGGTATCTTGTCGACATGAAATTAATAAGTTTTTTTAGATTTTGTCTGTCATGCAGCGATATTGCAGCCAAAATCTTTTTCTTTTTTTCTTCAACAAGCCGGACGGCTTCTTGAGTCGCCAGTTCTCCTTTTTCAAGAATGCGAAAAACTTTAAGAAATAAACCCCTTAAAAGATCTGCGGTCCAGCTCGACCATGCCTTTGGCCCTGTGGCCATGGAGTCTGCAACAGTCAGGAGGTAGAGCATTTTTAACCGCTCAATATCCTTTATCTCTCTGGCACAGGAAACAGCGGTTGACTCATCATTAAGATCCCTTCTTGATGCGGTTTTTATCAGAAGCAGATGCTTTTCAACTAAAAAAGATATAGTATCGATATCGTTTTGCTTAAGCCTTTTTTTTGCAAGCAACCGTCGAACGATCTCTCCGCCTTTCTGCGCGTGGCTTTTACCAGGCTTGCCTTTGCCAATATCATGAAGAATGGCCGCCCAGAGCAGCAATTTCCGGTTGGAAAGCTCTTTATACAGATTACCGCACAGGCTGTCGTTTGAGCGGTCTTCTGAGGTGCCGAAATTTTTTATTGTTTGAACAGTGCGCAGCAAATGCTTATCCACAGGATAGATGTGATATTCGTCGTACTGGATTCTATTAACTATTGCTTTAATTTCCGGAATAAATTTTGCCAGAAAGCCGGTATTTATCATTTCATTCAGCACATTGAATGTCGGGGCATGAGTAACCAGGATTTTTTCAAATGATTTAACTGCGGAAGCGGAGGTTCTGAAATCCTCGTTAACCATATGGGTAAATTCTTTTACAAGCCTTTTAGCCTCCATACTTAAAGGCATTTCAAGGCGTGCGCTTTCTTCAAATATCTTTATCAAAAGAGCCGGAGACTTAAGGATTTCCTCGGAAGAAGTAAAGTTAAGCATATCCCTTTGTACTTCCAGACCGTTTATGCCGGTTGATTTTGCAACCTTTCTTTTTATATGAAAGCCTTTTTTTGCAGTCTCATGTTCGTAAAGAAACATAAGATTTTGCTGTTTAATAAATTCCATTTCGCCGTGCAGCTTTCCCAGGAATCTTTCAACAGGTTGCAGAGCCTCTTTTTTGTTGAACTTCAGAGAGCCGGCAAGTTTCGGCTGATACTCAAAGTATAATTGATCACATTTTTTTCCGGTCATGTGATGCAAGTAATTTCTTACATCCCATATAAAGGAAAGGGCTTTTGTCATGGTTTGAAACTCGTTTTGTGAAAGACAACCGAAATATTCAAGGTCTCTGGGCTCCTTTAAGTTGTATTTTGTCCGAGCGATCCAAAGCATTGTGTGGTAATCCCTTAACCCTCCCTGACCTTCTTTTAAATTTGGTTCAAGAAGATACGTAGAGTCTCCAAAACGCTGATGGCGGTTCCTGCTATTTTCGATGAGACATAGAATAATTTTATTGGCCTGTTTTAGGATGACTTTTTTACGAAGTTGTTCCATAAGCTCTGAATATAGAAGGGATATTCCGCATATATAACGGGCGTCCAGAATGGAAGTCAGCACTTCTAAGTCCTCGCCCGCCAATTTTACCGACTCCTTAAGCGATCTGGTAGCATATCCGATATCGAGACCGATATCCCAGAGGGGGTAGAGAATTTCACGGATAAGATCGTCGGTTTTGTCAGGAATCCTTTTTTTGAAAAGAAAAAGAAGGTCAACATCTGAATGGACGCACTGTTCCTTCCTTCCGTAACCACCAACAGCAATGATGGCATAGGGGTTCTTATTTATTTCCATACTGGGTCCGACCATGCTTTTTTCAAAACTTTCACAGAAATAATCGTCTAAAATCTGAGCATGATTTTCTAAGAAATCAGGCTCCTTTCCTTTTAAGAGGCTTGAGATAAGCCTTTCTCTTTTTTCTTTGAGCCTCTTTGAGGCATGTTCGTATTTATTTTGCATGGCAGATTTGTAAATCTTATTTAGTTTGTAATATAATATGAGAATGAATCAGCAATAGATATGCCAAAAAATATATTTGAGTTAAAACTAAGTTGAGCGATTTTTTGCGAAGATATGCGCTGAGATCTTGATGCATAAGGATTTGCAGGTAAGCGAGTTTACGAACTCCGAAAACCGCAGGTCCGCCTGAGGCGGATCGAGGATTTTTGCGAAGCCTTTATGCGCAAGAGATCGGCGCAGATCGAGTAAAAAATCGCTCAATTTAGGTTATATTAATTAGATATGCGTATCAAGGTCTGAGGGTTAAATAGAAAAGTCACAAATATGTAATATGTAAATGTAATAATTTACAAGTTTGTAATTTTGATTGCTCAATTCAGGTTAAAACCAGCACCGAGAATTACTTTTTAATAATTTGACACAGGTTATCAATATCGGTATTAATTAAATTCAATTTCAGACTTATAAGCGTGCATCGGCTCAAGGCGATGCCTTTTTCCCCACACAAAATATTCAGGTTGGCATGAAACGTATAGAAGAAGTTACTCTGCTTTATGAAATCAGCAAGGCTTTAAACAAGCATTTTGATCTTAGAAAGAGCTTGTATGATGTTTTGGATATTCTGTCCAGTTCAATGGAGATGGTACGCGGTACAATTACGATATTACACCCTTTGCGGAATGAAATTTTTATAGAAGTGGCGCACGATCTTTCCAAAAGCACTATTAAAAGAGTGAAATACAAACTGGGTGAGGGGGTTACCGGCAAAGTAATTCAAACCGGCAGGGCGGTTGCGATTCCGAAAATCGGTGAGGAACCTCTGTTTCTTAATCGCACGGCCTCCAGAAAAAGCAGAAAGGATCGGGGATTTTCCTTTATATGTGTGCCGGTAATGAAGGGAAGCAAGGTGATTGGAGCAATAAGCGTTGATAAATCCTTTGACGAATCTTATTCTTTAAAGGAAGGGAAAAAGCTCATGTCTGTTGTTGCGACCATGGTTGCAAGGCATGTTATCAATCTGGAAACAATCCGCCTTGAAGAGGAGCGATTAAGAGAAGAAAACCAGAGGCTTAGAAACGAACTGGGGAATAAATATTGTATTACCGGTATCATAGGTAACAGCAACAAGATGCGGGAAGTCTTTCAAATGATATCCCAGGTTTCCAGAAGCAATGCCACAGTGCTTATTCGTGGAGAGAGCGGAACAGGCAAAGAGCTGGTGGCGAACTCAATACATTATAACAGCCTGAGGGCAAAGAGAGCCTGCGTTAAAGTAAATTGCGCGGCGCTTCCTTCACACCTCATAGAAAGCGAACTGTTTGGGCATGAAAAGGGTGCGTTTACCGGCGCCATAAACCAAAAGTTAGGAAAATTTGAGCTGGCTAATAAGGGAACGATATTCCTTGATGAAATTGGTTCTGTTGGTCTTGACGTTCAGACAAAACTCCTTCGCGTTTTGCAGGAAAAGGAGTTTGAACGTGTAGGCGGTCTGAGAACCATTAAGACCGATGTTCGAGTAATTGCTGCAACCAACAAGAATCTTGAACAGGGAGTAGAGGAAGAAACCTTCAGGGGCGATTTGTATTATCGTTTGAATGTTTTTCCGATATACTTGCCTCCACTGAGAGAACGCAAGACAGATATTTTACTTTTGGCCGATCATTTTCTTGAAAGATATGCAAAGGAAAACAGCAAGGATATCCGGCGATTTTCAACACCTGCCATAGACATGCTTATGGATTACCACTGGCCGGGAAATGTCAGAGAACTGGAAAACTGTATAGAGCGGGCGGTTATTTTGTGTGAAGAGGGTGTGATTCACAGCTACCATCTTCCTCCCACACTGCAGACAGGTGTGGAATCGGGTACTTTGCTTGCGCTGTCCCTGGAAGAAGCGGTGGAAAACCTGGAAAGGGATATGATAATTGATGCCCTTAAAAATGCCAGGGGGAACAGCGCAAGGGCGGCAAAAATACTAAATACAACTCCCCGTAAATTCAGCTATAAGGCACAAACGTATGGCATTGACTACCATAAATTTCGTTAAATTTGATGGCCTTTCGAGCTATAAATACAATTTCGTAAAAAATATAGCAAATAATAACGGAAATGTAGTTTTATATCCTGCTTTTTTCACACCAGCGCAGTCATGCCTTAAAAACTTTTAGTCTAAAATAGAAACCTTGGCCCTCAGGGCCAGGTCAGAGTGCAGAGGCTTTGCCATCTGTACGACTCAATGTTACTCAATGGTCAAGTTGTCCCCACAACTTTCAACCAAGGAGTAACAAATGAGCCGATTTAGGAAATTAACACAAACTATCTGGCATTGCCAATATGATATTGTCTGGGTTCCTAAATATCGTTTTCGGATATTAAGCGGAGCGGTAGCCATAGAAGTTGGTAACTGTATCAGGGCTTTTTCTGAACAGAAAGAATGCGAAATTGTAGAGTTGAATGTTCAGATTGATCATGTACACCTGCTTGTAATGGTTCCGCCTAAAATATCGATATCTGATTATGTTGGGATGATAAAAGGTAGAACGGCAATTCGAGTGTTTAATAAGTTCAAAAAGTTAAAGACCAAGCCGTATTGGGGTAACAAGTTTTGGTCAAGAGGTTACTGTGTTGATACAGTAGGTTTGGATTCGGATATGATCCGAAAATACGTAAAATATCAGGAAAAGAAAGAGAAAAAAACAGACCAACGGAATTTGTTTGATTAACAGAAAAACGGGGGCAAGGTATACTTATCCCCTTTCAGGGGTAACCCAAAGCCTGGCCCTTTGGGCCAGGCTTCTTTACTCTTAAATGACCTGTCCTGAAGGGACATGACCTGGGCATCCATGATCGCTTCATCTTGCCCGGACATATCTTTTACGCGTCTGGCAAGAGCTACGATTTCTTCCTGAGAGCGTGCAAACGCGGCTTCAAGCCTGCTGATTTCAGATACTATATCCTCTGCCTCATCATATTCTATCTGGTCAAAGCCGATACTTTCTCCGAGAGAGTGCGCATGACCTTCGGCGACACCGGGCGACACAGGCAGGCCTCTAATCAGCCCCCTTTTTCCCTTTTTCGCTGTTTTTTCAGCGTGTATTTCCACTTCTTCCAGCAGCTTTTCCTCTAAGTCTCGCCTATCCTGCCGCTCCTTTTTCAGGTTTTCAAGAAGACCGGTATAGGCTACCGTTGCAGAAATTTGGCTGGCTATGGTTGAAAACAGGCCGATGTCTGATTTGGTGACAGCGTCTTCGCGCACGGTTTGAACAACGAGTACGCCGAGCGGATTCCGGAGATGGACCAGGGGGACACCCAAATATGTGCTGTAGATCTCTTCGCCGCTTTTTTCGAAAAACTTGTATCTGGGATGTGTAGCCGGATTTACAACAAACACAGGCTGCATTTTTTTCTAAAACGAGCCCGGTGAGTCCCTCATGGACGCTCATTCGGACTCTGCCTATCGATTCTTTACGCAACCCCACGGTTGCTTGGAGAATAAGAGAGAGCTTATCCGTATCCAGAAGATATACGGAACATACATCTGTATTAAATTTGTCGGCAACAAGTTCGACAATTTTTTCCAGCGTTCTGTGCGGCCGGGCAGACTCGGTTATTATCCTCCCGATTTCCTCCAGTATGCTTATCTTATCTCTTTCCATTTTTGGCTCACTCCTTAGGGTTCGGCAAAAAATAAGTTCGCAATTTCAGGTGTTGAGGCACTCGGCTGACAAGGCGCGAAAAAGCATGAATATCAAGCATATTCAGAATTTTCGCAACGCAGTCAGGCGGGATGCATCGGCGCCTGAAATGTAAAGTTATTTTTTGTCGAGCCCTTAGTATTGATAAACCGAGCGCATCCCTTGATCGCTCACTATCAGCAAATAAGAAAGTTTTATTATATATATCATACCAAATTCCTCAAGAAACATACAGCAATTCTAATTATGGCATTTTTTTCTTTTATCCGCCAAAGCCCTCTGGCGGATGTTATTCTTCAAAATTAGAATTGCTGAATGGGCAATAGGGACATCAACTATTAAACTTAGCGGGGAGCTGGGACGGCTATTATGATCTTTTTGCGATCAGCAAGGTTCTTCCGACGGTTCCTAAAATACGTTTGTCCTGCATTTTCTGCACCCCTGTCTGCGTGCACCGCACAGGCAGGTGGTTTCCGCTCAGGCGAGGCGGGCGGGCAAGCGCAAGATCCATGTGGTAATGCCTTGCAATATAATCCATGTCATGACCTTGGGAGAGCAAATTACCAATTTCACTAAAATTGGTATTATTGGTAATTTGAGAGATTCTTTTCAATGGTCAATGGGGGTTGGGCCACGCTATGTTCAGGACTCCCCAACCTTTCGGCCCTTTGCCCGAATACCTGCACGCCAGTGCCAGGCTTTGGCAGGCGGGCCGTTTTGTTCTTGCCATTTGCCCGTGCTCTTGGCCATAAAAATGGCCAGTTAAAGCTTTATTTAACACAAGATTTTAACGATGTTGCTGTGGCCCGACCCCCATTCAGACCCCGCCTAAAATCCTATATGTTTTCGCCCGCTATGAAATCTCTTAACATCAGCTTCTTCCTGCAATGCCTGTATCAATGATTGAGGACTAAGCTCTTCAGGGTGATAAAAGAAATTCTTGTCCCGCACAACCTTGAAATCTCCTGGGGCAAGATCAATAATTTTTTTCAATGCTTCTTTGGTAGTTTTATTTAGTGAGGAGTTGGTCAGAGGCTCCAGAAGTCTTTGGTAAAATATAACATTGCCGTTCGGTTTGAGGTAATTAAAACCGATCTTGTAATTAAATCTGCGTATCGAAGCGTTATCGAGACCTTTCAGTCTGTTTGTCGTGCAGATAAGGATTCCCCTGTATCTTTCCATCTGGGTCAGGAATTCATTTGTAAAACTGATTTCCCAGGATCGCTGTGCCTGATCACGGCTGAAAAGTAGAGAATCAACTTCATCTATTATCAAAACAGCCTCTTCCGACTCGGCTTCTTCAAACGCTTCTTTGATGTTCTGCTCTGTGCCTCCTACAAAGCTATCAAGAATATCGCTGGTTTTCTTGCAGATTAGTTCTTTGTCCAGATTACACGCAATATAACGCGCAAGTTCACTCTTGCCGGTTCCAGGAGGGCCAAAGAAGAGAAGATTCATATTTATCCTGCTTTTTCCATCAGATTGCTGAAGGTAGTTATCGAACTTTTCAAGCTGCTGCATCATGAACTGTATATTCCCTTGAACATTCAATCCTTTCAGGGAATAGTCCTTTTCTACTGTGTCTTTATCCTTGTGCTTTTTACCATGATTAAGCAGACTTTCATGTGAATCAAGGGTCAGGGTTACGGCTTTATGAAATCTTTTTTTCGATTTTGCGTTTTTTTCAACAGCTTTTTTCACTGCTATGTCCATAGCACCGGCGCTGACCTTATAATGTCCGGCAAGATTCGTAATATCAGCATTTGACAAGAAATGTTCGGCCATGTTGTTTTTCAACACAGAGTCCCAGAGACGGATGCGCTGTTTCCGGTTAAATGGTTTGAAGCAAAGGCTATAGGCAAAACGTCTCAAAACCGATTGCTCAACGCCATCTATCGAGTTTGTAATCCATATCATTCTTGTTCCCGGTTCTTCAAGTATCTGGTTGAGCCAGCCCTTATCCTGAGTTTCGCCCCTCATAAACCACGAAAAATATGTGTTCAGAATATTATCCGCTTCATCGATTAGAATAAGGGAACCTTTCTCTGAATTTGTCATGTTGAGAGATGCTATAATCGCGGCTCGCCTCTGGCTGGTCTTATTGTCATTTCCCCTCACAATTTCATAGGCCGGTATTCTTAATTTTTCGGCCAGCCCATAGGCATAGCTTGTTTTTCCTGTACCCGGCGAGCCATAAAGAAGGATATGCGTTGCTGTTTCCGGCTTGTGTTTTAAAAGCTCCAGGATATGTTCGGTTTGTTCCTGCTCAACAAAATGATACTCAAGCGGCACGGTATTAGGCGGCATTTTGGAGAAAAAAGTTTTTGTAAATGAGCGGGTTGAGGAATTCTGGATTAAACTTATAAGGTCATCTGTAATGCTCAAATCAAAGCCGCTTATTTCCAGCAAACCTGTTCTTGCAAGAGTTCCTTCTAATATCTTGTTGAATTCCCTTTGAGTCAAATTCAGGATATTGACCAAATTTTTTCTTCCCGCAAATTCGTCGCATTTTAAGTGGTAAGTGAAAAAATCGCGGGGAATTTCGTAACCTGCGGTTATAAAGAGGAATAAACTAAACTCAACCTCCTGATCTGTAAGATCAAACATTTTTTTAATTGCAGTTATGGTTTTTTCTATGTCAGATTTACCACTGTACTGAAACTTTTTGAGATTCTGCTCCAACAGGTGAAAGATAAAATGTTTGAATTTGTGGAGGTAACCTGTTTTGACCTTTGCCAGCATGCGGGCAGCAAGATCGGGATACTCTTCGGGATCAAGCCCGCATTCGGAAAGCTCTTCTTTAAATCTCATTTTCCGGGAATCATCTAACAAATCTAAAATATATTCGTTTACCCTTGTCATTTCACCTCTCAAAGTATAGCAGAGTATCTTCATGGTTTCCTCATCCAGGGTAAAATAGCGGTCTAAGTGTTGCCGCAGATATAAAGCGCACTTTTTCAAGGCAAAGCATTCGTTTTTATCAAGGGTTGCTTTGACATCCGTTAGCATTTGCTTTTTTCTTCGATGTTTTTTAGGCGTGACCAATCTCCAATAATTCTAATTATAGCCTGTTATTCACCACGAAGCACACGAAGAACGCGAAGTATAGATTTTACTATTTTCTTATTTCTTCGTGATTTTCGTGTGCTTCGTGGTATTCCATGTCTTTTGATTCGCAAAAATTATTCCATAATTAGAATTGCTGGAACAATCTCCTTTTAACTTGTTTTTTCATATTATAACAGGTTAGTGTTCCATATTGCGGAATGGAAATCCTTTTTTCTGGAGGTGTTTTATGCCTAAAAAATTAAGCCCTTATATGAGTTATGGTGAAAAACTGATCAGCCTGTTCGCAAGCCTTATGTTTTCAGGAAAAAACCATTCACTCACCAATCTTTCTAAAATGCTCCAGTGTTCAAAACAGACAGTATTACGATTGGTAAACGATATACGAAAGTCGTATGGCGTAGATATTGAGGAGAGCATGCAGGGAAACAAAAGATATTACCGGATAAAAAAGCCGCGACAGATGCTCCCTGCCATAAATCTTACAGAAACCGAGATGAACGTTCTGAGGATGTGCAAAGCCTTTTCAGAGCATTTATTGGGCAAAGAGCTTTTTAAAGAGGCAACACGGGCGCTTGAGAAAAGTCAGGCGCTTCTCCCGAAAGATAAAGCGCTGTCGTCATATTCTTTTGCCTCATTTAGCCCCGGAAGCATCGACTACACTCCTTATCAGGAAAGCATTCGCATGCTGTTGGAAGCAATGGAGAAAAAAAGGATATGCAAAATCAATTACAGAGCCATTATGTCAGAAAAGCTAAAGACCTTTTACATAAAACCGCTCAAGATTTTTTCACATCATGACACAATCTACCTCCACGCGGGTATGGCGAGAAAACCCGGAAAAACTTACAAAGAACCCGATTTTGATCCCTTATTAGCAATGCACAGAATCAAAAATGTTGAACTGACGGAAAGGATGTTCAAATTCCCCAAAAAATATGACTTTGAGAAAATCTTTAACCAGGATTTCGGAATCATAAAAGAGGATTCCTTCAAGGCAGAGGTGGAATTCACTGGCTGGTCAGCCAGATACGTATCCGAGAGAATATGGAGTCCTGATCAGAAGATCATTAAAAAAGCCGATGGAAAAATAAGACTCATCTTCAGCGCTTCATCTGAATACGAGCTAAAAGGATGGGCGCTTTCTTTTGCCGATGAGGCAAGAGTGGTTAAGCCGAAGTGGCTGGTGGAAAAAGTAAGTCAGACCATCAAGAGGATGAAAAAGGTGTATTCGTAATCAATTATAAATCAACCTGCATAACTTTGTATTTGACGTGGCTGCGCAGCTTAATGGATAAAAACCTTGGCATTGTTCAACCAGATAAACGGCCGAACCTTCAAGGCCAGGGAGGAGCCGAAAGTAGTTACCTGTTTCTTGCAGCTTTTTGCAGGATATCGACAACAGCATTTACGATATTGTTGAATGCAATTGCATTGAGCCTGCCGACTTCACGTTCTATCAAGGAACTATTGGCGGTGAAAAGCTTGGTTGGTCTTGCATAGCTCAACCTTTGCAAGGTTCCTGTTTCGAAATCGTCATCAGTAATCTGAATGGCTTCTGGATCAGCATAGGGATTGCTGGTCACTTGGCAAAGGATCCAATCATCTCGACCAACAGAAGCAATAGCCACTGCAGGACGCAGCTTTGAGGAAGAAAGATCTGAAAAAGGGAATCTGACGAGTACTATTGAACTTTCTGAAGGTGAGACCATGCTTCCTCCTCCTCTGGACGATTCCAGTCAGAAAGAGCTGCCTCGCTTAGGAGGGCTGTTTCACTGATAAATTTCGATTTTTCATCAAGAATCGTAACTATCGCTCGACAAGGCGAACTCAGGTGAATAGGTTTCTGAAGGCGAACTTTCCCATTTTTTTCGATAATTGCTTCTACGGCTGTGAGCATAACTTTTTTCCTCCTTATAATTAATATAATTTTACCATTCCAATGAGGCTATTGCAACGAAATTATCCTCATTCGTTTTTATCAGCCGAATACGTGGCCGAGAGAATATGAAGTCCTGATCAAAAGATCATTAAAAAAGCTGATAGAAAAATAAGACTTATCTTCAGTTCTTCATCCGAGTACGAGCTAAAAGGATGGGCGCTTTCCTTTGCAGATGAGGCAAGAGTGCTTAAGCCAAAGTGGTTGGTGAAAAAGTAACTCAGACCATTCAAGAAGATGGAAAAGGTGTATTCTGCAAAGAATTTGAAGAAGGTAAAAATTAATGGCTGAGAATAAAATTGTTAATGCTGACAAGCTCCAAGGTCTTATTTATACCATTCGGGGTGTTCAAGTAATGTATGATAGTGATTTAGCTGAGTTGTATGGCGTGGAAATAAAAAGGCTTAATGAACAAGTAAAAAGAAACAGGGAAAGATTCCCTGAAGAGTTTATGTTTCAACTCACTGATGAAGAGTTTGCATCTCTATGGTCGCAAAATGCGACCTTAGAAACCGGCATGCGTAAATTCATTACGACAAATGCTCAGATTTTTCACAGGCTTGATGCAGTGGAACAAAAGCAGCTTGAGCACAAAGCTGAAACAGATAAAAAATTTGACCGGATATTTAACGCCATAGAATCAAAAGAAATCACACCGAAGCAAGGGGTCTTTTTTGACGGACAGATTTTTGATGCCTATAAATTTGTTTCTGATCTTATCAGAACAGCGAAAAAATCGATCATTATTATTGATAATTATATTGACGATTCAGTTCTGCTGTTGCTTGCAAAAAGAAAAAAGAGTGTAACGGTTCAAATCTTTACAAAAACAATTTCAAAGCAGATGGCTCTGGATGTGAAGAAATATAATTCTCAATATCTGCCTGTGGAAATAAAAAAGTTTAAATACGCGCATGACAGGTTCATTATAATAGATGACAAAGAGGTTTTTCATTTTGGGGCATCATTAAAAGATCTTGGAAAAAAATGGTTTGCCTTCTCAAAGCTTGAAAAAGACGCCTTCAGGCTTATGGAAAGGCTGAAGGGGAAATGAATAACGGAAAATTGATAATTATAAAGTCAGGATCAATATCAGCCTGCTTCAAACCGAGGATCTTTTCAAAAGCCAAAATTATCAGTTTGAGCCGCTGAGCTTTGAGATTCTTAAAACAGCTTTCGAAATCGACGACACCCCCGAGTTGCACGACCGGCTTATTGCCGCAACTGCCAGATATCTTGACTTGCCAATTATTACCAATGATCCCGTGATCCTGGATTCCAGGTTTGTTGAAGTTATGAAATGATTTTAAAATGAACTGTCAATGGACAATAATTTTGACCCACTACCGGACAATAAAACTGACCCACCCCCTGCACTTAGTTTAAATTGATTTTTTGTTTGAGCCGATAGCTTTCTCCACCCATCATAAAAATATGTGTTGGACGAAGTACGTCTTTGCATGGATTGAGAATCAAATTAATGGGGCGAGAGTGCAACATTCCAAGGCTGACGCTAAATCCCAAGAGGGACATCTACAGGGAATTATTAAAGACAATTCTGCATTAGAGGCTTATAAAGAGATGCTGAAACATGAAGCGTTTTGGAAGAATGGAAATTTTTTTAAAATTAAAGGAATAATCAACATTATAGAACAAAACCAGCTTTGCTTAATGCCGTGGGCCCGGAATTTCAGATAAAAATTAGTCACAGGCGGGTAAAAGGGTGGATATCACCATGTTTGGAGTGGGGCTAATGAACTATCCATTTTATCGAGAATAAGTTTGGTAGTTTGGAAGGTGAAGACCAAACAGAATATTTCAAAAATTAGAAAAGTGGATTAAAAAATCCAGGATCACTTACCGGCTACTATATTTCTTGATTATAATAAAGGGGAACAAAGCTAAGAGCAAAGATTGGATCAGTCTAAATTACGATTGGTTGCAGAATGCCTTGAAACAACTCATTGACCGTGATGCCTATACCTACTTTTAGTGTTAGTATGTTTTGAAAGGATACTATGAGTATCTGAGCGATGATCGCTCGCTTCAATCCACCCATAGCGGTCCCAGAAAAGCATTTGGCTACGAGGTATCAAGGGTATGAGGGAAAACATAAAATGGCAAAACAAACACTGAACGATTGCTATTGGATGAAGACAAAAAATTGAGGATAAAGCTGCCTACTTGCTATATTGGCAGCCCATCGTTTTTTCTGGGGTTTATTCGACTATACTGGTTGGGAATATATTGGCGAACGGTGGAACGAACGATTGGAGTAAATATTTCCGAATACGTTGATTCTGGAAGATTGGTTTGTATTCATAAGAAGTCTTGAGTCGTTATTATAAAGATAATGACGAATGGGGCATTCAACTTCCGTGAATAAGAATTAGCGGCATCAACTACCCCATATCTTATTTTCAAGCGGGATGAATTTAAGGAGAATATGCCAAAAGAGAAGTTTTGCAAAGGCCAAAATTTAGATGAAGTTAAAAATTATTGTCACAATCATGAAAGATTGTCAAATGATGACATACATTGTTAAAGGGCTTGCAAAGTATGTGTATAAGATGGTAAAAACATTGGATCCTCATTAACAACAAGTTTGTCATTTCAACCGGAAACAATTCTTCGTCGCTTGCTCCTCAAGAATAACAACTTGCGCTGTAGTGTTCCCATATTACCCTTGTATAAATTTCTTGCATCCCTGCCTACTGTTTCCTCCATCTCCACCAGCCACTTTGGCTAACCACTCTTGCCTCATCTGCAAGACAGCACCCATCCTTTTAGCTCGTATTTAGATGAAGCGCTGAAGATAAGTCTTATTTTTCCATCAGCTTTTAATCCACAGATTTCGCAGATTACAGATTACTATAATCGCGAGTGCGGGGATCATGTCATAACCTAAATGCAAAATCTGTAATTGAAGTTAATTTCCATATGACGATAGAGTAAAACACTTATTTTTGATACCCGCTGTTTGCGGCGGGGTAGTTCGACCAGCGGTCATAATGACCCAGTAGCGAACAATAAAACTGAGTACCAAACAAATTGAACGGCATAATGAAGTATTTGTATTATGAATTAATATGTTGCTTAAAGTTCCTCATTATTTTCAATAAGGAACAGATGAGATTGGAATGTGATTCATAAGATTAAATTGCTCTATGATGATGGCAGCGAAGTCATTCTATCCGTGCCATTTGCTAATGAACTTCGGGTATCGGGGGTACAATCCGAGATACCTGCAATGAAATGAGGGGAAGAGATCACCTGAATATCTTAAAACAGGCGGACGAAGAACTCGATAAATATAAAAAGTATATTATCTCCCTGCTTGAAAATATGAGAAAATTATCTGCTGTTAAAATCAAAACTTAAAGCCAAGGATAGTTTTAACTGTCTCTAACAAGGTCTGTAAGGCGCTACGTAAAACAGAATCAGGCAAACCTTAGCCGTGAAACCCAGAAACATATTATGAAGACCTATTATAGATATGGTTCAGGAGTTCAGTGCCAGGTGAATCGGAATCAGGAATATTCCTGTTGGCGATAAATTTATCACTGTCTATTTGTAGTATTTGTTCTCTTTTCGACAAATATGAGGAACTTTAAGCAACATATTAATTATAATACAAATACTTATTATGCTGCCTGTAAAAGTTAATTGTTTGAGGTGGGTCAGTTTTATTGTCCGCTACTGGGTCATTATAAATGACCGCTAACAATGAACTACCCCGCCGCAAACAGCGGGGGTATCAAAATAAGTGTTTTAATATTTCCTATCGCCGCAAGTAGCGGGAAATTAACCACTACAGATTTTGCATTTAGGGGGTTATGACATATGATCCCCTCGCACTTCAAGTGATTATAGTAATCTGTGTAATCTGCGAAATCTGTGGATTAAAAAAGCTGATGGAAAAATAAGACTTATCTTCAGCGCTTCATCTAAATACGAGCTAAAAGGATGGGTGCTGTCTTTTGCAGATGAGGCAAGAGTGGTTAAGCCAAAGTGGCTGGTGGAGGAGATGGAGGAAACAGTAGGCAGGATGCAAGAAATTTATACAAGGGTAATATAACACTACAGCGCAAGTTGTTATTCTGAGGAGCAAAGCGACGAAGAATCTGTTTTCCGGGTTGAAATGACAAACTTGCTGTAGGGCTATTTGTTATCGAGGGATCCAATGTTTTTTACCATCTTTTTATACATACTTGCAAGCTCCTTAACAATGGCGTCATCATTTGCGACAATCTTTTTCTTTATGATTGTGACACAATTCTTTAACTTCATCTTACCTCCCATGGCCTTTGCAAAACTTTCAAGTTTTTTGGCATATTCTTCCTTAAATTCATCCCGCTTGAAAATAAGATATAAGTAGTTGATGCCGCTGGGTTCTTGGTCTACGGAAAGTTGAATGCCCCATTCGTCATTATCTTTTTTATAATAACGACTCCAAGACTTCTTATGAATACAAAACCACCTTTTTCCAGAATCGTATTCGAAATATTTATTTCCAATCGTTCGTTCCAATCGTTCGCCAATATATTCCCAACCAGTATAGTCGAATAAACCCCAGAAAAACGATGGGTGCTGCCAATATAGCAAGTATAGCTTATCCTCAATTTTTTTTGGTTCATCCAATAGCAATCGTTCAGTAGTTTGTTTTGCTAATTCATTTTTATGTTTTCTCATAAATTTCAAGAGATTTTGATGCTTACGAGCAATTGCAGCCAAATGCTTTTCTGGACCGCTATGGTAAGGATTTGAAGAGCGATCATCGCTCAGATACTCATAGTATCCTTTCAAAACATACTCAACACTAGCAGGTATAGCATCACGGTCAATGAGTTGCTTCAAGGCATTCTGCAACCAATCGTAATTTAGACTGATCCAATCTTTGCTCTTAGCTTTGTTCTCATTATAATCAAGAAATATATATAGCCGGTAAGGATCCCTGGATTTTAATAATTCTTCTAATTTTTTGAAATATTCTAAGGTTTGGTCTTCACCTTCCAAACTACCAAACTTATTCTCGATAAAAATGGATAGTTCATTAGCCCCATCAAACATGGTGATATCCACCCTTTTACCCGCCTGTGACTCACTTATCTGAAATTCCGGCCATACCACGGCATTAGCAAAGCTGGTTTGTTCTATATCAAAGACATTCCACTCTTTAAAAAATGCATTCTTCTCTAAAACGCTTATGTTTTCAGCATCTTTATAAGTTTCTAATGCAGTGCGAATTAAGGCCTTAATAAAATAATCTCCCTGTAGATGTCCCTCTCTGGGATTTAGCAGCCATGCAAGTATTCTGGAATGTTGCACTTCGCCCGGTTCTATTAACGTAAATGGATTTCTTTCTTTTCCCCAATCCATGCAAAGACGTACTTCTTCGTCTAACAGAAAGTTTTCTATTTCCTTTGTGCTAATTTTCTTAGCTTTTTTCATAAACTGCCCCCATTAATCTAACAAATAACCGCTAATCGTTTATTTTTTCTTTTGGTTACACAAGTGTCTAACAGGTATTTCATAATTCTATATCTCGCGGCAAATCCTTATTTCTTTTTATGTCTAAATTAATTTTTGAAAGAGGAAAATTTTGAAAGAATTTCAACAGGTTGGTTTTCGGTTTTATTAATTTTTTGTATTCATCAATTGATAGAACAACAACAGCATCTTTGCCATGTCTGGTTACTACTTGAGGACCATTATGTTGAGCTTTATCAACAAGGTTGCTGAATTTATTTTTTGCATTCTGAAGTTGCCATGAATTTTCTATCATTTTCATCACCCCGCAGGATTATATTTTGTATGGTTCTGGCTAACCTGTCTAAAAATAGTCTTTTGGGGAGTTAAATGTCAATGATATTGTTTTTAAAAGGGCTGCCTATAAGAGCCTTTTGGATTTTTTTGGCATAAAACCGTGCCCGAAAAAAAGCTTTTTCATTCCGCAATATGGAATATCCTTATGGTATGATGCAATAAAGCAGATTAAAGAAGAAAGCAATAATGCTAAATGTGCGTCGGACAATCTCCGGAAAATTAAATCACATGGAGGATATCACCATGAAAAAAGAAACAACAAGACGTAAATTTTTATGCGGCGCAGGAGCAATGTGTTTGCTAGGCAGTTATGGCTGGTGTGAAGAAAATCCGCCGGCTGTCAAGAAGAAATCTATAATATGTTCAAAAGAATTATCCATGCATGGAGCAAGTGATGCGGAAGTAGAAAAGCTATTTAAAGACACTGAGCCATTGCTTGCCAATATTGGATTAACCACAGTTGTAAAAATTATACACATTAACAGTTATGAATTTCCCGGTTCCCAATTTCAGGTCTCGGTTGATTGTAAGGCGTTGGATAATTTTGGGGCAGTACAAAACATCTGCATGGAATTTTTCCCAAGGGCAGTCGAACAAAGAGACAAAATAGTCAAAGACCTGAAGGCCGATTCCATATTTCTGATAAAAGGAGAGTATGGCATGCTTAAAGATATTTCTGTCACGCTTTATGAACCGGACTACAGCAGGACTAAGCCAAAATCTTTAGAGAATAAAATGAGAAAACTGTTTCAGATATTTGAAGATTCAATGAAAATCAAAATTTAACATTATGTTACAAAAAAGGAGATGTAATTATGTCCCATGGGGACGCCCATGCAATTATGCGTTTCCCTAAATTAACCTATGGCAATTCTCAGGAAATTGGATCAGGTAAGCTATTGACCCGTGAGCAAATAATAACGGAAATGTAGTTTTATATCCTGCTTTTCTCACACCAGCGCAGTCCTGCTTTAAGAACTTTTAGTAATAATATCTTCTGATTGTAATGATTTTCCACAACATCTACCATTTTTGGCACGCCTCTTGATATATAGCTTTACAACAAGATCGTCAAAATTGAGAAGCCTTGCCGGATAGTACCGGAATACTTCCAATAATAACCACATCATTTATGGAGTTCAGCAATATGACAAAACGATTTCTTGTCTTCCAGCACATGTCCTGGGAAGGACCGGGAATACATCTCATCCGATCAGCAGAGAAATGTGATGTTAGGCTTGATGTCGTCGAGGTATGGCACAAGCCTATTCCGGATACTGCTTCATATGACGGGCTGATCGTTTTGGGTGGCGGCCCCAATGTGGATCAAGAAAAGGAATATCCATTTCTAAAAAACGAAAAGGAAATCATACGTCGATCCCTTGAAGCAGATAAGCCCTATCTTGGGTTTTGTCTTGGCCACCAGCTTCTTGCGGACGCTCTCGGAGCTGAGACAGGCTCTAATTTTTGCCGTAGTGTCGGCTTTATTACAGGTCATCTTACGAAAAATGGTCGCAGACATCCCCTGTTTAACGGCGTTTTCAGCTCTTTTCCTCTCTTCAAATGGCATGCTCAAGCAGTCCTGCCACCCATGCCCAAGGAGATTGAGGTGTTGGTTACTTCTGCGGAATGCCAGGTAGAGGCTATTTCTGTAAAAGATCGGCCATACATTGTCGGACTCCAGTTCGATAATCAGGCTGCCACTGTTTCAGATGTTAAAGATTGGGTGAAAGGCGATGAAAGATGGCTGTCACAACCTCCTTCTATAGATATATCGGCTTTATTGAAAGATGCTGAGAAACACGAGGCCCTCATGGACGAGCAGTTTGAATTCATATTCAGCAATTACATGAACTTGATATCGTAACTATTCACTGCGTCGACATCTTTTGTCCTTCCTTTTGAAAAAAATCGAAGAAACGATCTTACCCTTCCTAAATTCCTTTCCTACATTCCGGTAGCAATAGCCTTCGACTTTACTGTCTCGTAGGATACAACGCTATCATATTGCCACCGGACAAAGAATATATGCCGTCACTTTTATCTATCATATAAAGTAGTTGGCGATATTTATGGGCACACTCAGTGCCTGTGGCACGCCTTTTGATATTATCTTCCATACAACAACGAATGTTCGAATAAAAATTATTCAAATTGGAGGAGACATAATGAGAAAAATCGGTATTTATGGAAAAGGTGGTATTGGAAAATCAACAACTACTCAGAATATGGCTGCGGCTATGGCTGTATCTTTTAAAAAAAAGGTGATGATTCATGGTTGTGATCCAAAGGCGGACGCAACTCGAATGATCATGGGCGGGATGTCCCAGGCCACTGTGCTTGATACCCTGCGGGAATTCGGTAAGGAAAATGTGACATTGGACAAGGTGGTAAGCGAAGGGTTTGCCGGGGTTCGCGGTGTGGAATCGGGAGGTCCTGAGCCTGGTGTTGGTTGCGCGGGACGGGGCATTATAACCGCTATTGACCTGATGGAGGAATTAGGTGGTTATCCTGATGATCTTGAGTTTCTTTTTTATGATGTACTGGGTGATGTTGTGTGTGGTGGATTCGCCATGCCCATGCGCCAGGGGAAGGCTCAGGAGATCTATATTGTTACTTCAGGTGAAATGATGGCTATTTATGCTGCCAACAATATCAGTAAAGGACTGACAAAATATGCGAATCGAAGCGGTATTCGTCTTGGGGGAATTATTTGCAACAGCAGGAATGTGGATAGAGAACGTGAACTGATCGAGGAATTTTGTGACCGCATCGGCACCCAAATGATCTATTTTGTGCCCAGGGATAACATGGTCCAAAAGGCCGAGTTTAATAAAAAGACAGTAATGGAATATAATTCTGACTGTAACCAGGCGCAGGAATACGAGAATCTTGCCCAGCGGATAATTGAAAACGAGAATTTCGTGATCCCCGAGCCTATCATGAAGATGGATGATTTAGAACAATTGGTAGTAAAGTACGGGATTGACTAATTGTGTTGTTAATCCACAGATTACGCAGATTACACGGATTACTCTGAGGGCAGAGATCGTCAAGTGGTTAAGTGGCTGTTATTATTCAAGCAAGCAGACTGTTGAAAGCTCAAAAGAAAAAGGACTCGAGCAATCGACTATTTAACGATATTTGAAGGGAGAAAAAAGATGAAGATGGTAAAGGGAATAATCAGACCTGAAAAGGTGGAAGCTGTGGTGGATGCCCTGGCCGAGGCAGGCTTTGTGGCGCTTACAAAGATAGATGTAGTCGGGAGAGGCAAACAAAAAGGACTGGATGTCGGCAGTATTCATTATGACGAATTGCCAAAAACCATGCTCATGATCGTAACAGAGGATGAAGATGCTGATAACATAGCAGATATTATTATAGACAATGGCAGAACGGGTCACTATGGCGATGGAAAGATATTTGTTACGCCGGTTGAAGAGACATATACGATTCGAACTGCCGCAAAAGGTGTATAGGTGAAAAAAATGAAAGAGATTTACGCCATTATTCGAATAAATAAGGTCTATGATACGAAGAAGTCTTTGGAGAAAATGGGTTTTCCGTGCCTTACCGCTTTTAGCTACAGGGTGTTTGGCAGGGGAAAGCAAAAAGGGCTTATTGATGAAGTGAGTTTTGCAATAAGCCCGGAGGTGACTGAATCAGCCAAAGGTGGCGGAATGAAGTATATCCCCAAACGTCTTCTGTATCTCGCAGTGAATGATGAAGATCTTACCAGAGTGGTAGATGCCGTTATCCAGGCTAATCAAACCGGACACCATGGCGATGGGCGCATCTTTGTCTGTCCCCTGGAAGAGGCAGCCAGAATCAGAACAGGCGAAAAGGATGCACAGGCAATAAAGTAGAGGAAGGGGTAAGGATTATAAAATGCTGTAGGGGCGAACCTTGTGTTCGCCCTTGAGAGGGAATTATGAATTTTAAAGGAGGAGCCATGTGGTTACCACATCCGTGTTATGACTCAAAAGCACATTATGAAATTGGCCGTATTCACCTTCCGGTTGCACCGTTTTGCGATATCCAGTGTAATTATTGTGTGAGAGGCATAAACAGCGCTGAAAATCGCCCGGGATTGACGACGGCTATCATCAGTCCCAAAAAGGCGCTGCACCGGCTGGACTGGGCGATTCGCTCAGACCCCCGCATCCAGATTGCCGCTATTGCCGGCCCCGGAGAGCCATTGGCCAATGAGGCCACCTTTGAGACCTTTGCCCTTGTTAACCAGCGTTTTCCTGAATTGAGCAAATGTTTGAGCACCAACGGCTTAACCCTGTCAGATAAACTGCCAAGACTAAAAGAGGTAGGAGTAAAATATCTTACAGTAACACTGAATGCAGTAGATCCGAAGATTTCCGGGGCCATATATGCGCATGTCTGCTGGGAAAGACAGTTTTATCACGGCGTACAGGCAGGCCGAATTCTTCTGGAGCGTCAATTAGAGGGTATCTATCAAGCCAGCCAAAGAGGATTTATGGTAAAGGTTAATACAGTGCTTATTCCTGGTATCAATTCTGATCATCTGATGGAAGTAGCCCAAACAATAAAAACAGCAGGGGCATGTATTATGAATATCATGCCCTTAATTCCTGTTGGCCGCTTTTCCGGGTTGCGCTTCCCGACAACGGAAGAGCTGAAAAAATCGCGCGCCGAGTGTGAACCCATTATCAAGCAATGGTATCTCTGCAAGCAGTGCCGGGCTGATGCGGTGGGAGTGCCGGGAGAAGAGACCGGAAAAGTGATGCAACAGGAAGTATATCCTCAAGTCTGCGCCACTTGCGGTTATTAGCACAAGATCTGTAGGGTCTGTTCTCCGAACAGTCAGGCAGTAACCTCTGCTACTAATTGAGAGATAAAAAGAAAGGAAAAGAAGAATGTCTGTTCCAGAAAAATATAAATTAAAATGTGATATTAGCATACCTGAAAGATACAAGCACCATGTGCTTACCAATGCAGAAAAACCTAATATTCCTGCCTGCAATGTCAAAACCATTCCAGGAGATATGACAGAACGTGGCTGTGCCTTTGCCGGGTCACGCGGGGTAGTTGGAGGGCCGATTGGCGACTGCATCCAGATTATACATTCGCCGGCCGGATGTGCCTGGTATCAATGGGGCACCAGGCGCAACCTTTCAGCCGTTTACGCCTGGGCAGGGCAGGATACGCTTTGCAATGATTCGCATAATCGCAGGCGGGCAATCACCACCGACCTTCAGGAAAAGGATGTGGTTTTTGGCGGTATGGAGAAGCTGGAGAAGACCTGCTTTGAGGCATGGCGACTTATCCCCGGCGCAGCGGGTATCCTGATTTATACTACCTGCACCAGCGGGCTTATCGGGGATGATTGTTATTCTGTGGCTCGAAGAGTTGAAAAAAAGATAGGCAGGCCCGTCTTTGTCATTGACGCACCGGGCTTTAGCGGAGTGAGCCAGTCCACGGGCCACCATCATTTCAATGTCCAGTTTTATGATCAGATGTTGGAGTACAGGAAGAAATGCCCTGAAGTCTGCATGAAAAAAGATGAAATGGGACCTTACGACATTGCAATTATCGGCGAATTTAATATGGACTGGGATCTGGTCTATATCAAACCCCTTTTTGAAAAACTTGGTTGCCGTATCGTATCGGTCTTTACCGGAGGCGAGCGCATGGAAAATCTTTTGAAGATACCGGACGTCAAGCTGAACGTCCTTCATTGCCAGCGTTCCTGCACCTACATTTCCAAACTTATCAAGGAGGGTTTTCAGGTTCCCTATATAGATGCGAGCTTCTTTGGAATTGAACAAACAGCGAGCGCTCTCAGGGGTGTGGCGGATTTTTTCGGTTCTCAGAAAATGAAGGAAAAGGCGGAGCAGATCATTGAGGAGGAAATCAGATGCATTACACCGGCCATTGATTTCTATCGTGAAAAGCTGACAGGCAAAAAGGTGGGCATGTATGTGGGAGGTCCAAGGGTGTGGCACTGGCAAAGGGTCATGAAAGAATTAGGAATGGAGGTGGTCTTCAGTATGTGCACCTTTGCCCATGAAGATGATTATGAAAAGATCAATGCCAGGTCAAAAAATGGCCTCTTTGTTGTAGATAATCCAAATGAATTTGAGATTGAGGAGTGTCTGGAGAAGTTTAAGCCAGATCTGTTTCTCACTGGTTTGAAGGAGAAATATCTGTGCCGCAAGCTTGGTGTGCCGACGGTAAATTCACATTCCTATGAAAAAGGCCCCTATGCCTGCTTCAGAGGCATGGTGAACTTTGCCAGGGATATCTACCAGGGAGTTTATGCACCCGTGTGGAAATTTGTAAATTTGTAAATTAGGTTGTTTAGGCTGTAGGCTGTTAGGCTATAGGCTGTTAGGCTGTAGGATACTGATATCCTCTCAATGGAAAAAAACTGCATTTTCCCCGCTGCTTGCGGCGGGGGCTTCAATGGAGAGGCTATTATTTTTTGTGAGTCTTTTCCTAACAGCCTATAGCCTAACAGCCTTCAGCCTAACAGTCTAACACCCTTCACTCTAAAAAAGGAGGAAAATGATGCCAGCACAATTAAAATTAAACGGAAGATTGACCATAGAAGACCTCAACGCTCTCACGGAGATGCCGGTTGAGGGTATTACCTATGACCAGATGTATATAGAAAAGGAACCTATCTGCCCTGAATATAAGGAGCCGGATCAGGATATTATCCCTTCATCCAAAAGGACAGTTGTTGTGGACCCTGGCCGGATCTGCATGCCCTTTGGGGCGATGTGGGCAAGCGTAGGAATACATAAATGCATCCCCTTTGTCCAGGGCGCACAGGGTTGCACCACCTATCCCCGTTATACCTTCTCTCGCATCTTCAGGGAGCCTGTTTCCATTGCCACGGCTTCCTTTCATGAAGATACCGCCGTATTCGGGGGACGTAAGAATTTCATTGAGGGAATTCGCAATCTCATTATCCGTTATCATCCCGAGGTTATTGCCATCATTACCGTATGCTCGAGCGAGATCATCGGAGACGATATGGAAGGCTACCTCGATGAATCCATTGATGAACTGGAAGAAGAATTCGGCCCGGAGATAACAGATGAGGTTAAATTTGCCATCATCCATACCCCAAGTTTTACCGGTTCTCATGTAGAGGGATATAACCGCGCTGCCGCAGCTTTCTTAAAAGCATTGGCTAAAAGGAGTACTCCTGAACCTAAGGTAAATATTATCCCCGGCATGATTACACCCGGAGATATCAGGGAAATAAAACATATCTTAAGACTGATGGATATAGAAAGTACTATTCTTTTCGATATATCCGAGACCCTTGATTGCCCGTTGCGTCTCCCGCAGACCATGCCATATTATCCCAAAGGCGGCACAAGGATAAATGACATTGTGAATATGGGCAATTCTCTTGCTACATTTGCCCTCTGCCCTGATGCTGGTGGCGCCGGTGCAAAATATCTTGAAAAGCGGTTCAAGGTTCCGGCCATGATTGGCCCCATGCCTATGGGTATATACAATACTGATTTTTTTATAAAAAATCTTGCGGAAAGAACGGGGAAGCCGGTTGCAGAGGAGATAAAGGACGAGCGTGGTATCCTTATCGACGCCATGGCAGACACCTTCCATTATACCATGGGAAGGCGGGTGGCTATATACGGCGATCCTGATATAGCTGCTGCTGTCACGAGGTTTGTTTGTGAACTGGGGATGGAGCCGGCGATTGTCGGAAGCGGGACAGAGAGCAAGCAATTTGTAGAGGAGGTATGGGCAGCGGCCCACGAGTATGATTATAAACCGATCCTCTTGAACGGAGGTGATATGTTTGAATGGGAGGATTATATCAAAAAGGAGAAGATCGATTTGATCCTGAGTAACTCCAAGGCTGCAAATATTTCAAAAGAGGCAAAGGTTCCGCTCGTGCGCATTGGATTTCCCGTATATGACAGGGTGGGTTGCCAGCGCCGGGCGACTGTAGGCTATCGCGGTAGTGAATACCTGCTGGATTTAATAGTGAACACTTTACTGGAGAGCAAATTCCCTGATGACCGCTTGCAACAATAAAAAAAGCTCCTTTCCCTCCTGCAGCCGGCCTTCCGCTCCCGGGAAGATCACCGAGCGAAGTTGCGCTTATGCCGGCGCAAGATGGATGCTTGCCCCTTTGAAAGACGCGATCCATGTAGTGCATGGGCCGGTGGGCTGCGCGTATAACGGCGTCATGGTTCGAGGCACAGCCTATCGTATATTTTCCACAGACCTGAGAGAGAAAGATATTATCTTCGGTGGACGGGAAAGGCTCGCAAGAACACTTAAAGAGGCAAAGATCCTTATGCCCGATGCAAAATATATATTCGTTTATAATACCTGCAGCTCGGCAATCATCGGTGATGACATGGAAGCCATTTGCAATAAAATGGAAGATGAGCTGGGTTGTCCCATTGTCCTGGTTGATTGTCCTGGGTTTAAAGGTCAAAGTGAAGCTGCCGGCCACAAAATTGCCTATGAATGCTTACTGAATCGGTTTGTTGGGCAAAAACAAAGAGACACAGGTCATTATGATGTAAACATTATCGGACAATACAATGTTAATGAAACAAAAATTATAAAGTCCCTTCTTTCCAGAATGGGGATAAATGTCCATTGTGTATTTACCGGTGATGCATCCTATGAAAGGATTATCACTGCCCATTGTGTCAAACTTAATCTTATTATCTGTAAGAACACCGGGCAATTTTTTGCTGAAACTATGCAGGAAAGATATGGAGTTCCTTATTTAAAAGTTTCTTTTCTCAGTCTCTCTCAAAGCATAAATAGCCTGCGTAGAATTGGCAAATATTTTGGTTTGGAGAAGGAGGCGGAAACGGTCATTGATGAAGAATACAAGGCCATAAAATCTCAGCTTACTCAATTTTTGCCCGGGCTTAAAGGAAAAAAGGCGGCCGTTTTTTTAGGCGCCGCTCGTATAGCGGATTTGGTAAAGACATTTGAGGCTTTAGATATGGAGGTGGTTTTTGTAGGTTCACGGTTTGGCAATGCTGTTAACTATAGAGATATTCGGCAAATGGCTAAGGTAGATATACATATTGTAGATGACCCTTCAGAACAGAATTTAGAAGACTTATTCTGCAAACTAAGGCCCGATGTATTCATAGCCGGCATCAAAGAACAGTCTCTCTGTCATAAATTCGGTATCGGCACATTGCTTCCTCAATTAGGCGCCTATGTTGGTTTCAAAGGTTTTTTAAATTTTACCAGGGATGTACATAAGGCCATTTATGCGCCCGTGTGGCGGCTGGCAAGGGAAGAAATGCCGTAAAAAGAGAATCATTATGAAACTGGTTGAATACTTGAAAAAATATGTGGCGCTGTTTTTAGTGATACTGGTTTGCTTCGTTCCTTTCACTGCTTTTGCGCAAAAAGAATCTAAGGAACTTCTTGTGTTTGCCGGAGCAGGAATGAGGTTGCCATTAAACAAAATAGGAAAAAAATTTGAGAAAAAATATAAGGTAAAGGTTATCTATGATTATGAAGGAAGCGGAAGACTGGGCAACAAGATACTGGTCGGGCAAACCCCTGATGTCTTTATTCCGGGCAGCGACAGGTGGGCAAAGATTATAAAGGAAAAGGGCTGTATAAAAGATTACACCCCGATTGCTTATCATACCCCTGTTATCATTACCCCTGACGGAAATATGAAGGTAAACTCCCTTGTTGATTTTATTAACAACAAAAATCGAATCGTATTGGGTGATATCAAGGCGTGTGCCATAGGCATGGTTTCTGCTGCAATATTTAAAAAAGCGGATCTCAAAGAATCAAAGATGAATGTAAAAGCCAGGGGCGTAACAGTAAAGCAATTAGTGTTATGGATTGAAGGGAATAACGCTGATGGTTCTATTGTCTGGAAGGCAGACGCTGTTCAGTCCGGCAAGGTAAGGATTATCGACATTCCTGAGCAATATAACTTCATAAGTATTATTCCGGTTTGTCAAATGGTTAGGCATAAAAAAGAGACGTCTCAATATGTTCATTATCTCTTAAGCGCTGAAGGTAAGGGAATTTTTAGAAAATATGGGTTTGAGGTGGCAAATTAAAAGATGAACGTTCAACACCCGCCTGCCATGCATTACAAACGATGGTGGTATGATCATTGTCACAGGGCAGAAATACAAGGATATTCTACCATGACTACTCAAAGGCATTGCGGGCAGGTCGAACATCGAACATCGAACGTCGAATAAAAGAAAGGAATTAGCCGCAGATAAACGCAGATAAACGCAGATAAACGCGGATATTTTTCTCGTTCCCATGCTCCAGCGTGGGAATGCATACCATATGGGTTGCCACGCCGGAGCATGGGAACCAGGGAAACGTCCAACATCGAATATCGAATAAAGAAAGAAAAAGATAATTAGGCGCAAGAGGCGCAAAAAGAAGATATACAATGAAAAAGCTTTCCTTTGACACAGCCATATCGTTCATCACAGGAATTTTTGTGTGCCTGATTGTGCTCCCCATGTTTGCTCTGTTTACAGCAACTTCGTTTGGAGAGCTGATAAATCAGTTCGGATCTCCGCTGGTTCTGTCAGCCATAGCAATAAGTCTTGAAACATCGCTGATAGTGGTCTTGCTGGCATTATGCCTCGGAATCCCCGTGGCATATTTGCTGGCAATGAAAGACTTTAAAGGTAAGGAGATACTCGATACACTGGTCGATCTTCCTATTTGCATGCCTCCTCTCGTTGCGGGGTTGGCTCTGCTAATCCTGCTGGGAGGAAATAATAAGTTTGGCAGTATGTTAAGCAACTGCGGAATTGACCTGATATTCTCTAAAAAGGGGATCATAATTGCGCAGCTTTTTGTTTCAATGCCTTTTTTAATAAAATCAGCGAGGGGAGCATTTGAATCAATAAATAAAAATGTAACCAACGCCTCTTTAACCCTGGGCGCATCAAAATTCTATACGTTTAAAAAAGTTCTCCTTCCCCTGGCTAAAAATGGCATCTATGCCGGAATGGTTATGACGTGGGCAAGGGCGCTTGGAGAATTTGGCGCAACTTCCATGGTTGCCGGCTGTATCCCTCTTAAAACCGAAACAATGCCGGTAGCCATTTATCAGAATGCCATGTCAGGGGAGCTGACTTCATCAATTGCCATTGCCCTGCTTTTATTAGTGTTTTCTTTTACTTCATTATTGATATTCAAGTCACGAGTCAGAGGACAAACGGGGTAAGCGAAATGGGCATCGCATTAAAGAAAATTTCAAAAAGTTACAACGGCCAGGCAGTGCTGAAAAACTTAAACCTGGAGATTAACAGGGGAGAGTTTCATGTCCTGTTGGGACCAAGCGGCGGCGGCAAGACAACAATACTTTCTGTAATAGCGGGTTTGATTAGACAGGATAATGGAGATGTTTTGATCGGAAAACGGAATGTGAGCAACCTTTCACCGGAAAAAAGAAAAATTGGTTTTGTTTTTCAGGACTATGCCCTGTTTCCGCATCTAACTGTTTTTGACAATGTAGCCTATGGGCTCAGGGTCAAAAATGTTGAAGAAAGTGAGATAAACCAAAAGGTTGAATATTATTTAAGCAAAGTAAGCATTGAAAAGGAAAAGGGTAAATTTTCGCGCCAGTTAAGCGGAGGACAAAAACAAAGGGTTGCCTTAATCAGGGCGCTTATTACTGAACCGGAAATACTTCTGCTGGATGAGCCTATGAGCAATCTCGATGCCCTGACCAAAGAGACAACAGGAAATGAATTGAAAACCATTCAGCAGGAAATGGGAATGACCACGGTCTATGTTACCCATAACCAGGATGAGGCAATTTTGTTAGGAGATCGTGTTTCGGTGCTTAACCACGGAGAAATAGAGCAGATCGAAGCCCCTGATGAACTATTTTATCATCCTAAAACCGAGTTTGTAGCCCGTTTTGTCGGCGCTAAAAATATTTTAAAAGTACGAATAATTGAAATAAATCAGTATGGAGCTGTTGCGCAGGTCAATAATAGCGGACTGGGTCAACCTGTTCAAATTAGAGTTAACAAATATCCTATTTTTGAAAAAGGGAAAGAGATCAACCTTTGTATCCATCCGGAAAAAATTAGCCTAAAAAGAGAAAACAAAGCGTCTGACGTCAACTTGAATCGAATCAGAGGGAAGCTAATAAATAAAACAAACAACGGCAACGGCTTAAAGGCAACGATTGACACTAACGGTATGGAGCTTCATGCAACAATCCCAAAAGATCTTTTTGACTTTAAGATACACGAAGATGTTTGGGTCTGTTTTGCCCCGGATGCGCCTCATCCGTTATGCGGCAAAAAATGCAGAGCCCCGGAGGCTGGAAGAAGATGCCTTGTAACTACTCAGGTGGATAGGCTGTTAGGCTGTTAGGCTATTAGGCTGTAGGCTGTTAGGAAAAAGTGATGATACGACGCATCCTGAAGCCATGTTTGGTACGAAAAGCTGCTGTTTATTCGCCAGAGTGCGACAATCACGCTTTTCTGTCTCCTTCAGCCTAACAGTCTAACAGCCTTCAGCCTAATAGCATCCTAACAGCTTTGGAGGAGTGACCAAAATGAAAGGAATTGTTGACTCTACCTTAAGGGAAGGAGAACAGACAGCCAATGTCTATTTTGACCTGACGGAAAAGCTGCGTATCATTGATCTGCTCATAAAGGTGGGCGTTGATGAGATAGAGTTAGGGATTGCAGCGCAAAATTCCGAGATCGATAAACTCATCAAAGAAGCCGGAAAACTTGCAGGTTGCCCGAAACTTGCCCTCTGGTGCCGGTGTCTTCCGAAAGATATTGAGGAAAGCCTGAAGCTTTGTCCCGATATTCTCGCTATCTCCATACCGGTATCGGATATCCATATAAAACAAAAGCTTGACAAAGATAGAAAATGGGCGCTGGCCAGGGTCTGTGAAGGTATAAGGCAGGCCAAAAATTTATCATCATGTTACCTCTCGCTGGGTCTGGAAGATGCCTCCAGGGCTGATATGGATTTTGTCGAGGAGGTCTGCCTTCTGGCCGAGAAGGAAGGTATAAACAGGATCCGTTTTGCCGATACCGTGGGAATTATGGATCCTATCTTGATGTTCGAAACTATTATGCGGCTGAGAAACCGCCTTGGCATTGATATCGGGGTCCACACCCATAATGACTTTGGAATGGCCACGGCCAATGTAATAAGCGCCCTTGCAGCCGGCGCGGATTTTGCGGATGTTACAGTAAATGGTCTTGGTGAACGAGCCGGCAATGCGGTACTGGAAGAGGTAGTGGGCTTTTTGGAGAAAAGAAAGGGGACGGACAAATACAACCTGAAACGCCTCCGTCCTCTTTCCGAGTATGTTGCAAAAGTTTCCGGCATTTCTCTTTCTCCAAGAAAGCCTGTGGTTGGAAAAGATATTTTTACATGCGAGTCGGGTATCCATATAGACGGTTTGGTAAAGAATCCCTCAAACTATGAACCTTATGATCCGTCAGAAGTCTGTCTCGAAAGAAAATTTCTCATCGGCAAAAAAGCGGGGGAAAATGCATTGCGCCATAAACTGCAAAGTCTTGGCATAAAAACAGAAGATTACCAGATGGAAAGAGTCTTAAGGCGAGTTAAGAAAGAATCTACAACACTGATGACAAGCCTTGCGGATGACAAATTGCTTCAAATAGCGTTGGAAGGTTAGGTCTCACGTAAAAATAAATTCGCAGAGAGAGATGGAATTATCGAAGCTCTTTAAGTTTAATCCGATATTTGTTTACTCTGAGTCCCATAATCCTTTCAGATGTATCGAGTAGTCTTGCAGCGGCGGTTATATTTCCTCGGGAGATCTTTAATGCGTCAATAATTATATCTCTTTCAAATGTGGCTAAAGCGGCTTGTAGAGAGCTGGAAGAAACTGTGCCCGATTCCTCGGCTGTTTGGGTAGTGGGTGGGAGATGGTAGCTATGGATCACATGATCAGCGCAAAGAAGGACCGCCCGTTCCATACAGTTTTCAAGCTCCCGTACATTGCCGGGCCAGTGATAGCGCATGAGCATATCAATGGCTGGCGTTGAAATTCTTCTTATGTCTTTTTTATACTTCTTGCTGTACTTTTCAAGAAAATAATCTGCCAAAAGGAGGATATCTGTTTTTTTCTCCCTTAATGGAGGAAGATATATTGGAAATATGTTCAGACGATAGTACAGATCTTCTCTGAAGTCGCCTTCTTTTAACGCCTTTTCCAGTGGCTTGTTGGTAGCGGTTATAATTCGTACATCGACCTTGATAGTATTGGTCCCGCCGATTCGTTCGATTTCTTTTTCCTGAAGAACACGCAGGAGTTTGGCCTGGGCCGGCAGATTAAGCGTACCGATCTCATCCAAAAACAGAGTCCCTTTGTGCGCATGTTCAAATTTGCCGATCCTTCTTTCCAGTGCCCCGGTAAAAGCCCCCTTTTCGTGGCCGAAGAGTTCGTTTTCTATCAAGGTTTCCGGAAGGGCGGCACAGTTCACCTTGACAAATGCCTTTTCCGACCTCAAGCTGTTGTAGTGGATGGCGTTGGCTACAAGCTCTTTGCCGGTACCGCTTTCTCCCCTGATGAGGACAGTGGCATCGCTTGCCGAAACCTGGTCGATTGCCTCGAAGACCTCTCTCATCTTGTTACTTCTACCCACGATATTATAAAAGCTGTACCGTTCTTTAAGCTGTTCCCGCAAGGTGACATTTTCGTGGCGAAGGCGGTCCTTTTCTTCTGCCATCATACGGCTGATTCTTATGGCCTGAGCAACATTGGAGGCGATAACAGTCAGCAGTCTCAGGTCCTCCTCAAAAGAAACCTCCTTGCTGAAGAGCCGATCCACACTCAATGTTCCGCAAACAAAGGAACCTATTCTGATGGGCACACAGATAAAGGAAATGTTTTCTTTTCCAATATCTCCGCGCGCTTTGGTCCTGTTCAAGAATAACGGTTCTTCACCCACATGGGGAATGATCACCGGTTCCCCGGTTTCGACGACCTTTCCGGTGAGCCCTTCGCCTATTTGATAATGACCTCTTTGCCTCTCCTGGTTGGTTAATCCGTGCGCTGCTTCAATATTCAGATCCTGGGTTTCAGAGTCCAAAATAGTGATGGTCCCCCGTTCCATGCCCATCCTGGAGTGAAGGATTTTGAGAATCGGATTCAGGGCCTCTTTTGGGTCAGGACTAGATACAAGCAGTTGACCGATTTCATAGAGAACGGTGAATTCCTGTACTTTTCTTTTTAAAGCAGAACGGCTGGAAGGTTGCATTTTTATCTCTATAATAGACGAAAAAAAGTAAATTAGAGCCGAGTCTGACAGGAACGCCATTGTAACTGACAGACACGACCCTAATCTTGTGCTCACCTGAAACGCCGCTGTCACAGACGAGCGCGCCGGTTAACAATCAACTTATTGCTGCGAATAGGTCGAAACGGCAAAGTCAGGATAAGCATTGGCTCCATGCTCCGAATGATCCAGACCCTTGGCCTCATCTTCGGGAGAAATTCTTAGGCCTATGGTTTTGTCGATTATTTTAAACAGTATATACGCGACAAGGAATGTCCATATAAAGCAGGCGCCTATACCTATCAGTTGCACACCTATTATTTTTAGTGATGTGCCGCCTATATTGAAAATACCGGCTGCAAGGGTTCCCCATGCTCCATTAACACCATGAACCGATATGGCGCCTACCGGGTCGTCAACCCTTATCCTGTCAAAGAAGATGACCGAAAAGACTACGATAATACCTGCAATCGCACCGATAATTACCGAGCTTAATGGGGTAACATTTGCGCAGCCTGCGGTAATAGCTACCAGGCCGGCAAGAGCTCCGTTTAAACTCATACCTGCATCCGGTTTTCCGAATTTTATCCAGGAGGTGAACATCGCAAATACAGCGGCGGTTGCAGCAGCCAGGTTTGTATTTACAAAGATCATGGCGATATCTTTATTTGCCGCAGTTGTTGAGCCCGGGTTAAATCCAAACCATCCTAACCATAAGATAAATACACCCAGGGCTGCTATTGGTATATTATGCCCGAGAATTGGTTTTATGCCGCCATCCTTTGTGTATTTTCCAAGCCGAGGACCAAGCACGATAGCGCCGGCAAGAGCGGCCCAACCACCAACCGAATGAACTACTGTAGAGCCTGCAAAATCAATAAATCCCAGATTCTCGAGCCAGCCGTTACCATGAAAGAGACTTCCCCAAGCCCAACTTCCAAAAACAGGGTAAACCAGGGCGCTGATGAAGACACTGTATAAAAGGTATCCTGAAAATTTAGTTCTTTCTGCCATAGCCCCGGATACAATAGTTGCTGCTGTAGCGCAAAATACTACCTGAAACATCCAGAAGGCAAGTACCCAAGGATCGCCTCCCGGCGTAAAGTCGCTAAGGAAGAATCCTGAGGTCCCTATCCATCCTGTTTTTGAGATGCCGAACATCAGTCCGAAGCCGACAGCCCAGAATGCTAATGAACCGATGGAGAAATCCATGAGATTTTTCATCATGATGTTGACTGCGTTTTTAGCCCGGGTAAAACCGCATTCCACAAGAGCAAACCCAGCCTGCATGAAAAAGACAAGCGCTGCTGCTACAAGGGTCCATACATAGTCGGCGTGGGTCTGTACCAGCTCAATGGCAGCCTTGTTAGACATCACAGTAGGCGGAGGATCAGCGGCCCAGACACAGGATATATTTATTAGTGTGAATAATAATAATAATAAGAGAGCTATTTTTTTCATAATTTTTTCCTCCATACATTATAATTTATAGTGCGTCTTTTCCAGATTCTCCGGTTCTGATCCTTATGGCTTCTTCCACCGGCAAAACAAATATTTTACCGTCGCCTATCTTGCCGGTTTTGGCCTTTTCAGAAATAGTAGCCACGACCTGATCTGCCATGGAAGCATCAACCATAACCTCAATTTTTATTTTTGGTATAAAGTCGATCTGGTATTCAGCTCCACGATAGGTTTCTACATGTCCACGTTGACGTCCGAAGCCTTTGACTTCACTGACCGTCATGCCTTGTACGCCGATACTGCTGAGAGCATCTTTTACTTCGTCCAGTTTGAAAGGTTTAATAATAGCTTTAATCATTTTCATATAATTTTCTCCTTTACCTCTTTTTAGATTTTTTGCCGGCCTCCAAAAATTTGTTATTCTAAAGAGCAAAGGTCATGCCATATAACTTTATTGTAAGCGCTGTTAATGTAATTATCTTAAATTATTGATTATTTGGCAAAAGCTGCAATACATTCAAAAAATAAATAAGTTACAATAATGTTACAATAAATATTGTTTTATACAATAATGTTATTAGTTGGCATTTGAACAAAAACCTATGATTGCGAGTCCGCCAGTCCGCCAAAGGGCTCTGGCGGATCAAATGTTGAATGGAAAAAGATGAAGAAACGGAAGTCAGAGGTCGAAAGTCAGAGGTCGGAAAAAATCGGACTTTTCGGACAAGCTTCTATGCGGATATCAGATTTGATTTTCGACAGCGGTTATCGCGCTGCTCAGAATTTCGACGAGTTCATCAATCTGTTTTTCGGTAATGATAAATGGTGGAGCGAGAAGGATATGATCGCCGTGGATGCCGTCGATTCCGCCTGCACCAGGATAGGTAATTAATCCGCGGCTAAAAGCCTGGTTTGCAATTTGCTTATTTATTTGCAGCGCACTATCAAACCAGGTGCGTGTTGTTTTGTCTCTTACAAGTTCTATGCCCGCAAAAAGACCCAGTCCCCTGATATCGCCGACAATGTCGAGGCTGTTTAGATCCTGCAGTTTATCCAGCAGGTATTGCCCCATCTGTTTAGAACGTTCTATAAGTTTATGTTTCTGTATGTAGCTGAGCACTGCCGCTCCTATTGCAGTAGAAAGAGGATTCTGAGAATAGGTATGGCCGTGTACAAAAAAACCGGAGCCTCTTTGAATGGTATGATATATATCCTCTTTTACCACAATTGCTCCAAACGGGGTATAACCTGAACTTAAACCTTTTGCCAGAACCACTACATCAGGCACGATATTCCAATTGTTAAGACAGAGATTTTCCCCGCAGCGACCTATACCGGTCATTACTTCATCGGCTATCAATTTTATGTTGTATTTGTCACATATTTCCCGAATACGTTGCCAGTAGCCGTCTTTGGGAACTACTGCTCCCGCAGATGCTCCGACAACCGGTTCGGCAATAAATGCAGCTACAAAATCAGGCCCTTCATGCAGGATGCTGCGCTCAAGTTGATTCGCACACTGAAGATCGCAACGATCCTGCGTTTCTTCAAAACCGCAACGGTAGCAATATGCAGGCTCAATATGTGGAGTATAGGGAAATATTGGCAGATAATGACGTCTTCTTGCGGTATGTCCTCCTAATGCCAATGCTCCAGTGGTGCTGCCGTGAAAGCTTGACCATCGCGAGATTATTTTATATTTATCCGGTTTGCCTGCTTCTCTCCAGTATTGGCGTACAACCTTGACCGCGGATTCAACCGCTTCGGATCCTCCCGATAGAAAGTATACTTTGTTTAGATTTTTTTCAGGCATCATATTGCACAGATACGCAGCGCATTTCGTAGCTTGTTCATTTGTAAAATGGCTGCTATGAACAAATTGAACCTGTTCAGCCTGTTTCATCATGGCTTCAAGTATTTCAGGCACTCCGTGCCCTATACTGACAACGCACGCGCCCCCGGAACCGTCAAGATAACGCTTGCCCTTGTTATCCCAGACATAAACACTTTCAGCTCTTTGAACTACAGGGTATTTTTTTTGGAGGTTACGATAAAAAACATAATCATCTGGTCGCATAATATTTTGCTAAACCTCCTGTAAAATTCTATACTTGTATTCTGGATTAAGAGACAAAATGGAACGGGACTCATCAGGGTCCGCGATCTTTCTTCCTACTTCTCCGGCAATAGTCACGATTTTTTCAACAAGTTTAAGGTTCGTTGCAAGAGAACAGTCGGGCATATAGAGATTGTCTTCAAGGCCAACGCGTACATGGCCTCCCATTATAATGGCAGCAGTAGCCAGGGAGATTTCCGTCTTTCCAATGCCGCTAACAGACCATGTGGATCCATGCGGTATACTTTCTGATAAAAAAAGCAGGTTCTTTACTGTTCCTGGCATTGAGCCTGGCGCTCCGAGTACAAAGTTAAAATGAAGCGGAGGCTTCAGAAGACCCTTATTTGTCAGGTAAACAGCATTGTTTATCATTCCTGTCTCAAATATTTCGATTTCCGGCTTTACACCGGTTTCTTTAAAAACGCCGGCCAGGCATTCAATAAATTGTGGTGAATTTTCATAAATAATGCCAGCCAGGTTGTTCGAACCAGTTGTAAAAGAACCCATTTCAGGAAGCAGCTTAATTGGATTTATCCTGGACGCCCAGTCTTTGCCCGCTCTTGCTCCTGTTGATAATTGGATAATGACTTCAGGTGAACTTTTCTTGATTTTATGAACGGTCTCTATATACACCGCAGCGTTAAGGGTTGGTTCCTGTTCAGCATCCCTTGCATGAATATGAAAAAGCGCAGCTCCAGCTTCCGAACACTTCAATACATCTTCTGCTATTTCATCAGGCGTTAAAGGAAGATTAGGATTCAATTTTTTAGTGGGAACATTTCCGGTTAAGGCGACAGTGATAATAAGTTTTTGCATAAATATTTTTCCCAATAAACAGCATTTCTAATTATAGCCTTTTATTTAAACATAGAAAACCTGGCCCTCAGGACCAGGTCAGAGTTTTCCGGCTCTGCCTGAAGAAACGCTGCAAAAGTTTAAAGTGAACTAAAGTGCCTAAAGTGAGCTAAAGTTAAGGAATTCTATCAATTATATAAAATCAGTGGAGCGAAGCGACTCCACAACTTTAGGCACTTTAGCTCACTTTAGGCACTTATAACTTATACGGTTTTAAATACAACAGCCCCTTTCAGGGGCAAACCAAAGCCTGGTCCTTTGGGCCAGGATTCTTTACTCACCACGAGGCACACGAAGAACGCGAAGCAGACCTTGCTATTTTCGTATTTCTTCGCGATTTTCGCGGTATTCCATATTGATCTGCAAAAATTATTCCACAATTAGAATTGCTGCCCAATAAACTCATTGCTTGCAGGAATTATATGTGATGTTTATAACGTCTTGGAATAAAATAAACAACTTTCAAAATAGTGTCCATAGATTTTATTCAAACATAGAAAACCTGGCCCTCAGTACCAGGTCAGAGTTTTTTCGGCTCTGCCTGAAGAAACGCTGCAAAAGTTTAAAGTGAACTAAAGTGCCTAAAGTGAGCTAAAGTTAAGGAATTCTATCAATTATATAAAATCAGTGGAGCGAAGCGACTCCACAACTTTAGGCACTTTAGCTCACTTTAGGCACTTATAACTTATACGGTTTTAAGTACAACAGCCCCTTTCAGGGGCAAACCAAAGCCTGGTCCTTTGGGCCAGGATTCTTTACGAAATATTATTACATCAAAAAACAGTTATGATAAATCATATACTATATATTACATAATTGTAGTTATTGTCTTTAATATTTGACAAAAATGCAATTAATCATTTTAATTGTTTTGTTGCAACCTAAGTTGAGCGATTTTTTGCGAAGATATGTGCTGAGATCTTGATGCATAAGGATTTGCAGGTAAGTGAGTTTACGAAACTCCGAAAACCGCAGGTCCGCCTGAGGCGGATCGAGGATTTTTGCGAAGCCTTTATGCGCAAGAGATCGGCGCAGATCGAGTAAAAAACCGTTCAATTTAGGTGTAAAATATATTATGCTGGATTTAGTTGTGTTTTTGTGTATTTTATCATAAGGCATATTTATTGCTTTTAAAGATGTAATACCTCGAAATGCCATAACTTGCGATTTTTCGCTGGCCCTGAACATCAATAGTTGCGTTGCTCAGGCTTGAAATAGCTTGCTATTTCGCGCCTTGCTCTTGATGCTCATTGCTCACCGAAAAAAAATACAATTTATGACCTTCCGAGGTATAAGAAAGCATTTTATTTTTTTATGTATATAAAACAGGTTATGTAAAATAAAATGAAAAAAGACGGTTTTGTAAAAAGTTAAGGAGAAAGAATATGTGCCGTTTAATTGCGCTAACCAGTGAAGAACCCCTGTCTCCAATGATAGCATTAAGGGCGCTGGATGTTATGCGGGAGGGACATGATGGTTCCGGCGTGGGGCTTTTATTACGTGATCTGGCAGGTCCTTTTGAAAACATGAAGAATGCGCCGATTTTGTCAGGCATTTTCAGTGAAAAAGGCTTAAAGCGTCTGGACAGGTTCATGATGGATGTCGGGTTCATGACCAAATACAGGATATCGGTTAAGCCGCCCAAAACTCCACCGCCTGGTGTGCCAAGACGTGATGTGTATCTTGTGAGGGCATATGAGTATCCGGAAGAGTGGGAAAATCTGAGTAGTGTTGAGTTATATAGCAGATTGCTGATACTGCGCCTTGAGCTTCAAAGAATGGGAGAAGAAAAAGGGGACATGATCATATTTTCTTTCTGGCCGGATACGATCATGATCAAAGAAATAGGAGAGCCTCTTGAGTTGGCCGAGCATTTGAATGTTGACCGGATGGACCTTGGCGCCCGGGTCATCATGGCGCAGGGAAGACAGAACACCAACTATGAAATAAATCTTTATGCGTGCCATCCTTTTTTTATCCAGGGATTTTCTACCATGACAAACGGAGAAAATACAGCCTTTATTCCTATTAGAGAGTACCTGATGTCTCGTGGATTTCAAGGATACACAGGATATCAGTCAGACTCGGAAGTATTCACACATATTCTGCATTATACATTATCACAGCTTGGACTCAGTATAGAAACATACAAGCATGTAATAACTCCACTTCAGGATGAAGATCTGAAAAAACATCCAGACTATCAGTTTTTAAAGCAACTGAAACATTCTTGCAGAAAATTGATTATTGACGGGCCAAATTGTGTAATAGGGTGTCTGCCCGATCATTCTCTTTTCATGGCCCAGGACCGTAAGAAACTGAGGCCGGGAGTGGTAGGTGGCAGGGAAGGTCTGTTTTGCTTTTGTTCTGAAATTTGCGGTCTTGATTCAGCCATTCCTGATCGTGATAAGAGCAGAGACTTTCAACCCATGCATTTCGATACCGTCATAGTCGGGCCTGATCGTAAGGAGGCTGAAATATGTTGTCAAACGCAGCAATTACCCCGTCCACATTAAGCGTAAAGGATCTGCCGTGGCAGATCTTGTGGAACAAAGATAAATGCACTCTCTGTGGAAAATGCACTGCAGTATGCCCTGTCAACGCTATTGAATCAGGAGTGTTTCGCAAGAGAATCGTCCGGACTTCTCTTGAACAGGGGGCGACGCAATCCAGTGATCACAGTATATTTTATGGAATACGCCAGAAGACTGATCCGGCATACAGTTGTGTAGGATGTGCAATGTGCAGCCTGGTTTGTCCCAATGATGCAATTATACCGGTAAGAAGCGATGAGGCCGATAAATTGAGGTTTCATATTAATAGAGGAGGGCGGCCTCGCACACGCGGGGGAAGACGGAATGTTTCCGGCTCGCTTTTAGATCAGATCAAGTTCATAAGGATTTCGATGCTGACCGACCCTGCGCTTGATGCAGGACGTCATGAATTTGAACTTCGCACTCTTTTAGGAAGGATTTTATCACCTGAAGAAAATCTTAAGTTTGTTGAGGAGAACGGCTGGATTCCGCCTGTCAGGGAGATATATCCTCTAATCATAGGCGGGATGTCTTTTGGCGCATTATCGCCCAGTATGTGGGAAGGTCTTCAGATGGGTGTGGCATATCTGAATGAAGAATTGGGGATGCCTGTTCGTATAAGTACCGGAGAAGGGGGTTGTCCCCCAAGACTGCTTCGCAGCAGGTTTTTAAAGTATGTAATACTCCAGATCGCCAGCGGCTATTTTGGCTGGGATGAGATTATTCACAGCATACCTGAAATGAAGGTGGATCCGTGCGCTATTGAAATAAAGTACGGCCAGGGAGCAAAGCCCGGAGACGGAGGGCTTCTGATGTGGCACAAAGTAAACAGTTTGATTGCGGCCATCAGGGGCGTCCCTTCCGGGATCAGTCTTCCAAGCCCACCGACACATCAGACTCAATATTCCATAGAAGAATCTGTGGCCAAGATGATACAGTCCATGTACATGGCCTGGGGTTTCAGGGTGCCTGTATATCCCAAGATTTCCGGCACTTCAACAGCGCTTGCTGTTCTGAACAACCTGACCAGAAATCCTTATGCCGCAGGGCTTGCTATTGACGGTGAAGACGGTGGAACGGGTGCCGCTTATAACGTATCAATGAATCATATGGGACATCCTGTTGCGAGCAATATTCGCGACTGTTATCTTAACCTTGTCAAAGTCGGTATGCAGAATGAAATTCCTTTGTTTGCAGCAGGAGGTGTGGGAAAAACCGGAAATCTGGCAGCTAACGCCGCGGCTCTGATTATGTTAGGGGCAAGCGGGGTCCAGGTTGGTAAGTACTTAATGGAGGCGGCAGCGGGATGTCTAGGGTCTGAATCGGATAGGTGCAATATCTGTAATATCGGTTTGTGTCCAAAGGGAATTACTTCCCAGGATCCACGTCTCTACAGGCGGCTCGATCCTGAACAGGTAGCGCAAAGGATTGTGGACGTTTTTATCAGCTTTGATATTGAGTTAAAGAAAATTGTTGCGCCTCTTGGAAGATCAACATCTCTGCCTATCGGCATGTCTGATGCTCTGGGGATAAATGACAAGGGCGCGGCTGAGCGACTTAATATTAAATATGTAGTTTAGAGAGGGATTAGGCTGAAGGCTAAAGGCTGTTAGGAAGGGATTTAGGGATTGAAAAAAATGAACATCGAACGTCCAACGTCGAATTTTGAATAAGGAATTTTGCCAATTTATAAACTGGAGGAGCGGAGCGACATCATTATTCGACGTTCGATGTTGGACGTTCATCTTTTAACATAGGGGACGGGAATTAAAGGATTAAATGATTAGAGGATTAAGAGATGGATAAAAAGCAATACATAATTTCCGGCAAAAAGGACAGATATCGTCTTGATTCGCGTGTTCTGGAAGAAGAAATTCAGGATGCTGTTGCTCGTGGATATAGATATCTTAAAATAAAAGCCTATGGCCAGCATGGAATCGGCGGGCGGCTATGGAAGGCCGGAAAAGAGGCTGTTCATCTAAAAATAGAAGGTTATACCGGACAGCGCACCGGTTCCCTTGGATTTCCAAACACAAATATAGAAATAATGGGGCCTGCTTCGGATGATGTTGGATGGCTGAATGCAGGCGCGCAAATCATTGTTCATGGAAATGCCTCAAACGGCGTGGCTAATGGTATGGCCCAGGGAAAAGTTTATGTGGGCGGCAGTATCGGCGCAAGGGGCATGACAATGACGAAACATAATCCGCGCTTTGATCCGCCTGAACTGTGGGTGTTGGGATCTGCGGGGGATTATTTCGGCGAATTCATGGCAGGAGGCATTTCAGTTATCTGCGGGTTTGAAGCCCAGACTCCTGACAATATCCTGGGCTATCGTCCCTTTGTCGGTATGGTTGGCGGCAAAGTATTTTTTCGCGGCCCCCACGGAGGGTTCAGCCGGCCTGACTCAAAGATTGTGCCTGTTGAGGATGAAGATTGGAACTGGTTTATAAAAAATCTTAAGATCTTTCTTAAAAGCATAAAACGCCCTGAACTTTTTGAAAAAATATCATACAGAAAAGAGTGGCAGCTTCTAATTGCACGCTCTCCACATGAAAGGCTTGAAGACCGCAGCAGATCCATGCAATCCTTCAGGGATGGGATTTGGGAAAAGGAGCTTGGCAAAGGAGGTTTGATTGGTGATCTTACAGATATTGACAGGAGTCCTGTTCCAATAATTACTACCGGTGATTTAAGACGTTTTGTTCCTGTATGGGAAAACCGGAAATATATGGCTCCCTGTGAAGCCGCTTGCCCAACAGGCATTCCTGTTCAGGAACGATGGCGCTTGATAAGGGAGGGAAGAGTAGATGAGGCTGTGGATCTGGCTCTTTCATATACGCCGTTTCCAGCCACAGTTTGCGGGTATTTATGTCCAAACCCATGTATGCAGGCCTGCACCCGGATTTTAGATTCCATGTCTCCGATTGATGTGACAGAGCTCGGAAAGGCGAGTATAAAGGCGAATCTTCCGGAACTGCCGCCGGAAAGCGGGAAAAAAATTGCAGTAATTGGGGGAGGGCCCGCAGGAATATCTGTGGCCTGGCAGCTTCGAATGCAGGGACACAAAGCAACTGTTTATGACATGGCAAAGAGATTGGGCGGGAAGATATCTTCGCTTATTCCGGACAGCCGTATTCCCGAAGAAGTATTATCGACAGAGATGGAAAGGGTTGAAAAGGTAATATCTCATGTGCATCTTCAGCAACGTCTTGACAAAAAAGAAATAGAGCAGTTAAGGAAAGACTTTGACTTCATCGTTATAGCCGCGGGCGCCTATACACCCAGAACCCTTTCTGTGCCGGGGAAAGAAAGAATGATTACCGCCCTTGACTTTCTCATGCAGGCAAAAGATGGAAAGGCTAAACCGGGAAAGCGTGTAGTGATAATAGGCGCTGGAAATGTCGGCTGTGATATTGCCGGCGAAGCCCACAGGCTGGGAGCAAAAGAAATTATGCTGATCGATGTCCAGGAACCGGCCTCATTCGGCAAGGAAAGGGAAAACGCAGAGGCCATAGGAGCAACGTTCAGGTGGCCCTGCTTTACAAAAGAGATTACCGGAGAAGGGGTAATGCTTACAACAGGAGAGATAATTCCTGCCGACACAGTTATAATATCTATTGGAGACGCGCCGGATCTGCAATTTCTTCCGGAAAATGTGGCTGTTGAGAGAGGATTTATTGTAGTAAATGAGTATTATCAGACAACCGACGCAAGAATCTTCGCCATTGGAGATGTTGTAAGGCCAGGGCTCTTGACAGATGCAATAGGAGCCGGCAGGAAGGCGGCAAATGCGATTGTAGATATTATTGCCGGA
This sequence comes from Desulfobacteraceae bacterium Eth-SRB1, assembly GCA_004193555.1. Classification (GTDB taxonomy): domain Bacteria; phylum Desulfobacterota; class Desulfobacteria; order Desulfobacterales; family ETH-SRB1; genus ETH-SRB1. Next base: position 223,678 of record RPGP01000029.1, read on the forward strand.
AAGCGCCCGTTGGGCGATATCCGCCGGATGATTGATCGCAGCCGGGTGTCGCTTGAATATTTTGATCCTAAATATTTTGATTCGGGGATGAGGTCTTTTGACGATCTTGACCATTGCGGATCTCAATGTTCCTCTTGCGGAACTTGCAGGGACTGCGGAATCTGCATTGCTGTATGTCCTGAAAACGCGATTAGCAGACAGGAAAGAGAAAAGGATGATTTTGAATATATCGTGGATGAAACAAGGTGCATAGGCTGTGGGTTTTGCGCGGCGGCATGCCCCTCTGGGGTCTGGAATCTTGTGGAAAATGATCCTATTGGATAAAATAAAAAACAAATCAAAAGATGAACATCGAACGTCCAACATCGAACGTCGAACGTCGAATAATGATGTCGCTCCGCTATTTAAATTATTTTAAAATTGAATAAAAAAAACATAATTTTATAATTTACTATACGATTAAACACTATCATGAAAGCATTATTAGCGCTTGAAGACGGACGCACCTTTACATGCCGGTCTTTTACAGGGCCTGGAGAAACCTGGGGTGAAGTTGTGTTTAATACAAGTATGACCGGCTACCAGGAGGTGCTTACAGATCCTTCATACAGAGGACAGATAGTGACAATGACCTATCCCTTGATAGGAAACTACGGCGTTAATCCTGAGGATGTCGAGTCTGACAGGATACAGGTCTCCGGTTTTCTGGTTAAAGAATATCAAAGTTTTCCAAGCAATTTCAGATCGATTTCCACTCTTTCGGATTATTTAAAATCCGGCTTTAATGGAAAAAGTGTGCTGGGGATAGAGGAACTTGATACCCGCGCGCTTACAAGGCATATCCGGAATGCGGGAGCCATGCGGGCATTCATTTCCACACATGACCTTGACCCTTTGTCATGCGTGGAAAAGGCAAAGGAGATACCCGGCATGACAGGTCGGGATCTTGTGAAACAGGTCACAGCAAAGGCGCATTATCGCTGGGAAGGCGGAAAGCCGATTCCAATAACCACCGGCGGTGTTTTTGATAGAGGTATTTGGAAGTATAGAGGAGAGAAACATTCGGTTGTCGCCTTTGACTTTGGAATAAAATATAATATCTTAAGATGCCTGGAAAAGGCCGGTTTTGAAATTATTGTTGTGCCGGCTTTAACATCTGCTGATACCGTAAAGGCTTTGGACCCAGATGGTATTTTTCTTTCAAATGGTCCGGGTGATCCGGAACCTGTTCAATATGCGATCAAAACAATAAGGCAGCTTTTGGAATATCGACCAATGTTCGGGATATGCCTGGGACATCAGATAATGGCGCTTGCCCTGGGCGGAAAAACTTTTAAACTTAAATTCGGGCACCGGGGCGCTAATCAGCCTGTTAAGAATCTTTTAACCGGAAAGGTCGAGATTACTTCTCAAAATCATGGATTTGCCGTAGATATAGACAGCCTGAATGGCAAGGATGTGGAAATAACCCACATGAACTTAAATGATAATACCCTGGAAGGGTTCAGTCACACAAAATATCCGATTTTTTCAGTACAATACCATCCTGAAGCATCGCCCGGTCCCCATGACTCAAAATATCTTTTTGATGAATTTAAAAAAATGGTTACACGTTAGTATTGCAAAAAACTATTACCACAGAGATCACAGAGCACACTGAGATTTTCTATAAAAAAGAAAGGTCTTCTCTGTGGTCTCTGTGTGCTCCGTGGTGAAATAGATTACTATGCCGAAACGCACAGACATACATAAGATCCTTATAATTGGAGCCGGTCCGATAATTATAAGCCAGGCATGCGAGTTTGATTACTCGGGCACCCAGGCGTGCAAGGCTTTAAAAGAGGAAGGATATGAGGTTGTGCTTGTCAACAGCAATCCTGCCACGATCATGACCGATCCTGAAACGGCAGATCAAACCTATATTGAACCTGTTACTCCTGAAATAGTTGCAAAGATAATTGAAAGGGAGCGGCCGGATGCGTTGCTGCCGACTCTGGGAGGGCAGACAGGGCTTAATACAGCCGTTGAAACAGCAGAAATGGGTGTGTTAGACAAATTCGGTGTTGAAATGATCGGGGCGTCGATTGAATCAATAAAAAAGGCTGAAGACAGGGATCTTTTTCGCAAGGCAATGGAGAGAATAGGGCTTCGCATACCCAAAAGCGGAATAGCAACAGATATGGTTAAGGTCGCGGCCATAGCAGATGAAATCGGATTTCCGATTATTGTCAGGCCGAGCTTTACCCTTGGAGGAACAGGGGGCGGTGTTGCCTATAATTCAGAAGAACTGGAAAAAATGTCGAGAGCAGGATTAGACGCAAGTTTAATCGGGCAGATAATGCTTGAAGAATCTGTGTTAGGCTGGAAGGAATATGAACTTGAGGTAATGCGGGATAATAATGATAATGTTGTTATTGTATGCTCCATAGAGAATTTGGATCCCATGGGCATACACACGGGCGACAGCATTACGGTTGCTCCGGCCCAGACACTGAGTGATAAAGAATACCAGGTGATGAGGGATGCTTCTATTGCGATCATGCGTGAAATAGGGGTTGATACCGGAGGCTCAAATGTACAGTTTGCTGTTAATTCTGAAAATGGGGAAATGATTGTTGTTGAAATGAATCCAAGAGTTTCGCGCAGCAGCGCTCTTGCTTCAAAGGCCACAGGTTTTCCTATCGCCAGGATAGCCGCCAAATTAGCTGTGGGATATACCCTTGATGAAATTCCCAACGACATTACTGGAGAGACCCTTGCATCCTTTGAACCGGCCCTTGATTACTGCGTGATCAAGATACCGCGCTGGACCTTTGAAAAATTTCCTGAAACAGAAGATTATCTCACAACCGCCATGAAGTCTGTTGGCGAAACAATGGCTATCGGCAGGACATTTAAAGAAGCCCTGCAAAAGGGTTTGAGATCTCTTGAGATTGGACGATACGGCCTGGGGGCTGATGGAAAGGATCTTGATGTTTATAAAAAAGGTCAAATAATATTTCAAATAAAACAAAAGCTGGCTACTCCCAATTCCCAGAGGATTTTTTACCTTCGCTACGCTCTTATGGAGGGAATGACGGTTCAATCAATCCATGAGTTAACCGGTATTGATCCGTGGTTTTTATATCAGATTAAACAGATAACGGATCTTGAACAGGAGATTGCTTCAACCCTTAATCCTCAAAATTCAAAGATGTCCGGCATACAGCGCTTACTTTTACAAAAAGCAAAATCATACGGTTTTTCTGATATACAGATTGCCTGTCTCACAGGTTTCAGTGAAGAGAGTGTGGAAAAAAACCGCAAGGCTTCAGGCATCCGTCCGGTTTACAAGCTTGTTGATACGTGCGCCGCTGAATTCAAGGCTTCAACACCATATTACTATTCCACTTATGAAACGGAAAGCGAAGCAAGGGTTTCCGACAAAAAGAAGGTGATAATTTTAGGGGGAGGTCCTAACAGGATAGGCCAGGGGATTGAATTTGATTATTGCTGTGTTCATGCTTCATTTGCCCTTCGGGAAGAGGGTGTCGAGAGCATAATGGTAAACAGTAATCCTGAAACTGTCAGCACAGATTATGATACATCCGACAAGCTCTACTTTGAACCTCTTACAAAAGAGGATGTGCTCCATATCGTTGAGACAGAAAAGCCGATGGGAGTAATTGTCCAGTTTGGCGGTCAGACCCCTCTTAATCTTTCTACTTCTCTGTTTGATGCCGGCGTCCCGATTTTAGGCACACAGCCGGAGAGCATTGATCGCGCTGAAGATCGTAAGCTTTTTCAGGCCATGTTAAATAAACTGGGCCTTGTTCAGCCTGCAAACGGCACTGCTGTGGATGTTGAAGGAGCCGTTGCCGTTGCCGAAAAGATCGGATATCCTGTAATTGTCAGGCCGTCTTATGTGCTTGGCGGAAGGGCAATGAAGATAGTATATAATCGGAAGGATCTGGAAAATTTTACAAAACTTGCCATCATGGCCTCTCCGGAGCATCCGGTGCTGATAGACAAGTTTTTGGAAGATGCCGTTGAGCTGGATGTGGATGCGATTTCAGATGGAAAAACAAGTATTATCGGCGGTATTATGGAGCATATTGAAGAGGCCGGCATCCATTCAGGAGATTCGGCCTGTGTTCTTCCTCCCCACAGCGTAAAATCCGATGCTCTAAAAGAAATAGCAAGAGCTACAAAAGCCATGGCGTCGGAATTAAACGTTATAGGTCTGATGAACGTGCAGTATGCTATTAAGGATGATCGTATATATGTGCTCGAAGTAAATCCAAGGGCCTCCAGGACAATTCCGTTTGTCAGCAAGGCAACGGGTGTGCCTCTTGCAAAGTTAGCCACAAAGGTTATGCTTGGTCGCAGTTTGCACGAACTCGGTTTTTTCTGTGAAAAAATTCCCGCTCATTTTTCAGTAAAGGAGGCTGTGCTTCCCTTTGACAGATTTCCCGATGTTGACACGCTTCTTGGGCCTGAAATGAAATCAACCGGAGAGGTCATGGGGATCGATTCAAAATTCGGTTCCGCTTACGCAAAGGCACAACTTGGGGCAGGGCAGAATCTGCCTGTTTCCGGGGCTGTTTTTATAAGCGTAAAGAATAATGACAAAGAGGCTGTTCTTGATATAGCGTCTCATTATCGTGGCATGGATTTTAAGATCATGGCAACCCGCGGGACTTCTGAATTTTTAGACAAACACGGCATATCAAATAAAATGATAAACAAGGTTTCACTTGGCCGTCCGCATGTTGTGGATGCAATTAAGAACAAAGAGATTCAACTGGTTGTAAATACCGGTTCAGGAGGAGAAACCAGGCGTGACGGGTATGATATAAGACGGGCTGCGATAAAATACGGCTTGCCCTATGCAACAACAATTGCAGGGGCTGTGGCCATGTGCAGAGGTGTTTCGGCAATTAAGAAAAGGAAAATGTCGGTTAAAACTATTCAGGAGTATAATGTCAGAGATCGGAAGCCGGAGGTCAGAGGTCAGGGATCAGCAAACTTGAAACTTGAAATTGGAAAGTAGAAATTGGCGAGAGATTAAAGTAAAAATTGGGAAAAAGAAAATGGAAAGATACCCGGAAAAACCGCGAGAAGCATGCGGGCTGTTTGGAATTCATGGATATCCTGAAGCAGCTAAAATTACATATTTTGGTTTGTATGCTCTCCAGCACAGGGGGCAGGAAAGCGCGGGTATAGCGACAGTCAGCGACAAAAACATCACTGCGTATAAGGGAATGGGGCTTGTGCCTGATGTTTTCAAGACAGCCAATCTGGAACAATTAAAGGGTGAGACCGCTATAGGACATGTCCGTTATTCCACAACAGGGAGTTCGACACTCTGCAATGCACAGCCTTTTATTGTACATCATAGAAAAAAATCTTATGCTGTTGCTCACAACGGTAATCTGGTAAACGCGTATTACCTGAAAAATGAGCTTGAAGAAAGAGGATCGATTTTTCAGACTACCACGGACAGCGAGATTTTTCTCCATCTTTTTGTGAAAAATCTGAAATCAGGGTTTGAAGGGGCTCTTGTTGAAACCGTATCCAGGCTGAAAGGCGCTTTTTCTTTTATTATGCTTACAAGCAACGGAGAGGTCGTTGGGATAAAGGATCCAAACGGTTTCAGACCACTGTGTCTTGGAAAACTTAATGGACACTATGTGCTTGCGTCGGAAACATGCGCGCTTGATCTTGTTGAGGCGAAGTTTATAAGAGAGCTCGATCCCGGCGAAATAGTCATTATAGGGGAAAATGGGATAAAAAGCATAAAATCGCCAATTGCCGCAAAACGAAGGTTTTGCATATTTGAATTTATCTATTTTGCAAGGCCGGACAGCACAATATTCGGGCATAATGTTTATCAGATGAGAAAGGCACATGGCAGACGTCTTGCTGAAGAGGCTCCTGTTGATGCAGATCTTGTTATGCCTTTTCCTGATTCAGGAACTTATGCGGCTCTTGGTTATTCAGAAGCTTCCGGCATACCCTTTGAGATGGCCATGATCCGGAATCACTATGTGGGCAGAACATTTATTCAACCCACACAGAGTATGCGCGATTTTAGCGTAAGAGTAAAACTGAATCCAGTGAAAGAGCTTTTAAAAGGTAAAGATATTATCATAATTGAGGATTCAATAATAAGAGGAACTACGGTTAAAACAAGGGTAAAAGCCTTGCGTGAGCTTGGCGTAAAGCGGGTGCATATGCGAGTCAGTTCTCCTCCACATCGCTTTCCATGTCATTATGGTATAGATTTTTCAACGAAAGGTGAGTTGATAGCGGCAAATAAATCTGTTGAAGAGCTTCGTGATCTGCTGGAACTGGATTCTCTTCATTATATCAGTCTTGACGGTCTTCTTGAATCAACCGGCATGAATAACCCTGAGAATAATTTCTGCAAGGCTTGCTTTGATGGATGCTATCCTGTAGAATTTGATGAAAACCTGTCAAAGGACTGTCTGGAAAAGTAATGATTGCAATTATTGATTATAAGGCCGGCAACCTGAGCAGTGTGGAACGTGCCTTGAAAAAATTGGACTTTAGGTGCCTTATTACTCAACGCCGGGAAGAAATTATGAGTTGTGAAAGGATCATCTTTCCTGGTGTAGGGGCAGCCGGCAGGGCCATGTCCGATCTGAAGCGCCTGGGGCTGGATGAAGTGTTGAGGCATGAGTATAATGCCGGCAAGCCGATCCTTGGGATATGTCTTGGGGCCCAGATTATCCTGGAAAGGAGCCGGGAGAATGAAGCCGAGTGTCTGGGACTCATCAAGGGAAGTGTTGAATTGTTTCCCCGGCAGTTTTTTTCTGAAGAAAAGGATCGGCTCAAAATACCACATATGGGCTGGAACAGCGTAAATCTGCGGAAAGGGCATCCGGTGCTGGAAGGTATCGCCCCGGCAGATGAGTTCTATTTTGTTCATGCGTATTATCCTCTGCCTGCATCGGATGAATATGTGTTCGGGACGACTTGCTACGGTATAGAGTTTGCCTCAGCAATCGGTTATAACAACCTGATCGCAGTGCAGTTTCATCCGGAAAAGAGCGGCAAAGCAGGGATGAGGCTCTTGGAGAGATTTTGCACCTGGGATGGCCGCCATGCTGAGTAAAAGGATCATACCATGTCTTGATGTGAGAGACGGCAAAACCACCAAGGGGGTGAAGTTTCAAGGCAATATCGATATCGGCGACCCTGTGGAGATGGCCCGGTTTTACTATCAGGAAGGGGCTGATGAAATCGTCTTTTACGACATCACGGCTTCAAGCGACCACAGGGATATTATGATAGATGTGGTGCGCCGTGTGGCTGAAGAGATCTTCATACCATTTTCCGTTGGTGGCGGCATCAGGACTATTGAAGATATGCGCCGTGTGCTTCTCGCCGGAGCGGAAAAGGTGAGTGTGAATACCGCGGCTGTCCGAAACCCTGAAATCATCGCAGACGGCGCACGGGCCTTCGGAAGCCAGTGCATTGTGCTTGGGATGGATGTCAAAAAAGTGGAAATTTCCCGCAAAATTCCGTCAGGATATGAGATTGTCATTCACGGAGGGAGGACTTATATGGGCATCGATGCACTTGAGTGGGCAAAGCAGGCGGAAAACATGGGGGCAGGAGAGATTTGTCTTAATTCTATTGATGCGGACGGCACCCTTCAGGGTTATGAAATGAATTTGACTTCACTCATATCTGAGAATGTAAATATTCCGGTCATCGCTTCCGGTGGCGCCGGAAACATAGACCATATCTACGATGTTCTGACAAAAGGCAAGGCCGATGCCGCCCTTGTTGCCTCGATAGTTCATGATGGAACGTATACGGTAAAGCAAATCAAAGAAGCTCTGCACGCTCAGGGCGTGAAGGTTCGTATGCGGTGGTAAAATTTTACTTTCTTAGCTTTCGCCACTTTTCAAGCCTTTGTTTTATTATTTTTTCATATCCCCTGTCTGTGGGAGAGTAGTAAATCCTGCCATGAAGTTTTTCCGGCAGATAGTCCTGGGGAGTAAATCCTTCTTTATAGTCATGTGCATACTTGTAATCCTTTCCATAGCCGATATTTTTCATCAAATCGGTTGGAGCATTTCTTATGTGCAGAGGAACAGGCTGGGAGCCTGAGCTTTTAATTTCTTTTTTAACCATTTTAGAGGACACATATATACTGTTGCTCTTCGGCGCTGTTGCAAGATAAACAGCGGCCTGGGTCAAAGCAAGTTCTCCTTCAGGGCATCCTAAAAATTTAAACGCTTCCATTGCATTTAAGGCGACTCCGAGCGCATAAGGATCTGCATTGCCGACATCTTCGGATGCAAATCTTACCATCCTGCGGGCAACATATAATGGATTTTCTCCGGCTAACAGCATCCGTTCAAGCCAATAAATTGCAGCGTCAGGATCACTTCCGCGCAGGCTTTTATGAAAGGCTGATATAAGATTATAGTGTTCTTCACCTGACTTGTCATATATAAGCGCTTTTTTCTGCAGCGCATTTTTTAGATTCTGCAAACTTATGCGTCTGCTTCCTTCTTTTTCCGGCATTAGTAATGTGGCGGCCAATTCAAGACTGTTTAAGGCAACGCGGGCATCTCCTTCTGCAATGTCTATCAGATAAGTGATAGCCTCTTGATCAAAATCAAGATTAAGATTGCCAAGTCCGTTTTTTTTATCTTTAAGAGAACGGTCAATTATTTCAGCGATATCATCTGATGAAAGAGCTTTAAAGATTATTATGCGGCATCTCGATAAGAGAGGAGGAATTACTTCAAAGGAAGGATTTTCCGTTGTAGCTCCGATTAACGTAATAAGCCCGCTTTCAACATGATGGAGAAATGCATCCTGCTGGGCCTTGTTGAACCTGTGTATTTCGTCAACAAAAAGTATGGTTCGTTTCTGGTAAAGTTTTTGCTGATTTTTTGCATCTTCTATAACAGACCTGATCTCTTTAACCCCTGAAAGTACTGCGGAGAAATGAACAAAATATGAACCGGTTTCATTGGCGATCAGTCTTGCAAGAGTGGTTTTTCCACATCCCGGCGGCCCCCAGAAGATCATTGAAAAAATCCGATCTTTTTCAATGGCATGGCGGATCAAAGAACCTTTGCCGACAGCATTTTTCTGGCCTGTGAATTCGTCAAGATTCTGCGGGCGCATTTTTTCAGCAAGGGGTCTTGATGCGGCTGCCGCTTTCTGTGCTCTATATTCAAACAAATCCAAATTCTATCCTTCACTTGTCAGTTTACACTTTTTAAGAACCTCACGCAAAGGCGCAAAGAAAGGAAATAAAGAAAAGCTTTGGTAATTCTTGGCCTTACTAAATGCTGTAAATGCCAATAGTTAAATTGATTCAGTCTGGAAATTGCTGGAAAAACTTTGCGTCTTTGCGCCTTTGCGTGAGATTTTTCTTTTTAAATGTTACGTTTCTTTGGTTTTTGGATGTTTTTTAAACTGTTTGCCTGTTCGCTGGCGGAAGAACAGCCGGACAGGTGTTTTGTCTAATCCTGCTTCTAATCGAATCTGATTGATCAGATATCTCTTGTAGGAAAAATGGACGGCATCAGGATAATTGACAAAGCAGACAAGAGTAGGAGGTTTGGTGGATATCTGTGTGGCATAATAAAATTTAAGCCGTTGTCCCCTGTGAAGAGACGGCTCATTTTTTTCAATTGCTGTCTTAAATATCCTGTTTAACTTCCCGGTTCCTATGCGCAGGGCATACTGGCTGTAAACTTCATCCACAAGCTTGAAGATTTTTGAAACTCTTTGGCCTGTCAAAGCCGAGATGGTTATGGCTGGAGCAAAATTCAAATATTTTGCTTCCATTCTCAGCCGTTCGTAGTATTTTTTTGCCGTATTGCTGTCTTTTTCAATAAGATCCCATTTGTTAAGCAAAAGAATACAGCCACAGCCGCGCTCAAAAGCATAACCTGCGATGTTTATGTCCTGTTCTGTGATCCCCTCGTCTGCATCCATAACGATAAGGGCGACATTACATCTATCGAGGCTTCTTAAGGCTTTGATTATGGAAAACTTTTCAATCTTTTTTGAAACCTTGCCTTTACGCCTGATGCCGGCAGTATCAATAAGAAGGTACGATTCTCCATTAATTTTGCAAACAGAGTCCACGGCATCCCGTGTAGTACCGGGAATATGGCTCACAAGCATGCGGTTTTCACCCAGGATACGGTTTGCAAGGGATGATTTGCCGACATTCGGCCTGCCGACCACGGCAAGCTTTATGATATCCTGTGATTTTTCAGACGCAGATTCTGGAAGAGCGAGAATTAGATCGTCAAGAAAATCTGATATGCCGTAACGATGCTCTGCGGAAACAGGGTATAATTTTTCAATGCCGAGACTGTAAAAATCGGATATGTTATTTTCCTGCTCTGGTCCGTCAATTTTATTTACTGCATAAAAAACCGGCTTTGTAACCGGGCGGAGAATCTCAACAATATCTTTATCAAAAGGAGAGATACCGTGCTTTCCATCAAGCAGAAAAATAACAACATCTGCGTCTTCGATCGCCTGCTTGACCTGGAAGCGTGTCTGATGCGCAAAATCATTATCATCTTCCAATGAAAACCCTCCTGTATCAATAAGGGTAAACTCAATATCGTTCCAGATCGCATCACCATAAATTCTATCCCTTGTAACACCCGGAAAATTGTCAACAAGGGCGTCCTTTGATCTGGTGATACGATTAAAAAATGTTGATTTGCCCACATTGGGGCGGCCGACGATGGCTACAATAGGTTTCATAAATTTTATGATAATAGACCATGTTATATCTTTCAATAAAAAAGGTTGATGGCGTCGTAAAAAGTTCCATCTACTGTGTTGTAGCAGTTTTTCAGACCCTCGACATACTAAGTGTATGCCTTCGGTCCTGAAAAACTTCTACGCCTTGTATATAAACCTTTTTACTTAGCCATCTACTAAATTTGTCTGGTTCCCATGCTTCAGCGTGGGAACCCATAACGATACTTTCTTGATTTTCGGGTTGATTGTGTATATAAACTGATAAGTAGCCGTTTACGGCTTGAAACTTGAAATTAGCTGGTAGCTGGTAGTAGCTGGTTGGCAGTGTTTATTTTAATGACAGGCTTTTCATCTGGTGGGAAAAGTCGTAGGTTGGGTTAAGCTTCGCGCAACCCAACAAAAGATTTTGATAGGTGGGTTTTGTTCCTTAACCCAAACTATCGACTACTCGACGAGTTTTATAATGATAATATTAGGCATTGAAACATCTTGTGATGACACGGCTGCGGCGGTAGTTGTTGACGGGAATAAAATTTTATCCTCTGTTGTATCATCCCAGACAGATATTCATCATCCATACGGCGGGGTTGTGCCCGAACTTGCTTCAAGGAAACATATCGAGTCTATTGTTCCTGTGGTCAGTGAGGCGATCAGCAAATCAGGCATCAGTTTAAAACAGCTTGATGGGATTGCTGTTACCCAGGGCCCGGGGCTGATCGGATCATTGCTTGTCGGTTTTTCCTTTGCAAAGGGATATGCTTATGCTCTCGATCTTCCGTGGATTGGTGTAAATCATCTTTATGGTCATATAAATTCAGTGTTCCTGGAACCTGATTCTCCACCGTTTCCATTTGCAGCTCTTCTGGTATCAGGCGGGCATACAGCTATTTATTATGTTAAGTCCTATAGAGATATCGAGCTTATGGGGCAAACCAGAGATGATGCCGCCGGAGAAGCATTTGACAAGGTCGCAAAAATGTCAGGGCTTGGCTATCCCGGTGGGGGAGTTATCGATAAACTCGCTAAAGAGGGTGATCCGGAGAAAATTGTTTTTCCAAGAACATATTTAAACAAATCCGAATTTGACTTTAGCTTCAGCGGCGTTAAGACATCGGTAAATCGTTATATCCAGACCCATCAGGAAGAATATAAAGATATGATTCCTGATATTGTGGCAGGATTTCAGGAGGCGGTTGTTGATGTTTTGTCATATAAGATAGTAAACGCTGCGCTGGAAAAAAGATGCGATCATATTGCCATAGTTGGAGGTGTGGCCGCAAACAGCAGGTTGAGGGAAAAGGTTACCCATGATGCCGGCAGCAAAAGTATTACCGTCCATATACCTTCCTTACATCTTTGCGGCGATAATGCGGCAATGATTGCCGCCGTAGGCTATCATTATTTAAAAGACGGATATCAATCCGATATTAATGATGATGTGTATTCAAGAGCAAGATAATGGTTATTAAGTAATATATTGTCTTTTAACCTTCAGTATCCTTTCTACAGATTCCATCCCTTTTGCCATAATCTTTTGAGAGCCTTTCAGGCTGTTTAATATTTCATAAAACGCCTCCTCAATATCAGGCCCTTTGTGGCAGATAAGGGCTATGTCGATATCTGCCGAAAGTATTTGCTGAATTATTGTTTTAATATCATAATTTTTTTTAATGGCTCCCATATCCAGATCGTCTGTCATAATCAGCCCGTTAAATCCCATCTGCTTACGCAAAAGATCTTTTGCAATCCGAATTGACAGGCTTGCCGGCCACCTTGAATCAATCTTTTCATAAAAAATATGAGACAGCATTATTCCGGCCACATTATGCTTTATGGCTGCTTTGAAAGGCAAAAAGTCAACAGCCTCGAGATCTGTAATGTCGGCATTTAACAGCGGCATATCAAGGTGTGAATCAAGTGTTGTGCGGCCTATCCCTGGAAAGTGTTTTGCAACAGACATGATTTTATTTTGCTGGAGATGATCTATTACTTTAACTCCTATTCTTGATACCCATATCGGATCATCTCCAAAGACCCTTTCAGACATTATGCTTTGAATACCTTTGGGAGCTACATCAAGGACAGGAGCCATATTCATGTTGATTCCAGCCCCTGTTAGTTCCTTTGCAGTTATTTCAGCGAAATTGACTGCATCTTCTTCTGTTTTCATTTTTGAATTGCCGGGGAACTGAGTAAAGGGGGCTTTTAGCCTGGCAACCTGTCCGCCTTCCTGATCAATAGATATAAATAAAGGGGGCTGGCCCTGTTTCAGAGCATATTCCTGAGCGGAAAAACACAGGTCTTTTATTTGTTGCGGAGAAGATAAATTTCCGGCAAAAAGAATTATCCCACCTGCCTTAATAGTATCGATAAGAAATTTAAGGTCATCATTTAGTCCGGTTCCATTAAACCCGACCATCAGCCGCTGACCTGCTAACTGTTCATTTGAAAGTGTTTTGATTTTCATATTGACCTTATGAGACCTTTGCAAATGCCTCTAATTTTTCCCGACCGCAGTTGATTGTCCTATAGAGCCTTCCTTTTGAGATAGCCTGGTATTCTTGATCCATATACTCTGCAAGAGACCGGCATGTTTCTTCTTCCCTGCCGGAATCCGTTCTATTCTTCCGGCTTTGATATTTTTTTAACCTTTCATTTTAATCATAATTTTCCTGTGAATCTTTGAAAACTTATCGTATTTCAATATTTATGTTTTTATGTTATACTGCCCAAGAAAATCAAGCTTTTAAGTTCAACATTGTCAGGAGGAATCGAAAGGAGCAATGAAAACAGATCCGGATAAAAAATCATTCGGGGTTTCCTCTGAACCCGGGGTATACTTGATGAGGGATGCCTGCGGAAAAATAATTTACGTGGGGAAAGCCGGGAACCTTAAAAAAAGGATCGGCTCATATTTTTCAAGGCAGGCCCAATTGGATATAAAAACCAGAGCTCTTGTTAACAAAATTTCAACATTTGAAACAATAATTACCAGAACCGAAAAAGAGGCGCTGATATTGGAATCAAACCTTATTAAGCGTCATAAGCCAAGATATAACGTGATCTTAAAAGATGACAAAAGATATCCATCTTTGCGCCTGGATATAAACAGTCCGTATCCAAACCTGACAATTGTCCGGGATATAAAAAAAAACGGCTCTATTTATTTTGGCCCATTTGCATCTTCCAATGCTGTGCGTGAGACGCTTAAAATAATCAATAAAACATTCAAGCTTCGCAAATGTAAAACAAAAGAGTTTAAAAAAAGATCACGCCCCTGTCTTAACTTTCAAATAAAAGCGTGTTTTGCGCCATGCTGTTTTGATGTTGATAAAAGCGCTTACCACGAAATAGTAAAAGAGGTTGCCATGTTTTTAAATGGCAGAACCTCTGACCTTATTTGCAAAATAAAAAACGAAATGATATCAGCCGCAAAAGCCCAGTCCTTTGAACAGGCCGCTGTCTTGAGAGACAAGCTGTTTGCGATTGAAAAAACCCTTGAAAAGCAGGTGGTTGTTACCACCGATTTCAAAGACAGAGATGTGCTTGCCGTTGCCGGATCTCCTGAACATTACCTGATTACCCTTATGTTTATCCGCAAGGGCCGCCTTTTAGGGATTAGACATTACAGTTTTTCAGAGACAATGTCGGATAATGCGGAAATGATCGGAGCCTTTATAACGCAGTATTATGAAAAGACCCCATTTATTCCAAATGAGATCCTTGTCCCGATACATCTTATCGATGCACCCTTGCTTGAAGACTGGCTATATATCTTAAAAGGGGAAAAGGTGAATATTTTGCATCCGAAACGAGGCGAAAAAGCACGTCTATTGAATATGGCCATTAAAAATGCGGAAGACAGGTTGAAAGATCAAACAGCTTCAGATGTCTCCGACATGGATCTGCTTAGCAGGCTGTGTAAGAGGCTGAAGATGGAGAGGGTTCCACTGCGGATTGAGTGTTTTGACAACTCCAATATTTCAGGGACTGAGCCTGTAGCCGGCATGGTCGTATTTGAGAAAGGGAAACCAAAAAGATCATCATACAGGAAGTACAGGATTAAAACCGTTCCAAAACAGGATGATTATGCATACATGGCTGAAGTTTTAAAAAGGCGTTACGGCAAAGGCGCTAAATCAAATCCATATCCTGATATGCTGATGGTTGACGGCGGTAAGGGTCAAATGAATATTGCCGTATCTGTAATTAAGGATCTAAAGCTTGATAGTTATTTTGAAGTTATTGGAATAGCAAAAAAGGATGAAAAAAGCGGGGAAAAGGAGGATAAAATCTATAAACCCGGCAGGGTTAACCCGATTAACTTTGGCAGGGAGGGGGACCTTCTTCTTTTTCTGCAACGAATCAGGGATGAAGCACACCGTTTTGCAATAACTTTTCATCGTAAGCGTCGAGGCAAAGCCTCTCTTTATTCCGCTCTTGATGCCATCCCCTCAGTAGGAAAAAAAAGAAAAGCAATTCTGCTTAAGCATTTCAAAAGCATAAAAAAAATCCGGGCCGCAACAATTGAAGAACTGAGCGCTCTGCCTGGAATAAGTCATGCTGTCGCAAGATCTGTAAAATCGGCTCTTAAATAATTTTTCCATTGTCTCACGCAAAGTCGCAAAAAAAAAGATGAACATCGAACGTCCAACGTCGAATGAAAGAACGAATACCCAATAGCGAACATTCAACCACACCAAGGCATTTTCTTTTTTTGCGAGCTTGGCGACTTTGCGTGAGAATGTGATCTCTCTGTGCTTGGTAAAAAAGGCCGGTTATGTTATTTTCTTAAGTAAAGCTTTAAGTTCTGCGACAGCGTCTGCTGATTTCTGAAGGGCTGTTTTTTCATCATCGGTTAAACTGATCTGGACAATTTCTTCTATACCGTTTTTGCCAAGCTTTACCGGAACACCGATAAACAGATCGTTTATGCCATATTCTCCTTCAAGATAGGCGGCACAGGGTAAAATTTTCTTTTTGTCCTTTAATATTGCTTCAGCCATTTCCACTGCGGCTGATGCCGGAGCATAAAATGCGCTTCCGGTTTTAAGGAGTCCCACTATTTCAGCACCGCCCTTTCTTGTTCTGTCAATCAGAGCGTCAATCCTTTCTTTTGAAAGCAATTCAATAATAGGTATGCCGGCTACGGTGGAATATCTTGGAAGCGGAACCATAGTGTCGCCATGTCCGCCAAGGACAAAAGCATGTGTATTTTCGACGGAAACATTCAACTCCATTGCAATAAATGCCCTGAACCGGGCTGAGTCCAGAACTCCGGCCATCCCCAATACCCTGTTTTTGGGAAAACCACTTGCTTCATAAGCAACATGACACATAGCATCAAGGGGGTTGCTTACAATAATAAGAATGGATTTCGGAGACAGCTTTGATACCTGCTGTGTAACACTTTTTACTATTCCTGCATTTGTGCTGATAAGATCGTCTCGACTCATGCCGGGTTTTCGTGGTATTCCAGCAGTAATGATTATAATATCAGATCCGGCGGAAGCCTCATATCCGTTTGAACCTGTAAGATGGGCATCATGTTTTTCAACAGGCGCCGCCTCAGTAAGATCTAAGGCCTTTCCCTGGGGAAATCCCTCAACAATGTCAATCAGTGCTACATCGCACAACT
Organism: Desulfobacteraceae bacterium Eth-SRB1; assembly: GCA_004193555.1. Classification (GTDB taxonomy): domain Bacteria; phylum Desulfobacterota; class Desulfobacteria; order Desulfobacterales; family ETH-SRB1; genus ETH-SRB1. The sequence goes on from RPGP01000029.1 coordinate 240,080, forward strand.
CTTTTTCAGCAAGCCGCTGGGCTGTGGTAGCGCCAACATTACCGGCGCCGATTACCGTCACTTTTTTGTCCATATTAGTCTCCTTTAATTAAACCCCCCTGGTTAAATCTTTCTTTAACACTCGATGAATTTATTTTATAACAAAATTATTACTTTATAACAAATATTGACATTATGCACAATAAAAAGATAAATATATATTAAAGCATTTATGAACAGCAAAAATTCTACATCTGACCACTGAATATAAACCTCAAATTGGAAATTTAATATATGGAACAGCCGGTGATTAAAACAGATTTTCCGGAATTAAACCTGATAAAATGCGGTAAGGTTAGAGATCTATACGATCTTGGCGAGGATCTTTTGATTGTCGCAACAGATCGAATATCAGCTTTTGATGTTATAATGCCGGATCCTGTCCCTGATAAAGGTAAAATATTGACCCAGATTTCACTTTTCTGGTTCAAAGTAATGCAGCCGCTTATAAAGAATCATGTAATTACCTCCAACGTGGATGACTATCCGTCTGTTTGTAAACCTTATTCTCAAATTCTGCGCGGAAGAAGTATGCTTGTTAAAAAGTCAAAGCCGCTTCCTGTTGAATGCGTCGTAAGGGGATATATATCAGGTTCAGGCTGGAAGTCTTACCAGGAATCAGGGGTTGTCTGCGGTATAAAACTTGCTGAAGGCCTGAAGGAATCCGACAAACTGCCCGAGCCGATTTTTACTCCATCAACAAAAGAAGAGACAGGACTTCATGATATAAACATAGATTTTGAAGAAGCTGAAAAAAGGATCGGAAAAGCCGCTGCAAATAAGGTAAAAGAGTTTAGTATTGCAATATATAAAAAAGGTTTTGAATTAGCTGAGAAAAAAGGAATAATTATTGCCGACACAAAATTTGAATTCGGTTTTTTTGAAAATGACCTTATTCTTATCGATGAGGTGCTGACACCTGATTCATCCAGATTCTGGCCAAAAGATACTTACATGCCAGGCGGATCGCAAAAGAGTTTTGACAAACAGTATCTTAGAGATTATCTGATTTCTATAAACTGGGACAGAAAACCGCCGCCACCGTCTCTTCCTGAGTATGTTATCAATAATACACGCAAAAAATATATTGAAGCATTAACACAGCTTACCGGCAGCGACCTGTCCTGAAATCAGAAGTCGGAAGGCAGAGGGCAGAGATTGGAACAACAATCAACAATCCTGAAGAGCGTAAAGTTATCCTCCATTGATTTAGAAGATAAAACCTACCGGATAACAACAAGGTCAGACGTTGAAGATCTTATTAATTCAATAAAAAATATTGGATTGATAAATCCGCCAATATTAAAAATGGGGGAATCAACGTATACTATTGTATGCGGTTTCAGGCGAATAAATGCCTGCAAGTCTCTTGGCCGGCTCAGGACAGAAGCGGTAATAGTTGATTCAGATCTAAGCAGTCTCGAATGTGTAAAGCTCGCAATAACGGATAATGCGCTTCAAAGGCCTCTTAACCTTGTCGAAAAATCCAGATCCATTAATATGCTTTCCCGTTTTTACAGTGATTATAAAAGTCTGTCAAAAGCGGCATCAGTATTAGGCTTGCCGGAAAATCCCTCATTTATAAAGAAAATTGAATCTATTTGCAATCTCCCGCGTGCCATTCAAAACCGCATACTTTCTGAAACTGTTTCATTAAGTGTGGCAATAGAGCTTGGCATGTTTAATAGCGATGTTGGTATTTTCTTTGCAAACCTTTTTGATGATCTTAAATTAAGTTTGAATAAACAGAGGGAAATAATAACTTTGATTAAAGAAATATCTATTCGTGATGATAGCTCAATCATGGAAGTGCTGCAGGGAAGCGATTTGTTAGAGATTCTGAATAACAATAATCTTGATAGATCACAAAAGAGCCAAAAAATAAGATTTTATTTAAAACAGCGCCGCTATCCTGAAATAACAGCTGCTGATAAAAAGTTTAGACAAAACATTAAAGAGCTGAAGCTTGGGAATAACATTAAACTGGTTCCACCCAATAATTTTGAAGGCGCCACATATATTTTAAAGTTATCTTTTAACAATCCAGAGGAGCTTCAAGATAGCCTGCAAGCTTTAAATAGTATCTGCCAAAGGCATTCGCTGAATAAAATTTTTAATATCTAATACCCCCATCATTCTCTGTAAAAAAAATATCAATTATGCAGAAAAACGAATATTTTCTTGACTAAATAGCAAATAACAATTATAAACCTTTTTAACGAATAAATTGGATTCAGGAAATTATGGGAATACAGGAAAGAAAAGAACGGGAAAAGGGAAGAAGGCGCCAACAGATAATGATTGCCGCAAAAAGGGTCTTTTCTTTCAAGGGTTTTAACAAAGCAACAATGGAAGATATTGCCAGTGAAGCAGAATTGAGCCCTGGTACTCTTTATCTTTATTTCAAGAATAAAGATGAGCTATGCGCCTCTCTTTCTTTAAGGATACTTCAATATCTGAATATCCGGTTAAAACATGTAAGCAGCGAAAAGGGATTAGAGCCGGAACAGAGGCTGGATACATTAAAGGAGGCCATGTATGATGTCTATGAATTTGATCCTTTAATACTGATTAATATGTTCCGTCTTCAATCGAGTGAAACCCTTAACAATTTATCACCTGAGCTTATTAAAGACATTACAGAACTGCTCAACAGTTCCCTTGGGGCAATGGCTTCAATATTTGAAGACGGGATCAATAAAGGCGTTTTTATCGACGAAAAGCCTTTAGTTCTTGCAAATGTACTATGGTCCTTATTCTCAGGTATTGTTTTATGGGGGGAAAGTAAAAGGATAATGGATAAAGGTAAAAATAATCTTAAACTGACTCTTGAAATACCGTTTGAAATACTTTGCAGGGGAATAAGAAAGTAAATAATTACACATAATTATCAGAAATTATAACCCTTGAATACTGTTTTTCAAGGGTTTCTTAATTCTCAAGTTTCGCATCCTTAATTGCTATTAATGTCAAGACGATGTCTGGTTAAAAATAACGTAATACTTTAGCTATTTTAAAATTAATTATGGCTTGAAGGCCGTAGCGAATATTTTTCAAAAAGCTAAAATGTTACAAAAATTTATTTTTAGCCCTTACCGTCCAACGCTTTTGAGGAACAACAGAGTACGAAACTCGATTAATAATTAACATTTTGATTTTTTTTTGGGGGGGGTATATGTCTGACAAAGAAGTTGTAGAAACATCCGAAGCACAAATCGCAGTACACTGGAAGGAAGAGGGATATGTTTATCCTTCTGAAGAATTTATTGCCCAGGCCAACCTTACCGACAAAAGCGTGTTTGATCGGTTTGGTCTAAATAATTTTCCTGAATGTTTCACGGAATACGCTGATCTTTTACACTGGTATAAGAGCTGGGACACAATCCTTGACACAAGCGATGCGCCTTGCTGGAAGTGGTTTGTTGGAGGAAGAATAAATGCCTGTTACAACTGTGTTGACAGGCACCTTGAGAAGAATAAAAACAAAACCGCAATACATTTTGTTCCGGAGCCTGAAAATGAGCGGGTTCAGCATATTACATACCAGGAACTTTATGTGCAGGTTAACGAGGTTGCGGCGCTTCTTCAAGATTTCGCCGGTTTAAAGGCCGGGGACACGGTGACGCTTCATCTACCGATGACGTCTGAACTTCCTATAACGATGCTGGCCTGCGCCAGGCTTGGCGTTATTCATTGTGAAGTGTTTGGAGGGTTCAGCGGCAAAGCATGTGCTGACAGGATTGAAGATGCAAAAAGCAGGGTGTTAATCACCATTGACGGGTATTATAGAAACGGCAAACTCATTGATCACAAGCAAAATGCTGATATTGCCGTTGATCTGGCTAAAAAGGCAGGCCAGAAGGTTGATAAGGTTCTAGTATGGCAGCGTTATCCCGGCAAAAATTCCACACCGACACCGATGATTGATGGCCGTGATTATTTTATGAATGATTTGCTTAAGGATTATCGAAGAAAAAGGGTTGAGCCTGTATCAATGCCGGCTGAAGCTCCTCTGTTTCTCATGTATACAAGCGGCACAACAGGAAAACCAAAAGGGTGCCAGCACAGCACAGGCGGCTATCTTTCTTATGTGGCAGGCACATCAAAGTATATTCAGGACATTCATCCTGAAGATGTTTACTGGTGCATGGCTGATATCGGATGGATTACCGGTCATTCATATATTGTTTACGGTCCATTGTCTCTGTGTGCTTCAACCGTTATTTATGAAGGCATTCCGACCTATCCGGATTCTGGCAGAGCCTGGAGAATAGCGGAAGAACTGGATGTCAATATATTTCATACAGCGCCTACGGTGGTGCGGGCATTAAGAAAGGTCGGCCCTGATGAGCCGGCAAAATACAACTATCACTTCAAGCATATGACCACGGTTGGAGAGCCGATAGAGCCGGAGGTCTGGCGGTGGTATCAAAAAGTAGTTGGAAAAGGTGAAGCGGTTATCGTTGACACCTGGTGGCAGACAGAGACCGGTGGTTTTCTGTGCAGTACGGTACCCGCCGTTAAACCGATGAAGCCGGGCAGCGCCGGCCCCGGTGTTCCCGGTATACATCCCATAATTTATGATGAGGAAGGGAATGAAATCAAGGCAGGGGAGGGCAGGGCAGGCAATATATGCATAAAAAACCCGTGGCCCGGTTCGTTTCAGACAATATGGGGCAATAGGCAGCGATATGTCGATACCTATTATGCGAGGTACTGTAAAGACAAAAACAGCAAGGATTGGCGTGATTGGCCGTACCTCACAGGCGACGCCGCCATGGAAGCCGAGGATGGATACTTCAGGATATTAGGCAGGATTGACGATGTAATAAATGTTTCAGGCCACAGGCTTGGAACAAAAGAAATTGAGTCCTCAGCTCTTACGGTTATGGAGGTAGCAGAGGCAGCCGTTGTTCCGGTTTCCGATGATATAAAGGGAGTTGTTCCTGATCTGTATATTTCTTTAAAACCGGGATATGAGCCAACCGTTGAACTGGCTGCAAAAATTTCAGCCGCTATTTGTGACACAATCGGCAAGATCGCGAGACCGAGAAAGGTCTGGCTTGTATCTGATATGCCGAAAACACGTTCAGGCAAGATCATGCGCAGGGTCCTTGGCGCTGTCTCAAATAAAAAGGACGTAGGTGATGTGTCTACGCTGGCCAACCCTGCAATTGTTGATGAGATTCAGAAAATGGTTTCAGGCTAACGGAAGAAAAGTTTTGATTTTGAAACTTTTGAGAACCCTCCTTTTTTCCAATTAGCGCTAAAGCTTCAGCGCTCTTTTCGAAACCCCGCCACGGCGGGGTTCTTCTTTATATTCTATTACGCTGATCTGCATTTTACAATATATCATCATAAAAAATATAATAATCTTTAAAAAATGAATATTTTTTGTTGACTAAACATAAAATATCAATTATAAGCCATGTTAACAACTAAATCCCATTCAGTGTATTGTGGAAAATAAAATTTTAAGGGGGGGGGAAGGCATGGATAAAGGAAAAATGGCAAAATACTGGAAAAAGAACCTTTCAGTGATGGTGTTCCTGCTCAGCATTTGGGCGCTGGTTTCATACGTTTTTGGGATTTTGCTTGTCAACCAGCTAAACCAGATAAAGATAGGCGGTTTTCCGCTTGGCTTCTGGTTTGCGCAACAGGGCTCTATTTACGTCTTCGTAGTACTGATTTTTGTCTACTGCATTTACATGGCAAAGCTCGACAAAAAATTTGATGTTCATGAATAATAGTAAGTATTTAGGTAAATAGACTGAAGGCTTTTAGGCTGAAGGGTCTTTTCCCTAACAGCCTAACGACCTACAGCCTAAACAACCTAACTTGAAAGGGGGGAGTTAAAATTGTCAATTCTTACATGGACTTATATAATGGTTGGAATTACTTTTAGTATCTATATAGGCATAGCATGGACATCAAGGGTTAAAGATACTAAGGGTTTTTATGTTGCCGGCGGAAGCGTGCCGCCCTTGGCAAACGGGATGGCTACAGCCGCAGACTGGATGAGCGCTGCATCCTTCATATCTATGGCAGGTCTTATTTCATTTATGGGATATACCGGCTGCATTTATCTTATGGGTTGGACAGGAGGATATGTTCTTCTTGCCCTTCTTCTTGCCCCTTACCTTAGAAAATTTGGGAAATATACGGTTCCTGACTTTGTTGGTGACCGTTACTATTCCAACACGGCAAGGGCTGTTGCGCTTATCTGCGCTATCTTTGTTTCCTTTACTTATGTCGCAGGCCAGATGCGCGGTGTGGGAATAGTATTCAGCCGTTTTTTAGAGGTTGACGTGAACACGGGGGTTATAATCGGTATGGCAATAGTATTTTTGTATGCCGGTCTTGGGGGCATGAAAGGTATTACCTGGACGCAGGTCGCTCAATATTCCATACTGATTGTTGCCTATTTGATTCCTGCTATTGCGATTTCATTTAAGATAACAGGACACTTCATACCTCAACTTGGATTTGGCAGCACCATAGCTCATGGAACAAATGCGGGCGTGTATCTTCTTGATGTTCTTGACAAGCTTAATACGGATCTCGGCTTCGCGGCATTTACGTCTGCATTTGGCCAGGGCAACAAGTCGATGATCGATGTTTTTTGCATTACACTTGCTCTGATGGTAGGAACTGCCGGTCTTCCACATGTTATTGTCCGGTTTTATACGGTTCCATCTGTCAAGGCCGCAAGACTGAGCGCGGGCTTTGCGCTTATGTTTATAGCCATATTATACACGACTGCTCCATCAGTGGCGAGTTTTGCCCGTTATAATATGATCGACACCTTAAACCACAAGGAATACAAAACAGCTCCGACATGGCTTAAAAACTGGGAAAATACGGGGCTTGTCGCATGGGTGGATAAAAACGATGACGGCATTATACACTACTCAGCAGGCAAGCCGTTTGCAGGCAAACCTAAGTTTACAAAAATTACGGGGGATAACGGAGAAAGGCTTGTTTCCAACAACTTGACATCAAACGCTAATGAGCTTTATGTTGACAGAGATATCATCGTCCTGGCGAACCCGGAGATTGCCAATCTTCCTGCATGGGTTATTGCCCTGGTTGCTGCCGGAGGTCTGGCCGCTGCATTGTCAACAGCATCGGGTCTGCTTCTCGTAATATCATCCTCTATTTCTCATGATTTGTACTTTAGAATGATAAATCCGCAAGCTACTGAAAAACAGCGTCTGTTTTTAGGACGCGTAATGATAGGTGTTGCTGTTTGTATTGCAGGATATTTCGGCATTCATCCGCCTGGATTTGTTGCGCAGGTTGTAGCGTTTGCCTTTGGGTTAGCCGCTTCCAGTTTTTTCCCCATTATTATTCTGGGTATCTTCAACAAGAAGACTACAAAAGAAGGGGCTATTACCGGAATGGTTTGCGGAATTATATTTACAATGATTTATATTATTCAGATAAAATTCTTTGGCGTGAAACCATGGTTTTTTGGAATAAGCGCAGAGGGAATCGGAACAATAGGCATGCTGATAAATTTTGCGCTCACATTAATTGTTTCGAAGTTTACTCCTGAACCGCCTCAGAAAGTCCAGGATATGGTGGAAAGTATCCGGTATCCAAGAGGCGCTGGAGAGGCGACACATTAAAGAAAGTTACAAGTGAGCTAAAGTAACTAAAATTAAGGAAGGAGCCTGTCGCTCCTTCCTTTTTTTGTGATATTTTACATTGCTTCTCGTTCCCATATTTACCATTCCTTTCCGCTCTTTGGAAAAAGCTTAAGGTAGAGAAATCCGGATAATGCCATAAGGGGAACCGCCTGGATAAGACCGATCAGTGAACGGTTTTCAGGTCGAAGAAGGGAAATGGCGTATAAGATAAATAAAAATATGTAACCCAGCCGATTAAACCTGTATATAAGCCATATAAGGTATATATTTACTCCCGGCACTACAAAGCTCCATATAGCGACAATCAAATTATCAATACCTGCGTCTTCAATAGATGCGATTATTATTCCGGCCTTGTAAAAGGTCACTGCCGTAAGAATTGCCACAAGCAAAAGGTTCAATGCGTAGTATGATTCCTTTTTGGAAAGATCAACATGATTACGCAGAAATCTCTCGAACTTTTCTTCATCCATCTCCTTTGACAGGATCCTGTATATCTCTTTCTTTGTTTTTCCTTGTTCAGAGAAAATTATAATTCTTTCTTCTATTTTATTTCCCATATATTTAACCAAGATTCAGGTGATAGCTATTTTCAATATAAGACTGTATCTCGCCAATGAGCAGAAAAGCTTTTTTGAGAGTATGTCTCTCAATATCTGTAAGCTCAGAAGGATTAATGTAATTATCCGGCTCCTGGCCATGTTTTATCATATTGAGTTGATTCACAAGACGCAACCTCATTTGGAATTCGTAAGATTCCCTTATCCTTGCAGCAAAGTCGTCGGATATAATATTTTGTTCCTTTAGAGATTCTATTCTTTCAAGAGTATTGGTCGCCGCTATTCCATGATCAAGGGAGACAAGTCTGGCTAAATCCACAAAAGGAACCATGCCTTTTGTCTTAAGATCAATATGTCCCTTATGTTTACCGGTTTTTTCCGTAATTAACTTTTTAAACATGGAAATTGGCGGCTTTGCCGTCATACAGTCTCGTGCCAGATGGTGGATAAAGATCTTTTCATGTAGTCCTTTTTTGGTCAAATGCTTTCGCAATTTGTGAGCTAACTCTATCTTGCCAAATGCGGGCCTAAAGTCAAAAAATATGGTGGAGTGCAAAACCTGCTTTGGATCAGGAGAAAATACCCAGTGGTCAAAAAGGCTTTTCCAACCGGAAAAAGGCAGGTTCCACTTGGGGTTTGAAGCCATTATATCTCCTTTGCACAGGGTATAACCGCATGCAGCAAGGTGGCCCACAGCCTTTTTTGCAAATTTCAGGAAATATTCACGGGCTTTATCTTCCTGATTTTCGCTGTCAGGATCTTCAAATATAATTGCATTATCCTGATCGGTTGAAAATGTTTGCTCTTTCCTCCCTTCACTTCCCATTACCATCCAGCAGAATGGCACAGGCGGAGATCCCATCTCTTCTATCAGCAAGGTCAGAATGCGGTCTAAAATCTGGTCATTGAGCACGGTAATCATACGGGTAATATTGTTTGCCTTAGCGCCATCCCGGATAAAGGTTCTTACAACACCCTGAATTTTCTTTGGAAGGGCATATAGATTGTTGATTTTTCTTTGATCTGTAATTTCTCTGAACAACACAATAGGTGAGTTTCCTTGAAGAAGGAGTATATCATGGGCCGTAACAACACCTATAATATCTCCCTGCCGTTCAACTGCAAGGTGATGAATGCGGTTTTTCAGCATATAAATAAGGGCGTCAAAGCAGACAGATTGAGAAGAAATGGTTTTTACCGGAAACTCCATGATCGATTTGACAGGTTCATCAGAGTTGAGCCCTTTTGCAAGCAGCTTTGTCCTGAGGTCTTTATCTGTAATTATTCCCCGCACATTTCCGTCACTGTCCTTTATTAGTAGAGAACCTATCCGATGTTTGGACATTTTTTGTGATACTGACCTGACTGTATCATCCGGCAAACATGTATGGAGCTTTCCTTTTATAATCCCGGCAACATCCTGGCTGAAAAGACAAAGGGAGCTTTCTGCTTTTGGAACATCCTTTTTTTTGCGCAGCTCGCTATAGGCGGCATGAATATATTTTTCGCAAAAACTCTTCAGGTAAAATGCAGCAAACCATGTATGTGTATTGATTAGTTCCTGAAAGTATGATTTTGGAATAAGAATGCAATTAGTATTTTCAACAGCCTCCACATTTAAGTTGGCCTTTGTTTCCATTATAATGCCAAGGGCGCCAAAATAATCACCGGCGCTCCTGTATTCCTTAAGTATTATTATATTCTCTTCATCTTTAAGATACAGCTTCACTCCGCCGCTTACAATCAGGTGAAGATCATCGATATCTGTCCTGTCCTGGCTAAATATCAGAGTTCCCTTGGGATATAATTTAACCCTTAAATTTTGTAACAGCCTGTTAATATCCTGACCGGAAAGATCGTTAAATGGGGGAATGTTTTTTAAAAAATCAACTTCTACTTTTAAATTTTTTTCTTGTATGTTATTATTTTTCATAAAAATTATATAACATTAAACAGCGTTTCTTCGCAACTTTAAGTTTGCTGGCGTTGTAAAAAGTATAATTTACCACAGAGCGCACAGAGAACACAGAGATAAAACTATCTGTGATTGCATGATATTTTCTGTGATCTCCGTGGGCTCTGTGGTGAAAAACCGACTTTTTTGCTTTAACTGTTTGATAAATATTTTGGAGGAATAAATGAGCGGGATTACATGGGTTTATATAATGCTGGGTATTTATATTACTTATTGTTTTTACTGGGGTTTCAGGGGGTATTATACTGAAAAAACATCTGCAGGTTATGCTATTGCCGGCAGATCAATTCCGTTTGTCGCTTTTTTACTTGCCGCTACAGCGGCTTCTTTCAGCGGATGGACATTTATCGGTCATCCTGGTTTAATCTGGCGGGATGGTCTGGCCTATGCTTTTGCTTCATTTTATGTTCTGACTATCCCCATAACCGGAGCATTTTTTGCCAAGAGAACCTGGCTGATGGGCAAAAGATACGGCTTTATCACGCCGGGCGATATGTTCTCTTATTATTATAACAATGAAGCAATACGTTTTCTCGTAGTTGTTACAGCGGTTTTATATGCTGTATTTTATTCAGCAGTCCAGTTGATGGCCTCTGCCGCCCTTTTTAACGTTATCGCCGGTGTGCCGATAACATTTGGCGCTATTTTTATGGGTTTTATAGTATGGTTCTATGTGTGCACAGGAGGTCTTAAAGCAAGCACATGGGTCGGAGTGATCCAGTTTGTGCTCCTTGTGACCGGTATTGTAATCCTTGGCACATATGTGCTTATCCACTTCGGCGGCTGGAGCAAGTTTTCAGAGCTTATTGCCGAACTTGGGCCTGAGACACTGGAGGTTCCAAAGGTAATTAATTTTGGTCTTGGAGGAGGATGGACAAGCGTGATGATCCTGACTTATATGTTTGCCTTGATGGGGATACAGTCATCACCCGCTTTTACCATGTGGGCATTTGGAATGAAGTCTCCGAAACCGCTTGCCTGGCAGCAGGCATTTATGTCTACTTTTCTCGTCGGGTTTGCGCTTTTTTTCTTTACAGCTTTCCAGGGCATAGGCGCAAAAATTCTCCAGATTAAAGGTGTTGGGGCTTTTGCTGATATTGCCAGCGACAAGGTGGTTGTGCCGCTGCTCATGCAAAGTTTTCTGCCGCCTTTCATGCTTGGCGTTGTTTTTATCGGGGCCATAGCTGCCATTCATTCCACTGCAGCTCCATATATCGGCACAGGAGGATCTATTCTTTTACGGGATATCTACTGGCGTTATATTAAAAAGCAGGAGTGCAGTGATTCCGAGCAGATTTGGGTCAACAGAATATGCGCCACTCTTCTTACCGCCGCTGCTTTAATAGTCGGGCTGACTTCGACGTCAGCGCTTGTAATTTTAGGAGCCCTGGCAACCGCCTTTGGATTTATTATGTATATACTGCTTCTTGGCACGCTCTGGGGATTCAGGTTTCCGGCTGTCGGAGCGGCGCTTGGAGTTCTTTCCGGCATGTTTGCAGTATTTGTAACCTATAAAATAATCCCGAATCCTTTATCCATGCATTGCGCATTCTGGGGAGTATTCGTCGGGCTTTCAGTTGCATATCTGTGCAGGGGCATTGGAATAAAAGATAATGACACGACTGTTAAGAGGCAAAATGAGGTTCGAACCTGGCTTGACAGTGTTGATGCGCCGAGTAAATCCGGCAGGAAGTGGCGCAGAGCCATGAAAATTATCGTGCCTTTCTGGTATTTCTTTGCCATTGGACCGGCATGCATCCTTGGCAATAAGGCATTTTCATTTGCCGGCTTTCCACATCTCTGGTCCTGGCAGATATTCTGGTGGATTTTAGGAGTTATTATGATGTGGGCTCTTTGCTTTAAGGCTGAAATGTCCACTACCAATGAAGAACAGCTTAAGCGCGCGGATAAAGAAACCAGGATTGTTGTAAAAGAGGTTTAAAACCGCTCAGGTTGTCAGCCTGAAGGCTGTTAGGCCGAAGACTGTTAGGCCGAAGACTGTTAGGCTGAAGGATACTGATCACAAACGGCAAAAGCCGTATTTGGGAACTTATTTTTGAGCGAACCCTTAGACAGTCTTCAGCCTTCAGCCTATTCACCTGAGTAGTTTAAAAAATAACCTATAAGTTAGGGAGATCAAACCTGTGAAAAAAGAAGATATAATATTGATAGCCATTGTTACCTTTTCAATTTTGTGGGTTTTAGCCTTTAAAACAGGTATTTTCGGATAATTTAATTATATGCCACAGACAATACTTATCGTAGATGACGAACAGAGCATAGTTGTTCCGCTTAGCTTTTTAATGGAACAAAAAGGTTATAATGTCATTACTGCGTCAAGCGGAGAAGAGGCTGTTGACAAAATCTCAAAATTTCGACCAGACCTTATTTTGCTTGATATAATTCATCCCGGTCTTGATGGTTTTGAGATCTGCCAGCTAATCCGCGAAAATTCCGAGTGGAAGGACACCAGGATTATCCTTGTGACCACCATGGTGCGAGACGTGGATGTTGCCAAGGGTTTGGCATTTGGAGCAGATGCTTATATAACAAAACCGTTTTCTAATTCAGTGATAATGAAACAGGTCAGAGAGTTACTTAAAGGCGCCTGATGAATCCAAACAATAAATTCTGGTGGTTTGCAGCTATTGCTGTATCAATTACCATTATCATTATTTCCTGCCTTGCTCTTTTGTTCTGGCAGCAGTTAGCGCCGGAAGAAAAGTTGCTTTTACTCAGCATTATTAAACAGAATTTCTTATATATCTTCAGCGCTGCTTTTCTCATACTTGCGGGCTTAGGATTTGCACTGGACGGCATTTTTCATGTGTATATTATCCCGACCAGCAAACTTGTTGAAGAGACTACACTTATAACTTCTGTAAATCCTTCGCATCGTATAACCATTGAGGGCAGTAATAATATCATGCGGCTTGCCCGAATAATAAATGAAGGGGCAGATCGTTATGAGGAGTTGCAGAAAAATGTTGAGCAAAAGATGGATCTGGCAAAGGCAAAGGCCGAAGAGGAGAAAAATATCCTTGCGGCTTTTATGTCCGAATTGCCGGAAGGGGTGCTGATCTGCAATGCTGAAGGCCGGATCCTGTTTTACAGCAAACAGGTCAAACTTATGCTTGCCGGCGCTGATAACATCATTCCTGATTCAGAATCCGGATCGGATAAAGCCCGGTCTGGAGCCGGAGAGAGCTTTATCGGTTTGGGGCGTTCAATATTCAGTATTATTGACAAAAACCTGATTGTGCATGCTCTGGACGAGATAGCAGAAAAATTAAAGCGTAAACAAGCAGATATCAGTTCAAATTTTGTCGTTGTCGGCAAAGGTAATAAACTGTTACGGGCAGAAGCTGTTCCCATTCTAAACCATTTGAGGAAGTTTACAGGATTTATCATTATATTTAATGATATCACACAACAGACTGAAGCCGATAGAATTGTGAATTTTATGCTGCAATCTCTTACGAAAAGTATCCGTTCTTCACTGGCCGGTATCAGGTCAAGCATTGAGGCCATAATCGAATATCCTGACATGGAAAGCGCGCAGCTTCACAAATTCAGGAAAATTATTCATCATGAATGCATAACCCTTGGCAGCGTTCTAAATAATATGAGTTCTGATTATTCCAGCCATTTTATTACTCAGTGGCCTCTTGTTCCGATACTTGACCAGAACCTTCTTGAATCGATCAGGGACAAGGCCGAAGAAAAATTAGATATTATTATTGATATAGAATATTCTGACGATCATAACAGTGTGAAGGTTGACAGTTATTCAATAATCTTAGGCATGTTATATGTGCTGAATCAATTAAGCACTGAAATAAAAAACAGAAAAATTACATGTAAAACTGAAAAAAAAGGGATCTTTGTAAATTTTGATTTAATATGGCAGGGCAACCCGATAAAGATTGAAACATTGCGAAAATGGGAGAACCAAATCCTGATTCTCAAAAATGAGGAGCTTCCATTAAGTTTAAAGGCGGTATTGCAGTACCATGAAGCGGAAATATGGTCAAACGTATGCGACGGTGAAAGGGATAAATCGTATTTACGTTTAATTCTCCCGGCTATTGAAACATACGAATCTGAAAATATAAGAAGAATCACCATTTTACCGGAAAGCCGCCCGGAGTTTTATGATTTTGACATGTTCAGCCAGCCGGGCCAGGTTCCGGAATTAGATGATCGATATTTAAACGAACTTACGTTTACTGTTTTTGATACTGAGACAACAGGCCTGGATCCAAGGGGAGGGGATAAAATAATTTCCATCGGATCTGTCCGGATTGTAAATTGCCGCCTGCTGCGTGATGAATATTTTGAAGAATTCGTTGATCCTGAACGCAGCCTGCCGTTTGAATCGATAAAGATTCACGGGATTCGGCCTGAAATGTTGAAAGGCCAGCAAACTATCGACAAAGTACTCCCCCTTTTTTACAGATTTGCTGAAGACACTATTTTCGTTGCCCATAATGCTGCTTTTGATATGCGTATGCTTCAGATTAATGAGGCAGCTACAGGCATAAAATTTATTAATCCTGTGCTGGATACTTTGCTGCTTTCAGCGGTTGTTCATCCGACCCAGGATAATCATAATTTAGAAGCCATAGCCAAACGGCTTGGCATAAGCATAGTCGGCAGGCATACCGCCCTTGGTGATGCTATTGCAACAGGCGAGATTTTTCTCAAATTAATACCGCTTTTAGCTAAACATGGGATTTACACTTTAAAAGAGGCTCGGATCGCTTCTCAAAAAACCTATTATGCCCGTCTGAAATATTGATGAATTTGTAAAAAGTCGAATTCATCAATATTGGGTAAGGAGTAAGGGACAGAGAGGTAATGGATAAATCAATGGCAGAAAATAATGATCATGATCTGATAAAGGTCGAAGGTGAATCGATGGTCGGCCAGGCTGCCCGGTTTTTATCAGATATGATTCCTTTTTCCTTTCTTTCTGAAAAAGAACTAAAAGAAATAGCAGCACATCTTTATACAGCCAATTATCCAAAAAATACTGTTCTGTTTTTCCAGGGCCGGTCAACGGTGGAATATCTTTATATAATTCAGAAAGGCGCTGCCGAGCGGTATTATGAGGAGAATGACCGGAAAACGCTTTATCTCAAATTAAGTGGAAAGGATATGTATGGCGGGATTTCAATGCTTTTAAATAATGGAATTGCTGTGCGCACACTTAAAACAACTGAAGATTTATATTTATATATTCTGCCCAAAAAGATTTTTTTAGATATTTGCGCACGACATGAATCATTCTCTGAATTTTTTACCGATGCATTCGGCAAACGGATGCTTGACAGATCCTATGCTGAGATTTTTGCAAAAAGCATTAAGCCTAAAGAAGAGGCTTTGCAATTTTTTAACCAGCCTGTTTCAAGTATATTTTCCAGAACCCGGGCTTATTGTAATACTGATTTGCCTGTCCGTAAAGCTGCAGTATTGATGAATCAGAACAGATGCAGCGCTATTTTGATAAAAAGGCGGGATGGAGAATTTGTGGGAATAGTTACCGACACTGATTTAAGAAAAAAAGTTATTGCAACAGGATATGATATTGGAAAGCCTGTTTCTGAAATTATGTCATCTCCCTTAACTACGATTTCAGCGCAGACACTTATAGTTGAAGCTCTTCTAATAATGATGCAGAAAAATATTAAACACCTTGCTGTAACAGATAGCGATGAAAAGGTTGTCGGAGTGGTTACTAACCGTGATCTGCTTATAGCACAGGGGCAGTCGCCCCTGCTGCTTATTCGCAACATAAGTTCAGCAGACAGCATGGAAGATATTATTGATATACATAATAAACAGTTGCCCGGATTAATACAGAACCTGATAAGCAGCGGCGCTAAAGCAAAGAATGTTACAATGCTGATTACTACGATTTCAGATGCTATATTAGACAAACTGATCAGGTTTGCTATTAATGAATTGGGCGCGCCTCCGGTTCGATTCGTATTCATGATATTAGGCAGCGAGGGGAGAAAAGAACAGACACTTAAAACTGATCAGGATAATGCGATAATATTCGAAGATGTATCAGAAGAATCACTACAAAGGGTTCAAGGCTATTTTATAAAGTTTGGAGAGAAAATCTGCACATGGCTTGATCAGGCAGGATATGCATTTTGTGAGGGTGGCGTAATGGCGAAAAATCCCAAGTGGTGCCAGCCGCTATCTGTCTGGAAAGAATATTTTTCAACATGGATCCATGCAGCGGAACCCGAAGATTTGCTTCAATCAAGCATTTTTTTTGACTTTCGCGGCGGTTATGGAGATAAGGATCTAATAGACCGGTTGCGAGAATTTCTCTTTGATTCACTTGGCGGATGGTCGGGATTTTTTCGCCATCTTACTGAAAACACATTGCACTTTAAACCTCCAATCGGCTTTTTCCGGAATTTTGTGGTGGAATCAAAAGGCGAGCACCGGGACTCTTTTGATATTAAAAACGCAATGATGCCGATTGTCGATTTTGCAAGGATATATGCCCTTAAAAACAGGATTGAAGAAACAAATACCCAGGAAAGGCTGAACCGGCTTTATTTAAGAAAGATTTTATCATGGCAGGATTACAATGAGATTGAGCAGGCATACTGCTTTCTGATGCAAATGAGATTCATGCGGCAGGTTACATCGGTTATTGAAGAAAATGAAAAGCCTGATAATTATATCAACCCAAAGAAGCTCTCCCGTATTGAACAAACAATGTTAAAAGAGATTTTTAAAAGGATAGAAAAATTTCAGTCAAAATTGGGTTTTGAATTCACAGGCTTACCTTAGATAATTAGTCAACAAGATGAAGTTTTTATCGCAGAAATTGAGGTTTTCGTTCAGGCTATCTAAATTTGCAGTGTATTTTCTGTATGCTTGAGGTGAAAAATAAAAAAACCAGGTTTTACATTATGAAATTTCCGACAAAAACAAGTTATTATAAATTCAGATTCGATTTTGAAATCGGATACCTGACAAAAAGTCCGTGCAAAGAATGCAACTTGAGAAACAACTTTCCCAAGTGTGTGGATAATTGCAAAATATTGGATAAAATTCAGACAATTCTTTCTGAAACAATATCATGTTCAAGAAGATGAAGAAAATCGCAAAGCGATTAACCTTTAAACCGAGACCTTGAAAAATGTTCAATTTTGCAAAGGTCTCAAACCGTGAACTGTAAACTGTTTTTAAAATAATGAGGAGTGTATGAGTCTGCAAAAACTATGCGAACTTCCTGAATGGAAAAAACTGGTGGAACAGGCAGACAAAATGGATCTTCCTGAAAACCATTTGAAATATCTTGTTAAAGAAAAAAACAGGCTTGAAAAATTTTCTTTGCAAGGCGCTGAAATTTTCTATGATTTTTCCCGCCAGAGGGTAGATGAAAAAACCATAAACCTTTTGTTTGAGCTGGCTGACGCAAGAGAGTTAAAGGAAAACTTTAACTTAATGGCAGCCGGGGGAAAGGTAAATACAACGGAAAACAGAGCCGCGCTTCATACAGCATCAAGGGATTTTTTAAATGATTCTATTCTTGTTGATAATAAGGATGTAATGCCCGAAATAAGAAGAGTCAGGGAGGAGATTAAAGAGTTTGTTTCAAAAGTTCATAATGGAGAGATAACAGGATCCACAGGAAAACCGTTTAAACAAATTGTAGTTATAGGGATTGGCGGATCATACCTTGGCACAGAATTTATTTCCAGTGCATTGCGTGCTTATGCTGATAAAAATATTGAAATCGAGTATCTGTCAAATGTAGATATTCATAATTTTGGCAGGATAATATCATATATTGACCCTAAAATCACAATGTGGATCGTTATTTCGAAAAATTATACAACTGCAGAGACAATGGCAAATGCAAAGCTCGCTTCTGCCTTTATGGAGGGAAAAGGGCTTGATCCTGCAAAACATTTTGTAACGGTTACGAGCAAGGGCAGTCCTGGTGATGATAAAAAAACACCTGTTATACGCTCATTCCATATGTTTGACTTCATAGGCGGAAGATACAGCGTAACCTCTGCTGTCGGCGGAGTGCCGCTTAGCCTGTATCTTGGATATGACCGGTTTGAACGTTTTCTGAAAGGCGCTGAAGAGATGGATAATCACGCAAAATCTGCGCCTGTTCATCAAAACCTTCCGCTCGTTGCAGCTATTATCGGAGTCTGGAACAATAATTTTCTTGGATACAATGAACAGGCCATTATACCGTATGCAGCGCCCTTGCATAAGCTGCCGCCTCATATCCAGCAGTTATATATGGAAAGTAACGGAAAATCTGTCACAAGGGCAGGGGATATTCTAAATGAACCCACCGGTGTAATAGTGTTTGGAGAGCCCGGCACAAATGCGCAGCATTCTTTTTTTCAACTCGCTCATCAGGGCCGCCCGTTTCCCATCGACTTTATCGGGGTAATCAAACCACAGTATGAACAGTTTCAAGGCAGATCAAAAGGGGTTACAAACCATCAGGAGTTATGGGCAAATCTTATTGCTCAGCCAATGGCGCTGGCTGCTGGAAAAGACGACAAGGACAATGCAAGACATTTCTCCGGTAACAGGCCGTCTTCAACAATTGTTTTAAATGATCTCACGCCGGAAAGCATTGGACGTCTTTTAGCATTTTATGAAGCTAAAACTGTTTTTGAAGCCTTTATCTGGGACATTAATCCATTTGACCAGTTTGGTGTTGAACTCGGCAAAACCATGGCCTCCGGCATTAGAAATGAGATCGCCGCAAAAAATGATAAAAGCAACCATACTTTTGAAGGGATGGATAGTATAACCAGATTTTATCTTGATACCCTGTTTTCCGGAAGACTTAAGGATTAAGGGATTGAAAAAGACGAACGTCGAACATCGAACGTCCAACATCGAATAATGATGTCGCTCCGCTATTCAAATTATTCTAAAATCTAACGAAAAAACAAACACCAAATGAGAAACAAAGGTTCAAGGTTCAGGGGTTCAGCTTGAAACTTGAAACCAGCAAAAACCTACGATTTCTGACCACCGACTTCCGATCTCTGTCTCTTCCCGACCCAAGCCCGCCGCGTAAGCGAGAGCGTTGCTGGCAGGTCTGACCTTCGTTTTTTTGTTTTTCATTCGACGTTCGATGTTGGACGTTCATCTTTTTAACACCTGATGAATTCGGTTTTTTACGAATTCATCAGGCATAAGCAGCGTAGTATATTCTAATGAAATTTTTATGGCTTTCAAATGCGATTTCCGGCAGTTCGTCATAATGGAAACAGGTTGGATCGGATGCGTCGTCACCAGCTTCGAGAATACCTGAATAATTTTTAATCAGATAGCCGACCATGAGAACCGTATCATACTGAGAGCTTTTGTCTGAAGTGACTCCAAGAAGCATTTCAATTTGTCCTGAAAGTCCTGTTTCCTCTTTAAGCTCTCTCAGAGCAGCCTGTTCAGGTGTTTCGCCAAGCTCCATGAATCCGCCCGGAAGACACCACAAACCTTTTTTTGGTTCAGCGTTCCGTTTTACAAGAAGCACCCTTTCACTGTCATCAATAACAATCAGACATGACGCAGGTACCGGATTTTCGTAAATCGGCTTTTTGCACTGCTCACAAAAAAGGCGGATATTTCCATTAATTCTCTTTTCAATGAGCTGTTTTCCGCAGAAATGACAGAATATTTTTTTTTGCATAGTTAAACTCGATTAAATCATAGCTGCACGTTCGATTATTTTTTCACGAGTCCATTCATTTGGATCTTCAAGCCTTTCTGCTTTTGGCCCGGGATTATATGTGCCTGTTTTAAGAATTTCCTCTATAACAAGCGGCGCAGTATCCTGTGCATTAAATACATTTACAAGGATGTTGAAGACAAATTTCTCAACCCTTGCGGCCATTCTTTCCCTTATATCTTTTGGCTGTCCTGACAGCTTGTTTTCAAATGGAAGATTGAGCTTTTTATAGTTTCCGCCTTTTATTTCTTTTGATCTGGCATAAGCCGTCATTTCCGTCCACATCGGTTCTGTTACACCTTCATCTTTTACCTTGATAAAGTCGCCATTATCATCAAGTATGGCATTTCCGTAGTCGTTGACCTCAAGACCCCAGGAGATCATCTGAAGCGCTGTGGCAACATTGGCTTTGGTGGTTCTGGTTTTAGCGGTAATTTCTCTCAACCTGTCGGAACTGTTTCCTGATGTGCCGTGCTGGGCGCCTGAAACTTTGTATTTTGCCAGGGCTTCATGGATTTCAGATGTTAAAGCTATCTGTATTCCCTGGGAGCTTTCCTCTATGCCATGTGTAGTACCGTTGTTTAATGCTATCCAGTCGGGAAAGATATTATGAGCATTCAGACCCTGTATGAGAAACAGAGCTTCGTCTACGGTGGAAAGCCCAGATTTACCTTTAATTTCACCGACTTCGGTTTCAAGGCCAGCCCAACCAGGCACAAAAGGATTCAAAGCCAGGTTGGCAAGCAGATTCTTGTCATCGGGCAGATGTGACGCATCTATAGCGATTGATGTCATGCCTGCCTCAAACAGGGTTGGAATCTCTGTCTTTGCCCCGGCAATATCCTCTTCTTTTTTAATGCCGTAATGATCTGCATGTATTGCAACCGGAATTGTAATGCCCATTTCATTGCATAAGGCATCAACCTGCCTGGCGATATTCCAGTAATTAACAGCGCAATAGGCGCTGGCGCCGCCTTCCGACCTGGCTATTTCAATCATAATGGCCGCATTTGCCTTTTGAGCAGCCCGCAAAGCTCCGCGAATTACGAATATGTTTCTGCCATTAGCAGCCATGGTCATGGCATTACCTTTTGCAATCATAGCCCTGTCAATGAACTTTCCGCTGATTATCAATGCTTTTGAGTTTGGAAACAGCTTTACAACGTTTGGTGGACGGCCTATCTCAAGAGCCTTTTCAAAGTCTGATGAATTGATGACTCTATTATCTGACATTACCTGACCTCCTTTTTGTTTGTTTAATACAATCTATTTTATTAAAATATTCGTTAATATTGATGCACTCGTAACAGGTGTTAAGTGTTAAGATCTTGATATGACAGTTAAATGTTTAATCTTAACACCTAACACTTAACACCTGACACCTGATGAATTCGACTTTTTACGAGTTCATCAAGGTTCGGCATTGGTTTTTTTATTCGACGTTGGACGTTCGATGTTGAACGTTCATCTTTATAATATGTTTTCATCCAGTCTAAGCAAATTTTAATCCTATCCATACCCCAACATAATGTGTCAGAATTATAACCGCAACAGCAATAAGAAGGTGTTCAACGATTACTTTCCAGGCCCTTGCGTGCTGCTCTTTCGCAATGTAAAAACTGAAAGCACAAAGAAGGCCCAGTCCCCAGACAAGACATATAATGATTGCATGTGACAGAGGGAATAACAGTATTGGCGCTAAGAAAGTTATGGCAAAAAGGAATTTAAACACAAGGGTTGATATAGTAGCTTCCCATATCTCTCGATTTGTGTGTTTGTTTTCGGCTTCTTCGGAAATATGAATGCCAAGAGCGTCGGAAAAAGAATCTGCAATTGCTATTGTCAATATTCCGCCAATAACGACTTTGCTTGAATGTGTGCCTGAGTACAGCCCGACAATCAAACCAAGAGTAGTAATAATTCCTGATGTCAGTCCAAAGCTGAATCCTGTTTTTATTGAGTGATTAAAAGCCATTCATGCCTCTTTTATTCTAATAAAAAGCACACCATCGCTATGTAGTCAAGAATTTAAGAGGAAGTTTGATATTTGAAACCGATTTGACTATATGTATAATTTAAGGCATAAGGAAATGACGGTTCACAGTTCACGGTTGTCGGTTTACAGTTTGCTTTTATTTTACCTTGAAAAATCTGGTCCTTTGAGCCAGGATTCTTTAGTTTTGCATTTAAAAGGAGTTATGATATTTTGAAAAAAATAGGACTATTCATAAAAGCAGATGCAAATGCGAATAAAAAAGCAGATGAACTTCAAAGCTGGCTGCAAGCAAAAGGGATAGATGTTGTCAGAAAGGAAAGCCTGCCGCCTGATCGTAAATTTACAGGCAAAAACAAATCGATTGCGCCGTCGGATTTTTATTGCATTTTTGTGCTTGGAGGGGACGGAACTTTTTTAAGGGCGGTTCGCTGGGCAGGCGATCAGGATATTCCGATTCTCGGAGTAAAGTTCGGCGAAGTTGGATTTCTCGCTGATATCACAGAAGACAGGCTGCTTACAGCCGCTGAGTTTGTTTTGAATAATGATTTTACCACAAAACCCAGGATGCGGCTTGAAGTAAGGGTGATAAGAGAGGGCAGGGAACTGGCCTGCGAAACAGTGTTTAATGAGATCGTAATCAACAAGGATGCTTTTTCTAAAATTGCATGCATAAAAACATATATAGATGATAATTATTTGACCACATACAGATCAGACGGGCTGATTATTTCAACCCCTACAGGTTCAACCGCATACTCACTATCTGCCGGCGGCCCTATTATACATCCTGAAGTTCATGGTATTATCATGACACCTATTTGTCCGTTTACGCTTACCGTTCGTCCCCTGATAGTTCCTGATTCAGTAGTTATTAAAGTAAAGATTGAACAAGAATTTTCTGATATTATTCTGACATTTGATGGACAGACAGGTCTTGAGATACATAAAGGGGATACAATCATAGCCCAGAAAAGCCGTTATCCGGTAAATATGATAGAAATGCCTGATCATAACTACTTTGATGTATTGAAAACAAAGCTAAGGTGGAGCGGCGCGCGCATGTAAGTGCAAAGTGTGAACGGGTTGTTAAAAACAGCTTGCAGGCTGTAACCAAAAGGGGCACGATTGTATCCAATATGAGTACAATAATTAAAACCGACAGTTTGTCTGCCACTCTTTTCGGAAAGACCCGACGGGCGGTTTTGGCCTTACTGTACAGCCACGTTGATGAATCCTTCTATATCCGCCAGATTGCCCGTACAGCCGGAGTTGGCTTGGGTGCTGTGCGAGAAGCTCATCATTACAGAGTTATTCAATCTCTTGCTCATACTATGAAGGCTGATGCCGGCTTGATTGTTTTATTCGATCAGTTTCGAAAGAAAAGGAATATCAGCGGTTATGATCATGCCGGTATGATATCCCGTCCCCCTTTTCGCGTGGTAATTATCAGATTCAGGATGTTGTTTTCAAAAAATGGCTTCAAGGAACATTATCGTTATAACAACAGCAATATCCATCCTGCCCTTCTTCCATCCTTTCCCGGGGTTGATGGATATGGTGATACATTCCGGTATGGCTGCAAAGTCGGAGGCTGTACCGTACACTTTGTCGATTATGGCGAAGACTCCGGTCCTATAATTAGGTCAGAAGGCTTTTCATATTAATGAGGATGACACATTGGATTCGATCAAGGGAAAAGGAAATGTTTGAAAGGTTATAAAAAATGTCGGCTCCCGAAGAAATATATAAACTCGTTGAGCGTTTTGACCGCAACCTTGATGCATATCGGTCAGGCAAATACAACGAGGCCCAGGTTCGACAGGAATTTATCAACCCCTTCTTTAATGCCCTTGGTTGGGATATTTACAACAAACAAGGCTATGCGGAGGCTTACAAGGATGTAATCCATGAGGATGCGATTAAAGTAGGCAGCGTCGTAAAAGCCCCTGATTACTGCTTTTGCATTGGCGGCACACGGAAATTCTTTCTCGAAGCAAAGAAACCGGCCGTCAATATCAAGAAAGATATCAGCCCGGCCTACCAACTTCGCCGTTACGCCTGGTCAGCCAAGCTGCCGCTCAGCATTCTTACAGACTTTGAGGAGCTTGCCGTTTATGACTGCCGGATCAAACCGGTAAAAACCGACATGGCTTCCAGGGCACGGACTTACTATCTGACATATACTGATTATATCGACCAATGGGACGAAATCGCTTTGATTTTCTCTCGCGAAGCCGTGCTTAAAGGTTCGTTTGACAGATATGTCGAGTCAAGCAAAGCAAAGCGTGGAACTGCCGAGGTTGATATTGCCTTTCTCGAAGAAATTGATCGGTGGCGTGAAATACTGGCGCGCAACATTGCCCTGCGGAATTCCGGCCTTACAATACGCGAACTGAACTTTGCCGTGCAACATACCATAGACCGTATCGTTTTTCTGCGAATCTGCGAAGACCGCGGTGTCGAACTATACGGGCGGCTTATGTCTTTGAAAAACGGCACACAAGTCTATCAACGATTGTGCCAACTTTTCCGGCAGGCCGATGATCGTTATAACTCCGGCCTTTTCCACTTCAGAAAGGAAAAAGATCGCACCTCTTCCCCTGATGACCTTACACTTGATCTCACAATTGACGACAAAACCCTCAAGGATATTTTCAAAAATCTCTATTACCCGGACAGCCCGTATGAATTTTCTGTCTTTCAAGCAGATATTCTGGGGCAGGTCTATGAACGGTTCCTCGGGAAAGTAATCCGTCTTACCTCCGGCAACCGGGCCGTCGTTGAAGATAAGCCGGAGATCAAGAAGGCAGGAGGCGTCTATTACACTCCCACCTATATAGTTGATTACATCGTAAAACAGACAGTCGGCGAGCTTGTTGACGGCAAAAAGCCAGGCCCCCGTGGAGCGGTGAGCAAACTGAAAATTCTGGACCCAGCCTGCGGTTCCGGTTCATTTTTAATCGGCGCTTATCAGTATCTACTTGACTGGCACAGGGATCAATATATAGCCGATGGCCCCGAGAAATGGGCCAAAGCGCGCAAGCCTCGCCTTTATCAAAGAGCCGGTGGTGACTGGCGACTTACTACCGATGAACGAAAGCGCATTCTTCTCAATAATATCTACGGTGTGGATATCGACCCTCAGGCCGTGGAGGTAACCAAACTTTCACTTCTTCTTAAGGTGCTGGAAGACGAAAACTCCGAAACTATTAAAAAGCAGCTTGCCCTGTTCCACGAACGTGTCCTGCCTGACCTGGAAAACAATATCAAATGCGGCAATTCCCTTATCGGCCCCGATTTTTACGAGGGACAGCAGATGAGCTTTCTTGATGAAGAAGAGATGTACCGCATCAATGTTTTTGACTGGAAAACGGAATTTTCCGAAATCATGAGGGCAGGGGGATTTGATGCGGTGATCGGGAATCCGCCGTATGTCAGAATTCAAGCGATGAAAGAATGGGCTCCGCTGGAAGTGGAATTTTATAAGAAGCGATATATAGCTGCCAGCAAAGGAAATTATGACATTTACGTTGTTTTTGTAGAAAAAGGTTTAAATCTGCTTAACGGTCGAGGACGGTTTGGCTTCATCCTGCCACACAAATTTTTTAATGCTCAATATGGAGAATCTTTACGCAAGTTGCTTGCTGCTGGAAAACATTTAAAAGAAATAATACATTTTGGCGACCGACAGGTTTTTGCGAATGCCACTACTTATACTTGCCTCTTGTTTTTGAATAAGCAGGAGAGGAAAGATTTCAACTTTGTCAAAGTTAATGATTTACGCAGTTGGCGTCAAGACGAACCACAAAAAGAAGGGAATGTTTTAACTGACAAGGTCACCGCTGATAACTGGAATTTTGTTGTGGGGCCGGGGGCAAAACTGTTTGAGCGTTTAATGGAGATGCCGATAAAGTTGGGTGATGTGGCTGTAAAAATATTCCAGGGTTTAATAACTGGTTCTGATTCTGTTTTTATAATGGAGAACATTTCAAAAACAGAATACAAATCGGCAGCCACAGGAAAGACATATAATCTCGAATCGTCATTGTTGCATCCACTCTGCAAAGGCTCTGTAAACCTGAAGCGTTACCATATTACCGAGATTACCAAGTCAATTTTGTTTCCTTACAAAGTTGTTAATGACAAAGCAGGATTACTGTCTACACGAGATTTAGCAGATTTATTTCCCAATGTATGGTCATATTTGAAGGAAAATCGTCAAATACTTGAGGCACGAGAAAAAGGGAAATGGAAACACGACAAATGGTATGCCTTAGGGCGTTCTCAAAATCTTAGCGAAATGGAACAAGAAAAAATACTAACTCCGAGTATTGCGAACAGGGTATCATTTACGTTCAATACGAGTGATTATTATTACTTTGTCGGTAGCGGCGGTGGTGGTGGTGGCTACGGCATTATTCTTAAGGATGAGTATTTGTCACTAACTTACTTTTATCTACTGGGCTTATTAAATTCTAACCTGTTTGATTGGTTAATAAAACAGATAAGTAGCCCGTTTAGTGGTGGATATTATTCCTACAACCGACAATACATAGAACCGCTCCCTATCCGCACTATCGACTTCTCCGACCCCGCCGACAAGGCTCGCCACGACCGTATGGTCGAACTCGTCGAACAAATGCTCGATTTGCACAAACAACTGGCAGAAGCCAAAGTGCCTCAGGCAAAAACCGTCCTCCAGCGCCAGATTGAAACCACAGACAGACAAATTGACCGGCTGGTCTATGAATTATATGAATTGACGGAAGACGAAATCAAGATCGTCGAAGGCTCATAAATCACAGGGAATATAAGCCCTTTCCTTTCAAGCAATTCCATATTTTTAGAGGCGTTTTCAGACGTTGACATATGGTATTTTTACCTGTTAAAAATAGTAATTGAAGATAATAGAGCAAGGCAAATCTGCTCGAAAACACCCTCAGTATCGTCATATCAAGGCAAATTGGCCTGTCAATCAATGGATACTTTGAAGCTGGATTCTATATGGAATACTTATTGACTATTTTACTAGGTTTATTTAGCGGTGCAGCCGGGTCATTAATAGCGCCGTGGATTCATTGGGGTATTGAAAAGAAGCGTGATAAAATTAAAGCACGTCGCGATTTAATCTCAAATGCCAGGCAATTCATTGGATCAAAATCTTTTAGCGGTTTTTGTTTTTCCGAGGAAACCTATTTCATACAACTAAAACCATTTTTTGATGAAAAGGTCATTGACTGGGTTGAAAAGTTTGATCACTATTCTGAAGTTGTCGATGACAACTCTACACTTCACGAAGACCTAAAGGTTGAGCTCTTTAAGCAGCTTCATCGAATTGAAAAAGAATGGGGTTTAATATAGCAAGTAAGTATAACCACTGCGTGG
This sequence comes from Desulfobacteraceae bacterium Eth-SRB1, assembly GCA_004193555.1. Lineage (GTDB taxonomy): Bacteria > Desulfobacterota > Desulfobacteria > Desulfobacterales > ETH-SRB1 > ETH-SRB1. Next base: position 267,429 of record RPGP01000029.1, read on the forward strand.
ACACGGGCCGGGAAAACGATGCCATTTTGGGCTTTTTTGCAGTTATCATTCAACTTGACATTTGCGTCGGCCCAGTTGTTTTCCCGTCCGGTCACGCAGAACGAGGTTTTACAAAAAATGGCAGAAAGTACTGGACTCAACATAATTAGTAGCCTTGTAACATTAGGTGCAGTGGCATTAGGATGGCTGCTTGGCGAAACCACTGGATGGTTTAAAAGTAAAAAGAGAATAACTGTTCTTAAAAAAGCACTTTTTGAAGAGATCCAAGATGCTTCGTCATGGCTAAGAAGAAATCAATTAACACTTGAGGAAATCATCCAACTATCTACTATAGAATACCTTTCCGAAGTTAGTCCAGTTTCTGTTCCTGTTCATATATATGACAAACACTTTCCCGAAATATCTGTTTATTTATCAAGATCAGAAAGAATTTCTTATAACTCCATATATAATCTTATCAATATCTCCTATGATCAAATCAAAAAGATAAGAGCACTAAGATCGGCTTGCTTAAGTGATAAAACGAAAATAAAGGAATACTTAGAAATACTAGATGCAGCCTACTATAACATTTCAATGGCTATATGGCAGATCAATCGTCATATAAATTATGGGTCCCAAATAAATGTAGACAACTTATCTGGGGAAGACGCGAAAGTTATTGATGATGAAATTAAAGAGAAACTTATTAAAATCACCAACGAAGCGAAAACATTAAGTGTTTCAGAAATAGAGAAAAATTATTACAAAACCTAACCTGTGCAGCGGGACGCCATGATTTTATGCGTTTCTCATTTTATTTTTGATCTTTTGCGGAGATCGCAAAGTTCTAGGACGACAAAGGGGGACGGGGTTGAATTTAGGCGTTTCTTTTTTCATTTGTTTGTGGTAATGAAGCCACATGCCACGTCAAGCCAGAATAGATGCGCCGGGTGCCTTGCATCATATAATATGCAGGGGTATTGAGCGACGAAATATTTTTAAAGGCAATACAGATCGAAACCGGTTTCTGGAAAGACTCGATTTTGTGTCAGGAAAACACTTACCTTCTGGAACTGCAAAAGGATGGACGCTGCCAAAGATTACCGAAAGGGTTTCAGAAATCTTTGGCATTGAAAAAGACCAAGTGGTTGTCGCCGGAAAACAGCCCGATCGGGTACGTGCCCGTAGTGTTCTGGCCTACTGGGCGATTAGGGACCTGGCTCTGACGGCAACGGAGGTTGGCAAGTATCTCGGTCTGAGCAAATCCGCTGTCAGTCGGGCGGCCGCCAGTAGAGGCCAAAAACTGATCGTCGATCAATTCTTGTCCCTGCAAGCATAGAAACGCGTAATTTCAACCCTCCCTTCCTTTCCGTCCCCCTTTTCCTTTTCTGGTTTGCGCCGGATCACCAGAGAACCGGTCCGGGGCTTTTGGAGGACAAACGCCTGCCCTTGAGACGGCTTTATTCTTATAGGATAGCCAGTGATTACGATGCTAAAGAGATTGACCATCAAAACCTTGGGCAATTGCTCAGGATTATTGAAGAAGTAATAAATATTGTCGACGAAAAAGGAGGGGTATAGGAAATGCCGGAAACCATGCAGGTTGAAAAGACACTGGCAGAAGCTACCACGAAATTCGTGGATGTCCTTCATCATATTTACTCAGGAATAAAGATAAGCCAGATTGCTAATTATGAGGATGAAGATTTTACGTTTGAAATAACTATTCCGAAGAATCTTTCAATTGATGATGTTCTGGAAACTTGCCACAAAGAGTGCATTAAGGTAGAAGACGAATATGATTTATTTATTCTGCCAAAAGTTGTTTATGGATAATAGCAAAGGAGAGTACAGCGCCCATGATTTTATGCGTTTCTCGACACCAATTCCTCATTACTTGTAATAAGAAACAGATTTTCGGTCAGGCATTTTCAAAGGGCTATTGAGACGGAATCAGATAGGAACAAATTAAAAAATGAACGTCCAACATCGAACATCGAATAATGATGTCGCTTTCAGCCGTCGTAGCCAGAGGCTACTATCCGGCCTTCGCTTTGGCGGAGTATGCTGGCGAAGTCTGCCCGCTATTTAAATTATTTTAAAATCGAATAAAGAAAGCATAATTTTATAATTTCCTATATAATAAAAAAGACCATAATTAGTGCTTGGACTAAAACTCAGAATACCTGAAATTACAGTCAGTTGGATGCTATTCTCGTAACTTCTCAATAAGGCAGGCTATTTCTCTATCTTCCCCAACCCCATCAGCCCCTGATATTTATTGACAGTCCATCCCAATTCAGGCATATATATAAAAATATAGATATTTTAATACATTGCAGTGTGTTTTGTGTGCCTGATCGATAAAATCCAAAATGGAGAAATAAAAAATGCCTTCAACTATTCTTGACAACGTAAAGGGGAGTGACTTTCCAAAAATATGGGCGGATAAAATAGATATTATCTCAAACAAAACCTATACTGTCATAGTTCAGCCACAGGAGGAGCGACAGTCACTTCAAAAAATAATGTCTGAAATAAGCGGCAAAGCCAAAACCCGTGGTATGACGCCAGATGTTCTGGAAAATATTCTTGGTGAAAAGATTAAGTACAGATAATGATGTGTATGAAACAAGAGAGATTAGTGAAGATATTTATGTTGATCTAGATCAAAATGGTAATTTAGTAAACATGACAATTGAGCATGCAAAGGCTAATGCAGGGCTTAGGGAATTTTCATATCAGGAAATGATAGTACAGGTAGCATAAGCCCGCCGAACCAGTTACTCCTCAACTTGTCATTCCCGCGAAGGCGGGAATCCAGTCCTTTCAAGCAGTTCCATATTTTTAGAGGTGTTTTCAGACATTGACATATGGTATTCTTGTTTGTTAAAAAAAGTAATAAAATTGAAGATAATTAAACAAGGCAAAGCAAATTTGCCTGATAATCAATGGTTCTGCCCTAGACGTATCTCAACTATCCATATTGATGTTTAATCGTTTTTCTTGTTGACAATGTATCACTGCGTGCTATACTGTATTCAAATAATGAAAAAGCTAATGACAAAACATTTCTCAAAATGGGCATCAAAACAAAAAATCTCAAAAGATGATTTGTCTTTAGCTTTGACAGAAGTGCAGGATGGTAATTTTGAAGCGAGCCTTGGTGGTCACATTTACAAAAAAAGAATTAAGTTTAAAGGGCAAGGTAAGAGTGGTAGTGGCAGAACGATCATTTGTTATAAAAAAGGAAACAGAGCTATTTTTATTCATGGATTTGCCAAAAACCAAAAAGCAAGCCTGTCCAAAAAAGAGTTGAATATCTTTAAAGAATTATCCCAAATTTTACTTAATCTTTCAACTAAGGAAGTGCTAATAGCAATAAACAATGGGGACATTATTGAGGTGAAATCATGAGAAAATCAATTGCCAAATCGGTTACGAGTACTGTTAAAGATTTATATAAAAGTGGGTTGATAGATGCAATAACCATGAAAAATATTGAAAAACTTTGCATCCCAGAAGTACAGGAATATACTCCTGAAAAAATTGTTTTTATTCGAAATAAATTCAGCCTAAGCCAAGCAGCTTTAGCAAGTATTTTTAATATTAGCCCTTCAACCGTACAAAAATGGGAGCAAGGCAATAAAAAACCTACTGGAGCATCAAAAAAATTATTAGACATAATTGAAAGAAAAGGGATAGAAGCACTTATCTAAAAAATGGCAGAACCAGGCGCTAGAGATGGACTGGGCAAAGCTGTGCCGTTTTTGAAAGGTGAACAAAGGGGGAATTGGGGACGCCCATTTGATTATTGGTTTACAAACGATTTCATGTATGATATTCAGATAATATGCCACGCAAAGCCCGCATAGATGCTCCCGGCGCCCTGCATCATATTATTGTAAGGGGAATCGAATCGAACGGCGTAAGATTTTTTATGATGATCCGGACAGGAATAATTTTCTGGAACGGTTAGGCGTTGTTTTAACAGAAACCGGCACTCCCTGTTTCGCCTGGGCCTTAATTCCAAACCACCTGCATTTGTTACTGCGAACAGGTCTCACCCCGATTGCGACAGTGATGCGGCGTCTTTTAACCGGATATGCTGTTAGCTTTAACCATCGTCATCACAGACACGGACACCTGTTTCAGAATCGTTATAAATCCATTTTATGCCAGGAAGATTTGTATTTATTAGAGTTGGTTCGCTATATTCATTTAAATCCATTACGGGCAAGGCTTGTTAAGGATCTAAAGGGTTTAGATAAATATCCGTATTGCGGCCATAACGTGCTGATGGGCAAAAGAAAACGTGACTGGCAAGACGCGGATTACATTTTAAAATTCTATGCCAGCAAGTGTTCGACGGCCCGGCGGCGTTACCGTAAATATGTGGAGAAAGGCATTGCAGATGGCCGAAGGTCTGATTTAACAGGAGGAGGATTGATCCGCAGCGCCGGAGGGTGGTCAGCGGTCAAAGCATTGCGCCGGGACCGGATGAAAAGTGATGAGCGAATATTGGGTGAAGGGGATTTTGTTGAAACCGTATTAAAAGCTGCTCAAGAAAACTTAGAGCGCAAGTATGAGCTTGAGGCACAAGGTTATAATTTTGACTGGCTAATTAAACGTGTGGCACAGCTATTGGGAATTGAGCCAAAGGATGTATTGGCTGCCGGTAAATATGTCAAAACAGTTAAGGCCCGCAGCTTGTTGTGTTACTGGGGGGTGCGTGAACTTGGGATGACAACTGTTGAGTTGGCAAAAAAGGTAAATTTAGCTCAACCTACAGTAAGCCAGGCGGTTTCGAGAGGAAAGAAAATTGCAGAAAAACAGGGTTTGAACCTTAAAGAGCAGATAAATCAATAATCCAATGGGCGTCCCCAACTTGCCCCAAAAAAAGCCGCGCCGCACAGCTCAAACGTTCGCCTCTCACTCAATTAACAAATTTTTATTGACTTTCATTGTTTAGGTACCTATAGTTGGTACCTAATATAGGGTTCAATGCTTGGCTTTAGAAAGGAGGTTGTATGCAACAGGCAAAATTTAGCATTAAAGAGACACAAGCACATTTTATAAATGATTTTAAAGCTTATGGATTTAAGGATAAAAGTTCTTTGGTTCGAACGGCTATTAATTATTTTAAAAATAAATTGGAACTTGAAAACCTAAAAAAATCCGCTGAATTATATTCTGAAATTTATTCTGAAAATGATAATTTAAAAAAATTGACTGAAACAGCCCTATCTGGATGGCCAGAATGACAATATTGAAAAAAGGCATGATTATTGATGTAAATCTTGATCCTGCGCAAGGTTCAGAAACAGGGAAAGTCAGACCATGCATAATTGTAACTAATGATGTTTATAATGAAAGAGTTCCCGTTATTCAAGTTGTTCCAATTACTGAATGGAGTGCAAAAAAAATTCGAATAAAAACCAATGTTGAACTTTATCCTTCACAAGAGAATGGTCTATCAAAAAAATCAGTAGCAGATTGTTTACAAACACGTCCTATTGATCATCGTCATAGGATGGTAAGAATTCGTGGGAAATTGTCGCATTCTAAGATACGGGAAATAAATCAAGCTTTAATTATTATTTTTGAACTTAATTTGTAGTTGTAATCGCCAGAGGCGAACAAATCATTTACTTGACCGCCAACGCGGTGTCATTTTTTAAAGTGCTTAGTTTTAACAAAAACTCATAGGCGGAAACGATCATGCACGATCTTATACAATCTCCCATCTTCACCTTGGCGGTTGTTCCACTTCTCATCTGCCTTGCAAGAATTATCGATGTATCCTTGGGCACGCTACGCATTATTCTCGTTTCCCGGGGTATAAAAGCAGTTGCTCCAATCCTCGGCTTCTTCGAAATCATGATAACGCGAATTTTAGTGTCACCGTCGTCGATGCAGAGGGTTCCCGGGGACCTGTGCATTTGCTTTTTACCGTAATTGAGCGTTCCCAATTGTCTTTAGTGACTAGCCATATCAAACTCTTTAATCCTCGGGTATTCTACTCAGTCGAGGACATCCGCTTTGTTTCTGGGGGTGTCTTCGCTGCCGCCGATAATCGTAGGCGACCAAGATTCTCTGCCCTGCTTAGAGATAGAAAGGGAAAATAGATTGGCTTTCTATGGGCTGAGGTCTAACAAGAGTAAAGAATCCTGGCCCAAAGGACCAGGCTTTGGCTAACCCCAGAGGGGATTTGCTTTGTTGGCAGTTCATTGATTTATCGAAATCCCAAATATCAAATTGCAAATTACAAACAATTTCCAATGACCGAAATTCGAAAATCCAAACCACGCCATAGTGTAGTTCTGGAGGGTTTTGGTCATTGAATATTGGAATTTGAGATTTATTTGAGATTTGGCGCTTGTAATTTGTGATTTTAGACACAAAAATCCAAGGCAAAGCCATCTATCTCTGACCTGGCCCAAAGGACCAGGTTTTTCAGGACATAATAAAACTGAATAAAAAGAAAATTAAAGAAAAGCGTGAGTTCTTAACTGAGTTGATAAAAATGGCTCACGACAGCTTCAATTCTCGGCATGAATAAGGATTAAAATGTCCATTTATAAAAAATCTACAAAGGAGCTATTCGAGGAGTTTGTTGAGAAGGCTTAGCCATGACAGCTAAACCCTTGAAGTATATGGCGGGAGTGACGAGACTTGAACTCGCGACCTCCGGCTTGACAGGCCGGCGCTCTAACCAATCTGAGCTACACCCCCGGAAATAGAAGATTAACGCTGAATTTTGTGGTAGGCGGAACAGGGCTTGAACCTGTGACCCTCGGCTTGTAAGGCCGATGCTCTCCCAACTGAGCTACCCGCCCGGAGATCTTAATAAAAAATCCCGATATTATGATTTACTCATCGGGAAGACGTATTGCTAACAGTATAATAGAGCAATGTCAAGGTTAAACATCTCAATTCAGGTTAAATTAAAGGTGTTCTGTGCTCTGTTTTCTCAGGCATTATTCCATAAGATATATCCTCTTTTTTAAAAAGGGTGTCTCCCTCGGTAAGGATTAAAGCAGGGGACAGGACATCATCCATGTGTTCCACCAAAACTATATCTATCTGTTTTAGTATTGAGGGAGGTATATCCTTGATGTCTTTTTCGTTCTCTTTTGGAATAATAACCTTTTTAATCCCTCCTCTATGAGCGGCCAGAATTTTTTCCTTTAATCCTCCGATAGGGAGAATGCGACCACGTAATGTTATTTCACCTGTCATGGCAATATCACGGTGGACAGGTTTCTTAGTAAGGGCCGACACAACGGATGTGCATATTGTGATTCCGGCGGAGGGACCATCCTTTGGAATTGCGCCTTCCGGCACATGTATATGAATATCATACTTTTTGTAAAACTTGTCCTCAATCATAAGACGATTTGCTCGTGAACGGATATAACTTACAGCTGCCTGAGCAGATTCTTTCATCACATCTCCCAGCTTGCCTGTCATGATCAGTTCTCCCTTACCAGGCATAATCAGGGTTTCAATGCAGAGCAGTTCTCCGCCGACCTGTGTCCAGGCAAGTCCTGTAACAAGGCCGACTTGATCCTTATCATCGATCTGGCTGACCTTGAAGGGGGGAGAGCCTAAAAATTTATTAACAGATTTCGATGTTACATTTAACCGGCCTACAGTTTTACTTTTTACAACTTCACGGGCAATTTTCCGGCATATTGAAGAAATTTCTCGTTCTAAATTTCTAACACCTGATTCACGAGTATATCGATTTACGATGGTTAATATAGCATTCTTGGAAAACCGGACATCTTTCCCTTCAAGCCCGTTTGCTTTAATCTGTTTGGCGACAAGGAATTGCCTGGCAATATTATACTTTTCATATTCTGTATAACCTGCAAGACGGATAATTTCCATCCTGTCCTGTAACGGAAGCGGTATCTCAGGAAGTGTATTTGCTGTTGTGATAAAAAGTATATCTGAAAGATCGTAGTCAATATCAAGGTAATGGTCGTTAAAGCTATAGTTTTGTTCGGGATCCAGAACCTCGAGAAGCGCCGCAGATGGATCTCCCCTGAAGTCCATGCTCATTTTGTCCACTTCATCGAGACAAAACACAGGATTGTTCACACCGGCCTTTTTTAAAGACTGGATTATCTTGCCGGGCATTGCGCCTATATAGGTGCGTCTGTGCCCGCGGATTTCAGCCTCATCCCTGACCCCTCCAAGTGAAAGGCGGATAAATTTTCTTCCGGTTGCTCTTGCAACAGATTTTGCCAGTGAGGTCTTTCCCACACCGGGAGGGCCTACAAAACATAGTATTGGACCACGGATTTTTTTGACCAGGACTTGAACGGCAAGATATTCCAGTATCCGTTCTTTTGGTTTTTCAAGTCCGTAATGATCCTCATTCAGTATCTTCTCTGCTTCTTCTATATTAGCAAGCACCTTGCTGCGTTTAAACCATGGCAGGCTGATTAGCCATTCAATATAGTTTCTGACCACCGTTGCTTCTGCAGACATAGGTGTCATCATCTTGAGTTTTTTGAACTCCTGCCTTACTTTTCCTGCTCCCTCCTTTGACATCCTTTTCCGCTTTATTTGCTTTTCGAGCTCCTTTAATTCTTCGCCCGAACTTTCTTCAACCCCCATTTCCTTTTTAATGGCCCGCATCTGTTCATTCAGATAATAACTCTTCTGGGTCTTTTCCATCTGGTTCTTGACGCGACCTTTTATTTTTTGATCCATCTTGAAAACATCTATTTCCATTTTTATCAGGTCAAGCAGAAATGCAAGCCGTTTAGCCGGCGACATTATTTCCAGAAGACGCTGTTTGTCCTTGATTTTAAAGGAAAAATGGGTTGCCACGGTGTCGGCTAACTGCGAAGGATTTGATATGGCTGCGGCATTGCTGAGCAGACTTTTTGATATGTTTTTATTAAGTGTAGCATATTTCTCGAAACTTTCTATAACAGCTCTGCTGAGAGCTACAGATTCGGCAGCCGATATTTCAGGTTCAACCACAGATTCCAGTTCAACTTGCAAAAAGTCTTCATTTTTTAAATAACGGATAATACGGGCTCTATATATCCCTTCAACCAATGCTTTTACTGTGCCGTCCGGCAGCCGCAAAAGCTGGAGCACGTTCCCGACAGTTCCAATTGTACAGATATCTTTTACCCTTGGGTTATCAACCTCAATCTTTTTCTGTGTGGCAAGAAAAACCTTTTTGTCCTTATTCATCGCATCGGCAAGAGCGTGAACAGATTTCGTGCGCCCAACAAAAAGAGGAGCAACCATATGGGGGAAAACGACAATATCTCTTAACGGCAAAAGTGGAAGCGCGAATTTCGGCGGCGCTGGTTTATCATCTTCCTTGAATATTTTTGGAAAGTTAATCATGGTTTATATTATGCCTGTGCCTGTTTTTTTGTCTGTTCGTATAACAGAATAGGGTCTTCTTTATTTAACACAACATCTTTGCCTATTATACATTCTTTGACATTTTTAATGGAAGGAAGCTCATACATGATATCGAGAAGGCAACTTTCCAGAATTGAGCGAAGCCCCCTGGCGCCTGACTTTTGTTTTAAGGCTTCTTTGGAAATGGCGGAAAGTGCGCCGTCTGTTAATCTCAGTGTAACACCCTCAATCTCAAATAGTTTTTTAAACTGTTTGAGAAGAGCATTTTTAGGTTCAAGCAATATTTTGACAAGAGATGATTCGTTCAATTCATTAAGTGTGGCGATGACAGGGAGGCGACCAAGAAATTCAGGAATTAATCCGTATTTTATCAAATCTTCAGGTTGAATTTTTTTCAGGATTTTACCGATATTTTCATCCTTCTGTTTGGTGATTCTGGCGCCAAAACCCATAACCTTGGATCCGAGACGTTGCTGTATTATTTTATCGAGCCCGGTAAATGTTCCGCCGCAGATAAAAAGGATATTAGAGGTATCAATCTTGACAAAATCCTGTTGAGGATGCTTTCTCCCGCCTTTTGGGGGAACACTGGCCGTGGTTCCTTCAATAACTTTCAACAGCGCCTGCTGCACACCTTCTCCTGAAACATCACGCGTAATAGATGGATTGTCAGATTTTAAGGCAATCTTGTCAATTTCATCAATGTAAACAATACCGCGTTTTGCCTTTTCCACATCGTAATCTGCATTCTGGAGCAGGGAAAGTATGATATTTTCAACATCCTCACCAACATAGCCGGCTTCAGTTAAGCTTGTGGCATCTGCTATTGTAAATGGAACATTTAAAAATCTGGCAAGGGTTTGTGCCATCAAAGTCTTTCCGCATCCGGTAGGTCCTATTATAAGTATATTGCTTTTCTGGATTTCAACATCTCCGGTGCTGACCGAAGATTCAAGCCTCTTATAATGGTTATAAACAGCAACGGCTAATATCTTTTTAGCCAGATCCTGTTCGATCACGTAATCATCTAACATGTCTTTAATTTCTTTAGGAGTAAAGAATTGCTCAATTTCCTTTGAGTCTTTTTCTATTTCTTCATTTATTATTTCGCTGCATAGCTGGATGCATTCATCGCAGATATAAACAGCGGGGCCGGCTATCAGCTTGTTAACCTCTTTCTGATTTTTACCGCAAAATGAGCAGAAAAGATTATCGTTTGAACCCCCTTTTTTTGCCATTTTACGCCTCCGCCTTTTTTATTTGATCAAAATCTTTCCTGTCGGTAATTACATGATCTATGATCCCGTATTCTTTTGCTTCTTCACCGGACATAAAAAAGTCACGGTCTGTATCTATGCGTATTTGGTCTAAATTCTTACCTGTATTCAACACCAGTATATTATTTAGAGTTTCTTTCATTCGAAGGATTTCCCTGGCCTGGATAGCAATATCAGAGGCCTGTCCCTGAAATCCGCCCATTGGCTGGTGGATCAAAATCCTTGAATGGGGAAGGGAATATCGTTTTCCTTTTGTTCCTGCAGAAAGTAAAAGCGCTCCCATGCTGGCGGCCTGGCCAATACATACCGTGGCAATATCAGGTTTAATATACTGGAGTGTGTCATATACAGCAAGACCTGAAGTTACAACTCCGCCCGGAGAGTTAATATAAAAATTGATATCCTTTTCAGGATCTTCAGATTCAAGAAACAAAAGCTGGGCTATTAAAAGATTTGCAATTTCATCATTCATGGGAGAACCTAAGAATATTATCCTGTCCTTAAGAAGCCTTGAATAAATATCGTACGCCCGTTCCCCTCGACTGCTCTGTTCTATGACCATTGGTATTAGCGGCACAAATAATCTCCTTTGATTATGTGACGAATTCGTAAAAAGTCGAATTCATCAAATTACTTTAATCCTGCGACATTCTCCTTGTTTGCTTCAACATCTTCAATATTACTATTATCAATAATAAGCTTGATAGTCTGTTTTTCAAGAAGGGTATTTTTAAACAAATCAAGCTTATCGTTGTTTTGATTATAAAAACTTTTTATTTCATCAACAGGCTTGCCAAAGGCTTTTGACATATCCTTGAAACCCTCTTCAAGATCTTCGTCTGCAAGTATCAACTTTTCCTGATCCATGAGTCTGTTTAATATAAGGTGACGTTTAACCTGCTTGACCGCAGTATCATGATATTTGTCTTTAATACTTTCCTTTGTAAGCCCTATCTGTTCCATCGATTTGTTGTTGTAAGCAAGCGACATTTCAAGTTCTGCAACAATGCTGTCCAGTTCATATTCTGCCATCACGTCAGGCACTTCAAAGTCATTTTTCGCTATTAATGCGGAGAAAACCTGTTCGCTGAGTTCCTGCTCTGTCCTTTTATCATAACCCTGCTTTAAGTTGTCCGTTATCACATCTTTTAATTTATTTAATGTTTTATAGTCGCCAAGCTCCTTTGCAAATTCGTCGTCAATTTCAGGAAGCACCTCTTCTCTTATTTCATTTAGTTTTACCTGAAATGATATGTCAAGGTTCGCCAGCTTTTCATTAGAATAGTTTTCGGGAAAGTTTATATCGATTTCCTTGACATCACCTTTTTTCATGCCAATCAATTGTTCGTCAAATTCCTTTGCGATCTTGTTTTTTCCGATTTCCAAAGTAAAATTTTCCGTTTTTTGTGTTTCAATAAACGGTTTTCCGTTTTTAAAACCTTCATAATCTATCAGGGCAAAGTCGCCTTTTTTTAATGATCGATTTTCCTCAACTGTTTTTAGCTGTGCAAGATTTTTCTGGAGCATTTTAAGCTGCGCATTAATTTCTTCGTCGCTTGCCTTATATATAGTTTTTTTAAGGTTTAACCCTTTAAAATTAATGTCGCCGATTTCAGGGGTTACTTCGACAGTTGCATCATATTTATAAGGTCTCTTTGCATCAAGCTCAGGCGGATCAATTTGGGGAGTGCCGACAATCTTTAGATCGTTTTTCCTTATTGCATCTACAAGTGAGTCCTGAAGCAATTTGGAGGAAACATCAGAATGAACGCTTTTCTTAAATAATCTTTCCAAAACACTGCGGGGCGCCTTTCCAGGGCGGTACCCTTTTATTTTTGCTGTTTTCTTTAGATTTTTATAAGCCAGGTCCAGCTCACGAACAACCACATCTTCAGGAACTTCAATATGCAGAATCTTTTTTACAGAGTTCAGGTTTTCTACTGTTACTTCCATAATTTTCCTTTTCAAAAATAGTTTAGAGGAGATTGTCTGGTGCGAGAGGGGAGACTTGAACTCCCACTCTGTCCCCAGAGCTGGATCCTAAGTCCAGTGCGTCTACCAATTCCGCCACTCTCGCTTCTTTAAATTACAGTTGCAAATTCAATGTCATTAACTTAGGCAATTTTGTTAATCACCACGAAGAAAACGAAGGATTTTTCTTTATCTTCACGCCCTTCGTGTTCTTCGTGGTAAAAAATATCACTGTGAGCGCCTCCGAGTTTTATTAAGTTAATGACATTAGTTACAAATTAACATGTTTTAATATTTATAGAAATATGAATATGTGAAAATTGTTGTAAAAGCTGTAATAATTATTATATATAAACTGAGAAAATAATATCAAACACTATGAGTGTCAAGAAAAATTGAGAAATAGACAACATGTCGACAATTAACAAATATTATCCGACAAGAAATAATTTCACTCTATTATTTTTTGTAGTTCTTCTTCTTTGCATAATAGCTGCAAATGTAAAAGCAAAGGAGCTGTTTTTTGACAGGCATAAAAAAACCGTTGTTTTAGATCCCGGGCATGGTGGACATGACAGGGGCGCGCATGGGCCGGATGGAACATATGAAAAGACAGTTGCATTAACCCTTGCCCGTATGATTGCCGCCGAATTAGAAAATAAATACAGGGTATTTCTAACCCGAACAGATGACTACCGGATTGATATCCCAGAAAGAACATTTCTGGCCAATCATCAGGAAGCCGATCTGTTCATCAGTATTCACACAGGCGGCAGTTTCCTGCATCAGGCAGGCGGCATGACCGTTTATTATTATCAAGAGATATCACAAAAGGCATTATTGCATGAAGCTGATACAGATCAGGAAAATCTTAAAAACGGCTACCATCTGGCCATTTGGAACGATTTGCAAAAAAGGCATAAACCAGCCAGCAAAGTTTCAGCAAAATTAATGCAACACCATCTAAATGAAAAAATAAAATATATTGAAACCGGAATTGAAGGGATGCCGCTGATTGTGTTATCAGGCGCGGATATGCCGGCGATACTTATAGAAATCGGATATATTACAAATCCTTTGGAAGAGAAAAAGATGCTTGATGCAAAAGTGTTGGCTGATCTAACAGAAGCAGTCAGCAGCGGTATAGACGATTTTTTACTAAAAAAACAGTAATTATTCAGCCACAGATTTACACGGATGAACGCAGATAAGTTTAAATACAAAAAATCACAGGATATTAAGAATTGTAAACTACTCACGTAGTCAGGTTGAAGCTGTTTTAGACTGAATAGTTACAAAAAACAATAGGATTATTAATTTCGTAAATAGCAGTTTTGAACTTTTTACAAGTTTGTTATTTATGGGCTTGCATGAATAATAAAAGCGTGTTATTGAGACCATCCATCATCGCATCAAGCATCGGGGCGTGGCGCAGCCTGGCAGCGCGCCTGCTTTGGGAGCAGGAAGTCGGAGGTTCAAATCCTCTCGCCCCGACCAATAAAATCAAGAAATTAAGCCGGTTTCAGACGAAACCGGCTTTTTTGTTTAAAAAAACGGATTTGGCTGCCAGAATATGTCCTTGCAATTTGAACGTCGATTTTGACTCAGCGTCTTTATTTGTTTGATAATCTGTCTGTTTTATTTTATATTTATAAACAGAACGCCGGGCAGGCTAAGCAGGCGCAGTTGTTGAAATTATCGGAGGCCAGTTATGAAAAGCCGGTACATGTTGAAAATTGAGAACCTGCTGGAAAAAGGTGTTAAAATTCCTAATCCGGACAGTATTGAAATAGGTGATGAAGTTAATACAGACAGAATTTCCGGCAACGGAGTTGTAATTCATGCCGGATGTAAAATATTTGGCTCTTCAACCTTTGTTTCCCGGGGTACTAAACTTGGTTATGAAGGGCCTGTCACCATTGAGAACTGCCAGATTGGACCCCATGTAAATCTAAGAGGGGGTTTTATAAAAGAAGCGGTTTTTTTAAAAAATACAAATATCGGTTTTGGCTCTCATGTCAGAGAGGGGACAATTCTTGAAGAAGAATCGAGTATTGCTCATACTGTCGGCCTGAAACAGACAATACTCTTTCCGTTTGTGACCCTTGGAAGTCTTATAAATTTTTGTGACTGTTTAATGTCCGGCGGAACAGGCAGGAATGACCATAGTGAAGTCGGAAGTTCATATATTCATTTTAACTATACTCCCAACCATGACAAGGCTACGCCGTCACTTATCGGAGATGTGCCAAAAGGGGTAATGCTGAACCAGAAACCGATATTTTTAGGAGGGCAGGGGGGTATTGTCGGCCCGTGCAGACTGGCGTTCGGCACATTAATAGCTGCCGGTACAATATTCAGAAAGGATGAATTAAGACCGGGACGTCTGATTTTCGGAAATGAAAAGATAAGCGGTAATATCCGGTTTAACAAGGGGGGTTATAGCGGCATCAAAAGAATAATTATTAATAATATTATCTACCTGTCAAACTTGATGGCTCTTATGCAATGGTATATCCATGTCCGCTCAATTTTTATTTCTGATGATTTCCCGCAGCCGCTTTTTGACGGCCTTAAAGAAAAGCTTAATATGGCAATTGATGAGAGAATAATCAGGTTAAAAGGGCTGCGTGATAACATGCCGGACTCTAAAGCCTCCTCCATGGTTTTGGGGCATATGAATGAGTTTTATGCCAGATGGCCTGAATTAGAGAATTCTTTTAATGATTTGCGCGCCAAAACAGGCGATAAAGGCATAAGGGATTTGTTCCTAAAAAAAGTATATGCCGGCATTAAAAGGTCTGGAAAAGATTATATAACCGTGATTAAAGATCTTAAAAGCGGCTATAGTGCATCAGGCACAAAATGGCTTCAGGGGATTATTGATGAAATAATAACAGAAATATACAAAGTAATTCCTTCATTTATTTGAGAACCGAACAAACCGATAAAGGGATGAACATCGAACCTCGAACATTCAACATCGAATGATGAATGTTGTTGTCGCTTCGCTCCTCAATTTTGAAAACAACTGAAGCGGAGCGACTCCATAACTTCAGACACTATATTTTTCTATTTCGTGCTTTCCTTATTTCCTGTTTTGCGGCGTACGCCTTGAAAAACGGCGTGATTGTTTTTTAAATTTTTACTATAAAAGATTCTGGATTTTAAAATGGGCAGACTTTTTGGCACTGATGGAATAAGGGGTATGGCCAATGAATATCCGATTATACCTGAGATGGCTGTAAATATCGGAAGGGCGGTTTCATGCTTTTTTTCCAGAAACCAGGATATACCTGAAATTATCATTGGAAAGGATACAAGAATATCCGGATATATGCTTGAATATGCTTTGGCTTCAGGTATTTGTTCTGCAGGAGTTAATGTATGCCTTGCAGGAATTATTCCGACTCCGGGCCTGGCTTTTATGACCTCCTCAACAGATGCAGCCGCCGGAATTGTCATATCTGCCTCTCATAATCCGTATTGTGATAACGGCATTAAGATTTTTAAGGGAAACGGTTTCAAGCTCTCAGATAAAGAAGAAGCGGAAATCGAACAGCTTATTCTAAATAATAAAACTGTTGCAATCAGTAAAAATATTCATGAAACCGGCAGCGTATATAATATTGATGATTCCGTGCAGCGTTATTCTTCATTTCTAAAAAGCACAATAAAACAGAGTGACTGCTGCGAGGGGCTTAAGATAGTTATCGATTGTTCAAACGGAGCAACATATCGCATTGCTCCCGAACTTTTTTCCGATATCGGGGCAGATGTAATACCGTTTTTTGTTCAACCTGACGGGAAGAACATAAATAAAGACTGCGGATCACAACATCCTGAAAACATAGCTAAATATGTTGTTGAAAAAAAGGCTGATATTGGGTTTGCCTTTGACGGTGATGGCGACAGGCTTATAGCTGTGGATGAAAAAGGGAATGTTTTAACAGGAGACCAGACACTTGCTGTCTGCGCCGGTTCTTTGAAACAAAGAGGGATGCTGAAAAATAATATAGTAGTCAGCACTGTTATGAGCAACATCGGGCTTGGGATTGCATTAAAAAATATGGGCCTGGAACATGTTGTGTCAAATATCGGCGATCGTTATGTTATGGAAAAAATGATTTCATGCAGCGCTTCAATAGGCGGTGAAGAGTCGGGGCATACAATCTTTTTAGACTACCAGACAACCGGAGACGGTATTCTTACAGCTTTAATGCTTATTGAATCCATGAAATGGGCATCAAAACCGCTTTCAGAACTCGGTAAAATCATGACCGTGTTCCCACAGGTTCTTATCAATGTTGAAGTAACAGGGAAACCTGATATCAAATCGATTCCGAAAATAAAAAATGCGATTAGATCGGTTGAGGCAAGCCTGGGTGAAAAGGGAAGGGTGCTTGTTCGTTATTCAGGCACCCAGCCCCTGTGCAGGATAATGGTTGAAGGAGTAGATATGGAGGAAACCGGAAATTACTGCCGGCAACTTGCTGATATAGTACATGAAGAAATAGGAAGTGAGCTAAAGTGAGCTAAAGTGCCTAAAGTTAAGGTACGCCTTCGGCGTGCTAATTGATATCCAAAACTACAGGAGTGTACTTTTTCCTTGTGCATTATTGGCTTAAGAAACCTATATCAAATGGCAGAATTCCTTAACTTTAGGCATTTTAGGCACTTTAGCTCACTTTAGGCACTTTTTTTACCTTCTGGCGCCCAATATTCTGAGCAGCATAAGAAACAGGTTGATAAAGTCCAGATATAATGAAAGGGCGCCCATAATTGCCCCTTTTCTGACAACTCCTGTCTCAAGACCGGCCGGCTGTGTAAGGGCCATGCGTTTTAGTTTTTGTGTGTCATATGCGGTTAAACCGACAAAAACAAAGACACCTATATAGCTGATTATCATACTCATTCCAGAGCTGCGAATAAACATGTTGACAACAGAGGCTATGATAATTCCGATAAGACCCATTGCCATGAATCCGCCAAGCGAGGTAAGATCACGTTTGGTAACCATACCGTATATGCTGCATGCAACAAAGGTTGCAGAACATACAAAAAATGTAGAAGCAATAGAAGCTTGTGTATATATTAGAAATATAAATGAAAGTGTGACGCCGTTCAGCGCTGCATAGAATATAAATAATGCTGTTGCAGTTGAAGCCTGTATTTTCTGGACCCTTGCGCTAAGATAAAAAACAAGACCCAGTTCGCCTATTATAAGACCAAAAAACAGTATTTGATTCCCAAATATCAATTTGATCAAATTCGGGCTGTTTGAAACATAAAATGCTATAAAACCGGTAAGGCCCAAGCCTAAGGCCATCCAGTTGTATACACTGCGAACAAATTCATTGATTAGAACCCGGGTTTGTGTGCTTTTAAGTGGTATAGACTGCATTGTTACCTCCAGAAATATTCATCAAGTGTTAGGTGTTAAGTGTTAAGATAAAACATTTAATTATCATATCAAGCTCTTAACACTTAACACGTTTCATAAAAAGTGGTTTTCCGACTTTTTACGAGTTCATCAATATTAAGCTTTTATTAAACACATAAAAATAATATAGTACAATTATTGTCTATTTCAAGATAAAAAATGTTAATTACTACCGTGAACCTTGAACCCAACAACCTGAATATGATATGAAACCGGAACAATTATACCAGAACCTTCAAGACCTTGCTGAAAAATTTAATATTACGGTATCTGAGAAAAATTTCCGTAACACCGGCATAAAAGTGAAAAGCGGATTTTGCAGGGTAAAGGATAAAAATCTTTTTATCATTGATAAGCACATCCCAATATTTAAAAAAAATAATATCCTGGCATCTTATCTCAGTAAAATGACTTATGAAGATGTATATATTATTCCCGTTGTACGGGATTTTCTTGATAAGTTAAAATAAATGGAAACAATCACGAATAACTGAAGTAAACCAAATTAAAGCGTAGCGACTCATTAACTTAATTAGTAACAGTTATCTTATAGACCCTTATTTGCTTTACATTTGCCAATTAGTTTACATAATATACCTTATCAGACGTTATCAGAATTTGATAAAATATATGATTTTACTTTAATCTAACACCTAATCATTATGAACTCGTAAAAAGTCTCGAAATCGTCATGCCGGACGCCGTATCCGGTACGGTGCAGGCCCGATCCGGCATCCAGAACACATTGAATTTACTGAATTCCGGCTTTCGCCGGAATGACGAAAAAGGGCATTTTTGGACTTTTTACGACACCGTCAATCATGACGCTCTCGTAAAAATATGAACAACAATCAAATACAACGACGAATATATACTGTTTCCGAACTTACGTCTGATATTAAATCGTTGCTTGAAGAAAGCTTCCCTTTTGTATGGATTTCAGGAGAAATATCAAATTTCAAAGTTCCGGCTTCAGGACATTTGTATTTCACACTAAAGGATGAAAATGCTCAGATTCATGCGGTAATGTTCCGCGGACAGGCACGGAATTTAAAATTTAATCCAGATGACGGGTTAAGTATAATCGGACTTGGCAGGATAAGTGTTTATAATCAGCGAGGCGCTTACCAGATAATATTTGAACATCTGGAACCTAAAGGTATCGGAGCATTACAACTGTCTTTTGAACAGCTTAAGGCGCGTCTTATCGCCGAAGGGCTTTTTGATAAAAAACACAAGAGCCCCCTCCCCTTTTTACCTGAAAAAATTTGTATCATAACATCTCCCACAGGCGCTGTTATCCATGATATGCTGAAAATTATTAATAGCCGTTTCCCAAACATTCACCTCGAAATCATACCTGTTAAAGTTCAGGGTGAAAGAGCTGTTAATGAAATAGTATCTGCCTTTGAATTGTTAAATAATCGTGCAAAAACAGTAGATTCTGCTGATGTGGCTATACTTGCACGAGGCGGAGGATCTTTAGAGGATCTTTCTGCATTTAATTCAGAAGATGTCGCAAGGGCTGTTTTTGCATCTGAAATACCGGTAATTTCGGCTGTTGGCCATGAAACAGATTTTACCATTGCCGATTTTGTTGCCGACGTTCGAGCCTCTACGCCTTCCAAAGCTGCAGAAATAGTTGTTCCTCAAAAGGATGAGCTGATACATAGATGCATGGATTTTTCAGAGTTGTTAAAGTTCCATATTCATAACAGGATAAAACAGTTTAAAACTATTTTAGAACATACTTCGAAAAGACTTGTTGATCCAAAGAATAAAATTCAGGATTTACGACTCAGAATTGACGATCTGCTTGCCCGACTTATCAGACACTTTGATAATACAATCCAATATAGACGTGAACATCTATCCTGGCGTGTTGATAAACTGATCGCCAATAATCCACTGATACAAACAAACAAATATAAAGATATACTTGATCAACACCTCAATAACCTGCTTATATATATAGGCATATATTTAAAAAATAAAAACTACAGGTTTAGAGAACTGAATGCGAGACTTCATGGTTTAAATCCTGCTGAAATTCTAAAGCGCGGTTACAGTATTACAAGAACAATTCCGGATGCTGTTGTAGTTATGGATCCTAAAGAGGTATATTGTGGACAGAATCTTGAAGTAATACTTGCAAGAGGTTCTTTAATATGCCGTGTTGAAAGGAAATCGGACAATGACAAAACTTAATTTTGAAAAATCTATGAAACAGCTTGAAGAGATTGTCCAGGAACTTGAATCAGGAGATTTATCTCTTGAAAAGGCAATAAAAAAATTTGAGGATGGTGTCAGGCTTTCAAAGTTATGTTCAAAACAACTTGATGAAACTGAAAAAAAGGTTACTATGCTGTTGCGTGACCAGAAAGGGAAAATTTCTGTTAATTCATTTGATTCTGATGAAGAAACGGACACTTAACACGTTTCGGAAAAAGTGGCTTTTCGATTTTTTACGAGTTCATCAAACTTGGAACAGATATATACAGGAATATATGGAGGAAAAATTATGATTAAAGAAAGAAAAAAAATAATATCCTTTCTTGTCATTGTTGTCATATTGTTGGCCGGAGGGATTGGCCTGGGTTATTATATTTGGGGTATGGAAAAAGAAAAAAAGCCGGATTATAAAAAATATCTTGAAAAAACAATAAATTATATAGCAAAGATTGAAAATGCCAATCAAACTTTAATAAAACAAACCAAGGATTCCAAGACAGATATTTCTTTGTTAAAGAAAAAAGTCAAGGAAGGACAGGATCGTCTGGAAGCCCAGACTAAAACCCTTCAGACAAAGATAGCATCTATTCAGACTGAATTAGACAAAGATAAAGCCTTACTCCAATCCTCTTTGAATGAAAATGAGAAACTTGTTCTGGAAAGAGATCAATTAAAAGCAAGGATCGAGGAGCTTGTTAATGAACTTGATAAAAAAAAAGCCTCACTCCAATCCTCTTTGAATGAAAATGAGAAACTTGTCATGGAAAAAGATCAATTAAAAGCGCTTATCCTGGAAAGAGATCGATTAAAAGCAAAGATCGCGGAACTTGTTAATGAACTCGATACTTTTAGACATAAAACAGGTGATATTAAACCTGAGGCTACTGAAACTGAAGCCGGCAATCAAGAAAGCCCGGTTAAAGAGCAAGGGCATCCAGGGATGGGGAGCCATCAAACAGAAAGCACGCCTCTAATTGAACAGGAAAATAACTGAAAAAGATGAACATCGAACATCGAACGTCCAACATCGAATGTTGAATGGGAAAAGATGAAGAAACAGAGGTCAGATGTCGGAGGTCAGATGTCGGAGGTCGGAAAAACAGCAACCAAATATTCCTGAACCCTGAACCTTTGTTTCTCATTAGGTGGTTGCTTTTGTTATTCGATGTTGGACGTTCATCTTTTTTTTAAAAAAATATCAGCGATGATCAGCGATGATCAGTGGCTGAATTTACGATTATGTTCAATTTAAATTCATATCTTGTTGCGAAAAATAAGCTTATCAACGAAACTTTAGACAGAATACTTCTAAATTCATCAGATTTTAGCCGGCTTGTTGTTGCCATGAAGCATTCTCTTATGGCTGGCGGAAAGCGTATCAGGCCTGTTTTGTGCTTAGCCGCTGCCGAAACTGTCGGCGGCAGAGAAACAGATGCTTTGCAGGCGGCATGCGCTATTGAGATGATTCACACCTACTCCCTGATCCACGATGATCTTCCCGCAATAGATAACGATGATTTGCGTAGAGGAAAGCCCACATGTCATATTGCATTTGATGAGGCAACAGCTATTCTTGCCGGCGATGCTCTGCTCACTTTAGCCTTTGAAATCCTTTCAGCAGTAAAATTTACCTGTGAAACACATGCATTGAAATGGCTCAACATTATACATTCCATCTCAATTGCCGCAGGGTATCAGGGGATGATCGAAGGCCAGATGAGGGATATTGACTCAGAAGGCAGCTTGCTTACTTTAGATGAACTTGAAGAAATGCACTCTTTGAAAACCGGAGCGCTTATTGAAGCGTCTGTGTTGTCCGGCGCTATTTTAGGTGGCGGGACTAATGACCAGATTAAACAACTTGAAGTTTATGCAAAAAATATTGGACTTGCTTTTCAGGTAACCGATGACATCCTGAATGTTGAAGGTGACCCGGATATTATGGGCAAAGCCGTTGGTACAGATAAAAACCGTAAAAAAAGCACCTACCCTTCTATTATGGGTCTTAAAAAATCTAAGAAATTTGCGACAAACCTGATAAACAACGCATTGCAATCTCTTGAATCTTTTGATAAGAATTCTAATCAGCTTCGAGCTATTGCTGATTATATTATTGAAAGAAAGCTGTAAGTTAACTTATAAGTGCCTAAAGTGAGCTAAAGTGCCTAAAATGCCTAAAGTTGTTGAATTCTGTTAACTTTAGGCACTTCGAACTATGGACACAGGACATATGAGCATTATTAGTAAAATAAATTCGCCGGCAGATTTAAAGCGTCTTGCACGATTGGATCTTCCGGTTCTTGCTTCAGAAATACGCAAAACAATAGTTGAGGTTGTATCCAAAAACGGCGGCCATTTAGCTTCAAGCCTTGGATCTGTTGAACTGGCAATCGCCCTCCATTACGTTTTTAATACTCCCGATGATAAAATTATATGGGATGTCGGCCACCAGTCTTATGCTCACAAGCTGCTTACCGGGCGCAGAGAACAATTTCATACTCTGAGAAAACATAATGGAATCAGCGGGTTTACACG
The DNA here is from genome assembly GCA_004193555.1 of Desulfobacteraceae bacterium Eth-SRB1. Classification (GTDB taxonomy): domain Bacteria; phylum Desulfobacterota; class Desulfobacteria; order Desulfobacterales; family ETH-SRB1; genus ETH-SRB1. Next base: position 290,271 of record RPGP01000029.1, read on the forward strand.
TATAAGTGAAAGTCCTTACGACGCTTTTTCTACCGGACACAGCAGCACATCCATTTCGGCAGGGCTGGGAATTGCGTGTGCCAAGCGTTTAAAAAAAGATACATCCAATGTTGTCGCTGTTATAGGAGACGGCTCCATGACCGCGGGAATTGCCTATGAAGGAATGAATCAGGCAGGTGACATTCACAAGAAGTTAATAGTTATATTAAATGATAATGATATGTCCATAGCCCGCAATGTGGGCGCCCTGTCCTCATGTTTAAGCCGTACCTTTTCAGCGAAATATCTACAGGATTTAAGAAAAGAGCTTGGTGTTTTTTTAAAATCGGTACCCAAGATAGGAGAGGATATCTATCAATTTGCAAAACGATCAAAGGAGTCCTTTAAAACTTTTATTACTCCTGGCATACTATTTGAGGCTTTTAACTTTGAATATTTCGGCCCTATTAACGGGCACAAACTGAATCATTTAATCGATATTATGCATAATATTAAGGAGATCGACAAACCTGTACTCCTGCACGTAATAACTCAAAAAGGAAAGGGGTATCCTCCGGCAGAAAAAAATCCTGTTTATTTTCATGGAGTCGGCAGTTTTGATGTGAAAACTGGAAATTGTTCATCTAACAAAAAATCTATTCCCACATATACAGAGGTTTTTGGCAACGCCATGGTCAAGCTTGCAAAAGATGACCGGAAAATAATCGCTGTTACTGCGGCCATGCCCGAAGGCACCGGGCTGACAAAGTTTGCAAGCGCCTATCGTAACCGGTTTTTTGATGTGGGGATAGCTGAGCAGCACGGCATAACATTTGCCGCCGGCATGGCCACCGAAGGTTTCAAGCCTGTTGTGGCGATATATTCAACATTTTTGCAGCGGGCTTATGATCAGATAGTACATGATGTATGTATAGAGGCTCTTCCTGTAGTCTTTGCCATTGACAGGGGAGGCATTGTCGGAGAAGACGGCCCAACACATCATGGGTTGTTCGATTTTTCATATCTCAGAAGCCTTCCGAACATGGTGGTTATGGCTCCAAAGGATGAAAATGAGCTTTGCCGGATGCTGACAACCGCCCTGTCTCATAACGGCCCAATCTCCTTGCGATATCCCAGGGGAAGCGGTCGAGGCGTTAAAATCGATGACATTTTTACCCCGATTTCCATCGGTAAGGGAGAGGTGTTAAAAGAAGGAGATGATATTCTTATCCTGGCTATAGGCGGATCTGTGTGCGAAGCTCTTTCCGCTCATAAGATGCTGGCGGAACAGGGAATATCCGCAACAATTGTTAACTGCAGGTTTATTAAACCTCTTGACACTGATCTTATATGCTCTCTTGCGAAAAAAATACCGCGTTTAATAACTGTAGAAGAAAATGTGCGGCAGGGAGGATTCGGAAGTGCGGTTCTGGAATGCTTAAACGATAAAGGTATAACAGATTTTAATCTTGAACGCATAGGCATACCGGATACTTTTGTTGAGCATGGCCCGCAGAACTTTCTCAGAGCAAAATATGGCATAGATGCACCCGCTATAGTAAGTACGGCCAAAAAAATGATGGACCACTGATTGCACGGATGACACGGATTTTCACAGAGAATATTAAGAAAATGAACGTCCAACATCGAACGTCGAATTTTGAATAAGGTATTCTGCCAATTTATAAATTGACAGAGCGAAGCGATTTCATCATTCGATGTTCAACGTTGGACGTTCGATGTTCATCTTTTTAGTACTTGTTCTTGGTGTCTTGGTTACTGAATTATTATGAACTTCAAAATTTGAAACGAGCTAATGCCGTCCAAAAAAAGACTTGATCTTGTACTGGTTGAAAAGGGGTTTGTTCAAAGCAGGCAACGGGCTCAAGCCCTGATTATGGCGGGAAAGGTTCTTGTAAACAACAAGCCCATCGATAAGCCCGGCGTAGCTGTATCGATTAATGACGATATTGCCATTAAAGGAGAGGATATTCCTTATGTAAGCAGGGGCGGCCTTAAACTTAAAGAGGCTCTTCAATCGCTCCATGTTAATATTGACGGGTTTGTATGTCTTGATGTCGGAGCTTCCACAGGAGGATTTACAGACTGTCTGTTGCAGCACGGCGCAAAATGCGTTTATGCCGTGGATGTCGGATATGGACAACTGGCATGGAAGCTGAGGCAGAATCCACGTGTTGTTGTTATAGAACGAACAAATATCCGGTATATGCCTAATAAAATTATTCCCCTTCCCGTTGATCTTATTACAATCGATGTTTCCTTTATTTCCCTTAAGATAGTTGTGCCGGCAGCGCTGAAGTTTTTAAAGAAAAATGGGAGAATTCTTGCTCTAATAAAGCCACAGTTTGAGGTGGGGAAAGGAAAGGTGGGGAAAGGGGGGATAGTACGCGACATTGCATTGCATGATGAAGTAATAAAGGATCTGTCATTTTTTTTTACCGGATTAGGGTTGCTGTGCAAATCTGTCATCCCCTCTCCAATACATGGTGCAAACGGAAACAGAGAATTTATAATTTCTTTGGTTCACGGTTATAAATTTTTTGATAAGTCTTGATTTTTATATGTTTTTTAAATATATACAAAATTTGTGTTTATGGATTCGAAAGCTATATTAATACTAATGAATTCGTAAGTCGAATTCATCAGGCTATTAATGCTGATGGTCTCGTAAAAAGTCGAAAAATACCGTTTTCCGTCATTCCGGCGAAAGCCGGACACGTAGTGAAGCTTTAGCGCTATCCAGTCTTTTCAAGTAGTTACAGAGCACCTGGACTCCGGTTTTCACCGGAGTGACGACTTTTTACGAGTTCATCAATGCTGACAGGCGATTTTAATTTTTCATGTAGAGAGGAGCTTAAATGGCTGAACTTGAATTATTAAGAAACATTGTTCTTGTATCACACGGTGGGGCCGGCAAAACATCTCTTGCCGAGGTAATGCTTTTTAATGCAGGTGCAATAAACAGGCTGGGACGTGTTGAAGACGGTAATACAGTTATGGATTTTGAACCAGAAGAAATTAAACGGGATATTAGCATAAGTTCCGGATTCCACGAATACGAATGGAAAAAACATATCATCAGTCTTATAGATACTCCTGGCGATCAGAATTTCTTCTCAGATACAAAAAACTGTATGCAGGCTGCTGATGGATCTGTTGTGCTGATTGATGCTGTAGATGGAGTAAAAGTGCAGACCGAACAGGCATGGGATTTTGCAGAGGAATTTAACCTGCCCTGTCTTATTTTCATCAATAAGCTGGACAGGGAGCGGGCAGATTTTTTCCGCGCATTCCAAGATGCAACAGATAATTTTAAACCAAAACCGATTATCTTGCAGATTCCTATTGGTTCTGAAGCAAATTTCAATGGCATGGTAGATCTTGTTGCCATGAAAGCATACACCTATGATAATGAAGGTAAATCAACAGAAATCGACATTCCTTCTGATATGCAGGATCTGGTAGAAAAAGAGAGAGAATCTATGATCGAAAATATTGCTGAAGCAGATGATGATCTCCTTGAGAACTATCTTGAAGGAAAAGTTTTGTCTGACGATGATATAAAATCAACGTTAAAAAAAGGCACCCTGTCAAGGAGTTTTGTGCCTGTTCTTTGCGGATCCGCAACAGGTAACATAGGAATCGACCTTTTATCCGATTATATTGTAAGCTGCATGCCCTCACCTCTTGAAAGAGGTCCTTTTGCAGGTATTGATCCCGCCAATGAAAATGAAATTGAACGCAGTCCTGATCCTGATGCTCCCTTCTCAGCTTTTGTTTTCAAAACAGTTGCTGATCCTTATGCCGGACGTCTTTCAATATTCAGAATTGTTTCAGGAAATCTTGGAGAAGATGGAACTTTTTTAAATGTGAATAAAAACACAAAAGAAAGATACAATCAGTTGTTGCAACTTGCCGGCAAGGAACAAAAAACGGTGGCAGGAGCCGGGATCGGATCCATTGTCGCGGTTGCCAAACTTAAAAACACTTCAACAGGCGATACGCTTTGCAACGAAGGCGAAATAATAAAGTTTAATTGCGCCAAACCTCTTCCGCCGCTTATTTCTTTTGCTATTGAGGCTAAAACCAAGGGGGATGAGGATAAGGTATTCATCTCTTTGTCAAAGCTCCTGGAGGAGGATATCTCTTTATCACTCACACGTAATTCCGAAACAAAAGAGATTCTTCTATCCGGAAGAGGTCAGGTTCACGTTGAGGCCATAGTTGAAAAGCTGAAAAGGAAATTCAATGTAGAGGTAAATCTTAAAACCCCCAAGGTCCCTTATAAAGAAACAATCAAAAAGAAGGTCAGAGTCCAGGGGAAACATAAGAAACAATCAGGGGGCCATGGCCAGTACGGGGACTGCTGGATCCAGATGGAACCGCTTCCCAGAGGAAAAGGCTTTGAATTTGTCAATGCAATAGTGGGAGGCGCAATACCCAAGACATATATCCCTGCTGTAGAAAAAGGCGTATTAGAAGCATCCCAGAAAGGTATTCTGGCCGGATTTCCCTGCATCGATTTTAAAGTTACTCTGGATGATGGTTCCTTTCATGCAGTAGACTCATCTGAAATGGCGTTTAAAATAGCGGGTTCCCTTGCTTTCAGAAAGGCAGCCGAGGTGGCCAAGCCTGTTTTGCTGGAACCGATTATGAATGTTTCGGTTACCACACCTGATGAATTCATGGGTGACATTATGGGGGATTTAAACAGCAGGCGCGGAAAGGTGCTTGGCATGGACAATAAGGGAAAAAATCAGGTTGTTAATGCGCATGTGCCGATGGCTGAATTTTTAACTTATGCGCCTGACCTCAAATCGATGACAGCCGGCCGCGGTATGTTTACTATGGAATTTTCTCATTATGATGAAGTTCCTGTGCAGATATCACAGAAGCTTATTGAAGAAACAAAAAAGGCTAAGGAAGAAGGAAAGTAGGTTAGATGAGTAAAAAGTGCCTAAAGTGAGCTAAAGTGCCTAAAGTTATGGTACGCCTTCGGCGTGCTGATTGATAACCCAAAAACAGAAGGAGCTTGCCCCACCTTTTTTATGTATTGATGGCATTGAGGAACCTATATAAGATGGCAGAATTCCTTAACTTTAGGCACTTTAATATACTTTAGGCACTTTAAGTACTTTATTGACATCCAGTCCGCAATGCTGCATAGCGCTGTTATCAAGCATTAACGGTAGCCCTCCCCTGTCTGATGGAACAAATCCGAGAGATTTTTGCCATACCTCATCATCTTCCATGCAATAATATATCAGTACATCAGGGGCTATTTCTTTTATCCAGGATACCACTTTTTGGTAAAGATTTATCCGCAGAGGCTTAAAATACCTCATCTTGCCGTCCATACCCGGTATAAATTCTCCGTATATAATTTTTGATTCCGGAAAGCGTTTTTGAATGATTGATTTTAATGAAGGCATGAAACGGAATGTGCCCAAGCTTATCCATACAATATTTTTCGCAGAAATATGGGAAAAAAGCTGATTTATTACTTTCCTGTAATCTTCTTCGCATCCGTCATAGATAACCATTGGGTCAAAATGAAAAGCAAGCTTATATCCCCAGGACTCGCATTTTGCCGCTGCTTTTAATCTGGCGGAAAGCGAAGATGTATTGCGTTCTTCAGTTTGAATTACTTTATTCGTGTTAAGCGACCAGGAAACTATTGTTTTCCGGTTGTGGTTGAGATGTTTCAGCTTGTCAATGGCTGTTGTTTTTGTTTTAAGTTCCAATATTGAATGGGACTGCCCTGCAAATTTTGGCACAAGCAGATCAGACAGGTCAGTCCACATTTCCCAGATCATGCTGTCTGTAAACTCGCCGGTTCCTATTCTGCATAGCTTTTTTTCAGCAAACAGGCTGTCCAATTCCGCCAGCAGGTCATCGTGATTAACGAAATACTGAAGAACAGGCGGATGAAAGTATGACTGGAGTATGCAGTATGAGCAGTCCATGACGCAAAAAGTTCCTATGTGCAGTATTTTATAACCGCAACAGGTATAATAGCGGGTTCCCGGACAATCCCTGATAAAAGCGCCCTTGTTTTGTGTAAGAAAAAGAACCTCTTTCCCCTTTTGAACAGGATCGTTAGCAGAAGATACCGCTTCAAAAACTTCGTGCGCATTTTGTACTATTGAAAGTGGCAGATTAAGACGCGATTGTATGGAAACAACCCAGGGTGAATCAGCAACTTTCTGATCTATATAAAGTTTTAAAAGCGGCATTGGTTTAAAAATCTACTTTATCAAATTGATACATTGCACGGCTATAAACTGCGCTTTTTTTGAAACAGCCAAGATTATAAAAGATGGTTCTTCTCCAGTTTATTTGGAGAAGAGGGTACTGGGCATAGACTGAGCTGCATTAACCAGAATATTTAATATTGCCTGTTCAAATTGCCATTTGTCAACACCTGTTTTCCAGAATTTTTCTCAGTTTATTAAAAAAAACAGCGTTCGTTTTTGCGATCCAAAGCAGTTATTTATTACCATCTATAAAACATTAAAAAAACTTTACTAAAATAAGGCAACTCTCATGTTAAATACATTGATTTTAAAAATAAAATATTTTAATAGTCGAGTAGTTGAGTGGTCGAGTGGGAGCGGCTTTCAGCTGCTAAAATCGATGTCGGAGGTCAGAGCAAGAAATTGATGATTGATGATTGTCGATTGAAAAGATAGAGCAAATTGAGTAAGGCTCGCTATGGCGAGCAGGAGCGATTCCATCAATCATCAATCATCAATCATCAATCATAAATCCAACAACCTTCCAAAACAACTGGCTGGCGATTTTAACAACAGGTGGAAGAACTTCTGTTCCTCAGCAAAAAGTTTAAATATTACCCCTTCATATAATACTGAAATATTTGCTGCATTAAAGCAGGTATTTGCCTTTAGCAATTTTGTCGCAAGAACCTGCATCCATCATCCGGATCTCCTTGATAATCTTATTAAAAGCGGCGATTTGCAAAAAAGATATATCCCGGGTAGTTACGACAATAAACTGAAGAAACTGCTTCCTTCCGAATCCAGGCACACAGTGTCTGACATTCAGCATATACTGCGCCTCGTTCGTCTTCGCGAAATGGTTCGAATCGCCTGGCGCGATCTTTCAGGCTGGGCTGACCTCGCTGAAACCATGTCAGATCTTTCAGCCTTTGCAGATTCATGTATCAAGCATGCGCTTTTGCTTCTTCATGAACGGCAATCCATGGAATACGGAATACCCACCGGAATCGACGGCGCTCCTCAATATCTTGTAGTTATAGGAATGGGCAAGCTTGGAGCATATGAACTTAATTTTTCTTCCGATATTGATCTGATTTTTGCCTATCCGGAATCCGGAAAAACAAAAGGGGAATCAAAATCTATAAGCAATGAAGAATTTTTTATGCGGCTTGCCCGGAACCTGATAAATGTGATCGGAGCAACCACTTCAGACGGTCTTGTCTTTAGAGTGGATATGCGCCTTAGACCCTATGGCAAGAGCGGGCCTCTAATTATGAATTTTGATAATATGGAATCATATTATCAGAGGCAGGGACGTGAATGGGAGCGTTATGCCTGGATAAAAGCAAGAATCATTGCCGATGACAATAACGCCGGCAGCAGGCTTCTAAAAATCCTTAAGCCCTTTGTTTATCGTAGATACCTGGATTTTGGTGTTTTTGATTCATTGAGAAATATGAAACAAAAGATCTATCTTGAAGCGCATCGTAAGGGTCTTAAAAATAACATTAAACTTGGCCTGGGAGGAATTCGTGAAATAGAATTCTTCGGTCAGATGTTCCAGTTAATCCGGGGCGGTGTGACACCTGCTCTTCAGGAGCGGAGTATTCAAAAGGTGCTGACCGTTCTTTCAGAGGAAAAATATATCCATGAAGATGTTTGTAATGAACTTATAAAAGCATACAGGTTTTTACGAAATACCGAACATCGCCTGCAGGAATTTTCAGACCAGCAGACCCATCAGCTTCCCTCAGACCAGTCTGGAAAAATACGGCTTGCCGTATCAATGGGTTTTGAAAACTGGGAGTCTTTTGCAAAAAATCTTAAAAATCACATGGATGCCGTTCATTATCATTTCAACGCATTGTTAGCCACAAGGAATGCAGAAATCCAACCGGATTCATCTGATCAAGAACTTGCCGGATTGCAGAGTATCTGGCTGAATCTTATGGAAAAAGAAAAAGCCGGACAAATCCTTTTTGCTGCCGGATTTGATATGGCTGACAGAGCGCTCAGCCTGCTTGACAATCTTCGCAATGACCCGCACACACAGAAGCTGAGTACAGAAGGCAGAAAACGCCTGGATAAGCTCATGCCGTTTATTTTAAAAGAGGTCGGCAAGTCTGAACATCCTCACGTCCTGAGCCGCATAATCGATTTAATAAAAACCATTGAAAGGCGAATCTGCTATATAGCCCTTCTTCTTGAAAATCCAACCGCTCTTACACATCTCGTAAATTTATCAAGCGCCAGTCCATGGATCGTGTCTTTTCTGTCTCGTCACCCAGTGCTTTTAGATGAACTGCTTGATCCACGCAGTCTTTATTCTCCGCCTGACAGGAATGAGCTTGAAAAGGAAATACGCAAAAAGCTTGAAGTAGTCCAGCCTGAAGATCTTGAATATCAAATACAGGAATTGTGTATTTTTAAACAGATTAACATGCTGCGTCTGGGGGCAGCGGATGTCACCGGCTCCATAAAGCTGATGAAAACCAGCGGTCATCTTACCGACCTTGCCGAAACAATAGTGGATAACGTCCTTGAATTAGCCTGGAACCATCTAATTAAAAAATACGGAACGCCTGTTTGCGAAATAAATGGGGAAAAAATCGAGAAAGGATTTGTTGTCATTGCATACGGAAAGCTTGGGGGAATTGAACTTGGATATGGAAGTGACCTTGATCTGGTTTTTCTCCACGCCGGAACCAGAGGGCAAACCCATGGCGGCATAAGCCCTGTTGACAACTCGCAGTTTTTCGCGCGTCTTGGACAGAGAATTATACATATACTGACAGCACATACACCTGCAGGGGCGCTATATGAAACGGATATAAGATTGCGCCCCAGCGGAAGTTCGGGTATTCTGGTCACTCATATTGAAGCATTCAGAGATTACCAGATAAACAAGGCATGGACATGGGAACATCAGGCTCTTGTGAGGGCAAGAGCAATAAGCGGAAACATTTACCTGACAAAATATTTTGAGCAGATAAGGAAAGATACAATTGCTCGCCGGAGAACAGAGGCCAAACTTAAAGAAGAAGTCCGTAACATGCGCGAACGCATGCGTAAAAAATACTTAAGACATAAGCCAAAATCGTTTGACATTAAACAGGATACAGGCGGAATTGTTGATATTGAATTTCTGGTACAATACCTCGTGCTTTTAAACTCTTATAAACATAACGAACTATTAAAATGGACCGACAATGTGCGTCTTCTTCAAGCTCTGGCGGAAACAGGGGTTATTGACAAACATACAGCTCATTTTCTCAAGGATGCATATCTGGACTACAGAAAAGCGGTTCACAACCTGAGCCTTCAGGAAAAACCAGCCCTAACGCCTGAAAATCAATTTCATGATCTGCGGAAACAAATAAGAAAGATCTGGAAGGAGTTTATCGAAACATGAAAAAAACCGATAAACATCCATTATTGATTCTGCAGCGAAACAGGAATGAGCTGATCTCAAGCTTCCTGAAAGGAAAAGAACCGGATTTTTTAGACCGGCATGCCCGAATTCTGGACGACTACTTTATTAATGTCTTTAAAAAAAATCCGGCTGCTCCAGTCAGCAAAAAATCATGTGCAATCATTGCTGTCGGCGGTTACGGAAGGAAAGAACAGTGCATCCATTCTGATGTTGATCTGCTTTTACTTTTTGAAAAAAAGGTTTCTGAAGAGGCGGATGATCTCGTCAAAGAAATCGTCTACCCGCTGTGGGATATCGGCCTTGATGTTGGTTATGCTGCAAGATCGATTAAAGAATCGTTACATATTGCAGGAAAGGATATTGAAGCACTGACATCTACTCTGGATGCACGCTTTATTTGCGGCGCTTCACATTTATTTCCGGATCTAATGAAACATCTGCGGGAAAAGGTCATTCTCAAAAAATCTAATAAAATAATCGGATCTCTTGTTGAAAACAACATGAACCGTCACAAACGTTTCGGAGACTCCACATATTTATTAGAGCCAAACCTGAAAGTAGGCCGTGGTGGATTACGAGATTACCACACCATGCTGTGGATTGCCCGGATAATCTCCAATCTGACCCGGCCAAGGGACCTTGAAATTTACGGATACCTTTCACATGAAGAGTTTCACGCTCTGGAAAAATCACTTTCGTTTATATGGAATGTAAGGAACCGGTTGCATAACTTGACAGGCAGGAAATGCGACCAGCTGCATTTTGAGTATCAGACAGATCTGGCCTGCGCATTGAAGTATAATGCAAAAAACGGACAACAGCCGGTTGAAAGATTTCTGGGCGATCTCCATTCAAATATGGAACTTATCAAACAGTTACATATGATGTTTCTTTATGAACATGGATATACAACAAAATATCAACGCAAAATAAAACAAACAAAACAGACAGGGATTGACGGCTTTGAAGTTATCAAAGACAGTCTCAGTTTTAGTTCTCCTGAAAAAATTCTGCAATCTCCTGATCTTCTGATAAAAATATTTGAAGAAAGCGCTGTTTTAAAAGTGCCCCTGGGCTATGAGGCAAAAAGGTTTGTTAAAGAATTCGCATATCTTGTTGACGACAAATACAGAGTCTCCACTTCTTCTGTAAAATCGTTTGAAAAGATCTTAACTACTTTCGCTCCGACATTCAATGTGCTCAATGAAATGTTCAACACCGGCTTTCTTGTACATTTTATACCTGAATTAAAAGCAATCGTGAACAGGATACAGTACAATGAGTATCATATATATCCTGTGGATAAGCATCTATTACGCACAGTACAGACAATAAAGAATTTCGGCACATCTGAAGATACATCAAAAGACCGCTTATACGGCAATCTGTATAATAAATTTACAAACACAAACAGAAAAATATTGCTCTGGGCTGCCCTTCTTCATGACATTGGTAAAAAAGACCCTGCAAAAAATCATTCGCAAAAAGGCGCTGAAATTGCTCGCTCCATACTTGTCAGGCGTGGTTATAAATCTGAGGAGATTGAAACAGTATCTTTTTTGATTGAAGAGCATCTGTCCCTGATTAAAACCGCCACAAGAAGGGATATTAATGATGAAGAAACCGCGATTTCCTTTGCCAGGAAAGTTAAAGACAAAGAACGTCTCAAGATGTTGTATCTTCTGACCATTGCCGACTCCATGGCTACCGGGCCAAAGGCATGGTCGGCCTGGACTTCAACCCTCTTAAAAGATTTATTTCTTAAGGTCATGAATATCCTTGAAAGAGGTGAATTAGCGACAAAAGAGGCTGTAAGCGCGGTTGAAAAGAAAAAAGAGGGGGTTTTAAGCTCAATATCTTCATCAAATGAGAGACAGACTACTGAAACTCTTTTCAACTTCATGTCTCCACGATACCTTCTTTATACCACTGCTCAGGATATTCTGGAACATATCAGTCTGTATAAAAACTTGGGAAATGCGGATTTTGTCTGGAAAATTATCAAGGTTTCTGATTCAAACACGAGAACTGTTACTATCTGTGCAAAAGACCGTCCAGGTCTTGTTTCAAAAATCGCAGGAATATTTACACTGCACAGCCTCGACATCCTCGATACACAGGTATATACATGGCGCAACAATATCGCCCTTGACATATTTAAGGTCAATCCTCCGCTGGACCAGATATTTGAAGAAGAAAAGTGGGCCAAAACGGAAAAGGATCTTAAATTCGCCCTGTCAGGCAAGCTGAATCTTACAAAAGCTCTTGATAAAAAGATATCTGCTTATCAAACCGCAAAACCATATACACTTGAAAGACCGCATCGAATCGTATTGGACAATAAAAGCTCAAGTTTCTTTACGATTGTTGAGGTTTTTACCTATGATTCTCCAGGGCTTCTTTTTAAAATTACCGATGCTCTATTCAGGTGCAATCTCGACATCCGGATTGCCAAAATAGCCACCAAGATCGATCAGGTGGTTGATGTCTTCTATGTCAGAGATTTTGAAGGTCAAAAAGTGGACTCAAAAAAACAGATAGACAAAATAAAGAAGACAATTGAACAGGTGTTAACTGTTTACGGTTCACAGTTCACGGTTAAACTGATTTGGGAATATGAAGCGAGCTCGTACTGTTAGCCACCTGGTTTCCATATCTTATTTTGTGTTTTCTTTCGTACTTTCGTGTTTTCTTGATTAATTTACTCTTTACAAATTCATCAATATTTCAAATCAGCATATTCCAACCATCCGCCTGCTTCAACAAGCATACTGTCAAATTCAAAAATCTCAAAGGGTATCTCCTGTTTATGTTCATCAGCCTGAAAAATAAAACTGTTTTTCTCGATATCGGTTTCAACAAATGTTTCTTTGCCGGCAAAATCATTAAAAAGATGTTCAATAGCCTGGGCAGACAGTTCCACAGCCATCATGCCGCAATTATACATGTTCTGTCTGAAAATTCTGGCAAAACTCTCGGCGATTACCAGGTTGATCCCGTTTTCCTCAAGCGCCCAGGGAGCGTGTTCCCTTGAAGATCCGCATCCGAAATTTGCCCTTGTGATAATAACGCTTTTCCCTTCAACATCCTTTTTGTCAAATCCGTCTAATTTTATATCCTCCAGGAGATAAGGTTTTAGCGCTTTCCTGGAAATTTCCGTAAGATATTTTGCCGGAATTATTTCGTCGGTATTTATATCTGACCTGTCAAGAAACAGCGCTTTGCCGCTGAATTTTTTCATTATTTTCTCCAATCCCTCAATTCTCCAAATTCCTCACGCAAAGGCGCTATTATTCCCTTGCTAATTCCCTAATCCTCTGATTTCTCAATCCCTCTATTCTCTTTCCTATTTTATTTAGCGCCTTTGCGCCTTTGCGTGAGGAATCCCCTACTCTCTGAATTCATTTGAATTTGTAATATATCCTGCGATAGCTGTTGCAGCCGCAGTTGCAGGGCTCATGAGATGAACCATGCCGCCTTTGCCCATACGGCCGTTGAAATTCCGGTTTGTTGTTGAAGCGCACACCTCACCTTCCGCAAGCACTCCGTTACTCATGCCGAGACAGGCGCCGCAGGTCGGGTTGGTGACGCAAAATCCGGCATCCATGAATATTTTCAGTATCCCCTCCTCCATTGCCTCGCTGAAAACCTTTGGAGTAGCCGGTGATACAATGCCTCGGACAGAATCGCTGATCTTCTCCCCATTTAATACTTCGGCAGCAACACGGAGGTCTTCTATCCTTCCGTTTGTGCATGATCCAATGTAAACCTGATCGACCTTAATCCCCTCCATCTCTTTTACAGGCTTTACCTGATCAGGCTTGTACCCAAATGTAACCTGCGGTTCCAACCCGGTGATATCATGATCTATAACATCTTCATACACTGCATCCAAATCAGGAGAAAAACCGTTAAATTTCTCAAGAGCCTCCTTTTTTGTTGCATATTCACCCTTTATAAACTCCCAGAGATATTCCACGGTCGTCATATCCGGAAGGCAGATACCGCAGGTTGCGCCGGCTTCTACAGCCATATTGCAGCAGGTCATCCTGGCTTCCATGCTCATGGCGTTCACTACAGGCCCTGTAAATTCTACAACCTTTCCGGTTGCGCCGTTTACGCCAAGCCTTCCAATGATGGAAAGAATCACGTCTTTTGCATAAACACCTTCACGCAGATTGCCGGTTATATTAATTTTAATTGTTAGAGGATGATGAAATGCGCACACGCCCTTCAGGATGCCCACCTCAAGATCTGTTGTGCCGACACCTGCCGCAAACGCTCCAAATGCGCCATGGGTGCAGGTATGCGAATCACCCATAATTATCGTATAACCTGGTCGCACAAACCCTTTTTCCGGAAAAATTGCATGACACACACCGTTTCTTCCGATGTCAAAAAAATCCTGAATATTGTGCCGCCCTGCCCACTCTCTGAGCACTTTACCCTGCCTCGCGGTTTTTGTATCCTTTGCCGGAGTCACATGGTCGATCACAGCCTTGATTTTAGTGGGATCAAAAACCCTGTCCTTACCCCTGTCGATTAAATCATTAATCGCGCCTGGTGTTGTGATTTCATGACAGAATACAGCATCCAGCCTTATCACATGGATATCCCCAGACGGGTTGTCTACAAAGTGAGAATCAAATATTTTTTCAGCAATAGTCTTTCCCATACGAACCTCCAGTATCTAATTTAAGGATTGCTCACGCAAAGGCGCAAAGACGCAAAAATTTTAAAACTATAACCCATTGACTACTCATGAAATACCATCGCGAATTAACTCAGCTCCAAAATTAATTAACAACCCTAACCTCTTGTCGGCCAGCCTCAAATACGTCAACAACTGTTTTTTGTGTACACGGCTAACTTTTTCAACAGACTTGAGCTCTACAATAATTTTCTCTTCTACAATCAGATCCGCCCTGAAGCCCTCATCAAATTTGATATCATCATAGACTATAGCCACCGGAACCTGCCGTTTAACCTTCAACCCTCTCTTCTTTCAATTCGTATGCAAAAATAACTTCATACACGCTCTCGAGAAGTCCCGGTCCTAACCTTTTATGGACCTGAAACGCTGCATCAACAATTATCTCGGCAATCTCATTTTCGGTCATAATTTTTTTTATATTATTTTTTTATCTTAGCGCCTTGGCGCCTTTGCGTGTGCAATCCTTCAATCATTATCTGTCTTCAAAACCGCCAGAAATGCAGACTGAGGAATCATTACCTTGCCTACCATTTTCATTCTTTTCTTCCCTTTTTTCTGCTTTTCAAGGAGTTTCCGTTTTCTGGTGATATCCCCGCCATAACATTTTGCCGTAACATCCTTTCTAAAAGCGGAAACAGTCTTGCGGGCTATTATTTTTCCGCCAATAGCTCCCTGTATAGCTATTTTAAACATCTGCCTTGGGATTTCATCCCGCAGCCTTTCACATGCAAGCCTTGCCCTTTCAACAGCTCTGTCTCTGTGAACAAGCTGAGAAAGCGCATCAACACGCTCTCCGTTAATTAATATATCAACCCTTACAAGATCGGTATCTCTGTAATCGATTATGTCATAGTCAAATGATCCATAACCCTGGGTAACAGATTTAAGCCTGTCATAAAAATCATAAACTACCTCTGCAAGAGGCAATTCAAATATCATCTCAAGGCGGTCATTTGTCAGGTACTGATAATTCCGATTTATTCCCCGGCGTTCAAGGCATAGTTTCATAACCGTACCCATGTAATTGTCAGGTATTATAATTGAGGCCCTGATAAATGGCTCCTCAGAATGTTCGATAACAGTTGGATCAGGATATAAGGCAGGATTGTCAATTATTATTGTTGAACCGTCCTGCATGATCAGTTTGTACCGGACAGATGGAGCTGTCAAAATCAGGGAAAGATTATATTCGCGCTCAAGCCTTTCCTGTACAACCTCGAGATGCAGAAGGCCCAAAAAGCCACAGCGAAAACCAAAACCTAAAGCCGCGGAACTATCCTTTTCATAAATCAGGGAAGCATCATTCAGCTTGAGTTTTTCCATTGCAACTGCCAGTTCTTCATAGTCATCAGAAGCAACGGGGTAAATCGAAGAAAAGACAACCGGCTTTGCCTCCTTAAATCCCAACATCGGAGTTTTACACGGTCTGTTCTTTAAAGTAATTGTATCGCCGCATTTTGTGTCACTTACAGTTTTAATGCCTGCAATAAGATACCCCACCTGGCCTGCTGAAAGCCCTTTCTGTGGAACCCGGTTTATTTGAAATATTCCTGTTTCCTCTACCTTGTACACAGCCTTATTGGACATGAAAGAAATAAGGTCGCCGGGTTTTATTTTACCCTGAAATATCCGGAAATGAACAATTGTGCCCCGGAAAGAATCATAATGTGAATCAAAAATCAAAGCTTTCAGAGGAGCGCCTGAGTCTCCTGAAGGGGGCGGGAGTTTTTGCACAATAGCCTCGAGTATATCTTCTATGCCGAGCCCCTCCTTGGCTGATATAAGAATCGCTTTTTCAGGATCAAGCCCAAGATCCTTTTCTATCTGCCCTTTCACCCTTTCAATATCAGCAGACGGCAAATCTATTTTATTAATAACAGGAATAATTACAAGATCGTGCTCCATGGCGAGATAAAGATTTGCCAGAGTCTGTGCCTCAACACCCTGACTTGCATCTATCAAAAGAAGAGCCCCTTCACAGGAAGCAAGCGCTCGTGAAACTTCATAAGTAAAGTCCACATGACCAGGAGTATCTATCAAATTTAATGTATATGTCTGTCCGTCCCTTGCAGAGTACGGAAGGCAGACGCTCTGGCTTTTTATCGTAATGCCGCGTTCCCGCTCTATATCCATGGTGTCAAGAATCTGATCATGAAAATCCCTGTCAGACACGATATCTGTAGCCTGGATAAGACGGTCAGACAGGGTGGATTTGCCATGATCAATATGAGCAATTATGCTGAAGTTTCTAATATTTTTCATTTATAAAAAATGGATCATCTCCCGATTAGTTGTAGTTAATTACGGCAAAACAAGTGTGTTATCTTCAATTTAGCAGATGTGATTCCAGAGGGTGCAAGGGGTCAAGGGTAAAAGTGAAAGGATTCAAGGCGGTCAAGGGTTCGAGTAAAATGTTAGAGAATTACAAAAAATTGAAAGTGTGGCAAAAATCCTATCAGCTATGTTTAGAAATTTGCAAAGCACTTATTGAATCGCCAAAAGAAAGCATTCGACCCTTTAAATCCTTGTACCCTCTTCTCCAACTGACCTGGAGAAGAACCTAAGCTATTATGGTATACTGTTCCCCAATACGACTACGATCTAATAACCTGAGCAGTTACCAGGCACTTAACCCAATCCGCATACTCAAATCAACCGATTTTGCATGGTGAGTTAGAGCTCCTGACGATATTATATCAACACCGGCATCTGCCAGCTTATTCAGGCTGTCTCTTGTTATACCGCCGGACACTTCAACCAGGGCTTTTCCATTAATAAACTCAACCGCTTCTTTTATCTGTTTTATATCCATGTTGTCCAACATGATAATATCAGCGCCGGAATCCATGGCTTCCCTTACACCATCAAGATCTGAAACCTCAACCTCTATCTTCGTAAAATGAGACACATTGCTTCGGATATTTTTTACAGCTTTTTTAATGCCTCCGCATACGGCAATATGATTGTCTTTTATCAGGACACCGTCATACAGCCCCATACGGTGGTTATATGCCCCGCCAATACGAACAGCATATTTTTCCAGTTTACGCCATCCCGGAACTGTTTTTCTTGTATCAACAAGACGCACCTTTCTATCTCCAAGCGTATCCACATACGATCGCACATGTGTTGCAATACCTGAAAGGCGCTGCAGAAAATTCAAAGCAGTCCGTTCGCCCACAAGCAGACCGCGAAGTTTACCCTCGACTTCTACAACAACTTCACCATTTTCTACCCTGTCACTATCTGCAAATAACGGCCTGTAAATAATCCGGGGGTCGAGATGTTCGAAAACCCGGCAGGCGATATCGAGTCCTGCAATAACGAGCTGTTCCTTAGCTATTATTTTACCATACCCTTTAACATCGGGCTCAACAAGATTGTCTGTAGTAATATCCCCTGAACCGATATCCTCTTGCAGCGCTATTTCAATTAATTGCTCTGTTGAATTCATGGGCATCCTTCATAATTTAAAAAACTTATTTTTTAAAAAAAATAATCTCACGCAAAGGCGCAAAGACGCAAAGTTTTTTCAGTATTTTCCGGCTTGAACCAATTTAACCATTCGTATTTACAGTATTTAGTAAAACAGGGAATTACCAAAGCATTTCTTCGTTTTCATTTTTTTGCGCCTTTGCGTGAGATTGTTCAAATTTGAATTCAAAATTTTCGGACAAGTTCCAGGTTTGCCTCTAATTTTTGCTGCTTTTCAAGAATGACCCTGTGTTTTTCATTAACCTTTTCAACCACTGTTTCCGGAGCCTTGCAAAGAAAATCCTCATTATTCAATTTCTTTGACAGCGCAGAAAGCTCAACTGACAGTTTTCCAATCTCTTTTTCAAGCCGCTTTGTCTCTTTTGCAAAATCGATTACTCCTTCAAGTAAAACAAAAATCGCAGCATCACCAACAATAGCTGTAGCCGCCGCTTTCGGCTTTTTACCTGTTTGTTCAACTGTAAGGTTTTTCAGTCCGGCAAGGTTTACGACAATATCCTGGTGCTTTTTTATTATTTCCCTTGTGGTTGTGTCCTGTGACTGTATAGAAACATCAAGTAAAGATGACGGCGGAATATTCATTTCACCTCTGACATTTCTAATCCCGGAAATTATTTCTGTAATTAATTCCATTGTTGATTCAGCTTCCTGATCATGGAAACAACACGCATCATCAGGACTATCCAAAGGAAATACCGCCTTCATGATAGAGCCCTCTGTTCCCGGAAGTTTATGCCAGATTTCTTCTGTTACAAAAGGTATAAATGGATGAAGCAGAATCAGTGTGTTTTGCAGGACAAACCACAGCACACTTTTCGTTGATTGGCGACTGTCTTCTCCTTCCTTGCCATACAGGCATGGCTTTATTGACTCTAAATACCAGTCGCAGAATTCATGCCATACAAACCTGTATAGAGTGCCGGCTGCATCATTGAATCTGTAACTGTCAAGATCATCAGAAACACTCTTTGTAACACTATTCAGTCTTGATAAAATCCACCGATCCGTAAGAGAAAGGCTGGAAGCTGAAGGCTGAAGGCTGAAAGGTTTCGAATTTTCTTCAGAAATATGCACCAGGGCAAACCTGGCGGCATTCCATAGCTTATTTATAAAATTGCGGTATCCTTCTACCCGCTTTTCAGACATCTTTATATCCCGTCCCTGTGCGGCAAAAGCTGCTAATGTAAAACGGAATGCATCTGTTCCATATCTGTCTATAACATTCAACGGGTCAATAACATTTCCCTTTGACTTGCTCATTTTTTTACCGTTTTCGTCACGCACCAGAGCATGCACATAAACATCTTTAAACGGCGCTTCTCCCATGAAGTGGATACCCATCATCATCATCCTCGCTATCCAGAAAAAGAGGATGTCAAAGCCTGTGATCAGCGCCGAAGTTGGATAAAACTTATCTAAAAGCATTGTCTTGTCAGGCCATCCCATGGTAGAAAAAGGCCACAGCGCTGAACTGAACCAGGTGTCCAGAACATCAGTCTCCTGCACAAGGTTATGCCCGCCGCAGGCCGGGCATGATTCAGGCGTATCTATTGCAATCACCATCTCGTTGCAATTCTCACATGTCCATGCAGGGATCTGATGCCCCCACCATATCTGTCGTGAAATACACCAGTCTTTTATGTTATGCATCCACTCAAAATATGTTTTGCTCCATGCCGAAGGAATTATTCTTGTCTCGCCTTCCTCAACAGCTTTTATAGCTTTTTCAGCAAGCGACTTTGTTTTAATAAACCACTGTTTCGAAAGGTTTGGCTCAACAACTGTCTTGCATCTGTAGCAATGCCCGACACTGTGGTTGTACTGCTCAATTTTTTCCAGGTATCCTTCCTTTTTAAGGGCTTTAACAACAGCAGCCCTGCATTTAAACCGATCGAGTCCTTTAAATCTGCCGGCTTCTGACGTCATAAACCCGTCATCTCCGATAACCTTTACGGTTTGAAGATTATGGCGCAACCCTATCTCAAAATCATTAGGATCATGCGCGGGCGTGACCTTAAGTCCGCCTGTTCCGAATGACATATCAACATAAGAGTCTTTGATTATGGGGATTTTCTTGTTTACAAGTGGAAGGATTACATGGTCGGAATCGATATTCTTATACCGCTCATCATCAGGATTTACAGCCAGCGCTGTATCACCCAGCATGGTTTCAGGTCTGGTAGTGGCAATAATTATACTGCCTGAACCTTTTGCAAAAGGATAGCGAATATAATAAAGATGGCCGTTATGATCATCATGTTCAACCTCAAGATCGGCAAGAGCTGTGTTGCAGCGCGGGCACCAGTTAATCATATAATTGCCGCGGTAAATAAGACCCTCGTTGAACAGGGTCACAAAAACCTTGCGCACTGCCCGTGACAACCCCTCATCCATTGTAAATCGTTCACGCTTCCAGTCACATGAAGCCCCAAGAGATTTAAGCTGATTAATTATTGCGCTACCGTACTCTTTGCGCCACTCCCATACAGCCTCGATAAATTTATCCCTGCCAAGCTTGTGGCGATCCAGCCCTTCAGCGGCAAGTTTTCTTTCCACAACATTCTGGGTCGCAATACCCGCATGATCTGTTCCCGGCATCCATAGAACATTATCTCCCCGCAGCCTCCTGTAGCGGCAAAGAATATCCTGCAGTGTAATATTTAATGCATGCCCCATGTGAAGCACGCCTGTAACATTAGGCGGCGGGATCACAATGGAATAACTTCTCTGAGCGCTTTCTTCGCTGGCGGCAAACAGTTGTTCTTTTTCCCAAAAATCATACCAGCGTTTTTCAACGTTTTGTGGCTCATAACCCTTGTTAAGCAGATTTAAACTCATATACAATTCACCTTATAAAACTATTTAAAAAAATTGAAAAGGGGATTATTAAATAATCCCCAACAGTTGTATTAATTACAGACCTAAATAAAATTTTGAATGGCAAAAGATGAACATCGAACGTCCAACATCGAATTTTGAATAAGGAATTCTGTCAATTTATAAACTGGCGGAGCGAAGCGATTTCATTATTCGAAGTTCAATGTTCAATGTTCAAAAGAATTTTTTTCTCATCATCCACCGCATCATCAATCAGTGTCACTTTTATCCTTTCTATCTCCTTTGTAACCGCTTTTTCAATCATTTCAGCAAGCATGCTCTCTATCTTTTCGGAATACATTTTATTTATAACCCGTCCCAAAGCCTCATCTATCTGTTCAGAAGACAAAGAAACAGTCTCGGAAACAAGCTCTTTTTCATGCGTGTTTTCAGATTCTAATTGTTTCTCTTTGTCAGAGATTTTTTCTGAAATATCTGTTTCCGGTTCTAATTCTATCCCTAATGAGCCAATAAAATCATTATCTATAATCTGTTCTTCATCAAATTCTTCATCGAGTCCAAGGTTGGTTTCTAATGAGTCATCATCAAATGCAGAGATTGTTTTTTCCTCATTCGTCAAAGAAGATTGCTCAACAACATCTGTCAGCTCTATTATTTCCTCTTCAGATGCATTAATAACCTCGTCGGTTAGTTCTATAATTTCTTCATCTTTCAGCGATTTTGCCGCCCAATTTGCTTTACCGGTTTCATTATTGTCTGTCATGCCAACTCCCGGCTGATAAAATATTATGCACCATTATTTAATATTAATGGCTTATTATGAATTGAAAAATTATCATACGGCATATGCTGTGTCAAGATATTTGCTTTTTTGTAAAAGTTCAGCCACAAAAACACAAAAGGACTTTAATTTTAAAGCCTTATCAAAAAGAAAAGAAAAAAATGCGGCTGAATTATGCGGCTGAATTATTACGCTTTTTCAATTTCTTACGACTCCATCAAAAAATGATTTACAGGCTGCAAATTTAAATGTAATTATTCAAGTGGATAGGCTGAAGGCTGAAGACTATTAGGTAAAAGCGCCTTTAAAAGCCAAATTTTGTGCAAAAATCAAACATTCCAGCCAAAGTATGGCAATCGTGTTCTTCTGGCCCCTTCAGCCTTCAGTCTAAACGGCTTTAGCCTGACTACGTGAGTAATTACGTTTAAGTCATAATAAAACATTATGAGATATTTTTATATTAATCAATCAGATATTATCGGTTCAACATCGATAATCATTGGGACTGATGCAAAACATATAAAAAAGGTGCTGCGACTGAAGCCAGGAGAAATGATAGGGCTTTTTGACGGCCTTGGCTTTGAATACGAAGCCAGAATAGTACATTTAGCTGCCGACAGCGTTGAGGTATTGATAACCCGCAGATTCCCATCAAAAACAGAATCGCCTGTTAAAATTATTGTAGCACAGGCCTTTTTAAAAGACAGGAAAATGGACACACTTGTCAGACAGCTATCGGAACTTGGAATAACAAAATGGATACCTTTTATTGCAAGTCGGTCTGTGCCGCAGCCGGACAAAAAACGGCTTGCCGCTCGTACGGAAAGATGGGAAAAAATCGCAATTGAAGCCATGAAACAATGCAAGCGAGGCCGGATTACAGAAATCGGGGCAACACTATCCTTTGAAAATATATTAAAAACCGTAGAGGACTGTGATCTAAAGATAGTGTTTTATGAAAATGAAACAAAATCTATCAACTCAATACGTTCAAAACATGACAGAAATATTGGTGCAATTTGTATAATGCTTGGGCCGGAGGGAGGTTTTACATCACAAGAAATTGAAAGCGCAAGAAACTGCGGTTTCCACATTTGCGCCCTTGGCCCCCGCATAATGAAAGCTGAAACAGCTACTATTGCCGCATCTACTCTAATACAATATCTTTTTGGGGATATGGGGCTAAATATTTCTTGACAAAAATCCTGACTTCTAATTAATATATTATTTTTTTAAGCCGAGGTAGCTCAGTCGGTAGAGCAGTGGACTGAAAATCCGCGTGTCGGCAGTTCGATTCTGTCCCTCGGCACTTTTAAAATTTTAGAGATCTGAGACCTTTGCAAAAAGCCTGCTGCTAAAAAATGATGATGCTATCCATTTTGAGGCACAGCGGAAGAATGATGGTCGATGATTTTCCATTCACCATCCCTGTTCTTGCGATAAACAAAAGTATAACGAGCTGGTATGTTCATCATTTTTCCATCCTTCTCATAAAAAAATGTGTAATAACCAGAATTTACGGCTATATCGTCATATACTCTTACCATGGGTTTGTAGTAGATTGCATTTAAATGTTCCAACCGCATGAAATGTTCAAAATAATCCTTTGTTCCTTCAGGAGTTGTCCGCAGAAAAGGTGATACAGTGCCCCAGAAAACGGCATCTTCAGCATACAACTTCACCACAGTGTCTGGATCGGTAGTGGTAACGGCCTTAATCCATTTGTCCATTGTCTTCAGGATTGACTGTTGTTCTTCAGTTAATTGTTGGATAATTCCCTCTTGATCTTTAAAAATGGTGTCATTTTTTTTCATGTAAGCTTCCCCTGTTTTTTTTGTTAAATCCAATAAAAAACATCGGTCTTTGTTTTGCCTATAGTCCAAACAAAAGCGATTCGAGACCTTTGAACATTTTTCAAAGGTCTCGAATCATTAGGGCTCAGATGCGGCATTTACGGCCATGTCATCTTTTAAAGCTTTTAGCTTCTCAATTGTAACTTCGGCCACCTTTCGTTCTTTGTTGAAAAAACGGATCATGCGCTCCATAAACGCTTGCTGCTCAGCAGAGGTATCATAGTATTTTAAAAGCTTACTGGTTTTTTCGAGATGCTCACTTACCTGCTCCGGAATTTTTTCACTATCATGCCGCACTGCCTCCTCAGGACAAACATCATGGCACTTTCCACAACGAATACACGACTCTTCGTCGATCTGAGCTTTGTTCATTTCATTGAACGTGATCACCTCCACCGGACATTCATCCATACAAATGCCGCAGCCATTGCACATCTCCTGATTAACCCATGGCATCTTTCAGTCTCCTTTTTTTGCTTTTCAACTCACTTCCCTGCGCTCGGTATTTATTTCTTCTTTTCTTTTTTCAATTTTCGTTTTTCCTTTAGATTAAACTTGGCTGTTTTCTGTTGTTCCTTTTTTCCTTTATCTTTTTTCCCTTTATCACCCATATCTGTTCCTCCTCGCTTAAGAATGTAAAATAGCCTTATTTACCACAGCATTTTTTATACTTCTTCCCGCTTCCACACGGGCATGGCTCGTTGCGCCCAACTCTCTTTTCAGCTATCATGGTTTTGGGTGGATTCAATAATATCTCTAAATCGGTAATATCCTCTGGTTTGTCTGGTTCCAATCCAATTGTATATTTCCAACCGTTTTTTTCAAATATCGACACTACTTCTTTCGATCTTTCTTCTGTTTGAACAGTAACAAAAGCAGGATTCTTTTCAGAACCTAATTTTACTGTTTTTTTACCATCAAATATTTTTTTCATC
Organism: Desulfobacteraceae bacterium Eth-SRB1; assembly: GCA_004193555.1. Taxonomy (GTDB): domain Bacteria; phylum Desulfobacterota; class Desulfobacteria; order Desulfobacterales; family ETH-SRB1; genus ETH-SRB1. The sequence continues at coordinate 314,559 of RPGP01000029.1, forward strand.
TTATCACCATATAAAATTTTATACCTCAATTGAGCGAAAAGCTCAATTGAGAGTTGTCAATGGCCATGGTGCTGGGGCGTTTAAAATTTTTGCCTTCCCTGTCTGCGTGCAACGCACAGGCAGGCTTGTACTTGAACCCCAGTTAAATATAAAAACAAATTTAACGGGGCAGGCAAAATTGAGCATTTTTCAAAGGTTTCTGTATTATAATGCGGATAATTGATTTTCTATTGCGAAAAACATTATAATTTTACTATAAATATGTCAATGTTTGATATTATATTGGTAATAAACGGAAAAGGGAGGTTGCCCAATAAAAGAGCTGCCTTCAGCGCTAAGCGTCTCTCTTTATGGATCATCTCAAAAAAGGCTGGCAGAATCATTCGGAACAGGAACCATATAAACTATATATTAAGATCTTCGAAAGAGGTTTTGAAATGACTTCTAATCAGGCAAAAACCATTTTACAAAATGTATTCGGATATGACGAATTCCGCAATTGTCAACCTATGGTATTGGAAAGGATTATTCTAAAAAGCAGTGGCTGCAATTGTCACGGCAGCTTCTCCATAAAGAACTCATGATTCAGGATATGGAATTCGGAGGTTTAAAACTTACGAAAAAAGCATGGGCTGTTCTAAATGGGAAAGAAACTTTTTCAGGAAGGATCGAAGAAGAACAGGCAGATGAGATTTCCGGCAAGGTATCAGGAAAAGATGCCATGCCGGAACATGACAGGGATTTATTCGATATATTGCGTAAAAAACGAAAGGAGATAGCAGACGCCGCAAACGTTCCGCCTTATGTTATTTTCTCCGATAAAACCCTGATTGAAATGGCGGCTTTTTTTCCACAGACAAAAGAACGATTGCTGGAAATTCACGGCATTGGCCAGGTAAAATTAGAAAAATACGGTTCGATCTTCCTGGAAATTATTCATAAATATTGCCGTACCCATCAAATTGAAGAACGGCAAAAGATAATCAATACAACTGTTAAGAAAAATTCTGAATCAGTCAGCAAGCCAAGACATATTGTAATTGGAGATGCATATAATTCCGGCCGGTCGATTCCCGATATTATGACCGCATTCAGCATTAAACAGGATACGATTTTAAACCACCTGTATAAATACCTGCAAGAAGGACATAAACTCAGATCTGATGATGAGTTGTTAACGCTGTCAACGCTTCCAGACGATCATAAAGCACGGACTGTTGAAGCATTCAAAAAAACAGGCACGGAATTTTTAAAGCCCGCTTTTGATGCACTTTGCGGGGAAATAAGTTATAATGAACTAAAAATCTTCAGACTCTACTGTTTGAACAAAAACAAATTAATTTAGACAGGATGAATCCGCCTGAAATGTTTGATGTTTTTTCAACCTTTTTTCAGCGCAAACAAACAAATCTCGTCTCCCGAACATTGCCTCGATATTACCTCAAAATCCATATCTTCCATAAATTCTTTGGCAAAGACACCATACTCGACAGAACATATTACAGCACTGATCCTCTCTGCCAGATGCTCTCGATGCGATTTTTTTAACAAAGCGAGCCATGGACATTTCTTGATGGTGATATTAATCTGTGAATCTTTCTTCAGGATTTCGCTCACAAAATCTTCGGCATCCAGCTTGAATTTGAGAGCGCTTATCAGATCCTCCTCCGTGGCGGTTTCCAGATTCAACAACTCTTTTATCTTCCTGGCCTGTATCTTCGGCAGTATTTCCCAGACCCTGCCATCGACCTCAAGAGCCTTGTCAAATGAGTCTGCTTTCTCAAGCATCATAAACCACAGACCATCTACAGCAAGAAAACATTTTTTGAAATATTCACTTAATACTTGTGAGTCCATACGAAACCTTTGAAAAATGTTTCCCGCAGAAGCGGGGGTGAAACGATTATCCCACGATGCTTTTACACAACATTTATCTTCTTGCGGTGAAGGACTCTGATTACAGCCCAGATTATTTTTTCACCCCGTTTTGCCGATTGGTGAAGCGCGCCTGCATGGGGAGCGACGCCGGGAGCGTAATATATTTTGTGGTTTTTTTTAGTTTTGATATAAACCCTCCACCTCTGGTGGAGGACCCGGATAGGTTCTACCGATCCGGTGAGAAATAATATAGGTAATTCCCCAGGAAAGCCCAGAAGGGCAGACAGGAGGAATTACCTATGCATGATTAAACAAGTTTATCGCATGTAAGATGGGATTGCAAATACCATGTTGTATTTGTTCCCAAGTATCGCAAGAGGAAGCTGTACGGGAAGTTTAGGTCGCGAGTTGGAGAGATTTTACGCAATTTATGTCGACAACGTGGGGTGGATTTGCTCGAGGGCCATTTGATGCCAGACCACATCCATATGTGTTTAAGGTTTCCGCCGAAGTACAGCATATCGTTTGTAATTGGATTTTTGAAAGGCAAAAGTGCCGTCGTATTGATCCATAACGGCACGAGGCGGTTCATCCCCACGCCTGTGGGGAACATGGGTTTTTTGGGACAAGTAATCATTTAAAGTCCGGTTCATCCCCACGCCTGTGGGGAACATCTACCGCCTGAAATTGCTATCCAGATATTAGACGGTTCATCCCCACGCCTGTGGGGAACATGACATCCCAGAGCCATCCTTAATATAAGGATACGGTTCATCCCCACGCCTGTGGGGAACATTTTTCAGGCAATACGAGATTACAAGATATATTCGGTTCATCCCCACGCCTGTGGGGAACATTATCAGACGTTATCAGACGTTGTGCGCTAATCCGGTTCATCCCCACGCCTGTGGGGAACATGCATTCTGAAAAATCTAATGTCCTTCCAGAACCGGTTCATCCCCACGCCTGTGGGGAACATAATCAACAGGAGGCTATGCACGAACAGGAAGTCGGTTCATCCCCACGCCTGTGGGGAACATCGTCAAGATACATGGCCAGGGTCACTGATGGGAGGTTCATCCCCACGCCTGTGGGGAACATATTCTGATTCTGTTTTCGACCTCCGGGAATACCGGTTCATCCCCACGCCTGTGGGGAACATCGCCCTGACATCTGAACGAAAAGCCGTAATGACGGTTCATCCCCACGCCTGTGGGGAACATCGGGGTCTCATTGTATAAACCGGTCAGGAAAGCGGTTCATCCCCACGCCTGTGGGGAACATCCTTTGAAATAGATGTCTTTCGTGAATCCGTCCGGTTCATCCCCACGCCTGTGGGGAACATATTATGTATTTCCTCCTGTTTCAAATCCCAAACGGTTCATCCCCACGCCTGTGGGGAACATCTGGTAGTCGGGTGTAATCGGGTTATATCGGGCGGTTCATCCCCACGCCTGTGGGGAACATCGTATGTACTCAGATGCCCTAATGACAACGCTCGGTTCATCCCCACGCCTGTGGGGAACATACGTGACGCCGCAGGACGAAAAGCCTGTGAAGCGGTTCATCCCCACGCCTGTGGGGAACATGCATGGATTCACGCTTTAGAAAACCAGTAGTACGGTTCATCCCCACGCCTGTGGGGAACATGGATGTCAAGAAAAGCCTCGAAAATATGTGAACGGTTCATCCCCACGCCTGTGGGGAACATGATTATACGTTATCAGACGTTGTGCGCTAATCCGGTTCATCCCCACGCCTGTGGGGAACATATGTACGTTGATGAAGAATCTGAGAACCTCGGCGGTTCATCCCCACGCCTGTGGGGAACATTAATGATGTCAGATCAATGTACAGGTTTTAGTCGGTTCATCCCCACGCCTGTGGGGAACATCCAGGTGGTAGGTCAAACCCTTTCTCGCGGAACGGTTCATCCCCACGCCTGTGGGGAACATTATTTATGACCCTGACGGAAACGGCTTTGAAGCGGTTCATCCCCACGCCTGTGGGGAACATTATAGATCAATTCCCACGCATCGGGTTCGTCACGGTTCATCCCCACGCCTGTGGGGAACATTGCAGTATTGTCAGATTCCACGGATTCAGCGGCGGTTCATCCCCACGCCTGTGGGGAACATGATCAAAATTTAGTTTATCACACTACAAATTACGGTTCATCCCCACGCCTGTGGGGAACATGGGAGAGACCTTTACCGTGAGGGATTCGCCAACGGTTCATCCCCACGCCTGTGGGGAACATACTTCCTGGAACATATTGAAATCAGGAAGCTTTTTTTGTGACCAGATTTTTACCGAAATTTTTCAATGTTACCTTATGAAAATTCAAATTGTCAAAGAGCATCGTTTTTACCAACCTCTACTTGATCTGGTGGCATAAAAGATACCAGGCGCAATCCATCATAATCGATAGGAATCCGCCTGTTTTCACCGTAGGTTTGAAAGTCGAATCCAGATTCATTGTTGGTCGACCACGCCATCGCGACATTCCCTGTTTCAGTCAATGCCGCTATCTGCTCCCAAATCATTTCCCGGATACGTTTTGATATATTTCCGACATAGACACCCGCGCGAATCTCCAAAAGCCATATGGCCAATCTTCCTCTAAGCCTCGGCGGAACATTTTCGGTAACTACTACCAGCATACTCATTTTATTTACTCCTGTGCCCCTCGTCTCCGATTTGTTCCGGCTCGGGAATGGCTGGAGGTTGTGCATCCTCTGGAGGCAGAGGAGGATCAATGTCTCCGGCAGAAAGGACTTCTTCTATCAAAGGGATGATTTTTTTCAGAAGTCGGGTTTCTCTAAAAACATCCCTACAGGCGATACGCACTTTTCTGTCCGGCTGTGAAGGATGTTTAGCGGCGGTTTTAAAGGCCACAGGGACAACGGTATTAAATTTAAAGATATCCGCAATGTCATATACGAAAGAGAGCGGTTTTCCGGAGTGGATAAACCCGACCGCCGGAGCGTACCCGGCTGCAAGCACAGCGGCTTCCGTGATGCCATACAGGCAAGAAGTGGCCGCGCTGAGACATCTGTTGATCAAATCACCCGAATCCCAGTTTTTTGGATCATAACGCCGTCCTTTCCATTGTACGCCGTATTGCTTGGCCAGTAGTTCATAGATCTTCCGCACCCGGGCGCCTTCGATACCGCGAAGCTGGTCCACACTGCGGCGATCCGGCGGCTTTTCTCCGAAGCGCATTTCAAACATTTTGCGAACCACCTTAAGCCTTAATCCCTCGTCCAGCGCGAGTTTCGCCTGATAAAGCAATTTGTCGGAACGTGCTCCCCCAGGTTGGCCGGCGGAATACAGCCGCACACCGGCTTCCCCCACCCAGATCAGCAATGTCCCTGTAACCGCAGCCAGTTTAACCGCCGCATGACTGATACGGGTGCCCGGTTCCAGCATGATGCAGGCCACTGAACCCACCGGTATGTGCTTGCGCTCCCGGTCTTCCCCATCCACTTCATTTATCACTACAAACGCCCCGTCTTTAACATCAATTCGGCCATAGTAAACGAAGATCATAGATACACGATCTTTTATCGGTATGGGTTTAAGTGGCGGAAGGATGTGTTCAGTCATTGGGGCTCATTTCTTTTTTTTACTCGACAGTCGTTTCCTGCTTTCAGGTTCGGTCAGATAGTTTTCCGGTCTGACCACCTTGTCTCCGGTCTCATTTTCCAACTTTTTCCGGGCGTCACCTGCGATCTTGCCGCCCTTGCGGGCCGCGGTTTTGTTTTCACCAAAGCCCTGGGCATCCTTCTTGCGGGAAATCTCGGTAGTGGCAGCCTCGCCGAAGGGGTAAGCCCAAAGGCGGCCTTAGAGATTTCCGAAGTAAGGATAGCGTATTCCGGTTCACCTTTTACACCGCGTTTCTGCCATTCATCAGTCAACTCAGCCCGGATGGCAATGCCACGCATCCGCTTCTCAATCCAGACGTCGGAATACCCCTTAGCACGGTAAATGGCCTTGGTACGCTTACTTGCCAGCTCCGGGTCCTCGATCTCCTGAACCCGTTCATAGCCGACCTTGGCCAGCCAGCGCTTGAAGGGTTCGGCTTTGGATGAGGGAATGGACTGGATAATGCGGAAAATGCCCTCGGTATTGGCGGAATCGGTTTGCCTCATCTTACCGTCGGGGGCGATCAATTTCAACCCGTGACAAAATGTCACGACTTCACTCCCTTCCGCTTTAAGTCTTTGTTTTAATTTCCGCCAATAGGCTCCTGCGTCGGCGCTGCCAGTAAGTACTTCGCATACATCGACGACCGAAAACCACCATTCATTATTATAAAGAGCCCGCCTAATTTCTTTGCCCTTAAAAACAACCAATTTGTTTTCCATATCTTGCTCCCTAAATCCGTTTCACCTATTTTTCTGTTGGTTTCGATCCTGCTGTTTTCTACGGGCATTATCCACTAACTTGATCGACCCTGACCAGGATTTAGCGCAAAACTCTTTAAACCTGTCCAGCTTATCAACGTCGGGCAATAATTTGTTCCCGGCAATAACGGTTCCTGCAGCAAGATGATATTCCGACAAGGATTCTATGTATTCCTTACGACGCTCTTTTGGGATAATGATAGGTGGATAACCGGCCATGATTACAGGAATATTGGCAATAAGACGGGCCATCCTGCCGTTGCCGTCCCAAAAGGGATGAATCCTGACAAAGGAAACATGAAGATACACATAGGCTGTCAATGCCGCCTCTTTGTTTGCAGCATTTTCTTTACAGGTTTCTTGAAACAGGGCAAGCCAGGTTTGCATGAGTTCCGGTATATCCTTTGGGGCAGCAAATTCAAAAATCGCCTGGGTATCGCCGGAAATAATAACCGTTGAATTCGGTTCCACCTTCCATGCGCCAACAGGCTTATAGACATCAAAAATCCGTTCAGTCTGCACGGCCTTGTGCAGATCAAACAGGTCTTTTTCAGTAAAATCGGATTTTCTTCTAATAAGATCATAAACAAGATCAATCGCCCTGGCATGTCCAACAACCTCCTCATGATCCTTCAGCGGCTTGCCTGAAATAGTAAGCCCTTCCTCAAGAACAAAGGCTGTTTCCCCAAGGGTTAAAGTGTTGCCTTCAATAGCCGTAGATGTGTGTGTCCATAGATTGCGCAGTTGCGCCAACAAGGCATCACGGATATCATTATCCAGGTTTTGCAGAAAATCGAACATACTCAAATCTCCATTTTACAATCAGATCCTCCGAATGAGCAACAAGCCGCAACAGCAGTGAAGAGTCAATTAGCCTTATCAAGCCTTTGCCAATGACAGCAGGCCGCAGCCGAAACTCTTTGCTGGACCAATGCCTTTTTTGACAGCTTCTTCTAAAAAGAAGGTCGCTTCCCTAACTGTCAATACACCTTCAAAAAGTACGGTGTGAATCCTTATTGGGTTACTTTCGTCTTTTTTCCTATGCTTCCAATCTCCTTCATCAATTACACGGCATGAATTTATTTGGAAGCCGCTGGAGATGCCTGGTCGAATTTCTTTTTCCTTTTTTTTAAGCCATGCTATTTGCTGGTTTTCCTTTAACAAAGGAACCCGGCAGCGCTTTATTTCCCCTTTTCTATTTTTCCTACCATTTTCATCGCGAATAGTTTTAATAGGATTAGCGCGTAACCTGAAACAAAGCTGCTGGCCGTCACGAAACTGCAAATTTGATATTCCTTTAGGTCGGTCATACTGAAAAGCACTTCCCGTATCATTTTTAAGTAATTCCCAGTCCGGTCTCATCAAACTTTGGACAAGAACAGTTGTCCAAGAGTCCTTATCAAGTTTTCGTTCCTGCCGAAACAATATACCTGAAGACTTGTTAGTTTTTTTATACAATGGAAATGCTCTCAGCAGAGCCGCATGTAAATGATAGGGACTTTGAAAAACGCGGAATGACTTTCGATTTCTTGTATGAAGAGAGAGTTTGCTCAGATACATTTTTTATCCTTTTGTTTTGGTGTTTGGGCCCAAATAGTTTTGACATTCCTGGTTATAAATCTCCTATACCCATGATTAAAACTGACAGGTACGTCCTGGCGCCTTTCACCTTGTTCATTGTCTCCACACTCAAGGACAAGACGAAGTTTCTTTTCTTCTTTCAAGCCATGAATTATTAAAGGCGCAATAGAGGGATAGCTGGACAGGGCTAATTCCAGTGGTTCTTCAAGCAAGCCATCCGTTAAATAAACGGGTTTGCCAGGAACAAAGGATTTTCTCCCGAAAAACATCGGCCATACAGGATTTTTTAATTTTCTTTCAATATTTTTCAGTAAAGTTACATCACCTTCCAGTCCAACCAGAAATACGGCATCTTCAAGGTAGAATCTTGAAGAAGTTTGGGTATCCGGACTGCTTCCATCCGCCTTAATGACGTTCATTGCAGTATGAAAGTCAGCTTTAACGCTACCTTCCATGTCGACACGAACGCCCATTTTTAATAATACGAGATCATCAATGCTCTCTTTTCTATCACGCCCAATAGCTGCGCAAACAAGACCGAGAACACCGCTTTTTGTAGGCTCTCTCTCAGTATCCCGCTCCTGGAATCTGCTCCGAGATCCCCATGACTGCATTGGCGCGACAAATTGCATTAGTAAGCAACTCATTATTGACTCCCATTTTTTAATGCCGTCTGAGTTTCTTGTATAAGATCAACAAACCTTTTGTCCTTTCGGTTTGGTAAAAACACGGTGCTGATCGGATCGGATTTTATCCCTTTATCGCTATAGTTATCCTTTAATGCGCTGAAATATTTCTCAAGTTCGTTTACTGATCGTGTGATTAAATCTTCACCTTCATTTCGACCTGGCCTGACAGGGTGTATAAAGGCATTAGCCATTGACCATGGAGCGCCTTCAGTGCGAACGAGTGCATGCACATAAGAAGGCGGATTTTGCGGCGCTGTGCTGTTTTGCATTCCAGTTGGAACCGACTGAACAGCGGCTTTTATAAAACCTGTTACAGCCGCATCTGCCATTTGTGTATCATTACCCAAATTTTTCTTTAAGAGATCATAATTTATCAAAGCATATCGGTAGTAACACGAACTGTTAAACTCCACTATGCCCATCATATCCGAACCTGATTCTTCGTCTGGAAGCAAATCGTCTACAGCCGTATAAAAATCCATTTTCATTTCAACTTCATTTGTAGAGATTGCATGAGCAACCTGGCAGGCGGCATCAACATTCATATTCTTATTATCAGCAAGCATTCTTCCGAACAATGCGATGTCAGCGGCATAGGAACGTGCGTTTTTCTTGTTTTGGCTAATAACTTTGGCAAATTCTTTTTGGAGTTTATCCGGGAACGATGCTTTATAATCCTTTTTAAGTTCCTTCTGAGTTTTTTTCTTACCCTTTTTATTCCCTCCTTCATGTTCCAACTTTACGTTTGGGGGTTGTGACATCAAGTCCCAGTTGCCATTTTCAGTAATCAATTTTACAAAATGATCCAGTTCATCGCTGCCGATATAAAGCAAATATTCGGATTTTTGTTCCTCGGTTTTCCCAATACCTAAGCATTTTAAAATATTTTCCGCCGCTATAATTGAAACTGCCTCATCTTTTCCTCTATCCTTTAGTTTGTCAGAAAGAGCTTTAATGAATCGCTTTATGCGTATGCCTAGATCGCCACCAGCCTCCTTTATAGTATTTTTAAAAACATCATGTGTGCGTATTGATCGTTTTATGCATTGACTGGATATTCTTGCCCGGCGGAATCCTCCGAAAACACAGTCTTTTGGGGCATTGGTGTCATCCCGATTAAGGTTTGACGGCGCAAAATTCTGCAAGATGTGTAATTCAATAAACATGTTGTTTCTCCTTTATTTTTAAAGTTAAAGTTGACCATATTATTTAACTTATTGTGAGCCCCAATAATCCCTGGCCCATTGTAATTGCACAAAATGTTCAGGATGTGTCCAATTCAAAAGGTCTCGAAGTAATCTATGATAATTAATGGGGATATTTTTACTGTGCGCTAATGAAATTGCCTGTCGCAAATGATACGAAAGATCATTCCCATCAGCATTAATCAATGCCTTAAATCGCTTTTCTACACTATCATTTTGGGTAAACTTGGAAAAAACAGTTCCAATTGATTCATTGTCGCCGGCGCCAGGCTCGGAATGCATCCCGAAAAGCGAGGCAACGAGAAAATAAAATTTATGAAGATATTTCTCTTTGGGCAAAAAAGGAACCACATAAGGATACATCTCAACATCACCATAAGCGCTGCCCAGGCCTTTGCGAAGTTTGGCTAATGCCGCTCTGTCTTTTTGTAAGCTTTCCAGATGACTGACTAAAGGAAAAATCTTCGTCATGCTCTACCCCCTTTATCTAATGCTCATTAAGCTTTTTTATTTCGCCATGAAAAACGCGAATAGCTTTAACTCTGGCCTGCAAATCTCTTGAAAAATTACCTAAACACTCTTGTGATTTCTGTTTCAATGATTGATCGGCAATATGGACAACCTGTTTCTTCCAATCTTCAAGCTCATCAATCTCAGGAAGCAGTACCATGAATTCAAGAAACGGTATTTGCATGGAAGCCCAATAATGGTTGTATATCCCCAATGACTTTGCGATTCTTGTCACTTCTTTTTTGTCCGCATTTCGTATGCCGTCGGTTACTAATATGGACGCTAACTTTCTTACCGACTTTTTTAATGCCTCACCGACTTTTTCAACCCAGTTCAGTCCATTTACCAGCCTTGAATATAGATCTTCGTTTGTTAAAATACCTTTTGGAATCGGCAAAAATTCCTGTCGCCAGAAAAGTGGTGTTGCCTTTGTTCCATCTTTTGCAATACCATAAATTATACACCTCATACCCTTTAATGGCTTAATCCAGTCGTTATCAATGAATTTGGCTGCCTGCCTGAAACAAATTGGCCGTGATTTTCCTTCCAACTCACTAAAGGCAAAAAGGCTCTGACTATCACGCCAAAGACTTTTTCCAGGAAATAAGGCTATTGGCTTACCTTTATCTCTATATCCGAACATTGGGTCGCGAATTAGTTTGATAATGTCAGCCTGTGCAAAATACATTTGCCGAACAATGACATGTTTATTTTCATATTCAGGAATAAGACGAACATGGCGACTTCGCCATGTAAGATAATCAACATATCCATCAGGTGTGCGAGCGCCGGACGAATTGATATCTTTACGTTCCCATACTGGCAAATCATGTTCCGAACTTGGTATGGGGGTGTCTTTATTATAAACGAGCAGGTTCAAGAGTAAGGTTTCAAAAAGTGATTTGCCTTGGAGTAAAACTACTGCCCCAGAGGCTAATGGGCTATTTGTAAAATTGGGATGCTTACCCAAATTACTTGTGGGGCCGACACCTCCTCCAAAAGAAAACATTTGCGCGGTAATTAATGCTCTTGCCGATTCTTGTGGTGAAAAAGCTTTTGGGAAGGCATCTATATTATGGTCAAACAATGTTTTGTTATGTAATGAAGCACATTCTGCGGCAAGTTTAGTAACTGGTGTTGAGGATTTTTCAATCTTAAATCCAGCAGTTTGATAAAAAGGCGCTTGTTCGGAAAAAAGATCAAACAGATCTTCCCATCTTTCAAGATATTCATCTACCTTAAGAGCATTAAATTTTTCCGGTTTCCAAAGATTATGCCATTCTTTAGGTGTTTTTGGCCCTTGTATCGCACGATGCAAAATAGCCAGAGATAACCTGTAAAGCGATGCAGTATTTAACGGGTTATTACTTTCAATACATTTCAATTCATGAGCTTTGTTAAACATCTCCCAAAGAGAATATTCTTTAGGCTTACCTGACATGGAAATACATGGAATCCAAGGCTCTGTTATAAGATTAAAAGTCGGCATTATTTAGCGCCCCCCCCCTTTTTCTTTTTTGAAGAAATGACAAGACCAAGTTCATTGTCTATTCTTAATTCGCTTGACCCCCTTTTTATTGTTCTGTCTTTAAATATTGCGGCACGGCAATAGCGCAGCAGTGGTGACTTTTTCCAACCGTGCGGCACGTCTTGTGATTTGAAAAATTCAAACCACTCAGGATTACTGATCTGTATGCTTTGTTTTAATAGTTTACGAGTCAAATTAGCATCTGGTTCAGTATTTAGCAATATCTCGGTTAATGTATTTCTTCTCAACGATATTGCATCTCCCAATTGATAAAGAATGATAATCTTAATTGAAGGTCGCGCAAGTCTGGTTTGCGACTTTACGTTTGGTGGTAACAAATCATCATCTCGAAGGGAATGGGCCAAATCACCAAGGATATCCGAATCATCACCATTTGAAGATGGGCTGGGAAGCACAACTGATTGTCCCATAAACTTGATTTCACTGTTGGTCATACTTGATTCAAACAGCCAGTCTTCTAAAATGACTGAAAGATGTTCAGGGCAGAAAACCTCTTCACCCCCATAAACTTTTTCAATTAAGCGCTCTACCGAATCCGGCAGCATGATTTCAGTGCCTGAATACTCTTTGAGTACCAAGGCTGTTTTGAGCAAAATTCCACGTTCATAGATGAATTCTGTAGCCCCAAATTTTGGCTCGGAATTCGTCAAATCGGCCTGCAAGCAATATAGTGTTGCATCCTTTAATGATGCAGGTCTAATATTTTTTTCATGGCGCTGCAACCTGCCTGCTCGCTGAAGTATCAGATCAATGGGGGCTATGTCCGTAATCATTATATCAAAATCAACATCCAGACTTTGTTCGAGTACCTGGGTGGAAACAACAATTGCCCTATGGGGGCGGTGAATATTGAGTTCTTCAGTATTACCTTTACCGAAAAACCTGTCAATTTCCGTCTCTATTTTCATCCTCTGACCCATTGGAAAGCGGGCATGAAACAATATAAACAAGTTCTCGTCGTCGAATCTCAGATTAAACTTCAAATAACTAAACAACTCCTGTGCCTCATCTACAGTATTCATTATACACGCTGCGCACCCCCTATCATGGAGAGCAGTTGAAAGAAGATCAGAAATTTTCTTCCAACGCCTTTCTCCTTTTCCTCGAATTAATTCAAGCCGGAATGACCGCGAAGGCAAACCAATAATAGATTTTCCTTCACATTGTCCAAGCCGATTAACACCCAAAACAACCGGATATTGCTTGTTCTCCAATGGCTTAGTATCCGGGGCATAGGCTTTGATTAGCTCAGTGCGACGTTTGATAGGAAGTGTGGCTGATAAGAGAATAACATTTGTATCCATTGACGATAGCCATTCCAGCAAACGGTCCAGCAAGGTAGAAGTATATGTATCATACGCATGCACTTCATCTATTACGACAACCTTACCTGCAAGACCGTATAGCCGAACAAACATATGGCGAGCTTGCAGAACAGCCAGTAAAGCCTGATCAATTGTTCCAACGGCAAAAGGAGAAATCAACGCTCTCTTTTTAGTGCAAAACCAAGAAGATGCAGTTACAGAGGAGTCCTTTTCATTACCATCTATTGCAGTCAATTTAAGCTCTGAATAGCCTTTATGTAAATCCGCATATCCATGCAATAAGTGCAGTTCTGTATCGTGGCACGCCGGATTATTGCTTATGAATTCTTTAACCCTGTCGAACATTTTATTCCCGGTTGCCTGAGTTGGCAAGGCATAGTATAGGCCGGAAGCGCCTTTTTCTCGAAGTAAAATATCAGCAACCGCAAGAGCAGCTTCAGTCTTTCCGCTGCCGGTAGGCGTTTCAACAATAATTAATGATGGCGCTTTTAACTTTCGTGCGATTCGTAAAATTTCGTCTTGGCAAGGGTTCGGATCAAAAGGAAAGATACTATTAAAATTACTGTTTCCGGGTGCAATTGGAGGATGGTCAAGGTTAATAGATTGAATGGCATGTTTTGCAAGCGACTTTCTATCTTCAAAATAGGCATGTAAATCGATTAGAGAACTCCCCACATAATTGAATAGATGCTTGTTTGAACCAACCCAATCTGCAACACTGGTCAAGCCAGCAAGAATCATTAGAAAAGATGCGGAAATATTCTCTTCGTCTTTAAAAGGGAATGTGTCCCAATTTAGGTTAAACTCTTGCGCTAATTTTTTGACAATAAAATTTCGTGCCTCTTCCCATTTATCTTTTCCGGGCGATTTTCTGTGCTGAGGGGATTGATTTTGATGAAATTCTCCATGATGACCGCCAATTGCTCGGGAAATTTCAATAGCAGTTATTCGAGAACAATTGGCGGCTCGCTCAAAAATAGTTGGAAGAGCCATGAATGTTATACGTCCATGATCATTTTCATCAAAATCTGATGAAAATGAGTGTGATTCACCTATCAAATTATTTATCAAATCCATACGCTTTGCTTGAAAACCTGGTGATATCTTACCAATATCATGTAATGTTACAATAAAAGATATCCATGCAATTTTTTCGTTATCCGGACAATCAAGATGCTGCAAAAAGAAATTTAGAAAGGCATGGCTTGAATGATTAAGAAGAGCTTGGGCAACTAAACCTGTATCAAGCATATGGCAGATAGCAGGATGATATGATAGATCATCATCAAGCGAAGCATTCTTGTCCGCCTTTCCCCAATACCGATAAATAATATCTTCTGAACCACTCATATTTTCCCCATTTCAAGCCAGTCTGTACGTTGGGCTGAGTAATGCGAAACCCAAGGCAGGATTATCTTGTAGCTGACTTTGTTCCAAGTTCCGTGCGATCGTTTTTGTTGACTTCATCTCTTCAACAACTTCCTCGTTTTCTTCAATTCCTTCGCAATGAGCTTCTCATAGGGAGAGAAATCGAACATAGGCAGACCAAGGGAGTGGAAACCGTTCTGAGATGGCCTGAACAGTCAATTCCGCTGACGGAGTCTGCGAATTGTGAGGCTGAGATTTTCCAGACGGTGTCTGGAATTTTCTGGACTTTGATTTTCCAAACGCCGTCTGGAAAATATCCTGATACGTCAGATAGAAGGTCCGCATCTGGTAAAGATTGCTTTTTGCGAAGCCTCGACCAAACCGGCTCGCAAGATCTGCCGAAAGTTGCTTGAGCAGAGACTCTCCATACCCAGCCCGCCGTTTCCCGCCCTGCTCGTTTTCTACAATGCGGCGACCTATCTCCCAGTAGGTTGCCGTCATGATGGCGTTGACGGTTCGTGCTGATACCAGTCGCGCCTCCTCAATGAGAGAGACCATGCCGGAAAGAGGGCCATCATACCCTTGTATGCTCACAGGCTTGTCACTCTTCCTTTTGATCGGCTTTGCCGTCATTGACACCCTCCAATCCATTCGCGGTTGACGCAATCTTAAGGACTGAAACACTCATATCTTCCCCATCTCAATCCATATCATACCAGCAAGTTTTGCATCGTCAAGCGCTCTGTGCATCTGCATCTGATTTGCTGATTCTCCAAGCAGATACCGGCTTACTGTTTCCAGTTTATGATTGGGCAGATGTGGGTATCGCTTTCTGCTCATTTTTAGTGTGCATAAAGACCGGTTATTCAGACTCATACCTAATAAAGCAAATTCATGTCTTAGAAATCCGATATCAAAGCTTGCATTGTGGGCTATTAGAATGCTTCCGGCAATGAATTTGTAAAACTCCGGCAGCACCTCATTCGGCTTGGGTTCACCTTCAAGCATTTCATTGGTTATACCATGCACCTGCTGAACTTGCCAGGGGATCATTTTGTCAACATCGATAAGGCTGCTGAATTCATCAACAATGCCATGATTCTCGATAGCAACAGCGCCGATTTCTATTACCCTGTCTCCGTTTTGGGGTGAAAAACCGGTTGTTTCCACATCCAGCGCTACATACCGATTAGTTGAGTTTAGATGGTTATTTGACATCATTTTATTTCGCCCTGGAAAAAGTCTTGTTTTTTTCATTCAACTGTTTCCGTCTTTTCTGAGTAATGTCCAGATGTTTCCAGCCAAAGGGGGGGGGGCAATTTGTCCCCACCCTTTAGCCAACTCAGCGTCACGCTTATGCATTTTTTAATATAGTCGGCTTCCCGGAGTCCATGCACCCCTCACGCCGCAGGCGTAATTTTGTTTACCGCTCCGCCTGCCTATCCGTCACCTGATGCAAACAGGTCTTATGTAAAGGCTTCGGGCAGGCTTTTACCGTTCTGGTCTGAAAACGCCATTAATATCTTCAGTTTCAATCCTTCGCGATCCATATCATCTTCAATGACAGCGTAAATAATTTCTTTGAGCAGGTCTTTATCAATTTTCCCCGCTGCGACATGATAGCTGATATTTTCCATCTCATTGATAAATCGTTTGGTGACGAAAACATAACCGTTCAGCAATAAGAACTGGGCGCCCAATGAAATGGCGATCCGTTTGTTTCCGTCTTCAAAACAATGGAACTTGCAGGCGCCGAAAAAGAGATGGGTAAGCTTGTCTTCAAAAGCCGGATAGTAGTCATCGTTTTGGATATGGCAAAGGACACTTTCGAGCCTTCCCATATCCAATTTACCCATCGCACCGCCACCGCTGACCTCAACGGTTTTCTGATGCACTTCCATGGCTTGTTCAAGCGTAGGGTAGACAAATCCCATTATTAACGTTCCTTTAACCGTTTAAAAACATCTTTGGCTTCTTCCAGACGTTCTGCCAACTCCTTGCTTTTCTCCCCAAGAAAACGTTCAAATTCATCCGCTTGAACAGGTATAATATATTCTTTTAGCTGCAAATGAAGTGCATCCCTGAACGCCAGGTCACGGCTTGCCATTTTGTTTCTGGCCCTTTCAACCAGGGGTTTCCAGTGCGGCTGTTTCTCAAATTCCTCAAAAAGCCGATCTACATCCCATGAAGTCAACTTTCGATGCCATTTTGCATGTGTGGCTTCCAGCAGTTTGGCAAATCCGTATTCATAGGAGGCCACCAGATCAAGAATCTCGGAATAAAAGGTATCGCGAACTTTATCTTTTTCGTGCAGCTTCAGTATCCTGCGGTATTCTTGTGCATTTTCACGAAAGATGCTGACATAAATTTTATTGGTGTACATCGGGTATTTAAAATTACCCATATCCACATAATCCCGCAACGCATTGGTAAATTCCTTGCGGTAATTTTCTTCCTGAAAATAGGCAATAATAAAGTCTTCGTCACGCTGATTGATGTACTTGGTACTGCCGCCGGTACGCTGATTTATCGTATCGATAACGATATCCAGAATAGTCTGTCGCAGCACGCGGGCCCGTTCACTTTCGGTCAGCAACATTGCGATATTAAGGAACGCCCTGAAATCAAATATACCGAGAGTCGTTGTTTTGGTAATGAAATCCATTTCGTCACCAAACTGCTCAATTATAGCTTTCTTCAACTTTTTCAATCGGATACCTTGCAGCACTTCGTAACCGTTATGACGCAATTCGCTTTCATATTTGTTAAGATAATTATCGATGGTACGCGGCGTGATTTCAAAAAAAGAAGCGATCTGCTCCTTGTTTAACCAATTGCGGTCTTCAAAAAAGATGCATCGGAGGTCTACAGCTTTCTGAATTTCGGTAACTGCATAGGGGTTATTCAGAATATTCTGGCGTTCTATCGTTGAGTTTGTAAGTTCTTTTGACATAGTCACGATATCCTCTGGTTTAATCCGCAGATTTCGCAGATTACACGGATTACTCTAATCACTATTTAAAATGCCGGACAGCATGGCAACCTCCTGCTCAGTGAAGGCCATTGGGAGATGACGCAATCCCATTATATATTGATTGGATGTCACAATTTGTGACCTCCAATTTTTGAGCTCCTCTTTTGTAAGTTCAAACATGAAATCTTCTGTTTTGAAACAATTTAACTTCATCTTTAATCTTCAAGTTTCTTTAATGATTTGTTTTTAATCATTACTTGCATCTGCCTGATAGCAATCTGATTTAATCTTTTCAATCGTGTATCTGCATCAAGCCCTTCTTTGATCAATTCCGAATTGAAGCTTTCCAGATTGGATAAAACTACAAGCTGCTCAATAGTTGCGGCATCCCGGATGTTACCTTTTTCATTCTGGTACTCTTTTCGCCAGATAGATGCTGTTTTATTGAAAAGAGCAAGGTTTAATAAATCCGCTTCGTCGGCGTAAACAAAGCGTTGCTTAGACTTGGATAAATCATCAGGTATAAGATGCTCTTTGATAGCGTTGGTGTGAACCATATAATTCACTTTGGCAAGTGTTCTGGAAACGTTCCATTCAAGTTGCTGCCTGCGTGTTTCATCAGATTTCAGTCGTTGGAATTCTTTAATGAGATACAGCTTGAAAACCGGATTGATGGCTGAACAGAACTCAAAGGCAATATCTTTATGGGCATAGGTTCCGCCGTATCTGCCGGAACGAACGTACATGCCGGCAGCACTGGTCTTTTTAATCCATTGTCCCGGACTCAAAACAAAACTTGGCAGCCCTGCCTGCATTTTAAAGTGGTCGAATTCGACCACTTTAAAATCTGGATTGTACATTTCCTCCCATGTGCCTAAAAATTCCAGAGTCGTGCGATTTCTTATCCAGTTTTTGATAATATCTGCGGCACGAGAATCGCCCTCTTTTGCTTTTGCGATATCGGTGAGACAGATATACTTTTCATCATGTATTGTTGTGAGTGAAATAGAGATATTTTTTACTTTGATTATTTGCGTTTTAGATCCCATAATATCGATCCTCCCTGATGGCGATGCCGCGCATTCGCTTCTCAATCCAGTCGTCAGAATAGCCTTCTGCTGAACCCTTATACAGAGCGCGGGTTCTTTTGGTTGCCAGCTCTGGATCCTCTATCTCCTGTACGTGTTCATAACCGCCTTTTGCCAGCCACTGCTTGAAAGGCTCTGCCTTCGGGGATGGAATGGACTGAATAATGCGAAAAATGCCCTCGGTATCGGCGCAATCGGTTTTTCTGAACTTTCCATCAGGAGCAACCAACTTCAACCCGTGACAAAATGTCACGGCTTCACTTCCTTCTTGTTTGAGCCTTTGTTTCAATTTTCTCCAGTATGCTCCCGGGTCAGTGCTCTTTGTTAAGACATCGCATACATCCACAACCGAAAAACCACCACTCATTGTTGTGAATCGTCTTCCTGATTTCCTTAGTTCTAAAGACGGCTATGCTTGTTTCCATTACCCCGCCTGTTAATCAAGAATAAATATCTCTCTATCCCTTCGGCTCAGGGCTCTTGTTTCTTCTTTCCGTATTTGCTGACCTTTTCTTTAACTGTAAATCCAATCTTTTTCTTTTCCTTAACATCTACAGTCAAAAGCTGATCCAAAGTTTCAAAAACAATTTGAAAACGTTCATCTGTTTGTTCCCTCAATTCAGCAAGCTCTTGCTTTAAATCTTCATTATCAGAAATCATGTGGCGAAGCTTCGTAAAGGTTCTCATGATTTGGATGTTAACCGCGATTGCTCTATCACTATTTAAAATACCGGATAGCATGGCAACCCCTTGCTCAGTGAATGCATAAGGCATTTTCCGCATGCCGCCTCTGCCGGACTTTTTTGATATCACAAATTGTGATATCAAAAAATCACATTCGCTTTTTGAAAGTTGAAACATAAAATCTTCTGGAAAACGCTTGATATTTCTCCGGACAGCTTGATTTAGCACTCTTGTTTCAACCCCATAAAGCTCTGCAAGATCTCTGTCCAGCATTATCTTAACACCACGGATGAAAAAACATTTTATTGGCAACAGTCTCAATTGAAATTAACTCGGACATAATTTAATCCACCTTTTTTATCGCCTTAACAACTTTCAGAATATTTCTCTTTTTTCCCAAAATGGTCATGAAGTGAACAAAATGGACTTTTTACGAAACCATCAAATATGATGGCGCCGTAAAAAGTCGGGTTTCTCACAGAGCACTCAAAGAACACAGAGGTAACATATTGATATTATTTAAACTAACTTGGCGTTCTTTGCGGCTTTGCGCGAGATTTTTATTTTTTCACCACTTTCCACTTTTCCAATATTTTTTCAATTTCAACTACTTCTTCGTGTCCTTCTTTTAATTCTTTTCCTGTCAATACCAGGTCCCACAGGCGGCCGTTGGGGGTTAAAAGTCTTCTGGAAAGGTCGGGTTCGCCGAAATCTGTTTTTCCATAATGTTTGTGAATTTTGGTTTTAAGCGGTTCGACAAGAGAGGAATCGATCAGATTCAGTTCATCGAGCCTGTACAGGAATGCTTCGGTTGAAACGCCGAAGCGGTGCTTGATACGAAGAAGAAGGTTATATGACCATTGCTTTTGCCGTATTCCAAGCTGTTTGACCGTGTCTATTACAGCGTCTGACGGCATGAGAAATGTTGCGGCAAAACGCCTTGCCGCTCGATGATGTGTGAAGGGCTTTTTGTCGGAAGTTTTTTGATCATCAATGTGCTTTTCCAGTATTTCCTTTTTTTGTATTGCTGCCGTCATGATCAGGAGGCTGCCAAGTTCATAAGTCAGGTGGAAAAGCTGTCTTTCAGGATTTTTTTTACTGTTAAGAAAAAAGAACGCATTCTGATTGGACGGGTCGTAGTAACAAAAACTGTCTATTCCTTTTGGCATGGGAACTGCGACAACACGGAATCCCTGGCTTTCAAACAGTTCGAAATAGTCAAAAACAATTCCGTGTTCAATCCCCATGTAGCGGCGGACATTAAGTGAAAGTTTTTCCATGCCCTGGTAGTCGGCTTCAAAGGGGATAAAAAGAGGTATCTTCGCATGTTTTTGAGCAGCGCAAATATCTTCCAGGGCTTGAAACCCATCGATAATATCTTTTGCCATGGATTTGAGCTTTGGAGTGAAAGGATCTTCAGTTTCTGTGGCGATCAGGAAGGGCTTTTTCTCATCCTCGAACCTGTGCAGCCTGAGAGATTCATGTTTCTCGGCAAAAATAGTATTTACAGAAACATTAAATGCCTTTGATAAACTGTATATAGCGGACGCAGAAGGAGCATTGACGCTTCTTTCTATTCTGCCCAAAGGTATTTCGCTCATCCCGGTCTTTGCTGCAAGCATAGAAAGGGTCCAGCCTCGTTCACGTCTTAAATACCGTATGTTTTTGCCGATAAATCCAAGATTGATTTTCATTAAAGAAAAATACCATATAGTTATTTTTATGTCAATAATTATTCAAAAAGTAGATGGTTGCTAACTATATAGTGCTTAAACTAAAAAAGCGCTATCCTTTTCAGCTCCTTTATCTGATCACGAAGCTCCCCTGCCCTTTCAAATGCAAGCTCTTTTGCCGCCTGCTTCATTTCTCTTTCAAGAGATTTAATAATATCATCGATATTGTCTAAGGATTCGTATGCGGCAATAGCTTCCGCAACCTTATCTGTAGCAATATCATCAAGAGTATATAATGAGCCAAAGACGGATGAAATATTTTTCTTGATGGTGGTTGGTGTAATATTGTTCTTCTTGTTATAAGCTTTC
Organism: Desulfobacteraceae bacterium Eth-SRB1; assembly: GCA_004193555.1. Classification (GTDB taxonomy): domain Bacteria; phylum Desulfobacterota; class Desulfobacteria; order Desulfobacterales; family ETH-SRB1; genus ETH-SRB1. The sequence goes on from RPGP01000029.1 coordinate 335,861, forward strand.
TGAATTTTTCTTCGACGGTTTGTTTCATCTATTGCCTGTTTCATCGACTTTGTTATATTGTCGGCATACATTATTACCGTTCCATGAATATTTCTGGAAGCACGGCCGCATGTCTGAATAAGCGATCTTGCTGAACGGAGAAAACCTTCCTTGTCGGCATCAAGTATTGCAACAAGTGAAACCTCAGGAATGTCAAGCCCCTCGCGAAGAAGATTTATACCGATGAGGACATCAAATTTACCGGCTCTGAGATCATTTATTATATCCACCCTTTCCAGTGTGCTTACGTCTGCATGAAGATAGCGCGCCTTTATTCCCAGGTCAGAATAGTATTCCGTAAGGTCTTCGGCCATGCGCTTTGTTAAGGTGGTTACCAGGATTCTTTCATCCTTGTTGCAGCGCATTTGTATTTCATCATAAAGGTCGTCAACCTGATTTTTTGCTTTTCTGACATCTATTTGAGGATCTATAAGCCCGGTGGGTCTTACTATTTGTTCCGCAATAGCGTCTTTTCCTCTGTCCAACTCGTATTCAGCAGGCGTCGCGGACAGGTAGAGAACCTGCGATACCTTTGATTCGAACTCTTCGAATTTAAGGGGCCGGTTATCAAGAGCCGACGGCAGCCTGAAACCATATTCTACAAGGGTTGTCTTGCGGGACCTGTCTCCCTTGTACATGGCGCGAATCTGGGGCACGGCAATATGGCTTTCGTCAATACATACAAGGAAATCATCCGAAAAATAATCAAAAAGGGTCGGCGGCGGTTCACCTGGGGCTCTTCCGGTTAAATGGCGCGAATAGTTCTCAATACCGTTGCAGTAGCCAAGCTCCATCATCATCTCAAGATCAAAATTTGTTCTCTCTTCGATCCGCTGGGCTTCTATCAACTTATTTTCGTTTCTGAAATAATCAACCCTCTCCTTAAGTTCACTTATAATGGCCTTAATTGCCCTTTTCAGTGTCTTCTGTTGAGTAACAAAATGGCTGGCAGGATATATGGCAGCGTTTTGCAAACGCTTAATCACACTGCCTCTCAGCGGATCAATCTCCGCAATTCCTTCAACCTGATCTCCAAGAAAATCTATTCGAACTGCATTATCATCTTCATATGCCGGAAATATTTCAACCCTGTCCCCCCTTACTCTGAAAACTCCCCTGTGAAAATCGACATCATTTCGTTCGTAATGCATGCAAACAAGGTCTGAAAGAAGTTTGCTTCGATCAAGCTCCATATTGTTTTCAACATAAACATGCATGGAACGATAGTCTTCAGGAGCGCCAAGCCCGAAAATACATGATACACTTGCCACCACGATAACATCTCTGCGGGTAAGCACAGATCTTGTCGCAGAATGGCGCAACTTGTCTATCATTTCGTTTATTGAGGAATCTTTCTGAATGTAGGTGTCGCTGGAAGGAATATATGCTTCCGGCTGGTAATAATCGTAGTAGCTGACAAAATATTCAACGGCATTTTCAGGAAACAGTTGCTTAAATTCGCTATAAAGCTGGGCTGCAAGTGTTTTATTGGGAGCTAAAACAAGGGTCGGTTTTTCAATCCTTTTAATAATATTGGCCACAGTAAATGTTTTGCCTGATCCTGTGACTCCGAGAAGGACGTGGTGTTTGCTGCCTGACAAAATACTGTCGGTTAATAATCTTATAGCGTTTGGTTGATCGCCTTTTGGAGTGAAATCTGAGACAAGCTTAAAGGATGGCATAATACAAAATGTGTTAGACGTTAAGTGTTAGGAATCTGAATAACGAATATCGAACAAGGAATTTCGAATGATGAAGTGGTTACTTCGATATTCTGCGGTTTTCTGTTTCTATTTATTTCACCACGAAGATCACGAAGGAAGCGAAGATAAAAAAATATTACAAGGGGCAAGCTCCTGTGGCTTTGATTATCAATTAGCACGCCGAAGGCGTACCTTAACTTTAGGCACTTTAGTTCACTTTAGGCACTTACAACTTCAATTCTTCACCTTCCAAACAGTGCCCTCAGACCTGTCTTCAATAATTATATTCATCTCTGCAAGCTCTTTTCTGATCTGATCCGCCTTTGACCAGTCTTTTGCCTTTCTTGCATCTGCCCGGTCTTTAATCATTTTTTCAATAATTTCAGGATCGATCGATTTTTCCTCAAGCCCCAGAGATTTTTTTCCGGCAAAATAGGCCTCGGGCGATTTTGTGATTATGCCAAGGATGCCGGTCATTTTATAAATATCCGCTCTATATGACAGCACGGTTTTTATTGCATCTTCAGACAGGCTTTTATTATCATCCAGCAACCGGTTGGCATTTTTGACAGCATCATAAAGAATGCCTATGCCAAGGGCGGTATTAAAATCATCATCCATGGCCAGGCAAAATTGTTCCCAGAATGTATTTTGCAAAATATTATCATTATCTGATCTATCCCCCACCTGTTTTTCCACACGATCAAGCAGCGAATAGATCCTGTCCAGCCCTGAGCTTACCTCATACAGCGCCTGGTCTGTGAAATCTATTGGACTCCGATAATGACTTGAAAGAAGAAAAAGGCGGACAGCTTCGGGATTATATTTTTTTATTATATCCTTTATCATTAAGAAATTGCCAAGAGATTTTGACATCTTTTCTTTATTAATATTTACAAATCCGTTGTGAATCCAGTAGTTCACAAAGGGCTTTTCAAATGCTCCTTCAGACTGGGCGATTTCATTTTCATGATGCGGGAATATAAGATCTTTTCCTCCGCCATGTATATCAAAGGTTTCTCCTAAATATTCAATGCTCATGGCTGAACATTCAATGTGCCATCCCGGCCTTCCCTTGCCCCACGGGCTGTCCCAGGCCGGTTCTCCCGGCTTTGACGATTTCCATAAAGCAAAATCAAAAGGATTATGTTTCCTTTTATCGATTTCAACCCTGGCGCCGGCCTCCATATCTTTCAGTTTCCGACCGGAAAGTTTTCCATAGCCCTTAAACGATTCGACGGCATAATAAACATCATTGTCTATCCGGTACGCAATTCCCTTTTCGATCAATCTCTTGATAACTTTTATTATCTGGTCAATATGATCTGTTGCCCTGGGTTCGATTGTAGCCCTTTCAACATTCAGGGCATCCATATCCTCATAGAATTCTTTTATATATTTATCGGCAAGCACACGGGTGTCCATGCCCAGTTCATTAGCTCTGTTTATTATTTTATCATCAATGTCGGTAAAATTTCTTACATGGGTCACATCATAGCCTTTTGCTTTTAAATACCGGACTATGACATCAAATGTAATAATCGACCTTGCATGTCCTATATGACAGGAATCATAAACAGTAGGCCCGCACACATACATGCCTACCCTGCCCTGTTTTACAGGTTTGAAAATTTCTTTTTTCCTGTTTAATGTATTATATATTCTAAGAGTCATGGTTTTTTAAAGTGCCTAAAGTATATTAAAGTGAGCTAAAGTGCCTAAAGTTAAGGAATGCGCCTCCGATTTTATATAAATTGAGGAGCGAAGCGACATCATCATTCAAAATTCGATGTTGGACGTTCGATGTTCGACGTTCATCTTTTTCTCTTCTCATCCTCTCACTTTAGCTCACTTTAGGCACTTTCCCTGAGCAGCGCAATGCACATTGCTCCTATTCCTTCTCCTTTTCCGATCATTCCAAGCCCTTCAGAGGTAGTTGCTTTGACATTGACTCTATTCGGCTCAATTTGAATCGCTTCTGCAATATTTTTCTGCATTGCCTCTCTATACGGAAAAAGCCTCGGGGCTTCGGCAAAAATTGTTGAATCAATATTAATTATTGTAAAACCTTTTTCTCTGACCATTTTATTGGTTCTGTCAAGAAGCTTTATACTCTCCATATCTTTGAATTCATTGTCTGTGTCCGAAAAATATAAACCTATATCACCCAAAGCGGCAGCGCCTAAAAGCGCATCACAAACGGCATGAAGCAGTACATCCGCATCCGAATGCCCTAAAAGACCCTTTTCAAAGGGAATTGTTACACCGCCAAGAACAAGTTTTCTCCCGAAAACCAGACGATGAATATCATATCCTATGCCAGTACGCATTGTTCTTTCCATATTTAAAAAACAATCACGAAAACACAAAATGAGGAAAACACGAAACAGAAAAGATTTAAGTTGCCTGATTCCCATGCTTCAGCATAAGAACCAATATCGTATGTTGGACGTTCATCTTTTTCTTATTTTTCTCTGTGCGCTCTGTGATAAATTGTACTTTTTACAAAGCCATCCAATTTCTATTTTCTAATTTCAACGTTCCATGAACGCTTATTATTTACTTTATGCAGACCTTCCTTACCTGAAGCAGATCGCAGTGCCCTGAAAAAATCTTTTCTATTCCATCCTGTTTAAGTGTAGTCATGCCGTCTTTTATAGCCTGATTACGCAATTCTTCCATTTTCGCGTTGCTCTGGATCAACAGCTTTTGCTCATCAGTTCCCATTAACAATTCATGTATGCCCATCCGGCCCCGATATCCGGTATCGTTGCATGCCTCGCAGCCGGCAGGCTTATTCAGAGTCAGATCATCCGTATATGGAATTTTAACGTTCTTTTCAAAATCTTCATGACCATATTCCCGGACAAGTTCATCATATTCCTTTTGTGACGGATGGTATTTTTTCTTGCAGTCCTTGCAAAGCGTGCGAATCAAACGCTGGGCAAGAATGCACAAAATAGCATCCGCAAAGTTAAAAGGATCCATCCCCATGTCAAGGAGTCTGGTAATACTCTCAGGGGCGCTGTTTGTATGCAGGGTTGAAAACACAAGGTGCCCTGTCAATGAAGCTTCGATACCGATTGACGTTGTTTCCTTGTCACGCATTTCACCAACCATAATAACATCCGGGTCCGCCCTTAAAAATGCGCGCATTGCAGCGGCAAAATCAAATCCGATCTTTGGTTTTACCTGAACCTGTCTCAAGCCGGCCTGAGTAATTTCAACAGGATCTTCGGCAGTCCAGATCTTGGTTTCAATTTTATTGATATAGCTAAGAGCTGAATGCAGTGTAGTGGTTTTACCTGAACCCGTGGGACCGCAAACAAAAACAATACCATACGGTTTTGTTATTACACTTACAAAATTTTCATAATTTTGTTTCGAAAAACCCATTTTATCAAGCGGAATCGGCTCGCCTGCCGCAAGAATACGCATTACTATATCTTCCAGTCCACCCTGGGTTGGAACAGTCGCCACCCTGAGTTCTATGTCTAATCCGCCATATTTTTTGAATTTGATCTTCCCGTCCTGGGGCTTGCGGCGTTCCGCTATATCAAGATCCGACATAATTTTTATACGCGACACTACCGCATTCTTATAGCTGTATGGAATGGTTTGATATAAAGAACAGGAGCCGTCAACCCTCACACGCACCCGTGTGTTTTGCTTTCCGGGATAGGGCTCTATATGAATATCTGAAGCCCCGCGATTATACGCATCAATAATAACCTTATTTACCAGTTGAACGACAGCGCTGTTTTCCTCTGAAACAGCAGCCTCGGCCTCATCTATCTCCTCGGCCTCATCCTGAAGCTGTTGAAGAATATCGTCCATATTGGCCATCTCTTTTTCATCCTGTGTAAACAGCTTGATAAAACTTAGTATATCCTCCTTGAATGCAACGCAAAACCGGATCTGTTTTCCTGAAAAAAGAGCCTTTATTTCGTCTATCTTCTGAAGATCATACGGGTTGTTAATAGCAATTATTATTTTGCCGTCCTCGATACGTAAAGGTACCCAGCAGTTATTCCGCATAAAAGGAACCTTCAGGCCGATCAAGAGTTCTCCAGGGATAGCCGTTTTTGAATTATACTCTACGAACGGAGCATTATAATATTTGCTGTAGGATTTACCGACCTCTTTTTTTGTGATCTTAAGATCCTTTATAAAAACATTTTCTACAGGCTCTCTTCTTTGCCTCGCATCAGATATGGCTTTGTCCAGCTCTTTTTGGGTGAGAATATGATTTTCAATAAGATAGCTGAATTTATTGGTCCTCGCTCTTGCCATCCGTTTCTGGTTATATAAGGCAATACCCAGTATTTTAGCTAATTCAGTTACAGACTCCTCATCCATTTTTGTAAATGAGCTGCCGGCTACCCTGTTTATCAGTTGAACCGCTCCAAGCAGATACTTCTTGAAAATTATCGGAACTACAAGGACCTGGGTTGTTTTAAAACCTGTTTTTTGATCCCAGCTTTTATCAAATTTCAATGCAGAATCTATTGAAGCAAGCTCTTTATCATCATAAACATTTTTTATATTTATAAGCTTTTGTTTGAATGCAGAATATCCGGATATACTGGTTAAAGAAACAGGAACCCGGATTTCTGCTACTTCGTCGCCGGACTTGAATCGTGACACCAGCTCCCTTTTTTTGCCATCCACAACATACACTGTAATTCTTTCCGCCTCAAAAAGATCTGTAATTTCGTCTTTCAGATCGATTAAGATCTCGTCAATATTGGATGCAGCATATATCTTGTTGCAAATATCCTGGAGTTTTTTTCTGTATTCCACCTCCGATTCGAGGCTCTGGTCTTTTGCAGGCATGATGTTCGATGTTGCAAATTTACTTAACATAGTTAACTCCGGCTTGTTTTAATATTTACAGGTAACGCAGTGAAATTATTTGTCTGGAAGTCTATAGTTATCATAAATCTTTTTTGTTCCCCCGCCTATAAGCAAAACACCTAAAAAATAGAAACAAAATCGTATAAAAAACATTATTGATGAAAATTGTTCTATCTGTTCGATCCTGGGCATAACCTGGGGTATCCTGAAAAACACACCTATTCCAGCGAGAACAAGTGCTATACCCCAAACAATCTGGACAACTGTCTTATTTTTTGTCATATAATCCATCAACTCTTTTAAAACTAATTATAAAAATATAACCCAATTTGTGTGATTGTGTCAAATGATTAACTCGGGTTTTCGTTTTTGTCTTTTGCAGTCTTTGCGGCTTCACGCGGCGCAAGCGCCTGCGCTGCACGTGCGTGAGAAATTAACAATGATTCTGAAAGGAATGTTTCTCCTTAAGCCTTATGGATACAGGAACCCCTATATTTTCATGGAGCTTATCCTCCACGGTTTTCATCAACTTTTCAAGGGCTTTGATTTCATCAGAAAAAAGAGTATCATCTACTGTAATCCATACTTCAAGGCAACTTGTTTCGCCTTGCTGACTTTTGAAAAAACAATATCGGCCTGGAACAAATCCCAGTGCATCTTCAATATGTAGAAGAATCAGCTTCTGATGCACCTTAACACCATTGATTAGAAGCATATCGTCGGTTCTTTCCTCAAACCATTCGATCCTTTTAAACGGACAACCGCAACTACAGGTGTCCTGGATAAAACGGGCTCTGTCACCGGTTTTAAACCGTATCAGCGGGAAAGCGCGTGTAGTCAAAGCAGTAAGAATCAGTTCTCCGGTTTCACCCTCCGGAAGTAATTCTCCGGTTTCAATATCAACTATTTCAGGGATAAAATTGTCCTCATTTACATGCAGACCTTTATGATTTTCACATTCAAATGCTATGGCGGGACCGGGGACTTCGCTTAATCCATAATGAAGCCATGTGGTTGCATGAAGCTGTTCTTCCAATAAATTTCTTGGCTCCAGGCCAGCCGGCTCTCCGACAAGAATAAGTGTCTTTAAATTCAGATCTGCCGGATTTAAATCTGTCCCTGATCCAATATGCCCGGCTAACTGAGAAGCGGAAGCAGGGGTTGTAATAAGAACCGATGTTTTATAATCTTTCAGTACTTTTAACTGTTTTTCAATGGAAAGATGTGTGTTTGGAATAACGCTGGCTTCTATGCTTTCAGCCCCATCCTTATAATCCCTGCCCCAGTTGGCAAGACCTGGGTCAAGATTAATCTGCAAAATATCGTGAGCAGTAATTTTTGAAGCGGTTAATGCCGTGGATACCATTTCCTGCCAGACTAAAAGGTCATGCCTGGTATAGCCGCTGACTGTTGGGTTTAATGTGGTTCCGGAAGCCGTATGAATTCTTACAATATCTCTTAAAGGAACGGCGAACAGACCATAGGGATAATATTCGCCAAGATGTTTTCTTTCCATAAAAGGAAGATTTGAAAGATCTTTTATGCTTTCAATCTGAAACCGCTCTATATCTATTGCCTCCCCTTTTCTGTTTTTACGATTTTGATGAAAAGGAACATTCCTGTATGCACGATTTAATGTGCTCTGCAAACGTTCCAGTTGAATTTGCGTTCTTTCTTCCGGAGACAAATTATGCATTTATGCCCTCCCTTCATAGAATTCGGCATAATCTTTTCCTAAATATGCCCTTTTCACCTCAACATCTGCAAGAAGGTCTGATGATGCGCCCTGCAATACTATCTTGCCTGTTTCAAGAACATACCCTCGATCCGATATCTTCAGCGCAGCCCTTGCATTCTGCTCCACAAGAAGTATTGTAAGCCCTTTATTCCGCAGCATAACAAGGGTTTCCAATATTTTTTCTACCAAAAGAGGAGCCAGCCCCATGGATGGTTCGTCCAGCACTAACAAACGTGGCCGTGCCATCAATGCGCGTCCTATGGCAAGCATCTGCTGCTCTCCGCCTGACAGGGTCCCAGCCTGCTGATACGCCCTCTTTCTTAAAATTGGAAAAAGCTCCATAACCATTTCCAGATCTTTTTTTACGTATTTATGTAATTTCTTGCGATATATGGTATATGCCCCAAGTTTCAGGTTGTCTAAAGTGGTGAGTGGAGCAAATACAAGCCGTCCCTCAGGAACCATGCTTATTCCTTTTTGTACAATAGCCGGCGGGTCTAATCCTTTAAGTGAGACATCCTCAAAAGTTATTTCTCCTTCCAGCCCGGGGATAAGACCGCATATAGCCTGCAAAAAAGTGCTTTTGCCTGATCCGTTTGCTCCGATAAGTGAGATAAGCTCCCCCTTTCTAACGGACATGCTTACGCCCTTTATCGCTACAATGCGACCATAATAGCATTTCAGATTTTTAACAAGAAGCATAGCTTTAATTTTGAGTTTTTAATTTTGAATGCCCGACGTGCTCGCGCCCGTCGCGGGAGGAAGAAAAAACCGTTTTTAATTAAAAATTATTCGTTTCACTTCCCCAGATATGCGGTCATTACCGCTTCGTTGGACTGAATCTCCCTTGGTGTTCCAACAGCAAGTATTTCCCCCTGATCAAGGACAACAATTTTGTCTGAAATCTCCATGGTAAGACTCATATCATGTTCAACAAGAATCATGGTTACTCCACGATTCAGTATCTTTTTCAACAATTCCCCAAGCTGCCTTGTTTCAACGGCATTTAACCCGGCAGCAGGTTCATCCAATAAAAGAAGTTTTGGTTTTGAAGCTAAAGCCCGCGCAATTTCAAGTAAACGCTGCCATCCAAACGGCAAATCGCTGCTTTTTTTATCCGCATATTTATCCAACCCCACAAAAGCAAGAAGCTCCATAGCCTCCTCCTTTGCCTTCCTTTCCTCTTTAAGTATCCATGGCAGGCTTGAAATTGCGCCAAGAAAGCCGCATTTTGTTATGACATGCTGCCCAACCATCACATTTTCGATTACGGTCATACTTTCAAAAAGTTCAACATTTTGAAAAGTCCTTGAGATGCCGCATGTTACAAGTTCATATATCTTTTTTTTATTAATGTCTGCCCGATCAAATATTATGCGTCCCCTGCCGGGAGAATAAACACCGGCAATCAGGTTGAAAAGGGTTGTTTTCCCAGCCCCATTTGGCCCTATCAGACCCACGATAAAACCTTTTTCAACATCAAAGGAGACATCAAGTAAAGCCTGTACACCGCCAAATGCCTTGTAAACAGATTCGATTTTTAATAGCGGAAATTTAGCTGTTGTCTTTTTTCTTTGAACGTTCATAAATATCGATAAGGCCCTTTGTCAATCCCTGAGGCAAAACAATCATTATAAGCATTAAGATTAGACCATATACTACCATCTCAAAGTCGGAAAAAGCATGAAGCCATTCAGGAAGAAGTGTCAGAAGTGAGGCTCCAAGCAGAGAACCCCATATGCTTGCCATGCCTCCAATTACAACCATAGTTACAATGCGCACCGACATCATAAAATCAAAAGAACCCGGGCTGATAAAACTGACAAGGTGGGCATATAGAAATCCGGCAAGAGCGGCAAAAGCAGCGCTTAATACAAAAACCTGTATTTTTAAATTCCTTGTGTTTATTCCGACAGCTTCTGCTGCATGGGCGCTGTCATGAATCGACCTTAAAGCTCTGCCGATACGTGAATTTACCAGTCTCTTACAAACTATAATACTTAAAAGCAACGCTGCCCAGACAAGGTAAAAGTAGTTCCGCATTGAATAAAATGAAACAGGTCCTAACTCAAGGGATGGTATCCCGACAAATCCTGATGCCCCTCCCGTAAGATCCGTCCATTCACGAAAGATAATGTTAACTATCATCCCAAAACCAAGGGTTCCCATTCCAAGATAGAATCCGGTCAGTTTCAAGGTCGGAATGCCGACAAGAAATGCTACAAAAATTGCAATGAAAATCGCACAAGGAAGGGCCAGCCATGGGGACAGGTTGTAATGCACAGTAAGAATCGCTGTAGTATATGCCCCTATTCCATAAAAAGCCGCATGTCCCAGGGATACCTGGCCTGCATATCCCATAAGCATATTCAGGCTCAGGGCTAAAATACTGTTTATCCCGATAAAGGTTAATACCTGGAGGTAATATGAATTGCTTACAAACAGTCCTGTTAAAATAACTGCAAGCGAAAAAAATATATAATAGATTTTATCTCGCGGAAATCGTCCGGCAACGGTTTTTTTTATTGGCTTTATCGGTTTCATAAAACGTTTACCACAGAGATATAAATAAAAGAAGTATCCGAAAGCACGAAAAGCATATTAGTAATTGATTTTCAGGTCTTATTTCGTGTTTTCGTACTTTCGTGATTAATTTACTCCGTGTTTTCTGTGAGCTCCGTGGTGAAATATGTTTGTATTTGAATTATAAATTAAGGCTCTTTCCCCGATCAGTTAATGCAAAGCGTTCTGTGAAATCTGCGTAATCTGCGCCTGCCCTGTTAAATCTGTTTTTGCTTTTATTTAACAGGGCTAATCTGTGGATTAAAAACGCTGGACATCTTTGGACTGAATTATACCGCCTGGCCTGATAAACAGGATTAATAAGAGTAGAACAAAAGCAATGGCATCCTTTAAGCTGGATGAAACAAACCCCACTCCCATAGCCTCTAATATACCGAGGATAAAACCACCTATAAGGGCTCCCCATAAACTGCCAAGACCACCAAGCATGGCAGCGCAAAAGCCTTTCAGGCCAAGCATTGTACCCATATCATAGCTGCACATTGTGATGGGTGCTATGATAAGCCCGGCAACGGCTCCCATTCCTATACTCAAAACAAATGAGAGCATAACCATTTTTCCAGAGGGAATGCCGGTAAGCCATGCCGCCTTCTTGTTAATGGCGCATGCCCGAATTGCTTTTCCTGTAAGAGTTTTGTTATAAAAGAAATACAATGCAACAACCGACAATAAAGATATTACAATAATCCATATACTCTGAATCAAAAGCCTCGCGCCGGCAATATCTATTGGAGGATTAGATGAAAAAGGCGGGATACTGTAAGCATCTTTGCCCCATATTAACATTGCAATTCCGCGCAGAAATATTGAAGCTCCCACAGTAATAATAACGAGAACAATATGATCCGGTTTTTTTACAGTCCTTATGGCAAACCGCTCGAAGAGCAGCCCTGTTCCTGAAACCACAACAATTGTTAAAACAAAGGCCAGAGGAAGAGGAAGATGAAAAGAGCCCCACAGAGTAACAAGAGATAAGGCTCCGATCATAACAAACTCACCGTGAGCAAAATTGATGATCTCAGTTGAATTATATAACAGGGAAAAACCAACGGCAATAATGGCATAAATAGCGCCGTTGGTTATCCCTGAGAATATATATTGAAGTATTTCCTGCATAGCTATTTCAAAAGTTCCCAAGTGCCATTATGAATGCGTACCATTACAAAAGCATCCGCACCAAGACCGTTATGCTCCTCTTTCGTAAAGTTGAATACTCCGGTAACGCCAACATGTCCTTTCAACCCCTCCAGCGCCTTGCGAATTTTTTCTTTGTTACCATTGGTTCCTTTAAGGGCTTTTGCGAGTATATTCATCGCATCATAAGCATAGCCTCCAAATCCTGAAACAGATGAATTGTACTTTGTTTCAAAATTATTAATGTAATTCATAAGAGCCTTTTTCTGAATATCTTTTTCAGGTAAAAGCCTCGCTACAAGCAACTTTCCTGTGGGAAGATAAATACCTTCCGCCGACCTTCCGGCAAGCTTGATGAATTTTGGAGATGCTACTCCATGGCTCTGGTAAAGCGGAATATTTAACCCAAGCTGATCAACATTTTTAGCAACAACCGCAGGTCCCGGATTGGTCCCCCAGCAAACAATCGCATCTGGTGCGGCCTTACGTATTTTGGTAAGCTGGGCGGTCATATCTGTATCTTTATTCCCAAAGCTTTCAGTCCGAACAATTTTTATCCCGTATTCTGCAGCCTGTTTTTGAAGCTGTTGTTTGCCGCTCTCGCCAAAAGCATTTGATACCGTAATAATCCCAATTTTTTTAATGCCCTGCTTTTTCATGTGCCGATAAACTGCAGCAACTGCCAGAACATCGCTCTGGGCGGTTTTAAATACCCATGGCTTGACAGGCTGGGTTATCGCAACCCCTGCAGCACAACTGATCAATGGAACCTTTGCCTTTTCTACAAATGGAATAACGGCAAGAGATGTAGGGGTAAGGCTCGGTCCGATTATTGCGATAACCTTATCTTTGTTAATGAGCTTACTGACGGCCATGGCAGCCTTTGTTGGATCACCTTCCGTATCATAAATAATCCCCTTTAGGAGATGACCATCGATTCCTCCTTTATCATTAATTGTTTTTATGACCATTTCCATACTCTTTTTTTCAGGATCGCCAAGAAAAGATGCCCTGCCGGTTACCGCAAAGATACCGCCGATCTTATAAACTTCCCTCGCCATAGCAGGCAAAGAAACTATAAAGCATCCTGTCACGATTATGGCAATTAACAAAATAACTTTTTTAAATGACTTTGTTTTTAACATAATATCCTTCCTTTTTTATAAGTGTTAGGTGTTAAAGGTTCACGGTTGTCGGTTCACAGTTCACGGTTTTTTCAACCGTGAACCGATAACTGTAAACCGTAAACGATTACCTTACATCGCATAAACTTTACTGCCGTCAATTACTGTTATGCCGCCGTTTTTCAGAAGTTTTATCGCTGCATCTATATGGTCGAACCTGAAAATCATGACGGCATTATTCCCGCTTTGCCGGACAAACGCATACATATATTCCACATTTATGTCAGATTTGTGCAGCAGGCTCAAGATCTTGCTAAGGCCTCCGGGTTTGTCCTGAACCTCCACTGCGACCACCTCGGTTTTGCCTACAGTAAAACCTTTGCTTTTAAGGACATCTTCAGCCTTACCGTTGTCATCTACAATCAACCGTAAAACTCCAAAATCGGAAGTATCAGCAAGGGAAAGCGCCCTGATATTTACACCGGCTTCGGATAAAATCGATGTAACCTCTTCAAGACGCCCAGCCTTGTTCTCCAGAAAGATCGATATCTGTTCAACATGCATTTTTTATCCTCCTTTTTTTATTTTTTAAACAAAAAACTTCTTCCTCACGCAACAACGCAAAATTAATCTTTTTTCTCACGCAAAGCCGCAAAGACAATCGCTTTCTCCGGCCTCTGACCTCCGATCTCTTTCCCCTTTGCGCCTGGTGAGCCAGACATTAATCCCCTAATCCTATACTATATCTTCCGTTTATCAATAACGCGCACAGCTTTTCCCTGACTTCTTGCAATTACCTTAGGTTCAACAAGCTTTACCTGAGCTGAAACGCCTAAATATTCCTTAATATTATTTGAGATTCTTTTTTCCAGATTCTGCAGAACCTTAACTTCATCGGAAAACAGGCGTTCTCCAACCTCTACCAGGACTGTAAGGGTATCCAGCTTTCCCTCTCTCTCAACAACAAGCTGATAATGAGGCTCGACTTCGTCTATTTCCATGAGAACACTTTCGATTTGTGATGGAAACACATTGACACCGCGAATAATAAGCATATCATCAGTACGCCCGCTTACTCTGTTCATACGGATAAGTGTGCGTCCGCATATACAGGGCTCTTTATTCAGTGACGTAATATCCCGCGTCCTGTACCTGATAACAGGAAATGCTTCTTTTGTTATCGAAGTAAAAACCAGCTCTCCGGTTTCGCCATCAGGAAGCACCTCTCCTGTATCCGGGTCGATCACTTCAGGAATAAAGTGATCTTCAAATATGTGCAGCCCCTGTTTTGCTTCATGACATTCTATGGCAACGCCCGGTCCCATTACTTCGCTTAAACCATATATATCCACCGCAATAATATTCAGCTTCCGTTCAATCTCATGGCGCATATTTTCCGACCATGGCTCGGCGCCGAATATGCCGAATTTAAATTTTAAATCAGTAAAATCAACCCCCATATCCTCCGCTACTTCTGCGAGGTAAAGAGCGTAAGAAGGGGTTGCTGTCAAAATTGTGGGGCCAAAATCTTTCATAATAATAATCTGTCTTTTGGTATTTCCTCCTGAAACAGGAATAACTGATGCGCCAAGTTTTTCAGCGCCGTAGTGTGTTCCTAAACCTCCGGTAAAGAGACCATAGCCGTAAGCATTATGAATAATATCCCCCCGAGAAGCTCCGCCCGCGGTAAGGGCGCGCGCCATAAGTTTCGCCCACATGTTTATATCTCTTGCAGTATAGCCAACCACTGTCGGTTGACCGGTAGTGCCGGATGAAGCGTGAATTCTTACAACATTATCCATCGGCACTGCAAACATTCCAAAGGGATAATTATCACGCAAATCCTGCTTTGTAGTAAAGGGAATACGTTTTAAGTCGTCAAGTGATTTAATATCTCCAGGTGTGATACCCGCCTTTTCAAATTGTTTATGATAAAAAGGAACTGTTGCATAAACATGTTCAAGAGTTGTCTGGAGACGACGCAACTGTATTGCCTCAAGCGCCTCCCTTGGCATGGTCTCAAATTCAATATCGTAAATCATTCAAGTAATCCTCCTTTCCTAATATCTTTTAGACTGTAAAAAAGTGTAACTTTTTTTAAAAAAAATCTCTGTGCGATCTGTGGTAAGGGTTCGCTCAAAAATAAATCGGCAATTTTAAGTGTTGAGGCGCCTGGCTGGCAAGGCGCGAAAGCGCAGGAATATCGGGCATATTCCGAGATTTCGCAACGCAGCCAGACGGGATGCATCGGCGCTTAAAATGTTAAGTTATTTTTGAGCGAGTCCTAAGTTTTTTATAAAAAAAGGGCTGTAAGTTTGCAACCCACAGCCCTTATAAAAGAAAACCATGGATTCCATTTTTTTGTCTATCCATGGTTTTTATGTTTATATCAATTTAGATTTTTCTACTTTGACAGACCATGGACAGACTCCATAAAAAGGAATCTTCCAAAATAACTAAAAAAGCAAAAATAGAAAAATCGATATGTCATAATAAGTGTTAAGTTTTAAGTGTTAAGAAAATAAAATGTTAAAGCCTCTATAGCGAATCAAGAAAATAGTGTCAAGAAAATAAATTTTAATAATTATCTGAGCCTTCCTTTAAATTCAGCCTTTTTCTTTTCAATAAAAGCGGTCGTTCCTTCTTTAGCGTCCTTGCTGGCCATGCATAAAGCAAATGCATCAACTTCTATGTTGCAGCCTGAACCGAGATCCACATTCATGCCGTTGTTAATCGCCTGTTTTGCAGCGCGTAAAGACACTTTTCCCTTTGAAGCAATAATACCGGCAACCTTAAATGTTTCATCCATAAACGATTTTATGGGAAATACCCTGTTGACAATCCCGATCTCCATAGCTTCTGCCGCTGAAAGCATCTTCCCTGTAAATATTATCTCTTTAGCCTTATTCTTTCCTATTAATCTCGGCAGCCTCTGTGTGCCTCCAAGGCCGGGAATAAGCCCAAGATTTATTTCAGGCAGACCGAACATGGCATTTTCAGATGCATAAACAAAATCGCATGCAAGAGCAATCTCACAGCCTCCGCCAAGGGCAAAGCCGTTTACTGCCGCAACAACCGGTATCGGCAATGCCTGGAATTTATTAAGGATAATATGGCCGGTTTCAGCAAAGCTCTTTGCCTGAAGTGCGTCAAACCTGACAAGTTCCTTGATGTCTGCTCCAGCGACAAATGATCTCTCACCTGCCCCTGTTAAAACGAGCACTCTTATATCTTCGTCTTCTTCAATTCCATCAAGAGCGGTTGAAAGTTCCTGAAGCAGCTCTTCATTCAACGCATTTAACACTTCCGGTCTGTTAAAAGTAATCGTTGCAATTCCATCTTTCAGATCAAATATAATATTCTTATATTCCATGATAATCTCCCAAAATACCTCACGCAGAGGCGCTAAGGCGCTAAGATGTTAAAACTATAACCCATTTACAACCCTTGAAATACTTTCCTATATCCATATATATTTCACCACTTGCTTTTCTGTCCTCCGACTTCTGCCCTCTAACCTCTGTTTCTTCTGCTCTTCCCATTCAATATTCGATGTCGGAGTCTGCGCTTACCTGAACGTTCGACCTGCCGCGACAGTGCGCGAGCACGGCGGGTGTTCGACGTTCATCTCTTTTCTTTCCTCTACCCCCTATCTTTGCGCCTTTGCGTGAGCCAGCCTATCTACCTGATCATTGCGGTTGGATTTGTTTCCTTAATATAGCCTCTGATTCCGTTTACAATCGCATTGCACAAATGATTCTGATACTTTGCGTTGTTCAATCTTTTACATTCCCTGGAATTACTGATAAAGGATGTTTCTATTAATATGGACGGCATCTGGGCTCCCAAAAGAACATAAAACGGCGCCTGTTTAACACCTTTATTCTTTATCCTGCTGTATTTCTTTTTCATATGTTTATATAAGGACTTCTGGACATGGTATGCCAGGCTGCTCGATTCATTGATCTTGGCGTTTTGCATAAGATCGCTTAAAATAGTCTCCAGATCGCTGATGTTTTTTGTTGATGTGGCGTTTTCCCGCGCTGCCACTAAAATTGCTTCGTTATCTGTAGCAAGATTCAGAAAGTATGTTTCAATACCGTATGCCCTTCTATCCCTGGCGGCATTTGTATGTATGGATACAAAAAGATCTGCATTCTTTGTGTTTGCTATTGCTGTCCGTTCTTCAAGGGTAAGGTATCGGTCTGAATTCCGGGTCATTATTACTTCGCATCCCAACTCTTTTCGTATTTTTTTTGCCAGTTTTTTTGCAATTTTCAGAACAATATTCTTTTCATGAACACCTCTTAGATAACCCGGAGCTCCATAATCACGTCCACCGTGCCCCGGATCAATAACAATCCTGTTTACACCAAGGGCGAGCTGCTTTGCCAAAGCGCTTGTAGTTGTTATTTTAGCGCCCGGCTTTGCTGTTATTAGTTTCGACCCGGCAACTTGTGTCGCCTTTTTTTCTTTTCCCCACACGTCTATGACAATTCTGAAGGGATTTCTCAGGGAAAATATTTTATAGTTCTTAAAGGATTTGATATCGATAACCACCCTGACTGAACCGGAAGTATACTGACCCGCCCGGGCATTACTAAGCAGATTATCATTGATAGGGGTTGATTTTTTAGTTTCATCGCCAAGTATGCTGTTTTGCAAATCAACATATAGACGCTGTGGTTTATGTATTGAAGGGTCTTTTTTGAGCAGCCTGTGGATATATGATGCTTCTCTGTCAACGTCGATAACAATCCTGGTATAGCTTGGATTGGACCAGTAACGAAGACCTGTGACAGTGGAAATACTTTTTCCTGTTGATTTTACATTCTTTTGGATCCGCCTTTCCTTATTATAATCTTTATCTTTTGATGCAATCTTTTGAACATGTGAAGGAGAAAAAACATATAATGCCTTTTCAGCCTTATTTTTATACCTGCTCTTTGGAAAACGCTTAATAATTCGCTCAAATAGATCAAGCGCCTCTTTTTTGTCTGATTTCTTATATGAAAGTTTATAAAGCTCCCGGTAAAGCTTGCCGGACATATACAGCCCCGCGGCAGCCCAAGGCCCCGAAGGATCATGCCTGTAAACAGCCTGAAACTTTTCTATGCATGACAGCCAGTTATCACGGTATTTCAGTTTTTTACGGCTTTTAAGTAATTTATTATAACCGGCTTCAGCCTTTATATACTTATCTTTTGCCGTGATCTTTTTTCCATAACCAGCCTTGCCTGTCGCAGCCTTATGTTTTTTTTCCCTGGAAAAAGCACGGATCGCCTTTGAAGCCTTATATTTGTAGCTGCTCTTAGGAAAACGCTTAATAATCCGCTCAAATATATCAAGCGCTTCCTTTTTGTCGGATTTCTTATATGAAAGTTTATAAAGCTCCTGGTAAAGCTTGCCGGACATATACAGCCCCGCGGCAGCCCAGGGTCCCGAAGGATCATGCCTGTAAACAGCCTGAAACTTTTTTATGCATGACAGCCAGTTGTCCCGGTATTTCAGTTTTTTACGGCTCTTAAGTAATTTATTATAACTGACTTCAGCCTTTATGTATTTATCTTTTGCCGTGGCCGCCGATGATATTTCCGGCTGCATCATTGCAAAAAAACAGCAAATAAAAAAACATAATAGTATGGTTGATTTTTTACTCAAAATCCCGGTTTATCTCCCTAAATGTCTCACGCAAAGGCGCAAAGACGCAAAGATTTTAAAGCTATAACCCATTGACAACTCTGGAAATACTTTCCTCTTTCCATATATATTATTTCACCACTTGCTTTTCTGTCCTCCGACTTCTGCCCTCTGACCTCTGTTTCTTCTGCTTTTCCCATTCAGCATTCGATGTCGGAGTCTGCGCTTACCTGGACGTTCGACGTTCATCTCTTTTCTTTCCTCTATCCCCTTTAGCGTCTTAGCGCCTTTGCGTGAGCCAGACCCTAATCCCTCAATCCTTCAACTCTTCCTGCAATTCATTTAAATAATTTAATGCTTCAAGCGGGGTCATTTTCGATATATCAAAATTTTGCAGTCTGTTTATTACAACAGATTTCGATTGATTAAAAAGATTGAGCTGTACAGGCTTTTTTTTTATGGAATTTTCACAATCTTCAATAACAAGGGAACCGTTTAATCTTTTTTGCCTGTTTTCAATATCAAAAAGTATCTTTTTTGCACGCTTTATAACCATGTCAGGAATACCGGCAAGACGTGCAACCTGAATTCCATAGCTTCGATTTGTTCCACCTTCAACCAGCTTTCTTAAGAAAATTATTTCATCGTTCCATTCACTGACAGCAATATTGAAATTTTTTATCCTGGGTTTTATTGCCGCAAGCTCTGTTAATTCATGATAATGGGTGGCAAAAAGTGTTTTAACTCCCTTGCCTTTTAAGTCGTGGAGGTGTTCTGCAACCGCCCATGCAATGCTAAGACCGTCAAAGGTACTGGTGCCCCTTCCGATCTCATCCATAATAATCAGACTTTGCCTCGTAGCATTGTTTAAAATATTTGCGGTCTCCTGCATCTCCACCATGAATGTGCTTTGCCCCTGGGAAAGTTTATCAAGGGCTCCTACACGGGTAAATATCCTGTCTGTTACGCTGATTAAAGCTGTGCCTGCCGGCACAAATGAACCCATCTGCGCCATTAAAACCAGAAGCGCTACCTGCCGCAACACCGTAGATTTGCCGGCCATATTTGGGCCGGTTATGATAAGTATCTGATTTTCATCATTATCCATTCTGATGCTGTTTGGAACAAAACGCTCTCCAATAATCATCTTTTCCACAACCGGATGGCGTCCATCATCTATGGAAATCGATCCGTCGGATGTGATTTCAGGTCTATGGTAATCATTCTGAGCGGCAATTTCCGCAAAATTAAGCAAACAATCAAGCCCGGCTAAAAATGATGCAATCTTTTGAATGGTTGTATTATTCTTTTTTACCTCCGCTCTTATTTTATTGAAAATCTCGTATTCAAGAGCCGCCCTCCGGTCTTCAGCGTCCAGCACCTTTTTTTCATATTCTTTAAGTTCATCTGTAATAAACCTTTCTGCGTTTACAAGGGTCTGCTTCCGGGTATAGTGTTGCGGAACAGCGTGCGCACGGCTTTTAGAAATCTCTATGTAGTAACCGAACACTTTATTATACCTTACTTTCAGGGAAGTTATACCGGTTAACTCCTTTTCTTTAACCTCTAATCCGGCAAGCCAGCCTTTGCCGTCACGACTGATTTTAATAAATTCATCAAGCTGCCTGTTGAACCCAGTTTTGATAATACCCCCTTCATTTATTGTCGGAGGAGCATCTTCCCGTATTGCCGTTTCGATAAGCTTTGCAAGATCTTCAATATTATCAAGAGGTTCATCCCATTGGAACAGGTCGGATTTAAAGTTTGAAAGCAGATAAAATATTTCCGGCAAACTACTGAGGGAACGCTTTAAAGCAACAAGATCCCTTGCATTGGAATATCCCATTGTAATTTTGCTTCCAAGACGTTCAAGATCGTAAACCGATTTTAAGCTTTCCCTGATACTTTTGCGAACCTCGGTATTATCCTTTGCCTCTTCAACAGCGTCATGTCTTGACCGGATTTTTTCCATATCTAACAACGGATATCTAATCCATGTTTTCAGAAGCCTTCCTCCCATGGAAGTAACTGTCCGGTCAATTATTTCAAGGAGTGTTCCCTCCTTGCCGCCCGTTTGTATGTTTTTGATTAGTTCCAGATTTCGACAACTTAAATCATCAACCACTAAAAAATTGGCAAGTGAATATGTTTCGATTTTTGTTACATGTTCGATTTTTTGTTTCTGTGTTTCCTGAACATAATATATAACTGCTCCGGCAGCGCCTATACCGGCCTGTAAATTCTCACATCCAAATCCTTCCAACGAAACGGTTTTAAATAGATCAACAAGCCTTTCACGTCCCCTGTTATATTTAAAAATTTCGTTATCCAGGAAGGTTATAGATTTTCCGGATACTGCATTTATTATTTGCGCAAAAAACGGATCATTTTTAGATAATTCAGGCAGGATAATTTCACTTGGAGACACGCGATGGATTTCATCAACAATTGAGCGCAAATCGGTTGATTCTGATACACGAAAAGTACCGGTTGAGATATCAAGATAAGACAGCCCTGCAATATCATTTTCTCGTGATAGAGAAAGAAGATAATTATTTGATTTTTCTTCTAATAATTCATTGTCGACAATCATCCCCGGGGTGATGACGCGTACAACATCCCTTTTTACCAGACCCTTTGCCATGGAAGGATCTTCCATCTGATCACATATTGCGACTTTGAAACCATTCTCAACAAGACGGAAAATATAACTCTGTGCTGCTCTGAACGGCACACCGCACATGGGCACGGGAGATTCATCCTTTTTATTTCTGGATGTTAAGGTAATTTCGAGTATCCTCGACGCAACCTCGGCATCCTTAAAAAACATCTCATAAAAATCTCCCATACGGTAAAACAGTATTGCATCAGAGTATTTATCTTTAATCGATAAATACTGTTTTATCATGGGGGTAATTTTAGGAAGGCTCATGAATTTCTTTATTGTTTTCAACAACTTCTAACGGGATGCTCTGGGAAGATTCCAGTTTGCTTTGCAGCGCAAGTATTTCTTGCTGTTGTGAATCAACTACAGCTTTCTGCTCTTTAATAGCTTTTCTATATTTTAAACGTCCTGCAAGACCGGAAAGAAAGGCTATAAGGAACCCGATTAAAAAGCATACAAGATAAATAACGGCATTGGGTAATTCAGGTGCATGATGCTCACCCAAAGCCATAAGGTCTAATTTAAAGTTCTGTTTTGCTGTAAATATATCCTGGTTCTGAAAAGCAAGAAGCACAAGAAATACTACAACTATTATCCAGAAAAAAACTTTAATATTTTTCATAATAATATATCTCCTCTATCATTATTTGATGAAATCGTAAAAAGTCGAATTCATCAGGTGTTACGTGTTAGGTGTTAAGATAGGACATTTAACTGTCATATCAAGCTCTTAACACTTAACACCTGACACTTAACACAGTTCGTAAAAAGTGGTTTTTGGACTTTTTACGAGACCATCAAATTTATTTGGCATACAATTTTACCATCTTAAACTCAACACTTTTTCCCATGTATCGGCACAATTTCAAGCTTCCCCCACATGCCTATCTCATCGCCCATGATAACTATCAGACCTGCAACTCCTTTTATACTTTTCCCGAAATCTACAGACTTTTGAATATCTGCTTTTGATCTGATCTGATTGCAAATCGAAGTTGCGGCCGCGTCTGCAAGGGAACATGATTCTGATACAACGGATACCGCATCGGCCATTCCAAGGCTGAAAGAGTGTCCAACAGTGCCTGAAGATGTGCAAACAGAAAGAGCCTTTCTTGCTGAATCGACACGTAACCCGATTTGCATGCTTAAAGGAGATCCGCCTGCATAAATTGCAACCGTAACCGGGCTGTCAGCCTTGATAAAAACATCTCCGCCGTTTTCAACAATAACCTCATCAGAATATGATAATAGACCATGTCCGACATGTTCGGCAATAGCGCCGGCTACTGCAGCCATCGGGCCAACACCGGCTTTTTCGCCTGCTTTTGCCATATTTTTTACTATAACCGGCGCAGGGCCATTTATACGCCAGGGATTAAGGGTTGTTACAAAATTTTGATGTTTCTCAATATATGCTTCTATATAACCTCTGTGCCGCAGTATAAAATCCCTTGTGATCTTCTCAAAAGGCCTTGTTGCATGCACAAAAAGATCTGTTTCTTTTACAGATGCTCTAAAAGAAACCAGATTCTCCTTTTGTGTAAGGTTGCGATATGTTCGTTTTTGATGCATTTTAACAGAACTGCGGCTCAGGTTTCATGGCTTGAGGACACTGCCTCAAAAAATACTGATCTGTCATACCGGCTATAAAATCCCTTACAATCTCCTCTTTGCAATGATTGTCAATATATTCTTCAGACATATCCTGTAAAAATTTTGTAAAAATTACCGAAGAGCGGTTTTTATTTTCAATATCTTTAAGATACCTTTCAAAAAGCATCTCAACTATCTGTTTTATTGCATTTAAATGCTTTTTTATTTTAGGATTCATATAGATATATTCGAGATTGAAATCTTTCAGCCTTTTCAAAGCTGCTGAGACTTCTCCGCTAAAGGAAATACAGCTCTTCTGATAGCTGTTGTTAATGATATCTGTTACAAGATTATATACGATTGTACCGTTTGTATTTCCCAGCAGTTTTACGCTTTCATCCGGGATATCAGTCCTTTTAATTATATTCAGCCGGATGGCATCCTCAATATCACGTCCAATATAACTTATTGTATCTGCCATCCGAACAACACATCCTTCCATTGTCATCGGTATTAATTGAATCTCGGGGTCAACTTTTTTTGCTATTATTTCTTTATCAAGTGTTTCAAATGTCTTATCACCTTCAGGTTCAAGTATTTGATTATGTATTTCACCGTCATGGCAAAGAATTCCATCAAGGGTCTGGAGGCACAGATTCCATCCTTTTCCTTTGCGTTCAACCTTGTCCAAGAACTGAACGCTTTGAACACTATGCTGGAAGTATCCGATATTATGAACTCTGCAAAGCCCGGACAACAGTTTTTCCCCATCATGACCAAATGGAGTATGACCGATATCATGCCCTATGGCAATTGCCTCAATAAGATCCTCGTTTAATCTCAAAAAACGTCCAATAGTTCTGGCTATTTTCGACACAAGCTGGACATGAAGCATCCTGTGAGTAATATGGTCATTTTTGATAAGATAAAAGACCTGGGTTTTGTCGATATATCGCGTATAGGCTCGGGAATGGAGAATCCTGTCAACATCCTGAGAAAATGCCTGGCGATAACCTGTTTTTAGACGTTCTTCGTTTGTACGGCGCAAAGCATATGAACTTAGAGTGGCTGAGTTTGAGAATATGTCAGTCTCTCTCTTGTTTAAAAAATCTTTAATTGTTTGTAGTGTCACATTCAGACCTCTTTGGATTTATGATTTATGATTGTCGATTGTTGGAATCGCTTCGCTCTATCTTTTCTTACGCCCTACGCCTTTTCCCTTCGCAGCTGAAAGCCACTCCCACTCGACCACTCAACAATCATAAATCGACAATCTTCAATCCATGGGGTTTAATACAAATACAGAAGGTGAAACCGATATGTCTGCCCAGTACCTTTGGATATCCAGTTGAAATCTGTTCCCATTACCGCCCAAAAATACCAGTCGTAAAGGAACATCGTAACCGTTTATAGTCTGCATCCTGTCAAATACAACGCTATATAACAGGGAGCCGGTATCATCAAACACCTCAACCTTACGAACATTATTTTTGCTGCCGTCAACGTATATTTTTTCAATAATATTTCCCCATCTCTTTTTTAAAATAAGGAGATATCCATTTTCGGGGTCATCTTTTATTATAGATTCAACCTCATGTTTATAAACCGGAATGCGACCGGCTAACAGGGAGAGGATATCACATGCTTTGATGGGTATGGAAATGATTTTTTTCAGATTTGATTTGGTGGAACGTTTTTTATAATATCGCTGCTGGACATGAGAAACAAAATAAAGCCACCTGCCGTCACTTGAAAATGTGACTATAGGTTGCCATGAAACGTTTCTAATGACAATACGAAGCATGTCCGGCTCCGATCCCACCCAGACCGCGTTTGTTATTATGTCCTTTTTATCATTTTTCCAGAATGTTATCTTTCCGATGCCCTTGAAGGTTTTCAGGTTTATATTTCTATTTTGCAAAGATAAAAGCAGATCGCGTGCTTCATATAAATCTTCAGAAGTTTTTGCCTTTAAAGATTTATCTGAAACCGTTCCGGTGAGGCTGCTGCAGGCAGAAAGAAAAAAAGCAGCAGCAAAAAGGATAATTGCATATTTCATTGCCAAATTCATTTCCTCACGCAAAGACGCTAAGATTTTAAAACTATAATACATTAATGACAACCAGAGCATAAAGAATTCAAATAGCCTAATACCTCAACCCACTAAATCTCTCCGACCTCTGATCTCTTTCCCCTTAGCGCCTTTGCGTGAGCCAACTCTGAACCCCTATTCGCCAATCAGCTCATGGATCTTTTTTTCAAGAATTGTTTTATCATTTTTCTTGTGCCGCAAAGATCGTTTATATAATTTTATTGCATTTTTCTTCTCATTAATCTTCATATAGGCATCTCCAAGATGTTCCAGAATAATAGGGTCATCAGGAACAAGGCCGGCAGCCTTTTCCAGGAGTTTTACGGCTTTTCTGAAATACCCTTTTTTGAAATATACCCATCCAAGACTGTCTGTAATATAACCGTCATCAGGCTTGTATTTTAATGCCTCCTTGATAAGCTGCTCAGCCTCATCAAGGTTCTCTCCCAATTCAACATATGTATAGCCAAGATAATTCAAGGCATTGGCATTTTTCGGCTCGAGTTTTATCACGGTCTTCATGGCTTCAATGCAGGCCTTTTTATTGCTCCACTTATCATATACCACTCCGAGACGAAAATGGAGCTTAGCATCATCAGGATCGATTTCAATGCCCTGCTTAAAGAGCTGTATGGCTTTTTCAAATTCCTCTGTCTCTTCATAAAAGGTTCCAAGATAGAGCATATATTCAGGATTGTCCGGAAAGTTTTTTACTATTTTTTTTAAAAAGTTTATTGCCTCCCCGATTTTTTTCTGCTCCTGATATAAAAATGCAATATGAATTACAGAGTTCTGATAGAATCTTGAATCCGGCGCCACCTTTTTAAAACTGACTATGGCTGCGTCTTTATCCTTTTTTATATCGTATACAATTCCAATAACATAATGAAGATCAGAGCTGTCCGGCGCGCCTTTAAGCATCCCTTCAAGAATTATTGAGGCCGCGTTATATTTCTTTTTATCAATGTAGCGCTCAGAAACCTCTAATATGATATCCGGATCTGATATACTCCTTGCGCCCAGATCCTTTAAAAGTTTTGCGGAATCCTTTTTCATCCCTTTTTTATTATAATAATAACCAAGCTCCATGGCAGCCTGGCTGTTTTCGGGATTTCTTTCCAGTATATCTCTGTATATCTGAGGAATCTTTTTCGCATCCCCTGTTTTTTCATATAGTTTTATTAACTCTAAACGGGGCTCCTCAAGCGCTGGCTCCAGTTCTGATGTTTTTAGAAATTCCCTTTCAGCATCAGCAACATTGCCCTGTTTTGCATGAATTTTGCCGATATAAAAATGCCCTGCATATGAATCGGGAAACTTCTCGACCAACTTTTCATATAACTCCATGGCTCTATACATGTCCCCTTCTTCCATATAAAGTCCGCCAAGAAGCAAATATATTTTTCTCTGTTCTGGATCAGCACCAATAATTTTTTCATATGCATCCTTAGCTGAATTAAAATCCTTCAGATTCTGTTTTATACCTCCATACATGATAAGAGCTTTAATGTTGTCCGGCTCCTTTTCTAAAATACTTTCAATAACACTTAATGCCTTCTGATGATCCTTATAGCCAAGGTAAAGTATTGCAAGCTCTCTCTTCAGGTATGATGAATCAGGATCGCTTTTAATCGCTTCCCGAAGATAATATATAGCCTTATCCGAATTTCCCTTTTTTCTTTGCAGTTGTGCCTCTGTAAAATTGTAATACCGGCTTTCAGGCCTTGTAGAAACCACAGGCTTAATATCGGTCGGCTGGGCTGTCTTTTTAGTTGCAGCGCAGCCTGAACAAAAAAGGATGAACATAATTAGATAAATAGACGTTTTTTTAATCAAAACAACTCTCATAATAATTTTAATAATGGTAACAGGTTACGGTTAAAGCCTCCGGCTCGTAGAGCCTGCGCCACGGAGAGGTTTTTACGGTTGGCCGCCAAGCCCCTGCCCGCTCGCCGAGCTTGCGAGGCAAACGGGTCAATATTTTTAACACGTTTAATTCTCATCGTTTTTTAACCGTGAACTGTGAACCGTGAACCCAACAACCTGAGTAGTTACTTTAATTCAAAATTAGTTAAAGTTACTTTAGGCGCTTTAGATATATGAATCAAAGTCCGGTAGTTCCCGTTTAAAATATTCTTTCATCTTCTTTAAAATGTTTTTTTCAACCTGGCGGACACGCTCCCTTGATATCTCGTAACGGTTGCCAAGCTCCTGTAATGTAACAGAGGAATCAGAAAAAATGCGCTGGTCAAATATCTCAAGCTCCCTTTTTGTCAATTTTTTCCTGAATTCAGCAATTTTATCATGAAGAAGGGATTCCATTTCCTTCTTTGCTACCTGCTCCTCTATGGATTCTGATTCCGTTTGTAAAACCTCAACCCTTTCCGTGTCGGAATCTTCCTTTATTGGCGCATCAAGAGATACATCCCAGCCATTAAGCCGCTGGTCCATATCCACTATTTCTCGTTCAGACACACCCAATCTCTGTGAAAGCAGTTTAGGCTTCGGATCAAACCCCTCATCAATAAGCTTCTGCTTTTCCTTTTTTAATTTAAAAAAAAGTTTTCTCTGTCCCTGGGTGGTTCCAATCTTCACAAGACGCCAGTTATCCATTATAAATTTAAGGATATAAGCCTTTATCCAGAAGGATGCATAATATGAAAACTTAACATTCTTATACGGATCAAACTTTCTTACAGCCTGCATAAGCCCTACATTACCTTCCTGGATCAGGTCTAAAAGATTCTGCATCCATACTCTCTGAAATTCCAGCGCTATTTTTACAACAAGCCTGAGATTGGAAGTTACCATAATGTAGGCGGAGTCCCTGTCGTCATGCTCATAAACCTCTATAGCAAGCTTTCTTTCTTCCTCTCTCGTTAGAAGATTATACCGGCTTATCTCCGTAAGATATCGCTGAACCGGATCATACTTTACAAGAGAGTTGTCAGAAGATTTTCCAGCAGGCTTTTTAATATATCTCTTTGGATCGGAAGTATCTATTTTATCCTGACCAACCTTGGATTTTTTATTTTTATCTTTTCTTTTTTTCATAATAACGTTGATGGTGTCGTAAAAAGTCAAAAAAACTACTTTTTGCGAACAGTGTTAAGGGTCAACTGTTTGATATGACAATTAAATGTTTTATCTTAACACCTAACACTTAATCAATTTGATTTTTTATAGACACTTTGTATAATATCTGCTAAATAAATCCACTCATGTGCGCCTGTAGCTCAGTTGGATAGAGCAACGGACTTCTAATCCGTAGGTCGCAGGTTCGAATCCTGCCAGGCGTACCAAAAATCTAAATATACATTTTATTAGTGAAAATTTCAATAAAAAAAGCCATGAAATGGATATACCCATAATCACGGCTTTTGCAGCGAGACCTTTGCAAAACGCCCCTAAAATCCTGGTCAGATTTTTTTAAAACTATCGTAGGTGCTGCTGATTCCCTCTTTAAGCGAAATCTTCGGTTCCCATCCTAAGCCGGTTATTTTTGAAACATCTAACAGTTTTTTTAGCATACCGTCCGGCCTGGTATCATCAAATATAATTTCGCCATCAAATCCGACAATATTCTTAATCACCAGTGATAATTCATTAATAGATATTTCTCTGCCGGACCCTATATTTATTAAAGCAGGGATGTCCATGGCAAGCAGAGATCTGTAAACTTTTTCATTTAGATTTATTATAAAGACACAGGCGTCCGCGAGATCGTCCACATGAAGAAACTCACGGCAGGGCGCGCCTGTCCCCCACATGGTTATACCAGGAGATAGATCTGAAGCTGAGGTAAAAGATTTAAATGAATCAGGGATTAGACGCCCATAATATTGAGCAATCGCGGCCAGATTGGCCATAATATCTTCCGGAATAGCGCCGAATTTTTGCCCGTCCTTTATTATTCCATCCCAATCTCCTTTAGCCGCAAGTTTGGCAAGATGAGATTTTCGGATCATGGCAGGAAGAACGTGACTGGTTTCCAGATTAAAATTATCATTAGGCCCATAAAGATTGGTCGGCATAACTGAAATGAAGTTTGTGCCATACTGACGATTATATGATTGACACATCTTGATACCTGCGATCTTGGCAACTGCATATGGTTCATTTGTAGGTTCAAGTGGACCGGTAAGAAGATATTCCTCTTTCATCGGCTGGGGACATTCTCCGGGATAAATGCAGGAAGATCCTAAAAAAAGCAAACGCTTTACTCCTGTTCTCCATGCCGCATGAATAATATTGGTTTGAATAACAATGTTGCTGTAAATAAAATCAGCCGGAAAAGTATCGTTGGCTAATATTCCACCAACCTTTGCCGCAGCCAAAAACACATACTCAGGTTTTTGTTCCTGGAAAAAAGCCTCCACGTCTGCCTGCCGGGTTAAATCCAGCTCTGCATGGCCGCAAGTAATCAGGTTTGAAAAACTTTCCGCCTTTAATTTACGAATTATGGCGGAACCGACAAGGCCTGTATGGCCTGCCACATATATTGAAGAATTTTTTTTCATTTAAAATAACAGCTCTGCCAGACGCAAAGACACTAAGATTATAAGTTACCGTTCACGGTTTACGGTTGATCAAAACATAAAAGCAATCAATCGTTGCATAGTTCATTGAACTGCGACAGTGAGTGCATTCCCTGCAGCTTGTCGAAACGGAAGCGAATATCCAGCTTATACGGGGCTGCAGGATTCTTCAAAAAAGTGTAAACTGTAAACCGACAACCGTGAACCGTAAACTGATAACCGTGAACGGTTACGATTATAATATAATTCTCTCTTTGTGCCTGGTGGCTAAATTATTACAATTTAAGTTACATGTCCGCTTCACAACTTGATGGAAGCGGAAACCCGTTTCGCCGGCAAATTGCTTCTCGTGTTGCTTCATCAAGATCGTGGAGGACCATTTCCCGTATCATGCTGTCAAAGGAAATTTTCGGCTTCCATCCAAGCTTTTCCTTTGCCTTGGCAGGGTCTCCAACAAGTGTCTCCACCTCAGCTGGCCGGAAATAGCCGGGATCAACGGAAATCACCACCTGTCCCTGTTTCAATCTCTGTATCTCGCTGTGAGTATCGTACTTTTCCATAAGCGCCGAAGGCTGCACACCGGCAATAATACCTTTTTCATCTTTACCCTTGCCCTGCCAATTAAGTCTTATACCGGTTTCAGCAAAAGCCAGTTCGCAAAATTCTCTTACAGAATGCTGCTCACCGGTGGCAATAACAAAATCATCAGGTTCGTCCTGCTGGAGAATGAGCCATTGTACACGCACAAAATCTTTAGCATGCCCCCAGTCACGCCTGGCGCCAAGATTGCCAAGGTAAAGCTGATCTTGCAAGCCAAGCGCTATGCGTGCGGCAGCCCTGGTTATCTTGCGTGTAACAAAGGTTTCGCCGCGCAATGGAGACTCATGGTTAAAAAGAATACCGTTACATGCATAAATGCCGTAAGCTTCCCTATAGTTCACCGTGCACCAGTAAGCATAGAGCTTGGCGCAGGCATAAGGGGAGCGGGGATAGAACGCAGTATTCTCGTTTTGAGGAGTTTCCCTTACCTTACCGTAGAGTTCAGATGTGGACGCCTGATAAAATCTGGTTCTTTTTTCAAGTCCAAGCATACGTATAGCTTCAAGAACCCGTAATGTCCCCAGCGCGTCAGTATTTGCTGTATATTCCGGGGCTTCAAAAGAAACCATCACATGACTCTGGGCGGCCAGATTGTAAATTTCATCTGGCTGGATTTCCTGGATAATGCGGATAATGTTTGCGGCGTCGGTGAGATCCCCGTAATGAAGTATAAATTTAAGCTCCTTTTCATGAGGATCCTGGTAAAGATGATCTATTCTTTGGGTATTAAATAGAGAAGAGCGTCTTTTGATTCCGTGCACTTCATACCCTTTGTTTAAAAGAAATTCCGCAAGATAAGCGCCGTCCTGACCGGTAATTCCTGTTATTAATGCTTTTTTCATTTTTGTATGCCAAAGTAAGTGTTAAGATCAGGTGTTCACCACAGACGCACACGGGCGTAAACAAGAAAAGCGAAACCTGAAATTTTGATGAACTCGTAAAATATAACAAACTCTAAAAAATGTGATAATATAAAACAAATGATGGTTTACTGTCAAGGCAAACCAAAAGTAAAATTCCTTGACGAAACATATAAAATATTTAAAATTAACAAATTACCTGATTCCTGCCTGCGCTGCTGACATACCGGGCATTTTATTTTATTGTTCTTTTTAATTATTCAGCCACAGATTCGCTCAGACCTGCCTGCCACTGCGAGGCACGAGCGGGCAGGTGAACACACGGTCGATATCAATAATGCCTGAGAAATGTGCCCCAATATTTATGATTTGTCTGCTTTTGGGGAAGATGATAAACTTTTTGTGATATAAATCATAAATACTGGATGACTACGCAACTCTGTGCAAAATGATAAAGATATCTCCTTAGAAAATGTTTACTTTAATAAAGTGTTACTAAAAATTATATTATAATCTTTGTGACTTTGCGGCTGAACTATTAGAATAAAAGGAGTTATGAGAAAATGGCTGAGATAAAAGATACTATTACGGTTCATTTGAATGTGGAGATGACAACACGATCTCTGGAAACGATTGTTGAAAATGTCAAAAAAAAAGTTGGCCGTGATAAAAATGGTGTTTATCGTGTTGATACGGCTGACAGTGTCAGCAAAATGGTATCCCGTTTTCTTCTTGAAAAAGACTTTGAAGGTTATGTGAAGAAAACGGACTAAAATATGAACATCGAACATCGAACGTCCAACATCGAATGATGAATAATGATGTCGCTTCGCTCTTCAATTTGGAAAAACAACAACTTTTGAACCTTGCGTTCTGCATTCCCAGGCAAAGCTTGGGAACGAGCAAACCGTGAACTGCAAACCGACAACCGTAAACTGTTAACGGCATTTATTTTATCAATTTCTTAACACCTGACACTTAACACCTAACACTATTTATCATAAAGATCATTTATAATTTTATTGCTCTCATTAAGACCATGCCGGCAAAAATCCCCTAAAAAGCCGCGTATATTTTCCAGACAGGCAATCTTATCTCTATCCATTCCGGATAAAAGAGATTCCTTTCCTTCCTCCATCGCAGCCATAAAGGTTTTCAGCGCCTCCTTAACATGCCTGTTTTTGCCTATCAGATCCGCATAAAGCTCAGTATCCTGCGAAAAGAGACGTCCTATTAGATCAATATTTATCCTGAAAACCGGGGTTGAATAGAATATGGCTTTGTCAGGCGTCATATTCATCTTCTGCAGCGTCCTTCCCATGCATATGGTCAAAAAGTGTGTAAGTCCCTGTACAACTGCCATATTCCTGTCATGTGTGACCGGATCCATACGGGTTACAACGGCTTCTTCTGCGCGCAACATTTCTTCGAGCCACTTAAGCATGCCTGTTCCTCTACCGGGGCATATTAGTATATTTTGCCCTTTTATTGCATTGGTAAAAGGTCCAAACAGTGGATGTGTGCCGACAACTTGAGCAGATGTATAACTTATCATGCTTTCCATAATATTTTCTTTAAGTGAGCATAAATCCATCAGGAGCTGATCCTCACTCAGAAGCGGGCCTATCTCCCGGGAAAGAGATATGGCTGCATCAAGGGGAACGCTTAAGACAACAACATCGCACTTTCCCGCAATATCTCTAAAAGAAATTTTTGTTTTACGTCCGGAGATTAAAACATTGTGCCCTGCCCCGGCAAAGAATCGCTCAAACCAGCGGCCCATACTGCCAGTTCCGCCTATTATGCCTATAGTAGTACCGCTCATTGAATTGCCCTTTGCCTTAAAAGATGGTCTGCAAGCACAAAGCTTACCATTGCCTCACACACAACATTGATACGCGGTATTGCGGAAACATCATGACGCCCTTTTATTGAAATGGTTGCCGGGTTTCCAAAACGATCAACTGTCTTTTGCTCAATAGCTATGGAAGGAATCGGCTTTACCGCCGCGCTTATCAGAATATCATCCCCGTTAGATATGCCCGCAAGTATGCCGCCGGCATTGTTTGTGGAAAATCCCTGTGGAGTTATCCGATCATTATTTTCAGATCCGGTCATTGCCGCAGATTTAAAACCTGCACCGATCTCTACTCCCTTCACTGCCCCAATGCTCATCAAAGCCTTTGCCATGTCTGCATCAAGTTTGTCAAATACAGGCTCACCCAATCCCCGGGAAACCCCTTTTGCCAGGATTTCAATAATTCCGCCTATTGAATCTCCCTTTTTTTTTATATCTATTACACGCTTCTTCATCTTTTCCGCAGCATCCATATCAGGGCAACAAAACATGTTTCTATCCATTACTCCCAGATCACGCTTATTTACCCTGACCCCGCCAAGCTCAACAGTATATGCAAAAACCTCTATCTTTTCCATGTCAAGAAGCGCTTTTGCAACAGCGCCTGCTGCTACTCTTGCCGCAGTTTCCCTCGCAGATGCACGACCACCGCCACGCCAGTCCCGTATTCCATACTTGGCCTGGTATGTTATATCGCCGTGGCCGGGCCGAAACACGTCAGCATAAGGCTCATAAGCTTTTGAATCGGCATCCTTGTTGTATATCATAATCATAACAGGTGTGCCTGTTGTCATTCCATTAAAAACGCCGGACATGATAACCGGTTCGTCCGGTTCCCTGCGACCGGTACTTGCCGGGGAAGTTCCCGGACGTCTGCGATCCAGCATTGATCTGATAACATCTTCATTAAGAGGTATCTTTGGGGGACATCCGTCAATGACAACGCCAACTCCTTTTCCATGGGATTCACCCCATGTTGTAATTTTAAATAATGTTCCAAAGCTGCTGCCTGGCATATTTACTCCTTATAAAGTGCCTAAAGAAAGAAGTGCCTGAAGTAAGCTAAAGTGCCTAACATGCCTAAAGTTAAGGAATGCGCCTTTGGCGCAGCCAGTTTTATATAAAAAGGTGGAGCAAAGCGACTCATTAACTTTAGCTCACTTTAGGCACTTTAGTTCACTTGTAACTTATCTTTTACTTTAGGCACTTTCAGTTCTCCCATGATCTTACCACATATATCGTCTATGCTGCGATCGTCCGTATCTACAGAAAAATTCATTGCGTTTTCATAGAGTGGCTTCCGATCCAGAAGAATTTCTTCAATCTCTTCAACTAATCCTTTTGAAGATAATGATGGGCGAAAATCTCCGGTTGTTTTATCCAGCAAAATTCTTTTTTTAACTGTTTCCGGAGCTGCCCTCAACCAGACAACCACCCCGCTTTTTTTCATATTTTTAACATTCTCATTATCAAGAACAACGCCACCTCCTGTGGCAACCACAAGTTTATCAAGACCGCAGATTTTTTTTAGAATCTCTTTTTCCTTTTCACGAAAAGAATCCCATCCCTGCTTTGATACAATATCATTAATAGTCATGGAATATGTTTCAACCAGCTCTTTATCAGCATCAATAAATGACCATCCAAGCTTCATTGCAAGGGTTTTACCCACAGAAGTCTTGCCCGTACATCTATATCCTGTCAAAAATATGTTCATAGTTTCACTGTTCAACGGTTTTGTGTTCTGACCTCCGACCTCCGGCATTTATTGTTTTCGTACTTTCGTGATTGTTATTTAATTCTTTTTTCAATTATACAATTTTTCAAAAACACTCCAGAAATCGGGGAAAGACTTTTCAACGCATTTTTCATTTTTGATGACAATGCCTGAAACCACAAGACCTGCAAGCGCAAAGCTCATGGCTATCCTATGATCGCCGTAAGTGTTTATTTCGGCGCCACAAGGATTTCCGCCCTTAATAATCATACCGGAATCGGTGCAACTTGCTTCTATGCCCATTCTTGAAAGCTCATTTACAACAGAACTTAAACGATCACTCTCCTTTGCCTTCAAATGAGCTACATTTTTTATAAGAGTTCTGCCTTTGGCAAAGGCTGCAACAACGGCCAGAGTTGGAACTATATCCGGCATATCGGCCATATCGACCTCAACAGCAGAGAGAGGCCCGCCTGAAACAACAATTCCATCATTTTCATGAAATACCATGCACCCCATAGATTCAAGCACCTCTGTAAAACGGACATCACCCTGCCTCGATGCCCCTGTAATCCCCTTAACCTTGATCCTTGAACCTGTTATGGCGCCGGCAGCCCAGAAATATCCCGCCTGCGAACAGTCCGGCTCCACCATATACGAGCCAGCCCGATACGCCTGCCTGCCATGAATCGTAAATCTTCTGTATCCATCACGCATGACCTTAACGCCAAACCTCGTCATTATATCAATGGTCATATCTATATATGGTCTGGAAACAGGCCCCTCTGTAACCGTTATTTCAAGGCCATCTTCTGTATATGGCGCTATTAAAAGAAGCGAAGAAAGATACTGGCTGCTTACTTTGCATTTCAGCGACAAAGCCCCGCCCTTTACTTTTTCTCCTCTTATCTCAATTGGAGGGCATCCGTTCTTGTTAACACTTCCGGCAAAAACTCCGATCTGATTCAAACCGTCTAAAAGATCCTGAATCGGTCTTTCGGACATGCGCTCTGTACCTGTAAGAGTATACATACCGTCTCCTAACGCCGCTACTCCGGTTAAAAGACGCATGGATGTTCCGGAATTTCCAAGATAGACAGGATCGCTGCACGGTTTTAATATGCCGTTTGTCCCGTACACTACTATCCTGTCATCGCAATCATCTATCCTGACACCGAATTGCCTGAGAGCGCTCATAGTAAATAGAGTGTCTTCACTTTTCAGACAATTCTCTATGGTGCAGACTCCGTCAGACAGGGCCGCCGCAATCAGAATTCTGTGCGTATAGCTCTTTGATCCTGGAACCGTGATCTCAACGCTCTTTTTTATCTTTTGCGCTTTTATCTCGATCATTATTCCTCAAGTTACAAGTGCCTAAAGTGAGCTAAAGTGCCTAAAGTTAAGGAATGCGCCTTTGGCGCAACCAATTTTATATAAAAAGATGGAGCAAAGCGACTCATTAACTTTAGGCATTTTAGGCACTTTAGCTCACTTTAGGCACTTTTTCTTAGACAGCGCCCTTTCCGAGTGCATCCAGCACAGTTCTTCTCATTATATCGACAGGCGCTTTCTCTCCGGTCCACATTTCAAACTGAGCAGCTCCCTGATAGACAAACATCGAAGCTCCATCTACGGTGATGCAGCCGATATCTTCGGCTTCCTTTAAAAGACGGGTTTTTATTGGATTGTAAACAATATCCATGACAACCATATCTTTGCTTAAACCTTCTTTTTGTACCGGCATTGCTTTTGTATTTGGTGTCATCCCAACAGGAGTTGCATTTATCAATATCCGGCAATCAATATTCTTAAACGCTGAAGCATGGTAATATGCAACCCCAAGGTCCCTTGCCAGATTTTCTCCTTCATCCTTTAAAACACCTAAAATGGTTAATTTTCCACCCTCTGCTACTATTCCAAAGCCTATTGCGCGTGCAGCTCCGCCGGAGCCAAGAATAACCACATCCTTATCTTTGATATCTGTCTTCTCCAATAATGCATGCGTAGCGCCAAGACAATCCGTATTATAACCAAAAAGTTTTCCGTCTCTGTTAACAATAGTATTGACAGCGCCGATCTTTAAAGCCTCTTCATCTATACTGTCAAGAAACTTCATCACTTCTACCTTATGAGGTATGGTGACGCTGGCGCCCTTTATGCCCAGAGCCCTTATTCCGCTTATCGCGGGAGCCAGATCTCTATCCTTTACATTAAATGCAAGATATGCTCCGTTGTAGCCTGTGTAAGCAAAAGCGCTATTATGCATAACAGGGCTCAAACTGTGGGATATCGGATCTCCAAGCACTGCATATAAAGATGTGTTTGAATCAATCATTTGTAAAAAGCCTTTTAAGTATATAAGTGTTAGGTGTTAAGAAAAAACTTTTAATGCTTTAATCCTTAATCCCCTAATCCTCTCTCTGACTTCTGATTACTGGATCGGGCAGGCACATAGGCTGGCCCCTACATCCGACCTCTGACCTCTTTGGATTTATGATTGTTGTCCCGCATAGTCGGGATTCGCTTTGTCTTTTCAATCATCAATCAACAATCATCAATCCCTACACTCTTGGATACGACCCAAGACACTTGAGGTACATGCAAAGACTCTTCATCTTTGCCAGAGTCTCCTCTACATTGGGATCTTCAATGTGACCTTCAATATCGACAAAAAAGAAGTAGTTCCAGTTTTCATATTTAGTGGGACGCGACTCAAGCTTTACCATGTTTATTCCCGCTCTGGCAATAGGCTCTAAAGCATTGTACAAAGCGCCTGGCACGTGAGCTGTGACAAACATTATTGAAGTTTTATCCTTTCCGGTCCTGTGCATCTCATCGCGTCCGATTACCAGGAATCTTGTTACATTTCTCGAAAAGTTTTCGATCCCTGAAGCAACAACCTTCAGATCGTACATATGGGCTGCTTCTATAGCGGCGATTGCCGCCGATTCCGGTTTCTCCGTTGCTTTTTGTGCGGCGCGAGACGTGCTTCTACATTCCTCAAGCACAGATTCGGGAAGATGTTTCCTAAGCCACCTGCGGCACTGAGCAAAGGCATGAGGATGCGAATAGATTGTTTTAATATCTTTCATAATGCCTGTCTTTGATAAAAGATCATGCGATATAGTATGGTATATCTCTGCGCAAATTTTCAAGTCAGATTCAAAAAAAAGATCTAAAGTATAATTTACAGTGCCTTCAATCGAATTTTCCACCGGAACCACGCCATAATTGCATGCCCCTTTTTCGACTTCACGGAATACGTCACGGATACTCGGCTGGGGAAGAAATGAAACAGAATGTCCAAAATGGTTCATAGCGGCAATATGAGTGAATGTGGCATTGGGGCCAAGGTATGTAACAATATCTTTTTTCTGAATACTGCGGGATGAAGCAATTATTTCGGTGTATATATGACGGAGCGCTTCTTTGCTTAAAAGACCCTTATTAAGTTCTAAAAGCCTTCGAATGATTATGCTCTCACGAGCGCTGTCAAACACCTGCCCACTGTATTCTTCCTTGATTTTTCCGATCTCCTTTGCAAGGAGAAGTCTCCTGTTGATCAGATCAAGAAGCTTCTCGTCGATCTCATCTATGGATTTTCTTAAGGGGATGATACGAGAATCTGAATTATCTATTTTATTTTTATCGCTATCTGACATTGTTTTCCTGAATCCTGTATATTAGTTAGTGTCCATCCACAAGTGGTAGATTTTGGTTCATGGCAAGGCTCGAGCGTTTTTGCAACCGCAGGCATAGTGCGACTATTCCGAGGATTGCAAAAAAGTAAGAACGCCGCCAGGGGCCGAAAGATGCCATTTGTGGATGGACACTGGTTACTTTTCCGTTATCGTTTCATCTATCTTATGACCAAAGTGCCTGCCGCATTCCTCAAGAGCTATCAGCACCTTGTCTCCGGCGACAAGATTTACAACCGACACAGGCTTGCCTTCCGGATCGGTAAGACGGATAGTCTCCGCATTTTGAAGGATAGTCGTGACCTCCCGTCCGCCGGCCAGCGCCCTTATAAGCATTAAAGGACGTTTTTCGATCTTTAACCGCCCAACAGTGCCGGTCGTTGTGTTGCCCTCAAAATCAAGAATTAATACCTGGTCGCCTGCCGAAAGCTCGGAAAGATATCTGGTCTTCCCGCCGGGAACCCTTGTGTATGCATGAACAGGTCCTGCATTGACCCTGAAAGGTCTTGGAGCTACATAAGGATTTGAAACGCTTTCCGCATGAACAAGGAATAAAGCGCTGCTGCTGTTTCCAACCAGCATCCCCTGACCAGTAGTCATTGATGTGCAGGTGTCCACACAAACCCTGTCTCCCATCCCGACTGGAATGATATCTACAATTTTGGCTTGTTCAAGAACTGTTTTATCCTCCACTGAAGCGATTAACGCTAATGTCTTTTTCAAATCCATTACATCTGTTGTATGAATCAGGATATGATCAACTCCCTTTTCCAGAATGCCGAAAGCGGTCTGTGCATCCTTAAAACTATGGACCTCGGCAATAACGTCAGCGCCTTTTGCTATAAGATTTTCAAGAGGTATAATTGTCCAGTCGCTGCATTGAAGTACTACTCTCTTATCTTTACAAAGCTTTACAATTTCATCTTCGTCTTCACCGCTTTTTATTGTAAAAAAAAGCACATCTTTTCCAGGCTTTAAATCTCCATCTTCGGAAATTGTTTGTATTCTGCCCAATTCCTTGACCTTTTTAGAATATCCCTTTGGAACCATTATGCCTTCCGCTCCTCCTTCAAGGGCGGTTGTCACTAATTTTTTGTCCCATGGATCCACCTTTACCCAGATTTTTTGCATAGCATATATCCCCATTGTTTGGTTCACGGTTTACAGTTAACGGTTGATCAAAACATATCAGCCAGAGGCTGACAAGAAGCAAAAGGTTCAGTTGTGAGAACTGTAAACCGACAACCGTGAACCGTGAACGCTTACCTATATCACGTAGCCGGTTATTGCAAAAACTTAATTGCCTCATCCACACCCATCCCCTCATTTACAATGCCTGAAATGGCCCTTACCATACTCTCAGGATCTTTGTGCTGGAATACGTTACGGCCTATGGAAACGCCGGCGCCGCCGGCATCAATAGCTCCCTTTACCATTTCCAGAATTTCCATGTCCGAATCCATTTTTTCGCCGCCGGCAATCACAACCGGAACAGAACAGCCAGCCACAACCTCTTTAAAGGTCTCCATTGATCCGGTGTAGGAAACCTTGACAATGTCCGCTCCCATTTCATCCCCAAGACGGGCCGCATGTTTGATTACTTTTACATCATACTCGTCTTTGATTTTCTCACCCCTTGGATAAATCATTGCAAGAAGGGGCATTCCCCATGTGCGCGCTTCATAGCTTACCCTGCCAAAATCATTCAACATCTCTTTTTCACCGCCGTTGCCAAGATTTACATGAATGGACACCGCGTCAGCGCCCAGTTTGAGCGCCTCTTCAACCGAGCAAACCAGTGTTTTGGCGTTCGGATAAGGAGACAGACTTGTTGATGCGGACAAGTGCAGGATCAAACCTATGTCCATTCCGCCTCCACGATGCCCTTCTCCAACAAGCCCTTTGTGTTCAACAATGGCATTTGCGCCACCATTTGCCACCTTTTGTATTATCCCCTTCATATCCAGCAGGCCGTCAATAGGGCCCACCGAAACACCGTGATCCATTGGAACAATTACGGTTTTGCCTGTGTTTCTGTTAATGATACGTTCCATCCGGATTCTTTTTCCTAAAATAGTCATCTCTCACATCCTCCTTTTGCGCAAAAAGGCCGTGACAAGTTATCCACCCACAGCCCCCCCTTAGAAACAAAAAAAGCCGTGGAATTTATATCTGTCCACGGCTTTTTGCATTTAATAATTTTTTAGTTTATTCAACGCACCACAGGCAGACCGGTATTATAATACCAAAAATACCAATATATTCTGCCTGAAAAATTTTGCGTCATTTAATTACCTTAAAATACCTTGTTCTATAATTATTTAACTATCAGTATAATTAAATATATTTTCAAATTGTAAATGTCAAGATATTTTTTGTATTATGCATTCACACGCTGGAGCATGGGAACGAGAAAATGCGTTCTGGATGCCGGATCAAGTCCGGCATGACGATTTTTCGAGTTTTCACGAAACGTGTTAAGAGCTTGATAAGACAGATAATTGCTTTAACTTAACACCTAACACTTGATGAATTCGAGTTTTTATGAATTCATTATACAGGAACCGAAGCCTTATAAAGTGTGCCTTTACCTTTAATGCCATATCTTTCTACAGAAGCAGGAATAACACACGATGCTCCCCTGACAAGGGTAACAGAAACATTTTTACCGATATCGTTTATTGCTGCTTCTCCATCAAAACAAAGGATTATCTCAATGCTCCTTTTTTCAGAACTTGTATAGTCTATACTTTTGTTATCAATAATTACAGACAGTTCAAACTCATCTGCCGGGGTTAAATATACATACTCATAATCACTGCTTTTCTGTGCTGAAAGTATATTTATCTCCCTTTCTTCAAAGTTGAGAACCTTTAAAAGCTCAGGGACATCTACATGCTTTGGTGTAAGTCCGCCCCTCAACACATTATCCGAGTTTGCCATCAATTCTATTCCCACTCCATCAAGATAAGCATGAAGTTCTCCTGCCGGAAGAAACATGGCCTGACCCGGCTCAAGGCAAATCAGGTTTAATATTACAGGAGAAAAAATTCCGATATCTTCCTGATACTCATTGTGCAGATTAACCATCCACTCAAAGACTTGATCATGTCCTGAAAGCTTTTGCGCATTTTTTACCGCATCATCTATAAGAAGCTTTTGTCGATTGGAATCCATTGTCATTAGATCATTAAAAAATCTTTTTAAGCCCACGTGATCGGGCTGATTTCGAAAATCATCGAGCTCCTTTTTAAAATTTTGCGGGCAGATTTTCTCCATAAGTGAAAGAATAACTGATATTCTGCGAAAACCGTTCAATGCCCAGAAAGGGGTCAAAGCACAAATACACTCCGGCTTGTGATTATCATCCTTATAGTTCCTGTTAAAGGCATTCAGTGGAATCCCAAGCCTGTTTTCCCTCTCAAATCCGGCAGAGGCCTGCTTCAGACTGGGATGGGCCTGAATGGAAAGAGGTTTTGCCGCCGCAAGTACCTTTAAAAGATACGGAAGCCTGTTGCTGTATCTATCTGCCACCTGTTTTCCAAGAATATCTATTGGATTATTTTCGATTAACTCAATTAAAGATATCCATTTCCCTTCACAATTAACCATTGATGGAGCCTTTGGGTGCGCACCCATCCAGAGTTCCGCCTGGGGTCTATTTGAAGGTGAATCTTTTCCCAAAAGTTCAGGGATGGCTGTATAAGATCCCCATGCATATTCCTGCACAGTATTTTTAAGAAGACCTATTGTTTTCATTTAATTTAGGTGTTAAGTGTTAGGTGTTAAGCAATTATATATTTTATCAATCACTTAACACTTAACACTGTTTTTTATACAAAGTCAACTTAGAAGAAAACCGCCATGTCCCTTTTAATTAACGAAATATTTTACAGCATACAGGGTGAATCTATTCATAATGGTCGTCCCTGCGTATTTGTCAGGCTCACCGGTTGCAATCTAAGATGTTCATACTGTGACACCAGGTATGCTTATGATAATGGTTCGGAAATGGAAATTGCGGCAATTCTCAATCGTGTTGCAACTTACAATTGTCCCCTTATTGAAATTACAGGAGGAGAACCGCTGGTCCAGCAAGAGACCCCGGATTTAATATACTGCCTCCTCGAAAAGGGATACGAAGTATTGATAGAAACAAACGGGAGTTTTGATATAAGTATAGTTGACAACCGATGCATTAAAATAGTTGACATCAAA
This sequence comes from Desulfobacteraceae bacterium Eth-SRB1, assembly GCA_004193555.1. Taxonomy (GTDB): domain Bacteria; phylum Desulfobacterota; class Desulfobacteria; order Desulfobacterales; family ETH-SRB1; genus ETH-SRB1. Next base: position 378,518 of record RPGP01000029.1, read on the forward strand.
TGCCCGACAAGCGGCGAAAGTGATGAAAATGATCTAAACAATCTTAAAAAACTCGACCCAAAAGACCAGGTCAAATTTGTTATTGGAAGCCGTGGGGATTATGACTTTGCCATAGAAATCATCAAGTTAATCCGCCCTGAATTTCCAGCAGACCACATCCTCTTTTCTCCTGTGTCTGCAAAAATGGAATATGCAAAATTAGCAAAGTGGATACTTGAAGATAATCTAAAGGTCCGACTCCACCTTCAATTGCATAAGATAATATGGCCTGATAAACAACGGTGTTAGCTCACGCAAAGGCGCAAAGATATAAAACAATATAAAAGAAAATTATGACTGAGAATGAAATTGCAAAGATAATTGTTGATGCAGCATTTCACGTTCATAAAAATTTGGGACCAGGGCTTCTCGAAAGCGTTTATGAAGTTATTCTTACACACGAATTGAAGAAGAGAGGGTTGATGGTTAAACGACAAGTGCCTGTTCCAATTATTTTTGACGAAATAAAATTTGATGAGGCGTTCAGGGCGGATCTGATTGTAGAAGAGAAAGTCATTGTAGAGCTCAAGTCTGTTGAAAAAGTTAGCCGTGTACACAAAAAGCAGTTGTTGACGTATCTGAGGCTGGCTGACAAAAGGTTGGGATTGTTAATTAATTTTGGAACTGAGTTAATTCGCGATGGTATCTCAAGAGTCGCTAATGTGTTATAATTTTAAAATCTTGGCGTCTTGGCGCCTTTGCGTGAGATATTTTTTTGAAAAAAGGATTAATGAAAAAATATGATTGAAAGAAAAAAGGCTGTCGTCCTGCTTAGCGGCGGTGTCGATTCCGCTACTGTTATGGGAATTGCAAAACATGAAGGTTTTGAAATACACTGTTTAAGTTTTTTTTATGGACAGCGCCACTCCATTGAACTATCTGCGGCTAAAAGGATAGCCGATACGATCGGTGCGGCAAAGCATCTGATAACGAATATAGACCTTGCAAATATCGGCCATTCAGCCCTGACTGACAACATAGATGTCCCTAAAAACAGGAACATACGGAATGTTGCAAAAGAGATACCTGTCACATATGTTCCGGCAAGAAACACCATATTCCTGTCATACGCTCTTGCGCTGGCAGAAGTTATCGGGTCATCCGACATTTTTATCGGTGTAAACGCTATTGATTACAGCGGATATCCTGACTGCAGGCCTGAATATATCGCCGCTTTTGAACATATGGCAAATCTGGCCACAAAGGCAGGCGTTGAAGGCATAACAAAAATAAAAATCAGGGCTCCGCTAATCAATATGACTAAAGCGGAAATCATTAAAAAAGGTATTGAACTTGGGGTGGATTATTCGTTAACTCATAGCTGCTACGATCCATCTCCAGGCAATCTGGCATGCGGCCGTTGCGATAGCTGTCTTTTGAGAAAACAGGGTTTTAAAGAAGCGGGCATAATGGATCCAACAAAATATGGTAACTACTCAGGTGGATAGGCTGAAGGCTGAAGACTGTTAGGGAAAAGCGCATTTTGAAGCCATGTTTGGTTCACGGTTCACGGTTGATGAATTCGTAAAAATCGAATTTATCAACCGTCAGGTGTTAAGATGAAACATTTAACTGTCATATCAAGCTGTTAACACTTAACACCTGACACTTAACACTGTTCGTAAAAAGTAGCTTTTCGACTTTTTACGAGGCCATTAAACATAGACCTTGATTATTATTATTCCTTAAAGTATCTGTAATATTTTTCTATGAGTTGTAATGATAACCACTGGAAGGAGTTATTATGGGAGGATTTTTTGGAGTGGTTTCTAAAGAGGATTGCGTTAATGACCTCTTTTATGGAACCGATTATCATTCACATCTCGGGACAAAACGGGCCGGTCTTTCTGTAAACAATTCTAAAGGACATATAAGATTCATTCATAATATCGAAAACAATTATTTCAGAACAAAATTTGAAGATAATCTTCCTTACCTGAATGGACATAAAGGGATTGGAGTTATCAGTGATAATGATTCTCAGCCATTAATTATCGGCTCTCATTTAGGCACATTCAGCATAGCCACAGTCGGCAAGATAAACAACATCGAAGAGCTGGCAAAAAAAGCATACAGCAAAAAAATGCATTTTTCAGAAACAAGCGGCGGCACAACAAATCCTACAGAATTGATTGGAATGCTTATTTGTGAAAAAGGGTCCTTTGAAGAAGGAATTATTAGTGTTCAGAATGCTATTAAAGGTTCCTGTTCCATGCTTCTACTTACCAAACACGGCATTTACGCCGCAAGAGATAAATTAGGCAGAACCCCGATAGTAATCGGCAAAAAAAAACGTGCCTATGCCGCATCCTCTGAAACATGCGCCCTGCCAAACCTGGGCTTTGAGATCGATAAATATCTTGGTCCCGGTGAAATTGTTTTTATCACCGCTGACGGACATGAGCAGAGAAAAAAACCAGGCGACAGGATGCAGATTTGTTCATTCCTGTGGGTATATTATGGCTATCCTGCCTCAGACTACGAAGAAATAAATGTTGAAACAGTGCGCTATAGATGCGGCAGAGCCCTTGCAAGAAATGACAATATTAATATTGATGTTGTTGCGGGCATTCCTGATTCAGGAATCGGACATGCCCTTGGTTATGCTAACGAAAAACATATTCCATATATCAGACCTTTTGTAAAATATACACCTACATGGCCCAGGAGTTTTATGCCTCAGGAACAAAGCCTGAGAGATCTTGTTGCAAAAATGAAACTAATTCCAGTCAAAGCATTGATAGAGGGCAAAAAAATACTTTTTTGTGACGACTCAATAGTAAGAGGCACGCAGCTACAGGAGAATGTTCAAATATTATTCGACTACGGGGCATTGGAGGTTCATATGAGAACCGCATGCCCTGCCCTGCTGTATCCATGTGAATTTCTCAATTTTTCAACATCACGATCAACACTGGATCTTGCCGGACGTAAAGCAATAGCAGAACTTGAAGGCGGCGCTGAAAAAAGGATAGATGAATACGCTATGGCAGGATCGGAAAAAAACGGAGCAATGGTAGATAAAATACGGCGCAGATTAAGGCTTACTTCTTTAACATATCAAAAACTGGAAGATGTTGTAGAAGCAATTGGTTTGCCAAAAGATAAATTGTGTACACATTGCTGGGATGGGTCCGGTTATTTTTAAAACAACAATCCTCTCCATATGAAAATCCAAACAAGAAAAGTAAAACCGTACTGGATTGCAGTGACATTGGCCGGTTTGCTTTTTATAAAGATAAGAGGTTAATTATGAATAGAATAAAATCGTTAATTAAAACCTCATTCCTTGGAGGCTTGATTGTAATTCTGCCGGTTGCTATTCTGGTTCTCGTTTTCAAGTGGATCTTTGGCATGGTTGCACGTATAATTCAACCCTTGACATATCTTATCCTGATAAAATCAAACCTTCGTGAGATAATGGCGGATTTGCTGGCAGTGGCCATTATCATAACAGCCTGTTTTGTTGTCGGTGCCATTGTAAAGACACAAATCGGCAGATTCATTCACACCAGCCTTGAAAATTCAATTCTTAAGTTTGCTCCGGGTTATTCTCTTATCAAAGAGACCGTAATGCAATTTCTTGGGCGGAAAAAATCCCCCTTCTCTTCCGTAGCCCTGGTTCAGGTCTTTGGAAACGAGACTATGTTGACGGCATTTGTAACTGATGAGCATTCAGACGGCAGTTATACAGTATTTGTTCCCACAGGACCCAATCCAACCTCAGGCAACATCTATCATCTTGAAGGCAGATTTGTTCATCAGGTGGATGTGTCGGTGGAAGATGCGATGAGGTCGATCATTAGCTGCGGCGCTGGCTCCACAAGGCTTATCGATGCCCATAGAAAATAGATAAACACAGATTGTGCGTCTTCTCTTTAGCTGTCTTTTCTAATCGTTCTTGACAATCATATAAAATTTATAATATTTTCTGTTTTGAGCAATTTTTTTTCTAATAAACCGATTATTGTCTATGAATTTTTTAACCGGTTTTTGTAAACTTCTATAAAAGGAGGAAAATTATGCCTGACAGTGTTTATAAGATTATTGAACTTGTAGGAACAAGTGATGTTTCATGGGAAGACGCAGCTAAAAATGCTGTGGAGGCTGCCGGCAAAAGCCTTAAAAACTTAAGAATCGCAGAAATTACTAAACTTGACATGAAGGTTGAAGACGGAAAAGTTGTCGCATACCGCGCCAGAGTGCATCTATCCTTTAAATATGAACCACGCAAATAATGATCAACTCGTAAAAAGTCCAAAAACCACTTTTTACGAACAGTGTTAAGTGGCAGGTGTTAAGTGTTAAGAGCTTGATATGACAGTTAAATGTTTTATCTTAACACCTAACACTTAACACCTGATGAATTCGACTTTTTACGAATTCATCAATAATGGGTTGTGCAAAATAACTTCCCGTCCTCATTCCGTTACCGCAAAATCCATCCGGCTTTCAAAAGTCTCAATACTGGAATAAGTAAATGAACAAGTCCAATACCCAATTAAAAACAGATCATAAATTTACCGATTATATTTACTGGAATCTTGTTGCGGCAGTGCCTGTTGTTACCGTTTGTGTTGCAATTGTAAAAGATTCTGTTGCCTGGCTGATCCTTTATTTAATTTTATGCATCTTAACTGTTATTCTTGCATATAAGTTTTACTGCTCACACTGCCCTCATTACATTAAAGGCGCAACCACTACAAAATGCATGTTTTTCTGGGGAATTCCAAAATTTTTTAAATCAAAACCAGGGCCTTTAAACCTGTATGAAAAGGCTGTGTGCGTTATTGCGCCAATAATAATACTATTGCCTCCCCTCTATTGGCTGAGATTGCAGCCAGGTTTGCTGATAATATATTTTCTTTCTCTAACAGTACTGGTCACGACAATAAGAAAAAATGAATGTTGCCGTTGCATATATTTTCATTGCCCGGCAAATTGTGTGCCGGAAGATATAACCTAAAGTGATCGGTTCAAGGTTCAGGGTTCAATGGTTATAATTTATTGACATCTATCACTTTATAGCACAACACCCAGATTAACCTCTTTCACCCATTGGGTGAAACATGCGTGTTATCCCTATTGAGGGGTATCATCTTTTTGATATCAGACAGTTATGGCTTTTCAACCGTGAACCGTGAACGTTGAACCGCTTAACCCAAGTATTAAGGAAAAGAAACCATGACTAATATGGACATAGACCCCCGCCTGCCCCTTATTCAGAACGCTGACTTGAAAGATAAAATCGTTCTGGTTAGAGTAGATCATAATGTGGTCAAAAAAGGTATAATCAGGGATCCGTACCGGATAGACGCTACCCTGGGAACTCTATACAACATCGTTGAAAGGGGTGGCAGGCCCATACTTATGACCCACGTGGGCCGAACACGGGACAAGAAAACAGGTAAAATCAAAGTTGAAGATCATACTTCGGTTCAGCCTGTTGTCGAATACCTTGAACGGAAACTGCACACAAAATTTTCCGTGCCTGAATTTCCGGTCGATCCAGATGCCGGCATTAAACAGATCGACACCTCCATCAACTGGCATATACGTGATCTGCGCTCCCATCGGACAGGAGGCATTTATCTTCCCAACACACGGTGGTTTGAAGGAGAAGAAGCCACAGGCGATATCAGAGAACGTTTTGCCTTGCAACTTGCCGGCCTTGCCGATGTCTTTGTCAACGACGCTTTTGGCTCATGGCAGCCCCATGCTTCCACCTGTGATATAACGAGGTATCTGCCCAGTTTTGCCGGTTTCCTCATGCAAAGGGAAATAGCTTACCTGAGAAGGGTTCTGGAACCAAAAAGACCTTTTGTAGCGGTTGTGGCCGGGGCGAAATACGACACCAAAATCGGGCCGCTAAACGAGATTTACAAGAAGGTTGATCACCTGCTGCTTGGCGGAATCATCTATAATACCTTTTTATGCGCCAAATACGATATTCGAGTGACAGGTGTGAGTGAATCGGACATTAATGCGGCCAAAGTACTTGTTAAGCAGGACCAGGAGGACAAAAAGATCGTTGAACTGCCATTCCTGGTTGAGTCGGATACTATTGAGGGGCGTGTTAAAGGAAAATTCAGAACACTCAACATCATGGATTTTAAGCCCGGAAACAAATATGGATACTTCCTTGACGTTGCCCCTGAGTCTTTCGACGTTCCAGAGGTTACTGAGGTTATCGGTTCGGCAAAAACCATCCTTGTCAATGCTGTCATGGGCTTTACACCGCACTTTTTCGAAGGTTCTGAAAAACTTGACCGTACAATTGATCAGAATACACAAGCTCAAAAGCTTTACGGCGGCGGAGATACCCTCCAGGAATTTAAAAATCTCAGCCCTGGCCTGTATCTGGCAGCCATGGACAACGCCCAGTATTTCTTCTTCACCGGAGGCGGCACAGTGCTTAAGGCTATAGAAGAAGGCACCCCTTACGGCCTCGAACCGGTCAAAGCTCTTATGGAAAATGGGGGAAAACATCCGTCTGACATAAGTGCCTAAAGTGAGCTAAAGTGCCTAAAATGCCTAAAGTTCCCGCCTGCCTCGCCTGAGCAAGTCAACGAAAGGACGAAGAGTGAGCATGGCTCGCGATGGCGGGCAGGATGGTACGCCTTCGGCGTGCTATAGATTTTCAGGGCTTGGTTATAAGTTAAGATAGAAACAAAGTGAGCAAAGTTGTATGGTGAAAAAAAATTAAAATCAGCAGCGCCGAAGGCGCATTCCTTAACTTTAGGCACTTTAGGCACTGTCTTTTCTACTTTAGGCACTTTTTACTCATCTATACTATCATTTTAGCGCCTCAAAACCTGCAACAATGTCTAATAGTTCTTCTGTAATAGAGGTATGTCTTTCCTGGTGAAATTGAAAGTTCAGCTCGTCCAGACGCTCTTCAATATTCCTTTCAGCCGCCTGCATGGATGCAAGACGGCTGGCATTTTCGCTGCACATGGATTCGGCAAAAGCTCGAAAAACCGACACAAACAGATGCTGCCGGATCAATGACGAAAACAGCCGGTTCCAATCCATAGTAAAAAGCGGCAAAGAATGCGAGGGCCATGGCCTGCTTTTCAGCCCTTGAAACCATTTATAATCAACCGGCAGCAACTGGAGCCTGTGGGGTCTATAAGATGCGCCAGCCGTCCTGTTATAAAAGATAACGATCTGATCGACTTGCTGTTCAAAGCGCCACGCCTCCATCTTCAGCACAATATCCTGCACCACCGGCGCAATAGCGGTTATTGAGCCTGGCAGAGAAAGGCAGTCTTCAACAGGCTGGCCGGCATCTTCAAGACAGGACATAGCTCGCAGCCCAACAGCTATAACTGTATGGTTTTCCTGTCTTACCTTGAATGTATTTATTTCTTCAGCCGCATAATGAGCTATCACTTCATTAAACTGACCAACCATGCCCTGGTCGGAGCCAAAAATAATGACGCCGAGTCTTTCTTTTAAAACAGGTTTGACTGTCGGAATTTCACCGGGTCTATGTTTTAGAACGGCCTGCAATCCGAACTCAATAGACCGATTGTATTCGTCAAGGGACTCAACCGCCTTTTCATACTGCTGAATGCTGACGGCCGCAAGAACCTTCATTGTTTTCACGACAGACAGCAAATCTTCAGCGCTCCTGGTTTTACGTTTCAGCAATTCAAGCATAACAGGTAATTATTCAGTCGCCGGCAGTCAGGCTAAAAGGCTATGAACATCGAACATCGAACGTCCAACATTGAATGTTGAATAAGGTATTCTGCCAATTTATAAACTGGCGGAGCGAAGCGATTTCATTATTCGATGTTCAACGTTCGATGTTCGATGTTCAAAAGAATTTTTACTCGGCCGTTCAATATTTTCTTATCATAAACATATTATATACCTTGGTGTCTTAGAGCCTTTGTGCCTGAACTATTATGTTACTCTTTACGCTCGTTTTCAACAGCTTTACTGGCAACAATCAAGATAGCCTCTTGATCCTCATCCTTTAATTGACCGCCGGCTTCGATTTGTTCGCAAAGATGGGATAGTTGAATTCTGACCTCTTTGCGTATAAGCCGCTCAACATGTAGAATCTGATCAAGGGGAAACTCATCAAAGACACCTCCGTTTATTGCCACAAACACAGCTATCTGCTCTGCAACCGGTATAGGTTGATATTGAGGCTGTTTGAGAATTTCTCTGACCCGGCTCCCCCGCTCCAGTCTTTTTTTTGTTTCCTCATCCAGCCGGGCAACAAAACGGGAAAAGGTCTCAAGTTCTTCAAACTGCGAGTAAGAAAGGCGCAAATCAGCGGCAATCGCACGATATGCGGCCAATTGTGTTTTGCCGCCCACCCTTGACACAGATTTTCCAACATCCACTGCCGGAAGCACACCCTTTTGAAAAAGCTCTGGTGAAAGATAGATCTGACCGTCGGTGATTGAGATAATGTTTGTCGGAATATATGCGGATATGTTTTGCGCCTCTGTTTCGACAATAGGCATAGCGCTCAATGAGCCGCCTCCAAGCTCCTCTCGAAGATGGGTTGAGCGTTCAAGAAGCCGTGAATGGATATAGAAAATGTCGCCGGGGAAAGCCTCCCTGCCGGGAGGTCTGCGCAACAGAAGCGAAAGCTCACGATAAGCCCTGGCATGATGCGTCAGGTCGTCGTATATAATCAATACATCTCTTCCCTGTTCCATAAAAAACTCCGCCATTGACGTAGCCGCATAGGGAGCAATAAACTGCATCCCAGGGGTGCTTTCCCCTTCTGCTACCACGATGATGGAATAATTTATGGCATCATGCTTTCGGAGCTCATTAATAAGTTTTGCCACTGATGAACTTCTCTGCCCAATTGCGCAATAAACGCACAGAACATCCTTTTTCTTTTGATTAATTATCGTATCAAGCGCAATAGCTGTCTTGCCTGTTTGCCGGTCGCCAAGAATGAGCTCTCGCTGCCCGCGCCCTATCGGAATTAAGGTATCAACGACCTTCAGGCCTGTCTGTAACGGCACGAAAACAGGAGCCCTGTCCATAATCTCGGGAGCCTCACGTTCAACAGGGCGCCGCTCCGACGTTTTCACAGGGCCAAGATCGTCCAGAGGGCGTCCCATAGGATCCACAAAGCGTCCTATCAGCGCATCACCAACCGGAACATTCAAAACCTGTCCTGTGCGCTGCACCTCGGAACCTGCTTCTATCTCCTTGCTTTCGCCAAAAAGAATAACTCCCACCTCTGAAATATCGATATTAAAAACCATGCCGGGGATATTGCCGGGGAATCGGAGCAGCTCCTCAGATTTAACCCCGGACAAACCATCAACGCGGGCAATTCCCTGGCCAACATACGTCACTATTCCAACTTCCCGGCCTTTCAGCTCATATGCGTGTTTGTCAAGAACTTGATCAAACAGCATGAATGTGTCATCAAGAAAGGATTTAGATGTAGTATTATTCTCAGTCATCACGTGTCTGTGTTCAGGTTGTTTAGGCTGTAGGCATTTAGGCTGTAGGCTGTTAGGCTGTTAGTTATAAGCTGAAAAGGTATCTTGCCTAACAGCCTATAGCCTATCTACCTACAGCCTAACCACTTGCCTCAATTGTTGCGCGCATACTTTCCTCAAATGACTCCAGATAATCGGCTATATTCCAGGAAATTTTGCGGCCATGAAGTTTTACTTCAATGCCGCAGATAAGCTCCGGTAAAATCTCAAACCGCACGTCAACAGGATCGGTTGTCAGATTTTGTAAAAGCTGCGCAATTTTTTTTGCCGATTCTCCTGGAATTTCAAAGGAGCTGTTTACTTTGATTCCTTCCGTAGAATGTTGAACAGCCTGCGCAAGCGCTTCTCGCTCATTTTTATCTATGTTTTGGAGACGCTCGATAAATATGCTCGTAATGCGATTCTCAAGATCGGCATTCGACAGATCCTTTATTGCCCTGCCAACAATAGCGCAGGTATGCCTCGCCACACGCTTGCGAATGTCCTGGAGAAAGGTCTCTTTCTCTTTCCGGATAGCCCCGTACCATCTATCCATATCAGCATCAACCCGGCTGCGAGCCTCCTTTATGAGTTCTGCTTTAGCGGCTTCAACCTCCTTTTTGATCTGAAAAAGCATCTCTTCATGCCTGGCATCAAATTTCCTGTTTTTTTGAAGAAAAAGCTCGGCCTCCTGCCCTGCCTCCTCCTTTTTTTTGCGCGCTTCTTTTAGACGAAGAGCGATCTTCTCCTGTCGCTTGTCCATCGCCTTAATAATGGGACCGTAAAGAAAACGCTTCAGAAGATAAACAAGCACCAGAAAATTGATTATCTGAGCAATTACTGTAAACCAATCAATTAGCACAGATTATCCTCCGGCTTTAGATATAAAATAATTCCAGAACGGGTTTGCAAAAATCAGAATCATGGATACCACAAAACAGTAAATAGCCGTTGATTCCACCATTGCCATACCCACAAAAAGGGTGCGTGTGATTGTATTGGCCTCATCAGGCTGTTGCGCAATAGAACTCAAAGCCTGGGCCAATGCCCGCCCCTCTCCAACCGCAGGACCAATCGAACCGATGCCTATGGTCAGTCCCGACGCAAGAATGGATATAGCTCCAATAATACCGACGTTATCCATATTATACCTCTCCTTTCTTGTTTTGCAGGCTGGCATCTATTTTGTTTTGCCGCACACGAGAGCCTGCCGCAATGTAAACCATCGCCAAAATTGCAAATATATATGCCTGGATCAATCCGATTAATAGTCCAAAAGCCTGCATTATAACCGGAAATATAAGGGGCGCAATGGAAAGCAGAATGGCGGCAATTATCGTGCCGCTCATTATATTTCCAAAAAGGCGCATAGCCAATGCAATTGTGCGTGATACCTCGCCTATAATATTAAACGGCAACATCAATAGCGAAGGTTTGGCGTACTGTTTAAAATAAGCTAAACCTTTTTGAGTAATGCCGTATATGGGAACCGCAATAAACACACAAACAGCAAGCGCTGTGGTTGTTGAAAGTGAACCGGTCGGCGGGGTATATCCGGGAATGATACTTAAAAGATTTGAAACCGCAATGAATAAAAAGAGTGTGCCCACAAAGGACAGGTATCTGCCCGGATCCTGTCCGCTGATCTCACGAATCTCATCTCTTATGCCGGTTACCAGTACTTCAAGAAGGTTCTGCCATCGAGACAGCCGTGTTGTTGAAGAAAGCTTTCTCGTCACAAGCCATGACCCGACAGTCATCAACGCCATTATGCACCATGTAAACAGTATGGTCGCATTCAAAGAAACAGGTCCTAATTGAAATAAAATTATTGAATCAGGAGTTATATGCATATTTCTCGTTACTCGTTGCCGGTTACTCGTTACTGGTTGCTCGTCACTCGTTGCTGGTTCTCTGATTTCTGACCTCCGATCCCTGGCCCCCAGACACGAACAAGAATTCCCCGCATTACTAAAAAACCGATCATACATACTATTATCCGTTCCCAATGACCGTCCATGATGAGATAAAATCCAAAAAGAATTATCCCAAGGCGCCCAAAAAAGCTGCATATACTCAAAAGCGCCGGCTTTCTGACCTTGGGAAGCCGCTTAACGGTCAGCCACAAGCCTCCAAAGTAAAATGCGCCGAGACCCATGCCTGCGGCAAAAGCCATTATGAGGATTACCACTTCACTCATTCTTTCTCTCTCTTTATCGTGACTACTCACGTAGTCAGGCTGAAGCTGTTTAGACTGAAGGCTGAAGGGGTCAGAAGAGCACGATTGCCGTACTTTGGCGAAAATATCTGATTCTTGCACCAAACATGGCTTCAAAATGCTCCGTATTTTTGCTTTTTCCTAACAGTCTTCAGCCTTCAGCCTATCCACCTGAGTAGTTACTTTTTATTAATCATCTTTCGCTCAGATACTATCCATAACCATGCGTTTAAACAACCTAAAATAACGCCGATGATGAGAAGCATCAATGTCCATGAATAGCGGCTCGGCCATTTTATATCTATCCATATGCCCAGCCCAATGCCAAGCAAGGTAGGAATAACTACCGACCATCCAATGACGCCGAACATACCCAGCCCGAACCAGACAACCCTCTCCTTCTCACGACGCGCTTTGATCTTGCGAACCTCTTTGGCCCCCACTGTTTCGCTGAATTTATCACCTGGCTGTCGCTGCTTTTTATTCACAGGCCTGTTGTCAACCCCTGTTTTTGAAGATCCATAAAGCGCCTGATAAAACCGGCTTCGAGTCTGGCTAATGCGGAGCGTGACATTTTTTCCTTATCCTCAAGCTCAACAAATTGTTTTTGAACAGTTTGTTTCAACATTCCAAGATCAGGACCACGCACGGCATTTCTAATGGAAAGCATAACCTCATGGCCGCATTTAACCAGGATACCTTCATCAACAGCATAAAACAGTTCAACAAGTTCGGATGTTACAAAAGAAAAAATGCCGGGAACAATAGCTGCCACAAAATCAACATGATGGGGCAAAAGGCAAAAAGAACCGTTTTCAGCCTCGCCGATCACCTTGACAACCTCTTCGTCAACAAGAATCTGTGTCGGGAGCAAAACCTTAAGCTTCATCTTTTTTTGCTTCATCAATATTTCCAATCATATAAAACGCTCTCTCAGGATAATCGGAAAATTCATCGTTCAATATGCGCTCACAACCATCTAAAGCCTCTTTCAGGTCAATCATCCTGCCTTCATAGCCTGTGAATTGCTGCGTTGTGAAAAAGGGCTGCGTCATAAACCGTTCCAATTGCCTGGCACGACGCACAATCCGCCTGTCATCCAGCGATAGCTCCTCCAACCCCAACATAGCAATGATGTCTTTCAGTTCTTCATATGTAGCAAGTGTTTTACGCACCTCCTGTGCCACACGGTAGTGCCTCATTCCAACTACAGGAGGCACAAGCATTTTAGATCCGGACTTGAGCGGATCTATGGCTGGATATAGCCCTTCGCCGGCCCTTTTTCTTGATAATACTATGGATGCGGAAAGATGAGAAAAGGTATGAACAGCCGCGGGATCTGTAAAATCATCCGCAGGCACATATACGGCCTGAGTGGAGGTAATTGCGCCGGTAGCTGTATTGCAAATCCTTTCTTCCAGCCTCGCTAATTCCGTTCCCAGGGTTGGCTGATACCCTAAGCGGGAAGGTATTTGTCCCATGAGCCCTGATACCTCTGAACCGGCCTGGATAAAGCGAAAAATGTTGTCGATCAGAAGCAGCACATCCTGCCTCGCGTCATCTCTGAAATACTCGGCCATAGTCAGCGCTGCATGACCTACTCTGAACCTGGCGCCAGGCGGTTCATTCATCTGTCCGAACACCATTACTGTATTGTCAAGCACTCCGGCTTTCTTCATCTCGCGGTAAAGCTCCTCACCTTCCCTGCATCGTTCACCAATACCGCAAAAGATGCTGACCCCTTCACGCCGGCCAACAATATTATGTATCATTTCAGTAATTATTACTGTCTTGCCGACACCGGCGCCGCCAAAAAGACCGGCCTTTCCTCCCCTCTCCATGGGAGCCAGAACATCAATAGCCTTTATGCCTGTTTCAAAAATTTCAGGTGTTGTCGCCCGTTGACTGATGGGCACAGGCTCCCTGTAAATGGAACGCCATTCTTCGCCTTTGATTTCACCTTTTCTATCGATAGTCTCACCGAATACATTGAACATCCTGCCGAGCAAACACTTGCCTACCGGCGCATTCAAAGGCCGGCCAGTATCAATAACCTGCGAACCAAGAGCCAGCCCCTGTGTCAGGGTCAGCGCAACACAGCGAACAACTTTTGAGCTAAGATGTGTCTCAACCTCGACGGCTATCCTGCCGTTATCACCTGTTTTCAAAAGGTTGTGAATATGAGGAAGTCTTTTGGGGAAATGAGCATCAATTACACTTCCGCGAACGGAAATAACTGTGCCGTGATTCGATTGATTTAAAGTGTCATGCTCTGTCATTTTAAGAAAAACATTGCAAAAAATGTCTTTAAACTGTATTGTAAAAGTTATTTAGGCTATAGGGATTTAGGCTGTAGGCTGTTAGTTTTTTTGGTCATTACTTTGCAGTGACTGCAATTTTTTCCTGCAGCCTAACAGCCTACAGCCTAAACAACCTAAATACCGATTACAATGGATAGTTGATATTGTCAAGATTGATGAACTCGTAAAAAAACGAATTCATCAGGTGTTAAGTGTTATGTTAAAGCAATTGCCTGTTTAATCATATTCTTAACACTTAACACAGTTCGCAAAAAGTCGGGTATAAATGCTGAGTAGATAATAAATGCCAATCCGTCGACATTGAAAATGACAAGCCTGTTTAAAAAACCCACATCCATGCAGTTGATTGTGGCTGGATTTCTTTTTCTGATTTTTATCGGCGCTTTTCTTCTAACCCTGCCGTCTGCCTCTTCCAGCGGATATCGCCAATCATTTCTGGATGCCCTGTTTACAGCCGGTTCCGCTGTCACTACAACCGGACTGGTGGTAGTGGACACAGGATCGTTCTATTCCCGCTTTGGACAAATAATTATCCTTGCGCTTTTTCAAATCGGCGGTCTGGGATATATGATAATAATAACCCTTATAGTTTTAGGCGTAGGCGGCAGGCTGTCTATCAGCGGCCAAACTTTGCTGAGACAATCAATAACCCGGCCAACCTCAGTAGATATGATCCGCTTTGCAAAAATTATCCTCCTTTTCACACTTGTATTCGAGATGGCCGGAACCATTTTTCTTGGATTTTTCTGGACGCGATTTTTTCCATACGGAAAAGCTTTTTACTTGGCCGCCTTTCACTCGGTGTCTGCGTTTTGCACCGCCGGATTCTCCCTTTTCCCTGATAGCCTGAAAGCTTATAATGAATGCTTTTCCATCAACCTCATAATCAGCCTTCTTGCCTTGGGCGGTGGAATCGGTTTTTTTTGCCTGTATGAACTTTTTGTCCTCCTGCCGGAAAAGCGGTTTATGAAACAAACCATAAGATTATCAACACACACAAAAATAGTTCTCTCCAGCACGACTTTTCTAATATTAGGCGGAGCAGGAATTTTATGGATTGCGGAAAGCGGAGTCAGGGCCTCCATTTTCCAGGCAGTCTCCGCCTCAACAACCACCGGCTTTAATACAATCGAAATCGGAAATATGCATACATCCGGTCTCTGGATTATCCTCTTTCTCATGTTTGTTGGAGCTTCACCCGGAGGCAGCGGTGGCGGCATCAAAACCGTCAGCTTTGTCTTGCTTCTGGCATTTATACGTTCCTACCTTTCCGGCAGAAATGACGTTTTTATTTTTAAAAAGCGCATTCCACAGAAAACCATGCAAAAAGTTTTTGCCATAATCATCATGGCGATACTGTGGGTTTTTACAGCCACCGGAATACTCATGCATACGGAAAAAGCAGCTCCTCTGGATATTCTTTTCCAGGTAATTTCCGCTCTGGGGACAGTGGGACTTTCAACAGGAATAACCCCGGACCTGAGTTCGGCAGGAAAGGTGGTAATCATTCTTTCAATGTTTATCGGACGTGCAGGGCCTCTTGCCATCGCACATTCTCTAATGGGGCGCCCAAAACCTGCTTCATTTACTTATCCTGAAGCGGATATAGTGGTAAGTTAAGTGAGAATTGACTGCTCAGGGGATAGGCTGTAGGCATTTAGGCTGAAGACTGTTAGTTGCTTTGGTGGATTCGTCGCTTACGCTCCTTTAATCCACCCTACGATTTAATAGATGGAAATGATTGTAGGGTGGATTAAGCGAAGCGAATCCACCAAAACGAAATACTAACAGCCTTTAGCCTACAGCCTAAACAACCTGAATAGTTAAGGGAGAATATTAAATATGAAATATTTCGTTGTTATAGGTCTGGGAACTTTCGGACAAAACACAGCAATAGAGTTGGAAAACCTTGGTCATCAAGTACTCGTCATTGACCAAGACGAAAAAAGGGTAACTGCAATAAAAGATCTGGCAACTGAATCGATTATCGCCGATGCCACCGATAAAAAGGTTTTATCTGAATTTGTAAATAAAAATGTGGATGCGGTCATACTTAATATGGGCGACAATCTTGAAGCTAATGCTTTGACCACTCTTAACCTGATAAGCATTGGAGTTAAACGGATCATTATCAAAGCAAAAAATGATGCTTTCGGCAAAATATTGACCGCTATTGGGGCGACAGATATCATTTACTCTGAAAGAGAAGGAGCCAAACGGTTAGCTCAAAAACTCCATACTCCCAATCTGATCGAACACATTCCTCTCTCCCCTGAATACGAAATCGTTGAACTTGCAGTGCCTGACAAGTTCATAGGCAAAACACTTGACGAGCTTAAAATACGAAATAAATATAAGGTGGTAGTTATTGCTGTAAAAGATATTCTATCGAACGAATTTCATCTGATTCCGGGCGCTGATTTCGAGTTTTGTCAGAATAGCGCCATGATTATCATCGGCAAAACTTTTGATATTGATCGGTTAAGCTTTTGATGAATTCGTAAAAAATCGAATCCATAAGGTGTTAAGTGTTAGGTGTTGAGTGTTAGGCTAAAGCAATTATCTGTTTAAAATTTAGGAATTGGAAAATTTAGGGATTCAGGAATTGAAGGTATTCTGCTGATTTTAATCCCTTAATCCCTAATCCTCAACCTTACTCGACCAAAAATCGCAACAAATCGATTAGCGTAATATCGGCGATCACCCTTTTTTTATCATCTACAACAGGGAGCTCATGCACATTGGTCCTGATCATTTTCTTCAATACCATCCCCACCTGTTCATTTTCAGTCGCCACCACTGTTTTTCTTTTCATTATGTCTTTTGCTGTTTCAGCGGTAATCATACTGATTAAAAACCTTGGGTGGATTTGTGGCTCATGGCTTGGAGAAAATACGTGTTTTGCAAGAGACTTTAAAGAAATGCGGCCGACAAGTTTTTTTTCATCATCCACCACATAAAGAAGATGCCCGGGCTCAAAACTGATCATGATGTCGACCACCTCTTTAATGCCGGCATTTTCATGAATAATCGGAATCCTTCTCTTTTTAAGAAGAGCAACCAGTTCAGCCACCTTTGTGTTTTCTGTAACTTTTTCAACACGCTTCATGCTCTATCCTCCGAACCCCGCCAGACTGACGGCAGGCAAGCTCTGATCTCTGATCCCCCAATCCGCAACGAGTAACAAACAAAGATGAACGTCCAACATCGAACGTATTAAAAGATGAACGTCCAACATCGAACATTGAACATCGAACGTCGAATAATGATGTCGCTCCGCTCTTCAAAATATTTTAAAATCGAATAAAAAACAAACACCCAATACCGAACATTAAGCAGCTATTTTTGTTTTTTTCATATGTTCATCTTTTTCCATTCAACATTCGATGTTGGACGTTCGATGTTCGACGTTCATCTTTTTCTCTTCTCACCTTCTCACCTTCTCACCATCTCAACCTCCGATCTCCGGCATCGATTTCCACGTCTGAAAGCCGCTCCTACTCGACTACTCGACTAATCTCCGACCTTTGGCTTCTGTTTTTTTGTTGTTCATTCGACGTTGAACGTTCGATGTTCGATGTTGGACGTTCATCTTTTTCTCTTCTCACCTTCTCACCATCTCAACCTTCGATCTCCTACCTCTGACCCCTGACCCCTGCATTTACGCTTCCCCTGCCCTTCTAAGTGAAAACCGGACAAAAAATGGCGTCATTAGTTCATTGATTATTACCGATCCCAATACAGCGTTTACCATTATGTCCGACAGATATGTATCTCCAAATACTACTCTGGCTTCCAGCACAAGACCAAGAGTCACGCCGGCTGTTGGCAAAAGAGACAGGCCAAAATATTTTTTAACCGCCTCAGGCGCACCGGATATTTGAGCTCCTAAACAGCTCCCTAACAGCTTTCCGGTAAAACGCCCCAGAACAATAACCAGGGCGATCAATCCAGCAGTCTGCATTACCTTAAAATCCATATGAGCCCCTGCCAGTGTAAAAAACATTCCGAATATAGGCTCCTCTATGCTCTCCACTACTGCAAAAAGATCCTCATGGTGCTTTACAAAATTGACCACCACAAACCCAAGCATCATATTGGCAAGCAAAGGAGATGCCTTAAGGCTTATTGCCAGTCCGCCTGCTAAAAAAATGGCTCCTATTAACACTCCAAGAATTGCCTCCTTTCGCAATACAAAACCAATCAGTTTCCAAAGGCAGATTCCCAACACGCCTCCAATAAACAGGGAAAGAAGAATGGAAAACATGGGAGAAAAAATCAGGTTGGTAAAAGATGCGGCCTGTTGGTTTACGAGGAATTGGGCCATGGTAAAAGCAAAAGCGGCAAAGAGAATCGTAAGAGCGTCATCCAGTGCGACCACACCTAACAGTATGGTAGTAAACGGCCCCTTTGCCCTGTATTCATGAACGATTGCCATAATTGCGGCAGGAGCTGTAGCAGCGCTGATAGCGCCGATCACAAACGCCATGGGAAAATATAATGTCCGGAAAGATGACTGAATCGCTCCCAGGCTGTGAATAAAATAAAAAAACAGGGAAAGCATCAGCGTCGTGGAGATGAAAGCGCCAAAAGCCTGCGTAAATGTAATCCAGAAAATATGCTTTCCAAGCTTTTTCAATTTTATCAGGCTGAGAGATCCACCGATAGAAAAGGCAATTATCGACAAAGCTATATCTGTAATTATACTCAGTTCTTCTTTAATTAGGCTCTCATGGAACAGCCCTAAAAGCGAGGGGCTGAGCAGCATTCCAATTACAAGATATCCTGTCACACGAGGCGCTTTAAAGTAGTTTGCTGCTTTTCCGCCTGCATAGCTCAAGAGAAGAAGCAGGCCTATGTAAACAAGTGGATGGATTGTTTCCATATTATTGAACGATCCAGATAGTTAAACCGCTTGAGTTAACCAAAACTTTACTGGTTACACTGCCCATGAAAAGTTCCTTTATTTTCGAAAGCCCCCTGCGTCCCAACACAATTGTTCCAAAACCGTTTTCACGCGCCTCTTTGAGAATATCGTCAGCAGCAGACCGGCTGCCGTCTATTACTTTTGTGGCGATCTGATCCTCGGAAAGCCCTGCATCAAGAAGTATTTCTTTTGCCTTTTTCATATACGGAGCAATCTGCTGACCTGCCTTATTCCGCCAGAATTCTTCAAGATCAGGAGCCTCTTCAAGGGTCTCCAGAGGAACAAAGCGTCTCAAATCTCTCATTGTATAAAAAATAGTTGCCTTGCAATCGGTTCCGGAAAGCATAAAACCGGCATGGTCAACGGCTCTCAGGGCATTGTCGGAGCTATCCACGGCGATGAGCGCCTTTTTTGAACGAACACCGCCCCCCACTATCCACAGGGGGCAATCCCTGCAGTACTCTACAAGCCTTGTGGAAATAGCGCCCATGATAAAAGGTTTGAAATCGGTTCGTCCCCGCCTGGACATCAGAATAGTATCCGCCCTTTTATTTTTTGCCCAAAAGCGAATATCTCTGGCAATAGTACTTTCGCATTGCCGGTAATGCGGTTTGACATTCTCTTCAGCAAAACCTTTATCAATAAGAATTTTCACAGCTTCCGCTAAAACCCGCTCGGCTATTTCTTTATTCTTTCTTTTAACTGAAGCCAGCGCCGACCTGAGCTTCCTGTCCATTGTTTTATCGTCTGTTAACAGCGGCGGCAAAGAGGGCATGACATACAGAAGATGGATATGCATTTTATGCTCAGCGCCAAACATAAGATAAAGATAATCCAATGATCTCAACGAATTTTTAGATCCATCAAGCGGTATGACAATGCTTTTTTTCAACTCCATAATATTCTCCTTGACTGACAGGTTGGCTATATGCACTATTTCCTGGGGAAATACTTTACCCCTGCGATATTTTTAAAATCTGAATCCTGAGTCCAGAGTATGGCTTCGAATGCCTTCGCTGTTGCGAGAATAATACTGTCTGCCATTGGAAGAGCAAGTTCTAAACTTAGCTTTGAGGCAGCAATCGCTAACTGGGCTGTCAGATCCACAACCGTTCCTTTTTGCATAGCAGCGGCCGCCTGAAGGGCTTCATTCTCACTTGATTCCCGAAGAACGACCTTGAAGACCTCATAGATCGTTATCGCTGGGACAACAAGCGAAGGCGTATCTTTCAAAGGGGTTACGAAGCGCTTTGCATTCAGCTCATCTGCAAAGTATGCAAGCCAACCGGAAGAATCGACGATATTCATATTCTATCTTCCTCACGTTCGAATTCCGTATTTATGCCTTTGAGGAATCCGCGAAGCTCTGTAATATCTCGTTCAGGAATAAACTCGATCCGACCGTCATATTCTACAACATGCATTTTTTGACCAGGACGAAGACGTAAAGATTGTCTTACTGTTTTGGGAATAACAACTTGAAATTTTGGTGATACAGTGACTATTTGCATAACAATACCTCCATCGATACTAATAAATATTACAATATCATGATCGATTGGATTTTGTCAAGCGAGATAGGGGGTGAGGCAAAACCTCCCCTACCCACAATTTATAAGAATGCTTTTCGGTAGCGGATGATATATGAGGAAATGATTTGCACCGGTACATTGTTCAAGGAATTAACCGGTGTTTCATATTCAGACATTAAACCCTATAGTTGCATAAAAAATAGCACTATTTCAATTAGAAAGTCTCTATTGTTATCAATTGCTATCCCTGATGAAAAATTCTGGAATTCACCAATGGTGAATTCCAGAAAACAACCACGACATCCATGAAAGCCATATTTAACGTAGTTTTTGAGATCAATTACTTAATTCTTTATGCAACGTTAGGGTAAACTATGCATTTCTCATAGTGTCATGTCAACGATACTCTGTCATTTCGAAGGAGTTTTACTTTTTAGATCAGATGCTATTTAACAATCAAATTGCTGTTTGAAAAGCCAGAACTTTTTGATGGTGCTGGCATCCGGTTTTATGATTGAAACCACCAATACCGACACCTTTTGCGTCAGTTGTCACGTCATGGCACCTTTCCGGACGTCATGGCAGGATGCAGTTCACGGCGGCCAGAATCCCCAAGGCTTTGCTGCCCAGTGCGTCGATTGCCACTTACCCCATGGCGACTTTTTCCAGTTTTTAACGGTTAAAGCCATAACAGGCACAAGCGATCTCGTACACAACCTGTATATTGATCCGAAAACTTACGACTGGGCTGGCGCGTCGGAGAAAAATCGCCTGAAATTTACTTTTGACAATGCCTGCCGCCGCTGCCATCATACTTCGGTCACCTTCTCGAAGCTCGGATTGCTCTTCAGCGTAGGCCTATCCTCCGGAAGAATAAATCTAAAAAACATAATGGAATTCATTTTGCAAGTGTTTTTTAATGAATTTAATGAGTTATAAGAGATTAAAAACGGGAATTTTAATTGTCGTTATAGGAAAATAATATTTGTCGTTGATCAGCTTTACAATCCCCATAGATAATGGTAGGTAATTAGATGCTTGATCGGAGCGGCCCCGTCCAACCAAGTTTTATCCATCATCCCGCCAGGAAAACGTATCGTCCGAGCTTTTCAAACTATTTCCGCCAGACTGGTCTTTCCAGCATTCTTGTACTGCGGGACAATGGATAAAACTCTATACGTTATTTTCTTAATGTATATATTTGCTTGGCGATTTGCGAAGCTGCAGACTCGTTTTTCCTCCAACAAGGCATACTGTAAGATATTGAACAATTGAGGAAAGGATATAAATTTGAAGCATAACTGCTCTAATAATGAACGTGTGACCACAGCATTACTTCTTGCAGCCGGCATAGGCAGCCGCCTGTATCCCTTGACGCAGAATGAGCCTAAATGCCTGACAATAGTCAATGGTATGTCGATACTTGAACGGCTGATCTCCAGTCTTAATCAGCATGGTTTCAAACGTCTTGTTGTAATCACAGGACATCTTGAAAATCATATAAGGGATTTTCTGGGAAATCAGGCAGGTGACATCACAATTGATTATATTTTTAGTCCGGTATATAAGACGACCAATAATATCTATTCTCTCTGGATGGCACGTGAAGTTATCAATGAGCCATTTCTGCTGCTCGAAAGTGATCTTGTTTTTGATGAATCACTTCTGGATACCATGCTGTATCCTGACAGAATAGCTGTTGCAAAGATGCAACCCTGGATGGATGGGACATGTGTTACAATAGATCAATCTCAACGGGTTAAAGCATTTTGGGCGGGCAAAGCATACTCTTTTGGTGCGATCAAATATAAGACCGTTAATATTTACAGCATTTCACTTAATTCGTGGCATTGTATTGTAAAAAAATTAGACCAGCATATTTCAGAGGGCAAAGTAAATGACTATTACGAAACCGTATTTGCAGAAATGATTGCTGATGGCAGCCTCTTTTTTAAAATTGTCTCTTTTGACGGCAAGCCATGGTATGAAATAGACACCATTGAAGATCTGGCAGAGGCTGAAAAACTATTTTCATCAGACAATTATACGTGTACGAAAATTATTGCTCTTTCTCAGCCCGATTTTTTAAACATTCAATTGATCAATGCTGTAAGATCTCCCCGGGAAGCAACAGGAACCTTAAGTGTCGCAAAATAATTATAAGACTCAATCTGAAAAATACGAATTTATCTCTAATCAACACGGTGGTTACTATCGGCACAATTTTATAGATCATGCCTATCTTTATAATCTTTATTTCCCGCCAGAGGCTATTTTTACAAGTCTTAAAGAGCAAATTCACGACATTGTTCTGAATTATCCTATGGCTCAGGATGCTCTTGCCGGACTTATCGGCAAACTAATTGACCAACCTGCTGAAAGAATTGTTGTGGGAAATGGAGCTGCTGAATTAATAAAAATAGTATCCGGTCACATATCAGGCAAGTTAATCGTTCCCGTGCCTTCTTTTAATGAATATGCCAATGCTGCGCCTTCAGGCCAGGTAACCGAATTTTCGCTTGAGTTCCCATCGTTCCAGTTGGATGTAGATAAATTTGCTGCGGAAGCGATCAGAGTAAAAGCTGATATAGCTGTTGTAGTAACGCCTAACAATCCAACATCTATTTTAATTCCCAAACAGGATCTCATTCGGCTTGCAAAAAAACTTGAAACTCATGACTGTATTCTGATTATTGATGAATCATTTATAAATTTTGTAGAGAACCATGATCAAATAAGTCTGGAACAAGAAATCGAAAATTACCCCAATATGGCTATTTTTAAAAGCATGAGCAAAGCCTACGGTATCTGTGGGCTTAGGATCGGTTATATGCTGACTGCAAATTCAAAATTTGCTGAAGCTGTAAGAAACGGCGTGCATATTTGGAATATTAACGGATTTGCAGAAGAGTTTCTGCGGCTTTTACCCGATTACAAACAGGAATTTATTGAAAGTTGTAAACAAGTTCGAACCGACAGAGACAGCCTGTATAAAAAGCTTTGTGAAATAGAAGGTATGACTGTTTTCAAACCTGATGCAAACTTTATTTTTTGTCGTTTGCCTGATTCTGCGCAAAGTGCTCCGGAAATCACGAAAAAATTATTTATTGAACATAATATATATATAAAAGACTGTGTGGGCAAAACTCAGCCGGATTCTGACCGTTATATTCGGATTGCCAGCCGTACAGAAGCAGAGAATTGTAAACTGGTTGAGGCATTAATTGATGTAATGGACTTAGCGCACCTTCGGTGCGGACATAAGTGCCTAAAGTGAGCTAAAGTGCCTAAAATGCCTAAAGTTTAAGGAATGCACCTTCGGTGCTGCCAATTGTATATAAATTAATGGAGCGAAGCGACTCCTTAACTTTAGGCACTTTAATATACTTTAGCTCATTTTAGGCACTTCATATTTCCGGTCAAAACTGTAAAATTTCTCAAGAAAGTGTAAACTGGCAAATAAAGGAAGCCAAATAATGACAAATCACGAACCTAAACAACCACATCAGCCCACAATGCTTTCTTTTGCCAGGGATCTTCCTAATATCTGTTCGCTCGCAGGCCTGTTATGTGCGGTGCTTGGTATTTACTACGCTATTTTGGGCATTTTCCCTCTCGCAATCATTGGAGTTCTTTGGGCTGTTTTATTTGACTGGGCTGACGGAATCATTGCTCGACAAATGACGGGACGAACAGATCACCATCGAGCTTTTGGGGGGCAGCTTGATTCACTGATAGATATTGTAAGCTTTGGAGTATTTCCTGCTGTTTTTCTTTTAAGCTATGGTAAGTTCAGTCTATGGTTCATGCCGGGAGCATTTCTTGTTGTTGCTGTCAGTGCTATCCGATTGAGTTATTTCAACATTTTTGGCTTGATTGACGATAAAACCTACATGGGAATGGCATTAGACAACAATGTTATTATTTTTGCTTTTGTGTTTTTGTTTGAAGGCTTTTTTAATCATACAGTTTTTTCAATAATCCTTTATGCACTATGGATGGTATTTCTGGTGTTTAATTTAGCCCCTGTACGAACGCCTAAATTTGCGGACAAATGGTTTTATGTTCTTATAATCTACACCTTGGTATTGACAGTTATCTACGGTTGGATGCAGTGGAACAGAGCTTAACAAAATAGAATATCACACCTGCTTCCAATCAAGACTATTATAAGAAATGCGCTTGCTGTTGCGGTTCAAGCAGGATAGGGGATTTTCACCGGAATCTCAGCATAGTCATCAGTATCAACATCACCATTTGCGTAAGCCTCGTGCCATCCTTCCGGCACCGGCATCTTGTCGTACAGGTAATCCCGCCATGCTTCTAAAAAAAGCCTGCGACATCCTATAAAATCAGCCGCACATATTACCTTATCACCTGTTGAAGATGCAAGATTGTCCAACCAGCGAATTCCTTCCTCTGAACGGAGAAGATGGTGGTCGATAATTAATGTTCCAACGCTTCCGGCAAGGCGGACAGCATTGCAATGTGCTCTTTCCTTCTGTTCAGATGTCAGGAATGACAGATATAATGGCGGGCCCGATACGAGTACAATATCAGGTTTCCAATTCAATATATAAGATATAGAATCATCATAAAGAAGCTGGATATCAGAGGCATGGACAAAAACTTCCTTACCGTCTTGAATACGTGTCATCATGACCATTCCAAGAGCGCTGTCCTTTTCACCGTGCGGCTGGGGGTCAGAGAAAGTCATCAACCCTTTTGTTTGTCCTTCAACAACAGGAAGTTCCATGTTCAGTAATCTGGACAGATCATAGTAGCGCATAGATATTTTGTCGGAAGAATCACCAGGATCTTTGCACCAGAAACGGGTGTTCCGGCATGGTTCAATAACCATTCGTTCATTGAGTTGATAAGGATTGGCATTCATTAGGGGTATATGGTCACCGTGATAATGGCTGATGACCACATCGGTGGCGCTTTTAAGTGACTCAATTATTTTTTCTCTGATCTTTGCACCTGCAGCAACCTGAAAAGGATGCGGCAGCTTACCGTGGCGACTATAACCTAAAGCTACGCCGGGATCGATAATGATTTTACGATCCTTTACTGTTACCACTACGCAAAGCCCGCGAACCCCAAGAGATTCTGTGCCGATTATTTCAATTTGCACGAGTATTTTCCTGCCACATCCAAATCTTCCGGAATAATATTGCGGATAAAATTAAATACTTCCTGTTCTTTTTTATACCTGCGTTGAGCGATTTTTGGGGAAGAAATGTGCTGAGATCTTTAAAATTGATTTTTTAGCATAATCTTTCTATAAGTGTAAACGTTTTTCCCTTCAAAAAAATGCCAAAAGGGTTTGAACAAAAATGAATCAGGCCACCATAGTCTTCTCCAGCCACCGACCAGAGACTTTGGGCTTTGCGTCCCGTGCCATGCGCTGCCATGACGCAATCTTTCTGGAAGAGCCGCCTGCGCCACAATTTCACCGCATGCTTGAAGGAGACATTACAATTGAGGATTATCTGCTTGAAAGAGACTTTGAATTTCCTGAGTTCAGCTATAAAATGTGCCGGCTGTTCCGCGACCTCAAGAAAGAGGGAAAGATATTTTATCAAGTAGAACCATTTTTAGATATTCTTGGGGGCATTCACGAATTCTTTGCTAAGGGAGGAACCTTTAGGGACTTTGATCCACATTCAATGCAATTCCAGGTTTACATGGCAGAAAAGAGAGCAACCAGGGAGCTTCTGAATTATTACCAGATAGTATTGCATGGGTCTTTTGAAGCCACCTTAGAGGCAGTAAAACAATTTGCCAGGGCCGATGCGGCAAGGATTGTCTTGCGCGACAAAATGCGCGCAAAAGCTCTAAAACCCCTCCTGTTAGCCTTTTCCCCGGCTTATGTCGAAGCTGGTTATATCCACTTCGCCCTTTGGCGAGAACTCAAAAGGAGACTTTCCGATCAGGTCTGCCTTAAGCGCGTCTTTCTTATGGCCCCAATAGTAAAACCTCTCATGGGAAAGCGTCAGGCGCTCGGGCCGGGAGATATCCTGACACTACTTTATATATTTCATCCCAATATCCAGGGAAAGCGGATAGACCTTCTCGCTGCCAGGAGCCTGGTGTTTATAAAGCTCCTGGAAAAAAAAGAGATGACAGAAGGGGAGGGGCGCTATCCCCACATTCGAAATGAGGTGGAAACTATTCAAAAGGTAGAAAATCTATCGTTCAATGACTGCAAAACTCTCTTCCCGGAAATTCGCCTGGTTAAAACAGAAAAAGCCATGTCAATTATGGAAGCATATATTTCCACTTCGACCTCCTGACTTTTGAGGATGATATTGATCTAATCACAAAGGAAGGTATCAGGATATGTTCAGCCACGACCTTTTCCTCTACCTCTACCACACTTTCCCATACCTTTGTCTCTTCTTCTGCCTCTTCCGCCGCAACTGCCGCCACTTTGCGATTGGCCCAGCCTCCCTTGCTCAATCCCGGTCTTTACCTCTGCCACTACACTTTGAAATAATGAAGAAAGGCAGGACCACAGGCTTAAAGCAATGCCTGTGCCTGCTTCAACCACAGCTTCTGTTTTATCATATGCTGCGGCATCGGGTTGGGCAGTCTCAGTCTTGACATTAGCTTCAGCCTTTTCCTGCTTTGGCTCCATCCGTTGTTCTGAGGACAAGTAGGAGTTCAATGTGTCATATGCCACATTCACCTCTTTCAATTTCTCCTCAGCCTTTTGTTGCAGACGAGAATTGTTGGGAAACCGGTCCGGATGCCAAACAGTGACTATGTCTTTATAGGACTGTTTGATCTCATCTGTCGATGCACCACGATCCAATTCAAGTATCTCAAATGATTGTTTAATATCCATTTTTATTTCCCCTCGGATAAAGCAGTGTCTTGGGACCGAGTTTGATCTTTTCCATTTTATTTTTTCCTTACAAAGATGGTTTCTGGTTTAGCCACTTATCTATAACTATTTCCCTGACCTTGAGCAAGTCTCAATTTACAGGTTTCATGTAATGTCTTCCATAAAACCCCGAGGATAACAACAACAATGGGGTTATGCAAAGGTCTCACAACATGATAATTAGTCTTGTGCTTAATGGATAGTCTTGGCCGAGTTTCAAAATCTCCTTGAGAATTGCAGAAAAAAGATTAGACGGAAAAAGTGGGACGGGAAAAAACGGGGTTGAAATTACGCGTTTCTATCCTTTCAGGGACAAGAATTGATCGACGATCAGTTTTTGGCCTCTATTGGCTGCTCGACTGACAGCGGATTTGCTCAGCCCGAGGTACTTGCCAACCTCCGTCGCAGTCAGGCCCAGATCTCGAATCGCCCAGCAGGCCAGAACACTACGGGCACGTACCCGATCGGGCTGTTTTCCGGCGACAACCATCTGGTCTTTTTCAATGCCAAAGATTTCTGCAACCCTTTTGGTAATCTTTGGCAGCGTCCATCCTTTTGCAGTTCCAGAAGGTAAGTGTTTTCCTGACACAAAATCGAGTCTTTCCAGAAACCGGTTTCGATCTGTATTGTCTTTAAAAATATTTCGTCGCTCGATACCCCTGCATATGATATGATGCAAGACACCCGGCGCCTGCCCGCCATCGTGAGCTCAAGCGAGGCGGGCGGGCATCTATTCTGGCTTGACGTGGCATGTGACTTCATTACCTCAAACAAATGAAAAAAGAAACGCCTAATTTCAACCGTCCCTTTGTTCCCCATCTCAATGGCCTCTCTCCGGCTACAACGAAATTCAGGATCCCAGAAGGAAAAATGTTCCGATAAATTATGAAAAGCTGAGGGAAATGCTGTCTATGGATTTCTATGATCTGGTGAAAGAGTATCACAAAGGGTGGGTGGAAGCGTATCTGGATAACGGGAGTAACAGCCGGGGTAACAAATGGACAAAAAGTATTGCGGTCGGCAGCAAAGGATTTATTGAGGAAGTAAAATTATTGTTGGACGCAATGGCAAAAGAAAGAAAGAATCTAAAAACAGCGGAAGGCTATCATCTGCGAGAGACTTCCGCGCCCTATAGCGCTCATCTTGACATCAAAAACGAAGATATAGGTGCAAATAACACCTACTATTGGGATATAAATGATGAGTATTCAACAAGATAGCGTGGCCCGACCCCGAGGATCGGATCTCCCACAGTTTGTCCGATATTGCGAGTTATCTTCCTGTCACCTTCAATTTGAACTGTTGCAAGATGTGTGTGCTGGGGAAATATTTTCTGCCTGCGATTCCCGCGTTGCGTTATATGATGCGGATATCCGGAAACGACGATTCTTGCTTAGGCGTACCATAAATAAATAATGTCATTATTGACATAAATTGTCAATAATTTAGTATTGTGTCCCCAGAATTACCGTATTTGATTACAGAGATTGTCGCAATCGGTTCATCGCCCAAAAGCCACATGAAGAAACCATTCGGATCAGCTGAATAAAAACAATCCGCATCGTGAATGCCTGGGTTCCAGCCCTCCTTTGCTGCCCATTCAATGGCAAAGTCAACTTCCTTTCGGTTCATTGTTCTGATTCTGTAGTTTTTATCCTGCATAGTAAACTCCTGAAAAAAATATCGCTATTTGGTTCGGGTTGGCTGAGGGGCGCGCGGCCCACTCCAGCCAAAGGTTATGTCTTTCACTTTCAATAGATACATGGATTCAAGAAATCTGATCAGTCTGAATAAACTCCTGCACCTACAAGAAAGCTTTCTTCACCGTGTTGCGCTTTCATAACGAAAGTAAGTTTTTTCGATGGGTTAGATGCACCGAGCCTTGGCCACATGTATTCAATCCAACCCGAGCCATTTTTCTTAATAATATCCAACATCTCACGCACAATGTATTTTCCGTTACTATCCTGAAGATCAATGATATCTTTGCCTTCAATCCAGGAAAATGCAGGATTCACCATTTCCTTGCCATTCATGTCGTCCACAAAGATATATATATCTTTGCATATGAACTTTCCCGACTTATCCCTCAAAATGGAGAACGCTTGTCGGCCAATCTTTTCGATGAGTTCAACAGCTTCGGTGACCTTCTCATAGACGAACATTTTCTCCATTTTCATGTCGTAGAGGCCACTTCCAACAACATAGAACTTCCCAGATGGAGCTTTTGCTCGCCTTACAAATGTACTCTTCCACGTTGGCAGTATACCCCCTTGTTTGTACCACATATAGTGAACCCAGCCCCTGTAGTTATGGTTGGAACACGATGCTTTATTGATGTACAAGTAAACCATTTTCTTCCCAGTGGCGTCTTCAAGATCGATAAGGTTCTTGCCCACAAGCTCGGGAAATGCAGGATTCACGATCTCCACACCTGTCATATCATCAACAAATATGTAGGTGTCGTCAGTGAGCCACTTGCTGTCCTTTTTCCCGAATTGCTCAAATGCTGCTTCACCTTTCTTCTCAACAAGTGCAACCGCGTCGTTCACGAGCTTCATTAGTTGCTTTGTTTCCTTATATTGAGGTTCTATTTGCTTCCAGGATTCTGCGCCGGCAATGGATACCACCATAAATACGACACATACGGTAAGTAGTACTGTTCTCATTGTTTTCCTCCTCTTCTGATATTTTTTTTTCGGCCCTGCTGACTTTTAACAAACCAATCAATATTTAATCTGCAAATACACCCCCCCTTTCTTTTTCAAGTATAATGTATGTTTCGCCCGGGCTGACAGGTGCGCCGTCTTTTGGGCGCATCCTTGTCCAGCCCGATATTATATTCACCAGCCTCACTTTTGTTCCGCCCTTTAGACATACACATACTTCATGCGGATCCATTTTACTCAGACCTTACCTACTTGCTTAATTGGTTGTCCCATTCGGCCTGGGACAAGATCAGCAATGTTTGCACGGTACCGTTTTTGACCATGTCCTGTATTTTTTCGCTGAAAATGCGGTGGTACTTGGCATAACATGGCGATTTTTTTGAAAACGCCACATACATTTTGAAAGCCTTCAACTGTTTGGGAAGGGTCTTGATCTTGTTCCAGGCTTTCATTTTCTTTGCTTCGGCCATGCCTGGATACAACCCGACAATCATATATTCTGCCTTACCCTGTAGAAGTATTTCGAAGCACTTTTCTATTCCGTCGCCTCGTATTACATCCAACTTATCGGCTGTATATGCATCGAATTCGGATCCGTAGCTTTCTCCTTTATTAGTCACACCCTCTTTCCCGATGAGATCAGACCACTTTGTAAAGCTGAAGGCTTTTCCCTTGGGAACCATCAGTACAACCGGGTCCAGCATGTACGATGGTTTAATATAATTCATATATTGGGCGCGAACATCGTTATAATAAATACCAAAAATAACATCAGCAGCTCCTGTCTTAACAGCGTTTTGGGCATTTGCCCACGAGCCCATGGATTTCGATTCAACAGTTAAACCCAAATCCTGGGCTATCAATTCGATCATTTTGGTAGAGGCTCCTATAATGGCTCCGCCTTCCTCCCATGCCACCGGTGCATAGGACGTATGGCCGGTGATAATCAGCTTTTCGCAACTCCCTGCGATTGCTACTTCAGACATCAATAGTAAAAAGATCATCAGTAAATTTATCAGCGCATATTTTTTCATAATAATCTCCTAATGTTACTTGCTTGTTTTTAATGTTTAACATAGATCGTGCATACTCAACGTTGCCTTGGGAAATAATCTTGTAATTTTAGTTGGTTGCCTCTACTGTATAACAACTGAAGGAAAAATTTGTTTGCCCCGAAATGTGCTTTTTATTGAAATTTTATAACGTTACCATTCCT
The DNA here is from genome assembly GCA_004193555.1 of Desulfobacteraceae bacterium Eth-SRB1. Classification (GTDB taxonomy): domain Bacteria; phylum Desulfobacterota; class Desulfobacteria; order Desulfobacterales; family ETH-SRB1; genus ETH-SRB1. The sequence goes on from RPGP01000029.1 coordinate 409,802, forward strand.
GAAGGGCATGAGTTCTAATTTTTTAAAAGTCATCTTTCACATGCGCCAGTGCCAATCTGACTTCGGTGCCGTGCATGGCGATAGTTGTCCAAATTATTTTCTTTTCGACGGTTTTATCCAATTTTTTATCTAAGAATGAGTACCCACCACTTCCATGAGGAGTGATCGACATTTCTATAGCTAACTTAATCAAGGATTTGTATGGCGCGTAGATCTCGTCTGTAAAAAGATTTTGGCCAATTTCTTCTTCATTGACGTCATAGATAACTGTTCCGTCTTTTTGCATTATCCACATTTCAACAGGGAAGTTTGCTACTTTTTGGCTGATTATTCTATCAAAAAAATTTGGTTCGGTAAGAACACTTAAAGAGCCGATAAATTCACCGTTTTCATCAAAAATTGGATGTTCAAGATCGAAGCCTAAGAATCCTTCCACAGTATCGATTGCCTCGCTGACAACCGGTTCATTAGTTTTATGCAATCTCGCTATTTGAGGTTGTTTGCTGATATCCGCACCGATAATTTTTTCGTATTTTTTAGGATAAACGTTTTTAATTATTCCCTTAGCATCAATAGTGGTGCAGTCGTAAACATACTCGTTTCGCTCAAACAGATTTTGCAAAGCTTTGTTTACCTCTTTACCTGTAAGACCATAGACAGATAATTTTTCAGATGTTTTTTTCACATCTTGGTCAATGTGTTGGAAAATCTTATTGATTTCCTGCCTGGCGTTTTCCAGTAGCAAAGAATATTGAAAATTGGCAGTTTTGAATTTTCCATCGGAAATTTCTTTATACATATAAGGATAGTTGGCATCGCCATTTTCATCAAAATGAACTTCGCCCAAAGCTCCGATGTAAGTTCTTCCTGCATACCAATCGAAGAGCGCTTCAGTGGAATGATTTCCTTCTTTGGCTGCTGTGAGCAAGCTTTTCATAGAATCGTAAGCTTCCACAGCGAAGACGGTGGGAGGGTTGCCGTATTCTTTGGTGTATTTGGCAATCATCGGATGGTATCTATCGTAAGAAGGATAGGTGTAAACCAAACCGTCTGTGTATTGGGCTTCTTGCAAAAGTTCAGAGCGCTCAATGGGACGGGTTCCTACAAATTTAGCCGTGATGCCAAGTTCCCGAGCTTGTTTGGCAATGATGGCAGCATTACCTGCGCTAAGCAAAACCAAAACATCTGGATTTGCCTTTTTGATCTCCGCCAGGTCATCTTTAAAATCTTTATTTTGGGGATTATAGGCAATTGCTTTTACAATTTTATCGCTCAGGTTCTGTTCAATAGTTTTTTTCCAATTATTTCCATAACCATTATCCATGTTGTAAATGGCGATTCGGTTGAATTTTATTAGATAGTTTGCCAATTGCTTTTCTTCTTGATTTGCATCAAGGGTGAATCTGACAGTATGTTTGGGCTGAGTTCTTTCAATGATTGCACTTCCAATTACAATGTGGAAAATATTTTCTTTTGCAGACAGGGGATGCAAAGCTGTTGCTACCCAGCTGGCACAACTGATAATAGCAAAAGGCGAATTTTCCATGTTTGTGAATTTGTTGAAAGCTTCAATAGCTCCTGCTTCATCACTTTTGCTGTCTTCGTAAATAACTTTTATGTCATCAAACTCTTTAACTGCCAATTCAATAGCATTTTTCTGCTCGTTAGCAATATTGACAAATGCTGAAGAAAAGGGTAAAATAACTCCTACTAATTTCTGATCTTTACTATTTGCTTTAGCGCTAATTGTATTAAAAACCGAAAATAAAACTACTAAACAGACGATCATCCTAATAAATTTTTTCACTTTGTCCCCTTCCTAATTTTTTATTAATTCACTCATGGAAATTTCTCATCAAGATTGAGCATAATAAATTCAGAAAGTATATCGTGACACAGAAAGGCATAGAAAAACGGGGATGTTGAAATTACGCATTTCTATGCTTGCAGGGACAAGAATTGATTGACGATCAGTTTTTGGCCTCTATTGGCCGCCCGACTGACAGCGGATTTGCTCAGTCCGAGGTACTTGCCAACCTCCGTCGCAGTCAGGCCCAGATCTCGAATCGCCCAGTAGGCCAGAACACTATGGGCATGTACCCGATCGGGCTGTTTTCCGGCGACAATCATCTGGTCTTTTTCAATGCCAAAGATTTCTGCAACCCTTTCGGTAATCTTTGGCAGCGTCCGTCCTTCCGCTTTTAACCGATACCGTTGTTCCATTTGCTCTGATGTCTGGCTCAGACTTTACATGCAAGGCACCCGGCGCATCTATTCTGGCTTGACGTGATATGTGACTTCATTACCACAAACAAATGAAAAAAGAAACGCCTAATTTCAACGCCCCCCTTTGTTCCCTTATCAAAATAATTCGACACCACGACATTGTCAGGATTCATATGCCACAATGGGGCAATGCGGAGTGCCGGATCAATCATAAATCGACAATCCTATGGCTTCCCCATATCCGCTTTTGCCTTTTCATACAGAGCTTTCCCAACCTTGGGAATCCATTTTTCATACAGGGGTTTTGTGGCCTCTATAAACGCGTTTCGCTCCGCATCCGAAAGAAAGGTGACGGTCATACCCTTACTCTCCGCATATTTAACTGGATTGGGGACCTTCATGGTATAATTAAACTCATTCTTCAGGATGTTTAAGGATTTGTCCCCGTCAAGCCCTGCACGACAGAGAGCCTTTTCGAACCGGGCCGATTCCACAGCGGCCTCCCGAATCGCTTTTTGAATATCCTTGGGGAAAGCGCTAAACTGTTTTTTGTTCCAATAAACAATCACAGGATCCACAAGATAGTTCCAGAAGGTTGCATATTTGTGGTACTGCCAGATCTGTACCGGAATAAGGACGCCAACAGGATTCTCCTGGCCATCTACCACACCCTGCTGGAATGCGGTCACCGCGTCGCCCCAGTTCATATTGACCGGATCAGCGCCTAATTGCCTGAAAGTATCAATAAAAATAGGGCTTCCCACAACACGGAGCCTCAGACCTTCCAAATCCTGGGGACTTCGTATAGCCCTTTTGCTGTTGGTGACCTGCCTGAATCCGTTTTCTGCCCATGCAAGCCCCACTAGGCCATTCTTATCCATGACCTCGAAGATGGCCTTTCCTGTCTGTCCGTATTCCATCTTATCAAGGTTTTCAAAGTTGTTGATGAAAAACGGAAGAGAAAAGATGTTCATTTCCGGCATGACCGGAGAGGAATTGATTGTGGATTCATATGCACAATCAATCACGCCAGTGGCCACGATTTGGGGTGACTTTAATTGCGCCCCTTTAAGAAGAGCGCTCCCATAATAAGGCTTGATATTAATCTGGCCGTTTGTCTTTTGCTTTACCAGTTCAACAAATTTGATAGCCCCCATTCCCCAATAAAATTGAGGACCTACATTTAGTGTCATCTTGTACTCTTTCTTAAATTTGCCTGCCTGGCCCGGAGCTGCGAAGACAAAGACCATAGAAAGAGCTATTACTGAAACCAACGCATACTTTAGATACAGAGAAAATTTTTTCATCATAACCTCCTTCCTTATTTATTTTGTCCTGAAAAACCTGGTCCTTTGGGCCAGGTCAGAGATAGATGGCTTTGCCTTGGATTTTTGTGTCTAAAATCACAAATTACAAGCGTCAAATCTCAAATAAATCTCAAATTCCAATATTCAATGACCAAAACCCTCCAGAACTACGCTATGGCGTGGTTTAGATTTTCGAATTTCGGTCATTGGAAATTGTTTGTAATTTGCAATTTGATATTTGGGATTTCGATAAATCAATGAACTGCCAACAAAGCAAATCCCCTCTGGGGTTAGCCAAAGCCTGGTCCTCTGGGCCAGGATTCTTTACTATCTATTTTTGCCGAAATTGTTTTAACCGGTACCGTCGTTCCATTTGCTCTGATGCCTGGCTCAGAACTTTTTCGACAAAATTACTGTCCCTTAAAATGCGCTCATCTCCCTTTATATGATGCAAGGCACTTGGCGCCTGCCCGCCATCGTGAGCTCAAGCGAGGCGGGCGGGCATCTATTCTGGCTTGACGTAGCATATGGCTTCATTACCTCAAACAAATGAAAAAAGAAACGCCTAATTTCAACCCCCTTTGTTCTCCTGAACTAAGAGAAGCACTTAGGATCACGTTGAAAGATGGTAAACAAGGGTTAAACGACGCTGGCGAAGATTGTGATATGAAATCCATTTTCAATAAGGTAGATGAATTTATTGGTAAGTATAAATCGTCAGAAAATAAATATCTCAAGTTTCGCACCCTTTAATCTATCCAAAGCGTTAGACGGTAAAAGCTAAAAATAAATTTTAAAGCGAAATATACTGCCTGTGGTTTTTACAACGGCGCCAATCAATAAATATAAGATTGATGCCTGGCACTTTATTAAATTCAATAAGTTATATCTCCTTTGCGCCTGTCTGCGTGCGGTTACGCACAGGCAGGCCTGATCGTAATCTATGTTGCACTTAGATGTTGTTTACAAAATATAAGCAAATGATTTCGCTGTAAAAATGTTATTTCCAACCCTTACCGTCTTGATATTGATAGAAATCAAGGGTGCGAAACTTGAGTAAATATTATAAGAAAATGATTAAGCAGATAATAAAATATTATAAGAAGTTGTTTGCAGGTCCAATTAAGATCATGATAGATGGAAAGGAGATCTTGATACAACACCAACGAACGAATAATGTGATGGAGCAATTTTTTAGGTATTTGAAAAGATTATTACGAAAAAGAAGTGGAAACATTTCTGTGAAAAGATCATTAACTTCAATGTTACCTGGTACTGTATTGGTTAAAAACCTTGATAAGAAAGACTATCTTGAGTTACTGCTTGATGGTACGAGCGGTTTGGAAGAAAGGTTCTCACAAATTGATAGTCGTTTATTCTTACAAGAGTTTTCAGAAATGAAATCACATAACGGGAAAATTCCAGCGGATGCAAAAAAACTTATAAAAGAGGAGCAAGCACTGGATAAAATTGAAAAACTGTTTTTAGCCTCTGCAATAGAATATCTCAGAGTATTAGCTCTCAGCAGGCTGGTTCTGGACAATATCTCTAATATCCAGGCATCATGGGTAACACAGGGGGATAAGATCGCCCAGGTTGCTCTTGCATTCGGGGCAAACGATCTCGGAAGCACAATGATAGAAGAAAATGTGGTGGCAGCCGCAGAAGCCAAATTCCGGCTCCCAAAAGAGGAAATGATACGCCTGATACAGGATGCAGGATACAAGGCGGTTCAAAGAAATTGTTATTATAATTCTGTTAATTAAGATGGCTTAGTAAAAAGTCGAAAAGTTCTCCTTTCCGTCATTCTGTCCTCGCATCAAATGCGGGATAAACTCCAGCAGGACACGTAGTGAAGCGTTAGCGCTATCCAGTAAATTCAATGCGTTCTGGATACCAGATCAAGATTATTTTGATGTGCAAATCATCATTTCCTGAAAAAGGTTCTGGAGGACTCTAAATTTTTTCTTATTGGAGATGAGCATGAACTTGCAAAACTGATTGAATAACGGCTTCATGAAATACATATTTTGTCTACTGGGAGTTTTTCTCGCCTGCGGGATTTCCTTTGCCGAACAGCTTCCTTCGTCCTTTGATCTTCGAGATATCAATGGCCATTCGTATATCGGCCCGGTCCGGGATCAGGGAGACTGCGGCAGTTGCTATTCGTTCGGCGCTTCTGCCGCTGCCGAGAGCGTCTATAATCGGTATCATGGCCTTTATGACGATGCAGCAGTCGACCTTTCCGAATCCTTTATCATCTGGAGCCTTAGCCCACTGTATGAAGAATTTGCTGGTTGTGATGGAGCCAGCTGGGATTATGAAGAACTAACTGCAATTGTGGAACATGGGGTGCCTCTGGAGGCAGACTTTCCTTATGTCATCACCGATCCCGGCTCGAATAACCACCACTGGGATGCGCCACGCATAGGTTTTGCTGAATGGTATCGCATACCTTCCAATGATATCGAGACGACCAAGCGAATCATCCAGAGGTTCAGCGCGGTTGATGCCGCCGTCTTTGCAGATGATGACTTCAGGCGCTATTCAGGAGGCATCTTTCAGAACACGGACACTTCGGTCGATTGTATTTGGCCATACTATAGCAGTACAAACCATGCAATATCCCTGGTAGGCTGGGAGGACAATCCCGATGACGGCAGGATGGGATACTGGATCCTCCGCAATAGCTGGGGCTCAGACTGGGGAAAAGATGGTTATATGTGGATCCGGTACACCTCCGCCAAAGCAAGCATGGAGGGGACTTATATTCTCTATGAACCCTGGGGCGGGGAAAACGTGCGCTGGAAGAATGCGGGAGAGGTTTATGCCGTTCCCTGGAGCGCAGGCGGGACCATGAACGCACATGCCGTAGATATTTGGACAGGCGTAGGAAGTTCCGTGATCAACACCGGTATCTTATCCGCAACTGCGTCGGCAGATGCTGATTTGGCCACGGCCAGATCCTTGCAAACTCGTCGAGCACGTCCGCAACAGGAGTGTTACTCAGCGGCGGACCCGCGATCATGACCAACACTGGCCGCATCGAAGCCGCGACGAGTGAGGGAAGAGCAATTGGGATAGCCGCGTTCGCAGACACAACAATTATAAACAGCGGCAGTATCCTGACGTCAGGACCTGTTCCATGCTCTATCTACTCTATTAGCGCTTACAACACACGGTTGATTCTCCAGACGGGTTCGGATCTGTCGGGAACGGTAAATCTTGAGGGAAATAGCGACTATTTGGAACTGCAGGGTACCTGCATCGAGGATGAGAAATTCCTGGACGTTGAAATACTGGAAATGAACGGTGTGGACTGGTCCTTGACTGGCACTTCATCATTTGGTTCTATTGACATCCAGTGTGGTCGGCTTCGTCTCTCCGGGCTGACAACAATTGAGGGGCAAGGCACGCTGGGGGGATCCGGGACACTGACTGGCAATGTCCTTAACCAGGGCATGGTAACACCTGGCAACTCCGTCGGCACCCTTACCATTGACGGGGACTACACCCACGCTGTTGGCGCGATTCTGGAAAACGAGGTGGGCAACGGCGCCTCCGACCTCCTGGCGGTCACAGGCACAGCCGATATTCAGGGGGGCACATTGCAGGTTGTGCCATACGGTTATGCTACTGCAGGCAATTATTCCTTCCTGACCGCAGGCACACTCCAGGGGGTCTTTGACCGGATTGACACCCCGGCAGTACTGAATGTCGCATTGAGCAGTCCAACCCCCGATACTTTGTCCATGAGCATCACCCGTAACACCTATCAGTCACTATCGGCGGATCAGGACCAGATTAGAGTAGGCAGTGTCCTGGACCAGGTACGCCCTTCGTCTGCCGGCGACATGGCCGATATTCTCAATCAGGTTGACACAATGAAGCTCGGAGGTGTTCAAATGTCCATGGACCATCTGATGCCAAAGCTTAATGCTGCGGCAAGCGCCATGGCAATGGACAATGCCCACAGGAGCATGAACCATATTCGTATTCGCGGAAGAAACCTGCGGATTTGCCATAATCTAAAGTCAGATCAAACACACATCGAGAGGGTGATGTTGGCTTCTGCCGACAATTTGGCGCCGGTTATGGGACTTCTGGAAGAGCCGGAAAATAACAACAACGCCAGAAAAGCTTCTTTGACACCCAATGCCGGCATGTGGATAAACTCTTGTGGGTCCTATGCCAAGTACAGAAAGACCTCCGAGAACCCTGCCTTTCGGGAAAAGATGTGGGGCTTGATGATGGGGCTTGAATACCGGATCAGTGACAGCCTGCGAGGTGGTGTTGCAGGTGTATTTACCCACGCACGCCTTGATGATACAGACTCATGGAGCAACGGAAAGAATGACGCATATCATGGGTCTGCTTTACGCCTTGTGGTATGATACCGCTCAAAGTGAGGGATACTATGTGGAGTCGGTGCTTGGCTTCGGGCAAAACCGGTTTGAGTCGGGACGTTCAATTGCTTTCCTGGGCCGAACCGCCATAAGCAAACATGACGGACAAGACTGTTTCGTTTCCATAAATGCCGGGCATGACTGGGTCATTGATCGCTGGCGATTCGGCCCGACCACTGGGATAGAATATGTCTTTCTTCACGAGGAGGGTTATGAGGAACACGGTGCGTGTGCAGCAGACCTGAAGATTGATTCACGTAATTCAGATTCACTGCTGAGCCTGCTGGGATTTCACCTTACCCGATCATTTCAGCTTGAAAAATCTGTTCTGACCGCGGAATTACGGGCCCGGTGGGATCATGACTACCTGACGGATTCGGTACCAGTTCATTGCCGATTCATCGCTGCCGGATCTTCCTTCGATATTTCAGGCCGGGATGCAGCCAAAGACTCAGTACTCCTGGGTACGAGTCTTAAAGCCGTATTTAGTAAAAATATAACAGGCTATCTTGATTATGACTGCATGCTCCAGAACAGCGATGGGTATAAATCGCATATGTTCAATGTCGGCCTGAAGGTATTGTTTTAGGGGACTTGCGAGCCTCTCTCTGAACGCCTGTGCTGGATAAGGAATAATTGGCAGGCATGTAAATACATAGGATACCGGCGCAGCCACACAGAGATTTCGCCATCTCATCGCTTTATCCTACGCCCATACCTCAGTCAAATATTCCGGGTTGAGATAGTTTCAGTCCTCTATTCTCCATATGAGTCTGTGGAAAAAGCATTCAGTTTCTCAACTACCCTGACTGCCTCCACACCGTCTTTGGCATAATGAGCGCTAATCGACTTCGCGTAGGCCTTTGTTACCACTGCTCCGCCCACCATGAATTTACAGTCAAGAGACTCCCTCTGTGCAAGTTCTATCACCTCTTTCATATTTACCATGGTGGTGGTCATCAGGGCCGACAGGCCGATAACGGAGGGCTTGAGCCGGACGGCCTCCCGTATAATTATCTCGGCAGACACATCCTTACCCAGGTCAACCACCTCAAACCCGTGATTCCTCAGCATCAGCGCCACTATATTTTTCCCAATATCGTGAACATCCCCTTTTACCGTCGCGATGATGATAACTCCCTTCTGTTTTTTCTCCAGCTTGCTATCCCCGAGCCACGGCACAAGAAAGGCAATACCCTTCTTCATCGTTTCAGCGCATGCTATCAACTGTGGAAGAAAATATTCCCTCCTGTCAAACAGCGCGCCAACTTCCGTGATCGCAGGGATCATGCTTTCGTCAACCATTCTCTGTGCATCCATCCCTGAGTCCATCGCAACGGAAAGCAGTCGCTCTATGTCCTCCCTGTTCCCTTCAAGAATGGACTGAAACATCTCGTCTTCAGGCGCCTTATGAGAAGGGGCATCTTCCTGTTTCACCTTTGTGGACATTTGTGAGAAATGGCTTATATACTTTGAGGCATCCATGTCCCGGCCGGCAAGCACGTCACCCGCCAATTTGGTGTTCACCAACTCCTCCACCCCGGGATTGGCAATCGCCATAGTCAGGCCCTTCGACACGGCCATGGCAAGAAAAGCCGCGTTCAGCCACTTGCGCTCCGGCATACCGAAAGATACATTGGAAAGGCCGACAATCGTATTGGCCCCGAAGACATCGCTGCTCCATTCAATCGTCTTCAGGGTCTCCGCAGGCGCCTTAAAGTTGGACGACGCAGCCATGACAAGACCATCAATGACTATATCAGACTTCGTAAAGCCCAGAGCCGCAGCCTTTTTGAACACATCTTCTATAATCTTCTTTCTCTTCTCCGCCGTTTCAGGGATATCGCCATCCGCAAGTGGGAGAAGTATGAACATGGCACCATATTTCGCGGCTACAGGAAGAAGCCTAATTAGCTTCTCACTCTCCCCGGAGATAGAGTTGATAAGCGCGCGGCCCGGATATAACCGGAGAGCCGCTTCCATCACATCGATATTTGAGGAATCGATAACAAGGGGCAGGTCAAAGGCCACAGAAAGGTTTCCGATTACGTCCAGCATTGTCTCTTTTTCATCAATGCCAGGCATGCCCATATTGACGTCGAGAAGCGACGCACCAAATTTTTCCTGTTCTTTCGCCATGGTCCGCACAATGGACATCCTGCCTTCAAGGAGTTCCTGCTGAAGCGCCTTCTTCCCCGTTGGATTGATCCGTTCCCCGACAATTGAAAGAGGTCTCTCCCCTTCGAAAATAGCTGAAGCCCTCGCAGAGCTTACGGCGCTGATTGAATCTCTCACCGGTAAGACCGGCTTTCTGCCGGCAACGCTCTCCTTCAACATTCTGATATGATCAGGGGTTGTCCCGCAACACCCGCCTATGAGATTGACCCCCTTTGAGACAAAGTCCGCCCCGAATGAGGCGAATGTGTCCGCCCCCATACTGAACACGGTCTTGCCATCGACAAGTTCCGGCATGCCCGCGTTCGGTTTTGCCACCAATGGAATTGTGGCCCAGGGCTTCATCGCCTCAATCAGCCCTGTCATCTCTTCCGGCCCGGTGCAGCAGTTACAGCCAACGGCATTCGCTCCGAGACTCTGCAACGTGATCAGGGCGGTCACGGGATCCGTGCCGTTAAGCGTTCTGCCATTTTCTTCATACGTCATAGTCACGATGGTAAATTTGTCTGTCAGCTCCTTTACGGCGATAAGGGCCGCCCTGGTCTCCTGGATATCCATCATGGTCTCTATGACAAAGAGATCGACTCCACCTTCGAGAAGTCCTTTTACCTGTTCTTTGTAGACATCAATGGCCTCCTCAAAATCCAGATCGCCGAAGGGCCTGACAAATCGCTCTGTGGAACATATATCACCCGCGAGGAGAACATCCGTTCCCACCGCGCGCCTTGCCAGCAGTGTAAGCTCCCTGTTGATCTCAACCACATCGTAAGAACCGTACTGGCTCAGCTTGATGCGGTTCGCCCCGAATGTGGCCGTGTAAACAATATCCGCACCCGCATCTCGATAACCGGCATGCACATCGCTGATTATGTCGGGATTCTTTAGACACCAGATCTCCGGGCATACACCCGCAGTCATTCCCCTCTTCTGCAGCTCAGTACCCGTTGCGCCATCCAGTATGATTATTTTCTCTCTGATCCTGTTCTTCAGTGGCATCTTCTTTACCATTGACTCCTTTACGCGAGAATCCCCACTACTGCTGTAACAGACTTTTCCGGCATGAGAATAAAGTTTTCGTTTATCGTAACTCCTATACGATAAAGCTTCAGCATATCATACATCATCTTCTGATTTTCAAGCAGAAAATCACCATACCCGGCAGAGAAGCGTTTCCTGGTGAGACGGGCGTTCTCCCTGGCAAGCAGGCGATTAAAAAATCCAATAATCCAGTCAAGCGCCGCATCCGTCATTTCACTTGCCACCGCATCGATGACCACACCGCGAGTCATGTCGCCACCTTCGGTATCTTCAAGTATGGCGTCCATTACCACGCTTCCAGAGGTTGACCCAATAAAGAGGGCCTCTTTGCATCCATTCAGTAATCCGGCGAGTCTCACGCTTCTTACATCAGCGCCAGTCTTGAGGACAATCAGCGGCGGATCCACACGTTCCAGTGGAACCCGAATACCGGCCCCCTTCAGCGAGACAAGAGAGGCCGCATATTCTATATACTGTCCTACCTCTTCCCTTTTACGCTCGTTAACCTTTGTTACACCCCTCTTGTACCCGAGACGCCTGTAAATGGCGCCCATAGGCAACGGAATATTTATTGATGGAAAGATCTGTAACAAGGGAACACTTCCCATATTAATTCGCCTTCTTCTTTTCTTTAACGATTCTTGCGCGCAAAGGATTTAAATCAATGATACAAGGTGAGACCCACCTCCTTTACCGCTTTCAAGAGGAGGTTTTACAGGAGGCGGCATAAGATTTTGAAAAGTATTTATGGTCCGATTCGTAATGACATTTCTTGTATTTCCTACCGCTTCCACACCAGCAAATGTCATTACGTCCCAGTTTCATAGCACTTTCAGGAGGACGTTCCGGGAATAGCTTCTTAAAAAAATTCATTCGCCTTTTCTCTTTAAATTTGATTTAGCGTTATATGTTTCATGCATAATCTTAAACCACCGAAAGCTGAACATCAATTTTAGTATATCATTGATACGGCTTACCGGATACAATGTTTGGCCATACCAGTCAATAAATTTTAATCCCCAAGTTGGGGGACATCCTATAATCCTTCTGTCAAGCATAAAGTATGCGCTTTCAATAAACCAATTAATTCAGTAAGATAGAAAAGCGGCTGATTTCTGTGCGTACTTCTCCTTACGGTTTGTTAAAAAAATTTTCGGCGAATCTCCCACTATTGCGAACCACGCATCTGATCGTTACGATTATCCAGTATGCCGCAACTAAATGCTGCTGCTAATCATCCCTTATCCAGAGTCAAAAGTTCAGTGAGAGGCCCAGGATTGTCCCTCCAGAGGTCTTTTTGCCTCGACGCCCATGAACGGGCTCTCTCGCCGAAGGTGTAAAATCGTCTATTCTATATTTAGATAATCAGGGTTAAATACTTCCCTTTTTTTCATTAAGGTCCAGGCGATCACCAGCATTTTTGCAGCCAGCTTAACATGCATCTTTGTTTTAATTCCACGCTCACGTTCTCTTCCAATAAGAAGTTTGGTAAAGTATGCTCTGAATATATCAACTTTTGAGGCTGCTACATTAGCTGCCTGGTACAAGGCATAGCGAAGCTCGCTGTTGCCTTTTTTGGATATTACCGGAAGAGCCTTGTCACTTGTTCTTCCGCTACGATTTGAAGATCAACAGTCAAGTACCTCCGGCATAGCCGGAGGCTTGATGGTTACGCCCTCAAAGGGCGGCTGGGTACCCAGGTACTCCAGTTATTGGTTCTAAAATCCGAATCCATTTCTGAAACACAATACTCGGATTCTCAAAATACTGATGGGTTGCTATTGTCGAAATTTAAACGTGTCCCGAATACCTTTCTGATACCCGTGATTACTTTTGTTATTTGGTCTATTAATTATTTACCAGAGATTGAGTTGTCTACCGCCTGATTATTCCAGGAACTGTCAAACTCTGGGAGTCCCCCGGCATAGCCGGGGGTTTACCATGGTTAATTATTTCAAAATACGGGTAATTCCTGTGTTTTTTTGTTTGAGCATTTAACATTACTTTAATATGTTAAATGTTATCTGCAAAATCAGGAAAAAATAATTAGAGAACTTTTTAAGAAATGAGCAAGAAGAAACTTGTTTTTAAACTGACCTGTGAATATTGCAAATTCTATCATTTGCATGTCTGCAACGCATTCGGAGAACAGGTTGAAGGCAGCAGCTCTGCCTGCAATAATTTTGAAATGGCAGACAAGTTCTGGTGCGACAAGAACGACTATCAGATATCCACTGCTGCCTGCCTAAACCGTCAGGACCATAAACATTCTGGATGTGTACGTTGTTTACAGGGGAACGGTGCGCGAGGGCTCACACGCCAGAGGCAGTTAGCGCTTTTTGACAGATTTTCATCACAAAGGATGGAAGCAAATGGATAATAACATTATAGACATTACTCCTTGCAACGTATTACCGATGCCTGCTGTACTTAAAACCGCTAACGGTCAGGAGATTAAATATATACGCAGGGATGAGGTACAGCGTATCATGTCGGTTCTTGAGGGCAGGGATCGTTCTGGTTGAGACTCTGTGGATGGAATACGGGGGCAGGATCAGTGAAGTGCTGGAACTTACGTCACAGACAATTAACTTTGATAACGGAACCATTACTATACGAACGCTGAAGAAAAAAAAGACCCCCTGCCTGCTTACAGAACAGTGCCAATACGGGCAGAGCTTGCTGGAAGCATAGCCGCGTATTGCATGAAAACGGGAATAAAGGAAAATAACAGAATATTTCCGGTTACACGCATAAGGGCATATCAGATAATCAGCAAAGCTGCGGAAAAAACGGAAATAGAAAAAGATAGACGACACCCCCATGTATTCAGACACGGGTTTGCGGTTAATGCCGTGCTGTCCGGTGTGCCTCCCATGGTTCTCAGACGGTGGATGGGGCATGCCGGCATTGATACAACACTCATTTATACCAAGATCCTGGCGCAGGACACGAAGGAATATTTGAGAAGGATGAAATTTTAATAAAACCTGGGAGAGATCGTCAGACATGCGGGAAGGTGAGTATCGAGTAGCAAAAGAAGAAGAACCCGCTGAAAAAGTCATGAATTCGCATACTGTAATGATATTTCTTGCAACAAGCTGGTTTGTAATCCTTTTGCTTGGGTTGTAACTATTTTTCTTGTAAGGACGCTGGTTCTTCGATGAGGCGGTTGGTTATCGGTAGTTCATTAGAGGGCATCAAAAAGAATAGGGCGATCCATGTGGCATTAAAATGTCAAACAAACCGCCCTTTATATTATTTAGACAGCCTCTTTAAGTTTCTTTCCCGCCTTAAATGTCACGGCATTCCTTGCTTTAATTTTAATCGGCTCGCCTGTTTGGGGATTGCGCCCTTTACGAGCTTTCCTGCGCACTTTTGCAAAAGTACCAAATCCAACCAGCGTTACCTTTCCATCTTTTCCCTTGAGAGCCTTTGTGACATTGGCCATAAAAGAGTCCAGCGATGCTCCTGCTGTAGCCTTTGAAGTTCCCGCATCTTTTGCCATTTGCTCAATCAATTCCGTTTTTGTCATACGTTTTCCTCAGTTTTCTTTTTGTGCCGTTTCTGCATAAAAGTAAAAACAGGCCCACCTGAGCAGGCTCAACTTCTATATATCACAGCTCATCAATCAGCAAACAATCATAATTTGCAATCGTCTTGATCATTTTTGCTTCGGTATGATCAGCAACTGACCTGTACGGTATTTCCATGAGGAGATCAGGATAAAGAGGGTGCGAAATTTGAGTAACCACCTTTTACAAAGTAGTATTATTGAAGCCGGTTATTGAGCCTTCCGCAAGTATAGGCGAGGCATCTATTTTTTCTGCCGCCATCATGTGGACAACTCGTTTCATGGCGCTTAAAATCATTAATTGTTCCCACTCCTCCAAGTTTGAAAACCGCTTTATAAATGTTTCCTGCAAAGGAGGCGGGGCTTGCTCAAGAATTTGAAGGCATTTCTCAGAGAGCTGTATTATTATCCGCCGCTTATCTTGATCACTGCGTATTTTTGTTAAAAGCTCTCTTTTTTCCAGTCGGTTTATAATGTCAGTTGCAGTAGCTTGGCTCAGGCTGATCGATTTGGCCAAAGCTGTAACCGAAATTTGGCCGTGGTTTGAAATTTCCTGCAAAACTATCAACTGGGGCCCGGTTATCCCATATTTCCGGTTCAGATCTTTAGAGTGAAGACTTATTGCCCGAATAATCTTTCTCAGAGACAAGAGCAATTCACTGCATCGCAACTCTGTTGTTATTTTTTCTACCTGTGGTATTGTCTGTTCCTGTTTCATTTTTTTCTCAAAATCGGTTAAAGTCGTATGATGGAAATGCAGCAGTTTTATAGCAAAAAAGCTGTCAGCTTATTACTTTAATTCCCACGATAAATGCAATATTTATTTGATATCCTATCCTATTATGCCTTAAGATATTTTATATAACACGTACTATTTTATGCAAAATTCATCCTTCTATTCCATACTATTATATATTTTACAATACAAACCCAATTTTAGCAAAAAGTGGGGAATACCATTTACTCTGTAAGGGTTCAATAATTAGCGCCCAGAAATGCAACAATATAACACGCTGGTATAACTCCATAAAGTTTAATCAAAGACGGGACTTGTCAGCGCCAAATGCCGGATAAATTTAACTTTTTACAAGCTTATCAATAGCGCATATTAAATTATTATTCCAATATTTTTGTTTTTTCCTTGTTATTTTATATAGTACACGTTATATAGAATAATTAATAAAATTTGATGTACTGGAAAATTTATATTTCAGTATCAAAGTGTAAATTGCGACTGAACAATATGAAGATTTAGGAAATAGGCCTATGGTTATTAACAATTTTCAAATTGAGGTGGACAATGAAAGACTTTTGCGGTTTTTGGGGTCATCCGGCAATAAGAATGTATCGCCTGCTGTTCAGCAAAAAATTGACCGGTTTTCAGATCGTCTGGAAGAGCTGGTAGCGCCGCAAATAAACTTCAATGTAAAGCCTCTCGCCTCGGTAAAAAAAGGTGGAGTCCTCTTACAGGATCAAACATGGCTGAAAAGTCCGAAGCTTTCCCGAACTTTCCGTACGGCAAAAAAAGTATGTTTTTTTATCGCAACTATCGGCTCTGGTTTAGAGCGAACAGTAAGCAAGTGTATGGAAAAGAATCGATACGCAGATGCATACGTTCTCGATACCATGGGGTCTCTTGTTGTGGAAGACGTTACCAATCAATTTCATCTTCGCATGGAACGTCATTACCAGGCCAGAAGCCAAGCCGTAACGCTGCGGTTCAGTCCGGGATATTGTGACTGGTCTCTCCGTGAACAGTCCGCTGTTTTCAATCAGTTCAAAGATTCCAAAAGTCTTGGCGTAACACTCAGCGATTCCTGCCTTATGACACCCCGCAAGTCCGTTTCAGGCGTTTTCGGGATCGTACCAAAGAACGGCAACCAAACAATTGCCGATTATAATCCTTGCATTAACTGTTCGAAAACCGATTGTATCGCAAGGAGAAAGTAATTGCCCTGCCTTTTTTAAATTAGCGCACCTTCGGTGCGAACATAAGTGCCTAAAGTGAGCTAAAGTATATTAAAGTGCCTAAAGTGAGCTAAAGTATATTAAAGTGCCTAAAGTTATGGTACGCCTTCGGCGTGCTAATTGATAACACAATACCACAAGAGTCTGTCCCAATTGTATATTAATGACTTAAGAAACCTATATCAAATGGCAGAATTCCTTAACTTTAGGCATTTTAGGCACTTTAATATACTTTAGGCACTTTTCGGCCAGCAATCCATCTATCTTATCATACCGAATTTATTAGGCAAAAAATGAAAAATCCTATACTATTAAAATAAATAAAACAACGGAAGACAGGAGATCGAAAGAATGCGTAGAGGACTTTCCGGAGGCTTGTACAAGCCTTTGAATAAAGAAGGTATTCAAAAGATTCACAAAACAGTGCTCAAAGTATTTGCCGAAGTCGGCATCCAGGTTAATCATAAACAAGCCTTTGAGATGTTCAAAAAGGCTGGCGCAAACGCAGACTCGGACAGTAAAATTGTAAAATTTTCGCCGGACATGGTAATGGAGCTTGTGAAAAAGGCGCCGTCTTCCGTCAACCTCTGCGGCCGCGAGCCTGACGAGTCCCTGGATTGCGATATCGGAGGAACCAGGGTTTATCTCGGAACCGGCGGCACAGCTCTCAATGTGCAGGATCCTGGCAGTAATGATTCACGTCGGTCCGAACTTAAGGACATCATGAACATGGCCAGGGTTGTAAGCAACCTTGAAAACATTCATTTTTACATGCTTAATGTTTTTCCTCACGACGTTGATTACGCCAACATAGACGTAAATCGTTTTGGCGCTGCCTTAAATCGCACAAAAAAACACATCATGGGCGGTGTCTATACTGTGGACGGGGTTCGCAATGTGATCAGGATGGCGGAAATGATTGCAGGATCGCGGGAAAAACTTCGAAAACGGCCATTTATATCAATGGTCGCCTGCGTAATCAGTCCTTTTAAGCTGGACGAAGACTATGGAAAACTGGCCATGGAGGTTGCCGGAAACGGCATCCCGCTGGTTGTGCCTGCGGAACCGTTATGCGGCGCTACCTCGCCCGTCAGCCTGGCCGGGACACTGGTTGTAGAGTGTGTGGACACGCTTTGCGGCGTCATGCTGGCCCAGTTGACAAACCCGGGCACGCCGGTCATTTTTGGCTGTGTTGCATCCTCAACTGATCTTAGAGACATGAAGTATCTATCCGGCGCGGTTGAAATGGGTCTGATAAACGCGGCTGCCTCACAGATGGCACAGTTTTACAAACTTCCCATTTATGCCACGGCAGGCATGTCCGATGCCAAGGTAAACGATGCGCAGACAGGTTATGAATCCGCCATTACCAGTCTTCTCGTGGCGCTGGCCGGCGGCAACTTTATCCACGACGCTGCCGGATTCCTGGAGTTCTGCATGACAGCCTCTTTTGATAAACTTGTGATCGACAATGAGATTATCGGTATGGTCATGCGTGCCGTTGAGGGGATTCGTGTAGATGAAAGCACACTGGCTTTTGATGCTATTAAAAAGGTCGGCCCTGGCGGGCATTTTGTTTCTTCGCGACACACGCGGCGGCACATGCGTGGCGAGCAATACATGCCTCAGTTAAGCAACAGGGAGAACAGGGACACATGGAAGGCCATGGGAGCCAAAGATACCCGGGCCCGAGCTAAGGAGAGAGTTTTGCAGATTTTAAAGCAACCGCCAAAATCTTTGATCAGTGAAGATATTCGACGTCGTATCAAAGAAGAAATCCCTGGAATTCACGCATTCTTAATGGAATAACGTCCAACCGTTAAAAGCGCCTTAGGAGCAAAACAACTTATGATTATTATTGGAGAGCAGATTAATGCAACCCGATCCGACATAAAACGGATTGTCGAAAATCACAGGGAAGATAAGCTTATAGAACTGGCCCAAAAACTGGCAAAAGCCGGCGCAACTTATCTTGACGTGAATATCGGCACTGGCAAAGGAACCAGTGATGACGAAGCTGATGACATGCGATGGGCGGTAAAAACCATAGGCGACAAGATTGACATTCCGCTTTGCCTTGACAGCGCGGATGCGGCTGTGATCGAGGCAGGTCTCGAAGCCCGTGAAAGCAAACCGGCCATGATCAATTCAACCAAAGCAGAAAAAAAACATCTGGAACGTATTGTGCCCCTGGCCAACAGATACAATGCTCAACTGGTGGCCTTGGCCATGGACGAATCCGGCATCCCAAAAACACCTGAAGGACGACTGACGGCATGCAGAAAAACAGCTGATTGGTGCGCAAAATGCGATGTGCCCATGGAAAATGTGTTTTTTGATCCCCTGGTTTTGCCGGTAAGCGCCGGTCCGATGCAGGGTCTGCTGACTTTAAACACATTGGTGATGATAAAAAAAGAATTTCCAGAGGCCAGAACCGTTATTGGACTTTCTAATATATCCTTTGGAATGCCTGCACGAGCCATACTCAATACGGCATTTTTGCAAATGGCCATATATGCCGGACTTGATGCAGCCATTATGGATCCGTTAAACGAAACCCTGATGCAGGCGATTCGAACAGGCGAGGCGCTTGTCGGAAAAGACAGGCATTTCCGCAAATACAGCCGGAAATTTCGCAGGAAAAATTAAATTAAAAAGGAGAAAAATGTGAGTGAGCTGTTTCGTGAAGGAACCATTGTTAAACCCTATGAACGTCTGAGTCAGGAGCAGATACTACGGTTGCACAAGGCATCGCTGAGTATTTTGAATGACCCTGGTATCTGGTGCTACAACGAACGGGCTGCCAAGCTGTTTGGCGACCACGGCGCAAAAGTATGGGAAGAAATCGAACAGGGCAAGACGCTTTGGCGGGTACAATTACCTGCCGGCCTGGTGGAAGAAGCGGTTGAAAAAGCGCCGTCACGCTTTTTTTTAGGCGCCAGAAATCCTAAAAACCGGCTTTTGCTGGATTCTCAAATTCCGCGTATTTATTTTGGCACCGGTTCAGAAACCAATACCTGGATCGAAACAGCAATGGAACAATTTGTCAGCACAGGCAGGCAGGATGTTGTCATCCAGGCTCCCCGCTTCACTGAGCTGCGGGGTAACACGGAACTGTTGGGTCGCGCTGCGCAACTCTGCGAAAATCTTGAAAATCTCGATTTTTTTATCCGTCCTGTCAATATTCAGGACCCGGATGTAACCGAAGATAATCACGACGTCAACAAGTTCTTTACGAGTTTAAACAACATTACTAAGCATGTACAGGCCGGGCTAACCCGGCTGGACAGGCTCGACGATGTGGTGCGTATGGCGAAAATCATCGCAGGCGGCAAAAAAGCTCTGCGGAAAAATCCCATCATTTCCTTTATTGCCTGTGTGTTTAAAAGTCCGCTGCAATTCGTGAAGGATACTGCCGATAAGGTTTTTGCCATAGTAGAAGCCGGTCTTCCTCTGGTTATTTCTTCCTCTCCCCAGGGTGGTTCCTCCGCTCCGGTCCAGGAGGCGGGCATGGTAGCCCAGATTAATGCGGAAATTTTGGCAGGTATTACTTTTACCCAGCTTATCCGGGAAGGAGCGCCGGTTTTATACGGCAGTGTGCCTGTAAGGGCACGTATGGATGATCTGCACGATTTTTACGGATGTCCCGAGTTTAATCAGTATAATATTGACTGCGCCCAAATGGCCCGTTTTTACAAGGTGCCATGCTATAGCACAGCCGGGGTTGGCGATGCCAAAGTTCCCGGCATGCAGGCGCTGTTTGAAAAACTGTTTACACACCTTTACGTAGCCATGAGCGGCGCTCAGTACATTCACTATGCTTTTGGATTGCTGGACCGGACAAATTCGTTTTGCCCTGTCCAGGCTGTGCTTGATGACGAACAGATTGGCAAGATCAAACATTGCCTGCGTATGCCCAAAGTGAGCCAAACAGATGTGGATGACGCGGGTAAGATGATCGCCAGGGTCATGGCTTCAAGCCACCGTCTGTTTGCCAGACACGCGCGCAAGGCTATCCATGCCGGAGATGTCTCTAAGCCATATCGGTTCGAGTCCAGAGGCATGTCAGACCGTGTCATCGAACAGGCTGTGAATAGACTTGCCGAAATCGAATCGCGGCCTGCGCCTCATCTATCGGTAGATGTTCTTGACAAGGTGTATGATGAAATTCCCGGTCTGCTGCCCCGTTTACGACATGAGCAGAGCATTTAAAAAATGTTGAATCAAAATAAAAGGAGAAATCGGACGTGAATGAACAGGAGTTAATTGAAAAAATAGCATATAATGTAATTCAGGGCCGCGTTGTAGCAGAAGACGAAGGGTTTGATGAAGGCCTCGAAGGAGAACCCGCAGTGACAGAATTGATGGAACAGGCGGTTGAGCAAAATATTGACGCAAAAAAACTGGTGGTGGAATGTCTCACCGGTTCCATGGAAGATGTGGGAGAAAAGTACGATAAAGGCATATACCTTATTCCTGACATGCTCGCATCCGCCGAATGTGTTGGCGCGGCAATGGATATTTTAGGTCCCCGTCTGGCCAAAGCAGGCATAGAAACCAAAGGCAGGTTTATCCTCGCTACTGTTGCAGGAGACCTGCACGACATCGGCAAAAACATTGTCGGTATCATGCTTAAAGGAGCCGGTTTTGAGGTGATCGATCTGGGCAATGATGTGCCGGCTGATCGTATCGTGGAAGAAACCAGGAAAAACAACGCACAGTTTGTGGGCCTTTCCGCGCTTCTGACAACCACCATGCGCGAGATGGAAAAAGTGGTAAAGTCGCTTCAAAATGTAGGTATTCGCGACAAGGTGCGTGTGCTCATCGGCGGGGCGCCGACATCTGATAAATTTGCCGAGCAGATCGGCGCTGATGCTTACTGCAGGGATGCTTTTCATGCGGTTGATGTATTACGAAAAATGAATATATAATGGAGAGAATAATGGCGGAAGAGACAGCTTATACACAAGCGGCGACCTCTGGAAAATACGACAAGACCTCAGGTCTTCTGAGAAAGTATGACAATGTTCGCCGGTTCTGGGAAGACCAGTTGACCAGTACGTTTTTACGCCCCGCGTTAAACAAGCTGGTTCAACGAAAATCCAAACTTTTGAAACGTATCCGCGTCCTGGACATGGGCTGCGGCAGCGGAGACGGCTACGATCTTATCATGGGCGTCAATACAAAAAATCCGGGCATATACGATTACACAACAGCGGCGATTATTCCTGACATGCTGAATGCCTATGTGGGTGTGGATATCAACGAAGATCTGTTGCGCCAGGCAAACGAATGCTACGGGAACAATCCCAAGTTCAGTTTTTTGCGCGAGGATCTTTCAAACGGTTTTACCAGCAAAATAAATGCCCAGGACCCTTTTGATCTCTATTTTACGTCCTACGGCACGCTGTCACATTTTCACGACCAGCAATGCGTCAGGCTTATCGCTGATATCTGCCGGCACAGTTCGGACCAGGCAATCTTCGTGGGAGACTGGCTGGGTCGTTATTCCTACGAATGGCAAGATCTTTGGGACAACCCTGTTGATGAAGAATATTTCATGAATTACCGCATATCCTATATTTACCCCGAGGCAAAACAGGATCATGTTGATATCGCTTCCTTTCCGCTGCGGCTGCTTACAAAAAATGAAATCATGAAAATTATCAAGCAGGCGGCAAAGGAGTCAGGCGTTCAAATTAAACCTGTTACCCTTTTTGACCGGTCAATATTTATCGGCAGACATATGGATACAGGTGACTACAATGTCAACTGCCCCAGGTTGAGATTTCCGGTTAATTCGCTTTTTGAAGGATATGTACGCACCGATCTTGAAAGCCTTCTGGTGGATTACATTCCCAAGTCCGGATTTGATCATCTGAACAATTTTTTTGAAATGCTCTTTATGTCCTGGAATACCCTGGTGAATCATACTATATCCCTGCTTGGCAACTATGACGTAGAAAAATGCGCTTTTGGCGCTATCCCTGAAATTCTTCCCTTTTATCCGGAACCGCTCAAGGAGGCCATGGAAACCATGCAAAGAGTTGTTGAGGGGGTCGGCTGGGTGCCGTGGGGAGATGTCAGGGCCAATGTAATTGAGCCGCATCTTGGTTATTCCCTTCGCAAGCTTGAAATTGATCTTCAGCCGGGAACCGGTGTCGGACACGGGCTGGTCGGAGTTTTTGAGATTCGCAAATAGGCGCCTAGCCTGGATGTGTCACACAAACATAAGCGGGAACATATATCGGGAAAAAGGAAATTTTAATGAGTGGCTTTGCGGTAACTTTTAATAACAACGACTGTTCGGAACTGGAAGATATGATCAAACGGATCGATTATCGCGGTCCGCATATCTTCGGGAAGTTTGAATACAGCCGTATCATGATGGCCCAGAAATACCTTCGCGCTGATATTGCTTTGGAAAAAGAAAATATGTCGGAAACATGGAATTACATGGTTCCGGCCTTTGACCAGGATTTTCCGGAGTTGAGGATATGCTACGACGGCCAGATGGGAAACTGGGAAAAGTATGCCAAAGCCTGCGGCGTTCCAAACGGCACGTTTAGAGAAGATCGCCTTTTTTTACGCCTGTATAGAGAACACGGGATAAAGATGTTCGATTGTCTGGACGACGCTATTTTTGCATTCGTGATTTCTGACGGCAAAAAGTTCTTTGCTGCGAGGGACCTGCTGGGAATCAAAACGCTTTTTTACGGAAAAAAAGATAACATACTTTATCTTGGTTCCGAACTTAAAAGTATCATTGGATTCACCGATGAAGTTTATGAGTTTCCTCCCGGGCACTACATGGATCAGACAGGACGAATCACCTGTTTTGCAAAATTGCCCGACGCGTCGCCTGTGCCTGTGCGTACGAATATTGACGAAATAACCACAGCGATCAGAGACATTATTAATCGAAGTTTCCGCAACCGTATCGATTTCAGCGTAGAAACAGGGAGTCTTCTTTCAGGCGGAATCGACAGCAGCGTCGTTACGGCCATTGCCGGCAGGGCATACCGCAAAAAATTCGGTAAAAATGCTCGTATTAAAACCTTTGCTCTTGGTGTGGGAGAAAGCGAAGACATAAAATGTGCCAGAGTAATGGCCGATTTCATTGGTTCGGACCATCATGAACTGATCGTTGATCTTGAACAGATGATGGATGTCCTGCCTGAAGTGATTTATTATCTTGAGTCGTTTGATCCTTCGCTGGTCAGAAGCTCTGTGCCAAATTATCTTATTTCCAGGTATGCAGGAAAAAAAGACATCGAGGTTCTGCTATCCGGTGAAGGCGGCGATGAAATCTTTTGCGGATACCGGTATTTTAAAAATTTTTCTGCGCAAGAGCTCTTTGCACGCCAGATGGAATGTATCGGCTTTCTGCACAACAACGCTTCTCTACGGCTGGACAGGATGAACCTGTGCAATTCCATTCGTGTGATTACTCCGCTTATATCCGGTGAACTGCTGAATTATTCTATGTCTATTCCGCCTGAGTATAAACTAAGGCCTGATGGAAAACAGAAGATCGAAAAGTGGATTTTCAGAAAGGCATTTGAAGATGTTTTGCCAAAAGAAATCGTTTGGCGGCTGAAACAGGAGTTTTCACAGGGGTCTGGGGCGGCGGATGTGCTTTCCACTCTCTTTGAAGAACTCATCACGGATGACGAGTTCAGCGCTGCCCAAGAAAAACATCCTGTTGTGCGAAGCAAGGAGGAGCTTTTCTATTTCAGAATCTTTGCCGAAAATTTCGGGACAGGGAAGGCAGTCGAAACTGTCGGACAGTGGATTGCCCTGTAGAAGGGTAGGTTAGTGATTCTCTGAATATCGGAGAAAAAGTGTGATACTTGCCATAGGCGAAATACTTTACGATATATTTCCTGAATACAAACGCTTAGGCGGCGCGCCTTTCGATTTTGCCTTTCATTTAAAAAATCTTGGGATGCCGGTTTGCTTTGTTTCAAGAATCGGCAATGACCTTGAGGGGAATTACAATATGTAAGAGTTATATACTATTTTCGGATTTTTCCCCGCCGCAATAGCACCTTCGTTCAACAAGTCGCCGGAGGCGGACACTAAAAACAACGGCGATAAATCAACTCAACCTTCGTAGTAGCTTTTGGCGCAAGTCAGCTAAATCGAACCATAGGAAAAGGAGTAAAAATGATTTTTACAGAAAACCAACAAGATATTGCAGAAAAGATTGATTCGGATGTTTCCAAATCAACTTGGAAGGAGTGGAAATGGCAGACAAGTCATCGTATAAAAACAATAGATGCTTTGGAGAAAGTTCTTGATGTAAATTTACATAAAGAGAAGAAAGTAGAATTACAAAAAACAATTGAAAAATTCCCGATGTCTATTACGCCGTATTATTTATCCCTTATTGATACGGATAATTTAGAAAATGATCCTATTTTTAGACAATCTGTTCCATTTATTCACGAACTATATTCTTCACGTTCGGATATGGTAGACCCATTACATGAGGACAAAGACAGTCCTGTGCCAGGAATTACGCATAGGTATCCTGATCGTGTTTTGTTTTTGGTAAGTAATGTGTGTGCAATGTATTGTCGTCACTGCACCAGAAAAAGGCGGGTGGGGGATATAGACAATATCCCAACTAAAAAAGAGATACAAGTTGGAATTGAGTATATTCGCAACACCCCCAAAGTTCGAGACGTTTTGTTGAGTGGAGGAGATCCATTTTTGCTATCAACTGATTATTTGGATTGGATATTAACAGAACTTCAAAAGATAGAGCATGTTGAAATAATTCGTATTGGAACTAGGACACCTGTTGTTTTGCCTTACCGAATAACTGATGAACTTGTGGCAATGTTGAGAAAACATCATCCCTTATGGATTAATACGCATTTTAATCACCCTCGGGAAATAACTTCATCTTCCAGAGAAGCTATTGCTAAACTTGCGGATGCTGGGATTCCTCTTGGCAATCAATCGGTTCTGCTTTCTGGCGTAAACGATTGTCCAAGAATCATGCGATCTCTTGTCCACAAACTCGTTGCAAACAGGATTAGACCTTACTATTTGTATCAGTGTGATCTTTCTGAAGGATTAGCTCATTTCAGAACCCCTGTTGGCAAAGGAATTGAAATTATAGAAAGCTTGATTGGACATACAACCGGATTTTGTGTGCCAACCTATGTGATTGATGCGCCTGGAGGCGGTGGCAAGATCCCTGTTATGCCAAATTACCTTATTTCATGGTCTACCAATAAAGTAGTTTTGAGAAATTATGAAGGAGTCATAACAACCTATAAAGAACCTGATTCTTATGAACCAACTTTTTGTGATAGAAACTGCGATCAATGTAACTTGTTACTTCCCTTGGAAGATGCACCTGAATATCGGGCAGTTGGAATCGAAAAACTGTTAGCAGATTACGATGATACTATAGCACTTGTTCCTGCAGAAAATGAACGAATAGAAAGGCGTGACTGATGTTGACTCAAGATAAAATCGAAAGTTATAAGGGGAGTATTATTCAACATGGGCACTATAACGACCGTATTTACCTGATGAAAACAACATCATTTCCGTCAGCAGGGCTACCTTATGAACTTATTGAATTGGCTAAAACAAATGGATACTCAAAGATCTTTGCAAAAGTTCCAAAGAATGTTGCAAAGTTCTCTTTTTTCAATGCCGGTTTTTTAGAAGAAGCCAGAATCACGGCTTTTTTTTCAGGAAAGCAAGCCGCTGTATTTATTGGGTATTATTTAAACGCCGAACGTACCAAGGAACCCGATATTGAAAAAATGGAAAATATTTTAAAGATTGCTTTTGGAAAAAGATCAACAGATAAAGTACAGCCTTTGGCGGATCGGTTTGTTTTACGCAAGTGTAATAAAACAGATGTAGCTGTTATGGCAAAAATATACCAAGAGATTTTCCTTTCCTATCCATTTCCGATCCACGATCCTGACTATCTTTTAAAAACCATGCAAAGTCATATTGATTATTTTGGTATTGAAACAGAGGGCGGATTGGTAGCTGTTTCATCGGCGGAAGTAGACAAAGAAGCCGCTAATGTGGAAATGACAGATTTTGCAACACTACCAGAATGGCGAGGAAATAATTTTGGCCAACAGCTTCTTGCTCGAATGGAGAATGAAATGAAGAAGAAAAATATCAAAACTGCATATACAATTGCTCGAGCAATGTCGCCTGGAATGAATGTTACGTTTAGCAAAGCAGGATACCAATTTGGCGGTAGGTTAAAAAATAATACAAATATTTCTGGAAGAATAGAGAGTATGAATGTTTGGTATAAGTCACTCCATTAGTAGCTAACATCTATATGGCCTTCGGTTGTCAAGGGGAAAACTACTCATACTATATCGGAAAACTAAAAGTGATGAATAATACTTCCGTCTTCGAATCAGATTTCTTGACAAACGACTCCTTTGTTCCGGGTTTTATCTTCTGTCGTAAAAGTCAGAGCTTAACGCGTATGCACCAAACATCTATAGAAACTAACTGAACACTCAAAAAGGAGCTTTAACAATCAGCATGCCGCATTCGGCAGCTTCAGAATATATTTTTCGGTATCCTTATTGCGGCGCAATCAAAGCGAGTCGGCTTGTCTGCCAGAGGCAAAACATCCAGTTAGGGTGTCACTCGGAAAAGGGGCAGAACACGATCATTACATATCAATACATCCGTATATTGGGTTGGAGCTGGAAAATACCGCTAATCAAGCGCGGCTTTGTGTATTTACCCTGTAGTTGCATAAAAATGTATAAGAAAGAGAAGTAAAAAGCTTGCGGAGACCTATTGAATAGGGGTATAAAGAGATTGTCTTTCAAACAATCACCCTAATCCAGGAGGCCACCGCAAGTGAAATCCAGTATAGCACAAATTACGGCAAAATTCCATAAAATTCCAATGATACGAAATGAGTGCCAATCAGGCTGTACGCCGAGATATTCTGCAATTTCTCGATGTGTTGCAAAAAGCAGCGTGATCCAAGGGTAGTAAAATGTCAAATTTTTATGCAACGCTGGGGTATAGAATAGACGATTTTACACCTTCGGCGAGAGAGCCCGATCATGGACGTCGGGGCAAAAAGACCTCTGGAGGGACAATACTGGGCCTCTCACTGAACTTTGAAATCTGGATAAGGGATGATTAGCGGCAGCATTTAGTTGCTGCATGCTGGATAATCGTAACGATCAGATGCGTGGTTCGCGATAGTGGGAGATTCGCCGAAAATTTTTTTAACAAACCGTAAGGAGAAGTACGTCCAGAAATCAGCCGCTCTTCTATCTTATTGATTTAATTAGTTTATTGAAAACGCATACTTTGTGCTTGACAGAAGGATTATAGGATGTCCCATAAGGAAGCATCAGCGCTAACCGTCAGCGCTATTTGGGCAAAAGGGGGCGTTTTGCAAAGGTCTCATATCAGCATAGAAGTAATGCTGTCCGCAAACAGCATTCCCTTGCGTGTAAGTGAGCATCGGTTTTCAGTTAGCTTGATTAACCCGTCTTCTTCAAGACGCGCTATTGTTTCGGCAAATATTTTTTTAAAGCTTACATCAAACTTTTCATTAAAAATATCCACATCTATTCCATCTGTCCTCCTTAGCCCAACGTAAATCGCTTCCATTATTCGCTGTTCTTTATTTAACAGTTCTTTTCCTGTTAGCGGCAGCCGGCCGGCATTTAATTCTTTAATATACTTATTCACACTGCGGCAGTTCCAGCAGCGCTCAGACTCGACAAATGAATGAGCCGAAGGTCCAAGCCCGATGTAGGGAACAAACGACCAGTATTTCTGATTGTGTCTGGACTTAAAGCTCTTTAATCCATCAGATCCTGAACGCGCAAAATTTGATATCTCATACTGCGCATACCCGCTGGAATTTAAAAGATCTATGGTTGTTTCAAACATATCGCAAACATGACTATCAGGCGCCGGCCAGAATATGCCTTTTTTCCTGTCCCTGTCCATTGGAGTGCCGGATTCATACGTAAGCATGTAACAGGAAATATGTTCCGGCTCTAATTCAACAGCCCGCTTAAGATCCAAGAGCCAGGATTTTATTGTCTGACCAGGAATGCCGTAAATAAGATCAAGGCCGATATTATCAAATCCAGACTGACGCGCCCATCTGATCGCAAGCTCCCCTTCTTTGCCTGAATGAATCCTCCCTAAAAAATCAAGATTTACGTCCTGCAACGACTGAACTCCGACATTTACGCGGTTTACGCCCGCGCCCCTATAGCCTGCCAGTCTCTTGCGGCTCACAGTGCCGGGGTTTGTTTCTATGGTTACTTCAGAATCAGGAAGAATATTAAATAAGCTGTATGCTGTTTCAATTATCCTGCCGATACATACCTCATCAAAGACAGATGGTGTGCCTCCTCCAATATACAGGGTGTCAAACAATAAAGAGCCGCCGGAAACCATATGCATCTCAGAAATCAAAGCCTTAAGAAATGCCTCTTTAAGCGACAGATCGGTTATCGAATAAAAATCGCAATAAGAGCATTTCTTTATACAAAAAGGGATATGTAAATATAACCCTGCATTTTCAATATTTTTGGCGGTATCCATCAATTCCTCAATCCCATCCACAGATTACGCCGATTTCCGCAGATTGTGTAAACATTTTGTTCATCCAATCATCCCATTCCAGCATTTCTTTTCAAATAAATCTCTTCATCAGCTCATCAATTGTCTCATCCACATTTTCCTGCGTAACTCCAAGCTCATTGCAAATCTTTTCAACCTTTGCCATCCTGCGGGGACTATCCATATCGCCAAGGCTGTGGAAAATTCCAAGCCTTCTGCCAACCTGATACAGACATTGGCTTTTCGGGTTCATTGAAAGAAAATTTCGTATTACTGTCAGCATATGCTCCTTGTCATCCGGCAAAACTCCTTCTACTTCCTCAAAAAGATTCAGGATATGATCACTCTTGATAATGCTTGTAATCCCTTCCAGCCTTTCCATAAGCATCAGAATCTCTTTTGCCGTCATAAGGTCTGTGCATTTTTCAAATCGACCGGAAGCATAATCCTGATAAAGGGGAATATTATTCGGAATAGCAAGGGTTCTCATCCGTATGAAATCAGGATTTATCCGGTTTAAAGCATCTGCGGTTTCCAGCGCATGGATATTTGAATATTTTCTTCCTCCAAGACCCGGCATTATATATTCTGAAAGCTCCATTCCCGCTTTTTTTACCTTGAGCCCTGCTTTGATATGAATTTCCTTTGTAACGCCTTTTCTGACCATTTTTAGAACATGATCGGAGCCGGATTCAAGGCCGATATGGATCCTGTTTAGGCCGGCATCTCTTATCGCTTTTAAATCCTGGTCTTTTTTCCGCGCAATAGTGTGCGATCTTGCATAAGATGTTATCCTTTCAACCCAGTAAAAACGCTTTTTCAGGTGTGTAAGTATTTCCACCAGATCATAAGGTTTTATAATCAGGCTGTTTGCATCCTGTATAAAAATTGAATTCATGCCGCCTTTAAACCAGTTAAAAGCCGCACTTAATGCCTGCATATCAACAGGATTAATACTTTCGGCTATTTTACCGGCTTCGACATGGCTTACCCTCCCCGATTCGTCAGCCATCTGTCGCAAAATATCAACATATCCCCAAACAGCATCAATATCCCTTTTAATATGTTCTACCTTGCGCATAGAAAAACTGGCTGCCTTGTATACAGGGCAAAAAGCGCAGCGATTCCAGGGACAGTTCCTTGTAACACGTATCAAAAGGCTGTACGCTTCGCTTGGAGGCCGTATGGGCCCCTGCTCAAAACCATTATATTCAGACGATATACTCATTAGAAGAACAAAATAAAAGATGAACGTCCAACATCGAACGTTGAACATCGAACGTCGAATAATGATGTCGCTCCGCTATTTAAATTATTTTAAAATCAAATAAAGAAAACATAATTTTCTACAATAAAAAAACCGTATTGGATTTTATCTATTTCGTCCAATACACCTTTGACAACTCAACGATGTTTGGCATAGAATGTAATTCACGACCGTTGGCTAAAAATAGCTTACACTTTTTATTTTTCAAACCGCAGAATATTGAATCAGGCCATAGGCGTGATCGAAATGATACCTTCGAAATTCTGCGGTTCGATATTCAAAATGGAAATTATTTTATTTTGAAAAAATTAGTATTAATCATTTCAATATCTCTGTTTGTATTTTTTTGCGTCATTTCATGCCTCCTTCTTGACCTTTTGCAATATGCTGAAATGCCCGCAAATTCAAATAAAACAGATAGCATTGTTATGATAAAACCAGGACAGAGATTTACAGCTACCTTGAATGGCCTGAAGAATGCCGGAGTCATTAAAAATCCGATTAAATTCGAGATGCTTGCCCGTATTAAAAGGTATGACAAAAAAATAAAAGCGGGTGAATATCTCCTTTCTTCATCAATGCCCCCTATTAAAATTCTTGAGACATTGGCGAGCGGAAAGGTTCGTCTCTATAAGATGACTGTACCGGAAGGTTACAATATGCGCCAAATAGCATCAATTGTCGCCAGAGCAAAATTCGCAACCGAAACAAATTTTTTAAGCGCTGCAACCGATTCATCATTTGTTCACGAACTGGGTATTGATGCCGAAACCCTTGAGGGATATCTTTTTCCGGACACCTATTATTTCCCCAAAAACATAACATCCAAAAAAATAATTACCACAATGGTTAAGCGGTTTCGATCAATATTTACTCCTGAATTCAACAAACAGGCAAAAAAACTCAATCTAACGATTCATCAGGTAGTGACCCTGGCATCCATTATCGAAAAAGAAACAGGCGCCTCTTTCGAGCGTCCGATTATCTCCTCGGTTTTTCACAATCGTTTAAGAAAAAGGATGCGTCTTGAAAGCGATCCAACAGTCATCT
This sequence comes from Desulfobacteraceae bacterium Eth-SRB1, assembly GCA_004193555.1. Taxonomy (GTDB): domain Bacteria; phylum Desulfobacterota; class Desulfobacteria; order Desulfobacterales; family ETH-SRB1; genus ETH-SRB1. The sequence continues at coordinate 441,425 of RPGP01000029.1, forward strand.
ATTGCATAAAAAACTTTGACGGCAATATAACCCGAAAACATCTCTCTGAGCAGACACCCTATAATACATATCAAATCAGAGGACTTCCACCGGGCCCAATCGCAAACCCAGGGCTCAAAGCAATAGAAGCCGCTCTTTTTCCTGAAGACACGAACTTTTTATATTTTGTCTCAAAACGGGACAGGACTCACAAGTTTTCGACAAACATCGCAGACCATAACATTGCTGTAAAAAAGTATCAACTGCGTAAATAGTAGCCGTTCACGGCTTGAAACTTGAAATTGGAGATTTGGGAAACCTGTTAATAAAAACGCACTATTAACTAATTGGAGGAGCGTCGATATGAAACTTACAGATATTGCGCCGATAGAAACATGGCAGCAGATGGCAAAAGAGATTTATGAAAAGTTAGGAGTCAACTTCGGCGTGCTTGACACAGATAATGTTGTTGTTCAACCGCCGGTTGGTTGGGCCAATAAAGCCTGTCCCTTAATAAAGGGTAATGAAAACAGCCGCGTGGTTTGCGCATCCGCTCAACAGGATATGTCCCTCAAAGCACGTGACACTAAAAAGACCGTTATCGACAGATGCGATGTGGGCTTTACAAAATTCGTTATACCGATATTTGATAATGATGAATTCCTTGGAACCACGGGTGGATGCGGCGTGCTTCTTGAAGGTGATGAACTGGATGGCTTTTATATTTCAAAAATTCTCAATATATCTGAAAAAGAAGCCGAAGAGCTTATAAAAAATGTAAAGATACTTTCTGCTGATGATCTTGAAAAAGATGTCGACTACTTGGAAAAAGCGCTATTTAAAGTCATGTCTCGTTAATAATGGTTTTCCCGTTAAATAAAATAATAATCAGCTCAAAGCTGTTATAGGCATAAGTAGTTAAAAAAGGTTTACAATTTAATGGTCTGTAAACCTTTTGGAAAAAATGGTGCGCCCGGCGTGATTCGAACACGCGACCTACGGATTCGTAGTCCGGCGCTCTATCCGGGCTGAGCTACGGGCGCACATGAAATATTATAAAATTCGATTGATTTTTAAGCCATACTAATCTGTATGTCAATAACAAGTTACACCAATACATGAGACAAATTTACTATGAATATTAATCATGCTGAATTTATGAAAGCGGCGTTAAATGAGGCTGTAAAAGCTAAAGCAAAAAATGAAGTTCCCATTGGAGCGGTTATTGTTGCGGAATCCGGCGATATTATTTCATCCGCATATAATCAAACCATAACACTTGCCGATCCAACAGCACATGCAGAAATATTGTCATTACGTAATGCAGCTCAAAAGTTACTGAATTACAGGTTGTTGAATACAACTATATATGTTACAATTGAACCTTGTATTATGTGTATGGGCGCTATTATTCACTCCAGGGTGTCAAGACTGGTTTTTGGCGCAAATGATCCAAAATGGGGCGCAGCCGGTTCATTGTACAATTTTGCCCGAGACACAAGGTTGAATCACCGACCTGAAATTATTAATGGTGTGCGTAAAAATGAGTGCAGGGCTTTGATTCAGGCTTTTTTCAAGGAAAAGAGGAATAAAATTTCGATCATTTAAATCATAAATTTAAAGGAGAAACTCGTGGCTAATATTGTTATTGTCGGCACTCAATGGGGAGATGAAGGAAAAGGAAAGGTTGTGGACCTTCTGGCAGAATTTGCCGATCTTGTTGTGCGGTTCCAGGGAGGAAACAATGCAGGTCATACAATGGTTGTGGAAGGAAAACAGTTTATCAGCCATCTTATACCATCAGGCATACTGCAAAATAAAATCTGCCTCCTGGGAAACGGAATGGTAGTAGATCCGGCGGTTTTGATAGAAGAGATCGATTATTTAAAAAGCAATGGCATTGAAGTGGGGCCGGATAACCTGAAAATAAGCGAAAGAGCCCATATTATTATGCCTTATCATAAAGAGATAGATCATGCCCGGGAAAGGTTAAAGGGTGATAAAAAGATAGGAACTACCGGCAGAGGAATCGGGCCTTCTTATGAAGATAAAGCAACCCGCAGGGGAATACGATTTGTCGAACTGCTTGATCCGGAAGTTTTCCGTGAAAAACTAAACTCCATATTAGAAGAAAAGAATTTTTACCTTGAAGAATATCTATCCTCCAACCCATTAGATTTAGAAGATATAATTAACCAATACAATGAATATGCAAAAAGGCTGTCTCCACATGTTACAAATATTTCAGTCGTAATCAACAACGCCATTAAATCAGGCAGGCAGGTGCTCTTTGAGGGTGCCCAGGGGACCCATCTTGATATTGATCACGGAACATACCCTTATGTTACTTCATCAAATACTATTGCGGGCAATGCATGCGGCGGGGCCGGCATCGGCCCAAAAGAAATTACCGGAGTAATCGGCATTGTTAAAGCCTATACAACAAGAGTTGGAGAAGGCCCCTTCCCTGCAGAGCTTTCTGATAAAACCGGAAATACTATTCAAAAAAAGGGGGCTGAGTTTGGCGCTACAACCGGCAGAAAACGCCGTTGCGGATGGCTGGACACAGTAATACTGCGAAACGCAGTCCGTTTAAATGGTCTCACAGGTATTGCTATAACCAAGCTGGATGTCCTGGGAGGCCTTGAATCGCTTAAGATTTGCACAGGTTATGAATATAAGGGAAAGATTCTTCAGGATTTTCCAGCCGGTCTCAACATTCTTTCAAAATGCAAACCAATATATGAAACCGTTCCCGGATGGTCGGAAAATATATCTGACATTCGGGCAATAGAAGATTTGCCTCAAAACGCACGCAATTATCTCAATCGTATTGAAGAGCTCATTGAAACTCCTATACACTTAATATCGCTTGGCCCGGCAAGGGATGAAACAATAATGGTAACCAATCCTTTTGAATAAAAGGCGCTTTAACCTAACACCTAACACTTTACACCTAACACCTGATGAATTCGTTTTTTTACGAATTCATCATTATCAATTGACATATAAAGATTATTGGAATAAAAAGCTGTCAAAAGTCGGGACGTGGCTCAGCCTGGTAGAGCACAGCGTTCGGGACGCTGGGGTCGCTGGTTCAAATCCAGTCGTCCCGACCAGATAATAACAAAAAAAGGCCGCACCTTAACAATGCGACCTTTTTATTCTGCAGGATTCTTTTAAAAACCGTGAACCATGAACTGTAAACCGTTAACAATTACAAAACCGGCACTGTTTCTAAAATCGCCTTTGCAAGCTCTAAATCTTCCCTCGTTGTAATCTTAATATTGTGTTTGCTCCCTCTGATAACTTTAACATTCCCCCCGAGCAGTTCCACAAGCATAGCATCATCAGTGCCTGAAAAATCTTCCTGCCTTGCCTTATCGTGAGCTTTAATTAACAGGCTGTACTGGAAAGACTGCGGGGTCTGCGCAAGCCATATCGCATCTCTTTCAATTGTTTTATCAATATAGCCTGAATTATTAACCTGCTTTAAAGTACTATCTGCAGGGATACCAAGAATACAGGCTCCATACTCTTTTGCGCCGATTATACATGCCGTCAACTGTTCGGGAGATATAAACGGCCGCACACCATCATGAATAACAACTATATTCGCAGATTTACTATCTATAGCCAGGAGTCCGTTATAAACAGAGTCCTGACGCTTTGCGCCGCCAGGAACGAGAGTTACATTATTTCTGAGCCTAATGGGCGAAAGTACATTTTCAGTACAATAATCAAAGTCCTCTTTTGGAACAACAAGAATAATATTTTCTATCAAACTACATGCATCAAACACCAGAAGCGTATGTGCTAAAACAGGACGACCAGCAAGCAAAAGATACTGCTTGCGCAAACTGTTTTTCATTCTCATACCCTTGCCGGCAGCCACAATAATTGCTGAAATCATGATTTATAAAAAAAGTGTCTAAAGTATATTAAAGTGTCTAAAATGCCTAAAGTTGTGGTACGCCTTCGGTGTGCTAATTGATAACCATAATGCTTCTATGAAGCTGTCCGAGAATTATGTTCGTAACGAAAAAGTGTGAAAGCGAAACCAAATTTTTTGGAAATTAGCAGCGCCAAAGGCGCATTCCTTAACTTTAGGCACTTTAATATACTTTAGCTCACTTTAGGCACTTTTTTATCTAAGATACTTCAGCTCATCTGGAAGCGGAATTCCTTTACCCATTGAATCCTCACCGTAATTAATACTTGCGAGCTTTTCAATATCCTTTAAAGCTCGTACATCGCCTTCAAAGGTGACTTCCGTAATATTTTCCTTCTGGATTTTACCGCCTGCCCATTGGATATCGAGCACGCTGCTTGCATCAAACTTGTCTTCTCCAACACATAGTTCCATCTGTCCGCCATAATGCTGGACAATTTTGGCGACGAGAAGACTGGGCCTGCTATGAAAACCAAGTTTTACAGGAATGCCCACAGCAATAGAAGAACGTTCGATATTCTCATTCAGTATCTCGCGGGCCAGGCTTTTACCGGTTGAAAGAAAATGACAACTATAATAAAGGCCATAATTCACAGTACGATCAAGAATAATCTCAGGATTAATAATGGATGCCAACCGGTCTCGAACCTTTTTGTATATGCTTTTATAGCCTGCTTCATGGAGATGGCGCTCATAAAAATGGAGGAGCCTGCCCATCATCTGAAGAAGATGAAATACTATCGAAATATAGCCGCGAAGCTGTTTGAGTTTTCTTCTACCAAACCTGAATCCTCCGTGAATTACATATGTGTCAAATGAAGACTGAAGGCTATGAACGAGCATTTCGCATCGCCTGATCTCAACCTCGTTAATCTTGTCCGGCACAATAGCCATCAACTCTTCTAAATCATATGGTTCATAAAAACTAAACTGGTCAAAGCTTCCGGCTATGGCAATAAATTCACTTGCGATTTTAACGATATTTTTTTGCTGCTGCTCCTTCTCCACATCATCAATATCGTAATCAAGCATATCGCTTGTGGGAACACTGGGGAAATCAGCGGGATCATAATTTCCTTCCGGCACAGGTATATTAAGACGCCGCGCTTCATCAAGTATTACAGGCGCCATATTTATAAGGGCGCGGGTTAAAAAATTAAATGTTACCTTGCCTTCTCTTTCAAAATCCTCTGTATCTACAAGGTCATAAAATAAAAGACGGTTTGATATATGCTTGTATGAATAGCTGCTTATGCTCAAATGTCTGACGGCGGCCGTAAGCTCTCTGTAGAAATACCAGTTCTTATTGTTTTTTGCTCCATGAAAATCGAGAAAATTTTCAAGAAGCTGAGATGAAGATACAAGTTTTGAATAAAGCTTTTTTGAGAAAAAGTTTTGAGAAAAATCGGAACCTGAAATGTAAGTGCAGCACAATAGATAATCATGAGAAAATATCCGGGCTTTTTCAGCAAAAGAAAAATTATTTGATGCTCCCTGCACTTAACTTGGCTCCTGGATTACGATTTGAAACCTCCGACCTCTGGCTTCTGACTTCCGACCTCTGCACTTCTACATCATATCATTCTGAGTTTCTGAAATAGCTATATCAAGCTTCTTTTTCAAACCAGCAGGCAGCCCCTTAATATCGACGTTTAAAAATCCTCGGACAATTGTAGATACAGCCTCATCCTCATCAAGCCCTCTTGCCATGAGATACTCTATCTCACGCTGGTCAATCTTGCCTACTGCGGCCTCATGAGACATTTCAACACCTGGAACATATCCTCTGAGTTCAGGAATTGCATGCATCAATCCATCATTCAATATCAGCCCTTTACACTCAAGATGCGCCTTGATGCCTGCAACTTTGCCTGTCAAATCACCCCTGGCAATAATCGTTCCTCCGGTTGTAATCGCACGTGATATTATCTCGGCACGCGAATCGGCTGCACCCAGAACAATACGCGAACCCACATCCATATGGGTCCCCCTGCCGGCTATCAGAATGCTGTTAAAAGTGGCTACCGCTCCTTTGCCATCTAAGTACGCAACCGGAAACATCTGAAGTGAACCCACGGGTTTTAATAAAATATAATTAGAAATTATTACTCCGCCTTCTTCAACATGGATTGCGCTTCTTGGCCTGACATTTATCTTTTCACCCCAGTCGTGGATCATTGTAAATGTAAGTTTTGCTCCTTTTTTTACATAAAATTCAGAAACTCCAATATGCAGTCCTGACATTACATGGGATGCTGTAGCGCATCCTGTAATAATATGCAGCTCCGAGCCTTCTTCGGCAATTACAATATTGTGAACGTTTTGCGAAAATCCCTCTTTGGCCATATAAAGACAAGACTGCACAGGCTTCTCTACTTTAACCCCCGGAAGGGAGCGTATAAAATACCCCTCATGAGGTTTTTTCATTACCTGAGATGTAAACTTATCGGTGCCCGGAGATATACTTTTCCATAAGTAATCTTTAAGCCATTCATGTTTTTCCAGGCCCTCTGATATACTCATAAGCTCAATACCATCCTGCCTTGTCTTGCAGTGTATGATCGATTTATCTTTTTGTATAAAGGTTCCTGAACGATCGCTTTCTGATGTATCAATACCGACATCCAAAAGCTGCTCTGTATCTGTTGACTCTATCTTCGACAACTCGTCAACATATTCATGATCTTCTGCATCAACCTTGTAATCTTCGAGATTAATATCACCTGTAGTATCTATATCGCGCATCTTACACACTCCTCATACCCGTATTCTCTAATCCACTTCAAGATCTCTCTTGCATTTCTCGAGCAGCATAAAACTCCATTATAAAGAACCTGCCCCTTATCAGCCGTAATATAATCAAGTATATATCCTGTATGGGTGATAACAAGCGCTGATTTTGACCGGTCTTCAACAATTTCCTTGTGTGGTCTGTACTCAGGATACTTGATTCCTCTTCGCATAAGAGTATTGATAGTGTCGCCAATCAGGACAATGCTTTCAAGATCTACACCTGATTCCGGCTCATCGAGGAGTATGAGGTCCGGCTGTTGCGCCAAAAGCTGAAGTAGTTCAGAACGTTTTATTTCACCACCTGAAAAATTATGGTTTACATCTCTGTCAAGAAAATCGGTAAAATTAAGCTGCTCTGCCAGTTCTTCAATATCCATCGACGGATTTTTCTTACAGATTTCAATAATTGATCTTGTCTTTAAGCCGTTTATTGTTGGCGGCCTTTGAAAAGATACGCCGATACCAAGGCGGGCACGCTCGTGAATTGGCATGCTGGTTATATCTTCGCCCTTGAAAGTTATCTTTCCATGTATAATTTTATAGCCTGAAAAACCCATCAATGTCATCATAAGACTTGTTTTTCCGGATCCGTTTGGTCCGAAAAGTATATGTGTTTCCCCATCAGGGATCTCCATGTTGACATTTTTGAGTATCGTCTTTCCGCCGACTTCTACTCTAAGCTCTTCAATAGATAGCATTTTTATTAACCTCTCAAATATGATGAATCCATAAAAAAAACGAATTCATCAGGTGTCAGGTGTTAAGTGTTAGGTGTTAAGATAAAATATTTAACTGTCATATCAAGCTCTTAACACCTGACACTTAACACGTTTTGTAAAAAGTGGTTTTTCGACTTTTTACGAAACCGTCAAACATAATAATCTAATTGAGCCAATGTTTAATCAAGAAAACAAATGTATACGGTCAAAGCAGACCATAAGCCGAATTTTGTGCCTGGTTCGGGTTGCCCCTTACCAGATAACGATCATTCATCTCTGGATGCCGGTTACCCGACACCTCTTGCGACCTACCCGGGAGCTCGGACGGGCCATCCTCAAACACTCCCCTATTTGGTCTTGCACCGGGTGGGGTTTACCGAGCTTCCACGGTCACCCGGGAAACTGGTGCGCTCTTACCGCACCTTTTCACCCTTACCCTGCGCTCAATTTTCATAAAATGAAAACTGAGCGCCAGGCGGTATTCTTTCTGTTGCACTTTCCTTCACGTTGCCGCGACTCCACGTTATGGAGCACCCTGCCCTGCGGTGTTCGGACTTTCCTCTGGATAAAATCCAGCGATCGTCTGGTCTGCTTCAACCATATTTAAACGTTCACAGAACGTTGAAATTGGAAATTAGAAATTTGGCCTTCATGCTTCTGTACTGTTCTTTCCAATTTCTACTTTCCAATTTCAAGTTTCAAGCCGTAAACGGCTACTATATTTTCAGATGTACATCCCTTGCTGACTTCTGTTCTCCGAGCTCTGACCTCTGCTCTCTTCCTCATTGCTGCCAGTAAATCATTCTCTGACAGTTCGGACAAAACATTAAGCTGTCACAACGTTGCAGTTCATTATACATCTGAGGAGGAATATTCATATTACATCCACCGCAAACAGCATCATTTACGGGGACTATTGCCATTCCTCTTTTCTGCTTCTTTACCATTTCGTATTTATCTAACAATTCCGGCGTAATCCTGCCGGACACATCATTAAAATCCATATCAAGCTGGGCAAGCCTTTTGTTCCCATGCTCTGTTTCCTGCTTAATCATCTCCTTATCACTCATAATTCTATCTTCAAGCATGGAATATTCATTCTTTTTAGCTGCAATGTTACTTTCTGCCTTATCCATACGATCCAAAAATTCTAACATCTCATCTTCGATTCGAACATTTTTTACATTAAATTCATCAATCTGTTTTAATAATGACTGGTATTCTCTGTTTGTCTTAATAGTCCTAAGGCTTGCCTGGCTCTTTTTAATATGTTCAAGATTCATCTGCACATCGGATTCGTATAAACGATACTGTTTTTTCAACTCATCAAGTAAAAACACTTCATTATCAATGTTTTGCCCAAACTCCCTGAGCTCGGCATCAAACGCGTCATATTTCTTAGCAACATTATTTAGTGTCGACTTGAGTCCGCGAGCCTCTGTTTCAATCTTCTGGAGTTTTACCAGAATAAATATCTGTTCTTTAATATCCATATTTTATTATATTATACCCCATTAAGATAATTATCACAAAAAGTTTATCATCTTCCCTGAAAGCGGCCAAATCATAAATATTGGGTTACATTCCCCAGGCATTATTGATATCGACTGAATGAAAAAGGCTTAAGCCGCTGATGCGCAAAAGCCATAACTGATTTTAAAACAGCTACAGTATTACAAAAGGATCAGTTTCAAATCCACAGGCTTTAATTTCAATATCAATTCCTGTTTTAACCAGCAACCTTTTAAGCCTCTCTGCAATGGTTTCAACAATCAAATGTTCTGAAGTAAAGTGCCCTATATCTATAAGACCCACTCTTGCCGCTTCTGCCGCCCTGGCATCGTGATATCTTAAATCACCACTTATATAAACATGAGCTCCGGATGAAAAAAAATTGTCCATCAAGCTGGAACCGCTGCCAGCGCAAACAGCGACTTTCTTTACAGGCATATCCGGTTTTCCTGCAACTTTTACGGTTTTAATCCCAAGACTTTTTTTTATCTCTGACGCAAATGATACAAGCCCTATGCTCTTTTCAAGTTCCCCAATCCGTCCAAAACCCTGTATTTTGTCGTCCGATTCTCTATCTTTTGCCAGCACTTCCAGGTTCTTCAATCCGATCCTGTGGGCAAGAACATCATTAACACCATCAGCTACCTTGTCAAGGTTGGTATGCGCTGCAAATATTGCCATCCTGTGTCTAATCGCCATATTGATTATTGAGCCGACAGGAGTGCCAAAATCGACAGATTTTAATGGTTGAAATATCAGGGGATGATGTGTGATCAAAAGATCAACGCCATCGCTGCACGCAGCAGCCACTACATCAGGAAGGGGGTCCAAGGCAACCTGTATGGTTCTGACAGGCCAGTCTTTTTGGCCGACCTGCAGCCCGACATTATCCCATTCTTCAGCCAGAAATGTAGGAGCAATGGACTCCATTAAATTAATTATATCAGATATTGTCGCAGGCATAAAGGTCGTAAAATCGAATGAAGGGATTTATGTATGGGCCCACCTGGGATCGAACCAGGGACCTACCGGTTATGAGCCGGTGGCTCTGCCAGCTGAGCTATGGGCCCTCAACTTTTAGGTATTAGCAACAGATTTTTTAACTTTTGAATATAGTTTTGTCAAGCGTTAGGTTTCAATAAAACTTTTTAGTTTTCGACTTCTCGTTGGATGCCTGAGTTTTCTCAAGGCTTTGGCCTCTATCTGTCTGATACGCTCACGTGTTACTGTAAAATCCTGTCCGACTTCCTCAAGTGTATGGTCAGCCTTTTCGCCGATTCCGAATCTCATGCGCAACACTTTTTCTTCACGCGGAGTCAATGTCGCAAGAACTTTTCTTGTTTGTTCGGCAAGGTTTAAATTTACAGCTGCATCTGAAGGAAGCATAATTTTTTTATCTTCTATAAAATCACCCAGATGGCTATCCTCTTCTTCACCAATGGGTGTCTCAAGCGAAATAGGCTCTCTGGCGATTTTTAAAACCTTGCGAACCTTATCAAGCGGAATTTCCATTTTTTCAGCTATTTCTTCGGGCTTGGGCTCGCGGCCAAGCTCCTGAACCAGGCATCTTGATGTGCGAATGAGTTTATTTATTGTTTCAATCATATGAACCGGAATTCTGATTGTCCTTGCCTGATCTGCAATTGCCCTCGTTATGGCCTGACGTATCCACCATGTAGCATAAGTGCTGAATTTATAACCACGGCGATATTCAAATTTATCCACAGCCTTCATAAGACCTACATTACCTTCCTGGATTAGATCCAGAAACTGCAATCCTCTGTTGGTATACTTTTTGGCGATACTGACAACCAGGCGTAAATTGGCCTTAATAAGTTCTCTCTTTGCCATTTTAGCCTTAAAGCGGCCTTCTTCAACGCAAGTAATAATTCTTTTTAAGATTCTGCTATTAGATTTTATACTGATTTCTTTTTCCTCTATCTGCTTTAAAATCCTTTTAACCTCAGCAAATAGAACAACCAGCTCATCTTTTGACAAATCACAGCGACGATGAGCCCACTTAACAAACATCTTCTCTGTTTTTATATTATCGCGAAGTTCCGTAACCAATGCATTTACTTTATCCGCACACATAGTAAGATTTATATTCGCAGTATCGAACCAGTCAATGTTTTGTCTGATTTTTATTTCGATATTATTTATTATACCGGCTTCAAAACGCCATTGCTTAAGCAAATCGAAAGTTTTATTATTCCGTCGAGAAATATTTCTCCTGATCCGTCTTTGTTCTTCGGCGCTCAGATCAGATAAAAACAGCTTGTCTCGATACGCTATGGTCTCATTATATATTTCCTTTATCGAACTGATCACATTTAAGAACTTTTCAATCTGAATTACTTCGTCAACATAAGTATCGCCCTCATCGACATCTCTTAATATATGCTTTAGACGAATATCTCCATTTTTAATCTGTTTTTCTGTCTCCAGAATACATTCTATGCCTATCTCTGTATCAACGAACGCCCTTAAAATCTTCAGTTCACCAGATTCAATATCTTTGGCTATTTCGACCTCTCCTTCCCTGCTTAAAAGGGTAACAAGACCCATCTCACGCAAATACATTTTGACCGGATCGGCTACAGTGCCAAACTCAATAGCAGCCATCTTCTCTTTAAATGTTTTACCAGTAGACCTTTTATCAGCTTCTTTTCCGTCATTACCTTTATCCACGACATCAATGCCAACGTCATTAAACATTATTAAGGCTTCATCAATTTGATCCGATGAAAATATATCATCATTTAATACTTCGTTAATTTCGTCATAAGTTAAATAACCTTTCTTTTTCCCCTTTAAAATCAGACCATTTAATATCTTCTTACTGACTTTTGACGCACGTTTCTGTTTTACTGCAGGCTTATCCACCGACGCTTTCCTCCCGGCCTTTGACGCACGTTTCTGTTTTACTGCAGGCTTATTCACCGACGCTTTCCTCCCGGCTTTTGACGCACGTTTCTGCTTTACTGCAGGCTTATCCACCGACGCTTTCCTCCCGGCTTTAACTGCGCCTAGATTTGCATCTGATTTTTTTGTCATAAATTTACTCCTCCAACAGACTCCCGGTTATCTATTTTGTTTCTTTATAATGTTGAGCAATTTTTGGGCCGCTTCTCACGCTTTTGCAGTAGAATCAGAATTTTCAGACAAGCTCCCGGCCTGAATCTGCTTTTTTCTCAACAGTTGCAAAACCAGTTCATAGTCATTATGCTTTTCAGCCGCCTTTATTTCCTGTAATAAAGTCTTTTCACGACGATTTCTACTTGACTCAAATTGCGCAATACGCTTTAAACACTTATCACGATCCCACAACTCATCTTCCATTGATAGAGATGCTACAATGTTGCTTTTTTCTATGTCGTCAATCATAGATATAATCTCAGCAACCCCTCTGTCCAAAAAATCCTTGCGGTTTAAAATAAACAGTCCAATCGATTTCAATATATCATCCTCGAAAAGATCGAGTATATTGCGATCCCCTATTTCAGACAATATTTGTGGGAATTGAAGCATCATTGCAATTATCTGTCTCTCCATCCAGTTTTCTCTTGTTTGAAGCCAATTCCCATTAACCATGTTCGTTGCATATGAATCATAAGAATCTCGTGCATAAACATGGTTTTGTTTTTGCATCACTCTGCCTTGTGTATTTTTCCCCCTGGAGACTTCTCTAACCTTTTCCAGAATCGCTGCTTCATCAATACCAACACACTCTGCAAGATTCTTGACATACAATGATCTCGCTACATTATCCTTAATAGCAGCCAAAGATTCTTTCATGTCCGAAATAATATGAATTTTACCTTCCGTTGAAAGGCCGTGCTTTTTTACAGCAGAGTCTATAAGAAAAGAAATGACCCCTTTTGCTTTACTCACTGTATTTACAAAGGATTCAGAACCAAACTCAAAAAGATATGAATCCGGATCATACCCGGAAGGCAATACGACAATTCCTGCATCTGCATATCCTTTGTCAAACACGTCTATGCTTCGCCGTGCAGCCTTTATTCCCGCTGTGTCTGAATCATAAACAAGAATAATCCTGCCTGACTTGCCGACAAATCCTTTAAGAATACGCACATGTTCAGGAGTCAGCGCAGTTCCGAGAGTTGCAACGGAATTTTGTATGCCATGCTGATGAAGCGCTAAAAGATCAAAATACCCTTCCGCAACATAAACCGATTCACTCTCTCTGCATTTCCCTTTTGATAGATGCAGGCCATAGAGTAAACGACTCTTGTTATAAAGAGGCGTCTCAGGAGAATTAAGGTATTTTGGCATGGAATCATCCATGACACGTCCGCCAAATCCAACAACCTGCATTGCAATATCAAAAATTGGAAATATGATGCGGCCCCTGAAACGATCATAATAACCATCTTTGTTTTTTCTTTTAATAATCAAACCGGATTTTTCAATAAGTCCTTGCGGTACTTTTTTCTTTGAAAAATAATTTGCCAGCTTATCCCAGGCTTCCGGTGAATATCCAAGATGAAATCTATCAATTATCTCTTTTGTCATCCCCCGTTTAATCAGATACTCCATTGCCTTTTTGCCGGAAACGCTGTCATGAAGGGCATGGCTGAAAAAATCCATCGCCTGCCTGTTTACTGCAAGCAGGCTCTCCCTTTCATCGATCCGCTTTCTTTGCTCCGATGACATGGTTTGAGTTGGAATCTCAATACCGTATCGTGTGGCCAGCGCTTTAGCTGCTTCAGGAAATGAAAGACCGTTCTGCTTCATTATAAAAGTAAAAACATTTCCTCCGGTCCCACACCCAAAACAATGGAAAATCTGTTTGTCTGGACTTACAGTAAAGGAAGGCGTCTTTTCCGAATGGAACGGACAAAGTCCAAGGTAATTCTTACCCGACTTTTTAAGCATCACTACTTCTGAAATAATACTAACAATATCGGCTGCATTTTTTATATCTGCAATTATATCTTCGGGAATAAAAACCGCCAAGAAACTTATCCTCCATTGCTGGAATATGAAAGACTACTTGTATACTGGCAATAACGGAAGGTTCTTAAATGGGATGAAATATAATAATAAATAACTCCATTAATGATTATATTAAACTTATAATCTAATTATATATTATACTTATGTCAAGAACAATTTATATTAAAATGATATGCTTATACGGGGAATGCGCTTGCTTTTGCAGTTTAAAGGAAAGTCAGCCACTAAGGCATAAAAGGACTTTAATTTTAAAATGTTATCAAAAAAAGAAGCAAAAAGTTGTAGATACGGCATATACTGTACATTAAGAGAGACCTTTGAATTTTGCCAGAAATAGTCCAAATTTTGCAAAGCTCTCATTAAGAATTATATTATTATCTTGGTGTCTTAGAGCCTTGGTGAACTACTCCCTTATTTTTTTGAGACCTTAATTGCCTCTTTAAGGTTCAGTGTTCCGCTGTATAATGCTCTGCCGGTAATAACCCCTATTACTCCTGCCTCTTTCAGGGGTAATAAATTCTTTATATCCTCAATTGTTGAAACACCGCCCGAAGCAATTACAGGTATAGATACAGCCTCCGCAAGACGTCTTGTTTCGACAATATTCGGTCCTGACTGCATCCCATCCCTGTGGATATCGGTAAAATTTATCGCTGTAACGCCGCAATCTTCAAACTTTCTTGCCAGATCAACGGCCTTAATTCGAGTTGTTTGGGTCCACCCCTCTATTGCCACAAATCCGTTGCGCGCATCTATTCCAACAACTATCTGATCCGGAAATTCTTTGCAGGCATCCTTTACAAGCTGCGGGTTGTTTATTGCTTCTGTTCCAATAATGATCCTTGTTATTCCTATCCCGATATACGCTTTAATAGTATCCATATTCCGGATTCCGCCACCTAACTGAACAGGCACATGAATACTTTCAACAATGCTTTTAATAGAATCTAAATTCTGCGGGTATTTTTCAAACGCTCCATCCAGATCGATTACATGGATTATTTCCGCTCCATCCTCCTGCCATCTTTTTGCCATCGCAGCAGGATCGTTGGAAAAAATCGTTTCCGAATCCATGCGCCCCTGAAAGAGCCGCACACATCTGCCATTTTTTATATCGACTGCCGGTATAATAATCATGTTTGAGCTTAACTCCGCAATTGTAACATTTTAGTTTTTTGAAAAAAATCTGACAGGATAACAGGATAAACAATATTTTATTTAAAGTGCACAAGCAAAGCCAACTCTCATTGTAGCTAGCCAGTAAATCATAAAATATAATCACAACATAAAAAAGGTGTGTATCAAGGTATAAGAATTTAGATTTGGATTAACAAGAGAAGTTTCAATAATTTAAATTCTGAATATCTTGTAAATCCTGTTCAAAAAAATAATACTTAATTGAACGTTAATGACTTGTAATTGCAGGAAATTTTTGTAGCATCTTTTCAAGACCGGAGAAAGTTATCTCCTCGGCAGTAATCCATGTTCCTCTTCTTTTTATAAATGTGCCTAATTGCAATAAATTATCACTTAAGGGTTGCTGTGTTTCATCTAAATGACCGGTCCACATAATACGGCCATTCGCCACATTAACAAGATGAACATCAAAAGCAACGGATGCGGGTGAATCAACGGAATACCTGGTTCCTATCCGTTCTCTGAAACGATAAACATAACCCGCTAATACCGCATCAGCGCCAAGAGCGCTCCCTGTCTCGACTATCAGGCTGCGTTCAGACAACCCCCCGGATAATAGTTTTGACCAAACCCCCTGTCCCTTGCTCAAAGGTATCAGTTCAATATAGTCACGATCTGAAAGCAAAGAAACCAGACGCTTCGTCAAAAGAGTATCGGCGCCTTCAGCCACCTCCCCAGTCACAAAAACATTGCCGCATAAAGGACACCTCAGACTGACATTTTCTCCATAAATCGCCGACATATCTTTAAACGGCAAAATCAGAAGTTTGCCATTAGTTGAAGGCTGGTCTGCTGTTTCAGGAACAGGCGCGCCTGATTTACATGCAAATAATAATGAGGTTACAATAAAAAGGCCAATATAAAACAAGATGGCCTTCAAAAATCCTTCTTTTAATTTTTGCATATTGTAAATCCCCTTTATGTAACCGTTCACGGTTCACAGTTTACAGTTGATCAAGACATAACTCAAGTTTCGCACCCTTAATTTCTATCAATGTCAAGACGGTAAGGGTTGAAAATAACATTTTTACAGCGAATTCATTTGCTTATATCTTGTAAACAGCACCCTGTGCGACATACATTACGATCAGGCGCAAAGGAGATATAACATATTGAATTTAACAACGTATTAAGCATCAATTTTATACTTAATTGATTGGCGCCGTTGTTAAAACCACAGGTAATATGTTTCGCTTTAAAATTTATTTTTAGCCCTTACCGTCTAACGCTTCGGCTAAATTAAAGGGTGCGAAACTTGAGACATAAAAAGCAAGAAGCAAAAGGTTCAATTGTGGGAACCGACAACCGTGAACCGTTGCCTTTTTATAATGAGCCTTTGGTTGAGTGAACACTTGTTATACGTTCATCAAAAGAAGCAGCCTGATCCAATGCCCTTCCAAAAGCCTTGAAAATCGATTCAATAACATGGTGCTCATTTTCACCGTAAAACACATTTATATGCAGATTCATTCCGCTCCTGTTTGCAAATGCTCTGAAAAACTCCTTTGCAAGATAAATATCAAAAGAGCCTCCCCTGCTGTTCGTAATATCCGGAATATTGTAAACCAGAAAAGGGCGATTTGACAGATCGATTGTAACAAAGGTCAGGGCATCATCCATTGGTATAACTGCATGGCCGTATCGAATTATACCTTTCCTGTCACCAAGAGCTTTATTAAATGCTTCACCTAACACAAGGCCGATGTCCTCAACTGTATGGTGAAAATCGACATCCAGATCTCCTTTGGCGGCTAAAGACAGGTCAAAAAAACCGTGAACGGCAAAGAGGGTAAGCATATGATCAAAAAACGGGATGCCTGAAGATATCTTGTGCTTGCCTTTACCGTTTATATTCAATTCAACACCTATATTTGTTTCTTTTGTCTTTCGCTCAATTTTAGCTATACGTTTCATATCTGCCCTCACATCCGAGACATTTAATAAAAAATACCAATATTTGATGGTTTGGTAAAAAGTCTAACAAACACTTTTTATGGAATGTGTTAAGTATTAAGTGTTAAGAACTTGATAAAACAGATAATTGCTTTAACTTAACACCTAACACTTGAATAACATGTTAAAATGTGGTGGAGATGAGGGGGATCGAACCCCTGACCTCGGCATTGCGAACGCCGCGCTCTCCCATCTGAGCTACATCCCCACAAGAATGTATTATTTTTATATCAAAATGTTAAGTAGTGGTCAATTTAAAATAAGTTTTAAATTTCAGCTTAACGTGATACATAAAAATAAATTATGAAAAAGGAGCTATAACATAATTAATGACCGGCAAAATCATATTAAAAGATGCATTTAAAGGCTTTACTCTTGATCAGGATAAAATAGTATCACCTGAAGAAACTGTAAAGTGTTTTAAGAACAAATTGAAAAATCTTGACCTCGATATTCTCGAATATACTAAAAGAATTGACAATGGAAGACTGGATATTCCGGTATATTTCAGCAACTGCGGCAAGGATGCTGTGTCGATCATGGGGACAAAAAAACAAATGGGCAAAGGCGCAACCCCGCATCAGGCAGAAGCGAGCGCTGTAATGGAATTAGCGGAAAGATTTAGTTTTTATAGTTTTCGCAATAATCCGGATAACTTTATTATTGAAAAATATCGCAACCTCAAAAATAAAGCCATCCCGTTTGAGATGATCGCCAGGTCGGTTCATGATTATTCAAAAGAACTGGCAACAACCAGAAAAATATTTGAAAATATACCCTTAAAATGGACAAAAGCATATAATCTGACACAGGATAAAGAGATCCTTATTCCGTTTGACTGGTTTTTCACGATCAACGAATTTAATGGGGCATCTGTCGGTAACTGTGCTGAAGAAGCCTTAATACAGGGGATATGCGAAGTCGTAGAAAGACACACATCATCAATAATAAGTCAAAACAGGCTCAAGGTACCGACAATTAATGCTGATTCAGCGACGGAACCGCTTGTTGTTGAAATGATACAAAAATATATAAATTCCGGAATAAAACTGTATATTTCTGACTTTACCATGAACATGGGCATTCCAACAGTCGGCATTTTAGCCTATGACCCGTCAACATTCCCGGAAAAAAGCGAAATCGTCTGGACAGCGGGAACGACTCCGGATCCTCAAAAAGCTTTAAGCCGCGCCCTTGCTGAAACAGCTCAGCTTGCCGGTGATTTCAATACCTGTTCCAACTATGTGGCAAGCGGTCTCCCCAAGTTTAAAAAAATCAAGGAAACCGAATTTGTAATCAACCCTGAAAGTAAAATCAACATTTCAGATCTCCCTGACATTTCAAATGAAAATATTAAAATTGAAATTCAAAACTGCATATCAGCGCTTTCAAAAAATGGCATGGATGTAATCGTGGTGAACACAACGCACCCTTTACTTGAAATGCCCGCATTCTACACAATTATACCCGGCACACATTTCAGGGAACGCTCCCTTGGAACCAGTGTCGGCATGTTTTCAGCCAAGATTATATCTAAAAACACAAACCCTGACAAAGCCATTGGTGAACTAAAAAAGATCGAAAACATGCTCCCTGGAAAATACTACATAAAATTTTATATCGGCTTACGTTATCTGTCCATGGAGGATCCAAAAAGAGCTCTCAGCTATTTTAACCAGTCCATTGACCTCGGCCCTTCAACACAGGATATTGCAAGCATCTATTCCTATATGGGTGTCTGTCTTAAAGATATGGGAGAGTACAGTAAAGCCCTTAAGGTATTAAATAAAGGGAAAAAGTCCGATAGCGAGAGAACCGATATATATAACCTGATGGGATTTTGTCATTTCGCTCTCAAAGAACACGAAATGGCAATAGATTGTTTTAAAAAAGCGCTTCAGCTTGATCCTGGCTCGGCAATTGATTATGCAAATATCGCATCAAATTATAGGGATATCGGGGAAAAAGATAAAGCTATCCAATATTACGAAATAGCCTTATCAATAGATTCTTCAATAGATTTTGCAAGAATTAATCTGGAGAAACTGCGGAAAACATAATCCCAAAGCATTGCTATAGGCTTTATGCACATCCTCACTAATAATAGTCTTAATGCCTTGTATAATTTAATATTTTATGTTATAGAAATAACCGTTATCAGAAATCATCTTCTAAACAAAAAAATCAAGGACAATTATTTATGTCGGAAAAAAATCCTGAATGCCCTTTATATAATCCTTTAAATTGTAAAGAGTATTACAATCCAAAACTGTGTGCATTTGTCAGAAAAGACAAGGTATGTCTTAAAAAAAAGAAGCCAAAACCGAAAAAGGCAAAGAAAAAAGAAATAGGCAACCACGATGAGACCTAACCAATCACAAAAAAACAGTCATCATGCATGACCCGCTGTATCCGAAAGCAGAGCCGGATCTATCCCTATCTTTTTCACAGCCTCTCCCCATCGTGTCTCAACAGGTATTTCAAAAATTATCTTTTCTGAAACAGGGCATGTCAGCCAGATATTTTCCTTTATCTCAAATTCCAGTTGATCTTTATCCCAGCCGGCACAACCAAGCGATACTATAAAGGATTCCGGCCCATCCCCCATAGCTATTGCTTCTACAATATCTTTGCTGTTGCTCAACGCAAGAAACTGATTAACCACCAGGCAGCTTTCCCATTGAAATGGAGGGCCGTGCAGAACAAAAATTTCGTTTATGTGGACAGGACCGCCAATATAAATTGGTATGGATTTAACAGCGGGGATATACTTTATTTCAAGCTCGTCAAATATATTGTTTGCAAATATGGAAGGATGAGTACGGTTTATAATAATACCAACAGCGCCTTCTTCAGTATGCTCGGAAATACAGGTGACTGTCTGGAAAAAGTTCGGATCTGTCATGCCCGGCATGGCAATAAGAAACTGCCCTTTTAAAAAAACCTGATAATTATCTTCCATAATCTCCTCCACCCGGGCTTGATGGCTCAACCCGCTTACAATCCATAATGCTCACTTTATGATAATATAAAATATATATATATCAGATTTTACAAACATCGGCAACATTACAATTTACACCAAAAATCCACATCCTAATTTATTGATGGCGTCGTAAAAAATCATGATTGTAAACTTTCACCGAGAACTGCTGAGTTCGCTAAATTGATATTGACAAATTTATGCCCAGTTAATACAAAATTAGTTTTATATTTTGCCAGGACCGTATGTAATTATATATAGCTTATTCCCCTCTCCCCTTGCGGGAGAGAGTCTTAGGTAAGGGTCATGGTGAGGGGAAATATCAAAAAAACATGAAATTAACCATTAGCGATGCTGCAAAATTACTTGCAATACCTGATGCAACCATCAAACGCTGGATCCAGCAGGGCAAAATCCCTGTCATGGAAGATCGAAATAGATATTTTTTTATAAAGGAAGATATAGAAAAGTGGGCACTTAACCATAATATTTTTTTGCACACGCATTTTCAGAAAAACATTTCAGAAAATTCTCAATCAGAGCATAGCCTTCTTAAAGCTATGAAACAAGGAGGCATTTTCTTCGATGTTCATGGAGACAGCGTAGCAGATGTTTTGAAAAAAGCCGTTTCCCTTTCACCCATTCCTTTTGATGTTGACAAGAATCTCCTTCTTGACCTGTTACTCCAGCGTGAAAAGCTTGCGTCAACAGGAATCGGCTCAGGAATATCTATTCCGCATCCGCGTTATCCGATAGGAAATCTTGCAGATGGCGCAATTATTACAACCTGTTTTACTGAAAATAAAATCGACTTTAAGGCAATTGACGGGGCGCCTGTCTTTGTTGTTTTCTTGATATTGAGCCCCTCAACCGACATACATCTTAAATTTTTATCCAGGCTGAGTTATTGCCTGCGGGACAATTCATTTATATCTTTACTCGAACAACACGCTGAACCAAAATATCTTTTCAATAAGGTGGAAAAAATCGAAAAATCCTTTGATGGGTGAGCGGCAAAACATGCTGAGACTCCCCAATAATGATGCCACCTTTCAGATCATACTATGCGTCATTTTCTCCTTCATCTTGATGAGCGTTTGCAGCTAATAATTATTGCTACTCTGGTAGGCATATTTGGAGCAGTGGGCTCTGTTGCCCTGAATCGATCTCTTGCAATAGTTTCAGGCTGGTTGCATACCCTGCACGGTCACTGGTACGTCTTTTTGTTTCCTGCCTGCGGCGCAATTACAGCATCAATTTTTTTAAACCAGATTACAAAAGACGTCGGAGGACATGGTGTTCCTGAGGTAATCTACAGTATATCGAAAAGAGGGGGGCTATTACGTCTCCGCTCGACCTATTCGCATCTTGTTTCTTGCCTCTTAACCATTGCCAGTGGCGGCTCTGCGGGTCCTGAAGCCCCTGTGGTTGTCAGCGGATCCAGCATAGGCTCAAACATCGCCAGTTTTTTCAGGCTTAAAGATCGCCAGCGTATAGTGCTTGTTGGATGCGGCGCTGCTGCGGCTATAGCAGCTATCTTTAATGCCCCTGTTGCCGGCATTGCTTTCGCGATTGAAGCTATTCTCGGTGAATGGACCCTGATAAATGTAATTCCCATAGCTGTTTCCTCTGTGGTAGGCACAGAGATAAGTCGCTTGCTGCAGGGAAATCAAATACCCTTCCAGAACAGACTATTTACCATTGCGGTTCCGGACTTAATTGCCTGCCTGGGACTGGCAGTTTTTACTGCGTTTGGATCGATTGCTTTAATGCGCATGCTCAGGTTTATCGAAGGCAGATCAAAAGCTCTTATTCCCTACGAGTGGATAAGGGCAGGCGCTGGAGGCCTGTCGGTCGGTATCATTGCCCTGCTTCTTCCGCAAGTTCTTGGAGAAGGCTATGAAATTATCAGAACAATTATTGAGCGACGCTTTCCCCCCGGTATATATATCATCGGGCTGATTATTGTCGCAAAGATTATGGCTACTTCCCTGACTATAGGAAGCGGTCGTTCCGGCGGACTTTTTGCGCCCTGCCTCGTCATAGGCAGTTTTATCGGTTTGTTTTACCAGAGATGTCTTGTCGAACTGCTGCCTTCTGTTTCATGGGCTGGAGAAAGTTATTTTGCCCTCCTGGGAATGGCCGGCCTGATAAGCAGTGTCATGCAGGCCCCCATGACCGGTATTTTTCTGATTGTTGAGATAACAGGCAGCTACCATGTCCTTATTTCCGTAGTTTTACTCTCTGTTATCAGCGCCACACTTAGTCATTATTTTGAGCCGTCTTCCGTCTATCACCAGGAACTTATTGCGCGTGGTGGTTTGGCCAGGCCGCACACTGACAAACGCATACTATCAGAATTAAATATTATGGAGCTTCTGGAAAAGGACTGCCACATTGTTTATCCTGAGATGTTTCTGAAAGATCTGGTCTCAGTCGTCAAGCAGACAAACCGAAACTATTTCCCTGTAGAAAACTCAAAAACAGGCGAGTTTCTCGGAATGATTCACCTTGATAACGTACGATCTTATCTATTCGACCCTGTTCTCTACAACTCAGTTCTTGTAGAAGAACTTATGAATACTAAAGTCGCTATCATATCTTTGGATGATAACCTTTCCGATGTTTTCGATCTTTTTGACAGGACCCATTCTTTTAGTCTGCCGGTGGTCCAAGATAAAAAATTTCTTGGACTGATTTCAAAAGCAACTATTCTTGATCATTATCGAAAAGAATTAATGGTTCAGGAAGAAATTTAACATAGGAAGACCTTTGAAAAATGTTCAATTTTGTTCGAGTACAAGAAAGGCTCAAATTTCAACCACAGGAATACATTGAGTATTTCGAGGATTGAAATTTGAGACTGACGCAGTAATCGGGCAAAAGGGGACGTTTTGCAAAGGTCTCATTGGAGGACATACTAATGAACAACCGGATACTGCATGTTTTTCGAAACACCCCTTTTGGACGTGAAACGCTTTTGCAATCAATCTATTTTGCTAAAAAAACCAAAAGCCAGCTTAAAGTCTATATCCCGGAACATCGTCAATTTTTAATGTATTTTCAGAATATGGTTGTGACAATTGATCTTGACAACAGCTTTCTAAGATCCCCAAAAACAGCTCAGCAACACGCAAAGGAAATTATTAAATCAGAGGGCTTAGAGCCGGGATTTCTTCAGCCAAAGGAATTTACCGCCTCAACGCTTCCGGATATCCCGACACATTTCAGGTTTATGTGCTGCCCTCGAAGCGTTAGTGATCTTTCAACAAAAATAGGCCTGGGTTATATCGGCCCCAAGGTCCGAAATATTATAAAAAGCGCGAGTTTCCCAGTGTTTATCCCCACTCCTGTTTATAAAAAGTGGAAAAGCATTACAGTTTTTTTCGGTGGTTCAAAAAACGCAGTTAAAGCCTTCCGGCTTGGAATACAAATTATGGAGTCTTCCGGATGTCCTGTTCGGCTATTTACCCAGGCGAAGAAAAAACCGCAAAAACATTACCAGCAGATACTGGAAGATAACGATCTGTTTAATAAAATAGATAAAAATAAAATAGAATGGCTGTTTTTTGAAAAAGGTGAATTCCGGGAAAATCTTTATTCTATTCCCCATGACAGCCTGATAATTATTGGAGCGTATGGCCATGGTCTGGTCAAAGAACTGCTCTTTGGAAGCATGATGGAGGAAGTCCAAACCATACTTCCGAATAATATGCTCATTGTGGGGCCAAATTACACAGTCTCATGAGTCAATGTCATTAACTTAAGAAAACTCGAAGGTCCTCACAGTGATATTTTTTACCACGAAGAACACGAAGACAAACTAAGGTAAGGTCTGCTTTTGACCCTTGTAGAATCTATTGTCTTCCGATAATTTATGCTA
Source organism: Desulfobacteraceae bacterium Eth-SRB1 (assembly GCA_004193555.1). Classification (GTDB taxonomy): domain Bacteria; phylum Desulfobacterota; class Desulfobacteria; order Desulfobacterales; family ETH-SRB1; genus ETH-SRB1. The sequence goes on from RPGP01000029.1 coordinate 465,379, forward strand.
TTCACAAGTAGTAATAATGCGCTCGCTATTGCGGTTCAATTTGGATAGACTCTAAATAACTTTTTACACCGCCGGCAGAAAAGTTAAAAACCTTTGATCCGGCTAACATAATATGCGCATTATTCTTATTTTCACAAAGTTCCGCAAATTTCGGGCCGATTGCCAACAGAGGATCAGGACCGTCAGTAATAGAATTTAACGCATTTAAATATGTCTCTAATCGTTCTTTCAAAGTATTAAAGTAGTCAACCTTACTTGTAGATGAAGACGAGAGCGTTGAAATGCTCTGAGAAAAACTTTGGACAGCATTCCAGAATGATTCTGACAATTCTTTCTTTAGAGAACTTTTATCCAGAAAAAATGGAATGCTCCATCCAACAGCCAGAATTTTTAATAATTGAATTTCGTATTCCATTGAAACGCGGTTAATTTTTATATCTTCGGGTAAATTTTGCAGAATCAGCTTGATATCTGAACGATCGATTGCAAAGTCAAACAGGTCTTCGCTTGCTTTTTCAATACTGATTTTTTTTAAAGAAGATTCATTCATTATATTTTTCATGTTTTTCTCTTAAACCTGGCGCGGCCTCTTCAATTGTGTAATAAATATTTTTAAATTCGCTAACAGAAAAGCAGGCAAGTGTCAAGGAGCTGCCAAATTTGATTTTTTTGTAGAATTGCAACTTTTCAGCCACTAAAAAACTGTGAACCGAGAACCGTGAACGCTTACAACAATTTTATATATCATGAGTTCTAAAATAAAAAATATTGCCGGGATGAGAAAAGATGCTGAAGAAATTTTTTACTCAGGTCTGCGTGCTGTTGAGCCTGGCGCTGCTGTAAAGAAATATTGCAGGCGTGAAAACAACCACCTTTTTATCGGTGATTTGCGTTACGATCTTTCTGAATATAAAAACATCTTTGTAATCGGGGCTGGAAAAGCAACAGCTCCAATGGCCGCAGAGATAGAAAATATTCTTGGGGACAGGATTACAAAAGGCATCATCAATGTCAAATACGGACATACAAGCAAACTCGGTCGAATCAAACTGATAGAAGCAGGACACCCTGTTCCGGATAAAAACGGGCAACAGGGCGCCGAAGCTGTTATTGATCTTGTAAATAATGCAGGCGAGGAGGATCTGGTTTTATGCCTTATTTCAGGAGGCGGCTCCGCCCTGCTTCCCGTCCCCTTCCCTGGCCTCACATTAAAAGACAAACAGGATACAATAAAAATACTTCTTTCCTGCGGAGCGGCTATACACGAAATCAATGCATTAAGAAAGCATATTTCCATGATAAAAGGAGGAAGACTGGCTCAGGCTGCCCACCCTGCTTCGCTCGTATCACTGATATTTTCAGACGTTGTTGGAGACAATCTGGACGTGATTGCGTCAGGGCCTACTGTGCCGGATTCAAGCAGTTTTGGCGATTGCATGACCATTATTGACAAATACGATATCCGGGAAAAACTGCCAAAATCTGTTGTAAAACATATAAAGAACGGAATTTCAGGTATGGTTCCGGAAACACCGGAGACAGGCGATCCGGCTTTTGATAAAACACATAATTTAATTATAGGCAGCAATATTGAAGCCATATTAGAGGCAAGCAAAAAAGCGCGGGAACTCGGGTATAACGCCATGATCCTCTCTTCCATGATCGAAGGCGACACAACCCATGTGGCGCACGTTCACAGCGCCATAGCGAGAGAAATCATTCAAACCGGCAATCCAATCCCCTCGCCTGCCTGCATCCTTTCCGGCGGGGAAACTACTGTAACTATCAAGGGGAAAGGGCTTGGGGGAAGAAATCAGGAATTTGCGCTGGCCGCTGCAATGGATATTGCCGGGGCGGAAAATATTGTTATTCTGAGCGGAGGCACAGACGGCACAGACGGACCCACAGATGCCGCGGGGGCAATAGCTGATACAAATACTTTATCAAGAGCCATAACCATGGGGCTTAATCCCGGCCATTTTCTGACAGACAACGACTCTTATCATTTTTTTCAAAAACTTGGAGACCTGCTGATAACCGGCCCGACAAACACAAATGTTATGGATTTGCGGATACTGCTCGTGACGTGACTACTCACGTAGTCAGGCTGAAGCTGTTTAGACTGAAGGCTGAAGGGGTCAGAAGAGCAGGCTTGCCGTACTTTGGCGGAAATACCCCGCCATCGCTCTCGCCCAAAAAAACAGTCAACACAGTTCGAGCTTTCTCTCAGGCGAGGCGGGCGGGTCTGATTTTTGTATCAAACATGGCTTCAAAATGCGCTTTTTCCTAACAGCCTAACAGCCTTCAGCCTATATACCTGAGTAGTTACCTCATAACTACTTCAACTCAAAACGAACCGGAATTCTAACCCACATATCGAGCTTCTTATCCCCTTTTATTCCCGGTTCAAACAGCCACCCCCTTACAGAAGCCATTGCCTTTTTGTCTAAAATTGAATGGCCGCTGGATGTAAATAGCCGGAGATCGCCTACCCTTCCATTTTGATCAACCAGAACTTCAAGAACCACAGTGCCCTGATAACCTCTTTTTCTTGCCAGCCTTGGGTATTCCGGAGGCGGATTTATTTTGTATAACGGCACCGCCTCTCTCACAACAGGCGTTTTCTTCTCGATATCAACAGCTACCGCAACATCAATATCTGCTTTTTGATCTGCTTTCTGGTATGTTGAATCCGGGCTCTGATAAACAATTTCTTCTGAAGGTTCAGATTCTTCAAAGATCACCTTTTCCGGCTTAACAGGAGCGCTGACCATCTTTTTGGATATGAGCGGCTTTTTCTGCGCTTTTGGAATTAAAACACTCTTCGCTGGAAACTTTTTTACAACCGGTTTCGGCTGTATTGCCTGCGGCTGAAGATATGTTAGCGTCATGGTAACAGCAGTGGTCTCCGGCCTGTATACATTCTTCTTAAGCCGGTCAAACTCTATTCCCAAAAGCAAACCATGCATCCCAATTGCCAGCAATGCGGCAAATATTATTGCCCTCACAGTTAATTGTCCGCCTCTGCCTGGAGAGAAATTTTAGTTATGCCGACAGTTCTAATACAATCCATGACCTTAAAAAGCTTCTGATATGACAGATCACGATCTGCAAAAAGAAGGACGCCCGCCCCATCATCCTCCTTAATTGCTCTCTTTAAATCTTCTGTCAATCCATCCAGAGTGGTCGGTTTTTTGTCGATAAAAACCGTGCCGTCTGTTTTAACCGTTACAGACAAAACCGTTGTTTTATCGATCTTTGCGGTGGAAGATGAAGGAAGGATAACAGGCAAACCGCGATGCACGGCCATAGAAAGCATTGCATATATAAAAAAAACCAGCACCAGAAAAACAATATCGATAAGGGGAAGCATCTCAATGCGAGCCTTTCTGTTTGTTTGAGGGCTGAGCTTCATTTTAAATTCCCTTTTTGTGTAGCTGAACCCTGCGCCAGCTTTTCATAGACAATCTCCAGGCTGGTGGCGTATTTTTCTATGGAAAGAACTGCATTCTCAACCCGCGAATTAAAGTAATTGTATGGAAAAACCGAAAGAATAGCGATGCCAAGCCCTGTTGCCGTAGTAATCAGGGCCTGTGCTATTCCTGCTGTAACAGCTTCAGGATGTTCGATGCCGGTTGTACCTAACACATCAAAGGACGTAATAATCCCAAGTACCGTACCGAAAATCCCAAGCAGGGGTGTCACAGTAATCATAGTATCTATCGCCCCCATATACCTGCGCATCCGTTTGATCTCTTCGGCGCCTGCCGATTCCATAGCTCTGGTCATGGAAAATTCACGATGCAGAATACCAGCTATAAGGATCCTTATAATATAGTCTTTTGAACCTGCTGTTTTTTCTCTAACCGACTCCCAATCCCCTGTCCTGCAAAGTTCAAGAACTTCATCAACAAGAGAGTGATTGCGCTGCATATTCACTCTGGCCCAGAAGATTATCCTTTCTATAATAACGGTCATCACAATAACGGAACAGGCCAGAAGCGGATACATGACCGGTCCGCCGCTTTTAAATATCTCCAGCATTATCTCTCCAATCAATAGAATTCAGAGTTCTGGGTTCTGGCCCATGAACGCTAAGTTATTTTAAAATATTGGATTTCGAACACATAATAAAATCAGCAAGCCATATTGTTATATAACCTACTGATAATTGTATTTACCGGCGTCCTCAAGAAGACTTGTCCGCAGTAGTGCATTTCTGCCTCAGATAATAATATATTATAAATACATAGTGAGACCTTTGAAAAATGTTCAATTTTGTTCGAGTACAAGAAAAGCGACCAAATTTTAAATCAGGTTCAACCACAGGAATACATTGAGTATTTCGAGGATTGACCCATTTTATTAAGAACGGGTGAGCCTGACACCAGTACCATCTGCTGGAGCTACGGGGCAGGCGCAGTAATCGGGCAAAAGGGGGCGTTTTGCAAAGGTCTCATAGTGTTTTATGTTATGACAGCAGTATAACTTATAACAATATAATACAGCGTTTATTATTGATAATGTCAAGTGTGGAAAGCGGGATGTCCTGAACCAAAACAAATAAAAAAGGGCTTAGATTTTTCTAAGTCCTTGATTTTTTGTGGCGTCCCCAAGGGGATTTGAACCCCTGCTGCCGGCGTGAAAGGCCGGTGTCCTGGACCAGGCTAGACGATGGGGACGCATATATGGTGGGCCGTGCGCGACTCGAACGCGCGACTCTCTGCTTAAAAGGCAGATACTCTACCAACTGAGTTAACGGCCCAAAAAAAGAAACTGGTATTAAAGCATATATTTTAGCCCTGTCAACAAAAATATTCTGTTATTTTCGCCAGAATTCGGGCACAAGAAGAATTATTACCGTATAAATTTCGAGCCTCCCTAAAAGCATGCACCATATAAGCAGCCATTTGCCAAGGCAGGGTATCTGTGCATAGGTTTCAACCGGCCCTACAAGTCCAAAGCCCGGGCCTATGTTCCCGATTGTGGCTGCAACAGCTCCAAAGGATGTCACAAAATCTACTCCCGTTCCGGCGAGCAGGATAGCGCAAAAAGCAAAAATGCTCATATAAAGCGCAAGAAAGCCCAGGATGCTTCTCATAATATCATCAGATACAGGTTTGCCACCGATTTTTATTTGTTTGACTGCATGGGGATGAATAAGGGCAAACAGTTCTTTGTAGCAGAATTTAAAACAAAGCATGACCCGGATGCATTTCATACCTCCGCCTGTCGAACCTGCTGATGCCCCCATAAACATACAGAACAAAAGGATAAGCTGGGACATGGCAGGCCATTTTTCATAGTCGGCAGTGGCAAAGCCCGTTGTTGTTATAATTGAAACTACCTGAAAAGCGCCAAATCTCAGCGCCTGGCCTATTTTTTCATATATAGAACCATAAATATTAAAAGAAACAACAATAACCAGCAGAAAAACAACACCTAAAAAAAAACGGCACTCTGTATCACGCCAGAAAGCAAGCGGCTTTCCCCTGAGCATCTGGTAATGGAGAGAAAAATTTATGCCTGCAAGCAGCATAAAAACAATAATTACAATATCAAAATATACGCTGTTGAAATGAGCGATTGAAGCATTTTTTGTTGAAAATCCCCCTGTGGGCATTGTTGTGAAAGTGTGACACAGGGCTTCATAAAAATCCATCCCTCCTATTAATAAAAGAATTACCTCTGCCGCAGAAATGAGCGCATAAACTTTCCATAACATCATTGCCGTATCCCTTATGCGCGGCTTGAGTTTATCAGGAACAGGGCTGGGCACCTCTGCCTTGAAAAGCTGCATGCCTCCAACGCCTAAAAACGGCAAAATCGCGACCGACAGGACTATGATACCCATCCCGCCAAGCCACTGGATAAAGCTTCGCCAGAAAAGAAGCCCTTTTGATACCCCCTCTATATTAGTTAAAACCGATGCCCCGGTTGTGGTGAATCCTGAAACAGACTCAAAAAAAGCATCTACAAAGGTGCTGAATTCACTACCAAGATAAAAAGGTAAAGCGCCGAACAGCCCTACGGCCGTCCAGCTAACAGCCACGATTGCTATGCCTTCCCGCTGGCTGATGGATTCCGCTTTCGCGCGCCTGAAACAGAGGTAGAGTAATATACCGGAAATTATCGTAATCCCCATTGACTTTAAAATGGGGAACACGCTTTGATCCTTATAATAAAGACCGATCAACAGAGGGAATATCATGGTTAATCCAAAAAAAAGGATCAGAATTCCAACGATATTCAGAATATAACGCCAGCGCATTAAAAATACTCCAGTTTCACCATAAGGATCTTTTCAACCTTGGGGATGGCCTGTCTTCTTGCAAATATTATGATTCTGTCTCCCGGGTTGATTACGCTGTCACCGGAAGGGATAATCATATTCTCATCATGTATAATGCCGGCTACTATCGCCCCTTTTGGAAATGATACATCCTTTAACGGCCTGCCCACGATATCCGAAGTTTCAAGTGCCTCAGCCTCCATAAATTCAGCCTGTTCTCCTTTAATCGATATTGATGAAAGAACCTTGCCACGGCGTATGTGCTGTAAAATCGTGTTTATAGCCGAAAGCCTCGGGCTGACAACCTGTTCGATGCCGATTGTTGACATCAACGGAAAGTAATTGAATTTACTGATTTTTGTTATTGTTTTTTTCGCCCCCATCTGTTTTGCGAGAAGTGAAACTAAAATATTTATCTCCTCATCGTTCGTAAGTGTTATAACAACGTCAATATCCTGGATATTTTCCTCATTAAGAAGACTCTGGTTAGAACCATCTCCTTGCAGAACGACAGCCTTGTCCAGCAGTCCGGCAAGTTCAGTGCACCGGCCCGGTTTTTTTTCAATTATCTTTGTATGGATAGATTTATCCTCCAACAGCTTTGCCAGCCTTAACCCAATGCGGCCTCCTCCAATAATAAGAGCACGGCGCACAGGTTCTGAATGTTTATCAAAAACAGCGAGGGTAGCTATCAGTTTTTCCTCTTCACTGATAAAATATATGAGATCATCAGCCTTCAGCCTGTCAGTTCCCCCTGGAATAATCAGTTTTTCATCACGGATAACCGCGACAATAAGAGGCCTTTCTGTTTCTGAGATTTGGGAAAGATCGGAAAGACGGATGCCGACAAGCCGAGCTTTTTCGTCTAAACGCACTCCTACAAATTTGATATTGCTATCTGCGAACTTTCCAACATCTACTACACCGGGAGTGTTCATAAGTCTGTAAATTGTTTTTACAACTTCGATTTCAGGGTTGATTAATGTGTCGATGTTAGGCGCATTATCACGAAAATTATCATGATATTGATCAAAGTCAGCATCACGCAACCGTATAATCTTTTTTGTTGATGGAGAGATAAGGTTTGCGACAAGACATGCAACCAGGTTTGTTTCATCGCTGTTTGTCACCGCAAGGAGTATCTCGGCCTCTTTGATGCCGGCCTGCTCTAATGATACAGGACTGCTTCCAGATCCACATACAACCTGAACATCAAGATTTTCAGACACACGACGGATGGCTTCAGGGTCATTGTCAACTATAACCACATCTTTATTTTCAAGTACCAGACGGCTCGCTATATGAAAACCGACTTCACCTGAACCAACTATTATGACTCTCAATTAGTAAGCTCCCTTTTGGATTTATGATTGATGATTGATGATTGATGATTGTTTGGTATGTGAAAGTCTATATCTTTCAATCAATCCGATCTCCGACATCTGACATCCCGCTTCAGCGGGACTGAAAGCCGCTCCTACTCGACCAATTCCCCAATCGACAATCATCAATCATCAATCCAAGGTCAATCCTTAATACAGACATCCAAACATGTCAATTGCTGACAGCAGAACGCACAGGCAGAGGACTAAAAAAAGGGCTATCCAGTCGTTTCTGGTCGCATAAAGTTCTATATTTACACGTTTTTCTGTATAGCACCTTGCTTCCATGGCAACAGCAAGCTTGTCAGCGCTTTCAAAGGTTCGACGGACAAGAGGAACCGCCAGCTTCATTAATCGATAGACCGGGTTTTTCCTGTTTTCCACTCCCCGCGCCCGCTGCGCATCGGAAGTCTCTTTTGCCTGTTCAAAAATAACAGGAATAAAACGGATAATCAAACTCATCATAGTTGCAACCCTTTTTCCCGGAATAAACGGAAAAGGGCTCAAAAACCACTCAACCGCGGCCCTGATCTCTGACAGTCTTGTGGTTGAAACAAATAATAATCCAACCAATACAATCAACAACAACCGCCAGCAAACAAGTATCCCATCATACATGCCCTCCCGGGTAATATCTATACCCATAAATTCAATTAATGGGGTGCCGGAAGTGCATAGCGCCCGGGCAGCAAATACAAAGATAAGGAAAATAAAAAAATAACGAAGCTCCTTTAGGATGGATTTTAAAGGGAAATGAATAATTAATATAGCTGAGAAAAGCGCAAAAGATAACACAGAAAGGGACATAAAATATGCCTTCATGCCCGCAAGGCTGATAACAGCAATAAATACAAGTTTAAATCGAACATCCTGCTGATGGAGGACAGAAGCCCCCGGACGATAACTAAAAGGTGTCAGTTCAGCCATGAGTCAATCTTCATCCCAAGACGTGAAGCGCACGGCTCTCTTACGCCAAAAGCCTCAACTTTCATAATAATATCTTCAGGCAACCCGTCCATCACAACCCTGCCGTCCTCCATTATAAGCAGACGATCAGCAAGCGCTATAACCTTTTCCAGATCGTGTGTTGCAACAAGTATTGTATGCCCTGCATTATGCAGGCTGAGGACCTGATTTAAAACCTGTTTCGTCCCAGGGTAATCAAGATTTGAAAACGGTTCGTCAAAAACAATAACCCTTGGCTTCATGGCAAGGATACCTGCCACCGCAAGTCTTCTCTTCTCTCCGCCGGAAAGCAAATAAGGCCTTTGATCGGCAAAAGCTTCCAGATTCACAGCTCTCAAAGCTTCAGACACACGTCTTTTTACCTCGGATTTATCCAGGCAAAGGTTTTCCGGGCCGAACGCCACATCATCATACACTGTTTCACCAACTATCTGGCTGTCGGAATCCTGAAACACCATACCCACAATCTGCCTTGCTCTTACAATGTTCTCTGATACCGGAACCCCTGCAATCCTGACCATTCCTGTATCAGGCAAAAGAAGCCCGTTTAAATGCCGCAAAAAAGTTGTCTTGCCGGAACCGTTGCGGCCCGCAATCACAACAAACTCGCCTTCCCGGATCGTAAGATTGATACGGTCTATACCGAGAGCGCCGTCTGAAAAGCGATGGCTGATATTTTCAATTTCAAGAATATTCATTTTTCGTAATAACTTTTTTTTGACAGGATTTACGGGATATTCAGGATAATAATCATAAACTTAAATTATAAAACTCATTTTTTTGAGTTTGTAAATTTCTGATGAAACAAAATCTTGTTTATCCTGTTATCCTGTCAGAATCTTTTAAGTTTGCATTTTTTCTTATTATTGGCCGCAAGGTCTTTGCAATCGGCACGGCCGCGGCAATCTTCAGCGCATCACCTGGAATAAAAGGAAACACCCCCACTGTTAGTGAGTTAGACCAGGTCATACCTGTTAATACCTTAAGCCAGGCAACGCCCAATACATATACGATTATTGAACCGCAACACATTGCGATCACGTTAAAAACAGCTTTCCGCCCGGTTTTTTCCGATATAACTCCGATAATATATACAGCCGGCAAATATCCTATAAGATATCCTCCGGTAGGCCCGATTATACGACCCAATCCTCCTGTGCCGCCGGAGAATACGGGAAACCCGCAGGCTCCGGCTAAAAGATATATTGCGACACTTGCAAAGCCCCACCTGCTCCCCAATAAAAGACCTGTCAGAAGTATAAAAAAATTCTGTAGTACAATGGGAACCGGACCTATGGGTATTGATAAATATGCGCCTGCTGCGGTTAAAGCTGCAAGAAGCGAGGCATATGCGGTCATATGGATTTGTGTTGATGAATTCATTTTTAATATTTTATGCTTGAAACTATTCAGCCACAGATTTACACAGATGAACGCAGATAGGTTTAAATACAAAGAAACCACAGTACATTAAGAATTGTATAATCCTGGTGACTTTATGAGACCTTTGAATTTTACCCAAAATAGCCTAAATGGTCATTCCCGTTTTTTTTTCGGGAATGACACGAAGAGGGCATCTTTTCAAAGGTGTCTCTGTAAACTATTACAATAAAAGAAATATCAGTGATGATCAGCGTAGATCTGTGGCTGAATAGTTACTTGTGCGTTTGGTGATATTATTCCTATATATGGAAACAATCACCATATAGCACCTTTTTCGTTGATCCGTCAGCTAATTCCAATATCAGGGCGCCGTTTTCATCCATGTCAATGGCGATCCCTTCTAATATCTCACGAACTGTTACAATTTTAACATATCGATTAAGAGTAACCGTATGTTTTTTCCATTCCCGGATTATATTATCCAGCGCCTTGCCGTTAATACAGTTTTCGAAATTATCCAGAAAAGCTGAAAGCAGCCTTTTCCTTGATATTTCGCTTCCTGATAACTGCTTTAACGAAACCGCCTTTGGTTCGTCATCCGTGGGATCATTATTGACATTTATCCCAAGGCCTACATTAATAAAGGAAACAATATCCGCCTCTGCTTCTATTTCAGAAAGTATTCCTGATACCTTCCTGCCGTCAACCAGGATATCGTTTGGCCACTTGACCCTGGCATCGATATCAAACATATTATTTAAGGTTTGGGCAAGAATAAGGGAAGCCGCAAAATTCACCCTTAAACTTAAAACAGGAGATATTTGCGGCCTGAGTATAATGGTAAAGTATAGCCCCCCTTGTGAAGAAAGCCATAACCTTTTTAAACGCCCCCTGCCCCTGTTTTGACATCCTGCAATTACTACAGTAAAATGAGGACAACCCTTCCTTGCAAGATCCCTGGCAATATCCATTGTTGAAGTAACTTCAGGGAAAAAATGAATTTTTTTTTCTCTGGCCGGAAATTCCCAGGGAAAAAGAGCGTCAGGAGAGCTTATAAGCTGATATCCTTTAGATGATGCATCAATATTATAACCAGATTCCTGGAGCTTCCGCAGGTGCTTCCAGATAGAAACCCTTGAAATACCCAGTTCAGAGCTGATCGCTTCACCTGAAATAACCCCCTGCCCTGCTTTTAATATTTTAAGTATCTTACCTTTCATTTATTATGTCCTGAAAAACCTGGTCCTTTGGGCCAGGTCAGAGATAGATGGCTTTGCCTTGAATTTTTGTGTCTAAAATCACAAATTACAAGCGCCAAATCTCAAATAAATCTCAAATTCCAATATTCAATGACCAAAACCCTCCAGGACTACGCTATGGCGTGGTTTGGATTTTCGAATTTCGGTCATTGGAAATTGTTTGTAATTTGCAATTTGATATTTGGGATTTCGATAAATCAATGAACTGCCAACAAAGCAAATCCCCTCTGGGGTTAGCCAAAGCCTGGTCCTTTGGGCCAGGATTCTTTACTTTCCGGTCGATAAATCATTCTCGTTAGCCTGATAGTTTGTCAAGGTTAACGAAGTGGGTATTATTTGTCAATCCTGTTTATACTAAATTGAGCGATCGGCCATTATCTTTTAGCTATTAGTCAAACCATATCAATCGCTGGTAACCACCTGAAATAATAAGAGCTAACCACTAAACGCTAAGAGCTAATCGCTTATCTTGGTTTATAACTATGAAACCCCATAATTGATGCTTTGACATCTTGTAACCGTTACGAAATCTTTTTTGCTTGACAGAACATTTTGCATGATTAAATTTTGAACAGGAGCAAAGGCAAAAAGTTTAACGCTGTGATATTATATCATATAATGCCACAGAACATCTTCTGCCATCTGTAATTAAAAAAATTATTTAAAGGAGGTAATATTATGACTATTGTAAGATGGGACCCTTTTAGAAATGTATCAACTTTACAGGATCGTATAAACCGTATGTTTGATGAAGCATTTACGCGTTCAAAAAAGTTTGATGATGATGCGAGTATGGGAGCATGGAGGCCGGACGTAGACATCTATGATACTGACGATGCTCTAATTGTTAAAGCAGAGCTGGCCGGAGTGCCCAAAGAAAATGTTACTGTTGATGTTAAGGACAACATATTGACAATCAAGGGGGAAAGATCTGTTGATAATGAGGTTAAGGAAGAAAATTACTATAGAAGGGAAAGAAGTTTTGGTTCATTTCAAAGATCCTTTACGCTTCCGGCAGCGATAAATCCAGATGATATTAAAGCCGTTTATAAAGACGGTATCCTTGAAATAGAAATTCCAAAGCCGGAAGAAAAGAAACCAAAACAGGTGGCCATAGATGTAAAATAATTTTTTGTAAAAGCCCGCCACAGAATGGCACGGAGTTTCACTGAAAATTGCAACCCAAGTTGAGTGATTTTTGGGGAAGAAATGTGCTGAGATCTTGATGCATAAGGATTTGCGAAAACCGCAGGTCCGCCTGAGGCGGATCGAGGTTTTTCGCGAATCCTTAATGCGCAAAAAATCGGTGCAGATCGAGCCAAAAATCGCTTAATTTAGGTGTACCAATGAGGAAAATGCATGAATAAATTGTCTGTAAGGACCTGCGTATCAACTTCTGGTGAATTTGTTTACGGCATTCACAAACCCGATTACACAGTTGTTAATCTGAGGGAAAAAAATCACCTGACAACGCTTGGACATATTAACGGCAAAACCGCTGTTGACAACAAAATTAACTTTCCAGCAAATGATGTAACAATTGATAATGCAGACTGGGTATTCGAGATCTCCAACCCGTTTCCTTTTATGGGCGCAACTTTTATATTAAAGTCAAGCGCCGACAAAAGAATAGAAAATGCGAATTCTTTTGATATTATTAACAAATATAAATCTTCAAAATTAAAAGCCCGCATAAATAAGCTCGAAGGCAATGACCCGCTGACCATATCATTGGGCAAAACATCCACGGACGCAGATTTGCTTATCGAGTTAGCCAAAAAGTCATGCCTGTTTGAGTTTGATCCACACACAGGAGAGCCTGCCGGTATTCAATATGAAAAAACAAAAAATGGGGGAATTCGACATATAATTAAAAACCACCATTTGTTTGAAATCGTATCCAACAATCCTTTTTTACCTGATACTTATAAGCAGGCAATGGCGCTTATCCCCGGCATCCAGGGCCATAATAAAATTGTGGGAGAGTATAAAAAGCCTGCCGGCACTCACATCTGGGAATATCTGAGAGAAAACAGTTATATCCCATGGGGACATTATGCGGCAAACATGGCGCATGATTCCATCAGGTATAAAATCGAAGCGCTTAAGAAAGAGGATTTGATCGGTCTCAGGCATTTATACTACCAGAGGGTTTACACACAGATCGCCCGGAGTCTTGGCATTTCCGTTCCCGCAAAAAAACGTACTCTCACAGAAGAAGAGTTAGAATCTTTGCGGATATATCTTCTTAAAACCATAAAACATCATGAAGAAGATAAAAACAATTTGCCTTTTAACGCATCAATGTGGGGATGGAATTTCGGATTTGATCTATCTCCTTCAGGATATCGTCTCAATGCATCTCACCAGCAAATACACCAGCAATTTGCCCTAATACCCAAATATACCCCTGGTTTTATAAATGGAAAAAATAATGAAAGCCACACTTTATTTCCAACCTATACTCAAGGAGATGATGTAGCTCGCTTCTGCCGCAGGTTCACAAATAGTACAGGTAAACACTTCTTTAAAACATACATTAATGCTATAAAAAATAACAGGAGAATGGATGGTAGAGAAGACAAGGCAAAAAGCCTTATTTTCTATCAAAACGAAAACGTTATAGCTTTTGTACCCAAAGCCCAACGCTCTCAAGGAGAAGTACAGATTATGGTTACAGCAAAGTGCGGCAATATTCTTGATACAGATTTTAGAGTGAGGAGGTCTCTCGACACGGCTATTTTGACAACTGTAAGGATGCTGGAGAAATTGGGTGTGGAAATGATGATTTGCTACGAAACATCCAAGAGATTTGACAATCCGGACAATGACCAGCGGCTTATGTACACTTTTATTCCCCGTCATCCTAAATCGCCGGGAACTTACAGTCAGTGGCTATATCGCTGGATTATCGGGCATTATCCCGAAGACTTCGCCCATGCCTGTAGTAAGGCTGTTAATCAGGAATCTTGATGTTTTTAAATAGAATAAAACCGGCTGTTCCCAAATATTTGCTTATTGCGGTTGCCGGTTTGATGTGGAGCACAGTAGGTCTGATGCTTTGCAGTATGGCTTATTACTGGCTTAAAGTCGATTGGCTGACTGCTTTACCTTTGGAGTTGTTTGGCGTTATTTTGTCTTTGGCGGCATATCAATTCGGATTTTCCGGAATAGCTAAAAAAAACATCGATCGTATTTGTCTGCTCCCTGAAAAAGAATGTATTTTTGCATTTCAAACATGGAAAAGTTATCTAATCATCGTTGTCATGATTACACTTGGAATAATTCTGCGGCATTCTCCAATTCCCAAGCGCTACCTGGCAATTGTATATACGACTATAGGTGGAGCGCTTCTGCTGTCAAGTTTACACTATTACAAAAAACTCCGGCAATTACTGATTCTAAAAAAAACCTGAACCGTTAGGGTTCGCTCAAAAATGATATTAATCTGAAAAGGTTTCTCGCTTTGCTCGAAATGACAAGTTTAGAAGACTTTTTTACGACGCCATCATAATTTATCCAACAATCTTTCATGTATATTATCAAACCCTCCGTTTGACATGATCAGGATAACATCGCCCGGCCTTGCCTCTTTGGCCAGAAAATCAATAATCGATTCTGTTTCCGGAAAAAAGTGTGCGTTCTTTCCGCTATTATTCAGGTCATCCACAAGCTTTTCAGATGAAAAACGGTCTAAAAGAGGGATCTTTTCAAGCAGAGGCGGCTTGCGGATACATATGATATCCGCATGATCAAATGAAAGCGGATAGACAGCCTGAAACACCTTGCGCATGCTGGAGTTTGTCCGCGGTTCAAAAACAGCAATAAGACGCCCCTTTGGATAAAAAGGTTTAACAGCCCTGATTGTCTCCCTCACAGCGGTTGGATGGTGGGCAAAATCATCCATGACCGTAATCCCTCTTTTACTGCCACGCACCTCCTGCCGCCTTTTTATTCCTTGAAATGTTTCAAGCGCCCCTGAAATCACTTCGGCAGGTATCATCAAAGAATCGGCAATTGCTATTGCCGATAACGCATTCAGAATGTTGTGCTCTCCCATAAGCTCTGTTTTAAAAGTTCCAAAGGGAATACCATGTTTAACAATCTCAACAACAGACCGTGGCGAATTAATGGAAACAGAGCTAAGACGCCAGTCTGATCCTGTATCTTTACCGTATTTTTCAACACGGCATTGTCTGCCGCGAACCAGCCCTTCAACATTACTGTCACCATCAAAAGCAAACAGGATGCTTTTTTCGGAAATACCCGACACAAAAACATCAAAAACACGTTTTACATGATCAATATCCTTGAATATATCGGCGTGATCAAACTCAACGCTTGTAAGCGCCGCCCTGTAAGGATTATAATGTAAAAACTTTGCCCCTTTATCAAAAAATGCAGTGTCATACTCATCCCCCTCGATCACAATGAAGCCCCCTTTGCCGATACGGTAGTTGCTATCAAAGTTTTTTAAAATACCGCCGATAATAAAGGATGGATCAAGGCCTGCCTCATAAAGGATCCATGTCAGGATGGAAGATGTTGTAGTTTTACCGTGAGTGCCTGTTATAACAATCTGTTTTTTATCACCGGCAATAAATCTATTGATTGCCTGAGGCATGGAACAAAAGTTAAGACCCATACTGCGCATTTTGACAACTTCCGGATTGTCCTTTGTCACAGCATTTCCAACAACAACGAGATCCGGGGAGTAGGATACATTATCTTCAGTAAAACCTTCGGCAACTTTAATGCCTTTGCGAAAAAGAAAATCGCTCATGGGGGGATATATTTTTTGATCAGAGCCTGTGACTTCAAAACCGATATCTTTGAGCATGCAGGCAAGAGCGCCCATGCCTGTGCCGCATATTGCAGTAAGGTGGATTTTTTTTGTATTGTCAGGAATCATGTTCTGTTTCAAATCCATTAGTTGTAACAATTGAAACGATTTTAACATGTTAGCGTTTGAGTTTTTATTTAAATATTATATAACTGTTCAGGCTTCGGTTGCAAGCACAAGATAAAAAGGTCTTGCAAATTAGCGTAAAAAGATTAGAAAATAGAATACGATTTTCCGGACCTACGGGACAGGCGCAGTAATCGGGCAAAAGGGGACGTTTTGCAGGTCTCATATGGAGCAGCTTTATGTACATAGACATGAATAAAATTGAATACAGACAGATAGGAATAATTCATTCACCATTTAAAACGGCTGAAGGAACCCCAATACAGCCTACGGGAGCTGTTGGAATTAAAGGAACGGTAGAGGTTTTTCCTGAATACGCTGAAGGGCTTGAAGACCTTGATGGATTTTCACATATCATTCTTCTTTATCATTGCCATTTATCTAAAAATTTTTCTCTAAAGGTCAGGCCGTTTTTGGACAATAATTCCCGTGGAGTTTTTTCAACAAGAGCTCCATCCAGGCCTAATCCTATCGGTATGTCTTGTGTGCGACTTGCAAAAATAGATAAAGAAATTCTTTATGTACAGGATGTCGATATGCTGGACAGCACTCCTCTTCTGGATATAAAACCTTATATCTCTAAGTTTGATATACGGCAGGTCAATAGAGAAGGATGGATCGAAAACAGAATTGACAAAATTAAAAAGGCTCAAGACGACGGAAGGTTTGCAAAATTATTAAATGGTGATCAAGAATCAAGTTGATCCTGTACCTAACTTCTCAAGTTTTTCTTCAAACTCAGCCGATTGTTTGTCTAACTTGTCTGTAATCTCCTCGAGTTTATCAAACAGACTGTCGATTGTAATCCGGCAACTGTAAATCAACTGTGAAAGCTCGCCTATTTTTGAGCCATCCTGTTGATGTGATGCTTCCTGTATTGCTTTATTGAATTCATCAAGTTTTTTCTCGTGCAAGTCAATATTATTTTCTATCACGGCAATACGCTGCTCAAGAGGCTTTATGATTTTCCCACGCATGTTAATAATTTCGGAACGCCTGCGCCGCAATTCTTTTTTGTTTAGCTTTGAATTGAGATTTTTTCCATTGTCATTTTTCAGAGAAGCGGTTTCAGATTCATCTTCCCAGCCTTTTCCGTCAAGAAAGCGCTGGTAGTTCCCATCAAACACAGATATGCGGTCGTTCTGGAAAACGATAAGCCGCTTTGCAAGGGCGTGTATAAACATCTCATTATGGGTAACCATGATTACAGCGCCATCGAAATTGTCGATTGCGGCAAGAAACGCATCGCTTGATTCCATATCAAGATGGTTGGTAGGCTCATCTAAAAGAAGAAGGTTTACCGGCGCGACAAGGAGTTTCCCTAACATCACCCTGCTTTTTTCTCCGCCCGAAAGCACACTTATTTTTTTCAGCGCGTCGTCGCCTCCGAACATCATGGCTCCGCATACGTTTCTAACAAGCTGCCTGTCAACATTTGAACCTGAATAGAGGATTTCATCTTCCACTGTTCTTGAATCGACAAGAGTTTTGATATTGGTTTGTTCAAAAAATCCCGTGGTCACGTTCGGATTAAAGCTGATCTTGCCGTTTTGGGGATTAAGCACTCCTGCCAGGAGCTTTAGCAGAGTTGTTTTGCCTTTGCCGTTTTTTCCTACCACGCATACACGATCACCGGCTGAAATGGTTATGTTAAAATTTTCAATAACCGGTTTTTTAAAATCATAAGAAAAGGAAAGGTTTTGTGCGCTCATAACCTGTTTTCCGGGAAAAGGGCTGTAGCAAAAAGAAAAATCGAGAGTTTTAATCTTTTCAAGCTTTTCCTTCTTTTCCATCCTGGCAATGGTCTTAATCCTGGACTGCACGAGATTGGCAAGCCTTGCCTTGGCTCTGAAACGGGTTACAAACTGCTTGATTTCCTTTCGACGTTGCTCATCTTTTATGCGGGTCTTTTCGTATATTTCTTCTTCCTGAGCCATCTGATTATAAAACTTTCCGGTATTACCTGCGATTTTGCGAATCTTTTTGCGATTTATTCCGATAATGTGAGTTACGAGCTTATCCATAAAACTTCTATTATGTGTGATGAGCATTACTTCGTGCGGCCAGTTCAAAAGAAAACGTTCAATCCAGCGGATAGAACTTATATCGAGGTAATTGGTCGGTTCATCAAGAAGGAGCAAGTCCGGATCGGAAGAAAGCGCCTTGGCAAGATTCAGGCGCACCTGGAATCCACCTGAAAATTCTAACGGATGCCGCTTAAAATCTTCTTTGGAAAACCCCAGGCCTGCAAGTATTTTTTCCACCTTCCAGTAGTGGTCGCGCTCATCTTCGCAAAGACCGGTCATGCATTCTTTAAGCGCTGTGTCCTGAGTAAAGTTAAGCTCCTGACGAACATAGCTTATCCGATAATTTTTAGGGATCTTAATAGAACCTGAGTCGGGCAGTTCCTCACCTGCGATGAGCTTAAAAAGGGTTGTCTTTCCATGGCCGTTCCGGCCAACAAGACCTAACCGCTCCCGTGGATTGAGCATAAAGGTTATGCCTTCAAAAAGTGTATGCTCTCCAAAGCTTTTTGTAAGATTTTCTATGTTGATCATAAGATATGGTAAAACATCTTCATTACTACCCCATAATTCCTTGACTCAAAATATCGATCATGGGATTATTCAATTTAGTTAAAAGTGGTCTGGTTATTGTTGAATAAACACAGGAAATACGTCTTCATTTTTGACATATGCTGAATGTAAATGCAAGACCCCCCTTAAATAATTGAAGCTGTAAAAAAGGAGCTTTGGAGCATGAAAAAAGAAATTGAAAAGTACGATTTTAAGCTTATAAAAAGAATCAGAATCAGAATTCATGATGTGCCGGGTGCATTTGGCAGAGTTGCCATGGAACTGGGAAGGTATGGCGCAATGTTGGGGGATATAACAAAAGTATACCTGACCTCTCAACATATTACCAGGGACCTTATTATGTATTTTGACAATCAGAAACAATTTGAAAAAACCAAGGCCGCACTGGAAAAAATTAAAAGATGCAAAATACTTTCCATTGAAGATGAAGTCCTTAATATTCACAGGGGTGGTAAAATAGAGGTAACCCCAACAGTGAAAGTAGACAGCCTCAGTAAGTTGCGAATGATATACACACCTGGGGTTGCGCAGGTCTGTGATTATATTATCAAAAACCCGGAGAAAGTGCAAGATTTTACGTCGAT
Source organism: Desulfobacteraceae bacterium Eth-SRB1 (assembly GCA_004193555.1). GTDB lineage: Bacteria > Desulfobacterota > Desulfobacteria > Desulfobacterales > ETH-SRB1 > ETH-SRB1. The sequence goes on from RPGP01000029.1 coordinate 484,811, forward strand.
CGGTAATTCCGTGTGCATTGCCACAAACGGGTCCGCTATTCTGGGTTTGGGCGATATCGGAGTACATGCAGGCATGCCGGTTATGGAGGGCAAATCGGTGCTCCTCCATGAAATGGCAGCGGTAAGTTGCATCCCTATCCTAATTGACAGTGATGATACCGATCGGATCGTCGATACTCTTGAAGCGATATCAAAAACATTCAGCATGATCATGATTGAAGACATGAAGGCGCCGTTATGCTTCGAGGTTGAGGAAATGCTGCAGGAAAGGTTGCCGATACCTGTATTTCATGACGATCAACATGGCACGGCAACCGTTATCCTGGCAGTATTAATCATTGCATTACATATGCTAAGCAGGGAAAAAAATAAAGTCAGCATAGTCATCAATGGCGCTGGTGCAGCAGGCCTCGCTACGTGCAGGATGTTGCTGGAATATGGATTTAAAAACATCGTTGTTTGTGATTCGGCGGGAGCTATCCATAAAAAGAGAAAAGAAAGAATGAATGCATATAAAGAGGGTATTGCAAAAGTTACAAATAAAAATATGGAAAAAGGCTCTCTGAAAACAATCATAAAAAACAAGGATATATTTATCGGCGTTTCGGCATCAAATCTGGTTTCAAAAAGTATGGTGAGCAGTATGAATAAAAATCCGATTGTGCTGGCTCTTGCGAATCCGATACCTGAAATAATGCCGCAGGATGCACGGGACGCCGGAGCGGCATTTGCCAAAGATGGAAGAACGGTGAATAATTGTCTCGTATTCCCCGGGCTTGTGAGAGGAACCCTTGACGCCCGCGTTTCTAAAATCACCTATCCGATGAAGTTTGCGGCGGCTGAAGCAATTGCGGGTCTGGCCAGGAAACATGAGGGTGTGCCCAATTTTATGAGCCTCAGTGTTCATAAAAAAGTGGCAGAAAAAGTTAAAGAGGCTGCTTTGAAGCAAAACAGGTAAATCAATTATTTCTGTTTTTTTGCTGTTTCTGTCTTTAGTTTCTTTTCCAGTTCCGCGAAAAGATTTTTTTGCTTTTCCGCCTGATCTACTTGGAATGACTTAATTTTTTGAGAAATTTTATTTTGGTTTTCCTGAAATTTTTTAATCTCTTTTTCGAACCTGCTTTCTTTTACGCCTTTTGAAATTTCTTCTATTGCCAAATGATTTTTTATGTAAAGGCTGGTTCCGTAGGCTCCTTCAACAATATCAATTATTCCCATTTCGGCGAGTTTGTTGCATATTAGATTGCCCTGTTCCAGAGAACAGGATATAATCCGGCATACATTTTCAATAGAAGGCGCTGCCTGATCCTTGTATTCAAGTATTCTTATTGCTGAGACAAAAAGATGTGCTTTGGAATAAAAGTCTATGTGCTGCATGGCAACCAGATAAGAAAATCGTAACTACTCAGGTAGATAGGCTGAAGACTGTTAGGAAAAAGTGCATTTTGAAGCCATGTTTGGTGCAAGAATCAGATATTTCCGCCGAAGTACGGCAATCGTACTCTTTTGACCCCTTCAGCCTTCAGTCTAAACAGCTTCAGCCTGACTACGTGAGTAGTCACAAAAAATCAATGACTCTGATTCTTGACATAATAGTTCAGGCAGAGTATCATTTTTTGATAATTTGTCAAGCTTGGAATTAACGGTATTACTGATTGAATAATTGTTTAACGTCTTGTTATTACTAAAATATCAAACAAACCAATCCGTTTAGGGAGTGTAAAATGACTGAAATAATTGATATTAAAGCAAGAGAAGTCCTTGATTCAAGAGGAAATCCAACAGTTGAGGCAGATGTTATTGTTTCTTGTGGAGCGGTTGGACGCGCGATAGTTCCTTCAGGAGCTTCAACAGGAACCCGTGAAGCGCTGGAACTCCGTGACAGGAGATCAAAACGGTTTGGAGGAAAAGGGGTGACAAAAGCTGTAAAGAATGTGCTGAATATTATTGCTCCTGCTTTACGGGGCATGGATGCGGCAGATCAGGAAGCTCTTGATAAATATATGATAAAACTTGATGGCACGCCCAATAAATCAAAACTGGGAGCAAATGCGATTTTAGGCGTATCAATGGCCGCGGCAAGAGCTGCGGCAATGGCTTATGGATTGCCTCTTTATCGATATCTTGGCGGGATAAATGCCAGATATCTTCCAGTGCCCATGATGAACGTAATCAACGGTGGAGCCCACGCCGGCAACAATCTTGACATACAGGAGTTTATGATTGTGCCTGTCGGAGCCAAATCAATTGTTCAGGCTGTCCAGATGGGAGCGGAAACCTTTCACAGCCTCAAAAAAATATTACAAAACAAAGGACTTAACACGGCTGTGGGTGATGAGGGCGGTTTTGCGCCTGACCTTAAATCAAACGAGGATGCAATAAAATTAATTATAAGCTCTATTGAATCGGCAGGATATAAACCAGGTAAAGATATTTGCATTGCCATGGATGCGGCGGCAAATGAGTTTTATAAAAACGGAAAATATATCCTGACATCAGAAAATAAAACGCTGACATCAGAAAAGATGATCGACTATTATGAAAATTTAATCGATAAATATCCTATCCTGTCCATAGAAGACGGCCTTGCCGAACAGGACTGGAACAACTGGGAGTTAATGACCGACCGTCTGGAAAGCTCTATTCAGATTGTAGGAGACGATATCTTCGTGACCAATCCGGAAATATTTGGCAGGGGTATTGAGGAAGGAATAGCCAACTCCATCCTGATCAAGCTGAATCAGATTGGAACTGTTACCGAAACCCTCGATGCCATTGAAATGGCAAAACAGGCAGGTTATACGACCGTAATTTCTCACAGGTCCGGTGAATCAGAAGATACCTTTATTGCAGACCTTGCTGTTGGAATAAACGGAGGTCAAATAAAGACTGGGTCCATGTCACGAACCGATCGAATCGCCAAATACAACCAGCTTATCAGGATTGAAGAAGAACTTGGAAAAGGAGCAAAATTTTCGGACAATATATTTATAGCATAAATCTTAATGAATCCGCAAAAAGTCGATTTTTACCACAGAGCCCACGGAGAGCACAGAAGAAATTGTGCCATTACAAATAGTTATCTCTGTGTTCTCTGTGGTAAATTGGATTTTTTTTTACGAAACCATCAATATATTTTGTAAAAATTTGATTAATTATCTGAAATTATATATTTTTTTACTCTCCTTTGCAATAATCGGATTTTTTTATCTGCCTGCAAATGCATATGTATTACAGGGCCCGCATATCCTGGAATTAATGACAGGCAAATATGGCAAAGCCAAAACCCTTTTGGTTTCTCAAAGACAGATCTTATATAATAACAGCCCTGAGACAAAGACAGTTGAACTGAACGAAACATTAAGATATGTTTTTCCGGAAGAGTTCCGTTCAGATATCCGGTCTGAAAACATTCAAAGGCTTCATGTTATTTCAAAGGCTCAGGCGTTGACGGTGATTGACGGAAAGATCGCAGCTACCTCTGAATCAATATTTGACCATTATAAGGATATCATTCTCTACCGCTCCCGGGCATTGTTAGAGCATCAACTTTATCTTCTCGGAATAGATCTATCTATTACAAGTCTTGGACGATTTCGCGATAAAACCACATATGTATTGGGCGCCCAATATCCGGACGAATCGGTTTCACAGTTATGGCTAAATAAAGATACTTTTCGTCCTTTTCGTTTGATTCTATCAGAAAAATCTGACACCGATCATAAAAATTCAATGGAAATCAAATATGATAAGTGGAAGCCCGTTGAAAATTTCTGGTATCCCATGCATATAGAGTATTATCAAAACAATATTCTGGTGCGTAAAATTATAGTGGATGACATAAAGGTAAACCTGGATTTTTCAAAGGATCTTTTTGACATTAAACAGTTGCAATCAATCCATCTTCCGGCATCCCGGGATGTTCTGGAAAAACCTGAGTCAGAGGGGTTAAGCGAGATTGATAAAACTATTGAAAAATTCAAAAAAATATATAGATAATTTGCAACTATTCGGCCACAGATTCACACAGATGAACACAGATAGCTTTAAATACAAAGAAATCAAGATATTATTCTTAGAAGTTTTTATAAAGCTTTTTTTCTCGTTCCCATGCTCCAGCGTGGGAATGCATAGCATATGGCTCGCCGCGTCGAAGCATGGGAACCAGCAAACGCTAAATGATAAGCAATAATCTGCGGAAATCGGCGTAATCTGCGGATGGGATTGAGGAAATCATATGGATTATAATACAAAATATATTATTGTGACAGGCGGTGTACTTTCTTCTCTTGGCAAGGGACTCGCCTCTGCCTCTATCGGAGCGCTTCTCGAAAGCCGCGGTCTTACCGTTACCATACAGAAGCTTGATCCATATATTAACGTAGATCCCGGGACTATGAATCCATTCCAGCACGGAGAAGTCTTTGTTACAGATGATGGTTCAGAGACAGATTTGGATTTAGGGCATTACGAGAGGTTTACCCACGCAAAACTGGGCAAGGACAACAACTTTACAACCGGCAAAATATACGACTCTGTTATCTCCAAGGAAAGAAGAGGTGATTACCTTGGCGGAACCGTTCAGGTAATCCCGCACATTACAGATGAAATAATGGCCAGCATTCAACTCGTGGCAGATGGCGTGGATGTTGTTATTGTTGAAATAGGCGGCACCATCGGCGATATAGAAAGCCTCCCTTTTCTGGAGGCTATCCGCCAGTTCAAAACAAGGGTTGGCAAGGATAATATTATCTATATCCATCTTACTCTTGTTCCTTATATTTCTACGGCAGGAGAACTCAAAACTAAGCCCACACAACATAGTGTAAAAGAACTGAGAAGCATCGGTATTCAGCCGGACATACTCCTTTGCCGTACAGTCAGGTATCTGTCTAAAGATATCAAGGCTAAAATCGCCCTTTTCTGTAATGTAAGCGTAGATGCCGTAATTACAGCAAAAGATGTAGAATGTATTTACGAAGTGCCCCTGATATTTCATAAGGAGGGTCTTGATAATAAAATTCTGGAACTGCTCCATATCTGGGCAAGAGCTCCACGGCTCGAAGCCTGGGAACAATTTGTTGAGAAATATAAAAATCCAGAACATTCTGTCACAATAGCAATAGTCGGAAAATATGTTGATCTGACGGAATCATACAAAAGCCTTAACGAGGCATTGTATCACGGCGGGGTCTCCAATGATTGCAAGGTCAACCTCATATTCGTTGACTCAGAAACGATAAATGAAGAGAACTGCAAAGAAATTTTAGGCAGCGCCGACGGTATATTGGTGCCTGGCGGGTTTGGGCCACGAGGCATTGAGGGTAAAATTTGCGCTGCCAAATATGCAAGGGAAAACATGGTTCCTTTTTTTGGCATCTGCCTTGGGATGCAGATAGCAGTTATTGAAATCGCACGCAATATTGCCGGCATGGAAGGCGCTCACAGTTCTGAATTTGATAAGGAAACAGTTTATCCTGTTATCTATCTGATGACAGAGTGGTATGATGAAAGAACCCAAACAGTTCAAAAAAGAAATGTAAACTCAGCCAAGGGCGGCTCTATGCGGCTTGGGGCATATCCCTGTCATATCCGCAAAGAAACCTTTGCTTACAAAGCTTACGATGTGGAAGATATTTCAGAACGGCACCGTCACAGGTATGAATTCAACAACGATTATAAAGACAAGCTTGAAGAAAAGGGGCTGATAATAAGCGGTATATCGCCGAATGGCGAACTGGTTGAAATTGTCGAAATTAAAGATCACCCCTGGTTTCTTGGCTGTCAATTCCACCCGGAATTTAAATCACGCCCAATGGACCCTCATCCCCTGTTTAAGGATTTTATCAAGGCTTCTCTTAAGCAGGCAAAGAGCTAACCCGGACAAGCCCGCCTCCGGCGGATAATCGAGCTGTTACAGTTTTTATATTCACCGCAGACACAGGGGAACCAAGCTGTCCAATATAATATATCTTTTGTAATACTAAAATATTAACTCAAGTTTCGCACCCTTTAATTTAGCCAAAGCGTTAGACGGTAAGGGCTAAAAATCAAGGGTGCGAAACTTAAGATATTAATTTGGTTAGGTTGTTATGAAAAGTTTATGGAACGATAATGAAGCAAAAAGCTTCTCCGATAATCCATTAGAGCTCAGAGCTTACACCTCCCGCTTATTGGGCCGGGAACCAGATCTGGTTCTGCATGGCGGAGGCAACACATCCGTAAAGACTAAAATAAAAAACTTCTTCGGCGACATCGAAGAAGCGCTGTATATAAAAGGAAGCGGCTTGGATCTGAAAACGATTCAGACAGCAGGATTTACTCCTGTCAAGCTGGAAACGCTGAAAAGGATGGCGGAACTTGAGCGCCTGTCTGATACGGATATGGTACGGCTTCAAAAAACTGCAATGATTGACTCTTTAGCCCCTAATCCTTCTGTAGAAGCCATACTGCACGCCATTATACCTTTCAAATATGTCGATCATACCCATGCGGATGCAGTCGTAACAATCACCAATAACGAAAACGGCAAAAGGCTGATTCGAGAAATTTACAAAGACAGGGTCTTGATTGTGCCTTATGTAATGCCTGGTTTTATCCTGGCAAAGAAAGTTTATGAAATGACCCGCAACATCAACTGGCCTGATGTTGAAGGGATAGTCCTGATGAACCATGGCATCTTTACTTTTTCAGACAATGCCATAGCAAGTTATGAACAGATGATCCATCTTGTTTCCCTTTCTGAAAACTATCTTCAGGCAAGTGGAGCCTTTGACTCTGTTGCCGAGGCAGAAGCCGAAGAAGATCTGCTTGCCCTGGCGAAGATTCGCAAACAGGTTTCGCTAACAAAAGGGTCTGCCATGATAGCCAGACTCGATAACAGCCTTGAAGCCTGCGGCTTCGCCAACTTGACTAATATAGATTCGATTGCCACCCGCGGTCCTTTAACTCCTGATCATGCTGTTCGCACAAAGCAGATACCGGTTGTAATAAAAAAAGAGGTTGAAAAAGCAATAACCGGCTTTTGCTCAGCATACAAAAAGTATTTTCAGCGAAATACCGACTCGCCGTGCTCGCGCACTGTCGCAGCAGGTGGCCATCTGCTTTGTCCTGATCCGGCCCCGAGGTGGGGAATCTGGCCTCAGCACGGCATAATAGCTTTTGGCCGGAGTGTTAAGAAAGTAAATATTATCTCCGACATCGCTTTTCATACTATCCGCTCAATCCAGTGGGGTGAGGCCATAGGCGGCTGGGAACCTCTGTCGGAAAAAGCTGTTTTCGATATGGAATACTGGGAGTTGCAACAAGCCAAACTGCGCAAAGAAGACACAACCCTAATATTACAGGGCAAGACAGCTCTTGTTACAGGCGCTGCCAGCGGTATAGGGCTTGCCTGTGCCAAAGCGCTGCATGATCTGGGAGTTGCAGTTGTCGGCATGGATTTAAACCCTGCGATCGCCCGGATATTCAATCAACCGGATCTGATAGGATTGGCCGGCAATATCTCTGATGATAAAGCTGTAAAAAAAGCAGTAGAATTTACTGTTCGCGGTTTTGGCGGCCTCGACATATTGATAAATAATGCAGGAATATTTACCCACAGCCAAAGAATTGAAGATATGGATTCCGAAACCTGGAATCAAAGCATGGAGATCAATCTGTCGAGTCACCAGCGATTACTGAAAACATGCATCCCTTATCTCAAACAGGGTATTGATCCGGCCGTAATATTCATCGCTTCAAAAAATGTTCCTGCTCCCGGCCCCGGCGCTTCCGCCTATTCTGTCGCCAAAGCAGGACTGACCCAGCTCGCCAGGGTAGCTGCGCTGGAATTGGCTGCAGATGGGATTAGAGTCAATGTCATTCATCCTGATGCCGTGTTTGATACCGGCATATGGACTCAAGAAGTCTTAAAAGAGCGAGCTAAACATTACGGACTTACTGTTGAGGAATATAAAACAAAAAATCTTTTGAAAACCGAAGTGACATCCAAAGACGTCGCCGCTCTTGTCTGCTGCATGGCGGGCCCGGCTTTCGCCAAGACAACAGGAGCACAGGTCCCGATAGACGGCGGCAACGAAAGAGTAATTTAATCGGGCGTTTTGCAAAGGTCAAACGTAAACTTGGCCCCATTCCTGACGCTGGAATATGAAATGTTTCCCTCTCTAAATACCGGGCATAACTTAGAGAGGGAGGAACATTTAACTACTACGAGGCTGTTGGGTTTTGAACGTACAGGATTGATTGCGCACTCATTTTTTTCAGTATATCCTTACCTTCGTCTTGAGCCCGTTGCCTGAGCACTTCTTTTTCTCCGAAACTGATGGCGTCGGTCATGCATGTCTCAACGCAGACAGGGATTCCTCCTGCGTGGATCAGGTCAAAGCAAAGATCGCATTTGTGCGCATAATTTTCCTGCTTATTGAATTGAATAACACTGTATGGGCATGCCTCGATACAGTCCTTTTCGCCGGCGCATTTTTCTTTGTTAATGCGCACAATACCGGTGTCTGGATCCTTGGTAATTGCATCTGCCTTACAGGCTTTTATACATGGCGCATTTTTACAATGCTGGCAGGGCATAACCCAGGAGTTAACGGATATTTCAGGATAAACTCCTTCCCGCTTGGATTCCACGCGCAGATAAAACGGAATTTCGTTCGGCAAGGCCGCTTCATAGTCCACAAGACCGTGAAAATTTCGACAGGCCACAATACATGTTTTGCAGCCGATACATCGCGAAAGATCTATCATTAAACTTAATTGTTTCATGGTTTTCTCCTTTATTTTTCGATTCGAACGCGTGTGGAGACATGGGACTCGCCCCCCACAACGTCCTGCCAATCGAGAGTGCTTCCGGAATCCGGTATCAGGATATTATCGCTCACGCCTTGACCCATAGTTGCAGTTCTCCCGACAGTTGAGCCAAAACCGTGAACTAGTCCAACGCAATCTGGCCTGATACGTTCGGTCAATTTTGCCTTGCATTTGATTTGGCCTGTGCGTGAGGACATGGTAACATTATCTCCGTCCTTTATATTCAGCTTCGTGGCTGCGGATTTGTTAATAAGCACAGGGTTTTCAAAAAAACCGCTTACTGTGTCTCGGAGTTGCGGGTTATTGTGGGTCCATTGGCCGGCACCAGCATGGAAAATAGTACGGTATGAAATAAGAATAAACGGATATTTGTCAATGTTTACTTCGTATTCCGGGGCCAAGCCGGGCCGTGGCATGGCTTGGTTAACGCCCTCAAGGTCTTCCCAGTACAAATGCAGTTTTCCGCTCGGTGTTCCAAAGCCGCCGTTCTTTTCGTATTTCCTGAACCCCATAGTACGGGGCGACCATAATCCGCCCATGTCTTGAAGCTTTTTTACTGACAGACCAAGGCCGGCAAGCTGGATGTCGTAGTATTCCACATCGTCTTTGAACGTAAAATATTCCGGGACGAGCCTTTTGCCCAGCTCGATGAATATTTCGTTTGAATGACGACACTTTCCAGGCGCTTCAACTACTGGCTGGCGAAGGAGTACACCTTTTCCGAAATTATACCACCATGGCATGTATAAGAGCTCCCAGCGCTCAAAATACGATTTGTCCGGCAGAACAAGATCGGCATATTTAGATGTTTCTGAAAGCATGATCTCATAACTGACAAGAAGTTCGAGCTTGTATTCGTCATTGTCATCGACCATACACACTGCATCACGCCACTCCTTATGTCCCATCTCGGTCAAGGCTGGATTAGCTTCTGAATTAATCAGAACTTTCAGATCGCCGTTTTTAATAGCCTGTGCCTGGTACCAGGTCGGCTCCATGATAAAGGAATAGTTGCTGAAACTCTCCTTATCCTTTCCTGTGCGATGCCACCCAAGTTCATTTAAATCAGGCCCAACCGGTACAGGTTCTACCGGTGTCATTGGGGTCAAATCCGGCAAAGGCTGACCACCAGGATTGTCAATATTTCCTGTCACGGCCAGGAAAATTGTCCACGCGTGGCCAAAGTCCAGGGCCTGGCCAAGCATGATTCCTTTAAAGCTATCCACCCCTACTGAAGGAGCTTTAGCGCATTCAGTAGCCAGCTTTTTGATGTCCGCGGCAGGGACGTCGCAAATTTTACTCATAGCCTCAGGGGTTTTATCCTCAATATAATTTTTAAGCTTGTTAAAGTCTCCTTCTCGGACCCATTTATCTATAAATTTTTTGTTGTATAAATCGTTGGCGATAATATGCTGGATCATGCCCAGGAAAAAAGCCGTGTCCCCAGCGGGCTTGATGGGAATCCACCAGTCGGCCTTGGCCGCATCCGCGGTAAAGATCGGATCCAGTACAACCAGCTTAGCGCCCCTTGCCTTAGCGTCCAAAATATGCCCCGGGGCAGACGCGTCATCCAGCCCGCCAAAGGCATGGCGACCGGACATAATCATGATTCCGTCTTTGGGAACGGTGAACCATGCTGGTGGGATATGGTGGTTTGGCACACCGCCCATGGTCTTGATGCAGGCAACAATCTTGCCCGAATCGCAGTGTGGGAGGGCCGTATTGATAAAACCGCCGTAAGCATCCAAAAATCGCCACTTAGGATCGGTGATGGAGTGCGGAAAAAAATTGGCCGTCAGCTTATGCGCTTCGCCCCGATCTTTAAGTGATTTCAATTTATCCGTGATGATGTTCAGGGCTTCGTCCCAGGATATGGGTTCAAATTTTCCCTCACCGCGCTTACCTGTTCGTTTCAGTGGCCGGGTCAGGCGGTCCTTATCGTATTCAAGAGAAATACCGGCCATACCCTTGACGCATGCCTTGCCTCGCGCCTTTGGGTTGCCTCTGATCTCCTTGATGCATCCGTCCTCCAGCCGCACCAGGATGGCGCATTCTGCTTTGCACTGGTAACAAACTGTTGGTATCCACCCATTTTTTTTCATTTGTTTTTCCTCCATTTCTTTATGTTACAGCCAATAAAAATTTTTTGTTCAGATAATTGTTCGGAAAATCAATCCAAGTCCAATTCGCCTTTTTTAGCATAGTCCGGATATTTTTTGTGAAATGCTGCAATAATCAGTATAGTAATAACCACGAAAACACCAAACAACGTCCAGATAACCGGATTCCAGGGGCTATAGTCAAAATCCATAGATATCTCCTTTAAAGTTTGATCATAAACTCTTTTTTGTTTTTGTAAAGACTGGCTACCCTTTTTGGATTGGAAACCAATTGAAAAATAACGCCCACAAAGAAAATTCCTCCGATGAAATTCCCAAGTACGGTGTAAATCTGATTATGTGCCCACCCGTACTGACCGAACCCCCAGTGGATGATGACAGGAGCGTGGTTTATAATTTTGCCTGCAACCTTGAGGTAAAGGTCCTGCTGAAATAAAGGCACGGCCAAAAAACCTATGTTTGCTATACAGTGCTCGGTCATTCCGGCTACAAAGGCAAAGGGGCCGTAGGCGGCCATGAATATTTTGGAAACATCGTCATCGGCCTTGACAAACAAAAATGCGGCTGTTTGAAGTGTCCATGTGCAAATGATGGCCATGACGAAAATTTGCGTAGCTGTTTCCCCTGTTTTTGCCACCCCGATAGCATGAGCATGCACAAGCCAGGGCAGAGCATGGTACCCTCCGCCCTTACTTAATAACCACATAAAAAACATGCTGCCTATAAAATTCCCCGCGTATGCTACAATAATTTCCCAAACAAATTGCATCCATGTAATGCGTTTGTGGAAAACGCCGATGACGCCATAGCCCATATCTGCAGTGACCAGAGTCATGCCGCTAAACATGATGATTACAAGGGAGAATGCGAAAACAAGCCCCATGAGCAGATTAGCGAACCCTACGGCCATGTTTTCCGGGACCCCTGCGCTGACCGAAAGGGCAAGCATTGCCCCAAAGCTGACAAACGCGCCGCCGGCGAATGCGGACAAAAAAAACGCAAGCGGCCTGTTCTTCAGCATATCCCATTTATAGGCACAGACATCCGCTACTCTGACTACAAGTTCGTCAACACTGGCAGGCATTTATCGATTCCTTTATGCTTTCGGTTCGTATCGTAGATTTCGGCCTTGTTTTAAATTATATTCAAAGGCCCTTTGTAAATATAGAGACCTTGTTCGGGAAAAAGGTTCGGTATGCATGAAATAAAAAATTGTTGGACAGGAGATTTAGGGCTCGCTCAAAAATAACTTTACATTTTAAGCGCCGATGCATCCCGCTTGGCTGCGTTGCGAAAGCTCGGAATATGCCTGATATTCCTGCGCTTTCGCGCCTTGCCGGCCGGGCGCCTCAACACTTAAAATTGCGAACTTATTTTTGAGCGAACCCTTAACCCGGGAAAAATCAGTAGAGTGGCGTTTATAAATAATTCGTGGACATAAAACTATTCAGGTCACATTCTTTATCGAGTATTTTCGCCTGCAGCGCAAGGGTCATGGATGCCTCGATCCTGTTTCGATCCGGTGCGAGGTCATGGTAAGTAATGTATCCTTTCCGCAGGACGCCTTCAGCGATGTCGGATGTGATGCCGGTATAACGAGCCTGAATTTTCGCGCTTGCCGCCGGGTGCTCGGCAATATATTCGCCGGCAGACAAGAGAAGTCTGAGATAGCTGAATAAAAGATCGCCGTGTTTAGCGGAAAAATCCTCCCGCGCCGCGACCACACAACAAATGTGGCCTGGATAAAGGTCCTTGGAGCGTACCAGTATTCTGCCTTTCCCCTCGGCAACGGATTTTGTGCCCCAGGGCTCAGAGCAGAAAAATCCATCAATTTCCTGTTTCATTAATGAGCCGATGACGTATGAAGGGCTGATATATTTTGCGCGGATGTCTCGGGATGCGCTGAATGGATCGGAGCCGAACAGAGAATGCAAAATCATTTGGTGGGTTGAAACAGAGTAAGGCAATCCCATCAGCGCTCCGGCGAGAGAATTTTTGGAGGTTATATGCTTTCGAACTGTAATGGCGCTTCCGTCGTGATGGCCGTCTAAAACGTACTGGATCCGAATACCGCTGTTTCTCAGAAACATGGCCAGAGGAGCCATAATAAATGCCGCGTCCACGATACCGTTTATTAAAGATTTGACCAGACTGGGCCATGACAAAAACTTATGAAGCTGTATTTGGAAATTTTGATTATCATGGCGGTGATGAGAAATCATGGCCAGCAAGTGGTCTGAGATAGGTAAATATCCGACACTGATGATCCGTTGCCCGCTTTTTTTGAATTCATGTATTATTTTGTCGCGCGCGTCATGCAACCGCCTTTTAACCGTGCCCAAAGGCACGTTCAAGTCGTTAGCTATGTCTTTATATGAACGCCCGTAAACATACCGCTGAGTACACACCTCACGGTTGATATCCGAAAGCGAGGCTAAGAATTTTATTACCCTGTCTCTGCTCATGCAACGTGTGCAAATTTCCAATGGGCTGAATGCGTCGGTCGATGTAGGCGCGATCTGGTCTAAGCTGAGCATGGACTTGTACGGAGCGTTTAACTTAAGTGTCCTATTACAGCATGAATGAAGAATTGTGCGAAACCATGCAGGAAAAGAGGAAAGATCCCGCAAAGTCGAAAGCTTTAGATATGCCTTTAAAAATGCTTCTTGTACCGTATCCTGAGCAAGACCAGCATCGGGAATTCGCTTTGACGCAATATTGTAAGCCATGTTTTGAAAACGCTTTACAATCTCGTTGAAGGCATTTTTATTCCCATTGAGAGTCTTTTTGAGAAACGACTGGTAATCTTTCATATCAGAGATAGTATCCACTACCGACAACCAATCCGACTACTTCCTTTAAGTATTTAATAAATTTTTCTTTATTCTTATAATTAAATGCCAAATCAACATTTACAAGACCGTTTTTTTAATATAAATAAACCATTAAATGATTATTCTCATCGTGCTTGATTTCATCATATTTTAAAAAAACCTTTTGCCCTTTTGTTTTAAGTTGTAAAAACTCTATAGCCCTTCCGTTTGCTTGTTTCTTTTCTTTAACTCCAATAAGCCTAACAAGTAAACCATTATTCAATTTAATTCGTATTCTTTCCAAAAAGAAGGGGAAGTGAAATGATTCATAGCTTTTTAAATTTCCCTTTCTTGAAATTCGATACTGCTCTATTGGCAATGTCATCAAGTTTTCCTGAAGCCACATCTTTCTCAAATTGCTTGTCCCATTCCGATGCATCAAACTCTTCAAACCATGATCGAAATTCTTTAAGTTGCACTTTAGGTAATTCAGCTACTTCTTTTTTTATTTGTTGAACCAACATTATAATTTCACCTCACTTTCTTTCTGCCATAATATTATGATGTTAAGGCTTATATTTATTTCGGGGCGCAAGTTGGGGACGTCCATTGGGCGCAAGTTGGGGACGTCCATTGGATTATTGGTTTACTTGCTCCTTAAGATTCAAACCCTGCTTTTCTGCAATTTTCTTTCCTCTCGAAACCGCATAGCTCATTGCAGATTAAACTAAATTTATATTTTTTGCCAACCCAATAAATGCAGAACGTCTAAGCTCATCTGGCGACAACACTGCGGAACAAGGCTTTCGGAAACACAAACTTGGATGCGGCGCACGGCCTTTCAAGGAGCGCCGAGCTGTTAGCGGTCAGATAGCGCCTTGTTCGGCATTTCCAGGATGCCACTTCATGTGTAGTTTTCGGTGATGAACCGCGCAGTCACGAAGATAAAGATTGATCAGGTTCTGATAGGGAACACCTGTTTCCTCCGCCATGGACTTGAAATAGGAAACGGTGTCACGGTCCAGCCGCATAGTTACCGGTTGTTTTAGATACTTGATGTAAGGATTTTTACGCCCTTTCATTTTGGAGAAATCGTAATGCTCTTTCATCGTCTATGCCTCCAATAATCATTTTCTTCATCTCCATCCGCCTTCCTGGCCGATATAATTCTAACGACCGTCTCACTTTTTCGGAAACAGTGGCAGACGACGAGAATCCGAAGTTTAAAACTCATTCCAAGTAGGATGAAACGGTCTTCATCTTCTGAATGGTCGGGGTCGAAAAATTGTATGGCATTCTCATCGTAAAAGACCGTGCACGCGTCATCGAAAGAAATGCCATGCTTTTTGATATTAGCCTTTTTCTTCCGACCATCCCATTCAAATCGTAACTCATTCATATGTACATTGTACTTATAATAGCGTGTAAGTCAAGATGATATTTTAAATCTCGTATAAGAACTGATTTACAAATGGATGCCCCCAAACTTACACGCCATCTCCTATTTCAAGTTTGAATGATATCAACAAATTTATTGGTATTTTACCTTTTTTTTGCATTTATTTGATAATACTTGTAAAAAAGTAAAAGAAAAGTTATCTTGCAATTGTATTAGTAAGTATAAGGTCAAGATTAAAAAACCAATAAGGGAGACCTTTGAAAAATATAAGGAGGGATTTAATATGAAAAAAATGATTTTTATAAGCCTTGCAATCTTACTTCTTTGTCCGGTTATGGTCAATGCTGCCGATCTGAAAAAAATGAAAGTTGCAGTTGCGGCCGATAGTAAAACTGCAAAAGCATCTGTAAGCGATATGGCTGCTAAATGTCCTTATTATCATATCTTTAATAACAAAGGGGAATTGATTGAGGTTATCGATAACCCTTACAGGGATACAACTGGTGGCGCAGGGCCTTTAGCGGCAAAATTCCTTGCCCAAAAGGACATAGATATCATAGTTGCAGAATCATTTGGTTCCAAAATGATTGATGCGCTGAGAAATAGCGGCAAAACTCATTTTGAATTTAAAGGCGGTGTTGATGATGCAATAAAAAGAGTTTTAAAGCTAAATTGAGGTATTCTTTTTTGATTTTTGCGCGATGCAACGGTAGCCTGATTTATATTTGAGTAACACACCATGATGCGGGAACAAGATCTTTAAAAGGAGGTACCATGTCTTTGGTTCAGATTGATAATGTTTCAAGGATTTACCAGACAGGTGAGGTGCAGGTAAAAGCCTTGCAGGATGTAACCCTTTCCATTGATGAAGCATCCTTTGTTACTTTTGTAGGACCTTCAGGCAGCGGAAAAACCACTATGTTGAACCTCATCGGATGTCTGGACAAGCCGACAAAGGGAAAGGTATTTATCGGCAAAGAGCAGGTGGATACTTTTGACCGCAGGCAGCGCGCAGCGTTCAGGGGCTCTACCCTTGGGTTTATTTTTCAGGCATTCAACCTTTTTCAGGTGCTCACCGCCTATGAAAACGTCGAATATCCGCTTGTGATGATAAAAAATGAATCCATATCAAAACGAAATGGAAAGGTGCTAAAAGTTCTTGAATCAGTAGGGATGCTTGATCAGAAAGATAAATTTCCAGACCAGCTTTCAGGGGGGCAGAAGCAGCGGGTCGCTGTGGCACGGGCTCTGGTTACACAGCCAAAACTTGTTCTTGCAGACGAGCCTACTGCAAACCTGGACAAAAAATCCGCTGTAAATGTCATTCGTCTTATGCGCGCCATGCGGGATGAATTCAAAACTACATTCATCTTTTCCACTCATGATCCCGGAGTCATGGAAGAAGCTGAGGTTATTCATACATTAGAAGACGGAAAACTTGTTTAATAATGAAGGAGAAATGTAATGATTCGAATTTTTAAAATAGCACTGCGAAACCTGATGCGATATAAGCGAAGGACATTGCTGACCTCCATGCTGATCACATTAGGCCTGTTAATGGTAATACTTTTTTCAGGACTTGCCGGCTCATTTAAAGAAATGATGATCGGCCAGATTACCGACTCAAACCTGGCTCACATGCAGATCCATAAAAAGGGTTATGTTTCTTCTATAGATACTTCGCCGCTGAATCTGATCATTAATCAAAAAGGCTACAAAACGCTCGAAAAAGTACTCAAAGAGAATCCTGATGTTGAGGCTTATTCACCAAGAATAAAGCTAAGCGCCATGCTTAGCAATTATACAGAAACCACAAATGTTCGCTTAAATGCAATTGATCCAAAAACGGAAATCAAAGTTTGCCCCAATGTCAGTGAGCGCATGAAATTCAGTGGCGGCCAAATACCGGATATTCTGCTCAAACCTGGAGAAATCATTATTCCTGAAAAATTGGCTGCAGGTTTGAAGATTAAAACTGGAGACTCCGTAGTGCTTGTAGCCAACAACAAGGATGGCTCTGTAAACGGCCTCAATTTCACGGTGGCCGGAATTATAGAAAGCATTTTAGGGCCCCAGGGCAAGGAAGGATATATGCATATAAAGGATGCTCAATCTTTGCTTCGTATGGGAAAACCGGAAATTATAGAAATTGCTTTGCGGATTAAAGAATTTGATAAGCTTGACGATGTTTATGCAGACCTTGAATCTGCTCTGGCAAAGTTTAAAAATGAAAAAGGAAAAGCTGTTTTTGAAATACATACATGGGAAAAACTATCCCCCTTTGTCAATATAGCAAATATGATAGACTTAATGACCATTTCCATGAAACTTATCATGATTGCTATTGTCCTTATAAGTATTTTAAACGTTATGATGATGTCTGTTTACGAAAGAATCAGAGAAATAGGAACAATGTCCGCCATTGGAACCGCTCCAGGCAAGATAATGGGACTCTTTCTGGCGGAAGGATTATCCCTTGGGTTTATCAGCGTCCTGACCGGCAATATTATCGGCATCTTCGGAATTTATATTTTGAACATTTACAAAATCCGGTATGCTTTTGGCAGACAGGAGAATATTTTGTTGTCTCCGACAATCAGTTTTTCAGAGCTTGCCTGGGTGTCGGCTATCGTATTGGTAATTTCAGTTTTTGCCACTTTGCAACCCGCATACAAGGCTTCCAGGATGGAACCGGTTGATGCTCTGGGGCATGTCTAAAAGTACAATTTTGAGTTTTTAACTTTTAATTGTGAATGGAGGAAAAAGTCCGATTTTTAATCCAAAATTCAACATTTAAAATTAACAATTCAAAATTGCTCTCAAAGTGAGGTGCTGTATGAAAAAAAGAATCTTTATTGTAATTATTTTTTGTCTTTTAACTGCCGTTCCATTAACCTTTGCCATAGACGGCAATGAGCTGCTGAAACAGGTTGACCGCAACCTTAACCCGGAAAGTTATGAAATGTACAGAAAGCTGATAAATGTTGAACCGGACGGCTCAAAAAAAGAGTTTGTCATGTATGCTGTCAAGAAGGGCAAGGAAAAGATGGCATCTGTCTTTCTGTCTCCAGCGAGTGAAAAAGGTAGAAGCACCTTGCGTATCGGGGAAAACATGTGGCTTTACATCCCTAATGTCGGCAAACCGATACGCATAACCAGTCTTCAGTCCGTGACAGGAGGTGTGTTTAACAATTCGGATATTATGCGCCTTGATTACAGTGCGGAATACAACTGTGAAAAGGTAGAAGCGACAGACAAAGGATATATTCTTCATCTTAAAGCAAAGACAAATGCCGTTGCCTATGACAAAGTAAAAATGTGGGTTTATGGTAAAAGACTTCTTCCCGACAAAACAGAATGCTTCGCTTCATCGGGAATGCTTATTAAAACTCTATATTATAAAAATGTCAAAGATTTTGGCGGTAGTATTGTTCGCCCTGCCGTAATCGAGACAGACAGCCCGCTCTATAAAGGGTATAAGTCGATTATGATTTTTGCAAAGGTAAAAGCAAAAGATCTGCCTGACGAAGTTTTTACTTTAAATTATATGTCAAAAGTTGAAGGCCTCAGGGAGTAATGAAGTTATCTCTTCGCACATTGTTTTTTTTAATTTTTATATATATTTTCATCCCCGGATTAATATATGCAGAGGATAAAAGTTCAGATACGATTGATTTTGACTTTGAAATTCCTGAAGTTGAAAAAAAACCGTATTCCTTCAATGCCGAATTTAAGATATCAGAAACGATAAAGGGGTTCGATGAGGACAGCCTCCTTTTTAATCAGAAATACCCGAACGGCAGGGATGATGATACCTTTTTTCAAACTTATTTAAATCTCAAGGTTGAGGGGAGTTACCGGGTTAGTATAGTAAAACTTTACGCCCGCCTTAATGGAGATCTTTATTATAATGATGATGAAAACTGGGAAAATGATCTGCGAACGGAAGAGGCTTATTTATCGCTGCTGCCAGGTCCGTCTATAACATTAGACGCCGGCAAAAAAGTCTTAAAGTGGGGCAAGGGATATGCCTGGAACCCGGCAGCCTTTTTCAGCCGCCCAAAAGACATCGAAGATCCTGATGCAACTTTGGAAGGATATTATGTTGTCACAGGTGATTTGATAAAAAGTATGGATGGCGTCCTGAAGACCATCGCTTTGACGCCTGTAATTCTTCCGGTATCAAGACATATCAATGATGAATGGGGCACGGAAAGGGATACTATATGGGGAAGTAAAATCTATTTTTTTGCTTTTGACACAGATTTCGACATTATGTTTCTGGCCGGAGAAGAAGTAGAAGACAGGTTTGGAATCGATTTTTCCCAAAACATTTCTGCAAATTTTGAAATACACGGCGAAGCGGCTATTGTTCTGGATTATGTAAAATATATAACCGATCAGCAAGGGAATCTGACTGAAAGAAAATATGATGCAATTAATTTTCTTTCAGGCATTCGTTACCTGACAAGCCATGACACAACTTATATTTTTGAATATTACAGAAACGGGCAGGGTTATACCTCAGATGAAATGGAAGACTACTTTGCCCTTATTGAAGACGGATACCAGAAGTACATCAACAGCCAAAGCATGGCAAAACTTTCTAAAAGCAGGCAATATGGAAGTCGGTTCTATAATCAACAGACCGCAATGAAAGATTATCTTTATCTGAAAGTGTCGCAAAAAGAGCCCTTTGACATTTTGTATTTTACACCTTCTGTTGCCTGTATATACAATATCAATGATAAAAGTGCGTCAATCACACCACAGATTACATACGCTCCCATAACAAACCTTGAATTCGACCTTAAATCTACATTTCTTTTAGGAAAAGACCATACTGAATTCGGAGAGAAATTAAACGACTACAAAGTTTATGCATCAGTAAAATACTACTTCTAACGACTTCGTAAAAAGTCAAATTCATCATGTGTTAGGTATTAGGTTTAAGCAAATATATTTTCCGGTATGTAAGGATGGGTGCCTTCGATTACCTCTACACCAGCTTTTGCTTTTATTTTCTTAACTATCGCCTCCTTGTAAGGGCAGTGATCCAGTATGCACGGACCGATATGAACTTTGGTAACATTTTCTTCCATCGGTTTGTTCCAGAGTTTGATTTGCGCCAGGCGTGTAACAATCGTGGCTCCCGGGCAGTCGCCACAATTTAAAATGCCGATCAGTTCAGCATCCATATCTTTGTAACGGCTGAATTCGCCCTCTCTTCGATTAAATCCTACCATACACCTGGAACAGGCTATGCAAACATCATCCATAGCCTTCCTGCAGCCAACTATTAATACTTTTTCCATTTTGTTTAAACCTCCTTTATACGAAATTTTGTTATCTTTCTTTTCTCGTTCCCATGCTCCAGCATAGGAACTATAGCTGAAAACCAAATAATGTTAAAGGCACTGATAAAGTCTTTAAGAAAACAAATCCTTGAATCCTTGACCTCTTGAATCCTTGGTCCCTCTTCTCCAACTAAATTGGAGAAGAACCAATATTTATTCCTTTTAATATAATATCACCTTCTTTGGCGCCAATATCATTTGTAATGACCCTGCACTTTACTGTTAAGAGAAAAAATATGGCGCATCTTTCATTGGAAAGCGCCTCATAATTTCCCTGGCCCTTACTTATTATGAATTTTGAATTTTTATAAATATTCTTAAATTCTAAGCTGCATGTTTTGAGAACAGTCCCGGGAGCATCCGTGCCGGAGGACAATATGGTTGCAACCTTATCGATGCCTGCCTTTACTGCGTCCTCATATGTCGCGTCATTTATAACAGGTGTGTTCCTGACGACATATATGACTGGTTTTTTCATCTCCTCGATTAAAATTCTGTCAAAGACACATTCCCCGGCATTATCCCCAAGATATAAAATTTCATCGGCTTTATCGAGACAGTCTTTGAATTTATTGTAATCGCATATAGCAAACTCTTTTTTAAGTGTTTTGTCGGTGTCTTTTTCAATATCAAAAGCCCTGCCTGGACCGAAGTCTATTACATTGCCGGCAATCGCAATTCTAATCGCCGTCAGAAGCCTGTCATTAGATTTTTTAACATGGCTTTTCAAAGAAGGATATAATGACATGGCCTTTTTTGTGCTTTTATCCTTTATTTCTCTAAAGGGATCCCAATTCCCCGTAATCTCGCTTACCTTGCGATAGATCAGTCTCCCGCTTTCCGGGGGACTGCTTTCAAGCGGGATGTCTTTTAGCATCGACCCGACTTCATCTAATACTTCTTTAATTTTCCCTTCATCACCAGTTGCTATTCTTGCCGCCCGGAGCGCTTGATTTAAGAAACAGGGAAGACAATCAAAATATGTTTTCATTTTTTTAAATTCCGTTATTGCCTTCAATACTTGAGGGCAAGATCATAACCTGCATGAACAGCGCTAAAAATATCATGTACCTCTCCGGCATCTCCAATGACTTCCATCCTGCCAACTGCATTTACGATCTCTTCATCGGGTCCTGCGGCCGATCTCATACCGGACGCCATGATAACGCTCTGGAAAGGTTCCAAGGACAGTTTCTCCCCATTCTTTTCCACCTCAACGCTGTCAGCCTTGAACTCCTTAACTGTTGTATTAAGCATTATGGTCACCTTTTCCAGTTGCTTAATTCTCATCAAGATCAATTTCTTTGTAATCATTTCCATCAAGCTTCCTATTTGATCAGTAAACTCTATGGCGACTACATCATAACCTTCATTGCCCAACTTTTCAGTAATCTCAATCCCGACCTGACCAACCCCGACGACCAGAACCCTCGGCCCTTTAATCTCCTTTTTTCCCTGAAAATACTCTATGGATGTCATAACATGCTGATTGTCAAGGTCCTTGATTTCCGGAATATTTTGAACCGCTCCGATTGCCCACACCAAAAGATCCGGCTGAACCTCACTCACAAGAGCTGCATCCACAGCCCTGTTCATAAGGATAGAGGTTCCGCTCGCCTTCACAGAGTGTTCAATAGCATCCAGCCCCTGTTTCATTTTTTCCTTTTTAGGCGCCTGCCAGACGATAGTAAACTGTCCTCCCAGATGATCTGTTTTCTCGGCCAGCGTAACATGGTGACCACGTCTGGTCATATACAGGGCTGCAGCCATTCCTGCAGGGCCTCCTCCTGCAATCAGTACCTTCATGGGAGTGTCTGTTTGGCCCAAAGGAGGCAGACCGATCTCCGGGTTTAGATTGCAACCCAGGGGTTCGCCGCTTTTCATGCGATGGAGACATCCCTGTAAGCAATAACCGCAATACATAATATCCTCATCCATCCCTTTTTGCCATTTCTCTATCAAATCAGGGTCGGCTATAAGAGGTCTTCCGAGTGCCACAAGATCAGCCAGTCCATCATCCATGACCTTGATTACCTTTTCCTTCCTGCCCATCCTGCCGGCGACAATCAGGGGAATGGATGTATGATTACGAACCCATGACAATGCATCTATCTGGGGCTTATCCGGGAGACTGGTATGGTGAAAATACCATGGGGGGCTAAAACAGGCGTTCCCCATGCTCACATGTATAGCGTTGATTCCGCTTTCTTCCGCCAGTTTCAGGAGAAGTAGAAGATCTTCCTCGCTGACGCCAAATTCGGGAGACATCTCGTTACCTGAGATCCTGAGAATACATGGAAGATCAGGAGCTCCCTGTTTTACTGCCGCAATGGCCTCCCTTGCAAAAAGCAGGCGGTCCTGGCCATAGCGGTCTTCTCTTTTGTTCAGCTTCCCGTTCAGGAATTGCGAAATGAGATAACCGTGTCCTCCCTGTATTTCTATAACGTCAAACCCTGCTTTCTGTGCCTTTTCGCCGGCAGATTTGTATCCGCCAAGGATTATCTCAATATCTTCTTCGGTGAGGGCCTCTGAAACGTTGCCCTGCCTGGCGACGCATGTCATAACAGACGGCGCCTTGGGTTTACCACCAATGATTTTGGGAAGGGCGCCAGCGCCGGCATGATTCAGGTGAAGGCATACGAGGCGACCTTCTCCATGTACAACATCGACAATCTTCTTGAGCTCTGTTGCGCTCTCAGAGAGATGGATACAGGGTTGTTTAGGGTGTTCCCTGCCATCAGCAGTAACTGAAACAGGCTCAATAATAACCAGTCCCGGGCCGTTTTTGGCGATCTGCTGGTAGAAAGTCAACTGGCGGTCTGTCACGGTGCCGTCAGGATTGCCACGGCCTATCTTGATCGGGGGAAAGATAAACCGATTTACGAGCTCCAGATTACCTAAGCTAAATGTCTTGAACATTCTTTCCATGATATGCCTCCTTTTAAGATTTTTGAATTTTATCTCTGCGCATCCACAGATGCCTTGCTTAATTATTTATGGTTTTGTGCCACGTATCACCACAAAAGATCCTTCACCATGACCGGGTTTGACGGGTTCATCTCTCATGGTCTCAGTTAAACCCTTAAAGATAGTCTGATTGAAGGTCAAATCTATAAAGCCTGCCTGTTCCATAATTTCGACAAGTTCGTCAACAGAGAAAAAGGTTGCATCTTTGTAAAACACACTCTCGTTTTTATGATCCAAGTAAGTTTGCCCCACCATGCTGTTGCGATCAACAAAACCGATAATAAGAACCCCCCCATGGAAAAGAACCCGATGAGCCTCAAGCAAGGCCATGTTAATGTCATCAACAAAGCAAACGGCGGTAACCATCAAAGCAAAATCAAACCGGCAGTCGTCAAATGGAAGCTTCTCAGCCACCCCATCAAGGACTTTAATTCCTCGCCTTTGAGCAATTGCTTTCATGCGTTTTGAAGGTTCTACACCGATCTTGATTCCCAATGATTCCGCAAAACGCCCGGTACCCACCCCGATTTCCACGCCGCGTCCTCCAGCTGGCAGCATAGCTTTGACAGCTCGCAATTCTGCTTCATAGACCCATCGATTTTCTACGAACCACTCGTCATATTTCTCCGCATATTTTTCAAAAGGGGATATTTTTGGCATTGATCAAATCTCTTCTGCCTGGTAAAAAATGTTATTTTCTTTCTGCTGCAGAATTATCACTACTCCATATTTCACTATTTCTAAATCGTTTAGCCCACCATTCCTCAGGTGAAATATATTTTTCCACCTCTTCTTTCGAAAACGAAAACTTATAGTCGCTGCAATACATCATTATGCAGTCGTAGGCATCTGTAATTTTTCTTATCATTTCTTCATAAATTTCCTTCTTTTCCCGTGATACGTCCGGGTGCCATTTTTTGAGCAATGCCTTATATTGGCTTTTTATTTCCTCCGTTGTCGCTGACTCAGGGAGATCGAGAATCTCTCTTGCCCTGGTAATTTCCTCATATTTATTGTAGTTGCTCATTTAAATTCATCCCGGGATAAGCCAAGAGATATATCAATTACTTCAAATATCGAAACGCTGTTTCAGATTTTCCCATATGTTTTTGACTGCCTCACAACCTTTAGATTGTCCATCAAATTCCACAATGGTCTTACCCTGAACCATTGCCCTGGTAAAGGCATGATCAAAAGGAACCCTTCCCATCACGGTTATGTTGCTTTTTTTTGCAAAGGCCTCAATATCCTGTGTCATATCCGTGTTAAGATCGAATTTGTTAACACAGACCATGGCAGGAATCTTGAAAAAGGCGGCTAATTCGATGACACGCTCCATGTCGTGTCTTCCGGAAACAGTGGGTTCAGCCACGATGAGCACCGCAGTAGCCCCTCCAAGAGATGCGATGACCGGGCAACCTATGCCCGGAGGTCCATCTGTGAGAAGTAAATTTATATGTCTTTTTTCTGCAAGTTTTCTACCTTCCTGCCGGATAAGGGCCACCAGCTTGCCGGAATTTTCTTCGGCAATATGGAGCCTGGCATGAGCCATGGGGCCAAAACGGGTCTCGGAAAGATACCACTCTCCGCATGTATTCAACGGGAAATCAATGGCTTTTTCAGGACAGAAATAGTAACAAACACCGCAGCCCTCACATTCAATAGAATTTACTACAAAGTCCTCACTAATTGCGTCCCATTTGCATAAATCCCGGCACAGACCGCATTCGCTGCATTTATCCTGGTTGATAAACGCCGTGTGCCCGGACGTAAAATCATGCTTTTCCTTAATTTCAGGTTTTGTGATTAAATGCAGATCGGCCGCGTCCACATCCGCATCACAAAGAACCTTGCTCTTAGCCAATGAAGCAAACGCCGAAATAATGCTGGTCTTTCCTGTTCCGCCCTTACCACTTATAATAACTATTTCTTTCATAGAAATTATCCTTATATTTTTCTTAGGGTTCGCTCAAAAATAAGTTCGCAATTTTAAGTAGCGAGCCCTTAGTTTTTCCATCCAATTCTCGCAACAGCACACGGCTGTTATGATCAAGCTCATGAAAAACCGCCTGAGGGTGAACATGAAGATAATGGTGCTCTGTTTGCTCCCTTACCGGGACTGCTGGAACTTGTGGAGGAAAATGCAGACATCAGCAAGTCGGATTTTTTGTGACCGCACTTGGGACAAGGCGCCTGATCTCTGTCACTGGTCTTAAAGCATAAGTGTTCAAAAATATTGCCGCATTTTCTACATTTCAGTTCATAAATCGGCATATTTATATCCTTCCTTGTAATAGTTCGGCCACCAGGGCGCCAACACACCAAGATTGTAATATAATTCTTTTAAAAATTCATACGTTAGGCATTGAAGGATGTTGCCATTTTTAATTCCTAAATTCGCAATTCCTCAATTTATCAATCATATCCCTTCTTTGTGTCTTTATGCCTTGGTGGCTGCACTGTTACAAAAACACAATTTCTTTAATTTGATGATATAATTTCGCGAATTTTTCCTCCCACTCAGGAATTACATCGACAATCATTTCTCCTCTTGAGTAGGCCTCTGCAATCCGTCGGTCAAAAGGAATTTCCATCAAAACAGGAATATTTTCCTGCTCAGCATATTTTTTTACCTCATCGTTTCCCATGTCTGACCGGTTGATAACCAGTCCACACGGAATTCCGAGAATATTTACAGCGCCTACAGCCAGTTTAAGATCATGCAGACCAAAAGGGGTGGGTTCTGTGACCAGCAAAATAAAATCCGCACCTGTCATGGCAGCAATCACAGGGCATGAGGTCCCCGGAGGAGCATCAATGATGGTCAATGCGCCAGGCCGGGTATATTCACGTACTTTTTTGATTAAAGGAGGAGACATTGCCTCTCCGACCCTCAACTTGCCATGCACGAACTCCAGACCATTCCTGTGCCCCTGCTCAATAATACCTAATTCCCTGCCGATTTCGGTAATGGCTTTTTCAGGACACACCTCAAAGCAGCCGCCGCAACTGTGACACAGCTCATGAAACGGCAATACAGTGTCACCTACAACCACAATGGCCTTGAACTGGCATATTTCCCCACATTTTCCGCATAAGCTGCACTTCTCCATATCAACCTCGGGAACAGGAGTTGTAATTGTTTTAACCTCTTCAATAACAGGCTGAATAAAAAGATGCGAATTGGGTTCTTCTACATCGCAGTCCAAAATCTGGACATCGGATTTAAGGGAAACAGCCAGATTGGTGGCTATAGTAGTTTTCCCTGTACCCCCTTTCCCGCTTGCTATGCTAATAATCATTATTTATTCCTTATTTTATATTTCTTTCACCACAAAGACGGCAAAAGCCCTATTGGGAAACAGTACACTTGAATGACTGCGACTACTCACGTAGTCAGACTGAAGCCGTTTAGGCTGAAGGGGTCAGAAGAGCATGATTGCCGTACTTTGACGGAAATGCCTGCACACCATCGCGAGCTCAGGCGAGGCGGGCGGGTCTGATTCTTGCGTTAAACATGGCTTCAAAATGCGCTTTTCCCTAAAAGCCTTCAGCCTTTAGTCTATCCACCTGAGTAGTTACTTTTTTCCTAAGGCATTGATGCTTGATTGAAGAATTTCCATCTGCTTACGCAATTCATTTACCTGATCTTTCAGACTCTTTTCTTCTGATAACGCAGTGGATTCGGGCTGACCTGAACCGGCCTGTACTGAGGTACCCATTCTACCCCCCATGCCCATTCCGCCACCGCCGCCCATGCCTCTGCCGCCACCGCCACCCATGCCTCTGCCGCCGCCCATGCCCATTCCACGCCCCGTACCCATGCCAAAATGACTTTCTACATTGGGAGTGCTGGTACCGGCTAAAGCGCCGGATTTATATTGCTCGACAGCCTGACGCGCCTGTCCGCTCACTCCGGTTATCACCTGTATGTTAGCCGCACCAAAAGTTTGAAACGCGTTGGGGCCGCAGTTTCCGGTCAAAACAGTTGATACGCCTTTATCCGCCATAAGCTGGGCAGATTGGATCCCCGCCCCTCCGCCTAAAGCAATATTCGCGTTTTCAAGCGCTTCAAATTCCATGGTATCCGGATCGACAATCAGAAAATAGGCGCACCGTCCGAAACGCGCCTCCATCATATCATCAAGTGTGGGGCCTGTAGATGTGACTGCTATTTTCATATTACTTACCTCCTATGTGGTGTTCAGGGTAAAATGCCTAAAGTGAGCTAAAGTGCCTAAAGTTATGGAGCGAAGCGACAACAACATTCGATGTTCATCCCTTCAACGGTTCAAGGTTCAGGGTTTTCCCTGTTTTTAGCTGCATAATACACAGCCGTATTTTTACGTTCCGTGCGGATCTGATCGGTACGCACAAGATTGCCAAGATATTTTGAGACCTCGTTGAGATGCATACCGAATATGTCCGCAATCTGATCCGCTGTACACGGTCGTCGTTGCAACATGGAAAAAATTGTTTCCTGATTTGCCTGTATATGGTTTGCATGCTTCGCGCTGAACTCCGCAATAACCTGTGCCGTCGGATGAAACAGATGTATCAGCGCCTCCATACGTTCCCTGGTCAGGGCTGTGGCAAAATCCTCTGCCGGTGGACGAACAGCCGTATTGAGATGGATGCGGTCCGGACCGATTTCCTCTGCGAGAGCCGCGATTTTGCGGACATCGGCAGGCATCGAGTTGATCCCTCCCATCAAAAAGACCTCCATCCACAACTGTCCCTTGAATTGCGCGCGGAAAGCCTTCTGCCCTTCGACAAGATGATCGAACAATAACTGTGGATGGGGGCGGTTCACCCATCCATAGGAAGCCTGGTCCCAAGCGCTCAGAGAAACCTTCACAACGTTGGCAAGAGATGCCGCATCACGAACTTCCTGAAGGTCTAACATCGTACCGTTAGTTAAAAGCGCGGCAGGAATTGTGCTTTTTGAGCATATAAACTCAAGTATTTCCCCGAAGCCGGAATGCAATGTAGGCTCCCCTGAACCGGAAAGGGTAATGTAGTCTGCCCTGCCATCTGTCTTTAGCCAGTCTTTCAGTTCGGATAATACCATATCTGTCGGGACATATTCCTGCCTGATCACAGTTCTATTAGTGGTTCGTCCTAACTGGCAAAACACACAATCCAGACTGCATGTCTTATAAGGATTCAGATCAACACCAAGAGAGCGCCCGAATCGACGGGAAGGCACCGGGCCGAACAAATATTTATAGTCTTTCATTTATCAGTTTCCTTGCTGAAATTCCTTCTGTCTTTGCTAATACGCGCGCCACGACCTTGAACCGGTTAATGGTCGCAGACGTTATCGCCGGTAGTAAGAGTATTGTCAATATAGCTCTTAACCAGGTCTTCAGGCTCCAGAGAAGGCGCTCCAACAACTACGCTAATATTGTTCTGAGTGAAAAGATCAACCGCTCTCTGTCCCATTCCACCGGCGATAATCACATTTGCGCCCATTTCATGAAGCCATCTCGGAAGCACCCCGGGCTCGTGCGCAGGAGGAACGAGAATTTCTTTATTCTTGATCTGATCATTTTCAACTTCGATTATTGCAAAGTCCTGACAATGCCCAAAATGAGCTGTGAGTTTTCCTCCGGCCAAAGGTATCGC
This sequence comes from Desulfobacteraceae bacterium Eth-SRB1, assembly GCA_004193555.1. Taxonomy (GTDB): domain Bacteria; phylum Desulfobacterota; class Desulfobacteria; order Desulfobacterales; family ETH-SRB1; genus ETH-SRB1. Next base: position 513,912 of record RPGP01000029.1, read on the forward strand.
AATCTTCATATTAATAATCCTCCAATTAAGTGTCAGGTGTTAAGTGTCAGGTGTTAAGATAAAAGATTTATCATATCAATCTCTTAACACTTAACACCTGACACTTAACACGTTTCGTAAAAAACATTTTTATGACTCTTTTCCCTAAAAGCCTTCAGCCTTTAAAGTAGTTACGTTTTCAGACCAGCTTAGACGTTTTTTCGGCAATATCGGCAAAAGCCTTTGTTACCGAAGAATCTTTATGTTTTTCCTGAAAAGAAACGCCGGTATCACCACATGACACTACATTAAGATCAAAGGGAATTCTACCAAGAAAGGTTACTCCCATTGCATCGGCTGTTCTTTCCCCGCCGCCGATTCCGAACAGATCAATCTTTTCACCGCAATTAGGACATGTAAAACCGCTCATATTCTCTATAAGACCAAAAATTTCCATTTTTACGGTTTTGCAGAAATTGATTGATTTCCTGATATCTGCAAGAGCCACCTCCTGTGGTGTAGTGACAATAATTGCCTTTGAATCGGGAATAGTCTGGGCAACGGAAAGGGGTTCATCGCCTGTTCCGGGAGGAGAATCGATAATCAAAAAATCAAGCTCACCCCATTCAACATCGGCTATAAACTGTCTGATCGCAGAATGTTTGATCGGACCTCTCCATATTATCGCATCATCTTTGTTTTGGGTAAGCGATTCCACTGAAACCGCCTGTAGATTTTCAGAAAAGCTCATGGGGGTAAGCTTCTGGTCCTGATTCAGAGTCAGCATCCCTTCAAGCCCCAGCATTCTAGGAACATCAGGACCGTGCAGATCAACGTCCATAATCCCAACTTTATAACCTTTGGCGGCAAGGGCTATGGAAAGATTAACAGATACACTTGTCTTGCCCACGCCGCCTTTGCCGCTCATGACAATGAGCTTATTTTTTATTTTTTGTAGAGATTTCGTTACATGAGCATCTTGATCGGATTTTTCTTTTTCCTTTTTAGCCACGCTACAGTTTGCTTTATCATGTGCAATCATTATACCTCTCCTATACCCAATGACCTTCTACATTAGCGTCATGGGCGATTTCCAGTTCTCCGTTTTTATATTGTGCAATTGCATCACTAACCAGCCCTTTTGCTCCGACTGCAATTTTTATACCGGCGCTTTGCAATACCTTAAATGCATTTGGGCCGCAATTGCCTGTAATTATCACATCCGCCTTATTATCGACTACTGTTTTGCCGGCCTGAATTCCCGCGCCATGGGGAAGATCCAGATTCTGGCTGTTTTCTACAACATCATATTCCATGGTTTCCGGATCAACTATAATAAAATACGCTGCTCTTCCAAAGCGCGGATCCAGGTCTGATGACAAATCTTTTCCTGTTGATGTAATCGCCACTTTCATAATTAGTCACTGCCTCCCTGTAAATTTATGGTTTTAAAATTCTGAGTAATATTTTATTATTATTATTTTTCCCAGACACGTAAATATTTGTCATGATCGCACGACGGACAACGACGTGGCATTCCTGTACCCCGGGGCTCCTCCCACTTTTTATTGCATTTGCAGCACATAAATATTCGTTCCTCCTCATTTATTCTGTAATTGCCGCCATCGATATTTATTGCCTTTCCATTAATCAGGGCGTCTGCAATAATTTTTCGTGCCTGCTGGACAATCCTGCCAAATGTGGCCCTGGATACTCCCATACGGCATCCAGCCTCTTCATAAGACATGCCGATCAGGTCTGCAAGCCTTATTGATTCACATTCATCAACAGTAAGACAGACCTCCTCCAGCTCAATCATGGGAATACCCCTTGGTTTAAAATAGCTTACATCTGGATCAAAATCTACTATACGGTCCTTCCGGGGTCTAACCATCACATCTCCATTATGAGAATATACTCAAAACACCTAAAAAATAGTTACTACCTTGCATATTGTCAATAAATAATTTTAATATTTGTAAATACATAACCTTTTGTTACGAAATAATATATGATATAGTCAACACATCATATTTATATCAAATAAAACCTGGTCCTTTGGGCCAGGTCAGAGACAGATGGCTCTGCCGTGTATTTTTTCTCTAAAAAACGAACGTTCAACATCGAACATCCAACGTCCAACGTCGAATTATGGTACGCCTTCGGCGTTTCGATTTAATTAAAAAAGAAAGAGCGAAGCGACATCCACATTCGATGTTCGATGTTGAGCGTTCGATGTTCGGCGTTCATCTTTTTTCCTGTTTAAGAATTGGAATTTCAATAAGTCAATGAACGTCTATCAAAGCAAATCCCCTCTGGGGATAACCAAAGCCTGGTCATCTGGGCCAGGATGCTTTACTCAGGAGGTCAAACATGTCTTTTAACACCATTATTGTAGATAAGGAAAACCATGTTGGAATAATTATCCTTAATCGTCCTGATCAGTTAAATGCATTCAGTTCAGAACTGGCAATTGAATTAAACGATGCTTTAAATCAACTGGAAAAAGACAAAAACATTAGAGTTCTTGTCATAAAAGGCGCTGGAAAGTCATTTTGCGTCGGGATAGATGTATCTGAATTTTTTGACAAATCTCTTCAGGAATATAGAAAATGGATTGGTCTGATGGAGCAGATGGCACATATTATTGCATGCATGAAAAAACCTGTAATCGCCTCTGCCCATGGTTATGCTGTAGCAAATGGAGCGGGTATAATCGCCGCCTGTGATCTGGCCGTAGTTGCAGAAGGCACAAAAATCGGCACAACCGCAATAAATGTGGGACTTTTTTGTATGGGGCCGGCCGTAGCCCTGTCTCGAATCCTGGGAAGAAAGCGCTGCCTGGAAATGCTGCTTACCGGGGACATGATAGATGCCCGGGTCGCAGAAGAGTGGGGTCTCGTCAACAAAGTCGTTCCTGCGGAAAAACTCGAAGATGCAACAATGGAGCTTGCAAACAAACTTGCCAAAAAAAGCCCTGTCGCACTCCAGATGGGAAAACAGGCATTTTACGGCATGTCGGATATGGAATTCGGAAAAGCAATTGAATATTCCAATGAGATGTTTGCTGCTCTTTGTGTAACCGAAGATGCAAAAGAAGGGGTCGATGCTTTTTTAAACAAACGGAAACCGGACTGGAAAATGAAATAAAAAATCTCGGCGCTGGTTGTTAGACCGCATACCAGAGCACCGCGATACAGTGACACGCAGTGCCTGTAATAACGAACAGATGCCAGACAAAATGGACGTATTTGACCCGGTCGGCAGCAAAAATCGCCGCACCCGCCGTGTATGCTATACCACCTGAAATTAGCCAGAAAAGACCCCACCATGGCATATGCAGCCACAGCTGCCTGGCCGCGATGATAATGAGCCACCCCATCGCAAGATACAGCCACGTCGAGATCTTCGAGTGTCGAACGCCGCCGACAGCCTTAAGCACAATACCGACAACAGCCAGACCCCACACAAGCCCAAACAGCGTCCAGCCCAACGCACCGCGGAGCACACCGAGTGTAAAAGGCGTGTATGTGCCGGCAATCAGGAGATAGATTGCTCCGTGGTCGAGAATCCGGAATACCCGCTTGGCGCGATTCTGCGGCAACGCGTGGTAGAGAGTTGATGCGAGATATAGCAGCACCATCGTAGTTGAGAATACGCTCGCGCCTATAATTGCCGCTGTGTCCCCCCGCTGAACCGAGGCTATAACTAGAACAGGGAAGACAGCCACTGCCGCCAGAAAGCCGATACCATGGCTGACGCTGTTCGCTATCTCCTCTCCAAGGGACTGCCGGCGCTCTCGCAACACCAAAATATTAACCATAAAATTCTATCTCCTAATCGATCTCATGTTTCAAGGCTTTCATTATCCCAATTCTTCTTTAACGGCAATAAAAGGACACTGAATTTAAACCTTTGCAGAAATTCTAATCCCAAAGGAATTAACAATGTCAGATCAAAATATAACCCTAATCGAGTCAAAAACCGATTAGGGAGTATCTGGTATTCGGTATTTGGTACTGGTTGAAAGGAATCTTTCGTGTTTTTATATTTCTATGAGTAAAAAGATATAAAATTAGATGTGAAACACCATAAAACCAATACCTGATAACAAATACCCAATACCACACGATTGAGCTTTGCTCAATTGGGGTATAACTATTCTTTATTGTTGGAATATTCAAATAATTATTGACATCAGTTACTGATAAAAAAGTAAATTTTGATGAAGTCATTCCTTTTAGAAATTTTTTATGAATATTGTAAGTTCCATTTTCATTGAGTTTTAAAATTGAGTTCCCTTTAAAATATATATTGCTATATCCGTCTCTTATTTCAAAATCTAAGGAGGTATCATTTATTACATATTCAATAATCGAATGGAATAAACCACCTTTTTTAAATTCCGCTATAAACTTTTTATCTAATATTCTCATTTCCTCCCTCAACTCCAAAATCAGCGGCGAAGCTTTTTGCGTCCGCTGGATTTTTTTGTTGGGCAATCTCTCTAGCTAAACGCCATTTTTTACACTAAAAACGCGGATATGGGGCCGTTTCAAGGTCATTTTCCATTTTCGCACTAACTGTTTTGATTTATAGAGTTTCTCGTAGCTCGACCTTTGCCCCTACTACATCCTCTAACTTTTTCCTAATCCGGCTCAGCTCGTTGCTCCCAACCGTCGAAAGGCGTAGGATCGGCAGTCCGCATTTTTTCAACACAGAGTCCTTCAGCGCATCACGTTCAGCTTGACGCGTTCCTTCACGATGGAAAGCATATCCATCGACTTCAATAACCAGCACCGGACTTTTGTCTACTTTACGGTAAACCAAAAAATCGGTTTGAGTCCAGGGATGGGTAGCATAGGCAGATTCCTCGGTGGTCAGGTGCTCTATATCCCGAACGAGCGTTGACAGCGGGAATTGGAAAACGACACCGTAGCCCCGATAAACTTTCTCTTGAAGGACTGCCTCGATTTCGCCGTGGGCAAGGTTTTCAGAATCGTATTTCGAAACTCGTTTACGCCTTTTCAATACCTGCAATCGCGCTGCCGTGTATTCACCGTAGAGAAAGTCGAAGATGGAACGGACCTTACCAGGAATGACCTCACCATTACTGTACCGTATATAACGGACTAAATCCGCGATGTTGCCATTACCCTCGGCCATCTCCTTCGAAACGACCAGCCGCAGTTTCTCCTGCGCGCGGGATACCGCAACGTTCAGCAGATTCGGGTTATCGACAAATTCGTTGGCTTCGTTCGATACCGTCGTTATGATCATCACACGCTTTTCCCTACCCTGATACTTGTGCACCGTGTCGATCTCAATCTCCTTCGAGCCAACAGACGCCTGCATCCGGATGGTCTGTGCTCTATATGGCGAAACAATGCCGATGTCAGCTGGCATGATTGAGCCCAGTTCGGGCAAAACATTTTGTACAACTTCGTCAATCTGGCGCTGATTAAACGTGCCACGCGCATGCCGGCCCTCGACGGTTATATAGGCTTTAAGAACGTCAGCCTCGCCTTGATCGCACGTCATTAATAGTAGTTCGCTTCCATAGAACTTTTGGTTGCAGAACTGAATGATCTTTGGATGACACCGGTAATGCTCTCGCAGCAGCGTTTCTGGAATTTCAGGGAAAGCGGCACGCACGGCAGAAAGCAAGTTGTGTCGCTCGAACCGGGCATGTTCTGGCACATCGTACCTTAAAGCGACCTGTCTCGCACGCTTTTCGTCTTGCTTCGTCAATACGTTAGGGAGTTGCATAGGATCACCGACGATTACGAGTTTCTCTGCGCACCCCATCGCAAGAACACCATTGAGCAGATCGACTTGGCTCGCTTCGTCCACGATGACGCAATCAAACAGATAGCCATTTTTGACCGACGTGATGATGGAAAACGTTGTGCTCAATATGATAGGATATTCATTGAGAAATTCTTCCGGTCGTTTCCAGAGGTCTTCGATAGCGAATATCCTACGAGCCCGGTTGTTGTAGCGCTCCGCAAGACAATGCTTCAGTAGCTGCATCGAAAGCTCGGTCAGCCGTTCCAGACGTCCGTCGAAACTGAAACCAGCGAGCGATACTTCAAGGGTTTTCCGCCTCTTTTCAAGATCCGCTAGCTTGCGTAGGTAGTAGGCCTTTTGCAACAGGGGAATACGTTCCTCGACACTGAGCTGGAAAAAGACTCTCCCTGCCATACCAAACCGCAGCAGAAGGCGAATCTTCTCCAGAAAGCCGACATTAAAAGACTCATTCGATGAGAGCGTTAAACTCGAAGGAGATGGTAAATTCGCTTTTTCATGGCGCTTCGCTTCGCGTTCATAAGTCAGCCAAGCATTCATCAGCTTCCGCGCTGATACTTTCGGCTGAAACGTCAGATCCCTCACATTCGAGTCGCGACCCTTCGTTTCCTGATGGAACCTTTCAAAATGAGCCAATTCAAGCCAGAGCGCATCAATCTGCTGAATTATGGCTGCCAACTTGTTCTTCGTTTCAAACGCTTTGTCAAGCTTTTGATTCAGGTGGAGAATCTCCTTACGCACAGAAGATTCTTGGTTTGCTTTGAGCGTCGGCATGCGAACCGCTGCACCAGTCTGCCCCTCAATGAACGCCAGTTTGTTTTGGGCGCTGCCTAGAAATGCAGCCACGAAATCCAGTTCATATTTCTTAAGCTTTTCTAACACGTTAGCTATGGCGGAATTGTTGTTGGAGACCACCGCAACCCGTTTTTTAAGGAGCAGCATGTTGCCTATCAAGTTCAGGATGGTTTGCGTCTTGCCGGTGCCCGGCGGCCCCTGAACCAGTGAGACAGGGTGCTGAATCGCCCTATGGACCGCCGTTTTCTGGCTCATATTACAGCCGAACGGGAAAATAAGGTCCGACGAAACCAGATCCGAATCAGGAGAATGAGCCTGCAAAAAGCTCGAAAGGATGCTGCGATGCGAAACGATGCCTAACTGTCGGTATTTCATTGCCAACAGCGATTCGTCTTCGTTCGTCCTGAGCGCAAAGCTTTCAGCGAGTTCCCGAAAATAGGCGAGAATATCCTTGCTGCGGCCATTTGATGACTCCATTCGCTGTACGGAAAACTCTGAAAACAGACAGCATCTGCAACCTCCACTTCCGTGGAAAATTTTCACCCACTTTTCGAAACTTAAAACCTCCGCTACGTCGGATAACACATCACCATCGACGAACATACGGTAATTCTCAGTTGGTATGCGATCAGGATTTGAAAGCCATTCAACATTATACCGGGCATAGCGATATGACTTTCCACTTTTGTAAGTTACGACCGTACGTTCGGCTTCTTGCGTGACTCGTAAGATATCATCCGTATGGTCCTTGCCTTTGATGATGACAAGGTTTTGCCTTGGGTTTATAGTCATCACAGCCTATCTTTTACATTAATGTCTTAAACTATCCCGCATGGTGGCCCTGATATCGACAGAAGCCACTATGACTTGATTCCGTATCAGCATTAGCAACTCTTGCTATTTATGAGCTCGATCTTGCGGCAAATTGCCTAAAGAACAGAAAAAGTATCGTTTGATTGATTTGTTTGCAGGCGCAGGCGGAATGACGCTTGGATTTTCGAAAGCTTTGTGCAACCATTCGAACCGATATGGGCAAAATGATTTCAATGAGTATTGTGTCCAAGAGTTGCTAATGCTGATACGGGATCAAGTCATAGTGGCTTCTGTCGATATCAGGGCCACCATGCGGGATAGTTTAAGACATTAATGTAAAGATAGGCTGTGATGACGGCTATAAACCCAGGCAAAACCTTGTCATCATCAAAGAAGGCAAAGGGGCCCCTTACGGATGATATCTTACGGTACGCAAGAAGCCCGAACGTACGGTCGTAACTTACAAAAGTGGAAAGTCATATCGCTATGCGGTATAATGTTGAATGGCTTTCAAAATCCTGATCGCACATCCTATATTCTTTCTGTCAAGCACAAAGTGTAAATTTTCAATAAACAAATTATTTCAATAAGATATAAGAACGGCTGATTTCCGGACGCACTTCTCCTTACAGTTTTTTAAAAAATTTTCGGCGAATCTCTCACAAGTACGAACCCTATCTCTGATCGTTACGTTTATCCGGGCTTACTGTATTACCAGTAGCGCTGATCATCCCTTATCCAGAGTTTTTAAGTTCAGTGAGAGGCCCAGGATTGTCCCTCCAGAGGTCGTATGCCCCAACGCCCATGCACGGGCTCTCTCGCCGAAATAGTAAAACTTTTTATTCTATGTTCAAATATGCAGGATCAAATGATTCCCTTTTCTTCATCAACGTCCAGGCGATCACCAGCATTTTCGCTGCCAGTTTAACACACATTTTTGTTCTAATCCCGCGCTCACGTTCTCTTCCCCTAAGAAGCCTGGTAAAGTAAGTTCTGAACAGATCGACTCTTGCAGATGCTACCATAGCTGCCTGATACAAGGCATAGCGAAGCTCACCGTTGCCTTTTTTAGAAATCACCGGGATAGCTTTGTCGCTGGTTCTTCCACTCCGGTTTGCACATAAATCATATCCTGCCATCTTGATGAGCTGTTTTCGCTTTTTAAATCGAAAAGGATCTCCAATGGACGCCAACACCCTGGCCGATATGTAAGGACCAAAGCCCGGTATGGTTAACAGATAGCTATATTCATCAAACTCTAGACAAAAGTCTTTGATTAAATTGGCGGTTTTTTTAATCTGTTCACGCACCTGGTTAAGCTTTTCAACAAGAAGGTCTGATTCATATTCGCCTGCAGGTCCCAAAGGACAGCCCACAGATTCTATTGCCAAACTATGGATCTTGCGCAGCCTGAGCGTCTGGGCTATACCCCGACGTGTTCGAGCTACCAGGTGAAAGAACTCACCAAATTCCATTGCTGCGATTGTATCAGGATATAGAAAATACTTTATAATCGAAAGGCTTTCGCTCTCACAAGCACTATAAAATCTGTCGAGCTCGGGAAAGTACTGGGCCAGAAGATTATTTCTGATTCGCATCCGAAGACCGTGCTCTTCTCTTTTCAGCCGTCTTCTTAATGAAAGCAAAGATCGAATTTCAATAATGCTTGGTGACGGACAATCATAGTAAAGACATCTTCCTCTGGAAACCAGATCTGCGATATTGGCCGCATCCTTTGTATCATTTTTGTTCCAGCGCCCATCCAGAAGACCCCGGTTGTTTTTAACCGCCTGGCCGGTAACCAACACAACGTCACAGTCACATCGGATTAAGTGCCTGGCCAAGGGCTTGTGGTAATTGCCGGTCGGCTCCAGTCCATAGATGATTTTGGAAAGGCCGTTTTGAGACTTAATCTCATCGGCTGTTTTCAGTAACCGTGAAAAACCCTCTATGTTGTTTTCAAAAATCAGTTTTCTGAACAACGATTTGCCGGTTGCCGTGCCCATGAAAGCATGGTGCTTGTCTTTAGCAACGTCTATACCGACTACCAGATACTCATTAGACCCACATATTTCTTTTACAATTTGACAAAATTTCCCGCGTCTGATAATTTCTTGATTACTCATGATAACCTCCTTTTAGCGGTTTAAGGGTTAATAAATTGCTTACCTTTATGCTATCAGGAGGTTATTTTTTGTCAAGAGAGATAATATATTTTTATTGTGTTATAATAAAGGGTTGCGCATTTATCGCTTTAATATATAACGCCCCTAAAAATATAAGTTTATAGTGTGAATGGTGTCATTATGTTGCCAGTTTAGTTATGTTGTGAGTTTTGGATATACTTCTCTTTAAATATCAAAAATATATTTTCTTTGAATTTAATTCTTATACTTGAGTTGTCATCAGAATACAAAAGAAATTGTATGGCAATTTGTAAGAACAATTAGCCCCTCAGTTTTACCTTCTCCCATATCTTAATCTTTTTACTTCCTTCTCAGATATCATTCTTCTGCAATAATCCAAATATACATTTTGGGCTTCATGGTAAAAAATACCATGAAGCCAATGATTAAATGCGCCAATTGCAGAAGAATGGTTCCTGCTAATCCTCGCGTAAAAAACCAGAAGTACTGCAACAGGAAAGCCTGCCGGCATGTCAGAAAAAACAAATGGAAACAAAGCAAAATAGCATCTGATCCGGATTACAAAAACGATCAAAGGGATTGCCATAAACAGTGGATTGAACAGCATCCCGGATATTATCGTAATTATCGAAAACAGAACCCGGATTATTGTGATCGAAACCGTGAATTACAGAAAAAACGGGATAAAAAACGCCGTTCAAAACGATCTTGCAAAAGAGACGCGTTAAAGCATTTTTCTGATATCAAACCAGGCAGTTATAAGCTCATACCCTTCAACAGAAAAAGAGACACGTTAGAAGGCCAAATTGTTGTTATTCCAAGGCGTTAAGTGTTTTTGTCAAAATTCTTGCAAAAGGAGACTCGATAGCTTTCCTTGAATTTTGATTATAAGGTGGCCGGGAATAGAGGTAAACAATGATAAAAACAAAAATACTCTCTCCGGATCGAGTACGCAGGATAACCGGCAGCTTTGCATTTATTGAGCATTGTTTTTTACGTGACGGATTTTGGGACAGCCTTACCCACCATGAACTATTGCTTTACCTGTTTCTTATATTGGCGGCAGATCGGAATGGAGTTTCTTACTACAGCTACGATAAAATTTATTCGCTTTTAAGAATTCCCGTGGATGAATACCTGAATGCTCGGAATGCTTTGATTGATAAAGACTTAATCGCATTTGACGGCTATTTTTTTCAGGTACTTTCTTTGCCGGAAAAACCTGTAAACCAGCCTTTAAGGCTTCTAAAATCTAAGCAGCAAATGGAAAAATATGATCCGGCTACGATATGTAATCTTATCGGCCAATCGCTTAAAGGGAGACTGAACATGGTTAAGGCGCTATCTGTTGCAGAGCGATTAGAAAAAGCCGTCAGTGATTATCTGTTATGGATGATATCCAATGGGTATGCCGACAGCACCTCTATGCGGTATCAGCAGATATTAACGTATTTTTCCCGTTTTATAATCCAACGAGCAATCCCATGGGATGTTGTTTTTACGTTTGACACATTAAAAGACTTTCAAAAGGAATCCGGACTTATCCTTGCATCACATGCGGTAAGGGGACTTTCCCGTTATTTGTTTAAGCAAAACAGAATAAAGAGACCGATAGAAAAACCGGTTCAGCCGTTGCCGGAAGTTTACGAAGAATACCTCAATTACTATATCCGCGTAAAAGATATCAGTCGCCTTCAGATGCTGCGCACAAGAAGAACACTGACCGCCTTTGGCGATTATCTTGACAAAAACAGCATCGTGCTGAAAACGGTCAGGATTGAACAGATCGACGCTTTTCTTGCAGCGTATAACAGGAACTACGTAAAGGGAACCTGCGGAACGTACCGTTCGATACTTCGTGGATTTTTAGCATGGCTGCAGCAGAACCGGATATTGAAAAGAAATTTTGCCCCACTGATTATCGGGGCGCCTGTTTTTGCGCAAAGCATACCGCCGAAGTTTTTAAGACCGGATGAAATAAGGCGTTTGTTTGAAAGCTTGACCGGTACTACTGCATTAGAACTCAGGACAGCGGCCATGATTTGCCTGGGATTCTACATAGGGCTCAGGCCAAAAGAAATCAGCCGGATACGACTTGACGACATTAAATTTAAAAAACAAGAGATTTGCATACCGGACCGAAAAAACACAAATCCGGCCAGACTTCCTTTGCCTGATCGTTGCATCAAGGCCGTTGCCGCCTATATTATGGGAGGTCGTCCAGCGACAGACAATCGCAGACTTTTTATCACCGTTCGTGTGCCATACAGGCCGGTATTGCCGGTTACCGTCAGCAAGGATATCGCCGGAGCAATGAAAAAGGCGGGCCTGTCGTCAGCCGCCTACTGGCTTCGTCATACATACGCGCAAAATTTACTGGAAGCAGACGTGTCTTTTTTTGAAATCAAAGAGATGATGGGGCATGACAGCATACAAACAACCCAACGATATCTCCATGTTCACACAAAATTAGTGCGCGAGGTTCTTTTTGATGACGATGCTTTTTAAAAGCTTTCTTTCGCTGCGACTGGAAGAATATATCAATTACCGAAAAACTCTGGGATTTAAAATAACATCCCTGAAGTCCTATTTAAAGAACTTCGACCGATGCCTTATAAACGTAGCGTCCCAAATGGATTTACCCCCCTCCTTTTTCCTTGAGTTTAGAAAAAACATCAACGGATCCCCGCGAACGATAAATAGTACACTATCTGCGGTAAGAGGCTTTTATAACTATATGGTGCGAAATGAACATGTGGCCCAAAATCCACTGCGGGATATTCCGCCATATAAAGAAAACGCCTTTATACCGTTTATCTTTTCCCGCAAAGAGACAGATGAGATACTTCATGCCGTGCAGAAACAGATACGCTGTGACAAAAAGTATTTTTTAAACGATATGATGGTGTATACCGCAATCATGCTTCTTGCCAGATGCGGCATGAGAATATCCGAACCACTCAGGCTGCATCTGAAACAGTATCGCAGACATGAAGCTACGATCTATATTGAAAAAACCAAGTTTTATAAAGACCGTTTGATACCGGTCCCAAGAGCGGTATCGGATGAATTGAATAATTATCTTGCTTTAAGAAAAACATTGTTTTGCGATGACAATCCTTACCTTTTTCCGGGAAAAGCAGGTAAAAGCATATCGACCAATCGAATATATCCTGTCTTTCATCAGACCGTCGAAGATATTGGCATAACTGAACCCGCAAGGATTGTAGACAATATGCGGTTCGGAGCGCCGATCCCGCACAGCCTGCGACATTCTTTTGCGGTAAATACGCTTAAGCGGATAAAGGACAAGGGAAAGTCGCCCCAACAGGCGTTGCCGGTTCTTTCTGTCTATATGGGACATAGCAAATACAGGTATACGGCTGTTTATCTCAAGCTGACAGATGCTAAACACCGCCGACATCTGGTGGATTTTACCATATCAAGGCAGAAAGAACTATGAATCTTCATACCTGTCTTTGCCGGTATTTTGCAGACTATTTGCCGAAAATAAAAGGCGTAAGCCCTGAAACCGTTAAAACTTACAAAGACGCATTCAAGCTTTTTTTAAAATTTTCGTCAAGACATCTTTCCAAAGCGGTTCCTGATCTCAGGCTCGAAGATATTACACCTGCGCTGATCCTCTCTTTCCTTGATTACCTGGAACAGCAAAGAAAAAATAGCATAAGAACACGCAATGCCCGCCTTGTTGCCTTAAAATCATTTGCAAAAATGATCCGGCTTTTGTACCCGGAACATCGCGAAATATCGGAAATGATATTCAATATACCACAGAAACGTTTTGGAAAACGACTGATCGGTTATATGGATTATGACGACATACTTCAAGTGTTTGGTTCAGTTGATTTGAGAAAAAAAGAGGGGTTCCGTGATTACACAATTCTGCATCTTCTTTTTGACTCAGGCGCAAGAGCAAGTGAAGTTGCCAATCTGGAAATTCATTTTTTCGACCCTCACAAGAAGACACTAATGATAAAAGGCAAGGGAGGAAACTATCGCATGATAGAACTCCAGGCCAAAACAATCGAACTTATTGAGCGCTATATAAAAAAATACAGGCCCATTCCAAAGCCGATATGCAGTAATCGCGTGTTTATAAATCAGCGCCGTGAAGGTTTTACAAGAAACGGCATTTATCGTGTTTGCAAAAAATATCTTTTAAAAGTGCTTTCCGCCAAACAACTGGAGAATCTCAATCCCGCACACAGCTTCAGACATTCCTGTGCCGTGCATCTGCTGCTTTCAGGAAAATCGCTGACGGACATAAAAAATCACCTGGGCCATGAGAATTTGAAATCCAGCATGATCTATCTGCATCTGAATGTATCTCGGAAACGTGATGCGCAGAAAAAGTTTATCAAATATATCCAATCAGCAATATCTGAAGAACCAAAAATTGATAAATTGCTGAACTGGGAAAACAAGGAGGAAATTTTAGACTGGCTTGATGATCTTTAGGAGTATGGCGTCTGACCAGATATGGACAAGTGCGAAGATGCCGGAATTATTATGTTGCGAGACCGTTTTAAAAAGCCTATTGATAAGTGTAACATGTTGTTATATAAAGAAATATGCAATTACTACAATTATGACCTTAAATTATGTTATTTCAATACGTTATAGAGACTCACGCAACATAAGTGTCAAAGCTTGAATTATGAATTAATGTTTGACAATTAAGTCGCTATGATTTAGTAGAATCCATATGGGCAGAGCATGGCGAATTGAATATGAAGGGGCATTATATCACTTAATGTCCCGTGGAAATGACGGACAGGATATTTATTTAAACGACGATGATCGAAATTTGTTTTTAGAAACGATTTCGGAGATGTCGGAACGTTTTGAAGTAGATATCTTTGCCTATGCTTTAATGTCCAATCATTATCATCTTTTGGTAAGAACCAACCGGGCAAATTTAAAAAAGGCAATGCAGTGGTTTGGTACCACCTATACCCGAAGATTCAATAACCGAAACTTTAAAAAAGGTCATTTGTTCCAAGGGCGCTATAAAAGTATCCTGGTTCAAAATGATGCATACCTGATGCAACTTTCCTGTTATATCCATCGAAATCCATTAAGAGCTGGAATCGTAAGACGTTTGATAGACTATAAATGGAGCAGCTATCCAATCTATGCCTATGCGTAAGAAAGGCCCGGCCTGGTTATCCACTCAATTAATTTGGTCATATTTTAAAGCCGCTGATAAACATAAGCAATATCGGGAAAAGGTTCAAAAATATGCAAAGGAAGAGAAGCGTCTTTTAGAGGATATTCACCATGGTATGATTTTAGGCGCTAAAAAATTTATAAATAAAATTCGAAAGCAGTTTTTGCCGGATATTCCCCATAATGATTTGCCTCAGCAAAAGCAATTGGCAAAACATATCAAATTAGATGATGTATTAAAAAAATCTGCTAAAGTCGTTCAAATCGATCTTGATAAATGCGTTCAGGGAAAACGATTGCGTGGTATAGATAAGCACAAGCGTGATTTGCTCGTTTATTTGCTTTGGAATAAAGGATTAATGACCAATGAACAGTTAGGGCGTCTTTTCAATATCAGCCACTCGGCTGTCAGCCATAGTGTGAAGATATTTAAAGAGAAGATGATAAATGATAAAAAAGTGAAAATCCAATTTGATAAACTTAATTCACAATTCGGGCTTTGACACGAAAGTGCATGCGGTTGTTTTTAAGGAGAGGAGAAATGAAAATGTCGGCTTACAAAAATCTTTTTAAACCTTTAAAACTGGACGGCCTGAGATTGAAAAATCGTATTACCATGGCACCCTTATATCTGGGCTATGCCACTTTAGGTGGGAGGATATCTCCGCTGTTGCTTTACTATTACAAAGAAATGGCGCAAAGCGGGGCAGCAATGATTATGGTCGAAAACGCAAGTATAACGCCGAATGGGAGCGGATCACCTCGAACCATAAGATGTGACCACAATCGATACTTAAACGGCCTTGAAGTGCTTGCCAATACCATAAAAAATGAAAAGAGCCTAGCCGGTCTTCAGATTAATCACGCAGGACGGTTTGCTCATGTTGCAGAACCAGTAGCACCATCAGTTGTTCCGGCATTTGGGAAACTTCCTCGGGCGCTTACCAAAAGGGAGATGACAACCATTCAGAAACAGTTTGCCAACGCTGCTTTAAGAGCTAAAAAGTCAGGATTTGATTTGGTAGAACTCCATGGAGGGACCGGCTACCTCCTTGCCCAGTTTGTATCACCAAGGTCCAATCAGCGGACCGACGCTTACGGTGGGTCGATTGAAAATCGTATCAAATTTCCTATAGAAGTTTTAAAATGTGTAAAAGATACCGTAGGAAATTTTCCGGTTGGATATCGTTTTCTGGTGGATGAGTGGCTTCCAGACGGTCTTAAGGCAAAAGAATCCATCGTGCTGGCCAAAGGTTTGGAGAAGGAGGGAGTTGCTTATATATCGACCATGGGCGGGACTTATGAATCTTTTTTTCTTCCAGAGATCATTAACAAGGCCAAAAGACCCGGTTACATGGTATCCGTGGCCGCAACTATCAAAAAGGCAGTGGGAGTACCTATTCTTGCGGCAGGACGAATTTCAACTCCGGCAAAGGCGGAGTGTATTTTGCAGAAAAAAAGTGCGGATCTTATCGGATTGGCCCGTATGTTATGGGTTGATCCGGAATGGCCGAAAAAGGCTAGAAAAGGAGATGATCGATCAATCCTAAAATGCAGTCCTAAATGTGATGCGTGTCTGCAACTGGTTATGCAGGGTAAGCCGGCCTACTGTCCAAAATGGGGTAAGGAAAAAAGTGCGGCATATCGTGAACTGTTCCAATAAATGTTAACAATCCATTTAAGTAGAAATGGGAATCAAGTCTATGATGTTGTGATGTTGGGGACGTCCATTGGAATATTGGTTGACAACTGATTGGTGGGAAAAGTGCGACGGGGTTGAAATTGTGCGTTTTGTTTTGGTTTTTGAACCCCGTTTGAACACCCGGAAGGTGCCGGTTCAAAAGGACAGGCGGGGCCGGCGGGATGGACAGAGTACTGCAGTGGCAAAATAATGAATAACGAAGTATTTAAATCAGAGGATACCGGGTTAAGTAAATAGGCAAGTCGTAGACTTGAATGGAATTTTATATCACAATGAAAATATTAAGGGTCTAAACCGATATCTATTGCCATAAATGACAACAAAATGACCGGGAAGACGTTCCGCATAATTATCAATCAAGCCCTTCAACCGAGGCCATTTCATGTGCCTTTCTCTTACGTCAATTCTGATCAAAACGATACCCACTGAGGGTTTTCTGAGGCGATATACAAGCTCTCCAAAATCCTTATCCTCAGTTAATAAAATACGTCCATCATTATAAGCAATTGTCAAAACTTCGTCGTCTGAAGAGCCTGTTTTTTGCACTATTACATATTTAACATCATACCCGAAATTTCTTAAAGAAGCTACTAAAACGGCATCACAACATTCATCGGCTAAAAATTTCAATCCATCCCCTTCTAAACAAAAGCAATTTCTTCGTCAGCCAAATAATCCGCTGCAAATTCATGGGCTGCAAGTATGTCTTTCCGTGTTAGATGAGGATGATCGGTAATTATTTCTTCGATTGTCATCTCTCCAGCCAACTTGCGCATAATTTGTTCTACTGTAATACGTGTATTTTTTATTACGGGTTTTCCGAACATGATCTCCGGATTCATTTCAATTCTATTGTGTTTTTTCATTTTTTAAATTCTCACATATTTTAACATAATAAATATTTAGTAATTAATTTATCACAGCTTTAAAGAAAATGCAATCTAATCGAAAAACAACGTCAAAAACAACGGTGTCAGAGCTTCATTTCAAAAACGTTATAAGTCCATGGTTTGTCAGGAGGATGTTTATCTGAAAGCGCTGGTTCGATATATTCACCTAAATCTGTTGCGGGCGCGTCTGGTCAAGGATCTTAAAGAGCTAAACCGAAATCCCTGGTCGGGTCACTCAGCGCTTGCCGGTAAAGTTAAGAGGGGATGGCAGGATACAAAGTAAGACAACCGGGTCAGGTCGTCATTCTTGACAAAGAGCTTGGTAAAAGGATAGGAACTTGCGGGACATTAAATTATAAGTTTTCTCGATGGATGGGTAGAATTATATATTTATAGGGGCGTCTTGCTGATTGATATCGCTCAACTTGACGCCAAAGGACAGCGCAAGTTAGCATGGGACAATAAATCCACTAACTTTACAAGAAAAACGGCAAGTAATTTAAGAGCAATCGAGGAAGTTAATGTTGCCGGAATTGAAAAAAGCGATTATGAAGTTCGTGCCTGATTATTTTTCCTGGGATAAAAAGCGCCAGGAACAATACCGCGTTGACACACCGGAAGAGGATGCCTTTAAGATCATGCAGTACCTCTTGAGAGAGCTGTTTGATATTTCTGTTTACAACGATGATGAGGTAGAGGACGCATGGCGGGCAATGAACGAGGTGCAATGTTCAAAAATTAACGACACATTGCTCCCCATAAAAGGGATTGGTGAAGATTTCTTTTACTTGAATGAAGCCTTCCCCAGTCAAAAAAACCTACTCAGTTTTGAGACGCTTTATGATTACGATTTTGATGATTATAAGTTCCAGGAAGACTCCCGCAAGAAAGAGCAAAAAGATTATGAAAAAAAACCATATAGAGGTTCGCTGTATTTAACTTGGGCACGTTTGATGATAGACGACTCTTTCAGCTATGGCTTGCTAAGCATGGTTGCCGGCTACCTCTACTGTCAGCTTGATGAATATGGGAATGATTATATGGAAAAGTTGATTCCGCACGAATTCATACATGGAAAAAACCATGGAAAAGCTCAGGGTGATGGCTATCTGTTTGATCTTAAAATTGAGGCCAAAGGCCTGGAATCGCAGCTGGACGAACTGAAACATCGTTTCTGGAAACACCTAAGCGAGATGTATGAAAGGCTTATGGATGAATTTGACAAAAAGTCGAAGCAGCGCGTGTTTATTTTGAATCAGAGTCAGGTGGGTAATCCAAATCATCACTTTCTGTTTACCGACAAGGAGATTTTGAAACGCATTCATTTCAAAACTTTCATGCGTTGTTGCTGTGCCGCTGAACAGACGGATCACTCTTTGCTTTCTCGAAAACTGGAAGAAGAAAAACAGTTGTTAACAAAATATCTGGATAACCAATATAAAGACATTATGGAGAATTTTGATCCCAAAATCGTAAGGTTTCGAAAAAAATACAAAGTGATCTTCCACAGAGATTCCGGTTTTCACGAGCTACTGGATTAAAATTTTCTTTTCTATGTGGTAAAAGACAAGGGGGTCGCCTATTAAAGGGCGGGTCAAGAGAAAAAACACCTCTGCCTGCAAAAAAAATACATTTTTTCGCTTGAGCCTTGATGGATTCGAAAGAGCTTTTTTGAATCCATCAACCGATACGTTCAGAACAGCACCGTGTAGCCTTATGGCCTGTTCCACACCCGTTATTTCCTTTCGATCATTTCAGGCGGTCACCAATAATATCAAAAGTTCAAAGAGATAACCGCGACCTATTGGTGTTTTTTGTTTGGAAGACAGGTATATTGACAAACGAAAAAATCGGTGGTTTATTTGGAATGACGTAGTCCTCGATCAGCCATATCATAAGGTCGTTAAGGTTGAGAATGGAGGAAACGCATAACTTAAAAAAAAATTCAACCAAATTTATTCACTATTCAAGGTAACAACAATAGCCGCTATAAAACAAGGTAAAGGGGGGTACACAATGGATCAACCAATTAAAATCATGCCGTGCCTAGATATGCAGAACGGACGCGTCGTCAAGGGCATCCACTTCGTGAACATTCGAGACGCTGGTGATCCGGTCGAATGCGCACGAGCGTATTGTGACTCTGGCGCAGACGAACTGGCGCTTCTGGATATCACAGCCACGGTGGAAGGTAGAGCCACCTTGCTCGACGTAGTCAAACGCGTTGCCGAGGTCACGACAGTGCCATTTACCGTTGGCGGCGGGATTTCTGATACGAAATCGGCCGAGCGGGTGCTAAACGCGGGCGCAAACAAGGTATCGACCAGCAGCGCCGCCTTTCGGAAGCCTGAACTGGTGGCAGAAATGGTCAAAGCGCTGGGTGCCGAGAAGGTGACGGTGGCCATCGACGTGGATCGGAACGAGGGAATGCCCTCAGGCTATGAAGTCTATATTGATGGGGGACGGACAGCTACTGGTGCAGACGCGATCGAATGGGCAAAGCGTGTTGACGGATACGGTGTTCCGGTTATTCTGCCTACCAGCAAAGCGGGCGACGGCGTGCAGACCGGTTATGATTTGCCGGTGATCAGGGCGATTAAGGAAGCGGTCTCGGCCGACGTGGTGGCCTCCGGTGGCGCAGGGGAATTGGAGCATTTCTATCAGGCAGTCCAAGCGGGTGCTACAGTCTTGCTTGCCGCTTCGGTGTTCCATTTTGGGATCATTGGGATTGGCGACTTGAAGGACTACCTCCGGGGCCGAGGCGTTACTATCCGCTGAATCATTTCCATATCCTTTGAAAGACAAAGAATTTGTCTTTAGCCGCTAATATGCGCAGACTTCTCACCGGAAATCTCCCTTTCTTCATCCTTGTAGATCAGAAGGAAGAAAAGACTTGAAAAAGCAGTGTAAATCCCGATAATCGCCAGGGATTTGGCAAATCCGAAAATCGAAGCCAGAACCCCTAATATAATCGGAGCCAGGACATTGCCGATTCTTTCTAATTGCCTATAAATGCCAATCCCGGAACCGAGGCCGACATCTTGAACCACACCTAATTGGGATGCCAATTTGGCTTGGTTCGGTACGGAAAGTGAATGCACAGTGCCTAAAGACAGAATGCCGACAGCAATCATGAACGTATTATTAACAAAGAAAAAAGGAATCAGAATTATTCCTGAAAAGACTCCGCCGATAACAATAATTTGTTTAATGTTTCCATGCCGGTCAGACCACTTGGACATGGTTTGACTCAGAAGTATCATCACCAGACTGTACCCCATAATGTACCGTCCGGTATTTGACTGACTGTTGCCGAGTTCTTTTAAGAATAGCGGGGCTAAGTAGTAAATAAAACCGATAAGACAAATTTTATTGGGAATACCCTGAAAGAGTGAAAGAGCGATAAAATTACGATCGGAAACCAAACGAGATATATCTTTAAAGGAGGGCAATGCAGAGATCATTTTTTTCAGCCACTCTCCGGGAGGTGGTTTGTATTTCACGGATTTGGTTATTTCAGGGCCCGGTGAAA
>RPGP01000030.1 GCA_004193555.1 Desulfobacteraceae bacterium Eth-SRB1
GGTCACTCCTGGGTGGGGGAATAGTCGCGCTTGCAGTTACTTTTATTGTGACAGCAGTTTACGGGGGTATCCAGTATATGAATGGAAATGGCTTCGCTGGACTTGGTTGGGAAGTATCACTATATCTTTTGGCAGGATGCATCGTCTCAAGTGTGGTGTCAGTCACTTACCTGGATCAAAATAGCCGGTAGCTTTTAACTCTCGATTGCGAGAAGCACTGCACAACTTCGCTTTCGCAGAACCGCATACTCCGTGTGCAGAGACGAACAGTAACTGCATACAACGCAAGCACTACACAACTTCGTTGTGCAGAAATAATTCTCGATTGCGTTAGCAATCGAGTGCAGAAAACAACTCTTGATTTAATTAGTATACCCCGCAGCAGAGCGTGTGGTTGGGATGAAAGATCAGGTAGCGGTCAAAGCAATAGAACAAAGGCTGCGGCTTGATACTTCGCATCAATTGAATCAACTCTACAAAGAATCATCACCACGAAACATGCCCACCGATCAACAGGTTTGTGCAGGGTTGATGCAATGCAATTGCCAGGATTAACATGGCACAGAGAAACGACCTTCGCCACGATAGATACACAGTGTCACTGCTGACCGATCGCATGGTCTTCTCACCCAAGTATCGCGGTAAAATTTTAATAGGTGATGTTGCTCTGGTTACCGAAGGCACCATCCGAAAAACCTGCAAGGAGATGGATATTCAAATCATAGACATGGCAGTGAACACAGATCACGTCTACCTCTTCATAAAATATCCGCCGAAGTATTCCGTAAGCTATATAAGCCAAGAGGGTCAAAGGTAGAAGCAGCAGAGTGCTCAGAAAAGAATTTCCACACCTGAAAAAGTGGTGCGGAGGTCATCTATGGGCACCAAGCTGCTACCATGGATCGGTTGGACAAGGATAGGATGTCGTTGAGCGATATATACAGAATCAAGATAAACCGAATGCAAAGAAACTCACATACAGGCTCTGTACTTAAGTACGGGGTTTGGTGACTTATAATATCATGGGAAAAAATCGAAAAAAATAAAGAGTATAAAGGAAGGAAAAACTGGAGGGATAAAAATCGATGGATTATATTATTAAGGGAATGATTAAAAAAGAGGATCTGGGAAAACTTCCAGATGTATTACCTGTTATGGTGTATGCCGCGAGGGACAGAAGAGTGCTTGGTTCAGCACCGGTTAATGAGGATGGAAGTTTTGAGATAAAATATAAGTACAAGGTTTCTGGTAGAGAGAAAAAACCAATTGGTGCATACTTGATTATAGGGCCAAAACTTCCTGGCGATCAAATACTGAAAACAAAACTTGAGAGAAAATTTCTTAGTTCTAAAGGATTTAAAAGAGCAAGCCCACGGTATAAGTATGAGTTTGAAGAGGCAATACCCATCTCAAAGAAAGATAAGAGAATATACGCGGGAACTATCATGGAATTTGCCTCTGGCTTTACCTACATGGGATATATTAGAACCTGTTTGCCATTAATTGAAGATGCGGGGCATCCATGTCCTCTTGGATGTGTAAATCCCGGTACCTTATCTACATCCGAGCATCGTGCATATGTGCGAATATCCAGGGAAGATAACATTATTGGGGATGACATTCTGGTGAGTGACGGAAGTGAAAGTGAAGAATCCTTATCAGGAGAGTTTAGTGTAACTGAAATAATACCTGGTTTGTGGATATTCCCTTTAGGGTACACAGCTCTCGTGGAGGTCTATCAAAAAATTGGTGGGATCACTAATACACTATATAGTGGCAATCACAGATTTGAACACAATTATCCGCAGTATATTTGTATTGACAGAGATGAAGTAGAAATAATTGAAATACCCGAACTGGAGGGTCTTGGAGTTGGAAACTCCTTTGGATTTACACGA
>RPGP01000031.1 GCA_004193555.1 Desulfobacteraceae bacterium Eth-SRB1
ATCGGGTTTGGTAATAGGTTTGGGTTACCTTTGGATATTAATAGATGAAAATAAACAAGGATGGCATGATAAAATAGCTGGTACGTATGTTGTAGTTGAATAAAGCTCAACAAGCTACCACGGATGCCCCACAATTCATTCTGATGGTGGAGATGCTGGAGCTCAGAGAAATGAATATGCGAGAGCATAAATATTTATATGCGTCTCATAGAAATGTAAAATAGGAAAATGAAAACAATTATCCAAATCCATAAAGAAGGTAAATATTTCGTAGCCGTGGATATGACAACAAACGTGGCGGACCAAGGACTGACGGAAGAAGAGGCGATTAAAAATCTAAAAAAAGGGCTTGAAGAACACTATCAAATTCTTACGGAGTTAGCCCCTAAGGACTATAAATTTTTCTATTTATCGAGACTGTCACACCATCTGGTGTTGGATTAAAATTCCGGTTCTTCCAAATGTCCAAACCCGAAGCAACAGACACAAGACTTAAATCAACAACATGTTCGAAACAACGCCAACACCACGCAACGTGACAGTCTCGTTTCTAATTGTTCATTATCCATTTGTTTCTGAGCTTCCATCTCCACAGCCAGAACAAAAAAGACGGGTTTTTATGTAGGGAGGTTTCATAGTTCTATGCGATGTATACATTAAAGTTCTTGATTGCGATAGCAATCAAGTGCAGAAAATAACCTGTAACCTTCAATTCTTGATTGCGAAGCAATCAAGGTTCTACACGATGTGTATATTAAGGTGTTACTATGAAGTGTGATGTAAATATAATTACTGGCAGAACGATTGACCAGGGTGCCAATATTGATAGCAAATTATCTTCTGACTATTTTAATGCCTGTGCCCGCTGTGAAATAGGTGCGGAAGATCTAAAAACACTTGGCCTTTCGGAAGGAAGCCACGTAAAAGTCTCAACAAGGTTTGGCAGTGTGGTGGTCTCTCTTGCACTCTGTGATGGAAACCCGGAGGGTGTAGCATTTATCCCGATGGGCCCCTGGGCTAATACAGTAGTGAACCCTGATACACATGGCTGCGGCATGCCGGGATTTAAAGGTATATTGGGCAGCCTTGAGCCTACTGATGAAAAACCTCTTGATTTGAAAGCGCTTATGAGTTTGTATAGGGAGTGATATGTATGGAGATTACTGATGCGATCTGTTCATTCTGTGGCTCTCTCTGTGATGATCTGACCGTGAAAGTCGAGGACAACAAAATAGTAGATGTGAAAAGAGCTTGCAGGCTCGGTGCAAGTAAAATGCTTGGACACGAGAGGATTAACTCACCAATGATTAGAAACGAAGCTGGAATATTGGAGGAAGCATCCTTTGATTCGGCAATCGACAAGGCTTCACAGATTCTTCTTCATGCGAAGCGTCCACTCCTGTACGGCTGGGCTTCCACGTCATGTGAAGCCCAGAGCAAGGGAGTTCTGCTTGGCGAAATTCTTGGTGCAGTGGTCGACAGCACTGCATCGGTCTGCCACGGACCAACCACGCTTGGAGTACAGGAAAAAGGTCTCCCCACTGCCAGTCTCGGTCAGATTAAAAACCGTGCTGATCTGATCATCTTCTGGGGATGCAACCCGATTCATGCACACCCGCGACATATGAGCAGGTACTCAGGGTATCTACCTGGTTTTTTCCTTGATCGTGGTCGTCAGAATCGCAAGTTTGTAACAGTGGATGTTCGGATGACTGAAACCGCTGCCATCTCTGATGAGTTTTTACAGATAGAGCAGGGCAGTGATTATGTGGTGCTCTCTGCTTTGAGAGCGCTTGTAAATGGCAAAGACGATCTTGTGCCAGACGTGGTTTGTGGCGTCTCAAAAGAAGACTTGGTGCGTCTTTCTGGTATGATGCGATCATGCAGGTTCG
>RPGP01000032.1 GCA_004193555.1 Desulfobacteraceae bacterium Eth-SRB1
TCATCACTTCAACGGAAATGGCGGCTCTTGATGCAAACTGCGAGTATTACGGGCTTGCACGAATACAGTTAATGGAAAACGCCGGGGCTTCTCTTGCAAATATAATAAAACAAAAATTCCCACAAGACACACCTGTCACGATTTTTGCAGGAAGGGGAAGCAATGGGGGCGATGCGTTTGTTGCAGCAAGGCACCTTGCAGGCTATAATGTTCAGGTATTTTTGCTTGGAAGAGGAGACGAAATAAAAACGGCTGGAGCCAGATGGAATTTTAGCATTCTCAAAAAAGCAGGAACTCCGATTATTGAGATTACAGATTCAACACAGATACCGGAACCGGACAAGGATTGCGTAATCATCGATGCGATTTTTGGGACAGGTATAAAAGGCAGGCTTCGGCCCCTCGAGTCAACCGCTATTGACCGGATAAACAACTGTGCTTCTAAAGTAGTTTCCGTGGATGTGCCAAGCGGACTTGATCCTGATACAGGAGACTTTGAAAAAGCAGTAAGATCGAATCTAACCATAACCTTCCACAAGCCAAAACCAGCACTACTCCGCCAGGAACTAAAAACATATACTGGTGAACTGGTAACAGCACCAATTGGAATACCCCTGTTTTTTGAACGATTGATCGGCAAAGGCGACCTTGAACGACTTGCCACTCGAAAACCAGAAAGCCATAAAGGCGATGCTGGAAGCATGCTTATTATAGGAGGAGGTCCTTACTCAGGAGCACCAGCACTGTGCGCTATGGCTGCTCTTCGGTGCGGCGTAGATCTTGTGCACATTGCAGCACCAGAGGCGGTCTCAAATATTATAGCCTCCTTTTCACCAAATCTTATCACAGCAGCACTAACAGGTAACCATCTAAACGAAAGCGACATTCCCTTGCTTAAAAAAATGATTCCAACTGTTGATGTTGTGGTGATTGGCATGGGACTTGGAAAGCACCCTGAAACACAATCTGCTCTCAAGGAGATTATCCCGCTCTGCAAAAAGGCGGTAATAGACGCTGATGGATTGTATGCACTCGATTTTCAACAAAAGAACTATTCTGACATAATAATAACGCCCCACAGTTACGAGTTCAACCGGATTACAGAACTTAAGACTCCGGAAAACCTTAACACACGCATGCAGGTTGTCACAGG
Organism: Desulfobacteraceae bacterium Eth-SRB1; assembly: GCA_004193555.1. Lineage (GTDB taxonomy): Bacteria > Desulfobacterota > Desulfobacteria > Desulfobacterales > ETH-SRB1 > ETH-SRB1. Next base: position 1,154 of record RPGP01000032.1, read on the forward strand.
CTTTGCAGAAGCAAGCAATACAACGATACTTCTGAAAGGCAAAACCGATGTAATTGCAAAAGGCAGTGTTGCGAAAATCAACACCACTGGAACAAGCAGCATGACAGTCGGTGGCACTGGCGACGTGCTTGCAGGAATCACAGCAGCACTCTTCACAACAAACGATGCACTGCTCTCTGCATGCTGTGCAGCATTCATCAGTGGGCGTGCAGGGGAAATCTGTCATCAAAAATACGGCAGTGGACTTACCGCAACAGACATAATCGAATGCATACCAGAAGCTCGCAACCCATGAAGAAAGGATTTTTAATCACTGTTGAAGGCATAGACGGCGCTGGAAAACATACGTTGTGCTCGTTCATCAAAAAGTTTTTAGAATCAGAGAATATTGAAGTAATCCGGATGGAGTATCCGGATTACTCAAGCATCTGGGGTAAAATGATTAACGATTATCTTCATAATAAAATAGAATTTAGTAATAACGAACAGTTTTTTTTGTATCTCATAGACATATTAAAAGATCAAGATAAAATCCGTAGACTACTGATGGGGGGCAGTGTTGTAATATCAGATAGATATTTTTCTTCCACGGTTGCTTTCCAGTGTGCTAAAAGTTTTAATTACCAGCAAGCAATATCAATAATTAAAGCAGTGAATATTATTGTACCTGATTTAACCTTATTTATTC
>RPGP01000033.1 GCA_004193555.1 Desulfobacteraceae bacterium Eth-SRB1
AGTACGGACTCGAGGTGAATGAATATCTCCAGACGTCTGATCCGGATATTTATGCTGGTGGTGACATGATTGAGTATGAACACCTGATCACCAAAAAGCCAATTCCTGGGCAGATAAGACCAAATGCGGTTATAGCTGGTAGGATTGCTGCAAAGAATGCCCTTGGCTATCAAATAGAATTTCCAGGATTGTTGAACAGCTTTGCAATAAAGTTATTTAATAAGACGGTTGCATCAATTGGAGTAACAGAAGCAATAGCAGAAGAAGAAGGAATTGATGTCTTTGCTACAACAAAAACTGTAAAAACTAAATACGCGATGATTGAAGGCGGAAAACCGTACAGTCTCAAGTTAATATTTGATAGGAAAACAAAACGTGTTGTTGGATCGCAAATCATTGCGGATGATGAACGCTCGATTAAATCTATTGACGTTATTGCGATTGCAATAAGGTGCAACTTAACAGCCCTTGATTTAGCCACCCTGCGATGTGCAAGTCAGCCAGAGCTGTCTCCGGAAGCAAGTGCAGAGCCAATATCAATGGGTGCGGAAGATGCATTCAAAGAGCTTTATCCACTCACCTGACTGAAAAAAAATTCTTCTCAAGTTACCTGTGGATTGCCCGTACTTGCTCAATACTGCATGGATCAAAGCCAGGGAATTTAACCGCGGAGCCAAGCAGAAGGGCACAAAAGAGGAATTACTCTGCGTTCTCCGCGATCTCTGCGGTGAGAGAAGTTATCTCACGATTGCACAAAACGACCACAACTTATTGAGCATGTTCGATTGCCCTGCCTTAACGGTGTTAGCCTTATGACTGATTTTAGTGAGTTTGCACAGGTGTGTCAAAAGATAGAGAAGATTCCAGGTTCTATTGAGACAACCTCCATAATAAGTGACTTTTTGGCACAGATAGATGATGATGAGCTTTACATTGTTGCACATTTCATCAGGGGAAAAGTGTTTCCGCAGTGGAGTGATCTTGAACCTGGAATTGGCCCAAACCTTCTTTACACGGCAATCGCAAGAACAGCAGGCATAAAAGTACCGGACGTTAAAAATATGGTGCGAGACCTTGGCGATATCGGGGCTGCAGCAAGAGATTCACTCAAGAAAAAAACACAGGTCAGTTTTTCAGCGTTTTTTAAGGAGGAGTCTTCAATCAGCATAAAGGATGTACATTCACGTTTTAGTGATATTGCAACATCCTCTGGCAGGGGCTCGCAATCTGCTAAAATCAGGAATCTGCAGTACCTTTTCAGCAACGTATCGCCTGAGGAAGCAGTGTACATTTCTCGCCTTGCAGTAGAAGAACTTCGAATTGGAGTCGGTGAGGGACTCGTAAGGGATGCCATTGCAAAAGCGTTTAACGTGGACACAGAACTTGTCGAACGTGGGTACATGCTCACAAACGATCTTGGCACTGTGGCACTTACCGCAAGGAAAGAGGGAGCAAAAGGACTTTCAAACCTTAATATAAAAATTAACAGACCTATTAAGATGATGCTGGCACAGATAGCAGAGAGCATCGAAAGTGCGGTGTCGGATATAGGCGAGGTTGCTGTTGAATGGAAGTTTGATGGTGCACGTGTGCAGATTCATAAAGATTACGATCAGATTACTCTTTATTCCAGAAGACTTGAAAACGTGACAAGCTCCCTGCCAGAACTTGTTAAGAAGTTGAAACAATCTGTAGGGGCAGAACAAATAATCCTTGATGGTGAGGTTGTAGCAGTTGGAAGGAATGGAAAACCAATGCCTTTCCAGCAGCTATTGCGCCGCTTTCGCCGTAAATACGATATTCAACAGATGCAGGAGGAAATA
>RPGP01000034.1 GCA_004193555.1 Desulfobacteraceae bacterium Eth-SRB1
TGATGGGAATGAATCCTCGAAAAATGAAACAGATGATGAAACAGATGGGAATTGATGTTGAAAACATCGATAATGTGGAGCAGGTAATAATCAAAACCAGTGAAAAGAATATCGTATTCAACGATGCGACGGTCAGTATTATGGTTGTGAAAGGCGATAAAACCTACCAGATTACTGGTACACCACAAGAAGTGCCTCGTGAGACTGAGATATCAGAAGATGACATAAAACTCGTAGCAGAGCAAACAGGCGCTACAAAAGAAGATTCCTATAAAGCGTTAAAACAGACAGATGGTGACATCGCGGAAGCAATAATAAAACTCTCTGAGTAAAATAATATTATTTTTTATATTTTTCTTGGCAGGAAAATATAAACGCATTTGTTTATCCTGCACTCGATTGCTAACGCACTCGATTGTTTGCGCAATCGAGAATTAAAGGTTACTTTCTGCAAAGCGCAGCTTTGCAGTGCTTTGTTTTTATCTATCATTACATTGCTATATTCTATGTAAAGGTGAACGGTATGAAGCGCACGAAAATTGTCTGTACCATGGGACCTGCGAGCAGCAGTAAAACTACGATTCGCGAGATGATTCTTTCTGGAATGGATGTTGCACGAGTTAATTTTTCTCATGGAACACACGCCGAGCATAAAAAAACTATCCAGTTAATACGAAAAACCGCAAACGAGCTTGAAACACAGGTAGCAATTCTGCAGGATATTGCAGGACCAAAAATACGCATCGGAAGAGTTGAAGACGAAAAGATCAGTCTTCAGACAGGCAGTACCATTGACATTACTACAAAACCTGTAATCAGTACTGTCAAGAAGCTCAGTATTAATTATACAAAACTACCATTGGAGGTGCATACTGGCGATGCAATTCTTTTTGCAGACGGTACCATAGAAGTTGTAGTAAACAGTGTTGAAAAAGAAACTATCCATTGTACTGTTATTGATGGCGGCATTCTTACATCCAACAAAGGCGTAAACGTTCCCAGCACTACCATTCGCACACCAACCATTACAGAAAAGGATGAAGCAGATATGCTTTTTGGGATTGCAAATGACGTAGACTATATCGCCATATCCTTTGTTAGAACGCCAGAAGACATACTGCAAGCAAAGAGTATAATAACTGATGCTGATGCAGACACTGCTGTGATTGCAAAGATCGAGAAACAGGAGGCTATAAAAAAGATAAATAAAATTATAACAGTATCTGATGGCATCATGGTAGCACGCGGGGACCTTGGCGTTGAAGTGCCTCTCGAGGATGTGGCATTGATACAGAAGAAAATAATAAAACTGTGTAACAATTGTGGAAAACCAGTTATTACAGCCACTCAAATGCTCCGCTCAATGGTGGAGAACAATCGCCCGACCCGTGCAGAAATTACAGATGTTTCCAATGCCATACTCGATGGCACAGACGCAATCATGCTTTCTGAAGAGACGGCAAACGGCAGCTACCCGATTCAATCAGTGAAGATCATGTCGAGAATTGCACAGGCTACCGAAATCTCTGATGAATTTAAAGAGCAGATGTTTCGCCGCAATCTTGCACCACTTAACAACATCCCTGATGCAATCAGCCAGGCAGCCTGTAATATTGCTAAACATCTGGATGCTTCTGCAATACTTACACCAACAAGCACAGGCAGTACAGCACGATTGATAGCACGATACCGGCCGGCACAGCCAATCATTGCAATGTGTACAATCAGCAAGGTCTGCAGGAAGCTGCGACTGATCTGGGGCGTGCAGTCGGTGATGACTGAGGCAACTGATGATACTGATCAATTGATACAGAGTGCAAAGCAGATTGCCAGGCTGAAAGGAATCAAACCTGGCGAGCTTATCGTTATCACAGCAGGCACGCCAACAGGAACAGCAGGTAGCACAAACCTGATTAGGGTAAGCAGGATAGAACCAGTGGTGACCTGGTCATTGAACCTAAAAAAAGTCATGTAAACCATATTCTGGATGATTGAAACCATCTTTGTACTGACAATTTGAAGCGATTTACAGCCTTTTCATAAACTGTATCCTTTGTTGTGCAGGAGATAACCAAAGTGACCTCCAGCCTTAATGATATTGTTATGACTTTTAAGAGAAACTTTACATCTCTCTTTGGAATTAACCATTTGATATAATTTTTATATGATATTTCATAGGACTTTGGGTAAATTTGTTAATAACTTCATCATTAGTAAAAATTTTTAAAAATATTGAAGGATAACTATGTATTAATTTTGATAATATCAATGAATATTTTAAATTATCTATAACCTTGATTTGGTGACCACTTCATAATTTTTTAATGTTTTTAAATCTTTATTATTTAATATTATTTCAGAAATAACTTCCACTGCAATCTGACCAGATCGTATTGCATAAGCAATACCTTCTCCATAAAAAGAATCTACAAATCCAGCCGAATCCCCACTTAAAATAACTCTTGAACTCTTACATCCTTCTTTGATGCCCCTTATGGAACTCATATGGGAATGCAACTTACAATTACTAATACTAAAGTCATTTCATTTAAAAAAAAATCTTAACATTCTTTGATTGCCTTTTGCTAACTTAATTCCTTACTGTGAAAATATTTTCATGTGGAAATATCCACCCAAACTTCATGTTTAAAACATCCAAAAGTATAATCAGCGTTATGTACTATATTTATCTATTCCTAATAACCTTCAATCTCCTCTAAAACAATGCCCATTGCCATTCATATTATCTTTTTATCTCGAATTTTATATTTTAAGTTACCATGCGAGCCTTCTGCGATAATAATAAATTTCGACTTATACATGTTATCATCAGTAAAAACTTCTACATAATCATCATTTTCCTGATACTCAATGACTCTTTCTCCCATTTTTATTTGAATTCCAGTTTCTTTAGCTTTTTCGAGTAAAAAATTATCCAAAACATTTCTACTTGTTAAGACCGCTATCCTGTAATCTTTATGCTGTTCAACAACTCGACCTTTGAAGTGAACTCTCGCACCAAATATATCTCTTTCAATGATAGCTTTAGGAATTTTAAAATCAAGGTATGACATTGCTTGTTCTGAGAGGCCCCCGCCACATGGTTTATATCTTGGAAACATTTCTTTTTCGATTAGGAGGGTCTTTAAGCCCCTTTCCTGCAATTCTACCAGCAGCCGATCCAGATGGTCCCCCTCCAATAATGATTAAATCATACATAAAAATCTCCTATTGAAAATTTAGGTTTTTAGTACTAAAACTGCAATCGTTAAAATGAATGATGTCGAACAATGATCCGGTAAGTTGTGGTTGTTTTTGTGCAATCGTGAGATAACTTTTTTCACCGCAGAGAAGCGCGGGAAACTGGAAAAGCTTCTTCCAGATAGTGTAATTCATATTCGGAAAAGCCCTCGGCCTCACACAGAGACGTTTCACCATAGGTATGTATTCGTTATGCCTTGCACCTCAAGCTGAATTGGCCGAGATTACCGATGCGTAAACGTTAATTTCACCTCTTCGTACACGGTAATTGTGCTTTGTGACGGTGACGTTTAGTTTCCCAACGCTGTGTTTAATATTAATACGATTTTGTTTGATTTATTTTTGGTTGTCATATCAATCCAAAGTCCAGAAACAGCTGTTGTTACAAGTGTCAAAGATGACCAGTGAATCCAGCAATCCAAAATTCTATCAATAACAATTTTTATTTCTATAAAAAAATATATAGGTGAATGTTATTTGTTGTTATCCACCTCTTCGTAGTCGACATCAACCACCTTTTCTTCATCACCGGTTTTGTACTTTCAGTTCCAGTTTCTGGTGCCTGCTCTTCCTGTGCTTGCTGCTGTTGTGCCTGTTCCTCCTGTGCCTGCTGGTAAAGAATCTGACTCAGTGCATGCATTTCTTTTGTAAGTTCTTCTATTGCTGATTTTATCGTGTCTACATCATCGGTTTTAATCGCATCTTTGAGCTTTTACCGCGTCTTCGGCTTTTGTTTTCTGGTCTTCTGAAACCTCGCCAAGTTCACTGATGGTCTTTTCTGTTGTATATATAAGAGAGTCTGCCTGATTTTTGACCTCTATTAACTCTTTTCGTTTCAATCGTCTTCTTTCGCGTGCTCCTCGCATCTTTTATTTTTCCATCGATTTCGTCTTCCGACATCTTAAGCGGTGCTGAAATAGTCATATCCTGTGGATTTTAAGCCTTCGAAACCTGTCCTTTACGTCACATGAAGTATGCCGTTTGAACTTCCCACATCGCTGTGACATCTATCTGCGGCATACCTCTTGGCGCCATTGGTATCCCCACGAGTGTGAATTTTCCAAGTGATATGTTGTCGGCAGCCATCGGGCGCTCTCCCTGGAGTACATGTATATCCACGCTTGTCTGGCTGTCTGCTGCTGTTGAGAATATTTCGTTCTTCTTTACTGGTATGGTCGTGTTTCGGTCAATCGCGCTAACCTTTTCCTTGATCTGCACCAAGGGTTTCTCTGATTCCGTCAGTGGTGTAACATCAAGAAGTACTACGTCTTTTACTTCACCTGCAAGCACCCCGCCCTGTATGGCTGCCCCGAATGCAACACATTCCATTGGGTCCACACCACTTTCGATTGGTTTGCCTATAACGCCTTCTACAAATTTTTGTACGATTGGCATGCGCGTGGGTCCGCCGACCATGATGATTTTATTAACATCTGATGGTTGTAATTTGGCATCACCAAGAACCTGTGTGATCGATCCTTTACACTTCTCCACCACGTCTTTCACAATTTCTTCAAGTTTTGCCCTGGTCATTTCCATCTCAAGGTGCTTTGGGTCCATTGGCATCAGCAGTTATGAATGGCAGGTTGATGCTTGTGCTCATTGCGGATGAAAGCTCTATCTTTGCTTTTTCTGAAGCATCTTTCAGTCTCTGCACTGCCATTTTGTCTTTTCTCAGGTCAATGCCGTGTTCTTTTTTAAATTCCTCGGCGATGTAGTTGATGAGTTTTTCATCCATATCGGTACCGCCAAGTTGTGTGTCACCGGATGTTGATATTACTTCGAATACACCATCTCCAAGTTCCATTATGGTTACATCCAGTGTTCCCCCACCAAAGTCAAAGACAAGTATTTTCATTTCACGCAGATTTTTCCAACCCATAAGAAAGCGAAGCTGCTGTCGGCTCATTGATGATTCGTACCACATCCAGTCCTGCTATTTTTCCTGCATCTTTTGTTGCCTGTCTCTGGTTATCATTAAAGTATGCTGGAACGGTTATTACCGCTTTTTCCACTTTTTCTCCAAGAAACGCTTCAGCATCCTTTTTTAATTTTTGCAGGATGAAAGATGAAATCTCCTGTGGTGTGTGTTTTTTATTGCCAATTGTTACTTTGTAGTCTGTTCCCATTTTTCGTTTAATTGCAGTAATTGCGCGTTCAGGATTGCTTACTGCTTGTCTGCGCGCTGGTTCTCCTACTTCAGAAATTCCGTGAAGGCTTCGCCAACAGATTTGAAGGCTTCTTCTCCCTCCACCAACCGTGGTACCTTCCGCACTTGGAATAATGGTAGGTTTTCCACCTATTAATGCTGCTGCTGCCGAGTTACTTGTACCCAAATCGATTCCTATTATCTCATTACATTCTTATTTACCCTGCATTTATAAAATTAACTATCCTGAATGTTTCCTTTGCACTGGTAAAACAACGGAATGACGCAGTACTTTTCCATGAAGCATGTATCCTTGCTGCAGTTCTTCAAGTACTGTGGACCTTTCCGGAACTTCATCGGTTACGGTTTGCATCAATGCTTCATGTAGATTACAGGGTCAAACTCGTTTCACCTTCTGCTTTATCCTGATAACCTGTTTCTTTTGCCTGTAGATGTCACTCTTAATTGTTTGTATACAATGTTCAATCCTTTAGCCAACTCGTTTTATCATCATCACTGCACCTTTATGCGTTGATCAGAGGTTCCTCGTAAACATCTACCGTCTCTGATAAAGCTTTCAATACTTGCATATTTAACAAATTCTTCCCCTGCCTCGAGCACCCCTTGTAGTTCCCTCAAACCCAGCCTGAAGCCTTTATGCACTCAAGATATTCTTGTCTTTCCGCCATCTTTTAAGCAACTGGTTTTTTTTGTAGTATTTGTATAGCTTCATAACTGCAAGCCTCTGCCTGTCACTCAACCGGTACCTTTGATTTCATTCGTAGCCATACAATCTCACGAAACATTTTGAGATGAAGGTTTTAAAATGCACCTTATAATGTTTACCATCCACGTGTTTGAAGTATCTCTGATTCTGGTATTGTTGCTGTGTCCACCCCTTTCATCGGGTTTCCAATTCCTTTCGAGATCTCTGCAAGCATTTCTGGCTTGTCGTAGTTGTTTACTGCTTCAACAATAGATTTTGCCATTTTTTCAGGATTTTCTGATTTGAAGATGCCGGAGCCTACAAATATGCCATCTACTCCAAGCTGCATCATCATTGCAGCATCTGCTGGTGTTGCTATGCCACCTGCTGCAAAGTTTACCACTGGCAGGCGCTGAAGCTTTGCTGTTTCAACTACTAATTCAATGGGTGCTTCCATCTCTCGTGCTGTTTTGATCAGTTCTTCTTTGTTTTTACTTGCAAGAGCACGGATTTCACCTGTGATCTGCTTCGTATGACGCACTGCCTCTTTTACATCTCCTGTGCCTGCCTCACCTTTAGTGCGTATCATTGCTGCACCTTCGTTTATGCGCCGCAGAGCTTCTCCAAGGTTTCGTGCACCGCAAACAAAAGGTATCGTAAATCCTGTTTTATCGATATGATACATTTCATCGGCTGGCGTCAAAACTTCTGACTCATCCACCATGTCCACGCCAATCGCCTGGAGTATTTCTGCCTCTACAAAGTGCCCTATTCTTGTTTTTGCCATTACAGGAATGGTTACCTCGTCGATAATTGACTTTATTATTTCCGGATCCGCCATTCGTGCGACTCCACCTTCTTTACGTATATCAGCCGGTACAGCCTGGAGTGCCATGACAGCAACAGCACCAGCTTCTTCAGCAATGCGTGCCTGCTCTTTGTTTGTAACGTCCATTATCACACCGCCTTTCTGCATTTTTGCAAAGCCGCGTTTTATTAATTCCGTCCCATGTCGAAGTTTTTCCATGTCCATAATAAGTACACTGATTTATGATTATACAAGATAAACTTTGCCTTGGAAAACTGTCACGTTACGTGGTGTTGACGTTGTTTTGAAGATGCTGCTGATTTGAATCTTTTAAGCCAACACCGTATGGCGCGACGGTCTCGGGATGCTCCTTTGGAATATCAAGCAGAACCTGATTCAGGATGCGCCGGTATGTAAAGTTTCTGCCATTCAGAAAAAAACTTTTCCATCCACCAGTTAATATCTTTTTGCCTGACCTTTCCTTTGAGTGCCATAAACCGCTTCTTTTTTTCATCCTCTGGCATCTCTACTGCTTCTTTTATGCCTTCTGCGATTGCATTTATGTCGTATGGATTGACAATGATTGCCTCTTTAAGCTCCTCAGCCGCCCCTGCGAATTCGCTTAATATAACCACACCAGTATCCTTTGCAGCTATGTACTCCTTCACTACAAGATTCATGCCATCCATGATTGGAGTGACCAGGATAACGTCTGCCATTTTATAATACTTTACAAGATTGTCAAAAGAAACTGACTGGTAAAAATATTTTATCGGGGTCCAGTCGACAGTACTATATTCACCATTGATGCACCCGACACTTTCGTCCAGTTCATGTTTCATCGTTCGGTATTCTTCAACCTTGGTGCGTGAGGGTGTCGCAACCTGCACCAGGGTTATTTTTCCTTTCCACTGTGGATTCTTCTCAATGAACTGCTTAAAAGCAAGCATGCGTTCAAGAATGCCTTTGGTGTAATCAAGTCTGTCA
>RPGP01000035.1 GCA_004193555.1 Desulfobacteraceae bacterium Eth-SRB1
TCAATGTGATGGATATCGAATGCACTGACAGACGGATTGGAGATATGGAGACACTGGTCCGGGAAGTGGCTGCATGGACCAGGAAACGGAATGACGATGAAAAGAAAATCAACTGGGGGTTTACGAGTGAGAATGCTAACGAGAAATTGTCCAAGCATTATGTATAAGAACTAAATTGTCGAGACACTAGTAACGTCAATATTCTCTTTCGTTCCGGTGTATGCGTCGCGGACGATTATCGTATCGCCAGCAGTGGCGTTATTAACTGCCTGTTGTATCGTCTGATTTCCTTCTTCTGGCACGTAAATCGTTGTAGCGCTCGCAACCGCGGTAAACGCTGCAAATACTCATATCACCAATATCGCTGTTAATACAAAAGAAGGGAGCCTCTTAGTAAAACCACTTATTCCTGATCTGACATGCTCTTCCTCTTCGTTCTCGCTTTTCTTTGATTTTATATTTTTAGCTTTCATATCCTTCACATTCCACATTATTCTTTACAAATTACAATGTATAAAGTCTCACTGTATATTAATTAAACCTCCACGAGTCGTTGTCTCATACATGAAGCACGAAAAACCTAATTACACAGCTTCGTTGTGCAGAAATTAACTTTTGATTGCGTAACAATCAAATGCAACAATGTTTAAATATTAAACTACAAACTTATAGTCAAGAGGCTTGAAAATGATCACATTATCTAAAAATGAATTTTTGAATAAGATGAATAAAAAAAATGGTCTCGTGCAGGTTGCAACTCTTCTTGACACAAAGCTTGTCCCCTCAGAGGTTTATGCCATTTTAAAATCGCATGACTCAACTGGCTATTCATATTTGCTTGAGTCGGTTGAAAAGGAGAAAAGGCATGCAAGATTTTCTTTTGTTGGAGCGAGCCCTCTTGCAGTAATCACAATCAAAAATCGGAAGATTGTGATCAATTTTTTCATCAAGACTGCTGTAATTGACGATGTCAAAGCGAATGTGGGACAGGTATGTGAAAAAATTACTTACTCAAATAATGCGATTGTAGGTGATATTGCTGATGGATATGACGTGTTTGATGCTCTTCGTGCAGCAATATTGATAGACAAGATAGTACACGAGGATATGGTTTTTTCTCGCCAGGTATTTTCTGGCGGAGCTATTGGTTTTGTTGCTTACGACTGTGTGTACGATTCCCACATAGACCTTCAGCCATTTTATTCCGAAACTCCAGATGCCCAGTTTGTGCTTACAACAAAAACAATACTTTTTGACCACCTGACAAAAAAAACACATCTGATATTCACCGAACACATCACAGAAGATTCAAATCTAAAAGCAATATATGAAAATATAGTCTTTGAAGTATCAAACATTGAGCATTTACTCTCCCGGACCAAAACCATTCCAGAGTCTGTTTCACATCACAATGTTCATGTCGTTGGCTGCACTGCTGATAAAGTGGGTTTTGAACAGATAGTAGAGCGTGCAAAGCAGCACATTATTGACGGCGATATTCTACAGGTTGTACCATCACGGCGCTGTGAACTTGAAACACGACAGAGTGCTTATCAGTTGTATCAACAACTCCGAAAGGTGAATCCAAGCCCATACATGTACCTGTTTGAGTTTAAAGACACAGCCATTATCGGTGCAAGTCCCGAGACTCTTCTTTCAGTACATAATCGAAAGGTTGTCACAAACCCCATTGCTGGCACATGTCCAAGAGGCAGCACGCCC
>RPGP01000036.1 GCA_004193555.1 Desulfobacteraceae bacterium Eth-SRB1
GCTGAATGCGTTAAGCGCCTATATTCCGATCGGGAAAATACTACAGATTGAAGTTGGCCAGTCACCGATTAAAAAAAGGTGAGTGTCCAAAAATTACGCTTAAAAATGCTCCTTTTTCCGAGGTCTGAATTATCTGAGAATCTACTACAAACGAGAATTGCTTGGTGAGTATGAAATGCCACCTGAAGGGGTCAAGAACAAAAAGATCTATCCAAAAGGAAAATCCAAGCCGAAGCATCAACCAAAGTATCGTAAAAAGCCCACAGCGCGAGAAGAACGAACGCTAAGGGCTACATCGGAAGAAGTGGATGCCTATTTGAATTTTGCGATTAAAAAAGGTGGCAAACAAAAACACAGATTTATTCGAGAATTATATAGCTTACACAAGAAACTTGGCCCCCCGTTATTTATAAAAACAATCAAACGGGCCTTAAAATATCGTATCACAGATACAAAGACTATTGAACGGATTGCCATATTACTGATGAAAGAAGGCAATTATGATGTACCATCTGTTGAAATCGATCAGGAATTTAGAGACAGAGAATCCTATCTTCAAGGCCGTTTTGCAGGTGATGTGGATTTATCGGTTTATGACAAAATGATGGGGGGTGATGAATGAATGATGAACTGATAAAAATGCTCAAGTATCTGCACCTTGGTGGCTTACTTGAAAACTGGGACACATACCTTGAAGCCGCCAGGAAAGGTAATTTCTCTCACGTTCGACTGCTTCAACATATTATTGAGCAAGAATACAAAATCAAAAAAGAGAATTCCAGACGACTGAGGATCTTAAGGTCAAAGACTCCTGAAACTGAAGTTTCCCATAAAAGTATCACGCCGCGATGCGCAGTAGCACGGCTACAAGAGAATTAACAACGGATTTGCGTGGTACAGGGCAAAGTATACTAAAATTATCATCCAATGCCGCTTTGGCGATCAATCTTCGAACATCGGAAAAGGCAAAATGGTTCCGACCTTTAACAACGTGTCGTCGACTCGGAATTTTCTCGAGTAGACTTGCGTAAATCCAAGCAAGTGAAGTTGCCATCATACAAAAGTGCAGATGGTTCATAACGGCGTTAGGGTGTCTGGTCTGTGTGGCCGCGCTGCCAATATCTCTTTTGAGTTCTTTGAAAGCCGCTTCAATCTTCCATCTGGCTCCGTAGTATTCGACAATTTCTTGAACAGAAAGGGTCAGGTCAGTAGAAAAAAGTGCAACCCACCGGGTCTTGCGATAGACCCACACGACTTTGACCGCACACTTGAGCGTTTTGAGCATCACGACACGGTCATAGGCTACAACGGTCCTGGTGCGGCCATAAAGATTGACGCTGTATTCATTTGCCAGGTGCTTGTATTTCACGGCCAGTGATGATGTGTTCCCAAGTTTTTTACCATATTTTCTGGGACGCCCGGGACCGCTTTTGGTACGAGAACCAGGCAGATCGAAAACGTTATTGTTTGATCTCAGTCGGGATATCATATGAAACCATCGGCCCAATTTTTTGTGAAGCGGTTTCCAAAGTCCGTTATTGCCGAACCATGAATCGGTTATCGTTATGATACGTGTTTTGCTGAACACGCCGGCAATATCAGTTATCATGTTGACGGCCTGCTCAATCTTGGTCTCAAATTCGATTTCAGGCTTTGTGAAGGCCAGTTTTCGTTGTTCAATACTTTTCTTCAGGTGATAGAAGCAATAGCTCAAA
>RPGP01000037.1 GCA_004193555.1 Desulfobacteraceae bacterium Eth-SRB1
GTCCATTCGGACCCCAGAAAATCTTCGGTGCCATACCGTGTTCAATTGTTTTTATCACAAATCTTATGGTTATTAGCCAACCCCTTGTGGACTCACGGTATAGGCTAATCAGGATGTTAAAACGATCGCCGTCTGTTGGTGGGCGTTGCAGTTACCAATCAGATCTTGTGGTTTTAAGCCAACCCCATTGCCGGTTCGCTGCTACGCCCAAAATGTAAAACAAATAATACTAACGCATCATACACTCCTTATTTATCTCGTTCTTTTAACTATTTCTTTTTGTTTCCGATAACAAAGCAATTGTGTTTTGTTATGTGGGTGCAACAGATACCAATCAAACCTTGTGGTTTAATGCCAACCCCATTTCCGGTTCACTGTCGCACCCAAACCGATTATTTGAAAAGCATGTCTTCATCAAACGGAACTTGGTCCCGCATAATAAAATACGAAGCACGGGCTAACTTGTTGGCAAGGGCCTTGGTTGCAACAGCGCCGTTGGTTTTAGCCATTTTTTGCTGATAAAATCTCTGGGCTCCGGGTATGTACCTTGTGGCAAAGTGAGCTGCTTCAACATAGGCCCAGGCTAAATACTTATTGCCGTTCTTCTTGTTGTTTTCCCCTTTCTTCTTACCATTTGAAAGCCTTTTACTACTGACACAGCGGCAGTAGGAGGAGTAATTGCCGACTTTGGAAAACCGACCGATATCTCCGACCTCAAGCATAATTGTGAGACCTAAAATTGTCCCAATTCCCGGTATGGTGGTCAGCATCACAAACTCTTTGCGAAGTTGAACCTGGGATTTTACTTGTTTTTCTATGCCCTTGATTATTTTTCCCAAATGCTTAATTGCAGAGATATTATTTTGGGCCATGAACACCAGGTTCGATGAATCGAATAGATTATTGGCATCATCAAGCTTAAGCTTCTTGATAGCGTTGTTTGATATCTTAATTCCAAGATTTCTGGTAATCGTACTTTGAAGGCTTAAAATATTTGCTGTTCTGTGCCTAACAAAAAATAGTCTTCTTCGCAGTAAATCTCGCACAGATCTTTGTTCTTTGGGGTAGATATAACCTTCAGGCAAAATGTTTAAGTGCTTCATGTGCGCCAACCAAAAAGAGTCCCATTTGTCATCCGTATGTTTTATGCCTTCGTACCGTTTTATCGCCGATGGATTGGCCAGATGTACCATATACCCATGTTCCTGTAACCCATCTACAAGCCAGTACCAATTGTAGGTGGATTCAACGATAACACCTTCCAGATCAGCCTTGAATGGTTCCAAAACCTTTAAAACACTGTTTAGATCGTTTGGCTGCCGCCGGCCAAATAGCCTTTTGTAGTCCTGATCCATAATGCCGATGTAATTATTGCTTGAATGTAAATCGATTCCAGCGTATGTTCTCATTAGACACCTCCTAGATCCAAAATGTTAATGTTTATGTTACGTAAAATACATACTGGTCCATAGCATTGTTTGCTATGGATGGGGAGGTGTCTTTTTTCTTTTCCAGCGCATCAGGCTGTAGTGACATTTTCCTACAAAGCTTCCTCTTCGCAAAGCATTTTCAAAATAACTTTATTAACCCAATGGCCTGTAAAACGTTGAACCATTTCGGATTCTCTTCATCGACAATTTCAAACTCGGTGATCTGACCCACACTTCGGGCTTTTGACCTGCTCGAATAAATGAATGATCGCCCTCTTTGACTCAAGAATATAATTTGCAGATTATATTTCTGTGCCTCCCTGATATGAGGGGCATTTGAGCTCAAAACTTCAGTAACGATAAAGGGGCAAATGAGGATATTGATCTTTCCTTAACTTTTCAAAAACCGCGCGGCATTACGTTCACCAGTCATTCTTATTTGCCCATCCTGACGACTATGAATTCCGGCGATAAAGGAATCACTTCCCGCTAACCGCAGGATGAACTATGCCGCTATCTGTAAGTGATAGGTACTTCACCTGTCTTCGAATTTTCCTTTTTTAAACAAATTTCAGAGTGCAGTTTCTTCGAGGAAAAAAAGCCCGTTCCATCTAAGCTCAATAGATAACATCCCTCAAAAAACACCATACCTTCGAGAATTTTGCCTCTCTGCAGTTGCCGAATAGGCCCTTTAAACGCCGGCCTAAGCTGCTCGGGGTTAACCGGGTCAAGAATTTTTCGCATCTGCGTATCACAAGGCGCTTTCTCTATATTGTAAATAGTCCTTAAGTTTTGATCGATTTCCCTTCTTTCATCAAAAGCGAGCAATGACGGATCTTTGAGGGAAAACATGGCAAAACCGGACATCAAAGCGTCTGCCATAGAAATCTCAGGAACGCCTTGACGAAAATCCGATACATTCGAAAAATCGTCATGAAGGGCTTTGAATAGGGCATCTGCATTAAGATGCTTTCGGAGCTTAGATGATTCTGACATACGCAATCCCTCCTTTGCGCCAATATCCTAAATAAAGGAGGGTAAGATGTCCAGCTCAGCATAGCATGATTATCCGCAATTATGTATCAATGAGGTTTGTTTTTCTACGATAATCTCTTTTTTTCATAGAAATTCTCGATATTGCTTGAATTGTAGTGCAAAAGTTTCCAAAACTGAACCGTCAATTTATCGTCTATGACACGCAATGCGATGTTTGAGGAAATCAGGGACAGGGCTATGAAGGTTTCCCCGTTCCGGTTGCATTCAGAGGTATTCTTCTTTATGATTGACTGCACAGTTAAATGGTTGGTAAGTCAAGACACCATCAAGAAAATAAAAGGAGAAATAGATAGGGCAAGAGAAAATTCTACATAACATGGCAGAAAATAGCCTTTATTTGTGCTAAAAGTTTACGAAAAATAAATCTCTAAACACCTTGTTTTCAAGGTGATCGCAATTGATTATAGGCATTGGGTTATCTTTCAACAGATGACACCAATTAAGCTGGCCAGTGTACTCAAAAAACTTGCGGCCAAGGTGAAACTATCAGCTTTTCGTAAACATCCCCGAGGCCCAAAAAAACCCCGGCCAAAGCGTAAAAGCTGTGAAAATACACCCCATGTATCTACTGCTAAAATCCTGGCGCTGAGAAAGAAATAGAAGTACTACCTTGAAAGGGGGTGCATGGGGTGTATTTTCACAGCTTTTACACGCTTTGGCCGGGGTTTTGGGCCTCGGGGATGTTTGAAAAGCTGATAGTTTCTGCGCCTTTACCAAGTTTTGAGGGTACACTGGCCAGCTTGGTGGTGATAAAATCTGTTGAAAGATAACCCAATGCCTATAATCAATTGCGATCATCATTCCGCGATATGTTCCCGAGATTTCATCGGCAAGATAATAGCCGGATACTTGGTTATCAATGACATCTGTTCCATGTACGCTAGCAAGCGCAGCCTTTATAACCGATAAAATAATGTACGACACAAGTGCGATACAGAAACCAAACAGTGCAGCCGGAGGATAACCCAAGGTGTTTATTTCCGAATTAAAATGCTCTGTAAGATGCTGAAAAGCTGTCTCAATCGTCCAGCGGCCTTTATATAATACGGCAATCTTTTTAGCGTTTGCCTTGGTCTTTGATAAATTAGAGATGATAAAAAGCTCGGTATCACCATCACGGGTTTCTTTCTTCAGCCGTATACGAATACGCCTGTATATATGCTTCCGGCCAGCGTCATCAACAACAGATATGCGCTGTTCATATACCCTGCCGGTTTCGATCTTGCCGATATATTTTTCTTCACCAATTAACTGAAATGGATAATTTTTATGTTCTCGGATAACAAAAAATGCATCCCGGTTCTCAATGCCACAGGTGAAGTTAACCGTACAAAAATTGCGATCAGCAATCCAAACATCGATTTTTCTATTGTCAATAGCACTGTTTTTAACAAAGAGCGCTCTTGGGCATGACCATCTTCACAAGGAAATACATCAATTGGCAGACGCAACACCGGATCATAAACCACCAGAGATTTGCCTGGCAGCGGTCCGGATGAAATGAATCGCAGCTCTTCAATGCGATGCTGGCTTTTTTCGATACAGTTTCCATCAAGTAGCTTTAGTCGCATCCCTGGCAATGGCGAAACTGTCTCAGTTTATCTTAGCGCCATAGTCTATTGAGCTTAGATGGAACGGGCTTTTTTTCCTCGAAGAAACTGCACTCTGAAATTTGTTTAAAAAAGGAAAATTCGAAGACAGGTGAAGTTACCTATCACTTACAGATGTTAGGCGCGGCAATAGTTCATCCTGCTTTCAAGGAAGTGATTCCTTTATCGCCGGAATTCATAGTCAAACAGGATGGGCAAAATAAGAATGACTGCGAACGTAATGCCGCCAAGCGGTTTTTTGAAAAGCTAAGGAAAGATCATCCTCATTTGCCCCTTATCGTTACTGAAGATGCCTTGAGCTCAAATGCCCCTCATATCAGGGAGGCACAGAAATATAATCTGCACTATATTCTTGGAGTCAAAGAGGGCGATCATTCATTTTTATTCGAGCAGGTCAAAAAAGCCCGAAGTGTGGGTCAGATCACCGAGTTTGAAATTGTCGATGAAGAGAATCCGGAAATGGTTCATCGTTTTAGTTTTCTAAATCAAGTCCCTCTCAACGAGTCAAACCAGGATTTATTGGTTAATTTTTTAGAATACTGGGAGGTTACTCCAGGTAAGGTACAGCATTTCAGTTGGGTTACCGATTTTACGGTGACAAAAAATAATGCTTATACAATCATGCGCGGTGGGCGTACTCGTTGGAAGATCGAAAATGAAACCTTCAATACGCTTAAGAATCAGGGCTATCATTTTGAACATAACTATGGTCTCGGTGAGAAAAACTTGCGTTTAGTTTTTGCCATGCTCATGATGTTGGCTTTTTTGATAGATCAGACCCAGCAGCTTTCCTGTAAGTTATTCAGAGCCGTATGGACAAAGCTAAAAAGCAAAAGAGCCTTATGGGAGCGAATGAGATCATTGTTTAAAGAGTTTGCGTTTGAATCAATGCAAATGCTTTATCACGCTATTCTCTACGGCGTCAAATTCCAACCCCCGATCATCTTATATGATGACACCTCATAGAGGTATTATCGCCTAAATAGGCACATCAAAAAGCTACCCAAAGGAAATTACACAATGAGAAAGTTAGGCCATTTACTGAACGGGACATTTGCGTTTGAAAACAGATTGTCTTGATTTAAGATATGATTTTTTGTGCATTTTTCCTCTAAACAATACTTTCCAAATATAAAAACCTTCATTATAAGCTTGATGATGCCAATAATCTATTCGATTCATCGAACCTGAGTGTTCATGGCCCAAAATAATATCTCTGCAATTATTCTTGACATATTTGGTTTTTTAGTAATCTCTCGCAGAGTTCACAGAGATCACAGAGTTTGAATATCTTTTTATTTTCCGCTGAGGGGGCGGAAAATAAAAAACGCTAACCCTTCGGGTAATATGTTCTCCGTATCAACTGACATGTCTCGATAGTATCTAAATGTGTTGTTTTCTTGCAGCGTCAGCTGCGGAGCATATTTCCATTGCCGTCCTTCTCAACGGCAATAGAAAAATATTTTTTCTCTGTGTCCTCTGCGAGCTCTGTGAGATAAAAGTTGTGTGCTCTGTGAGAGATATAAGTGAGCTCTGTGTGCTCTGTGGGAGACTAATCTGATGGAGTATTGATAATCCTGGTAATACCGTTTTTCAACAACACCTCGTTGAAATTTATTAACAGTCCAAGGGGCTTGTCAGCCAAGCGTAAGTAGGTCAGAAGCTGTTTCTTATGCACATCCCTTATCTGTTCCACAGATTTTAGCTCAACCACGATTCGATCTTCAACCAGCAAATCTATTCGAAAACCATCATCATGAATTTTTTTATCCCGATAAAATATGGGGACAGGCACTTCGGATTGAACCCTTAAAACCGAATTTTCAAGCTCTATTAACATGCATCGCTGATACACACTCTCCAGCAAACCGGGACCAAGTTCTTTGTGAACCTTAATGGCTGCTTTGATGATGAGGGATGAAAGCTGATTAATATCCATTATCATGTTAGCGTAGTAATATTTTTAAAAGGTATCTTTTTTTCTTTCTGGCCTCCCTGCCCTGCGTGCCCAATGAAACCTTTCATCTGTTTCATCGGGGTGGAATGCAGCGCATATTCCTCCGGGGTCAGCAGAAAGAAAAATATCTCTTTTCTTTGCGTTCTTGGCCTGCCCGTAGCTCCGGGAGATGGTACTGGGGCGCCTCTGCGGTGAATTATTAATCTTTTAATCACATTCTTAACACTCTGCCCAACCAGCTTTTACCCCGTGAAACATGCTGAAGGCATCCTGCAAAGCAGGGTTTCACTGGGGCCTTTCCAATGAAATCCATGATCATTCCACCGTTGAGGATGCACATTCATCATGATCTTATCCGGCAGCTCATTGTTCTGTATTTTCACTAATAAAAAACTTGACACTATATCCCATTTGGGATATATATTTTATATATTAAATTTCTATTCGGAGATATATTAATGAAAACTCAAACTACCATAAGGGTTGATCAGAATAATTATACTCAAGCCAAATTGATATTAAAATACCTGGGCTTATCGTATTCACAAGCTGTTAATATGTTTAACAGCATGATTGTTTGTAATAAAGGACTTCCATTTGAAATAAAAATTCCAAATGATGAAACACTCCAGGCAATGGAGGAGGCAAGAAAATTAGACGGTGATTTTGTTACTCTGGATGAATTCAAGAAGTAACCTATATGAAATTATTCAGAACTAAAACTTTCAAAAAAGATTATCAGAGACTTAAAATATCTGACAATCAATATGCTAAATATATTAAATATTTATCTTTACTGTTAGAAGGTAAAGCGCTACCTCTTGAAGCAAGGGATCATAGCCTGATTGGAAATTATTCAGGTTTTAAAGAATTTCATATTGGCGGAGATTTACTGGTTGTATATTATATTGAAGATGACATTGTCAGGCTAACTAGAATCGGCACTCATTCTCAGATATCTAAATAGCCGCAGATCCAGTATCTGACCTTCCACCGGGGCCGCTTCCTGCCCGTAGGGCATACAGGCCGGCTTCCGGCTCGTAGAACCTACAGCTCGGAGAGAGGGTAGGCCCCTATGGGCCGGAGTCCGACTTCCGACCTCTGATCTCAGACTTCTGCTTTTCTGCTCTTCCCACCTTCTCAAACCGCTTAATTCCCAAATGGCACACAAAGACCCCGGCAAGGCCCAGGCCGTTTGCGGCAATGTCTTTTGGATTAAACGCTCTGTGGGGAACATAGATTTGAACGATCTCGAACACAACTCCCAGCAAGAACAGGCCAATGAAAATGATGAGGACCATCCGTTGGCGTTTATTCCCAAATGATAGAAAATACAGGGCCCCGGCAATAAAATACCCCATCAGGTGCAGCCAGAAACCCGTACCCAATCCCTTGGGCACCCCAAACCTGCTCATGGAGTAGTAATCCACCACTGAGAAAACCGTAATGCCGATAAGCCACATGAAAAAAATAATCTTGGAATACATATTATAAATTGAGGAATTTAATAATTCAGGAATTCAGGAATTAAAGCCTTAATTTAGGAATTCAGAAATTTAAGAATTGGCGAATCCGTGAATTCCTTAATCCTTCAATCCCTGAATCTGACCAAAATTCTTTTTATTAAGTTTTTGATGTTCTGCCCAACCCACTCACTAATCTAAGGAAAAAAGTTGACAATCCAGAGCTGTTTGTGTACGATTTGTTTAAAGTGTGTACAAGAATAACATCTGGATGTGCAAAGGATTTTATAATCAATGCCTCAGTTGTCCCGGATAGTAGCTGATAGCAGCGCGCTCATCTTATTGGCTAAGTGTAATTTGCTGGAGATTTTCTGCGATTTGTTTGAGATCATTGTGCCAAAAGCCGTAAGCATCGAGGTGGCCTCAGATAATTTAGTCAAAATTTATCCGAATGCCCTCTTAATATCAGAACTAATATCAAAAGGAGCCATAATAGTTCAAAGCCCTGGTAATGAGCGTTCTCCTTTGCCCATATCGCTTCACAAGGGGGAAAAAGAGGCCTTACTATTAGCCATAAAGCTGGGAAAGACGCTGTTTGCCACAGATGACGGCAAGGCGATAAAAGCCGCAAGGTTTTTCAATGTTCCGTTTATCGTTACCCCCAAGATCGTTGTTGAGCTCTTTAGGTTACAAAAAATATCGTTCAAGACGGCACGTGAGTCCCTAGAAAAGCTTGCTAAAATTGGAAGATATTCACCTGAAATTATCGCTGACGCATTAATCTCATTGATGGAGAAAGAAAATGGCAAAACCAACAACCATAAGGATACCTGAAGATCTTTTAAATGAAATCAACGAATTGGTTCAAGAGTTGAGCTTAGATCGTTCGGCTTATTTGCGAGATGTTTTGAGAAAAGGGTTCTCTCTCGACAAACAAGACCGGTTATTGCTCAAATATGTTCGAAAAGAGTTAAGCCAAATGGAGGTTTGTAAAGAACTGAATTGGGATCCCTGGGAATTTCTAACCCAATTGAAAGCAAGAAACCTGCATTTGAATGTTGAATTGGAAGACTGGCTGGATGCAGCAGATCTGCCGTGATCAGGGTTAATATGTTAAGAACATCAGAAGATGAAAGAAATTCATTCCGTTTTGTAATCAGAATTCCAGTCATCACCGGCTTACCGAAGATCGATGGAGGAAGGAGGACCGCTTCGCTAGGATGATGGACGACAGAACGTATCGGCCTTATTTTCCATCGCGTATAGCATTGCAAATATGTGTTCGTAACTGTCATCAAGCCTATTGAAGGTGACTTTATCGATATATTTACAATGAAGGGAAAACTCCAACCATGTTTGAGTTTCGGCGGCTTCCTGGCTGGAATCGGTCAACTTGTTCAGGAAGACTGCCTTATATCGACGTTTTCGCCATCCTTTTTACCCAGTTAAATAAGCTTTGAGCCTGTTCTTCAGAAACATTCTTCCATGGTAAGATTTCAGATACTTTTCGCGCTTGGTTGCATCGTCCTGACTTAAGCAAGCTTCATAGTATATTAGATTCAATGGCCTCCGATCTCTTGTTGATTCTACCTGACCCTTGGAATGCTTCTTTTACCCTGTTAAATAAAATCTTATTCCATAAAATAAGATTTTAATGCGAAGCATTATTTAACAGGGCAGGTCTTAGCTTGAGGTCTTTCGTAAATCCTACATAGAAGTTACCATCCTTATTACTCTGCAAGACATATATGTAATACATTAAACCTCAAGCTATTTAACCGGGCAAGGATTTGAACAAACCGAGCGCGATGCTCGCCTTATCTGATCGGTCAAGGAATATGTTTCCTCTTTAGGGAATTTCTTGGTAATTTCATAAATTTCCATGGCGCTATCGAAAGCTTTGCGATAAACTTTCAGATCTCTCACACTTCTAATTTTGCTTGTCCTTTTTTCGTCCATCTTCCCTCTTCCGCTTGCCCAGTTAAATTCTTCGCAGAAGACAAGCGAAGCGGATTTAACCGGGGTCATCCATCGTGCTTCGCCCTTAGATCTCCTGACCTTCCAATCTTCTTTACCCAGTGAAATTTTTCGTAGAAAACAGCATAGCGCATTTCACCGGGGCGTCCTCCGACATCTGTCATCTGTCATCTGTCATCTGTCGTCTGACTTCTGTCCTCTGATCTTCTGACCTTCTCGTCCTCTTTCCTTTATCCTTTCCCCTTGACAACTCCGCCATACCTGTGGTTATCATTTCAAACGATATCAATAACCGTTTCTCCGGAACCATAACCGTTCTGCCGATCACCTCAATGAATTTGGGAAAGATCTATCCTTTTGAGGTTAAACTTCCCAAAGGGTCGGGCAATCTTCCGAAGGATTCAAAGGTGAAAGCAGATCAAATCCGTACTCTGGATAAACGCAGGATAATAAAAGCCATCGGTATGTTGGATGATGAAAGCCTGGTCCGCATAGAATCCGCCTTAAAAATACATATAGACATAGAGATAACCTCATAGTTGCATAAACAACACGATGAGATTTGTGTAAAACCGCTTAAACCATAGCGTTGTGTTCATTTATTGCCAATATACTGAATTCAATTGTCAGTGGGAAGTCCGGGTCGGGTAGAAATACGGCGCGCTCAGCTTTAGGTGGAGAGTTTCCATTATGCACCCTTTCGGTTTGTGCAGTGGGTTCCTAATTCAACCATGACTAACGTTTCCGCAAGCCCCCCTCTCATCCCGGACAGTCGGATTTCCCGAGTCCGGTTGGCAGCAATGGCATTTCCCCAGAACCCTTCCCATTTAACCCGGAGCTTAAGCTCTCGCACACATACACCCCTTGATTAGATGGTTTGATCTCTGGCTCGACCGTCTTTTTATGTCTCCACTGTTTACCCGGCACAGTGTCCGGTCAGTGTTTCCTATGACTGCCCGCCATTTACCGAGAGCCCCTTTGCCCGCTCAAGGTGTTACCTCTTGTGGCGCGGTGTTTAACACCACGTCAGGGAGCATTACCACCCCTTCATAGCTCTTACAGGCTCATGCGCCAGGCCAAATTCCTCTTGCCACCTCGATTTCACTCTTGAAAAGCAAGTCTTTGCAGGTTGTTGCGAGTCCCTGCTGGAAGATAGCCTTTCCCGACATTATCTCTGCAATCCTTGCGTAGGTGCTTGGACCCCTGCCCCGCAGCGTCCCTTCAGTGCATTTGCTCGCTTCTTCCTGAAGGACAACGGCCTCACCTTAGACGTCAGAGGTTCGGCACGCCAGAACTGTCCCTATAATGCAACTTCAACAGGGTTATTTTTCTCGAGGCTGCAGTCATTCCTTTATGTTCAGGCTCCCACGCTCGATAGACCCCCAGGTTGCACCCACCGCTAAAGCTAATCTTTAGGGCGGCCGGGCCGTTACACCACGCATAGCCCGGTTGGTTACCTGCCCCGGGATGTGGCATCACTACGTATCCGACACGAGCAACTGATACGGCGGAACTCTCACCCGCTGGATTGCAGCCTTGTCGGCTGCTCCGACGTCCATAAATAAGTAAATAACTTTTTATCAGAGGACACAGAATTACTTATATTTCTCACAGAGCACACAGAGAGGGAAAGAATGCAACGACCCCAGTTAAATAAAAGCAAATATGATTTCACAGGGCAGGCTATGTTGAATAATTGAAGGAAATGGGGTCACCCATTAAAGGGCCTGTCAAGAAAAAAAACACCTCTCCCTTAAAAAAAATACATCCCTTTTTGCTTGAGCCTTGATGGATTCGAAAGAGAAGATATTTAACTCTGTGATCTCTGTGAACTCTGCGAATAAATAAATAAAATGGATATTAATCACCTTTTCATCCCTCATCATCAAAGCTGCTATTAAAGTCCATAAAAGAACTTGGCCCCGGTTTGCTGGAGAGCGTGTATCCAGCGATGCATGTTAATAAGAGCGAAATTCCGGTTTTAAGGGTTCAATCTCAAAGTCCCTGTCCCATATTTTTATCGGGATAAAAAATTCATGATGAT
>RPGP01000038.1 GCA_004193555.1 Desulfobacteraceae bacterium Eth-SRB1
ACCGTGCTTTCCGCTTGCGCCTCCCAGCAGTCAAATGTTGCTCCAAAGGCCGCCGCCCTATCATCCCCATCTCGCTCCACCCAACCCGCTCCCTATCTGATTCAGCCGGGGGATCAACTGGATATCAAGTTTTTTTACAACCCGGAAATCAATGAGACCGTAACGGTAAGGCCGGACGGAAAAATCTCCCTTCAACTGGTGGACGAGGTTCAGGCTGCCGGTTTAAAACCGTCGCAACTCGACGAGATTCTCACGAAAGAGTATGCTCACGAGCTGAAAAAACCCATGATTACGGTTATTGTGAAATCTTTTCAGGGTCAGCGGATTTATGTGGGTGGTGAAGTGAACAGACAGGGCTTGATTACCCTGGCAGGGGGCATGACGCCTCTTCAGGCCGTATTCAATTCCGGCGGCTTCAAAGAGACCGCCAACCCGGAAAGTGCCATTGTCATCCGAAAAGGCACAGACAATCGACCGGTTCCCATTCAAATGAATCTTACCGATGCCATGCACGGCAAAAGCGGCAGTGCCGATTTCTTGCTTCAGCCCCAGGATATTGTTTATGTTCCCAAGTCGGCCATTGCCAAAGCCAACAAATTTGTCAATCAGTATATCGAAGATCTTTTACTGTTCAGAGGGGTAAGTTTCGGGTTTAGTTATCAAGTTCATTCCGAGGATAATGATTAGTCTCTTATAGAGCGCACAGCTTCAATCTCACAGAGCGCACAGAGTGCACAGAGAAGGACAAAAAAACAATTTCTCACGGAGCTCACAGAGTGCACAGAGAAGGACAATGTCGTTTTTTCCGGCTTTGCCCGGACACAGAAAATTTTAAACTCTGCGATCTCTGCGAGAGCCCAATTATGTCACAGAGCACACAGCTTTAAACTCACAGAGCGCACAGAGGGCGCAGAGAATAATTATTTTTCCATTGCCGCTGAGTGGCCGGCAATGGAAATATGCTCCCCAGCTGACGCTGCAAGAAAGCAAAACATTTAGATACTATCGAGAGATGTCAGTTGATACGGGGAACATATTACCCGAAGGGTTAGGGTTTTTTATTTTCCGCCCCCTCAGCGGAAAATAAAAAGATATTCAAACTCTGTGAACTCTGTGAACTCTGCGAGAGATAACAAAATATGAACATTAATCACCTTTCATCACTGATCATCAAAGCTGCCATCAACGTACATAAGGAGCTTGGACCCGGTTTGCTGGAGAGTGTGTATCAGCGATGCATGATAATAGATCTTGAAAATTCGGTTTTAAGGGTTCAATCCGAAGTGCCTGTTCCCATATTTTATCAAGATAGAAAAATTCATGATGATGGTTTTCGAATAGATTTGCTTGTTGAGGATATCATCATAGTTGAACTCAAATCGGTCGAACAAGTTAGAGATGTGCATAAAAAACAGCTTCTGACTTATTTGAGATTAGCAAAAAAGCCCCTTGGATTGTTGATAAATTTCAACGAGGTTTTGTTGAAAAATGGTATTACACGAATAATCAATAGCCAAAAAGATTAGTTTCTCGCAGAGCGCACAGAGTGCACAGAGAAGGACAAAAAAACAATCTCTCACGGAGCCCACAGAGTCCACAGAGAAGGACAATGTCGTTTTTTCCGGCTTTGCCGGACACAGAAAATTTTAAACTCTGCGATCTCTG
>RPGP01000039.1 GCA_004193555.1 Desulfobacteraceae bacterium Eth-SRB1
TTGGGATATTCATGTGGCTACTTATCCAAGATCAAAGTGATCCTAAAGTCCGTGTGGTGGGTTTTGGAGACCGTGTAGCTTTTGAGCAGGGAATCGCGGGCAAGCAGATATGGACTTGTCTTCCCGAAGACTTCGGAACACATGGCTATGCCATGCGAAGGGCTACCGCCATCGACGAACATTTTGCTTTCCTTCCAGAGCAAAAGGAGGAACTGCTTTGGGTATTTGACTACTGGGTCGAGCCAAGTGCTATCTTAAGACAATATCTTTGGGCACATCACCCTCAAAACGTTACGAAGGCAATAGAAATAGTTTCCATATTGCCTGTTGATGTTACACGACGGATACTAAGATACTTGGTAGGGGACTATTGGAAAAGATACTGCGGGTGGCCCGACATGATTGTTCATAATCAGGACGAGTTCTTTTTCGCTGAGGTAAAATCATCTAAGGACAAACTTAGCGAAGATCAGAAGAATTGGATACGAGGAAATAGCGCCGAGCTTCACTTGCCAGTTAAACTCGTCAAGATTCACAAACGAGGTGTCTGTCGTTGAAAGACCACCAAGTGACTTCAGCTAACACAGCATAAAAGGTTCGTACCTTACGGCACTCACCCAAATGCTCGGCTTCGCGAACTTCTTTTATCCCTAACGTTACCTGAAATTCGGCTTGACGGAATCGAAATTCATTAGACCATAGATTATAATTGAGTACGCAACCTAAAGGTGTTTAAGATATATGCCATGGAATTAGGCTACTAAGAAATATAGAGATGCAGGAAACTGCCCTTTTCATAGGCGCAGGAGCTGCAATCTGATACCTGTACACAGCGATTCAAAAGCCCGGGTATTTCATTTCTTCAATTCTTCGATCCTCTTTTTGATCTGCTCCAGTTGCTGTTCTAACATTGCTGCCTGGGATTCAAGTATTGAGATTTCCTGATGCCCCGGGGTTGCTGGCATCCCCACCGGGATTTCTGATGCCATTGCCTGTGGTTGTGGCGTTTGCCATGTCCCGGCTCGCATATACTGAACAGATGGTGGAAATCCACCTGGAGTCCGTCCAACCCAGCCCGGGGAGTAGCCAAACCGCATCCATCCTGGGAGTCCTGTTGCATAGTACATATTCCTGTATCTGCCTTGCATTTTTATCACCTCTTTAATTCTTCAATTCTTTTCTTGATCTGCTCCATTTGGCTTTCCAGGGTTTTTATATCGCTTTCTATACTCTGTGTCCCAGGTTCCTTAGTTCGTGGAGGCGTGGCTGGCGATGCAGGGACAGGTGTTACCGGAGCTTCCATACCTGTGCCCCTTCCTACACCTCTTCCAATGCCGCGACCGCTGCCACGTCCACCTCCGCCGCCCATGCCTCTGCCACCGCCCATCCCGGCACCTGCACCAGTGCCCATACCAGTACCAGCACCAGTACCAGCACCGCCACGTCCGGAGTACTCAGGAACGGTCGGACTCGTGGTCTGCGAAAAGCCCCCGCTCTTGTACTGCTCGACTGCATCGCGGACGGTACCGCTTGCACCAGTTACCATCTTAATTCCGGAAGCTTTGAGTGTCTGGGTTGCGTTTGGTCCAAGGTTTCCAGTGATAACAACTCCAACGCCAATGCCTGCAACGGTTTGTGCTGCCTGTATTCCTG
>RPGP01000040.1 GCA_004193555.1 Desulfobacteraceae bacterium Eth-SRB1
GTTTGCCCAGATCTGCAAGTTCATTGAAGATGATATTCTGTCCAGCCCGGTTTACACCCACTTCACGTATAATTCCGGAGAGCTTCTTCGGGCTTAGATAAGGATTCATGTTCTCTGCATTGTAGAGTTTCTCCCATGCATCCTTTACCCGTTTTAAAGGCACATTGCCAGTGGCACGCACCATGGCAATAGCACAGATTTCAGCCCAACAGTCAGGGAAACCCTCCTTCAATAGTGGTTTGAGATCCTTAATCGTTTCATGGAGCAGCATCGAGTTGCCATATTCCGTGATGTTTCTGATATCAGACGGATAAATTCTATGTCTTCCCCCTGATTTGATAAGCCCTTTATCAGGATCAAGTGCTCCAAGATATTTCGAGATTTTTCTCGGCTTTTTGAGTGCTTTGTCCCAGTAAGTGCTCGAATGATACACATAATAACATTTTCCCCGCATCTTTACCTCAAGGCATTTTACACCTTGATCCCTCTGTTCCTCCACCCAGGCTTTGACCCATTGTTCCATATTTGACATATAGGGAATAGGTCAATATAAAAGTATCGGTTTTTATTTATGTTTGATTGGCAAAAGAGGAAATATTACGTGATAATCTGATTATACCTATTCCCTATTCAGACGGAGTTAAGGTATAAAATATGGAAAAAATAAGAGAGAATACAACGTCACCTAACATAACGTATCTGGCTTCGTTTCACTTCACCTAAATTTCAGATATACCAAAACCGTTACCTGAAATAATGGTTCGGCGGAATCGAAATTCATTAGACCATAAAGTATAATTCATTAGACCATAAAGTATAATTCATTAGACCATAAAGTATAACCAAATACGCAACCTAAATGTGTTTAAGATATATGCCATGGATTGGGCGCTACTAAGAAATATATAGATGCAGGAAACTGCCCTTTCATAGGCGCAGGAGCTGCAATCTGATACCTGTACACAGTGATTCAAAGACCAAGGCATTTTATTTCTTCAGTTTTTCGATCCTCTTTTTGATCTGCTCCAGTTGCTGTTCTAACATTGCTGCCTGGGATTCAAGTATTGAGATTTCCTGATGCCCTGGGGTTGCTGGCATTCCCACTGGGATTTCTGATGCCATTGCCTGTGGTTGTGGCGTTTGCCATGTCCCGGCTCGCATATCTTGAACAGCTGGCGGAAATCCACCTGCATTCCGTCCAACCCAGCCCGGCGAGTAGCCAAACCGCATCCACCCCGGGAGTCCTGTCGCATAGTACATATTCCTATATCTGCCTTGCATTTTTATCACCTCTTTAATTCTTCAATTCTTTTCTTGATCTGCTCCATTTGGCTTTCCAAGGTTTTTATATCGCTTTCTATACTCTGTGTTCCCGGTTCCCTAGTTCGTGGAGGCGTGGCTGGCGATGCAGGGACAGGTGTTACCGGAGCTTCCACACCCGTGCCTCTTCCTATACCTCTTCCCATGCCGCGACCGCTGCCACGTCCACCTCCGCCGCCCATGCCTCTGCCACTGCCCATCCCAGCACCTGTACCAGTTCCCAGGCCAGTGCCCGCACCTGCACCTGCACCAGTACCAGCACCGCCACGTCCGGAATACTCAGGAACGGTCGGACTCGTGGTCTGCGAAAATCCTCCGCTCTTGTACTGCTCGACTGCATCGCGGACGGTGCCGCTTGCACCAGTTACCATCTTAATTCCAGAAGCTTTGAGTGTCTGGGTTGCGTTTGGTCCAAGGTTTCCAGTGATAACAACTCCAACGCCAATGCCTGCAACGGTTTGTGCTGCCTGTATTCCTGCACCACCAGAAGCGTTTATACTTGGGTTCGGCATCGATTCATACTCCATCGTTTCCGAGTCAACGATCACGAAATACTGGCATCGCCCGAATCTCGGATCTGCGGGCGCATCCATGGATGGCCCGGCTGATGTTACACATATTTTCATATTTATTACTCTCCTTTCATAATATATTCTATATTGCAGTGTAATTGAACCTTGTGGGATTAAATTTACAGCCGAAATTTTAAAAGTAAAGCGAAATGCTGGGAAAGTGTTGTTCAAATTTTGCCCCCAGGTTTGCTGGGTAGATAAAGGAGTGATTAATGTTTACATAAAATGAGATGAAAAAAAAAACTTTATTTACTAGGATCTTTATAAACCAATTCGAAATTCAGTTATCAAAAATCAATGCAAAATGTAGTGTGCTATTTGCCCTATTATTTCTCATCCCATTCATTGTACTGCTTATTCATTGTATTTGAGCAGGATATTTCATCCCATGGTCTTACTTCAACTATAGCTGTTACATGATTCCTTATGCACGATAGGTTTTCACTGGTTGGAAATTCAAAAGAAAGATTGTTTATACCGCCGCTAATTCATCTCTGAACGCCTTGGCGTCCATTAACTTCAAAGAGCTGGATCATTCCTGGGTGCCGTAAGAAAGATAAGGATTGTCCCTTTTGAGGAAAACTTTTGACTTTAACATCTCCCTTAATTGAATGTCCCGTGTAATACAGGCTCATCTCAATATCTTCCGGGTCAGCGCCATAAAGTATTACTGGTATATCAAGCGACACAAGCATTGTTCCTTCTGGTATAGGCGTTGGTTCTGGAGTCGGCGTCGGTGTAACAAAATTCACATTTGATCCTGTTTCAGTTGGTTCTGGTTCAGGAGTTTTAGTCTTATTCACTAAACCGGTGGCGCGTTGACTTCGCCGGCTGTGGCGGCATCGATTTGTTCGTTGTTGGATATGCATCCTGCTGCGGTGAATGTGAGAAACATGAACAGGATAGCAGCAAGTATCCCATTGATTTGTGTTGTTTATCCTTGGTTTGACTCTTTATCCGACCATACATATTCTAATCATTCTCTTCAGGTATTCTAACCGTCCGATAATAGTTCCTTGATTTTAGATCTATGTCAACTTGATCTATTGAAATCAATTCCTCGAAAATCTCCTTGTAAGTCGACCTTGATAGTATCCTTTTGTTCCATTGAGGCCTTTGATTTTGCTCATGGAGTATCTTACAGACCTAAATCCTTTTATCCTTGGTTTTGTAATTATATTAATCTGATCCAGTCGAAACAACGTTGTTAACGTTGTAGTTTTGCAATCGAAAGATTTCGCAGCCAGTAAGCTTTGTATGACGATAATCCTCGTAACCTCGTGGAACTTAATTTTGAGTTCCTGGATTGATGTTATTTCCTTTGTTATAGACTTATCAGTCTGGAGAAGAATCTTTCATTGTTAATCGAAATCGTTTGTTTATTATGAATTATGTAATTTAACGCCGCCACATTATTCCGGCAATATGGTCATCGATTTGATCGCCGGAGAATTCGTTCCATTGGTCCGAACATTTTGAAGCGATGGTTACGGTTCAAAGCGATTATCTCTTTTGGAATCGATCAACGGAAGCCGTAAACCTTATGAAAGTCCGCATTTATTGAATCGGCGAAAAGATCGGATGTTCCGGCAATGTTAGCGAATATATGGAGGAACATGAAGCGATGACGCAGAAGTTCCGGTGCTGAATTCACGCTACCAATGGCATTGAGAACTGTCCTAAATCGCGGTTCGAGATTTTGCCGTGATTACGGTACGGAAGAGGGTGAAACTCAGCGAAAAGTAAAGCAGCAGTTGAAGAGGCGGCCTTGTGGAAAACGTTAAAAGAGCATGGAAAAATAAAAAGGCCAATGGTTATGAGCGGAAAAGTGGGTGTTGGAAGATCACAGTAGTTGTCAAATTCGTGCTCAATAATTTGCAGCAAGGATATGAGCCGAAATCATGGGATTTATCATTCATGGCCAAATGTTCCGAAGATGCTTGGAATCGAAGCATTTGAAAAGACTCGATGATAGAAGCATAGCGAATAAGTCCCGGTCTTCAAAGCCCCCAAGCAATAAGGTTCAAGCGTCCTTGCATTCCTTGTTATAGAGCAAGTGATATATCAGTTGGCGGGCCGCTCAAAATGGTAATTCAAGCAGTTTTAATCGATGTCCTTGGGTGACTTTGACTCATAGCCGACTCGCCAGGAAATCGGAGAGAATCACCGAAGTGTTGCCCAGTTAGTCCCTGAAATGACGGCAATCATCACGCCGGTGATGCCCGATTCATGAAACAGTGATCTTGCAAAGAAATCTGGAATTCCCGGGTAATCGATTTCAGGAAACATTTCAAACATTCGAAACGGTGGAAACAATCGATCTTTCGCGATCATCGGTATGGTGGAATCGTCGTCATTGATGGTATCGTTCCCGGTGGATTCCAATCGAGTTAATATTGAGTTCTTATCCAGATAAGTATCCCATTCGAAAGCATGAGTTTGAGGGTTCAATCCTTCAGCGATCAAGCCGATTATGGAATAAGATTATGAAAGCAATAAATATGAAATATAACATCAGTCAGTCATCCATGGATATTCGCATCGAGGATCAAGATTTCCGTGATCGTTGATCGAACGATGGATATGGAATCGATTTGTCCATATAAACCATTTTGTGGTAGGAATTATGAAACTGCAGGTAATATGCTGGAGTTGTTATCACCGGAAACGATCAAACGCAAATCCATTACTCCAAAGCTTCCGGAATTAAGATGGACCGAAATCGTCCGCGACGCAGTCGAGCAGCATAAGAAGGATCACGAGTCCTGACCCTTGAGCATTCCGGACGTATGGTGCCGGTACCGGCGGTGGTGCAGGGCAATCGGGAACCGGTGCCGGGGATAAAAGTGGCAGGAAAGCGATGGGCGGCGAGGACGGCAGCGCTTAAAGAAAGGTATAGAAGAGTACGGGAAGCCTGGTACCATCTAAGTCCCCGTAATCGCCAGCCACGCCCACGAAACTTAGGGAACCGTAAACCAGAGCATGGCGCTTGACAGGCAAAACCCCGTTCGGCTGACGCTAAAGAACCGGAAGAAATTCAAAGAGGATAAAACGCGGCGACAGGAAATTACAAAATTTTACGACCCCGCGGACGGCTCTGGCCACCGCCGGGCCGGGCCGGACGAAACGGTGCGACCAGCTGTTCAAGATATGAGCTGGATTGATGGCAAACAAAATGTCCTGCATTTTCCAGCGCACCCCACCTGTTGTAAATGAAAGAATTATTTCGGCGATTTTCTCTCTTTCAGCGAACACCCCAGCTAATCGTTACGTCTATCCGGCATCCCATGTGTTTACATGACTGTCAATCATTCCTTATCCAGCATAGGGGTTCAGAGAGAGGCCCTTTATTGTCCCTCCCGAGGTTTGTAATAGCCTCAACGTCCATGATCGGGCTCTCCCGCCGAAGACAAAAAACTGCTATTCTTTATTCAGCTAGTTTGGATTAAACGGCTCCTTTTTCTTCATTAAAGTCCAGGCTATGATCAACATTTTAGCTGCAAGTTTTACTTTCATTTTGGTCTTGATTCCCTGTTCACGTTCTCTTCCGCCATCAAGTCTTCGGTTTCTTTATAACCTGACGAATCTGTTTGAGTTTATCAACCAGAACCTGTGCTTCAAACTCAGATGCCTGCCCCATCGGACATCCGACAGATTCAGAGGATAGACTATGGATTTTACGAAGTCGCTGTTTTTGCGCTATTCCTCTTTCTCTCGTGGTTACAATCCGAAAGAATTGATTAAAC
The DNA here is from genome assembly GCA_004193555.1 of Desulfobacteraceae bacterium Eth-SRB1. Classification (GTDB taxonomy): domain Bacteria; phylum Desulfobacterota; class Desulfobacteria; order Desulfobacterales; family ETH-SRB1; genus ETH-SRB1. Next base: position 5,639 of record RPGP01000040.1, read on the forward strand.
TCCATGCCGGCAATCTTGCCTGGTTCCAGACACCATCGGACAATCGCCAGGTTTTCGGTCTCGCATTGCCCATAGAACTTGTCAAATTCCGGGAAGTACTTGGCTAAGAGATTATTGCGAATTCGCATTCTCAGGCTATGATCTTCTTTCTTTAAACGCTTTCGAAGAGATAACAGGTTCCGCAGTTCGTTTATGCCTTTTAACGGCAATTCATAAAAAAGACATTTGCCTTGAGAAAGCAGGTCTGCAATATTGGCTGCATCTTTATGCTATCAGGGTGTTATTTTATTACAAGGCGATAATAAATTGTTTTTATTCTACATGTGGCAGTATAATCTCTTCTTCTTTTAATATATAACATTGGATTATTGGTTTACAGGCTTAGACGCGGGACGGGTTAGACTTGCGGATGTATATTAGTTTATAAATAGCCTATAATTATTGTCAAGTATTAATAACGGTCAAAAAAAACCCTTTTATATGCCTATCATATCTTTACCAAAAAGCCGCGGCTTGCGGTATTGGAGGCTCGGTATCAAAGCTTGAATTGTGAATTAATGTTTGACAATTAAGACACCGTTATTTAGCAAAACAGTACTGGCAGAGCATGTCGAATGCGCTCGCTGTTGCGTTTCAAGCTTTGGCGCTAAGGCTTTTTGCCAGACTCTCGATATTCCGGCTTTAGCTGGACCAGAAATTCTTCACAGGGAATACAATATATGCCTTTAATCATCAGACTTTCTTTGCCGCGGTAGAGAAAATATGTCTTTGCTTCAGGGTAGTCATGCTTAAAATTAATCAGGCCTTTAAGCATTTTGGAATGTATTTTATTAGTGTTCTTGACTTCATAAGCACAGAAAGTATCAGGTCCGTAAATAACCAGACCAACCTCTACGCCTGACTTTGTCCGCCAGAAATATAACTTATCATAACTGCTACGATAACTTATCCATGCCCGAAAATGCTGGACAAATAGACCTTCCAGAGCAGGTTCGTCAATTTCACCGGGTCTGTCAAGTGGACCGGTGGGCCTTAAGACCCTGAAGACTCCGGTATCAAAAAAAAAATATCTTGGGATGAGCAGAAAGGCGACGTTTGGCTCTTTTGGAAAAAACAGGAACCATAAAGGCCAGCATCAGATCTTCAAGAATCGCAATATAACCTTCGACTGTTTTCCTTTTAACCTGGCAGTCTCTGGCAACATCGGAAATATTCAGCACAGAACCATGTGAAAAGTTGATCGACTCAAGAAAACGGTTAAAGGAACCAATATTTCTGACCAGACCTTCAAGCTGTACTTCTTCTCTAATGTAAAATTCCGCATAGGCAGACAAACTTTCTTTTTTATTAGGAGAGTCAATGACCAAAGGGACAAGGCCTGTTGTAAGCGCTTCAGACAGAGAGAATGAACTGCCAAGTTCGGCGGCCATAAACGGATGCATTGATTTGAACATAGCCCGACCAGCGAGCAGATCAACACTTGCACGTTTTAATTTTCTGGCGCTGGAACCGGTCAGGATAAACCGCAGATCTTTTCTTTGTTCAATAAGCTGATGAACAACATCTAAAAGCTCAGGCACTTTTTGTATCTCGTCAATGATGACGATGCCTTCAGCAGATAGAGCAGCGCAGATATCTTTTAATCGTTCCGGTTTTGCGGAAAAGTTTCTAAAAACATCCGGCGCCAAAAGGTCGATGTAATATGCTTTGGGGAATTTCTGCCTGAGCCAGGTGGATTTGCCGGTACCACGTGGGCCGAACAAAAAAAAGGTTTGTCCTGGATCACGAAAAAAACGATTTATTGTCGCCATATTTCCCTCCTTTATGGCTTTCTAAGCGCCATAATAGCGCCATAATTTGGACATGTCAGCGGAAATAATATACAGAACAGAATTTCACGGGATAAACTATGTTCCGACAGGCTATGCTGAATAATTGTAAGGATAAATGGCTTGCGGTATTGGAAAAGAAATTAGAAAAATATGAAATGGTAAAGCAGGGAATGATGCAAAATCTTTTAACTGGGAAGATGTACATTATGGACGGGCTGAATAAATTATCTTATATGATAAGCGCTTATTAGTCATAGGATAAACGAGCTTCCTCATCCACTAATGTTGGTTGAATAATTTTTTGCCACGCGGGATCTTTCCATGTTCCCAACCGATCGTGCATATTGAGGTATTTTTGAGGTATGGGGTGAGTGCCATAAACAACTTCGAGGCCATATTTCGTTTTGATAAAGTCACGGAAATAAATGATATGAGGACATGGTGGATACCCCACAATCAGTCCCGTGGCAAGATGTATCGCCTCTGCCCCGTTTCCCTTCATTTCTTCCACAGCATATTCAACATTGCCGCCAGGACACCCGTCGCAAGAGGTATACCCAACAAGTTCAACTTCCGTATTTTTGTACCTGCTAAATGCACCTTCTCTGTTCCGCAATGATCTGAAGCATTTTCCGCCTGCACATCTGCGGTAGCGGTCACAGATGATTATACCAATCTTTGTTTTTTCTTCCATGTCACCTCCTGCTGTAAAAGAAATTTAATACAAATTGTTAGCCATGCAATATCTTAAATGGACTAACGAGGCAATGGAAAAAGCTATGTTTACCTTATGATTTGACATCAACCATTTGAGGCTTTAAGATGATTTTAACAATTGATGCGGTTGAAGATTTGTTATGATTTGTTTACAGGAGAGTTGGGGAATTGAAATAAAATGACAGTTAAAGATATTAGCCTGGATAAGATAGTGCAGGCTATTGAACCTGTGGATGAGAAATGGATCGAAAAGGCGCGTGAAAAAACAGCTCAACTGGTGATGCCTGCCAGGGCTTTGGGAAGGCTGCATGACATATCGGAACGTTTATGCGGTATCCAAAAAACTCTTGAACCTTCGATAGATCGCAAAGCATTTCTGGTTATGGCCGGAGACCACGGAGTCGTGGAAGAAGGGGTCAGCGCTTATCCCCAGGAAGTAACAGGCGAGATGATAAAAACCTTTTTAAACGGCAGCGCGGGCATCAATATCCTTGCCGGCCAGGTTAATGCAGATGTTTTTGTGGTTGATATGGGGATTGTGACCGATCTTGATCCTGCCACACTAAATGGAGGGGATCGTCTTTTTATACAAAAGGTGGCAAAAGGCACGGCCAATTTTTCTCAGGGCACGGCCATGACCCGTGAAGAGGCGGAGAAATCGATATTAACAGGGTTTGAACTTGCAAGTGAGCTTTTTATGAAAGGGGTTGATATTCTGGGAACCGGCGATATGGGGATCGGCAATACAACCCCTTCTGCGGCTATTGGAGCGGTTATTACAGGCAATACTGTTGAAACGATGGTTGGCCGCGGGACTGGCGTAGATGATGAAGGGCTTTTGAGAAAGCAGGATGCTGTTCGTAAGGGGATTCAGGTAAACCGGCCGGAAAGAGGCGATGGGCTGGATGTGCTGTCAAAGGTTGGCGGCTTTGAGATCGGCGGGATTGCGGGCTGTGTGCTGGCAGGAGCATACCATAAGCGCCCTGTGGTGATCGATGGATTTATTTCAACTGCCGGAGCCTTGATAGCTTACGCCATTTGCCCTGCAGTTGTGGATTACCTGTTTGCCGGCCATTGCTCGGAAGAGCCTGGCCACAGAATTATGCTGAAATATTTGGGACTTGAGCCCATTCTTGATCTGGGGATGCGTCTTGGTGAAGGGACGGGCGGGGCGCTGGCAATGGGGATTATGGAGGGGGCGCTTAAGGTTTTTAAAGAGGTGCTGACCTTTGAGGAAGCAAATGTTTCCGGCAGGCATTGATAAATTCAGGAGCGTGTTTGTGAAAGAAAAGGTATTTGTTATCGGAGGGTGCAGGAGCGGCAAGAGTAGTTATGCGGTTAAACTGGCAGAAGGGTTTGCCGGAGACAGGAAAATATATATTGCGACGGCAACTCCCGGTGATGACGAAATGAGGCAAAGGATTAAGCAGCATCAAAAGGAAAGAAGCAAAAACTGGACAACCATTGAAGAACCTGTACTGCTTTCTGAAGCAATAAATGAAAACAGTCAAAAGGCCGGTGTAATCCTTGTGGACTGCCTGACACTCTGGGTTAGCAATCTTTTTCTACAGCAAAATGACGAGGTGAAGATATCCGGTGATATTAAGAGGCTTACACAATCAATAGAAAGTGCGCCGTGTCCACTAATATTTGTTTCAAATGAAGTGGGAAGCGGTATTGTCCCTGAAAACAGGCTTTCGAGACTGTTCAGGGATTCTATTGGATTTGCCAACCAGAATGTTGCGGCGTGTTGCAACAGCGTGATAATAATGGTGGCAGGTATTGCAGTAAAGATTAAATAGAGGTAATTACTCAGGTGGATAGGCTGAAGGCTGAAGACTGTTAGGAAAAAGCGCATTTTGAAGCCATGCTTGGCGCAAGGATCAGATGTTTCCGCCAAAGTGCGGCAATCGTGCTTTTTTAAGCCCTTCAGCCTTCAGTCTAAACAGCTTCAGCCTGACTACGTGAGTTGCAAAATGAGTATAAAAATGCTTGACAGTGATGCAGGCTTAATCCATCATAACAAATTATTTATTTAGGCGCTCATATTGAGCTTAACAGGGAACCCTGTGCAAATCAGGGACGGGCCCGCCGCTGTAATCCCACCCTTTTTTTTATTAAAGACAGGGAACCTTTTTAGCATTTATACGCCACTATTCTGATAAAAACGGAATGGGAAGGTCGCTAAAGAGGCGGGAAAGTCAGAAAACCTGCCTGAATTATTGGCTTTATCTTCGAGGACAAGAAATAGGCCTTAGTAGATCCAACGGAAAAAAGGGATATCCCCGGATCGATTTAATATCGGTTCGGGGATTTTTTTTGCAATCTGTCAGATCAAGGAAGCCGGTTAGATTCCGGCGCTGCCCCGCAACTGTAGGCGGAACGAAACCCACTTAAATGTCACTGATCTCCAAAATGGAGATTGGGAAGGCGTGGAGAGTAGGAATTGCCGCAAGCCAGGAGACTTGTCTGATAGATAAAACAACAATTCTAACCGAGGGGAAAGGAGAAACAAAAAAATGAAGAAGTTATTAAATTGTGCGGCAGTATTATTAGTATTTATGTTTTTTGCCCTACCTGCACCGATTTTTGCACAGGAAGAGAAGGGTGTTGTAACAATGGAAGAAACGGTGGTAACGGCAACTAGGGATAAAGAAGAGATTCGCAAGATTCCGGCGAATGTAAGTGTTGTTACGGCGAAAGATATTGAAGAATCCGGCGCTACAAGTATTGTAGAAGTACTGGAAAACTTAGAAAGTATTAATTTTGTGAGCTGGAGCGGGAACCCTTCTCAGGCATATATAGACATGCGTGGTTTTGGAGGAGACAATCCATTTGGCAAGACCCTGATCATGCTGGATGGCAGGAGACTGAACAGACCTGACATGGCAGGTGTAAACTGGCTTCAAATACCTGTCGGTAACATTGAAAAAATAGAAGTTATCAGAGGCGCCAGCAGTGTTCTGTACGGTGATTCCGCTGTTGCCGGTGTAATAAATATTATTACAAAAAGGGGTGAAGGGAAACCTGACGTGAATGCTTCGGTTATAGCCGGAAGTTATGGTCTGCATGATGAAAGAGTTGGAATAACCGGCTCTTACGACAGGCTTTCGTATGCCCTGACAGGTGAAAATCAGAAAACATTTGGCTATAGAGAGAGGTCAAAGTTTGCATCAAAGGGAGCTGGGTTAAATCTGGGTTATGATGCAAGCGATTATTTTGATATTTTTCTTGGGGTATCCTTTAACAAAACAGATTTTGACATGCCTGGTTGTTTGACAAAGGCACAGATGGAACAGGACAGAAAACAGTATCAGCCTGGGCACTCAAACGATGACGCATCAAATGAATATAGTAATATCAACCTTAAGATGAAATCCTTTCTGGGTAATTTCGGACGGTTTGACGTTAACTTTATGTACGGCAATAAGGACATTAAAAACAATATGGAGTCCAATTGGGCGCCAAATAAATACAATGTTGCTGATATTGACACCTTTGGCATAACACCAAAATATATACTGGGAAAAGACGTTTTTGGGCATGGAAACAAGCTGATTTTAGGGTTGGATTATTACCATGAGAAACTTGATATTGATAAATACAGCGATCGTGAAAGAATATCGAAAACTCACACGGTAGATCTGGAGAAAAACACTCTTGGATATTACATAAGGGATGAGCTTGACATACTTGAAAAGTTGATACTGAGCGTTGGTTACAGAACAGAGAGGGGTGAGATAAAGGGCAGCGAGACAACACTTGCAACGGCAACAAAAGACTTTGATGACAAAAAAATTCATAAGGGTGAAGCGTATGAGGCAGGCTTGACTTACCTGATAGGGGAAAAATCGAAGATATTTACAAAATATGCCCAGGTTTATCGCTATCCGTTTCTCGATGAACAGGCATCATATTGGGGCTTCGGAGGAGATACTTTTTTGACAGATCTTGAGAAAGAGAAAGGGGAAAGTTTTGAAGTTGGTACCCAGTTTAATTCTATTGAGAACATGAAGATTGGGTTAACTTTTTTTAGAATCGACATGGAAGATGAGATTGTATACAATAATTCCACATCGCGGAACGAAAATCTGGACAAGACAAGTCATGAAGGAGCTGAGTTTTCCATTTCATATAAATTAGAGAAGCTGGGCAAATTCTATGGCAATTTTACCTATCATGACGCAGAATTCACAAGCGGACAATACAACGGCAAGAAAATGTTTTTAGTCCCGAAGGAAATGGCCAATGCAGGTCTTGAGATATACCTTCCTTATGCCTTTATGTTACGTCCCGAGATGCGATATGTAGGGAAATGTTATCAAGGCGGCGATAAAGCAAACACTTCTGAACAAATGAACGATTATACGCTGTATGATTTTTTCCTGTTCTATAGACCTGAATTTGATAATTTCAAAATATCTGCATTTTTAGGTGTCGAAAATTTTACAGACGAAAAGCATTCGGTTATATCGTGGGGTGGTTATTACCCGCAACCAGGAATTGCCGCAAAGGGCGGCATCTCTTTTATGTTTTAGTTTCTATAATCATTAGGGGAGGAAAAGTTTATTTTTCCTCCCCTATCGGAAAAAAAGAAATTGTCTGGAGGGGGAGTGATGAAAGGATACATTCAGGTTTATACCGGCAATGGCAAAGGAAAAACCACGGCGGCTTTCGGGCTTGCCCTGCGTGCAGCCGGGGCTGGGCTTAAGGTATATATCGCCCAGTTTGTCAAGGGAATGAAGTACAGCGAACTCAACTCCCTGGAAAAGCTGTCGGAATCTATTACAATAAAACAATACGGCAGGGACTGCTTTATTTACAGAGAACCTGAGAAGGAAGATATTCAGGCAGCGCAGGAAGGTCTCAAAGAGGTCAGGGAGATCATGTGTTCCGGCAAGTATCAGATGATCATCCTTGATGAGGCCAATATCGCCACCTATTATAATCTCTTTTCCGTGGATGAACTGCTGGATTTTATCCGGGCAAAGCCGGAAGAAGTGGAGCTGATTATTACAGGCAGAAAGGCAGATCCCAGGATTATCGAAGAGGCTGACCTGGTGACGGAAATGAAGGAGATCAAGCATTACTATCAGAAAGGTGTGCAGGCAAGGGATGGGATTGAGAAGTAATAAGTGTACTCGCAACTATCATAGAAACGGGGAAGTTCTGTGAGAATCAGACACAGTCGCGCTACGGTGTTTAGAGGTCATATGATGACGAGCTAAAAGTCCGAATACCATAATAGTTGGAAATCAATTTTGTCGCGTAAACAAAAAGGAGAAGTAAATGGAAATTAAAACAAGTATAACAGGATTTCCCAGAATTGGAGAACAAAGAGAATTAAAAAAAGCACTGGAAAGTTTCTGGACAGGAAAAACCAGCCTGTCTGAGCTTGAAAAAACTTCACATGAACTCAAAATCAGACATTGGAATTACCAGAAAGCGTCAGAGATTGATTTAATCTCCAGTAATGATTTTAGCTGGTATGACAATATGCTGGATACCGCTGTTATGCTGAACGCTATCCCGGAAAGATTTCGTAATATTATCGATGAGACGGAGCGCTATTTCACAATGGCAAGAGGTAGTAAAGATTGTGTTGCCATGGAAATGACAAAATGGTTTAACACAAATTATCATTACATTGTGCCTGAGCTTGGCAGTAAAGATGAATACAGTTTAAATGCAACTAAAATTTTAGACGAATATAAGGAAGCAAAAGAGATCGGCATAAAAACAAAAATAAATATAGTAGGTCCTGTTACATTTTTAGCGTTGTCAAAGAGGGTTGATGAAGCAGGCGGCACATATCAATTGTTTGATAAAGTTCTTCCGGTATATAAGGAGATGATAAGACAGATCAGCAAGCTGGATGATAATATTTATGTTCAGTTTGATGAACCTGTTTTTGTTAAAGATACAGGTTCAAAAGAATTAAATTTATTAAAGAAAGCTTATTCTGAATTAACTGAATGTGCGGACAATGTAAAAATTATAGTTGCAACCTATTTTGAGCATTCAAATGAAGCCACAAACATTTTAATCGATACTCCAATATGGGGGATTTGTTTAGATTTTATATACGGGAAACAAAATCTTGATGGAATTGAAACTCTAAAAGATAAAAAGCTGATTGCCGGGGTCGTTGATGGACGAAATATCTGGGCAAATGATTTTGAGAAAAGCGTAGCGCTCTTAAATAAAATCTCAGACAGGGTCAACAGGGAAAACATAATCGTATCAAGCAGCTGTTCACTTCTGCATGTGCCATATTCTCTGAAATACGAAGATAATTTAGATGATGATTTAAAAACATGGTTGTCGTTTACAATGGAAAAACTTGAAGAGGTTAATTTGATTTCCAAACTTTTTCACGGCGTAGAATTATGTGAAGAAGATAAACAAAAAGTAACCGCCAACAAAGATGTGATTGAAAAGAAAAGAGTTTCCTTAAAAATTCACAATAATGCTGTCCATTCCAGATTGAAAAATCTTGTAAAAAAGGAAAGAGACGATAAATTTGAAGACAGAATAAAAGTTCAGAAAGCTGTTTTAAAATATCCTGAACTGGCTACGACTACAATCGGCAGTTTCCCACAAACACCGGAAATTCGAAAATTAAGAAGAGATTATAAAAATAACAACATCTCAAAAGAATTTTATGAAACCGGAATTAAAGAATATATTGATAATTGTATTGATTTTCAGGAAGAAATTGGACTTGACGTGTTGGTGCACGGTGAACCTGAGAGGAATGATATGGTCGAGTATTTTGGCGAAATGCTCGATGGATTTGGATTTACAAAAAACGGATGGGTTCAAAGTTATGGGAGCAGATGCGTAAAACCTCCAGTAATTTATGGAGATATCAGCAGGCCTGAGCCTATGACTGTTAAATGGATCACATATGCTCAGAGTAAAACTGAAAAGATTGTAAAAGGAATGCTTACAGGACCGGTTACAATTTTAAAATGGTCTTTTGTAAGAGATGATTTGCCGAGAAGTGTGGTTTCAGAGCAGATCTCAGTTGCTTTAAGTGATGAAGTAACCGATCTTCAAAATTCTGGAATTAAAATCGTTCAGATTGATGAAGCAGCATTTAAAGAGGGATATCCTTTAAGAAAGGATAATATTCCTGATTATGAGAAGTGGGCTGTAAAAAGTTTTAAAATCGTTGTTAGCCCTGCTGAAATGGAAACTCAAATACACACGCATATGTGTTACAGTGAGTTTAATGATATCATAAAGACTATAGAAGCAATGGATGCTGATGTTATTTCAATAGAGACCGCCAGAAGTGGGAATGAACTTCTTAAAGTCTTTAAGGCCATTGGCTATAAACAGGAAGTTGGGCCGGGAGTTTATGATATCCATTCTCCAAGAGTTCCGGGCATTGATGAAATAGTTAAACAAATCAATGCGCTGCTTGAAGTGCTTCCCATGAAACAGTTGTGGATAAATCCTGATTGTGGTTTAAAAACAAGAAAATGGGAAGAAGTAAAACCAAGCCTGAAAAATATGGTGCTTGCAGTTAAACAGGTCAGAAAAGATCTTAAAGAAAGAAGATGAAAACTCTGGAAACTGGAAATTGGGAGAAATGCAACGGGTTTACGAGTTGACAGTCAATGTCATTAACTCAAGTTTCGCACCATTTAATTTAGCCAAAGCGTTAGACGGTAAGGGCTAAAAAAGCAAGGAGGCAGGGATAAAATGTTTTCTCGAGAGTGGGTTTTTTATGTTTTTGGAAGATGGGTAATTATGTCAGGTATTGCGGGAGCAATGGTTCAGTTTTTATTTTCCGATATCATTGGAATACATACAATCCCTGCCTTTCTACTGAATCAATTTTGTCTTGCCTGTGTATTCTGGTATGTAGATAAACTAATCTTTAAAAGACATTTTAAGGAAACATTATCAAACTTTTTTCGCTTTCCAAGAATTAAAACAGCCTATGGGTTTACAGAGCAGTTTGATAAAATTAAGCAGGAATTCAATGACTTTAAGACAAAAATGGCGGGAAGTGAAGATAAGCCCGGAATATGGCTTAATGAATTTGTGGATTTTGAGCATAGCGTTGAAATGATGGAAAGGCTCTTGAGGGAAAGAAAAATTGATGTGGATAAGGAATATGAAAATGTCAGGGATGAGAATTTAGAAAGAGGATATTATTTTGATAAAGAAATCCTGAAAAAAACTGAAACAGAAAAAAAAGGACACAAAGTATTCCTTGAGGCATTGAGCAAAGATGTTTTATTAGCTGATGGCGCAATGGGAACATATTTAACAACCAAAGGTTTTGATGCTTCAATTTGTTGCGAATCCCTGAATCTTACTGATTCAGAAACAGTGAAAAAAGTTCATGAAGAATATATCGAAGCTGGAGCTAAGATAATAGAAACCAACACCTTTGCCGCAAATAAATTTAAGCTGGCTGAATATGGATTGGCTGATAAGGTTAGAGAAATAAATCTTGCGGGAGCAAGGATTGCTAAAGAATCTTCAGAGGGCAGAGTATTTGTAGCGGGCTCAGTTGGTCCTTTAGGAAGGTCAATAAGTCCGTATGGCGAATTATCTCTTGTTGAAGCTCATAACGCTTTCATGGAACAAATTCAAGCCATTATAGATGGTGATGTTGATATTATAATGTTAGAGACTATGGCAAGTTTTTTAGAAGCAAAAGAGGCGGTTCTTGTGTGTAGAGAAATAGCCGATATCCCGATAATCTGCCAGGTGACTTTTACCGATGAAGGAAAGACTGTTTACGGCGATAAATTAGCAGAATCATTTGAAGAGTTAAAACGCCTTGGCGCTGATGTAGTTGGATTAAATTGCTCTTTAGGCCCACGGAAGATGTTAGAACTTTTAAAATCTATTCCCAATTCATTTACAGGTATGGTTTCAGTTCAGCCTAATGCAGGATTGCCTCGATACAGGGATGGTTCTTCTGAATATTCGGTAAATCCTGAATACTTTAGAGAATATGCTGAGCATTTTAAGAATTCAGGTGTGAACATAATTGGTGGTTGTTGCGGAACTACACCAGCGCATATAAAAGAGATGGCTAAAGTTGTGTCCGGCCCTCCGGTTAAAAGAAGATGCGAGATAAAATATGCCACCAATCCAGATCAAAAAGGATGAATATAAATGCAGAATACTATGGTAGAAAGGCTTTTAAGTGTAGATTGCAAGGTCACAGGAATTGGTAGTGTGCCTCATAAGGATGTTGATTATATTTGCGAACTGATACTCAATAAATTTCCAGACATACCTTACTATCCCCAGTTTAGCAAAATCGATGCAAGAGAAAATATGTTTCTACAGTGCAGCGAAAACCTGCCATGTCTTAAACCCGATTTAAAGAAAGAACATATTTACTATGACGATTCTGTAAACAAAGAAGAAAAACTATTGGAATTTTATGACCATTTGACCCGTAAGTCTTATGAATATTTTAAGATAACTTCAGATTACGCAAAAGGATTTTATGCATTACTTGAGAAATCAAAAAACGAACAGAACCAATTCATTAAGGGGCAGGTTATAGGGCCTATTACATTCTCATCTTCAATCCTGGGAGAAAATGGAAGGGCTCTTATTCACGATGATGTGATGTCCGATGTTATTGTAAAGGGTCTTGCCATGAAGGGAATATGGCAGGCAAAGGAGATAAAAAAAACAGGTAAAATGCCGGTTATTTTTTACGATGAGCCGTATTTAGCCAGTTTCGGCTCGGCATATCTGCCTCTTGAGGAAAAAAAGGTCATAACTATATTAAATGACCTCATCGACTTTATAAATGAGCGGGAAGATATATTAATAGGGCTCCATTGTTGCGGCAACACAGACTGGGAGATGCTTTTGCAAACAAGGATAGACATTATCAGTTTTGATTCTTATGGATTCTCTGAATATTTTGTACTTTACCCAAATGCTATCAAAAAATTCCTGGCAAGAAACGGTGTGATTGTCTGGGGCGCTGTTCCAACTGCGGAGTATCGTGATGGTATTTCTTTAGATGAACTTTGCCAGAAGTTAAACAAAGCGTTAAATATTTTAACAAGAAAAGGCATTGACAAGGAACTCCTTCTGAAAAATTCACTATTTAGCCCTTCCTGCGGTATGGGATTATTGAATGAAAAAACCGGTGAGAAGATTATGCATCTAACAGCTGCTTTAGCAGAAAGAATGAAAAGGTAGCTTATTACCTAAATTGAGCGATTTTTTACTCGATCTGCGCCGATCTCTTGCGCATAAAGGCTTCGCAAAAATCCTCCACATATCCACGGGTATGCCTGCGGTTTTTGCAAATCCTTATGCATCAAGATCTCAGCACATATCTTCGCAAAAAATCGCTCAACTTAGGTATTACAAATGTCAGGAGCAGTTAAAAAGTGAAAGGATATGTTCAGGTTTATACTGGTGATGGAATATGTAAGACATAATAAAGCTTGATTTCATAATATAAATAGTTTAAACACAATATAGTTTGGGTGCTCATGTTGAGCTTAACAGGGAACCATGTGTAAATCATGGACGGGCCCGCCGCTGTAATCCCGCCTTTTTTTCGAAGAGGGAACCTTTTTAGCAGTGACATGCCACTGTTCCGCAATACAGGAATGGGAAGGCAGCTAAAGGGGCGGGAGAGTCAGAAGACCTGCCTAAACAGACGGACAGACTTTTAAAAGGCATTTGTTAGTTGGCTTTTTAGATGTCTTCAAAGGCATAGTTTTCGTGGACCGAGATATGCCGGAAGATCAGAGGATAAAAAAGGGAAATCCCCGGATCGATTCATTTCGATCTGGGGTTTTTTTTTGGTCAGGAGACCTCGACGAAACCCAAACAATCAATATTCAACGAAGGTGGAAAGGAGGAGGAGATGAGAAGATTTGTATTATTACTATCGTTGATTTTAGTGTTTGCGCTGAGTGCTCCGGCCTATGCGCATTTTCAGATGATCTATTCACAGGATAGTGTCCCAACATCAAAGAAGCTTAATCTGAAGATAATCTTCACACATCCATTTGAGGCGGGTCATACCATGGACATTGGAAAGGATGAAAATGGAAAGATCCATTTGCCTATAGCCTTTGGTGAAATACACAAAAAGAAGAAAAAGGATCTGCTTAACAAATTAAAACCTATTACTTTTACCAGCCTTACCAATAGCGGAAAGGGATATGAGGCTAATGTAAGGCTTAAGGGGATGGGAGATCATATCTTCTACTTTGTTCCTGCACCGTACTATGAAGATTCAAAGGACTTTTATATACAGCAATGCACCAAGGTCATATTCAATGTGGCCGGCGCCCCGACAGACTGGGCTGCTCCGGTAGGCAGTCCTCTGCCTGTGGAGATTGTTCCTCTTGACAAGCCCTATGCTCTCTGGGTCGGTAATATTTTTCGTGGAGTTGTGACTTGTGGTGGCAAACCGGTTCCCAATGCTAAGATCAGGGTTGAATACATGAATCACGATATTAGAGGCAACGCCTTTGTAAAAGAGGCAAAAGTTGAGGCGCCCCATAATGCCATGATTGCCCAGATAATCAAAGCGGATGGTAATGGCGTCTTTACCTTTGGCATCCCAAAGGCAGGCTGGTGGGGTTTTGCTGCCCTTGGTGCGAGTGGAAGAGGTCTCAAGCACAACGGCAAGAAGCTTCGCCAGGATGCGCTCATCTGGGTTCAGGCGCTTGACATGAAATAAGTGAAAGAGGCAGCAGCTTCTATAGAGGGTCTGATTCTTGGCACCTATTACAATTCTGATCCAGGTGACAATACTTGCACCTAAATTGAGCGATTTTTGACTCGATCTGCACTGATCTCTTGCGCATCAAGGATTCGCGAAAATCCTCGACATATCCACGGGTATGCCTGCGGTTTTCGCAAACCCTTATGCATCAAGATTTCAGCACATTTCTTCCCCAAAAATCGCTCAACTTAGGTTGTAATGAAACCTGAGGCGGGATGTTCGAACATCAAATCATCTTGGTTTGCTGCAATCGCCTGTCCGAGTACTGTGACGGGCAGGGGCTGCTTCGATCCGAAGCCTGGGAGTCTCTAAATTTCTTATAGTGAGTTTAACACAATACAGGAGAAAGGAAATATATTATGCATATTTCAGAAGGTGTGTTATCTGCACCCGTGCTGCTCACAGGCGCCGCCATCACGGTGGCTGGTTGCGCCGTGGGGCTTAAAAAAATGGACTATGACCGGATACCTCAGGTGGCCATCCTGTCGTCAGCCTTTTTTGTGGCATCCCTTGTTCATGTTCCCATTGGACCCTCAAGTGTGCACCTCTTATTAAACGGTATTATAGGGCTCCTGTTAGGCTGGGCGGCCTTTCCAGCCATTCTGGTGGCCCTCACCCTGCAATCCATCCTGTTTCAATTCGGGGGGATTACAGCCCTTGGGGTCAATACGGTCAATGTCGTGGTACCGGCCCTTGTCTGCTTTTACATGTTTAACTATGCAATCAGACGTGAAAACACCTTCATCTCTTTGGGATCGGCATTTGCCTGCGGGTTCCTGGCTGTATTTTTAACGAGCATCATGGTGGGTATTTCTCTGGTCTTCACGGGAGAGGCGTTTATGGAAGTGTCGAAACTAGTGGTCATCGCTCACTTTCCGGTTATGATGATCGAGGGGTTTATGACCGCATTTTGTGTGGTTTTTTTGAAAAAAGTCAAACCCGAAATATTAGGAGTAGCTCATGCACCGATTAAATCTATGTAAAAAGTATACAAGAATTTCAAAGGTTATTGCTTTTTTTCTTTTAACCGTGCTGTATCTGACAATGACAGCGCCATGGGTTCTGGCCCACAAGGTCCTTCTTACAGCCTATGTGGAAGGAGACACCGTATTTGTGGAAGGCGGCTTCAGTGATGGCACATCTTGTAAGAATGCCGGGATCGAGGTGTTTGATCCCTCAGGCAAGAAGCTCCTGGAAGGCAAAACCAACGAAAACGGGGAGTTTTCTTTCAAGCCGCCTCAAAAGACTGACCTGAAGTTGGTGCTTAATGCCGGCATGGGGCACAGGGGCGAGTACACAGTGCCGGCAGACGAACTGCAGGGCGTCGTGGTCAGTAACCAGGCGACCACGACTGAAGCTATGTCTGCCCCAACCGTTGAAACCCGGAAAACCCAAGGGATCTCAGAAGCTATTGCCCAAATAGACCTGAAGGAGATTGAATCAATTGTTGACAGGGTTATACAAAAAAGACTGCGTCCCCTTGCTAAGCTCGTTGCAGAATCTCAGCGCAAGACAGGGTTTTCACCGACGGAAATCTTCGGAGGCATTGGGTACATATTTGGCCTCATGGGGGTTGCCATGTATTTTAGATATCGCAAAGGTAGTAAGTTTTGAACATAGTTGAACCTTTTGCATACGGCAATTCGTTTTTCCATCGGCTTGACCCACGCGTAAAAATCATTACATCGGTTCTGTTTTCTGTTGTGACGGCCCTTACCTATGAACTGGGCATCCTTTTTGTGTTCGCTGTTTCGGCCCTGGCGATGCTGTTCATTGCCCGGCTGTCCCTGAAGAAGGTGTTCTGGCGCTTGATTGTGGTAAATGGATTTATACTGGTATTGTGGTTGTTTCTCCCATTCACCACACCAGGCAAGACCCTCTTTACCTTATTCGGGTTTGAGGCAACTGTGGAGGGTGTTGAATATGCCGTGCTGATTACCGTAAAATCGAATACCATTCTTATAGCCTGCATAGCGCTTCTTTCCACGTGCTCGGTATTTAAGCTGGTACACGCCCTGCATTATCTGTATGTGCCGGACAAACTTGTCCACATATTTTTCTTCTCTTATAGATACATATACGTAATAAATCTTGAATATATCAGGCTGACCAATGCCATGAAGGTGCGGTGTTTTATACCCGGGAACAATCTGCACACCTATAAAAGCTTTGCCTATCTTATAGGGATGCTTATCCTCAAAAGCCATGAACGATCAAAGCGCATTTATAACGCCATGCTCTGCCGTGGATTCAAGGGAAAATTCTATATCCTTGAACCCTGTGATTTTCATGCATCGGATTGGCTTTTTGGAATTATCTCCTTGTTATTCATTTCCGGGTTGGTGGTAATACAATGGATACCAACAAAACTATTATAAAACTTGAGGGAATAAGCTTTGCCTATCCAGGGGGATCCATGCTCTTTGATCGGCTTGATTTTGAGTTCAGGCAAGGGGACAGAATCGGCCTTTTGGGGCCAAATGGAAGCGGCAAGACCACACTGTTTCACATCATGATAGGGCTTCTCAAGCCCATATCGGGCAACGTCACGTCCTTTGGCAAGATAAGGACTACGGAGAGTGATTTTCGAGAAATGCGCAAAGAGATTGGACTCCTTTTACAGGATGCAGATGACCAGCTATTCTGTCCCACCGTAACCGAAGACATAGCTTTCGGTCCTCTCAACATGGGCAAATCCCACGATGAGGCCCATGAAATTGTCGAACATACCCTGGAGATTCTGGGATTGAAGGGTTTTGAAAACCGGGTGACACATAATCTCTCCGGTGGAGAAAAAAAGCTGGTTTCGCTGGCAACCGTACTGGCAATGAGACCTAAAGCTCTACTATTGGACGAACCCACCACAGGACTTGATGAAGATGTCACCAAAAGAATCATTCAAGTCTTGAACGACTTGGATCTCGCGTTTGTGGGAATATCACATGACAAAGATTTCCTCAATGAAACAACCAGGAAGATATATAAATTAAATGATGGCAAGATAAGGCAACCACACACATCAGGTATATGAACATTTAGATACGGATAGACATTTTAAAGAGAACCATGCTGATCATATTAACAGCACTCAACGGGCTTGATGTGGAATCAAGGCGCAGATGGGGATAGAGTTTTGAATATGAAACCACCTATTATTTTAGCTGTATTCGGCACTACCACAAAGGCGATGGATACCTATGATTATATGGACAAGATTATCAGAGAGAGATTTTCTGACCATAAAATAGAATGGGCATATTCATCAAGGATGGTCAGGGATTTTAGCAAAAAAAGAAAAAACATCAATTTAAAAAGCCCCCAGCAGGTACTGTCCGATCTTGCTGCCGAAGGTTATCCCTGGGCCGTTGTACAGTCGATTCATCTTATCTGCGGGAATGAGTTTGATCGTCTTGTTGAAGAGATTCAGCATGTGCCGATTCGCACGTCAGTAGGGCTCCCCCTTTTGCACAGTCCTGGAGATTATGATAGAGTAGCTGCCGGCATCGTCGGTTTGCTGCCGGAATTGAAAGAAGAAGGGGTCATCCTGATAGGTCATGGGACAGATCATCCTATGTGGACAGCCTATATCGCCCTTGAACAAAAACTTCAGGAGCGGTATGGTTCTGACATCCATGTTGGGATGATCGAAAAAGAAGACTCCTGCGAGCGGATTGTTCAAGTTGTTAAGGAAAGCGGGAAAAAGAAAGCTCTGCTAATACCTTTTGTGCTTGTGGCCGGTGTCCATTTTGAGGAGGATATTGTTGGAAACAGCGAGGATTCGTGGAAAAGCAGGATTGAAAGGGAGGGGATTGAGGTGCGGGTCATTGATAAGGGGATGGGTTTTCAACCGCCGATCGTCGAGATTTTTATCGATCATATCGAGGAGGCTCTTGATGCCATTCCAATGAGAATTTTCAAATGAAACCAGAAGAAATTGAAGCGTTAAGTTTCAAAATAATAGATAAAGAAGCTCCTCCACATCACTTTTCTTTTGCCCAGTGGTCTATCGTACGAAGGATGATACATACATCTGCCGATTTTGAATATGTGAAATCTGTTCGCTTCCACAAACATGCCATAGCCAAGGGGTTGGAGGCTATAAAAAACGGAGAAAATATTATCACGGATACCAGCATGGCAAGAGTGGGAATCAGAAAAAGCGATCTTGAACGATTCGGCACAGAAGTAAAATGTTTTATGGCTGATTCCGAAGTAGGCCGGATCGCATCAAAAACCGGAACTACCAAGGCGAAAGCAGCAGTTGATGCAGCCATACCTGACATGAAAAATGCTATTTATGTAATTGGAAATGCTCCCACAGCCCTTTTGCGGCTTATTGAACTCGTGAAAGAAAAAAAGGCGAAACCGGCTCTAATCATAGGGCTTCCAGTGGGGTTTGTAAACGCTGCAGAGTCTAAAGCTAAGCTTATCGCAATGGACCAACCCTATATTTCTAATATTGGAAGGAAGGGCGGTTCAGGCATTGCCGCAAGTGTGGTAAATGCACTGGCAAAACTGGCGAGGAAATAATGAACAAATCAAAACCAGGAACTTTATACGGCATAGGGGTTGGACCGGGTGATCCTGGTCTGATCACGCTAAAGGCTTCTAAAGTATTAAATGAGGTGGATGTAGTTTTTGCGGCAGCGTCTGCAAAAAACAGTTACAGCTTGGCGGTGAGCATTGCCAAACCCCATATTCCTGAAACAACTTTAGTGAAAAAGCTCTCTTTTCCAATGACCAGAAATAAAAAAGAGACTGAAAGGGCATGGAAAAATAATGTCCGGACAATTATAAAAGAGCTTGAATTAGGGAAAGACGTTGCTTTTCTAAGTTTAGGGGATTGCATGACCTATTCCACTTATGGTTATATATTAAAACATATCAGAAAGTCAGCTTCCCATGTGAATATAAAAACCATACCAGGTATAACTTCATACCAGGCGGCGGCTTCCTGCCTGAACGTTCCGTTGGTGGAAGGCGAAGAATCACTTCTGATTGTTTCTGGAGCCAGGGGGGGAGACCATCTGCGGGAGCTTTCAGTCAAGCCGGAATCTGTTGTTTTTCTCAAAGCATACCGAAATATTGAGGACATAGATTCAGCGCTTAATGAATCCGGGCTATATAATTACAGCGTGGGAGTATTAAACTGCGGGCTTTCTGAAGAAGAAATCGTAAGTAATATCAAAGAGTTTAGTAAAAGACAGCCGAATTACTGGACACTCATTATTGCAAAACAGAAAAGAAATGACTCAACAAAAAGCTCTGGTGAACAGGATGTTTAAACAATCTGCGTAATCTGCGGATAGGATTTAAAATACACATGAAACAGGTATCTGTAATCGGAATGGGGCTTACTATCGAAGATCTTACAGCGAAGCACCTGAAATTGATAAAAGATGCTGATGTCCTGGTAGGAGGAAAACGGCATCTCGAGTATTTCAATGATCACGCAGTAGACAAAAAGGAGATCAGCAAAGATCTTAAAGGTGTTATTCGATATATAAAAAGCAAGATGCGCAAAAAAAATGTTGTAGTGCTTGCATCTGGTGATCCGCTGTTTTTCGGTATAGGTTCCTTGCTGATAAAATCCCTTGGGTCTGACAATGTTGTGATATATCCAAATATTTCTACTGTTGCCGCGGCTTTTTCCAGGATAAAGGAGCCTTGGAATGATATTTCAGTCGTAAGTTTGCATGGCAGGAATAGTGAAAGAGAACTTTTCAGCAGACTTGATAGAAACAAAAGCGTTGCTGTTTACACAGATTTACAAAAAAATCCTGCATGGCTTGCCGGTCGTTTGCTTGAAAAGGGGATTAAAGACATAAAAATGTGCATTTTTGAGCAGCTTGGAACTGAATCTGAATGTTTTGACTGGTATGAACCCGGCCAGGCTGCGGATATGAATTTTTTACAGCCCAACCTGATTGTATTAAAACCACATCCATTTCAGCATAAAGGGAATAAGGATCTTTACCTCGGTATGCCGGATAACCGGTATGAATACCAGAAAGGTCTTATTACAAAATCAGAGGTTCGCGCTATTACAATTGCCAGACTTTGTCTTTCAAATGATCATATATTGTGGGATCTGGGAGCAGGCTCGGGTTCTATTTCCATTGAGGCATCTCTTTTTATAAAAAAGGGCAGGATATTTTCAGTTGAGCAAAACTTGAGCAGGATCGACAATATAAAGGCGAATAAAAAACGATTTAATGTGAAAAATTTAAAAGTTGTTCAGGCTGTTCTCCCGAACGGTCTTGAGAATCTGCCTGAGCCTGACCGGATATTTATCGGTGGCGGCGGCAGGAATCTGATGAAAATCATAGATACAGCTTCAGAGTATCTAAAGCCTGACGGAGTTATGGTTGTAAATACAGTTATTCTGTCAAATGTTGAAGCTGCCATTAAAACCCTTAAAAGCAGGGGATTTAAAACAGATATAGTGTTAGTCCAGATTCATAGGGGACAGGATATGCCCTGGGGAGAACGGCTCGAAGCATTGAATCCTGTGTGGATAATTTCTGCAAGAATACATTAAAAGATGAACATCCAAAAAAAAAGATGAACGTCGAATAAGGTATTCTGCCAATTTATAAACTGGCAGAGCAAAGCGATTACATCGTTCGACGTTCATCTTTTTAGTGCTTTTGCTTTGCGTGAGACATTTCCTATAAAAAATAGAATATGACAACCGAATCAACTATTAAAAATCAAGATGAGCCTGTCCGGCATCCTGTAATATTCGCCGGGGCCGGACCTGGTGATCCTGAATTGATAACAGTTAAGGGACAACATGCGCTTGCTGACGCAGATCTTGTGATTTATGCAGGTTCTCTTGTGCCCGAGGCTGTATTAAAGTGGACTAAACCGGAAACAAGAGTTTTGAACAGCGCTTCCATGAATCTTGAAGAGATTATTGATGAAATTGAAAAAGCGTATAAAAGAGGAAAACAGGTAGTTCGTCTTCATACCGGAGACCCGAGTCTTTATGGCGCCGTATTTGAACAGATGGCAAAGTTAGATAAAAAATCTATCCCCTGTAAAGTTATTCCCGGAGTAACTGCTGCATTTGCCGCTGCAGCAGCCATGGGAATAGAATATACTCTGCCTGAAGTTTCACAGACACTTATTTTAACCCGTATGGCCGGCAGAACACCTGTGCCTGAAAATGAAGCGCTGGAATCGCTTGCAGAGCATAAAGCTTCCATGGCGATTTATCTTAGCATATCCATGGTTGATAAAGTAGCGAGGGTTCTTGAAAAAGCATATGGAAAAGATGCGGTATGCGCTGTTGTTTATTGTGTCAGTCAGCCTGAAGAAAAGATTATTTTTACAAGTCCTGGAGAGTTGCCGGAAATAGTGAGAAAAGAGAAGATAACAAGACAGGCTCTTATTATCATCGGAAAGGCCCTGGACATCGGCAAACACAAAGAAAAATACAAATCAAAACTATATGACAAAAACTTTTCACACGGATTTAGAAAGAAAAAAAATGACAAGATCGCCTTGTGGGCCATTACGCCTAAAGGAGCGCTGCTTGCCCGGGAAATTGCAGAGTGTTTGCCTGATGCAAAATTGCACCTTTCTGCTGATCTGAACATAAATGATATTCCGGCTTCTTATTTTAAAAGACTCTCTGATGCTATTGTCAGTGACTTTCATGCTTACACAGGACATGTTTTTATAATGTCAACAGGAATAGTAGTCAGGCTTATTGCTTCCTGTATCCGGAACAAGACAACGGATCCGGCAGTTGTGGTGGTTGATGAAATCGGCAGACATGTCGTAAGTCTTGTCTCCGGTCATCTGGGCGGCGCCAATTCCCTTGCGATAAAGGTTGCCGGATTAATAGGGGCTGATCCTGTAATAAATACAGCTACGGATGTGAACCAGGTGACTGCTATCGATGTGCTGGCAAAACAGCATAATCTTTTTATAGAAAACCCGGAAGCTATAAAAAATATTAACATGGCCCTTATTACAGGGAAAAAGTTTTATCTCCATGATCAATACAAACTTCTTCGTGACAGTATCGATCCATCACATATTTTTCCATCACATACTTTCCCGGCACATATTCCTACAGATTTTAAAAAAGGACAAATTACGGGAAATGAAGATATCCCCGATGTATCTATTGGTGTATTTATAGATGACACGCTGGCCGATCTTTCGAAAAAGGTGCTGATATTAAGACCCGGATCACTTGTTGCAGGAATTGGATGCAACAGAAACACAACAATGAAGGAGATTAAAGAATTTTTTGAAAAAGTACTCAAAGAATCGGGACTTGCCGTAGCCAGCGTGATACGCCTATCAACGATTAATTTAAAAACAGATGAACCGGGACTGATAGCGCTTGCAGAAGAACTCAAACTTCCCATTAGTTTTTTCGACAAGGACGAATTGAACAGAGCAGACGGTATTAAATCACCATCCGACATGGTGGAAAAACATACAGGAGTAAAAAGCGTATGCGAAGCAGCCGCGATTCTTGCGTCAAAAAACGGAAAACTGATTGTGCCAAAACATTCGACCCAAAACGTCACGGTGGCCATCGCCAGAATACCCTTTATATTGTAGGAATAGGCCCGGGAACTTATGATCATTTGTCCAAAAGGGCAAAGGATGTTCTTGAGTCTGTGGATACTGTTGCAGGATATACCACCTATATAGAGCTGATCCACCCTTTGATTAAAGATAAGAATATAATCAGCACCGCAATGACCCAAGAGGTTAAACGTGTGAAAGCTGCCATTGATGTTGCTCTTACAGGAAGATCATGCGCAATTGTTTCGAGCGGTGATCCAGGGATTTATGCCATGGCCGGGCTTGTTTTTGAGATATGCAGAAAGGAGAATATCAGTGTAATACCTCCTACAAGTGAAACGGCATTAAAGAACAAATTAAAAGATGAACGTCCAACATTGAACGTCCAACGTCCAACGTCGAATAATGATGTCGCTTCGCTATTTTATAATTTCCTATACAATGAAAAATCTACACTAACTGTTGAAATTATTCCCGGAATACCGGCGCTCTGCGCCGGCGCTTCTCTCCTTGGAGCGCCCTTAAGCCATGATTTTGCATCCATAAGCTTAAGTGATCTTTTGACTCCCTGGGAACTTATTGAAAAACGCATAGAAGCTGCTGCAAGTGCTGATTTTGTGATTGTTTTGTATAACCCTAAGAGTAAAAGAAGAAACCGGCAGCTCGAAACAGCACAGAAGATTATATTAAAATACAGGGATAAAAAGACCCCTGCCGGAATTGTTGTAAGCGCCATGAGAAAAGATGAAATGGTAACAATTATTCCCCTTGAAGATCTTCACAAAGCAGACGTAAACATGCAGACAATAATCTTTATTGGAAACAGCACATCGTTTACTTACCTGGATTTTATGGTTACACCAAGAGGGTATAGAGGTTTTTTATGAAGTGTAGATCCTTGATGATTCAGGGAACAGCATCACATGTAGGAAAGAGTATTTTAGTTGCTGCATTCTGCCGGATACTCAGGCAGGACGGGTATAATGTGGCGCCCTTTAAGGCACAAAACATGGCTCTCAACTCTTTCATTACAAAGACCGGCGGAGAGATGGGGAGGGCGCAGGTCGTGCAGGCGGAGGCAGCGGGCGTGGAACCAGATGTAGATATGAATCCTGTATTGATAAAACCAAATACGGATGTGGGAGCCCAGGTTATAATTCATGGCAGGGTTTATGAAAACATGTCTGCAAGTCTGTATCATAAATTCAAAAAACATGCCAGTGAGTTTGTCAGGGAGAGTTTCCAAAGATTAAGCAAAAAATATGATTTCATAATAATAGAGGGAGCAGGATCCCCTGCGGAGATAAATCTGCGAGAAAATGATATCGCCAATATGGGAATGGCTGAAATTGCGGACTGTTCCGTTGTACTGGCAGGAGACATAGACAGGGGAGGGGTGTTTGCCTCACTCGTTGGCACCATAGAACTGCTTTCGGAAAATGAAAGGAAGAGAATTAAGGGCTTCATTATTAACAAGTTCCGCGGTGACATCTCATTATTAAAGCCGGGACTCAATTTTTTGGGGGAAAAGACGGGAATCCCCGTACTGGGAACCATACCCTATTTTAAAGATATTTATATCCAGGAGGAAGATAGCGTTTCCCTGGAGAGAGAAATCCCTTCCGGAGGAAGTGAAAAGGTTGATGTTGCCGTTATTCGTCTTCCACACATTTCTAATTTTACAGACTTCGACCCTTTTGAAAGAGAGCCAGGTATTAATCTCAGGTATGTAAATTATGGTGAAAAAATAGGCAATGCCGGTGTCGTTATCATCCCTGGCAGTAAAAATACCATTGATGACCTGAATTATTTGCATAATAGTGGCTATGTCCGGGAGATCTTAAGGCATTACAGAAACGGCGGATCAGTTGTTGGAGTCTGCGGAGGCTATCAGATGCTTGGTGAATATATTGAAGATCCTTTTCACATTGAAACCTCTCTCGAAAGTATAAACGGCATCGGCCTTTTACCCGTAAGAACATTTATAGAAAAAGAGAAAGTAACGTGTCAGGTCAGCGCGAAGATCCATCCATCGAACCAGGTTTTCAAAAACAGAGATGAATTGAAGGGTTACGAAATACATATGGGGAGAACAGAATTGCAGGATGAAAAATATATGTTTGAAATTATTCAAAGAGAAGAAAAACAAACTTCCACTCCCGACGGATTCATATCGGAAGATGGCAGAGTCTGGGGAACATATATCCATGGCATTTTCGACAATGACTGTTTCCGTCAGGAATTTATCAAGCGCGTAAAGGAGGCAAAAGGAATATCCGTGTCTCCGGAGGCACATGCATCTTTCAGCTTTCAGGAATTTAAAGAGACACAATATGACAGGCTGGCAGAACTTGTAAGGAATAATATCGAAATGGAAACTTTTTACAGGATTGCGGGGCTGAGATGAAGGGATTAGTCGTTGCGGGCATACACAGCGGCTGCGGTAAGACCACAATAGCCATGGGACTCATGGCCGTCCTCAAGAGACGTGGAATGAATGTTGCGCCATTTAAAGTAGGACCGGACTTCATTGATCCCGGATTCCATAAGCAGATCTGTGATCGTCCATCTCGAAATCTCGATGGCTGGATGCTCTCAAAAGAATATAATAAGGAAGTGTTTTATAAGGGCAGTCATTCTTGCGATGTGGCTATTGTAGAGGGGGTAATGGGCCTTTTTGACGGGTATGACGGCAGATCGGAAGCCGGGTCCACGGCAGAAATGGCCAAGTGGCTGTCGCTCCCCGTCCTCCTGATTGTGGATGCCCGGAGTATGGCTCGAAGCGCCGCGGCCATGGTATATGGATTCGAAAACTTCGACAGGGAATTGAAATGGGCAGGAGTTGTCTTGAATCGTCTTGGAAGTAATACACATCTTCGATATATCCGTGAAGCCTTTGAAGGTCATGTGGATATCCCCCTGATTGGCGGCATTAAAAAGGAGGACGGTCTGAATTTACCCGAAAGGCACCTCGGTCTTGTTACCCAGGATGAGAATCCCCTGAGCCCGGACTACATTGACCATCTGGCAGACTTGATCGAAGATTCGCTGAATCTAAACATGCTGATGGATAACCTTCCTGAACTTGATATTCCGAAATTTTTTCAAAGGCAGGAAACCCGTCAAAAAAACTCCGTCAGGATTGGTGTTGCAAGGGACGAAGCATTTTGTTTCTACTATCAGGACAATTTTGAACTCCTTGAAAAATATGGGGCGGAGTTAGTCTTTTTTTCACCCCTGCGCGATCGCTCTCTACCACCGGATATTAATGGCCTCTATCTTGGAGGAGGGTATCCGGAGCTCTTTGCGGAAAAACTCTCAAGGAACAAGAGTCTCATGGAAGAGATTAAAAAACTGGGTGACAACGGTTTCCCTATCTATGCCGAATGTGGGGGGTTCATGTATCTCACTGAGGGTATTGAGGATAAATCACTCAACTATTATTCCATGGCGGGAATATTTCCTGTAAAGATTATGATGCTTGATCGATTGAAAGCGCTCGGCTATAGGGAGATTACCCTGAAGGCATTCAATCTTCTCGGCAAACCTGGAGAGAAAATAAGAGGACATGAATTTCACTATTCAGAAATTAAGGAAATCACCGGAAAGATGGACCCTGTCGTAGATCACAACGGTGTAACCCTTGTCTATAAACTTAGTGACAGGCCAGGATTGAAAATCCGTGAAGAGGGATACATGAAGAAAAATGTTCTGGGAAGTTACGTTCACCTTCACTTCGGAAGCAAACCACAGATTGCTGAGAATTTTGTTAGATTTCTTGATGAAAGTTCCCTGCATTGATCGTCGGCTTTCCCGTGGGATTTGTCAATGCCGCTGGGGCCAAAGAAAGACTTTTAGAATCAAAATGCAGCAGCCTTAGGGTTCGACAAAAAATAATTTCACATTTCAGGCGCCGATGCATCCCGCCTGACTGCGTTGCGAAAATTCTGAATATGCTTGATATTCATGCTTTTTCGCGCCTTGTCAGCCGAGCGCCTCAACACCTGAAATTGCGAACTTATTTTTTGCCGAACCCTTAATAAGGAGATAGATGAAGAAAATATATCTTATTGGAATTGGGCCTGGTAATCTTGATTATCTTACTGTCAAGGCGATAAACACAATGAAAAAAGCAGATGTATTCTTCCTTCTTGAAAAGAGGGGACGGAAGGAACATGAGGATCTCCTGAAGATAAGAAAGGAGATATTAAAAAAATGTCTAAATAGAGGGACATACAGGGTTGTGACTGCGAAAATTCCTGAACGTAAAAAAGGGAGTAAGTCATATAAGGAAGGGGTTAAGACATGGCGTCAACAAAAAGCAGAAGTTGTTACTGAATTGATTAAAAGCAAGATGAAAGATGGTGAAAACGGCGCCTTTCTTGTCTGGGGCGACCCATCGCTATATGATGGACATTTAGAAATTCTACAGCATATCCTTAAACAAGGAGCGGTAAATTTTGAGTATGAGGTGATATCAGGAATAACCAGCGTTCAGATATTGGCAGAAAAGCATAAAATTCCCTTAAACCGTATAGGGGAGACTATCGTAATTACAACGGGCAGAAGACTGAAAGAATACTCACCTGCTGAGGTTGTAAATGTTGTAGTATTGTTAGATTCTTATTCTACTTTTAAGCATTTTAAGGATGCGGATATTGATATCTATTGGGGTGGCTATCTGGGGACTGACGATGAAATCCTGTTTTCAGGTAAGCTGAAAGATGTAATCGGGGATCTTCAAAGGATAAGAAAAAAGGCTAAAAAGAAAAAAGGCTGGCTTATGGATACATATATTTTGAGGCGGCCGGAAGGTTCGGAAAGCAATGAATAAACTCTATAGCCCCGTGGTTACTGGTAATGGGAGTTATGCGCTCCCTGGAGACTTTTATGACGCCTGCAATTTTCATAGAAGCATATGTCGTTGATATAATAATCGGCGACCCTCGCCGGTTTCCTCATCCTGTTGTCATCATCGGGAAGGCTGTTAAATATTTAGAAGATAAGATTCGTCTTTTATACCCTTTTGATAAAAAGAAGGGCGGAATAATTCTTTGGTTTGCCGTTGTTATCCCCGTTTATTTCATCACCTGTGGGGCAATTAAAGGATGTCTCTTAATAAACCCTTTGTTTGGCGCAATTATAACGGTACTGCTTGCCTCCCTTACACTGGCAACAAAATCTCTTTATAATGAAAGCAAGGTCGTTCTAAATGCCTTAAACCGCGGAGATATAGAAGAGGCAAGAAAGAGCCTCTCTATGATTGTGGGAAGAGATACGGAAAATCTCAATGAGCAGGGAATTTGCCGGGCTGTTATTGAAACAGTATCGGAGAACCTGTCGGACGGTATAGTGGCGCCCATGTTCTACCTGGCTATTGGCGGAGTTCCTCTGGCCATGGCGTATAAGGCAATCAATACACTCGACTCGATGGTTGGATACAAAAATGCAAGATATGGGGATATCGGCTGGTTTTCTGCCAAAATGGATGATATATGGAATTGGATACCGGCAAGACTCACGGGGTTTATTATTATATTGGCTGCTTTTATCCTGAGGCTCAACTGGAGGGACTCGTGGAGAATTATGCGAAGGGACGGCAGAAACCACTCAAGTCCCAACAGCGGCATGCCGGAGGCAGCGGCAGCCGGAGCATTGAATATACAATTGGGCGGCAAGATCCAGTATTTCGGAAAAATCTTTCACAAACCCATGATTGGCGACAGGATAAAAGAAATAGACAGAGATGATGTAAAGAAGACATGGATTATCATGTTTGCATCATCTTTCTTGATGGCCTTTGTTTGTATGGCCGTTTTAGGGATGGTTCAATGATGAAAAGAGATCATGGCGGAAGCATCTGTGAGATTTCCCGAAGATATGGAATCGACGAAGATAAAATCATTGACTTCAGCGCCAATATAAATCCACTGGGCTATCCGCAGGGGTTAAAAGAAACGATAATTGAAGAATTTGATGCTGCATTAAATTATCCGGATATTGATTCCTTTGATCTTGTTTCAGGATTATCGGAATACCATGATATTGGCAGGGATTATATCCTTGCAGGGAACGGTTCAACCGAATTCATGTATTCTATTCCCTCAACATTCAAACCCCGAAAGGCTCTTATCGTCACACCAGCCTTCAGCGAATACGAAAAGGGCCTCAGTCTGATCGGTACCAAGGTTTCGTGCTTCAAGGCTGAGGAGAAAGACAATTTTTCCATTGATATAGACTCAGTTTGCGTGCGGTTGAGAGATGGTTTTGATATTGTTTATTTCTGCAATCCCGCCAATCCAACAGGTGTCCTTACATCAAAAGATGAATTGTGTCGTGCCATTGCATGCGCGGGTAAAACAGGAACACTTGCAGTTATAGATGAAGCCTTCATAGATTTTGTTGAGGAAGAGTCTGTAAAAAAAGAAATTTTGAGGTTTCACAATCTGATAGTCCTCAGGTCAATGACGAAATTTTTCGGCATTCCAGGGCTCCGTATAGGGTATGTTATAGCGGCGCCATCATGTGCTGCAAAAATGAGGGAAAACAAAATTCCATGGACTGTTAATGCCCTGGCGCAAAAAGCAGCTGTTAAAGCCCTTGTTGATGGAGATTATATCAGGGCAACAAGGCAATATATATCAACCGAAAGGAAGTACTTAAAAGCTGCCTTAAATGAAATCGCCGGGCTGAGCGCCTTTAAAAGCGCTGCAAACTTCCTCCTTGTTCGTATATATGACAGGGTTGGTTCCAATTCCACAGAGCTCAAAGACCGTCTAACAAGAGAAGGGATACTGATAAGGGACTGTAGCACATTTGATAGTATGGGAGACCGTTATTTTCGTGTAGCTGTTAAGAAACATGAGCAGAATGTGATTCTTATCGAAAAGTTGAAAGAAGTCATAGGACGGTAATTTTGTGATTTGTGGTTGATATATTGACTATGTTTAGGATATTAATAATAGATACATTCTTAAACCTAAATTGAGCTATTTTTTACTCGTGTAAAATGGAAAAAAAGCAAAAAGCAAAATACCCCTTACCCATTCGTGAATGGTCGGAAGATGACCGGCCGCGGGAAAAGCTGCTCAAATACGGAGAGCATACCCTGAGCAATGCGGAACTTCTTGCTATCTTGATTAGAACGGGCACACCCGGAAGAAGCGCAGTGGATATCGGCAGAGAATTGCTCCATAAATTCAAATCCCTTCGTTTAATGAGCGGCATTGATGCTTCTGAGTTTAAAGAGATTTCCGGGCTCAAAGACGCAAAAATTGCACAGATCAAGGCGGCCATCGAATTAGGCAGGAGAATGCTTAGCGAGGAAAAAGCTTTCGAGGGCTCGATTAAAAAATCATCTGATGTGGCAAATTTTCTTATGCCCCTCATGAGAGATTTGAAAAAAGAGCGGTTTGTGCTTCTTCTTCTCAACAGACGGAATGCTGTATCAGATATGATTGATATCGACTATGGCACAGTTGACAGGGCGAATCCATATATCCGCGATATTATCCAGACAACCATCAAATATAATGCCCCGTCGATCATTGTCGCCCACAATCACCCCTCCGGCTCAGTAATCCCCAGTAACGATGATAAAGCATTTACAAGAAGCCTGATGATGGCGGCCAGGGCAACCGGCATCAGCTTTTTCGACCACATCATCATTGGAGACAACCGCCATTTCAGTTTTGCTGATGAAGGATTGATTGAAGAATATGAAATGAAGGCTATTCGTGAATTGTAATAATGTTCCTGTGAAAATTCCAAGAGACCGGCAAGAAAACTATCCGGACGCAAGTTTTGAGGTGACATATCGAGAAAATTATCTGAATTTCATAAATTTAACTGAATGAATACACCAAGATAGATATTCAACTGCTATTTTTTAAAAAATAGCAATAATAAACCTTGCTTTTAACCTAAAAGGTGTTATAATTCTTATTAATCAATAAAGGCCCATTCTTAATTGGCGGGCCGGTTTCGTTCTAAAGGAAAGTACCATTTGCCAAAGTGGCACCCTGAAGTCTGGGACTATGAGAATTTTTGAAAAGGAGGGTGTTAATTATGGCTAATGGAATTGTAAAATGGTTTAATAGCGGTAAAGGCTTTGGTTTTATTGAGCAGGAAGATGGACCGGATGTATTTGTTCATCATTCAGCAATCAATGCAAGTGGGTTCAAGTCTCTTGATGAAGGCGACCGAGTCACCTTTGACATTGAGCAGGGTCAAAAAGGTCCTGCTGCAGCAAATGTCACTACGGTTTAGACCAATATTTTTGAGTTAAAAAAAGGGCATTCCATCAAATTGTTAGGGAATGCCCTTTTTGTTTTTTCTCCTTCAGATAAATTTAATAATCCCTAATCCTTTTTTAAGGGGCAAGTAGATGATCTATCTTGATTATAATGCCACAACCCCGATAGATTCGGATGTTGCTGCGGCTATGATGCCGTTTATCAGGGAAGCATTTGGAAATCCCAGCAGCTCATATTATCTGGGGATAAGAGCAAAGCAGGCGCTTGAAAAGGCACGCGGTCAGGCAGCAAGACTCCTCGGGTGCAAACATAACGAAATCGTTTTTACCAGCGGAGGGAGCGAATCAAACAATATGGTTCTAAAGGGTGTGGCTTTAAGCCTGCGCTCCAAAGGCCGTCACATCCTTACCACAGCGATTGAACATCCTGCTATCTTCAATCCTGCCATCTTTCTCATGGAAAACGGCTGGGATGTGACCTTTCTTCCTGTGGACAGCTACGGCTCTGTTGATCCGGACGATGTGAAAAAGGCTGTCAGAAAGGATACAGTGCTTATCTCTGTTATGCATGCAAACAATGAAACCGGCACCATCCAGCCTGTTCAGGAAATTGGCCGCATTTCCAGGGAACATGGGATCTTCTTCCATACAGATGCGGCTCAATCTATCGGTAAGATTAAAACCGATGTGAATGATCTGTGCGTCGATTTTTTATCAGTGACCGGCCATAAATTATATGCCCCCAAAGGTGTGGGCGCCCTCTATATTCGCAATGGAATTGAGATCGTTCCACTGATTCATGGCGGGGGTCAGGAGAATGGCCGCAGGTCGGGCACTGAAAATGTAATTATGAGCGTGGGTCTGGGCGCAGCCTGTGAACTTGCGCGGAAGCATCTAAAAGATTACACGGCCCGTATTATTGCCCTGCGTGACAGGCTTCATGATAATATAAAAAAGAATGTTTCTGAGCTTGTACTTAATGGACACCCTGAAAATCGTCTTCCAAATGCTCTCAATTTTTCATTCCCGGGAATAACTGGAAAAAAAATTCTGGAGAAAATTCCGGATCTGTGCGCATCAACAGGCGCAGCCTGCGAAGATCGTTCAGTAAAAATATCCCATGTTCTCACGGCAATGGGAGTTTCCCGTGAGATAGGGATGGGAGCGGTACGCCTCACACTTGGCAGGCCTACAACTGAGGAAGAAGTTGATCAGGCGGCAGATTGGATAGTAAAAGCGGTGAAATCAGGGATTAAGGATTAGGGTTATGAAAAATATATTTGTCTGTATTTTTTGCGCTGTATTTTTGATTTTTTGCCTGAGCGACGGCAATGTTTATGCAAAATCGACAAAAAGTAATATGGAAAAGATCAAAGTTTTTGTCAGCATTTTGCCCCAGGCGTATTTTGTAGAGCGCATCGGAGGTGACCGTGTCGATGTTTCTGTGATGGTTGGGCCCGGCAGCAGTCCTGCCACATATGAACCTGTGCCCAGACAGATGGTGGAGATAGGCAATGCGCAACTTTTTTTTCGCATTGGCGTACCCTTTGAAAACGTGTGGATGGATCGGATAGGCAAAACAAATCCAAAAATGAAGGTAATAGATACGCGGCGCGGCATCAAACTTCTTCCCATGAAAACCCATCATCTCAAGGCGCCAAAACAACATGCCGGTCATCAGCAAGGCGGTTTAAAAGACCCCCATATCTGGACAAGCGTCAGGCTGGTTAAGACCCAGGCGCAAAACATCTGCGATGCTCTGATTAACCTGGACCCGGACAATAAAAGGTATTATCAAAACAATTTAATAGCATTTATAGATGATCTCAATAATCTTGATGCGGAAATTGTCGAAAGCCTGAAAGGTATCAGAGTGCGAAAATTTATGGTTTTTCACCCTGCATGGGGATACTTTGCCCGTGATTACGGCCTGGATCAGATACCAATTGAAATCGAAGGGAAAAAGCCTGGTGCAAGGGAGCTTGCCAATCTCATTGAAGAGGCAAAAAATGATGGAATAAAGATAATTTTTGTGCAAAAACAGTTCAGCGAAAAAAGCGCTGAAGCTCTGGCTGATGCTATTGGAGGAAGGATAATTCAGATCGATCCATTAGCGAGAGATTATCTTAATAATATGAAGATGATTGCCGAAACATTTCGCAGGGTAATGCGATGACCACGAATAAAGCGGTTGTAGAAATCAGAAATGTAGATTTTGCCTATAATGATGTTCTTGTGCTAAAGGATATCACACTGACAATTGAAGAGGGTAATTTCTTGGGAATAGTAGGCCCTAACGGGAGCGGCAAAACCACGCTTTTAAAATTAATGCTCGGTTTGATTCACCCCTTAAGGGGCAGCATTCGTGTGCTTGGCCAGGCGCCTGAACTGGCAAGGCATTCCATCGGCTATGTGCCGCAGCATGCTGAAATTGACTCCGGCTTTCCCATCAGTGTAATGGATGTGGTTCTAATAGGCCGGCTGGGAAAGGCTCCGTTGTTTGGAGGGTACCGGAAAATTGATCGAGAGATGGCCGAAGAGGCCTTGAAAGAAGTGGAGATTTATGAATTTCGCAGCCACCATTTTGGAACCCTGTCCGGCGGTCAGAAACAGCGGGTTCTCATGGCAAGGGCATTGGTGGGAAAACCGGAAATGCTTCTTCTTGATGAGCCGACAGCAAGCATAGACGGAAGGGTAGAACAGGATATTTATGAACTCTTAAAAAGGCTTAATGCAAAGGTGACAATTGTTCTTGTTTCTCACGATCTGGGTTTTATTTCCACATACGTGAACCGTGTTGCATGTGTTAACCGGAGCCTTGTCTGCAACCCAACGGAGCATGTTACGGCAGATGTTATCGAGGCATGCTATAGCGGGCCGGTTCATATGATAAAGCACAAGTGCGAATTATGATGGCGTCGTAAAAAGTCCCATCTACCGCGTTGCAGTAATTTTTCAGACTCTCAACATACTATATGTATGCCTTCGATCCTGAAAAATTACTACGCCTTGTATATGAAACTTTTTACTTGGCCATCTATAGTTAAATTCGTGACTTTTTACGAAGCCATCAGTTTTCTTAACACTTAACACCTAACACCTAACACCTAACACTTAACACCTAATATAATAATGTTTGAATTTATTCATGTGCTTCAAAGCCAGGATTTTATGCAAAACGCCCTCACTGTCGGTTTGTTAGCCAGTGTGGCGTGCGGGGTTATGGGCACATATGTTGTGGTCAGACGGATTGTTTTTATCAGCGGCGGGATATCTCATACAGTACTTGGCGGGATGGGAGCGGCATATTACTATGGTTTCAATCCCATACATGGAGCCTTTGTGGTGGCGATTATCGCTGCGCTTTTAATCGGGTTTGTGAGCCTTCGGTATCACCAGCATGAAGACACACTGATAGGGGCATTATGGGCTGTTGGGATGGCTGTAGGGATATTATTTATCTATAAAACACCTGGCTATAACGTCGATCTTATGAGCTACCTGTTTGGCAATATCCTTATGGTGGGAAGAGAAAGCGTAAAGTTTGTTGCCTGTCTTGATCTGCTTATCATTTCGATAGTGCTGCTTCTTTACAAGCGTTTTTTAGCTGTATGCTTTGATGAGGAATACACCAGACTTCAGGGCATCGGTGTCATGAGCACTTATCTGCTTTTACTCTGCCTTATTGCAATTACTGTTGTTATGCTGATACAGGTGGTGGGAATTATACTGGTGATAGCGCTGCTCACTCTTCCTGCCGCAACCGCGCGTTATTTTGCTCCAAGCCTTGGCAGTATGATGATTCTTGCATCAATTCTCGGAGCGGTATTTACTACTTCGGGCCTTATTGTTTCTTACGAGCAGAATCTTCCATCAGGGGCTACTATAATAGTTATTGCCGGAATGGCCTATATTGTCGCGACTGTTCTAAGAGGGTTGGTTTCAAGATTTCGCAGTTATGATAAAAAGTAATGGTTATAGTCAAATTGCCACCCCCCAGAGGAGTTGACTTGTTTTATTTGTCCTGAAAGGCACCATGTTTTAAGTGTCTAAAGTGAGCTAAAGTGCCTAAAGTTAAGGAATGCGCCTCCGGCGCTGCTAATTTTAACTTTTACAAAACAAGTTAGATCACTTGAAGTCTTTACCCAGGCCTAATATGCGGGCCGAGTTAGTGTCAAAGCAGGCTTTAAAATAGATAGAATACCTTAACTTTAGGCACTTGTAACCAACTAATTCCTATAACGGTATAAGCTTCTTATAGTACCACTACCAGAAGTAGTGGTTTAGGCCGATTAATAAATGTTTCTAATTGCAGGGATTTCCCCAAAAACAAAGATACTTGATAACAACCCCAGGTTATGCCCTGTATGCGGGCTGGCGCGTGCCTATTTTAAAAGGGTTGATCATTACTTTAACCTGTTTTTTATTCCGATTTTAAGGGTAAAAAAAGGCCAGCCTTTTATCATGTGTGATAATTGCGAAAGAAATATACACGATTTTGGCATGGGAGACAATCTATGGCGGGGCAAAAAGAGCTTAAGGTGCAGGAATTGCGGCAGAACTCTGCATAAGGAGTTCAAGTTCTGCCCCTATTGCGGCAAACAGATATAGCCTGTCATTTTCTATTCTTTATTCTTTAAAATCGATTGCCTGTCATGTCCGCTATTTATTTTATGTGGTGCACTTTGAAGTTGAATTCACCTATGTTTAGATGTACTTGCAGGACGCCCCTTTAGTTTTACAGTTTAAAGACCGGTCAGTTCATAGCTATCAGCGTGTACTATGTTTTCTCCTCGCTTCTCAGATAAGCTTATTCCTGATAAGGAGCGTTTGACTTAAGGGACATCCTCAGTTTATAAATTTATATCGTCAACAAATAGCTATTGATTTTCTTTTGCGATTTATTCACCGCCAATAGTCGTAGAGTTCAGTATTTGTCTAATTTGTCGAGGATTTTTTTTGCGTCCAGCCGATGTCTGGTTATCAAATTATAATATCTTTGGCTTGATTTTGGCTTATAAAATTAATATAAACATGTCATGTCTATTCGTGAAGATTTTGAAAATCGTGAAAAAACTTTTATGTCTCCACATGGATGCCTTAGTTCCAATTCACGGGGCCGGCTAAGGCAGGAAGAGCCCTGCCCTATTCGCACCGTTTTTCAGCGGGACAGGGACCGCATTATTTATTCAAACGCCTTCAGACGGTTAAAGCATAAAACCCAGGTTTTTTTATCCCCTATGGGAGATCATTACAGAACACGCCTTACACATACACTGGAAGTGGCGGAAATTGCAAGAACAATAGCAAGGGCCATGCGGTTAAACGAAGATCTGGTCGAAGCAATTGCATTAGGACATGACCTGGGGCATACACCATTCGGGCATGGCGGTGAAGTGGCTCTGAAAGAAATTTATTCAAAGAGTTTTTCTCACAATGAGCAGAGCCTTCGAGTTGTTGATCTGCTGGAAAACAACGGCAAAGGTCTTAATTTAACCCTCGAGGTTCGTGACGGGATATTAAAACATTCAAAGGGCTACGGCCCAATGGTCTGTAATGATTCAAGAGAGTGCGCTTTAACTGTTGAGGGGAGAATATTAAGAGTTGCCGATATAATCGGATATCTAAACCATGATTTTGACGACGCAATACGCAGCGGCGTTATTACTTTGGACCAGACTCCTGAATCATGTTTAAAGGTTATTGGAAAAACCCATTCGCAGAGAGCCAATACAATGATAAGGGATATTATTGATTCAAGCAGGGTTGTTGATGGTAACCTGTGCATACTGATAAGCGATGAGCTGTTTGCAGCAATGACCGTATTAAGAGAGTTTCTTTATGAAAAGGTATATCGCTCACCGCAGGTCCATAAGGAGTTTATTAAGGCAAAAAAAATATTGTCGGATCTTTACAACTATCTTTTAAAAAACGATAAAATACTAAAGGAAAAACTTGAAGACATGGAAATGCTGGCCATCTATGACTCCGAACAGTCTAAAGAACGGGTAGTTTGCGACTTGATTGCGAGTATGACTGATAGATATGCTCTGAAACTTTACGAGGAAATTTTCTTCCCCATACCTATTGTTTAACCTAAGGGGTTAAGCCAATATGGTGCCCGATGTTTTTACCTGTGAAAAAAATAAAATCTCAATATAATAAATATTCACCTTTTTTAGACAGGTTAAAGGTAATTTATGCGGCAATGGATAAGAAATACCATGAAGCCGCAGATTATTATGGATTCTATTGCGAGGGATGCAAAGACAATTGCTGCCGCACACTTTTTTATCACTATACACTTCTGGAATATTTTTATATTCTTGAAGGGTACGGCACCCTTGAATATGACAGGCAGGTTGAAATAAAAAACAGGGCTCTGGAGGTATGCGGGAAAACTGATGAGGCTGAAAAAAAAGGAATGAAGGTGCGATTGATGTGTCCTCTTAATTTCGACGACATGTGCGTATTATATGTCTATCGTCCAATGATATGCAGATTGCACGGCATTCCCCACGAACTTCAAAGGGCCGGTCAGAATGTAGTTCATAGTCCTGGATGCGATGCCTTTACAGAACAAAATAAGAAAAAAAGCTACTTCAAATTTGACAGAACACCTTTTTATATAAAAATGGCTGAGCTGGAAAATGAGCTGAAAATGGCGGCCAATATTACGCAAAAGTTAAAAATGACCGTAGCACAGATGTTAATCTTGTAAATTATGGTGTTTTAATCCTGAATATCCTGTTAATCCTGTCAAAAAAAGTTTATATGAAATATGTTGATATTGACAATCTGGATAAACTGCCAGGCAGAAGGCTGAAAAAAAACGACACTTTTTCATTCCATTGCCACCCGGGTCTTTCCTGCTTTAATCAATGCTGCCGGAATCTTAATCTTTTCTTATACCCATACGATGTTCTCAGGCTGAAAAAGTCGCTTGGTATTACCTCGGATCAGTTTCTTGACAAATATGTGGATATTGTTTTGCGATCCTCCAGTTTTTTCCCGGAAGCGCTTCTTCGCATGTCGGATAACGCCGAGATGACGTGTCCTTTTTTGATTGAATCAGGCTGCTCGGTTTATCCTGACCGTCCTGATGCCTGCCGCACATTTCCTGTTGAGCAGGGGATTATATTTGATGCCATAAACAAAAAGACAAAATCTGTCTATTTTTTCAGGCCGCCGGATTTCTGCATGGGTCAGCATGAAAGCAAAGAGTGGACAACAACATCATGGTCGATAGATCAGGATGCTGTTGAATACAACAAAATGACTTCGCTGTGGGCGGAGGTGAAAAGTTTGTTCCAGACCGATCCATGGAGAGGCGCAGGGCCGGACAGCCCCAGAGGAAAAATGGCTTTCATGGCCACATATAACATTGATATGTTTCGTGATTTTTTGTTTAACAGCAGCTTTTTAAAAAGATATAAGGTCAAATCCGCAATTCTTAAAAAGATAAAAACAGATGATATGGAACTCATGAAGTTCGGTTTCGGGTGGGTTAAATATTATCTCTGGGGGATTAAAACCAAAAATATCACTCAGAGAGCGTGAGGTGTTATTATTTCGCAATCCCCAATCCAAAATCCGCAATCTTACACCACCGCCCTTGGCATGGGCGCAACTTTCTCGCCGCCTAATATATAGCCTCCGTCAAGCCTTAATATGCTTCCTGTCATAAAAGGAGCATCCTTGATTATAAAAATTGCCGCTTTTGCTACATCCTCGATTGTGCCTGTTCGACCTAACAGGGTGTGATCTATAAGAGACTGTTTCTGCTCTTTTGTAAGCAGCCCCCAGCCCCTGGTTTTTTCTCCGTGCCTGGTTTCGACAATACCAAGCATGATTTCATTAACGCGCACCTGTGG
This sequence comes from Desulfobacteraceae bacterium Eth-SRB1, assembly GCA_004193555.1. Classification (GTDB taxonomy): domain Bacteria; phylum Desulfobacterota; class Desulfobacteria; order Desulfobacterales; family ETH-SRB1; genus ETH-SRB1. The sequence goes on from RPGP01000040.1 coordinate 44,618, forward strand.
GGCTCCGATTCTGGCCCATGTTTCCGTCAATAGCGATATTCCGCGGTTTGCGGCAGCATATCCGTCGTTAAATATATAGCTGGCAGGACCCGACCTTCCGACGATTCCTGCGATGGAAGACAGGTTTATTACAACGCCGTTGCCTGATGCTTTAAGATATGGGAGAGCCGAATCAAAAACCCACCATTTTGAACGAAGGGTGGTGGCCAATTCAAGGTCCCACTGCTCTTGCACATACGATCCATGAACTACCGGCCATCCCCCCCGCTCAATATTATTTATCAGGATGTCGATACCGCCGAAACGATCCGTTACTTTTTTGATAAGCCCCGAAATTTTTTTGGTTTCAAGCAGGTTTGTCTTGACGATAAGATAATCCTGGCCGGTCCGGGCAAAATCCCGGTTCATTTCATCAAGACTATCTTCCCAGTCATAATAGTTCAAGGCAACCTTTACCCCTTCATTTGCCAGGGCAAGGCCGATGCCTTTTCCAATGCCTTTTATAGATCCGAGTACCAGAGCAGTTTTGTTTTTAAGTTCCATGTTTGTCCGCGTGTGTCTGTGGCTAAGAATTAAATTAATTTCCAGGTATTATTTCGTGTTTTCGTACTTTCGCGTTTTCGTGATGAATTTTGGGTGGTTTCCTAATTCTGCCTTCCCAAAAATATTTGTTTAATCCACTGAAATCCGAGTTTTAAAAGCGCTTCATCGTCATCTTTTATTGCACTCAGGGTTTCGGAATTCAGGTTAAGGTTATCTAATATACCTTTTTCAAATATGTGTGATCTGAATGTATCAAGATTATAACATGCCATATAATAAAGGTACTCTGATTTAACATCTATCCGGCCCGGCATAAGACGGTTCTTCAAGCTGATGATTTCCATAAGCAGGTCGTTCATTTCATTATAGATACCGGTTTCCTGACCCTCTTCCCATTGACGTATTGTCCATGTTTTTCCCTGGCTGGATCCGAGGCAGTAAGACTCTTTTATCAGCATGTACTGTTCGGTTATCTCTCCTGTTTCTCTTGATCGAGATACAATCCGTGCAAGAGGATACATACGGCATGATGATGGACGATCATTGTAAACACTGCAGCCTGATGGAGTAACAAAGGGACATTTTAATTTATAACCATCCGTTTTTAATGTAATAATCGGAAGACCTGATTCGGGGCCCGTGTGTCTTGCCGTATATTGCTCCAGGAAAAGACCGGATGGTATGCCAAGCCGGTTTTTAAGACGCAAAATATCATAAGGGGTTAAAAACTGCTGAAGATTTCTGCAGCATTCATTAAAACAGGGAACAGCCTTTGAGCATGAAAAGTTGAAAGTATCATCTAAGGAGAGAGGTGTTATGTTATTATCATCCATAAGTGTTTATTCCCTTCTCTGTGATAGTTCAGCTACAAAGATGATGAAATCGTAAAAAGTCGTCACTCCGGTAGATCCCGGATCGAGTCCGGGAGGAGTCCAGGTGCTCTGTAACTACTTGAAAAGACTGGATAGCGCTAAAGCTTCACTACGTGCCCGGCTTTCGCCGGAATGACGGAAAACGGTATTTTTCGACTTTTTACGACGCCATCAAAGATACTAAGATTATAATTATAGGAATTTAGGTCCGTCTGCGGCGGGCTACTGATTTTAATCCCTGAATCCCCTAATTCCTAAATCCCTCAATTCCTTTCACCATGTCAACATAAAAATGCCTGTAGATATATTTTAAATCTTTGCCTTAAGTACTATATATAGTGTTTAAATTTTTGAGTTAGCCAGATATTGTTTTCTATGGCTGCGTCATGTAACTGTTTGCATATTTTATATATTTGTTTGCCTAAAAGTTCTTGACAATCTAAACGTTGGATGGTATTTATTGAGCCTATTTTAATATTGTATATCTATATGAATTTAAAAGATATGTTTGTTTTTTTACAACGCTTTATTTTTTTGCGTTTTGTTGGTTGTTTTTAATAATATTTTTATGAATATTAATAATTAAATCGATGGCCCTAAATTGTTATTTTGAGCCGCAAATTAGGAAGGGAGGTGTAAAAACATCATAGAAAAAAATTGACTGAAACTTCGTAACAATAATTCTTACAAAGCAAAATTAGGAGGTATGATTAATGCCAAGTTTTGTAATTGCTGAAAAATGTGACGGTTGCAAAGGCGGGGACAAAACAGCCTGCATGTACATTTGTCCAAACGACCTTATGGTACTGGACCCAAATGCTATGAAGGCTTATAACCAGGAGCCGAATCAGTGCTGGGAATGTTTCTCATGCGTAAAGATTTGCCCTACCCAAGCTATTGAGGTCAGAGGTTATTCTGATTTTGTGCCTCTGGGAAGCAGTGTAATGCCTATGCTGGGAACCGAAGATGTTATGTGGACTTGCAAATTCAGAAACGGACTTATTAAACGGTTTAAATTCCCGATTCGTACTACTCCTGAGGGCGCCGCCAATGCTTATCCGGATCTGAAAGGAAAAGATCTCGACAGTGAAGTGCTTTCGACGGAAGAGGCCGATGGATATACTCTTAAAACACCCCAAACTGTTTAAAGCGGGATGTAGTTTCTGAAGAACCAGTAACTGACAAATTCATGAATTATATTTAAGGAGGATGCAATATGGCACTACCAAATAAAGTTTTGGGTGAACTCAAAGCCGTAAAAGATCCGGAAGTCGAAGAGCGAGAGGTCGATATTCTGATTGTGGGCGGCGGAATGGCTGCGACAGGCTCTGCTTTTGAAGCAAAGAAATGGATGTCTGAAGGCCAGACAGTTCTGATGGTTGACAAGGCTGCCCTGGAGCGCAGTGGCGCTGTTGCCCAAGGGTTGTCGGCAATCAACACATACATCGGCGAAAATGCAATTGAGGATTATGTCCGCATGGTTCGTAACGACCTGATGGGAATAGTCCGTGAAGACCTTATCTATGACCTTGGAAATCACATCGATGATTCTGTCCATCTGTTTGAGGAATGGGGCCTGCCGATGTGGAAAAAGACAGAAGACGGAAAGAACATGGACGGAAAAAAAGGCCTGAAGATGGGCACCTTGAAGTCAGGCGCTACTCCAGTCCGTACCGGCAAGTGGCAGATAATGATTAACGGAGAATCCTACAAGAGAATCGTTGCCGAGGCTGCTAAACTCGCTATTGGAGACGAAAATGTTTTAGAACGTTGTTTTATTGTTGAGATTCTTCTCGATGCCAACAAAGAAAACCAGATTGCAGGCGCGGTCGGTTTTTCCGTGCGTGAAAACAAGGTTTACATCATCAAGTGCAAGACCATGATGGTAGCCTGTGGCGGCGCAGTAAATATCTACCAGCCTCGTAGTGTTGGCGAAGGTATGGGCCGCGCATGGTATCCTATATGGAATGCCGGCTCCACATACACCATGTGTATGAAAGTAGGCGCCGAGCTTAGCATGATGGAAAACCGTTTCACCCCTGCGCGTTTTAAGGATGGTTACGGACCTGTTGGCGCATGGTTCCTGCTGTTTAAGGCCAAAGCATTAAATGGTCTGGGTGAAGCGTTTGCATTCAGTGACGCTGCAAAGGCAGAACTCGAGAGATATGCTCCTTATGGAACTGCCGCGGTTACGCCGACCTGTCTGCGAAATCATTTGATGCTCGTTGAGATGAAGGCAGGCCGCGGTCCGATCATTATGGACACTGTTACGGCTCTTGCCACTCTTGCTGAGAAACTGGACAAGAAAGAGCTGAAACATCTTGAATCAGAAGCATGGGAAGATTTCTTAGACATGACATGCGGGCAGGCCAACCTCTGGTGCGCACAGAACTGCGAGCCTGAAAAAAAGAATTCCGAGGTTATGCCGACCGAGCCGTACCTGTTAGGGTCTCATTCCGGTTGCTGCGGTCTCTGGGTTTCCGGTCCGGATCTGGACTGGGTTCCTGATTCATACAAGATTAAAGCAGCTAACGGCAAGGTTTACAACCGCATGACAACGGTTGACGGTCTGTTTACCGCTGGTGACGGTGTTGGCTGTTCAGGTCACAAGTTCTCATCCGGTTCACATGCCGAGGGACGAATAGCAATGAAATCAATGGTTAGATATGCGCGCGACAATGCTGATTTCACGCCGGCCCTGAGCCTGTCAAAAGAAGAAATTGTTGATCTGGTTTACAAGCCTGTCAGGACATACCTCGATAGTTGTGAATATACTACTGACGTTGATATTAACCCGAATTATCTGAAGCCTGAAGGAATGGCTTTCCGGCTCATGAAGGCTACCCACGAATACGGCGCCGGCACAGCTACATTCTATCAGACAAGCACCAAGAACCTGGAGATTGTTATGGATCTGCTCCAGGTAATGCGCGAAGACTGCGAGAAACTGGCAGCCGGCGATCTTCACGAGCTGATGAGATGCTGGGAAATTTTTCATCGTATCTGGACTGTTGAGGCACATCTGCGTCACATCCAGTTCCGTAAAGAAACACGTTATCCCGGATTCTACTATCAGTCTGATTATCCGGGACAGGATGATGAGAACTGGTTCTGCTTTACGAACTCAAAGTATGATCTAAAAGCCGAAAAATGGGAAATGATGAAGAGGGATTACATCAAAATCATTCCTGATTAATCAAAAATTCGGCCGTTCAATAGTCGAATAAGCTACCTCCAGGTGTCGCAAGATGCCTGGAGGTTTTTACTAATTAAGAATGATAAATTTGTAAAACAGGTCGCATTAAAACATTTTTACAAATTTTTCATTCTCAATTTTTTTATTCATAATGCGGAGGGATAGCATGACAGAAGACAAAGCAGCCCCTGTTAGCGGAAGCATTTTGGTCGTTGGAGGAGGGATAAGCGGGTTGACCACATGCCTCGAAGCTGCCGAAGTGGGGTACGAGGTATTCCTGGTCGAGAAAAATCCTTACCTGGGCGGAAGAGTGGCACAGCTAAATCAATATTTTCCCAAGCTTTGTCCCCCGTCCTGCGGTCTTGAAATCAATTTCAGAAGAATAAAAGATAATCGAAAAATAAGAGTATTTACAATGGGAGAGGTTGAGAAGGTTGACGGAACACCAGGAAATTATGATGTAAGCATTAAATTAAATCCCCGATATGTTAACGAAAACTGTACCTGCTGTGGGGACTGTGAGGCAGCCTGCGAAACCGAAATTTCCAGTGATTTCAATTTTGGAATGAATAAGATCAAAGGCGCTTATCTTCCCTTTGAAATGGCTTTTCCGGCACGTTATGTCATTTCACCAGAGATCATAGGAACTGAGGATGCAAAACGTTGTAAGGAAGCATGTAAATACAATGCAATCGATCTGGACATGGAAGCAAAGACTATCAATCTGAAGGTTGGAGCCATTGTATGGGCTACTGGATGGGAACCGTATGATGCTGCAAAGATAGATAATCTTGGTTTTGGCAAGTATCAGAACATCATTACTAATATGATGTTGGAAAGATTAGCTTCTCCCAACGGGCCGACAAAGGGACAGATCTTCCGCCCCTCAGACAGCAAACAGCCGGAAAGCGTAGCCTTTGTTCAGTGCGCGGGATCAAGGGATGAAAATCATCTTACCTATTGTTCCTACATTTGCTGTATGGCTTCACTGAAGCATGTCACTTATATAAGGGAGCGGTATCCTGATGCCAGGATCTATATTTTTTATATTGATATTAGAACTCCGGGCTACAGGTATGAAAAGTTCTACAAGAAAATTAAAGAAGACAAAAATGTTTTTTTTATAAAAGGCAAGGTTGCAGAGGTCAATGAAAATCCGGATTCCAAAAATATAACCGTGGTTGCAGAAAATGCTGTGACAGGTGAAAAGATCAAGCAGGAAGTAGAAATGGTTGTGCTTGCCACCGGTATGCAGCCGACAACTAAAAATGTCAAGCTTCCGGCTGATCTGAAATACAATGAGGAAGGTTTTATTATTAACGATTTTGAAAAAGGCGGCATGTTTGCTGCAGGATGTGCAAATAAGCCTGCCGACGTAGTGTCATCGAACCAGAATGCAACCGGTATGGCTCTGAAGGCCATTCAAACCCTTGTGAGGAGGTAGGAATCCATGGATAAAAAGTACGGTGTATATATCTGCACAGGCTGTGGAATCGGGGATGTCCTTGACACAGAAGGTTTGTGTGGAGTCCCCAAAGAGGAAGGAATCGGAGTCAAAACCCATCCTTTTCTTTGCGGAAAGGATGGGGTTGAATTAATAAAAAAGGATATTGCGGATGACGGGGTAAATACTCTTGTTATTGCAGGCTGTTCACGACGGGTCAATTTTGACGTGTTCAATTTTGACGGCTGTATTGTTGACCGGGTAAACTTGAGAGAACAGGTTGTATGGTCACATCCCAGATCGGAATTTCCGGCTCTTACTGAAGAACAAAAAGACGATGAAGAACACTTTGACAGCCTTCAAATGCTGGCAGAAGATTATATTAAGATGGGGATGGCAAAGGTTGAAAAAATCGATCTGCCGGAAGCGTCCAAGCTCGAAACAATCAGCAAAAGAATTCTTGTTATCGGCGGCGGCGTAACAGGTATATCTGCTGCAATAGATGCCGCAAAGGCCGGCTATGATGTAACTATAGTTGAAAAGGAAGCGTCACCTGGCGGAAATGCAGCAAAAATTCGCAAACAATTGCCTGTTGAAGATCCCTTTGAAAGCCTGGTCCCGCCAATAATCGAGGCTAAAATCAAAGAGGCTGAAGCCTACTCTAACATTGAGATTAAGACAAACTGTATAGTTGCCCGTATTGCCGGTCAGCCAGGTGAATTTACCGTGACCCTGAAAAAACCGGACGAAACAACTGAATTTGACGTGCCTTATCCTTTGCCTGATGAAATGAAGGTTGATGAAAACGGTAAAGAGCTTGATGTGGATAAGCTTATCGAGGTTTATAATGAATATAACAAGGGTAAAAAAGATATTTTAGCCCTTGACCCTGACGGAGAAAAGTTTGGCGCGGTAGTTCTTGCCGCAGGCTGGAGACAGGATAAGCTTGAAGGTAAGGCGTTTACCCATCTCGGCTTTGGCAAATTGCCGGATGTTGTCACCAATTATCAGTTTGAGGAAATAGCCGCAAAAGGCAAAATAATTAGGCCGTCTGATGAAAAGGAAGCTCAATCTGTTGTATTTATACAAAGCCCTGGCAAGGGTGATGATGACAGCGACTTTGAGTACACCGGTTCGGTTACAAGCCTTGTAGCTCTCAAGCAGGCAAAGTATGTGCGTGAAGATTATCCTGACGGCAAGGCTTATATCTTTTACCAGCATATGAGGACACCCGGACTGCAGGAGAATTTTTATAAAAGCATACAGCAGGATGAAGGTATTTTTTTAACCAAAGGAAATGTTATAAGTGTAGCCAAAAATGGCGACGGGCTGATTGTCGAAGCCGATAATACCCTTTTAGGCGAAAAAATCAAGGTCAAAGCCGATATGGTTGTCCTGGCTTCCGGCATGGTCCCTGTAACTGCAGATGATCCTGTAATTAATCTGGCATACAGACAGGGCCCTGGTTTCCGTGATAACGCACTTTTTAACGAATATGCCGATTCAAATTTCATCTGTTTTCCATACGAAACCCAGAGAACCGGCATTTATGCTGCCGGGTGTGTCCGGCGCAGCATGACAATTGAAGAATCTATCGAAGATGCTGCCGGAGCCGCCCTGAAGGCGATTCAATGTATAGAGTCTGTAAACAGGGGCGTTTCAGTACATCCAAGGTCCGGCGATATGACATTCCCCGACTTTTTCTTCCAGAGATGCACTCAATGCAAGCGGTGTACAGAGGAATGTCCGTTTGGCGCTCTTGATGATGACGAAAAAGGAACACCCAAGCCTAACCCGACTCGGTGCAGACGATGCGGCACCTGCATGGGCGCCTGTCCGGAACGTATTATCGGTTTTGCCGATTATAATGTCGATAGTATCGGATCCATGGTAAAGGCGATCGGGGTTCCTTCTGAAGATGATTACAGCGAACCACCCTTGAGATTTCTCGGGCTGGTTTGTGAAAATGACGCATATCCTGCTCTTGACATTGCAGGAATGAACAGGCTAAGTTATTCTGCTGATGTCCGGTTTGTTCCGGTCAGATGCCTTGGCTCTGTAAATGTAATCTGGATAAAGGATGCTCTTTCCCAGGGCATGGACGGTATTTTTCTTCTTGGCTGCAAGCATGGCGATGATTACCAGTGCCACTTTGTAAAAGGAAGCGAGCTGGCTGATATCAGAATGAAAAAGATAGGTGATGCATTAGCGAGCCTTGCTCTTGAAGAGGAGCGTGTAGCTCAGTTTGAGATTGCAATTGACGAGTATGACAAGATTCCGGAGATCGTTAATACTTTTGTGAAAATGGTTGAAGAACTTGGTCCAAACCCGTTTAAGGGATTTTAGTGATTGATGATTGAAGATTGACGATTGAATATTGAAGTCGCTCTTTATTAATCAATCGTCAATCAACAATATTCAATATTCAATGTAAGAGGAGGTATCAGTATGGCGGATAAATACCTGGTTGAGCCTGATGTTGAGTTTATTAAAGAAGTGGTCGGGCTTGGGGGAGATACACTGAAGAAATGTTTTCAATGCGCAACCTGTTCGGTGGTCTGCCCGATTGCTCCGGATAATAAGCCTTTTCCAAGAAAAGAGATGATTGCCGCATCATGGGGTCTGAAGGATAGACTGGTCGGCAGCATGGATATATGGCTGTGCCATAATTGCGGAGATTGTACGACCATGTGCCCGCGCGGCGCTGCGCCAGGTGATGTGCTTGGAGCCATACGCTCGTATGCAATTTCGGAATATGCGGTCCCGAAATTCATAGGAAAGGCTGTGAATGATCCCAAAAAACTGCCTGTGCTCCTGGGACTTCCGGTGGTTGTATTTCTGGTGCTTGGTTTTATTACAGGCCTGCTCGATTTTACTCCGGGCGGAGATGAAATCGTTCATTCACATTTCTTTTCCTCATGGCTTGTTGATATGATTTTTGTTCCGCTTTCAATATGGGTTGTCGTTATTTTTGGGATAGGACTTAACAGATTTGTAAATGACATGCATGAAAATGCTGTTCTTGAAGGTAAAACCGACAAGAAAAAACTTGAAATAGGCGGTCTTGTGCGAGCCCTTTTCACTGTTTTGCCGACAATATTAAAACACAGCAAGTTTTCAGAATGCAGTGAAAATAAAGAGCGTGCCACAGCGCATCTTATGGTATTTTATTCATTTATCGGGCTGTTTATTGTTACTTCCATATTTTTTGTTGTGCTCTATGGTTTCCAGATTCATGGTCCTTATTCCCAGCTTAACCCTGTTAAATGGCTTGCAAATGTCAGCGGCATAGCCCTTGTTATAGGGAGCGCCCTGATGATAAAAAATCGTATGGCTAAAACAGATCAGGTGAGCAACTACAAAGACTGGTATCTATTATGGCTTGTTTTTGGGCTTGGGGCCAGCGGCATGCTGACAGAGATGACAAGGCTGGCAAATATAGCGGTTCTTTCTTATCCTTTATATTTCATTCATCTTATTTTTGTATTTAATCTGTTTATATTTTTGCCGTTTTCAAAACTGGCTCATCTTGTTTACAGGACAGTTGCAATGGCATACGGTGAATACGGGAATAGATAAATATTATTATTTTTGAAGTTAATGCCGTTAACTTAAGAAAATTTGCTCAAGTTTGGTTCTTGATCGTCATTCCCGCGAAGGCGGGAATCCAGTAATACTGACAACTTTGATATTTCTGGATTCCCGTTTTCACGGGAATGACATAAAAAACTCTTAAGTTAATGACATTATATTTGAAAAGTGATAAAAAGGTTGGAAGAATTTTGATTTTAATCGTGGTTTAACAATAAAAAAAGGAGAATAGATCAATGTCAAAATTAGTAGCACCACATGGAGGAAAAGGCTTAGTTTGTTGCTTACTTGAAGGAAGTGAGCTCGAGGCAGAAAAGGAAAAGGCAAAAACTTTGAAAACCATCCCCATTACGGGTCGTGCAAACGGCGATCTTATCATGATGGGTATCGGTGGATTCAGCCCGTTAACCGGTTTTATGAGCAAGGCTGACTGGAAAGGTGTTTGCGAGAATTTTCTGCTTTCCGACGGCACATTTTGGCCGGTGCCGGTAACTTTATCCGCTTCTAAAGAGGATGCCGACAGCATCAATGAAGGTGATGAAATTACTCTTCAGAATAAAGCTGGAGAGCTCATGGCTACCATGAAAATCACTGAAAAATATGAGATGACCGAGGCTGATAAAAAATGGGAATGCGAAAAGGTTTACAAGGGTAAGGGCGAAGATTCCGCAGACGATAAATTCTGGAAAGTTGCTTTGGAAGATCATCCAGGTGTTAAAATGGTTATGGCTCAGAAAGATTACTGCCTTGCCGGTCCCGTCAAGGTGCTTAGTGAAGGTGATTTTCCCGAAAAATTTGCAGGCACCTATATGACCCCGAAGCAATCGCGCGCCATTTTTGAGGAAAAGGGATGGAGCACGGTCGCAGCGCTTCAGCTCAGGAACCCGATGCACCGGTCCCATGAGTATCTTGCCAAAATTGCTGTTGAGGTATGTGATGGTGTTTTTATTCACTCTCTCGTTGGTTCCCTGAAGCCTGGCGATATTCCGGCTGAGGTGCGTATCAAATGCATCAACGCTCTTATCGACGGTTACTTCTGCAAGGATAATATCGTCCAGGGTGGATATCCGCTTGACATGCGTTATGCCGGTCCGAGAGAAGGTCTGCTTCATGCCACCTTCCGCCAGAACTATGGTGTTAACCGGATGATTATCGGCCGCGATCATGCCGGCGTTGGTGATTTCTACGGTCTGTTTGACGCACAGGATATCTTTGATGAGATTCCCAAGCCGGATGATCCTGGGAAAAGACTTCTAACCGAACCGTTAAAGATCGACTGGACATTCTATTGCTTCAAGTGCGACGGCATGGCATCACTGAGAACCTGCCCGCATCAAAAAGAAGATCGTGTGATCCTTTCCGGAACAATGCTGCGCAAGATGCTTTCCGACGGCGGTGATATTCCTGATCATTTTGGTCGAGATGAGGTGTTGACAATCCTTCGCGAGTATTATGAAGGCCTGACCGAAAAAGTTGAAATCAAAATGCAGAGTCATGCAGCGGGCGCAAAAATGAAATAAAAGATAGATTATAGAAAAGTTTTCTTAACATAAAAAGTAAGGAGACAGCATTTGCTGTCTCCTTTTTTTATGTTTTCAATGCCATAAATGGCCGGGCTTTTTAACGGGGTAAAACTGGCGGAGAGAGAGGGATTCGAACCCTCGGTGGAGCTTTCGCCCCACACTCGCTTAGCAGGCGAGCGCCTTCAGCCAGCTCGGCCATCTCTCCATGAGTTTAAGTGCCTAAAGTATATTAAAGTGAGCTAAAGTGCCTAAAGTTATTGTACGCCTTCGGCGTGCTGATTGATAATCCAAAGCTACAGAAGTTTGCCCCTCGTGCATTGATGGCTTAAGGAACATATAACATGGCAGAATTCCTTAACTTTAGGCACTTTAATATACTTTAGCTCACTTTAGGCACTTTTTGCCTATCTATTCTATGGCGGAGGGAGTAGGATTTGAACCCACGGAGCTTTGACACTCAACGGTTTTCAAGACCGCCGCCTTAAGCCACTCGGCCATCCCTCCCTGAAAAAAATAATTTCTATCATTTTTATATAATACAGGTCAATATTTTTCTTGAATTTTAGTAATAGTTCAGCCACAAAGGCACTAAGGGCACCAAGATTATAATATAACTCTTAATGTACAGTATATGCCGTATTTGCAACTTTTTTCTTCTCTTTTTGATAAGGCTTGAAAATTAAAGTCCTTTTGTGCCTTTGTGACTTAGTGGCTTAACTTTTACGGATTTTGAAAATAAAGCTGTCATTGTATGTTGACATGATTATTATTTTGTGATTTTCAAAAAAGATAAATATTCATTTTAATAAAAATATAAAAGGATGAACCATGAGACAAAAATATTTAATCTTGAAAAACGATGAAAACAACGATCTTATAATCAGAGAGTTTACCGAGCAAGGCAAAGAAATATTTTCACTTGTCTGTGAGGAGACATATGACAGTAAAATTGTTGAATCATCAATGGCAATAGACAGGAAGCATTTTATTTCCACACTAAGGACTCGAAATTTATTTCCGCCGGAGATATATGCGGATAAAATAGCAGAATCTGTTATGGCTGTGTATGGCGCTGAAAACAATCAGCCTGTTGAAGTTTTTATTGATGATGCTGATTTGTTAGCTACAACCCGGAAAGAATTAAAGGCTGCTGATGATATAAAAAACGAACTGGCCGTACCCGCTATCGACGAATTGCTTGAAGATGATCTTGAAGATGATTTTGACGATAGTAATGTAATAATAAAAAAGAATTATTCAATTAAAGTAGCAGATGACGAACCAGATGATGATGAGTTGAGTGACGTCAATAACGATAGTTAATGTTTGTTATTATATGCGTGCTAAACAATAATTGTATATGCCCACTCCCAAAGCATTACCGTTGATACCTGCGTACAAATTAATATTATTTTATATAGTATTTATTGTTGACAATAATTGATGATAGTATTAGATAATTTTTGATAAATTGTGTAAATGTCTTAGCCACTAAAACTCCTTAATAATATTAGCAGAGTTCATATTAGTCACATAAATATATATGTCTATTTTGGGTAGCGATATAATTAAATTACCAAATATTAAATTAATAGACGAATACGACCGGCGACTTAATTATCTGCGTATATCTATTACCGACCGTTGTAATCTGCGGTGTTTATACTGTGTGTCCAATGATAAGAAGCCAAATCTTCCCCATAAGGAAATATTGAGATATGAAGAAATCCTGCGTCTCGTAAGGATTGGTGTTCGCCTTGGCATATCCAAGGTCAGGGTAACCGGCGGCGAGCCGCTTATCCGAAAGGGTGTTTATGATTTTCTTGGCCAGTTGACACAAATTGACGGGCTTTCAGATGTATCCCTTACAACCAACGGCGTATTGCTGAAAAATAATATTAAAAAAATACGATCTGCCGGGATAAAAAGAATAAATGTAAGTATGGATACATTAAGCAGGAAGAAATATCATGAGATTACCGGTCATGATATGTTTCATCAGGTCTGGGAAGGAATTAAATCAGCGCAAAGCCAAGGTTTTAATCCGATCAAGATAAATGTTGTAGCCCTTGAAGGGATCAACGATGATGAATTAATTGAGATTGCAAAGCTGTCTTTTTCATCTCCGCTGCATATACGATTTATCGAATATATGCCTATCGGAACCTCTCATCTTAATATAAGTAAACATCTGCTGGCGCCTGAAATACAGGAACGGATAAAAGTTCTGGGTGAATTGGTTCCTGTTGAAAAAGGAGTTAATGACGGCCCTGCAGAACGTTATAAGTTTAAAGGCGCTCAAGGAGAAATAGGTTTCATTCATGCTATAAGCAAGCATTTTTGCAATGAATGTAATCGGTTGAGATTAACGGCAAGCGGGAAGCTGAGAGCATGTCTTCTGTCAGACAGCGAAGAGGATCTTAAAGGCCCTCTTAGAAGAGGATGTTTAGACAGCGAGCTGGCCGATGTTTTTCTGAGAGCTGTGAGTCACAAACCACGTAATCATCATCTTGCCTGCGATCAGCCTGTCATGGTTGCGGGCCGGATGTCGGCTATTGGTGGGTGATATTTGTTAATATTAACCAGGACTAAATTAAGGAGGTAGAGTTTATGAATGTTACTCGAAGGAAGTTTATCCAGATTACTGGTGCCTCTGCTGCCGGTCTTGCTGTAAGCGGTTTGGGATTCGATCTTACGCCGATCAAATCCCATGCGCAGATGCTCAAGACCAAGTATGCCAAGGAGACCACCACAATCTGCTGTTATTGTGCGGTAGGTTGCGGGGCTATTGTGCATACCAGCAAGAAAGGTGACGGTCGTGTCATCAACATCGAAGGTGATCCGGATCATGTAATCAACAGAGGCTCTCTTTGTTCAAAAGGCGCTGCCCTGTCACAGTTGACAGAGAATGAGAACCGTCTTCTTGAACCGATGTACAGAGCCCCCTATTCCAAAAAATGGGAAAAGGTTTCATGGGACTGGGCGCTGACGGAAATCGCCAAAAGAGTTAAAAAAACAAGGGATGCATCATTTGAGCACAAAAATGCCAAAAGACAGGTGGTAAATCGAACGACAGATATTGTTTCGATCGGAAGCTCAGCCCTGGATAATGAAGAGTGCTGGATTTATCAGGCAATGGTGCGCGCTTTAGGGCTTGTTTATGTTGAACATCAGGCCCGTATCTGACATAGCGCAACTGTTGCGGCTCTGGCAGAGTCGTTCGGACGTGGCGCAATGACCAATCACTGGATCGACATCGGAAACAGTGACTGCATACTGATTATGGGAAGCAACGCAGCTTCAAATCATCCCATTTCATTCAAGTATGTACAGATAGCACAGGCAAAGGGAGCCAAGCTGATTAATGTTGACCCCCGGTTTACAAGAACATCTTCAAAGGCGGATATTTATACATCTCTTCGTTCAGGTACGGATATTGCCTTTCTTGGTGGTATGATCAAGTATATAATGGACAACAAACTCTATAATAAAGAGTATGTCTCCAGTTATACTAATGGTGGGTTTATAGTCGGAAAGGCTTTTAGTTTCAAAAACGGTCTTTTTTCCGGTTATAAGACCAATGACATAGGGCCGTTACGTGGAAAATATGACAAAAAGAAATGGGCTTTTGAAATGGATACAAACGGTGTTCCCAAGATAGACCGTTCTTTAAAGAACAGCCGTTGCGTAGTGAATCTTTTAAAGAAACATTTCAGCAGGTATAATACCAAGCTGGTTTCCAAGATTACCGGTACACCGGAAGCAGATCTTTTAAAAGTTTACAAAACTTATGCCGCTACCGGCGCCAGGGGAAAATCCGGCACATCCATGTACGCCATGGGATGGACGCAGCATACTGTTGGAGTCCAGAATATCCGGTCAATGGCGATAATACAGCTCCTTTTGGGTAATATGGGTGTTGCAGGCGGTGGTATTAATGCTCTGCGAGGTGAATCAAATGTTCAGGGCTCCACAGATCAATGTCTGCTATGGCACATCTGGCCCGGATATCTCAAGACTCCAAGGGCATCGAATGTGTCTCTTGCCGCCTATAACAAAAAGTGGACTCCAAAAAGCAATGATCCGCTTTCCGCAAACTGGTGGCAGAATTATCCCAAGTATTCAGTCAGTCTCTTAAAATCGTACTTTGGCGAAAATGCCACTAAAGCGAACGATTTCGGGTATGACTGGATGCCGAAGGTGGATGATGGGGTCGATTATTCCTGGTTGACCCTCTTTGATAACATGTACAAGGGTACTGTCAAGGGTTTGTTTGCCTGGGGTATGAATCCGGCCTGTAGTGGCGCAAATTCAAACAAGACACGCAAGGCCATGGGAAATCTTGACTGGATGGTCAGTGCCAACATTTTTGACAGTGAAACAAGCTCATTCTGGAAGGGTCCGGGTATGAATCCCTCCACAATAAAGACAGAGGTTTTTTCACTGCCGGCATGTGTGTCGGTTGAAAAGGAAGGCAGCATTACCAACAGCGGCAGATGGATGCAGTGGCGTTATCAGGGGCCAAAACCGCTTGGAAACAGCCTTTCTGACGGCGACATCATAATGGAATTAGGTCTTAAACTCAAAGAGGTTTACAAGGAAGGCGGCGCTTTTCCTGAGCCTATACTCAACCTGAAATGGGATTATATGACAGACGGCCTGTATGACCCGCACAAGGTAGCCAAAGAGATAAACGGCTACTTTACACGGGACGTCAAGGTTAAAGGCAAGCTCTGCAAGAAAGGCACGCTTGTTCCGAGCTTTAGCTGGCTGCAGGCTGATGGTTCAACATCATCGGCAAACTGGCTCTACTGCCAGAGTTATACTGAGAAAGGCAACATGTCAGCGAGGCGCAGCAAAGTAGATGCTCCGAACAACATCGGTCTGTATCCGGAGTTTGCATGGTGCTGGCCCGTAAACAGAAGGATCATTTATAATCGTGCTTCTGTTGATCTCAAAGGACAGCCGTGGGACAAGAAAGACTGGGTTGTCAGGTTCGCAGGAAATGTCAAAAACGGCAAGTATGTATCAAAGAAATGGATCGGTGACGTGCCGGACGGAGGCTGGTATCCCCTTGAAAATCCTGATGGAACAAAAAGAAAGGATGCAAAACATCCTTTTATTATGAGGAAACATGGGCATGCGCAGATTTTCGGTCCTGGCCGCGCTGATGGTCCGTTCCCGGAACATTACGAGCCGCTGGAATGTCCTGTTGAAAAGAACTACATGAACAAACAGCGCATGAGTCCTGTAGCGCCTGTATATGGAACAGATGCTGATGCACACGCTACATGCGATCCCAGGTTCCCGATCGTCGGCACAACATACCGTGTGTCAGAGCACTGGCAGACAGGTCTTATGACGCGTCCTCAGCCATGGCTGCTTGAGCTTCAGCCACAGGTTTTTGTGGAAATGAGCGAAGAGCTTGGAAAACTGAAGGGCATCAAGAACGGCGAGCGGGTAAAGGTAGCATCTGCACGTGGATCTCTGGAATGCACGGCTATTGTAACTAAGCGTTTTAAACCGTTCAAGATAGCCGGGAAAACCGTTCATGAGGTTGGTGTTCCCTGGCATTTTGGATGGCGCTGGCCTGTAAGCGGCACAGAGGAGAGCGCAAACCTGCTTACTCCTCCGACCGGTGATCCAAACACCAGGATACCTGAATCCAAGGCCTTTATGGTCAACGTAACCAAAAAATAAAAGGAGGTGATCATAGATGAGTAAATCTTTTTTAATAGATACAACTCTTTGCACGGCCTGTAGAGGATGTCAGGTAGCCTGTAAGCAATGGCATGATCTCCCCGCAGAAAAGACCATAAACCGGGGAACTTTTGAGAATCCGGCTGATCTTTCATTTGACACGTATAAACTTGTCAGAATGCGTGAAGAGGTTATTAATGGAAAGTTAAACTGGCTTTTCTTCCCGGAACAGTGCCGGCACTGTATCGAGGCTCCGTGTCTTGAGACGGCAGGCGATCCGGGAGCCATTTATAGAGATGATAAAACCGGAGCGATCATCTTCACTGCAAACACAAAGCGTCTGAATGCAGCAGAGATTATCGAGTCATGCCCGTATAATATACCCCGCAAGGGCCCTGATGGCACACTTGCCAAGTGTGACATGTGTATAGACCGGGTTGAAAACGGACTGCTTCCGGCATGTGTTCAGACATGCCCGACAGGAGCAATGAATTTCGGAGATCGTGATGAAATGCTTGCACTTGCCAAAAAACGGCTTGCAGTCGCTAAAAAGAAATTTCCAAAGGCCATGCTTATAGATCCCGACGATGTAAATGTTATTTATCTCGTGGCTTATGAGCCGGAGCTGTACTGTGCTAATGCTATGGCTTCAAATGCTGTTTTTGACATTACAAGGCAGGTTGCATTAGGAAGAATGATTCGTCCGTTAACGAATATTGCTTCACGTCTGCTTTAATGACAGCTAAGTGAACAATTAAAATAAAAGGGGAAGGGGATTTTTTATCTTCTTCCCCTTTTCTCTTTTGATAAATTATGATATGTTTGTTTGTATTGTGGTAACCGTGAACCCATGTCTAAAGGAGATTATATGTCAGAAAACACTACCATTACATCGAATCAGATTATAAAGGCTGTTGAATCATTAAAGGACCTGAGGCCGGTTTACGGTACTATTTTAGATTTTTACGGACAAATATTTGTTGCCCAGGAGGATTCAAAAAGCAAGTTACATATCGATCCGATACAGATTTCTGAAGAAATGCTTTCAATAAAGGCAGAGGATAATTTTCCGCTGATAAACATTTCGGAATTCGCTATTGATGCAAAAGAAGCCGGTGATTTATTAATAACGATTTGCGATATTGTCAAAAAGGCGGGTGGAGACATGGTTTCTACAAACCAGACCGTTCTTAAAGCAATTGAAGCAGGAAAATTAGATCAAAAAGAACTGTTTGCCAGCCTTCTTAACGAAGATGACGCCTTTTTTGAAAACACGGCAACGGAACTGAAAATCGAAAAGAAGGCCCTGGCTTTTATTGCATACAGCAGTTTAAAACCATCTTTATCCATGTGCGCTGAACAGCTTTCAGCCAATCTAAATAAGGATAAACCATGGGGAAAGGGATACTGCCCTATATGCGGAAGTCCTCCTGGGCTTTCCATGTTTCAGGGAGAAGGGGAGCGCTTTTTATTTTGCGGTTTCTGCTGGCATAAATGGGCTTCCAGCAGAATATTTTGTCCGTTTTGCGAAAACACGGACGCCAAGACACTCAACTATTTATACAGTGAAGATGAAAAAGAATACAGGATTGATCTTTGCGACAAGTGCAAAAAATATATTAAAAACATAGATAAAAGAAAGACGGATCGTATTATTTATCCTCCGCTCGAACAGGTAGCTACGCTGCATCTTGACATAAAGGCTAAGGAAATAAAGTATGAAAGCGGTATAGACCTTGCTTAGTTCCTCAAAAAAAGCAGTTCCTTTTTTGTTGATCATACTTTTTCTCATCCTTATTCTCCTCGGCATTAACCTTGGCGAAGTCTCAACAGTCATGGAAAAAGCAACGAAGATTTGCCTTGACTGTATAGGGGTTGGGTAATGCCGGTTTTAAGGCGATGGATACAGATAGTTGCAACTGTTTTAAGTAATGCCTGCTGGATGTTTCCACATACAAAAGGAATATATCAGGTTTTTTCTTATCTTTTTGATAAGGGTTTAAAATTAAAGCCCTTTGGTGCCTTTGTGACTTAGTGGCTGAACTTTTACCTTTTTTTCAACCACACAATATATTCCCTTTCCGCCCATTGCGGGAATAAAGCACTTGCTGTCGGAAATACAGGCGGCTTTATTATGATTGCCGTCCTTCCAGCGGTTTATCAAATCAGGCTCTCTTATGAAAGGCCTGCTCATGGATATATAATCCGTAATATTATCGTTAACTAACTGCCTGGCAAAAGGAAAAGACCTGATTCCACCCACAAGTATAATCGGAAGATCAATCTTTTTTTTAAACACAAAGGCTGCATCCTTGAAATAGGCTTCGTTTTTTTCTGATACGATTCCTGTTCTTACAGGCCCCTCCTTTCCAGATGCAATGGTTCCTCCGCTTAGTTCGATAGCGTCTATTCCTGCCTTTTCCAGCATAGCAGCTACTTTTATGGAATCATTGAGCTCAAGGCCGCCTTCCAGGAAATCCTGTGTGTTTATCTTGATCAGCACAGGGTAGTTTTTACCGACACGCTTTCTTATGCTTTTTAACACCTCAATTAGTACAGCAGCCCTGTTTTCAAGGCTGCCGCCATATTTATCCTTCCGTATATTATAGGCAGGCGAAAGAAACTGGCTAAGCAGGTAGCCGTGTGCCGCATGTATCTGAACACCGTCAAAACCGGCCGTTTTTGCGCGCTCTGCTGCCAGCCCGAAATCCTCCACTAACCCCTCGATGTCCTGAAGCGTCATTTCCTGAACAGGAGATTTTCTGTAACCGCTTATAGATGAAGGGGCAAGCGCTGTGTCGCCGGGAATGCCTGTGTTCGCATACATGCCCGCATGGGCCAGTTGAAGGATTATTGTGCCGTCATTGTTATGCACCGCATCTGTCATTTCACGCAGTCCGGGAACAAGCCGGTCTTCATATATGCCAAGCTGCCATGGCCCTGCTTTCCCTATTTTCTGGATATAGGCATGACCTGTAATAACCAGCCCAACACCTCCTTTTGCCAGTTGGGACATTAAATCGATCAGCCTTTTGGTACATGTTCCATCATCTTTTGCCATACCTTCCCATGTTGCTGATCGTACAAACCGGTTTTCAATAATCATGCCGTTTATATTTGTTGTTTCAAACAGTTCTGGCACCCAAGCCCCTTTCAAACTTATGTAACCGTTCACAGTTTTTTCTAATAGAACTATGTAACGATTAAAGCATTTTGGATATTGATCTTAATTCTTAAATTTTTTCAGAAAATACCTTTGCCGATTATTTTTTTATAATCATTAATCCTTTGAGCCTCTTGCCAGCTTCTGGCTGATATGTTTTGATCAACCGTTAACTGTAAACTGTTAACCGTGAACGGTTTCAAACATATCTATCCATGACTGAAATTTTGCTGCCTTGTCATGACCATATTGTTCAAGAATGAGCTTGATATCTTCAACAGATTTTTCCTCTGAAGCTGAATTACTGTTTTTAGAAAAGAATTTGTCGGCATAACATATAATTTGTTCTTCTATTGAGACCGGCTCCATATTACGTTCAGGAAGCGGGAGATTATATTGCCTTATATCTTCGGTTGTTATTCCAACGCCGACATGCCGCTCACATACAAGCGCAAGTTTGTGCAACCCTTTTTTTTCTAATAGTTGACGCCCCAGATACCCGTGACAGATATAAGGATGTTTGCCCGTACAACCCAGCTTTGGAGTATTTGTAAGGAAAATGCCGATGTCATGGAGCATGGCGGCATTCCTGATAAAGTCAAGATCAGGATTTAGATTGGACACATTTTTGGCCGCGTCAAGAGCCTTTTTTGCAACATCTTCACCGTGCGTTACGAGAATTTCATACCCCCTGGAACCGTGCTTATAATATTCACTGATAATATCAACAGGATTCATAACAATATAATAAAGATTATAAAAAAAGTTGCAAGCGATTATTTGAAGCAGACCTTTTCAAATTTAATTACCTGTCCGCTCCGTAGCAAATATGAGTTTGTGAATTTCTGATTATTAATCCTTGACAGTTTTTATGGAAGGACTTATATATTACCAATAAGGCATATATTAGGAGATGTCAATGAAATCTTTTATCAAGGTTATGAAGGCGCTTTCAGATCCGAATCGAGTCAAAATCGTAAAGATGTTGCAACATAAAAGCATGTGCGTCTGTGAGATGAGAGCGGTTTTGGGAATATCCCAGCCCAACGTATCCAAGCATTTGAAAGTATTGGAAGAGGCGGGTTTCGTCAATTATCGTAAAGACGGCTTATGGGTAAACTATTATCTTTCAGATGGAACAAACAGCCCATATGTGGCAAGTATCTTAGGGAATCTCAAGCACTGGCTGGAAGATGATCCGGGAATTTCCTCTCTGGTTGGGAAAATCCCTTTTTTAAATCGTGAAGAGTTGTGCGGGTGATATTTCTTTTGTTTCACTATATAACAACATACGCATACGGTTATTGATGAGAAAATAAATACAACTGTGAACGGGTATATACAATGAAAGAACGCACAAAATTAATATGGATAATTTTGATTTTTGGGGCAATTTACTACATTCCGTGGAACCATGGCATCATTCGCCAATCCGGCCTTGAAGCTTTTATGATGCTTCAGGAATATGCCAGGGAACATGTTCTTGCATGCTTGATACCGGCTTTTTTTATCGCAGGCGCTATTGCGGTATTCGTTTCTCAGGCTTCGGTTCTTAAATACTTTGGTTCCCAGGCAAACAAAATTCTGTCTTATTCTGTTGCCTCTATTTCCGGAACAGTTCTGGCGGTTTGCTCGTGTACGGTTTTGCCGCTGTTTGCAGGTATCTATTCACGGGGCGCTGGAATCGGCCCTGCAACAGCCTTTCTTTATTCCGGCCCTGCCATAAATGTGCTGGCAATTACCCTGACGGCTAAAATACTTGGCTGGCAGATGGGTCTGGCACGGGCTATTGGAGCGGTAGTTTTTGCGATTATCACAGGCTTGCTCATGGCTTTGATTTTTCGTAAGGATGATGCAGCGCGAACCCAAGGGCAAATCTATTTGCCGGATGCAGAAGGCCGGCAACGAACACTGCTGCAGGATACACTCTATATCCTTACTATGGTGCTGATCCTGATATTTGCGGCCTTTGCACGGCCTGCCGAAGGCTCAACAGGCCTGTGGCCTGCAATATTTGCAGCCAAATGGTATATCACCGTTGCCCTCTTGATTGCAGTGGTCTGGATGTTGAAAGCATGGTTTACTCGAAATGAATGCAAAAGCTGGATTGAATCGACTTGGGGATTTATGAAACAAATTTTTCCACTTCTTGCGGGTGGAGTTCTTGTAGCCGGTTTTATGTTAGGCCGTCCCGGTCATTCCGCGCTTATCCCTGAACATTATATTCAGACACTCCTTGGCGGCAACTCCATTTGGGCAAATTTATTTGCTTCGGTTGCCGGAGCGCTGATGTATTTTGCTACTCTTACCGAAGTTCCGATCCTCCAGGGACTTCTCGGAGCAGGTATGGGCAAGGGGCCTGCTCTGGCTTTGCTGCTGGCTGGTCCTGCCTTATCATTGCCGAACATGCTGGTAATCGGAAGCGTGATGGGCGTAAAAAAGACGGCTGTTTTCTGCTCAATTATCATAATTTTATCGACCATTGCTGGAATGTTCTACGGCACGATTGCAGGATAAAGGAAGTCAAAAAATAAGGATTCAAGGGGTCAAGGATTCGAGTAAAATACTTAAGAATAACAAAAAGATTCCCCAAATAAGAAAGATACGATCTGACATCGCAAACAAGGATGGTAGCAATCTCTGTTCATAGTGAAGAAGGATATGGAAGAAAAACAACCACTTGAATCCTTGAACCCTCGAATCCTCGAATCCTTTGCATCAACAAATCGGAAGAAGAACCACAAACAATCTCGTAAAGGAGAAATTAAATATGATAATTAAGGTATTAGGTCCGGGTTGTCCTAAATGTCAGGAGACTGAACAAATCGTCAGGCAAGTAGTTGCCGACTCCGGCGTGGATGCTTCGGTTGAAAAGGTGACCGATATCATGGAGATTGCCGGATATGGGGTCTTCGGAACGCCGGCCGTAGTGGTTGACGATCAGGTCAAGAGCGTCGGTAAAATTCCCGGCAAAGATGAAATCAAGATCTGGATCAAACACTAAAATTATTTTATGGACAGGAAGCAATCATACGAAAACATGTCGGACGAGCAACTGGTACAGGTTTCGCTGGAAAACCAGGATTGTTTCTATTACTTGATGAAAAAATATGAACCCAGGATACTGCGTTATATTAAGCGGCTGACAAATATCAGCCAGGATGAATCAGCAGATATACTTCAGGAAATATTTATCAAGGTATATCGCAACCTCAACGGCTTCAATCAGAAGTTGAAATTTTCAAGCTGGATTTATCGTATTGCTCATAATGAAATTATTAATCAATACCATAAGAGAAAATCATATTCAGCAATGATCAATTTGAATATTAAAGATGATGATGTTAATAATATGGCCGAGCTTGTTTGCGATACATTCGATGTTCAGGATGACTATATATTTAGAGAGAATACCGAAAAGGTAAGGGAGGCGCTCAAAGACCTTCCGGATAAATACCGCGAGATACTTATACTTCGCTTTCTTGAAGATAAAAGCTATGATGAAATCAGTCATATATTGCGCAAGCCCGCCGGTACTGTCGCAACCCTGATCAACCGCGCAAAATCAAAATTCAGGGAAATAGCGAAACATCATCAACTTGAAAGCCTGATATAAAACTATGAAAGACATAAGCAAAAATATCTTACAAAAAATCAAGGAAGATAAGGTGCGTCCATATTCAAAAGGCCGTTTTCTGCTTAAGCGTTCTGTAATATGGACGGTATTCGGCATATCAATCCTGCTCGGAAGCGTTGCCAGCGCTATTGCAATATTTCAGTTAAAATACGCTGAATGGGATTTGTATCAACACCTCAGCCATAGACCGTTAGAGTTTGCGCTCCTGGTAATTCCATTTTTCTGGCTGATTTTTTTGCTGGGATTTGCAGGATTTGCCTATTATTACTTTCGGCGCACAGAGCAGGGATACCGTTATCGCACATTATGGGTAATCTCGGGAAGTATTGCTCTTTCAATTATCTGTGGCGGGATTTTGTATGCAACCGGGTTGTCGGAAAGGCTGGAAACAGTATTTCAACATAATGTGCCATTTTATAGAGAACTGCAGGAACGGAAACAAAGGGTATGGATGTCACCCGGGCAGGGGCTGCTTGCCGGAAAGATTGTCAAAATAATTTCTAAGCAAAAAATACAGATTGAAGATTTACAGAAGAATGTCTGGGTTGTTGATATAGGCGATACTATCTGGAAAGGCCGGCTTAGACCTGCAAAAAATCTAAAAATAAAGATCCTTGGAAATATGAAAGGAGAAAGTCAATTTGTCGCAGATGAAATTCGGCCATTGCAGGGGCGAAAAGGTCGAGGCAGAATGCGGCATTTAAGGCATAAAAATAAAAAGTGAAAGAAAAATTGTCTTCCGATTGTATTAGTAAGTGAAAGCTTGATAAACACTCTAATCCAATAAGGAGGAAAAAATGAAAAGTATATTTAAATTAGCAGTTTTGAGTCTATGTTTACTGACGGCGGTTTCATTTGCATACGCCGGCAGCGGCAAAGACGTTAAAGATGGTAGTGGTCCAAAAAACACAGTTGCCCAGAGAGGGCCTAATTATGTGGATCAAAATGGCGATGGAATTTGTGATAATACTGGCGCCAGGGTTGATAGACTGGGCTACAGGCGCGGCAAAGGCTACGGCGCCGGTAAACAGGCCAGAGGTAAAGGCTTACGCAGAGGTCTCAGGGATGGAAAGGGTTCCATTAACAGGGCAAAGCCTAACTATGTAGATGCAGACGGCGACGGGGTTTGTGATAATTTTCAAACTAAAGCGCGCTCAAAGTAAAGATATATAAAAGAAGCAGCCCTGTTACGATTTGTGGCAGGGCTGGTTTACAAAAAAATGAACGTCCAACATCGAACGTCCAACGTCGAACGTCGAACGTCGAATAATGATGTCGCTTCGCTTTTCAAATTATTTTAAAATCGAATAAAAAAACAAACATCCAATACCGAACATATTAAAAGATGAACGTCCAACATCGAACCACGCCTTGGCGTGGATGAAATCGCTGGGTTTATGCTGAGTAACCGAAGTGCTCCGCCAGTTTACAAATTGGCAGAATACCTTATTCAAAATTCGATGTTGGACGTTCGATGTTCGATGTTCATCTCTTTTCTCGTTCGATGTTCATCTTTTTTCAGTCTATGAAAGAAGCACTCTCTCAATAAAAGGATCAATCCCTCCATCCAGAACATTGTTTACATTGCCAACCTCAAGGTTTATCCTGTGATCCTTGACCATTTGATAAGGATGCAGGACATACGATCTGATCTGGCTGCCAAAGCCGATTTCATTTTTGCTGTCATGTATTTCTTGTAATTTTTCATCCTGCCTCTGCTTTTCAACCTGGTAAAGCCGGGATTTAAGCACCTTCATCGCCATTTCTTTGTTTCTGTGCTGGGATTTTTCCTGCTGGCACTGCACAACTATCTTGCTGGGAAGGTGAGTAATGCGGATAGCGCTGCTTGTTTTGTTAACATGTTGTCCTCCGGCTCCGCTGGCCCTGAAAACATCAATGCGCAGATCTTTATCATCAATTTCGACAACTATTTCTTTGTCCAGCTCAGGATAGACAAAAACGGAAGCAAAGGAAGTATGCCGCTTGCCGCTTGCATTAAAAGGTGAGATTCTTATCAGGCGGTGCACGCCTTTTTCAGTCTTTAAGTACCCGTAAGCATATTCTCCGCTTGCCGTGAAAGTAACACTTTTAATTCCCGCTTCATCGCCGGGCTGGAAATCGATTATTTTGACCTGATAGCCTTTGCGGTCGCTCCATCTTGTGTACATTCTAAAGAGCATTTCTGCCCAGTCCTGGGCTTCTGTGCCGCCTGCACCGGCATTTATGGAAATAATCGCATTGTTTTGATCATCCACGCCGTCAAGCATAAGGTCAAGTGAAAATTCATGTATTCTTTTATCAATGGCCTGAATCTGACCGGCTGCCTCTTCGATTGTATCGGCGTCTGATTCTTCCAGGGCAAGGTCGAGAAGTATTTTACTTTCTTCTAAATCATTATAGATATCTTTCCAGATTTTAATTTTTCCGGAAATTAAACTACGTTCTTTTAATATATCCCTCGTTTCTTCAGGTTTGTCCCAGAATCCTTTTTTTGCGATTAATTGTTCGATTTCCTTTAATCTTTTTTCTTTTCCGGCAAGGTCAAAGACAACCTTTCAATTGTTCTAATTTCAGGAAAAGTTCATTAATGGTCTGATTAAGTTCTATAGACATATTATTACCTCCATGTTCAGGGGTTCAGGGTTCAGTATAATTTTAAGTTTTGAATTTTGAATGAAGGAAAAATCGTTTTTATACCAAATTGAGGAGCAAAGCGACATCATCATTCAAAATTCGATGTTGGACGTTCGATGTTCGACGTTCATCTTTTCAATGGTTCAATGGTTCAATGGTTCAAGGGTTCAGGAATTGAGGGTATCCTATTGATTTTAATCCCTTAATCCCTTATTTTATGTTATAATTATATTTTAACACAAAACAAACAATAGTTGCAACCATACAAATTATGGCAAACATATCTCCAAAACGGGTATATAGAGTTGTAATTTGAATTACAGGCACGCAGCGGGTCATTGTTGCTTCGACAAAAAGATCGGTTTTCCCAAGAATCCTGCCCGACGGGTCAATAAATCCGCTTATACCGGTATTGGCGGATCTGATTAAAGAGCGTTTGTTTTCTACTGCCCTGAATATTGCCATGGAAAAATGCTGGTAGGGGGCAGCGGTTTTGCCAAACCAGGCATCATTTGTGATATTTATCAGTAATGCCGCATCGTTTTTTACCATGTCTCTGGAAAGACAGGGGAATATTATTTCATAACAGATCTGCAAGCCTAATTTGTAATCAGACCAGGTTATGGTTTTTCCCCTGGCGCCGGGTTTAAAATCGCCCACCCCTTCCACAAATTTGCCGATAAAGGGCAGCCAGTTATTAAAAGGAACATATTCTCCGAAAGGAACAAGATGCACCTTGTCATATTTGCCGCGCACCTTTCCATCCCGCGTTATCAGATATGCGCTGTTGTAATATTCAACAGACTCTTTTTTATGGACAAAGGAAGGGCTGCCTATCAGAAAATCCGAGCCTGCATCTTTAATTCCCTTTTGAACTATATTTGACAGCATGATATTATTGAGAAAATAAAAAGGTGTGGCGGTTTCAGGCCATATTATAAGGTCAGGATTATCTTTTTTTGATAGAAGAGAAAGCTCAATATATTTATTTACGGATTTAGTTTGAAATGCAGGGTCCCATTTTATTGACTGGTCTATATTACCTTGCACAATTGCGGCCTTTATAGATGGGGCGGCATATATCAGCTTGTCAACTGATTGAATACTCCATTTTCCATAAAACCAGACAAGAATAAATGTCAGAGCAAAAACAGATATTGCGGCTGCTGCAAGCCTTTTTGTTACAGCCTTTTTTTGCCGGCGCGTATCGATTATGCTAAGGAATATTAGGTAAATTGCCGAATTTGACAGAACAATTAAAAAGGAAACACCATAAACACCGAATATATCTGCAATCTGAATCAGGTGTAAATTTTTATATTGGGAATATCCGATTAGTTCCCAGGGAAATCCAAAGAAAAAAAGTGTGCGCGTATATTCAAATGATACCCATATGGCAGGCGTTAGAATAAGGGACATGCCGGGTTTTGAGCAGAGCTTTGACAGCGCGGCTGAAAAGCCTGCCATATAGACAGCAAGGAAGGAGGACAAAAGGATAAGTATGATCACGCACAGTAAAAAAGGAAGGTGACCGTATGTTTTCATGGTATATGGGAGCCAGTATAATAGACTAATGTAATGGGAGAGCCCTGTTAAAAACCCCAGGAAAAAACTTTTTTGTATGGGAAGATTTCTTAAGGAGATAAGCAGTGGAACAAGGGCAAACCACGCAAACCAGGAGATGCCGACCTTTGGAAAGGATCCTGTGAGCAGCAGACCGCTTAGAACAGCTAAGATAATTTTCAGCCTGTCGTTCTTGTCATAATATTGTATAAGTGTCATAAGGTGTTAAGTGTTAGGTGTTAGGTGTCAGGTATTTTATCTTAACACCTGATGAATTCGAGTTTTTTACGAATTTTTTAAAGATACAACATTCAGGAATAATTATCAAATGATAGCAGAAATAATAATTACCGGAGATGAAATCTGTTCCGGCGTTGTTGTTGACAGCAACTCGTCACATATTGCACAGAGGCTGGAAGCAGAAGGGATACAGGTTGTCAGGCACAATTCTGTTTGTGATGATATTGATACTATTGTTTCCATGCTGAAAGAAACAGGGCGCCGCGCTGATATTGCAGTGGTAACAGGCGGGCTTGGTCCCACGACTGATGATCTTACAGCAGAGGCGGCTGCTAAGGCGGCAGGTGTTGGACTGGTTGTCAGCGACATAGCCCAATCCAGCATTGAGGTTTTTTCCAAGACCCGAAACCGCTCCATGACCGACATTGACAGGAAACAGGCCATGCTGCCTGAGGGCGCTGAGTGTCTCTGCAACCCTGTTGGAACAGCGCCGGGTTTTCAGTTAAAAATCGGCAGGTGTAATTTTTTCTTTTTGCCGGGCGTTCCTTTTGAAATGCGCAGGATGTTTGCAGACTCTGTATTGCCCCGGGTTGAGAGCCTTTGTGGTAATGAAAGAGAATTTTCTTTTATCAGAAATATCTCAATATTCGGGCTGACAGAGGTGGATATAAACCATCGGCTTGCTGCTTTAACAGAAAAATTTCCTGGGATTAAACCGGGATTTCGAGCAATTTTTCCGGAGATTCATGTGAAGCTTTACGCGCGAGGGAAAGATAAAAATATATGCAATGAGCTTTTGATAAAGGCTTCTGAATGGGTTTTGAGCAAGATCGGGGATAATGTATTTTCTGTTGACGGCGAATCCATGGAAGCTGTGGTGGGAGGTCTTCTTCGACGTAAAAAGGCGAGTTTAGCGGTTGCGGAAAGCTGTACCGGCGGCCTTTTATCACATTGGATTACAAACGTAGCCGGAAGCTCGGACTATTTTTTATTTTCAGGCGTTACATATTCAAACGATGCAAAAATAAAGGTGTTGGGTGTATTGCCAGAAACACTGAAACGATACGGAGCAGTGCATGAAGAGACCGCAAAAGAGATGGCGGAAGGCGCGCGGCGTGTTTCCGGAGCAGCTTATGGCCTTGCGACAACCGGTATCGCAGGGCCGGGTGGGGGAACAGATGAAAAACCTGTTGGAACAGTATGTATAGGGCTTGCCACACCTGATGCTGTAAAAGGGTATAAATTTAATCTTACATCCGGCAACAGGTCAATGAACAAGAAGATATTTGCCATGAAAGCGCTTGATCTGTTGAAGATGGAGCTTTGTAACTCAGGTAGATAGGCTAAAGGCTGAAGACTGTTAGCAAAAGCGGAAATACGGCGCATTTTGCCTGTGATCTCCGTGGTAAATTTTTTGTATAATGAAGGTTGATAATGAAAATGAAAAAAGGTGAATTGCTGGAACTTAGAATTACTGATATGGCGTATGGCGGCAAGGGGGTTGCGCGGGTAGACGGTTTTGCTGTTTTTGTTGACAGGGCAATGCCTTTAGACCTTGTAAGCGTCAGGATAATCAAGAAGAAAAAAAGCTATGCCGAAGCCCGTGTGATCGAAATAATTGAACCATCACCATTCAGAATAGATTCCGCCTGTATGTACAGCGGATATTGTGGCGGGTGTAAATGGCAGTTTTTAGCTTATGAAAAACAGCTTGAGTACAAACAGCAGCATGTTGTTGATTCGATTGAACACATAGGGCTTATAAGCGGGATCACGGTTCATCCGGTCATTCCTTCCAGTCTGATTTTCGGATACAGGAACAAGATGGAATTTTCCTGCTCAGACAGAAGATGGCTTTTGCCTGATGAGATGGGGAAAGAAGATGTTGATACAGGTTTTGCCATCGGCCTTCATGCTCCGGGGACTTTTTACAAAGTCCTTGATACCAGAAAATGTCTGCTCCAGCCGGAAATAGGGAATTATATACTCGACGATGTCAGAAGTTTTATAAAGAATTCCGATATGCCTGTTTACGGGCTTCGCAGCCATACAGGATTCTGGCGTTTTCTTATGCTGAGACATTCTGTTGCTTATGATCAGTGGATGGTAAACATCATAACCGCTGCAGAAAAACCGGCAAAAGTCCAGCC
Source organism: Desulfobacteraceae bacterium Eth-SRB1 (assembly GCA_004193555.1). Taxonomy (GTDB): domain Bacteria; phylum Desulfobacterota; class Desulfobacteria; order Desulfobacterales; family ETH-SRB1; genus ETH-SRB1. Next base: position 74,874 of record RPGP01000040.1, read on the forward strand.
TCTGGCCGATCTTTTGATAAGCAGATATCCGGAAATAGTCTCCGTGATAAATAATATTAATACGCGAAAGGCCGGTATTGCCGTCGGAGAATATGAGATACTTCTTGCCGGCGATCCCTGCATAAAGGATAAGATCGGTCATGTTGAGTTTGAAATATCGGCAAACTCTTTTTTTCAGACAAACACCCGGAGCGCGGAGCAGCTTTACCGTACAGTAAAAGATTATGCCGGTCTTACAGGCAGCGAGACCGTTGTAGATCTTTATAGCGGGACAGGGGCGATAGCTATTTATCTTGCAGATTCCGCCGGAGAAATAACAGGCATAGAAATGGTTGAAAGCGCCGTGGTTGATGCCGAAAATAACTGCCGTAAAAACGGCATTTCAAATTGCAGCTTTATTACCGGTGATATAAAGGAATGTTTTTCACAAATTACTTCACGACCGGATGTCATGATAATAGATCCGCCCAGGATGGGTATGCATAAGGATGTAGTAAAGCAGGTAATTGAAATGGCTCCGGGAAAAATAGTATATGTATCCTGCAACCCTGCCACCATGGCAAGGGATCTCGGCCTTATGAAAGACAGTTACAAACTGCTGGAGATACAGCCTGTTGATATGTTTCCACACACATATCATATTGAGTCTGTGGCAAAATTATATAAAATCGCGACAAAATGAAGGATGCCCAACTGTTAATTGAGTTTTTTGCTTAATTGAGGTATCAGTTTGATGTTTTAATCTTGATAAATCCGTAAAAAGTCAAACACACCCCTTAATCGTCATTCCGGCGAAAGCCGGAATCCAGTTTTTTCAAGTAGTTGCAGATCATCTGGACTCCGGTTTTCACCGGAGTGACGACTTTTTACGAGTTCATCAATTTTGAGTATCCTGTTAAGCTGTCAAAAAAAAGGTGCTTGTTATGATTATTGAAATGAGGCCCATAGGTTTTGTATATCACGATCATGAAAAGGTCCCCCGACACTGGTCTGTTTCCGATGTTGAAGGAACGCTGGTAATCGATGAGGAATATATAGGGGGGCTCAAAGACATCAAAGCAGGCCGGCGCATTGTCGTAATTTTCTATTTTCATAAGAGTCCTGAGTTTGTTTCGCGATATCTCAGGCAAAGCCCACCCCACAGAAATGGAATTATGGGTGTTTTCAGCACATGCTCGCCAAAGAGACCAAATCCCATCGGGATGTCGGTTCTGGAGGTTCTTGACATTAAGGGTAATGTAATTCGTGTCAAGGGGATAGACATGTTAAATGGAACCCCTGTCCTTGATATAAAACCACATATTATTGATAAACATACCTGTCCAAGTTTTAAGGACGAAGTGTAATCAGAAGCCGTTCACGGCTTGAAACTTGAAATTGGAAAGTAGAAATTTGGTAGAAAAAGAAATGGGATCAAGTCTACGTTTGACCCATGAGCAATCTATTTTCTCTTATTTCAATAGGGCTTCTGATTTTTTATCTTTATTCTTAAGCTTCTATGCCCACTTGAATCTTGACTAATTAACAACAAGGGTCAAACGTAGACTTGATAATCATATAAAGGGCTTAGTGTTGAGCTGGAGCAAAATCATCGCCAAGTGCTTTACTTTGTAGGTGCACGAGGCATACTCGTCAAGCGTGACATTTTCCTACGGAACGCTTCGCTAAATGTCACTACAGCCTGACGAGTTTAAAATGAAATGACACCTCCCTAACCCTTAGCAAAAGGTGCTAAGGGTACCAGTACGTAAGTACGTAACATTAATTTTATGGTTTTAGGAGGTGTCATATGGAAACATACGCTGGAATCGATTTACATTCAAGTAATAATTACATCGGTATTATCAATGAGCAAAATCAGAGACTTTATGGGAAACGGATACCAAACGAACTGGACAGAGTTTTGATGGCGCTGGAACCGTTTAAGGATACACTGAAAGGTGTAGTCGTAGAATCAACATACAACTGGTACTGGCTGGTAGACGGTTTGCAGGAGCATGGATACAAATTGCATTTAGCTAATCCGGCAGCGATTAAGCAATACGAAGGTCTGAAACATACAGATGACAAATGGGACGCGTTCTGGCTGGCCCACTTGAAGCGTTTGGATATTTTGCCCGAAGGTTATATATATCCAAAAGAGGAACGTCCTGTAAGGGATTTGCTGCGCAGAAGGCTTTTGTTTGTTCAGCACAGCACATCCCACATTTTAAGTCTTCAAAGCATGATAACAAGGAATATTGGATTAAAGATGTCCGGCAATGCGATAAAGAAGCTTAAAGAAGAAGAAGTTGAAGGAATGTTTGATTCTTCCAATCTGGTCTTTATGGCCCAAAATAATACAGCGACCATTCAGTTTTTAAAGAAAATAGTTAAGGATATTGAAAAACAAGTAAAATCCCAGGTAAAGCTTAGAAAAGAATTTAAGATGCTGCTGACGATCACGGGGATTGGGAATATTTTAGGACTTACCATAATGCTGGAAGTAGGAGACATAAACCGTTTTGCTGAAGTTGGAAACTATTCTTCATATTGCCGGTGTGTGAAAAGCGAGAGACTTTCTAATGGCAAGAAAAAAGGAGAGAACAACAAAAAGAACGGAAATAAATATTTATCCTGGGCATATGTAGAAGCAGCGAACTTTGCGATCAGGCATAGTGTAAAAGCACATAGTTTTTATCAACGTAAAAAAGCCTAAAGAAACGGTATAGTTGCAATTAAAGCATTAGCCAATAAGATTTGCAGGGCATCCTATTACATCATGCGTGATTGTGTGCCCTTTAATGAAGAGATGCTTTTTCGTTAATCAGTTTGGGTGCGGCAGTGAACCGGTAATGGGCCGTGCTTTAAGCATTGCGCTTAAAATACAATTGCCTTGAACCTGATGGGTGACTGGTGCGGATCAGCTTGGGCTGACTGCTAACCTATGAAAAGAAATAAACGGGTGCGAAAAAAGGTGATAAAGCGAGGCTGTGCTGTGGCGAAAGTAAGAGGACAAGCAAAAAAGGATGTATTTTTTTTAAGGGAGAGGTGTTTTTTTTCTTGACAGGCCCTTTAATGGGTGACCCCATTTTTTTTTACCAGCGACTTGTTATACGATTTCATTGAATGACTATTACAATTAGGTGTTGCTGCATTTCTTTACTACCCTCATTCCACATACCATCCCATGCAACCTGAACAGTAAGAGTATTGGACTCTGCCGAATCAGAGACCGCTTTGAATCTCATACGAATTGGTTCGTTTGGTGGGAAAGTGGGATCTAAATTATTTGGGCACCAGTATAGCTGGAGAGCAAAACGTTTTGCATCCTCAACAACGAAACCGAAAGTCGACATTTCATCAGGTCCGATTGTTGTATATGCGGGAGTGATGTTTGGCCATTTCCATGTAACGTGAACTGGGCCACTGAAAACGATAGGCCTCCAGTTTCCATCTGGGCCTTGCTTGATAATCTCTATAAGAAGTACTCTGACATTCTTTGCAGGAGACGACTGTCGTTCGTTTATAACATCAAGACTATAGTATCTTGCTTTTTTCCCATCGCCTCGGGTGGTAAATGATCCTTGAGGATCGGCGAGAGATATTTTTAGCTTCGGTTTAGTCCACCACTGGCGTATACGTTCGCCCCATAAGGCAACTATTACTGCCATAAAAGTTACGGAAGATCCAAGGATTCCAACAAGTAAACTATACTTTTCATAATCAGTCATAATTTATCTCTCGTATAACATAGATTAAACGGCCTAATAGCCGTAGTTAATTACGGCTATTCGCCGCTACAAAGTTAAAGAATATAAACAATACAGCGTGTTAGTATTCATCTTTGTTTTATATTGAAATGTGAAATACGGCTAAACAGCCGCCTATTTCTAATACGCGGCTGTTTTGCCGTCTATCACTTTTTTTATAATTTATCTAACATTATGATATTACAATAAATACAATACGCTCAAGGTGTATATTGAGATTGAAAATGCGCATAAAAGTATAAAAAAGTGTTGCATTAAATATTTTGTATGTTAATTAAAAACAACATGACAGATGTTTCATAAATAGAACTGAAATAATTTCCCATATTACTAATAGGTTGTCAATTATTTAAAGTTGATGGCGTCGTAAAAAGTCTCACTTCGGTGAAAACCGTTGTCCAGAAAATATGTAAACATTTTATATAACTGGATAGCGCAAAATGCTTCACTACGTGCCCGGCTTTCGCCGGAATGACGGAAAGGGGAATTTTCCGACTTTTTACAAGTTCATCAAAGTTTATTGATAGTGATAAAAGGAACCAAAGATGAAACTATTAGATCAGGTACGTAACGTTATAAGAAAAAAGCATTATTCAATCCGTACAGAACAGGCATATACAGATTGGATCAAAAGATTTATACTGTTCCATGGAAAAAAACACCCCAAAGATATGGGGGAGAGTGAGATTTCAAAGTATATATCATACCTTGCCGTAAAGAGAAATGTTGCTGCGAGCACCCAGAATCAGGCCCTCAATGCCATTGTTTTTCTTTATAAACAGGTATTGAATAGAGAACTGGGTGACTTCGGGAGTATGGAAAGGGCCAAAAGATCTAAAGGCGGCATGGGAGTTAAAAGTCCACTGGATATGGTCGAGCAGGGGGAATTAAGAGGAAGATAATCATGAAATTTGATATATTTATCAGGCGTGTTTTTGAAGCCCTTAAAATATCGTCTCAGAACAGGCTTGCAATACTCCTTGGGATCAACAGGGCCGGAATTACGCAGGCCAAAAAGAAGGGAACTGTTCCTGACAGGTGGATCCTGGACCTTTACAGGAAATATGGCATAAACCCTGACTGGATTGAGACCGGCAAGGGAAAAATGTTTATCGCGGAAAGGAATGGCAGCGTTGTTGTTCCTGAATATAAGAGCGCCCCCCATGTAAAAGCCAGGCTTTGCGCTGGTGACGGATCTTTTGAAGTTGATGAAAATATCAGTGATTACTGGATGTTCAGGGCCGACTGGCTCAAGCGTAAAGGATCGCCTTCACATATGATCCTTATCGATATCTATGGAAACAGCATGGAGCCTGCGCTAAAAGATGGAGATACAGTCCTGATTGATACATCCGGAAAGGATATACTGGCAGGATCAATATATGCCGTGGGTATTGACGATACAATCATGGTTAAAAGAATAGAGAAGCATCCGGGCAAACTGGTTCTTATGAGCGACAATAAAGATTATGAACCCGTTTATTTGAGTCAGTATGAGATGAACAGCGTTCGCATCATCGGAAAAGTTGTATGGATATCGAGAGATGTGAGATAATCTGACAACGGTTTGTGAAGGTGCTGAAACTCTCTGTACAGGAGGCGAAATGGAAGGAACATCAATACTTTTGGTTCCTTGAGCACGTTGGCGCCTTTAGGATATATTGGATTTAATATAAAAGCCTGGGAGAGCAGCTTGACAAATAATTCCGCCTTATATTTCGTAATTCCAAGATTTTTTGAAATCGATGAGAAGTTGATTCCATCGACCTCTGATTTTCCGATAAAGAACATCGTCTTCTCGATGTTTTCAATATCCTCAAATCTGAGATTTGAAACCATCGGTATATCCTTGCGAATGACCTTCTGGCAGACGTTTTTCAGAAGCGGAATAAATACTGTGGGCAGAATTACATTTTGGCAAATAATTAATGAAATGACGTTTATTTTTGTCTGCGGGCAAGGGATGACAGGCTGTTTTCCATGTATTTTAGTGAGGCTTGCAAGTTGTCGTATGAAAATACTTCTATTATTGCTGTTCCGGCAAATGTTTTCAATATTTCCATGATATCTGATATTTTATTGTCTGTCAATTTATCAAGCGATAAATGATCGAGGTTATCTTCAACTCCGTGAATATGTATGATCGATGTTCTGTCATGGTATTTATTAAAAGTCTCGATAATATCTCTATTCATCAGAATAAGGTGGCCTGTATCAATACATACTGACAGGTTTAAAGAAGATACAATCTCTTCTGCCCATTCAAAAGGATACATCAGATTTTCAATCGCTATTGATCTGCTTTCTATTCCGGTTGAAAGCAACAGTTCCATGCTCTCATAAATACGTTCCTGCCATTTTTTTACAATATCTTTATCGCTGGAACCCTCATCATACGCCTCATCATACGAAAAATGGAGAGTAAAGATGGACGGGGCAAGAGGAAGGGTAAGATCGACGACCTGTTTAATAGTATCAATCGCGCTACGCCGGATTGTTGGATTTTTATCTCCGAGATAAATATCAAGAGGCAGATGAATATCGTATGTAATATCAAATTCCTTTGCAAGCATGGAGAGTTCTTTTATCTCGTGCTTTGAAGGAAGGTTGTCCTGAGCGCTTTCAAACAATAGAAGTTCGATTTCATCGAGATAGGGGCCAAGCATTTTAACATTAGGGATATAATGATCAGGATATATAAACGACGTGGTTCCCAGCCTGAACGGATATAAACCTTTGTATGATTTAGAGAGAGATGGATACATATTGTTCAAAGTTGATTGGCCAAATAGTTATGAAAAGGAGATGGTTATCGAAACCATTAAAAAAAGCATTGATTCAATAACTTCGGTCATCGCTCCTAACATGTCGCCTGTAATGCACGCGATCCTTTTTTTGTAATAAAGCAGGATAACCGCTGTTATGATGATGAAACTCAGGTTTAACAGGACTCCTCTCCATCCTAAAAAAAAGGAAAGGGCCACAGGTATCAGCAATCCCCAAAATGCGCTGATTTTTAATGGAGCGCTAAAAAGATCATGGCCGGTTCCGCCTTCAGGCCTGCCGTACTTAAGAAACTTTATGCCGAATAAAATACTTCCCCTTGCGTAAGCAGGAATAATAACAAGCAACAGGCTCCTGTGAACATCCAGACTCGCGATGCCTCCCCATTTGATCGCCAATATACAAATAACGGCTACAAGCCCCATCACGCCGATTCTGCTGTCCTTCATGATGACAAGAGCATCTTCTCTGGGCCTGTGCCCGAGAAGGCCGTCTGCTGTGTCTGCCAGACCGTCGAGATGAAATGCGCCGGTAATGATTGCAAGAAATATCACATCAAGCGCTGAAGCAACAGGCTTTGACCATAATTGCAGGACTGCGATGTCAAAGGCTGAAACAAGCAAGCCGATGATAATACCCACAACCGGGAAAAACTGTATCATCCCTTTGGGCTCAAACGCTCCCGGCTTTCCAGCAGGCAGGATCGTTATAAATTGTATTGCCGATATAAAGTTAGTCATGTCTGTTGTACTTTCGCGGAACCAGAGTAACGCGCGGGAACCCGCCAATAGGGCTTTGATCCACTAACAGCGTGCAATTATAAACCTGTTCCAGCGCCTGAAAAGTCAGCACACTGTCTGGCTGACCCAGCTCAACAATTTCTCCGGCTTTGAGCAGGAGAAGTCGATCCGAATACATTGCCGCAAGATTTACATCGTGTGATACCACAATAACGGTAAATCCTATTTCTTCTTTCAGCTTTTCCATCAAATCCATTACTTTTACCTGGTGCGCAAGATCCAGTGAAGCGGTCGGTTCATCAAGAAGTATGATTTTCGGTTCCTGGCATATAGCCCTGGCGATAAAAACACGCTGGCGCTCGCCTCCGCTCAACCGGTCTAATGGTCTATGCGCAAGATGTTCAACCCCGGTAAGGGTCATTGCATTTTGGGCAATTTCCAGATCCTTTTCCTGCTCAAATCCAAGCGTACTTAGATGAGGAGAACGCCCCATCAGAACAAGCTCTGTGACAGTAAACGGAAAATCAATCAGCGTCATCTGCGGAACAAGGGCAATTGTTTTTGCCAGATCCTTTCGGGTATAGTTTTTTAAAGGGCAATCAAATATTTTCAGTTTGCCCTGTTTTGGCTTCAAAAGTCCCGCAATTATTTTCATCAAGGTTGTCTTGCCTGACCCGTTTGGGCCGATTATGATAAAAAATTCGCCTTCAGAAATCGAAAAACAAATGTTTTTCAAAACCTCATTGTCGGTGTATGAAAAACTTAAATTTTTTATCTCAACCGCTTTTTTCATCGCTTTGATCTTTTTAAAAGATAAATAAACAACGGCGCTCCGATCATGGCTGTTATCACACCGGCAGGCATCTCCCCATGTTGAGGAAGAGTCCTTGCCAGCAGATCACATATAACCATATACGCCCCGCCGCCCAGAATGCAGGCCGGAACAAGGACACGATGATCAGGGCCGAGGATAAGCCGCAAAAGATGCGGCATAACCAGGCCGACAAAACCTATCAGACCGCAATGACATACGGTTGAGCTAACCATAAATGATGTTGTTACAAGAAGGATCGTGGTTACTCTCTTTATGTTTACGCCCATGGTCTGGGCCATTTCATTCCCCATGAGGAGAAGATTCATAGAGTGTGAATACCGGAAAAGAATTATAAAACATGGCAAAAGTGTTGCCGCGAGTATTCCGACTTGACCGATATCACTCATGGAAAGATCTCCCATGAGCCAGAAAATAATATTATGAAGCCTGGAATCCTGCGTCATGGAAACAAGAAACATTATGATAGCGCCGCAGAATGCATTTACCATTACACCGGAAAGAAGCAGTGTATTTTTTTTAAGAACAGATTGTCCTGATGACATTATAAGAAGCAAAAGCAGCGTGGCAATACTTCCAAGAAAGGCGGTAAAGCTGACTCCGGGAAAACGGGACAACCCTGCTAATATGCCGATAATGGCGCCAATAGCAGAGCCGCCTGAAATACCAAGAATATACGGTTCTGCAAGCGGGTTTCGAAGAAGCGCCTGAAAAACAAGACCTCCGAGGGAAAGGGTTGCTCCGACCAGGGCTGCGAGAAGTACACGGGGGAAACGAATTTGCCAGACAATAGTACCCAGCATCGAGCCTGTCTCTCCTTCTCCGAACAGAGATTGCAATATCGCCCTTACCCCGCTTCCTGTCGACCCCATGGAAATTCCAACAAGCATGGTCATTAAAAGGAGAAGTAAAAACAGGGAAGAAACCCACGCGATACGTTTCAGGACAAATGGAGTTTTAAGATTCACTGTTCGTCCTTAAACAGTTCCGGCTCAAACAGTTCCGGATGTATCAGCCTGACAAGAAGTTCAAGGCCGTCTAAAAGGCGGGAAGTGGGACGGTCAAAAAGGCTTGAATCCACCAGAAAAATTCGCTGGTTTCGAATAGCGGGAATGTCTGTCCAGCAGCTCCACTCCTTTTTCACACGCTCAACCACTTCGCCCCTTGCCATGGAACTGATGATAAAAACCTCAGGAGAAAGGGCCAGAACCTGCTCCCGGCTAAACCTTGGATATGAAGTAGATCCTTGCGCGAGATTCTCCCCTCCGGCTAACAAAATAAGTTCATGAATAAATGTATTCGACCCTGTTGAAACAATGGGAAAAATCCCGACCTGATAAAAAACCCGCGGCCTGTTTGGGGCTTTTGCCACCAGAAACCTCACCCGCTGAATCCGGAAACGCATGTTTTGCACCAGGCTTTTCGCCTTGTTGCCGGCATTCAGGAGAGCGCCGATCTCAACAACTGTTTTCATAACAGAATCAAGACACCTGGGATCCACTACATATACAGGTATTTGAAGAGACTCCAGCCTTTCAACAACCGTCCTTGGGTTGCCATCCTTTGTAGCGAGACAAAGATCCGGTTTTAATGCAATTATCCTTTCCAGATCGAGCTGCACGTATGAACCAACTCTTGGAAGCTTTGCAGCCTCAGGAGGAAAATCGCTGAACCTCGTTACACCCGCCAAACGGTGTTCCTGCCCCAGTTCATAGATGATTTCCGTGATACTCGGCGCAAGAGATACAATCCGCTGAGGATTATCAGACAGGGTAACGGATCGTCCCAGTTGATCTGTAGTCTTTCTAACAACAGATTGCGCATCGGCAGAAAAGGAAAGAAATATGACTGCCGGCAAAATAATTGCCAGCCACTTGTATTTCATAATTATCTCATAACAGTTCACAGGTTGCATTTATGCCATATTCGATATTGGACGTTCGATGTTCATTTTTTTCACCGGGCAAAAACAACTTAGCGCTTATGCACCTCTATACCCCACCATCCCTGTTCCTGTGTTTTTTTGCATGATTCATCCGATGGGTTTTTATATCCATAATAACTGAACTTGAAATGATCCCAATTTTTATACATTGTGTCATGCTCCCATAATTCAGATTCTTTTGCCAATGTCCCGCAACCTGAAAGAAACAGACCAACTAACAGCAATAAAAGCATCTTCTTCATAACGTCATAGCCTCCTGTTTTGCATTTAACCAATTAATACAATTAGAGCCAATCTCAAAACGCCCCCTTTTGTCCAATCTCTGCGTCAGCTCTACTGAAAACATTGCCGGGAGTTTATTAAAATAAATATCCATAGACACCTCATGAAATTTTATATAGAATAATTAGTATTAAATCTATAGTTGCTTTACTGTTTTGTCAAATAATAGTAACGGCTTCGTAAAAAGCGCTTTTTACAAAACCAATAAATGTTGAGTGATCAAAATGCCTGATGTTAACCATAAATTCTTATCTCTACTGCTGTTATTAAGTCTTATGCTTTCCTGGCAAACAAAAAATTTACATGCTGAAAAATTTTGTGGTAACGACAGTCACCAGGCCAGACACTCCACCAGCAAAGCGTTTCTCAACCTGCAGAACAATATCGGACATGACGATGCTGTGTTGGTTACAGACCATCAAGGCAGAATAATATTCTCCAAAAATGCTGAAAAACCGCTGATCCCTGCTTCTATTCTAAAAATACTGACGTCTCTTGTGGCGTTACATTATCTCGGCCCTGATTACAGATTCACAACTGAATTCTATATGGATGCAAAGACAAATCTTAAAATAAAGGGCTATGGTGATCCGCTTTTGACATCAGAAAGTTTATCGGAAATATCTAAAGCTATAAGCCATTCTATCGGTGGACTAAAAATCAACGATCTTGTTTTAGATAACTCATATTTCATAAAAAAGATAATAGTTCCCGGAAAAACAGAATCATTGGAGCCATATGATGCGCCAAATGGAGCCCTGTGTGTCAATTTCAACACTGTTTATTTCAAACGGATTAAAGACGGCTCCTTTATCAGCGCCGAATCCCAGACACCTCTTTTGCCGATGGCTTTAAAAAGTATTAAACAGGCCGGTCTCGACAAAGGAAGAATAGTGTTTACTCATGCTGAAAACAAAATGACACTTTATGCCGGGCATCTTTTTCATTTTTTTTTAGACAAGGAAGGAATTAAAATAAAAGGAAGGATAAGAACTGGAAAGATTCGGAAAGACAAACTAATTTATCGCTATACTTCACGATTTACTTTAAAACAAATAATATCAAAACTACTTGAGCATTCAAATAATTTTATGGCGAACCAGATCCTCATTGCAACCGGAGCAAAGGTTTTCGGTCATCCCGGAACGCTGGACAAAGGCGTCCTCGCAGCCTTAACCTACGCAAAGAACGTGCTTAATATAGACAACATCCGCTTTGTTGAAGGCTCGGGGATATCCAGAGAAAACAGGATATCCGTTAACAACCTGTATAAAATCATAGAAGAATTCGAGCCATATCGCAATATAATGCGTCATTCAAACAGTGAATATTTCAAGACAGGAACATTAAGGGGCATAAATACAAGGACAGGCTATATCGAAAATAAAAAAGGGGAATTATATCGTTTTGTAGTAATTCTAAACTCGCCGGGCAAATCAATGCAAAATATCATGAAGAATGTTCGCGGGATTGTTGATTAAAAACGTGCGGTTGCCCTAACACTTAACACTTTTTACTTGTAATAAAGGCATAGGCATTATGGTTGTGGATCGACTCAAAGTTTTCAGCGCTTACAGAAAACCAGGTAACATTTTCGTCTTTTTTCAGCTTTTCAGCAACATCCCGAACAATGTCCTCAACAAACTTAGGGTTTGAAAACCCATGTTCAGTTACATACTTCTCATCAACACGTTTTAATACAGAATATACTTCACATGATGCAGACTTTTCCACCAGATCGATCATATCTTCTATCCATATAAATTTCTTGAATCTTGTGCTGAGCCTGACCTCCCCTCGCTGGTTATGTGCGCCTTCTTTGCTGATTTCCTTGGAGCAGGGACATACAGAAGAAACAGGAACTATCACTTCCGATATCAGGTCGAGTCTGCCGTCAGGACCGCTCGATCCGATGATCCTGCACGTATAGTCCATGAGTCCGGGAGAATCACTTACAGGAGCGTTTTTTTCGATAAAGTAAGGAAAAGTAATCTCAATATGCGCTGAAGCCGCATTTAAATGCTCCTTCATCTGCTCAAGAATATCTGCAATTTTTTTTAAAGAAACTTCAGGTCGAAACAAATGGAGCAGTTCAACAAAACGGCTCATGTGCGTGCCTTTGTATCTCTCAGGCAAATCAACATACATGTTTATTGAAGCGATAGTATGCTGAAAACCGTTCTTCCGGTCAAGAACAGTAATGGGATATCGAAGATCTTTTATTCCCACCTTGTCAACAGGTATATTGCGAAAATCGCGTTTGTTTTGGATATCTTTCATTTAGGTGTTAGGTGTTAGGTGTTAGGTGTTGCTCTACTTCAATAAATAGTCTGTATTCACATTGCTCATAGCTCTGAAAATATTTCCTTTTATCTTTTTATTGCTGCTGTATAGCTGCCCTAAAAGATTTTTTATTTCTTCTCGTTTCGATACTTTTGCCGAAGGGCATGGATTGACAAAGGCTGGAAATCTCTTTTCACCGGCAAAACGGCTTATGATATTCTCATCCGCAAATGCAAGGGGTCTTATTACTGTGAGCTTTCCCTGGAAAAAAGACTGGGAGGGAACCATAGTGCTAATCTCACCTGCATAACACATATTCAAAAACAGTGTCTCAATGATGTCATCTTTGTTATGCCCCAGCGCCAGTTTGTTGCATCCAAGTCCATCCGCTATTTCAAAAAGCCGCTTTCTGCGCAATCTGGAACATAAAAAACAGGGATTTTCACGATTTTCTGAGCTATGCGATATAATCCCATAATCTGTATGCTCGACAATTAGTTTAAACCTGTTTTGAGTGCAATAGGTTTTAAGTGGTTCAGTGAATCCCATCTCAAACCCGGGATCAATGTAAATAGCAAACAGTTCATAATTTATTGGAACACGAGATTGACGCTCCTTTAAAATCCACATCAGCGCAAGGCTGTCTTTCCCTCCTGAAAGCCCCACTGCTATGCGATCCTTGTCAGATATCATCTCATACCGGTGCATGGCTTTGCCTACAGCCCTGTTTAATGTTTTATATACATAGTTCTGCTTTGCCAAAAAATTAAACTAATCCTTCTCTTCCTTCTCTTCCTTCTCTTCCTTCTCTTGTTTCTCTTGTTTCTCTTGTTTTCTTTGTAAAACTATTTTGCCTGCTGCAATTTCCCGCAAAGTAACAACAATATCTTCATTTTTGGGCGAGCTCACAAGATACTCGGAACCGTCACGGATCTGTCTCACACGTTTTGCAGCCATGTTGCATAATAAGAAACGGTTTGGCGCTTTTTCCAGACAATCTTCTATCGTAATGCGTGCCACAGTAAAACCTCCATTTGAAAAGTTATAAGTGCCTAAAATGCCTAAAGTTGTGGTACGCCTTCGGAGTGCTGATTGATAGCTCAAAAATAGAAAGGGTTTGCTCACCTGTGCATTGATGACTTATATAAAACAGGCAGAATACCTTAACTTTAGACACTTTAATATACTTTAGCTCATTTTAGGCACTTATGTTCGCACCGAAGGTGCGCTAATTTGATTACAATATCTCCACCAGCTCGTAAAACCTTTTTCCACCAGGAGTCTGAAGCTTGATTTCATCTCCAGGTTTTTTCCCCACAATCGCTCTGCCAAGTGGTGAGGACACCGATATTCGCCCCTCCTCGACACATGATTCATCAGATCCTACAAGCTGATATTTTACATTCTCTTCATTGTCTATATTTTCAAGCAGAACCGTACATCCAAATACAACATAATCCCTGGGAAGTGTATCAGGATCGATGATATCGGCATTGGCAAGCTTATACCCTAATTCACCTATCCGGCCCTCAATAAATCCCTGCCTGTCCTTTGCCGCCTCAAACTCTGCATTTTCGCTAAGATCTCCATGGGCGCGAGCTTCTTCAATGGCCTTTATATTTTGAGGCCGCTCAACCTGTTGGAGATGTTCAAGCTCTTTTTTCAGCCTGTCGTAACCATCTCTTGTAATAGGTATTCTCTCCATTTAAACTCTACTTTCAATCTCTAATAATATTTCAGGAAGACGCAAAATTCCTCAATTTTTCCATTACAAATATTTCTCTGCCAGAATTTCCGCTATCTGAACAGTATTAGTTGCAGCTCCCTTTCTGATGTTGTCAGCTACAACCCACATGTTTATACCGTTTGGAATCGACTCATCATCCCTGATACGACCAACAAATGTCAGATCCTGGCCCGCCGCATCAATAGCAAGAGGATAAATATTCTTTTTTGGATCATCAACAACTTTAATGCCCGGCTCATTTTCAAGAAGAGACTTAACTTCATCTGCTGAGATATGCTCTCTGGTTTCAATATTAATCGACTCCGAATGACTGAAATAGACCGGAACACGAACCGTTGTGGCTGTTATTCCCATTGTATAATCTTCCATAATTTTTTTTGTTTCGTCTACCATCTTCATCTCTTCTTTTGTATAACCGTTATCCAGAAACACGTCTATATGCGGAAGGCAGTTAAAGGCTATTCTGTGAGGATAGACATTTATCTTATAATCAACGAAATTAATCATGGCCCTGGTCTGATCAAAAAGCTCATCGATTGCTTTTTTCCCTGTACCGGAAACCGCCTGATAGGTTGAAACCACTACCCTTTTTATCCCGCATTTTTTGTGAATAGGATTAAGAGGAACAACCATCTGAATGGTTGAGCAATTCGGATTTGCAATAATCCCCTTGTTTGTATACTGCGCCACGGCATGAGGATTCACTTCCGGAACAACCAGCGGAACCTCTGAATCCATCCGCCATGCGCTTGAATTGTCAACAACAACGCACCCGTCTTTTGCCGCAAAAGGAGCAAACTTTTTACTTGTATCCCCGCCTGCTGAAAAAAGGGCAATATCTACATCTTTGAAAGAATTTTCGGTTAATTCTTCAACCTCCACTAAATCCCCTCTAAAACGGAGCCTGCGTCCTGCAGATCGGCTTGACGCCAGAAATTTAACTGACTTTACCGGAAAATTTCTCTCCTCAAGACATGTTATCATTTGATTCCCGACAGCGCCTGTAGCGCCTGCTACAGCAACATTAAATTTCTTCCCTGACATAAAACCCCCCTTAAAAATACAACATTGAATTTTTGTAATATTTTAGCTTTTTGAAAAATATTCGCTACGGCCCTCAAGCATCAGCGGTTTAAGGTTTTTTCAGGAAGGAGATATCTTTATCATCTTGCACAGCCTTCCCTTAGTGACTCAATATTTATGATTTATATCACAAAAAGTTTATCATTTCCCCCGAAAGTAGCCAAATCATAAATATTGGGACACATTCCCGAGCATTGTTGATATCGACTGGATGAAAAAACCTTAAACCGCTGATGCGGAAAAGTCATAACAAATTTTAAAACAACTAAAATGTTATCAAAATTTAACTATAGATGGCTAAGTAAAAAGTTTCATATACAAGGCGTAGTGATTTTTCAGGATCGAAGGCATACATATAGTATGTTGAGAGTCTGAAAAATCACTGCAACGCAGTAGATGGGACTTTTTACGACGCCATCAAAATTGTTCTGTCTCGATATACCCTTTTATTAAATCACCAACCTCTTTTGTCGTATATCCCATCCTTCCTGCCCCAACATCTTTCAGGTCATCACGCAGGACCTTTGCCACGCCCTTCTCTATCAATGCTGCGGCTTTGTTTTCACCGATTGTTTCCAACATAATCTGAGCCGCAAAAACGGCTGCAATAGGATTAATTACCTGTTTGCCGGTATACTTGGGAGCAGATCCGCCAATTGGTTCAAACATCGAAACACCGCCGGGATTAATGTTGCCTCCCGCAGCAATTCCCATGCCACCCTGTATCATTGCGGCCAGATCGGTTATTATATCTCCGAACATATTGTCTGTAACAATAACATCGAACCATTCCGGATTTTTTATCATCCACATACAAACAGCATCGACGTGAGCATAATCTGTTTTAATGTCCGGGTACTCTTTTGCAACTTCATTAAAAGTGCGTTCCCACAGATCAAATGCAAAGGTCAACACATTGGTCTTTCCGCAAAGGGTCAACTTTTTGGCCTGGTTGCGCTTTCTGCAATATTCAAATGCATACCTGATACACCTTTCCACACCTTTACGTGTATTTATCGATTCCTGTATCGCAACCTCATCAGGAGTCCCGCGCTTTAAGCATCCACCAGCGCCCACATAAAGGCCTTCTGTATTTTCACGTATTACCACAAAGTCAATATCTTCAGGCAACTTGTTCTTTAAAGGTGTATTTACACCCACATATAATTTAACCGGCCTTAAATTAATATACTGATCAAAGTGAAACCTGAGTTTTAAAAGGATGCCTTTTTCTAAAATGCCGGGCTTTACATCAGGATGGCCTATGGCGCCTAAGTATATCGCATCTGACAGGGCAAGCGACTCAAGCACTTTATCAGGCAGGATTTCTCCGGTTGCCCGGTAATGCTCGCCTCCTAAATTATAATGAGCAAAATTGATAACAAAACCGCACTTGTCCGCAACTGTTTCAAGAATCTTAATGCCTTCCGATATAACCTCAGGGCCTGTTCCATCACCTGGAATTACCGCAATAGAATATTCTTTTGTCATGATAATACAAAACCTCTTTGGATTGATGATTTATAATTGTTGGTTTATAATTTATGGAATCGCTGAGTTTATGCTGAGGAACCGAAGTGCTCTATTTTTTTCAACGCGCAACGCAAGCGCTTCCGCCGCGTGTCGACAATCATAAATCCTTGCTCCGACTACTCCCTACTGCCTACTACTCTCGCCTCTGAATTGGGCAGGCACATAGGCCAGCCCCTACTCTGGCCTATGACCTCTGATTTTCACTTCCTGATTAAACTGTGTCCGACTTGTGTCTCTCTGTTTCGCTGGATTCGGCTTTTTCTTGTTTTATAATCTTATGCAGCCGTATGGTGATGAATGGGCCTGAAATAACATAGGTGAGACCTAAAAGAAACAGGGTTATAGACGGCTGGGCGGCAATAAAGATCATTATCAGAATTGTGGTGACAGCAACATTGAAATTGATTTTTTGAAAAGGCTCGGAACTCTTTTTAAAACTTTTATATCTTATAGTACTGACCATTAAAAAGGCAAGGATATAAAGCATTAAAAGAATTACCACAGGATTTACACTCTCCGCGATATTCAACCTGTGACAGAATAAAACAGTTGTCGCCGCCATGCCGGCTCCGGCCGGTATGGGAAGACCAACAAAATAATCACTGCTGACACTTCCTGCCTTTGTATTGAAACGCGCCAGGCGAAGGGCTCCGCATGTCATAAAAAGGAATGCTGCAAGCCAGCCAATTCTCCCCAGGGGTCTGAGAGTCCATAAATACACCATTAATCCGGGGGCAAGGCCAAAAGATATAAGATCTGCAAGAGAATCGTACTCCAAACCGAATTTGCTTGATGTTTTGGTAGCCCTGGCGATCTTGCCATCTAACGTATCAAAGACAGCTGCAATTATTATAGCTATGGCCGCAGCAACATATTTGCCGTCTATGGAAGCTATAATTGCATAAAAACCGCAAAAAATATTAAGAGATGTAAATATATTCGGCAAAATAAATATTCCGCGCTTAAGACTCTTTTTTTCAAATCTTTTACTTTTCATATTAGATATCCCAAAATTGTTGTCCCTGCCTTTACAGTGTCGTTAATATTCACATTGAGTTTTGTATCGGCAGGCAAATATATATCCAGGCGTGAGCCAAAGCATATCATTCCAAAACGCTGCCCACGTACCGGCTTATCACCTTCATTAATATTGCAGATAATACGCCTGGCGATTAGACCCGCTATCTGCACAACACATATTTTTTCTCCCTTTTCCGTCTCAATAAAAACCGCATTTCGTTCATTATCCACCGAAGCCTTATTTAAATCCGCGGGAAAAAACTTACCCGGATAATAACTGATCTTTTTTACTTCGCCTTCATGCGGGATGCGATTTACATGAACATTAAAAATCGACATGAAGACACTTATCTTCAGGCATGTGCCCTCATAATAAGGATTTTTGTCCACAGTGCCCGCGCCAACGACCTTGCCGTCGGCCGGTGACACAACAGCGCCGTCCGCATTGGGAACGACCCTGTCCGGATCTCGAAAAAAATAGCACATAAAAAATGTAACCGCAAGCCCTGCAATAGTTAGAACAGTTAATCCTAAAAGAGCAAATATCAGGGTTGTAAAGGCTGAAATAAATATAAAAGCATAACCTGGCTTTGCCACAGGATATGCCGTTTGAGCCGATTGTTCCGGCCAGAAAAATTTGTTCATAAAGTTATTCCCAAAAAAAATATTTCTAAAAACCTGAATAGTGTCTGAACGAAAACCTTTTTTTTTCGTTCAGTCGTTTAGATCCTAAATAAATATTTATATCATCATTTATATAAACTATCAAATTAAAAAAGGGTGGTTTAATTTTTCCTTATAATTCCGGCTGATTAGAAAGTTCCGCATAAGATTTTCTGATATACCGTGGCACAAACATGCCGATATCATCGAAATCATTTTTTTCAAATCTATCCATGCTGATGCAGGCAACGGTTGAAGCACGGATAATATTTTGACAGGGCAAAGCAAAATACGCCTTATCACCCATAATGTCTGTAATAATTTTTTTATAAATTAAAGCTCCATCTCCAGCAAATATGCACGGCTCATTAATATCACAGACTGCCCGGGCAGGCGGAAGGACATCTTCATCAATCTCCTTTTTCAATATCCCGTGGTCAACCCTGTAACGAGAACAATAGACTTCCCCTCTACGCGCATCTAAAAAAGGACAGATTAGATATGGCGAAAATAAATTCTGCCTTGCAAGAGCATCAAGGCTTGACACACCTATAACCGGTTTGCGGTTGGCCAAAGCAAGCCCTTTTATTATGCTTATTCCTATTCGCAAACCTGTAAAACTTCCAGGCCCTCTTGTAACGGCGAATCCGTCAAGATCAGAGAGAGTAATGCCGGATAAACCAATTGCTGTATTGATCATCTCCATCAGGTGTTTTGAATGCGTTTCTTTACTGGATATATTCAGCTCGGCAAGCAACGATTCTTTGTCAACAATGGCAACGCTACAGCTTTTTGTAGCCGTATCAACAGCAAGTATTTTCATGTTCAAACTTTGTAAAAACTATTTATAAGGGTTCACAGTTCACGGTTCTCCGACTTCTGACTCCTGACTTCTTTCTTTTTCCATTGCAACTGTCAAGACTTCATCCATACGCTTTACAGGAATGAATTTGATTTTCCGTTTTATATTCCTGGGAATCTCTGTCAGGTCCTTTTTATTTTTCTCAGGGATGATTATTGTCCGGATTCCGGCCCTTAGAGCGCCCAGGGCTTTTTCCTTTAAACCACCAACAGGAAGAACCCTCCCCCTGAGGGTAATCTCACCTGTCATGGCGACATCTTTACAAATCGGCTTATTCGTCAAGACAGAAATAAGGGCTGTAGCCATTGCAATGCCTGCTGATGGGCCATCCTTAGGAATTGCTCCCGCAGGAACATGTATATGAATGTCAGTATTTTCAAAGAAGTTATCTTCAACACCAAATGAACCAAGATTTGCCCTGGCATAACTTACAGCCGCACGAGCAGACTCCTGCATAACATCACCTAACTGGCCTGTTATGATCAGCTCACCCTTGCCTTTAATAAAAGATGCCTCAACATACAAAACTTCACCACCGGCCTGCGTCCAGGCAAGTCCTGTAGACAAACCAATCTGGCTTTCTTCCTGATCCATTTCAGGATAATATTTTGGGACGCCCATGTACTTTTGCAGATTGTTTCTTGTAATATGGAAAGGCCCTTTTTCTCCTTCAGCAATTTTACGGGCCACTTTGCGGCATATCCTTCCTATCTCCCGTTCAAGGTTTCTTAAACCCGCTTCAGATGTGTATTGATTTATTAACTGAAGCAATGTCCCATCACTGATGGTCGTGGTTTTCGATTTTAAACCATTCTCCTTGATCTGGCGTGGTAAAAGATAAGTTCGGGCAATAACCTTCTTTTCCTCCTCTGTATATCCGGAAAGTGTAATTACTTCCATCCTGTCTAACAGGGCCGACGGAATAGTATCTGTCAAATTGGCCGTGAGTATAAACATAACCTTTGAAAGATCAAACGGCAGGTTTATATAGTGGTCGCTAAACTCAAAGTTTTGTTCCGGATCAAGGGCCTCCAGCAGGGCTGAAGAAGGATCACCGCGAAAATCGGACCCAAGCTTGTCAATTTCATCCATCATAAACACAGGATTGTTTGTGCCGCACTGTTTCAAGCCCTGTAATATTCGGCCGGGCAGAGCTCCGATATAGGTGCGTCTATGCCCCCTTATTTCTGCTTCATCTCGTATACCGCCCAAAGAAATACGGACAAACTTGCGATTCATAGCGCTCGCAATAGACCTGCCGAGTGATGTCTTTCCCACGCCTGGAGGACCGACAAAACAAAGAATCGACCCTTTTGTCTTGGGGTTCAGCTTACGAACACTTAAATATTCCAGTATTCGATCCTTCACAATATTAAGATTATAATGATCCCTGTCTAATATTTTTTTTGCGCTCTTAATATTGATGGTTTCCTTTGTCATTTTACTCCACGGCAGATCCACAAGCCAATCCAGATATGTCCTCACAACCGAAGCTTCCGCAGAATCAGGATGCATCTGTTCCAGACGCTTCAACTGCTTTTGCCCCTCTTTATTTGCTTCCTTTGACATTTTAGCTCGTTTTATCCTGTTTTTATAATCTGCTATCTCCTGCGTTTTTTCATCCTGCTCGCCCAATTCCTTATGGATAGCCCTGACCTGTTCCCTGAGAAAGTAGTCGCGCTGGGTTTTGGATATTTCATCCCTGACATCGGACTGTATCTTTGCCTGTATCGATGAGAGCTCCACTTCACGACAAAGCATATCATTAACCTTTTTTAGTCGCTTTACAGGATCGACAGACTCAAGCAAGGCCTGGGATTCGTTGAGCTTCAGTTTAAGATTCGAAGCTACGAGATCGGCTAATTTGCCGGGATCGTTAATGTTTTCTAAAATACTGCCTACCTCTCCGGTCAATTCCCCCCGAAGAGCCAGAATTTTCTCGGAATACTCCCTCACACTCCGCATTATTGCCTCGATTTCAATATCGACCTTTTTAACAGGGTTTTCAAAAATAGTTTCAATCTTTACAATGTAAAACGCTCTCTTCCGTACATATTTAAGTATTCTTGCCTTAACAATACCCTGCACAAGGGCCTTAACACTGCCATCAGGAAGCTTTAACATACGCAGAATCCTGCCTATGGTTCCGACTCTGTATATTTCATCAGCCCCGGGATTTTCAAGGCCTGAATCCTTTTGGGTGGCTAACATTATATAGCTGTCCTTTGTTACAGCCGCTTCCACTGCGCGAACAGATTTTTCACGTCCGACAAAAAGCGGAAGAAGCATGTCGGTAAAAATCACAACATCCCGCACAGGCATTAAGGGAAGAATACTTGGGATATCAGTATTATTCTCATTTTTTTCAATAATGCTAATCAGGTCATTTTTATCAGTTTCCGCCATTGTGTCTCCAGTTTTGTTCTTTTATAGTTTCAGTAGATTAAACATGTGTAAGCGTTCACTAAACGTTTTTTGTTCCACTCTCCCTAATTTCTACTTTCCGATTTCAAGTTTCAAGCCGTGAACGGCTGCAAACATATTATTATAAGGCTTAATTTGTCTTTGACAATATCACTATTGACAGTTTTGTCAAAGCCCATTTGCCAACCCGCTGTCTTAATTATTCATAATGATTCGCAAAAGTATGTTTTTATCAGCTTATCAGGCTTGATTTTTATATTAAACACATCTATATTTGATGAATTTATAAAAAGTTGAATTCATCAAGTGTTAGGTGTTAGGTGTTAAGATAAAACATTTAATTGTCATATCAAGCTCTTAACACTTAACACCTAACACTTAACACGTTTCGTAAAAAGTGGTTTTTCGACTTTTTACGAGACCATCATCTTGATTTAACAGATAATTTGAAATTTTATGTTTAATCACTTCATTGAAATAATAATTTTTATATTCGGCATGTGTGCAGGAAGCTTTGCTAATGTATGTATATACAGGCTGCCTCTTTCAAAATCAATTATTGACCCTCCGCGTTCATTCTGTCCAAATTGCAAAGCAATGATTCGATTCTATGACAACATTCCTGTTTTAAGCTATCTATGGCTTAAGGCGCGATGCCGCAATTGCAGCCAGCCGATACCTTTTCGATATCCACTGGTTGAAATAATTTGCGGCTCTTTTGCTCTTGGCGCTTTTCTCAAGTTCGGGTTTTCATTTGAATGCCTGATTTACTTTGTCTTTATTACATCTCTGATTATAATAACCTTTATTGATATTTATCACCAGATAATACCTGATGTTATCACACTTCCCGGCATACCGATCAGCTTCCTTGCATCCTTTGTACTGCCATCACTAACTTACAAGGACTCCCTGCTGGGTCTGCTGGCCGGAGGCGGGAGTCTCCTGATCATTGGATGGATATATTATCTGATTAAAAAGGTTGAAGGAATGGGGGGGGGCGATATCAAACTTCTGGCCATGATCGGAGCAATATTAGGATGGAAAGGAGTTCTCTCTACTGTTTTTATCGCATCTGTTACCGGCACATTGGTGGGAATTATCATCATGATGCGCACACAAAAGGATATGAAAGTGCCTGTTCCTTTTGGACCGTTTCTATCAACAGGCGCCATTATATATATCTTTTTCGGCCAGGATCTAATAACCTGGTATTTTGGTCTGCTCAGAATATAGCAACCAGCAGGATTTTCAAACAATTTAACTAATGCCTGAACAAAAAATCCGGTTTTTGGCAGGCGCCACTCCAAATTATAGTAAAACCTTTACTTAACAGCTTTTCTCTGTTATTTCTTTTTTTTGGTTTGCCAGAAGATATATGGTGAGGGTAATTCGTAGGAGACAGACATGAATAAAAAGTATAAATTCTTCATTGTTGGCGACGACAGGATTTTTATCAAGACGCTGGTCAAGTTTCTTAAGGCAGAAGGCCAAACAGTTTTATTCAACGAATCCAGCGTCGGGGCGCTGCCGGAAATTATCGAGCAGAAACCGGATTGTGTTCTTCTGGACATGATGATGCCCGAAATGGACGGCCTGGAATTTTTAAAACAGCTTCGCAGCAAACCTGATCTGGATGCGACAAAAATAGTTATTATATCGGAGAAATCCTATAAATTCGACCGTAAACGCGCCTTTGAGTTTGGGGCCAACGGCTATATTACCAAACCGATCGATTCTCAAGAAATCGCCTCCCAGTTACAACGGATAATTCTGGACAGTATTGAACTTACATTCTGGGGCGTACACGGCACACTGCCTGTTCCTGGCAATACAACTGTAAAATATGGAGGAAACACATCCTGCGTCTCGCTTGAATTCTCAAAAGGCAACTTTTTCATATTCGACTCAGGAACCGGTATAAAGGTACTCTCAGACCATCTGATGGCGGAAAAGCGGCAGTTCATGGAGGCAAAAATATTTATCTCACATCCGCACTGGGATCATATCAACGCCCTGCCCTTTTTTGTTCCACTTTATATTCCCGGCAACGATTTTGAGATCTGCGGCCCGGCACAGGGCGATATCACAGTACACGACCTGATCTCCCGGCAGATGGACGGAGTGTACTTTCCAATCAAAATAAAGGAATTCGGCGCAGGTGTCCATTTCCGTGATTTAAAGGAAGAAGAGTTTGATATTGACGGTATTAAGATAAAAACAATGCTTCTGAATCATCCGGGCTACTGCTTAGGATACCGTGTTAAATACAAAGACAGGGTTGTCTGTTATATCACCGACAATGAACTCTATCCGGAATCCAGCCAGTTTTATAACGAGCACTATCTGAACCGGCTTACAGAATTTGTAATGGATGCCGATGCCCTTATTACCGACTGCACATACACCGATAAAGAATATGAAAGCAAAATAGGGTGGGGACATTCCTCAATCAGCCAAGTAGTGGGTCTGGCTCACAGGGCCGGTGTAAAAACGCTCTATCTGTTTCACCATGACCTCAATCAGGCAGATACTGACATCGATGCCAAGCTGGAAACAGCCCAAGCTCTGTTGAAAGAAAAGGGTTCCTCAACTATATGCATTGCGCCAAAGGAAAAGGAACTTTTCAAGATATAAAAAAATACTTCTCCATCTTTTAACCACTTCCCTGAATGCAGTTCAGACAAAAAATTTTTAAGAACGCTTATGGGAGTCAGGTGGTAAGCCACGAATCAGAATACAAGACCTTGCCCATAAGAACACGTGTTGTCTTATAGTATTCCAGTTCAGCCTGTTCCAGGCAGTCAGGATCAGGTTCATCGCCATCCATGATGCTGTGAACTAATTTAACATATTCGGGTCTGTCCCCCCTGACAATCTTAAACAGTTCAGCGTCAAATCCATCCATAATTGCCGAATAGATTCCATGCTTCATCAGCATTATCATAAAGGTGCGGTTAAGATAGTGGCGGAGATTGTTGGGGGCGCCATTAGAAACATTGGAAAGCCCGACAATCGATTTAGCTTCAGGCGCAATTTCCCGCAGCATACTCATAAATTCCAGAGCAGCCGTAACCTGATTAACATCAACACATATCGGAGTAATGATGGGATCAATCCAGATACTGGAAGCAGGAATCCCGGCTTCATTTGCCTGGTAAATAAAATCAACTGCCATAGCGGCCCGCTCATTGGCGTCCCTCGGCATACCGTCTTTACCCCACAAAAGCCCTATCACGTCAGCCTTATATTTCATGACCATCGGAAGCCCTTTTTCCAGACGCTCCGGCTGAAGTGAAACGGAATTTATCAATGATCTTCCTTTTTTATTTGCTGTTAATCCCGCTTCTATTGCATCCTGATTGGTTGTGTCAAGCGAAAGCGGAAGATCTGTAAACTTTCGAACAGTATTGACCAGCCATTCCATTATCCTGTCTCCATCCTTTCTGGCAGGCCCGATATTAAGATCAAGATAATCAGCGCCGTTCTCCGTGAGGGCCGCAGCCATTTTCTGAATAGGCGCAGGATTTTTCTCCTTTATGGCAGCGCCGGAGGTTTTCGACATGATATTAATATTTTCCGCAATACAGACTGTCATAGGGAACCTCCGGTTCGTTCAGTGCCTAAAGTATATTAAAGTGCCTAAAATGCCTAAAGTTAAGGAATGCGCCTTCGGCACTGCTGATTTTAAGTTTTACCATACAAGTTAGCCACTTGAAACCTAACGTACAAGCGTGTCATGTCTGTGTATTGTGCCGACAAAAAGGAGTTTGTAAAGCTCGGTAGCATTGAGGTTGTCAATTAGCTCGCCGAAGGCGTACCACAACTTTAGGCATTTTAGGCACTTTAGCTCACTTTAGGCACTTATTGTTGACTCAATTGCTTCAAATACGCCGGCAGATGGCTTGCCTCTCTCGGTCCGACAAGGACCTTCCAGCCCGGAAGTTCCTCTTCAAGTTCTCCGCTTATGGATGACAGATAACCGGGAATCACAAGTTTGCGATGCTTGATCCTGTCCTCAATGCCGGATTTCTTTATAAAAACGCCTATTGTATCAGCGCCGAATTTTCCTGCTGCCCAGGCGGTCAGAACCGAAAGCCCTTCAGTGTCTTTAATCAACAGATAAACAGGAACCCGGCTCGAATCAATTTCACCTGAGACAATAAAATAGGTCAAAGAAAAATTCCCGGTAATAATCACAGGCGAATTTTCATCTACAGCGCCGATCTCATAGATCTTTTCCTCTACGGTCATAGGCCTCTGCGGATCAGTAAATATATTCATGCTTGCAAGAAGAAGCGGAAATATACTGTGGCCTTCTATCCCGGACAGAACGATAATGCTGCCGTATTTTGTCATCATCTGACAGGCAATCATAGCCTCTTTCATGGGATCATCGGTCATCTCGCACGGAAAAACTATTGTGGGAAATCCAAAAGGCTTAAACCTTTTCATCAAAGCGGATCTTCTGATAATAATCTGATCCTCCAGAACCTTTCCGGCAGTCCTGGCTCCTGAATCAAGGACAAGGTCCTTCAGCCCCATACCGACTAATCTTTCAGCAAAACCAGCCAGCTCCTCCAGGTTATTACCTTTAACCGCCAGGGGGCATGAAAACTCAAGGGCAAGATTGCCTAATGTCTCCAGATTATTGCCGGTAGCGGCATATATAAGCGGCTTCCTGCCCGAACATGCTCTAACTGTGCGCGAAAGCGCCTCTGTATCCTCATTCATCAGCACAAACCCTGCATCGGTCTCCCTGCATACTTTTGCAGCCAATGCCTCAAACCTTGAACTCTCCCCGGAATCTCCTTTGATCGCTATAAGTTCCGGCCTCATGACAACTCCGACACGTTCATAAACCGCATTGTTAAACCTGGTCAACCTGTCGGAAACCGTTTCTTCATCCATCTTATCCGAAAGAAAAAGCGTAAACACCGGAGGGTTTTCAAAACGTTTCTCATGCCGGAACATGAATGCTTCCCCTCCTATCTTAACTGCCCTTTCACCTGCACCTATAATCACTGTTCTCACAGGAGGGGCTGAAGCCTCCCCGATCTCTTCCTTAACCTCTTCTGAAATATCAGGACACGCTTCAATCTCTGCCTGGCCTGTTGCCAGTTTCATTGCAAACGCCAGGCATGTAGGAACCCCGCACTTGCCACAATTCGTTTTTGGCAGTTTTTTAAATATCTCTATTCCGGAAAGCCCCATAAGTATTCTTCTCCTGTAGCAATTTTAAGGTGACATTTAAAGTTACAAGTTAGTGCACCTTCAGTGCAGACATAAGTGCCTAAAATGAGCTAAAGTGCCTAAAATGCCTAAAGTTGTGGTACGCCTTCGGCGTGCTATATATTTTCAGTGCTTGCTTATAAGTTCAGACCCGCCGTGCTCGCGCCTGTCGCTGCAGGTAGAAACACAGTAAGCAAAGTAGTATGGTGAAAAAAATTAAAATTGGTAGCGCCAAAGAAGCATTCCTTAACTTTAGGCACTTTAATATACTTTAGTTCACTTTAGGCACTTTAATTTTCTATAGCAACGGATCCATGGTAAGCGCAGGATGCCCCTTTTCCTGAAGAAACGGAAGTATTTCTTCTTCGGTAATTCCTACTGTTTCATCGGCTATCATATCAAAAAAACCTGGAATCCCGATATCTTCGCATACCGGCTTCACCCGCTCTGCTATCTCCTCTTTCAACATCTTTGGAAGCCATACAACCCGCTTTAGCCCCCCTTCGGCTTTGAGAAATTTCCTGCTGCTTATATAATGCTTGCTTATTCCAAGAAAACCGGGAGTCTGGTTCCCGCCGCCAACCAAACCTGCCAGGGTTGTAAATTTCATTCCAGACGGGGTCATCCCCATAAAATCCCTGTTTACCACCATAACACCATTACACATGGGAAGAATTGTCGTCACGCACTCAAAACATCCGCACGCTGTCATTGGAAATTCCATCAGACTATAAGCATTTACCGTCTCTATCTTTTGACGGGAAGCCTTTGACACAAAACCATTAATTTCCTTCCACTGGCCTTTTACAGGGTCTAAACATTCTCCCCTGTCTATGGGCTGATTGGGTCCGGTTGGATTAATTTCATTGGAGACCTTGCAATCCAGCCAGTTGTAAGCTCCGCACATCCCTGTACGTTCAGGAGTTACTATGCAGACATGACTTGGAGCAAAAGACTGACAAAGCGTACATGAATAATAGATCTCTTCAGTCTCATCGGTCATCCCTTCAATACGTTCATCCCTCTGTTTATACACAGTTGTTGCCAGTTTAATCAGCTCTTTGACTTTAGCCTCATCTGTATAGATTTTTACCTGCACTTTATCTATTATATTCTCAAACTCCTGATGGTATTTTGCATGAATCATCCTGCCGATATGTTTTAATAAAAAGCCTTTTTCAGCCGCTTTTTTACCTATCCTGAGCCACATGATATTTCTCTGGCCTATATGCATTACTCCCTGAATATAATTAATCAAATGATGGATCTGACGCTCCAGGATCGGTTCAAAGTCAGGCTGCATCTGACGGCCGGCCACCTCAATCAACAAGCCGAACGGAAGTTTATCCCCTTCCTTCACCTGATCCAGATCCTTACCGATTATCTCTATCTTTCCATCCTCTACTTCGGACATATCTTTTGAAACCGTCAACTCAACAGCAAGTGTTCTCCCTCCGCCGCACTCAAAGAAAAGATCTTCCTTGCGAATACGCTCCCCTTCAAATGCCGGTCCATAAGACATGGGGATATCAATCTTACTTACCTTTATTTTCAATCCCCTGACATCGATAGCCTTCTGGACTATCTGATCATGAGGAATGTTACCGACAACCAGTTCATAATTACATATTCCCGCAGAAACCAGCCCGGGAACCGGTGTGTCGGCTATAACCGGAACCCCCCAGTTAATGGCGCCGGCCGCATTGGCAACCCATTCATCCGTAACAGCGCCCAATGCTATTATAAAAGCAAACACTCCCCCTCTACTAAAAGAAAGGTTTCCGTTAAAATCTCCCGGCTTAATCCCGCCAAAAGACATAGCCGCGCGAGTTACAAACCCGACCGCAAATACCGCTGCCGTATAGCCTGGGCCGAAAGAAACCAGCCTTGTGGGCCACCCGATCTGAACACCGGCTTCCACAAGCTGCTCCGACATTGTCTTCCCGTCATGACCCGCACACATTAATACATACAGGTTTTTTTCCTGAAGCTCTGTCGCGATCTTTACCGCAATCCCGGTAGTAGGAGCTGCGCCTAATATAATGGCAAAGCCGGGGGCGCTGCCGTCAACAAACTCCACCCCGCGCTTTCGCATAATAATATCATCGGCAGCTCCAAGCCAGATATTGTCAATCAGCGTATCCTCTGTTTTTGTATAATAATCCGGCTTTTCAAGATATTTTATCGCCTCAAGAATCTCTTCTGCGAAAAGGGTGATCATGCCTGCTTCGAGCGCCGGGTCCATATAAGGGAGCCAAAGCTCATCGTCAACCAGGGGAGGAAGAAGCGCTTTGCATTTATTCAGAACCTCACGAGCATTGCCAAGCATTTCCACGGGAATCCCAAGCATTGCATAGATAACCGGAAGATAATAAGTTGTATTGGGAAACCCGATATTCTGATTCGGGCCCCACTTTTCCAGCGCATCATTACATTTTACTTCTGCCATACCCACGATCTTGTGGGCGCCTCGAATAGCTGCTGAACAAATAATCTTTGACACGGTTTACCCCTCTCTTCTATTCATTAATTCCTCAATTGATTCTTTCACCAATGCAATCGCCTCGGGATGTCTCATTATCAAAACATCAGCTCCTGCCATAAGCAGACACTGGGCCGTCAATGCTTCAAACAAAATACCCCTCTTCTTCTGATTACCCAGCAGGGGCGCCTCTTCCTCGCTCAATTTTACCTCTTTTGTCTTCCATACATCTTTTGCAAGATCGAGAATTATCGGGAACTGAAGTCTTTCATCTTCCTGGGTAAGCGCTGCCATCCTTATCCGTTCCATCACACTATATGTATATTCAAGCCCGTAGCCTATAACGCCTATTGACGGATCAATAATAAGCTTATCATCAGAAACATTTAAATTCCCCAGGAGGATATTAAGCTGTTTTGCCAGATTTATATCAATGGGTGTGGAAGCGACAACAGTATGATTATACGCAATCGCTGTTGCCCCAATCGCACGATAGTTACCCTCCGCTACAGGGCCGATTATCAGGTTTCTCCCATCACATATTTCGCAAACACTCCTTAATACCTCGGCATCCTTATCAACATCTCCACACCCCCAGACAATCAGCGGGACATCCGTTTCATCCGATACTTTTTTTGCAATAGCCGCCGCCTTATCAGCCGGTATATTCTCGGCGTTTGGGTCGGTGCTCGCCATCTGCAGCGCAATCATTTCGGCCCCATACACATCAATGCATTTTCCGGCCCATGCCACTGGATCGTGAATAACGTCGGCAAAAGGCTCTATTGCCGCTTCCGGCCAATCTTCAGGCACGCTGTCATACACCTCCATGGCTATTTTCGGTGGATGCGGCATCGTTCCTTCAAATAGATGAAAGGGATAACATGACTCACCGCCAACAGTTATGTTATTCCCCTCCTGTCCTAACAAAATTTCTTTTATCTTTCCTGTATAAGCAAGCTTTGGAATCTCTATTGTCAATTCATACCCCCTTGTTATGATTGATGATTACTCCGGCTACTGCTTACTGCTTACTGCCTACTGCCTACTGCCTACCGCTTACTGCCTACTGCCTACCGCCTACTGCTCACTGCTCACCGCTTACTGCTCACTGCTCTCTGACCTCCGACTTCCGACCTCTGTTTAAGAAGGCTGCTTCCACCGTATTTTTCATAAGCATGACAATCGTCATCGGGCCGACGCCGCCGGGCACAGGTGTTATTGCAGCGGCCTTTTCTTTTACACTGTCAAAGTCCACATCTCCGGACAGGATAGACTTCCCTTCAGGGGTCTTGCCGACCCTGTTTACTCCCACATCAATAACCACCACACCTTCTTTTACCATATCACCGGAAATCGTTTTTGGCCGGCCAATGGCCGCAATCAGTATATCTGCCCGTTTTGTGTGAAATTCCAGATTCTTTGTTCTTGTATGACATATAGTAACCGTTGCATTTCCACCGGGTCTTTTTTGAAGCATCAGGTTAAGGATCGGCTTTCCAACGATATTGCTTCTTCCCACAATCACTACTTCCGCTCCTTCTGTTTGTATATTGGAACGGAGTAAAAGTTCCAGAATCCCATGAGGTGTACATGGAATAAAACATCTTTTACCTAACATCATCTTCCCAACATTTACAGGATGGAAACCATCCACATCCTTATCAGGATCAATAGCGCAAATAACGCTGTATTCGTCGATATGTTCAGGAAGCGGAAGTTGCACCAATACTCCGTGAATCTGTGGATCTTTGTTCAATTTATCGATTATCGACAGAAGGTCTTTCTCCGAAGTTTCTGCCGGCAAATCAACCCTTTTAGAATAGATGCCTAAATTCCTGCACGATTTTTCCTTCTGTCCGACATATATACCGGAAGCCGGATCGTCACCCACAAGAATTGTGGCCAACCCCGGGATTACTCCATGTTTTTCCTTTAATCCGGCTATCTCTTTTTGCAGATCTTCCCGTATCTGTCCGGCGATTTGGGTTCCGCTGATAATCTTCGCAGGCATTATTGTAATCTCCCTTAAAACAACCCTTTTACTTTTCCGGTCTCCACATCCACATCAATCCGCCTGTATGCAGGATCAGAAGCGGTGCCGGGCATAAGCTTAATCTCTCCCGCAACAGGCACAATAAAGCCCGCCCCATGATAGGTCAAAACATCTCTTACCGGAAGAGTCCAGCCTCGCGGCACACCTTTTCTGTCTGGATCATGAGAAAGGCTTAGATGTGTTTTAACCATACATACTCCCAGTTTCGACAATTCAGAGTCCTGTTCGATCGTCTTTGCCTTTGCCTCGGCCATGGGAGTATATGTTACGCCGTCCGCACCATACACCTCTCTCGCAATTAACTCGATCCGATCACGCAAAGGGGTTTCCAGATCATAAAGAAAGTGGAATCTGTTTTCCTCTTCACATGCATCAATAACCGCTTCGGCAAATTCCAGCGCTCCGTCTCCGCCCTTTAGCCAATGATCAGCAACGGCTACGCGGGCGCCGGCGGCCTCTGCCATCCTGCAAACAGCTTTTATCTCATCCCTGGTGTCTGTGTGAAAAGAATTAATACAGACTACAGGATTTATCCCTGCCTTTTTGACGCACTTAATGTGATGAGCCAGGTTCTCACATCCCTTTTCCACCCAGTCAACATGTTCTTTTAGATAAGCCGGATCCATCGGCTTGCCCGGAGGAAATGAAGGCCCGCCGCCATGGCATTTAAGCGCCCTGATTGTCGCTACTATCACCGCACAGTTAGGTTTTAATCCGCTAAATCGACATTTCAGGTTCCAGAATTTTTCAAAACCTATATCAGCGCCAAATCCGCTTTCCGTAACATGATAATCTGCAAGTTTCAACCCAACACTGTCCGCAATAATAGATGACTGGCCTATGGCAATATTTGCAAATGGCCCTGCATGCACAAAAACCGGCTGTCCTTCCAGAGTCTGGATTAGATTTGGATTAATGGCATCCGCCATCCATGCTGTCATGGCGCCGTCAACCTCAAGATCTGCCGTTGTAACAGGATCACCCTTCCTGTTGCAGGCAACCACTATTTTCCCCATCCGCTCACGCATGTCCTTCAGACTTGTTGAAACCGCTAATATCGCCATTATCTCAGAGCTGCCGGCAATATTAAATTTAGACTGCATGGGAAAACCATCCATCTTCCCCCCAAGGCCGATAATGATATTTCGCAACGACTGAGCGCAAAAATCGATAACCCACCCCATTTCTATGTTTTTGGGGTTAATATCAAGCCGTTTTAGGCTCTTATCGGCGAGAACCTCATCAGAATAGTTGTTTTCATGCTGCATCCTGGCAGTTAAGGCCACCATGGCAAGGTTATGCGCATTCATGATTGCATATGTATCACCCGTAAGGCCAAATGAAAACGGCGTCAGGGGAATACACTGTGCAAGCCCTCCACCCGCAGCGCTTCCCTTTATATTCATTGTCGGGCCACCGGAAGGCTGGCGTATAGCGCCAACAACCTTTTTCCCAAGCCTGCCCAGCCCTTGTACTAATCCAATAACTGTAGTGCTTTTCCCTTCTCCAAGCGGCGTGGGCGTGATAGCCGTAACATCAATATATTTAGCGTCATCTCTCTTTTTAAGCCGCTTTAAAACCTTTGCAAAATCAATCTTTGCCACATAATTTCCATAGGGAAGTAGTTCCTCTCTATCCAGCCCAAGCTCCTCGCTCAATTGATAAACCGTTTTCATTTCTCTTTCAGCATAGCCTGCGATTTCCCAATCCTTATGCTTTCTCGGATCAACGAACATAACTTTTCCCTTTCATATAAAACATAACCGACGGCTGCCTAAAAAAACAAATCTACCACAGAGCACACAGAGAGCGCAGAGATAACTGTTTAAAATTACAAGATTTATTCTGAATTCTCTGTGTGCTCTGTGGTGACAAACCGACTTTTTACAAAATTATCATTTATTAATTTGGATTCCATCATGCGGGTTAGGCTCTAACGGCTCGAAAAAATAAGTATTTGATTCGATATGTTGGAGGGTTTTGATGAAAAAGTTGATTAAAGAAAAATCGATGCATTTTTCTGCATTATTTCAAAGTCTTTCTCAGTCAGACCAGCGCCGCAAACAATCAATTTAGCCCTGTTTATATCTATCAGATCGCCTGGAGCATGTGTATCTGTGTTAATTACAAGCTTAGCACCGATTTTTAGAGCAAGCTTTCCAACATGTCCGTTTGTCAGCGAATGCCCTTTACGAGCCGATATCTCCAAAAAAATCCCTCTTTCCTTTGCTTTTAAAACTTCCTCTTCAGTAATAAGGCCGGGATGCGCCAAAATATCGATATCTGCTTCCAGAGCAGCGCTATTGGTGCCTGGAGCAACCGGTTCGGCAATTGTTTCGCCGTGAACGATAATAATCTTTGCGCCAAGAGAACGTGCTTTTTTAGCGCTTTCCGCAATCAACGAAGGAGGAACGTGTGTGATCTCAATACCGGGGACAACCTTTATGTTGACAACTCTGTTTAATGCCTCTGTCAGCGCAACAATTCTGGGAATAATAAAATCGATATTTGATGAATCTCCATGATCTGTAATTCCAATTCCCTTTAATCCGGCAAATTCAGCGCGTCTCACCAACTCAGATGGAATCAAGACTCCATCACTAAAAATCGAATGCGTATGAAGATCAATCATGGCTCGTTGCTCCTTGCTCATTGCTTTCAGCTTTGAGCTTTTCTATACTTTATATTTTCTCTTAACACTTAACACCTAACACCTGACACCTGACACTTAACACCTGACACTTAACACCTAACACCTCATTTACACCTTATATTTGCCAAAATCATCAGGAGATAATTTGTCAAGATATTCCGCCCACTTTTCCCCTTCTTTACTTTTGTCCAGAACCTCAACATGGCCGTCCGACTCATTTGATTTTTCAATAACACTGTCATCAACATAAATCGGGGCCTGAAAGCGGAGAGCAATGGCGATCGCATCGCTTGGCCGGGCATCCATACTGAAATCTTTTTCCTCGGAAGTAAAAAATATCCTGGCATAAAATGTGTTATCCCTTAAATCGCACACTTCAATTTTCGACACAGCAATATTTTGCATATCAACAAAATTCTTAAAAAGATCGTGAGTCATGGGACGCTCGTATTTAATATTTTGAATGGTTGAAGCTATGGAGGTGGCTTCCAGCAATCCGATCCATATTGGAATAGACTTTCCACCCACATCCGATTTCAAGATGATAATCGGCGTGTTTGACGTAGGGTCTATGGTCAGGCCTGCTATGCTTACTTTATGCAGCATAACTTTTTTCTCCTTTCAAATTAAACATTGATGGCTTCGTAAGTCGAAAAACCACTTTTTACGAACAGTGTTAAGTGTCAGGTGTTAAGATCTTGATATGACAGTTAAATGTTTTATCTTAACACCTAACACTTAGCGCCTGACACCTGATGAATTTGACCTTTTACGAGTTCATCAAATATTGGTTCAACCTCAATAGGTCTGCCCATGAGAGAATGGGATAATGCTTTTTCAACTTTTATATTAACCATCCTGCCTGTAAAAATATCATCACAGGCAATACAATCATCACTCCGGCTAAAGTTTATTATCTTGTTGGTTGAAGTCCTTCCTGTCCACTGGATATGCCGGGGTTCTATTTGCGCATCCTTCCCGCTCTGCTTTTTGCTTTTGCCTTCAACAAGTGTCAATTCGGTTGATCCGACCAGAGATTCATTCCTTTTTTTTGTAAAACGTTCCTGCAGGTCAAGCAATTCCATCAACCTGTCTTTCTTTTCCCGCTCTGAAATCTTATGAGAAAAACCGGATGCCGGAGCATTTGGACGGTCAGAATACTTAAAGGCAAACAGACCGTCAAATTCAACTGTTTTAATCAAATCGAGGGTTTGTTTAAAATCATCCTCTGTTTCTCCGGGAAAACCCACAATAAAATCGGATGTAACAGCAATATCAGGACAAATATTACGCAATTTGTTAATTTTTTCAAGGTAAAGTTCTCTCGTATATTTCCGGTTCATCCTTTTTAACACACTGTTCGATCCTGATTGAACAGGAAGGTGAATATGGTGACACAACTTTTCAAGCATATAAAAAGCATAAATCAGATCATCTGAAAGATCCTTTGGGTGTGAAGTAGTAAACCTGATTCTTACAAGCCCTTCGATTCCATTTACAAGTGACAGAAGTTCGGCAAACGAGCACAACCCCTCCTTTCTGCCATAGCTGTTTACATTCTGGCCTAAAAGGGTAACTTCTTTTACACCACAATTAACAAGCTCGCGGATTTCATTAACTATTTTTTCAGGCTCTCTGCTCGCTTCCCTGCCCCGCACATAGGGAACAACACAGTAGGTGCAAAAATTATCGCATCCCTGCATTATAGTCACAAAGCTTGAAACCTTCCGGTGATCTTCCGTATCAATGACAAATGCTGATTCGTCGATTCCATCTATCATTTCAGTATCGACAATACGGCATTTTTTTGTCTCTATCCGTTTAATATGCCCCGGCAAACGGCAGATAGCATGTGTTCCAAAAACAAGATCAAGAAACGGAACCCGCTGCAGCATCTTCGAGCCTTCCTGCTGCGCCACGCATCCGCCGACCCCTAAAATCAGATCAGGTTTTTTAATCTTCAGTCGTGAAAGACGCCCCAAAAAACTGAAGACCTTTTGCTCTGCTTTTTCTCTGATTGCGCACGTATTAACAATAATTAGACCGGCCTTTTCCAGAGATGAAGTAATTTTATATCCAAGGGGTTTTAATGACGTTACGATCTGTTCAGAGTCATAAACATTCATCTGGCATCCGATCGTGTTTATATATAAATATTTTATCTTCATTCTTATAACAAGTTCAGCCACAAAGACACTAAGGCACCAAGATTATAACTGAACTTAGCGCCCTTCGGGCGGGCTTAAAAGATGAAAAAATTCACCTGTTGTGCCTTTGTGTCTTTGTGGCTATACTATCACTCCTTTTTCTGCGCCTTGCCGTGAATTGAAACCGTTTTTATATCCTGCATTTCTATCCTGCAATTCCCGAATGAAGATACACCGTAACAGGGTTTTTTCCCGTCCACTACAAGCTCAATGACCTTCCCGTCCTTTAAATGCAGCCTTGCCTTAATATTCTCATCATGCAACAGAAAAAAAACAGATTTTAGCCTGTCATAATCAACAGACACTTCGGTCTTTCCAAAATTGCCTATAAACCAGGTCATGCCGTCACAGGAAAATTCTTCAAGGTCAATTGACACGTCGGATTGGTCCACAAGGGTTACGGAATAATTTTGCTCGGGCTCCGGAATATTTACAACATCATCTCCTTCCATATTACCCATTCCAAGGGTAAAGAAACATATCATAAGAACCAGTCCACAATAGAATCCGTTTTTCATTATTCCCCCTTTGAAATCTTTGCAAAACGCCCCCTTTTGCCCAATCTCGGTGTCAGGCTCAAATTTTAATCCTCGAAATATTCAATATATTCCTCTGGTTAAAATTTTCGCCTTCCTTGAGCTTGAACAAAATGGAGCATTTTTCAAAGGTCTCCCTTTTGTATTTTACCAGTCTCTAACGGCTCGATCATAATATTTTCTTTAAGATCCTGGATGATTAGCATGACATCCTCCTCGCACCCCTGTGCAATGTGGAGCCTGACAAAACCAGCTTGAGGATCGATTGTCGTCATCACTGCAATACCGTCATAAGCCTCAAAAATATATCTTAAAAAGCAAATTTCTCTGCGGTCAACACGAAAATATTTCTGTATTGTTTGCAAGGTAAATCCAATGCGGGTTGGGTTAACACACAATTGTCATTATAATAAAGATTAATTATCATTATATTAATTAATTTATCAATAAAAAAGTCCGCTTAAAGATCCAGGAAAAATAGTTTTCATTAAACCATCATATCGGATATACAATGCCTCAGTATGAAAAAACACTGGCAAATCTTACAGCCCGATACCCATTCGGTTGAAAAAATATCAAAGAGTTTACAATGCTCTCCTGTCATGGCTAATATCCTGGTAAACCGTAAAATTTCATCTCCGGATGATGCCGGCGCCTTCCTTAACCCCCTGCTTAAGAATATGCGCCCGCCATTTTCCATAAAGGATATGGATGCCGCAGTAAATCGCATCTATTCTGCCTTATTAAATCATGAAAAAATCCTGATATTCGGCGATTACGATGTTGATGGAATCACCGCAACAACAATACTCTACGAGTTTTTACATTATGCCGGAGCAGATGCTTCATACTATATTCCCCACAGGATAAAAGAGGGATACGGCCTGCATACAAAACATATAACAGATTATGCAATACCAAACAGAATAAACCTGATAATCACCGTTGACTGCGGTTCAAGCAGCAATAATGCTGTAAAAGAGGCGCAACGTGCCGGAATCGATATAATAATAACGGATCACCACGAAATATCCGGCAAACCGCCCGACGCCGTTGCCGTATTAAACCCAAAGCGTCATGACTGTACATCCGGTTTTGACGATCTTGCCGGTGTCGGGGTGGCATTCTTCCTTCTGATCTGCCTCCGAAAACATTTGCGCGATAATAATTTCTGGCGCCGGAAAACAGAACCTAATCTGAAAAATTATTGCGATCTTGTAGCTCTTGGAACCGTAGCCGACATGGTTCCTCTTGTCGATGAAAACCGCATGTTGGTAAAAACAGGGCTTGAAGTAATAAATTCAGGCAATCAATTTGGCATAAGGGGCGGCATAAAAGCTTTAATAGAATCCAGTGGAATAAAAAATAATTTTGTGGATACAGAGGATGTTGCCTTCAGGCTGGCGCCCAGATTAAATGCCGCAGGCAGGATCGACCATGCCTTAACCGCTGTTGAGCTTCTGACAACAAATAACCTTGAGACTGCAAAACAACTTGCCCGGTCACTTAATAATATGAACTTTAAAAGACATGACATTGAACAAAAAATCATGGAGGATATTTTTGAATATTTAAAAAACAATCAACATCTGCTTAAAAACAGTTCACTAATCTTAGCAGACTTCGCCCTGATGGCTGCGACGACTGAATCAGATAATGAACCGGGCGACAGGTGGCATGAAGGAGTTCTTGGTATAGTTGCATCAAGAATTGTGAATAAATATTTTCGTCCTGTTGTTCTTATTGCCGTAAAAAACGGCATTGGAAAAGGGTCGGCCAGGAGCATACCGGGATTCAATATCTATAAAGGGCTTGAGTCATGCTCTGACCATCTTGAAGCATTCGGCGGCCATTCAATGGCCGCAGGCCTGAAAATAAAAGCCGAACATATGGATATGTTTCGAGAAAACTTTGAAAACGCTGTTAAACAGATGACCTCGCCGGCTAATTTCGCGCAGAAAATCAGCATAGATTATGAGCTCAGTTTTGACGACATTTCCGATGCCCTGATCAACGAACTTGAAACCTTAAAGCCTTTTGGAACAGGCAACCATGAACCGGTTTTCATGGCCAAAAATATCAAGGTAATAGACTCCGGAATTGTTGGAAAAAATCACAGGCGAATGGTTTTAAAACAGTCCGCCGCTGGCGGAACAGGCAAAACAATCAATGCCATTCATTTCAATGTCGATACAGGAAAAAACCTGCGGGATAACTTTGATCAAATGGCATTCAGACTGCGCTGGAATCACTGGAACGGAAAAAAAACAGCTCAAATTGTTATCGAGGATCTTGCTGGAACCAGAGACTGATGTCTTCCAGAAATTTCTTCTTGTAATAAGCTGTTTTTGCGGCGTTGCCCATTATCATATCCAGTTGCCTTGTATGCATTGTAAGATAACCAATTGCTTTAAGACGTTTTAATATGGAAAATTGATCATATGCCGCAATAGCTGCATTCATATAATCTTCATATATTTCAACCTGAAAATCATATTTGACCAGGATGTCTTCTATAAGCTTCATCCTGCGGAATTTTCTGTTATGATCTGCAGCGCCACCCTTAAAATAAAATTTTATGTAATTCTCTCCGGGTTTGTCGCTGACAAAGGTCTGCACAACCGAATAATGATAGCCGAACCGGCAGCTGAGATTGCAAAAGTTTTTTGAAATAATAGCGCAGTCGTTTTGCGCATAACTGGACTTGCTTGATGCGCACAGATCACGATTCATAGTAGATTCAACCATGATGGAAAGAAACCCCTTGGTATCTACTGAAGGCGGGCCGTCCCATTCTACCTCGGTCATTCCCTCCCAGAGGGCCATCATCGGAACTGATGCTATATTTTCAAGTTTTACAGTATCTTTTCCCATTGATCCTTTTAAGCCATCGCCCAGGTCAACGATCCACCACTGCGCTGGAACATCATTTATAATCAGTCTTTTCCCTGCCTTGATTCCTTTGCTGTTTCTGCCGGAATCAAACATTTCTTTTACAGCCTTTTCGTGGCAGAACCGGGTGACGTCGTGATATGTATGGCAGCCATCAGGCGTAAAATTATCGCCTTTTGGATCAATGAGATTCAGCGGGGTGATATGCTTTAGCGTTCTTTTAAGCGTTATATAAACAGGGCTCCCTTTAATTCTGCTGATGCCCCCTGCAGGCGACTCTCTTAATAATGCTTCGGCCTTTCCTTCATAGACTTTTCGCGCATAGGTATCAACTGTGATTATTGTTCCATTTTTAATTTTGTCGGTAGCTGCAAGCGTATCAAAAAGCGCCGGGATGCCGAATTCTCTTGTAACTGTGGCTAAATGACCGGCAATTCCCCCGCGGTCGGTTACCACCGCAACAGCCTTGTTCAGTATTGTGGCCCACTGAGGCAAAGAGTTTTTTGTCACCAAAACAGCGCCCGCAGGAAATTTGTAAATTTCTTCGGCAGAGTTCACAATAAATGCAGGCCCGCAGGCCACACCCGGGCTTGCCGCAACTCCTCCATTTAGTATCATACGATTATTAACTTTTATAGCTGATGTATCTTTAAATTCATTATCTTCTTTTCTTAACTGTTTCAGTGGACGGCTCTGGAGTATCCTGATCAGGCCGTCCTTTTCTATAGCCCATTCGATGTCTTGAGGAGTTTTAAAATGATTTTCAAGGATAACTGCCTGTTTTGCCAGAAACTGCGCCTGTGCATCCGTGATGGCCGGCGCATATTTCTCCTGCTCAGGCAATTCGCTGATGTGCAGTTCTTTGTTGGAGAAAATTAAAATTCCCTGATCTTTGGCATGAATCTCTTTTTTAAGGATTTGAACAGGTTGTTCCCTGGAGACTGCAAATACGTCGGGTGATATGCTTCCCTCAACCACTGATTTTCCTAATCCAAAAACCGCATTTATGAATATCTGATTGTTGTGAATGTCACCGGGATCTTTCGAATACATAACGCCGCTGGAGACAGCTTCAACCATGGCCATGCAACCGACGCACATCATAACATCTTCATCGCTAAAACCCTTGTTAAAACGGTATGTAATGGCCTGAAGGGAATACTTGCCGGCAAGAATTTTTTTATAAGAGTGAATCAGTGTTTTAAAGCTGACATTCAGTTCTGTGTGATATTGACCTGCAAAAGAGGATTCCCGGCTGTCTTCACCTAAGGCGCTGCTGCGCATTGATACTTTGACGTTTTTTTCTGTTTTTTCTTCCAGGGTTCTGTATTCATCAAATATTGCCGCTTCAAGTTCCGGAGGAACCGGTGATTGCATGATAAGCTCTTGTATATTTGAGCTGGCCATTCCCAGCATTTTTATATCTTCAATATCAACAGATTGAAGCTGCTGGTTGATTTTTTTTTGAAGGTCGCCGTGATTCAGAAACAAATGATACGCAGAGGCGGTAATAACAAAACCTTGCGGAACGTTAAGGTCTGTCAGGTTCATAATTTCGCCCAGATTAGCCATTTTACTGCCGGTATGGTCTGCGCTGTCTTTATTTATCTCTTCGATTGACAGTACCGGTTTACCCTCAATCGACTTTTCTCTTTCTTCCAGTGTTTGATTTATTTTATATTGAATATCAGCTAAAGCATAATAGAGCTTTTCATAACGACAGCCTGAAATCTCGTTTATTTTTTCAATTAGTTGATATATATTTACTGAAATGGATGTGCAGTGTGCACGAATGAATTCCATACCGAATTTATGGTCTCCGCGAAGCGCCAGTTCCATCTCTGACATGATCTCAAGTATTGCACTGTTTATGCTTAGAAAACTTTTAAAGTTCCAGTACTTGGTTTTGAAACGGGAACGGCTGGCATCATCTGACAATTCTTCAGGATTAGGGCTTTCCTGGTTTTTTACGCAAAATATTTTTTTTATTGCCTGCCTTAATCCAAACATAATTACTCCGAATTTCAGTTCATTAATCTTGAGCATAGATATTGCATAAATTACAGTCAAGAAACGTGCCATATCAAAATATCCATAAATTGATGATAGTTATATTTATACGGCAGGCGGGCAGGTCCAAGGATGTTTCAAAACGAAACATCCTTGTGCGAATTATAATCTTAATTGCCGGATGAGTACGTGTTCTCGTGGTAAAATTTCAATATGAAACACCAGTTCCATATTGAAATTTAACAGGTGGTTGGGTTTGCAATCTGCAATGGAATTATTTACTCAAGTTTCGCACCCTTTAATTTATCCAAAGCGTTAGACGGTAAGGGCTAAAAATAAATTTTAAAGCGAAATATACTGCCTGTGGTTTTTACAACGGCGCCAATCAATAACTATAAGATTGATGCCTGACACTTTATTAAATTCAATAAGTTATATCTCCTTTGCGCCTGTCTGCGTGCGGTTACGCACAGGCAGGCCTGATCATAATCTATGTTGCACTTAGATGTTGTTTACAAAATATAAGCAAATGATTTCGCTGTAAAAATGTTATTTTCAACCCTTACCGTCTTGATATTGATAGAAATCAAGGGTGCGAAACTTGAATTATTTATTTTTAATTGAC
This sequence comes from Desulfobacteraceae bacterium Eth-SRB1, assembly GCA_004193555.1. GTDB lineage: Bacteria > Desulfobacterota > Desulfobacteria > Desulfobacterales > ETH-SRB1 > ETH-SRB1. The sequence goes on from RPGP01000040.1 coordinate 117,517, forward strand.
AGTATCATTATAATTTGATGAATTCGTAAAAAGTGGTTTTCCCACTTTTTACGAGTGCATTATAATTTGATTAGCCTTTTTTATAAATTTATAATCAGGAGTGGACAATGAAGCACAAGATATTACTTGTTGATGATGAAGAAATAATGCTCAAGTACCTTTCAAAATTCTTGATAAAAAAGGATTTTGATATCAGCACGGCAATAAGCGGCAATGAAGCCCTGGAAATAATCAAGGAACAGGATTTTATTGTGGTGCTGCTGGATGTGTTAATGCCGGGGATGGATGGGATAGAAACCCTCAGAGAAATAAAGAAAATCAAACCCTTGACAGAAGTAATAATGCTTACCGGCCATGCCTCGGTTCAGGTCGCTATGCAGGGTATGAAATTGGGGGCCTTTGACTATCTTATGAAACCTTTTGATCAGGACAAACTCCTTGAAAAATTGCAAATGGCATGTGAGAAAAGAATATTTAACGAGAAAGGTATAGATTTTGTCAACATACCGGAAATGACGCCCAAAAAACCGGTATAATATATCCCGCCGTCTTTTATTTACCCTATATTTACCTTTCAAATGCTTTTGTTTCTGATTACAATTTCAAAATGAAACATAGTTGCAAAATGAAACACAAGCCCGGATATCTGCCCAAATTAGACTTCAACACAAAAAAATATCAACGATGCCTTTTATGCGTTTCACATTGAAACAATGTCAGGCCTCTTCTTTGAGCTGAAAAATGTAACCATTTATATTCATTAGATAAATTTATCTGGCATGTTTTTTGAGTATAGTTTTAATATGTTTGTATTTAATGGCATTGATAATAAGAGACAGTGGCAGCCAACCCGACAATTTATATGAAAAGTCAGGTTTTTGGGTGGGTGGCAGGACTTTTCGTTCAGACACTAATTAGGGATATGATCAATTGAACAAAATACTTATACCTTTAGATAAATTTTCTGACATATCACTTAATGCGGCTCGCTATGCTATTGAATTCGCCAGGAGAAGCGGCTCTAAACCTATTTTTCTTTTTTTATCCGGAGATGATGATGAAACCAGGAAAGATCGTCTCACGGCATCAGGATCTCAATCATCTGAAAAAGAGAAAAAAATAAGAAAAAAAATAGAGTTGCTTATAGACCGGAGTACTATGGAAGGAATCAACATTGAGCAGTATGAGGGTCGTGGTGAATACATTGAAAAGGTCTGTGAATTCGTGCGAAATTTGAGCATAGCCGAAATCGTGATTGCAGTCCCTGATAAAAAGGATGAGGATTACAAAAAAATAAAGAAAAATATATCTTTGCTGGTTCAGATGACATCGTGCCGGGTATTGACCGTAAAGGAAAAAGAAAATTAAATGTAATAACAAGGAGATTGACTATTTATGGAATCTAATGTGTTAACAACAGAAATGATTTTAGTTATGTTTATGATCGGAGTGGCGGTATTCCTTTTTATCGTTGAATGGATTCGAGTTGATATGGTGGCTATACTTATGACCGTTACCCTTCCTTTGCTTCATCTCGTTACGCCTAAAGAGGCATTCTCCGGTTTTAGCAGCAATGCCGTAATTTCCATCATTGCAGTTATTATCATAGGCGCCGGCCTTGACAAAACCGGCCTTATAAACAGGCTGGTTAAGCCTGTTATGAAAATAGCCGGCAATAGCTCATCGCGTGTTATTCTGGGAATGGGCGCCACTGTAGCTGTAATTTCAAGTTTTATGCAGAACATCGGGGCTGCGGCTCTTTTCCTGCCGGCTATCAGGCGCGTCAGCAAAGCAACAAATATATCGCTGTCCCGGATGCTGATGCCTGTTGGTTTTTGTGCAATTTTAGGGGGCACTATCACCCTGGTTGGATGCAGTCCATTAATTCTTCTCAACGATTTACTTGCTCCGTTTAACCTTGAGCCATTCAACCTTTTTGATGTTACACCTATCGGTCTGGCGCTGGTAGGAACAGGAATCGCATTTTTCATTCTCTTTGGCCGCTTTGTGCTGCCAAAAGGAGAAGCCGGCGGCAGCGATTCTTCTGATGGATCTATCCCGGAATTATCAAGTTCTTATGAACGTATTGGAGATCCTTTTGAATTAAAAGTGCCCGGCGATTTCACCGAGTTCAGGGATCCTTTGACAACGAGAGATATACGGGAAAAATATCTGGTAAATGTGGTTGGAATCGTTGGCAGAGATGGTTTTAAGATGCTTTCCGCTGCTCCGGACATGGAGATAAGATCTAACAACGATATAGTAGTCTACGGGCTGCGGAAAAATGTAGAGAAAATGGCCAAAGAACTTGGAATGCAGATTAAAGACTCGCTGGATTTATTTCAAAATGAAATGTCTGAGGCCATATCCGGAACCATTGAGGCTGTTGTTGCGCCGCGTTCTGAATTAATTGGCAAAACCTTGAGAAAAGCGCACTTCTGGGAACAGTTTCAGGTAAACCCGCTGGCAATTTACCGCTCAGACAAAGCTTTTTATTCCGGACTGTCGGATTTTGAATTGCGATCAGGTGATTCAATACTGCTTCATGGCACCTGGGAGAGGTTTAATATTTTACAGGAAAGACACAATTTTATTTTTACAACTCCGGTAAGTGAAGTTCTTAAGCCGCAAAAAGCTCTAATATCCGGTTTCTGGCTAACAGTAGCTCTTGTAATGATAATTATATTCAAAATCCAGTTATCAGTAGCTCTTATGACCGGGGCCTTTGGAATGGTTGTTTGCCGGGTGCTGACTATAGATGAAGCATACAAGTCTGTTGACTGGCGGACGATTTTCCTCCTGGCCGGACTTATTCCATTGGGAATTGCAACTGAGAAAACCGGAGCTGCAGCGTGGATTGCTTATACTATTCTTAATTTAATAGGAGACGTTTCTCCTGTTGTGCTTTTCACGGCCATAGCGGTGCTTTCCACATTCTTTACTCTCGTTATTTCGAACGTGGGCGCTACAGTGCTTCTTGTGCCGCTTGTAGTGAATATGGCCATGGCAGCAGGGGCAGATCCGAGGATGGCCGCCCTTGTGGTAGGCCTGGCGACTTCTAACTCGTTTATGCTGCCGACACATCAGGTTAATGCGCTTTATATGGGCCCGGGCAGATATAGAAGTGTAGATTTTATGAAAGCCGGCGGGTTTATGACTGTATTATTTATAGTAGTGCTGATCGGGATGCTTTATGTGTTTTATGGCATTTAATCAGGATATAAACGTTTACAGTTCACGGTTAAAATGCTTCAGGTGTTACATAGCTCGTAACCCCGCCGTGGCGGGGCTTGAAACTTGAAATTGGAAAGTAGAAATTGGGAAAAACAGTACAAAAACATGAAGGCCAAATTTCCAATTTCTAATTTCAATGTTCCGTGAACGCTTAGTATAGTTCATTGAAAAAAGTGTGAACTGTAAGCTGACAACCGTTTTTAACATTTTAAGGAGGGCAAAAGTGTCCATTATAACTATTACCGCAGGTTCTTACAGCAATGGAAAGCAAATAGCCAAAAGCGCTGCCAAAAGATTGAAGTACGAGTATGCAGATAGCGAAATTATTTTATCATTGGTTTCCAAAGAATTCGGTGTTTCTGAATCGAAGCTTGCTCGAACTCTTAAAGATATACCTTCAAGCATCGGCATGTTTTCTCAGGCTAAACAGCAACATATAATATATATAGATACTGTGTTCACAGAATATATGTTGAAAAATAATATTGTATATTATGGAGCCATCGGGCTTCCGTTTATCCAGAAAATATCTCATGTGTTCAAAGTTCAAATTATTGCTGCGTTAGAAGACAGAATTAAGAACAAAGCAAAGCTGGATGGCGAATCTCAAGAGAAAGCACGTAAAACAGTTGTCAAGGAAGATAATCAGCAAAAAAAATGGGCTGCGGCCGTTTACGATATAGACCTTACAGATCCGAACTTATATGATCTAATAATAAATATCGGACATATACAGGATGATGATGTGGAAAATGCTCTGCAAACTATTATTAGTACCGTAGAACACAAGAAATTTCAACCGATGACATATTCCTTAAGGTGTGTGAAAAATGTTGCGATGTCATGTCGTGTTAGGGCAACTCTGGCGGATATAGATCCAAAAATACAGGTAAAATCCGATAAAGGAACTGTTTATATATATACCAAAGCAATAAAGAAAAAGGCACAGGATAAGGGATTAGAAATGAAACAAAAGGTAATGAGAATTGAAGGGGTCAAGCACGTTGAAGTTTATGTAGATAATGATTTATTTTCGACAGTTGCCCATGGGCAATAGTCCTGTTTTGGATAATTTTATTGGCAAGTTAAAAGATATCAGCATATTAAATAGATTAAGGTAACCGTTCACGGCTTGAAACTTGAAATTGGAAAGTAGAAATATAGGGAGAAGGGCGCTAATTTAATATCTATGAGGAGGTAAAAATGAAAGAAAAATTAGACATCCTGTTGCTGGATGATGAAGCTATAGTTGGAAACAGGTTGAAGCCTGTTCTGGAGAAAGTTGGTTGCGATGTTGAACTGTTTGAAGATCCCAAAAAAGCTCTTAACAGGATTCGCGAAAAAAAGTTTGATATAGTTATTACAGATATAATGATGCCGGATGTTAACGGTATACAGATACTGGAAGAGGCGCGAGAAAAATCAGATATTACAAAAGTAATTATTATTACAGGCTATGCAACAGTAGCTATGGCTCGTGAAGCTATGGACAAAGGCGCTTTTGATATGATTGCCAAGCCATTCACTCCTGATGATCTTCGCTCTGTAATAGCAAAAGCAGCTGATTCACTTGGCTATAAAAAATTATAGCAAAAGCATAAAAATTGCTGGAATGAAAAAATCTATTGCTTGATATTTCAAGACTATCGTGAAATATAATAAATTTCAGGTAATATAAAAATCGGTTAGATACATGTTATGACAAATCCTCTTGAATCTAAATCCAGCTTTATACGCAATTCAAAAAAACCTGCTCTCGATACCGAGGAGCGGGACCTGCTTGCACGGCCACGTTTTAGTCTTCGGCTACATATGCTGCTGGTGTTTATTCTTTTCTCCTTTCTGTCGATGGCTATTATTATTGGTTCCGTTATAGCCATAAACCGCATACAAAAGAAGCTGAACTTCGTTCAAAGCTCTGAAAGATATCTTTTTGATATTGCGCAAGCCAGGAGGTGGGAAAAAAACTATTTTTTGTATGATACAAATCTCGAAGATGCGGTTCAGAGCGCCGGTAATGCGAAAAGTCTTTTATCCCAAAGCCTGGAAAAGGTCATAACTGTTTTATCAGCAGAAGAGACAGCAACTGTACTTAAGCACCTTGATCAATACATTGGCCTTCTGCAAGAGTTAACAATGTTAGAAAAAAATAACATTAAGAATGCTGATAAAAAAAGCGAGATCGAAACTTCTTTGAGACAACACGGCGCTGAGATGGTTAAAGTAGCGGCTGCTCTGGTTACTAAAGAGCAAAATTCCATAAATGCTATGCTTCACCTTATTCAGAGGATTCCTATTTACTGTCTCGCATTTGCTCTGTTATTAACATTTTTTGCGTCACGTTTTCTTTCACACAGATTGATAAAGCCACTTAATCTCCTCATTGAAAGCACTCAAAGAATAGCAAAGGGAGATTTTTCTCCGGTCCCGCCACTTTGTAAATACCGTGGTGAATTTTCAGCAGTAGAGATGGCTATCAATCAAATGTGTAACGAGCTGAAATCGCGTGAAGTTGCTATGGTTGAATCCCACAAGCTTAGAGCAATCGGAACTTTAACAGCCGGTGTGGCGCACGAATTGAACAATCCGCTAAACAATATAATGCTCACAGCACATGCCATGCTTGAAGATCATAATGACCTGTCTGAAGATGAGCTGCTTGAAATGATAAACGATCTCATTAACGAAGCAGACAGGTCGCGAAGTATAGTTCGTAATCTGCTGGATTTTGCAAGAGAAAGCGAGTCTGTCTCCGAACCTCTTGATCTGGAAGCGCTGGTTAGCGAAACAATTAAATTAACGCTGAATCAGGCTAAGGTATCCGGAGCAAAAATAGAAACTCAAATTCAGCCCGACCTTCCTCGTATACGCGGGGATAAACAGCAATTGAAGCAGGTTTTTTTAAACCTGATCCTTAATGCCCTGGATGCTGTCGAAAAAAATGGAATTGTTAAAATAAATGTTAAAAAAGCCGATAGTCCTGGATTTTTGGCTGTTCAGGTAGAAGACAATGGCTGCGGAATACCCGCTCATATTTTGCCTAATATATTTGATCCGTTTTTCACTACAAAAGGGCCGGGAAAGGGCACTGGACTGGGTCTTTCTGTTTCCCATGGCATCATTACAATGCATGGTGGACAGATCAGTATTGAAACTGAAAAAGGAAAATATACAAAGTTTACGGTAACTCTCCCTTTTAGAACTGTTCCTGCGGTTTTCAACAAAACCTAAGGTAATATAACCTAAATTACTATTGGAGGAAATTTGTCGTTGAAAAAGGACGATGAAAATACATTGATACGTATTGCGGTTATTGATGACGAGCCTTTGGTTCTGCGAAATTTGCAGAGAAAAATAAGTAAAAGCGGCTACCGGGTTGAAACATTTCAAAATCCTCAAAAAGCCATCGATCGAATGAAAATAGCGCCATTCGATGTTATTCTAACCGATTTACACATGCCTGAAATGGATGGCATGCAAGTTTTAGCGAAAATCAGAGAAAATTATCCTAAAACAGAGGTTATAATTATTACCGGCTATGCATCCATAAACAGCGCCGTTGAAGCGGTAAAACAAGGCGCTTTTTACTACATTGAAAAGCCCTTTACCCCTGAACAGGTTATGCTGATATTAAACCGCGCGATTGAGAAGCTGCGTTTGGCCGGCGAAAATAAAAGGCTTAAGGAGGATCTTTTCAGAAAAGATAATGTGCGACAAATCATTGGTATAAGTTCTCCTATCCGTGAATTAATTAAAATGATTCAAAAAGTATCCAGGATAAACTGTAATGTTCTTATTCAAGGAGAAAGCGGGACAGGTAAGGAACTGACAGCAAAGGCAATACATTTCGGGGGGCCGAGAAAAGACAAACCTTATATCAGTTTTAATTGCGGCAGTTTTACAGAGGAGTTGATAGCCAATGAACTTTTTGGCCATGAAAAAGGAGCTTTTACCGGCGCAGAAAGTGTGAAGGTGGGTTTGTTGGAAGCAGCACAGGGAGGGACTGTCTTTCTTGATGAAATAGGGGAAATGCCCCTTTCCATGCAGGTTAAGTTGCTCAGGGTAATCCAGGAAAAGAAACTGATCAGAGTAGGGGGATCTGACCCTGTTGATCTGGATATCAGAGTGATATCTGCCACAAATAAAGATCTGGAAAACGAAGTCAAGGCCGGAAGGTTTAGAGGAGATCTTTACTTCCGTCTTAAAGTAGTCAAAATTCGTGTTCCTTCACTCAGGGAAAGAAAAGGAGACATGCTCCTTTTAACGAAATATTTTATAGATAAATACAACAAGCTCTACAACAAAAAAATTAAGGGTTTTAGTAAACAGGCTCTAAATCTTTTGACAAAATATTCTTTTCCTGGGAATGTGCGAGAACTTGAACACATTGTTTCAAGCGCCATTGCTCTGGGAGAAAAAACCTGGATTAATGAAAACGAACTTCCCGAGGATCTTGACCATCTAATAGTGGAGACAGTTGAAAACAGAGATTTGCTTCCTCTTTATGAAGAAGAGAAAGCCCATATTATCAGGGTGCTTGAAGCTACTAATTATAACAAAATTAGAGCTTCAAAAATACTTGATATCCCAAGAACAACCTTGTGGAGAAAGATAAAAAAATACGGCATCATGGAATCTTTGGGATGATGCGGTTTTTTAAAAGGAATGACCCCATTTCCTAAAACTGCGGCTCATACTCCGGCACGATCTCCTGCAATTTCGTCTTTATGCCTTTTGCATCCTGATTTTCGGCAAGGCGGCATGAAAAATTATCTGAGGTTTATAAGCTCCGATCGCCTTTTCAAGCTCATGTTTATCCTGAATGTCCGCCAGCAAAGGCACAACTGTTACATTGCTGAAACTCTGTTTAAGCTCCAGTTCGATTTCATACAATGGGCTTTCTGCTATCTCGTAAAGCACAACCAGTTCCGGTCGAAACCGGCAGATCTGCCTGCAGAGTTCGGAACCGATAGAACCGCCCGCGCCGGTTATCATGACACGCCGCCTCTTGATGTGTGAGCCTATCTCTTCTTCGTCCAGCACGACTGCTTCCCGTCCCAGCAGGTCTCTGTAGGCCACCTCTCGGATCGCATTTATTGTCACCCTGCCGTCAATCAGCTCTCCCATGCCGGGCATGGTCTTAAATGTAATGCCGCTTTCCTTGCAATGAGTCACAATGGTTCGCATTTGCTTTGATGTGGCTGACGAAATCGCTATAAGGATTTCATCAACCCTTGCCTGCCTTGCAACCGCTTTGATATCTTTTATGCAGCCAAGCACTGGAATACCGTGGATCTTTTTCCCAAGCTTTACCGGATTATCGTCAAGGAATCCGACCACATTATACTTAAGCCGCGCATTATCCCTTAATTCTCTGAATATTTTTTCTGCGCAGTCGCCGGCGCCGACAATAAGCAGCCTCTTTCTGCCCTGTACCTTTTTTACAAAGGGACTCAAAAGAATCTGTTTTACAACTTTCCAGAATTCATCATGGCCGAAGTATTCAAAATACAAGCGGACGCTCAGTCTGAATGCGGAAATAAAAAAAATCGTGAAACACCAGTCAATAACAAAAACCGAACGGGCAAAGCCTTCGAACCTGGTTTTAAAAAGAATAACACTGATAATAAGGAGAGAGGCTATGGTTGATGCCTTGATGATATTTATCATATCGGCGATGCTTGTATAGCGCCACATGCCGCGATAAAGATCGAAGAAATAAAAACAGACAAACTTGGTTATCAATACAAAAGGCAATATCTTCTTAAAAGTCTGCAGCTCAATGCCGTCAATCATAAAATCAAATCGCACGAGGTAGGCGGCATACAAAGAGCCTGTTAAAAGAAGAATATCTATCGCCAGAATAATAAAGAAGTTTTTATAAAGCGGTTTGATTTTCATGGTTTTTATTTACCGCAAAGCCACTTCCTCACGCAAAGGCGCAAAGGCGCTAAAAATATAATTTTGAGTTTTTAATTTTGAATTTTGAATGAAGGAAAAAAGTCCGATTTTAATTGAAGCTCCCCGCCGCAAGCAGCGCGGAATGCGCTCACTATTCAGTTCAAATAGCCTAACAGCCTTCAGCCTAATAAGCTAATCCCTAAATTCTCAATCCTTAAATTCCTTCAACTCAAAATTCAAAATTATCTCTCCATTCCCAATTCCCTGTTTTTCATTCGACGTTGGACGTTCGATGTTGGACGTTCATCTTTTCTATTCCCTCTGTTTTTTCCCTTCGACATTCTGCGGTTCATTATTCTGCGGTTCTGCGGTTTTCTGATCCTCTATCCTATTTTCTCTCCCCTTAGCGCCTTTGCGTGAGCCAACTCTTAGCACTTAACACCTTACACTTCAACTATATCTGCCCCCTAATCCATGCCCAGGCCAAACCCAGGTATTCATAAAATACCCTCTCCATCTTGCGAAGACTATCGGCATTGGGAAAGAAAATATGCGGGCTGATCCCCTGGCTTTCTTTAATTAGATAATCTGTAGGAGCCGGTATCGGCTTCATGCCCAGTTTTTGGAAAAGAGCTATCGAACGTGGCATATGCGAAGCAGATGTTACTAATATGAACCTTTCATCTCCAACTATTTTATGGATTAACCGTGCCTGATCCTTAGTGTCTTTTGAAAGCTCCTCTAAAACAATCCTGTTATCCCCTACCCTCATAATCTTAGCCACGTCCGCCATTACCACGGCATTAGATACCGGATCATACACCCCGCTGCCTGATAATATTAACTTGCTTGCCGGAAGTTTTTTGTGAATTCTAACCCCTTCCAGCAAGCGGGAAAGAGAGGAATTCCCTATCTGGCCGGTTACAGGTAACTTTGGGTCTGAATTATGGCCGCCACCCAGAACAACCACCCATTTAACATCGGAAAATGTCTGCAGCTCAACAAGAGGAGGATATTTATATTCCAGGGGTTTCAAACAAATATCCGCTATACTCCCGTAGCTGAATAGAGCCAGCAAAACAACGCCTGCAAAGACAAGCATCTTCCCGGTCTTTTGCCTGCGGGTAAACCACAGCAGGAAAACCCCAGCTATCAATATTTCAAGAATAATCGATAAAGGAAACAATAACGGCGCTACTATTTTCTTAAATAAAAACATTTCACTCACGCAAAGGCGCCAAGAGACCTTTAAAAAATGCTTCCGCCAGAGTGCTAAGGTCTCACACGGAGGAATACATTGAGTATTTCGAGGATTGACCCATTTTATTAAGAACGGGTGAGCCTGACCCCCGTTTTTTGTTAAAAATAGCGGGCCGGAATCTGCATAATATTATCGGCCAGGAATTCAATTTTGTCTGAGTTATTCACCAATATCCCTAAAGGAGCATCAGTATCCTTTAAAAAGTTCTTCAATGCCGTCAGCATACCTTTTTTAATTTTATGACCCAGTTTGATCTCAATTGGAATAACGCCAAAAGGAGCATCTATAATAAGATCTATTTCTGATTTATCCCTGGTTCTATAAAAACAAAAATCGATTCCCGCGGTTAAGGTACACTGAAACCCTCTTATAATTTCCTCTGCAACAAAAGATTCAAACGAAAAACCGGCCACAGGGTGAATCAGCAAATTATCAAGACTATTAATTTTTAAAAGGTGGTGCAGTATCCCCTGATCACGGAAAAAACCTTTGGGCATCTTCTGCACCTTCTTTAATTTATTTTTCTCATAACTTCTCAGATTGCGCCATATAAATGTATTGTGAATTATCTCCAGATACCCTTTTGAAGTAACGGAACTGACTTCCAGGGCCCTGGCTATGTCTGACTGATTAATAATTTTGCCGGAGTGAAAGGACAGAGCCTGGATGAAAAGACGAAAATTATGAGGGTTGATTCCGGGGAAAAGGCGTTGAATATCTCTCCTGATGTAATCCGAAAAATATTCATCCATCCACAGACCGTAAAACTCCGGAGCATCACGGCCTTTTATCCTGGGCTCCGGGTAACCGCCTAACTGCCAATGGTCGTATATCTGCCTGACATCCAACTCTGACTTTAGATTTGAAATCCGGTCTGAATCCGGTTTATCCTGAGAAAGCAGGGAATAAATTTGAGGAAGAGGTTTGTCATAAAACTCCGCTGCCTTAAAGGGCCAGAGTTCAACAGTCGCAATTCGCCCGGCCATACTTTCGGACAACCCTTTGACTATATCGGGAGAACTTGATCCTGTGAGCAGAAACCTGCCGACTGCTTCTCTGTCCCGATCGATGACACCTCTTAATACTTTGAATAATTCCGGGTATTGCTGGGCCTCATCAATAATTGTTTTTTCACTTTGCCTGCCAAAAAACCCTAATGGATCGCTCGTTATCAGTTGATAGTCATCCGGTCGTTCCAGATCATAGTATTTCCAATCAGGACGTACATTTTTAATTAGTGTCGATTTTCCACATTGCCGTGAACCAATAATGGCAACAACCGGAAACATGTCCAAAAGCCGGTCTATCTTATGCTCGATCAATCTCTTTTTATACGTCATTTTTAATGATTACCCTTAAAAATGATGGCTGTCAAGCAGAAAGTGCGTTCACAGGGACACTCACCTCTATCCCTTTTTTCCTAATCCGCGCCTGCCCTGCCTGCCCAATTTAGAATTAAGGACAAGTATGGCAATCATGGCTTTTTCATACTTTCTTCGTCATTCCGGTGGAAACCGGAATCCAGTCTTTAATCTTCTAATCTTTTGTCTTTACTCTTTTCAACCGTCAACCGTGAACTGTAAACCGGTATTCAGCAATAACGACAATAAGGAAAGCCTGGCCCCCTATCCCAGCAACCATTTCCACAGAGGAATGATATTGATCTCGCCATGACCACGTGAAAATTCGACAGAAACAGTCGATTCTTCATCATCGGTAATCACCGTAAGGCGTTCGGCTCTCAGCTCATCTTTTACTTCTATGAGAGCCTGCATCTCCCTTTGTCTGGTTCTTTCATCTTCCAATGAATAACAAACCTGAATAGCTTCGGTGATATTAAGACCCTCCTTGATGATAAAATCAACCTCTCTGCCTTTTTTAGACTTCCAGTAGTAAAGCTCTTTATTTCTTCTCAGCAGCTCCAGAAAAACTATATTTTCATAAATATGTCCCATATTCCTGGAGAATTTAAAGCTGATGGAATTGCTCAGCGCCGCATCGATGCAATAGATCTTAGATGGATTATAAATCTGTCGTTTCAAAGAATAATCAAACAAGTCCATAGGAAAAAACAGATAGACATCATTTAACGCTTCGAGATAATTTTTGACTGTATTCTGGCTCCTGACACCGATAATTCTCTGCATATTCTTATAGCTTTGAGCTGTGCCCGGATTAGCCGCCAGAAACAGGGTTAGTTCCTTTATCTCTTTAATATTTTTAATGCCATACCGGGCAATGACATCACGATAGATGATATCTTTGTAATACTGCTCCAGCAGGGTTGTGTCTCCTGTTTTCAGGACTTCGGGAAATCCGCCTGATTCGAGATATTCTCTGAACAACCTTTTTATTTCAACCTTCTTCTGCCTCTTGTATAAGCTTTTAGCATCGATTATCACCCCTTTCATTGTCAGGAATTCACGCAAAGAAAAGGGCCAGGTCACGATTTGACGATTCCTGCCGGTCAGGGCTGTAGAGATTTCAGAGCTCAACAAAGAGGCATTGGACCCGGTGGCAAATATCTTTACATTTTCAAACTCATAAAGCCTGTTCAACCATTTTTCCCATCCACCGACATTCTGGATCTCATCGAGAAACAGATAGATTCTCCCCTGGGGATTTTCCAGTTCAATAAATGTTTCGTAAAGCGGTTCAAAATCTTGAAAGGTAAATGGTATAAATCGTTCATCCTCAAAGTTCAGGTAAAGAATGTTGTTCTCCAAAACATCCTTGCTGTTGAGGAGATCATCACACACCAGCTTCATGAGAGATGATTTGCCGCTTCTTCTTACACCGGTAATAATAAGGATCTCACGCTGCGTAAGATGTCCCGCAAATGTGATTAGTCCAATTAGTTCCCTCGAAGAGGGTTGACACTTTTTGCCTTTCTTCAGGAAAGGCAAAAAATATCCTGTAATATCCTGTGGATCCTGTCTAACAAATGATTTTAATTCACAATTCAAGCTTTGACACCAGAGTCTCAGACGTTCCTATTGTGGTCTGCCGTTGTTATGCCTTTCGGTTTTCCTGGTTGCTGTAGTGCTCAGTCCAAACTCAACCTTAAAATCCGTCGCCTTGACAATCGGTTTTACCGTTCGTTTCTGTTTGACCAAATCAACTATTCCGTATCGAGACATTGTATTTAATGTTCGAGACAGGTTGCTGCGCTTTCTTCCTGATGCCAATTCAAGTTCTTTTAGAGATGTTGGTTCTTGTTCTTTTATAATCCTAAGCAATTCTTGATTCTCACTACTGAGAATCTGTGCCATTGATTGCACTGATTCAAACCAGACTTTTGGCTCACTTTTCTTTGGTTTATATTCTCCTTGCGCAATTGCAATGCTTCTTTTTTTATAATTCTCTCGGGAAATAATCCCTATTTTTAATATCCTTTTGGTCATTATATCACCTTCATTTTATTTTAACATTTTCTCAACGGCTTCCCAGAAATTCTCTAATAGCTGGCTTGCTGATTCGAATTCGTAAAGGTAAACTTTTTCCATCTTGTGCTTATGATCCCAGGTAATCTTACGAGCTCCATACTTCTTTTTCTTTGGTTTAAATGCATGTGCATTGTCAAACCCTAAGATGCGTGTGTTGTTACGGTCATGCAATGTTAATGAATACCTGATTCCATGAGGAATTTGTTGTGTAGGCGTAACTCTGGATACCTCAAATTTTGTCCAATAGCCACTATTCATTGGAAAAATCTCACCGTCCAAATCCAATAAAGTGCTAAGTGAAGCATCCTCTCTGGAATATTCTTTCTTAGTCATCTTAATTTTAAATTATCATCAGATGATAACTATGTCAAGGCCTTTCAGATTTACATTGATTTTTTTCTTGAGTATGATGTCCCCGGATTATTTGTTTTCCCTCCGTCCTCCCGTCTCCGGTCTCCTATCTTTACCACTCCGCGTCTTTGTTTACCCCGTTAAATTGCTTTTGCACTTATTTAACTGGGGCGTGAGGCCTTCTTTTTCCCTGACCCCTGATCCCTGACCCCTGTTTCCTGTCTTTTTCCCTTGGCGCCTTCGCGTGAGGCCTTCTTTTTCCCTGACCCCTGGCCCCTGGCCCCTGTTCCCAATAACACCAATAAGGAAAGCCCCTAAAAGGGGCCATATTGAACAATCTTTAGTGGTTATCGACAGGATTAACAGGATTTTTTATTTTACTCAGTCTCCAGACGAGACTGAGTAAGTACAATCCCGCCCAAAGGCGGGAAAAGGGAACCTATCTTCCAACCTTTGCCGTCTTTAAGCTAAACTCTTGCCGCTATTAGTCCAATTAGTTCCCTCGAAGAGGGTTGACACTTTTTGCCTTTCTTCAGGAAAGGCAAAAAATATCCTGAATATCATGTAAATCCTGCCTGCCCTGCCGTGCCCCGTTCAATTCCGAAGGACAGCGCAGCGTATTTAACCGGGGCTCGCCCAGTGAAATTGACGAAGTCACAGCGAAGCGTATTTAACCGGGGCTCGCCCAGTGAAATTGACGAAGTCACAGCGAAGCGTATTTAACCGGGGTAGCTCCGGCAGATGGTACTGGGGTCTGATTTATACTCTTTTGTTAACTCCTGATCAGGTCAAGTACGTTCATGGTTTTGATTTTTTACCCAAAACAGTTTACCCCGTTAAATGATTCTGGTTTTGTATTTATCTGGGGCCTTAAGCGGAAATGGGTAAATCTGAACTGCAGAAATTATTTTATCCGTCTTGATTGTCAACTATAAGATTAATTTTATAAGAGATAAAATCCTTGACTTTTAATAATGCTATCATTAATATTAAACCATGTATATCAGAAGAATATTAACAGAAAAGCTTTATAAGCTGGCTGAGTCCTTTCCTGTGGTTGTTGTCAGTGGAGCCAGGCAAGTCGGAAAGAGCACGCTGCTCCAGAATACATTGGGTATGGATGCGGAAATAGTTGTTTTTGATCCAGTTGTTGATATTGAAAACGCCCGACAGGACCCTGAACTTTTTTTAAATAATCATCCCGCGCCTCTGATTCTTGATGAAATCCAGCATGCTCCAGAGCTGGTTGCTTCGATAAAACGACGTATTGACCTTAATCGCGCTCCTGGTCAATATATTCTTACAGGTTCCCAGCAATGGGGTGTAATAAAATCCATGTCGGAAAGCCTTGCCGGCCGAGCCGTTTTTCTGGATCTGGACAGTTTTTGTCTGCTTGAAATCAGCCAAAGCAATTCAATTATACCATGGATTGCGAGATGGCTGGACTCGCCGGACAAATTCCTGTCCATGAAACAGTCACGGCTTACACATAAAATAACTCTGTACGAACAGCTCTGGCGCGGTTTTTTGCCGGAATCACAATTCCTTGCCATTGAAGTCATCCCCGATTTTCTCAATGCTTACCAGCGCACTTATATTGAACGGGATGTAAGGCTGTTGGCAGAAGTATCAAATTTGCAGCTATTTGGAAGATTTCTTCAACTTGTTTCAGCTTTAACGGCACAGGAAATAAATCATAGCCAGCTGGGCAGAGAATTGGGCCTGACGCCTCAAACAGCTCAAAGATGGCTCGATATTTTAAAAGCTACTTTTCAGTGGTTTGAGATTCCCGCATATTCAGGAAATTTAATAAAAAGGGTCAGCAATAAAGCCAAAGGATATATCGCGGACACAGGCCTTGCCTGCTCGACCCAGGCCATATCCACTCCTAAAGCCATAGGTGGCCATCCTCTCTGGGGGGCAATGTTTGAAACCGCTGTTGCAGCCGAGCTAAGAAAACAGACTGCTTTTTTATCACCAGCGCCTAATTTTTATCACTGGAGGGCATACAGCGGCGCTGAAGTCGATATCATACTGGAATATAACGGAATTCTTCACCCAGTTGAAATAAAAGCTAAAACCAACCCTTCCCGCCGAGACACCATGGGAATATCCGCATTTCGTAAAAGATATTCACAGATTAATATTGCCCAAGGATTAGTCATTGCTCCATGCCCAAATATCATTCAGCTATCAGAACATGATTATGCCATACCCTGGGACCTGTTATAGGAGACCTGGTATCCATCAGCCAGCATGCTTTTACATAATACCCTGCCGATAAACCCGTTAGCGCCTGTTATTAATATTTTCATTACAAATCAATTTTACCCAAAAGCGCCTTAAGCGGAAATGGATCCGCAGATTACGCTGATTTTCGCAGATTAATAATTATAGACCAACCTTTTATATTCTAATGACTTAGCTCCGAAATTGATTAAGAGACCCACTTTTAAACCGGTTGCCTTAAGGTAATTGATAAGTTGCGCTTCCTCAATACCTGACAAACCTGAAATCGCTTTTATTTCAACAATTACTTCATCATAGCAAATAAAATCAGGTTGATATGTCTTATCCAAAGCCTTTCCTTTGTATGCTATTTGGATGATCGGTTGGGGCTTGAACGGTATTGCCTGATAAGCGAACTCCTTTCCAAGCGCCTCCTGGTATACAGCCTCAAGGAACCCGCACCCCAGTTCCTTATGAACCTCTATAGCTGCCCCAATTATTTTATATGTTCTTTTGTCTTTCATTAATCTGCGGTAATCTGCGTAATCTGCGGATCTTACTCCGACCTCTGATTTTATCCTTGACTTTTCATGTATTCATGCTATCTTAAATCATAATATTAATTTCAGGAGAACTTATGAACACTATAAAAACAGTCGGCAGCAGCGGCCAAATCTCCTTAGGCAAAAAATTCGCAGGTCAAACCGTAATGTTGGATGAAATCGACACTGGTGTTTGGATTGTCAAGCTGGGGCGATTCATTCCCGATAATGAGAGGTGGCTTCACAAGCCGGATGTCCAAACCAAACTCAACGAAGCAATTGCCTGGGCAGAGAAAAATCCGCCCGAAGATACAAACTTTGAGGAATTAGAAGCCCGGATCAAACGATGAACCATAAAAGCCGTCAGACCGTGCGTTTGGATTTGAACAATCCTGTCTTTCAACGCATGCTTTTCAATCTATCCAAAAACGGTCAGCACAATATCCTCAATACTTTGCGGAAATTGGCAAACATGACATGGCAGCAAATATATGCTGACTATGGACTAAAATGGGAGGCCATATTATCTAAGAAAGGCCCGAGTGGCAAAAAGCTTTACAGTTTTCGAATTGATAAAGGATTTCGGGGAGTAGCGTATCGTGACGGATTATGGCTGCGTCTGTTGTCGTTACATCCTGATCATGATTCCACTTATCAGTAGGCAATTTAATTGCCCTGAGATTCTGGTAACCCCGATGCTCTGCTGCGGGGTAGTTCATTTCAAAACCCAAAATTCAAAATTAATTTACCCATTCTCCTATTTCTCCATTCTCCATTCCAAAAGGGGAATTCATCCAGTTTTTAACATCCATACCAAAGAAACCAATAAACCAATGGACATCCCCCAACGCCCTCTTTTTTCCTCACGCAAAGCCGCAAAGCCGCAAAAAATATTTAAAATTTACTGACAATGCATGCATGATATGCTGTCATTAAGCACCAGCTCAAAATTCTCCGTCATTCCACATAGTTATATTATATTGTTTTTCCCTTTGCGCCTTTGCGCCTTCGCGTGAGACCTTCTTTTTCCCTGCTCCCTGACCCCTGATCCCTGACCCCTGTTTCCTGTCTTTTTCCCTTTGCGCCTTCGCGTGAGGCCTTCTTTTTCCCTGATCCCTGATCCCTGTTTCCTGTCTTTTCCCTTTGCGTGCTTGGCGCCTTCGCGTGAGGCCTTCTTTTTCCCTGACCCCCGAATTGTCCCTGGGGTAATCTGCGGATTAAACCGAAAAAATGCTTGACATTTGCGTACAGAATCAAGTACACTTTTTAACCATACAGGAGGAATATATATGCAATCAATAAACTACACAACGTTTCGAAAGAATTTGGCAAAAACCATTGATCAAGTCAACGATGATCATTATCCTATCCTCATTACACGCCAGAACGGACGAACAGCCGTGCTTCTATCACTTGATGATTTTAGATCATATGAAGAAACAGCATATCTTATGAAAAGCCCAAAAAATGCTGAACGTCTCAATGCTGCCATTGCTGACCTCGAAGCAGGCAAAGGCATTGATAGGGAACTTATTAAGGGATGAAATTGTCATGGGCTGACCAAGCATGGGAAGATTACCTTTACTGGCAGAAGACAGATCAGAAAATCCTCAGGCGAATTAACCGCATTGTCTTAGAAACCAAACGAAATCCATTTGAAGGAATAGGTCACCCTGAACCACTACGCTACAACTGGAAAGGATATTGGTCACGCCGTATCAATAAAGAGCATCGGTTTGTTTACAAGGCGAAAAAGGATGAATTGCTAATTGCCCAGTGCCGGTACCACTATTAAAGAATCTGCGTCTGCCTTACCTGCATAATGGAATCAATTTCCTATTTTATTCCATCGGGGTTAAATTTGTTCTTGCTTTTTTCAGCCGAAGGCTGATTGTATTTTTGTTAGTTTCTTCAGGAAACTGACAAAACAAAAGAATAAACATCCTGTAAAATCCTGTGAATCCTGTCCACTATTCACTATTCAAGATTTGACACCGATCCCCCACACAGATCATCATCCGTCTTAATACACTAATCAAGATGTGACACCATAGACACTAAAAATTACTTGTAATCAAAAAATAGATATTATAATATTTGTTATGCCCACTCCAGATGGCGAGTGTAAATTCTGGCTTCAACCGGTTCAATTAGCAAGAAATAAAGGCGTACCACCCTTGACCATCAGAAAAATAGAAAAAATCGTATTTGAAAATCAGCTTCTTTTAATGGGAAAATATAATGAATTTCAAGATAGGTAAAATGGAAATAGGAGAACCTACCGCAATTAAAGCCTGGGCGGAAGGCAGAAGGATTTATGTCGAACTAACGGACAGCCGCATTATTGGATTTCCAGCTGATCGATTTAAAATTCTATCAAAAGCTACAGATGATCAGCTCAAAAAAGTCAAAATAAGGCTGGATGGATTTGCATTACGCTGGGAATCTCTTGATGAAGATATTACAGTCCCGGGAATCGTAGCAGGCAATTTCCAATTACCACTTCAAATGCTGTCATAAATCCACATCCAAGATATTTATGCACCTCAATGGCACAACCCAAGTTCTTTCATCCCTCATTTTTTATAATCTGCGGATCGCCTTGTCTTCTACCCACTGTCTTCCCTCTGCTGCCATCCGTCTTCCGTCCCTTTCCGTTTCTAACCCTTTCACCTTCTAATCTTCTCACCTTCTTTCCCTTACGTCTTCCGTCCCTTGCTCTTCCCCTTCTGACTTCCGACTTCCGCCCTCTGTCTTCTGTCATCCGTCCTCTGTCATCCGTCCTCTGTCCTCCGCCCTCTGTCCTCCGTCCTCTGTCCTCCGACTTCTGTCATCCGTCCTCCGACCTCTGTCTTCTGTCATCCGTCCTCCGTCATCCGTCCTCCGCCCTCTGCCCTCCGCCCTCTGTCTTCTGTCATCTGACCTCCGACTTCTGTCCTCCGCCCTCCGTCCTCTGTCCTATTTTCTCTTTCCTTAATCCGTGTAATCTGCGCCTGCCCTGTTTACCCCGTAGCTTCGGGAAACGGTACTGGGGTTAAATCTGTTTTTGCTTTTATTTAACCGGGGTAATCTGCGGATTGCCTCCAGTCTCCCGTCTTCCTGTCTCCCGTCTCCCTGTCTCCTGTCTCCTGTCTTTTTCCCTTTGCGTCTTGGCGCCTTCGCGTGAGGCCTTCTTTTTCCCTGATCCCTGTCTCCTGTTTCCTGTCTCCTGTCTCCTGTCTTTTTCCCTTTGCGCCTTTGCGCCTTCGCGTGAGGCCTTCTTTTTCCCTGACCCCTGATCCCTGGCCCCTGTTTCCTGTCTTTTTCTCTGTATTATTTTGCGTCGTTGCGCCTTCGCGTGAGACCTTCTTTTTCCCTGACCCCTGATCCCTGACCCCTGTCTCCTGTCTTTTTCCCTTTGCGTCTTTGCGCCTTCGCGTGAGGCCTTCTTTTTCCCTGATCCCCTAACTTGTTTTGCGGCAATTCAAAATCGTATCAACAACCCTCTCCAGATCATCATCCGTCTTAATACACTAATCAAGCTGTGACACCATAGACACGTCTTAATACACTAATCAAGATGTGACACCATAGACACCGGCTCAATTGCTTCCAACTTGCAAGCGCTTTCCCCACGTATAGCATGCCACACATCCCAGGCTAATTGACCGTTCAGCCACAGTTCCGGAGACGTTCTAAGCAGCCTGGACAGGCGCAAAGCTATGTCCGTGCTAATCCCTTTCCTGCCGTTTACTATCTCACTGATGTGTTTGCGGGATACACCGATTCTTTTGGCAATCTCTGTCTGTGTCATACCATACGGCTTCATAAATTCTTCCAATAATATCTCTCCTGGATGGATAGGAGGCCGGTTAGTTGGCATTTTCATAGGTACACCCTCTCAATGATAGTCTACGATTTCAACCCGTTTTGGTCCTTTTTCAGACCAGACAAAACAAATGCGGTAACGATCGTTAATCCTGATGGAATGCTGCCCTCGACGGTCACCGTGTAAGACCTCCAGGTGGTTACCGGGTGGCATTCTTAAATCTTCGAGATTTACCGCATTCTCCAGAAAATAGAATTTACGTAACGCTATGCGTCTCAATTCAACAGGCAGAGTCTTTCTCGCCAGCCTTGAATTAACCCCATTATAAACATCTTCCGTTCCCTTATCGTCGAAATCAATTATCATATTGATTGTAACCTATTAAGTAACATTGTCAAGCAGAATGTATTCACATTCTAAATGCATGGCCACAGTTCCTGAACTTGAGAAGATACGTTTTGTTAATTTTGAATTATTTCGACTCATTTGAGATTTTCTGACATTGCCTTTCATTCAAAACTTTTCATTCAAAATTAAGAATTATTTTTAATGCTCATGTGAGGTGGCGAGAGAAAAAGTCGTTTTGATTTCATAAAACCGATTCAATCCAATCTCGTGTCTTTAAAAAATACAGGCAAGTCTTTGGAAAGAAAGCTTTATAATCTGCGTAATCTGCGTAATCTGCGTATTTACTGATCTATTTTTTTTATATTCTTAATCTGCGAAAATCAGCGTAATCTGCGGATCATTTTTTTTAACCCTTTGCATTAACAATATAGTACCCCCCTGCCTTCTTGCTCCCACGATATTCGATGCGTCCCTGTTGCTTCAGATCGGCAATCCATCGTTCAATCGTTTTTGCGGGAATTCCAAGGCGGTCCGCCATTTGTGGAATCCGTCTCCCCTGCGCACTCCGTATATGTTCCAGCAAGAGGTTTATTCCCTCACTTATTCCCTCACTTATTCCCTCACTTATTCCCTCAATAGGTATTGATACCGAGGATATCTTTTGTTTCTGGTATCTCAGTGTGACAAGGAAGCCGTCGCCGCTCTCTTCATATTCAAAAGTCATAGTCGGATATGATTCGATTTCCCCACGAACCCGGATGAAACCACTCCCGTATTTCTCGATATCTCTGGTCAGATAGAACGCTTCCGCAACCAACTTGTTGCGTGTCCTGGACTGATAATTATCACTCATCAGTTTTTCTACGGTCAGATCACCAAAAAGTTTACCGGGGTTGAAAAAAGTAATGGCGTTATCGAATATCTTGAGCTGAATATCGACGGGACTGGTATAGTCCCGATGTACCACGGCATTAAGGAGCAATTCACGAAGAGCAGGCAAAGGATACTCATAAATTTCTCGTCGTTGAATCTCGCCGGTCATTTCAAAGGCAACCTTCAGGTGGGAGAAAATAAACTTCATTGATTCTTCCACCACCTGAAAAAGCGTGCCGCGAATCATCCGGTCATCGATGATAGTCGCTGCCGTTTTGAAGCGGCCGATATGCAGAGCATAGGGAGGATCGTCCCTGCCGAACAGCAACATTGCCGCATGCGTGGGCCGACCATCTTTCAGATAGCCTAATTTCCCCAATACTGTTTGCCATTCCCCGACTATTCGGAAGCGGCCACCTTCTGTAACACGCTGGAGGAACATCTTGATCTTGTCCCTATTCAGGTCATTGAGCGTTGAATTCACATCCATGTAGGAATCCCAGGAAAGCTGCAGGGACTGCAGATGGAATCTTCAACCCCAACAAGTACCACGCCACCTTTGTGATTGGCAAAGGCCGCAAGTGACTCTATTACTTCTTTGCCAAAAGACGCTTTGAATTCAAGATCCTCCGACTCCCCTAACGCAATCATCTCCTGTATAGTTTGACTCATATAGCTACCCCGGCCGCATTAACCACAATAATGCCAAGCCTGACCCCCACCATTGCGCCTTTACTGCGCCTTTACTGCGCCTTTTGCGCCTTCTCCAAAGCATAATATGTGCCCCTTCCAGTAGTCCCAAATTTTTCCAAAACCTTCTTATCCACCATATCGTTCAATTCAATAGTCGCAAGCCTGTCTTTAATGCCTGTTAATTTTTGATACTCTTTATTTGTGATTTTCGCCTTTTCCTTTATATAAATAATTCCTTTTATCTGCCGTTCATTCAGATCCAATTTACGTAAATATTCTTCTGTAAAAATATCTTTTCTAAATGTAACCATAAACCCGCCAAATTTTTCCTCAAAGACAGGCTCTGGCAATCCTACTTCAACACAGGCATTAATCATCCTCTGAATACCACTGCCATATCGTTCGATTAGTCCAAGATCATAAAATACCTGAGCAATCAATTTATTTCTGGGTTTGGATGAATGGCTTGGATGATAAAGTTCCTCCAGAGTAATACCAAAAGGCAAAGGCCCGGGGTTCCATGCCTGGATATATCCATCGAATATTTTGATCTGAATGTCGGAAGTATCACTGTAATCTCTGTGGCATACGGCATTGATCAAGGCTTCACGCAGGGCATCCAAAGGATAATCCCATATTTCATCTCGACGAGGCCTTCCACTAATAACAAATTCTACATTAATGTGTTTGCGGATAAAATTCATTACCTCGTCAACCTGATCAATAATAGAGCCTGAAAACAACCGGTCATCAATGATTTTCACATTTTTTTTAAATCTTCCGCAATGCACCTGTGCCTGTGTTAATGGCGACTGAGGACGTTTGCCAAAAAGCAGAATAGCTGCCCACGTTGGTTTGCCGTCCTTAACCAGTTCAAGCTTTTCAAGAATTTCCAAAGGATCTTCTGTTGATCTAAATTTTCTTCTTCCAGTCGCAAAGGATGCTTTGATATAATTCCTTACATTTTCCAGATCTATATCATCAAAGGCAACATCCCTGGCCGGCAAAGCATCCCAACTATTTCCTGTAGATATCAAATGCATCTGTGCAATTTCCTGTGGAGACATTTGTCGGTTGCTGTTTGCCACCCTTCGGAAACAACGGCCACGCGTAGCAACCGGCTTTAATGGATATTCCTGGATCCGGATAATGACAATACTTTTCCCATTTACATTCTCTATCCTGATTTCAGGAATAACAGAGGGCTCTGTATTTTGAGAAATGTTGTTGCTCCAATCTTTTAATGTTTCTTTCCCAATTGATATACCTTTTAGGCCTCCATCATCATTAACACCAATAAAGATGATACCTCCCCGTGTATTGGAAAAAGCTGCTGCGGTTTCAACTGTTTTTTTTGCTGAAGGTCTCTTTAAATTCAGTTGATTCAGTTTCACCGGATTTTAAAAATTTTTCAATATCCATTTTTTTCTGTTCACTTTGTGTAATTCGTGGATCATTTTTTTCTTTAATCTGCGAAAATCTGCGCCTGCCCTGTGAAACTGCTCTTTCTTTTGTTTAACGGTGGCAACATGAAGATTTTCAACAACACTGTTCACAAAAGATACCAGACATCCTCATGTGTCCCGAAATGTGGATACAATGTTCTTATCAAGTTCTTCCAAAATCTCTTGATGTATCATTCTTGCTTACTTCTCCTTTTCACCTTCTTCCCTTCTGCTCTTCTTATCTTCTGCTCTTCTTATCTTATGCTCTTCTAATCTTCTAATCTTCTAATCTTCTAATCTTCTAATCTTCTTGCTCTCCGTCCTCCGTCCTCCGTCCTATTTTCTCTTTCCTTAATCCGTGTAATCTGCGTAATCTGCGGATTGCCTCCTGCTTCCGTCCTCCGTCCTCTGTCCTCCGTCCTCTGTCCTCCGACCTCTGTCATCCGTCTCCCGTCTTCTATTCCCAATAACGACAATAAGGAAAGCCTGACCCCGTTATGATTCGAGGATTTATTTGATCTTTTGTTTTATGAGAATTCATCCTTGCCGTTTACACCATTTTTAATTTGACATGGTGTGTCACCACTGTTACACTTAAATTTAATTTGGAGGAAAAGATCATGCCATCTCAAAATCCACGCATAAATGTAGTCTTGAACAATTTACTTTACCAGAATGTCCGACTTCTGGCAGAAAAAGATAATGTCTCATTGTCTGCCAAGGTCAGGGACTTGCTCAAAGAGGCCCTTGAAATTCAAGAGGATATCGCCCTTTCCGCATTTGCCGAAAAAAGGGAAAAATCATGGAATGACTCTAAGGCGCTAAGCCATGATGATGTATGGCGTTAAAATTCAAATACCATCCGGACGTTAAAAAATCTGACCTGCCTAAAATTGATGTGAGAAACAGGGGCATGATCAAGAAAGCTATTGAAGACAGGCTTGCCACGCAACCTGAAACCTATGGAAAACCATTGCGAAAAACCCTCAAAGGATACTGGAAATTGAGAGTCGGAGATTACCGTATTGTTTTCAAAGTTTCCAGTAACAGTATTTTTATCTTTGGTATAATTCATCGAAAAGAAGTTTACAAGCTCATCAAAAAACGGCTAAAAGCTTAAGACCCGCTCGTCCCCCTCCTCCGGCAGATTTATCCGCCTCTGGAGGGATGGTACTGGGGTCAGTCTGTGCCTGCCCCGCCGTGCCCCGTGAAATTCACGCAGTGACAGCGCAACGCATTTAACTGGGGTAGGTTCGGAAAATCGTACTGGGGTCTGTCTGTGTGCGTCTGTGGCTAATTCAATCCCTTAATCCCTTAATAAGTTATACTCAATCTATAAGTCATCCCCGCGATCACCATAAACACAATCGCATTCGACGGCAAATAAAACAGGTAGTCAAACTGGCAGTGTATCAAGGCGGCTGACATGGCGGTAATGCCGCCTAATATCAGGGCCTGACTGACCACGTCTCCACTCCTTTTCAGAGCCTTTACCGCCTTTCTGTATATCATGAACAGAAACGCCGCCACACACGCCAGCCCAGCAAATCCCGTCTCCGCCGTAATCTGGAGTGTATCATTATACGCAATAGCTGGCATCCATGTTTCTTTCCCGATTATTGTATTATATTTCATAATGATATCATGCCAATCCCCGAACCCCACGCCGAAGAGGGGAAAATCCTTTATAATGCTCACAGCGTCCCTGTATGTGACACTCCTTCCCTGCGGCCCCAGATCCTTAAACAAATATTGAAGCTCATTGAGAATAGGCCCCACCCCTAACCAGACAAGATAACAGGCCACTCCCACCAGCACAAGTGCAAACAGTGCAAATACGCGTCTGTCATGAAGGCGGTATGACACTATCATAAATACCAGGACCACAATCATCGTAACCGGAAAAGTCACAAAACCTCCCGTGCAAAGAGAAAGCAAAAGAGCGGAGATCATAAGAACTATGCCGAAAGACATCAGGCCGGTCTTTGAAAAGAGCGAAGCCACCCACGCAAATCTCACGCCATGGACACGGGACATCCTTCTCACATCGAGATAACTCTGCGCAATCAGCAGCCCTATTGCCAGCGGAACCACCATCTCCAGAAACTCGGAAAAGTTGTTAAACGCCTTAAACGTGCCAAGACAGTTTCCGGTAGGGTGCTTTCGTGATACTCTTTTCTAATTCAACATAACTCAAAACTCATAAAACTCCCTAAGTTAGCCGCAGACCCACGCAGACTCACGCAGACTATTATGCCGACGACTTGTCGGCACAATAATTGTCATGGCCTTCGGCCAAATTAAAAACCTGCTCTTTCAATCTCAATGCTTGAATTTATCCCTTTCGCGAAGCGATGACTATTTTTGCCCTCCGACGTCTGATTTCAGACATCTGACCTCTGTCTTTTCCCGTGTGTGTCTGCGGCTAATTTTATAATCTTTGCGCTTTTTGCGCTTTTTTGCGGCCATTAATCCGTGTAATCTGCGGACTTGTTTTATGTTGATTGCCCTATTAAATCACTGATCTCGTCTAATACTTGCGCAAAAGCAGGAGCGGATGCCTCAATAACATTATTTGAATGAATATGCTTATGATGAGGAAATGTCTTAATTTCCCGGTGATGCGGCGCCATATCATATCTGAAAATCAAGTCGCTATTCCGATCTTGATAATGATACGAATATTTATACACTTCGACAGTCTCTTTAACGTTTACGAATTCTATGAAATGAAGTTTGGACTCATCTATGAAGAAAAGCTCACCTTCAATAATACCAATGTGCAGCGAACGTTTATCCTTGACAAGACTGGTCTCAACAATATAAATACAATCCGCAATTTGAGATTCAATTTTCTGAAAATATTCACTTATGAGCACAATTCAACCCCCTGCAACTCATTACAATCCTTTTGCAATCGCACTAATGTCTCATACTCGCCTGCCCATCTGATAAATTTAAAATCATCTCCAAGTTTTCCCTTCTGAAATTCCTCATAAAAATATTTGCTATCCATTCCACTCTCTTTTTCCAATTCTCCTAACTTCCTCTTAGTCTTGGCAATCCCAAAATTTATGACTATCAACTGATTTTGTACTGCTGCTTTAATTAAATTTTTCAAATTGTCAGCAGCTTGTGCTCGAATAATAACCTGCGCCATAACTATTCACCTCCTCAAACTTTGATATTTATCCATTCCAAGCATCCCAGCTTCTCAACTTCTGCCCTCAGTCTCATTTTTTCATTCAACGTTGGATGTTCGATGTTCATCCCTTCTAACCTTCTCATCTTCTCTCTTCAGGCTGTCCTCCGACATCTGTCGCTCTGTCCCTTCCCGACCTCTGATCTCCGACCTCTGTCCCTTCCCGTCTGTGTGTGTCTGTGGCTAATTCTTCTTCAGTTCTTTCATCTTTCAGCTTCTATCAATCTCTACCAGACCATTTGCTCCTTTTTTATACTGCCTTGAACAAACGGCACATTTCAGAACGTTATCAAGTTTTTCTCCACATTCACAAACCCAGCCGATGCTGTTTGCCGGATTACCGACCATTAAGGCATAATCCGGCGCATCCTTCGTCACCACCGCGCCGGCGCCAATGAAGGCGTACCGGCCTATGGTAATCCCGCAGATAACTGTGGCATTCGCTCCGATTGTGGCACCTTTTTTTACCAGTGTCAGTCGCACCTGATCCATTTTTCTGATTTCAGCCCGTGGATTATAAATGTTGGTAAAAACCATGGAAGGGCCGCAGAAAACCCCATCTTCAAGCGTCACCCCTTTATATACACTAACATTGTTCTGTATTTTGCATTCATTCCCAACCGTTACATCCGACCCGATGACCACATTCTGGCCAATATTGCATCTTTCGCCAATTTTCGATCCAGAAAGGATGTGCGAAAAGTGCCAGATCTTTGTGTCTTTTTCTATCCTTACATTCTCATCAATAACCGCACTCTCATGAACAAAATATGATTTCTTAATTTCATCTTTTCCTTTTAATCCTGTATCCCTTAATCCTGAATCCTGCAACAGGCTTTCCGTTGCCTTTTCGAGGATTTCGAGCACCTCCGCTCCGTTCTGTGCGTCTGCTATCTTGATGGGTTCACCGTTTGTGTGTTTTGCAAAGTATTTCAGCTCTTCTGTCAGGGGCATCTTTTTCTCATAAGGAATCACTTCTGTAGGGCCGTCACGTTTGATTGGCTCCCCCTGTATCCAGTCTATCCCCTTTTCATAAAAAAGTATGTTTTTATCATCCGACGAGTCCTCATAGGAAAACATGCCCTTTGAACCTATCACAACCATTCTGTGTTCCTTGAACGGATGGAGCCAGCTTACGTATATGTGCCCCACTATGTTGTTGGGATAGGTAAGCACCGTCATTGAGGAATCATGTATGTGCGGTTGCAGAAATGCCCCGCCGCGGGATATCACTTCTACAGGGAGACTTCCGATAAAATATTGAAAGATCGAGATATCGTGGGGCGCAAAACTCCAGAGGATATTCTCTTCGGTCCTTACCGTCCCCAGATTCAGCCGGTTGCTGTAGATATATTCAAGCTTGCCTATCTTCCCTTTTTTAATCAATTTCTTTATCTTTCGGATAGCGGGATGGAATAGAAGAAGATGCCCTACCATCAGGTTTACGTTGTTTTCTTCGGCAAGTTCTTTAAGACGCCTTGCTTCTG
Organism: Desulfobacteraceae bacterium Eth-SRB1; assembly: GCA_004193555.1. Taxonomy (GTDB): domain Bacteria; phylum Desulfobacterota; class Desulfobacteria; order Desulfobacterales; family ETH-SRB1; genus ETH-SRB1. The sequence goes on from RPGP01000040.1 coordinate 146,337, forward strand.
ATGCCTTGAGTGTGAGAGGCTTTTCAACGAGGACGTGTCTTTTATGGGTTATAATAAACCCCGCTATTTTAAAATGGGTCTCGGCAGGGGTTGCCACTGTGAACCCGTCAAAATCCTCTCTTATCGCATCCCTAATATTTGCAAAGGTCATTACATCAGGATACTTCTCTTTGAATTCGGCGCGCACGTCGGCATTGGCTTCTACGATTCCCGCCAGACAACCAAGTTCGTGCAAGGTTTTTATGTGGTTTTTTCCCCAGCGGCCTGCGCCGACGACACAGATTTTCTTATCCATAAAACTCTCCTATCTTTTCGACTACGTAGTTTTGCATTTCTGTTGTCAATTCCGGATAGATGGGAAGTGCAACAGTGTGTGTTGCAGCATGCTCACTGTGCGGAAAATCACCTGATTTATAGCCCAGGTATTCAAAGCATTTCTGCTCGTGAAACGGCACCGGGTAATACACTTCCGTTCCGACATTATTATCTTTTAGAAACTCCCTTATTTCATCCCGCCGTTCCGGGACAGAAATAACATACTGATTATAAATATGATACTCTCTTTTATAAGCAATAACGGGCTTCTTTATCCCAGCGTCGGCAGCGAGATTCTCATCATAGTACACGGCATTTTCTTGTCGCATCTTGTGCCACGTATCCAGATGATGCAGCTTTACAAGAAGAACCGCCGCCTGGATGGGATCGAGCCTGAAATTGCCGCCGATCAGCGCGTGATAATATTTAGGCTTCGCGCCATGATTCCTCAGCTTCTTCAACTTCTCATCCAGAGCCGGATCATTCGTCACAACCATGCCACCGTCGCCCATAGCCCCAAGATTCTTGCTGGGAAAGAATGAAAAACAACCAAATGTTCCCATACTGCCCGCCTTCAGCTCGCCATTTTTTGAATGATATCTCGCGCCGATCGCCTGCGCCGCATCCTCAACCACCGGAATATCAAACTCCCCGGCAATCTCAAGAATCGGATCCATATCCGCGCACTGCCCATACAAATGCACCGGAATAATCGCTTTGACCTTATCTATCTTTCCGGTTTCTCTTTCAAACCACTCCTTCAAAGCATCAGGACTGATATTATACGTAAAAGGATCTATATCCACAAACGCGGGAGTTGCCCCCAATCTCGCAATAACGCCCGCCGTGGAAAAAAACGAAAACGGCGTAGTAATAACAATATCACCAGGCCCGACATCCAGAGCCATAAGCGAAATCAACAAAGCATCAGTCCCCGACGATACGCCAGTCGCAAACCTCGCCCCCACATACTCCGCGATCCGCTCCTCCAGCTCCACAACCATCGGCCCCATAATATACCGCGTAGAATCAACAACCCCGTTAACAGCAGCCTTCACATCCTTTTCAATCGTCCTCAACTGCGCAGACAAATCAAGCAACGGAACATTCATTCTCTCCCCTTTCATTCTAATCCCTTTAATCCTCTTAATCCTTAATCCTTTCTTCAACAGCTTCGAGCTTTTTTCACAACTATATTCCAAGCCGCCTTCCAAAAATACCCCCACTGCGTCCTCACCGGATGCGCCATGTAGGCATTTATATATTTCCTTTCCGATTCACAAATCTCATCAAAAGTCTTCGGCAAATCCGCATAAAAGGGCGGCACCAGTCCCGGCACAACTGTCTTTCTGAATTCCTGAAGGTCTGCAGGATAAAGATTGAAATAATGATCGCTTAAAGGCCGCACCCCGACCAGATTCATTTCCCCCTTTATCCAGTTATATAGCATTGGAAGTTCGTCCAGCCATGCCCTTCGCATAAACCTGCCCAGGGTTGTAACACGAAAATCATTCTTAAACTTGCCACCCTGCTGCAATTTATTCATTTCGTAGATATATTCCTGGAGATATTCGGAATAAGGATGCATGGTCCTGAATTTATATACGTCTATCCTATTGCCATTCAATCCCATCCTGCTGAATTTGACGAGAGGGCCGTATGACGGATTTTCATCAATGGAAGAGGTCTTTACCTTTTGCGCTATGAAATACAGATCATCCCCAATCTTACTTTCCGCGACTATCTTAAAACCGCAGAAACAAAGCCTGCCCAGCGTCTCCGCCCGGGATATAGCCCGATTTTCACCCTTTGTAATCATAAAATAAAGCTTCCTTGTCACAGAAAGCTTTGGAAACACGCGCCTGAAAATATAATTGATAAAATAAAAAATATGCGAAAAATATTTTGGATATTTCTCAAAAAAATGCTTTCTGTACAGGCCTATGGTATTTACCCTCCCTACAAAATAGCCGCCCGGAAGAAGCATTTTATGAGCCTCTAAAAAAAACCTGTTGACCCAGCGGATATTATTAACCCGTTCCAGATTGATAAGCAACCGAATATAGACAGGATTGTCTGTTTTTTGATAGTACAATTCATTTTTGTGTATAACGGCTGACTCTATACGTATGATACTGACTAGATCGAGGGTCTGGTCAAGGAAATCAAATACCTCATGACAATCATTAAACACCTTCAGCAATTTATCTTTTACCGGTCTTGTAAGGCGCAAGCGCAATCCCTCTATATCTATCTCAAAAGGCAGATTCTCCTGTTTTATTGCAGTCTTTATCTCCTCAATTGATTCAATATCGTGCCCGTTTTTCCCATTAGTTTTCCTGACATAATAGATATAATAAAGTACAGCTTCAGCCATGATAAGAACAACAAAAAATCCAAGTACCTGAAACCTTGAATAATGGAAAAGCCCGAACGCGAAAACAAAAACCGCCACTGTCGCGGCCATGAAAACAACCGCCTTTGTCCACTGCGCAATTGCATAGTAATAATTGCGAAAACCAGAATCAAACTTTCTTGTAATAAAGGCGGTGACAAACCACAGACCATATATGACAAGGAGCAGTTTTTCATATTCAGGGGAAAGGTGAAACGTTCCCCTTTTTAAATAATTCATGATGAAAAATATAAACGTGACCAGGAAAAAATCACTGACAGATAAAACGAGTAAGTGCTTTGGCTTTGGCTTCGCATAATCCGTGCCTGCATAAGCAACATCCGCCCTGTGAATCATCATATAACAAAACGAAGATACAATTACCTCCCAAATAAAAAAAAGACCACACGTCCCGAAAACCTGCAGCCTTGAAAATCCATGCAGCCCCATCACAACCACCATGAGAGCCACGCAATACACCACATATATCGTTGACCTTGCAAGCAGAAGCATCAACGCCCCATAACTTTTAGAAAAATCAAACCCAAACTTCTTCGTAAAGAGCGAAACAAACAACCAGATAAAATAAAACGCGAATAACAACTTCACATACAGCAAAGAAAGCTCAAAAGACCCCCTCTTCCAATAATTCATCCCGAAGAATGAAACGTTGACCAGAAAAAAACTTATCAGGCCCAAGATAAAAGGCGAAATAGTGCGAGACCTGTTCATTTCTTTAATACCTGTATGATTATTTTGTAGCATATTAGCAAAACTATCTTAGCCACAGACCCACACAGAAACACGCAGACAAAATAACATTAGGTTCTTTTCGCGAAGCGATGACTCTTTTTATCCGGCGAAGCCTGCCCCGTAGCTCCGGGAGATGGTACTGGGGTCCGCCGGCTAAATGTCTGTGTCAGTCTGTGTGTGTCTGCGGCTAATCCCAAAAAGTCCCTGTCAGTCTGTGCGAGTCTGTGCCTGCCCCGTAGCTCCGACAGATGGTACTGGGGTGCGTCTGTGGCTAAGAAAAAACGCCCAAACAAAAACAAACGATACGACCCCAACCACATTAGCAACAACATCATGCCAATTAAAAGTCCTGGTCGGCATCACATATTGCACACCCTCAAACAAAACCCCCACCAAAACAATCCCCACCAGATATAAACAGGATCGCTTTTTCTCAAACGCAAAAAAAGCCAGAGCAGTCAAAACAAAATATCCAAAAACATGAAGAAAAAACCCAGATCGAGTAATAGACATTTTTGCTAAAAAAGATTGATCCCCAGCGCTATTGGGCACAACCGAAAAAAACACAATCAACCCAAACCATATAAAAAACAAAAGCTTATAAGTAATCCGCACGAATATACATCCCAAAGTTTTAACCTTCCCGCCAGCTAATCAGCTTACCAGCTAAAATACTCACAATCCTCCCCGCCGCCTTCCCGCCAACTACCCTTGGGTAACTCATAAGGTCAGAAGGTAACAGCGTCCCCCATTGGATATTTCTATCCCAGTATAGAATTTTCAGAATATTTCGCCTTCGATTACAAAAAACAAACAGATGACCGGAAAAAGGATCAAGCTCCATGCTTTCCTGAACCAGGATCGACAGACCGTTGATTGCCTTTCTCATATCCGTATTGCCGAGGGCAAGGTAGACTCTCATTTGGGATGACGTCAATAACATCACTTCTGCTCCAAAGCGTGAACCAGCCTTTGAAGCGTCAAAGGATAAAAATCATCGCTGACTTCAATCCGGTATCGATCATCGAGCACGATACAAAGGGGCGCTCTCCCAACTTTACTGCCGACATCCATTGGCGGCGCTAATGGAACAGGAACAAACGACACTGGATTAACCTTCGCGCTGTCTTGCCTTTTCTTCCAGTATCCAAAGGATCTTGAACTCAACCCGTTTAAGCGGCAATATTCTGCCTGGCTTATATCTGTCTTCTCCCAAGATGTTATATGCGCTTGCCAGAATTTCCTCTTTTGCTTAAGGGTGTGCTTTGATTTTGCCATAATAAACCTCCACTTTTTATAAGTTTCGGTCCAATATGACATGGATGCCTGGTTATGTGAAGATGCGGTTTATTAAGCGCTTACCTTGCTCTGCAAAGAATGAAGGAATTTGATCATGGGTAAAAGATTACAAGATAAGCATAAAAAATTGCTAAGTGATCCTAAATATAGAAAAGCCTATATGGAACTTGAAGATGAGTTTATTATTGCAAAGGCGCTTATTCAGGCCAGAACAAACGCAAACCTGACCCAGAAACAGATTGCAGAACGTATGGGAACAACCCAATCTGTTGTTGCCAGGATAGAATCGGGTAAACCTTTACCCAGCCTCAAAAGTGTAATCAGATATGCTGCGGCTGTAAACAGCAGAATAGATCTAAAACTTGTACAAGCTGACAAATAAATCCCAGCATTTGCTTTTCTAATCTTCTCACCTTCTCACCTTCTTCTCTTCTCGCCTTCCCACCCGCTCACTGTTTGCTAAAATCCTCACAATTCTCCCTGCCGCGTCTCCATCCCACAAATCCGGCACTTTCCCCTTCTTGCCATTTCCCTTGAGAATGTCCTCCACCTCATATTCAAGTTCATCAATTCTCACCAACTTATTTGTGCCCTCCAATACAGTAACCGGCCGTTCAGTATTCTCCCGCAAAGTCAAACATGGCACTCCAAGGGCAGTGGTCTCTTCCTGCATTCCTCCACTGTCGGTAATGACCAATTTCGCATTTTTCCACAGATACAAAGACTCCTGAAATCCCAGAGGCGGCAATTGATAAATTTTATCTGACAGACTGCAATCATAGTGTTTCAGCATCTTGGCTGTTCTGGGATGAACAGGAAAAACAATCGGGATATTTTCGGCAATTCTATTCAATGCCCTGACAATGCCTGCGAGTGATTCGCGATTATCCACATTGGATGGGCGATGCAAAGTAAGAAATACATACTGATCAAGCTCCTGCTTAAGAGACTGATGCTCAAACCCTGCCGGATCAACTGCTTCGAGTTTTTTGAGCTGGTACAGGAGATTGTCAATCATCACATGGCCGACAAAATATATACGATTCTCCGGCTTGCCCTCTTTTCTCAAATTATCAACAGCGCTTTGTTCAGTTACAAAGAAATAATCGGTAATGGCATCTGTTACCATGCGATTGATTTCTTCAGGCATGGTCAAATCAAAACTACGCAAACCCGCCTCTACATGGGCAACCTTTATCAAGAGCTTTTTCGCAACTATGCTGCACGCCAGTGTTGAATTGACATCACCGACAACAATTACAATATCCGGCTTTTCTTTTAAACAGACTTTTTCAAAACCGGTCATAATCCTGGCAGTCTGCTCCGCGTGACTGCCCGATCCTGCCTCTAAAAAATAGTCCGGCTTAGGAATCTCCAGATCATCAAAAAACGCCTGCGACATCTCATAATCATAATGCTGCCCAGTGTGCACAAGCTTCCAATCCAATTTTGGATTATTAGCACTCGATGCTTCTTCTGTTACTAATTTAGAATTAAAAATTAATAATTCATCATTGCGGGAACGGAGTGCTCGCACAATCGGCGCAATCTTCATAAAGTTAGGCCGTGCCCCGGCAACAAGAATCAGTTTATATTTTTTCAAATCCAGAAATCCTCATATCCACCTTCTGACGTTTTTTCCTTTTTCATTTTTGCCTTTCTTATCAGCTCATCAGCTTAAGAGCTTACCAGCTCACCAGCTTATCAGCTCACCAGCTAAAACCCTCACAATCCTCCCCGCCGCCTTCCCGCCAACTACCCTTGGGTAACTCATAAGGTCAGAAGGTAACAGCGTCCCCCATTGGATCTCTATCAAATCATACATATAAAATCGTTCTCAATTTTTCAGTTGCAGCAATTTTCTTTTTCGGTTTCATTTTTAAAATGTTTTGAATTTTCCATTTGATTGCAGGGAAGTTTTCAAGACCGGAAATGGGAAGCAAACTAAAATCAGGAATTCCCATCTTCACAGACAAAAGGAATTCACGTTCATTACTTGATAATTGCTTATGCAGAAGGCTTACCAAATCCTGCCTTGTCTTTTCCAACTCTGCATAGCTGACATCCATTGACGTCATACCTTTGAATTCATTTTCAAACAATTGCCTGAAATCCATAAAATTGGGAGAAAGTAACTCTGACATCGGTCGATTGTGGCTGGCGAGGTATATGACAAAAGCCTGACGAATAGACTCATTTAGATTTCCGGTCTCAAATAGTAATTTAATGTCAAACAAATCCCTGGGATGCTGACGGTCCAAAGCAGCGCATATTTTACCACCATAGAGATCCGCCAATGAAAGTATTCGGATTTTCATTTCCATCTTAAAAACTTCACTGGCTTTTTTGCATAGTGCTTTGTAAACTGGTGGATAACAACTTCCCCTCAATATTAGATTCGGTTCTATTTTGACAAGGCTGTTTTCATTGCTGATTATTAATTTGTAGATATAATCAGTACGCTTCAATTTTATTTTTTGAATTTGGGTTTGAGGGAAAAACTTTATTATCTTGTCTGAAATCCTGCTTAGTGACACTGTGATATCGGTTAAAGTTTCATCTCTTGGTTTTATTGGAAGAAACGTTAAATCAATATCAACTGATAATCGGGGCATGTTAAAATGAAAAAAATTCAGAGCCGTACCGCCTTTTAAGGCAAAGGCTTCTTCCTGCCCCACGATTGGAAGGATAGTCAGCATTAATTTGACCTGGTCAAAATATTTCATCATTTTTACGGAATATTTTTTATATCCAAATTATTTTTTTCATCAGGGACTGTTATCAGGTATTTTTTATTGAGAACCCCCTTAACGGCAACCCGCCGTTTACCTTTTCCTAAATTAATCTTCATCATTTTCAGTTTGTGAAACCAGGGCATGTCGTATAGGTCGGCAAGATAGAGAAATAGCCGCTTTGCTTTTATGGAATCGCATATTTCAAGAAGTAATTGTAAGTGTCCTGTTCGCAATGATAAAAGGCTTTCCATAAAATGCCCTGCCTCCTCAAAGGAATGGTAACTGGGAACCAAAGCACACATTTCAATCATGGCACGCTCCGGCGCAGCCCCTTTAATTGCATAACCGCCAATGTAATAATCAATTAGCCCGATATCCGGTTGTGATTGAAAAATATTCAGGTTTTTAAAATTTAATTCATCTCCCCATGGATATTTCACGAACCACGTTGGTAACCGAACTTTTCCAGATGCAAACAGATAGATTATTACTATTTGTCCCATTTGAATATTGTGTCCGAATCCGGATAATTCCAAGGCTGTTTTCCCACCTACATGCACGGGAAGGTTCAGTTGATTCTGAACAGCGTATAATCCACCTCTCCAGTCTACAGAATCCCCATATTGAATATATGCACCGCTTCCTATTTTTGTGACCCAGGGTGATTTCTGATAATAGTCTATTAACTGCTGATACCCGCCATGGTCACGAAACCACTTCAATGTAGCCACTGTTCCTTTGGGCCAATTGAGAAGAATGCGGTTTAATATATTTCTTTTTTTACAAGTCATACTTGTGGTTATAGGATGCAATTAAACCAAAAGCAAGAAAGAAGTTTAAAAATACTACAATTTAACAAATTCAACCCCTCCAACCTCAACCCTCCAACCGGTGTATCCTATTTATTCCTCGCGCAAAGCCGCAAAGTTTTAACTGCAACTACACATTAAATAACAGAATTTTATAGGTTTTTTACACGCAGCGATTTAATATTTTATTTTTTATGTCCTTCTCAGCGCCTTAGCGCCTTTGCGCGAGACAATAAATTTTTTAGCCAAATTCTTAATATTCTGCCAGACCAACTCTTTCATCCATTCCAGCGAATTATCCGTCCATCTCTGCGGATGCGTATTAATCATAACCTTATCCGGCAACACCCCCCTCTCCGCCGCCTCAATAATCTCCCACGTATATCGAAACCTTAAATCCTTGAACTCTTTCTTTTTCCTTCCATCCGTTCCCGCCAGAAAACCCATCCTATTCATCCCCGGCAAGAAACTTGCATCCCCTTGTTTTCTCCTCTGCCCTCCGACTTTATCTCTCACCGAGACGCTATCCCCATCCCATCTCCTCCCTGTATCCGTCAAATAAAACACCTCATCAAAATCCAAGTCAAAATAAGGCTCGGCAATAATCCCATAATCCCGATAATCATACCTCTTCCACAAATCCCGATTGTCCCATTTTGAAAGCGGACTCCCATGCATACAAATAGTCTTCACCGGATACAACTTCCTGAATTTCTCTAAATCTAATTCAAAATTCATAATTGATAATTCATAATTGCCTCGACAGAGGCTAAGGTTCTCATAATGATAACCAATCTCATGCCCCATCTCCACTATCTGTCTAATAACATCCTCATCATAACTCTCTTTGACAATTCGAAAATAATAACTGGCTCTTATCCCAACTTCTTTCTCGATTTTTGCAATAACAAGCGCATTCTCCGGTTTCCGATCCACATCATGCCTAAGAATCACCAGTGGATGTCTCATACTGTGTAATCCGTCTGGCGCCCCCAGCATATAATTTTTAAAGGTAACAAAAAAATACCCTTGTTGCTGAAACATTTTTACAAGAATCTTATATTGTTTTAGTATAAAATCTCTTTTCATTTTTTCATACAAATAGCATATTTCAGGAAATAGATATCTCGCCCAAAAAAACATCTCCAACGAAAAATATGTTTATTATTTTTTGCCCATTAGTTTTAGAATTAGATAGACAATCGAAACTAGCGAGACAAGTAAGTCTTTTCTGTGGAGTTCAGCATAGATAACCTTTTCTGCCAAAATGGATTCTTTCCATTTGGCATAGGACATGTTCCAAGCAGGGAAAGTGCGCTTATAGCGGAATAAACAATTAGCAAAATCTTGATAAATTTTTACATACTTTACTGAACCACTCTCATCGTTTCTCGGATTAACCGGACCATTTTTTATGCCAACCATGTCCTTATATGCTATTAAAGGAAGGTTTACGCCACAATAAGGAGTGATACCTATCCAAGACCAAGCTCTAGGATTAATTTCAATTAATTTAAATTCTTTTGTTCGACCATCCTGTTTATATTCAAATTCAGCAATTCCTGAATAGTTAAGTTCTTTGACTATTCTGAAAGTGTTTTCAATTAGATCATTCGGGACCTTATAATTTTCCCCGACAATGCAATCCCCATATTCGGCAGGATAACCTCTAACCTTTCTTCCGGTAAAAAAGCCAAGCACTTCGCTTCTTCTATTTGCATAAATTCCTATTGTAAACATCCTATCGGACAAACCCCTCTGTGCCAATATAAGTGAGACACTTCCCAACCTATAATTTAGTGTATATTATAGAGGGCGGGAAGGAGAAATAAAATGTTAAAGAATGCATCAATAGCAACCCATGTTAGCAAAGCAACAACATATTTAGGCCCCTCATTTCTTCGCGATAGGGCTTTTAATGTCACTTATATCTCCGGCCGGTGAAATTGGATAAAGTCCTTCTCGACCTTCTTTCGCGCCAATTTGACCATGTTCACTTACAGATTCCGCTTCCTTGAGAATACGAAGTTTATGCTCTGCGTGAATTTTCGACGAACTGCCTTTTCTCTCGCCACTTCACATCGCACGGATTCAATACCTTGAACTGTTGCTTTACTAACATGGGTTGCTATTGATGCACTCTTTAACATTTTATTCTCTCCCTTGCTCTATAATATACATAGTATAGGTTGGAAGTGTGTCTCTCTCTCACTATATTAGTTTGTCCAGATAGGATGTTTTACAATAAGTTACATACCAATAGAAGAGAGCGGCACCGGAAGGTTAGGTATCTGCGAATAAGGAGGTTGCATTGCCTGTCGAGAATTTGAATGATCTGAGGTGAAGCACTTTCAGAATAGTCAAAGAACTTAACTATTCAGGTGAATTTGAATACTCGAGCAAGTGATGGTCGAACAAAATTTAGAGTGGGAATTTAATTGATACCAGAGCTTGGTCTTGGATAGGTATCTCCTCCTTTATTGTGTAAACCTTCCTTTATGGCATATAAGGGACATATGAAGATTTATAAAAATGGTGATTAATCCAAAGGAAACGATGGAGTGGTTCAGTAGAAGTAAAAAATTTATCAAGATTTTGCTATTGTTTTACATTCTACTACGCTTCATTTTAAGAAAGATAATGTCTAACCAAATGGAAAAGTCATTTTGGCAGAAAAGGTTATGCTAGACTCCACAGAAAAGACGCACTTGTCTCACAGTTTCGATTGTCTATCAATTCCAAAACTGGGCACCGGTGGCATTGTTATTGGCTGATTTAGGGATTACCAAAAGTCATTCAAGACCCTACGTCAGCAATGACAACCCTTATTCAGAATCGCAGTTCAAGACCATGAAATATCGGCCTGAGTTTCCAGAGCGGTTTGGCGCTATTGAAGATGCCAGATTCTTTTGTCATGGCTTCTTCCTTTGGTACAATACAGGACACTACCATTCAGGTATTGGTTTTGTCACACCGGAAGATGTACATTATGGACGGGCTGAACAAATTATCAAAGAGCGTGAAAAGGTATTGAAAATAGCCTTTGAAAAACATCCAAACCGGTTCAAGGGAAAGGTTCCAAAACCGATGGCATTACCAAAGGCAGCCTGGATTAATAAACCATCACCGAATGAAAGTGATTCGGTGATACACTAAATTACTGATGGAGGTGTCTCATTTTCATTGACACATTCCGAACCTTCAACAAATTCTTGAAAAATATATGTGTTTTTGAGTTCTTCATTTTTTAGGATGAATCTATTAAGCTCTGTTTGTTGATGAATGACAACAAGTCGCAAATCGCTTTTTGCAACTTTTTTCAGCATCAAATTCCTTTTTTTATTTCCAGAAAGCGCTCTAAATTTTGGCTTTGCTATTACAGGATAATCTATGATTTCATTGGCATTTTCCCAAGACCACGTTCTAGGAGTTAAGAAGTTCTTTTCCTTTCCAAGTTCGTAAAATTTATCTTTATTAATTATTATATCCATTGCTTTAAAATCAGCAACACAAGGGAAAGAAACTGATTCAAAGGTTTCCTTATGTTTTGAAATTGCATCAGCCCATTCATCATTTGTCGGGAATAAGACAGGTTTGATACTACTCTTTCCGCAATAATCATAAAGGAATGAGACAAATTGAGTTTCGTTCGTAAGGGGATCAGGACATTTCACGTATTTCGCAAACCGTGAGAACGATCCGATACCCCTTATCGAATCCATTGCCACACAATTTATACCCTTCAATGACAATTCCTGTATAATACTTAAGCCATTATAACTACAGTTAAAAACTATTGCAGAATTTATGAACATATCTTAAAGAATCTTATGCATGATAAATTTCTTTGGTAAACACAGTATAAGCGCAAAGTAATTTAGGATAACCAAAGTGATAAGCAAAAGAACAAATAAATTCGTTGGATTGAATTAATTTGCTATTTCCTTTTCCCAATGACTTTTGCAGGGATACCTCCAACAATTGTATTGGAAGAAACATTTTTAGTGACAACAGCTCCAGCAGCTACTATAGCACCTTCTTTAATCATAACGTTTTTTAGTATTGTCACATTTGCACCAATCCAAACATCATTTTCAATCACTATTTTTTCTATTGAGTGCGGTTGTGAGTTCATTGGAATGCCAAGTTTCATGCCATGATCTCTACCCCAGAAGATTGTTTGGGGGCCAATCATAACATTATCGCCTATTCTGATATCACCCAATAAATGACAACCAGCATTTAAGTAAAAGTTTTCCCCGATAAGAACTTTAGGCTTTCCTGATATCCTACAGCGGTCCTCGATTTGGGCTTGTCCTAAAAATTTTGTATTTTTAATGTAGCAACTGCTTCCTATCGAAACTTTTTTTATTATGAAGATTGATAAACGATAAAAAAGCATGTAGATAGGAACAATAAAGGATTTAAGAATTGGCATTTTTATTCCTGATGCGATATCTTTTATATTTTTTTATAATACCAATAAAACCATAAAAAAAGGGTAATAAATCTTTCTTGTCCCACAATGCAAATATTCTCTTATCACCTTTAAACAGATTGTACTTGAAAAATTTGAAATAATGTTTCCGCCGGAAAAGATTTATTAATTCATGATTAAGGTAAATAAAGTGGATTTTTTTATTTTGCTCTTGTTTAAAATCTGGGATTTTCCGACCTACTGCTTGAAGATATTGAATATAATTTAATGGTACACCAGATAATGCACCAACACGATGCCACATCATCGGTCTTAAATTAATCTCCATTAATTTAAATAGTCCATCACGACTGTCGAATTTAAATTCTGGTTCATTAATACCCCATAAATCCATGCCATGAAGTAATTTTTGTCCTTGTTCTAATACAATATTGGGTGCTTGGTTAGACGCGCTGGCAAACACACCATAATCATCAGGGAATTGAGACAACTTTTTACCTATCCACTCACCTAATATTTCCCCTTCCTTTGATCTATAACCTGTATAGGCATATATATTTGAGCCATCACCTGGTATTACCTCAGATGCGATAAAGCTAACCCCACCCTCAATATATGTAGAAAGATTTGATATATTACTCTCGACATCTTTTTCATTCTGCAATAACAAATTCCTAAAGACATTAGTACATAGATTATCTCTTTTGGTGGGCTTTATTAATATTGGGAAACTCAGGACATTTAATCTATTTAAATCTTGAACTTTGTTAATCAAAATTACATTTGGGCATGGTATTCCTAATTTACGACAGAGTTTATGCTGTACCATTTTATCCTGGTATTCAATTGCATTGTCAGGATTAAATCCCACAGAACAAAAGTCTTGAATTTTAGGAAAAATACGGCACAAATATTCAACATATATATCCTGATTCGGATAGAGAATTAGTGTGTCGTAAGTTGCAGAAAGTTCTTTCAAGACAGAAAAAATAGATTCGGCACTGTGTCCAATTCTTATGAATTTTCTAATCTTTTTGCTATAGGCCGAAACATCCTTATCAGCATCCATAACAATAATTTCAGGAACACCATTTTCTGATAACTCCTGGATAATTGAGTAACCGTTAACGTATGATCCTAATATAATGTTGGCATATTTCATACTGCAGTTTTTATGTTTTTCTGCTTAGAACTTTTTTAGGGCACCGTCTTTTAATAACCCTGCTACTGAAGGTACTTTTCTTTCCTTAATAACGTAGAAGAAGGAAATGTTCATAAACTTTATAAGTTTGTCAAAAATATTAGCAGATTTCTCTACGGAAGTGTACAAAGACGAGGGGAGCTTATAAAAAAGTGATAACAGTCGATACCAACTCTTCATTATCAGCTTTTCAAATCCTTTTAACTCAACCACTACCGGTTGCCGCTTTTTTTGTTTTACAAAATATTCTTTGAATTGTCCCTCTTTTAAGATAACTATCATAGAAACTCTACAGGAATATTTCCATATTTTTTTTGTCAAAGAAAATACAGGATGATATTCTTTTGTTGTTTTTACTCCTGACGGTATCGGGTCGGGATAAACCATTTTGGATCTTGGCACCATATAAAAATCGGGGAACAAAAAGTTTCCCAGACTAAAAAAAGCATATTTACCACTATGCTTTATTCTGCCCTGCATGCGGTGAGAATGAGCGCCAATAATTGAGTGAACCTTAGGGTGCTCAAGTAATTGCTTTGCTATTTTAATATTACCCTTAGGTGGAAACCAGACATTTTCCTTTCCCCAATGAAGGTATAATATAGCCTGTTTACCATCCGGAATTCTTTCAAGATCCTCAATTACCTTTTCATAAGAAAAGGGGTTGATACCATATTCTTCGGCTGTTGCGATCTGAATCTTTCTGAGATATGGTTTGTTATTATCGCAATAAGCCATTAAGTACAAGTCATCTGTGAGTTGAAGCGCTTTTTCAGCCTGTTGAATATTACTACCTGCACCTGCACATTTAATGTTGTTTTCCGTAAGCAACCTCATGGCATCTTTAAATCCAGGTTTCCCTTTATCCTGCATATGATTGTTGGCCATGCTTACAATATCTACTTTGTTATTTATGAGAAAGGAAATTCCCTTTTCTGGAGAATATACTGTAGACTTATCAAGTATAATGGGGTTGTCGCTTGTTGCCTGTTCGAGGTTACAAATACGTTGGTCGGCATTAATAAAAGAATCTATATCAATACGTATTTCTGAATTGCTTTTTTCAAGTAATTGACCTCCTGTGAAAAGGTCTCCTGTAAATAGAATTTTCATTTAAGAAGAACGCTATAATACAATGTTAAATATGAATTTGTTATATTACTCCAGTCATAACTATCAAAAGAGAAAGTTAATGACTTCTCTGATAAATAATTATAGTACTTATGATCAACAGTCAACTTCTTCATTTGCTCAAAAAGTGAGTTATAATTATTAGTTTCAAAAAAAGAAATAAAACCATCTGCCATTATTTTAAACTGCTCTAAATCCGAAGCAATAACTACTCCATTTCTACTTAAAGCTTCCAATAATACCAAACCAAAAGATTCTTTCTCGCTGGGAATAACAACACAAAATGCATTATTATATAATTTCAATAATTCATATCCAGTCTTATTGCCACAGAATTGAATTGCTCCACTATCTCCACTCATTATTTTCAATTTTTTTAAATAGTTTTGTGTGTTAACAGGACTGCCGACTATCTTCAATATTGTGCAAGGGTATGATTTTAAATATTTTAAAAAAGCAGAAATTAAGGTTTCAAGTCCTTTTCCATTTATAATTCTTCCTACAAAAAGAAAGTATTTTTCATTTTCTTTTTCTACTAACTTTTCACTAATTTTAATCCCGTTCGGGATAACCTCAACTTCTCGATTATAGATTTTTTCAGTTAGTTCCTTTTGAGAAAGCGACACAGTTATAATTTTATCTAACGCCCATCTGGTTAAAAGAATAAGAAACTTCACTGCAAAAGTATCAATAACGTTCCATTTTCCATAATGTTTATGTGCTGATAATATTCCATGTACATGTAACACAGTTTTTTTTCCAAACATTTTTGGAATAACAGAAAGAAAACCAGATACGTGAGAGTGAAATACAATAACATCAAAATCACCGAATGTAGCTTGAATGGTTGATAATAGGACATGAGTAATAGTATCAAGACGTTTCGTCTTTATTCCACGAACATTTCTTACTTTTACTCCTTTATATACGCATCTTTTTTTCTGCGTGTAATAATATCTCCCAAAAACAGTAACTTTATGGCCAAGGGATACCATAATTGGAGCAGTTTCCTGTACCACCGTTTGCACCCCGCCATATTTAGCAGGGAGTCCTTTACTTCCTATTATTGCAATTTTCATTTGATAATTTCTACTAATTTAGCAAAATCCAAATTAAAATTATCTTCACTGAATTGGGCCTTATACTTTTTAAAACCTGCGTAACCAAGGTTTTGTCTTCTTTCCTCATCATCTAAAATCCAATTAATATTTTCAACCCATGACTCAACAGTCGGATCTGCGATACAGCCATTAATTTTATGCTCTACCAAATAATGACCATAAATATCATCCGAAACGATAACGGGAATTTTTTGAGTCCATGCTTCAATTACCGGACGCATAAAGTGTGCTACCGTATTGCATGAAACTAAAAGATGAGATTCTGATAAATATGAAATAACGGAATTTGTTTCACCAATAATTCTTATTCTATCAACCAAATTATATTTCTCAATATTATTATATACTTTTTTGGCATAATGACTGATATTGGATCGCGATTTATGCGAAGATTCTAAACTAATATTATTATTGGGACCAATAAGTAAAAAGATTACATCTTCGCGCAATTGACATAATTTATTCGCAATTTCAATAAAAAGATGTGTGCCCTTATGTGGATTAAATCCTCCCACAAAAGTAATTATTTTTTCGTTATTTCTTATCTTGAGGTTACGGATTAAATGTGCAGTTTCGATAATCCCCTTTTCATAAACTATATTATGAATAACCTGATAACTTGTTTTTTTAAAACGTATTGGTTCGAGATGTAACTTTGTGATTGCTATTACGTGGTTAGACTTGTTTAAAATAAACTCAACAATCTTTCTTTTATAATAATTTTTAGAGCTATCAAATTGCATAAAAAAAATCGATTTTTTAATAGTAATCCAAGCCGGTAAAAAACACTGCAACATAGTGTATTCACCAAAGAAAACGATGTCCGGCTTCCTCTTTAAGATTATATATGAGGAGAAGATAATACCATATATAATCTTAAAGAAGTTTTTCAAAATATAAATTAGTGAAACAATATTATGGTCTTTTGCTGAAGTAAGCGAAAGAGAAAGTGGGTATTTAGAAAAAAGTAAATTACCTCCTAACTTATGAAGGAATTCACTGCCTTTATCTTTTTTACGGAATACACAGTCAACTTTATAGCCTGATTCAACTAAAGATTTAACATACTGCCCTAAATAGATTGTTGAACCGCCTAAGCCCCAACTTGGGAAAAACATTAACACTTTTTTTTTCATAAAATACCTTTTATGTTAGAATAACAATATTGAAATAAATCAAGTTTGCAAAAAATCAAGCCTGAATTCACTGAAAAATTTAGAGATATAATCAAAAGTTGTGTTTAAGGAATTAGGTGGTGTATCCTTCGGGTGATTGTTTACCGGCAATCCCGATCATTTTGAAACATCAAAAAGGAAGGATACACACACCATGAGAAAAGATAACTTAAATAAACTACCCCGCCGCAAGCGGCGGGGAATACAACCCGAAAGTTATTTAAAACATTGCATATATAAAAGGAGAAACATCTTCACTGTGATCTTTTTGTCGTATTTTATTTGCTAAAATAAACAATGGATCAAGAAGGCCAGTTAATTCATTTAATCCTTCTTTGCACCACATAGCTTTCAGATGACTCACTATCCCATCAATACTTAATTCCATTATTTTCAATTCATTATTATTTGACGCAATGAAATAAGATTCAACATTTTGGTTAGGACGAAGTTCAAAAAAGACAAGTTTTTTCTTTTTCATTATTTTAGCAATTTTTATCAATTTATTATCATAAAAACTATCCAAGAGTTCCTTATTAACACTTGGTCTCATTATCTTTTTCTCTATAACAGCACTATCGTTTTCCAATAATTCTTTTAAATTGGATTGACTATATTTCGGCTGTTCGCTTTTATACAAAACACATTCTTCCAAAACTAAGATATCCATCTCTGTATTCATAAAGCAATTGTATGCATCTTGAGGTGAACAAACAATTGGCTCACCACGTACATTGAAAGAAGTGTTCACAATTACACCATAACCTGTTTGTTGTTCAAACTCTTTGATAAGCCCATAATATTCATTATTGTCGTCTGGGTGAACAGATTGAATTCTTGCACTAAAATCTACATGTGTGATTGCCGGGATATCACTTCTTTTTTGTCTGACAATCTCTATCAGATCCATTTCCTCATCTTTTCCTTTAGATAACTTAAAATTACACTGACGATATTTATTTACTTGTGTAACAAGCAACATATAAGGGCTTTCTTTATGTAAATCAAAGTATTCAGAACATTTATCGTATATTACTGATGGTGCGAAAGGACGAAACGACTCTCGATATTTGATTTTTAGGTTCATTATAGTTTGTGTTTTAGAGCTTCTAGGATCTCCAATAATTGATCTTGCACCAAGTGCCCTGGGGCCAAACTCCATACGTCCATTAAAATAACCAACAACCTTACCTTCAGCTATAGATCTTGCAATAAACTGATTCTGTTCTTTATTATTTTTAAAAACATGATAAGGGTAAGATTCTTTGTGTAAATATGAAACAATTTCGCTTTTTGAAAATTTAGGCCCCAAAAAGCTTCCTTTTTGAGTATCTCTGCCTTTGATATTCATTTTTCGGGAAACATGAAAATATTCATGTGTTATAAGAAGAGCTGCACCTAATGCCCCTCCAGCGTCTCCTGCAGCAGGTTGAATCCAAATGTCATCAAAGAGTCCCTCTTTCAACAATACTCCATTTGCAACACAATTAAGAGCAACTCCACCCGCCATAACAAGGTTATTTGCCATAGTTGTTTCTTTTGTGTGCTTGGCAAGTTTAAGGACAACCTCTTCTGTTACTTTTTGTATAGAGGCTGCTATATCCACATCTTTTTTCGTAATTCTTTCCTCTGGATCACGTGGCTTACTACGAAACAGAGTATTAAACTTTTCATTTGTCATATAATTGGTTTCTAAAAAACCAAAATAATCCATATTTAATTGAAAAGAACCGTCAGGTTTAATGTCAATCAAATTTGTTTTGATAATATTCACATATTTGGGTTCGCCATAAGGAGCAAGACCCATTAATTTATATTCGCCAGAGTTAACTTTAAATCCCGTATAATATGTGAAAGCACTATACAAAAGACCAAGCGAATGAGGGTAATGAATCGTTTTGAAAGTTTTTATGCCTCTATCACTTCCTGTACCAATTGTAGTTGTTTCCCACTCTCCTACACCGTCAATGGTAAGAAATGCAGCATCTTTGAAAGGGGATGGATAAAATGCCGAAGCGGCATGAGCTCGATGATGTTTTGTGAACAATATAGGGGCATCTGTTTTTAGAACATTTCGAATATTATCTTCAATAAAAACCTTAACGCCTAAAATGGATCCCGCTGCTTTTTCCCACTGTTCTATACTTTTCGGAGCCGTGCTAATTATAGATTTTATTACACGATCAAGTGTCAACACTGGATTATCGTAATATACAATAGCATCTATTTCACATACCTCGATAAATGCTTCCTCAAGGCAATAGTTTACTGCATTATGAGGAAACCTTGGGTCAAATTTTTTTCTGGTAAACCTCTCTTCCTGAGCAGCAGCAATAATCTCTCCGTCTTTAACTAAGGCTGCAGATGAATCATGATAGAATGCAGATATTCCTAAAACATAAATTGACATAATATTATCTTCTTTGTTTAATTATTAACTTGGCAATTAAATAGGGAAAGGCCTCTGCCAGAAAGCCCTATAAATTAAGGGTTTGCTGACAATTTTGTATTGTATTTAATTGCCGGTTTAATAATAAACAAAATGTGATTAAAAATATGAACTGACTATTTTATGTAATGACTGGGATAGTAACTCGTGTTGAAGCTTTGTAGGGTGAACATCTGTAGCAAATCGTAAGCTTCTTCTTTTTGATTTTGTCACTTTCAGATAATCATCTAATGGATCATGAATTATAATATGTGGAGGATCATACAATTCCTGGAAACGCGTTTGATAATAGTTGGCAAAATCCGTTTCTTCGTAATGATAATGTGTAGGTATAGGACATATAATAACCGGGGTTTGAACTTCCTTGGCCCAGCTTTTAAGTATAGCCTTCATTGTCTGCCAAGAAATATTATTTGGGTTATTGTACTGAGTGTAATGATTATATTTATAAAATTTTTTCAATATATTAATTAACTGTTTTCCTCCCAGTTTTTTTAAATAGTAGATGGGCTTATTTTTACCTAATCCGTGCACGTATTTTATCTCATTCTTAGGGATTTCTTTTATGTTTTTTGGCTCTTTGGAAACTGGATTATGAAATAATTGTATTGGCTTATCTTTTTCAACCATAAAGTAAGGCTTTTCCATAATCATGTTTTCACCTGATGATGACTTATATAATTTGTACCTTGACGCCACCCTGGTAATGTTCTCGACCAATACACTAATAATTATTAAGTCATACTCGGCATCTTTAACAAATTCTTTGAATACCAGATATTGTTGATCTGTTCCAGATGCTGGTAATCCAAAATTATATAGTTCGGGGCCGGATAATGATTGCTCTAGAATCTCTGTATATCGTGAGCCGTTGCTTACGCCATCACCAGCCGTATAGGAGTCACCAAAAACTAGTATGCGTCCACGGTTACTATTTTTATTAAGCGAAAAATCCCGATTATCCCTAAAACCTATATTGTTGGTTTTAATAAGATAACCACCTCCATTATGTTGGATTCTTGCTTTAATGTTTGGTATAAAAGTATACCCTATTACTGGATGATATTGAAATATTTGTTTTTGCATTATAGAATTTTTTTAGGTTATATTTAATGTATCATGATAGTGTCATGTCAATCAGCAAGTGTCGTGTAAAGTTGATTCACCTAATCCAACACTTGGTAAAAAAAGTAAATATTTCATGTAAGATATAATCAAAAGTTGTGTTTAAGAGATTCATTTCATGTAAATTGAATCCACAAGGTATTGAATGCCTTTTTTTAATGAAAAATGTGTTTCGGCTGTATTTCTTGCAGTTTTTCCAATTCTTTCACGTAGACTACTATCTTCTAATAAATAATTAAGATTAGAAATATATGTTTCTTTATCACCTGAATCTGACATCATAGCATTGTAATCATGCTGTAAATAATCAGTTAGATTTGAAAAATCAGTAGAAATAATCGCTTTCCCAGAAGCTAAATATTCTGCTACTTTACCAGGGAATCCGGCATTTGCTACTTCAATCCCCATTTCAGGTAAAACTAATATATCAGATTTTTTATATATCGCCGGAATATTATCGCTCATTACATTTTCAATCAATAAAAAATGCTTATTTAAAGCCAATTTATCGATCTTTTGATAAAGTAATTTTATATGCCCTTTAAAAATAATGAAGATTATTTGAAAGGTGTGTTTTTCTTTTAATTCAGAAGCAGACTCTAAAAAAAAATTAATTCCATTATGAAAGATGTAGCTTCCACAAAATACAATATTTAATTTATCGTTCTCAATAATTCTCTTTTGTTCCTGTGTTAGAAAATCCAACAATTTTCTATTAGAGCAAGAATCAAATGCCGGTAAATCTACAAAACTTGGTGTAGCTCTTATAATACTCAGCTTACTATGCATATTTCTATATTTATCTTCAAGGTATTTTGAAACTACAAATAACCGATCGCATTTTTTAATAATATATTTATCAAATAGCTCTTCATATATGATTGCAAAATAATCTTTTACACTTTTGATCTTAAGAAACTTTCTTCGATTTTCATCACATCTTTCTACAAAGAACTTCACTTTGTTTTTCTTACAATAACGGGACAAGAGCATGCCTTCAAGAAAACCACCTGTTATTAATACAAAACTAATTTCGTAATGTTTCATCCAACGAATAACACGAAATATTCCCTTTAATCTAAGAATAATAGAAAATAAACTTCTCTGGATTTTATTTTCTGTTGTTATTTTTTTTTGTTTTGGTTTTAAGAAGAAATGTACAAAATCTTCCGATTTTTTAATATCCTCAATTGACATAGCTGGGAAGAAATGTAAAAGCTCGGTCTTGATTCCATGCATTTTCAAACCATAATGCATCATGCGTTTTCGTAATGCAGATGAACCTAAAGGGTAGTCGCCACCAATTATAAAGACCCCTACTTTCATATTACTTTCCATGAATTTGTAATTCCCCACCATTTATTACTCAATTTTGCTGTGCCTAAAATTGTTTTTAAAACCCTCCACGATGTATTGTTTACCTGGTATTCTGGAGTTATTTGTGTGTTTTTACATACTTTGTGTTCATCAACAGCTAATTTAACTGCTTCCAATACAATTTCTGGATTCAGGCCGCTTAATATGATGGTTCCTGCATCAATAGCTTCCAGACGTTCCATAGATTCACGAATAGTGATAGCCGGAAAATTGAGAATTGCAGATTCTTCACTAATTGTACCACTGTCACTAATTGCACAAATTGCATTCTTCTGCAGATATATATAATCCAGAAAACCAAAAGGTTTTAGATACTTTATGCGATTATCTATTGTTATTTCTTCTAATAATTTCAAACGCTTTCTGGTACGAGGATGTGTGGAAACAATTACAGGAACATCATATTCTTCAGCAAGTTGATTTAAAATTGTAACAATCTTACGTAAGTTATTGGGATCATCTACATTTTCTTCTCGATGTGTACTAACTATAAAATATTTTTCCTTTTGTAAGCTTAATGTTTTTAATACGTTTGATTTTTCAATCTTATCTTGATACTGTTTCAGCACTTCAAACATCGGAGATCCAGTTACATATATTCTGCGATGAGGAAGTCCTTCTGCTAAAAGGTGTCGGCGAGCATTTTCTGTATAAACAAGGTTAAGATCTGCGATGTGATCAATGACCCGTCGATTTATTTCTTCCGGAACGTTTAAATCAAAACTCCTGTTACCCGCTTCCATATGATATATTGGAATTCTAAGTCTCTTGGCGATAATACATGCAATACTACTATTAGTATCTCCAAGAATTAGTACAGCATCAGGTTTTTCTTTATAGAATATTTCCTCACTTTTAATAATTGTTTCACCATAAACTGTACCTATTGAAGAAGTATTTACATTTAGAAAATAGTTGGGTTTTCTGATACCAAGGTCATTAAAAAAAACAGCATTTAATTCATAATCATAATTTTGCCCAGTATGAACCAACACATGGTCAACATAGATATCTAATAACTTTATTATCTCAGATAACCTTATAATCTCTGGCCGTGTTCCCACAATAGTAACAACTTTTATAGGTTTGGTGTTTTTCATCATAATATGTATGTATTTGAATTAATATTTATATATTGTACTTTCATCAATATATTCCTTTAAATTCTGAACGGCTGTTTTCATGGATTGTATCTTTAGCGGATAAAGTACTGAGAACAAGGTTCTATCAACAGGTTCTCCAATATCACTTATTTTTTTTATTATATAATTTCTATTGAATATTTCTTTAAATATTTTTAACAACTCATATTTATTAACAGATTTGTTTTTTATATAATTAATAGTATGATAGGAATTTCTGATATTATCGAATTTGTTTTCTAAAATAATTTCTTCGCAAAACTGTGCGAATTGTAAAGTAGTTATTCCATTCCAGTAGTGGTGGGCAAATCCGTTTAATTCCGACCCTGAAGGATGGGATAAAAACCACTCAAGCAGACTCAATCTTCCGTTTATTTCAGGTCCTATTATACTACAGCGGATGTTAAGGAAATTTTTATGTCGAACCTCACCTAAGCTTTTGGTTTTACCATAAACATCAATTGGGTCGTGTAGTGCATTTTCATCATAATTACCTATTGTTCCCCTGAATACACAATCGGTTGCAATTTGGATTATTTTAGTTGAAGTGACAAGATTTTCACAAATATATGTCAATTGATAGGGGAAATATGAATTTACAGCAATGGCTTTGTATACTCCAATCGGATTTTCATCTTTACAATATGGTTTTATAATTCCGATACAGTTGATAATATAATCTGGCTGAAAAGTTTTAAAAATTTCCAAACACTGTTTTTCAAGAGCGATATTTGCGTCAAATTTTGAAAAATTGCTTTCTTTATTGCTGGGTTTGTTTTTCTTTTCATTGAAATATGTACCATGCATTTCAAAGTTTTTATTTTTACTAAAATAATCAAATACCATTGAGCCTAACATTCCTGTAGCTCCCAACACTAATATTTTATTCCTTCTCTTTTTGATAGTTTTATTCAACTCTTTTATCCTGTATATCATTTCTTATAAAATCAAGTTTTAATAACAGTTCTTTAGTTTGTTCACAATTTAGCCGGATGGTGTTATGAGAAGTATATTCTTCGACTTCAGAAATTTTATTCTCTCCTTTTGAGAAATAGAGGTTGTAATTTAAATTACGTACATCTGCAGGTATACGATAAAATTTACCTAAATTTTCTGCTTTCACCATCTCTTCTCTATTAACTAAGGATTCAAAAAGCTTTTCACCATGACGAGTACCAATGATTTTTATTTGATTGTTAGCATTATAAAGTTCTTTAAGCGCTTGAGCAAGAATACCAATAGTACATGCTGGTGCTTTCTGTACAAATATATCTCCTGGATTTCCATGTTCAAAAGCATACATAACCAGATTAACCGAATCATCAAGCGTCATCATAAATCTTGTCATGCAAGGGTCAGTAATTGTGATCGGGTTTTTATCTTTGATCTGCTGTACAAATAGAGGGATTACCGATCCGCGTGAAGCCATTACATTTCCATATCTTGTTCCGCACAATATTGTAGAATGATTAGCTTCTCTGGATTTTGCGATCATCACCTTTTCCATCAGGGCTTTAGACATTCCCATGGCATTAATCGGACAAACAGCTTTGTCTGTGCTAAGTATAATGACTCTTTTTACCTTATTAGCAATCGCAGCCGTCAATACATTTTCAGCCCCCAATATATTTGTTTTTACCGCCTGCATAGGAAAAAATTCGCATGAAGGAACCTGCTTTAACGCGGCCGCATGAAATACATAATCAACTCCATACATTACGCTATTGACGCTGTTACAATCCCTCACATCTCCGATATAAAATTTCACTTTGGGATTATCAAGCCTTTTCCTCATATCATCCTGCTTTTTTTCATCACGAGAAAATATGCGGATTTCACTTAATTCAGAATCTATAAAGCGGTTTAAAACCGCATTTCCAAAAGAACCGGTTCCACCGGTAATTAGTAAAGTTTTATTTTTAAACACAATTTTTCTCCAAAAATGTTTTAGTCAACAAATTTGCATATTTTTTCGCAATATTTTCACGAGAAAACTTTTTTACATATTCATAGGGTAATATTACCGGATTATGCTCTACTTGAGGACATGCAATAATTCTTTTAAATACATTAATTAAGTCATGAATATTATCAATTAAGATTAATTGACTTTGTGGAAAATATTGGAGTACCTCTTCGGTAATTTTATTATTATCTATATGAATAACGTTTGGGTTCACTGCCAAATATTCATAAAGCTTTCCAGGTATTGAATATGGCGTTTCCATATTTAAGCTAAGCAAATAATCGGCACCTTGCAAAACGCTAAAATAATCACTATCATTGTTAATAATATTATCTCTTTTTACAATATCAATCAGCCCAAAAGACTCTATTAACTTATCCAATGTTTTATTTGATGTATAAAAAATGAAGTTAATTTTATTGGCGAGGTTGTTATCTTTGTTCTGCATTGTCGCCAAAACCTGGAATAATTTTTCAATAACTCTTAATCGGGATTCATATAAAGCTCCTGTATATACTATGTTTGAAATCCTTTTTATGGATGTAGAAGTGTATTGCGGTATTTGAAAATCATTTGGATCATATCCATTAGGAATATATGCGAGCTTTCCTTTATACTGAGGATATTTTTGCTCCAGCTTCTCTTTGGACCCATTTGTAACACAAACAATTAAACTTCCATATTTCATCATCCAATTTTCTAATATTCTTATTCCAAAACGATTCCTGAAATTGATCAAATCATCGCGAAGATCAAATATAATGGGCATATTTACTCTTTTTTTTATATATCGACCATAAATAATATTTGTTAAAGAAGGTATTTGCAAAAAAACAAAATTAAAATTATCTTTTTTTAGAATAATTTCTTTACAGGCTTTAAAAGCCCATAAAAAATCTAAGGTGGAATAATAATTTATAAAATACCAAAGAATCTTTTTTACAAAATTACGTATTTGAAAAAATGTTTTGGTTTTATGATATAATAAATTATCAATTGGAAACACTTTTACATTCTGAAATTTTGAGGTATTGAAAGAGCCTTGCTTTTTATTTTTAATAGAAAAAATTGTAAAATCGAAACCCAAAGGAAAATATTGCAACAATTTTATCAATCTAATGTTGTTACCTGCGATATTTTTTTGAGCAATTTCTTCCGAAATACAGGCAATGTTTATTTTATCCATTTTTTTGTAATTGATATTCATTTTTCCTGTTTGACAAGGAGATAGAAACGATCATTCCAATAAAAAGCCAGTGATAATATTTTGTGTTGTTTAAAAAAGGGCTATTAACTATTGCAATAATCCAGAAGGCTAATAAGCCTGCAAAATAAGGTAATAAATAAGATTTATTTCTCTCATTAATAAACAATATGGCTCTATAATAGATTAAAAATAAAATAATAACTCCGATTACTCCATATTCAATAAGCTGATTATATAATTCGTTATGAAGTCCTCTATGACATGAGTATGATGTGTCGCCAGCGTAAAAACCTAAACCATATCCAGTAATTACTTGTGGTGAAAATAAATACTTAGTGGCTCTGTCCCATCTGTTAATTCGCGCCTCCCAATTTGGAGCATTTTGAATATTGGCAAGTTCCGATAAACGCTTTTGCCTTTTATCTAACGTGTCAAGCTTAGGAATAACAACATTAATAAAAATCAGAGGAATCAAAATAATAAGAATAGCAGACAGAAAACGTATGCCTAATTTGCTCTTTCTTGATCCCCAAAGTATAATAACAACCAAAGGAGCTGTTATCATCGCCGCAAAAGGAGTTCGTTCTAAAACTACAAAAAAGAATAAACATATAATAATAATGTATATATTTTTGTGTTTAACTGTATTATTATCTTTTAAAAAAAATAGAACTATTAATACACTAAATAACATTGCAGCAGGAAATGATGCTTCATAGCCGGATGGGTTTTTCCTAAGCATACTTGTCACAATTTCGCCTCGCATAGCTGAATATGCATATTCCCAATCAAAGAAACCATAAGCGGATTGGTATGTCTCCCATAAAAGAAGTAATGAAAAACAAACTAAAATCAATGAAAACATTTTTTTATAATCCAATTTCATAAACCTTGGAATAAAGTAAAAGTACATTGGCAAAACTGTATTTAAAAAAGCAACGAAAGCAACACTAATTCTTCCAGAATAAAAACCAACTATCATCATAAAAAGGGACCATAATATATAAGCTAATATTGCCTTATCAATTGCTAATAATTTTGATCGATTCTGGTAAATTAACTGTAATGAGTAAGCAAAATATATAAAATTTATTATGGTTATAGTACCCGTCAACACATTTCTGTCAGCGTTTTCTGTAAGGGCATACAAAAAACGAGAAGCTGGTATAATTAATATCATAAATGGAATAATATAATAAAACCCTTTTCTTACGTTTGAAAGAAATAACAACAGTATACTGACTGATAAAATAATCCAGATATTACTCATAAAAATTTTATTTCCGTTTTGCTTTGGTTGTTATAATTAGATTCTATCAAAATAAATTCTGATTTCTTAAAACGATCATAATTTTCAGAATATAGATAGTCCTCTTTTTTTACATCTCCACAATTAGCTGCCACTAAATATAAGTGTTCAGATAATAACACTTGTTTCTCATTTATTATGGGATTTAAATCCGGTGAGAGATGAATATAAGATAAAAAAGCACTGGCAGCACTGTCTTCTATATATATACATTCTTGATTTAATATAAATGTCCTTTTCATTTTTTGTTTCAAGATTAAATCTGATATGCACAATTCTATTTTATTATCTGAAAACACAATAATATTGCATTCATGTTTTTTATCCATTCCCCATATAATAAAGATTGAATTCTCATCTTCCTTGTCTCTACCTATTATACAATTATGCAACTGAGGTGATCTAAATAGCTCTCTCTTTTTATAATCTCTTGTATACGTATATGTCCCTGGATCAACAACAACTGGCTGTCCTCTATACGATAATGTGATACTACCCGTATCGTAATGATTGTGACCGCCCACTCCATTTTGCCCAATTGGAAAACATGCAACCATTAATGAAAATTTTTCATTTTTGAGAAAATATGCCCCACCCTTTTCAAACGCGATACTTTTGCCAGTTTCTCTTGGCTTTACATTAAGTTTATCAATACATATTTTTTGTATTTTGGGTAACCATTGCGAAAATACATGATTCCTTTTTGTGCACTGCGATTTAAATTTATAATCAAAAATACACTCACCCAGATCTAATAAGTAAGAATGATCATGCTCATATGATTCGTGAAATATCAAAATCCTGCCGCTGTCATTATCTCCCACTTGAGGAGCATTTCCATTATGATCCATATAGGCGGCGGAATATTCAAACATCTTAAAAAGCAATTCGTAATACTTTTTCGATAACTCTATATCATTAGATTTACAAGCAACTGCAGAATAAGCAAACATTTCCAGCACTAAACGATGATATGGGATAGACGCTTCAAAATTAACGCCGTCTTCATAAGTCTGGTACCTTATACAACTTTCTAAACCTTCAATTGCCTGATTAATCCATTTCTCAGCTTTAGGATTATTTTTTAGTGCTAATGAGAGGAACAATAATCCTGTATAATCTGCAGTAGTGTGATTTGTGGTATGACTAACTTCATATATTTCAGGAAATGCAGAGATATATTCCGCATGCTGAACAAGGGAATTAGATAATACATTAACAAAATCACAATTTTTACTGAGCATCTGTCCAAAGATATTCGCGGCCACAATCCAATTAATCGCACGAATCGCAACTTCCATTGTGCAATTCCAATTAACTCCATAGCAAAATGGATTCTTATCAATCCAATCGATAACTAATCTTCTGAATTCATCATAAGATTGATTATCTGTATTTGTTTGGTAATTCTGCGCCAAACAAATAGCAAAATAAAAACGTGATAATTCCCACGGAAACTTTACATCAATTCCCTTATCAAACCATTTGGATATTTTTAGTTTGCCAAATCGTTTTTGAGGATATTCAAAGCCTGAAACATAATCTTTATGCCAATTGATATTCTTTAAATCTACAGACTTACCAAATATTTTGTAGTTTGACACATCGACAGGAAATCTTCTTAATGACCTGTGATTATCGATAACCCAAATATTCGTTAGATTAACAACAGGGAAGTCAATTTTTACCAATTTCCCTATGGTAATTGACTTTTTAATCGATTTGATTTTGTTTCTGTAATTTCTTGGCTTGAAAAGACTATTTATTCTCATTTACGCTGGATAAAAGTGATTAGATGCTACAAATTATTGGTGGAATGTGTTTCATTCCCATCGACATGCTTCTCATTTCATAGATGCTCTTATCTTATATGAACATAAATATTCTCTTTAGGGTGGGATTTCGATGTCGAATATAGGCTTAGGCTTAACATCAAGGAATCAAGGAAATTCTCTCATACGTTTCTCTACTTCAAATGAAATCTCTGTAGCCTGTATCTGCTGCCATAATGGATTTGACCATTCACCGCCTTGTTGAATTGCCCTGGCAAAAGCAATGAGTTCTTCTTTATGACCCTTTTCCACCTTCTTATTATTGATATTTTTAGATTTTGATCCGAATATACTCAATTTCCTATAATCTTCTAACAGGAAAACATTCCCATCAGTATATATTTCAAGGAGTTCCTTTGGATATTTGTTTGTTCCTAAGGCTGTATAGGTAAGCGTTGCAACGGAACCATCATCAAAAGAGATCGTTGCAACAAAATTATCAGTGCGGCTATAGTAGTTTGTTTGGGGAGCAAGACATTGCGCTTCAATTTTTGCTGGATGAGCGTTTGTTAGATATGTAAAAAGATCATAAATATGACATGCTTCGCCGATATTTCTTCCACCGCCTTCTTTACCGTGTACCCAATGGTCAAGCGGGATGTAACCCGCATTCATCCGGTAATTCATGATTATGGGATTACTTCGATCCTCTAACAGTTCATGGATGCGAGACATAATTGGAGAAAACCTCCGGTTAAAACCTGTCAGCAGGATTGGGAAATCTTTTGATGTTTGCGAATAAAATGCTTTTATTTTTTCTAATTCTTCAGACGTAAGCGCCAATGGTTTTTCAACCAGAACATGCTTGCCGGCTTCAAGCGCTTCCAGCGTCAGCAATGAATGCAAATCGTGCCGTGTTGAAATGATCACCGCTTCTACTTCCGGGTCGCTTAATATCCGATGATAATCTGTTGTTGCATAATCCGCGTTGAACTGTTCTGCGATCTGTTTAGCCGTATGTCCATGGCGATTCATAATCGCGTAAAGATGGAAATACTTGGGAAGAGAACTTATATTAGGCAGATGTGTTGATTGAGCAAAATTTCCGGCGCCTATTACAGCAATTTTGATCTGATTTGTTCCTGCCGGTTTAGCTTTGGGATTTTTTACAGTATAATTTAAATCTGTATTTCCATTGAACTCAGGATAGCTCAGCAAAACGATAAGGGGCGTGGGCACATCTTTTCCCAGAGAAATATAAGCGTCAGAAACTTGATCAATAGGATATGTCTGAGAAATGAGCGGTGACAGTTCAATCTTGTTTTCGTTTATCAAGCGAAGATATTCGGCCATATTACGGTTTTCGGTCCATCGCACATAACCCACCGGATAATCCAACCCCTCCTCCTCATAGGCTCGATCATACCTACCCGGTCCGTACGAAGTAGAAATAAACAAATCAAGCTCTTTCTGATAAAAATCAGCCCGATTGAGATTGAGCCCGACATCCCCAACCAATACCACACGCCCCTTTTTTCGGCACATCTGGAATGCAGTGGAAATCACGCTGTCTGAAGGGGTCGCTGCTGTAATAATCACCCCGTCAGCACCCAAACCGTCTGTTAACCGAATAACCTGGTCAATATCATTATTGTCCTCAGGATGAATAGTGGCATGTGCTCCCATCTCTTTTGCTATCTGGATTCGAGAACGGTCAATATCTGTTCCAATTACCCGGCAGCCGTTTACTCTTAGAATTTGAACTGTCAGTTGCCCCAAAATTCCCAGGCCGATTACAACAAAAGTTTCACCTAACGTTGGCTGTGCCCGGCGAACGCCCTGGAGTGCAATTGCTCCTAATGTAACTGTACTCGCATAAGCTACATCCAGATTTTCAGGAATCGGCACTACCAGATTTCGAGGAACATTTATAATCTCAGCATGATACGCACATTGCGCGCCTGCACAGGCAACCTTATCACCCTTTTGGATATCAGCAATACCTTCTCCTACCTCCAAAACAATCCCCGCTGCGGAATACCCCGTGGGCTGCGTGGTTGAAACTTTTCTGGACACCACCCCAGCAGTATTTCTAAGTCCCTGGCTCAAAGCTATATCAACCACTTTTTTAACTTTTTCAGGTTGCTTTAAAGCACGTTTCCATAAAGGTATTCCACTGGCTTTGACGCCACTCATTTCCGTACCAACGGAAATACAGGAATACTGAACCTGTACCAGAAGTTTTCCGGCTTCCACTTTAGGTGCCGGTATATCTTCAAGGATAACCTGGCCTTGTTTGATTAATACCTGTTTCACTTATAGGACCCTTTCAAGAATATTAAGATACTTCTGGATAGTTTGATCATTAGTAAAAAGCTTTAGCACTTTTTGCCTTCCCATCTTTCCCCTTATTATTTGCAATGATTGATCATTTATAAGCTGCCTCGCCCGATTGATAAAAATGTCCGCATCTAACTTACCATCTTTAAAGGGAATTAAATATCCATTCACATCATCTTCTACAGCCTCTGGAATACCACCTGAATTAGAAGCAAGAATAGGTTTCCCACATGCCATAGCCTCTTTGATTGATACTCCCATACACGCACGTTTTGCAAGGGTAGGGGCTAAGAAAACATTACACGAAGCATAATAATCAATCTTCCTTTCGAATGGAATATCAGGACAATAGTGAACACGTGGTTCTAATTTCGACAATCTTTCTACATCGTTGCTAAAATCACCGTAAGCCCCTGCAACAACTAAATGCACATTTGAATGAATGTGTAAAAGCTGATCGGAAACCTCCAATATAAAATCTACCCCCATATCTCTAATCATTCTTCCAAAAAACAAAAAAACTGGTGCATCAAATGGTATTTTCATTTCATTTCGTAAATTATCTCCTTGAATAGAAGGTAAATATTTCTTATCATCGATTCCTATATAGATAACTTCTACAGGAAAATTAAACCCAAGAATTATTGATATTGAATCTGCGCAATATCGGCTTGAAGCTAAAATTACATCAGTCTGCGAAAAAGCATTTTTTAAGTATCGAGAAATCCCTCTGTACTTTTCCGGGGTTACATAACATTCGCCGAAAATCATCCATATATGTGCGCATGAAGAATCAAAACACTTTTTCAAAATTGGTATTATCAATCCCTCTTCTATATGATAGTAAAAAAATGTATTGATATTCTCCTTTTTTGCCACTTGTCTGACCAACAGAGTAAAATTTACAACTTTTATGAAATTTTTCCATGATAAATCTCTCTTATACCTCAGATAAACAACGACGTAAGCTGACACCATAAGTATATTTTTGAAAAAGTATTTCCTTGAATTAATGAATAGATTCTTCATTCCAGAACATTGCAAAGTTTGTTCATGCGATCGCGTATCTGTAAGAGAGATAACATCATATCCATTCTTAACCAACTCAGGAAGCAACTCATATAAATGAGTTGCTATTCCACCATACGGTGGAGGATAGGCGCCAATGAATAATAATTTCTTTTTCAATCTGTCCTCCTTGCATTTTCACTCAACATGCTAATAATCCTATCCATATCACTAATCTTTATTTTATAATGTATAGGTAGGTTACATATTTTCGCTGATACTTTCTCTGCTTCGGGACATGTTCCGCTCACATATCCGAACACTTTATGATTAGTCCGAGGTGAAGATATTGGAGCAGTAAACCACAATCCCAATTCGACATTATGTTTTCTAAACACTTCAAGTAAATCCTCCCGATTCTTAACAATAAGGGGATATCGAATAAGATTTAATGACATATCTTTTCGAACGAGGAAAGAAATTATACTTGGGATGTTTTTCAGATTTCCGTAAAAATAGTTACATGCATCTTGACTTCTTTTTTTTATCTGTTTCAATCTTTTCCATTGACGACTTAGCAAGGCGGCTTGTTGATTGGATAATTTAATCAGATAATTATCTGCTATCTTAGCTTCTTTTTCAGGATAAGGCGTGCTGATTTTAAATATTCCAGTCTTAAACATTATGGCTGCGACATATTTACCCACATTATAAATAATAGGGCGATACAATAAACCAGAAAGACCAAACTGGAATAAAATATTACCGGCATATCTCCTGCTTTGTTCAGGGACGGATTGGTAAAATTTCTCACACCTTGTTTTACCTTGACACTTATTTGTGTTGATTAACAACAACCCGCCCCGACATGAGGTTATTGTCTTAGACAATTCAAACGAAAAAATTGCAGCATCACCGAATGTTCCCGTAAGTTGACCTTTATAACGAGAACCTAATGATACAGCGCAATCCTCAATTACATATAAGGAATGTTCATCGGCAAGCTTCATTAAGGCATCTATATCAGCGGGAATTCCAAATGTATGCTGTATGATAATCGCTCTCGTTTTTTCAGTTATACACTGGGCGGCAGATAAGGACGACATACAGAATGTTTCCTGGTCAATATCCGCATAAACAGGCCTGCATCCTGCCTGGATGACAGCATTTGGAACAACATCGCAGGTAAAGCCGGTGACAATGACTTCGGCACCGTCTTCGAAAGCTAAGGCTTTTAACAGCGAATACAAACCAGACCGGGCACTTCCGAACAAGTAGGCACCCTGAAAATCAAATGTTTTATTGACCTCACGTAAAAATTCCTCTCGACCATTTTTGGCTAATGGCAGTCCAATCAGTTCCGCGAAACTGTACCAGAGTGCCAGTAGTGCATCCGAAAATCTTACAGTCTGAAAATAAAACGTGATCTCACGTTTTCCACAAATAAAATCAAATAAACTTTTGAATATTTTTTTTAACTTTCGCATATTGCCATCTAAAATTTGATTGTTAGCAGATCTCTGACCACATCAGCAATGTAGGTTATATCTTCTTCCTTCAAAGAAGGATACAAGGGTAGATTTATACCTGACATTCCAAAGAATTCGGCATTTATGAGACTGGAAATTCTCTTCAAATTCACATAGGGCGTCATTAAATGAAGCGGATAAAATGTCGGACGAGCATCAATATTGTACTCTTTTAACCCTGCCAGCAGTTCATCTCGTGATACAGAGGAAAACTCATCAAGGAAAAGACAGTACATCCAATTAATTTTTTTGCCAAACGGACTTTGCAACGGAGGTTTCACTCCAGTCAGATTCTTAAAGCGGAAATCATAAATACCTGCCAGATAAGCCCGCCGATCAAGAAATTGCTCTATCTGTTCCAGTTGAGCAAGACCAACAGCAGCATTTAAATTGGTCATTCTAAAATTATAACCGATTTCGTCATGCCAGTATCGCTTATCCTTATTCATGCCATGATCTCGAAGTTTTCTTATGCGCTCATCCAGCAATGCGTCATTGGTGACGCACATTCCCCCTTCGCCAGAGGTCATGACTTTGTTCCCATAAAAGCTGAAACAACCAATTGTTCCCACCGAGCCTGTTTTTTTCCCCATACATTCCGCATTGTGGGCCTCGGCTGCATCTTCTATAACAAACAGCTTGTGTTTTTTGGCAATTTCTAAAATAGCCGGCATGTCACAGGGATGCCCGTAAAGATGCACAGGAATAATCGCTTTTGTAGATGAAGACACAGCCTTTTCAACATCCACAGGGTTAAGGTTCCAGTGATTAGGCAGACAGTCCACCAATACCGGTTCAGCGCCGGCATGTAAAATGGCATTCACCGTTGCAGCAAATGTAAACGAGGGTACAATCACTTCATCACCCGGGCCGATGTCAAGCGCTTTCAGGGCAAGCAGCAAGGCGCAAGTTCCATTGTTCACACTCACCGCATGAGACGTGCCGATAAACTGTGCAAAGCTGCGCTCAAATTGACTGATATACTTGCCTAATGACGACACCCAGGTGGAATGTACAGCATCCAACACATAGCGTTCCTCGTTACCTGTAAAAGTCAAGTTTGAGATCGGTATCGGTGTTTGACGTTTTGCAATCATTAGCCCTCCCTGCCAATCTTTCCGAGTAGATTAGACCTTACTATGATTAAAAACTTACAAAAAAAGATTTTCCAAAACCAGAATAATTTTTCCATTCAGAAAATTTAAAATGAGGATATTTTTGCATAAACTCTTGTAATGCTCTTTTCTCTCCCATTTCTTTACCGGGCGGAAAGCAGTACCAATCATCGAAAAGAACAACAGTTCCGTTAGACAAGTGATCCTTTATAAACTCAAGCACAGTGACTGTCGAACTGTACAAATCAACGTCAATATGAACAAATCCGACTTTCCTTGGCAGCCCCTGCGCAAGCTGTTTACTTAAGCTTCGTTCATAAAAGCCTTTGATCATATTCTTTTCGGGCAGATCAACCTTCGTGCGTTTCTTGATAATCTCCCGGAATTCACCAAGCTTTGTACAATAGCTTCCGGCTTGAAATATGCCGTCCTCAGTTTTATTTGTTTCGGGCAAACCTTCAAATGAATCAAAGGCATAGGCATCTAAAGGCATACTGAAATATTTGGCAGCCAGAAGCGCAGCAGAAAAAGTTCTTCCCGAACTGCACCCAAATTCAAAAAAAACCGTTGGCAGTTCCGCAACACGCACATAGTTTACTGCCTCACTTATATGCTGAAACTTATCTGTTTCATCACTTTTTATATACCATTGCCGAGGTTTCAACAATATCGGATTAAGTATATAGTAGATGATAGCTTGTTTGATTTTATATTTCATTTCTTTATATTTCATTCTTTCTCCTACTAATTTTTCCATGATAAAGTGTAGATAATCTACTGGTAAATTTAACAACTTGCGACAAAATAAATTTAGTGACTGTATTGTAATCATCTTTTGTTATCAATAAATCAGTCATAGTACATGTAGATATTCTTATAAACACGCCTATCTGAATTAAACCAAACAAAAGACTGGAAACTGAAAATGCAATTGATGCTCCAATGACATTTAAATTCTGAATAAGATAATATGCCAATATCGCCTGAATAATCATAGGGAAGAAATTAATTTTGGGCCCTAGATCCGCTCGCCCAACACCGCTAAAGTATTGTCCAATCACTGTTGTTGACTGAAAAAAAACAATTCCGGGCAGAATAATCCAGAATGGTGTCGTCATTGGCAAGAATGCTTTTCCGTAAAGAATATATACCCATGGTTTAATCAAAATCGCAAGGATTATACCCATGAAGAAAAGCATTATAAATGTGACACGGAACGCGCGTGCAGCTAAATGTGAAGACTCTTCCTTATTGGTACTTTTAGATATTTTTGGAAAAAGCAACGTACTTAGGGCATTGGGTATTTTACTTACTATCTGACTTCTGTTTTTAGCCATACTATAAAAAGCAACCTGAGCTGGAGATAGAAATAGTGCTACAAGCAGGTTTGTAATATACCCGTTCAAATGGCCGATAATTCCTCCTATATAAGAATAAAAACAGTACATAGTCATCTTTTTCATTAAATGTGGATTCCAGTTGGGCTTCATTTTCTCAACCCGTGCAATTTTAATAGCACCATAACAAAGGCTGGTAGTTACCCCCAAAATTGATCCTGTAAGCATCGCAAAAATACCCAAATCAAATACAAGCAATAAAAAAATCCCAAATCCTGAAGATAATAAAGCACTAAGCACAATCATCTTATTATAGGTTTTGATGTCTTCGAGAAAGATGATCAAATAATTATAATTTGTTAATAGAAAACTCAAAGGAATAATAGCCAAGGTATAATAAGCTAACAGGCGCATGTTTACAGGACTGTTCTTGAACAAATAGCTGTAAAACCACTCAAATTGCCACACAAAAACCGAAACAATCAATACACCGGTGATTAACGCCAGCAGATTCAGCGTAAAAACCATTTCACCCAACGTAGTTTTTTTCTGTCCCAGAAAATATACAGCGGCAATATCAAATTTAAATCTGCCAAAAGCCTCTGCATATCCTGGGATAAGTTGTAAAATCGCCCACAGGCCCAGTAATTCAGGGCCCAATTTGCGGGCAATAACAACCCCACTTATCATACGGCATAGAAAAAGAAATATATCTCGCTGGAGAATAGAAAAAGATTTTGAAGTAAGGCTCATAGGTTTTCAGGCAACAAAGACACTATTCCCACCCTTCGACGATGGTGTTTTCGGGATCTAAAATGCAGTTGCAGATATGATCCAGATACTTGTCTTTACCAGGCATAATATCGTCCAGCGAATCAAAGGTAAAACCTTTAAAATTATCAGAATATGCCTGCATAGTCAGCGTCCAGGGAATCAATGACTTGATAAAATAGAAATAGGCAAATAAGTTTACCTCATCAATAGAAGGTTCTAATGGCAAAACTTTACCAAGTAGAATGTTCTTATATTCTTCAAGACTTTCAGGTTCATGAAC
Source organism: Desulfobacteraceae bacterium Eth-SRB1 (assembly GCA_004193555.1). Lineage (GTDB taxonomy): Bacteria > Desulfobacterota > Desulfobacteria > Desulfobacterales > ETH-SRB1 > ETH-SRB1. The sequence continues at coordinate 184,439 of RPGP01000040.1, forward strand.
CAAGCCGACCCCACCATAGGGTGACAATCCAGTAATGACTACAGGTATGTTATGAAGCAGCATTTCTAATCCTAATGTTCCATTAAACAAGATTCCCAGATCGATATGTGGAAACAATTGATATGGACTAATTTTATATTCGGGAAGTATTAACGTCACATTTTTAGGAAGCACTGGGTACTTTTCATGTATGAAATCATCAATTCCTTTAGAAGAAGGGGATGAATCATACTTTTCCCAAGGATGCGTTTTAATATACAAATGGCACTTATTATCATTTTTTACCAAATTAATGGTTCCAAGAACCCATTCTATTACATTGCCAAAGAGCTTTCCTTTTTCTGTTAGACCAACATCCCAATAAATATTGGAAAATAGAAATATATTTCTTTTATTAGGATCAATTGACAGTTCTGCGCTAATATCCTGGTTACCTTGGAAACAATTTGCATTTTTAAAAATGTTTGTCTTTAAAGAAATTCTGTTATTGACAAATTTTATCAACTCATCTTTTTCATCATCATTTAGAAAATAATTATCCCTATTTCCCCTAAATTTTTCATAACGGCTATTTGAGATGAAAAGTTCCATGCTATTCAACACGATTGCTTTAAAATTAAATGCACTGATAGAACAAGTAAACAAACTCTTCTTTTCTTTCTGGAAATAGATAGAGTAAGGTGCCCATGCAGAATATGAGTACAACATATTATTAAAAATAATATCGGGACAAAAACTTCTATTGATTCTTTTTGCCACCTCACAAGAAATCATTGCTGAAGTAAGATGTTGGCTCCTGACCGATTTTATCTTTTGAGTATTATCAGGGAGCTTTCCATAAAAAAATCTAACGACAGAATCGTTTACTATCGGAATTAAATCAATCCCCTCATAATCATACTTTTCAGGGTAGAAATCGGCTATTTTATATGCTGAGGTTCGCAATGATCTTACTTCAGAATCAGATATAAAATCAGCCAAATATAAAGTATCAAGTTGAAAGAGAGGAACCACCTCTTTTGCGTTAAACCGGCAATTTAAGCAAGGGTCTTTGGATTGTGTTCTCGAATTTTTGATTTCACAACCATCCAGCCGCGAACCACAGAGAAGAACTTTTACGTCTGCACCCCTTAGTTGAAGCGCTTTCGCCACAATTAATATCTGCAAATATTGATAATGAGACGTTTCAATAAGAGGAACAAGTATTTTTTTTGAGGATAAATTTGAAGGCAGAGTTATATTACTTTTAAATTCCAATTGTTTTCTCAGCTTAGGTTTCAAATTTTTCTCAAAATCTACCTTTTTCTTGATCCACATTAATTGTGGATGCTTATTCAAAAAGTTTCTTACCTTTTTCTTCCATTTCTTCGTGCTATTCATTAAAGAGGCTCCCGACGAACCAATAATGATCTCAAGCTAATAATTGCACTATGCGGCAGGCTATCCAGCTTAAAGCTTACATTAAAAACAGTATTGCTGATAAATAATTCTCTGTTGGATTTTTTCATTTAGATATGCTTGGTGATTATGGAGTAATGCTAAAAAGACGACCTATTGAAAAACAAAGCATTAATCGTCGAACAACAACTTAAGGGTCTTTTTATATTCCCCCAATTGCCCTACATCAATATAAGACTTCTCAGAAATGGGATAAACACCGACACTCAATCCTGCTTTCTGGGCTTTCATTATCAGATCCGTCATATCAAAATATTCATCTATTGGGATAAGTTTATAAGCTGATGGCTCAAGCAAGTACATCCCTGCATTGACCAGAAAATCATATTCCGGTTTTTCTCTTATTTCCTTAAGATGCCCCTCATTTTCAATTTCGCAAACTCCATAAGGAACTGTATGATGTTGCATTGATGCAACCAATGTTAGATCAAATTTTCCATCTTTATGAAATTTATGAATTTTACAGTAATCTTCCTTTATAATGATATCACAATTGGATACAAAAAACGTTGAATCTATCTTATCCTCTAAAAACTTCAATGCTCCGGCCGTGCCAAGGGGTTGGCTTTCATCAATATATTTTATGTTATAATCAATATCTTGATCATCAAAATAGGCCTTGATCATCTTCGCCTTATGATTCACAGAAATGTAAAAATTGCTCAACCCATATTTTGTGTACTCATCCATAATGATTTCTATCATTGTTTTATCACCTATGGGAATAAGTGGTTTGGGTAAAATACGAGTAAATGGATCTAATCTTGTACCTTTACCTCCTGCCATTATAACAACAGGTATGTTAAGAACATTTTTGCTTTTTCCCTTACCCCTAATATCATAAAAATCCTCTTCCGTAATAATTTCTATCAATTTGCCATTTTCTAAGATAGGAAGATGCTGTGCAACCGTTTCACGAAAAAGTTCTAATACATCTTCCTTTAAATAACCTGTCTTGAGATATTTAAAGTTTTTATTTGTGATTCTTAATACATTTTCATTGAGAGACATTCCATTTAAAACTGCCCTTCTAAAATCACCATCTGAAATTACACCAATCACATTTTCGTTCTCACCGACACACACAGCGAAGCCAATACCACCTTCATCCATTTTCTTAATAGCATCTCGTATATTTTCGTTTTGGCATATAATATATTTATTAAGATTTTCCATGTTTCCTCATCAAAAACTCCGCAAATTCAAAATCAAGGGGTGTGTCTATATCGAGAGACCTTTCTGAAGGCATGACATAGGCGTAAGTATTATCTGAATAGTAGGAGTCCCGGCTTTTTAACAGTGATAGTTTTAAAATAAATATTGCGCCATTGGGCATAAAGGCAGGCACCAGCTCCTGCCTGTTCTTATTGCCAATATCAATATTGAAATAATCTTTCAACACACCGGAATGGTCAATTTTTTTTGCCCACATGGGTGGATGGGAAGCCTCGCAAACAGAAATTACCGAGTCGGCATTTTTTTCGTGGAATAATTTGATAGCATTATCGATATCAGCCGCTGTCCTGAAAGGTGAAGTGGGTTGAAGAACAACGAATTCATCATACTGCGTGGGATTGCTGGTATTCAAGCGGTCAATTGTATAAATATAATTATCAATTGCCAATGAATCATCCTTCGCCAGATGTGCAGGCCGCATGAAAGGAATTTCAACGTCATATTTACCGGCTATTTTTGCAATTTCCGGATCATCTGTGGACAATATAATCCGATCAACCGACTTTGCGGCCACTGCGGCTTCAATCGTATAAACAATCAGCGGCTTGCCGCACAACAGTTTTATATTTTTCCCCGAAATCCCCTTGGATCCGCCGCGTGCTGGAATAATAGCTAACATAGGTTACCTTTCAAAAATATCACCTAAATAAATCAAATGACATTTCAATCGGCCAAATCCCCCAAAAAAATAGTCTTGTCTTTTTCAATATCCCGATTCAATATCTTACCAAGAGCTTTATTTAATTGATCAGGCTGTATTCCTGTTCCCGGTCTTTTAAACACCAAGTCTTCTCGTTTTAATACTTCTTCTTTTTTCATATCTCTTGCCGTAACCAAGCTTCTTCTGAACTTCAAGCGTTTATCCAACTCTTCTTGTGTCAAGTCCTTTTTTTCTGTACCCAACGCATTCCATATTCTTTTAGACTCTTTGCAGATAATTTCCATTTCAAAAGGATCAGCAGATACCTTATGGTCCCATCCTGGCATTTCCTTGTCGAGTGTGAAATGTTTTTCAACCACGCTTGCCCCAAGCGCCACCGCGGCTAATGCAACTGAATAACCCAAGGTATGGTCTGAATAACCTATTTCGACATCGCACATATTTTTAAGGGTATTTATAAACCGAAGATTCACTATTTCGTCTCTTGGCGGGTAAAGAGACACTGTATGAAGTAAGGCAACCTGCTTCTTTTGTTTACTTGGAATGAGTTTAACAACATTTTCGATTTCACCCACAGATGCCAATCCAAGCGAAATGACCGTAGGAAAATCTTTTGAAAGGACATACTCTATGAATTCCGGATTATTCACATCCATGGAAGCCACTTTAAGAAAATCCACTTTCTGCTCCACTAAAAAATCTACGCCTTCTTTTGTTACAGGAGTGGATGCATAGCCTATCCCCTTTTTCCTCGCATATTGAAAAAGTTCGATATGCTCTTCGTATCCAATTACAAATTTCTCAATCTGTTCAGTGATATTGCGCAAGCCCAGTTCTTTTGTTTCCCACTTGTCAATATTTTCAAGCTTTACGTCCCCTCTATCAAGCTCTTGCAAATGATCTTCTGTAATCAGGGTTTCTTTGCTGAACAACTGTAGCTTTATAGCGTCCACACCACATTTTTTTGCCTCAACAATCATTCTTTTGGCAAGGTCTATATCGCCGTTATGATTACATCCAATCTCAGCTATTATGTAAGGTTTAGTCAAGTTCTTGAAATTTAGCATTTTTATTCTCCAACTGTTCTAATAGCTTTATGTTTTCCCACCAAGTAAATTTTTGCGTATCAAAAAATGTGTTTACAGCCGTTATATAATTTGACCTTCTCTTGGGATCTGCCACATACTTCTCAACCGACTTTATGTCATTCAAATATTTCCTATATTGGTTTTGCTGGCTGGAATGAATTTGAGAAAAATATTCATAATGAGTCTTTTTCACTCTCAATCCTTGAAACAATTTTTTTTCATCAAGTCGAAAATCAAAGCCAACCAACGAATTATTGTATTGTCTATAATATGCAAATGTATTTTTAATTTGTATTCCTTTTCCGCCCTTAAGCAAAATCCAGGTAAATAAGAACCAGTCGAATGCGATGACATTATCCGGAACAAGAAATTTTGAATAATCAAGTTTCGTTAAATTGATTGTGCTACTTCCAAGCCCACAAAAGTTGCGATGAAACAAATTTTGCACGTTGCTTAAAACCTTTGGAATATCACGCGTTGAGTAGCACGAGTTTTCTGATAAAAGACGATTCTTAAAATCAACTAAATAAAAATCATTGAAAGCAAATTCGTAATCGCCAATCTGATTAACAACCGATGAAACCCGATTTTCAGTTACAGTTTCGTCAAAATCAGAAAAAATTAAAACTTCCCCATCCATCTCACAAGCCTTTCGAATTAAAAGCTCTCTGAGTTTTGATGGCGAAAATCCTCCTTCGGTTTGTACAATTTCAACATCACATTCAAAGGAATACTTACTTAATTCAGCAGACAATCTAAATCCGCTCAAATCATCATTCACAATCAGCAAAGTAAAGTTGTTGTGATCTTGCTTTTCTATTGTGTTGATATACTCTTTAAGAAATAAATCAAAAAAAGGGCAATCGTAAACAACTGTAGCATAAATTACTTTCATTCCATCCACTAATAGACGTCAGGGTTACCCATTGAATATACATAAAGGGGCCATATCCTTTTTTCATTTTTCAAAACACATCCGAATCTATCATTTCTATGAAAAAATCTTCTTCAAAATTAATTGAACTGGCATTTAATGTTTTATAACAAAGATGACGCTCATAATTTTCGTTTTGATACTCAAAATATTTTTGAATTAATTTAAACATTTTTTGGGTAGAAAAGATTAGACTAATTTTTTTACTAATCCCATTATCTTGTAGATAATTATAAACTTTATTCAAAATATCTATATACTCAAATTGATCTTTACAATTTAATATAGAAATCAAATCTACCTGATCACCATATTTTTTAAAAATGACAAAAATATTATTATATTTTAATATTTTGTAATCTGTATTAGGTTTGCTTAAACGCCACAAAATCCAATCATCTCTACGTTTCATAAAATTATTTTTCGAATTGTTTAGATAAACAAAATTCTTAAATGAAATTCTTTCAATTGTTTCTTTATTAATTTTAACTGGTTGTTTAGATTTTGTAAGTATCAAGTGCTTATAATTAGGATTATATTTCCATCTAAATAATTTACTATTAAAAATTGGAAATGAATTTTTATTGCAAAACGCATAGAGCAGAATACATTTTTTTTTTAAATAATTTTCAATAGTTATAAAAAATGGTATGAACAAACCAGTGTAATTTCTGTCAACCATTGACCCACCTGACAAATATATAACCTCACCGTTATAATGTTGTGGAAAAATATAATTATATGCAATTAATTGATTATCATGAAATTCACCAAATTCTATAATTTTCCCCGAAGGATTATCTGAATACCAATTTCTAAAAGATGATATATCAATAGCTTTCTTGAAAGCCTGCAAAAATAGCGATTGAATACTATTATCAATATGTTGAGACCTTTCTAATATCTTCAAACTCACTTTCTTACCTTTTTAAATCTATCAGAAACCTGTTTTTCTTTGGTGATTTTAATATAAGCAGGAATTTTAAACGATTCCAATCTGCTTTTACAGTATTTTCTAATCCTTTTTTTTAAGGAATTAACCGGCTCGTCATCTTCAAGATTGATCTTGGCTGCAACGATCTTTCCCATAATTGGATTATCTTTTGAAAATACCGATACATCATTAATATTATCCATTTCTAATAAAACAGATTCAACTTCCGCAGGATATACTTTTTGCCCACCAACATTAATAATATCAGTGGTTCTCCCAAGAATTTTTATCCATTCTCCGTCAACTTCTACTTTGTCTTGAGTATTAAACCAACCGTTAAATTCTTCACATCTGTCAGGGTATATATATCCGAGCATTGAAGTAGAAGCTTTTAAAAAGAGCACGCCATTTTCAATTTTATAATCGGTGGTTCGCCTATCAATACTTATCCAAAGCGGATCGTTTGGTTTACTTTTTACAATTGGGCTTCCCATTTCAGTAATCCCGTATTTTTGGATTGCTCTTACTTCAGTTCCAAGCATGATTTTGGTTTTTTTCAGAGTTTCGTCTGCCATTCGTTCAGAACCAAAAGTGATAATTTTGAAATTCGGTAATTCGGAAGAATTCCATAGAGATCTGATAATTAACATAGTTAAGAAACTTGGTGACGTTGGAAATACTTCTACATGGTTCTCACGCAAGGTTTCATAAACATTATCAGGTGATCTGTCTGTAATCCTGACAAGAGCACCATGAGCAAAAAGAGTATATAATAACGTGTCAATTCCGGCAATATGATCAAAAAGCAAGAAACCTAATGTTATGTAAGACTTTTTACTAAATTCATATTTTTTTAACAACTTTGTTGCCGAATGCAGGATGGCCTTTGGTTTTCCTGTAGTGCCAGAGGTGAAAAATATTATACCACTTTCATTTTGATGGAATAATTTTGCGGTTAATGAAGGAAGTTTATTATCAGCTAATTTTATGATATTTTCAGTAACATGATCGAAAATAAAATTGGCACCTATTGTTTTTTGAAGCTCAGAGTTTTCTCTGTTATCATTATTCATTAAAGTAACTACATTTCCTGTTATTAACAAAGCCAGAAACATAGTGACAGAATTAATATCGAAATCTCCATATATAATTACGGTTTTTTTTTCAATTCCATTATTCAGTAAAAGTTTCTCATAATCGTTTACTTTTTGTAGAAGATCACGATAAGTATATTGGTAATTATTGTCTACCAAAGCAGTCTTCTTCTGAAAAGCGTGGTTTTGCAACATCTGCTTAATGAACTTCCTCATCAGTAACTAACTCCGCCTAAAAAAATTACTTGTCCAGTTATAAAATTACTTTTATCAGAAATAAAGAAATCAATTACATTGGAAATATCATCAAACTCTCCATATCTATTAATCGTTTGCATATTTAACAAAGAATCCATTTTTTCCTTTGGAACATTCTTTATTAAATCAGTATAAATTGGTGTGGGGCCAATTGCGTTTACTGTAATATTATACGTAGAAAATTCTTTTGCTAAAATTTTAGTAATTGATTCGATGGCTGATTTAGATGCAGCATAAACAGATTCCCCCTCCATTTTTAGCGGTGTAGCTATAGTTGCAAAATTAATAATTCTGCCGAATTTATTTTTAGCCATTATTTTACCTGCTTCACGGCAAAAGACAAAAGTACCAAACACATTTGTTTTGAAAACTTTTTCCACAACAGAAAGAGGGGTAAGCAAACTATGATTCATTGATGCAATGCCAGCGTTGTTTATCAGATAATCAATTTTGCCATATTTTTTTGAGATTGCAGAGATCATTTTATTCACAGCTTTTTCATCAGCAACATCCAAACAAAAATGTTCATATTTTTCGTGTTTTAAATCAGATTCAGACCTTGAGCAACCGATTACAATAAAATTTTTACCAAGATAATATTCAGATAAGTATCTTCCAATACCTTTCCGTGTGCCTGTTATTACCATTACTTTTTTATTCATCAATTTCCTCGTTTTCTGTTACTTGTTCTCCAATAAAATCCGCTAAAGTTGAAATAGTTCTAAAAGGACTATTACGACGAGACATTGCCTTTTCAGATGTAAGCGAGATTTCGTAATCTTCATCTAAAAATCTTGATTCTATATCAATTATAACATTTACCAAACCCATGGAATCAAGAACAGATTCTTTGCCAAATAAGACAGTATCTTCATTAGCTTTCTCATTAAAATCTTGAGACTCAAAATATTCATTAACTGTTTTATTTAAAATTTCCTTTATTCTATGTTTTTCCATTATTTCCCTCTTTTAGAATTTTCTTTGTTCAATTTTTGCTCCAAATTTTATTTTTAGATTTCTTCAAAAACCAATGAAAAACTCTCTGCATACTTCACGCCAATCCGGCTTCCCCTGTATCTTGCCAATGCTTCAATAACTTCTAAACTGCGTGGAAGCGCCGCTTCCATTACTTCACTTACGTAAAGACTCATAATTTCCAACTTCTTTTCAAGGTAGGAACTTATATCAACAAAAACATTTGGCATGAAGACATTATTCTGCAGAGGTGGTGAAAACTCGGTTTCCGACAGACATTCATACATTAGAATTTTCCTGATAAATGGTGCTCGGAAATTTTTACAGCAACTGACAGCGGATTTAAAAGTAACCTGATGGTCAGTATGGACATCGCTGCGATTTGGAAGATAAACAATCGAGGGCTTAACTTCTTGGATAACGACAGACATTTTAGCAATAAGGTCATTATAGGGAATTGCATCCAGCATTGTGGTCGGAAAATTCAGGTTGAAGGTTTCTTCGAAACCATACATTTCCGAAACATAATGGATTTCTTTTTGTCTTTTCTGAACCTTTTCCTCAGACCATCCATTCTCGACCTGGATATTGGTGATAATCATCCAATAGATCTTATCACCACTGTTTTTATGTTTTAATAAAGTCCCCCCACAGCCCAATGTCTCATCATCGGGATGTGGCGCAACTACTAAAACTTTGTCTTGCATAATTTGTTAAAATCCTTTCTTTGTTGGCTGATAGAGGTGCTGGAAGTCTAAAGCTTGAAGCTTGACGAATTTGGGGGTAAATTCTTGGTAATTTTTGTACTGCAGCCAATTACAAGATTATCCCCTATTTCAATATATTCTTTGCAAACGGCATTGCTGCCGAAAAAAGTTCCTGATCCAACTTTAACTCCTCCGTTGATAATGGCGCCGGTTGCAATATGGCAGTGATTTCCAATGTCTGCATCATGCTCAATCAAGGCTTTGTTATTGATGATGCAGTTACTTCCGATCTTTACCCCGGCGTTAATTAGGGCGTGGTGCATTATTATTGTCCCATCTCCAATTTGCGCATGTTTTGACATATATGCAAGAGGTGAAATGATTACAGGAAGTTTTGCCCCCAAATCTTTAAGGGTTTTAAAAAGTCTAATCCGTTTGTCCGGGGTCTTGATCTGGCCCAGAGTGATCAGGAAATTTTCGTATTCATTTACAAGCCACGACAGGTCATCGTCCGTTGCGATAATCTCATAGCCGAGAATCTTCTGGTGTAGCTTTTCCGGCAGATCCACAATGCCTGCAATCTGGTACTCTCCTTCCTGCTCGATTACGTCAATGCAGGATTTGCAATGCCCGCCACCGCCTATTAGGATGATCTTTTCTTTCATACTCTCACGCTGCTCGGTATATTGACGACCCGATCTTCCAGCCACTGTGCATTTTCGAGTGCATCGCTCTGAAAATCTTTATACATCTCCAGTTTACTCAAAAGCCTCCAGACAGGACGGGTCATGACATTTGCATTGTTGGTCACTTTTAGAAACTCGTCACGCGTTTTGCTATCCGAAAGGATGACAGCGTTCAGCCAGTAATTTGACCGGGTGTTTACCGGTTCTTTGATAAAGGGAATATCAAGAAGTCCAAAAAATTCCTGATAGCGCTTAGCCAGTTCCCGTTTGTTTTTTAGAAAAGCGTTCAGTTGCTCAAGTTGAGCGCACGCAAGGGCCGCGTTGAGATTTGGAAGACGATAGTTGTAACCGGTCATGTCATGAACATATTCGTAGGGATGCGGCACTTTGGCCGTTGTCGTTATGTGTTTTGCCTTTTTTGCGAGAGCTTCATTATTGGTCACAATGGCCCCGCCGCCGCCACAGGTAATTGTTTTATTACCGTTAAAGCTGTAAACACCAAACTGTCCAAAGGTGCCTGTATGCTTGCTTTTGTAAAGGCTTCCAAGTGATTCGGCGGAATCTTCGACAAGGGCTATATGATAATAATTACAGATCTCGGCAATCTCATCAATACGGCAGGGATGGCCAAAGGTGTGCATGGGGACGCAGGCCGTAATTCGATTGCCGGTGGTTTTGTTGTAACAGGTATCTTCCTCTATACGTGCATAGGTTTGCAGGAAATTTTTTAGAGCGGTTGGATCAAGCCCCAATGTCTCTCGCTCAACATCGAGGAATATGGGCTTTGCCCCGCAGTGTGCAATGGCATTGGCCGTTGCCACAAAGCTCAAAGGCTGGGTAATTACCTCATCACCCGGCTGAACACCTGCCAGTTTCAGGGCAATATGCAAGGCGCAAGTGCCGTTTACCGTGGCTATGGCATATTTTGCACCTGTAATTTCACAAATCATTTCCTCAAAACGATCCACATATTTGCCGACAGAGGAAACAAAGGTGGAATCGATCGCATCAATGACATATTTCTTTTCATTGCCGGTAAAGCTTGGCGCATGCAACGGCACAGGATTCTCGCTGGGGTAGAGAGATTTGATGAAATCGATAATCTCTGAAAATGAATTTGATGATGTTTTATTTATCATATTGCTTTGAGCTTCAATCTTTCAGCTTTGACCTTCTACACATTATAGATATCTGTTTTATACTTCCGCAGATTTTCAGGGTTTGTAAACCATTCAATCGTTTTTTCAAGCCCTTCTCTGATTGAATACTTCGGCTCAAAACCGGTCAATTCCCGGATTTTTGCATTATCGCACCACAGGCGAAACACTTCAGATTTTTCGGGCCGAATGCGTGTGTTATCTGTGATTACTTGTACATCGGAATTCATGATTTTCTTGATGTTATCAACCACGTCTCCGATGGAAATCTCAAAGTTGGAACCAATATTTACCGTCTCACCGATTGCCTCTTCGCATTCTGCAAGGGCAATGAAGCCACGGCATATATCCTTAACGTAGCTGAGATCGCGTGTTGGCGTAAGATCGCCAAGCTTTATTTGTTTTTTGCCGCTCGCAATTTGTGTGATTATTGTGGGAATAACCGCCCGGGCTGACTGGCGTGGTCCATATGTATTAAAGGGACGTGCTATGGCCAAGGGTAGCTCAAAAGCATTGAAAAAACTTTTCGCCATTGCGTCCGCGCCGATTTTTGAAGCACTGTATGGTGACTGTGGCTGTAATGGATGTTTTTCGTCAATGGGAACATATTGAGCAGTGCCGTAGACTTCGGATGTGGAAGTGTGAATTATACGTTCGCACCCTTTTTCAAGCGCGGCTTGACATATATTCAGAGTTCCCTTGATATTTGTATCCACATAACTGTCAGGCGCAACATAGGAATAAGGAATGGCAATAAGAGCCGCCAGATGGAATATCACATCCACATCTTTGGTAATATGCTTGCAATAATGGGGATCGCGCACATCACCGGTAAGCACTTCTATCTCATTCAAACAATCAATATCCTCCAGCCATCCCCAATAATTGAAGGAATTGTAGTAGCTCAAGGCTTTTACTTTTGAGCCACGCTTCACGAGCATTTCAGTAAGATGCGAACCTATGAAGCCGTCTGCGCCGGTGATGAGGATTTTTTTGTTTGAGAGATTCATTTGGTTAAAATAGTTCCTGAGTTCTTAAGCTCGTAAGCTGTTAAGCTCGTAAGCTGTTAAGCTCGTAAGCTGTTAAGTTCATTAGCTGTTAAGTTCATTAGCTGTTAAGTTCATTAGCTGTTAAGTTCATTAGCTGTTAAGTTCATTAGCTGTTAAGTTTTTCAACCCTTCGTCTGTTTCCTGGTACATTTTGTTGCATGCCGTGCATTTCAGATCATCTGCCAACCGCTCGCCGCACTCGCAGACCCAGCCGATGTGTTTGCCCGGATTGCCTGGGTGGGCTGGGTGGGGACGCTGGTGCTTTTGTTGCTTTATTTAGATTTCACGACCCCTTTTTATCGAACGAATGACATTTGCTCGCCCTATTCCAAGATATCTCGCCACCTCAGCCGCTGGATAACAATAAAAAAAAATATCTCACAGAGTACACGGAGAGCACAGAGAAAAAACTATTATTTTAAAAAAAGAGCGTTCCCCTCTGCGGGCTCTGTGAACTCTGCGAGAAATATTTCTCTTCTATTAGGCAATTCCATATATCCCAACGCCCGAATGATGGCGGGCTGTAACTAATAGTTCCACTCCTTCATTGCGCTGTAAAAAATGAAGAATTTCAAAGAAATTGTTTGTTTTTGGATTACCGGAGGGGCTTAGCATCCGGTGAAGACTTTTGCTGGGCTTATTAATCTGTTGACTGAGCGCTTCAAAGCCAATGGTAGCGTTTATGTAGTCGCGCAGCATTGCCTTTCCAACCTCCACGTCACCAGACAAAAAACTATCGACCGCCTCAGTCAGCATAGCTTCGCGGTATGCAGTATCCCTTTTCGCACGAGCCTGTATAGTTTTTCGAAAATCTCTTGTTAAAGCCATTGCAATACCTCACTTACTTTTGCGTTTACGTGTTTTATAATCTCGCCAGTATGCCTTCGCCGCATCAATATCCTGTTGTTGACGTTTCTTTGTTCCGCCGCCCAAAATGATCACAACACGCTCACCATCTTTGCCAAAATAGATGCGGTAGCCTGGGCCAAAATCAAGTTTATACTCAAAAATTCCACCGCCAACGCCTTTTGTATTTGGTACGGGGGACGCTGGTACGTTTGTTACTTTACTGAACATCTCTGGTGTCTCCCATTAATGTGTCCTGGGGTACGCTGGTTACTTGTTAACTTGAGCATTTAATAGGGGACGCTGTTACATTATGAAGATTATGTCAGATATTCGCCTATAATTTCTGGTTTGAGGAGCAATAGGGGACGCTGGTACGTTTGTTACTTTACTGAACATCTCTGGTGTCTCCCTAATGTGTCCTGGGGTACGCTGGTTACTTGTTAACTTGTTTTAACTAAATCCCATAAATGTTGATTTCTGTTAATTAGTTTTATTGGACCCTCCAAAGAGATAGGCGGGCAAGCAGGGCAATGATACCGGGACGCTCTTTTAAAATTCAATAACTTTTTTTTGGGCAGGATTTACAGGATATTTTATTTTTTTCATAACTTTCCAGATGAAAGCCTGGTATGGAGCATCCAGGGGGACGTTATGTTGCGAATTTAATTATGTTGTGAGAATTTAATTCCTGTCCTTCCTAAAAATTTACCAAACTAAAGTTCCGAAAACTGCGCTTCTAAAAAATGAATTAACTCCGATTTAGATTCGCTGAAATCATTATTTGTTTTCACCACTCTCTGTCCCTACTATTTCTCTCACCGCATCCATTAGGGCAGGAAGATCATCCTCAATGATTTTCCACACTATTTCCAAATCAATCCCAAAATACTCGTGTGATAGCAAGTTTCTAAAATCCTTTATATCCTGCCATTCTACATCTGGACGTCTTTCCTTGGAGGATTCGGGGAGCTTGCCCACCGCTTCACCAATAATCTCGAATTCTCTGATAACAGCAGAATAAGTCTTTCGGTCATTACAAAAATCCTCAAAAGACAGCTCTTTAACAAAATCAAAGATGGCACTGCCTGACTCCAAAATATCCTCACAATAGAGGCGACGATCTCTTTCAGACATATATAATTCTTCCCTTGATTTTTCCTCGTACTACAGGCTTTAACGAATGCTCAAAACCCATATCTACCTTCCTTGACAGTTCTTTCTCTAAAAACCTCTTTAGCTGCAGGAAACTATGAATATTTTTTTTTCTTTTTTCAAACGCAACAACCATATCAATATCACTTGTAATGGTTTGCCTACCTTGTACGAAACTTCCAAAAATTCCCATACTGGTTACACCATATCTGTCGTAAAGAAACCCTTTCTTATTTCTCAGATACGCTACTATTTCATCTATTGATAAAATTTCCATCTTTTGTTTACCTTGTCCTTCCCAAGAATGGTAATAATAATGGGGGACGCTATGTTGCCAGTTTAGTTATGTTACCAGTTTTGTATACGGTAATGGGGGACGTTGTTACCTTCTGACCTTATCGCAGATACTCTAACAATTTTTTGTCATTGTCAAGCAGCTTTTTCCCTCTCTCTATGCACCTGCTAACACTTTTCTCACTCAGCCCTGAAGCTATTTTGAAAGAGGGACGCTGAGGGGACGCTGGTTACTTGTTAACTTGTTTTAACTAAATCCCATAAATGTTGATTTCTATCAATTAGTTTTATTGGACAGGATTTACGGGATTTTACAGGATTTTGTTTTGTTATTTTTTCCCCTGCCCGGACGGCAGGCAAATGAACAATCGGCTGCGCCGAAAAGAGAAACTCGAGTGGAAGTTCGAGAATTCTCAGGTTTTTCTCTTTAATGTAGATCGGGGTGCATTAATCGAATGGGTTTAATATTCTAACATCTATATTTTTAAAATCTTCAACATTTCTTGTAATTAGGCATAGATCGTCCGTGTTAGCAGTTGCAGCAATGATTGCATCTGGAAGTTTAATTCGATATTGCTTTCGTATATCAATTACATTTTCAGCAATCTCTTGATCAATAAACCGAACGTTAAACATAGAGACCAATTCTTTAACAAAATTTCTTCCTTACTATTGCTGAACCTGTATCCGAGAACTTCCATATATGAAATCACTGAAATAAACAAAGCTGCGAATTGATCAAGGATAGAAAAAGGCAGCTCATTTTTTGACAAATAAATAAGTATGTTGCTATCCAATAATGCATTATTTCCATTCATCGCGTAATTCCTGCTGCCATTTTCTTGGATCTTTAATGCCCACGAAAGGTTTTATGCCTGGATATTTTTTAAACAAGCTTTCAAGCTTTATACTTATCTTGCCCGCATCTTTTAAAGGTCGGATTTTTATTTCAAGATCTTTATATAAAAAATCCTCTGGAATTTTTATACAGTGGTGGATACTTGATCCTTTTTTTATGACTCTATATTCCTGCATTATTCACTCTCCCCTGCTATTTTTTATAAGAAATTGAAATATAAGGCACGCAATAGGGGACGCTGGTACGTTTGTTACTTTACTGAGCAATATCCTTCAAATCTTCATAGTTGTCAAACACTTTTTTCCCGCGCTCTGCACAACGCCCAGCATTTACCCGGCTGATCGCCAACGATCGAGCAACCTCAGCGGCCGGATGACCAACTTCTTCTACAGCCAAGTACGCCAACAAAGCCCGCGCGTCAGCAATCTTCTTTTTTCTGCTTCCAGAACAAATGAATTCGGGAGAAATTCCAACTTTGTCGGCCACCGCAGCTATCAGATCATCAATGGTTTGTTTTGGTGGTTGGTGTGGATCATAATAGTCGTTGGTGCTGGTGGTTGTGTGCTGGTGTTGGAATTGTCATAACACTATCACCATCATTAACACCAACACTACCCCAGCTTGCGATAAAGGGAATTGCTCAATCCGCGTAGCATCTTGCATATTGTGTCAATCTCTTCTTTTAAGTGAAAATAATGGTCTTCAGTTATGTATCCTAAATCCTTGGCCAGCAATATATGATATTTTAATTCGCCGGCTGATCCATTTGCTATGCCGACAAACTGCCTGAATTCCTTTGTTCCAAGGCGATGACTTCCCTCCATCAAATTTGCACAAATGGAACTCGCTGCCCTTTTGATTTGCGATGTCAGAGCATACAATTCTTCTTTGGGAAAATTACCGGTAGCCTTATAAAGCTGCAAGGTCAACTCATGGGCACGACCAAACACATCCAGGTCTTCAACTCCCCGCATCAATCCCATCCATTTTGTGTTGGTGTTGGTGTTGGTGTTGACCTACCTACCACTAACACTATCACCAACACTATCACCAACACTATCACCATTCACCAACGCCCCTATAACAGAATCGATCTGATCCTCGGTTATGTTCACGCTGGATGGTATGTTTAAAGTTTTGCCAATCAAATCATTTGCTTTTTCGATTTGATAAAATTGAAAATTCCTATAGGGCTTCTGCATATGATTAAGGTACCATACAGGGCGTGTCTGAATATTGTTTTTAGTAAGATAGGCCATTAACTGTTTCCTGTCTTTTCCATATATGCTTTTATCAATTTGCAACGCGTACATCCAATAATTGTTTTCTGCATATTCCGGAGTTTTCGCAATATGTAATCCTGAAAATTTATCAATTTTATTTTTATATAATTGATAGTTTCGTTTTTTTTGTTTTTAGATATTCCGGCAGTTGCTCCATTTGTGCAACTCCCATAGCTGCCTGAATATTTGTTAAACGAAAATTATAGCCTATCTCATTATGGATATATTGAATATCATCGTTTTTGGCCTGCATTGTAAGATAGCGTGCTTTTTGGGCATATTCTTCATTATCGGTAACAATCATTCCGCCGCCGCCGGTTGTAATTATTTTATTGCCATTAAATGAGTAACATCCTATATCGCCAATAGTTCCGGCATGTTTTCCTTTTAGCCCGCCTTGTGTATAGCAGGTTCCCAGGCTTTCTGTTGCATCTTCTATTATTTTAATGTGTTGATCTTTGCAAACCTGCATCAATTTTTCCAAATCAACAGCATTTCCAAAAACATGGACAGGAATAATCGCAGCAATTCGACATCCTGTTTTTTTGTTGATCGTTATCGATGCCTCGTTAATTTTATCACCCTGCATTGATTTATTATTAACAACTTCCGTCTCTTCTTTCAGAAATTTAATGACTTTACCAACATCTATGTTGTAATAATCGTCAGCGTCCATAAAAACCGGCATAGCATTTAAATATCTTACAGTATTAATTGGAGCGATGAAAGTAAGAGTTGGAACAATAACCTCATCTCCGGGCCTTACGCCTGCAATCTGAAGAGCAACCTGAAGAGCGGCAGTGCCATTAACACAGGCTACCGCATGTTGCGCGCCGGTAAATTCGCAAATCTTATCTTCAAAAAGTTCAACATATCTGCCTGCTGATGACACCCATTCAGTATTGAGGCATTCTTTGATGTACTTCCACTCATTCCCCTGAATAGATGGAACTGAAAGAGGAATAACTTTGCTATATTCTTTCTTTTTCGCTTCTTTATTTTTTTCGCGAGGAAAAGGGTTAATTACATCAAAAAAATCGTATTTTTTAAAATCCTTGTCGTTTGCTGTAACAAACTTCTTAATATTGTTATGCTTACATATATTGGCAATTAAGTGGTCATAGATTTCATACTTTCGGACGCTATGATTTGCGGCGCTTTTGAAAGCAGCCTCCAAAATATCTATATTTGTTTCCAACACCTCTATTTTTTTATTAAGTAAAACATCCTTAATAATCTTATATGATTTATCCGGTGAAATTGGATCGCCAACCACTTTATCATTAGTAATGATCTGATAAAATTCAATCAGACTTATATCAGTAACAGCAAATCCATCTGTCAGGATCAGCTCTTCAAGGATTGCTTCTGCCCTGGCATTAAACTGTGACTGGGCATTAAAAGCGTATATAAGGATGTTGCTATCTATACAAATATCCATTGTCGTCTCTTCTGTGCAGAAATTCTCTTGTTAAATTATCCTCTTTTAATTTTATTTTTGGTCCTTTTCTCAATAGTTCAATAAAATCTTTTGCATCTTTAGTTTTATCTTCCCTTTCAATATGATAAATAATTTTTAGTTGTTTACCTGTTAATTTTTTCAGTAAAACAGGATCAATATCCAAAACTCCGTCAGATTTCATTTTGGTAATTATCTGCTGCATGTTGCCTCCATTGTTCAAAGATTAAAGCATAGAAGGTCGAAGGTGAAAGCATTGGAGCTCAAAGCTATAAGCTCAAAGCATGGAAGCTTGAAGCTCAAAGAATTGAAGCATGAAGCTGAGAACAAAGCATGGAAGATTAACACTTTCCTCTTTGCCCTTTCAGCTTTGGGCTTTCAGCTTGGGGCTTATATAGAGAATTGATAAGCCCCTTTATCATTGACGCAATTTCGATTCCTTCAGATTTCAATAAGGAAAATTTCTCTTCGGAAATCCAGTTTTTTCTTTTAAATATCTCCAACAAGGTCATTGTTTCATACAACGAACCGCGTGCGATATAGCAATACTGTATAAATTCTTTCTGTGAATTTCGTCCTTTCCCTTCTTTACCCTGTTAAATAAGATTTGAGCCTGTTGTGCAAGAACTGCTTCCCCAAATATGATTTCAAATATTTTTCCCGTTTTGTCGCATCTTCTTGAGTTAAGCAAGCCTCATAGTAAATCAACTTCAATGGACGTCTATCCTTTGTTGATTTTACCAACCCTTTGTTATATCTATCAAATCTTAGCTTGAGATCTTTCGTAAACCCTGTATAAAATTTCATATCTTTTATACTCTGTAATACATATGTGTAATACACTTCACCCTCAAGCTATTTAACAGGGCAGGAATTCATTGATACGCTGGTTGAACTCGCTTCAATTTGCTCAAGAAGCCTATAGTGTTTCCTCCCTGTATCAATTGTTTCAACAAGCTCAATAACCTTAACTGCAAAATCAACAGCCCGATTCCAAACCTCCAAATTTTCATAACCAAACTTCATCTTCCTGTTCCTTTGACCTTTTAGCTTTGAGCTTCAATCTTTCAGCTTCTATCTTTCACCTTTCACCTTTCAACTTTGAACTTTGAACTTTCAGCTTCGAGCTTATATGCTTTCAGCTTTGACCTTCTACGCTTTCAGCTCACAGATAGCCTTCCTTTTTCATATCCTCGATGATATTTTTAACTGTTTTTTCCTTAAATATTTTTTTGCGGAGTTCAGTATAATTGCCTTCACCGCGATCATAATCCAATATAAATTTTAAAGCGCTGGTCGGACCTAATTTTTCTGTCAAGGCTTCCCAACCTGCTCTTCTAATTCCAGCAGGAGTCAGTTCATTCAATGGCATATTCATGTCTTAAATACCTCCCTCGATACGAAATCAATCACATTGTAAAATGCAACCCTAATATTATCAATTCGTTTCAGCTTCTTAATGAGATTGTCATCACACGTTATAAAAAAATCGGCTTTTTCAGCACATGCAATGTGCACGGCATCCATACCAATCAGACCATATTTCTCAAACTCCAGAGATCTATCCAAAATGCCTTCATCACAGGATATGTAATCTGTGGAATATCCCAACAAGTCTGATATCTTCAGCATGTTTTCGATATTTGGATTCTTGCTGTTTTCATATTCCAACGCAAACGAATTGATCAGATCAAACCGACCTTTTGATATCATCGGCAGCAGCATAATAAAAACCCGAGTTTCAAGCATTATCCTTGGCTGACTCTGATCATCAAACGGCCTATTATAGACACACATATCAAGATATAATCTCAACTTATTCCACCTTTCAGCTTTCAGCGTCTATGTTGCAATAGGGGACGCTGGTACGTTTGTTACTTTACTGAACATCTCTGGTGTCTCCCATTAATGTGTCCTGGGGTACGCTGGTTACTTGTTAACTTGTTTTAACTAAATCCCATAAATGTTGATTTCTGTTAATTAGTTTTATTTGACAGGATTTACAGGATATTACAGGATATTTTATTTTCTTATTTTGACAGTTTCCTGCCTCCGGCTCGGAGAGAAGAAACTGTCAAAGCTAAATCCACCTGCGGTGGAAAAAAGCTACAACTTTATTTGTATATGACACAGTACGTTCCTCGAAGAGGGTTGACACTTTTCTAAAAAATGCCTCTGCGTAACAAAACTGGGTTGTGTTTTTTTATTTAACCCTATCTGCGTTTATCCGCGTGCATCTGCGGCTGAATACAACTTGCTCATCATAAAATCAACCATTTCTTCCGTCATCCCCGGATACACCCCAACCCAAAACGTCCTGTTCATGATAATCTCTGTATTTGGCAAACGACTATATTGTTCATCAGTAAGATTTTTAGAAATTAGAAGAGATGAATTTCCGATACGAAGTTTAATCTTTGCATCGGCAAAAGCAGGCTGCCGTAGCATATTCCCAGCGAAAACTGTTCTGGTCTGGATATTGTTTTTCTCTAAAAAGGAAGTGATATCCTCTCTTGTAAACTTTGCATTATCACGAACCGTGAGGGCAAAACCAAAAGGTGAGGGAATAGAGTTTTGGGGATATTTCGGCAGGATAAACAGATTCTTTAAGTCCTTTAACCCTTTTTGCAAACGCTTCCAGTTTTCCAGCCGTTTTTCAGTAAAAGCCGAAACCTTATCCATTTGAGCAACGCCGATGGCTGCCTGCATATCTGTTATTTTAAGATTATAGCCTATATGCGAATAGGTGTATTTATGATCATAGCCAAAAGGGAGCTTACCAAGCTGCTGCTTGAATCGTTTTCCACAGGTATTGTCACATCCGGGTTCACACCAGCAGTCACGGCCCCAGTCGCGGAACGATTTGGCTATGCGATACAGGTCAATATCCGAGGTGTAAACCGCGCCTCCTTCACCCATGGTTATCTGATGGGCAGGGTAAAAGCTTGATGTGCCAATATGACCGAATGTCCCTGTTTTTCCTCTGCCGGATACTTTTTTACCTTTGATCAGATTGTATTCTCTTTTCAGGGTGTATTCAGCGCCCAGCGCATCGCAATTGTCTTCTATCACCCAGAGTCTGTATTTTTCCGCCAACTCTAAAATTTTATCCAGATCAAACGGCATTCCAAGGGTATGAGCTAAAAAAACAGCCTTTGTTTTTTTGGTTATGGCTTCTTCGATTTGTTCCGCATCAATATTATAGCTTTCTAATTCCACATCCACAAAAACCGGAACAAGCTTATTCTGTACAATAGGGGCAATGCTTGTGGGGAACCCAGCGGCAACGGTTATGACTTCATCACCTTCAGAAAGTTTCAAATCCCCCAGCTTGGGCGAAGTTAACGAAGCTATCCCAGAAGATTGGCTGAAGAACCGGAATTGACTGTAATAGATTTAACATCAGGTATGTCCACAGTGTTAAGATATTTTGAAAGTCTTTCACAGAATTCACGGTCATACCGGCCGGCAGTAAGCCAGAATTCCAGGGATGAATCAACAAGATTGATCATCTCCTTTTCGTCATAGACACGTCCTGCGTAGTTAATGCGCGATTTGCCGGGAACAAATGGCTTGTTCTGAAGCGGCTTATGAATATTTTCAAAGTAACGCTGGGTATCGATCAAGGTGAGATTTTTCAAAACCTGTTCCAGAAAATCAGATTCTGCCCGGACAATTTCCTTCAGGATTATTTCCTTGTTTAATAAAAATACTTTATCAAGATGAAGGCGCGATTCAAAAGGGAGAAGTCCCTGTGGAATATCCAGCGCAAATTCAGACTTTCGTGTATGTTTTGTGGTAATAAAAGCAAAGGCAATATCACCGTATTTATCCGGTTCTGATAAAGCCATTGCAGGTCTAGCTTTGGAGCCGCTAAGATCAGTAAAGGGAAAAGGAATTTTAAAAATTCTACCGGTATACTTATAGCTCATTCCAGACATCCTCTTTTTCATCTGCCAGAACATTCATTGCAAACCCTGTTTTTTCCTGAAGTTTCATTATCGCTTCGGAATCTGTTGATAATATTTTTTCTCGCTTCAGGGGAAGAACAATAATCTCAACCCTGTCGCCGAATTTTTCCGGCACAAAAATTGATTTTATACTTTCCCGTTTCACTATTTTTCTTACTACCTGCATGTAACACCTCCGGTTTAGATATAAACATATAAGCTCGAAGCTGAAAGCATGTAAGCAATAGGGGACGGGTAAGCAATAGGGGACGCTGGTACGTTTGTTACTTTACTGAACATCTCTGGTGTCTCCCATTAATGTGTCCTGGGGTACGCTGGTTACTTGTTAACTTGTTTTAACTAAATCCCATAAATGTTGATTTCTATCAATTAGTTTTATTGGACAGGATTTACGGGATTTTACAGGATATTTTATTTTCTTATTTTGACAGTTTCCTGAAGAAACTGTCAAAGCTAAATCCGGCATGGCCGGAAAGAGTGTTAGTTTAACTTTAAAGATTTTCTAGGGGGCTGGGTGGGGACGCTGGTGCTTTTGTTGCTTTATTTAGATTTCACGACCCCTTTTTATCGAACGAATGACATTTGCTCGTCCTATTCCAAGATATCTCGCCACATCAGCCGCTGAATGCCCTGTCTCTTCTACTGCCAAATATGCAACCAATGCCCTCGCCTCAACAATCTTTTGTTGTCTGCTTCCTGAACATATCAACTTTGGTTTAAGACCTAATCGCTCTGCCACAAACTCAATCAATTCCTCGATAGGCCGTTTTGGCTTATATTTCTTTTCAAGCAGCCTCTCAGATTTCTGAAGTACTGCGCCAACCCCAGTTAAATAGAAAAACAAAGGCCCCGGTTAAATAAAAAGACAAATGCATTTAACGGGGTAAACATTTCACGGGGCAGGCAAAACCACCGCTACCGAGTATTCTTTGATCAGATTTTTCTCTGTCTTCCTTTTTCTGTCCTAACAACCCTGCCTTGTCACCCCCGCTGCTGCGAATCAGTCCGCCGCCCTGCAATTCAGACCGCCTGCCCTGCTTTATTCCTTTTTCTACAAACACCCTGTATCTTCGACGGGCTTCTTTTAAGCTTTTTCCAAAATACTGTAGAACATCTTCAACTGTTTTTTCAGCTAAAGACTTATCGTTTTTGACCCCAGTACCATCTGCCAGAGCTACGGGGCGGGCAGGATTAACCGGATTTGCAGGATATTGTTTTTGCTTTTTTCCCTTTCCAGAAGAAAGGGAAAAGGACAATCCGCCTTCGGCAGAAGTAGAATCATTCGCTACAGTCTCGGGAATAAGGGGGTTTTTGCGTCGGCCAAGGATAGCGCTGTGACCTGTCCACGGATATTTGTCGAGGGCCTTCAAATCTTCGATCAGTTTTGCTCTTAATGGATTCAAGTGGATATAACGGATTAATTCCAAGGTTCCAGAGGTCAGATATCAGAGGTCAGATATCAGAGGTCAGAGATCAGATGTCGGAGATCAGAGGTCAGAGGTCAGATGTCAGAGGTCAGATGTCAGATGTCGGATGTCGGAGATCAGATGTCGGAGATCAGATGTCGGAGATCAGATGTCGGAGATCAGATGTCGGAGATCAGATGTCAGATGTCAGAGGTCAGATGTCAGAGGTCAGATGTCAGAGGTCAGATGTCAGAGGTCAAGAGATCAGAGCCTCAGAATGAATGATTCGGGATTTTTGAGCATGGAGCCGAGCATTTTGCCCACAGAACTGCATTTTTCCTTTAACGGCTCATAATGTTCCCCTTCCAGGTAACCACAATTTTTTGCAAAGTCAAGCCAGGTATCTGTTTCGCTGTTTTCACCATCTATATCTGTTAATTTGCTTACAAAGTGAGCCTCGTATCTACGCTTTGCCCACGCTTCTCTGAGGTTGCTGCATACTGACCGTGATGATCTCCTAATTTGATCTGTCAGAGAATATCTTTCTTCAGGGGGCCATGTTTTGCTGATTTCAAATATCTCCATGGCCAAGTCGTAGGCTGTTTTATATACTCTCAAGTCTTTTCCAGACTTTATTTGTTTTATTTCCATATCCGACATCCGATCTCCGACTTCCGGCACTTTACGATCTTTATCGTCCCAAAAGATTTTTCGGCGTTCAATTCCCAGGGCCCCAGTTAAATGCGCTTCGCTGTCCTTCGGAATTTCACAAGGCAAGCATTACATGTTGCAGGACACCGGGTGCATCAAGTCTGGCTTGGCGCGGCATGGATTTGTTACTTTTCTAAAAAATCTTCAAGTATCACCACCCTGATATCATTTACTTTCTTCAGGCTGGAATCATTGGTCAA
Source organism: Desulfobacteraceae bacterium Eth-SRB1 (assembly GCA_004193555.1). Lineage (GTDB taxonomy): Bacteria > Desulfobacterota > Desulfobacteria > Desulfobacterales > ETH-SRB1 > ETH-SRB1. Next base: position 208,860 of record RPGP01000040.1, read on the forward strand.
AAATGCATCAGCGCCATATATTATGCCAACAGCTATCTGGATTGCATCAGGAGTTCTGATTGAATGTTTTGCCCTAAGCTTCGATGACAATTCTGAAACTTCATGAAAAATCTCAAAAGTTGTTAATCCTTCAGCGTACAGTAATATATCACGGTATTTTTCGGCCAAAGATTCATTTTTTGTCTTGAATGGAAGAACCAACACCTCTAATAGTGTGATGGTTGATGTTAACGCATCAATTTTCCCAGCATTGATTTCAGCAAAAAACGGTCGCAACATGCTCAGATATTTAGGATTTTTTTCAATGAAATATATAAATGGAGCAGTATCGATACAAATCCTCAACCCTCGTAATTCATCGACTAATCCCATGATTCTCTCTCCTTATGAACATAATCCTGAGCATCAATACCTTTCCATATATTAGCGCCCAGTCCCTCAAGCTCCATAATACTGCTTTTTTTTCTTCTTTTGCCGATGGATTTTTTGAGCCTGGTTGATATGATTTCCAAGAGGGTCAATTGTTCATCTATGTTTAAAGACTTAATTCCTCTTGCATAGTCACTATAGGAAAGTGATGTTCTTCTTGTTTCCATTTTGTCGCATCCTTTCATTTGTTACGGGGGGCCAAGTTATCCAATGACATCCATTGCTTTATTGGTTTCTTTTATTTGGACCCCGGTTGAATATAATTAGACCCCGGTTGAATGGTTTTCAAATTCAACAGGGCAAGCAGGATTTACGGGATTTTACAGGATATTTTATTTTCTTATTTTGATAGTTTCCTGAAGAAACTGTCAAAGCTAAATCCGGCATGGCCGGAAAGAGCGTTAGGGGGCACCCTGGGGGACGTTGGTAACTTTGTAAACTTATTCATCAAGAAGTCCATGCGTTTTTAACTGCATTCCCCTTCCTACTGCTTTTTTGACGCCAACTCGACTGATTTCCCAGAAATAGGGATAAAAACTGTTGAAGCGCAAGCGCGAAGGTTTTTTTATCGGATTAATTCTGTTTATGGATGAGGAGTGATTGCGATAATGAGCGCAATAGGGGACTCTGGTACGTTTGTTACTTTATATAAATAAAAGAGTGATAAATCACGACTACATCCTCTCTATCAACTTTTTAGACGGTCCTCTCACCCGCTGGATGTGCAACAGGGGACATGCCTCCATTTGGGTTGCCATGAGGTAGTTTGGTTTCAAAACATTTTTACAGATTCTTTATGAAGTCAGTCACACTTAAGCCCGCCTGTGAGATAATCGCTCTTAGAAGTCCTGGCGCTAATTCCTTATGATTCGGGATGGTTAGAGTCGGCCAATTCTGATGTCTGAGAATGATATGACTGCCTGTTTGACGAGCAATCTGATATCCCAACTTCTCAAATGCCTTTACTGCTCTCTTCCCTGAGATATTCCCAAGCCTACCCAACGGCCACCTCCCCAATGAAGCTTTCTTCCGGCAAATGATATGACCTGCCTTCTGCGGATTTTTCGCATTCAACTTCTATATAGGCATTGATGGCATCTTTTATGTTCTGTTTGGCATCTTCCATGGTTTTACCCTGGCTGACACATCCCGGCAAATCCATAGCATCTGCAACATATCCTCGATAATCCGAATCATAATAAAAATAGACTCGATATTTCATGTTTTTACCTCCATGTTTTTAATATTTCACCGGGCTTTTAAGTGGGGACGCTGGTTACTTGTTAACTTGTTTTAACTAAATCCCATAAATGTTGATTTCTGTTAATTAGTTTTATTGGACAGGATTTACGGGATTTTACAGGATATTTTATTTTCTTATTTTGACAGTTTCCTGAAGAAACTGTCAAAGCTAAATCCGGCATGGCCGGAAAGAGCGTTAGGGGGCACCCTGGGGGACGCTGGTTACTTGTTAACTTATCCATCAAGAAGCCCATGCGTTTTTAACTGCATTCCCCTTCCTCACTGCTTAACTAAAGTTTTGAGTTGGAAGAACGCGAAGGTTATATTTTTGTGAATTTCATTAGTTATCTTTTTCAGCCTTGTTTTCTATCTGTTTGATATCGTTTTCCAACTCGTTTAAGCTGTTTTCAAGGGATAATCTTTTTTGTTCCTCTTTATATTTTTCTAACTCTATATTCGATTTTTCTAAAGCCATTTTATGACTTATTTTTCCGGCATGTGTCAGCAATTCTCTGCCGTTTAATTGTAAAATGTTATCCAGCCTGCCAATCCAATCTTTCATATACATTGGCGTATGTTGCTGTGCCATTGTCTCGGCAAAGGCAAGGTATTGTTCAACCAATAATCCAAGCAGTTTTATCTCTTTTTCATCCAAATAATTTTTAGCAATACTGACATCACTTTTTTTGATTTTAACAATATTTTCTTTGTCGTAAGACTGCATGCCCATAAGCGGCAATGACGCATCAACTCTTCTGTAAATCAATTCTGCGGCTGTTTGGCTGCTAATTGCCCAGAGTAGTTTATTTTGAACAATTTTAAAAAACTTGATAGTCATTTCATCTCTCGGGTTATAATCAATGCTGGTTGTATAGATATCTTTGATTTTCTGATAAAAAAAACGCTCAGAAAGGCGGATTTCACGAAGTCTGTCTTGTAGCTCATTGAAATAATTCATGGAGTTGCCAGTTTTAAACCGCTCATCATTCAGGGCAAAACCTTTCACTATGTATTCTTTTAACCTTTGTGTTGCCCAGATACGGAATTGTGTAGCAAGTTGGCTTTTCACTCTATAGCCGACAGAAATAATCATGTCCAGATTATAAAAATCCAACATTCTTTTTATGGCACGTTTACCTTCCTGGCGAACTGACAAGAATTTCTTGTGAGTTGATACTTGTGAAAGTTCTCTTTCCTTGTAAATGCTTAATATATGCTGGCTTATATTCTGTTGAGTGGTCTGAAATAGTTCTGCCATAAGCTGTTGAGTCAGCCATACAGTTTCATTTTCCAGGCGGACATCTATTTTGATGTTACCGGTTGGAGATTGGTAGATTAGAATTTCGGAATTTGGATTGGTCATAAGGGGTCCTCGCCACGCAAGAGGGGACGCTGGTACGTTTGTTACTTTACTGAGCAATATCCTTCAAATCTTCATAGTTGTCAAACACTTTTTTCCCGCGCTCTGCACAACGCCCAGCATTTACCCGGCTGATCGCCAACGATCGGGCAACCTCAGCGGCCGGATGACCAACTTCTTCTACAGCCAAGTACGCCAACAAAGCCCGCGCGTCAGCAATCTTCTTTTTTCTGCTTCCAGAACAAATCAATTCGGGAGAAATTCCAACTTTGTCAGCCACCGCAGCTATCAGATCATCAATGGTTCGTTTTGGCTTATATTTCTTTTCAAGCAGCCTCTCAGATTTCTGAAGTACTGCGCCAACCCCAGTTAAATAGAAAAACAAAGGCCCCGGTTAAATAAAAAGACAAATGCATTTAACGGGGTAAACATTTCACGGGGCAGGCAAAACCACCGCTACCGAGTATTCTTTGATCAGATTTTTCTCTGTCTTCCTTTTTCTGCCCTAACAACCCTGCCTTGTCACCGCCGCTGCTGCGAATCAGTCCGCCGCCCTGCAATTCAGACCGCCTGCCTTGCTTTATCCCTTTTTCCACAAATTGTCGGTATCTTCGGCGGGCTTCTTTTAAGCTTTTTCCAAAATACTGTAAAACATTTTCAACTGTTTTTTCAGCTAAAGACTTATCGTTTTTGACCCCAGTACCATCTGCCAGAGCTACGGGGCGGGCAGGATTAAAGGGAAAAGGACAATCCGCCTTCGGCAGAAGTAGAATCATTCGCTACAGTCTCGGGAATAAGGGGGTTTTTGCGCCGGCCAAGGATAGCGCTGTGACCTGTCCACGGATATTTGTCGAGGGCCTTCAAATCTTCGATCAGTTTTGCTCTTAATGGATTCAAGTGGATATAACGGATTAATTCCAAAAGATAAGGCTCTTCCTCGCAGATGACAGATTTATAACGATTTTGGAAAAGATGTCCGCTTCGCCGATGACGAATGTAGTTAAAAAAGGGCCGGGATATAATTCAGACGCTTCCATGGCGGCGGCGTGGAACTGATCCTTTTTCCTTATAAGGGCGATAAGATAGCCTGTATCAAGAAAAATAATGCGTTTCATTTCTTAGGTGTTCCATATAGATAATGGTCATGCTGCTTCGCTAAATCGACAGGAAGATCATCCTCAATAGCGCATTCTGCCAAATCTGAAAGAAGCGAAGGTGGCTTCTGCCGGCTTTTCATCTCTCTTTTTTTCTTCTTTACGAATCCTTCCACTTCAACAAGCATGGAAGGCGGTAGCTTAGCAATTTCGTTTTTCAGAGATTCTAATTTATTCATTGTGGCCTCCGTATGTGACAGGGGACATCCTGCTTAACTGCATCACTTTAATACTTCCCACATTTCCTCGTAACTATCAAGCAGTTTCCTGCCTTTTTCCGCAGGAGCCATATCGAGCCATGGGGGACAGGGATCCTGTGGGACGTTGTTACCTTCTGACCTTATCGCAGATACTCTAACAGTTTTTTATCATTATCAAGCAATTTTCCCCCTCGTTCTATGGGAAAAATGGGTCATTGGTTTATTGGTTTATTTTATCTGGACCCCGGTTAAATAAAGTTTTGAGTTTTGAATGAAAAAACAAATTTATTATTGGACAGGATTCACAGGATTATTTGGATTGTTTTGTAATTACTCAGCCACCGATCTACGCTGATTATCACGGATGTTTTTTTATAATTCTTTAAAAGCTCACAGTTCAAGGGGTTAAGCGCTTTGCAATTTTCTTCGTCTTTTTGCTTTTAAGTTCAGCAAAAGACTTTTTACGAGACCATCAAATTTGTTTTAAGAGCTCAAAGTACTCATCCCGACTCATTCCAATAGTTCGCATGTTGTTCTTGATGATATCAATATCAATTTCAATTTCATCGTATTCAGGAATTACAACTGCCCGTTTTGCATTTGGATGAGTCAAAATATGATGAGACCCTTTTTTACGTTTGTATCTGCAACCGTAAAGTTGTAAAATTTCCATTTGTACTTTCCAATTAGTTGGCGCTATTCTTGCCATTTATGCCACCTGCAATGAATGTTTCTCAAATCCAATCATTTCTGTATTAAGAATGATTGTATTATTTTGCTTTTCATACCCACACTCGGCAAGATATTCATCTAAAGCGCCTATTTCATTCATTTCTTCAAATTGTATTTGGATAACCTCTAAAAGATTGCTCTTGGCTTCTTCGCAAGTTTTCCCCTGGGAGATAAAATCCAATTCAGGGCATTTAGCAATATACCATTTGCCCTTACGCCAGACTTCAATGGTTACATTTAGATTCATTTTAAAAAGCCTCCTTTTAAAAAATCTTGTGTCCTGGGGGACGCTGGTTACTTGTTAACTTGTTTTAACTAAATCCCATAAATGTTAATTTCTGTTAATTAGTTTTATTGGACAGGATTAACTGGATTTTACAGGATATTTTCTTTTTTATTTTCATAACTTTCCTGATGAAAGTGATGAAGAATAATCCCGCTGAAGGCGGGAGGCACTGACCTCTTCCTTGGGGACATTATTCAACCCAGTTTTCCAGATAAAGACCAACAATTCTTTCAAATTCTTTGGTATTGTTGGTCACCAATATCATATCCCGTGATCTGGCCAGACCTGCTATGAGCAGATCATAAGGACCAATCGGCATTCCTTTCTTTTCAAGTTGTGCGCGAATAGTTGCGGCTTCTATAGCAGAGGAATGATCCAAGTTAATAAGGTTTAATGGCAGAAGAAATTTGGCAAGGGCATCCTCGGAACGTTGCCGGTATTGACTTTTTTCAACCCCATATTGAAGTTCGAACAGTGTGATTGTGGAAATTGCAACATCCTGTGGAGAATGTTGCCTGAATCGCTCAAGAACCTCCGATGGGTGCTTTTTAATAAGGTATATGCAAATATTGGTATCAAGCAGATAGCGCATCAAAAAGACTCCCTCTTCTGCATGCCAGGCTGATTACGTCCGTCTTTCATAAAGTCTTCCGGAAATTCACTGAGAGATTCGAACAATGAGTCCCATGTTGTTTTTAGGGGCTCCAGTATAACCTGGTTGCCTTTTTTGAATATTTTTACCTCATTACCAGAAATTCTGAATGCTTTGGGCAGTCTTACTGCTTGAGAACTGCCATTTTGAAATAATTTTGCTGTTTCCATTTTATTATCCTTCCTTGTCGTATATATTTTTAATATATACACAAATAATCTAAAAGTCAATTTTCAAGAAGCTTTGTTTTGTGGGACGTAGGCAACTCCTGGGGGACGCTGGTTACTTGTTAACTTGTTTTAACTAAATCCCATAAATGTTGATTTCTGTTAATTAGTTTTATTGGACAGGATTTACGGGATTTTACAGGATATTTTATTTTTTATTTTCATAACTTTCCTGACGAAAGTGATGAAGAATAATCCGCCAGGGGCGGAAAGCAGGTACGCAAGAGGGGACGCTGGTACGTTTGTTACTTTACTGAGCAATATCCTTCAAATCTTCATAGTTGTCAAACACTTTTTTCCCGCGCTCTGCACAACGCCCAGCATTTACCCGGCTGATCGCCAACGATCGAGCAACCTCAGCGGCCGGATGACCAACTTCTTCTACAGCCAAGTACGCCAACAAAGCCCGCGCGTCAGCAATCTTCTTTTTTCTGCTTCCAGAACAAATCAATTCGGGAGAAATTCCAACTTTGTCAGCCACCGCAGCTATCAGATCATCAATGGTTTGTTTTGGCTTATATTTCTTTTCAAGCAGCCTCTCAGATTTCTGGAGTACTGCGCCAACAAAACCACCGCTACCGAGTATTCTTTGATCAGATTTTTCTCTGTCTTCCTTTTTCTGCCCTAACAACCCTGCCTTGTCACCGCCGCTGCTGCGAATCAGTCCGCCGCCCTGCAATTCAGACCGCCTGCCTTGCTTTATCCCTTTTTCCACAAATTGTCGGTATCTTCGGCGGGCTTCTTTTAAGCTTTTTCCAAAATACTGTAAAACATCTTCAACTGTTTTTTCAGCTAAAGACTTATCGTTTTTGACCCCAGTACCATCTGCCAGAGCTACGGGGCGGGCAGGATTAACCGGATTTGCAGGATATTGTTTTTGCTTTTTTCCCTTTCCAGAAGAAAGGGAAAAGGACAATCCGCCTTCGGCAGAAGTAGAATCATTCGCTACAGTCTCGGGAATAAGGGGGTTTTTGCGTCGGCCAAGGATAGCGCTGTGACCTGTCCACGGATATTTGTCGAGGGCCTTCAAATCTTCGATCAGTTTTGCTCTTAATGGATTCAAGTGGATATAACGGATTAATTCCAAAAGATAAGGCTCTTCCTCGCAGATGACAGATTTATAACGATTTTGGAAAAGATGTCCGCTTCGCCTGTGACGTATATTGAATGTTACTGCATATCCGGTCATCAAGCGTCTCATGACAGTACTCAGCGGAGTTGCCCCTGTACGTAAAAGCAAATGAAAATGATTTGGGATCAGCGCCCACGCATAACATTGGGTCTGAGTCTCCTCAAGGATTACAGCAAGTCGTTCAAGAAATGAAGAGCGATCTTTGTCGTCCCAAAAGATTTTTCGGCGTTCAATTCCCCGGGCCATTACGTGTTGCAGGACACCGGGTGCATCAAGTCTTGGTTGGCGTGGCATGGGTTTTTGTTTTTTGGACAGGATTAACGGGATTGTCCGGTTATAATGCAGATTTTTCTCATTTATTTTTCTTTTTTATCGTGTGCTTAAACTTCAAAACAGCGAAGTTCAGTTCTATCGATGTTTCTGTGTCGGTTGTTTGCAGGTCGTCATCCAGGATCTCAGCGATAATCTCTCCACTTTTCTGCATCAGGGCTTGTTGCTTGCGTTTGTCCTTGACGTTTGAAAGGGTCTTGATATTGCGAGTCAGTTTTCGCATTTTGGAAAAGGTTTCAATTATCGCCAAGGTAGCCTGAACCGCTTGCGGGCTTTTGAGGATGGTATCCAGCATGTACAAACCCTTTTCTGGGAAGGCTTTTGGATTAACTGTAGCATGTTTCAGCCTATTGAACCGGTGGAAATTTTTCACCAGTTCTTTTTTTTCCGCCTTTGAGAGTTTAACAACATAACCCGCCGGAAATTTGTCCGGGTTATTGCTTACGGCTTTATTGATATCCCTCGTCTTTACCGCATATATTTGAGCGACATCAGCATCCAGCAAGACCTTTTGACCTCTGAGTTCAATGATGCGGTCCTGCAAATCCTCAAGCTTCACAATTTCGCTCATATTAGTTCATCCTTTTCATCCTTTCATGGGGTCAGGCTTTCCTTATTGTCGTTATTAGGATGACTCGTCGCGGAAACGCTGAGGCCGCAGAGGTTAATTTTTTTTCTGTGTGGGGACACGATCCCGATTTGGAAAAGATAAAAACGTCCTCACCAGGTACAGCTCCGCCCTCTGGTTTACATCATGGAAAATTTTTCCTAACAAATTACAGTGCTTATGTCGGGAGAGGGAGTTAGGGAAAATATTAGCACCGGGGGAGAGTGCCTTAACCGTTTTTAGTCCCGCATATCGGAGGGAACTCCGATTTCCATGACCTCTCTTTTCAACTGCCTAATCTCTTCTTCCAGTTGTTCGTATTCTTCCATCTTCCTTTTCAGGAAGTGATAGGTGATCCTTGCTTTTTCCTCAAGACCACGCGGGGTCAGAAGGTATGTGATCCTGGGGGACGCTGGTTACTTGTTAACTTGGGATAGTCCGGGGACGTTGTTACCTTCTGACCTTATGAAAGATATTCCATTTAATAAACCTCATCATGAGTTCCTATTGCTAACAGGAGTATATCATCTGCACTACCTTTTTCCGCCTTCACAAAATCAAATACAATACGCAGATCGTACCCCACGCTGCATGCCCATGAGCCTGAAAGTTTTCCCTTAAGCTTGTGGGTCTCAAGTTGAGGCGCAAATGGATTTACAACCAAAAGCCTTAACGCTTCAGCTATATCATTATCCAGGTCCGGCCGTTTTCGCATCCACCTTTTGAAAGATCTTGTAAACGCATTACTCCAGCTGAGTGCTCTCATTGGGCAATCTCTCGAATAAGATCATCCACTGTGCCCCGCCTGACTTCACCGCGGGCATATTCTTCCCGCGCTTCCTTAATAGTTTGCGCAAGCTGTTCTCTTCGTTCCTCTGTCAAGCGACGTTTGACAATTTCGACAATGGACTCTCTTTGATCTTCTGGAAAAGATTCTATGATGTCCAAAGCTTCATCAAAAGTTGCAGTTTGCATTACGCCACCTCTCTATTCTCTTTTTTTTCATGAAATTTATTGAAAAAACATAGGGGTCACCCATTAAAGGGCCTGTCAAGAAAAAAAACACCTCTCCCTTAAAAAAAATACATCCTTTTTTGCTTGTCCTCTTACTTTCGCCACAGCACAGCCCCTGGTCCACTCGGACCCCAGAAAATCTTCAGTGCCATACCGTGTTCAATTGGATGTATTAGAAATCTTATGGTTATTAGCCAACCCCTTACAGACTCACGGTATACATGATCCTGGGGGACGCTGGTTACTTGTTAACTTGTTTTAACTAAATCCCATAAATGTTGATTTCCGTCAATTAGTTTTATTGGACAGGATTTACGGGATTTTACAGGATATTTTATTTTCATAACTTTCCTGACGAAAGTGATGAAGAATAATCCGCCAGGGGCGGAAAGAATCATGCAGGCCTCATTGTTCATGTCTAATTATACTTTTTCAGGTTTTCTATACTTCCTTTTTACATCTACACCATTTGTGCCGATGTTGATGAGGAGGCCTATTTCTTTTTTAAGGCCATTTAAGTAATTTACCAATTGGACCTCATGGGCTTTGCTTAGATTTTCCACAGATTTGAGTTCAATTACTACCGCATCCTCTACAAAAATATCAATCGTGAAGTCTCCGATTACAATATCGTTATAGTAAACTTTTAGCGCTTTTTCAGACTCCACTTTTAACCCGACTTTTTTGAGTTCAATCAACAGGGCTTTGTGGTAAATGCTTTCCAGAAAGCCAAAGCCAAGGGTATTGAATACCTTGTATGCTGCGCCGATTATTTTGTGAGTGATATCTTCTTTTTTCATTTGGTTATTGATTTGGACAGGATTCACTGGATTTTACAGGATTTTGTTTTGGCTTCATTACAAATGACTTATAACTTCATCAATAAAATCAAACAGATCTGGCAACGCAGCTTCATAGATTGTTCCATCGCTTAAATGTTTATGCTCATTGAAACCTAATGCAGGCCTGTGCGCGGCATTATCGTACCTGAAAATCAGTCGACCAGTTCTATCCTGATATTGATAAGCATAACTCACTCTGTTTATTCTATATTTAGCATCAAAGTACTCTTTGATATGTAAAACAGATTGGTTAATCAAAACAACTTTTACATTTAAAATTGCTTGCTTGTTAGCGCGTATTTCTTCTCTAATATCAATAGAATCCGCATAGCCATAATTCTCAATCTTTTGTATGCCTTTACGAAAACGATTTAGATATTCATTAAGTAACATTTTCAATGCTTTTTAGGGTAAAAAGGCGTTCATTTAATCGTAAAGCTAACTGATACTCACCAGACCATTCTACATATTCCATATCTTGACCTTTTAGATCTTCAGCACTCCATTCAGCAATAAATTTATCCGATGAAACATTATATTTTTTTTCAAATTTTTTGAGTCGTTTCTTTGCAAGACTAAGACTGTATTGCAAACGCCTCTCTTCAGTTTCCAATGCTTCAAATAATATACTGGCTGTCTTGCCAGGCTCATTTGTTTTTAAAATTATTTTGCTCATCTTTGCTCCCTTTTTGTTAGGTAAGGATTTCAGCAAATTTTATTTTCTTATTTTGACAGGATTTACAGGATTGACTGGATTATTTTTTAGGAAAACCTATGAACAACACAATAAAAATACAAGCTTTTTTATTGTACCAAATGCTATAACACCTGCAGTTTATAATAACTATCCTGCTTATCCTATTATCCTGTTTGAAAAAGTTATTTCTCCATATCATAAAACTCTTTCTTCAAGATATTGCTCAAATCAAATTTTTTGATGATCTTTTTGATATTCTTTGCTGTATTTTCTTTTTCATAGGGATTTATCATTTCCTGTATGCTCTGTCTGAACTCAGGAAAAAGTGCTTTCTTGCTTGAATAATTGTAACGAAGTTGGGGACGTTGTTACCTTCTGACCTTATCGCAGATACTCTAACAGTTTTTTATCATTATCAAGCAATTTTTCCCCTCGTTCTATGGGAAAAATGGGTCATTGGTTTATTGGTTTATTTTATCTGGACCCCGGTTGAATGGTTTTCAAATTCAAGAGGGCAAGCAGGATCCGGTGTAATTTTGAGTTTTAAGTTTTGAGTTTTGAATGAAAAAACGAATTTATTATTGGACAGGATTTACTGGATTATTTGGATTGTTTTTTTGCTGCGTCTTCCGGACACGAAATTTCGTTCTTAATGCAATGACAATGGCTCCGGATTCCAAATCCCGGCTATGACGATCAAGTACATCGCGCAAAAGCACTATTCTCTCAGATCGTGGCAGATTCTCCAAACGTAAGACACCACAATGTGACTTCCCTTGCCGCCAGATCATTTCCTCAAAATCGTTGTCTGTCGTAACAAAAATCCTACGGTCTCTCGCAGCCCAGCTCAAGATCTTATCATCACTCATTCTTGGATCGGTTTGACTGACCTCTGCCACATTATGCCCTCGTTCAAGCAACCAACGAGCTACAGCTCCACTCGCGTTAACATCTAACAAGAAATCCATAAGAATCATCTATCCCGCTGCGACTCGATCAAAAACATCTTCTCTGGCTACCATATGATGGGCATAGAGCAGTGCAGCGCGCAGGTCATCTGATTCAAGCTGAGGATAGTCTTGCAGAATTTCTTCTTCTGTAGACCCCTTTGCCAATAGCTCCAATATCATATCAACAGATATACGCAAACCTCGAATGAGAGGCTTACCACATAGAACATCTTTATTAAAGATAATACGATTAAGCAAATCTTGCATATTCTCCCTCCTGTCAGTACAAAAAATAGGGTCAGGGACGGACAGCAATTGGGGACATCCTATCTAACTGCGTTATTCCAAGTCCTCGGGGACGTCCATTGCTTTATTGGTTTCTTTTATTTGGACCCCGGTTGAATAAAGTTTTGAGTTTTGAATGAAAAAACGAATTTATTATTAGGATTTACGGGATTTTACAGCCCCGGTTAAATGGCCAGCTTGCTGGATTTAACGGGGTAAAGATATTTTATTTTCTTATTTTGACAGTTTCCGGAAGAAACTGTCAAAGATAAATCCGGCATGGCCGGAAAGAATCATGTGAACCTCATTGATGTCTAATTAGGACGGGGATGCGGGACATCCTACTTAACTGCATTACTTTAGGGTCTCAAGGACACTTCCGAAAGCCCATCCCAACATGCTCAAAATGCTCGTCAAATGCAAGCCAACCCCATGTGTCTATGAATACCAAATCAGACATTACGCCGAATCTCTCCCATAGAGTTCCTCTTCTAATTCCTGCGTAGATAAAGATTTTCCCGAAAGGCAACCTATTACATCTAAAATTGGATCATCGTCCTTTTGACTGCGACTTCTTAGAAAATCCACGAAGTCTATCACCTCCAAAACGCGAGTCTGAGGGAGTTCTCTAATTTTCCCCAAGAGTATTTCTGCAGTGTCATTGGCATGCTGCTGTATCATCTTTTATCACCTCCCGATAGAACATAAGGGACATCCTGTGTTGTGAGTTTATAATATATTTTTCTTTGAATATCAAAAATATATTTTCTTTGAATTTGATTCTTATACTTAAGTTGTCATCAGAATACAAAAGAAATTGCATGACAATTAGTAGTAAGAACAATTAGCCCAGTTTTAGCTTCTCCCATATCTTAACCCTATAGTTGCATAAATAACATGGCAAAATGGGTTTAAATACCGTAGGTGGGGACGTTGCTACTAACTGCATTACTTCAGCACCTCCCACATTCCTTCGTAACTGTCAAGCAGTTTCCTGCCTTTTTCCGCGCACCTTCCCGCTGTTACAGAAGATCTCTGGTGTCACATCTTGATTAGCACCCTGGGGGACACTGGTAGTTTTGTTAGTTTGCCATCTTTTATAACGGTGATGGTAAATTCTCATACCAGTTAAATAAAAGCAGGATCGGATTTAACGGCACAAGAGAACTTTTTTTCCTTTTTTAGCTGCATGATGAATGCTCACCCTCTTAATCCCTAAAATTCTCGCAACATCTGTTGCTTTATGTTTAGTATTGGACAGGATTTACAGGATTTACTGGATTTTACAGGATTTTGTTTTGTTATTTTTTCCCCTGCCCGGACGGCAGGCAAGATTCACAGGATTATTTGGATTATTTTTTTGTATTTGAAATTTCGGAAGAAATTCCAAATGAACAATCGGCTGCGCCGAAAAAAGAATACTCTGAGTTAGCGTGGCATAGGAGCGATTCAGCCTTTCAGTTTATCTTCAAATTTCTCGCTGATCCTGTTCAACACATCACCAACAGATGTTTCTGTTGATTCAAATACTTCATTACCAGCAGTATGTTTATGATGCGGAGAAGTCGAAATACCCGGCCAATGATTTGCATTATCCCAACGACAGATTAGATTTCCAGAGGTATCTGTCCAATGATAGGCATACTTTCTCTCTTTGTTTTCAAAAACATATTCTTTTATGAAGAGCTTCGAGTCGTTCGTGAGTGTTAATTGCGCCTTAAACCGAAGCATCTCTCCTTCCCGCTCATACAGGGAAATATGGAAAGATTTAATAAAACGTTCGTACCTGGCGATTAGATCAAGCATATTCCAATTCCCGTTTTTGTCTCGCAAGTCTATCAATCGCCTCTTTTGCAAAGCGCCAGTCTAAGTAATCGTCATCTTCTGTAAACACCTCTTCATTTTGCAAGCCTTCAACTTTTGCCTGAAATGCCTTAAAGGGCATATGATATTTGGCCTCAAAACGCTTGTTCTCCGCCTCATATTTTTCAATTCTGGCCATAAGCATAAGCAAAACCTGATTTTTCACAAAGGATTTCAAATCCTTAAAACCAAACTGAGTAACGATTGACTCCGACCTTTCTGCAAATTTTATATCTAAAGAAGTATCCATTTTATCTTCTCCCCTAAACGCTTTATACCTTATTTTTTAGACACCCTGGGGGACGCTGGTAGTTTTGTTAGGGTGCCAGTCACCATAGGGGACGTTGTTACCTTCTGACCTTATCGCAGATACTCTAACAGTTTTTTATCATTGTCAACCAGTTTTCCCCTCTCTCTATGCACCTGCTAACACTTTTATCACTCAGTCTTAACTCTGACGCTATTTTTGCTCCACTATGCCTTAACTCTATCGCTGCCAAATAGCTGATGATTGCCCTGGCATTGCTAATATCCTTTTTGCGCTTAAGGGGACGTTGGCACTTTGTCACTTTATTAGACAGGATTTACAGCCCTGGTTAAATTCGCCTACGGCTGACCGCAAAGCGGTATTTAACGGGGTAAAGATTTTTTGTTAAAACAAAGGGAACAAGGGCTTATTTTCTGTTTACCAGATAGTAGCAACTTTTTTGGATTGTCTTAATTTCTTGTCAGCAGTAATTAGTTTGGCGTTTTCGATAATTGAAGTTGCAGCGATGATTCTATCAGCAGGATCCTTGTTGTTGTCAGAAAACAAATCAGTGGAAAGTTCCGCTATTTCCGGCGTAATTCCCAGAAAAACATATTCGTCGGATTCTAATACCAGTTTTATGAATTCCAGGTATTCGATATCTATACTGAGTCTTCCTTTGTGCATCAGCATTGCTATTTCCCACAGCGAGATTTCACAAAATATTATTCCATCCGAATTATTGGCAGATGAAATGGCTTTTTCTGCTTTTTTGGAGAGCATCTCTGGTTTCAAAGCATTCCAAATGATTATGTGCGTATCTACAACAATCATTTCATAGCCTCCCACTCTTCATCAATTGGGGATAGGATATCACCAATAGTGGCATTCTTGCCCAGTTTCAGCAAAAATTCTCTTGACTTCTCCCTCTTATCTTCCACAGGGACAAGTCTCGCCATTTCATGACCGCGTGAAGTAATTGTAACAACCTGCCCTTTCTGAACCTTTTTTAGAAATATTGACAGATTTTCTCTCAGCGTACTGACACCTATTTTTTCCATATTTTTGTTACCCCCATTTTTTGTACAAATTAATCGTACAAGTCAATCCAAGGGAAATCAATGTTTTTTTACTTTTTCTGATCGGAATGCCGGGATGGGGGACGCTGGTTACTTATAAGACATAGGGGACGTTGTTACCTTCTGACCTTATTGCAGATACTCTAACAGTTCTTTATTATTGTCAACCAGTATTTTTCCTCTCTCTATGCACCTGCTAACACTTTTCTCACTCAGCTTTAGCTCTAACGCTATTTTTGCTCCAGTATGCCTTAACTCTATCGCTGCCAAATAGCTGATGATTGCCCTGGCATTGCTAATATCCTTTTTGCGCTTAGATGATATCAAATCCTTGAGATCTATGTTTTTGTCTTTACTTACTCTTTTTATCAATTGCTTTGAAGAAATCAGGGGGTTAATGCTTCGTTCGTGAAGTTGGTTTGACCTTTTCAATGCCTGAACAACAAAATCTCCACTCCCCAAAATTCTTGCATCACCCTTCTCGCGCTCTTCATTTTTCTGCCCTAACAACACTGCCTTGTCACCACCAGCGCTTCGCATCAGGCCACCACCTTGCAAATCTGTTCGCCTGCCCTGCTTTATTCCTTTTTCTACAAACCGGCGGTATTTTCGACGGGCTTCTTTTAAATTTTCTCCAAAATGTTTGAGGACATCTTCGATGGTTTTTTCAGCCAAAGACTTATTTTTGACCCCTGTACGATCTTCCGCACCTACCCCAGAGGAATGGCCTTCAGATTCCACAGGGCAGGCGGGGCAGGCAGGATTTACTGGATTATTTGGATTATTTTTTTGTATTTGAAATTCCCGGAAGAAATTTTAAATGAACAATCGGCTACGCCGAAAAGAAAAACTCTGGGTGGCGTGGCATGGTTATCTATCAAAAACGTCTGCGGGCTCTGTGGGAAATTTATTTATTCTTGTTGGTCATTTATCTGAGCAGATCCTCTATTTCCCCATCTGTAAATCCAAACTGGCGAAATATTCTTAAGACATAAGGAGGTGAAAATTCCCTCTCACCAATGTCAATGGGTACTACTCTCTTTTTTCCCGCAACATAACGCACGTATAGTTTGTGATCTCCCTTACCTTCTCTATAAAACTTGCAGCCACCGGATTTTAACAGTCGGATGAGTTGTTTTGCTTTCAAAGACGGCACATTTTTAGGCATACAACGCTCTCATTTCCAACGGTTCTGGAATGGCTTGCAAGCCTTCTACCTTCAAAAATTCATGCAACTCCTTTATTGACAAAGGAGCAGAATAAATATCCTCGTCAGCCTTTCGAATTTCCTCGATAGAATCTATTGCTTCTTTTAGCTTTGCTACTGCCTTTTCCTTTGTATGACCCTGTCCGACAATTCCGTTTTCTAAACATAAGGCAACCCAATATGGGCCACTTTTTCTTAATACAGTTGTATAAAAATCCATCGTATTACCTCCTGGAGACCTTTGCAAAACGTCCCCTTTTACCCGATTACTGTGTCAGTCTCGAATTTCAATCCTCGAAATATTCAATATATTCCTCCGGTTGAAATTTTCGCCTTCCTTTTACTCAAACAAAATTGAACATTTTTCAAAGGTCTCGAAACCTGCTTGTCGAAAATGGTCATCAAAAGTCAAAGGGACGGGGGACATTCTATTGGTTTATTTTATTTAGACCCCAGTACGATGCTTCGCACCTACCCCAGAGGAATGGCCTTCAGATTCCACAGGACAGGCGGGGCAGGCAGGATTTACTGGATTATCAGGATATTTTTTTGTATTTGAAATTCCCGGAAGAAATTTCAAATGAATAATCGGCTACGCCGAAAAGAGAAACTTTTGCAAAAAGACCAGAGAGAACGCCGATGGTTAGCTACGCTATAAACCTTTTAATAACTGCTCATATTTATTATGGTCACCAATCCAGTACCAAATCACTGACTTATCATTTTTTACAGCAAGCGCCCGATAATCCATCGTCACTCTTACTGACCAGATATTGTATTCCGTATTTACACATTTGAAATTCAAAGAAGGATGAAACGGGTTCTTCTTCCAAAAATCATTCTATCTGCATCCCTTTGAATCTTCTTTGATAATCCCTTATATGATTTCCAATACGACTTTACAGTAAATGGATTCACTATATTACCTGACTTTTTCCATTAATATGTTCTTGAAGAGCTTGTTTTGCCATATTAATCATTGGCTCCGGGGACTTTGATAATAATTCCTGCCATTTTTGTTCACTATAAAGTTCACTTGCAAAATTTCTTAACATTTCCAGAGCCTGATCTCTATGAACTTTATCAATCCCTTCCAAAATCTCAACAGCAGTCAAAGATTCCGGAGTCAAGGATTTTACAGTTTGCATTACGCCACCTCTCTATTCTCTATTTTCTCATGAAATGTATTGTACAGATTTATTTTCGAAAAATCCAGGGACCTAAGGGGGTCAGGCTTTGCTTATTGGTGTTATTGAACCACAGTTTTGGGTTTTTAGCTTTTGGTTTTGGGAAACACGACCCTGCCGGAAAAAAGCACTGGATTCCGGTTTTCACCGGAATGACGGCGTTCCGGGGACACGATCCTGATTATTTAAAATTTTGGTTTAAGTCCGGCTTGTTTGCAAATTTCGTTGGCAGTAATTCTATCGAGGACTCGATGTCTCTTGACAGGAATGGTTTTTACATCATTTGTGTATATCGAATGATTTGCACCCTCACGCAAAAACCGAAATGCGTTTTCTTCAAAGTATCGTATCAGATCACGCCGTTTGATAGACATCCTGAACCTCTATTGGAAGTTGCTCAATCAGGGCGCCTCCTATCGGTATTTCCTTCCGCTGTTGCTTATAAGCCAGAAGCATTTCATTGAGGGCATCTCTTAACATCATGCGACACTCTTCTATGTCCTTGCCTTCAGTCACGACTTCCGGCCATTCGACTAACTGACCCATATAACCGGAAGCAATTTTGGAATATTTTGCAGTATAATTCAGTAACATTTTACCTCCTGAAAATATAATGTAATCGGGGACGTCCATTGGTTTATTGTTTTCTTTTATTTAGACCCCAGTACGATGCTTCGCACCTACCCCAGAGGAATGGCCTTCAGATTCCACATGGCAGGCGGGGCAGGCAGGATTAACTGGATTTTACAGCCCCGGTTAAATGGCCAGCTTGCTGGATTTAACGGGGTAAAGATATTTTATTTTTATTTTCATAACTTTCCTGATAAAAGTGATGAAGAATAATCAGCCAGGGGCGGAAAGAATCATGTGAACTTTAGTGATCTACGGGACATTTAATTACCTGGTTGTTGGCGCTTTTTCTATTCTACATCACCCTCTAACCCGGCAATGACAATATCCTCTATCCTGTCAAGGACGCCAATAAGGGTGACTTGTTTGCTTTCCTTTACACCATCCGGCAAATGGACATGGTAGGGGAATGTTTTCAAGCCCTTGTGATGTGGGGCAGTGTCCCAGCGGAATATAAGATTGTTTTTATTGTCCATATAGTGGAATCTATAATGCACGTTTTCTTCTAAAAGAACTTCTTTAAAGTGGAATATAGAGCCATCCTTAAAGGTTATACTTCCACCGATAATACCGACATCAGCGTCTTCATCATATTCCGTGTCAATGCTTACTCGCTCTGTTAACCATTCTAACTTTCCTATCCTGTTTTTGATCTTCTTAAAATAGCGAATGGTCACAGGGAGAGTCCTTCTATTATCTTTTTCTGCTTAATTATTTTGCTGTACGCCTCATATACAAAGAGCCAATCGAACCATTCAGCATCATCACCAAGTTTTCCGGCAGTGAACGCTTTGTAAAACTCCGTGCTTTTCATCTTATGCTTCCTTTCAAAGCCTTTGAGGCGCTTGAGATAGTTCTCTGCCTTTACGCTCAAAAGTTTCTCTTTTAAGACTATACCGGATTTAAGTATCGGCAATGCCTCGCCCGTTATCTCTATTTGTTGCATATGCTCCTCCAATTTTCCCTGCCACAAAAAACATGGATCGAGGTAGAACAGCCAGTTACCCGACTGCCCCTCACAGACCCAGGCGTGCGGAATTACCGCACCGTGCGACCGTGGGCGACCGTGGGGGACGGGGACCGTGGGGGACGCTGGTGCTTTTGTTGCTTTATTTAGATTTCACGACCCCTTTTTATCGAACGAAGGATATTTGTTCGTCCTATTCCAAGATATCTCGCCACATCAGCCGCTGAATGCCCTGTCTCTTCAACAGCCAACAGTCCATGTCGGGTCGGAAATGTCAATCATGGTCATTTCGGCGCCAAGCTCAAAAGGCACTTCGGTGTCCAGCATATCTTCAGCGCCAACTCGTAACGATTCGATAAGTTTCGCTTTTGTTTTCTCCTGTGCATTTACTCCGGGTAGATCAATAAGCCAGCCAATCCACCATCCATCAGACTTTTTTATAACTGCTCTATATTTCATATTATCACCTCACAAAGGGTATATCCACGCGAAATAAGGGGACAGTATACTTAATTCGTTTTTATCTTGATCGTTCCGGGGACACGATCCCGAGAATAATGGACAGTTTTGAGTTTTGAGTTACAACATTTTCCGGGTACACGATCCTGCCGGAAAAAAGCACTGGATTCCGGTTTTCACCGGAATGACTGGGCTAAATCGGATCTTGTCTCCTAAACTACGACCAGTTCATGTTTCGGCATCAGCTCGCGGAGTATGTAGTGCCGGTGGAGGCTGGCGGCCTGGTAGAAATGGTATACATTGCTTGCGGCGATTTTTTCCGGTTTGTCCATGGCGGGGAAGTGGTCTCTTTGTTTGTCCCAGGGTGCGTGGTCGTAAGGAGGTATCTCCTCGCCGGGTTTTATTCCAAGCTGGCCGTTGGTGAAGGCTGTCCGCCATTTTTCGGATCGCTCTGTTTTTCCGTTTTGAAATGAGAGGATATCTTTCACTCGTTCTTCAACTGTGCCAAAATTAACGCCGCTTGTGCCGTCGTCATGGGCTGTGCCGCGAGACGCGAATCTTTGAAACAGTTTGTGCAGTTTTTCGCATGCTTCAAGAAATGCCCGCGGGTTGTTACGCTCGGATATTTCTGACGACTGTTCGTATTCGAAGCTCCATTCAAGATATGGAAGATCGGGCAGGGTCGCCACCGCGCCATGTCCAAGGGCGCCTGATGCTGTTTCTGCGGTATCGCTTATGATTGTCCTTCTGATATTAGTCCAGAGGCCACCCTCAAGGCCGAACTTGCTGAAGAAACTGCCCATCTTTCTTTCCAGATATGTCGCGGTCGGGGCGGTGGCATTTCCGGGTGTAATGCTGCCGGCATCGACTTTGTTTCGCCTTGAGCTGACACCGGAAAAACCGGCATGTGAGAAGGTATCGGCATATACGTGGGCGGCAAGGCCGATCAGCTCCAGGGCAAACGGGCGATCGTGCAGGTCGAGATAGTGGTCGATCAGTTCGTTGATCAGAGGGCTGTCCTTGCGGCAGATCAGCCGTTCGGTGAAATCTGTCCCTTCGTTTCCGGGGAAAAAGTGGAAGGGGAGCCAGACAAAGGGCTGGTCGTTGACATCCCTGTTATCGATGATTTCTCTAAGGCTGTGCGCTGTTACAATCGGGACAAGCTTGCTGCCGTTTTCATGATGCTGAATATTTTCTTCGATTGCGTCATCCACGTATTGTGACGCCGTGGCGATTGTTTTGGCTGCGTCGGGTCTTATACCGGCGAGCCGGGCCATCGCGTAGGTTGCGTAGTAGTGGATGTCTATCTGCATAAAAACAGTTTTGAGTTTTGGGTTTTTAGTACGAGAGCTTTGCAAAACTCCATAATTTTGGTTAAAATTTAATTTTATGGTTTTATTTATAGAAAACAAATTTTATTGATAAAAAAGACCTCGAAAATCCCGCTATTAACCTCTAATAAAAATGACATATCTAATTGTTTTTACTTGACATAACATCTATTTTATGCCATATTTTCGTCACAATTTAACCACTTTTGGGAGGATAATATGGGATACAAAAAATTAAATCAGGAAATCAGTTTTGCCGACCTAATACTTAAAAATTCCATGGATAAAAACCGCTGTTTAGAGCGCTTGATTAATATCAACAATTCAATTGGAGTTGCCATAAGCTGAGACCTTTGAAAAATGCCCTTTTGAGATAGCTCAGCCCCTTGGATTACGTCGGGAGAAGTTGCTTAATTGATTGATTTTATTGTCAATATGTTGCAATAAGCAGGCGACTGTATCTCAAAAATTACCAGAGAGAAATTACCCTGTCAGAAGAAATTCCCATCTGTTTTTTTATCTTTGGATCCTGATTTGCGTTAAATTCTACAACAAGATCAAAGAAATTGTCATCATACTGTTCGACATCATTCCAGTTCTCGCAGTGAGCCACCAGAACCAGCGCTAAAGCTTTTTCATATATTATGCATTCAATAAAGTTCTTTAGTATTTCAGGCCCGATAAAAAGAATGCGATTATGGCCGTTTTTTGCAATGGCAATTAATCTTTTTGCCAGTTTACCACGGATATTATTATACTCTTTTAGTTTGGATACTATAAAACGCGCCGCCAACTTCGATTTTGCCTCAATCCCTTTTGGGGTTAAAATGTAAGCATAACCTATCTTGTGGGGATTTTTACGGAAATTGCCGATTTTGACAAAACCTTTTGACAGAAGCTGCTTCAGGACATAATTGATCTGTCCCAGGCTGATTCCTGTATGCTCAGCTAATTGGCGCTGGGTTGAAATCTCCTGCCCGCCCAAGGTCTCTAATATTTGAAAGTGCTTTTCTGAAAGGAGCATGGTTTATAGTTTTGAATTTTGAGTTCTGAGTTTTTAATTTTGAATGACTGTTCAGTTTTGAACAGTATTTTTATATTGAACGAGCTGTTTAGTCAAGAGAAATTATCTGCTTTTAGAAGTAATTTAACCAATTGGTAATGCTTCCCTTTGTATTATTAATTTTGGTGTTTTCGTTACCATCTTAAAGGCGTTATCTTCGCCTATTATTTCTTTTGCAGCTCTAACTCCATTTGAAAGGATGGGGGGCCTCCAGGTTGAGGAATGGGCATCAGTTGCTATGATGTGTGCCAATCCACTTTCCAGTATTTTTTTTGAAGTTTTTTGGGCACATGTTCCGAAACCTCCGGTAATACTCATAGCCGTTATCTGTGACAGGGCTCCTGCTTTGACAAATCGTGAGAGTATAGTGACATTTCTTTGAATGGTCATGTTTCTTTCCGGGTGTGCGATTATGGGTATCATATTATTTGCGGTAAGATTTTTTATAAAATTCTCAATTTGCTCTTTTGGAAAATAATCGGTTAATTCGAGAAAAATATGGCTGCCACAGTCATTTATTGTCAGCAGAACACCTTTTTGAATAAGTGAAAGAATGTCAGGGTCCATGACAATCTCTGCACCGGGAAGTATCGTCAATGGTATATTTTTTGCTTTAAGGGTGAAATTCAGTTCTCCCACCTTTTTCAGAGCATCTTTTTTGGAAAAATTATAGATACCCTTAAGCATGTGGGGTGTGGCGACGATTGTGTGAATTCCATCATCTGCTGCCATACGGCACATCCGTATGGATTCATCGATATCATCTGGACCATCATCGAGACCAGGAAGGATATGGGTATGCATGTCAATCATTTATTATAACAGTTCACGGTTCACGGTTTTTTTAATGAATTTTGTAATGATTGAAGCATGTTTGATATTGATATTAATTCTTAAATTTTTTTCAGGAAATATCTTTGTCGATTATTTTTTTACAATCATCAATCGACAACCATCAATTCTTTGAGCCTCTGGCTGATATGTTTTGAATAACCGTTAACTGTGAACCGTGAACGGTTACCATCTGTTTAATCAACGTTACGTTTTTACGTTGACTGTTTTTTCTTTTTTTCCCCATCTTCTGTGTAATAGTAATCATATTTATAATAACGGCGGTAATTGCGGTAATATCTGCTGTATTTACCATACTTGCCGAATTTTCCATAATATCTTGCCGTGGCCATGGCAACTTCATTAAGAACGGTCCCCAATATCTTTGCGTCAAGTTCCTCCAATTGTCTGGCAGCATGTTTGACGGCCTTTCTTTCAGTTTCCCCTCCTTTTATTATTAAAACAGTATTTCCTACGGCTTTGGAGAGGATCAGGGAGTCTGTTACCGACATCATGGGCGGGGTATCGTATATTATGATATCGAATGTCTTGTTGAATTTCTGTTGAAATTCATCCATCTTCTCGCTTGTGAGCAGTTCGGCGGGGTTGGGAGGCAGGGTGCCTGCCGGAATGACATAAAGGTTGGGCAGCAGGACCTGCTTGATGATAGAGGATAACTGTACCTCCCCTATCAGCGCATCGGAAAGCCCGGGTGTCCTGTCTATGTTGACAAGCTTGTCGATCCTTGGTTTTCTCATATCAGCATCTATCAGGCCTGTTTTTTTTCCCATGCTTGCGAACAGTATGGCCATATTTATGGCAAAGAGGGTTTTGCCTTCCCCGGGATTGGCGCTGGTAATGACTAATGATTTGTCATCCTTTCCTTTGAGCCTGAAAGATATGTTGGTACGTATATTTCTGAGCGCTTCTGCAGTTGTAGATTTGGGATCATTCAGGGCAAATAATTCCCATTTTGTTTGTTCCGAGTTTTTCTTGGGATTCTTTACGTAGGCCAGAGGTCCCAAAAACGGGATTTTCAGGTGCTTTTCAATATCTTCTGGGGATTCGATTGAGTCATCCATGTATTCCAGGAAAAAGGCCATACCGGTTCCCATAGCAAGCCCCACTATTATGGCGAGGAGTATATTTCGTTTCTTTTTCGGTTTAATCGGCAAAATCGGCGCTTCGGCCCGGTCTATTATCTTTAAATTACTGGTGTTAAGCCCGCTGGTGAGTGAAGTCTCCTTCATTCGTGTAAGAAGGGTATTATATATCTGTTTGTTGCTTTCCACCTCGCGCTGCAATACAGAGAACTGGATGGACTTTCGGGTCAGATTCTTTGCCTTCTTTTTTTCACGCTCCATTTCCGCATATATGGATTTTTCCTGGGCAAATGCTATTTCATACCGGGTCGATATGGATTTTGCGACCATGGCAATTTGCTCGATGATTTTATTTTCCTGTTGTTTTATTTCCGCATTCAGGGCCATGATTTTGGGATGTTTTTCCCCGTACTTTTCTCTTAATTCAGATTTTTCCCTCAAAAGGTCTGCAAGGGACTTCTTCAGATTATTGATCAGGGGATTGTCGATGATATTCGGGAAAGATTCTATCATTTCAGGTTTTTTTTCGATTTTTTTCAGCCTCTTCTGGATGGTCTCAAGGTTTAATCTCTTTATCCTTGCCTCGGTAAGGGCGGAATTCAATTCTGATATCTTCTGGTGTATTATACTATCTCCCTTTGTGCTCAGGGACACAATATCCCCCAATGATACAATATCTTCCTTTTCTTTGAAATGTTGAAGTGTATTTTCAGCATCAGTCAACCTGTTTTTTATATCACTGAGTTTTTTGCTTAACCAGCTTATGGCATCCTGGGCTGCCTGGAATTTCAGCTCCAGATTTTTATCGATATATGCCTGCACATGTTCGTTGGCGATCTTTGTGATAATTCCCGGGTTATATCCCACAAAGCTGATATCGATGAGTCGTGTGCGCCGGATCGGCTCTATTTCGAGCCTGCCAAGATACGCGCCGACAATAGGGGAATATATGGCCTCCTCTGCCATGAATTCTTCCTTTTTCTCCTCGTCTTTTATGAAAAACGACTTGACCCAGTCCTTAACCGATTTGATCCATTCCTTGACGGCATCTATCCAGCCAAGTTCGGTTTCTTCCTCCAACTCCTTGAACTCCGGGCTTTCTTCAAGGTTCATCCGCATGATGACTTCATTGGCAAGGGATCTGCTTTTGAAGATGTCCACCTGGGTTTGCATATAATCTGCCTGGCTCGCATCCATCTGGAGCACTTCCTGAATGGAAATGATATTGGGATTTTCCTTTTCTATGGTAACCCTCACAGTACTCTGATATTCCGGACGGGCAAGAAAACTATGGATGGCAACGGTGACCACGACCACAAGGAAGAAGGTGATGACAACCCATCTCCATTTTAAGATAACATCGAGATATTCTTTTATGTTGATTTCTTCGCCCGCAGTATTGTTTTCATCCATCATTATTGCAATCCTCTATTGGACAGTTGATTGATGATTGATAGAATCGCTTCGCTCTATTGATTTTTAATCGACAATCATCAATTCCCTACTCGACCAAACTAAAACAAACTTTCAGGTACAACAACGATATCCCCTGATTTCAGGATGATATCCTTGCTCTTTTCTCCCTTGATGATATCCTTCATCCTTACGAATATAGTCCTTTCCTCTCCCTCTTCGACTCTGATAACGCGTGTTTTATTGGGTGAAGCTATTGGTGTAAAACCACCCGCCATTGTTATGGCCTCAAGGATGGAGATATCTTTTTCATACAACTTATAAGAACCCGGTTTTTTCACCTCGCCGATGATATAGACATATTCCGCTTGAGGCACAAAGACTACATCTTTGTTTATGAGGGGAACGTTTAAATTCATATCACCCTGCTGAAGGAGTCTTTCCATCCCTATCTTTATAAGTCTGCCATTCTTCCCCCGGCTTTTTTGTCGCCAGATCAGAATGAATTTACCAGCTTTTTCGTTTTCAATGCCGCCCGCAGTAGAAATGATTTCCAGGAGCCTCTCCTGGCCGCGCAATGGATAAACTCCCGGCTTTTCAACCGCGCCAAGAATGAAAGCTTTTTTGCTTTTAAAGCTTTTTACCGAGACAGTCACCTGGGGATTAACGATATAACCGTTGGCTAACAGACCCGCAATCTTCTTTTCGATTTCCGGTGTGGTGAGCCCCTCAACATGTACCCTGCCTGTCAGGGGGAAGGAGATATAACCCTCCTGGGATACGATCAGCCCGTCCAGTGAAAGGTCTTCTTCTCCATATACGGCGAAGGAAAGAGAGTCACGCGGACCAACGCCATAGTCTCCGGTCTCATCCTCTTCTATACTGGAGGTAATCGATGATGTGAATTTTTCTTCATATTGAGGTTTGATCTGAAC
The DNA here is from genome assembly GCA_004193555.1 of Desulfobacteraceae bacterium Eth-SRB1. GTDB lineage: Bacteria > Desulfobacterota > Desulfobacteria > Desulfobacterales > ETH-SRB1 > ETH-SRB1. The sequence goes on from RPGP01000040.1 coordinate 235,314, forward strand.
ATCTGTTTTGGTTAAAACGTCTTCCGTAGTTTCAGAATATGACGCGCAGCCTGCAATGAAGAATATCGAGATCAACAAAATGATACACTGGACGAAATATTTCTTACATGATTTAAACAATATTATGCCTCATAACGGGATATCTTTAGCGCAAATTATATTATCTAATAGCATCTCACCAAAAGATCAATAAAAAAGGGCGGAAGGTTTATATGTGACATATTACCTTCAACCCTTTTTTACAATGAGACCTTTGCACAACCCCTATTTTTGCTCAATTCTGGGGTTTTTCAAAGCTCTCTTATTATCAAATTTTTCTAAAACGAACCGGTAATTTTAAACATTGTCTGATGATCCTTGTATTCTTCATCCTTAGTCTGAGCATTGATCTGGTTTGCGTCTTTCTTCTTATATGTGTAACTGATCCCCGCTCTTAGCCACTTCATGATCTGGTAATTGATTCCAGCGTTAGCCTGGTAAAGGTTAAATTTCTTTTCCGGAGTGCCTGCCGCGCTGTTGTTGTAATCATCGATTTCATAGTTGCCGCCTACGGTTATCGAAAGCTTGTTTACCACCTGCTGGTTCAGTCTCAAACCCGCAACGAACTGATCATAAGAATAGTAAGTCGCATCCACACTGTCTACTTCTCCCTTTGTCAGATCAATCATAATCGTAGTTCTGGTAAGTGGTTTCCACCCTAAATGCGTAGTTATAGTCCATGTGTTGAGATCTTCGAGAGGGACACCACCATTGTTCACGGCATTATCCCATTTTTTCCAGTAATATCCAACCTTAACAGATCCATTAAGTTTTTCGGTCTGATCCCAGAAAAGTCCGAAATCCAAATTGTGATTTTTTGAATCCTTCCCGCAGTCAGACAACCCCTTGGTATCATAATCAAAATAATCGGTGCTTTTTAACTGATATCCAAGCAGGGCATAAGTCTTGGGCAGGATTTTGTAATAGAGGGTAGCTCCTGCTATATGATCCTTCTCGTTGGAATCCCTGTCTCTGGTATAACTGTCATATTTCAAATAATTATTGGTGTAGGAAAGGTGAAAGGCTATCCGATCTGCCATGCCATATCCTACCTCAATTCCCGCAATGTTGCTCTTCTTTTTAGTTGCCAGGCCCAGCCTGTAATTCGTATCTCCGACATATCCGACCCCCGACTTTGAGTAAGGATCCTGTGTGTCCATGAACTGCTCGTTGAACTTGAAATACAGCCCCGTCCTTCCGATGCTGCCATACTGGCCGCTGAAATTCGCCATATAGTTTTCAGCATCGTTTTTGTCATATTCATCATATCTCACAATATCAACATTCGCACCGAAGCTGACATCGAGAAGGGATTTTTTTAATTGAAATTTCACTGCAGGGGTAAGCGTATTGATGTAATCGCCCTTTCGCTCTTCTCCTGCTGTTCCATTATCGGCATTCAGATCGATATTGCTGTCCCACATTCCCTTTTCGGTAATGGAGGGATGAACCGCAATGTTACCAATCTTGATATTGCCGATAGCCATGGCCGATCCCACGAAGCCCATAACCATCAACAACGCTGTTCCAAGTATCACAATAAATGTCTTTTTCATAATCAGATATCCTCCCTTTTCTTATGGACACGTGGTTGTCGTGGTTGTTGTTGTCGTGGTTGTTGTGGTTGTTGCCCAGGTTGTAGTAGTTGTAGTCGGTTCTTCAGTCGTGGTTGTCGTGGTTGGTTCCTCGGTTGTCGTGGTTGTCTCTTCCTCGGTTGTTGTTGTCTCTTCCTCAGTCGTGGTTGTTGTAGTTGTTGTAGTTACTTTTTCAGATTCTTCTTCGGCTTCCTTCGCGCTTTCGCTTGCCTCTTCAGAGCGTTCTTTAGTTTCTTCCAACGCTTTATCAGCGGCCGCTTCATCGCCTTTCTCAACGGCTTCTTCTACCTTTTCAGCGGCCTTTTCAGTTTTTTCAGCGGCCTTTTCAGTTTTTTCAGCGGCCTTTTCAGTTTTTTCAGCCACTTCTTCAGCCTTCTCAGCCGCCGCCGTATCACCGACAAGTTCAGCCTCTGCAACCGCAGTGTTTGTTGTTGCTACTGCCGCCTGGGCACTCGCTGCATCGGCATTTGCCTTGGCTGCCTCTTTATTGGCCTCGGCAGTTGCCATATCGCCCTTAGCAACGGCTTCCTCTACCTTTGCAACGGCATTAACAGTTTTTTCAGCAGCCTTTTCAGTTTTTTCAGCGGCCTTTTCAGTTTTTTCAGCCACTTCTTCAGCCTTTTTGGATATTTCTTTATCTCCGATCATTTCAGCTTCAGCCACCACAGCATTTGTCTTTGCGGCATCAGCATTCGCGCCGGCGGCATCCGAGTTTGCCTTGACGGCCGCAACGGCAGCCTCAGCAGTTATATCATCTCCCTTTACTTTGGCCTCTATAACCTTGTCGGCGGCCTTTTCGGTTTTTTCAGCGGCCTTTTCGGTTTTGTCAGCGGCCTTTTCGGTTTTGTCGGCCACTTCTTCAGCCTTTTTTGCAGCCTTATCATCGTTTTTTGCCTGTGCCTCCGATGTTGCCGCGTTTGCGGCTGCCGCATCTGCATTTGCATTTGCAGCATCAACATTTGTTTTTCCTGCTAAAAGCGCCGCTTGTGCTGACACAGTGTCATCTTTTTTAATTGCATTAACGACCTTTTCTGCTATTTTTACTATTTTCTTCTTAGCTGTATTTGCCTTTTTTACAGCATTAGCTGCCTTTTTTACGGATTTATTGGCTGTACTTTCTGCCTTTTTGGCCAGTTCGCTTACTTTTTTATCAGCGTTTTTTGCGAAGTCTTTGGCTTCTGCTGCGTTCTCTTCAGCGGCTGCCTTGGCTGCCTCTGCATTTAACGCGGCTTCTGTGGTTTCTTCAATTTGAGACTTAAGAATAGCCCTAGCATTTTCAACAGTCTTAACATTTTCAATTGTTACTGCTTCTGCCATGGCGCGAATTGTTTTGTCTTTAGCTGTTTTTGCCGCAACAGCAGCCGTTGCAGCGTTAACTGCCGCTCTCTGCGCCGGATTTCTTTTTGCAAGATCAGCGGAAATATCTCGCACAACATCTTTAATGAAGTTTCCGATAAAGTCACTGGTTCCTTCAGTTTGGTTTATAGTATTCTCTGCGCCGTTAGTGCCGAAGGCACCCGCTGAACCCCTGAGGGCAGCGACGGCTGTCGGAGTGATGAGTCTTGTCTGCACTTTGGATTTATGACCTGTCTTGAATGAAATCTTTCCAATGGAGAGTTTAAAATCACGACGTTTTACCTTCTTTTTGAAGATAAACCCCTTTTTTACTTCCTGTTCCGTGATTCTGAGGTTCGAATTCTTGCTGACCTCAATTACAGCGCCATCTTTGAATTTTACTGTTGCTTTTCCATTTTCTGTAGTAACGATCTTATCCCCATTGTACAGCGTCATGCCATTTACGGGTGTGGCGCCCCACTTTCCCTTGGTTTTCAGCATGATTTTTCCACTGAATGACTCTAAGGTACAGATACTCTCAACTGCCGCGGATGCCGGTATAACCGCCAGCAGCATTATGAGCGCCGCACATACCAATAGAATAAAATATTTGACTGTATAACACTCCGCTCTTTTCATGACAACCCCCTGTTTTCTAAACAAAATGTTAATGACGGTTTCGTATATTTATAATATATCCAGCTTAATATTTAAAATAATTTACTCAAGTTTCGCACCCTTAATTCCCATCAATGTCAAGACGGTAAGGGTTGAAAATAACATTTTTACAGCGAAATCATTTGCTTATATTTTGTAACCAGCAACCTGTTCGCTATACATTATGATCAGGCGCAAAGGAGATATAACATATTGAATTTAACGATGTATTAAGCATCAATCTTATATTAATTGATTGGCGCCGCCGTTAAAACTACAGGTAGTATATTTCGCTTTAAAAATTTATTTTTAGCCCTTACCGTCCAACGCTTTGGCTAAATTAAAGGGTGCGAAACTTGAGTAATTTATATAAAGCAGTTTTTTAAATGTCAAGATAAATTAGTGCCTGAACGAAAAATCCCACTTATTTTTCTTTGGCAACAAATACCCCGTCCCAGTCTTCCGGGGGAGACGAGTTTTGCATTTGAATGCAGCGGCTTATGAAAAGTTCTGTTGGCTTATCATCCGGTTTAATTACAAGGACTTTATTAAAAGAACCTATAGCTTCGCTCCATTTCCTTTTTCTGTACCTTTCAAGACCTTTTTCAAATGGCGTAACAAAGGTGTATGCGCCGCCGGAAAAATAGTCGCCGCTAAAAAGTTCATAGATCCTCACAGGTTTCTTTTTCCCCTTGACCCTGACAAGATCAATCTCCCTGCAGACCAGATCTTTTTTTATTTTCTCATATGTGAATTCGCTTATGATGATTTTCACACCATATCTCTTGGTTAACCCCTCCAGGCGTGATCCCAGATTGACATTATCTCCCATTACGGTGTAATCGAACCGTTTTTCCGAACCCATGTTTCCCACGATCATATTGCCCGTGTTTATGCCGACACCTATATGAACCTCCGGAAATCCCTGTTTGGCCCATTCACTGTGGATATCATACAGGGTTTTAAACATGTTTATGGCTGAACAACATGCCTTCATAGCATGGTCGTCCTGATCCACCGGCGCCCCATAGACCGCCATGAGCGCATCTCCTATGTACTTGTCCAGAGTGCCATTATGGTCAAGTACAATGTTTGTCATGACAGTTAAATATTCATTCATGAATTTTACCAGATCTTCGGGAGACATTCCCTCTGAGATGGTCGTGAAGCTGCGAATATCGCTAAAAAGAACAGAAAGTTCCTTGTTTTCACCCCCCAATTTCAGCATGTCAGGATGTTCCAGCACCTGGTTCACAACAGCAGGATTCATATATTGCTGAAAGGCTCCCTTTATTTTTCTTTTTTCCCTTTCCTCAGTAAAATATTTATATGCCGATACCGCCGTATATATGAGGGTTATTTCAATCATAGGAAGCACAAACAGTAGAACCAGCTTTTGTTTTACAAAAATATACTGGTTTGCAGCCACAAATACCACAACTGTAGCCAAGCAGAAACACATCATGGCGCGCATATTTATACGGGAGGAAAATATTCCTAAAACAAGACCTATAAACAAAACTATTGCGGTATTGATATACTTTATGCAGCCTGGACACTTCAGAAAATTTTGCGAAATGATGTTGTCAACAATCGTGGCCTGAGCTTCCACACCCCAAAAGCTTCGTACAAACGGATTGGGCCACATATCGCCCAGACCCACGGCAGCGCCGCCCACAATGACAGCCTTTCCCTTGAATGTTTCAGGTGTAACTTTACCGGTCAGCACATCCGCAAAGGAATAATAGGGAATAGTTTCGTTCGGCCCGTAATAATTTATATGGCACATGCACTCTGTATCCATGGGAATTATATAGGGACCTATTTCAATCCTGCCATCGAAATTAACGGTTATATCTTCATTTTCCATGTTTAGATATTGCTGTGCTATGCGGACACTCAATGGCGCAAAAAGGGCGCCATTGCTTTCCAGGGCCACTATACCGCGCCGCATGGCCCCGTCCCCATCGGGTATGAAATTTACGAAACCAAGACCTGTTGCCGCCTCTCCGAGTATGGGAATCGGAAGCAGCCTTCCATAAAGGCTAATGGGATTATAAGAATCGATCTTTCCCATTTCTTGAAACGATTCATATGCGGCCTTTATCATGAAAGGATCGAAATCCTCCGGGGGTTCATCTGAAGGCACGAAGGCAAACGCAAAGACTACTTTGCCGGTTTCCGTGGTCACGGAGGCCAGGATTGCGTCGTTACCGGGTCCCTCGGAGGCATCCACAAGTTCCTCAAAAAATGCCTGGCTTTTTCCGCTTGCATCTAAAAGGCCAAGTTCCTGAAATGTGGCGGCAAGCTCCCTGATTTTGCTCATTTCAGGGTTTTCCTCCGGTTCTGTAAAGAGGAGGTCAAAACCGATGACAGCAGCCTCTGCTTCGTGTAATATGGCAATAAGCTGGGCAAACCGCAGCCGCGGCCAAGGCCACCTCCCAAGCATTTCAATGCTCCTGTCGTCTATGGCAACCACAACGACCTTCCCGCTCGGTTTTTTTATACCTCTAACATGAAACCGAAAATCGCGGCTTTTTAATTCAAGATCATTAATATAGCCTAAATCAACATCACTAATCACGATCGCACAAATTATCCCGGTGATTATAAGAACGATCTTGAAAGCGGTTATTTTCAGCATTTTTTTCAACATGTTATGTTATTAGCCGCAGATAAACGCAGATAAAACAAAAAAGAGCTTGTATCCGCGTTAATCAGCGGCCAATTTGTCTTTTTCTTTTATTCCGCAGTCAACAAATCCGCGAGCCTCTTTTTATATTTTTCAGCCCCTCTGGACAGGGAGACTGCTTTTGATAACTCGTCAATTGCGAGGTCGATCTTTCCGGCCTGTTCATAGATCTTTCCAAGCGCTTCATGTAATTCAGGATCATTCGGCCTTTTTTCAATGGCTTTTTTCATATGATCTTCCGCTTCTTCAAACTTTTTTACCCCTGTTAGACTTACTGCGTAGGCCTTTTCATATTTGTAGTTTTCCGGCGAGAGGGAGATAGCTGTTTCATAATGATTTTTGCTGAACTCCCATGTGTAATCGTGCGCATTTCCACTGTCGAATGAATATTCGGCAAGAAGAAGGTGACCCTCCGGATTATCAGGATCTATTCCTGTTGCCTCATTCAAAACAGAGACAGCTTTCCTGTAATTACCTTTTTCCACGTAAACATCAGCGAGTGTCCTGTAATATGATAGAAGCCATGGCCGGATTCTCTTTTCCTTGTCTGTATCGCCCTTTGATTTTTCAAAATTTGTTTTTGCCCTGTTAAGATCCGCCATAAACCGGCTTTTATTCCTGCTCCAAGCATTATTTCCGTAGAGAAACAGGACAAGTTTGTTAAGGGAATCGGGCGACAGAGAAACAAGCTTTTTTAATTTATCATAATCGTGAGTTGTCTTGAAATATTCCTCAAAGAGCATATCAGGATGTATCATCCTGTTGAAATAGCTTTTGTATCGCGTGTTTAAAAGGGTTGCTTTTTTATAATTTTTCCGGGCTTTTCCCTTGGTTTTTTGACGTTCATACATTTTACCAAGCAGGAAATATCCCCTAGCCTTGTCCGGTGTATAAAATATAAATTTTTCGTAAGCAATTTTTGCTTTTTCCTGTTTTCCCTCGCCTTCATACAATTTGCCAAGCAGGAGATATCCTCGCGCCTTGTCCGGGGTTTTTGATGTAATTTTTCTGTAAACAGCCTCTGCTTTCTCAAAATGCTTTTGGCGAAGATACAGATTCCCAAGGGTTTCGCCTATAAGCACGTTTTCAGGATTGACTTTGAGCAACGATTTTAATTCCGTTTCCGCTTCGATCGGCTCTTTCCATGATGCTAATACCAACACATATTTCTTGAGATAAGAGGTGTTTTCAGGGTCAAGCTCTATGGCCCTCTCAAAATAGTGTTTTGAAGATTCATGTTTCCCGACCGAGAGGTAAAAGTTAGCCAGCGTGAAATGTGTCTTGGCGTGGGCAGGATCGATTTTCAGGTATTCCTGAAGAACGTCTGCCACCTTTTCAGCCTTTTTCTCTTTCTGAAGCAGCGTCGCTAAAGTGTTGTAATAGGGGTATAAAATCTCCGGCGATTGATTGTTGAAATCGTATTGGTCGATCTGCAGATCCATATCTGCCAAAAATTTTTCTCTGTTTTCCTCCCATTCTTTCTTGTTGTACAGGAAAAATACGAGATTCTTTAGCTTTGTGTTATCTTCCTGCGCAATGGGCTTGAGCACATTGTAATCAAAAGTCAATCTTGTCATTGATTTGAGAGTTTCGTTGAACAGGGGGGGTTTGAGGAAAACTGCCTTTTTGTATTCGCGAACTGCTTCTTCAGAGAGAAACTTGAGTTTCTTGTCATATTGTTCAGCAATATCCCGATCCTTTGAAAGAAAACAGATGTGATCCACAATCCAATCCGCAAAATACCTGTGGAGATAACTCCTGCTTGGCGCAAGGGCGATTGCGAGCTTTAATTCCTTTAAAACATTCGAAAAATTAACCGGTTTTTCATATGAGTATCCGGAGCTGCCAATCAACTCTTCCATTGTCCTGTTTCCAACCATCAGTTTCGTCTTAAGGAGCCAGGCAAGGTCCAGGTGATAGTAATTGGCTCCCGGACTCAGATAGATGCTCCGGTAGTATTGTTTGATTGCCAGATCCTCGAAGGCTTTTGATAGCCAGCCAATGTTATATACCGGTTTGCCGTCGATGGTTTCCCACGTTCCCATCTCACGATCATACTTGTACATAAGCTTTTCGTATAATTTTGCTAAATAATAATGAGTTTCCGGGTTGTTGTCATCCCATTGAAGAGCCTTACGAAAGCTTGAATCGGAGAGCAGCGGTTTTGAATAAGCGTTTTCAGTTTCCTTCCCATACGCATCATACTCACGCAGTTCGGAATATCCCTTCTTGAACCACCTGTCCCCCATGAATTGTTTGGCAACGAGTAGTTCAAGAAAAACAAGGGTGATAAGAATTAATATCGAGAAGATTTTTTTTCTCATAATTAGTGCCTGAACGAAAACCACCTCTTTTTGTCATTTCGACCATAGGGAGAAATCTTTTTCTCGTTCCCATGCTCCAGAGTGGGAACGCATACTATATGGGTCCTGCCGCGACGCGAGCGAACACGGCGGGTTCCCACGCTAGAGCATAGGAACCAGGCAAGTGTTGGGTTTCGCAACGCTCAACCCAACCTACAAAATCTTGTCGCGAATCCTGATTGATAGAAATGATATCCTGTAAGAACTGAAGCTCTCAATTATCAGCTTCAATCATTGCGTTATTGTTGAATAAATGTTAATAATTAATAATTATGAAAGTATATATGCACATTTACGTCATTGTTTCAATGCTTATCCTGAACTCGTCTATTGTTTATGCTGGGACAATTAGAATGGCGTTTTCTCTTCGGACAGCTATTGTGGGGGACCAGATTACGGTGGGCGTTGAACTGGAAAACAGGGGTGATGAGGCTGCCTTTGATGTGAAGACATGGGTTGAATTAAGGGGGATCAAAAGGCTGTTGTTTCTGAAGAAAAAGCTAGAGCCCCGTGATCCGTGCGGAGGAGAACTTGTTTTTCCGCTGAGTTCAAGGCAGGGGTGGTATCCGATCTTTGCAGAAATATACTACACTGATGTAAATGGACATCCTTATTACGTGGATGCCGTGTCCAAATATGCCATAGACGGGAGGAAATCAGAAGTTACTGTTGAATTTAAGAACCCCGAGAATCGGAATATACCCCTTCGGCTCGATATAAACAAGTACAAGAAGAAAGAATTCTTTGTCATTTTGACAAATAATTCGTCCAAAAGAAAAACAATAGAAGTAAGGTTTGTCTATCCTGGCAATATCGCAATAGAGCCTGCAAGAAGCAGTGTCTCCCTTGGTCCCAGGGAGGGGAGAAGGATAACTTTAACTATACAAAATCGCTCCTCCAATCCCGGTTCATCCCTGCCCGTGCATGTCCTTGCTGAATATGATGAAGATGGCCTGCACTATCTCAACGATTCGTCCATGATCATTACCGTTGAAAAGGAGGGGGATCAATCTTCATTAATCTGCAAAGCCCTTGTGGTCGCCGGTATTCTTTTGGGCATCATAATCATCACATCACTCTTCCGGGGCGGTCGTCCATAATTTTATCTGACAGGCGTTTCCTCAATCCCATCCGCAGACTACGCAGATTTTCGCAGATTATTGGGAATTTAAGAATTGAGGAATTGAAGGTATTCTATTGATTTTAATCCCTCAATTCCTTTCAATGGCGAACACAGGGGTTCGCCCTTACACGTTATAATTCCTTAATCCCTCAATATGGCATCAACAGACTTTCTTATATCTTCATCATGGCAGCGGGAAAGTATGGCGGGGCCTTTTCCTCTGATGTAGTTACGTTCCTTTTCCAAATCCCGTCGAGCGTATCGTGCCCATACAGAGTATGGGTCATTTGAGATTGCCTGGTTGAAATACCGCAGGACCTCGCCTGTCTGTTGGAGCGCCTTTCTTACTGATTGGAGTCCCTCAGCCGTGTCTTTTTGAAGCAGTTTTTTGAGTCCATCCTCGAGGGCACTGTTTCTCCCGCGTTTCTTAATACGGCCGATCTTGACGTACGCCTCTCCTGTATAGCGGCTGTAAGGAAAATCAGTCAATATGGTTCGGTACATGGTTTCGGCTTTGTCCCTTTCCCCGAGATTCTCATAGGACATTGCCGTAAAAAGTATGCAGTGGATTACATCCGCATGGTCGTATCTAAATCTGTTTTTTGTTATTGGCTCCATTATGCGGATGGCATCTTTGAAGTGTTTTCTGGCAGTCTCCGGTTTGCCGGCTGAACAAAGATTCTGCGCTGTTTTAAACGCCCTGTGACCCTGTATATACAATCTCACCTGTTTATTTCTTAACAGGGTTCCGCCTGTTACTAAGGCGCAGGAACAAAAAATCACGATAACCAGCATGTATGGTCTTGCAAAAGTCAAAACCCGTTCAACCGGTTTGATTATATACTTTAAGGCACAGGAAATCCATTCAGTAAACGATCTTCGGATTCGTCGTGGCATCATTCGGAATATCCCGATTAACAACAGGATTATCAACGTACCTGCGGTCAGGGCCATGCCCGCCTTTTCCCAGAGCGATGTTTTATATGTCAGCGTTACCTCATTTTCCCTTGGGATAACAAGCATAAGGTGGGGACTTACCGGATATACGGCATTGGCGCCTTCCACTTTCCAGTTTGGGAAATAGGATACCTTGATCAGGTGCGGAAGACCAATTCCGTTTGTTGTAAATCGAATGCGAAGATGTTCGAGATAAGTATTTATCTTGAGGTCATTTTGATCTATGACGTTTTTTTTGAAATCAGCGAGGTTGTCGATGTCCGACGTTTCACCGGCGAAAGTTGCCCTGTCTTCTTTATTTTTTACAAATTTTCCCGGAACGAAAAGAACATCGGCAAGTTCCGGTCTTTTGTACCATTGAAAAAATGCGTTAACCCAGTCATCCCGCAAATACAGGACAGGATAAACCTTTGGCGCGTCAACATATCTGCCATTGCATGCTTTATACCTGTAAACGGAGATCGCTCCAAATTCGGCCTCTTTCTCAAAGAAAGGGGAAGCAGCCGCGGCATTCCTGGCTTCATCGGTCATTAAGATTAATTGAGAGAGGTTATAAAGGTCAAAATGCTGAGGAAGAGACTTTGGATTTATCTTTGAAAATATATATGACGTCGGTGTTTTGATATCTCTCGAGAACTCGGTCTGCAAAAACGCGTTGAATTTCGCTGCAATAGAAGACGCATAGTGAATTCCTTCGAGGGTCTGCCGCCCTGAAAACAAAGGAATAGACTCAAAGACCCTGGCTCCACCATACTGGCCATAGAGATCACATTTCTCGTATCCCACCCTCGGCGCGTTCAGAGCGTCTATGAATTTTCCATGATAACAAGTTTTTAAATAATTATTGACACTGATAAAATCGTGATAGCCCGCTCTATACTCATACCCTTCGTTATTGTATCTAAACCAGTCGTCCGCCTTTGAAGTCCCAAGATACACGGCAACGATGCAAATATAGGTAATCGTTATGGCTCCTATTATTTTTTTCTTCAGGCTTAATGATCCGAGGAATGGTCCGAGTGTGTCTGCAAAAAAAATGAGTATGAGTGCAAATATCAGGGGAGGGAAAAAGCGTATGTCAGGGATCTCCATGAAATGGGCCGAAAAATAACCAACAATGCAACCGAAAGCAAGGCTCAGGAACATCATAAATCTGTCCGGCTTATCATCGGCAGTTAGTAGCACAAAGGTCTTCAACCGTTTGGAAAACAAAAAAAACCACGTGGCCGTCATTGCCAGGACGCCATGTACAACAACCATTGTGGAACTTTTCATAAGGAACGTTCTTATCTCCCATTCTGTTATGGAACTGCTTATAATTATATAAAACTTCATAAAGACCAAAGTCAGTCCGATTAACAGCGACACAGAACCGGTAATCCAGCAGAAGTTCTCATACCGTGTCTGTTTTCTGAGAGACCAAAGACCGGCCCCTGTCACAACGGCGGTGACAGCAAGGGCTATATGTACTACGAAGGGATGAAAAATATATGCCGTGTCGGCTCCGAGGATGGATTCAGAAAAAATAGGAATACTAAGACCTGTGTTCCACATTTTTCTTCCGAAAATCATATAAGTTTCAGCCAGGTATGTAAGGATAAAAACCCCTGTGCCGGATATGGATAATATTGAAAATTTCCACATTTTTCCGAATGGACCGGAGTCTGCATATCGCCCTATCGCATACAAGGTCAGACCGGGACATATAAAAAGGATAATAATGCCCAATCCCGCGAATGAATAGCGCCAGTTTGCAAATTGATTCCAGATGAAATATACGGGCGTCGTGTAGGGGTGTCGATAGGCCATGAGCGGGAGAATCCAGAAGGCCATGATGCCCGCGGCAATAAGGGATATCTTCAATAGGTATCTGATGTCGCCCTTCCTGAGATACCAGTAGATCAGCAGAAATACCGCAGGCATAAACACAAACAGGTGGGACAGGCCTATCAGCCCTAAAAGAATGCCGTTCAGGATAACCCTCCCTCCGCCATTCATCCCTCGGTAGAGAGAACCCATGAAATATGGGAAAATCGCAAAGGCAAACATATAACAGAATTCCCCTGCAAATGTACTCAGGGTGTTGCCTCCGAACATCGTGTATGACTCATTAAAGAGAAACAGCAGCGAAACGGACGCACCCACTATTGGCGTGGGAAAGGTGTATCGCATGGCGCGAAGACCGAAGTAGGTCATAACTGGAAGTGCAAAGATGCCTGTCATGATTGCCAGTTTTAATGTTATAGTGAGTGGGATATTAAATAGATAGCTTGGAAGGACGGCCATGAGGAAGGGGGGGATAAAATAAAAGTTGAAGTTCGGGTAGCCGCAAAAATTCCCCATATCCCACCCACTTAGACGTCCGTTTGGGAGGAGCACATTCAACATATGGTCGGCTACCCCATACCAGCTTGCCGTATCGCCGCCTGTAACAATCGTATCATAAAAGAGATATCTAACATCAAAAAAACACGCCATGAACAGGATAATCATTCCGAGCAGGATGAGGTCGGCGAGAGCAACAGCGTAATTTTTGAGCTTCATAGAACCTTGCCTCGCCGCTGCCTTTCATACAGTCTCAGAATATCGGTTAACATAATAAAGACATCACGAGAAAGGCGAATTTTTGAGTGTTTGTTCCGCACTAAGGTCACAGGGACCTTCTGTATATGGAGATTCATATGTTTTGCCAGAAGGAAGATCTCAACATCAAAGGCATATCCGCCTATAGTAGATTTTGAAAATATTTTTTTTGCGGCATCTTCAGTAAAACCCTTGAATCCGCACTGGGTGTCTTTAATATCCGTCTTTATCAAATTGTCAACAATGGTGGAGAATATGTAACTCGAAATCTTTCGATTCAGATTCGGTTTCGATTTGTCGGTCGATTCTGGCAACTCCCTTGCGCCGACTACCATATCGCAACCATGGGCATTAAATAATTCAATTGATGACAGGAAACTTTTGGGTTCATACGGGAGATCTGCATCGGTGAAAAATCGGTATTTACCACTAGCTTGCAGCATTCCCAGTTTGACAGCATGTCCCTTGCCCCGGTTCTCCGGGAGTTGTATTGCTTTCAAAGAGGAATCAAATGCGATGTCATTCACAATATTCCACGTATGGTCAGTGCTGCCGTCATCCACGAAAATGATCTCATGCCGTTCGAAGTGTTGGCTGCAAAATTGCAAAATTGCCTTGAGGGTTGAATGTATCCTTTTTTCCTCATTATAACCGGGAATAATGATTGATATGTAGTCTTTATATTTGTGCATATCGTTTAGAGTCGTTCGGAACAAGCGCATCAATATTTTCAAGCAGCTTTCTGTATTTGGATTACTCCATCGGCGCGAAGGGCAATCGTAAAAAAACGGTTTTAAAATATCTTAATGCTATTGACCATGGTTCCTCTTACGTCATTGAAATTATTTACAGAGCGTGGCGTAACAAGACAAAGATCATAGAGATACCAGTCTGGTGTGAAGATACCAGGGGAAGTAAATTCAACCTTCTGCATGAAGGAGTTTATCGTTTCTCCAATCTGTTCAAGCTATGGTTGAAAGAAAAAAAGTAGGAACGAGTAATCCCTTAATTAGTTATGCTCAATCTATACGTCATCCCCGCGATCGCCATAAACACCACCGCATTCGACGGCAGGACAAACAGATAATCAAACTGGCAGTGGATCAGCGCGGCAGTCATGGCTGTAATGCCACCCAATATCAGGGCCTGGCTGACCACGTCAACACCTTTTCTCAGCGCCTTTATCGCCTTTCTGTATATCATGAACAGAAACGCCGCCACACACGCCAGCCCCGCGAACCCCGTCTCCGCCGTAATCTGGAGAGTATCATTATACGCGATGGCAGGCATCCATGTCTCTCTCCCAACCATCGTATGATACTTCATAATGATATCATGCCAAGCCCCTAACCCCACGCCGAAGATGGGAAAATCCTTGATAATATCAATTGCGTCACTGTACGTAAACAGACGTGAGCCAGGACTAAATATCGTCATCGCCTCTTTAATGATAGGCCCCGCTCCCATCCATATAAGATACGCGAAACCTCCAGCGACAACAAAACCAAACAGGACAAAAGAATACCTGTCATGAAGCCTGTACGAAAGAACCATGAATATGAGGGTAACAACCATTGTCACCGGAAAAGTCACAAATCCGCCCCGGCAGAGAGAAAAGAAAAGGGCCGGAATCAGGATGATAATGCCGAATGACAGCAAGCCGGTCTTTGAAAAGAGAGCAACCATTCTCGCGGTTTTAACGCCAAGGCGTTGGGAAAACCTCTTTACCTCCGCATAATTTTGAACGATCAACAGACCCATCGCCAGCGGAACCACCATCTCCAGAAATTCCGAAAAATTATTCGGAGACTTGAACGTGCCCAGATAACTACCCGGCGGCGCCAAAGGGCGCAGCCACTGGATCTGCCCCCTGGACACTTCCTGAAGAAACGAAAAAAGGGCATTAAAAATACCCAGAAAAAAAATCAACCAGATCAATTTGAAAATAAAATCCGGTACAGCACCCTTTCTTGACCTGACGGATACGCTTGACTTTTCCTGCCTGTTCCCTTTTTGACCCGATGGGTTAAAATAAAGAACAATAAAGAAAATCCCTATATACGACAAAAACTTCAAAAGTATCCGCAAAGTCCCATGCCGATTAATAGAAATCGACCGCCACTCCCTCCCGACCTCTAACTTCTGATCTCCGACCTCTGTCCCTTGCTCTTGCCCTTCTGACTTCTGCCTGCCCGTCGTCCTTCTGACGGGACTTCTGACCTCTGACCTCTGTCTTTTCCCGACCTCCGGCAGCATCTCTTCATACAACTCATACGTCGCCGGCGACACGACCTTCAACACCACAGCCGGCAGCGGAATCATCTGAAACAGAACCAGTAAAACAAAAAGGGCAGCCGGAATCCAAACGGCTACCCCACGTAGGAAAAATTCGCGGGAATCCCGCGGTTCTCTGTCCTTTTCTAATTCATCTTTTATCAATATCTTAACACCTAATCACTTAACACGTTTCGTAAATTTGTTCTTTTCCGGCCACGCCGGATTATTCTTCATTACTTTCGTCCGAAGTAATGAAGAATAAATAAGAAATATCCAGTAAATCCTGTTAATCCTGTCCACTATTCACTATTCAAGATTTACCAATTCCTACAATAAACAAAAAAACCAACAGAAACACAACAAACTCCACAATCGAAAAAGCCCACACCTCCGCCGCACCAAAAGCCAGCACCGAAAACACCACGACAAAATACAGCCCATATTTAATTAAACTGTTCATATTTTAACGTTTCAACTTTATCTCTTTTGGCTTTTTTTCGCGAAGCAATGACTATTTTTTAATTTATAGTAGTTTGTCAAAATATTCAATAGTCTTTTTCAGTCCCTGGTCCAGCTTTACTGCCGGCTGCCATTTAAGTTTTTCTTTAGCAAGGCTGATGTCAGGCCGGCGCTGCATGGGATCATCCTGAGGCAACGGTTTAAAGATAATCTTTGATTTTGAACCTGTAATTTCCATGATCTTTTGGGCCAGCTCAAGGATAGTAAATTCATCAGGATTGCCCATGTTTACGGGACCGATAAAATCGTCCGGCCCGTTCATCATCCGCACGAAACCTTCTATCAGATCATCCACATAACAGAACGAACGTGTCTGGATTCCATCGCCAAAAACCGTTATGTCCTGATTCGTAAGGGCCTGCACAATAAAATTGGAAACAACGCGTCCGTCATTCGGGTGCATGCGCGGGCCGTATGTGTTAAATAGCCTGACGACTTTGATTTTCAGATTGTGCTGGCGATAGTAATCGAAAAAAAGGGTCTCAGCGCACCTTTTGCCCTCGTCATAGCAGGACCTCGGCCCTATGGGTTTACCCTGCCCCAGTAGGTTTCCGGCTGGGGGTGAACATCCGGGTCTCCGTAAACTTCGCTTGTGGATGCCTGTAATATCCTGGCCTTAACCCGCTTGGCCAAGCCCAACATATTGATAGCCCCATGCACGCTGGTCTTTGTGGTCTGAACAGGATCAAACTGATAATGAACGGGAGAGGCAGGACAGGCAAGATTATAAATTTCATCCACCTCGAGGTAAAGAGGAAATGTTATGTCATGACGGATAAATTCAAAATTCGGCTTATCTAAAAGATGAAAGATATTTTTTCTGGAGCCGGTAAAACAGTTGTCCACGCACAACACCTCGAAACCTTCGGCAACAAGCCGTTCGCAAAGATGAGAGCCAAGAAAGCCGGCGCCGCCGGTTATTAATACGCGTTTGTTTTGATGATATTCCATAAAAATCCTTTTTTTTTATTAGCCACAGACACACACAGACACACACAGATATTTTTCTTGGGTAATAACTAAAGCCTTTTAATCCTTAATTACATTATAAATCGTTTAATAACTGCTTTTGGAAATGTGAAATTTACAAGCAAACCAACCTTCATTCCTGTAGCTTTCAAGTAATTCAACATCTGTGCCTCATGAATTTTTTGTAATTTATCAACTGCCTTTAGTTCAATTATCACCCTGTCTTCAACAACAATATCGGCAAAATACTCTCCGACATTTTTACCCTTGTACTTCACAGAAATCGGGAATTGACTTACGGCTTTAATTCCCCTTAAATGCAACTCCATAATTAAGGCGTTCTCATAAACTTTTTCGAGGAATCCAGCGCCCAGCAATTTGCTAACTTCGAATATCGCACCATTTATCTGGTATGTAAGCTCATTAATATCCATATTCCTTCATCTTTGCCACAGACTCACACAGAAACACACTAACGAAATAACATTGGTTTTTTTTCGCGAAGCAATGACTATTTTTGTCCAGCGACATCCGCTGGGCAAAATTCTGTGTCCGTCCGTGTGTGTCTGTGGCTAATTTATTTAAAATGTGTTAATGCTGGTTTGCCGATTGAGTAAACATTGAATCCGATTTTAAAAAGTTTGTTCCGGTCGATAATATTTCTGCCGTCAAAGATAAAGGCAGGCTTTACCATTGATTTGTATATTTTTTTCATAATCAAGGCCCCTGTACAATTCCCATTCCGTCATTATTGCGATTGCATGACTTCCGGAGGCTGCTTCATAAGGATTATCGATATAGCTTACATTTTCGTCGATTCCTTTTAGATCGATTCCTGCGTTCTTTAATGCCTTTGGATCGGTAATTGTCAGGTGCGCTCTTTCCTCAATTAATCTCTTTGCAATATAAATGGCCGGACTCTCCCTTGTGTCTCCGGTGTTGGCCTTGAAAGCAAAGCCAAAAAGGGTTATTTTCTTGCCTGCCAATGTGTTGAACATGGCTGAGAGCATGTTGGACACAAAACGATCCTTTTGAAAATCATTTATTTTGAGAACATGGTTCCAGTAGTCAGCGACTTCATTAAGGCCCTGATACCGGCACATATATACAAGATTCAAAATATCCTTTTTAAAACATGATCCACCAAACCCGATGCTTGCGTTCAGGAATTTATCGCCGATCCTGCTGTCAAATCCCACTGCTCTGGCTACATTGGTAATATCGGCGCCGGTCTTCTCACACAGGGCGGATATGGCATTTATTGATGATATTCTCTGGGCCAGGAATGCATTGGCCACGAGTTTGGAAAGTTCACTGCTCCAGATGTCGGATGTAATAATCAGGTCACGCGGCACCCAGTTGGCATATATTTCAACCAGCTCGTCTCTTGCTTTTAAACCGCTTTGCGTTTGACGGGAACCGACGAGCACACGATCAGGATTTTCCAGATCGTTGATGGCCGTTCCTTCAGATAAAAATTCAGGATTGGAAAGAACCTCAAAATGAAGATTATTGTTTGAAGTCAGGATTCTCTCCATGGCGAGGGCGGTTTTGACAGGAAGCGTGCTCTTTTCTACAATGATTTTTGGGGACTGAGAATACTGTAGAATCTGCCTTGCGGTCTTTTCCCAATACTGCAAATCAGCAGCCATGCCCGCGCCGACGCCAAAGGTCTTTGTAGGAGTGTTTACGCTGACAAAAATAATGTCGGACTCTATTATGCCATGCTGTATATTACTGCTGAAGAAAAGATTTCTTCCCCGAGCCTTTTTTACAATCTCATCAAGGCCCGGTTCATAAACCGGCAGGTCATTTGAATTCCATTCATCAATGCGTACTGGGTTGATGTCCACAACCGTGACTTTGTATTGCGGGCATTTATAAGCAATCATCGCCATTGTCGGCCCGCCCACGTAACCTGCGCCTATGCAAAGGATGTTTTTTTTAAATTTTTTCATTTTTAATTAAGTGTTGACGGTCTCGTAAAAAGTCGTCACTCCGGTGAAAACCGGAGTCCAGATGTTCTGTAACTACTTGAAAAGACTGGATAGCGCTAAAGCTTCACTATGTGCCCGGCTTTCGCCGGAATGACGGAAAACGGTATTTTTCGACTTTTTACGAGTGCATCAAGTGTTAGATGAATAAAAAAAAACAGAAAACCTAATTAACTGTAATATAGTGCTTAATGGCATTAAAAACGCCGGCGCCTATCCCTTTTACCTTTTTTATGTCTTCAATAGTTTCAAACAGGCCGTGCATATTTCTGTATTCCACAATCTTCACAGCAGACACAGGCCCAATTTGCGGAAGGGAAACCAGTTGGATAAGCTTTGCCCTGTTGATGTTCACAGGAGCCTGAAGGCCTTTTTTCATAACCTTTGCAATAAATTTACCATAGTGTTTTTTCAGATGCTTTCCGGCAATCTTCTTATTTTCCGGATAAATCCATATCTCATGGTCCAGAGTTCCCAGCACATATATCAGTTGTTCTTCATCAATCTTGCCGTTTGAATCATGATGCGGGCAATGCCTGATTTTCTTGCCTGGCTTTAC
This sequence comes from Desulfobacteraceae bacterium Eth-SRB1, assembly GCA_004193555.1. Taxonomy (GTDB): domain Bacteria; phylum Desulfobacterota; class Desulfobacteria; order Desulfobacterales; family ETH-SRB1; genus ETH-SRB1. The sequence goes on from RPGP01000040.1 coordinate 254,976, forward strand.
TTCAACCACCGCAAAACTGGAATCAGGAAGAAGACGTATAGTGAGGTCTGTCCATCCCTGGCAAATAGCGGAATTCACGTTGAACACAAATAAAACAAAAAAAATAATGACCAGCAAACAATAATTTCGTTTCATAATAACTCCTAATAGTTAGAGTGTTAAGTGTTAAGAAAAAAACCAAGGTTCAGGGTTATTTAAGTGACTAAAGTTAATGAATAATTTTTTTAATTTTATTCTAATTTATAATTTAAAGTCAAGATCAATAAGTGGGGGTTAGGGGTTTTTGATGCAGCTCTGTTTGACATAATGAATGGTTTCCTGTATTTTAATGTTTTATAAAAACATTTTTGATAAGATCGTAAAAGGTACGATTTACCACAGAGCACACAGAGATAACTATTCGTAATTATTGCATTCCAAGCTTTTCAAAAATGATGAAAGCGCTCCTTTTTGACTTTTTACAAGAGCATTATTTTTGACGGCCTTTGCAAAAAAAATGAATTTGAAAAAACCAATTTTTTTTTACAAATTTATCATTCAGGGAGGTACAACATGGCAGGTGTCAACAAAGTAATTCTAATCGGTAATTTGGGTAATGATCCTGAAGTTCGTTATACACCAGACGGAACTGCCGTTGCCAATTTCAGCATAGCAACATCTGATGAATGGAAAGACAAAAATACAGGCGAAAAAAAGGAACGGACCGAATGGCATCGTATAGTTGCCTGGCGCAAACTGGGTGAAATATGCGGCCAGTATCTTTCAAAGGGCAGGCAGGTCTATGTCGAAGGCAAGCTCCAGACAAGGTCGTGGGAAAAAGACGGAGTAACGAGATACACCACGGAAATTCTTGCATCTGATGTGCGGTTTCTGGGAACAAAAAATTCCGCCAATACAGCCAGACCATCTGCAAGTATTCAAGAACCTGATATGCCGGGTCCTTCGGTTTCGCAAGCTACAAATGATGACATTCCGTTTTAATGTGGGCAGGAATGAACATTCTTCTGACAAATGATGATGGCATTTATGCAACAGGGCTGTGGGCGCTTTATCAAAGGTTTGCAAAAGCTCATTCTGTAACCGTAATAGCGCCGGACCGTGAGCGAAGCGCAGTAGGTCATGGCATAACGTTGTATAAACCTCTTCGTTTGACCAGAGTGGCTGTCAATGGAGGACATACGGGATACTCTATTAACGGAACTCCTGCCGACTGCGTAAAACTTGGTGTTCTGGAAATACTCGATTCAAGACCCGATATCGTAATCTCAGGAATTAATCCAGGCGCTAATGTCGGAATTAATATCAATTATTCCGGAACAGTTGCGGCCGCTAAAGAAGCCGCATTATATGGCATTCCCGCAATAGCTGTTTCCATTAACGGAAAAGAGATTGAAAATTATGATGATGCCGCACATTTTATTAAAATGCTTGCGGAAAATGTATGCAAAAACGGTCTCCCCTCTGGAACAATACTCAATGTAAATATTCCCGATATGCCCGGAAAAAAGATAGCCGGAGTCAGGATAAACAGACAGAGCATTGTTCCCCTTAATGAATATATCGAAAAAAGGATTGACCCTCGAAACCGTACATACTACTGGCAGGCCTGTAATTCTCAGACCTCCCTTGAAAATCCTGAAATCGACGAAACTGCCCTGGGCCAGAACTGCATCTCCATAACGCCGATAAAATGTGATACGACCGATTACACTACACTGGAGACTCTTAAAGGATGGGATATAGATAAATTATGACGATTAGATAATGTTAATGACTCAAGTTTCGCACCATTTAATTTAGCCAAAGCGTTAGACGGTAAGGGCTAAAAATAAATTTTAAAGCGAAATATACTGCCTGTGGTTTTTACAACGGCGCCAATCAATAAATATAAAATTGATGCCTGGCGCTTTATTAAATTCAATAAGTTATATCTCCTTTACGCCTGATCGTAATTTATGTTGCACTTAGATGTTGTTTACAAAATATAAGCAAATGATTTCGCTGTAAAAATGTTATTTTCAACCCTTACCGTCTTGATATTGATAGAAATCAAGGGTGCGAAACTTAAATTAATGATTTGAGCAGGACAGGGGAATCTCACCATAGTCATCAGTATCAACATCACCATTTGCGTAAGCCTTGTGCCATCCTTCCGGTACCGCATTTTGCAGTACAGGTAATCCCGCCATGATCTTTGTGCCAGAAACGGGTGTTCCTGCCTGATTCAAATAACTGTCCGGGTATTGGGACGCGTTGCCACAAATGTGATAAAACCCTTGAAACACCTTATAAGGTTCTGCCGGCCTGTTTTTTTAGAATTATCATCATAACAACTGCAACAGGCGCTATTATTATTCCGACTGCCTGGGCAGCAGACAGGACGCCTAAAACAGGTTCCCCCCTGAAATCGCCGCGGAATATTTCTATAAGGGAACGGGTGACGGCATAAAGCAGGATATACAGCCAGAAAAGCTGGCCGTTATATTTCTTGCGGCCGCGGAAGAACCAGAGAAAGGCAAATATAGATAGATTGCTTATGGCGTGATAGAGCTGTGTTGGATGAATCGGGATTCCGAGCGGCGCCAGTGAGTCAGGATTTGTGAATGTCACCGCCCACGGCAGATTGCAGGCTTTTCCATAACAGCATCCAGCGGAAAAGCAGCCCAGCCTGCCTAAAAATTGACCTGCAGCAAGTGAAGGGGCGGCTATATCCGTTGTTCTCCACAGGGGCATTTTCTTTATCTTCAGGTAGATAAGGCCGACAATCAGGGCTGCAATAAAACCTCCGTAAAAAACAAGTCCTCCGTTCCATAATTTGAAAATTTCCAGGGGATCTGAAAGATATATCTCTGGATTTGTAATGATATAAAACAGACGTGAGCCTAAAATGGCGGAAACCATGACATAGAATGAAAGATCCATTATCCTGTCAGGATCTTCGCCCAATCTTTTAGCTTCCCTTTTCGCGATTAAAATGCCTGCAAGAAAACCCATGGCCACAAAAAAGCCATAAGTATGAAGAGACAGTTTGCCTAATTTCAAAAGGATTGGATACATTTTTTTGTAGCCGTTCACGGTTTACGGTTCACAGTTCACGGTTGATTGAAACTGAGAACTCAAGTTTATATTGCATGTGAAGCGTGTTATAATTTTGGCAATTTATTAAAGATAATATGATATATAAAAATTCCGATTCCTATAGTGATTGCGCTGTCTGCGATATTAAAAGCAGGCCAGTGATAGTTTGATATGTAAAAGTCTAAAAAATCGACCACCTTTCCGAAACGGAATCTATCAATCAGGTTGCCGATTGCGCCTCCGAAAATCATGGCAAAACCTGTGGCAAGCAAAGTATGTGTCTTTGGCGTATTTTTATATAAGAAAAAAATTAAACAGATAGCCAGGGGGGAAATAACAATAAAAAACATATCGCGCAGACTGGAACCATGAGTTGCCAGGAGCCCAAATGCGCCCCCGGGATTTTGAATATGGGTGATGCTAAAAAAACCTGGTATAACCGGTATAGAATGATAAAGAGGCATTTTGCTTAATATTATCGCCTTTGATATCAGATCAAGAATTATAATTATACCGGCAATGCAAGCAAGTTTAATGTATTTTGTTTTATCTGTCAAAGTGTCAAAGTGTTAAGTGTTAAGTGTTAGGTGTTAGGTGTTAGGTGTTAAGATAAAACATTTATTTTCTCTGCGAGCTCTGCGTCTTGAGCGAAGCCGGCGAACCCTTACAGATTTTTAATATTCTCTTCACACCGTTTGCAGATAGCCGGATGCACGGAGCTTGTTCCCACAGAAGGATCGTGCACCCAGCAGCGTTCACACTTTGTGCCGGTTGCCTGTTTAATCAAAATCGACAATCCCTCTATATTGTTGCTTTCATATGCGCCTGCAAGGGTTTCTTCTTTGGCCAGAAAAGCCTGCGAAACAATAAAAATTGATTTTAAGTCTTCTGAATATGGATAAAGAGCATTATATAAGTCTTCACTTGCCGCAACTGTAACCGAAGCATCAAGCGGATGCCCTATGAGTTTTGCGGTTCTGGCTTGCTCCAGGGCCTTTGTAACCTCGCCGCGCACCTGCAGCAGGAGTTCCCATTTTGGGGCCAGTTCTTCATCCTTTAATTTCTCACTTACAACCGGCAGGGCTGTCAGATGAATGCTTGTTTCTTTGTCTTTCCGGTCCGGCATATATGTCCAGATTTCTTCTGCGGTAAAAGAAAGTATAGGCGCCATGAGCTTTGCAACAGTATCAATCATAATATGCATGACCGTCTGGGCGCTTCTTCTTTCCTCAGATTCCGGCGGCGATGTGTACAGCCTGTCTTTGAGGATATCAAGATAAAAGGCTGAAAGATCGAGAGTACAGTAATTATAAAGGGCATGATAGATAGTATGAAATTCAAATTGATCATATGCCTTTGTAGTTTTCTCGATTAGTTTCTGCAGTTTGTGCATGGCAAATCTGTCTATATCCGTCATTGATTCATATAAAACAGAGTCCTTTCCCGGGTCAAAATCATAAAGGTTGCTGAGTAGAAACTTGCATGTATTCCTGATTTTTTTGTATGCGTCGGTTAATTGTTTTAAAATACTGTCTGAAATGCGTATATCGTCTTTGTAATCTGATGCAGAGACCCAGAGACGGAGAATTTCCGCTCCATACTGACTAATAATTTTCTTTGGAGCAATAACATTTCCAACAGACTTGGACATTTTTTTACCTTTTGCATCCACTACAAACCCATGGGTTAAAACAGACTTATATGGGGCTTTGCCCCTTGTGCCGACTGCCGTCAAAAGTGAACTGTGGAACCAGCCTCTATGCTGGTCGCTCCCTTCAAGATAAAGATCGGCAGGCCATTTTAAATCAGAACGCTGTTCGAGTACTGCGGCATGGCTTACTCCTGAGTCGAACCATACATCAAGTATATCCGTTTCTTTTATAAAGGCGCTGTTCCCGCACTTTTCACACACAGCATCACTGGGCAGGAGCTCTTTTGTATCTTTTTTAAACCAGATATCCGCGCCGTGCTCTTTAAACAGCGCATACACATGATCGATTATCTCCTGGTTAATATATATTTCCCCGCATTTATCACAAAAGAATATAGCAATAGGAACGCCCCATGCCCGCTGCCTTGAGACGCACCAGTCCGGTCGGTTTTCAATCATGCCGTAGATTCTGTCTCTGCCCCAGCGCGGTATCCAGTTTACCTGATCGATTTCATCAAGGGCCTTTTTTCGCAAACCTGTTTTATCCATTGGAATAAACCACTGGGGTGTGGCCCGGAAAATTACAGGTTTCTTGCAGCGCCAGCAATGTGGATAAGAATGATCTATTGTTTCTTCTTTGATGAGTGCGCCTGTTTCCCGCAGTTTGTTGACGATCTCTTTGTTGGCTTTAAATACGAACTGTCCTTCAAAAAACTCAACATCATCCGTAAAACAGCCGTTGTCATTTACAGGTGAATAGGTATCCAGTCCGTATAAAAGTCCCGCCTCATAATCTTCCTGTCCATGTCCCGGCGCTGTGTGAACGCAGCCTGTGCCGGCTTCGAGTGTTACGTGAGAGCCAAGGATAATTAGAGAATTTCTGTCATAAAGTGGATGACGGCATCGTTTGTTTTCAAGAGATTTTGCCTCGATTTCGGTCAGGATGGAAAAATTTGAAATGCCAAAGCTGTTCATGCAGCTTTCAACGAGTTCTCTCGCAAGAATAAAGACTTCGTCATTCCCCACATCAACGGCAGCATAAACAAAATCAGGGTGAAGCGCCACCGCCAGGTTTGCAGGAATAGTCCAGGGAGTGGTGGTCCATATTACAACAAAAACCTTTTTGCCGGCCAAAGCAGGCGAGCCCTGGCTGAGGTCATCTTTTAAGGGGAATTTTACATAAATTGACGGCGAAGGCACATCTTTATATTCGATTTCCGCTTCGGCAAGGGCTGTTTTGCAACTGCAACACCAGTATATCGGTTTTTTGCTCCTGAAAAGGGCGCCTTCCAACGCAAATTTTCCACACTCACGGGCGATTACAGCTTCATACTCATAGTTCATTGTCAGATAGGGATTGTTCCATTCACCCATGACTCCAAGCCGTTTGAACTCTTCACGCTGAATATCGATATATTTATTTGCATATGACCGGCATAATTTCCGGAACTCGTCATGTGAAACATCCTTTTTTTTTGCCCCGAGTTCTTTATCAACATTATGTTCAATTGGAAGCCCGTGGCAATCCCATCCTGGCACATATACTGCGTTAAAGCCGGACATCTGCTTTGAACGGATGATTATATCCTTTAAGATCTTGTTTAAGGCTGTGCCCATATGAATATTTCCGTTTGCATATGGAGGACCGTCATGCAGAATAAAATGTTCGCGATCTTTGGAATTATCTCTGATCGTTTCGTACAAACGGTTTTGTTCCCAGGCTGTTAGCTGCTCTGGCTCACGTTTCACCAGGCTTGCTTTCATGGGAAATTTGGTAAATGGCAGGTTAAGTGTTTTCTTATAATCCATATATCCTCCAACACCGGATTTTAGTCAGAGATCTTTGAAAAAAGATGAAATGAAAAAAGTTAGGCCTTGATATTTTATCAAGGCCTAACTTTTTAAATAAACGAAGAGCTGATTAGAGACCTTTGCAAAACGCCCCCTTTTGCCCGATTACTGCGTCAGGCTCAAATTTCAATCCTCGAAATACTCAATGTATTCCTGTGGTTGAAATTTTCGCCTTCTTTGTACTCGAACAAAATTGAACATTTTTCAAAGGTCTCGATTACTAACATCTGATCGCTGAATGCAGCATGTGCTATGCCTGCAAATCTTCCGGTATCTCCATTGCTTCTATAAGGAGCTCACTGAAGAACTTGACATGCATCCCGAGCTTATATCCGTCAACAATATCTTCAACACCGCTGTGGCAGTTATGGCATGGCGTTACAATAGTATGAGCGCCGGTTCTCTTGAAATTCTCAGACTGTAGTCTCGCTGACTGGACCCGGATTTTCTTCCAGGGCGGGCCGCAGTTAATAGTGTCACCGCCTGCATTGCAACAGAAGGCATGCCTGTCATTAGGAACAAGATCTACAAAATCCTCACATACTGCATTCATAATATATCGCAGTTTACTGCCCAATCCCGCGTTTCTTATAATATTGCATGGATACTGTGCAGTAACCGGTCCTTCGACTTTTTTTGCTATTTTGATTCTTCCGCTTACAAGCAGATCATAATAAAATGCTACTGCATGAACAATCGGTATGGGCGGACTCATCCAGCCTAACCAGGTAGGTCCGTCATATTCTCCCCCCCTGAAGGCATGACCGCATTCACCCATGACTATTTTTTTTACCTTAAGCCTTTGAGCTGTTTCGTGATGAAGCCTTTCCACCCTGGCCATGACCTCAAAATCCCCTGAATACATAGCCATATTGCTGTTATCCCAGCCGGCAGTCGCAGGCATTGTCCAGTCACACCCCGCTACGTTCATAATTACTGTAATATTGCCGAGGAGTTGTGCTAAAAACTTTGGTTCAGGCCCGATAACAGAGTACATTATTTCCGCGCCTTCTTTTTCCAGGGGCAAACGGGCGCTTGGCACATATCCCTGCCCTTCTTCTTCCTGCCACTGGAGAGTATCTATCCATTCATCCGGTTTTACCCACATCTGGTTCATTGTGGCAGCATGGCTGTTAACCGTATCCTGCAGGTAAAGAGGCACCATTTCCAACTTTGCGCATATTCGCCGAACAACAAGCATCATGTACGCAATATCGATTCCAAACGGACAATACATGCCGCAACGCCGGCAGACATTACATTCGGTATGGGCGATTTGAGAGCATCTTTTGATAAATGCGGCGTCAACCTTTCCTTTTTTTTCCAGCATTACCCAGATGGTATCTTTTACCTTTGTAACCGGAGCAAAACTGACATCCCTGTCATTAGAAAGAAACCAGTGACATGCTTCGGAACATAACCCGCAGTGAATACATGTATTAACGTAAGTCTGCAAACGCACGCCGGTTTCTTGATCAATAACTTCATTGATAACTTTTTCTATTTGGTCCTCGGTTAGGCTTTTCTCGGTCTGGTCCATGAGATCATCTACGACCGGTTCTCTTATAGCTATGGTGGGTTTCATAATATTCTCCTCAACATTATCTTGCTGTTAAAATTTTACCAGTCCTTTGAATGTTTCCAATAACCCTGTTCACTCCCGAACAATGCTCTTGTAAAAACAAAGAAAAGCATGTGGCTCAGCCTTGTAAATGGTATGGCTATAAGCATAATCTCGCCGGTAAGGATGTGAAGTATCAGTATGGTTTTATAGGCAAATAATTGATGGTATGCAATGAAACCGGTTATAAATGGAAGAGCGGTAATTGCCAGCAGAAGATAGTCAGAACCATCGGTGACATTTTGTACAACAGGGTCTGTTAATCTCCTGACGAGGTAAAAAATACACCCGGCAATGACTATGATCGTCATCCAGTCGGCTACTCCTTCCGGCAGACTCCACCAGCTTATATTCAAGGATTCATCCAATAAAATCAGGTGGCCCAAAAGAAAAATGGGTGTGAATATCAAACATATATGAAAAGCAAAAGATACAATTGTAAATATCGGTCTTTTTCTCATAGATTGATTGTTAAAGGGTATTAACCAGTGTATAAGAGATGCTGCACTGTGTCCCAGGGACATATGCCGGAACAAAGTCATATCTTTTTTAGCGCCGGACAACATGTGGTATATTTTATACAGGCTCCCGCCGATAAATATTATAAAGGCTATCCATACAAGCGGCCCGCTGACGAATTCATACATTTGCTTCCCCCTTCTTTGAAAATATTGTTCAAAACTATTAGCTTGATATTTATTTTACCAAATAAAAGCATTATTTTTAACTTTAGTTCACTTGTAACTTATATGTTTTATATATCGCTCAACAGAACTACTTTGCGATAATATTTCCCGCCTTTTACGCCGCATATCATTACTTTTGTTCCGTCAGGAGATACAACAGGATTCCAGAGGGCTTCGTATTCTTTATCCTTGACTTCGCCGTTAACAGCAACGGCAAACTTACCGTTTTTTTCTATTTTGTATATTACCTTGTCGCCATTTGGACTGAAAGCAGGCGGCCAGACATTATCACAGCCTTCTCCAAGGACGGTTCCATCAACAACAAGAAACCAGTTGCCGCTGTCTTTTGCAATTGCGACTACCTTTCTGCCGTCCGGGCTGAAAGATGGTTTTAAAATGCATTCATTAAATGTAGTTGACCATGGCTGGCCGTTAACGGCAATCGTCCATTTTGCAAAAGATGGAGCAACTCCTGCCGCAATATTGCTGCCATCAGGACTGTAGGTTTGATACATGAGATTGACAAAACCTTTGTCCCAGACAATCCGGCCATTTGTTGCCAGGAACCACTGGCCTTCCTGCCTGACAGGGACAGATATTTCATCGCTGTTTGTGGGATTAAAAACCGGTTCCCATGTACAACCGAATTTTTCGTTCCAGGGTGTTCCGTTTACGAGAATGCCGTATTCACAAATACTATTCCTGTATTCAGCGGCAATATTTTTGCCGTCAGCGCTGATAACCAATCCATAAACATCAACATAGTTATCATTCCACGGCTTTCCGTTTACGATTACCGACCATGCGCCTTTCGTAAATGCATTAACATCAGCCTCAGCAGTGGCAACGGTCTGAGCGATAGCGACAGCGGTTTTTCCATCCGGGCTTATTATGTGACTTGCTATGCTTTCAAGCTTAACAGGACATTCCCATGTCTTTTCATCTACCGTTATCGCGTAAACGCCATCCTGTTTAGTGGTCGCAGCTATAACCTTGCCGTTAGCGCTGAATTTGGTATCCCAGATATACTCATACATCTCTTCCCATGTTTTTCCATCCACGGCCATCGTCCATTCCATTTCCTTTGTTATAAGAGCGGTCAGGCGGCCGTCCGGGCTGAATCGGGAATACCATATCTTTTCAAAAGGTTCTTCCCCCCATGTCTCTTTATTGACAGCTATGTTGAATTCGCCTTCCCCCACTTTAACAATAGAGGCTATCTTCTCACCGTCGGAACTGATGTAAGGCTCCCAGACATCTTCAAACTGATCTTTCCACTTTGAAGTGTCGGCAACCATTTTTTTATTACATTCCCAGTCCCAGCTTTCCGAATTAATCATTCCCCCACCTCCTTATTTTCTTACCATTGGAGTCTAATACCTTTTGCCCTAAAGTTATATCCTTATTATTGTTTTGAAAGTTAAATCAGATGGACATTAATTGATTTTTCTATAAAGGTCAAGTCAAAAGAACAGGCTGCAGATAGTTATTGATAAAAATTAAGCATATCTATTTCATTTTGACGCTCTGACAGTGTATAGTAAAGAACTTCATTTTATCTTTTTGCAGAAATGCTCGCAGCGGTTTTTTCTTGACAGGCAGATGTTGATTTGTTAGAGAAGAAAACTTATAAAATCTATATGAATCAATAAATAAGTAAAAGTTGTATATAATGATATAAGTGGGAGGCATTTGGGAATGAAAAAGAATAAAACAGTATTATTTGTTACGGCAACAGTTTTGGCGTTTCTTTTTATTCTTGGCGCAGCATATGCTCAGGATGATATAACCTTGTTGAAACATGATGCCTTTATAGAACGTGAGAGGCCTGCGGCCGTTTTCCCGCACTCACTTCATGCTGACGAGGCTGGAATCGATTGTTTAGAGTGTCACCATATATATGACGAAGCCGGTGAAAACATATGGGATGATTCTTCTGAAAGCGAGTGCGCCGAATGCCATAAGGTTGAGGCAGAGGGTAAGGTGCTTCCGTTAATGAAGGCATTTCATGCAAATTGCAAGGGGTGTCATGAAAAAGAAAATAAAGGGCCCCTTACATGCGGTGAGTGTCATCCCAAATAAAAAAGAGTAACAGGGGATATAATTATAATAAAGCCTTTGCGAATTTCAAATTCGCAAAGGCTTTTACATTTTAGCAATAGCCTCCAGAGCCATTATATATCCCTGAACGCCAAAACCCGCAATTTGAGCAGTTACAATATCGGCTGTCATTGATTTGTGACGAAAAGGCTCTCTCTTGTAAATATTGGATAGATGTACTTCAATTACAGGTATGTCTAACAGAAGAAGCGCATCACGGATTGCAATGCTCGTATGTGTATATGCAGCCGGATTAATGATCAGCCCTTTGTATTTTCCTGAAGTTTCGTGGATCTTTTCAACAATTGCCCCCTCATAATTGGATTGAAATGTATCTACATCAATTCCAAGTTTTTTCCCCAGTTTTTCCAGTCTTGAATTAATTTCTTCAAGGGTCTCCTTTCCATAAATATCCGGCTCTCTTTTTCCCAGCATATTTAAATTCGGGCCGTGAATTACCATGACCTTCTGTATGTTTTTTTTCTGTTTCATTATCATGCTCCATGTAAATAAAGGATTAAGGGATTAACGCCTTGAAAATATGAATGTCGAACATCGAACGTCCAACATCGAATTTTGAATGATGATGTCGCTTCGCTCTTCAATTTTAAAAAACAACCGTGAACAGTTAACCAATATGAGTATGCATTCCCACGCTGGAGCATGGGAACGATTCGTGATTATTCCCCGATTTTTTTCTTAAAACCTGCTATTGTTTTTTTATAATCCGGGCTGCCAAAAATCGCTGATCCGGCCACAAAGACATCCGAGCCTGCAATTGAAATATCTTCGATGTTTTCTTCGCATACACCGCCGTCTATTTCGATCAGGGTGGACAGATTCCTGCCCTCAATCATGCTGCGAAGGGCTCTGATCTTCTCGAGAGTGTTTGTAATAAATGTCTGGCCGCCAAACCCAGGATTGACGCTCATTATTACGGCAAGATCGATATATTCCAGAATCCAGTCCAGCGATGAAAGGGGGGTTGAAGGATTCAGCGCCACGCCGGCGCGCAGGCCGGATTCTTTTATAATCTGTATGGTTCTGTTTAAGTGAACACACGCCTCTGTATGCACGGAAATCACGGAAGCTCCGGCTTTTGCAAAATCATTAATGTAGCGGTCGGGATCTTCAATCATAAGATGTACATCGATTGGAAGCGATGTAACATTCCTTGCGGCTTTGACAATTAATGGGCCCATTGTAATATTCGGCACATAACTGCCGTCCATTACATCCACATGAATCCAGTCCGCTCCTGCATTTTCAACCGATCTTATCTCATCGCCAAGCTTTGAAAAATCAGCCGACAGTATCGATGGAGCAATAAATTTCATAATTATATCTCCTGAACATATAAAAAGTTATGGGTTAGTCTGGGTCTTAACCAGCTCATCATTTTCATAAAGAAGGATAGTTGAATTATTATTCCCGGGAACAATAAGCCAGATTTCCTCCCCTGGTTTAACATAATCATCAAAAAGATCGGTTGAGAATCCTGAACTGATAAGCCTTGCCAGAATATGCCTTTTTAAAAATCCATTTTTGAGCCTGTATCTGAAAAGACCGGCAGGTTTAACCCCATGTAAATATTTACGGCCATTACCATTGGTTTTCCTGTTTATTTCAATGTTGACATATGTGCTCTCGATTACACGCCGGCCTGATAACGGTTCATGGATGACAACAACATTTTCGGGTTTGTCTTTATGTATAGAATATTTTATTTCTCCTAACAAAAGATTGTTTCTTTCAATCAACAGTATAGCATCTTCCAAAGAGAGTCCTTTTAGATCAGGCATCTTATATGCTTTTGGCCTGGTCCCCATGCTTACAAGAAGATCTACAGTACTGCCCCGTTTTATCAGAGCGCCAGGAGATGTGAACTGTGCAATAATTTCGCCTTTTTTTATATTATTACTGTAAGTTTTCGATATTTCTCCCTGGAGCAAACCGTTTTCTTCAAGGATTATACGCGCCTGCTGAACTAAAAGCCCTTTTAGATCAGGAGTTATAATGGTTTTGGCCCCTTTTGAAATAATCAGCCTTACATCACGCCCAAATTTTACTTCTGTGCCGGGCTCAGGATCTTGATGAATCACAGTGTTTGGCGGAATGGTGTCGCTGTATTCAAATCCCTTAATCTTTGTGTTAAGACCCAGATCTGTTAAAATTTCAAGAGAATATACGACATTTTTTTCTGTAAGATCAGGAATAACAACTATTTTCTTGCTTTTTATAATTACCGTAAGCGTAATATACGCAATTGCTCCGATAAAAAGCATAAATGCAATAAAATAGAATGATGTTTTAAAAAATTTAGTGATTATTTTAATTGTAGATAACCTCTTCAAAAAGTTTTATGTGAGCGTTCACGGAATGTTTCAGGAACTATCAAAAAGGATCATTTCTGTCAATGCGTTATGGCGTTGCTGTTTTTATGGACAGCTTCTTGCGGTAGGATCATATATTTGCTATCCTTATATGTTATGGAGGAATTTAAATGAACGGTTTTTACGGCAGGGTACTGAAAATTGATCTTACAGGCAGAAGATACGATATAATTCCGATAGATGACAGAACTCTTATAAAATATTTAGGAGGAAAGGGCCTTGCTTCTTATCTTCTTTACACCCTGAATCCTAAAGGGGTTGACCCGCTTTCTCCTGCCAACTGCATGATTTTTACGACTGGGCCTGTGACAGGCAGTATTATATGGGGTTCAAGCCGGTACGGGGTCTTCACCAAGTCACCGCAGACCGGCCTTTATTCAGAATCCTACTCAGGTGGCAGGGTGCCTGAAGCCATTAATTCAACAGGATTTGATGCAATTGTAATAACAGGTAAAAGCAAAAAGCCCTCTATACTTGAAATACACCCTGAAGGCGCTGATTTTCATGATGCAGGCGATATCTGGGGCATGGATACTTATCAAACCGAAGATACAGTAAAAAAGTTATTTGGCAGCACAGACAGGGGAGCAAAAAAAACCGGTTGTGTGGTTATAGGGCCTGCTGCGGAAAAACTTGTCCGGTTTGCTGTTATTGAAAATGATTACTGGCGTTCTGCCGGAAGGACCGGCGTGGGAACGGTCATGGGATCCAAAAACCTTAAGGCCATACTTTTTAAGGGTGATAAAAAGCGTTTGCTTTTTGATCAAAGTGAGACAAAAAGATTTTCAAAAAAGATTGCCGCTGCATCAAAAAATAATCCTGCTGTAATAAACTTTAGAGCCTGGGGCACCCCTAATATGGTTAAAGTTACAAATAATGCGGGGGCATTTCCAACGAGATACTGGTCTGAAGGATCCTTTGACAAATGGAAGAATATTGATGCAGAAGCTTTACATAAGCAATGCCGTGTAGAACCCCATGCCTGCCCTAAATGCTTTATTGCATGCGGCAGAATGACCACAGTTTTAAATGGCCGCCATTCCGGGCTGAAGTTAGAGGGGCCTGAATACGAAACAATCTATGCATTCGGAGGTCTTTGCCTGATTGACAGCATTGAGGAGATCGCTTATTTAAACGATATATGCGACAGACTTGGCATGGATACAATAACAGCGGGAAATCTTTGCGGATTTACCATTGAGGCTGCAAAAAAGAAAAGGATAGACTTTCATATAGATTATGGTGATGTTGATGCCATAGCTGTTTTGCTTAAAATGATTGCAAAAAGGGAAGGAATAGGTGATATCCTTGCAGAGGGAATCCAGAATGCCGCAAAAAAATGGAACATGGAGGATATGGCAGTTCATGTTAAGGGCCTTGAGCCGCCGGGCTATGATCCCAGGGTTCTCAAGGGAAGCGGGCTTGGTTTTGCGGTGTCTGACAGAGGCGCATGTCATTTAAGGGCAACTTTTCATAATCCGGAGTTGACCGGCGTAATCGATCCTGGTGTTATCGAAGGGAAGGCAGATCTTTTTGTTGATTTTGAGGATCGTCTGACTTTCATGGACTGCCTTATTCTGTGCCGTTTTTACAGAGACCTGTGTTCCTGGAAGAATTTTGAGCGAATAATTTACATTACAACGGGATTAAAAGAGGATAAAGAAGCTCTTCAGAAAAGGGCTGCTGAGATATCAGAGCTGATTAGATGTTTTAATATACGGGAAGGCCTGAAACCGGAAGATGATAATCTGCCGGCGAGGTTTTACAAAGATGTGCTTAAAACAGGGGATGTTATTACGGAAGATGAATTAAAGACCATGCTGAAGGAGTATTACAGCCTTCGGGGATGGAATAATGATGGTGTTCCGAAAGACCTTTGTAAAAAATATCAGTGATGATCAGCGTAGATCTGTGGCTGAATAATTACTAAAGTATAATTTTACAGGAGGATTGATAATGTATAGACATATTTCGATTCTGTCGATATTTATCTGCGTATTTCTGTTTCAGAGTTGCTCTACAAGCTATAAGGTAAAGCCGTTGCCGTTTAAGACCCCGGCTTCGTACGATAATGCTGTAACGGTTTCCGGAGCCAAAGTGGCGGCAAAGGCATTCAATGATGCGACGCAGGCAAAGGAGGTGTTTGGATTCGACATCCACGGCGCCGGCATGCTGCCGGTGCAGGTAGTATTTGATAATCAGGGGACCCATCCATTTGAAATTAATGGCGATCAGACATTCCTGGAGGATGAAAAGGGCAATCTGTGGCCTGTTTTAAGCAGAGAAATCGCATATGAAAGGGCCACAAAATATGCCAAAACAAAGGATGTCGTAAAGGAAGGGGCTTATCACGGCGTATTGGGAACTGTGGCAGGATCTCTAATCGGAGCTGCCATCGGCATTGTGTCCGGCGATAATGTTGCAACAGCGGCGGGTAAAGGGGCTGCTCTCGGCGCTGCTGCCGGAGCCACCATGGGAGGCGCCGGCGGTTATACCTCGGACAATGCCAGGATAACAATTATAGATGATTTGCATGGAAAATCGCTTCAGAACAACCCGGTTGAACCAAAAAGTCTTGCTCATGGCATCCTGTTCTTTCCGGGTGAGGCCGGTTCGGGTCGGCAGCTACGCCTTCAGATAGTTGAAATAGATACCGGTAGAGTCCATGTAATTAGACTGAATTTATAACTTCTTGATTTTTTACGAATTTATCAATAATCTAAATTGAGGTTTAAACAATGGCTTTTGAAACAAGGGAACAAGTATTAGAAAAGGTTTTAGAGCAGGAAAAACCAAAATGCCCTCATTGCGGCCAGGAAATGAGCATATGGGATGTTCCATCGATCCCCATGGGTGATGGCCTTGGATGGGGCGAACCTTTCCTGTTTGTATGTTTTAATGATGAATGCTCATTATATACCCAGGGATGGGATAAAGTGCAGGAGGATTATGGCCATACTGCTTCTTACAGGTGCATGTGCTATCCCAGCTCAGGGAAGTTTGAGTGTATGCCGGTATTCGGCAAATTGGGCGGAGCTGGGCAGGTTGTTGACGACCAGGTCCTCATGGAACAGGAAATGTTGAAGGAGGCAATAAAGAAAGGATTTTCGATCCTTGCCGGTTGCTATGTAGAAAAGGACGCTGAAACGATTTTAAGGTTGCTTTTAGACCCCACCGAACCGGCGAAAGTCAGGCTTAAGGCAGCGGAAATGATCGGTGACATCGGAAGCCTGGAGGCAATTGATCCGATTAAAAATCTTAAAATTGGCAATGAAATTATTCAAAAACAGCTGGATGAGTCTGTAAAAAAGATGCATAAGAGACATTTTACAAGGGAATGTCCATTCTGCGCTGAAATAATTAAAGAGAGAGCCAAGATTTGTAAGCACTGCGGAAAGGAAGTGGCTGGCCTGTAATAAGTTTTGACAGAATTGACAGGGCTTCAGGATTAAAATCATCTAAACTTATCCTGTTATCCTGTCATATTTTTTTCAAGCGGTTAACCTGTTGCGATGTATCATACCATAACTGAGCCAATGCTCAATTAGGGTTGTAATAATTGAGCAGGATTTTATGGTGATAATAATTAATTTTAAAAACATCAGAATACCCCCCGAGAAAGTATAGGGGTATCCACAATTTTCTTATGGCTGCATAAATATAGCTCTTGACAAACTTTAAGATAATTATACAATCTTCAAATTTTGTTGTCAAAAACTTAAGGAAGGACACTATGAAATTCTGGCGGGTTCCGCTTGATGCAGATGATATTCAGGTTTCAAAGGGTATTGTATATATCCTTGAAGACCGGTGTAAAGGGTGTGGGTACTGCATAGAATTTTGTCCGCGTCATGTCCTGGAGTTTTCCTCAAAGATCAACGCGAAGGGTTATCATCTTCCGGCAGTAATTAAAGCAGAGGAATGCTTGAGCTGTCATTACTGCGAAATAATCTGCCCGGAATTTGCAATATATTCTATTGAGATTCCTTGTGAAAGCACCGAAAACACTAAGGGCATAGAAATAATCACGAAAACACAAAAGACAGAAAGCACGAAATAATTATACTTTTTTCGTGTCTTCGTATTTTCGTGCTTTCGTGATAAATAAATCTTTTTGGTTTTGCGGTGAATAAAAAAAAGGAAATAATGAAACCGGCAATTAACACAGGCGAACATTTTATCACGGGCGATGTTGCATGCGCCGAAGGCGCTATTGCGGCAGGCTGCCGTTTTTTTGGAGGATATCCAATAACTCCTGCCACAGAAATCACCGAGCATCTGTCTGCCAGGCTTCCAGGAGTTGGCGGAACCTTCATACAGATGGAAGATGAAATTGCTGCAATAGCCTCCGTGCTGGGCGCTTCGTGGACAGGCGTAAAGAGCATGACCGCCACTTCCGGGCCGGGTTTCAGCCTCATGATGGAAAACATCGGCCTTGGTATCTGTACAGAAACACCCTGCGTTGTTGTAAATGTGCAGCGTGTCGGACCTTCAACAGGTCTTCCCACACAGGCCGCCCAAGGTGATATGATGCAGGCACGATGGGGTTCCCACGGAGACTATGAAATTATTGTGCTTTCGCCGTCCTCCCCGCAGGAGATTTTTTATCAGACAATCACCGCTTTTAACATGAGCGAAACATACCGGTTGCCTGTTCTCATTTTGGCTGATGAGATAGTCGGCCATATGAGTGAAAAGGTTATTATACCGGACGCAAAGCATATCAAAACCGTATCGCGTTCCAGGCCAAAAGGCAGGAAAGACCGCTTTAAATTATATGAGCCCGGGCCAAACGGGGTTGCTCCCATGCCTGCCATCGGAGAAGGTTATAATATTCATGTAACCGGGCTTACTCACGATACAAAAGGCTATCCGGCAATGACGGTGGACACTCAAAAAGAGATGATGGCGCGGCTGACAGGGAAGATTCAAAATAACCTTAAGGATATAATAAAGACTGAAAGCTATCGGCTGGATGATGCTGAAATAGCCATTATATCTTATGGCATCTCAGCGCGAACAAGCCTGTCCGCTGTTGATAAGGCGAGAAGGCAGGGTATAAAGGCTGGACTTTTACGGCTTATTACCATCTGGCCTTTTCCAGAGGATCAGATCCTAAAGCTGGCTGAAAAGGTAAAAGGATTCGTAACAGTAGAGATGAATCTTGGCCAGATTCATCTCGAAGTAAAGAGATGCGCCGGCGGCAGAGCTCCAGCATTTTTAGTCGGGCATCCGGGCGGAACAATCATCTCGCCCGACACGGTTGTCAAAGTATTGCAGGAGGCCTTTTAACCGGTGGCGAAAAAAACACCCAAACATCCTTTAGACGACCTTATCCGAAAGGATCGTATCCCGCATATCTGGTGTCCGGGATGTGGGATCGGAACGATTTTTTCTTCGTGCCTGACAGCGATAAAGGAAAGCGGCATTGATCTGAAAAAGTTCGTGATGATCTCCGGGATCGGGTGTTCGGGTCGTGCAGCCGGTTATGTCAATCTGGATTCATTCCATACCACCCATGGACGGGCTATTCCCTTTGCCACTGGAGTAAAGCTTGCAAACCCTGAGCTGAATGTGATTGTATTCAGCGGAGATGGAGATCTTTTTGCTATCGGAGGAAATCATTTTATCCATGCAGCGCGTCGTAATGTTGATATCACGGTAATCTGTGTAAACAATTTTAATTACGGCATGACAGGAGGTCAGGTCGCGGCAACCACGCCAAACATGGCTAAAACCACAACGACCCCTTTTGGCAACCCGGAAACTCCTTTTAATCTTCCTCTTATGGCATATGCAGCCGGAGCAACATACGTCGCAAGATGGACAATGCTTCACTCACGTGACCTCACAGAATCAATAAGTGAGGCTATTTTAAAAAACGGGTTCTCCTTTATTGAGGCGCTTTCACCCTGTCCTATTAACTACGGGCGGCGCAATAAATTAAAACCGCTTGATCAATTAAAACTGTATCAGGAGAAGACTATTATAAAAAATGACGCAAAGCCCACCGAACTCGATATTAATTTTGAAAAGGGCGTTGTTCTGGGCAAGTTTGTGGATATAGAACGTCCCACATACGGGGATAGTTACAACAAAATATGCAGGCCGGATAAGCTGGAATAGTTAAAAGTGCCTAAAGTTATTGAATCGCTTCGCTCTGCCGGTTTATAAATTGGCAGAATTCCTTATTCAAAATTCGATGTTGGACGTTCGATGTTGGACGTTCATTATTTAAAATAATCACCTACAGCCTGAATAACCTGAATACTTAGTATCAAACAATGACTGATAAACAGAAAAAGAAAAAAGCAAAAAAAGAGGTCATCATAACAGGATTCGGTGGCCAGGGTATTATAATGGCAGGCCGTATAATTGGAATGTCGGCTGCTTTAGGCGATCATATGCATAGTGTCTTTACGCAGTCATACGGACCGGAATCACGTGGTGGCGCATGCAGCGCACAGGTGATAATTTCAGATGCCCAGATCCATTATCCGTATGTTATGCGCCCGGATATACTGATATGTATGTCTCAGGGCGGGTATGATAAATTTATCAGCGAGATAAAACAGGAAGGCATTTTGCTTATTGAGCGTGATCTGGTACGTCCCGGTGCATTAAAAAGAAATTTCTTTTCCATTCCCGCCACACGCATGGCCGAAGATTTAGGCCGCAAGATGATGGCCAATATAATTATGGTCGGGTTTTGCGTATCGGTCACAAAAGTAATTTCGAAAGATGCGGCGCTGGACAGCGTCGCAAAATCGGTGCCAAAGGGCACAGAGGAAGTCAACATTAGAGCCTTTAACAAAGGCTATGATTATGGCCTTGCAATACTTAAAGGACGCGGAAAAAAGGCTGCCGGCCAAACAGGAGTAACTGGATAGTACGTGCGCCGCGTGTAGGAATTTCCATTTTTTGCCTGATAAATTCAGCATCATAGGATATAGGTGAATTTTTTTGAACGTCCAACATCGAACATCGAACGTTGAACATCGAATGATGAAATCGCTTTGCTCTGCCGGTTTATAAATTGGCAGAATTCCTTATTCAAAATTCGATGTTGGACGTTCGATGTTGGACGTTCATCTTTTAAGCCCGCCCGATAGGGCGCTAAGTTCACAGGAGCAACTGTATGAAACGGCCTAAGAACAGACTTCACAGGGTGATTGTTATCGGTGCGACACCTGCCGGGATAATGGCAACCAACAAGTTTGGAGAGCTTGGCATTCCTGTTACACTGGTTGATTCTGATTATGACCTTAATTTAAAACTTTCCTGTGATGAATATAAACTGAAATCAGGCATTCCCCTCAATCATGCCCATCGGCCCGGACTTATCAGAATTTTAAGGAATCCGTCCATTCGAACTGTCCTGCCGGTTGAGATAACCTCGATAAAGCACAGCCCGCAGGGATTCAGGGTATGCATGAACCGCCTGGAGACATATATTGATACGGATCAATGCACATTATGCGGCCGCTGCGTTGAAATCTGTCCTGTTTCGATTCCCGAAGGCGGAAAGGCTATAAGTATTAACAGCAGACGAAGCCTTCCAGGCCGGCCGGTTATTGATAAGAGGCGCACCCCCCCTTGCAGAGAAGACTGTCCCCTTGGTGTTAATGTGCAAGGTTACGTCGTTCTTGCAAAGGCAGGCAGGTTTAAAGAAGCCCTTGCCCTTATCAGAGAAGATAACGTGCTTCCCGGCATATGCGGGCGTATCTGTACCCACCCTTGCGAAAAGGCCTGCAGAAGAGGCGAACTGGACGATCCAATTGCAATTAGAGATATAAAGCGGTTTTTAGCCGACTATGAACTTTCTCATCCGGAAAAGGAAAAAAAGAAATCATATACAAAAAATGAGCAGGAATTGAAGCAAAAGAGACCTGAAAAAATTGCTGTAATAGGCTCTGGGCCGGCCGGCCTCGCCGCTGCCGCTGATCTGGCACGGTACGGTTATGCTGTTACGATTTTTGAGAAGGAAAAGAAGGCAGGGGGGTTGCTGCGTTATGGAATCGGGCCACATCGCCTGCCAAGGAATATATTAGATATTGAGATTGAGCATATAAAAAAAATGGGAGTAAGTTTCGCAACATCCCATCCGGTTAATTTAAACAAAGATATAAAAAGGCTTCGGAAAAATTTTGAGGCCGTTGTTATTACAACAGGAACCTGGTCGGACCGGATGCTTGGTGTGCCAGGGGAAGAATTAAAAGGCGTTGAAGGATGTCTGTCTTTTCTTAAAAAGCTTTACTCTGGCAGGATAAAAAAACTTAAGAAAAGAGTAGCTGTGATAGGAGATGGGAATGCCGCATTTGATCTGGCGCGGGCGCTTGTTCGCATTGGCGCCGGCGTTACAATAGTATCGTGGTTTCCGATGGATTTAATTCCTGCAGATAATGAAGAGATCAAAGCAGCGCAGGATGAGGGCATTTCTATTAAAGATTGCACACAGGTTACCGCATTTTCAGGCAAAAAAGGCAAATTTGACCGAATGCAATGCGCGCATACAAAACCGGGAGAGCCTGATGCGCAGGACATACCATGGCCTGTTATTATTAAAAGACGCAAGCCCTTTGAGCTTAAATTTGATATGGCTTTTGTTGCTGTTGGTCAGGCAGGTATATTTAAAGGCAAGAGAAGTATCGGTGGATTAAATATTACAAACTACGGCTTTATCGAAGCTGATAAATCCCTTTGTACAAATCTTTCCGGGATTTATGCTGCAGGAGACGCTGTTTCAGGCCCTTCTTCCGTAGTCCAGGCTATGTCTTCCGGCAGGAGGGCTGCTTGTACGATTCACAAAAGTTTTGCCGTAGACCAGGATAAAGATATCAGGATTTTAAGGCCGGAGCGCAGGGATTATCCTCAACTTCCGGAAAATGTCCCTTTGCTGTCAAGACCTGTCATGCCTGAAATGCTGCCGGATGATCGCAGAAAAAACTTTTCAGAAGTTGCGCTCGGCTTCAGCGAGCAGGATGTTGCCTTTGAAGCCGGGAGATGCCTTCAATGCGGTGTCTGTTCAGAGTGCCTTCAATGTGTTGAGGCCTGTGGCGCAAACCGCGCAGTGAACCATTACGCGCCCTGTGAAGAAATCATTGAAAATGCCGGTGTGGTTATTATAGCGGATCCGGAAATAGTTCCTCCGATCAGGGGAGAGGATGTAATCAGAGCCTATGCCCCGAAAAACGCAAAGGCGGATATTTACGCCGGGATATTGAGAGGTTTTGCTTCAGCGGCACAGGCCATGATACTGCTTGGCGGAACCTCGCAAAGACCAAAAGGGCACGGACTTTCCTTTTTTCCTCCTGATACAGGGCTGTCTCCTGATATCCGTCTTGGAGTTTTTGTTTGCAGGTGCAACGATTCCCTTGGATGGCTCGAGGGTATGAGCGAATATGTTAAGGAACTGGAATCTCACAGCGATATTGTTCATGCTGAAACAATATCATCTGCCTGCATAACCGATGGATCTTCGGCTATTCTAAGAACAATTCGTGAAAAAGGCATTACGCGTGTGGTTCTTGCATCATGTGTATGTTGTCCTTTGAATTTTGTATGCAGCGCATGCACTGATCAGAGAAGCCGGCTGAAAGATGCCCTGTTTACAGGTACTGGAATAAGCCGTTCCATGGTGGAGACATGCAATTTAAGGGGAGAAGTACTGCGGCTTGTTGAAAAAGATCCTGCCGTTGCCATGAAAAGATTCGCCGGATTGATAGATCGTTCTATCGGCCGTGCGCGAAGATTGAAGCCTCTTCCGGCCCTGGTGAGAAACTACAATTTTACTACCGCAGTGATCGGTGAGTCTGAACCGGCTGTTTCCAGCGCTTTTACACTTGCTGAGGCCGGTATGGATGTTTTTTTGTTTGGAACCTCGAAGAAACCGTTGACCGGGATATTAGAGCATCAGAATATTCATAATTTTGAAGGTTCAACGGTAAAAGGGTTTAGCGGGACATTAGGCGATTTTCAGGTGTTTATCAATATGGGCGGTTTTCGTCATACAATACGTGTTGGAGCGGTTATTTTAGGAGAAAGATCAAGAAAAAAAATTCAATATATACACCAGGAAGGTCTGCCAAGCCGTATTGTTGAATCGTCCCTGCAGAAAGATGGCGTGTTAGGAATACCGTTTTTCTACCCCGGAGCAACCTCAATTTCAGGTCTTTTTTTAGCTGACCCGTCAGCTATTAATGTATCTAAAAGAAAAAAAGGCGCTGCCGCCGCTGTACAGGCAGCAGCTATTATGCCCCGTGGTCCGCGTCAGAGCAAAGGTTTTACGGTGGTGGTAGATGAAAACTTATGCCGCTGGTGCGGACGCTGTATTCAGGTTTGTCCATATCAAGCTATTACGATGCAAAGAAACGGCGCTGACAGATGGTCTGCATCGGTTGATGAAGCTCTGTGCAAGGGCTGCGGCAACTGTATCTCGGTATGTCCGTCAAATGCTGCCGACAGTCCATATCGCAATCAGGCTTATCTTGAGCGGGCAATTAAGGAACTATTGGAAGGCCCGGAATTGTATGAATAATTATAATGTCATATTAATGTTGTGTAACTGGGGAGCGCATAGCGCGTATCAAACGCTACAAGATACGGGTGCTGAAATCCCCCCGGAGATCAGTATGGTTCGTATTCCATGCACCGGAAGAATCAGCAAATCGCTTCTGTTCAAGGCTTTTGAAATGGGCGCAGATGGAGTTGCTCTTGTAGGATGTGAACCCGGGACCTGCCGTTATGGAAGCGGAACAGCCGCTGCCATAGAAAATACCGGGGATATGCGGGAGATTCTCGATCTTCTGGGATTAGGAAAAGATCGCCTGCGCCTTGCTACATTTTTGCCGGACGATTCAGAACCGTTGCTGCAATTTCTCAAAGATTTTTGCAGCGAAATACGAGCGCTTGGCAAAAGCCCTGTAAAGCATGTAAAAGCAGCGAAACCGGAGCCGGCGACTAAAAAAGCTCTTTCAGATATTGTTTCTTCACATGATGTTTTTGCGTGTCAGGATTGTGGAAAGTGCACATCAGCCTGCCCCCTTACACTGGCCGGCAAGCAGTTTTCACCACGAGCTCTGGCCGGTTCTATTATTGCCGGGGATATTGATTCGCCTGAGGTACAGGATGATATCTGGGCCTGTCTTACCTGCGGCCTTTGTTATGACCGGTGTCCTTCTGCTGTTAACTTCCCTGAGTTTATTCGTGACCTTCGTCATTTTTCTAAGCAACGCAATTTAGACGGCCATGAGGCTCATGGAGGCTTTTTCCAGTCTTTGATGCGCGCCATGACATCTTCCGGCCTTAAAGCCAGGCGCTGGGACTGGCTTCCAGATAATATCCGTATCGATAATGAGAGTAAAATTCTGTTTTTTGGCGGTTGCGCGCCTTACTTTGACATTTTTTTCAGAAGCCATCTTGGGGTTGAAACCTGTAATATTATAACCGACAGTCTTCGCCTCTTAAATTTTTTTGATATCCGGCCGGCGCTGCTTCAGGATGAACGTTGTTGCGGACATGACCTGCTCTGGTCAGGAGATAAGGATAATTTTTTAAAGCTTGCCAGGTTAAATGTTGATTTAATCCACAGTCTTGGAGTTGAAGAGGTTGTTACCGCCTGTCCGGAGTGTTACAGAACCCTGGTACATGACTATAATGAATACGGTGTAAAGTTAAATTGCAAGGTTACGCACATCTATGATTTGCTTGAAACAGAGATAGACAAAGGCGCTGTTGATTTTAAAAAAATTGATAAAAAGCTTACCTTTCAGGATCCATGCCGCCTTAGCAGGTTCGAACAACGGGAAGATCTTCCAAGAATGTTGCTGAAACGGCTTAAGCCGGGCGGTTTTCAGGAAATGTCCGACAAAGGAAGCGCCGCAATATGCTGCGGAAACAGCGCATGGACAGGGTGTGACTCTTTCAGCAAAGCTCTTCAGGTAAAACGTCTGAGACAGGCTAAGGAAACAGGGAGCAACCTCCTTGTAACAGCCTGTCCCAAATGCCAGATCCATCTACAGTGCGCCATGGAAGATCCGTTTTTAGGAGAAGAACTGAAAATGGAAATGATGGACCTGACAGGCCTGCTTGCAAAGACTATTTACTGGGAATGAATAGAAGATTGATGATTGTCGATTGATGATTGAAAAGATAGAGCGAAGCGATTCCATCAATCATAAATCATAAATCCAAAAGGGTATAACAATGGAAAAAAAGGTTGCGGAAAAAATTTCAACAAACTCGGGTCAGATCGCGCGAATAGGTGTTTATATATGTCACTGCGGTTTGAATATCGGCAGGACAGTAAACTGCAAATATGTTGCTGATAAAACCTCGGGTATTGACGGCGTTGTTGTTTCAAAAGATATTGGATATGCGTGTTCCGAACCGGGTCAACAGGAAATGATAGCAGATATTCTTGAACATGGATTGGACCGCATCGTGGTAGCCTCTTGTTCGCCCAGGCTTCATGAGGCTACTTTTCGACAGATGATACAGTCCGCGGGGCTAAATCCTTATCTTCTGGAAATGGCCAATCTTCGTGAACAATGCAGCTGGGTTCACATGAATGAACCTGAGGCCGCAACACAGAAAGCTGTAAGTCTTGTAAAAATGGCAATTTCCAGGGTGCGTCTGCTTTGCCCGCTTGCTGTGAGAACAATACCGCTAACCAAACGCACACTTGTAATCGGCGGGGGAATAGCCGGCATTCAGGCGTCGCTTGATCTTGCAGACAATGGTTATGAAGTAATCCTTGTTGAAAAAAAGCCGTCAATCGGCGGCACAATGGCCCAGCTTGATAAGACCTTTCCCACCATGGACTGTTCCATCTGAATTCTCGGACCCAAGATGACGGATGCCGGTCGGCATCCTGGAATAACACTTCACACCATGAGCGAGGTTGTCGATATTCAAGGCTATGTCGGCAACTTTGATGTAAAGATTTTAAAGCGGGCTCGTTATGTTGACGAGAAAGAATGCACTGCGTGTGGTGACTGCGCAGAAGCCTGTCCTGTTGTTCGTCCTGACGAATTTAATGTGGGTCTTTCTTCACGCAAGGCAATTTATACACCATTTCCCCAGGCTGTTCCTTCTGCCTATGTTATCAATATCAATGAGTGTCTTGGGCACAATCCTTCTGTTTGCGCAAAATGTCTAAATGCCTGCGAAAAAGGCTGCATCAATTTCCACATGTCTGATGAAGAAATTGTTGAAAAGGTTGGATCAATCGTTGTGGCCACCGGGCTGGAACCATATGATCCCACAGAGCTTGACGAATACGGATATACACGGTTTGAAAATGTATTAACCAGCCTTGAATTCGAACGTCTTATAAATGCAGGAGGGCCGAGCAAGGGTGAACTGGTTCGTCCTTCTGATAGAAATTTGCCTGAATCCATCGGTTTTATACAGTGCGTTGGGTCCCGTTCCGCCAGAAAAGGCAGCGGTTACTGTTCCAATGTATGCTGTATGAACACGATAAAAAGCAGTCTTGTTCTCAAGGAGCATTATCCTGATATAAATATAAAAGTTTTTTATATCGATATTCGCGCATTCGGAAAAGGATTCGAAGAGCTTCACATGCGGAGCAGGAGATTGGGTGTAAACTATTTAAGAGGTTTGCCCGGCACCGTTGAAGAGCTGGCCGATAAAAGCCTGCGGGTTGCTGTCGAAAATACGTCATCAGGCGAGCTGGAATATCACAAGCTGGATATGCTTGTACTTGCCATTGGAATCAAACCGGCTCAAAGCACTCAGAAAATTCGTGAGATGCTTGGTCTCCAGTTATCTTCGGACGGATTCTTTCTGGAAGCGCATCCGAAACTTCTGCCGGTGGATGCTGCAACGCGAGGCGTTTTTTATGCCGGATGCGCTGAGGGCCCAAAAGATATCAAAGAGAGCGTTACCCAGGCAACCGCGGCCGCAGGACGAGCCATACGCCTGATGCATAAAGGGGAGATAAGCACAGAGCCGATTACATCTGAAGTGATTGCTGATAAATGCAATTCCTGCGGGAAATGCGCTGAAGTGTGCCCTTATAATGCAATTACCGTTGATGTGAAGAAAAAGACTCCCGCTGTAGTAAATGCAGCGGCATGCACCGGCTGCGGGACATGTGCTGCCGAGTGCCCCTTTGGCGCTATTATCATGAACCATTTTACTGATGAACAGATTATAAACCAGATAGATGCCTTGATGGAAGACAGACCACAGGAAAAGGTTCCTGTTTTTGCCTGTAACTGGTGCTCATATGCCGGAGCCGATTTTGCAGGTGTTTCACGCCTCCAGTATCCTTCCAATATGCATATCATCCGGGTTATGTGTTCGGGCCGCGTGAACAATAAATTCATATGGCATGCTTTTCTAAAAGGAGCGCCGGTCATCCTTGTAAGTGGATGCCATATCGGCGATTGCCATTACATTGATGCCAATCACTGGACAGAAAAAAGGGTTAAAAAAGTATGGAGGCGTATGGAAAAGCTTGGCATCAGGCCTGAACGTTTACAGCTTGAATGGATCAGTGCGGCAGAAGGTGTTCGTTTTGCAGAAATAATGCGGAAAATGGAAAATTTGCGTTGCCGGGTTTCGAGCAGGGAGATAGCGGACACAATCAAGATTCTGAAAAGCAGAAAAAAGAAGCCTTAAGCTCCTGATAGAGCAGGTGTTTGATAAAAGGAGCGACGAAGCAATCTTTTGAAACGCCAGCTATAGATTGCTTCGATATCGCTCGCTATGAAGATTTTTTGGTGAAACGCCGGATTAAAGGCCTGTGACAGTAATTGCGCCTGCTTCACAAACCTCAACACAGCTTTCACAGCCCTCGCAATCCTCGGCATTTACGGGGACAGATTTGTCATTCTGCATTTCAAATACGTCCATTGGGCAGATATCAACACATTCTTCACAACCTTCGCATTTATCCGGATCGACAGTAGGTGTAGGCATTTTTTGATCTCTCCTTTCTTGATAAAAATTTAAACTTCACCGCAAAGCGGCTCGAAAAATAAATAATTGATTATTGTTATTAAAACATCATTTAGTTTAACTTTGGAAAAATCCATATATCAATTAAAAGAGTGAGTCAAGTATTCTTGTATTTTTTTTATAAAACATTTTAGGTTTTTGTGTTATAATAAAAATTCAACTTTATACGAATTCATCCTTTTTTATAAGGTATGCTATGAAAATCATAAGAATTAATAAAGAAAACTGGGCCGACGGACTTGAAAAGTTAAAGAGATCCTACCGATTATTCGGCCCTGTTAAGGATAATAATCTTCATGTGTTTAAAGAACTCGATAAAGGTGAACTGCCGGATTGTAGTTATTTTAATACACGTCTTTCACCAAAATCGATTATTTATCCCCAGTCTGAGATTATGCTTGAATATGAGCTCGATGAAAGCAAAGAAGATCATCACATATTAAAAGAAATAGATACGGATTACTCGCCCAGAGCTGTAATCGGCATAAGGCCTTGTGATGCAGCAGCTTTTTTATTAGTTAAACGTAACTTTGATACCCCTGAGTACAAAGACCCATACTGGATCAAGTCTTATGAAGCAACCACATTTGTCGGTCTTGCATGCAATAACCCGCAAACAACATGTTTCTGCACAAGCGCCGGTTCCGGGCCTTTTTACGAAAAGGGACTTGACCTGCTTCTTGTCGACATTGGAGATTATTATTTTGCAAAGATAATTACTTTAAAAGGAGAAAATTTTTTAGAAGCTGCCGGCTGGGATACCGAAGCTGATGGCAATGCAGAAGAACAAATCAAAACCATGAAACAGAAAGCAGAAGCCAAAATAATCTCTTCTATTGCCACTGATAAATTAAAGGATAAAACAACTACAGACCTTTTTGATGCGCCTTTTTGGGAAGAAGTGGCTTTCGCGTGCATAAACTGCGGGGCATGCACATATGTTTGCCCGACATGCTGGTGCTTCGACATTCAGGACGAAGTCAATGGATACTCAGGGATACGTATGCGGAATTGGGATAGCTGCATGTTCCCTCTTTTTACACTTCATGGATCAGGGCATAATCCAAGAAGTACTAACATGCAGAGATTCAGGCAGCGGTTTATGCACAAGCTCAAATATTATGTGGACAAATATAATGATGGCATTCAATGTGTTGGATGCGGTCGATGCACACGTCTGTGTCCGGCAAATATTGATATACGAAAAGTTTGTAATTTGATGAACGGTTATAGTGCCTAAAGTATATTAAAATGCCTAAAGTTAAGGTATTCTGCTTATTTTAAAGTTACAAGCAACTGAAGAAAAGTTAAAATTGGCAACGCCGGACCTGCCTGCCTGCAGGGGCGCATTCCTTAACTTTAGGCACTTTAGCTCACTTTAGGCACTTTACTTATCCCAGGGGGAATGTAGAATGCAAAATCCTTACCTGCCTTATCCTGTTCGTATAGAAGAAATAATAACCGAAACCGAAGATAAAAATCTTAAAACATTCAAGCTGGTTTTTTTAAACCCTGATGATGAAAAAAAATTTTCATATAAGGCCGGACAGTTTGCAGAACTTTCCGTTGCGGGAAAGGGTGAAGTGCCCATAGGTATTGCATCTTCACCCACGGAAAAAGGATATCTAATGTTTACCATCAACAAGGTCGGGCTGGTTACAACCACACTCCATTGCATGAAACCTGGAGATATTATAGGTATTCGCGGACCTCTCGGCAACAGTTATCCCTGGGATATTCTAAAAGGAAAAAATGTTCTGATAATCGGCGGCGGCTTTGCCTTTACCACACTTCGCTCCTCCATAGTATATATGCTCGACCCTGCAAATCGCCCGAATTTTAAAAATATTCATGTAATATACGGCGCTCGGTCTCCTGGTATGCTTTTATATAAGGATGAACTAACTGCATGGGAATCACGTGATGATATTAATATGCACATTACGGTTGACGGCACAGATGATCCAGAATGGAAATATAATATCGGATTTGTGCCGACTGTCACCGAACAGAAAGCACCTCCGGGAAATGCGGATACATATGCGATTATTTGCGGCCCGCCGATTATGATAAAATTTACCCAGCCGGTATTAGACAAGTTAGGCTATTGCCATGACAATATTATTATGTCCCTTGAAATGCGTATGAAATGCGGTATCGGGATATGCGGCAGATGTAATATCGGCAAAGAATTTGTTTGCAAGGACGGTCCTGTGTTTACACTTGCCCAGTTGAATATGATGCCGAAAGAATATTGATGGCGTCGTAAAAAGTCGGTTTTTCACCACAGAGCCCACAGAGAGCGAAGAGAAAATCTTGTTATTTAAAATAGTTGTCTCTGAATTCTCCGCGTTCTCTGCGCTAATTTTATAAATTGTATTTTTGGTTTATTTGACATTTAATTTATTTGATATTGACATTCACAAACCAACAATATATTAACAAATATTATATAAAATACATTCGTAAAAAGTCAAAAAGCTACTTTTTACGAAAGGTGTTAGGTGTTAAGTGTCTGATAAAATATCTAATTACTTCAAACTGACATCTGACTACTAACCCTTGGTTTCTGATGAATTTGAATTTTTACGAATTCATCATATAAAAATAGCAGATAAAAGGCTGGTAGCCGTAAAAATTATTATATTAAAGGAGGATTTTTTTTAATGGAAACTGTTGAATTCATGGGTAAGACATTTAGCGTAGATGAGGACGGATTTATTGATGAGTTTGATAACTATTGTCCTGAGTGGGAACAGTGGGTAAAAACTGTAGAGGGTATTGAGGAGATAAATGATGAGCATAGGAAGCTTGTCGTGGTTCTTCGTGATTATTATGAGAAGAATGGAATTGCTCCGATGGTACGAATTCTTTCTAAGTCTACAGGCTTCAAGTTGAAACATATATATGAGCTTTTCCCGTCAGGCCCGGGTAAGGGAGCATGTAAGATGGCCGGTCTTCCAAAACCGACCGGTTGCGTCTAAGTAAGAATGGGTATATTGAATTAATACATTGTAATTATAAAAAGCCCTGCGTTATCAGCAGGGCTTTTTTTATATTGAAGAGGCGAGACCTTTGAAAAACGTCCCCTTTTTCAAAAATCGAGGCGTTGATGATATTAAAGATTAAAACCAGAGCCAAAACAGAATTAATAGATATAACTTCGGATGTTCGACAGATAGTTCATTCTTCTGGTATAGTTGAAGGTCTTTGTATGCTTTATGTGCCTCATACAACTGCGGCTGTAACAATTAATGAAAATGCGGATCCAAGCGTTAAAACCGATATCCTCATGATTTTAAACAGAATTATACCATGGGAGGCGGAATATCGTCACCTTGAAGGAAATTCTCCGGCCCATATTAAGTCGACACTTGTCGGAGCTTCGGAGCTTATCGCAATAGAAAATGGTGAGCTTATGCTGGGTACGTGGCAGGGAATATTTTTTTGTGAATTTGACGGCCCTCGAAATAGAAAGACGTTTGTACGTCTGTTACGGGGATAATGAAACTTTTGCAAAACGCCCCCTTTTGCCCAATCTCAGTGTCAGGAGTAATACATGCCCCCTATGGATGGAATCGACAGAGAAATTTTAAATAGAATACAGTCTAACTTTCCAGTCACACCACGCCCTTATCTTTCCATTGCCGATGATCTTGGCCTTTCAGAAAATGATGTTTTAAAGCGGGTTATCAGGTTGAAAAATGAGAGGATCATACGTCGAATCGGCGGCAATTTTGTCCCGGACAAGTTAGGATTTGTCAGCACTCTTTGCGCTGCCAGGGTTCCTGAAGATAAAATTGAAGAGTTTGCCGGGGAAGTCAATCGTTATCCGGGTGTAACCCATAATTACAGGCGGGATAATGAGTTTAATGTATGGTTTACATTTATTGCGCCATCCATGGAGGAGATTCTGGAAAATCTCGAGAAGATATCTCAAAAAACAGGAATAACAGATATTATCAACCTGCCGGCAACAGATGTGTTTAAGATAAAGGCTCACTTTGATCTATAAAAGGTTGCAGAAACCATGAAGGATATAAGGGTTGCAGTTGCTGTTTTCAATTCCCCTGTCAACAAAACAAGACATAACATTGACCGCATGACCAAGTGGATAAAGGAAGCAAAGAGGAAAGGCGCTTCGATAATCTGTTTTCCTGAAATGAATGTTACAGGATACTGTATACATAAGTATATTAATAAGATAGCAGAGCCTATTCCAGGCAGGGCAACACAAGACCTTTTAGATATAGCCGGAGAGGAAAAAATTGTTATTCTTGCAGGTATAGCCGAAAAAGATGCAACCGGTAGAATATTTGCGAGTCACCTAATTATTACGCCTGACGGTATTTCAGGTATATATCGAAAGCTTCATATACCCCCCCCTGAGAGCCTTTTTTTTACTCCGGGCAGCAAAATTCCGCTCTTTGAGACAATGGGAGTAAAGTTTGGTGTTCAGCTTTGTTATGATGCACACTTTCCGGGGCTTTCCACACATATGGCTGTAAGTGGAGCGGAACTTATTTTCATCCCCCATGCATCTCCAAGAGGAACTCCGGACAAAAAATTTAAATCATGGATGCGGCATCTTATTGCGAGGGCTTATGATAACAGTATTTTTATTATTGCATGTAATCAGACCGGTAAAAATGGAAAGGGGCTTGCCTTTCCGGGCGTTTCCGTGATAATTGGTCCAACAGGCAAGATTATAAAGAAAAGGATAAGCGGCAGGGAGGGTATAATGGTGGCAGATTTAAAGGCGGATGACCTCGTCAGAGTACGAAATAACAGGATGCATTTTTTTCTTCCAAATACGAGGGCTGATTTATATTAAACGTAACTCAGGTTGATTAGGCTGTAGGCTGTCCAGGAAGAAGCGCATAAAAAAACAATCACGTCTCTTTTCAAGGCGTATGCCGCAAAACACGAAATGAGGAAAGCACGAAAAATTTTCTTTTCTGTCATTCCGGCGAAAGCCGGGTCATCTCTTCCAAATTTCTACTTTCCAATTTCAAGTTTAAAGCCGTAAACGGCTACTCTCATTGTTTGTTGCTGCGAACATAATCCAGTATATATGCCGTCCCCACAAGAAATATGCAAAGCCCTGATATATAGACTATGTTTGTTTGGGGATAAAAAAAACGTGAGAGAATAACGGCAAAAATCAATCCAAGTACAACCCTGATTACAAAAATGTGAAATTTGTTCACAATAGTTACCCCGAATAAACTAAAAATATTTCTTCCCGGATACTGCCATGCATTTTCGCACAAACTTTGATACAGCCAGATACAATATTCGAGTATTATTGTGCAAGTATGATGTCAAGAAAAAAGGCCTTACTTTGCATGTCATCACCGTTTATTTTTTTGGCTCAGTCCCTTTTTTGAAAAGGGCTGATACAGCCTGCCGAGAATCATCAGACGCTATTCGGCCGGTTAAGGGGTCGATGCGCACCTGCACCACATCATCGGGAATATCAAAGTATTGACACCGGCTGTCTTCCAGCGTTTTTTCCATGAATTTGATCCATATTGGAAGAGCCGCTTTTGCGCCTGTTTCCCCTTTTCCGAGGGTTGTAAAATTATCCTGCCCCACCCATACCCCTGCTGCAACTGATGGCGAAAAACCGATAAAAAGAGCGTCTCTATAGTTGTTTGTGGTGCCGGTTTTTCCGGCAACAGGGCGTTTTAACACGCGGGCTTTTTTACCCGTGCCTTCCCGGATAACTCCGCACAACATGTTGGTTATTATTGCGGCCCCTGCCCGTGACATGCTTAGCCTTTGCTCAGGTTTTGCCTGCAGGACAATTCTGCCTTCCCTGTCAAGGACTTCCATGATCCCAAACGGTTTGATGCTTTTTCCCATGTTTGGAAAAACCGCATAGGCAGAGGTCAGATCAATCAATGTCGTTTCCGATGTGCCAAGAGCAAGGGAAAGATTTGGAGCAAGGGTTGATTCAATGCCGAGATTATAGCCAAACTTTGCCACAGACGAAGGACCCAGCATTTCTATCAGTCTGATTGCCGGTATGTTTACAGACTGAGCCAGTGCTTTTCTTAAAATAATTTCCCCCTTATACTTCCCGGAAAAATTTTCCGGCTGCCAGTCTTCTCCGTTTTCCCCTCCCTTAAACACCACGGGAGCATCCAGTATCATCCTGTTTTGCTGGAAACCCCGTTCAATTGCGGTGGCGTAAACAACAGGTTTGAATGCGGAGCCCGGCTGTCTTCTGGCAGAGACAGCCCTGTTAAATGGGCTTTTGTCAAAGTCTCTGCCCCCGACCATGGCAAGAATACCGCCTGACTGGACATTTAAAGCAATAAGCGCGGCCTGGGGACAGGGGTCTATTAGTCCCTGCTTTTTCATTCTTGTTTCAAGAGCATAGAGTCCGTTTTCAACCGCTTTTTCCGCTGCTTTCTGCAATTCAAAGGAAAGGGTAGTGTAAACTGTAAGTCCGTTTTTATAGAGACAGGATGAGCCAAGTGTTTCTTCAAGAATTTTTTTTATATATTCCACGAAATAGGGGGCCTTGACCGATTTTTTGTTTTGTTTCCCAAAGGTAATTGTTTCGCTGACAGATTCATTATAAGCGGTTTCAGATATCATGCCGGAGTTTGCCATCTGTTTTAAGACAATGTTTCTCCGCTTTACTGCAAGATCTTTGTTGACCAGTGGTGAGTATCGGGAAGGCGCTTTGGGCATAGCTGCAATCAGCGCGCATTCAGCAAGGCTTAGATCTTTTACCGGTTTTCCAAAAAAAGTTTGAGCCGCGGATTCCACGCCGTAAGCGCCGCTGCCCAAATATATCTGGTTAAGGTATAATTCCAGTATTTTATCCTTTGTATAACGGCGTTCCAGTTGAAAGGACAGAAAGGCTTCCCTGATTTTCCGCATAATTGACTTTTCAGGTGTAAGAAATAATGTTTTGGCAAGTTGCTGCGTGATGGTACTGGCCCCTTCTACAAACTTTCTTGCCAGGATATCCTTGATTATCGCCCTTAGAATCCCTTTCAGGTCAACGCCGCTGTGTTTGTAAAAATTTTTGTCTTCTGTGGCAATTATGGCTGTCTTTAGATAATGGGGAATAGCTTTCAGGGGCACAGGGTCCCTTTTTTCCAGATAAAGTTCGGCAAGGAGTTCTTTGTCTGCCGTGTATATCCGTGTGACTGCAGAGGGTCTGAATGTTTCAAGGGCTTGTATCTGTGGAAGATCGTGTGTAATGGCTAAAAATGCGCCTGCAACAATTCCAAAAAGAACGCCTAACATCAAGGTAAGTATAATTGCGAATTGCTTTTTATTTTTCAATTCCAAGCCTTGCCTGTATCCCTTTCTGAAAGTAATGCTTTATCTCTTTCATTTCAGTAACAAGATCCGATTTTTCTATAATCTCAGGGTCGGCATACCGTCCTGTAATAACAAGCTCGATATCTTCCGGTTTTGCGGCAATGATTTTGAGGAGATCCTGAACTTCAAACAGTTTGCATTGCAACGCAACATTTGCTTCGTCCAAAATAATTATATTATAATCACCCGAAGACATAACCTCTTTTACCTTTTCAAGCCCTTTTCGCGCTAACTTGATATCTTCAGAAACTGGTTTGCCTTTGATAAAACAGCCGCGTCCGAACTGTTCGATAGTTATAAAGTCGGAAAACCTTTTTAAAGCATTTATTTCGCTGTATTCTCCTGATTTGATAAATTGACCTATATAAACTTTCAGCCCTGCGCCGGCAGCCCTGATTGAAAGGCCCAGAGCCGCCGTGGTTTTCCCCTTTCCGTCACCAGTATAAATTTGAACATATCCTTTCATGGCTTTTCCCTGTATAATATATTTTAGCCGTAGACACACACGAACGAACACAGACTTTTATTTAAACATAGAAAACCTGGTACTCAGGACCAGGTCAGAGTTTTCCGGCTCTGCCTGAAGAAACGCTGCAAAAGTTTAAAGTGAACTAAAGTGCCTAAAGTGAGCTAAAGTTAAGGAATTCTATCAATTATATAAAATCAGTGGAGCGAAGCGACTCCACAACTTTAGGCACTTTAGCTCACTTTAGGCACTTATAACTTATACGGTTTTAAATACAACAGCCCCTTTCAGGGGCAAACCAAAGCCTGATCCTTTGGGCCAGGATTCTTTACTATTTTGTCTGTGCCTGTCTGTGCGGGTCTGTGGCCAAACCCACCTTTCTTATCAGATCATTTGTCGAGCATTCGGTTGAAAGACTGATGTTCACCTTACTGCCTTGCGGGGCAAAAGATAAAGGCTGCCCGCTTATGTCGATAATATCATTTATTTTATCCTGTTTTACAGGCCCTTTTATGCTCAGTACTTCGATTGCATCCCCTTTAAAAAATTTATTCCGCACATCAATGTTTACATAATGGTTGCCCGTGCTTTCCAGAACTTTGCCTACAAACAGATGGCCGGTTGAAGGTTGAAACTTTGAGTAATCAGGCGATATCTCGTCAGGATCTCCAAAATAAAAACCGGTGCAATAACCACGGTTGTTTATGGTGTTAAGCTCTTTCAACCACTCCTTTTTGACCGTGTAATCAGCAGGACTTTCATAACAGGCGTCTATAGCTTCTCTGTAAACCTTGACAGTTGAGGCTATATAATTGATTCCCTTCATCCGCCCTTCAATTTTTAAGGAAGTCAGGCCTGCTTTAATCATTTCCGGAATATGTTCTATCATACAGAGATCCTTTGAATTGAAAATATAAGATCCTCGACTATCTTCATACAAAGGCATGTATTCGCCGGGCCTTAGCTCTTCAACAACCGCATATTTCCATCTGCATGGATGTGAGCACATGCCGCGGTTGCTATCACGATTTGTCATAAAGCTGCTGAGGAGACACCGCCCTGAATATGAAATGCACATGGCCCCGTGCACAAATGCTTCAATTTCAATTGATTTGTGTGATGCGATCTCTTTTATTTCTTTTAAAGAAAGCTCTCTTGCGACATTTACCCTTTTGACGCCCTGCTTTTTCCAGAACAAAACAGTCTTGTAATTGGTTGTATTTGCCTGGGTGCTGAGATGCACAGGAATATGAGGAATTATGCCGCATGCTTCCATTAAAATGCCGGGATCGGCAACAATTACAGCGTCTGGGCATATTTCGCCGATTTTTTGCAGATAATCAGCAATTTCCCGCTGCTCGAAGTTTCTTGAGTAGATATTGCATGCCACATATATTTTAACATTATTTTTACGCCCGAGATCTACGGCTTTTTGCAGTTCGTCAAGAGTAAAATTTCCGGAAAAATTTCTAAGGCTGAAGTCTTTGCCGCCAAGATAGACAGCGTCCGCACCATAGTGTATGGCAATCTCAAGTTTTTCAAAATTGCCCGCCGGCGCAAGCAGTTCGATTTTATTATTTGTCAGGCAATCTGTCATATACAAACAACACTTACCACAGAGTTCA
Source organism: Desulfobacteraceae bacterium Eth-SRB1 (assembly GCA_004193555.1). Lineage (GTDB taxonomy): Bacteria > Desulfobacterota > Desulfobacteria > Desulfobacterales > ETH-SRB1 > ETH-SRB1. The sequence goes on from RPGP01000040.1 coordinate 292,779, forward strand.
CAGAGAACACAGAGGTTTTCTATAAAAAGGAATGGTTTTCTCTGTGATCTCTGTGTGCTCCGTGGTAAAATTGATTATAGCTTTTTCAAAGCTCTAATTGTTCTTTTCAGGCTTTCCTGCCACGGTTTTGCGCTTATTCCGAAGTTTTTATATATAAGGCTGCAGTCAAGGGCTGAAAAGGCAGGTCTTTTCGCCTTTGTGGGATACTCGGCAGTTGTGACAGGTTCGACTTTGGAAATTTCCATTGAATCGTATTCCCTTGATATTTCAAATATTGTTTCGGCAAACTTATGCCAGGTTGTTATGCCTTGACCGCAATAATGGTAAGTTCCCCACTTGATTTTTAAACCGTTTCTTATTTTGTCGGCAATTGTTAAAACAGCCTCAGCAAGATCATCAGCGCTGGTTGGACATCCATACTGGTCGGCAACAACCTTGATAATCTTTTTTTCTTTGCCGAGTTTCAGCATGGTTTTTACGAAATTGTGTCCGTGTATCCCATAAAGCCATGCGGTTCGGAGTATAATATGCTGGTTTAAATGCGAACGCACCTCGGCTTCTCCCTGTTCTTTGCTTTTTCCATAAACACCTGTCGGCGAAACCGGATCGGTTTCAATATAAGGCGTTCCCTTCCTGCCATCAAATATATAATCGGTTGAAATATGTATAAGCGGTATTTTTGCCTTTGCGCAGGCTTTGGCAAGATTCGCAGGGCCGTCTCTGTTTACTTTATAGACAAGCGTTTGTTCTGATTCAGCGCCGTCAACATTTGTATATGCGGCAGCATTAATTATAAGAGAGGGGTGAAAATTTGAAAGTATCTTTTCGACCTGAATTATATCGGTTATGTCTAATTCTGGGAGATCAAAAGATAGAATTTCAAAATTAAACTGTTTGCCCTGGCTGATAAGTTCCAGGCCAAGCTGTCCTTTTGATCCTGTTACAAGAATTTTGATGTCTATCTCCTTTATATCTCACAGAAGGCGCAAAGAACGCAGAGATTAAGTGTTTTTAAAAATAAATCTTTCTGTGTACTCCGTGGTAAAAACCCTAACACCTAACACCTGACACCTTGATATCAGACAGACGTGGAAGCTGTTTATCCTTTTCAGAAATAATCGGATTTTTTACAGGCCAGTCAATACCTATGTCATGATCGGACCAGATAATTCCTCCTTCGTCCTGTGGGAAATAATAATCGGAGCATTTGTATGAAAAATAGGCTGTTTCGCTCAGCACGCAAAAGCCGTGAGCAAATCCTTTTGGTATAAAGAGCTGGCGTTTATTTTTATCAGAAAGATAAGCCCCTGTCCATTTGCCGAATGTCGTGGAACCCGGCCTGATGTCAACCGCCACGTCAAAAATTTCACCAGAAACAACCTGGACCAGTTTTGCCTGGGGATGCTTGATCTGGAAGTGCAACCCCCTTAGAGTGTTTTTCAGGGAATAGGAAAGATTGTCCTGAACAAAGATACAGTCAATGCCGTATTTTTCATATCTTTTCCGGTTATAAGTCTCCGCAAAGAAGCCGCGATTATCTCTAAACACCTCCGGTTCAATAATTACGACACCTTCAAGTTGTGTGGTGATGATATTCATAGATAATTAAAGTGTTAAGTATGAGGCTGCGGTGGGCTTCAATTCCTCACCCTAATTTAATAGTATAGGAATTTCCATTTTATGATTAATTTTATCAATAGGTTGCCAAGTGGGAGCGGCAGAGTGAAAATTCTTTTGAACATCGAACATCGAATGATGAAATCGCTTCGCTCCGCCGGTTTATAAATTGGCAGAATTCCTTATTCAAAATTCGATGTTGAACGTTCGATGTTCGACGTTCATCTTTTAAGCCCGCCCGAAGGGCGCTAATTGAAGCATATCGATCAAATACCGGCCGTAGCTGTTTTTTGAAAGGGGCCGGGCCAGCTCTTCAACCTGTGCCGCATCTATATATCCCTTACGATAGACTATCTCTTCAATGCACGCAACCTTTAAGCCCTGCCTGTTTTCAATGGTTTCTATATAATTGGAGGCCTGCATCAGGCTTTTGTGTGTTCCTGTATCTAACCATGCTATCCCCCTGCCGAACTTTTCAACATGGAGTTTGCCCATTTTCAGATAGGCCGTATTTACGTCTGTGATTTCAAGCTCACCCCTTGGGGAAGATTTTAGTCCGGCAGCTATATCGATAACCCGGTTATCATAAAAATACAGACCGGTAACAGCAAAATTTGATTTGGGTTTTTCCGGTTTTTCCTCTATGTTAATTGCCATGCCGGATTCATCAAAATCAACTACGCCATAACGCTGCGGATCTTTTACCCGGTATCCGAAAACAGTTGCTCCTTCTTTTCTTGATTTTGCGTTATTCAGGAGCCCGGTCATGCCGTGACCGTAAAAAATGTTGTCGCCGAGTATCATGCATACATTTTTATTCCCGATAAATTCTTTGCCGATGATGAAAGCCTGTGCCAGGCCTTCGGGGCGGGGCTGCTCAGCATAAGTAAATGAAATTCCCCACTGTGAGCCATCACCCAATAGTTTTTTATACAAGGGCAGATCGTATGGAGTTGAAATTATTAGGATGTCACGGATATCTGCCAGTAGAAGCACGGAAAGCGGATAGTAAATCATCGGTTTGTCGTATACAGGAAGCAGCTGTTTGCTGACAACAATGGAAATTGGGTAAAGCCTTGAACCCGACCCGCCGGCGAGTATGATTCCCTTCATAATTCTATCCTTTTAAACTGAGTGAATGAATCACTATTTTGTAGATATCTTCATTTCCTTTTAAGCTCTTCACAACATTTTCAATTTTAAATTGACCCAATACTGTTTCAATAAAGTTTATCATTGTCATACGCGTTACGTCATGAGACATGAATATAGTGCCATCTGTCTTAAGATAATCCTGAAAGAGCTTTATGATCGGTTTAATATGTTTTTTATTATATACCAGTTCCGAGCCGCAAATAATATCAAATTTACCTGTAAGGTCAGGAAAATTCCAATCCAGCTTTCTTACAGACACATTGTCTAATTGATTGTGTTTAACATTCATGCGTAGCAGTTCGAGAGCATCATCATCATAATCGGTAATGGTAACTTTGTGCCCTGAAAGCCCGAGGAAGAGTCCTGCGACCCCCATTCCGGCGCCTATTTCAAGTATCTCCTTTCCTTTTTCGATATCCATATTGATCAAATGAGAGGCCAGTACGATTGATGATTCCCATACCTTTACCCAGAAGGGGAAATGGCTGATATCTTCCTCGCCCTTATTTGCAAGATCGTTAATTATCGGATCTATATTCTTAACCCGATAAAGATCAAGCCTCTTTCCGTTGATCGAAATAGGGGTTTGCTCTAATTCATATTTTTCTGCAATATTGTTTGATCTTGTCATTTGATTTATTTTGCAACAGAAAACCTGGGGCATTAGGCCAGGATTCTATATATTCTTTACTATGTTAGCATAAAAAGAATTATATAATATTGACAGTTTAGTGAAAAGTCAAACCCGGCAAAGACTTTTTACAAATGGATCAAGTGTTACAATTTTTCTTTTTTAAAAAAACTTGACAAATTCAATCCTATATAGTTATATAAATTTTTATTTTATCTGACGGGTATAATTAAAATGATTAAATTCAAAAAACAAATAGCAGTAAATAAAGAATTTGAATGCTGGTGGTGGCAGGCTTATAGATGCGGGTTTGCTATCGGAACTTTATCAGTTTGATTTAATTAACAAATAAAAAACTTATCAAGACCGTGGGCAAAACCTTTCAGCCCACGGTCTTTTTTGTTTGCAAAAGGTCGTGGAATTTTTCACGGCCTTTTTTGATGGCGCCGTAAAAAGGAAATAAAAATGATTATAAAACAATTCCCTGACAAAGCTCAATTCCGCAAACTGGCGGAAAAAAACAATGTGATTCCTGTTTGCGTTGAAATACTTGCGGATACGGAAACCCCTGTTTCGCTTTTAAAGAAAATCTATAAAAATAAAGGGCCTGTCTTTCTCTTCGAGAGTGTTGAAGGTGGTGAGCGGTGGGGAAGATACAGTTTTTTAAGCGGATCAGCCCGCTATCATATCCGGGTATATACACTCTTTGTGGAAATTCAGAAAAAAGATGGTTCCGTCAAACAGATTCCTCATAATGGAGATCCGCTGGGAGTTCTAAGGGACTTTATGAGCAGGTTTGATCCGGCTGATATGCCTGAACTGCCAAGGTTTTGGGGAGGAATGGTCGGTTACCTCGCTTATGAAATGGTTTCCTTTATCGAAGCGGTTCCGAATCAATGGCCAAAAGAAAAACCGCTTGCAAATTTCATGGTGCCTGATGAACTGCTTGTTTTTGATAATATTCGAAACACATTGCTTGCAATTGTCATAACCTTTCTGGATGAAGATCAAGAAACCGATCAGACTGTGGAAAAAGTCTTTGAATCCGCAAAAATACGTATTCAATCCATGTTACAGGCAATCGACAGACAATTGCCCGAAAACAATGACAATGTATGGCAAAAGGAGTATAATCTGACCCCTCGGCAGGAGCCCGACACCTATCGGTCTTACGTAAAAAAAACAAAGGAATATATCAGGGCAGGGGATGTGATCCAGGCGGTTATATCTCAGCCCTTTGTTTGCGATGCGCCTCCTGATTTATGGTCGCTCTATCGCGCTCAGCGATATGTTAACCCGTCCCCTTATCTATATTTTATGCATATAGATGATGTGGCGCTTGTCGGCTCTTCGCCGGAAACAATGGTTCGGCTGGAAGACGGCATTGCCACCCTTCGGCCAATTGCCGGCACACGTCCGAGAGGAAAAAATGAACAAGCGGACAGAATGCTTGCAGACGAACTGCTTGCCGATGAAAAGGAACGGGCGGAACACCTTATGCTGGTCGATCTGGGGCGAAACGATCTTGGCAGGATCGCGGAAGTTGGAACCGTGCAGGTAACCGAGTTAATGGTTGTGGAACGATATTCTCATGTAATGCATCTTGTTTCCAACATATGCTCTGATCTGCGATCCGATTGTGATGCGTGGGATCTTCTTGCCGCTACATTTCCTGCGGGCACCCTGTCAGGGGCTCCAAAGGTCAGAGCCATGGAAATTATCGCAGAACTGGAAAAGGAACCAAGAGGGCCTTACGGGGGGGCTGTAGGCTATATTTCGTTTCATGGGAATATGGATATGGCGATCACTATCCGGACCGCCTGTATTGAAAATGGACAGCTTACGGTTCGCGCAGGAGCAGGAATAGTCGCTGATTCCAACCCGGAACGGGAACGGGTGGAAACCGTCAATAAGGCCATGGCCATACAGAAGGCGCTGGAGCTTTTACAGGGGAAGGCAGCCCTTTAAATTTTTTTCTGTTTCGTGCTTTCATCCTTTCGTGTTTTCGTGATTTTTTTATTTTTTGCAAGGAGAAAAGAGATGATCCTGATGATTGACAACTATGATTCATTTACTTACAACCTGGTTCAATATGTTGAGCAGTTAGGCTCTCCGGTTAAGGTTGTGCGAAACGACGCTGCCTCTATTTCAGATATTGTCTCCTGGAATCCTTCCGGTATCATAATATCGCCGGGCCCGGGCAGGCCGGAATCAGCAGGAATAACTCTTGAAGTGATAAAACATTTTTCCGGGCATATCCCGATTCTTGGCGTATGCCTTGGGCATCAGGCTATTGCCGTAGCCTTTGGAGGCAGGGTGATTCCAGCAAAGAGGCTTATGCACGGCAAAACCTCCTTAATTCATGCTGATGGGAAAACGCTGTATCAGGGCATCAGCAAACCTTTTAAGGCTATGCGCTATCACTCTTTGTCCGTTTCCAGAGAGGATCTGCCTGAATGCTTTGAGATCACCGCAGAGTCTGATGACGGCGAGATTATGGGAATCAGGCACCACGAGCATTGCACGGAAGGGATTCAATTTCATCCGGAATCAATCATGACTCCGGTAGGCAAGCGGATTTTGAGGAATTTCTTACAAGGATCAAAATTGATAAACAACAACTAAAGAGGAATGCTATTATGTTTCGGGAAAATCTAAATAAAATTATCCACAGGAAAAATTTAAGCGAAAACGAAATGTCTGAGATGATTACTGAAATCTTTACAGGCAATATAACCGATGCGCAGATCGGAGCATTTATGGCGGCTCTTGCCACAAAGGGTGAAACATTTGAGGAGCTGGCCGGAGCAGCCAGGGCCATGCGAAAAAAGGCGTTTCGGATTCAAACCTCGGCCACGGATGTGCTGGACGCGGTGGGGACCGGCGGAGATAGTACAAATACCTTCAACATTTCCACTACCACGGCTTTTGTTGCGGCAGGTTGCGGGGTAACTGTTGCCAAGCACGGGAACAGGGCGGTTTCCAGCAAATGCGGCAGCGCTGATGTGCTGGAAACGCTGGGTGTAAAGTTAGACACTCCTCCGGAGGTGGTAGAGGAGGCGATTCAGGAAATCGGGATAGGCTTTTTGTTCGCGCCGCTCTATCACAGCGCCATGCGGTTTGCAGCCAGAGCACGGAAGGAAATCGGCCTGCGGAGCATCTTTAATATGCTGGGGCCTCTAACCAATCCTGCCGGCGCCAATTGCTTGCTGCTTGGCGTATATGCTCCAGAGCTTACAGAGATGTTTGCCGAGGCAGCGAAACTTTTAGGCGCTAAGCGGGCATTTGCGGTTCACGGCCATGATGGTTTGGATGAAATTTCAGTTTGCGCGCCTACACGTATTTCCGAATTAAAAGACGGCATGATTCGAACTTATGATATTACGCCGGAACAATTTTTCGGGAAAATTGCCGATCCTGAAGATATGTTGGGCGGAGATTCACAAAAAAATGCAAAAATTACCAGGAAAATTCTGGAAGGTGAAAAAGGTCCACGGCGGGATGTGGTATTGCTGAATGCCTCTGCTGCGTTGGTTGCTGTCGGAAAGGCCGTGGATTTTAAAGAAGGCATCAGCCTTGCAGAAACCTCCATTGACAGCGGGGCTGCCGCGGCAAAACTTGAAAAACTGGCAAAATATACCCAGGAAAATGAATAAACAGGAATGGAAAGTAAATGAATAAGGATTTTTTAACAAAAATCATAGCTGATAAAAAAGAGGAAATTGCTGCGGCAAAAAGGAGTTTACCGGAAAGCCTGGTCCGTGATAAAGCGGCTGTATCTCAAAAAAGGCGCATGTTTTTAAAAAAACTTGAGCAGCCAGGACCTTCGGGAATAAATATTATTGCTGAAATCAAACGGGCTTCTCCATCCAAAGGAGAAATACGCGGAGATATCAACCCAGCCGTATATGCTGCGGAATATGAGCACGGAGGGGCCGCAGCCCTGTCGGTTCTTACAGACAGGGCTTATTTTAAAGGCAGTATAAAAGACTTTAAAGCAGCTCGGCAGGCTGTAACCATTCCGGTTCTTCGAAAAGACTTTTTGATCTCTACATATCAGATTTATGAATCTGCGGTAATTGGCGCGGATGCAGTTCTTCTTATTGCCCGTATTCTTTCGCCCAATCAGTTGAAAGACTATCTCAATCTCTGTAATGAATTAACGATGGACGCCCTTGTTGAAATCAATACAAAAGAGAACTTTGAAATCGCTACTAACGCTGGAGCCCGGCTGATCGGGATTAATAATCGTGATCTGAGTTCCTTTAAAACCGATATCAACACGACAATTAACATGGCATCCCTTATCAAACCTGATCAAGTTGCTGTTGCGGCAAGCGGAATAAACACGCGGGAAGATATAGAAAAGATACAGAAAGCTGGAATCTGGAACTTTTTGATAGGAGAAAGCCTCATGCGGTCATCAAATCCAAGCGCTTTTCTGATGAATCTTATGGGGAAAAAGTAGCGCTTATATTTTACAACGAAGAATATAAAAAATTTTGACAGGATAACAGGATAAACAAGATATTATTTCAAGTGAACAAGCTTGGGTTAAGTTTTACTCTAACTATCCAGTAAATCATAAAAAATCATAGCTTGAGTAAGTTGTACAAATAAAATACAAAAAATCGACTGAAAAATCATCGGTTGTGCATGTAGAGTTTACAACCGAATGTGTTATGGCTTTTAGGTTTAATTGTTAATTTTGGTGAACGGAACGCCCGCCCACCTCGCCTGAGCTCGCGATGGCGGGCGGGTTGAAATCACGTGCAGCGCAGGCGCTTGCGCCGCGTGAACGCAAAGTAAGGGATTTTGATGAGAATTTACAGGATGAGTTTTGATGTTTTAATCCTGAACATCTTGTTAATCCTGTCAAAAAAGTTTCTGTGGTGAAAGATTAAATTGATTCTATCAATGATGAGCTTAAAACAAAAAATGGAAAATGACAATAAACCTCAGGTTAAGGTATGCGGCTTTACCCGTGTTGAAGAAGCATTGGAATGCGCGTCGCTTGGCGTTGATGCAATCGGATGTGTCTTTTTTTCTAAAAGCCCGAGACACGTGACTGAAGATCAGGCAAGAGAAATATGCATGGCTGTATCAGACAAGGTAAAAACAGTAGGTGTGTTTGTGAATGAAACATTTGACAACATAATGCAAAAAGTAAATTATTGTTGTCTTGATTGTGTCCAACTTCACGGCAGGGAATCACCTGAGCTTGTCAGCCGGCTTGTTCAAGAAAATATTCTGGTGATTAAGGCCCTGTTTGCCGAAGGCAGACCACCGCTTGAGAAGGCCGCAAATTATCAGGCCTCCGCATATCTTGTGGAATGCGGCAAAGGCACACTCCCGGGCGGCAATGCGCTTCAATGGGATTGGGGAAAGGCATACGATTTCGGCAAACAACAGCCTTTTATCCTGGCTGGAGGGCTTGCGCCGGAAAATATCTGTCGCGCTGTAACTGAAAGTGCGCCGGATGCCGTGGATGTAAGTTCAGGCGTTGAGTCAAGCCCCGGAAGAAAGGATTCCCACAAAGTTAAATCCTTTATTGATGCTCTTGCACGATGCAAACTTAATAGAGAGCCTGGCAAAAAGATTAGGAGGATTTTTAAATGAGTCCCAACAAAACGGTTAACAACAAAGATAATCAAGATAAATTTCCTGATTCAAAAGGCCATTTCGGCCTTTATGGAGGGCGTTATGTCGGCGAAACCCTGATGCCGGCCCTGCTGGAACTGGACGAGGCTTACAATAAAATTGTGCCTGATCCATCCTTTCAGTTTGAATTCAAGAGATTATTGCAAGATTATGTGGGCAGGCCCACCCCTCTGTTTTATGCAAAAAGGCTGAGCGAATACCTTAAAGGAGCATACATTTATCTGAAGCGGGAAGATCTGGCTCATACCGGAGCCCATAAAATCAACAACACCCTGGGCCAGGCGCTTCTTGCCAAGCGGATGGGCAAAACTAAACTTATTGCCGAAACAGGCGCGGGACAGCATGGTGTAGCAACGGCAACAGCGGCGGCTCTCTTTGGAATGGAGTGTCGTATCTTTATGGGAACGGAAGACATCCATCGACAGGCCCCCAATGTTCAGCGCATGAAATTGTTAGGCGCCGAAGTGGTTCCGGTTACTTCAGGAACTATGACCCTTAAGGATGCAATGAATGAGGCGATGCGCTTCTGGGTGGGGGCGGTTCGTGATACCTTTTACGTGATTGGATCGGTTGCAGGACCTCACCCCTATCCTGTAATGGTCAGGGAGTTTCAGAAAGTAATCGGGAATGAAACACGGGAGCAGATTCTCAAAAAAAGCGGCGGGCTCCCTGCTGTACTGATCGCCTGCGTTGGTGGAGGAAGCAATGCCATGGGGCTTTTTTATGCTTTTATGAACGATCCTGTTGAAATGATTGGAGTTGAAGCTGCCGGTAAAGGCATTGAAACCGGAAAACATGCGGCAACCCTTGGGCAAGGAACTGTTGGGGTGCTTCACGGCTCTAAATCATATATGCTTCAGGATGAGCAAGGCCAAATTCAGGAGGCCCATTCGATCGCAGCCGGGCTTGATTATCCAGGAGTTGGTCCTGAACATTCTTTATTAAAGGATTTAAACAGGGTGCAATATGTTTCCATAGATAATAATCAGGCCTTAGAAGCATTTAAGCTTCTTTGCGTTCTGGAGGGAATTATTCCAGCCCTGGAAAGTTCACATGCTATTGCCTGTGCCATGGCAGAAGCAGCACGCAGGCCGCAAAACGAAATTATTATAGTAAATCTATCTGGAAGAGGCGATAAGGATCTGGACATTGTCTCCGCATATAATTTTAAATAGTACCAGAAATTTGAAAACTCAATTATGAGATTAACCTGAAGCAGCGGACAATTAAATTTAACTGTCCGCCGCATCAGGTTGTTAATAGGCACATACATGATAATGAAAATCTGTGTTTGTCCGTGTGGATCTGTGGCTAATAATAACTTGATAAGGAGCATAAACGATGACAAATCGCATTGATAATACATTTGAAGCTCTCAAACAAAAAAAAGAAAAGGCTCTAATTGGATTTATTACCGCGGGAGACCCGAACATCTCCGGGTCCTTAAATATAATTACAGCCATGTGCAAAAGCGGGCTGGATATTTTAGAGCTTGGAGTTCCATTTTCAGATCCGACTGCCGACGGCCCTGTAATTCAACAGTCGTCGGCAAGGGCTTTAAAGGATGGAGTAAATCTTAGAGCTGTTCTTGAAATGACCGGCAGGCTGCGGGAAGAGACATCTATACCGATTATCCTTTTCAGTTATTACAATCCTATTTACGCATACGGAGCCAAAGCTTTTTACAAAGACGCTCTAACGGCAGGGGCTGATGGAGTGCTGGTGGTCGATCTTCCGCCTGAGGAATCTGATGAAATGACCTCACAATGGTCAGGCAATGAGGTTGCCTTAATCCGATTAGTGGCTCCAACAACTCCGCTAAAACGGATGGCTCAAATTGCACAGTCTGCATCCGGATTTATATATCTTGTTTCCAAAACCGGGGTTACCGGAAGCGATGGCCTGGACACAGAGGATATAAACGATAAAATCGAATTGCTTCGCTCAACAACAAAGCTGCCAATTTGTGTTGGTTTCGGCATTTCCACGGCTGATGATGTGGCTGCTATTGCTGCTGTTGCAGATGGAGTAGTAATCGGAAGCGCTTTTGAACGTCTCATCGAAGATAATCTTGACAATCCCGATCTTGCCTCGATTCTTGCTAATAAGGTCTATGAATTTAAAAAAGCAACAAAATTGATGGGATCGTAAAAAATCGGAAAATGCAGTAATTTTTCAGACTCTCAACATACTATGAGCTGGAGCAAATCGTGCCGGTTTGTTGCAATGAGAACTCCACGAGAAAAGGACAAAAAGCCAGGGCAAGCTATGAGACCTTTGAAAAATGTTCAATTTTGTTCAAGTACAAGCCTGCCTGTGCGTCGCACGCAGACAGGAAAGGCGAAAATTTTAAACGTAGGAATACATTGAGTATTTCGAGGCTTAAAATTTGAGCCTGACGCAGTAATTGGGCAAAAGGGGGCGTTTTGCAAAGGTCTCGCTATACAATGCGTGCTGTCCGTGTTCTATTTTTTCCTTGGCCATGGGCAGTATGGTTTTGTTTTCCAGCGTTGATGAACCCAGAACCACTGATCAGGGTAACGACGAATAAAATCTTCTATAACCCTGTTATACTGCTGGGTATTGGCTTCCAGATCCTTTCTGATATCTTCTGTTTTTATCAAGTGAATTTCCGATCCGAATTCGGCCATAAATCCTGATTTTTCACGCACTAAAAAAACGGGAACAACGGGCGCTTCGGTTCTACGCGCCAAAAGCGCCAAACCTTTGTTTGTGCATGCCCTATGACCAAAAAAATCGATAAAAACCCCTTCATGCCAATCAACATTCTGATCCATTAACATTCCAACAACTTTACCGTGTTTCAGGGTTCGCAAAATCTTGCGCATAGATTGGGCGCTGGGAATCAATTCTGCGCCAAAACGACCTCTTATCATAGCAAAGAACCGATCCAGCGGAAAAAAATCAAGCGGCCGATACAGAACGCTAATCGGATAGCCGACCATAGCCATAATTATCGACAAAAGCTCCCAGTTTCCCATGTGAGCGGTAAGAAAGAGTACACCCCTGCCTTTTTCATACGCATTTTTATAATTGGACAATCCCTGGATCTTAAAGTGCTTTTGAAAATCTCTGCTCTCAAGCCCCAAAGACCACCCGATATCAAAAATAATCTGACCGAGATTCTTGAAAACCCGCCTTGCAAGTATTTTTATTTCATAAGAACTTTTTTCATGACCAAAAGCACGTGTCAGATTATTCAGAGCTATATTTCTGTGCTTCCTGTCAACTGAAAAAAGGATCTGCCCGATAAGACTGCCTGCTTTAAATGCCATCTTACGCGGAATAAGCCCTAAGACCTTAAACAGTACGATAATAATTTTGCATAAAATTACCTGTGAATTAGACATAATTATAAAAAAACTTTTACCATAGAGTACACGAAAATTTTCTATAAGAAGAAATTAAAAGACGAACGTCCAACATCGAACGTCCAATAATGATGTCGCTTCGCTATTTAAATTGTTTTAATAATCGAATAAAGAAAACATTATTTTATAATTTTCTATACAATAAAAAAGATTTTTCCCCGTGACCTCTGTGTGCTTTGCGGTGAATACATACTGCTTTAATTACGCAGACCCGATTCCCATGCCTTTGCATGCTTAAGAAAGATATACCATGCTGAATTCATGGCGATAACAAGACCGGGGATGCTGTCTAAAAAACCGAGTTTCCACACATAACATTCTGCGAACTTGCCAAGAGCGTGAACTGCGCCGGCAAAGACAAACCATCCGCCTGCCGGACCATGCTCAGCAGCGTAAACATCTGAAAATTTATTTACAGTTACCACATGATCTGAAATCCCGCGGTAAACATGGTGGAGAATAGGTTTTGAAAGCTGTTCTGTCTTTCCATCAACCACAAGCTGCTCGTGCAATACACCTTTCCATGCTCCTTTTCCTCTTCGGACAAGACGCACTTTCCGATCAGGGTACCATCCGCCGTGCTTTATCCATCTGCCAAGATATCTGGACAGTCTCGGCATGGAAAAGGCGGATATGTCAGGGCTGGCATTATTGACAACATGCTGTATCTCTTCCGCAAGAGAATCTGATATCTCCTCATCAGCGTCAAGATTGAGTATCCATTCCGACGCAGTATGCTCCATCGCAAACTGCTTTTGCGCTGCATAGCCTTGCCACTTATTAAAAATCACCTTTACCCCGAACTGCTTGCAGACATCCTGAGTACCATCAGTACTTCCTGAATCAACAACAATTACTTCATCAGCAAACTCCACGCTCTTAAACAGACGACCGATCCGATCCGCCTCGTTTTTTGCTATAACCGCTATGCTTATTTTTTTCATAATAATTCAATATATGATGAATTCGCAAAAAAACGAATTCATCAGGTGTTAAGTGCAAAGTGTTAGGTGTTAGGTTAGTGGTCAACTATCCCCTAAGTCTTTTTTCAATAAAAGCATTAAATGCTTCGTCATCATCACCAAAGGAGACTTTGATATTTACGACTACAAGGTCAATCGGCCATGTTATCCTGTTAGCAATCCGGACATAATCTTTTTCGGTTGTGAGAAGAAAATCAGCTTTTGACTCAAGGTATGTTTTGTATATCCTGTTTAGGTCTGTGTCCGAATAATTATGGTGATCCGGAAATTCCAAAAAATCTATCAAATCACACCCAAGGTTCTCGATAGTAAGCCGGAAATCACTATTTCCGGCCAGCCCGGAAAAAGCAAACACTTTTCGCTCTTTCAAGTATTCGGGATTACATGGTAATATATCCTGTAAGCTTCCACGAATCGATCTTTTTTTTTCTTTTGCTGCCTTATAAACATTTGGAATGTGGCATGATCTGAAAACAGGTTTGCCGCGTGTTAACTTTCTAAGTTTATCTGTAAATGTTGCAATTATAGCATCGCCGGCATAATTAGATCTTGTTATAATAAATGCATCCCCACGCAACAGAGCTGAGACAGGCTCTCTTAATGTACCCCTTGGCAGCAGATGGTTGTTGCCAAAAGGATGCCTGCAATCTAAAAGCACCAAGTCAATATCTCTTTTCAACCTTAAGCGCTGGAATGCGTCATCAAGCACAATGACATCAGGATCAAACTCATCCATTGTTAGACAGCCCGCCTCAAACCGGTTTTGCCAAACAACCACCGGGATATCTTTTAATGTTGAAGCTATCATAAACGGTTCGTCGCCGGCTTTATCAGGCCCCATTAATACTGTCTTCCCGTTGCTTACGATCCCTCCGGTTTTTTCCAGTCTCCCTTTATATCCCCTGCTGATAACCGCTACTTTATAACCAAGACGCTTAACTATTTCAGCCACCTTAATAGTCATTGGAGTTTTTCCTGTGCCGCCGACGGTTATGTTCCCTATCGATATTATCTTACAGGGCAGCTTTTTTGATCTTAAAAGCCCTTTCTTGTAACAGTTTTCTCTTAATCTGACTGCACAGCCGTAACAAAGCGACAACGCAAACAGTAATGACCCGACAGAAAAAAACCTTGTTTTTTCACTGCCCGTCATAATTGTTTCTATCTTTGTCCTGATCTTGTCTATCACCTGATTATCCATTTGGCATTGGTCGAGTAATCGAGTAGCTATCTGTAATGAGCTTCAGATATGATTAAATTTTATACTGGAGCGGCGCTTGACAAAAACAGACTTTTTGAAAAATATTCGCTACGACCCTCAAGCATCAGCGGTTTAAGGTTTTTTCAGGAAGGAGATATCTTTATCATTGCGCACAGCCTTTCGTCGCAGTCCAATATTTATGATTTATATCACAAAAATTTTATCATGTCCCCCGAAAGCAGCTAAATCATAAATATTGGACTGCCTTCCTGAATATTATTGATATCGACTGGATGAAAAAGCCTTAAACCGCTGATGCGTAAGCCACAACTATTTTTAAAATGGCCAACGTATTACGAATATTGAAACAAATGGCGACTGAACGACAATATTCAATTACAAGATATCTTCAACTATATTCAAAGTCTTTTCAACAGCCCCTTTGTTTGCATTAAATACCTTCAGCGCCCTCTTCCCCATCTCTCCGGCTTTCTGATCATCAGTCAACAGCTTTGATACAACACTATATATACTTTCAGCGTCCTGTACACGGACAGCCCCGCCTGATTCCACAAGCAGATGCGCAATATCTCTAAAATCACTCATATCGTAACCAAACATAACCGGTTTTGAATATGCGGCAGGTTCAAGCGGATTATGTCCTCCGCTCTTAACAAGACTCCCCCCGATAAAAGCCATATCCGCCAAAGCATAAAATTTTCTTAAGACCCCGATTTTATCAACAATTATCGCACCAATTTCTGCATTAAGCTTTGCCTCCGGCCCAATGTTTTCAATATCTGACATGGCAACAGCAAAAAGACCGGCAGCTTTGCAAATTTCGCATACTGATCCTGCGCGTTCCGGGTCTCTCGGAGTGATGATAAGGAAAATGTCTGGAAGCCTCTTTTTTACTTTTGCGACAGCATCGCAAATAATCTCCTCCTCTCCCTTGTGTGTACTACCTGCTAATAAAATCTTCTGGTATGGCTTTATATGCATAATTTGTTTCAATTTTTCTATTTCCGTTTCCGGCGCTAAATCGTATTCCTGGTCAAATTTTATATTCCCTGTTATTATGATTTTATTTGACGGAACACCAAGAAGACTGAAACGAAGCGCGTCTTCACCGGATTGGACACAAATCTTTGTAAAAAAAGAAAATAGTCTCTTTGAAAAAAACGGGATTTTACCGTATCCTGAAAACGATCTTTCCGAAAGCCTTGCATTCACAAGAATTACCGGAACTTCTCGCTTTTCCATTTCAGATAAAAAATTCGGCCATATATCTGACTCAACAATAAGAACAAGGCATGGATCAACATGTCTTGCAATATGTTTTACAGAAATCAAAAAATCATACGGAAAGTAGAATATTGAATCTACATGTTTTTTTAATAGTTTGCCTGCAATTTCAAATCCTGTTTTTGTAGACACTGAAAAAATTATATTCCGGCGATTTAAATCGGCCCTTAAGCCTTTAACAAGTTCAATAGAAGAAAGAACCTCTCCAACAGAAAGCGCATGAACCCATACGGGTCTATTCTCAGGCCTGTTAAACCTGTCTTTCCTTATATTTTCAGGAAGCCGCTTAATCCCCAGTCTCTGGAGAACTGTTTTACGCCTCTTGTGAGATACAAGCACAAGCGGAATTATCAAGGGAAAACCCAGGACAATCGCAATAAAAAACAAAATATTATACAGAAAGATCAATCTTTACACCATTTATTCTGCACGAAAACACGTAACACTTTAGTTGTTTAAAAAATATTCTTTGTGGTCATCAAGCATCAGCCGGGGCGGTTTAAGGCTTTTTCATCCCGAATGTTTACAAATACTTTATTGTTTCAGGAAACTATCAAAAAAGAGCATTTCTGTCAATGCGTTATGGCTTTCTAAATTCCTCTAATAATAAGGTTCTCAGGCAATTTTGCCTGCATCTAAGCATTATAACTGAACCACTGCCCACTCAAAGTGAGTAGGTTTGATTTTCGGCTTAAGCCGACTAAAGGACTAAAGGGAAAATGTGCACGAATGCACAGAATTATGTACATCGGCAGATTTCCTGCTTCTAACCCGGATCGCTGTGCCGCCGTAACAGCTCCTTTTACAGGCAATCGGAATAATAGCGCCAGTTGCGGTTATTCTGATGACCATCCTTAAAAAGCATGCCGGCAAAACATTATAACCCTAAAAGAACGAAAATAATCACCTTTTAAATACGCCTAAAATGTTGATAACAGCGACCTAATCTAAATCCAAATGATTTTAATGGCTCATTTAGGGTTAAATTAATTGCAAGGTTGCTTTTCTTTACAAACCCAACCGATATCTAATAGAAAATGCTTGCGCAACAATTTAAAATGTATAAAGATATTTATACCAATGTAAGGAGCAATCATGCTTTACGGAAAGTATCGGTTTTTTTGTAGTCTTGAAACCAACGCAAGCCTTCCGCCATATAAAGGATCAACCTTTAGAGGAGTATTCGGCCTGGCGCTGAAAAAGGTTGTATGCGCCTTAAAGAGACAAGAGTGCGCCAACTGTCTCCTGAAACAAAGGTGTGTCTATGCCCTGGTCTTTGAAACTTCAGAATCCCTGGAGCTGCCCGAAGGCTCAAGAATTGTCTCGCCTCCGCATCCATTCGTAATTGAGCCACCGCTGACAACCGAAACAGAATTTCGCAAAGGAGCCTCTTTTGATTTCAATCTCCTGCTTTTCGGTGAATTAAACAACAGCCTCCCCTATTTCATTTATGCCTTTGATCAGATGGGCAAAATCGGCGTTGGGAAAAAAATTGACGGCAAGCGGGGTCGATTTGTCCTGAAAGAGGTCAGACACAAGGAGCAGATCGTCTATTCCGATGCCGACCGGAAACTGAATGCGATAGACTCCCTGAAGAGATTATCCATTCCGGCGGCAGCAGATTGTTCCAAAGGCGGTTTTTGTCTAAGACTCATTCTTGAAACACCCCTCCGGCTAAAATTTGAAAATCGCTTCAAGGCTGATCTGCCGTTTCATGTTCTTGTCAGAGCCATGCTCAGGAGAAGCTCTTCTCTCCTCAACTGCTACGGGGATGGCGAACCTCCATTAGATTACCGGGAGCTTGTGAAAAGGGCTGAAACAATCCGGATTGTCGATACAAATTTAAGCTGGTTTGACTGGAAGCGTTATTCTCATCGCCAGGACAAAAGCATGCTCATGGGCGGGTTGATCGGTTCAGTAACCTATGAAGGAACCATCCAGGAATATATCCCTCTCATTGAGTTCTGCTCAAAGACGCATTTAGGGAAACAGACCTCGTTCGGCCTGGGCAAAATCAATGCTGAGATGGCTCCATGAAGAATATATTGCTTGCTGTGACCGGACTAAGCCCTCAGGTCATAACCGAAACACTGTATGCGCTGCACCAGAGCAGTCGGCATGTGGATGCGATTCATGTAATTACAACGCGGGATGGGAAGGAAAAAATCTTTGCAGAGCTTTTCAGCGGAGGAAACGGCCAATATTATAAATATCTTGATGAATACGGCATCGATCCCGCATCCATAGATTTCAGCTATCGCAATGTTCATGTAATCACTGATGAGCACGGTATTGAGATCCCGGATATTGCGGAAAGATAATATAACATCTCCTTGACAGAATATCTTACCAATATTATGATAGTTTAAAATAGACCGATCAGGGAGAAAAAAATGACTAAAATTAATAAAAAACTTGGTGGAAATATCAGGGAAATGAGAGAGCAGCACGGTATTACCCAGCAAAAGCTTGCGAATCTATTATGCCTCTCACGTCCTACAATATCTCAAATAGAGCTTGGAGAAAGAAAAATATCCGCTGATGAACTGCTAAAATTAGCGGATATCTTTAATGTTTCTGTAGAAAATTTGGTTGGCCTGAAAAAAGAGCCAAAAATAATTATAAAAAAGAGTGAAAAGAAAGAGAAAGCAAAAAGTCAGATAAGAATCAATGTGCCGCAGAAGAATATTAACAAATTCAGGGAAATTTTTCTCTATATTTTGAATAAAGTGGGTTCTAAACCCGATCTCGGAGAAACAGTGTTATATAAGATACTCTATTTTATTGATTTCGATTTTTACGAAAAATATGAGGAACAGTTGATTGGTGCAACTTATATAAAAAATCACTATGGCCCGACACCTGTGGAGTTTAAAAAGATAACAGAAAAAATGATTGATGCCGGAGAAATAATTAAGGTTAAAAGCATATATTTTGAATATCCGCAAACAAAATATCTACCTGTAAGAAAGGCAGACCTGACTGAATTCAAGGCAAACGAAATTGAACTTATTGACGATATTTTAAACAGGCTTTCTGATATGAATGCTTCACAGATAAGCGAATATTCCCATAATGATGTGCCATGGATGACAACAGAAAATCAGGGGACTATTGAATATGAATCGGTTTTCTATAGGACCCCCTCTTATTCAGTAAGAGAATATGACAAAGATATTCAATAAAATTTCTCGAATTCCTGAGTTTGAAAAGGACTTTAAAAAACTTCTTAAAAAAGTTTAGAACCCTGGAAGATGACTTAAGAATTTTTGTCAAAAACCGGTTGAATCTTTACCATAAGCTGCACAAAGGCAATAAGGGCATCTTCCCAATAACTGGATTGTCTATAGAATATCCAGGATTATACAAGGCAAAAAAATTTGCATGTAAATCTCTAAAAGAAAAGGGTGTAGCAATCCTCTAAAGACATATGACTTTTTAGAGTTTAGAATAAATGGAGGATAACTGATGGATAAAAAAGGGATTATGATTCCTGTTGAGAGAATTGAACAGGCTATCTTGTTAATGCGAGGGCAAAAGGTTATGTTGGATGCTGACTTGGCCGTTCTTTATGAAGTCCCAACTAAAGCATTGAATCAGGCTGTTAAACGGAATGAACGGCGATTCCCGCCGGATTTTATGTTTCGACTGACCAAAAAAGAAAAGGGTGAACTGGTCACAAATTGTGACCGGTTCGAAAGGCTAAAACATTCCTCAGCTTTACCCCGTGCCTTAGAGCAAAAATACGATGAGCAGTTCAAAGTTGTTTTTGACGCGATCCGTGCTTTAATGACGCCGCCTGCGAAACCACGGAAGAAGATTGGATTTGTGGTAAAGGAAAAAAGGGCAACGTATGGCAGTTTGAGCCCTAAACGCAAAAGAAAGACCTGAAACATTTTCCAGCGCTGTTTATGTTTGACGACAACTTCAAGTTTTCAGGGTTGACTTTCTCATGACCTTTTCAAAAAGCGGCAAAGAGCAGGCCCTGATCCTGGAATATGATGGGGTGGAATACCATACAAAAAACCCGGATATAGTAACAAAACATAATTTTAGCCAGGAATACCTTGATTATGATATCAGCCGTCAGATAGAGCTTGAAAGCTACGGCTACCGGTTTTTGAGGCTGAACAAGTTTAACCTGCGGCCGGAACAGGATGGTGAGATAAAGACGGATGTTTTGGATAGGTTTTTAAGAAAGGCGTTTGCTGTTGAATGAGGTTTTTGAAATATAACAAAAGACGAATTGATCAAACTCCTTAATGGGCATGAATGGAATGCGGCATTTCGGCGATTAGGGCTCTGTGAGCAGGCAGGCACCGGAATGCGGATGGTGTTGAATCAATGGCAGGTATTGGGACATCCTGAGCCGGAGTACGACAATGACCGCTCACGCAAGGCCTTTGAAATACGCCTGCCTTTGGCAAAAGAACCAGCCACCGAACAAGTTACAGGTGAAGTCGGCACCAAGTTAATATTTTACATGACTGCTATGAATCCAGTAAGTTAGTGGATCTTATGGCCGTCACCGGTCGTTCTGACCGCACCAAGTTTTGAATCCACTTTTAGATGCCGGGCTTGTTGAAATGACAATTCCGGATAAACCGAAAAGCCGTTTACAAAAATATCGTCTTACAGATAAGGGAAAAGAATGGGTTAAGCACAACCAGGCGAAAAAATGATCATGATACATTTAATGGCATTAAAAACGGCACGAAAACGGCTGGAGGCAAAACCCACATAGTGCAATACAGAATACAAATGATGTCAGGGATAAACAAAAAAATCCTCGACAAATTAGACAAATACTGAATTCTACGGCTATTGGCGATGAAAAAATCGCAAAAGTAAATCAATATTTACTTCTTGACGATATAAACTTATAAACTGAGGAACGTCCCATAGATTCTGACTATATTTACCACATGATGTTTATTAAGCTAATTAATTTATCAAATAGATAAAATGACAAAAACACCAGAACAGAAAGCCCGGGAAACCATCGATAAAATGCTAGACCAGTCTGGATGGGATGTCCAGGATGTTGAAAATGCCAGCATCCATGCAAAAAAAGGCGTTGCAATCAGGGAGTTTCCCTTAAATAAGGGCCATGGCTTTGCAGATTATCTTTTGTATGTGGATGGCAGGGCAGCAGGTGTTGTTGAGGCAAAAAAAGTCGGCAATACCCTTACCGGCGTTGAAATCCAGTCAGACAAGTACAAAACCGGCCTGCCTGCAGATCTTCCGGCCTGGTGCCGCCCCCTTCCTTTCTGTTATCAGTCCACAGGTATTGAAACCCGTTTTGCAAATGACCTTGAACCTGATCCTCGCTCCCGTAATGTTTTTTCTTTTCATCGCCCGAAAACGATTGAAGGGTGGCTGAATGATGATACACGCGTTCCTCTGAAACAATCTTCAGAAAAGCCGATGCCTTATGGCAAACCGTCCACTTTAAACCTGCGGCTCAGGCATATGCCTGAACTCATCGAAGATGGCCTCTGGCCCGCACAAGTCATAGCCATTAAAAATCTGGAAAAGTCTCTTGCGGAAAACCGGCCTCGTGCCCTTATCCAGATGGCCACAGGTTCGGGCAAGACATTTACAGCCATCAATTTTATCTACAGACTTATCAAGTTTGCAAAGGCACGTCGGGTTCTGTTTCTTGTTGATCGGGGCAATTTGGGCAAACAGACACTTAAGGAATTCCAGCAGTATGTTTCACCCTATAACAACTATAAATTCAGTGAAGAATATATTGTTCAGCGCCTTACTTCAAACAATCTGGATAAAACCGCCCGAGTCTGCATCTGTACGATCCAGCGTCTTTACTCCATGCTCAGGGGAGTAGAACTTCCGAAAATTGAAGAGGAAGTATCTGTTCAGGGCCTTGAAAATGTGTATGATGAGGTTCCGCCCATAGAATACAACCCGGCTATCCCCATTGAGACCTTTGACTTCATAATCACAGATGAATGTCACCGCTCCATTTATAATCTCTGGCGTCAAGTGCTTGATTATTTTGATGGGTATATTATCGGCCTTACTGCCACGCCCAGCAAACAGACCTTTGGTTTTTTTAATCAAAATCTTGTTATGGAATACGGTCATGAGGAGGCTGTGGCTGATGGTGTGAATGTTAATTATGATGTTTACCGTATCAGGACACAAATCACAGAACAGGGCTCAAATGTGGAATCCGGCTATTATATTGATGTTCGTGACAGGGAAACAAGAGAAATCCGCTGGGAACAGTTAGATGAAGATCTTGAATATGATGCAAGCAAGCTGGATCGTGATGTTGTGGCGCCAGACCAGATCCGCACCGTTGTCAGTACGTTTAGGGACAAGCTCTTTACAGATATTTTTCCCGGCCGTACCGAAGTTCCAAAGACTCTGATCTTTGCAAAGGATGACAGCCATGCAGAAGACATTGTTAAAATTGTGCGCGATGAATTTGCAAAAGGCAATGCTTTTGCCCAAAAGATTACCTACAAGACAACCGGCAAAAAGCCTGAAGATCTTATCGCAGAATTCAGAAACAGTTATAATCCCAGGATCGCCGTTACAGTGGACATGATAGCTACAGGCACGGACATAAAACCTCTTGAAGTTGTTATATTCATGCGCAGTGTAAAATCCCGCGGATATTTCGAGCAAATGAAGGGCCGGGGCGTACGAGTTATAAATAAAGATGATCTAAAATCTGTTACGCCGGATGCCAATGCAAAGGATCATTATATTATTGTGGATGCCGTGGGCGTATGCGAACGGGACAAGACAGACTCAAAACCCATGGACAGGAAAAAATCGGTATCCTTTGAAAAACTTCTCCAGGCAATAAGCCTTGGAAACACAGATCCAAATGTTATTTCTTCAGTGGCTTCCCGTATTGCGCGTATCAATAAAAATATTTCAGAAGAAGACGCAGAAAAAGTAATAGAAGTTACAGAGGGCAAGAGCCTGGGCGGTCTTGTATCTGATCTTGTAACTGCCCTTAATCCTGACAACCATGTGGAACTTGCCTGTGCCAGGCTTAGCGAGGCAGAAAGGAAGGAGCCTACTGAAGAAGATATTAAACAAGCTGCGGAAAGCATGATAAAAAATGCGGTAAAGCCTCTGTACAATCCAAACTTAAGGAATCTTTTATTTGAGATAAAGAAAAAGAACGAGCAGATTATTGATAATGTCAGCCCCGATAAGGTTATAGAAGCAGGTTTCAGTGCAGAAGCCCTGGAAAAGGCAAGAGGCATGATAGAGTCCTTTAAGCAGTTTATAGAGGATAACAAAGATGAACTTACTGCCCTGCAGATTCTTTATTCCAAGCCGTACAAATCGCCCTTGAAATTTGAGAATATAAAAGAACTTGCAGATACCATCAATAAGCCACCTCATCACTGGACAGAAGATAATCTCTGGGCAGCCTATGCGGCCCTTGAGAAATCAAAGGTTCGTGGTGCCAGCGGTGCGCGGATAATGACAGATCTTGTATCCCTCGTTCGCTATGCACTTGATCAGGAAAATGAACTTGTGCCATTCCCGGAAAAAGTGGATGCAAATTTCAAGGCATGGCTGGCACAGCAGGGAAAAGAGTTTGATGAAGAAAAGCTTCACTGGCTTGAGATGATCCGAGATCATATTGCAGGAAACCTGTCGATAGATACTGAAGACTTTGAATATGCGCCTTTTTCACAGGAGGGCGGCATTGGAAAAGTGTATCAGTTGTTTGGGGATGAATTGAATGATATTTTAGATGAATTGAATGAGGCGTTGGCGGCGTGACGGACAAGAAACTCATACGCATTAATAAAAAAGAGCTCCCTGAAGGTTGGAAGGTCGAAAGAATCGAGAATTTATCAACTGTTATTTTAGGGCAGTCACCAGCTTCCAGTTCGTATAACACTAATGAGGAGGGATTACCGTTTTTCCAGGGCAAAACTGAATTTGGACCAGCTTATCCACAAGCTGTTAAGTGGTGTACGGAGCCAAAGAAAACTGCATTAAAAAATGATGTCTTAATCTCAGTTCGAGCACCTGTAGGCCCGACTAATCTAGCACCAGCAAAATGCTGTATTGGTCGCGGCCTGGCTGCTATTAGGCCCAATGACGGAGTATCGTATAAATATTTGCTCTATTATTTGAGAAGTATTGAAGCAGCAGTTGCGTCTCTTGGAACCGGCACAACGTTTAAAGCAATATCTGGTGGAATCTTAAAAAACCTGCCTGTTTTATTAGCGCCCGAACACGAACAAAAACGCATTGTCGCAGAAATCGAAAAACAATTTTCCCGCCTGGATGAAGCTGTTGAAAACCTCAAGCGCGTAAAAGCTAACCTCAAGCGATACAAAGCCTCTGTCCTCAAAGCCGCTGTTGAAGGCAAGCTCACAGAGGATTGGCGTAAAGCCCATCCTGGTGCTGAACCCGCAGACAAGCTTCTCGAACGCATCTTAGCCGAACGTCGCAAAAAATGGGAAGAAACAGAATTGGTTAAAATGGAAGCCAAGGGGAAAGAGCCGAAGGATGATAAGTGGAAAAAGAAGTATAAAGAACTTCCACAAGTTGACGGAGCTTTATTGCCAGCTTTACCGGATGGATGGGTATGGGCCAATTTACCTCAACTTGGAGAGTTAGATCGAGGCAAATCAAAGCATCGGCCAAGAAATGCGCCTTTTTTATATGGAGGGCCTTATCCTTTTGTGCAGACTGGAGATGTAAGGCATGCGACAGGTATTATTAAACAATACTCGCAAACATATTCTGAAGAAGGATTAAAGCAAAGTCGACTTTGGCCCAAAGAAACACTATGCATAACTATTGCAGCGAATATTGCCGATACCGCATTACTTGGTTTTGATGCATGCTTCCCGGATAGTATTGTTGGTTTTATCCCTGAAAATAAAAATATTGATGTTAGATTTATCGAATATTTTGTAAGGACAGCAAAAGAAGACTTGGAACGATATGCGCCTGCTACAGCACAAAAAAATATTAATTTAGCAATATTAAGTGATGTTGCAGTTTCTCTTCCACCTGAAGAAGAACAACATATAATAATTGATGAAATTGAAAGGTGCCTTACAATAGCTGAGGGTATAGAGTTTGATATTGAGCAGAATATGGTTCGTGCTAATCGTCTCCGTCAATCAATACTAAAAAAAGCTTTTTCCGGTAAACTTGTCGCACAAGATGAAAATGATGAATTCTTGGTAAGTAGTTTAAAGTAAATTATGGATGCCTTTGTTGACGAATTAACATGATGGTTTTGGGAAGCCTTAAATCTGAAGAGAGTCTCCGAAAGCATACAGTACAAATAAATTCATTAATAGGTATTTACATAAAGTTCCATGATTCTAAAAAATTATATTAATTAAAAATAGATTTAAATAAATTAGAGAGGGACAAGAAAAATACTTCAAGGTGAGACTATGAAAAGTATACCACTTGGGTTGCGGCATGCATTAGAGTCAGGCGATTGTGTTTTATTTATTGGTTCAGAAATTGGCCATAATTTTAAAAACTCAGACGGGGACTTGGCTCCAGATGGAGCAACTTTGGCAAAAGAGTTATCAGATGAATTTTCGATAAAAACGGCAGAATATGAGCTTCCAAAAATATCAAGAATTGTGGAGCTAAGAAAAGGAAGGGCAAAAGGAGAATGGGCAGAGCCTGAATAAAAAAGATGGTGATGAGCTGTTTGAGCATTACCTGAATGTTTTAAGAAATTTGGGAAAAGAGCTTAAACCCGAAGCAACTATCCGGAATTTCCGGATAGTTCAAAAAAAAGATATGATGAAAAAATGGACAGGAAAATCATAATATGACCGACAATCTGCCTGAAAAACAATCGGACATACTTATATATCAGAGTAAAGACGGACAGACTCGTATTGATGTTAAGTTGATTGATGAGACTGTCTGGCTCACCCAGAAATTAATGGCTGAGTTGTTTCAGGTGTCTGTTCCCACCATTAACGAACATTTAAAAAATATATTTAACGATCTGGAATTAAAGAAGGAATCAGTTATTAGGGAATTCCGAATAACTGCTGCGGACGGTAAATCCTACAAGACAAACTTTTATAACCTTGAGACTATTTTATCTGTAGGTTATCGAGTCCGCTCTCACCGCGGCATCCAGTTTCGAATCTGGGCGACACAGCGCCTTAAGGAATATTTGATCAAGGGCTTTGTGATAGATGATGAACGGCTTAAACACCCCGGCCAGATTGATTATTTTGATGAGCTACTTGAACGTATACGGGATATCAGGGCTTCGGAACGCCGCTTTTATCAAAAAATCACAGACATTTACGCAACCAGCATAGATTACGACCCGAATTCCGAGATAACACAGAATTTCTTTGCTTCAGTTCAAAATAAAATGCACTGGGCCATACATGGTCATACAGCCGCGGAGTTGATCTCCAAACGTGCTGACGCAAACAAACCTAATATGGGGCTCACAGCATGGAAAGGCTGGGTTGTACGAAAAGGAGATATTGGCATTGCCAAAAACTATCTGACGGAACAGGAAATCAGTGATCTCAACCTGATTATTAACCAATATCTTGACTTTGCGGAATTTCAGGCCAGAAGACATCAGGCCATGTACATGAAGGATTGGGCCGGGCGCCTGGATGATTTCCTGCAGGTTAACCGTCTCAATATTCTGGAAACTGTGGGAAAAATAACCGCTCAGCAGGCAAAAGAGCTTGCAGAAAGCGAATATGAAAAATTCAGCGACCGCAGGCGATTGGAACAGGATCAACTCCAAAGCGATTTTGATAAAATGGTAAAACAGATTGAAGATAAAAACCGGAAAGCAAAAAAAAGTGTTGCTGATAGAGATTGATGAAAGGATAAATTTTGAGCCCGGCAGATATTGTACAAAAATTATGGAATTACTGTAATGTCCTGCGTGATGACGGGATGAGTTATGGCGATTATGTTGAGCAGTTGACATATTTGCTGTTTCTTAAAATGGCAGATGAGCGCACAAAGCCGCCGTACCAGCCTGCCTTCCTGCCTGTGCGTGATAAAACGCAGACAGGCGGAGCAGGTAAACAAAAAAACATTGTCCCAAAAAATTATGACTGGCCCAGCCTGATAAAAAGGGATGGTGATGAGCTGTTCAAACATTATCGTGAAGTTTTGGAAGGCCTCGGAAATGAAAAAGGCCTGCTTGGACTGATTTTTAACAAGTCCCAGAATAAATTTCAAGACCCTGCCAAGCTGCGCCGTTTGATTGTTGATCTTATTGATAATGAAAACTGGTCTGTCATGAGCGCAGATGTTAAGGGCGATGCTTATGAAGGGCTTTTGGAAAAAAATGCTCAAGACACAAAAACAGGTGCCGGCCAATATTTTACTCCTCGGCCCTTGATTCGCGCCATAATTGACGTAATGAATCCAAAACCCGGTGAATCAATTTGCGACCCCGCCTGCGGAACCGGTGGGTTTATCCTTGCTGCCCATGATTACATAGTTAATCAAAACAAAAACATGACCAAGGCAGACAAGAAAGCTCTGAAGGAAAAAAACATTCAAAGGCTGGGAACTGGTTCAAAGCACCGCCCGCCTTTGCGCTATGAATTTAATGCTTCATGGCATCGGTAGCGATTCACCTGCGCCGAATGAAAAGAGGCAGGCAGGTGGAGATCTTCCCATTCTTGTTTCAGATTCCCTTGCCGCTGATCCTGGTGACCGGTTTAACATAGTCCTTACTAATCCGCCCTTTGGCAAAAAAAGCAGCACAACCATTGTTAATGGCAAAGGACAAATTTCTAAAGAAAAAGATATTATTGAAAGAGAAGATTTCTGGTCCACAACATCAAACAAACAGCTAAACTTTGTACAGCATGTCAAAACACTACTCAAGCAGAACGGCCGCGCAGCAATCGTTGTTCCTGACAATGTTCTTTTTGAAGGCGGGGCTGGAGAAAACATCCGCAGAAAACTCCTGCATGAATGCGATCTCCATACACTCCTTCGTCTGCCAACCGGCCTGTTTTATGCGCAAGGCGTAAAAGCAAACGTGCTATTCTTCGATAAAAAACCCGCGTCTGAAAAACCCTGGACAAAAAAGCTCTGGATCTACGACCTGCGTACAAATATGCATTTTACACTCAAAACAAACCCTTTAAAACGAGAAGACTTGAATGATTTTGTTAAATGTTATAATCCGGCCAATAGACACAAAAGAAAGGCAACATGGTCTGAGGATATGGAGGAAGCCCTGCCTAAGCAAGCCGAAAGATTGCAAGCAGGCTCGTCTGCGCAAAATGACAGTTTTGCAGGCAGATGGCGCGCGTACGACTATGATGAAATTATTAACCGTGACAAAGCAAGCCTCGACATTTTCTGGCTCAAAGACCAAAGCCTTGAAGATTCCGAAAACCTCCCTGATCCCGGCATCCTTGCTCATGAAATCGTCGAAGACCTTGGAGCTGCTCTCGAACAGTTTCGAGAAATTGCTGAGGATCTTGGGGGAAGGTGAATCTATGGGACGTTCCTCAGTTCATAAGTTTATATCGTCAAGAAACCGGCAACATCCGCCAATAACACCACGTTGAAAATATGACCTGACTTACGAAGGGATTGCGACATTTTTTTTGGGGGGGGGGGCAATCGCGGAGCAAAGCGAAGCTATTCTGCATTCAATAAGGTAATTACGCCAAAAGATAAAAAAACAAGGTTTGCTGTCCAGGCGGCAAAAAACGGAGGCAGCATCTCTCCATATCCGAGCGATACACAAAAACTATAAAAAATCCAATACATAAAGACTATGCCGATACCATAAGCTATACTTAGAGCAAGGCGTTCCTGTTTTTTTTCTTTTACGGCGATACCTGTTCCTACAATACACATGATTATACAAACAAATGGAAACGCCACCTTGGCGTAAAGATCAACCCTGTAACTTGTAGCATCATACCCTTCTGCTTCAACCTTCTTAATATATGCAAGAAGTTCTTTAAAACTCATCTCTTCCGACTTTTTAATTACTCTTTTTAAATCATCCGGCAAAAAATCGAACTTCTCGACAATCTCTTTATGAAACTTTATAATATAGTTTCCATCTGATTTATTAAGATTCTGTTCCACAATATCATATAAGATCCACTTCCCCTGCTTATAAATACCTTTATTTGCATCAACTCTTCTAATTAACCTGAAATCTTCATCAAAACGATTTGTTGTTATTCCGAAGATTGTCCTGCTCATCGCATTATAGTATTTGATATGGGTTATCAAACGGTTGCCCTTAATCCAGATATTTTTCCCTTTTGATATTACCGCCGATTCTTTTCTGACCTCATTTAACCATATCCTGTTTGCCTGTTCCATGGTTATCGGGACGATAATCTCTGACAAGAAAAAAAGAAAAGCGCTGACAATCAAGCCGATTAAAATGACAGGCCTTAATATATAATAGATACTTATGCCGCTGCTTTTCAAAGCAACTATTTCATTGTATTTTGTCATCAGGCCGAAAACAATTAGAACAGCCAGCAGGATACTAACCGGTATTATCTGTGCAATTATAAAAGGTGTCTTGAATATCAGATAGGAAAAAACCTTTGAAATGGAAAGGCCTGCTTCCATAAAATTATCTATTTTTTCAAAAAAATCGACTGCAATATATATGCTGGCAACCATTGCCAGTATAATTGCAAAGTATCTGAAAATCTCTTTGGTTAAATATTTATATATTATAGGCATAATAAAAATAACTATCACGTCTCTTTTCAAGGCGTACGCCGCAAAGCACGAAAAAGAGTAACTTCTCAATAGATTTGGGTAACAGTTACTGGATTCCGGCTCTTATTTCGTGTTTTCGTGATTATCTTTTAAGTTTCTGTTTTAAGAAATATAAAATTGAATCGATCTTTATCGGACGTTCATTTGCCGTTCTAACAAGAAGATACAGCCCAATACCCCCCATAACAATATTTGGGACCCACATGCCGATAACAGGCGGATATTTCCCTGCTTCTCCAAAAACGCATCCTGCAGACAGCAGTAAATAGTATGCCAGAAAGAAAATAAGGCCAAGCCCTAAACCGGATGATCGCCTTGTAGATTCGGACTGTATACCAAGGGGAACGGCCAGAAATCCAAGAGCAAAACATGCAAAAGGAATTGAAAACTTTTTGTGAAATTCTATCAGCGCTGAATAATATTGTGAGTTTTTTGCGACAGAAGCTTTTAAATAGTGAAACAGCTCGAAAAGAGTCATCTCTTTTTCGTCTTTTTGTCGCGATTTTGCCGTGGAAACAGTCTGTTTAAGATCGAGACTAATATCATAGGTATCAAAATTAATAGAATGTACAGATCTGTTCTTAAGGTTAACTTGATTTATACTTCCGTCATAGAGCTGCAAATGGAAAATAAGGCTGTCTGGTTCACTTAACAGTTTACCTTTCGGCGCCACTACAGTGCTGACAACATTTTTAGCTCTTTGATCTTCAATAAAAACATCTATTAATAAATTATTCTTTAAATCTATCTTGTTCATATAAAGCATTACATCCTTAAATTTATCATTAAAGGTTCTTTCTTTCAGTCCAATATCTATATTTGATGCAATTACTTCATATGTTAATGTTTTAAAAGACATCCTTCCCCACGGCTTTCCATAAATAGTCATGAAACCTGTAAGAAAACATCCTATAAGGCAAAACAAAAATACAGAGGGAAGCAACTCGTAAACACTTATGCCTCCGGCTTTCAGGGCAACTATTTCATTGTCCCCGGACAATCGAAGGAAGGTAAGAAGAACGCTCATCATGACCGACATGGGAATAACAAATTCCAGGAAATGAGGAATTGAATAAAGCAGCATCAACGAGACAGCATACAGGCTGATCCTGTAGTTTACTATCATGTTTGTAATATCAAGTATCCTGGTCAACAGAAAAACAAAGGTGAAGAAAAGCAGGTTGATGACAAAGGGCGGGATCATCTCTTTGAATAAATACCTGTTGATAATTGAGTTGATTTTCATAAAAGCCTGTTAAGGAAGGAGATCTGCGTTCATCTGTGTAAATCTGTGGCTAAATAGTTGCCTTTATCCATATTATTGCTGAACTGCATACTGTATAATTTGTAATATTCTCCTTGCCTGGCGATAAGCTCCTCCTGTTTTCCCTCTTCCACTATATGCCCGTCAACGACGACTATAATCCTGTCTGCATAATCGATTGTTGAAAGCCTGTGTGCGATAACAAAGGTAGTGCGCCCTCGCATCAAATTTTCAAGGGCTTTTTGCACCAGCATTTCAGACTCTGTGTCAAGTGAAGATGTAGCCTCATCAAGGATTAATATCGGAGCATCCTTTAGCAGCGCGCGGGCTATGCATATACGTTGTTTTTCTCCACCGGAGAGACGAGATCCGAGTTCTCCGATTGTTGTCTCAAACTTATTTGGAAAACCCTGGATGAAATCATATGCATAGGCTGCCCTGGCGGAATTCTCAATATCTTCATAAGAAGCATCCTTATTGCCGTAGGCGATATTGTTCCTTACCGTATCATTAAAAAGTATCGGTTCCTGAGTAACAATTGCTATCTCTTTGCGAAGAGAAGATATTGCAATTTTTCTTATATCGATTCCGTCGATCAAAATCGCTCCCTTGCTGACATCATAGAACCTTGGTATCAGATTAACAAGGGATGTTTTCCCGCCGCCGCTCATTCCTGCCAGCGCCAGGATTTCACCTTTTTTTACTTCCTGATTAATGTCTTTTAAAATCATTACATCATTATATTTAAAAAAAACATTCCTGAAACTTACACTGTGAGGTCCGGTTCGAAGTTTTACAGGGTTAGCATGCTCTTTAATTTCCGATTCTTTTTCTATGATGTCAAAGACTCTGTCGGAAGCCGCTAATCCCTGCTGGACAGCGTTATTAAGACCGCTCAACTTTTTAACAGGATCATACAGCATGATGACAGCAGCCATAAACGAGAAAAAGGTGCCTGGTGTAGAAGCGCCTGAAATAACTTTTGAGCCGCCGTACCATATGATAAAAGCTATCCCTAATCCCCCAAGAAACTCCATAATAGGCGAAGATAAAGATCTGGCTATCACAGACTTCATTTCAAGTTTAAAAAGATTGAAAGACTTCTCATGAAAACGCTTTTTTTCGTATGACTCCATCCCAAAGGCTTTTACAATCTTGTTGCCCGAAAAGGTTTCATGCAAAAAAGAATTCATATTTGCCATGGATTCCTGGCAACCGGTGCTTATTCTGCGCACCCGTCTTCCGAATTCCACAACAGGTATAAAGGCTATCGGCAAAACTATAAATGCAAGCAGAGCCATTTTCCAGTCACGATAGAATATCACTATTGTTAAGCCAACCATCGTAAAACCGTCTTTCAATGACCCTGTAACCGCGGTGGATACCATAGTCTTAATCACATTAACATCATTGGTAATCCGTGACATTAAGACTCCGGTTTTTTCTTTATGAAAAAAGGAAATCGGAAGATCCTGAATATGATCGTAAAGACTGTCTCTGAGCTGCCTGATGATACTTTCTCCGACATAATTCATAAGGTAATCCTGAGAATACATTCCAAGTCCGCGTAGAAAATATATCAGAATAACGACAATAGGAATCAATACAAGCATCCTGCTGTCTTTATTAAAAAAAATATCATCAAGAGCAGGTTTTACCAAAAATGCCGTGGCAGATGTTGCGGCAGCAATTACCATCATGCACAGCATTGCAAGAAAAAGTTTGAACCTGTGTTCTTTGACAAGCGCCAGCAAACGTTTATGTCTGTCTTTTATAGTAGGTAATATTTTTTTTCTCATAATCAAGTTAGAAACGAAGTGAGCTAAAGTACCTAAAGTTGTGGTACGCCTTAGGCGTGCTAATTGATAACCCAAGGTCGTTGGCCTCTGCAAACTCCTTAAACATGGTAAACAAGTCAGCCTGTCGCATAGCACCAGATCGGACTTTAAGCGCTTCAGTTAAAATTGGCAGCGCTGAAAGCGCATTCCTTAACTTTAGGCGCTTTAGCTCACTTTAGGCACTTCAAGTATATTATGGCCAAAATATCTGTCAGCATCAAGTGTGATGCTGCAAAGCTCCTTTTCAAGGCGGAGCAGGCATCTTTTTCCTTCGTCAGTATCGGCATCCTTCGGCACATACACAGGGCTGCCACACACTGCCCTGCATTTTGTAAATGGATAGGGAAGAATAAAACGGTCCCAGCTTGCAAAAACCTTGATTTTTCTTGCGCTAAAACTTATCGGCAAAATGGGGTATCCTGTCTTTTTTGCCAGAATAATTATTCCAGGATGGGCCTTGTATCTTGGCCCCTGGGGGCCATCCGGAACAATCAAACAAAGTTTCTTTTTCTCATTAACATATTTTATCAGCTTTGCCAGGGCTTGCAGACCTCCATTTTTTGTGGATCCCCTTATAGCTTTATGACCTTGCCGCTGAATTATCCTTGCAGCAATTTCGCCGTCTGCAGATTTGCTGACCATAGCAGCTCCATCCAGCCCCTTGCTCAGATAATCGACAAGGAGTATCCTTGAATGCCATACCGCAAGTATGCATTTTCTTGATAAAATAATCGGTTTTACTTTTTCAAAGCCTTCCTGTTCTATCTTCATCGTGCTGAAAAGCAGATCGATTAACAGCTTGCCGAAGATACCGACAAGATTCCACTTGATTTCGGAAATTCTGTTTTTTTTCTTCAAGTGCATAACAAAAAAGTGCCTAAAGTGAGCTAAAGTATATTAAAGTGCCTAAAGTTTAAGGAGTCGCTTCGCTCCATTAATTCACATAGAATTGGCAGCGCCGAAGGCGCTTTCCTTATTCGAAATTCGATGTTGGACGTTCATCTTTTAATATTATGTCACTATTTAAAATCATTGCCCCGCACTGTTTTGTAGAGACTACCCCAAAAGCCAGGTGGCCTTGCGTTATTAATCAGCACGCCAAAGGTATACCATAACTTTAGGCACTTTAGTTCACTTTAGGCATTTTAGGCGCTTCCATTACAGCATACTTAAGGCTATGTCGGCAACACGTTCTGAAGCTCCGGGCCCGCCAAGCAAATCTCTTATTCCATGGAGTTCATTGCTCAGTCTTTCAAGGCCTGGAGGGTCATTTAACATTGCAACCGCTGTATCTGCAATATTCTCCGGGCATGCTTTACTCTGCAAGAGTTCCGGAACAATTTCCCTGCCAGCAATAAGGTTTACAAGACCGATATTTTTTACACTTATCATGATTTTACCCAGCCAATAACTTAACGGAGATACCTTGTATATAATTATCATCGGGGTGCCGGTAATCGCCACTTCCAGGGTAACCGTGCCTGATGCGGCAATAACAAAACTGCATTGACTGCAAACCTCGGCGACACTTTCTGTAACAAGCTCAAAATCAGCGGATCCATTATGTTTTTTAATTATCTCTTCTATCTGTTTTCTTTTTACAGAAGGAGCAACGGAAATAATAAATTTAATTTTTTTAATCCGGCCTGTTATAATAAATGCCGCTTCAAGCATTACAGGAAGATGCCGGCCAACCTCTCCGTCTCTGGAACCAGGCAATAAACCAATTACATCTGACTCAAGATCTTTTCTGTTACCAATTATATGCTCCGCAGAATTGTGGTCGAGCAGGGGATGACCGACAAATGTTACAGGAACATTATGCTTTCTATAAAATTCCTCCTCAAAAGGCAAAATAACAGCCATGCGATTTATTAGCTTTTCTATTTTATTTACACGGCTCGATCTCCATGCCCAGACCTGGGGACTGATATAGTAAAGCACCGGAATACCAAGTTTTTTTGCGGTTGCGGCAACGCGAAGATTAAAGTCGGGGTAATCTATGAGTATAAGAAGGTCAGGCCTAAGCCCTTTAAGAATCTGTTTTGCGGCAGTTAGCCCTCTGAAAATAGCAGGCAGTTTTAAAAAAACTTCGCTTATACCAACAACAGCAAGCTCTTCTGCGTCGATTAGAACCCTGACTCCCGCATGTTTTAGCGCCTGTCCTCCTATGCCGCAGAAAAAAAAAGCTCCATTTTTTTCATGCATAGCCCTTACAAGATTCGATCCGTGAATATCGCCTGAAGCTTCACCAGCTATGATCATGATACATTTTTGTTTAATAAGCTGGTTCATATCATTAGTTGTAACTGTTTACAGTTCACTGTTTTGAACTTAGCGCCCTTCGGGTGGGCTTAAAAGATGAACGTCGAACATCGAATTTTGAATAAGGTATTCTGCCAATTTATAAACCGGCAGAGCGAAGCGATTTCATCATTCGATGTTCGACGTTGGACGTTCGACGTTCAAAAAAAATCACCTATATCCTATGATACCGAATTCATTAGGCATAAAATGGAAATTCCTATACTATCAAGTTTCAAGCAGTAAACGGCTAAAAAAACACGATTATTTACTCAATAAACGGCTGCTGTTTTTTTTTATCTGATCCATAATGCTTAAGGCTGTCTTTAAGGCATTTCGCCCCATCTGACCTGTGACCTTGGGAACTTCACGACTGATTGCCGATTTTACAAACGATACTAATTCATCCCACAGGTGGTCACTATCTGTAAAACTAAGTCTTTTAATTCCCATACCAGGTATGGGTCCGATTTCACCATCGCCGTTTTGATTAATAACGGTAATATCTTGATTTGCAAAATCAACGGAAATATATGCATCTTTTTGAAACAGCCTGATCTTTCTCTCCTGTTTAGTAGAAATTCTGCTTGCTGTCACATTAGCAATACATCCGCTTTCAAATTCAAGACGTGCATTTGCAATATCGACATGTTTTGAAATAACAGGAACGCCCGCCGCATGAATGCTCTTAATGTCCGAGCACACAAAGTTCAAAATAATATCGATATCATGAATCATAAGGTCAAGCACTACGCTCACGTCTGCGCCGCGTTCGTGAAAAAGACTCAATCTGTGTGATTCAATGAACATCGGTTTTTTAACAACATCCTGCAAAGCGATAACAGCCGGGTTAAAACGTTCAAGATGCCCCACCTGTATAATAAGCCCTCTTGATTCCGCAATCCGAATCAGTTCATCGGCCTCTTTAAGGGTTGTGGTCATTGGCTTTTCAATGAGAACGTCAACATCATTTTCCAGAAAATCTTTGCTTATGGCAAAATGTGATGGTGTGGGCACAACAATACTCACGGCATCCACTTTCTCAAAAAGTTCCTTATGGCTTTTATACGCTTTAGTATGAAACCTTTCCGCAACAGCGCTGGCCACGGATATATTTGTATCGACAATACCCGCAAGATCTATCTCGTTCATGCGCGCATATTTTTCAGCATGAAATTTTCCAAGATAACCTGAACCGATAACACCAACTCTTAGTTTTTTATTCATTAATTTTGCCATGTAATGTGAAGTAGCGCACCTTCGGTGCGGACATAAGTGCCTAAAGTTAAGGAATGCGCCTTTGGCGCTGCCAATTTTAATTTTTTCACCATATAACTTTGCTTACTTTGTTTCTACTTGCCGCGATGGACACGAGCACGCGGGTCTGAACTTATAACCAAGCCCTGAAAATCTATAGCTCACCGAAAGCGTACCACAACTTTAGGCATTTTAGGCACTTTTTATTGTTTGGTTAAAGACCATCCGCATCGGCTAACGCCACAATTGAAATGCCATGCTTATTTGCAATGTCAATCATTTCCTGCCGGTCAAAAACAACAGCTTTCCCCGCTTCAATTGCTATAGCCTTTGCTTCAGCTTGATACATGCTCTTAATTGTTTGAGCTCCAACAGCGGGAATATCAAATCTAATATCCTGATTCGGTTTACAGACCTTGACAACTACAGCGTTTCCTTTGCCCAGTTTTCCGCCTCTGAGTATTGTAGCATCTGTTCCCTCTATGGCTTCTACGGCCAGAATTGAGCCGCCGCCAACCACTACGCATTGACCTATATCAAGCCGTCCAATCTCCTTTGCCAGATTCCAGCCAAGTCTGATGTCAGCCTTTTCAGATTTGCCAGGCCTTCGTTTTGTCCAGCATCCTTCCCGTGCTAAAAGTTCGGGAAGCAAGAATGTTGAAGGCTGTATCTTGATTCCTTCTTCTTCAAGTATTCTTGCAAAGGCGCTTAAGATACCATTATCATGAGTATGCCTCATTCCTGCAATCATTGAAATGGCTTTCATGTCAGGCCTGACATCTGAAAACATCCTTGTTTTTTTTATAGCGCCAAGCATTACGGCTTCACTGATATTATTTTGTTTAAAAAAATTAATCAGACGCTTGACCTGCCCTATATGAAGCCACTCAATTAGATCAACATGGTCTTTCAATACAGGATCGGCTTCATTCATATAAGCTGCCGCACAAACAACTAATCCTTTAGATTTTGCTGCTTTTGCAAAAATTATTGGGAACTGACCGCTCCCTGCAATTAGTCCTATCCGCATAATTTG
This sequence comes from Desulfobacteraceae bacterium Eth-SRB1, assembly GCA_004193555.1. Taxonomy (GTDB): domain Bacteria; phylum Desulfobacterota; class Desulfobacteria; order Desulfobacterales; family ETH-SRB1; genus ETH-SRB1. The sequence goes on from RPGP01000040.1 coordinate 330,181, forward strand.
GTCGAGTGGTCGAGTGGTCGAGTAGTGAACTTAGCGCCCTTCGGGCGGGCTTAAAAGATGAACGATGTTGGACGTTCAAAAAAATCCGCCTATATCCTATGGTACTGGATTTATTAGGCATAAAATGGAAATTCCTATACTATTCGAGTTATGATAACCACTCGACCATTTCCCTACTCGACTACTCGACCAAATTTCCTACCTCGTAATTCCTCTCTGGGACGATTTAATAAATTCGATCAGACTGACTACCTCCGGAATCTGTTCTACATCTGCCTTTACTCTTTCTATTGCTTCATTCAGAGTAAGTCCTATCCTGAAAATAATTCTATAGGCTTTTTTTAACGATAACAGAGTGTTTTTAGAAAAACCGCTCCGTTTAAGACCCACGGTGTTTAAACCGTGAAGTTTCGCTCTGTCGCCGGAAACAATAATATATGGCGGGACATCCTTTACTACTGCGGATTTTCCGCCCACAAACGCATAATCACCAATCCTGACAAACTGGTGAATAGCCACAAGTCCGCCTATTGTGGCATAATTTCCTATGGTTATGTGCCCGGCAAGTGTGGCATTGTTTGACATAACAACATGCCTGCCGGTCTTGCAGTCATGGGCTATATGGGTATAGGCCATGAGAAGATTTTTATCACCCACTTCTGTCATGCCTCCGCCGGATTTTGTTCCCCTGTGGATTGTAACGAACTCTCGTATAATTGTTCCATCCCCTATCTTAACAAAAGTCTTTTCACCCTCAAAATTCAGCGCCTGAGGAATAGCGCCTATTGCGGCATACTGAAATATGTTGCAATCCTTGCCTATTGTAACATATGGATCAATAACAACATGAGGGCCGATTACGGTCCCGGAGCCGATACTTACATCCTTTCCGATAACAGAATATGGTCCGATTTTAACATTAGAATCTATCCTGGCTTCAGGATTGATAATTGCGGTTGAATGTATCATTATTTATCTCCAAAACTGGCCATTAATTCAGCTTCAGCCACAAGCTTTTTATCAACAAAAGCAACCCCTGACATCTTGATTGCCTTTAATCTCTGTTTCAGGATTTGCACCTCGATAACAAGCTGATCTCCGGGCACAACCGGTTTTCGAAATTTTACCTTGTCAATCCCCATAAAATATATGAGAGCGCCCTGCTTTTCCCTGGGCATAGATGCGGAAGCAAGCACACCGCCTGCCTGGGCCATTGCTTCCACTATCAGCACTCCCGGCATAATCGGAGTTCCCGGGAAATGCCCCTGGAAAAAAGGCTCGTTTATTGTAACATTTTTTAATGCAACTATCTTTTTATCAGGAATCAGTTCCTCTATTCGATCGACAAGAATAAATGGATACCGATGTGGCAAAAATTGCATTATTTCCTGAATATTATAAATCAAAATCCGCTCCTCCCTTTTCCTCAACCCTGTTCAATCTTTTTTCAATTTCCGAAAGCTTCTTTTTCAGCTCAGGAAGTCTATAAATAATTCTTTGCACTCTAAGCCATAAACGGTGAGGCATCTCAGGTGAACCTGAAACAACTTCGCCATCCGGCACAGATGCCGTGACTCCGGCCTGTGGACCGATCGTCACATCATCACCTATTGTAAGATGTCCTGAAACCCCTGCCTGTCCGGCTAATATTGCATGTTTCCCTATTGTTACGCTTCCCGATATTCCGACCTGCGCGACAAGCACACTGTTTTCTCCAATTGTTACATTGTGAGCAATATGAATCAGATTGTCTGTTTTAACTCCCCTGCGAATCCAGGTTTTGCCGAAGGTAGCTCTGTCAATTGTATTCCCCGCGCCGATTTCCACATCATCATCTATCTCGACGATTCCTGTCTGGGGAATTTTATAGTATTTTTCACCATCAGGAGCAAAACCAAAACCATCGCTTCCGATTACCGTGCCGGCATGAATTATTACTCTGCTGCCTATCCTGCAGCGCTCGAGGATGGTCACATTGGGATAAATTTCAACATCATTTCCTATTATCACATTATCCCCAATCACCACATTGGGATGAAGAATTACACGATCACCAAGAACAACATTATCCTGGATCACAACAAAAGGAGCAATTGAGATGTCTTTGCCGCGAATAAATTTTTTGCCAATATATGCGCTTGAACATATACCATCGGAACTAATGGAATAGGCCGGTTTTGAGCGGGGATGAAAAAGTGTTACGACCCTGGCAAAAGCAACCCGGGTGTTATCCACTATTACAAGATTTTTTGAAGACTCCGGCAAATCGCGCGGAACAATAACCGCTCCCGCTCCTGTTTCATCAATCTGTTTCAGGCATTTAACATTATCAGCAAATGTTATATCATTTTGTGTGGCTGATTCAAAAGGAGCTGCTCCGCTGATATGTTTACGATTATCTCCCCTGATTTTGCCTTCAACGACTTCAGCTATCCTGGAAAGGGGTATATCCATAATTATATTGTAACCGTTCACAGTTAACGGTTGATTGAAAGATAAAGGCGAAAGGCCTTGATGTTAAACTGAGAACTCAAGTTTATATTGCATGTGAAGTTAAAATATTTTCTGAAAAATTCAAATATTGGTATTTCTGATTAAAATGCTTTAGGCGCTGCATAATTCAATAAAAAAACCGTGAACCCTAAACTGACAACTGTAAACGGTTACATTATATGCTCCTCAAGGCCGATTTGATATGCGCCTGAATTGTCTTTTTTACTTGTTGCCCTTTTTGGCATACTTTTTATTATACTGCTGTATTAACCTGTCTGTCAAATCTATGGTTTTCGGCATATACAACACACCGGCTTCCCTCTTCTCAACAATAAGAAGATAACCTTCCTTTTTCCCTATTTCCTCAATAAGCTCAAAGACATCCTTTTTAATGCGGGTAACAAGTCTGGATTCAATCTGCTTGAAGTCTGATATGTATTTCTGCTGAAGATTTTTTATATCATTAATTTTTATTCTGACCGCCCTTTGTTTTTCATCCCGCATCTCTTTGCTCATAACCAGAGCGTCACGCTCAAGCTTCTTTTGCATTTCTTCTATTGCCGTCCCTTTTTTCTTTAGTTCAGCCTCCATCTTCTTACCCTGTTTATCGATTTCAGCCTTAGCTGTTTTGCCTGCGCTTGATGTCTCAAGAATTCTCTGAAAATCTACCACGCCTATTTTGGCGACATCAGCAGCATATAAAGCTGTAACTGTAACAAAGAAAAAAATTGCTGCAAAAAAAACTGTTTTCCCAATACGCATTTTATCCCCCTTTAAAAATTGATAAATTCATAAAAAATTGAATTCATCAGGTGTTAGGTGTTAGGTGTTAGGTGTTAAGTTAAAATAATTATCTGTTTTATCAAACTCTTAACACCTAACACTTAACACATTTCGTAAAAAGTCGGTTTTTCACCACAGAGCGCAGATCCCCTACCCCTGATCACTGATCCATGCGTCTAAAAAGCCGTGCCCATTGTAAATTCCCATCTTCCCCCTTTGTTTTCTCCATCTTTAGGATTGATTATATATCCATTTTCAAGCCTGATGGGCCCAAGCGGAGAATACCACCTGAAACCGTATCCCGCACTTTCACGAAGATTGCCTAAATCCATATTTTCACCCTGTGCATATACATTCCCTGTATCATAAAAAACAACTCCGATAAGCCCTGCTTTTTTAAATACAGGTATAAGCAGTTCAGCGTTAAAGTGAACGAACTTGTCTCCTCCGATCTTGTCGCCATTTTCATCTACAGGGCTTATATCGCGCCAGTCAAAGCCACGCAATGAATTCATGCCTCCAAGATAAAACCTGTCATAATCAAAGAGTTTTTTCCCTGAGATTTTATTTACGTAGCCTGCCTTGCCATGCAGAAATCCTACTGTGTCCATAAAAAGAGGAAAATACCACCCTGTTTTTCCCACATATTTTGTAAAACCGATATCGCCTCCAATGCCGGCGTATTGTATGGATATACTGTGTTCCGATCCTTCTGTGGGATTAAACATCCTGTCTCTGGAATCATACCTCAAAGCGGTCGTTATACTGCTCTTGATATTTTCCCCTTCCGACTCCTTGACAAGGTCGGAAGCATATACTTGATTTACATTTGTTATATTACCTACATCGAATGCATAAGACAAATAGGCGCGTGTAAAATCAAGAACCGGATAACTGAACCTTACACCAGCGCCTTTACTGTCCTTATCGTATGTGTCATAATCGGTTTGCCAGTTGTAAATATCAAAACCGGCTGATAAGGGAATATCAAACAGCCATGGTTCGGTAAAACTTAATGTGTACTTATTTGTCGTGCCGCCCATCTGGGCTTTTAACCTGAGTGTCTGGCCGCGCCCAAAAAGGTTCTTCTGGGCAATGGAGGTCACGACAAAAACATCTTCGACATTACTGTACCCGCCCCCAAAACTAAAAATACCTGTTGGCTTTTCAGTAACATCTATCTCCAGAATCATTTTCTCTTCGGTGCTTCCCTTTGATGTGTTAACCTTAACATCTTCAAAAAAATCAAGCCGGTAAAGGTTGCGAACCCCGCGTTTTAATCGCTTCCCGCTGTAAAGTTCCTGTTCATAGACCTTAAGCTCGCGGCGAACAACCTTGTCCCTTGTCTTTGTGTTTCCGCGGATGATGATCTTTTCAAAATAGACCTGTTTGCCCTTATCGATAACATAAGTAATATTTACTAAAAATTTGTCCATATTCTGGTCAATACGGGGAGATACATTTGCGTAAGCATACCCTTCATCAGAATAAAGATCATTAAGAACAAGAACATCGTTTCGCACAACCTCACGGTTGTAAAACTTTTCTTTGATAATTTTGAGTTTTTTTGTCAATTCTTCTTTTGGCAGCACCAGATCACCTGAAATATCAACTTTTCCGACCTTGAATTGCGGCCCTTCAAATATTTTTATTGTGATATCTATCCAATTGTCCTTATATTCAATATGCGGATCACTAATTCTGGCCTGGATATAACCATTATTATGATAAAAAGCAGCAAGTTTTGCAACATCCTGGCTTAAATCTTCCCTGTTCAGTTCGCCGGATGATGTCAGCCAGGAAAAGAAACCCTTTTCAGACAACTTCATCATTCCTTTAAGCTTTTTATTAGTATAATTAGTGTTGCCTTCAAAAGTTATTCTTTTTATTCGAAGCTTTTCACCCTCTTCAATGATAAACTCCAGGTCAGCCTGATTGTGTTGAAGCTGACCGATATTGTATGCAACCTTTACATTATGGTAATTTTTATCCTTGTAAAGCCGCCCTATCCTTTTAATATTACCGCGTATCTTGAATATATTCAGAATCGAACCTGTCCTGATATTTAAGCTTTCCTTGATATCTTCATCGTCAAATACTCTGTTTCCTTTTATCCTGATTACCCTTATAGTCGACTTTTCTTTAACTACAAATGTAAGTATCTTTCCTTTTGGTCCGCTTTCAGCTTCGATCCTGACATCATCGAAATATCCCATTGAAAATACAGACTTCAAGTCATCTGCAAGCTTTTTCGCAAGATAGATATCGCCCGGCACGGTTGTAATCTTTCTTTTAATGGCATCAGCCTCTATCCGTTTATTGCCGGCAACAAGCACCTGAGCCACCTTTTCCCTCTCAAAAAGCTTCATGCCGATATCTGTGGCAATATCTTTGATTGATCCAGGCAGATTTTCTATACTTTCTCCTTCAGCAAAAAAAATATTGGGCGGTTTTTCTCCAAAAGATTCAAGCATCTTTGCATCCAGGCTGTATTTTTTTCCTATCCATGTCAAGCTTCCCCATATAACATAGTCAGCTCCATTCTTTATACCAAGTGTCCGGATTTCATTTATGCTTACAGCCCTGACTTTCCCCGTAGAATCAGGTAACACAGGAATTGGTTCCGAATCTAATACAATTGCGCCATCCTCTTTAAGATGCTTTCCGATTACCGCTGATATCTCATCTTCTAAATATGAGATATCCTCATGAGAGTATATTTCGAACGGCAAAACAACAATTCGAACCGATTCCTGAGAATATGCATTGTTCGGCAAATAGCAAATTATTGCGATTATGAGAATGCTTAAATGTTTTAACATACAGACCTCAATCCTTCAATCACCGCTTATTTCCACAAGCTGTCCTTCGGTTATTGTCAATTTTCGTGACATATAAGATGCAAGTTCCATGTTATGTGTAACCACTACAAGGGTCATGGAAAGCTCTTTATTCAACTCCAGAAGCAAATTATGAATCTGCGCGCTGTTCTTCCGGTCAAGATTACCGGTAGGTTCATCTGCCAGCAGAAGAACCGGTTCCAGAACAAGGGCTCTTGCAAGAGCAACCCGCTGCTGTTCACCGCCGGAAAGTTTATTTACCCTGTAATATAATCTGTCCTTAAGTCCGACCCTGACAAGTATTTCCTCAGCAGCCTCTTGTGCATTTTTTTTGCTCAGCCCTTTTATAAGCGCCGGCATCATTGTGTTTTCGACCGCGCTGAACTCTGGAAGAAGATGATGAAATTGAAAAACAAAACCGATAGATTCGTTTCGAAATCTTGCCAGCTCTTTATTGTCAAAAAGCAAAACATCTTTTCCCTGAAATATAAAAGTCCCGCTGTCAGGCCGATCAAGAGTGCCAAGGATATGGAGAAGGGTGGACTTGCCGATTCCGGATGCTCCGATAACAGCCGCTGTTTCTCCTGCATTCAAGTCAAGATTTATATTTTTCAGAATTTCGATTCTGGTGTCGCTATTATCAAAACCTTTGCTCAAATTTCTGACAACTATCAAACTGTTTGGCGCTGCTTCTTTGTCATATTCCGTATCAACCATAGCGCACCGCCTCAACAGGATCAAGTTTAGACGCCTGAACAGCCGGATAGAGTGTTGCTATAAAACAGATTATCATAGTGGCGGAAACGATTATAAAAACATCAAACAGTTCAAGCTGCACAGGCAGTGTTGTGAAATAATATATGTCTCCGGGAAGCTCTATAAACTTATAATGTTTAAGTAATGCGCATCCGGCCAGCCCAAGACAGGCCCCAAAAAATGTGCCGATTGCGCCGATAACCATACCTTTAAATATAAAGATTTTTCTTATGCTTTTATTCGTAGCGCCCATAGCCTTTAATATGGCGATATCCCTGGTCTTTCCCATCACCATCATAATCAGTGAACTTGCGATGTTAAATGCCGCAACAAGAACGATAAGTGCCAAAATAATAAACATAGCCTTTTTTTCAAGCTTTAGCGCAGAAAAAAGGTTGTAATTCATCTGCATCCAGTCCCTGGCCCAATATGACTGGTTCTTATATTTAATGTTCAGGGCCGACGTTATCTTCTTCGCAATAATATCTGCATGAAAGACATCATTTACCCGAATCCCTATCCCAGTCACAGAGTCTCCGATACGCATAAGAGCCTGAGCATCCTTTAAATGTATGTAAGCAAGCGATGCATCATATTCATACATGCCGGACTCAAACAGCCCTGTCACCTTGAACCGCTTCATTGCAGGCATGTGCCCGACCGGGGAAATAGTGCCGCGCGGTGATATCAGATAGATAATATCTCCTTCAATAGCGCCCAGGTTTGTGGCAAGCTGCCCGCCCAGAATGATTCCGGGTATAAAATGTTCTGTATCTCTCCCCTGATTCCTCATCAATTTTTGTTGCAGCAAAATTTTATCAATACCTGCAATTTCCTGGTCTTCTGATTCAGGGTCTATTCCTCTTAAAGCTGCTCCAGACACTCTGGATGACGAACGAAGCATAATCTGGGCATATATAAAAGGGGCGGCTTTTTTAACTCCATCTATACTTTTTACATCTTCAAGTATCCGACGATAATTGGTAAATGCCCCGCCATGACGCATTAATACCACATGTGATTCAACGCCAAGGATTCGCGACCTGAATTCAGACTCTGCGCCGGACATAACGGCAATCACTATGATCAGAGCCATAACTCCAATCGTAACGCCGGCTATAGAAAGAATGGTAATTAATGAAATAAAAGCCTGTTTCTGCCTGGCTCTGAGATAGCGGCCGCCTATGAACAATTCAAAAGACATATGGGTTTATCAATCTCTGGGTTTCATGTGCGGGAAAAGGATAACTTCACGGATGGAAGCGGAATCGGTAAGAAGCATGGCAAGCCTGTCTATACCTATTCCTTCACCGGCGGTTGGAGGCATGCCATACTCCAATGTTTTAATGTAATCTTCATCCATGCAATGGGCTTCTTCATCGCCTGCTTCCCTGTCTGCCACCTGTTGCAAAAAACGCTCTTTCTGATCATCGGGATCATTTATCTCAGAAAATCCGTTGGCAATTTCATGCCCGGCAATGAAAAGCTCAAAACGATCCGTAAGTGAAGGCTCGCTGTCGCTTTTTCTGGAAAGAGGTGAAACCTCTACAGGATATCCGGTAATAAATGTTGGTTGTATTAATTTAGGTTCCACCAGCACATCAAACAGCTTGGTAATAATCTTGCCAAGACGAATAGTCTTCATGCCGCTTTTTTTTGCAATATTGATTCCCTTTGAAGATGCAAATTCCAGAAGCCTGTTTTTGTCGTTAATCAAGTTTGAATCAATTCCTGCAAACTTCTCAAGCGCTGCAAAAAGAGTCATCCGGCGCCAACTGCTTCCAAAATCAATTTTGTTTCCCTGATATGTAATTATATCAGAACCGGCAACCTGTTTTGCTATGTCTCTGAACATTTCTTCAGTCAAATTCATCAGGTCAATATAGGTTGAATATGTCTGATAAAATTCAAGCATGGTAAATTCGGGGTTATGCCGGGTCGAAACACCCTCATTCCTGAAATTCCTGTTAATCTCAAAAACCTTCTCAAACCCGCCTACAACGAGACGTTTTAAGTAAAGTTCAGGAGCAATACGTAAAAAAAGATCCATCCCAAGAGCATTGTGATAAGTTTTAAACGGGGTGGCTTCAGCGCCTCCAGGCACCGGCTGCATCATGGGAGTTTCTACTTCAAGAAAATCACGCTCAAGAAAAAATGTTCGTATTCCCTGAATTGTCCTGCTCCGTTTCAGGAATATATCTCGCGTATCCTGATTCATTATTAGATCAAGATAGCGCTGGCGATAACGTTTTTCAGGATCTTTGAGCCCGTGAAACTTTTCCGGAAGAGGTCTGATAGCCTTGGAAACAAGATTTAATTCATTAGCCAGTATGGTCCATTCGCCTGTCTTTGTTTTAAACATTCCCCCTTTTATGCGAATAAAATCCCCAATATCCAGATGTTTAAAAAGGCTGTAAGCTTTGTCGCCAACCCTGTCTTTCTGAATATATGCCTGGAGCTGCCCTGTTCGATCTTTAAATCTGATAAATGATGCCTTGCCGAATCTGTTTACAGCCATCATACGTCCGGCAACAATAAAAACAGGGTCATCCTGTGTGATTGTATCCGGCGATTTTTCTATTGCATCATTTATATCCCTGATTGTATTTGAAACAACAAAATCGTTCGGGAACAGATTAACATTATTGCTTATTAGGTCAGCAAGTTTCTCTCTTCGGCGCTGTATAATATCACTCGTTTTGTTCATATCATGAAATATCCGTAATCCTCTGATCCTTACACAATGTAGAATTAAACTAAAATTATTAACTTATTTACCTATAAGTGTCAAATAGATTGTTCGGAAGCGAGATACGCAAAAGCCATAACTAATTTTAAAACGGCTAAAGTATTACATAGCCGTTCACGGCTTGAAACTTGAAATTAGAAATTTGGGTAACCTGTCTGCGTGCCGGCACGCACAGGCAGGGATGAAACAAGTCAAACGATACAGAATACAAAGCAATAGTTGAAAAACCCGGCCCAAAATTGAATGCGTTCATCAACTACAAAAGCATGAAGGCCAAATTTCCAATTTCTATTTTCCAATTTCAACCTTCCGTGAACGCTTACTAAATCCTTTTGAAAAATAATCGATGAAAGCGCCATTTTTACCCTTAACAACTATAAGGCCTTCAACACTGTTGAGACTGTTAATCAGTTCAAGCCCTTTCATGGCGCCCATAACCATAACCGCAGTTGCAAGCCCATCAGCAAACATACATGTATCCGCGACAATTGAAACACTTATAACGCCGTTTGAAACAGGATGTCCGGTCGCTGGGTTTAAAATATGGGAATATCTCTTTCCATCAATTTCAAAAAAATTTCTATAATCACCGCTCGTCGCAAGCGCCCTGTCATGTAACTTTACCACCTTATATACATGATCAAAAGAAGAGTCTTTTTGAGGCCTGTTGATACCGACTTTCCAGTTTTTGCCGTCATTTCTGAAGCCTGCCGCATAAACCTCGCCACCGATCTCAACAAGAAAACTATTTATTCCATCTTTTTTAATAAGATCTGCGATCTGATCAACAGCATACCCTTTTGCAATAGAAGCAAGGTCAACAGATATGCGGGTTTTTCTTTTTACAAGATATCTGTTTTCAGATATTTCAATATGACAAAAACCTATATCAGGTAAAAGCCTGTCTATTTCTTCCTTTTTGGGGATAACCCTTTTTTGCCGCCTTCTATTAAAACCCCACATCTTTTCAAGCGGCATTACAGTACCATCCCACGCCCCGTCTGTTAGTTTATACAGACTTTCCGCAACCGTCATAACATGAAAAAAATCATCTGAAGCATAAAATTTATCTCCGACATTGCTCAAACCATTAAACCTGCTGATTTCACTGTCTTTTATAAATGTCGACATGCTCTGATTTATCTCGTCAAGCCGTTTATTGATCTTATCTTCGAGCATTGCCAAATTTTGTACATGACCGGCAACAACCTTTATATTATAGGTTGTGCCCATTGTTTTTCCTGAAATCAGCATCTCTTTGGCCGGCGCTGATCCGGCTATGCATAAAATACATACAATCAAACTACTTGATTTTATTATTTTTCGTAACATTCTAACAGATCCTCGGTAGCTGTTCTCCGGTAAGCATATCTACAATTCTGCTGCCGCCAATACGGGTTTGCATGAATACCTTGCCGGGCAAATCTGAAACAACCTCTCCAATAATAGATGCATCTTTACCGTGTTTATCCTCTTTCATGGCTGACAGGACATCTTTTGCATCATCCTGGCCAACAAAAGCAATAAGCTTTCCTTCATTTGCGATATAGAGGGGATCAAAACCCAACAACTCACAGATCCCCGCCACCTCATCCCTGACCGGCAATTTTTCTTCATAGATTCTTATTCCGACTTCTGAACTCATAGCGATTTCATTCAAAGCGGTCCCAACTCCACCACGGGTCGGATCCCGCAACACATGGACATTACTGCTTACAGAAAGCATAGAATTAACCATATGGTTTAAGGAAGCGGTATCACTTATAATTGTTGAAGAAAAGGTCATTCCCTCTCTCTGGGTCAAAACAGTAACGCCGTGATCGGCAATGCTCCCGCTAAGAATGATTTTATCACCCACACGGGCATTATGGCTGGCGATATTAACATGTTCCGGTATTAATCCAATCCCCGATGTATTAATAAAGATCTTATCTGCTGCTCCTTTGGGGACAACCTTTGTATCTCCGGTCACAACCTTTACGCCGGCTATATCTGCTGCAACGCCCATATCTTTAATTATAATCTTCAAGTCCGATATGGGAAAACCCTCTTCAATAATTAAACCTGCGCTTAAATATAGCGGAACCGCTCCGCACATGGCAATATCGTTCACTGTTCCATTTATCGCCAGATCTCCTATATTTCCTCCAGGGAAAAAAATTGGGTCAACCACATAAGTATCTGTTGAAAATGCAAAACGCTTTCCTTCGAGATCGAATATAGCGCCGTCATCAAGCTGTGAAAGAATAGAATTGTTAAATATGGGAAGCATGATATCAGCGGTCAGTCTGTGTGATATTTTTCCTCCACTTCCATGGTCCAAAAGAATTTTATCTGTTTTCATCAAACCAATCCTTGTGTTTTAAGTTTTAGGTATAACCTGAAATGAGCGATTAGCCATTAGCTTTTAATTAAACTATGTCAAGATGTTATTACTCAAGTTTCGCACCCTTGATTTCTATTAATGCCAAGACGGTAAGGGTTAAATTAAAGGGTGCGAAACTTGAGTTATTAAATAAGGTTCTTCTCCAAGTTAGTTGGAGAAGGAAGATAACCCACTTGTTTTGCCGTAATTAACTACAACTAATCGGGAGACGATCCTAAAATAATAACATTTCACCCGACGGGTGAAAATCGAATCGTTGGTAACCACCCGAAACAATAAGAGCTAACCGCTTAACGTAGGCAAATTATGTCTGAATATTATATATTTTTCTTGACATAACATCACTTTACCATTAAATTCAAGGTTTTTTAATATCTTATTTTATCGGAGCGTTATGTTTGATAATTTAACCGATAAGCTTAGCCTGGTTTTTAAAAAGCTTAAAGGGCACGGAAAATTAACGGAAAAAAATATTGAGGAGGGCTTAAAAGAAGTCCGCATAGCTCTTCTTGAAGCCGATGTCCACTATAAAATTGTAAAAAAACTGATTGCCGATATAAAGGAACGGGCCATTGGGCAGGAAGTTATGGCGAGCCTTACTCCAAGTCAGCAACTCATTAAAATAGTTAATGATGAGTTGACCCTGCTTATGGGATCCAGCAATGAAGACCTGTGCCTTTCGGGTTCACCTCCGGTATCTATTATGCTGGTTGGCCTGCAGGGATCCGGAAAAACGACAACTGCGGGTAAACTCTCTGTTTTATTGAGAAAAAAAGGCAAAAAACCTTACCTGGTTCCGGCAGACGTTTATCGCCCGGCAGCCATTGAACAGCTAACAAAATTAGGCCAGCAATTGTCTGTGCCTGTATTTCCGTCAAGCGCGGGAATGGATCCTGTTCAAATTTGTCAGGAAGCAAGAATTTCCGCTCATCAAGAAGGATGTGATACTCTGCTTATCGATACTGCGGGGCGTTTGCATATTGACGAAGAGTTAATGACCGAACTTTGCCGTATAAAGGACACAGCACAACCTTCCGACATACTGCTTGTAGCCGATGCTATGACGGGCCAGGATGCTGTAAATATTGCCAATGCGTTTGATAAAGCCCTCGATATAGGCGGTGTTGTCTTATCAAAAATGGATGGCGACGCACGTGGCGGAGCAGCCATTTCCATAAAATCAATAACAGGAAAACCGATAAAATTTATCGGCATTGGCGAAAAGTTGAATGATCTGGAAATTTTTCATCCGGACAGGATGTCGTCACAAATACTTGGTATGGGAGATGTCCTGACGATTATTGAAAAAGCCCAGTCCATGGTTGACGAAAAAAAAGCTGCCGAACTTCAAAAGAAGCTTAAACAAAATCAATTTACTTTAGACGATTTTCGTGATCAGATGGTCCAGATACGTAAGATGGGTTCATTGAATGATCTTATAAGCATGATTCCCGGTATCGGCAAAAGTAAACAAATAAAAAATTTAAAGGTTGACAAGAAAGAGTTTGTCAAAATCGAAGCTATGATAAATTCAATGACGCCTCAAGAACGGCGTCAATATACCATAATAAACGGAAAACGCCGGAAAAGGATTGCAAAAGGAAGCGGAACCAGTGTACAGGACATTAACCAATTGTTAAAAAATTACACTCAGGTTATGAAAATGATTAAGAAGTTTAGCAAAGGCGGTATGCGCGGAATTAGCCGGAGCATGCTGCCATTTTAAGGAGAAAAAGATGTCAGTAAAAATCAGATTAGCAAGATACGGCTCAAAGAAAAAACCCTGTTACAGAATCGTTGTGGCAGACAGCGAAAACCCCAGGGACGGCAGATTTCTTGAAACTGTCGGCACATATAACCCCCTGCTTGATCCTGCTGGTGTTTCATTAAAGGGAGAAAGAATCACATACTGGATAGATAAAGGAGCTATTCCTACCGACACTGTCAGAAGTCTTTTGAAAAAAGAAGGTTTATTAGCAAAGCCTGCATAATTTATTCCTAACTCTCAACGCTGAACAAAGGAGACGGAGCTATGAAAGATCTGATAAAATATATTGCACAGGCACTGGTTGATAATTCGGAGCAGGTAGAGGTTTCAGAGGTAGAGGGTAATCAAACCTCAGTATTAGAACTTAAAGTTGCAAAAGAGGACCTCGGAAAGGTCATCGGGAAGCAGGGCAGAACCGCACGGGCAATGCGAACCATATTAAGCGCTGCTTCTGCCAAGATAAAAAAACGCACTGTCCTTGAAATTATAGAATGATATTGTGAAGAAAAACGGTTTTATCCTTATCGGTAAGATCGTCGGAGCTCATAGTTTAAAGGGCGCCTTCAAGGTCTGTTCTTATGTCGAGTCTTTGTCCGTTTACAAGCCGGGCAGATTAATTCGGGTAAGCGACACAAAAGGCCAGACCGTAACTTATACAATAAAATGGGCGAAACTCCATACTGGCAACATTCTTTTGTTCTTTGAAGAAATAACTAACCGCACCATGGCGGAAACGCTTATTGGATCAGAGCTTTTCATTGACAAGTCAATACTTCCTGAGCTTAATGATGGGTCTTATTACTGGTCAGATATTATCGGTCTTTCTGTTTATTCAATTGATGGGAATTACATGGGTCGTGTTGAATCGATAATCCCTACAGGTAGCAATGATGTATATGTGGTAAAAAACGGGGATAAAGAAATACTTGTTCCCGGTATTGAATCAGTGGTTTTAGAAATCAATTTGAAACAAAAAATGATGCGGGTTGATTTGCCTGAAGGATTATAAGGCAAGTACCTTTGGAAAAAATCAGACAGGATAACATGATAAACAAGATTTTTTTAAGTAAATACATACGGAAAACCCGTCTTGCGTGACATTGTGGAGTATTTGCAAAATGAGTTTTGATGTTTTAATCCTGAACATCCTGTTAATCCTGTCAAAGAAGTCTTTTTGAAAGAACTAAATTGTTACAAAATGATCAATTTTACCGTTTTGACCATTTTCCCGGAAATGTTTTCTCTGTTGTGGGATTACGGAATTATCAAACGGGCAATCGATCGGAATATAATTTCTGCTTCAACGATAAATATTAGAGATTTTGCAGAAGGCAGGCACCGTATTACCGATGACAGGCCTTATGGCGGCGGCTGTGGTATGGTCATGAAACCGGAACCTCTGGCAGGAGCTATCCGGGCGGCCAAAGAAAAAGCCCCTTCTTCAAAAACAATTCTGCTGACACCACAGGGCAGGGTTTTTGATCAGAGGGTTGCCCATGAACTTACATCCTTTGACGGCCTTATCCTTGTTTGCGGTCGCTATGAAGGTGTAGATGAACGTATCTGTTATGATCTCATAGACGATGAAATCTCAATAGGCGACTATGTTCTGACAGGAGGCGAGTTGCCGGCCATGGTTATAATTGATGCCGTAACAAGACTTACCCCTAACGCGCTCGGCGGTGTTGATTCAGCGGAAAAAGACTCATTTTCAAACGGTCTTTTAGAACATCCGCATTATACAAGGCCCAGAACCTTTGAAGAAGCCAGCGTCCCCGATGTTTTATTGTCGGGCAACCATAAGGAAATCGAAAAGTGGAGGCTTGAAAAATCGCTAATAAACACCTTTCTGAAAAAAAGAGCGTTGCTGGGGAAAAGGGCTCTGAGCAGACAGGAAGTTGACATACTGGAAAAATGGTGCCTCGAGATTGAAAGAATCATACACTCCCAATCTTTATATAGCCCTGACTCATTATCCGGTAGTTAATAAAAACGGCAGCACAATAGCTTCTGCCGTAACCAACCTTGATTTGCACGATATATCAAGGACTGCAAAAACCTATGGTGTGCGGTCATTTTATGTGGTTACTCCGCTTTTGGATCAAAAAGAACTTGTTGAAAAAATTGTTTCACATTGGCTCAAGGGACCGGGTTCAATATATAACCCAAAAAGAGGTGAAGCCCTTGAGTTGATCAGAATAAAAAATTCTCTGGATGAGGTTATTGACAACATCCGCAAAAATGGTGAAGGTTCACCAAAGATCGTTGTTACTTGCGCAAGGAATAGTCATCGCAGCATAAATTTTGGGAAGTTTCGTGAAATGCTTAAAAACGGTAAGCCCTATCTATTGGTTTTTGGCACAGCATGGGGGCTATCGGAAGATTTTATTACCGGTGCCGACTTGATACTTGAGCCGGTTAAGGGTAATACAGGCTACAATCACCTGTCGGTTCGATCTGCCGCAGCTATTATATTGGATAGATTGATGGGGAATTATTAATGAGGATATTATTATGCAGACAATAAAACAGTTAGAAAAAGAAATGATGCGGCTTGATATGCCGAATTTTGCTTCAGGAGATACCGTTAAAGTCTATGTAAAGATAAAGGAAGGTGAGAAGGAGCGTATTCAGGCTTTTCAGGGAGTTGTTATAAGCAAACGCAGAGGCAAAACCATGGCCACATTCACTGTACGAAAAGTATCGTACGGCATAGGGGTTGAGCGTATATTCCAGATGCATTCTCCCCTTATCGACAAAATCGAAGTAATATCTAAAGGCCGTGTTCGTCGTGCAAAAATCTATTATCTACGCAAACTAAGAGGCAAGGCAGCAAGGATAAAGGAACGCCGTTATGTATAATTGCAGTTAATTAAACCGCTGGATCCGCCCGTGTGACCCTAAAAGGTTTGATCTCCCCGGCGAGAATATTGAACGGCAGAGTAAAGCGTTTTGGATTGTAATCTGCAGGAATCGCTATGCTTTTAGACCCCTTCGAACGGTCTTCATCAAACCACCCGTTCTACGTGTGGCAGGTAATTTTTTCATGGTAACAAACCTATGGTCCTTTGAAACAAAAAAAATTGCAAAAGGCTTTTCCAAAATTGCCGGTATTGACGAAGCCGGCCGGGGGCCCCTGGCCGGACCTGTTGTTTCTGCGGCAGTTATACTGCCCGCTGCTCTCCCTGTCCCCGGAATATGCGATTCAAAGAAATTAACACCCAAAAAACGGTCATATCTGTACGAAATGATCTACGAGCATGCGGTTTCCATAGGTATCGGAATAGTTGACTCAACAGAAATCGACCGTATCAACATCCTGCAGGCAGCGCTCCTTTCCATGGTAATATCGGTTGAAAATCTTAAACCTCAGCCGGATTATCTTCTTATCGACGGCAAATTCAGAATATCTTCAAACCTGCCACAGGAACCGATTGTCATGGGTGATTCTCTTAGCATCTCCATTGCTGCTGCTTCAATTATTGCAAAGGTAACCAGAGACAGGCTGATGGAAAGATATCATATCGATTATCCGGAATTTGGATTCGCCAAGCACAAAGGATATCCAACCAAGGCTCATAAAGAGGTCATCAGGGAGTTCGGCCCATGCCCTATTCACAGGCGTAGTTTCAAGGGGGTAATATTTCATATGTCGCCCTGATCAAAAAGGTGAAGATTTTCCGCTTTGGACGTCATCGGGTCACCCTTCCGGCAAGTGAACTTACCGTTCTTGCCGCACATACGGATTCGTGCGTTTTTCCTGTCCGATAGTTGTCTCGGGGCCATGACCCGGAAAAACTTTAACATCATCGTCCAGCACAAAAAGTTTATTTTTTATGCTGGATATCAGAGTGTGCAAATCTCCACCAGGCAGGTCTGATCGCCCGATTGAACCTGCAAAAAGAGTGTCTCCAACAAACATGTTTCCATCGGTAAAAAGCGCTATGCCGCCCTGCGAATGGCCTGGAGTGTGAATTACTTTTAACGTAATGGTCCCAAAAGATATTGTATCACCATCTTCAAGGGTCTGATCAGGAGGGGGTGAATTATTTACTGAAAGCCCGAATGAGGCGGCTGCAGATGAAAGTTGACTCAACATTGGCGCATCAAGAGAGTTAATTAATATATCCGCGCCTGTTGCCTCCTTCATTTCTTTGTTGCCACCCACATGGTCAAAATGACCATGAGTGTTTATAATATATTTTACTGTCAGGCCCAATTCTGAAAGCGACCAGAGAATTCTATCCGCTTCATCTCCGGGATCGATCACCACAGCCTCTTTTGTCTTTTCACATCCTAAAATAAAGCAGTTGGCCATAATCGGCCCGACTGTCAGCTTTTTAATAATCATCGACGGTTAACTCCTCTTGTGCCCAACATCTTGATAATGGTCAAGTAGTCAAGTTAGCGTACCTTCGGTGCGGGCATAAGTGCCTAAAGTGAGCTAAAGTGCCTAAAATGCCTAAAGTTGTGGTACGCCTTTGGCGTGTTATAGATATTCAGGGTTTGGTTATAGCTTCAGACCAGCCGTGCTCGCGCCCGTCGTGGCAGGTAGAAACAAAGTGAGCAAAGTTGCATGGTAAAAAAAAATAAAATTGGCAGCGCCGAAGGCGCATTCATTAACTTTAGACACTTTAATATACTTTAGCTCACTTTAGGCACTTTTTACTCATCTATCCTATACTATCGAGATATTGAATGATTCCCACTCGACCAATTTCCTACTCGACAACTCGACTTTTAGCCTGCTCAATAAGATCAATAAGACTTGTAATTTTTGGTTTGGGCTTTGAATTAACAATTGTGTTAAATTGATCTTCAGAAAGATTTTGTTTCAAATATGCTGATACATCAAAGGTTTCCCACCAGCAATCAAAAATTTTCCAGCACGGAAGGCTGTTATCCCCATTTAGCATGCAGTATCTAAACGATACCGCCCCTCCAAGTCTGGGGCATCGTCGTTCAAGCTTGTCTTTCGAAGTATCCATTGATTATGGTTTGATGCCGCCCCCGCAGAAAACAGCGGGGGCGTTAATTTACTGTTATGATAACAACTTTAGCGGCTTTTCAACAATGCGGGCTTGGGATAATTTGCAAATACTTCTTCCGATTTCAGCATTTCTTCGTCGCTCAGGATATAATCCTTCATTTCTCCTGAAAAATATTTGTCATAAGCTGCAAGATCGAGCAACCCGTGTCCGCTCCAGTTAAAAAGAATTACTTTTTCCTTTCCTTCTTCTTTTGCTTTATTTGCCTCGTTGATTACAGATGCAATAGCATGATCGGTTTCAGGTGCTGGTATCATTCCTTCGGTTCTCGCAAAAAGCACACCTGCTTTATATGCTTCGAGCTGAGTAACGGTTTTAGATTCCATAATTCCTTCACTTACAAGCTGGCTTACAATTGGAGCCATGCCATGATATCTAAGCCCGCCGGCATGAATGGGGGCGGGTACGAAACTATGTCCAAGGCTGTGCATGGGAAGAAGCGGGGTATATCCTGCTGTGTCGCCATGGTCATAGACAAATGGAGCCCGTGTAATCGTTGGACAGGCTGAGGGTTCTACAGGATAGATTTCGATTTGTTTACCGTTTAACTTGTCAGATACAAACGGAAGGGATAGACCTGAAAAATTGCTTCCCCCGCCGGCGCATCCGATTATTACATCAGGGTACTCGCCGATTTTTTCCATCTGCTTTTTGGCTTCAAGACCAATAATTGTCTGGTGCATCAGAACATGGTTGAGAACGCTTCCAAGCGCATAGCGTGTTTGGCCGGTTTCATCAGTAACCGTTGCTTCAATAGCTTCACTGATGGCGATTCCCAGGCTTCCGGGTGTATCAGGATCCCTTTCCAGCGCATCCCGACCGGCTTTGGTCTCTGTGCTGGGACTCGCTACGCAATTACTGCCCCATGCAGCCATCATGGATTTACGATACGGTTTCTGATCAAAACTTATTCTAACCATAAAGACTTTGCATTCAATTCCAAACTGGGAACAGGCAAAGGCCAGCGCGCTTCCCCATTGCCCTGCGCCGGTTTCCGTGGTTATTCTTTTAATTCCAAACTCCTTGTTGTAATACGCCTGGGCTACAGCGGTGTTTGGTTTATGGCTTCCCGGAGGGCTTACACCTTCATTTTTAAAATATATCTTTGCGGGTGTGCCAAGCGCTTTTTCCAGAGATAACGCCCTTACCAGGGGTGTTGGACGCCAGATGTTATAAACACTTAGCACTTCTTCCGGGATATCTATCCACCTTTCTGAACTTACCTCCTGTTCAATTAAATTCATGGGGAAAACAGGCGCAAGAGCTTCAGGACTTACCGGTTTTCCATCGGGACCCAAAGGCGGATTCATCTTGATGTCTGAAAGGACATTATACCATTGGCGAGGCATCTCATCTTCGGTTAACAGTATTTTTCTGATCTCCATAACATAACTCCTTTGCTTCTAATTTATTGTGTTTGGCTTTAAGGGCTCGCTCAAAAATAACTTAACATTTTAAGCGCCGATGCATCCCGCCTTGCTGCGTTGCGAAAGTTCGGAATATGCCTGATATTCCTGCGCTTTCGCGCCTTGCCAGCCGGGCGCCTCAACACTTAAAATTGCCAATTTATTTTTGAACGAACCCTAACTCAATATTTATTTCTTCTTTTTCCAGTGCGATATGAATGCTGTCAAGTATTCCATTAATAAATGCGCCGGATTCTTCGGTGCCAAATTTTTTCCCTATATCAATAGCTTCATTCATCGATACTTTTGATGGGATATCGCTGCAAAAAAGAAGTTCATAAACAGCAATTCTCATAATATTTCTGTCCACGCAGGACATGCGGCTCATCTTCCAGTTACTGGAAAAGCGTTCAATGATCGGGTCAATATCCTGCCTTGTATGTATTACACCATTGACCAGCTTAAGAAAAAAAAGAGACGCTTCTTTTGAAAATATAAAATTATCACAAAACAGCTTTATTGTCTCTTCTGAATCACTCTTGCTCATATCCATATAAAAAAGAGCCTGCATGGCAAGTTCCCGCGACTTGCGCCGGTTTACCATAGTTACTTCCCATCGACAACTTCTATCAGGTTGGCCATTTCTATGGCTGCCATTGCAGCGCTCCAACCTTTATTGCCAGCTTTTGTGCCAGCACGCTCTATAGCCTGCTCAATAGTATCGGTTGTCACAATCCCAAAAATAACCGGAATCTTTGATTCAAGGCTTACCATAGCTATGCCCTTGGTTACTTCCGCGCTTACATAATCAAAATGCGGTGTTGCTCCGCGAATAACAGCTCCAAGGCATACAATGGCATCATATTTTTCTTTTTCAGCCATCTTTTTTGCAATAAGCGGTATTTCAAAGGCTCCGGGAACCTTAACAATTTCAATATCCTGATCCCTGGCGCCGGAACGCGCCAGCGCATCTACAGCGCCATCTAAAAGCCTGTTTGTGATAAAATCGTTGAAACGGCCTACAACCAGCGCGAATTTTTTACCTTTGGCAATCAGCCCGCCTTCAAGAATTTTTGGCATTTGTTCTCCTCCCGGCAATTTGAAAATCTATAGTTTATGTGGTATGCATTCCCACTCTGGAGCATGGGAACGAAAATTAAAATCGGCAGCGCCGAAGGCGCTTTCCTCAATTTTAGGCATTTTAGGCACTTTAGCTCACTTTAGGCACTCATTCTACGGAGTAGCATCAATATTCAAAAGATGCCCCATCTTAAGTTTCTTGCACTCAAGATAAGACCGGTTAAACTCGTTAGGTGTTATTTCAATAGGCACCTGCTCAACAATACTTAAGCCATACCCTTCAAGACCGATCATTTTTTTTGGATTGTTGGTCAGCAGCCTCATTTTTCTTACACCAAGATCAACAAGAATCTGGGCGCCTATGCCATAGTTTCTCAGGTCAGCTTTAAACCCTAATTTATTGTTTGCCTCGACAGTGTCAAGACCCTGATCCTGCAAAGCATAGGCTTTCAACTTGTTTACAAGACCTATGCCCCGTCCCTCCTGCCTGATATACAGGAGCACTCCGGCCCCCTCCTTCTCAATCATTTCCATTGCCTTATGAAGCTGACCTCCACAGTCGCATCTGAGAGAACCGAATATATCGCCTGTCAGGCATTCAGAATGCACCCGGACCAAGACTGTTTTGTCCGGATCGATAGTTCCCTTTACCATGGCAATATGGAGCAGGTCATCAACTTCATTTTCATACACAACAGCCTTGAATTCACCTGCATGCGCTGTGGGAATGACCGTTTCCGCTGCCGCGCTCACAAATGATTCGGTGCGCATACGGTATTCAATGAGGTCTGCGATGGTACATATTCCAATGCCATGTTTTTCGCTGAATTTCTCAAGAGAAGGCATTCTGGCCATAGTCCCGTCGTCATCCATGATTTCGCAAATAACTCCGGCAGGTTTTAAACCTGATAGACGAGAAAGATCTACCGAACCTTCTGTCTGGCCTGCACGCACCATAACACCACCCCGCTTGGCTCTTAAAGGAAATATGTGTCCAGGCCTGACAAGATCATCCGGTTTGGCGCTGTCGGCTGTAGCTGTCAGGATTGTAGTGGAACGGTCAGCAGCGGAAATTCCGGTAGTTACTCCAAGCCTTGCCTCTATTGATACGGTAAAACCGGTATGGAACTGCGAAGTGTTATGGTCAACCATCAGCGGAAGGTCAAGGGCATCAATTTTTTCCCCTGTCATTGAAAGACATACAAGCCCTCGTCCATATTTTGCCATAAAGTTGACAGCCTCCGGCGTAACCTTCTCGGCAGCTATCATAAGGTCACCCTCATTTTCACGATCCTCATCATCAGCGAGAATGACCATACGCCCGGCTCTTATATCCTTAATAGCATCTTCAATTGTAATCAGTGGCATTTTCTTATTATCTCCATATCTCTATAAAAAACCGGTTTCTGCCAGAAACTGCATGTCAACAGACGGCTGACCGGTTTCCTTTTTTATGTTGTCAGCGGGTTTTTCCGCAATAAAATTTTCAATATACTTTCCGATCATATCTGTTTCGATGTTAACATGGTCCCCGACTTTTTTTAAGCCAATGGTTGTCAGCTTTTCCGTATGAGGAATAATGCTTACATCAAAACAGTCCATTGAACGGTTGTTGATGGTAAGGCTTATACCATCAACTGCAACAGAGCCTTTTGTTATCATATAACGTAATAAAAATTCCGGAACACCAATAACAACAATTGTTGCATTGCCTGTTTTTTTTCTCTGTCTTACAGAGCCAACGCCATCTATATGCCCTGAAACAAGGTGTCCGTCAATACGATCAGAAAGACGAAGGGCTCGCTCAAGATTAACCCGATCTCCAGTTTTTGCCTTGCAAAAAGTTGTCTTTTCAAGTGTTTCCGGAGAAATATCAACTTCAAAACGTTTTCCGCCTGCCACAACTACTGTCAGGCATGTGCCGCTGACCGCAATACTATCACCTGTTTTAGTCTGATCAAGCAGGTAGTCGGCATCTATGATTAAACGTTTGCCCCTATTAGATGGACGTATTGCTGTAATTGTTCCAAGACCTTCTATTATCCCTGTAAACATTTACGGCTTTCCTTTGGATTTATGATTGATGAAATCGCTGAGTTTATGCTGAGGAACCGAAGTGCTCTATCTTTTCAATCAACAATCTACAATCATCAATCCTTAATATATCCTTCAATCATAACATCATCGCCAAATCTCCGGACATTTATATTTTTTACCGGTATACATCCATCCATTAAATCCGGCCCCGGCCCCCTGCAAACAGGAACACCGTCATCTCCGCCCATAATTTTCGGAGCATAGAAAAAAACAACCTTGTCAACTATTTTTGCGCTCAGAGCTGACGCAATAACCCGGCTGCCACCTTCTATCAGGAGACTAATTATACCCAGAGCCCCCAAACTATTCATAAGCTCATCAAGATCGATCAGGTTATCCTTTACCGGAGCTTCGATAATCTTTGCGCCCTGAGTTTCCAGTTTAATCTTTTTGGCCTCTGAAACAGAATCCCCTGTTATTATAACAGTATCAGAATCAGAATCAATCCGCAATACTTTAGCATCTTCCGGCATTGAAAGATTTGTGTCAAGTATGATTCTTACAGGATCACGACCCTTTATATCTTGTAAACGAGTCGTTAAAGCGGGGTTATCCTTTTTTACAGTATTAATGCCGACCATTATACCATCAACAGCATGGCGAAGCCTGTGAACAAACGCCCTTGATTCTTCACCTGAAATCCACCTGGAATCGCCCGTTCTTGTTGCAATGCGACCGTCTAATGTAGACGCACATTTAACAATTACAAAGGGACATTTTTTTGTAACGTATTTTATAAAGACTTCATTCAGCCTTTTTGCTTCCTCTTCACAAACTCCTGACGTAACCTCTATCCCCTGGCTTTGAATATAATCTATTCCCCCTCCTTTAACATCAGGATTGGGATCATTCATGGCAATAACGACCCGATTTATACCTGCTTTACAAATTTCAATGCTGCATGGCGGAGTCCGTCCTGTATGATTACATGGTTCAAGGGAAACATATAGTGTCGCTCCCTTTGAAGCAATGCCGGCATCATTGATGGCATTAATTTCTGCATGAGCCTCTCCGACAGATCTATGGTAACCCTTTCCAACAACCCTGCCGTCATTTACAACTACCGCGCCGACCATGGGGTTGGGAGATGTAAAGCCCTGCCCTTTTTTTGCAAGAGCAAGCGCCATTTTCATGAAATATTTATCGTCCATCATACCAGCATCTAAAAGTGCCTAAAATGCCTAAGGTTGTGGTACGCCTTCGGCGTTCTATAGATCTTCAGTGCTTGATTATAACTTCAGCCGGAAATAAAGTGAGCAAAGTTGTATGGTAAAAAAATTAAAACTGGCAGCGCCGAAGGCGCATTCCTTAACTTTAGGCACTTTAATATACTTTAGCTCACTTTAGGCACTTATCTCCGCACCGAAGGTGCGCTAAGTTCAATTGCTGTCATTGTGTACTCAAAAGGTTTTTCAGCTCAGAAACAAAGTCATTAACATCTTTAAATTCTCTGTATACCGAGGCAAACCTTACATATGCCACATCATCAATTTCATGGAGCTTTGCCATAATCTTTTCGCCTATTATACTGGAAGGAATTTCTTTTTCTCCCGTTTCCTTGAGATCACGTTCCAGATCGTCTATGAATTGATCGATAACGTTAATGCTTATATTTCTTTTTTCACAGGCTCTTTGTATGCCGGAGCGCACCTTTTCGCTGTTAAAGACCTCACGGCGTTCATCCTTTTTAATGATCATAACAGGCATTTCTTCAATATGCTCATAAGTAGTAAACCGCCTGCCACATACAATGCATTCCCTGCGCCGGCGAATTGCATCTCCATCCTTACCCGGCCTTGAATCAATAACTTTGTTGTCAATTTCTCCGCAATACGGACACTTCATAAACCCCCTCCATCCTTGCCTGTATCAAGATCAATCATTTCAACGCCTGCTTCATTAAACATTTCAGTGGCCATGGGATCAGCATATCCCTCGCCGTAATAAATTTTTTTTATTCCAGCATTGATAATCATTTTAGCACATATGGAACAGGGCTGATTCGTACAAAAAAGTTCTGCGCCTTTTATAGAAACGCCATGAAATGCGGCCTGAATAATAGCATTCTGCTCAGCGTGGATGCCTCTGCAGAGCTCATGCCTTTCACCGGATGCAACATTCAATTTTTCACGAAGACAACCTGTTTCGATGCAGTGCTTAATTCCGGTCGGCGCCCCGTTGTAGCCGGTGGTAAGTATTCTTTTGTCCTTTACGATAATAGCGCCAACCGCCCGCCTGAGGCATGTAGAACGTTTTGCCACAAGCATCGCAATATCCATAAAATATGTTTCCCATGAAGGACGGTCACCTTTATTTAACATATGATAATATTGTGCCCCATATTAAACAGGAAAAGCCTCGCACAGCTCAAGCACTTTTGCCCTTGTGTTTTTAATAACGGTTTCATCATTTAAATTTTTCAAAACATCAACAATAAGTTTTGCTATAACTTCCATTTCAAGCTCTTTCATCCCTCTTGTGGTTATTGCTGGTGTGCCGATACGAATACCGCTTGTTATAAAAGGGCTTAACTTCTCAAATGGTATAGAATTCTTATTAACTGTGATTCCAGCGCGTCCTAAGTGTTCTTCAGCATCCTTTCCGGTAATATGAAGATTCTGTAAATCTACGAGCATCATATGATTGTCTGTGCCGTCTGATGTAAGCTTAATGTCTTCTTTCATCAAATGCTCTGCAAGCGCCTTTGCATTTTTAACAACGTTCATCTGGTATGTCTTAAACGATTCAGTTAAAGCCTCTTTGAAAGCAACAGCCTTAGATGCGATTATATGCATGAGAGGCCCCCCTTGTATCCCGGGAAATATTTCTCTGTTTAATTTAGCGCTGTAATCTGTTTTTGCTAAAATCAACCCCCCGCGAGGTCCCCTTAACGTTTTGTGGGTTGTAGAAGTAACAACATCTGCAAATGGTATGGGAGATGGATGAACGCCTGCTGCTATCAAGCCTGCGATGTGCGCCATATCAACCATTAGATATGCTCCAACCGCTGCGGCAATCCCGGCAAAAGCTTCAAAATCTATGATACGCGGATATGCGCTTGCACCGGCAACAATCATCTTCGGCCTGTGCTTTTCCGCTAATAAAGCAACTTCATCATAGTCGATGGTTCCTGTCTTCTCCCCAACCCCATAGTGAACAAAATTATAAAATTTGCCTGAGAAACTGACAGGGCTTCCGTGTGTCAGGTGCCCGCCATGGGAAAGATTCATGCCAAGAACAGTATCACCCACATCTAAAAGGGCAAAATATACAGCCATGTTGGCCTGAGAACCGGAATGGGGCTGCACATTTGCATATGCGGCATTAAACAATTCTTTTGCCCTGTCAATCGCCAGTTTCTCTGCAACATCAACATATTCACATCCACCATAATAACGCTTGTCTGGATAACCTTCAGCATATTTATTGGTTAAAACACTTCCCTGGGCAGCCATAACCGCTTGGCTGGCAATATTTTCCGAAGCGATAAGCTCTAAGGTGTTTTTTTGCCTGTCAATCTCTCTGGCAATAACATCGGCAATTTCCGGATCGACATTTTTAATATATTTTATTTCCAACTATCCCTCTCCTTTGGTAAGAATTTACGGTTCACGGTTTACGGTTTACGGTTGATTGAAACATAAAGGCGAAAGGCCTTAACGCTAAACTGAAAACTCAAGTTTTTATTGCATGTAAAGTTAAAATGTTTTCTGAAAAAATTCAAAAAACTAATTCAAAGGTTGGTATTTCTGATTAAAATGCTTTAGGCGCTGCATAATTCAATAAAAAACCGTGAACCGTGAACTGATAACCGTGAACCGTGAACTGATAACCGTGAACTGATAACCGTGAACCGTGAACTGATAACCGTGAACTGATAACCGTGAACGGCTGTAAAATATCATTACATCATTTCCTCAATTCTGTCGAATTTATCAATCCGCAACTGATGCCGTCCTCCCTCAAAGGGTGTTTCAAGCCAGACTCTTACTATTTCTTTGGCAAGCTCTTCGCCAATGACACGGCCTCCCATTACCAGTATGTTGGAATCATTGTGACGCCTGCTCATGATGGCGGAAAATAAACCGCTGCAAAGCCCTGCCCTGACATGTGGGAATTTGTTGGCAACCATGGACATTCCAAGGCCGGTACCGCAAAAAAGTATGCCGCGTTCATATTCGCCGGCAGAAACCATCTTTGACACCTTGATCCCAAAATCTGCATAATCAACAGAATCCTCACTGTATGTTCCAACATCTTTAACATCCATACCGCTTTCA
Source organism: Desulfobacteraceae bacterium Eth-SRB1 (assembly GCA_004193555.1). Classification (GTDB taxonomy): domain Bacteria; phylum Desulfobacterota; class Desulfobacteria; order Desulfobacterales; family ETH-SRB1; genus ETH-SRB1. The sequence continues at coordinate 357,867 of RPGP01000040.1, forward strand.
ATAAGATATGCCTTGATTTTTTCCTTTAATTGATAAGCGGCATGATCACTCCCGATTACGATTTGTGTTTTGTTTTCGCGCATTTTATATCCTTATATCGCAATTTGACAGTTTCGTCAAAAATCTTCTATAGATGGAATCCAGGCAGGGTTTAGAGAGAATAACAGCTTAATGGCTCAAACGAAAATCATATGTATTTTTTTAGAATCAGTGATGCATTTGTCCCTCCAAAGCCAAAGGAATTGGTCATGGCAATCTCTACCTTTACCTTGCGGGCAACGTTGGGAACATAATCAAGATCGCATCCTTCGGCAGGATTATCAAAATTTATTGTCGGCGGGATTATGCCTTCACGAATTGTCAGGACGGTGAAAGCCGCTTCAATTCCACCAGAGCCGCCAAGGAGATGCCCGGTCATGGATTTGGTTGAACTTATCGGTACCTGACAAGCTTTATCCTTGAATACAGTTTTGATCGCCATGGTTTCGTAAAGATCATTTAACTGTGTTGAGGTGCCATGAGCATTTATGTAATCGACATCTTTATATGAGATCCCGGCGTCTTCAAGGGCTGCGGTCATACATCTTGCCGCCCCTTCGCCATCAGGTGGCGGAGAAGTCATATGATACCCGTCTCCGCTCATACCATATCCGCATACTTCAGCGTATATATCGGCGCCCCTGTTAAGCGCTGTTTCAAGAGATTCGAGTATTAAAATTCCACATCCTTCACCAACCACAAAACCATCTCGATCCCGATCAAAAGGGCGGGATGCTTTTTCAGGTTCATCATTACGGGTGGAAAGCGCTTTCATAGCGTTAAAGCCGGCAATACAGGTTGGCGTGACAACCGCCTCCACTCCCCCTGTTATCATTGCATCTGCAGCGCCCCTCTTGATAATTTTAAATGCGTCTCCAACAGCATGTGTGCCTGCCGCACATGCCGTTGCAACCGAAGAGTTCGGCCCCTTGGCTCCAAAACTAATCGCAATCATTCCAGGAGCCATATTGCCGATCATCATGGGGATAAAAAAAGGACTAACCCTCTTTGGACCTTTTGTATCGACAATTCTGCTGGTTTCTTCCATCATACCAAGCCCACCCAGACCACAGCCGGTCAGAACTCCCACTCTGTCTGCATTGGAACTGTCGATTACAAGCCCGGAATTTTCTATAGCCAGGCGGGCCGTTGCGACAGCATACGCAATAAAAGGCTGCACACGTCTTGCTTCTTTTCTGGGAAGGAAATCATCCGGATGAAAATCCTTTACCTCGCCGGCAATTTTAGTATCAAAACCGGTGGTATCGAACCTGGTTATCTCTGCTATTCCTGATTTCCCGGCACAAAGCGCAGCCCACGTTTCCTGTACGCCTATAGCAAGCGGCGTAATAAGCCCAAGACCGGTAACAACTACTCTTCTATCCAAACGAATCCTCCTTAAAGCCATTAAAACAGGTAACCGTTCACGGAACACAGCCTCTCTTAATGTTTTTTTATATAGTCCATGGCATCTTTAACTGAAAGCATCTTCTCCGCATCCTCATCGTCAATATCGATATCGAATTCCTCTTCCATTGACATTATCAATTCAACAAGATCTAAAGAATCTGCGCCAAGATCATCAACAAAAGACGCTTCCGGTACAACTTCATTAAGGTCAACACTGAGTTTTTCCGCTATTATCTTTTTTACTTTATCTTCAACTGACATTTAAACTTTCTCCTTTCACATATACATTCCACCATTAACGTGAATTACCTGTCCGGTAAGGTATGCTGCGCTTTTAGACGCCAGAAAAGCAACTACTGCCGCCACATCTTCAGGTTTTCCTGCGCGACCTAATGGTATCTGGCTTGTCATTGCCTCTTTTGCCTTGTCTGAAAGCGATGCAGTCATATCTGTTTCTATAAAGCCTGGAGCAACCGCATTGACAGTAATACTTCGAGATGCAAGTTCCTGTGCTACTGCCTTAGTAAGCCCGATTATGCCCGCTTTTGACGCCACATAATTTGCCTGCCCCGGATTGCCGGTTACACCAACGACCGATGCTATATTAATAATACATCCTGAACGTTGCTTCATCATGGTTCTGGCCGCAATCTTCGTGCAGTTAAAAGCGCCTTTTAAATTAATATCCAACACAGCATCCCAGTCTTTTTCCTTCATACGGACTAGAAGGCCGTCTCTCGTTATACCCGCGTTGTTTACAAGAACATCGATCCGTTTTGTTTTGTCTATTATTGTTTTAAAAAAGCCTGACACATCTTTTTCTGACGCAACATTTACACTCAAACCTGTTGCAAAACCTCCTAAGCCGGAAACAAGTTTTTCTGTTTCCGCGGCTGCCGCAATTTCAGCGGCCGCAAAGTCACCAGGAGCAAAATAGTTAAAATAAATATGAGTATCCGGCCCAGCAAATGCAAGGCAAATTGCCCGCCCAATACCCCTTGAAGCGCCTGTCACAACTACTATACGTTTGTTCTGATCCGACATCATGACCTCTCAAACAATATGTCTGCAACTATATCCATGTCTTTTATGATATTTTCATAGCTGCATATTAATTCATTAAATGCGACTCTTTCCATAAATTCAGAAACTGTTTGCTGATCAAATACACCTGAGCCTCTCAAAATTTTCAGTATATTCTGAGCCACTAATTGTGCTGTATCGTTTGCAAAAAGTCTTGACATGGACTTGATCTTTTTAGCTTCAGGATTGCCGGTTTTATCAAGATTCATTGCTTTGCGAGCCATGCTTGCGCCAACCTCAACATAGGTCATCATATCAGCAAGGGCAAACATGACATATTGTTGTTTGGTAAGCCTGTTATCATTTACCAGCATAATGGTATCGTTAAGAGCCTTTGCAGCCAGTGCGTAATATCGGCATCCAGCATCTTTAAAAGACTTATCCATCTCCTCCATCTCTGAGCTGATAGACATGTAATATCCGCCCTTTGATTTTCGAGTTTTTTTCCACCGGAATGTACTGATAATATTTTGCAGTATCTCGCTGGTTCCTTCATAGATACAGGTTATCTTTACATCCCTTTTTATCTTTTCCACTTCGAACTCGGCAATATATCCATAGCCTCCAAGAGCCTGTATAGCATCATCAGCAATTTTATTGGTTGCTTCTGTGGCAAATAATTTGGAAATAGCTCCTTCAACCTGTAGGTCCTTTTCTCCCGAATCCAGCCTTAATGCGACCTCCTCGGCATAGGCTGTTGCTGCTTCAAGCTTTACAGCATTCGGGACAATTAATTTATGGGTATAGCCCTGCTTTTCTGACAGTGAAGAACCAAACTGTATTCTTTCCTTTGCATACGGAATAACAATATCCAGCGCTGCTTTGCCGGCGCCTAAACCCATGGCGGCAACCATCAGTCTTGTATACCCAAAAACCATGACGGCCTGCTTCATCCCGTTTCCAGGCACTCCGCCAATAAGATTTTCAGCAGGAACAAACACATCTGTAAATGAAAGCGGAGAAGTATTGGAAGCGCGTATTCCATGTTTCTCTTCGCCCTTTCCCTGAACAAAGCCTTTTGTTCCCTTTTCAACAACGAAAAAAGATGGTCCTTCCGGCGTATTCGCAAGAAGGGTTATGAAATCAGCATATCCACCGGTTGATATGAACTGTTTGGTTCCATTAATTTTATACCCTGTGATTTCACCTGAATCGTTTGATACAGGCTCAGCCTTTGTCTTGAGCGCCGCAAGATTGCTTCCTGCGCCGGGTTCTGTTACGGCATAGGCAACAAGGGTGTCTCCCTGTGCAATAGCGCCAAGCCATTTTTGCTTTTGCTCTTCTGTTGCGCCGACAAGCAACGGATCTGCACCAAGCTGAACAGCAAAAAAACCTGTGGCAACACCGAGACATATGTTGGAAATTTCGCGTATAACTTCGAAGCAATCGCGAGCGCCACCACCTATTCCGCCATAAGCTTCCGGAATAAAAAGAAGCTGCAGGCCGATATCAGGGCCAAGCATCTCGCGAATAACCTCTTCAGGAAAATATTCCTCTTTGTCAAATTCGAGAATTTTATCTTTGGTAAGAAGCCGTTTTCTAAGCTGCCTGACAGTATCAATAACCATCTGTCTTGATTCTGAATCCAGGCCCTTAAGAACGTTTCCCGCCTCAGGATTGGATATCGCCATATTTATTTTATATCCTTAGTTATTCTTCGGTTTCAATTACGTTGCGTCCGTTGTAGAAGCCGCAACCAGGACATACGTGATGCGGGAGCTTGGCCTCTCCGCACTGAGAGCAAGCAGTTGGATTGGAAGCTTTAAGCTTCGTGTGAGAGCGGCGCTTGTCACGCTTTGACTTAGATGTTTTACGTTTTGGTACAGGCATGAGCAATCTCCTAACTAACTAAATTAATAGAATATTTATATTATAAATTACTACCTCGACATTAGAGTATTTTTAGTAATTGAAATGCCAATAATTGTCAAGATTTTTATATATATTTTATTTTGGGGGCCTTTGAAAAATGTTCAATTTTCAAAGGTCTCTCTTGTTCTCTTGACATTCATGTGTTAGACAAGTTTTTTTATCATCACAAACTTATGATGATCTCGTAAAAAATCAAAAAATTACTATTTGACAAAATTTGTTAAGCGCTAAGCATTTGATATGCTCAATTAAATGTTTTATCTTAACACTTAACACTTAACACTTAACACTTAAATATATTCAGGAAAAATAATATGTCAAATATTGTAACCCGCTTTCCTCCCAGTCCAACCGGATATCTTCATGTTGGAGGAGCACGAACAGCTCTTTTTAACTGGCTTTATGCTCGGCACATGAAAGGCCGTTTTATTCTTAGAATTGAAGACACGGACACAAAACGCTCCACCCAGGCTTCTGTTGATGCAATATTTGAAGCCCTTGAGTGGTTAGGCATAGACTGGGATGATGGTCCCTATTTCCAGTCCAAACGTTTTGATATTTATCAAACATATATTCAGGCACTCCTTGATTCAGGCCATGCTTACTATTGCATTTGTTCTCAGGAAAAAATTGATGCTATGAGAAAAGAGGCCTTGGCAGCAGGTGGCAAACCCAAATATGACGGGACATGCCGCGGCAAGGGTTTTGCAAAAACCGCTAATGCCGTTATTCGTTTCAAGGCGCCCATCACAGGCTCTACAACAGTTAAAGATATTATAAAAGGTAATATTGTTTTCCAGAATTCTGAACAGGATGATTTTATTATCTGCCGAAGCGATGGAACTCCTACATACAATTTTGTCGTGGTTGTTGATGATATTACAATGGGCATAAATACTGTAATCAGAGGTGATGACCATCTTAACAATACCCCAAGACAGATAATGCTTTATAATGCTCTAAAGAGTCCGTTGCCTGCTTTCGGACATGTGCCGATGGTGCTTGGCAAAGACCGGACCAGATTAAGCAAAAGGCACGGCGCAACGTCTGTTACCGCTTACAAAGATATGGGCTATCTGCCCGATGCCCTGATCAATTATCTTGTGCGGTTAGGGTGGTCGCATGGTGACCAGGAGTTTTTTTCACGGGACGAGCTTATCGAAAAATTTACACTGGAAAACATAGGTAAATCCCCTGGCATTTTTGATCAGGAAAAGCTGTTAGCCCTTAATGCCGATCACATCAAGGCCGCATCTCCAGGAAATCTATCCACACACCTCTTGCCGTTTCTTAAAGAAAGAGGATGCTTAGCCGAGAAGGGCAATTTCCTTGACTCTGTTATTAGAACATTAAATACTAGGAGCAAAACCCTGATTGATATGGCTGACGGAGCTTTATTCTATTATACAAAAAGTGTTTCATACGAGGAAAAAGCTGCCCAAAAACACCTTAAACCTGTCTGCTTAAGCGCTTTGCAACTTTTGATCGATCAGCTTGAATCACTCGATATTTTTAGTGAAAAAGCCCTGGAGAATATATTTAAAAGGGTAATGGATAATACCGGCCTTAAGCTTGGCAAAATCGCTCAGCCGGTAAGGGTTGCGCTTACAGGAAAAACAGTAAGTCCGGGTATCTTTGAAATCATTGAGGTGCTTGGCAAGAAACAGGTTATATTGCGGCTGCAAAATGCGGTGCAGTTTATCAAAGACAGAAAGGATTGATATAAGATTTATCTTGACTCATTTATTCCTTTTGTGTATCGAGGAAAATCAAACTGGCTAACAGGATAAACAAGATTTTGCCTGCCTGTGCGTAGCACGCAGACAGGTTTCAAGTGAACAAACAAGAAGCTTTGATGTTTTAATCATAGATGTCCTGTTAATCTTGTCAAAAAATTCTTTTAAAAAGATCCAAGTTTTTCGAAAAATGTTAATGGGAGATCGTCCAGCGGCAGGACTACGGACTCTGACTCCGTCAACCCAGGTTCGAATCCTGGTCTCCCAGCCAAAGAATATCAAAGGGAGTCCTTTGCAAAACGCCCCCTTTTGCCCGATTACTGCGCCTGCCCCGTAGCTCCAGCAGATGGTACTGGGGTCAGACTCACCCGTTCTTAATAAAATGGGTCAATCCTCGAAATACTCAATGTATTCCTGTGTCAGAAGTCAGAGGTCAGAGGTCAGAGATTGATTCGATTTTGGATTGTGGATGAAGATTCAGACAGGTCTTGAAAGATTTATTGAAAACCCGCCAAAATGGATATTAGGAAACCGTATCGGCCTTTTAAGCAACTCTGCTTCGGTTGACAGCAGGTTTCGCCATGCCGGCAATTTGATAAGCAGAAAACTTCCCGGACAGCTCACAGCCCTGTTTTCACCACAGCACGGATTTTTTGCGGAAAAACAGGATAATATGATCGAGTCGGATGATATTACAGATCCGGATTTAGAGATTCCTGTGTTCAGCCTGTATGGTAAAACCCGCATTCCCACAAAAGAGATGTTCGATCTCATAGATATCCTCGTTATCGATCTGCAGGATGCCGGAACACGTGTTTATACCTTTATCTATACAATGTCCTTTTGCCTTGAAGCCGCAAAAAAATTCGGCAAAAAGGTTTTAATCCTGGATCGGCCAAACCCTGTAAACGGCTCCATGGTTGAAGGCAACTGCCTGTCTTCTGATTGCGCATCATTTGTCGGACGCTTTCCCATACCGATGCGTTATGGCCTTACCATTGGAGAACTTTCCGTTCTGTTTAACAGGCAATATGAGATCGGTTGTAATCTTGAAGTTCTGGCCATGAGAGGCTGGAAAAGGCGGATGTACTTCCAGCATACAGGATTGCCCTGGATTCCACCGTCCCCGAACCTTCCAACCCCGGTATCTGCCATGGTTTATCCGGGCCAGGTGTTGTGGGAAGGCACCAATGTCTCTGAAGGACGGGGAACAACCCAGCCTTTTGAACTGTTTGGAGCTCCGTTTTTTGACACAAAAAAAATACTTTCAACACTGGATTCAGGCGGTTTGCCCGGTATAGCACTCAGGCAGACTGTGTTTGAGCCCACATCAAACAAGTGGCAGGGAATCAGGTGCAATGGATTTCAAATCCATGTCAATGAACCTGATAAATACAGGACGTATATAACGACTCTCAAGCTGCTTCGGGCTGTAATTTTAAATCACAAGGATCAGTTTGAGTGGGAGCTTCCACCTTATGAGTATGAATTAAACAGACTTCCTATAGACCTTATAGCAGGAGCTGATGACATACGCCGGCGCATTGAAAACCTTGATAAAGTAGAGGATATTGCAGAATCCTGGAAGGATGATCTGGATTATTTTCAGGAGATGAGTCGCGGTTTTTATCTATATGAAAGTTAGAAATCAGGGATCAGGAATTGGGGACAATATGAGATGAATAAAGATAAAACAGAATGGAAACGGATGAGATTTAAGGGCAACAAAGTATGGCTGGCAACAGGTCATGACGGAAAGCCCATAGTTAAGGCCGATAAAGTTCTGATTAAATATCAGGTTGACCAGGATTACGAGTACTGGGTACACAAAAACGGGGTTAAGCATGTTGATTCACCTGAACCTGGGAATACAGGTCGTCGAAAAAATCAATCAGGTGCAAGATCTCCAAAAAAGTATAAAAACAAACTGCGAGATAAGGTTCAGGAAGAAAAAATAAGCGATGATATAATCTGTATATATACGGATGGGGCATCTTCTGGAAATCCAGGCCCTTCCGGAATAGGCGCGCTGCTGCTTTTTAGAAATCATGAGAAGGAAATATCAAAATATATCGGTATAGCGACGAACAATATAGCAGAGCTTGAAGCAATAAGGGTAGCTCTGCTGGAAGTAAAAAAAACAGATCTTCCTGTAAGGGTTTTTACTGATAGCAGTTATGCCTACGGCGTGCTTACCCTGGGCTGGACAGCAAAAAAAAACCTGGAGCTGATAAGATCTATTAAAAACGTAATCACTAAATTCAAGGATTTAAAATTTATCAAAGTAAGAGGGCATGAAGGTGTAGAGGGGAATGAAAAGGCGGATTTTTTAGCCACATCGGCATTGAAAAAGAAAAAAACATGAAACCTTTGCAAAATTGAACATTTTCCAAAGGTCTCAATATATTGTTAGCGTATTATTTTTTTTGTTTTTTCTCTTTTAATGTTTTGATCTCGTCTTTCAGTTCATCGATTTCCTTTTTATATTTTTCCGAACCTTCTGTTTTTACTGGGTTATCAAAAGTTGTGTCCTCTTTTTTCCAGCTATCTTTAAGTTCGTCAAAGCCCAGATAGATGGCTAGTCCGCCCCCAAGCAGAAGCATTATCGGAACAGCGCCGGCTAAAAGATTCAGAAAAAGTTCCCACCATACTGAAATGCCAACGATGCCCAATACAGCCGCGATTGCTCCACCAATTAACGTTTTCATAGAAAGATATCCTCCATAAACTTTATATTTTTAATTTTTGCAAAATTATCATGTTGAATTTAGTAACGCAAGTTTAATTTTGATGCCCATCGTAAAAAAAATAGATTTTTACCACAAAGATCACAGAGCACACAGAAAATACAGAATAAATTTGCAATTTAAAATAGTTGTCTCTGCTTTTTGGTAAATTTGTTTTTTTTTGCAAAGCCATTATTTTTGACCCTATTGATATACGTAACAGCATAAAATATTGCAAATAAAATTTTATTTTGTTAAATTTTGATGAACTCGTAAAAAAGCTGGTTTTTACCACAGAGCACACAGAAAATACAGAATAAATTGCAAATGCAAAGATGCTTAATCCTGTCAAAAAATTCTTTTAGAAAGACCTGAAATGAAAATTAGAGAATGGATCAATAGAGTCCTTAAGGGCACACATAACCACTTTCTTTGCTATCTACCCGGCAAAACAGGATTTTTATCCTCATGGATTCTCAGGCTTTTCTTCTCCGGTATAAAGCTTAGCAGACAGCAGACTTCTATCCTTCAGAAACTCAGGGAAAAAGGAATTGTTGTTTTTGTTACAAAGTATAAAAGCGAGTTTGAATATCTATTTTACTACACACGCTATAATCAGGCCGGCCTTCCATTCCCAGAGATAGGTTTTGATTATAAGGTGTTTGCATGGCAACCTTTATCACGCATCTTCAGGGTTCTTCTGTCCTCCATTGACAGCTTTTTTCAAAGCCTTACACTGCCTGATCCATATAATAGTAAATATATTGAGGAGGAACTGCTTAATGGCCGCTGTGCATTGCTGTCTCTCGTGGAAAAAAAAGGATTCTACCGCAGATTTGTTAAAGAAAAAACAGATCCGATCCAATATCTTATAGAAATGCAGCAATCGATTGAGCGCCCGATTTATCTTGTCCCTTTGCTGATGTTCTTTAGCAGAAAACCACAACGATCTGCGCTGACATTAAGGGAAATTCTGTTTGGCACTGAAGAGAAGCCGGGTAAAATAAAACGCCTTATTACCCTGTTTAAGAATCCTGAAGAAGTTTTTGTCGAAATATCGGAACCTGTTAATATAAAGAATTATTTAGGGGTTAGGGAAAACCTGGAGCGGAGCGCTGAATATCAGTCTCTTGTTTTGAGGCGTGATCTTCTTGTGCAAATAAATCGCCATCGCCAGAGCACCATCGGTCCGACCCTGAAATCAAGGGAAGAACTCAAGGAAAACATCCTGACAAATGATCGTCTTCAAAGCTTTATGGCAAACTATTCTAAGAAACGGGATATCCCGATCCAGCAGGCACATAAAGAGGCTGAATCCTATCTTGATGAGATAGCAGCCGGCTATAATTCAGTCATAATTAAAATATTTGCTGACCTGATAAAATGGATTATAAAGTCCAGATTTGAAGGTCTTACAGTCAATTATGACATGCTCAACCGGGCAAAAAACATGTCTAAAAAAGGACCGTTGATTCTTATCCCATGTCACAAGAGTCATATTGATTACCTGATATTGTCATATATCTTATATGCCAACAATATGCCCTGTCCCTTGATTGCGGCAGGGAAAAATCTTTCCTTCTGGCCTATCGGGCCGATATTCAGAAGCAGCGGCGCATTTTTTATCAGGAGAACATTTAAAGGAGCTGTGCTTTATTCAAAGGTTTTCGTTGAATACATTTTTAAGATTCTTGAAGAAGGTTTTAATGTCGAGTTTTTTATCGAAGGCGGCAGAAGCCGGACAGGCAAATTAATTCTGCCCAAGCTGGGTTTGCTTTCCATACTTCTCAATGCCTTCAAAGACGGGGCCTGTGACGACCTGGTTTTTGTGCCGATTTATATCGGGTATGACAGGGTACTGGAGGAAAGTTCCTATCTTCATGAAATCGAAGGAGGAAAAAAAGAACCTGAAAGCATTTTGCAAATTATCAGGGCAAGAAAATTTCTTAAAAAAAAGTATGGGAAGATATATGTAAAATTTCATGAACCTATCTCCATCAAGGACCTGCTGGCGAAAAACAATTTATCTATTCAGGATATGACGCGCAAAGAGCAGAACGTTATGACCCGCAATCTGGGTTTCAGGATAATAAATTCGATAAACAACGTTACGGTTGTAACTCCACATGCACTTGTTGCAAGCGCTCTTTTGAATTGTGCGCAAAAAAGGTTTTCATATGACCATTTGATGTATCATGTGGAAACCTATATGAATTACCTGATGTCGCAGGATGCCATGCTGGCGGATACCCTTGTGTTTGACCCTGTTCGTGCTGTCGATCATGTTCTTGATGCTTATATTAGCAGGAAGTTCATCGAACAGACTTCGCCGGGCAAAGGAACCCGATTGTCAAACGCACAATTTAAGATCAACGAAAGCAAGAGGCCGATCCTGGCATACTATAAAAACAATTCCATTGCTTTTTTTATTCCTGCTGCCTTTACAGCGCTTTCGATTCTGGCAAAGGATGCATTCCAGTTTTCTGCTTCTGACCTGCATTCCGAATATAATTTCCTTCAGGATTTATTCAAAAATGAATTTGCATATAACGTGGATAAAACTCCTGAATACTTTGCGCGGAAAAATATAAAAACATTTATTGATGATGCTATCCTCATGCCTCATCCAACAATCCCGGATACTTATAATCTGACTTCTGCCGGTTTTAGAAAATTAAAGCTGTTTTCCGCTTTTTTAAAGCCATATTTTGAATCGTACTGGATAGTATTGCAGTGTTTTAAGCAGATTGCGCAAAATTCTCTTAACACAAAGGATTTCCTGAAAAAGATCCAGGCCAGTGGGAATCGCATGTATAGAAATAACGAGATCGAGCTGAAAGAAGCGCTTTCAAAAATCAACTATAATAATGCAGTGAATTTTTTCATTGCTCATGGCATCAAAGGTTCGGAGGATACCGGGCAGATTAAGTTTTATGCAGAGAAAATAAAAAAATGTCTTAATTATTTGCGATTATAGTTGAGTGGTACGGGCGTATTGCAATACGCCCGTACTATGGTTCGTGGTTGAGTGGTCGAAAGGTTAACGTAATATGAAGGCAATGATACTTGCCGCAGGCTTTGGCACAAGGCTTCTTCCCTATACTGAAACCACACCTAAACCGCTGTTTACGATTTCCGGTCGTCCTTTGCTGGATATAATTATTTGCAGCCTGCAATCTGCCGGTTGCGAGGCCATTATAATCAACACACATCATTTATATCAGGATATCGATTCGTTTGTCGCGTCAAAGCAATATACTATCCCTGTTTATACGCGTTATGAGCCGGTAATCCTTGGCACAGGAGGAGCCATAAAGAATGTAGCTGATTTCTGGGACAACACCCCTTTTTTAGTCGTAAATAGCGATATAGTTACGGATATCGATCTGCGGGGTGTTTATGACTTTCACTTAAGCAATAAATGTCCTGTTACAATGGTTCTTTATGACTATGAGGAGTTTAACAATGTATGGGTGGATACCCATGATTTTATCATCGGGTTTCAAGATCAGGCCAAAGATGATAGCGCTGCCTGTATTAATAGACTGGCATTTACCGGAATACATGTCATTGATCCGGAGGTTCTTGACTTTATACCTGACAGGGGGTTTTCAAGCATCGTAGATGCATACAAAAATCTGGTATTATCAGGGAGAAAAATTAAAGCATATATAGCAAAAAATGCCTGGTGGAAAGATATCGGGACTCCGGAAAGATACAGGGGGGCCGTATTTGAAAACATGGGGCCTGAAGCTTTCGGGTTGGCTTTTCCTGGTTATTCAGGTGGAAAGATTGAATGTTTGGAAATAAAAGGAGATGGGTCGGACAGAGACTGGTACAGGCTGAAAGCAGATAGCCGGTCTCTTGTTGTGGCGGATCATGACATCAGAATTGCGGCCGGGACGTCTGAGATAGATTCCTTTGTATCAATTGGCAGGCATCTCTATGATAACGGAGTTGCCGTGCCCAGGATATATTTGTATGATACTTTTTCGGGGCTGGTTTTTCTCGAGGATCTGGGAGATGTAAATCTTCAAACAGCGGTAAAAAATACCGGAAGCCTCAATGGGGTTATTTCCCGTTATAGGTCGGTTATAGATCTTTTGATCAGCATGTCAATTTCCGGTTCCAGGGGATTTGACCTTTCCTGGACATACCAGACTCCATATTATGACAGAGATCTTATTCTTGAAAATGAATGCCGCTATTTTGTTGATGCTTTTTTAAATGTATACCTTAGAAAGGATTTCTGCTTTGAAGATTTTGAAAAAGAGTTTATGCATCTTGCAGGCAGAGCCCTTGAATTTGCAGTTAATGGATTTATGCACAGAGACATGCAGTCAAGAAATATCATGATAAAAAACAACAAGTATTATTTTATCGACTTCCAGGCAGGGCGGATCGGTCCCATACAGTATGATCTTGCATCGTTGCTGATTGATCCATATGTGGAATTGCCCGTTCATATTCAGAAACAACTGCTTGATTACTGTGTTGAAAAACTTTCATCTTTTATTCATGTTGACCCGAAGCTGTTTTGTCTAAGCTATAAATATTGTGCTGTAACAAGAAACCTGCAGGTATTAGGGGCATTTGGATATTTAAGCCGGATAAAAGGAAAAGCATACTTTGAGCAGTATATTCCAGCGGCAGTAAAGGCTTTGAAATATAATCTTTCTGTTGTTGATGATACTGAATTTCCGCGCTTAAAATCGGCAGTGTCGTAAGAAAAATTACCACAGAGCACAGAGAAGTAAAAAAGAAAAAAGATTAACACGAAAGCACGAAGGTACGAAAACACGAAAACCGAATTTAGGGAGGTATAAAATGAACAGAATAAAAATAATGGTAAACGGAATTCCAGGAAATATGGCCGGCAATGTGGCAAAACATGCCATTAATGATGACAGGTTTGAACTGATTCCATATACGCTTACAGGGCCTGAAATTACAGAGGACAAACACAACATCGATTCTATTGCCGTTACCCTTATTCGTCCGGAAAACAGTGAGCAGGCCATTGCCCGCATAATTGAAAAAGAGGGCGCTTTTATCAGCGTTGATTATACTCATCCTCTGGCGGTAAACAGCAATGCCGAATTTTACTGCAAACTTGGTCTTCCGTTTGTGATGGGCACAACAGGGGGAGACAGAAATCTTCTTGAGGATACGGTCAGGCAGTCTTCAATCCCGGCTGTAATTGCTCCTAATATGGCTAAACAGATAGTTGGTTTTCAGGCCATGATGGAATATGCGGCAAAAACATTTCCGGATCTTTTTAAGGGATATTCTCTTGAGATCAGGGAGAGCCATCAAAAGGGCAAGGCCGACACAAGCGGCACCGCAAAGGCAATGATAAGATATTTTAACAGCCTTGGCATACCTTTTACAGAAGGTGAAATCTTCAAAGAACGTGATCCTGATAGACAAACCGCAAAATGGGGAATCCCGAAAGCATATCTTGGAGGACACGGCTGGCATACATATACACTTGTTTCAGATGACAGAACAGTTTCCTTTGAATTTACCCATAATGTAAACGGCCGCGACATATACGCCAGGGGAACCCTTGATGCTGTTTCTTATCTTCACAAAAAGATAGAACAGGGCGCTAAAGGGGCAGTATTTACGATGATAGATGTCTTGAAACAGACTTCGTAACAGTCAGTTTTTGTTACTCCTGAATCGTCGAAAAGATGAACGTCGAAAAGATGAACGTCGAACATCGAACATCGAACGTCCAATTTTGAATGTTGTTGTCGCTTTGCTCCTGCAATCTGAAAACAAGCGGAGCGGAGCGACTCCGTAACTTTAGGCATTTTAGACATTTTATTTTTGAACCTTGATAATGCTAAAATATTACAAAAAATTAATATTCATTCTTATCTTCTTTTTAGCTGCTCCTTCCATTGCCGGCGAACTGTTTCCCAAAAAGGGCTGGACAGATAAACCGGATCCCCTTGCAAGCACGGAGGCGGTAGTCGGGGGAGAGATTTCCGTTTTTGCCGGCCAGTATCCCAAAAGTCTTAATTACTATTTAGACAACAATGTATTGTCTGCAGAGATTTTTGGGGCCATGTATGAAACACTCCTGACCATTAATCCTGTTACTTTGGATTATGAACCGGGCCTTGCTGAGAAATGGCTTCTTTCAGACGATAAAAGAAATTTTACCTTTTATATGGACAAAGGGGCCAGATGGAGTGACGGCAGACCTGTAACCGCACATGATGTGAAATGGACGTATGACACAATCATGGATCCAAAAAACCTTACAGGGCCGCATAAACTGGATATGGAACGTTTTGAGCCGCCTGTTGTTATTGATGAATACACAATATGCTTTACTGCGAGGGAAGTTCACTGGAAGAACTTAGGTATTGCCGGGGGTTTTCATATTCTTTGCAAACATGCATTTGAGGGGAAGGATTTCAACAGGGTTAATTTTGAATTTCCGGTTGTTTCAGGCCTGTACAGGCTCGGAAAAATGGATGAGGGGATTTATATATCCTTAGAGAGGCGCAGCGACTGGTGGAACATAACGGCCAGAAGATTCAGGGGAACCGGCAATTTTCAAACTATAATGTTCAAGTTTTTTGCCGAACGGGAAAATGCATTCGAGGCATTTAAAAAGGGCATGATAGATCTTTTCCCAATATATACAGCGCGTATATGGATAAATGAAACAAAAGGAGAAAATTTTGCCGCCAACCGGATTATAAAACAAAAAATATACAACTATCACCCGGTAGGATTTCAGGGATTTGCCATGAACATGAGAAAGCCTCCATTTGATGATGTGAGGGTTCGCAAGGCCATGGCATTTCTTCTTGATAGAAGAAAAATGAACAGTGCCCTGATGTACAGCCAGTATTTTCTCCACAGGTCGTATTTTGAAGACCTGTACACAAAGGAAAATCCATGCCCCAACACGCTTGTCCCGTTTGACAAGGAAAAGGCAGGGAACCTGTTAAGACAGGCCGGCTGGGCAGTGAATCCAAAAACCGGATTTCTGGAAAAAAACGGGAAGAGGTTTTCATTCAGGTTTTTATCCAGGAGCTCTTCATCTGAAAAATTTCTTGCTATTTTTGCTGAGGATCTCAAAGATATCGGGATTGAGCTGGTCATTGACAAGAAGGACTGGGCTGCGTGGGCAAGGGATATGGACGAGTATAATTACCAGATGACATGGGCTGCCTGGAGTTCCGGAGTTTTTAAAGATCCGGAAAGCATGTGGTTGTCAAAAGAGGCGGACAGAAAAGGCGGAAACAATATTACCGGCTTTAAAAATCTTGAGGTGGACAATCTTATCGAAAAGCAAAAAGAGATTTTTGATGTTAATGAGCGCAACAAAATATATAGAAAAATTGATCAGATAGTTTATAATGCAGCGCCTTATGTACTTTTGTGGAATATCAACTATACCCGGCTTCTTTACTGGAACAAGTTCGGAACACCCGATATCGTGCTTTCCAAATATGGCAGCGAAAGCAGCGCCAATGCATACTGGTGGCTGGATGAAGATTCCAGGGACGATCTTTATGATGCCCTGAAAAATAAATTATATTTGCCGCCTAAAAACCCTTCCATATATTTTGATGAGATATTTGATGGTCTCTAAAATAAGTAAAAAATGCTTAGAAATAAAATATGCCAATAAATCTTGAATCATTTCTACTGGTACTGGAACAGGAAGTTACAGGTTACCATACGCCGGTTGTTGACCTGATAGCAGTGCAGACCCGTGATCCTTTCAAAGCCTCCCGCAGACTTTTTAATGAAGCTCCTGATGTTCACGCGCTGGCCGGGCTGAGTGAGGAAAGAATTCGTAAATTGATACACCCTGTTGGTTTTTTTTAAAAACAAAGCAAACTATCTTTTTAGATTGTCGGGTGCCTTAGAACCTTATGACTACAAGGTGCCGGATGAACGTGATAAACTGTTAAAACTGCCTGGAGTAGGGCGAAAAACAGCCAACCTTGTTTTATCTGTGGCATTTAACAAACCTGCCATATGTGTCGACACCCATGTTCATCGAATCATGAATATCTGGGGCTTTGTAAGTACTAAAAACCCTGAGTCCACAGAAAAGGCTTTGGGAAAAGGTTAATTCAATCCTTGTCGCCTTTGGGCAGGAGCGATGCAAACCTGTATGGCCTCAATGTGACTGTTGTTTGTTTGAGCAGGATTGCCCTAAAAACGGTGTAACGCCAAGGAGGGTAAAGAACAACGGCGTTGATACTGTAACCTAAATTGTACTATCGTGTCAAATCTTGAATTGTGAATTACACTTTTCTTTATTCACAATTCAAGATTTGACACCGATTCCCTTTTCTCTAATACCCATATCTTTTTTTAGGCGGTGGATTTAGGGCTTGGGACTTGCCTTGACTTCCATAATTGGAAATTGTAGGCTCACCCTTAAAATGTGTGCCGTGTTCGGCGCACAACCAGGCAGGTCCAGTTAACCGTTTTAAGCTCTATCCAAAAAGCGGCCTCTACTCAAAACGGTAACTGACTCAATCGTTGGGAGTAAACAATGAAGAACATGTCTACATATTTATTGACATGGAACCCAGATAAATATTCATGGGATGATATTGATAATTGCATCCATGAAATTTCAGTTCAGGGCCATTTCAATAGGTATTGGAGTTGCGGACGCAGTAAAAAACCAAGACCGGGAGATAGGTTTTTTCTTCTACGACAAAAAATAGAACCACGAGGTATTGTTGCATCAGGATATGTGACTTCGGAACCTTTTAAGGACGCTTCAATCTATAATACAAGTGGCTGGTCGCGATATGTAAAACTCGTTTATGACGTAATATTAAACCCTGCAAGAGATAAAATTATACCAAGGCAGCGTTTAAGCGAAGAACCCTTTTCAGAAATTCATTGGGACGCTCAAGGGTCCGGAATTACGATTCCGAACGAAGTAGCTGTTCATCTGGAAAGCATATGGAGCAGGCTTACTGGCAATGATCAATCTGAAAATACAAGCATTTATATACAATATGTTGAAGGCGCAAGGCAGCAGGTTTATTTAACTTCTTACGAGCGTAACCCAAGAGCACGATCAGCATGTCTGGATTCCCATGGCTATTCTTGTATTGTATGCGGGTTTAACTTTGAAAAAAACTATGGTGAGATAGGCAAAAACTTTATCCATGTTCATCATCTTAAACATTTATCTGAAATTGGCACGGAGTATGTTGTTAACCCTGTTAAAGATATGTGTCCTGTCTGTCCGAATTGCCATGCAATGTTGCATCGATATACCGATGAAGGCTTTATATCTATCGAAAAGTTAAGGGAAAAAATGCAAAAATTTCCCAGCGAACAGGTGAAGAGGGAATAGGTATATAGTTCGTCTTTTAAAAATGCTTTGATTTGTCGATCCGAAAGCATTTAAACACTGCATCAGCTTATGCCTTTATAGTCTCTCACTTTGGTATTGGGTTTCAAGAGTATGAAATATAAGACCTCATATGTTTTTCCGAATATTTCAGCATTTAATCGCAATGGTCGTGGAGGATTGCATAAACGTTACGAAATTGCAGTTGCCACGAATTGCAGTTTCATCGAAGTGCCTGCGGATTTCATAAAAAATAAAACTGAAGTACAATTAACGGGAAAAAAACTTGGAAGTATACTTACCGCCGAAGATGTTGAAAAGCTTTATGAGTTCGGAACACCATCTGAAAAAGTGAAATACATTTTGCACACGGAGCCTTCTCTTTCACGCAGTAATGGAACTGGAACCTCCATCACGCCGCCATTACTTTGGAATAATCGAAAATGGGTTAGTGATTTTATAGAAATGACTATTGCAATTTCAAAAAGATTTAAAATTCCACCTGCTGGAATTGAAATTCATCCTGGCGGACGGAATAATACAAACCAGGATTTGATTCGATCAATAATGGCTATCCGCGCTCAGTTTGAAAAAACCTTCAAAATCGCACCTTTTGTAGTTGTTGAAAACCGTACCGGTCAATTCATTTCGAATGGTGATCAAATTGCTGATTTTTGGGAAGCACTATTATCGACAGAGCGGCGGCTGTCTGATGTTGTTGGAGTCGTTCTCGATATCCAACAGCTTTATACAGCGACAAAGAATGCTTTCCTAAAACAACTCAAACTGATTCCGCATAAGTCTGTGAAGGGCTTGCATATCCATTGCAGACATCGAACACCATCGATAGAAAATAAAATACCATGGGAAAGTGCATTTCCTTGGGTAGGAAAGATAAAACATAAGATATTCGTAAATCCCGAAGTACATCATCAGTCACAAGCTAATGATACAATATCTTTCTGCAATAAAATGATGAGATAAAAGACCCAATAACACCATTTGTTCAGATGGGCAGGGTCGAGGCATTTTATTCTATTGTGCAATTTGGTGTTTAATTATCCTTTTTTTACAAAAGCCCGGTTACCCTGCTAAATAGTGATGGTGGATGTTGTGCATGATTATAAGTAATCTTAAAGGTTTAATTGAATGTGATGGAGTTATGATGTGAAAAGAAATGAAGCGATCAATAAAAAGAAACTTTTAAGCGGGTTACCGTATAAAAAAAGTAAGTTGCAAGAATTTAATATACGAGAGCTTAAGATGCTTGCTTCTCTGATGAGTCTCGAAAGTTGGGGAAAAACAAAAGAGGAGTTGGTAAAACAAATCTTTAATAATCAACGTGAGCTTGATTTGCTGGATGAAAGACTGGAAAACTTCTGCGAAATGTGCGGAAATTACGTTGCAATAAGACAAAATGCTCACGTTGTCGCAGAATCTGGGAGGGCAAGGATAAATATGCTAAAATTATGCCCTTCTTGTCATGTGATGTTTGACACTCGATTAAAACCAAGGCTCTATGAAGCTTTGAAAAATGCCGGAGTAGAAAAGCTTCCAAAATCATGGCAAAAATCTATTTACTATCAAGCATTTGAGGCTTCAATGAAATCACCTAAAAGAAAAACAAAAAAGAATGATTAGACGTCCAACAGAACTCCCTGTCCGACTTCTTTTAAAAGATGGGGCACTCAATGCAGACAGAATTGTCAAGGTGCTAAACAGATAAAACCATTTGGAATTTTTGAAGTAAAAGCGGTACAACAAAGTGCATCGTTATACAAAATCAGACCATATAGTACAGATAATGAAATGAATAGGAAGTTGATATTGTGCTGAATATTAATGCTGTAGAACAACTTAGCTTATTTGATCTCAAGTCCAGGTTACAAAGCAAAGAGATAGGACAGTTTTTTACGGAGTCCAAAACAGCCGATTATATGGCATCAATGCTCCACTCCATTGGTAATGTTGAGTTGGTAAAAATTCTCGATGCTGGCGCAGGAGAAGGAATTCTTACAGCATCCGCAGCTCGTCGCTGCTTAGAAATAGGAAACCGTCGAGTCCATGCAGTTCTTTTCGAGGTAGATAAAAACATATTGTCAATACTCGAAGAAAACATGGATCGATTGGTTGAAATATTTATCAAAAATGGAGGAAAATTCTCATATGAAATTCTAAATGAGGATTTTGTTTTGTCGAGACCGGATAAACACGAACGTAGTTTTCATATCTCAATAATTAATCCGCCGTATTTCAAGTATAACTCCAAAGACTCCGTATATAGTGGAGCAACCGACGATCTGTTTAAAGGAAATCCCAATATTTACGCATCCTTTATGGCGGTTGTATCGTCATGCCTGATGCCAGGGGGACAAATGGTAGCTATTGTTCCACGTAGTTTTACAAATGGCCTATATTTCAAAGGCTTTCGCAGTTATCTCCAGTCACAGATGAGCTTAGAACGAGCGCATATCTTTCGATCCAGAAACCGGCTTTTCAGAAATATGGGGGTTCTGCAAGAGAACATTATTTGTAAGTTTGTAAAAAATGGACAGCAACCAAGTATAGAAATATGGTCAAGTACTTGCTCAGAAGACTTGGCGGAATCTGAGGTAGTCCGCTATCCGCAAAAATTGATTATTGATGGAAGCAATCGACATAACATTATTCGGATTCCGGAAAGCGCGGCAGACGGTCATATTCTGAGGTTAGTTGAAGATTGGCCCAGCAGCTTTGAAGGAAACAATTACTATATTTCCACCGGCCCGGTGGTGGAATTTCGCACAAGAGAATTTATTACAGCAAAAGCCCAAAAAGATAGCATTCCTTTGTTACGAATGCACAATGTTAAGGCGTTCCGCATAGAATGGACAGGAAAACACTGGAAGGACGCGCGTTTTATTTTGAAGGAAGGACACGAGAAACACACCTGTAGTAACAAAGTTTATGTAATTCTAAAGCGGTTCAGCTCTAAAGATGAGAAGCGTCGTCTCGTCGCAGGTATTCATGACCCTAAACAATTCAAAGGTCAGCTAATTGGATTAGAAAATCATTTGAACTATATCGGAGTGAAAGGTAAAGATATGGATCTTCCGGAAGCATTTGGGTTGGCTGCGTTGTTTAATTCTACGTTTATGGATCGTTATTTCCGGTCTATATCTGGAAATACCCAAGTTAACGCCACAGAAATACGACTTTTAAAATTGCCAACAAGAGATCAGATTATATCAATAGGAAAGGAAGTTCAGAGGACTGAAGGCTATGAACAATCAGCAGTAGATGAGATTGTTCAATCCGCACTAAATATACGGGACATGTAATGAGCACAAAAAAACAGCGAGAGAAGAAGCTAAAACAGTCAAAGGAAATATTGAAAGCTCTTGGTATGCCAAAGGCACAACATAACGATAGATCAGGATGGGTATTTTTAGCTCTATCAGATATTCAACCGGAAAGTCCATGGGGTAACGCAAAATCACCACTGCTTCCAACAGTAGATATCATGCAGTTCATCCGTGAGTACTACAAGCAGGATTACAAACCCAATAGTCGTGAAACTATTCACCGCCAGACATTACATCAATTTGAGCAAGCCCGAATTGCAGATCGGAATCGGGATGACCCTTCTCGTCCTACAAATAGCAAAGATAATAACTATTCACTGAATGAGTCAATTCTTGCTGTTTTGAGAGAGTACCCAGCGGGGAAATGGATGACAAAGGTTGAGGAGTACAAACAAAATTTAACCGCATTAAAAGCTCTTTATGCAAAAACATTGGATAAAGAAAAAATCCCTATCACATTACCTGATGGAAAGGAAATATTACTTTCTCCGGGGAAGCATAATCAATTGCATGCCGATATAGTCCACGAATTCTGCTCTAGGTTTATTGGGGAAGGCGGTCGTCTTCTCTATATAGGAGACACGGCCAGCAGTCGGAACGAAGGCGGTAAACTCATGATTTTGGAAAGTCAGTTTCTTGAGTCTATCGGAGTGCCGCCTATGTCACATGACAAACTGCCTGACGTTGTGGTTTTTGATGAAAAACGCAACTGGTTATTCTTGATTGAGGCGGTAACAAGTCATGGGCCAGTATCTCCTAAGAGATGGGTAGAGTTAGAAGAAGCCCTATCAACCTGCAAAGTAGGCAGGGTATATGTAACCGCCTTTCCGAATCGAGCAGAATTCCGCAAAAATGCGGCAGATATAGCATGGGAAACAGAGGTCTGGATTGCAGACAATCCAGATCACATGATCCATTTTAATGGAGATCGTTTTCTTGGACCTCATGAACACTGATATAGACGGGCTTCAGAGCATATTCGGGGCGTACTAAACTATTCAACTTAATTCATTATATGCAATAAGTTATTCGGGTTACATGGCTAAAAAATCACGAATAGATGCCCGCCCGCCTTGCCTGAATTCGCGATGGCAGGCAGGCTCCGGGAGCTATGATAAAAATCACCGAATCCGAAATCGAACAATTTGCCATCGAACTTTTCGAAAAATCCGACTACCAATATATCTACGCGTCTTCCATTGCCCATGACGGCATAAAAAACCTTGGGAATATTTAGATGAAAAAAAAGAAAAAAATCCCGGATAATCAGATTACCGTATATCAAACACCAGACGGGAAGATTAATATCGAAGTGTTGTATGCAGATGAAAACATCTGGCTGTCTCAAAAACGAATGGCGGAACTGTTTGGGTGTAGCGCTGACAACATCTCTTTGCATCTTAAGAATATCTATAAAGAAAAAGAACTCGATGAGTTGTCAACTGCCGAGGTTTTCTCGGTAGTTCAAATTGAAGGAAAAAGGGAGGTTTCCCGTAGTGTGACCTGCTATTCTTTAGAAGCGATTATTGCCGTGGGGTATCGGGTAAATTCGGAACGTGGTACGCAATTTCGGCAATGGGCGATAACTATTCTTCAACAATACATTCATAAAGGCTTTGCAATCGACAATGACCGTTTTAAATACGGTTCCCGATTTAGTACCAGGTTTTTCGATGATTTGGTTGAAGAAATCAGGGATATCCGTGCAAGCGAAAGAATGGCGTATCAAAAAATTACAGATATTTATGCAACTTCGATTGATTATTCTGCTAAGGCAGAAGATACGAAAATATTTTTTGCCACAGTTCAAAACAAACTGCATTTTGCCATTACCGGGCAAACTGCCGCCGAAATAGTCGCCAAACGAGCAGATAGCGCAAAGCCCAATATGGGATTAACATCATGGCGAAAAGGTCCCAAAGGTAAAATCATGCCACATGATGTTTCCATTGCTAAAAATTATTTAAACAAACCGGAGCTCGATCATCTAAATCGCATCGTCACGATGTATTTAGATTTTGCGGAATTACAGGCTGTTCGTAATATTCCAATGTATATGAAAAACTGGATTGAAAAGCTGAATGCCTTTTTAAAATTCAGCGAATATGAAATCCTAACCAATGCTGGTTCAATTAGCCATGAAGTTGCTTTAGCTTTGGCGCATAAGGAATATGAAATTTTTAAGAAAGATCAGGATAAAAATTACATTTCTGATTTTGACCGCGAAGTAAAAATGCTTTTAGATAAGAATAAAGACGATGGAAATGAGCATGAATAGAATAACCGAATTCACTATCGAAAAATTTGCCATCGGTAGCTGAATAGTTACAAATAATTCTACATTTTCTCAACGATTTCGTATGTCTTTTCAATGGCCTGATCAAGTTTTTCGGGCATTGTGCCGCCAGCCTGAGCCATATCGGGCCTGCCGCCCCCGCCCCCGCCGACTATGGTGGCAACCTGTTTTACAATGTTTCCCGCATTAAAACGCTTTGTTAAATCCTTTGTCACAACCACGATAAGCAGTACTTTTGACCCTGATACACTTCCAAGCACGACAATGCCGGATTTTATCTTTTCCTTAAGCCTGTCGGCCAGTTCTCTAAGCGCCGCTGGTTTATCCACCGCGACCATAGACTTTTGGCCTTCGTATGTGTCCCAAATCATGGAATCGTGCCCCTTATGCCCCTTTGGTGCCCTATTCGCGGTCGAGGGAAGATCTGAGCCAATCAGGCCATTTCTGTGTCAATTTTAATCTTCATGCCCCTTATGCCCCTTTGATGCCCCTTTGGCAATCCGGTAGAATACACCCTTTCCGGTGGTTCCCTCCTTCTCTATAAGACTCATAGACGCGAGATGTTTCAGATCCTTCGATGCCGTCCGTTTGGCGACTCTGAAAAGGCCCTGATACTCGGAGTTGGTGATGCTTCGATGTGATTTGAGGTGCCGAACGGCCGCTTTTTGGCGGTCATTGAGATCAAATTCTTCCAATCGCTGATCGGTCAGCCAATTACGCCAGATTGTGACACTAAATTGCTGGTTCATCTGTTCAAACATAGGCTCAGGCAAATGGGCCTTCCGACACCATTTGACTACGTTCTGGGTGCCATACCCGAGCTGGTTGATGTAACCTGTCAGAAAGAAGGGTCGAGCCAGGAAAGGGTTCACAGGAATGGACACGTGTCGTTTGGATAGGTCACTAATGGTCAATTGTTCGGGCAAGCCTCCAGGGTTTATCACCTCAACCCGATCTGCAAAGAGCGCAATCTGGACGGAGCCATCTGAGTCATAATCACGGTGGACGACCGCATTGACGATGATCTCCGTAATTGCCTCGTTCGGGATTTCCATCTTCACCTTCGCAACCGGTCTCTCCTGCCGGCCGCCGACGGAGCGATTAAGCTTCGACAGAACAAAATCAACCGCCTCATCAACCTGTTGGAACAGGGTGCCGCTGAAAACCTGATGGCTCGGAATGGGGCGAACCACTTCCGTCCCGTAGTAGTAGGAGCACTTGACAACGGCACTCGGGCAGAATCTCTGTGGCTCGGTTCCGAAGAGCATCAAGGCTGCATTCAAGAGGTGGGTACCGTCCTTGAGGACCAACTGCTTCAAGATGTCGTCGACGCCGCCACTACCGGAAAAGGTGTAATCTCGCTCATGTTTGGCCCGTTCAATGAACCAGGCAAGGGAGTCTTTGGAAATGTCCGCTATCTCGGCTCCATGAGCGCGGGCGATGTAAAATGGCGTATGATTATTCATCTGCCGATTCCTCCCATTTTAGACTGATTCTGCTGCCAGAAGAGAAGGCTCTGCATCACTTTCAGTTTCAACTCATTCAAAGAGCTAAAGGTCTCGTAAGTCACCGCTTGTTTAGCCTTGGCGATCAGCTCGGCCATCTTCTTTGCCTGTCGAGCGCGCGGAGTAGGTTGTTTAAGATAAACAACACGATCTTTTCCAAGCTCTGTAGCAGAGATGCCGTCGCCGTCGGGCGTACCGTAGGTTTTCCCAAACAATCCGAGGTAGATTTTGCATTTTTCGATTTTGTCTCGGTAATTGTTTTGCGGATTCTGTTGGTTGGCTGGTAGGTTCTCAAAAATAAATACGTCAAAATACTGCTTTAAATAGGGAGCCGTCAAAACAAAGTAGCAGAGATCTTTGCGCTCTCGGGCAAATTCTGATTGTGGGCTGCTGACAAAAATAAGGTTCATATACTTACGCTCAGATTCGTGATAATCTCATTTAAAGCATTGTTCGTCTTGAGCGCCTCGGTTTCGATTACTGTTCGAAATACAGAACGAACTTTGGGCTTATATTTACCACGAGCTAAAACATTCCCCGGCTTAATATCCAGCGAGTAAGCCGCCTGCTTAACCAGCCAGTCAAAATCGTACCCCTTAGCCTCAATCTTGGATAATTCTACATTTTCTCTACGATTTTGTATGCCTTTTCAAGGGCCTGGTCCAGTTTTTCGGGCATTGTGCCCCCGGCTTGAGCCATATCGGGCCTGCCGCCCCCGCCTCCGCCGACTATGGCGGCAACCTGTTTTACAATGTTTCCCGCATTAAAACGCTTTGTTAAATCCTTTGTCACAACCACGATAAGCAGTACTTTTGACCCTGATACACTTCCAAGCACGACAATACCGGACTTTATCTTTTCCTTAAGCCTGTCGGCCAGCTCTCTGAGCGCCGCGGGTTTATCCACCGCGACCTTTTTTGCCAGGAT
Organism: Desulfobacteraceae bacterium Eth-SRB1; assembly: GCA_004193555.1. Taxonomy (GTDB): domain Bacteria; phylum Desulfobacterota; class Desulfobacteria; order Desulfobacterales; family ETH-SRB1; genus ETH-SRB1. The sequence goes on from RPGP01000040.1 coordinate 384,163, forward strand.
TTTTACGCCGTTTATGGTGCGAATATCTTCTTCGGTCCCGCCTGCCTTTGCTGCGGCAAGATTTGCTTTGAGCTTTTCCATTTCTTTTTCAATGGACTTATAGCCGGTTAATATTTTATCAATCCTTTTTGCAATATCTTCCGGTTTTTCTTTAATCAAACGGGCTGTTTCTTGAACTATTGTTGAAGTTTTCTGGATATATTTAAGCGCTGCTTCGCCTGTCAGGGCTTCGATCCTTCTTACTCCAGATGCTACGCTGGATTCTCCGGTTATCTTGAAAAGGCCGATGTCGCCGGTACGGCCGGTATGAGTTCCTCCGCAGAGTTCCCTGCTGAAAGATGCAAGGGAAACAACCCTGACCCTGTCGCCGTATTTTTCTTCAAAAAGGGCTGTAGCCCCTGATTTGAATGCTTCTTCAGCATCCATTTCTTTTGTTTCAACCAAAACATTTTTGCGTATCCGGTTGTTTACAAGAGTTTCAATTCTATTTAAGGCATCGCCGTCAACCTGAGAAAAATGGGTAAAATCAAAGCGGAATCTGTCCGGCGCCACAAGTGATCCGGCCTGTTTTACATGAGCGCCAAGGACATTACGCAGGGCATAATGGAGAATATGCGTGGCTGTGTGGTTGCAGGCGGTTGCATTGCGCCTGGTTTTATCAACAGACAGGGTTACTTCTTCTCCCTTTTTTATATGCCCTGAAATGATTTTGGCTTTATGGATTATAATGCCCGTTGGATCTTTAATTGTGCTGGTGATGTCCACGTCAAGACCTTGGTTATCATTACCGCCGGTTATCTTTCCTGTATCACCGGCCTGTCCACCTGACTCGGCATAAAAAGGTGTGATATCGGTTACAATTTCAATATCGGCTCCGGGTCCGGCTTCAACAATCTCATTTCCGTTTTCAACCATAACCATAATCTTTGAAAAGCATGATAGAGTGTCGTAACCGACAAACCCGGATTTAACGCCTTTAGCCGAAAGCTTTTTATATGCATCGCTTACACTTGAAAATGCAGCGACTGACCGTGATTTTGTTCGCTGTTCTTCCATGTCTTTGTTAAAGCCCGCTATGTCAAGAGTCATGCCCTTGTCTCTGACAACATCCTTTATGATATCAACCGGGAATCCGTATGTATCATACAGTTTAAATATCATATGACCCGGCACTTCCTTTAAGTTTTTTGCCTGTATGTCTGAAAGAGTGTCGTTTAAGAGTTTCAGGCCGTTGTCTAAAGTTTCAGAAAATCTGACCTCTTCATTTTTTATAACACTTGTAATAAAATCTGCGGCATCTGAAAACTCGGGGTAGGCCGGTTTCATTATATCAAATACTTTTTCTGCTGTTTCATGAAGAAACGGCTTGTCAAGCCCGATATTGCGTCCGTAACGTATAGCCCTGCGCATGATGCGGCGCAGCACATATCCTCTTCCTTCATTTGAGGGAAGTATTCCGTCACCTATGAGAAATGCCGATGCCCTGGTGTGATCGGCAATTACTTTCATGGCAATATCGGTTTGAGATGATTCTCCAAGCCTCTTTTCAGAAAGGGTTTCGATTTTTTTTATAATGGGAAGGATAAGATCGGTGTCAAAGTTTGTGGGTACATTCTGGACAAGTGAAGCTATCCGTTCAAGACCCATGCCGGTATCGATGCTTGGTCTTGGAAGTGGGGTCATTTCCCCTGAAGCGTCGCGGTTATACTGCATGAAGACCAGATTCCAGATTTCAAGGTACCTGTTACATTCGCATCCGACCCTGCAATCGGGATTGCCGCAGCCGAATTCTTCGCCGCGATCTATGAGTATTTCGCTGCATGGGCCGCATGGACCAGTATTCCCCATTGACCAGAAATTATCCTTTTCCCCTAACCGCACGATCCGGTCTTCGGACACGCCAATTTTACTGCGCCATATATCGTATGCTTCATCGTCATCAAGATAGACCGAAACCCACAGGTCTTCTGTCGGCAGGTTATATCCGTTTACAAGCAGATCCCAGGCAAACTCAATTCCTTTTTCCTTAAAGTAGTCGCCAAATGAAAAGTTGCCAAGCATCTCGAAAAAGGTATGATGCCGGGCAGTATAACCAACATTTTCAAGATCATTATGTTTCCCGCCTGCGCGCACGCATTTTTGTGATGTAGCGGCTCTTACATAACTTCTTTTTTCTTCGCCCAGGAAGGTGCGCTTAAACTGCACCATGCCCGCATTGGTAAACAGCAATGTAGGATCGTCGGAAGGGACCAGGGATGAACTTCTTACAATCCGGTGGTCATGCTTTTTAAAGTATTCGAGGAATTGCTTCCGTATTTCATCGCCTGTCATTTTCATAAGTTACTCGTTACTGGTTGTTGTCTAACCTTCTAACCTTCTAACCTTCTAATCTTCTAATCTTCTAATCTTCTAATCTTCTAATCTTCTAATCTTCCGACCTCTGATCTCTGATTACTGAGCTTTTTCTTCAGCTTTTTTAGATAGCCCCAGCGCTTCTCTGACCTTGATAAGCGCTGCGTTATAAATGTCCGGATTGCCGCTCAGGAATTTCTTCACATTTTCACGCCCCTGCCCTATCCGTTCACCTTCGTATGAATACCATGACCCGCTTTTATCTATTATTCCCGCTTCAACGCCGCTGTCTAAAAGATCGCCGGTTTGTGATATGCCTTCACCATACATGATGTCAAATTCAGCATCCTTAAAAGGGGGCGCCATTTTGTTTTTGACAACGCGAACCCTTGTGCGGTTTCCGACAACTTCCTGGCCGTCTTTGATGGCGCCGATGCGCCGGATGTCAAACCTGACCGAAGAATAGAATTTAAGAGCATTTCCGCCGGTGGTTGTTTCCGGGTTTCCGAATACAACCCCGATTTTCATGCGTATCTGGTTAATAAAAATAAGTGAAGTCATGGTTTTGTTGATTGTGCCTGTCAGCTTTCTTAATGCCTGTGACATGAGCCTGGCCTGAAGCCCCATATGGGAATCACCCATCTCACCTTCAATCTCCGCTCTTGGAACAAGGGCTGCAACCGAGTCGATAACCACGATATCCATTGCTCCGCTCCTTATAAGCATATCCGTGATTTCAAGAGCCTGTTCCCCTGTATCCGGTTGGGAAACCAGCAGTTCATCACAATTGACACCCAGCTTTTTTGCATACGAAACATCAAGGGCATGCTCGGCATCTATAAAGGCGGCAATACCGCCCTGTTTCTGGGCAGATGCGACAGCGTGAAGAGCAAGTGTTGTTTTGCCGGATGATTCAGGGCCAAAAACTTCAATAACCCTGCCTCTTGGAAGCCCTCCTACGCCCAAAGCCTTGTCAAGTGCAAGCGACCCTGTCGGTATTACCGGCACATCTACGATTGGCTGGCCCCCTAATTTCATAATGGAACCTTTGCCAAACTGCCGTTCTATCTGAACCATGGCGGTTTCAACCGCTTTATCCTTGTCCGGTGATGTTCCCATGATGTCCTCCTGGTTTGTAGAAATATAATTCATTAAGTGTTAAGTGTTAGGTGTTAAGATAAAATAATTTAATTGTCATAGCAAATACTTAACACTTAACACCTAACACATTTCGCTTTACAAATTTATTTTTAGCTCTTACCGTTTAACGCTTTTGATAAATTAAAGGATGCGAAACTTGAGTCAATTATTCTAAAGTTATGCTGCTCAGCTTTGTATAAACAGCGCCCGAAGATTTCAGATCACTTTTAAACAGATAGATATTATCGGCAATAAATGTTTCTGATTCAAATTCACTATAATATTTTATTGCGTCGATCAGCCTTTGCGGATTGATCTTTCCCTTTACCCGTGCAATTGTAAGATGCCCCGTAAACGGCCTGTTATCCTTTGGGAAGCCGATTGCATCCAGTTTTTCATCAAGTCCTTTTTGCAGACTGACAAGCTGCTTTGTTTGCCCTGCAATTCCAATCCATATTACACGGGGGCGTTTAATATTCGGAAAAACGCCTATACCTTTTGTTGTGAGTAATATTGGAGAATATCCACATGCAGATTCCCGTATTGCTTTTCCGACCATTTCTGTGTCGGTTTCGTTGATATTACCTAAAAATTTCAGTGTAAGATGGATGTTTTGCGGACGTACCCATTTAACTTTCAACCCGCGGGCTTGAAGATCTTTCTGAACTTTGCTGATAAATATGATAATTTTTTCCGGGAGTTCAAAAGCTATGAAAATGCGTATCATAAGATAAGTTTGAAGTGTCTAAAGTGAGCTAAAGTGCCTAAAGTTGTGGTACGCCTTCGGCGTGTTAATTGATAAAACCACAAGGATTTACAATCGCTCTCTTGCCAGTGCATTGAGAGCATAGAGGAACCCACCTGCCGGCAGGCTGTTAGGATTCCTTAACTTTAGGCATTTTAGGCACTTTATCTCATTTTAGGCACTTATAAGTTTTCAACCCTAATAAAACACTAAATATATTAATTACTTCACCGTATTGACAAATCAAAACACTTAGTTTGGCAGAGTAAACTGTGGCTCACCAAGTGAAAATTTTCCTTCCATGATCCAGTTCTTTAATGTTGCGGCAATCTCGCGGGCTTTTACAACGCTTGACATGGGTACGGTTGGTGTTGATTCACCTCTGAATTGTATGTGTCCGCTTTTGAGTTCCGCATAACTGACCTGGCCATAGCTTTTTGATATGCCGTTTGGATAATCGTGCCCATAATCGACTATCTGTGTTAAAATATCCTCATCAGATACAGCGACAAATTTAGCAATCTCTTCATTCAATATCGGAATCGGGATTCCGATGCCAACGGCAAGTGAACATCCATAACCCTGAAGACTTACTCCAACCAGCCACTTTGGACTCATCTTTTTCATATCTCCCATGACCCACAGAGTGCCTGCCGGTTCTACGGGAATGCCTCTTTTGGTTCTTTTTACAGAAGGATTGTGCTGGGTTCCCTGCCAAGAAACATATCCTGTGCCGCCGCCAAGGAATATTTTAGTCCCGAGGCCGATGGTTTTATAATAGGGGTCATTAAAAAGCGGGCTTAATTCACCGGATGTGCAGTAGTTTATGTTGCCCGCTTTTGGTTTCAGAGTCCCCATATAAGTATAAATCGTTTTGTTGGTAAGGTTTACAGCCGCGTTATAATTCTGATAACAGTTCCTGGGATTGCACAGCGTGGCGGAGGGAAGTGTACGAAGGGTAATCTCCTTTTCAATCATCCGGTTGGGGTAGCATGATGTGCCATATGATGTTGACTTTAAATGTATTTTCTTTTTTGCAACCAGATCCTGGATTACATGGCCGCCGCCATATCTGAATTCGCCCGGGTAAACTTTGTTTAACGGATCATCCTCGCAGGTTTCAGTGGCCCCGATATAGCAGTCAACAGCCGCTATGCCCGCATACGCAGGCACTTTATTCAACCATACACTTGAAGCCCTTATTCGAGGAACAGAATGCCCGAAATTAATAAAAGCGCCTGAAGAACACATTGGAGAAAATGTGCCTGTAGTCACAACGTCAACTTGTCTTGCAGCCTCAACCGGTCCTTCTTTTTTGACAATGTTAATGATTTCTTCGGCTGTAGCCACAACAACTTCACCAGATTTTATCCTGTCATTTATTTCTTTGTATGTTTTGTTGACCTTATATTTTTTCATTTTTAACTACTCCATACCGGCTATCTCGATTCGATAGAATGGATCTTGGAAGTAATATTATTTTTTATCCATGACGCATCCCACCATTCAACCGGGTTTGAGAATGTATTATGTATTAGAATCCCAAAATGGAGATGATCTCCACCGGTAAGACCCGTTATTCCGGTGCGGCCAATAATTTCGCCTTTTTTCACCATCTGTCCTTTTTGTACATCAAAGCAGCTTAAATGGGAATACATGCTGTGCAGTCCAAAACCGTGGTCAATAATTATTGTTTTTCCGTAAATGCCCAGATATTCCACAAATGCAACCTTTCCGCTGTTTGCAGCCGGAACCGGCGAATGGGCAACAGAGGCCAGATCTACACCGAGGTGAACCTGGTGGTCGATTATACGGCCATTATATTTGTATTCCCGCTGATCAGCAAAGCCGGCTCTATTTGCTGATTTTGGGAGCCTTTTAAATGTCCCTTTCCAGTATAAAACATTATCTGTCTTTTTCCCCACTTCAGTTGCCTTGCAGTAATTGGCTTTGCGAAGATCACGGTTTACCTTAAGGAATTTGTCAAGCATGGGTGTTTTGGAGCCCGGAGGTGCATTAACATCAAATTCGGGCGTTTTCCAGTTTAGAAATTTGTCTGAAATATTGAGTATATCTTTTTTGAAGGATTTTCTTTTTATATAATAAGGGATGCCGGCTCTTTTAATATTTCCCGCCTGATCGGTTGCTCTAACAAATATTTCGGTTTTCGCGCCCTGATCGTAATTTAAAGCAAAAAAAGCCATGTAAATATCAGCGTCTTTGAAGTATCCATAGTGACCCGGGAAGAAATTTCCTCCAACATTGACACCGTTTTCCGGACATGATTCAGACAATTTGTATATGACAAGGCCGGCTCCCCCCGGGCTGATATTGTGTGACCTGCTCAAAACATCAACGTCCGGCGGATGTGTATCTATCGTTACCGCAGTTTCAATATATGTTTTGTTGCCGTGCCACCATCTGCGCCATGAAAAATCCCGGGCAACCATACGCAGGATCGCCTTGCCGTCTGAGATTCCCAGTTTTTTTGGTTTTATGCTGATTTTAAAGCTCTCTTCATGTAATCCTGCTTTCGGGAATTCCTTTTCAAGCAGGACGTTCTCCTTGCCGTCTTTTAACAGGCCGATCCATATCTTCCTGACACCGCTTTTTATATCAGATACTGAAACCGTAATATCCTGAGACGCGTTTATAAATGCAGATGAAGGCGTAAGCATGATAGACGGTTTTTCACCTTCAAAGCGGGTTGATAAAAACCACACAGCCGGAAGGATCACTATAATACACAATAGCAGGATAACCCACGATTTTAAATGTTTTAGTTTAGATTTCAGCATGTTATGATCTACCTTTTTTTTTTGATTAACTTAATTTTAAACGATAACAGTTAAATATACTGTAATCAAGGCAAAGTTTTTCGTTTCTTGACTTTTGACTGTGTGTACGATAAATTTGATAAAAAGTGGTAAGGATTTCTGATAAAATTGAGTGGTTATGCAACGATCTAATATTGTAAAAACAGGTAATATATCAATCGGACAGGAAGCTCCCCTTGTGCTTATTTCAGGTCCATGTGTGATAGAGGATTATGAAACCTCTTCTGAAATAGCTTTTTTTCTTAAAGAGCTTACGGAAAAACTGGATATACCCTTTATATTCAAGGCGTCCTATGACAAGGCCAACCGCACGTCGATAAGTTCCTTTAGAGGGCCGGGATTGATAGATGGGATTGATATTCTAAAGCGTATCAAGAAAGAATTCGGGATTAAGATACTTTCGGATGTCCACAGTATAAACGAAATTGACAGGGCTGCCATGGTGCTGGACATTATCCAGATTCCGGCTTTTTTATGCAGGCAGACAGATTTTATTTTAGAGGTTGCCAGAACAGGGAAGGTAATAAATATTAAAAAAGGCCAGTTTCTTGCCCCCTGGGATATTGAAAATGTTGTTGAAAAGATTACCTCAACAGGCAATAACCGGATCCTTATAACTGAACGTGGAACAATGTTCGGGTACAACAATCTGATTGTAGATTTTCGTGGCATTAAAATTATGCAGGATACCGGTCTGCCTGTGATATTTGATGCAACCCACAGTATTCAGCTTCCCGGAGGGGCAGGCAAAAGTTCCGGTGGGCAGCGTGAATTTGCGCCTGTTCTTGCGCGTGCGGCAGTTGCTGCCGGCGCTGACGGAATATTCATGGAGGTTCATAAAGATCCTGACAGGGCTCTTTGTGACGGGCCGAACTCATTAAAGCTTGACTCCCTTTATAATCTGTTATCTCAGCTCAAAGCTATCAGGAAGGCTTTGGATGTTCAACCGGAATCGTAAAGCAATGCTTGCGGATAAACTAAAACATATTAAACTGCTGCTCCTCGATGTTGACGGTGTTCTTACCGACGGCAGTATAATTTATAATGACAACAATGTGGAAACCAAGGTTTTTAATGTTAAGGACGGACTCGGTATAAGGCTTCTTATCGAAGCTGGGATTCAGGTATGTATCGTAACCGGCAGGAGTTCAAAGGCATTATATAACCGGTGCAAAAATCTTGGTATCGTTCATATATTCGATGGGGTTAGTGATAAAGCCGCAATTCTTGATTCTGTTCAGAAGCAGACAGGAGTATCGGCCGGAGAAATCGCCTTTATTGGTGATGATCTTCCGGATTTGTCTCTGATGAGATTAACAGGAATTTCCATTTCTGTAGCCGATGCCCATAAAACAGTCCTGAAAAAAGCCGATATGGTTACATCCTCAAAAGGTGGCATGGGAGCCGTAAGGGAGGTTTGTGAAGCGATATTAATGGCCCAGGGGCTTTGGGATGAGATTATGGAACGATTTAAATAACTAAAAGGCTATGAACGTCGAACATCGAACGTCCAACATCGAATTTTGAATAAGGTATTCTGCCAATTTATAAACTGGCGGAGCACTTTGGTCAATCAGCATAAACTCACCGATTTCATCCACTCCAAGGCGTGGTTTAACGTTCGATGTTAAAAAAGATATTTTCTATGAAGATAACAACAGGTAAATTCAAACTCTTTTTAATCCTGGTTATACTCATTGTTTTGGGGGTCATTTCTGCGGTTTTTATAGGCTATCGCTTTATATTAAACAAACAGGACAGTTTTATTGCATCTGTTCGAAGTAAAGCAAACCTGTCAATAGGAAAGATTCATCATACAGCTACCCGTGACGGGATTAAGGAATGGATTCTGGATGCCGGGTCGGCACAATATATTGATGCAGAAAAACAGGCGAATTTACAGGATCTGTCTGTAATTTTTTTTCTGAAAGATAAAAGCAAGGTTTACCTGACAGCCGACAGGGGAATTTTGAAAACAGATACAAATAATATTGAAGTTATTGGTAATATCGTGGTAAAATGTATTAATTATAGGATGAAAACCGAAAAGCTTCGCTATAAACATAAAGAGCGTGTAATTTTTTCAAAAAAACAGGTTAAAATAGATGGTGATTTATTTAATCTTGTTGCCGATTCCATGTCTTTTGATTTAAATACTAACAGGGTTTTGTTTGAAGGAAAGGTTGAAGGTGTTTTTAGTGAGAATTTTGTTTTATAATAGAGACTGTTGCAGGGTTTTGGTGTTTTTTGCCGCAGTTTGCGCAGTAAATATTTTATTTGCGGGAATTTTTTCATATGCCGGCGACAGCCCTTTAACCTCTGGAGATAACAATAAAGACGAAAAGATTCATATTACTTCTGACAGATTGATCGCCAATAATGAGGCCTTGAATGTTGAATTTATCGGCAATGTCATTGCAACAAAGGGTGATGAGGTTGTAACGGCAGACAGTCTGAAGATTTTTTATAAAAAGGGTTTGGATGAGGATAAAAAGATTGCCGCCGGTGAAGAAGCTATAAAGAAAATCATTGCAAAGGGCAATGTGATTATAAGGTTCGACGACAAGGTGGCGGTCACCGAGCAGGCGGAATATATTACGGAAACCGGCGTGCTGGTTTTAACCGGTCCGAATTCAAAGGTAACAAGCGGAAACAATTTTGTTTGCGGTGAGAGGATAACACTGTACAGGACTGATGACCGGATGACAGTGGAAGGCACTAATGAAAAAAAAGTTGAAGCGGTATTTTATTCCGGAGAAAAAGGTATAATAAAGAACAATCACGAAAACACGAAATAAGGAAAACACGAAAAAGAAAAAAGTTTTAAGTTTGACGGCTTTGTAAAAAGTCGGTTTTGCACCACAGAGCTCACGGAGATCACAGAGGGTATTTTGCAATTACAAATAGTTATCTTTGTGTTCTCTGTGCGCTCTGTGGTAAATTATATTTTTTAAGAGTTCATCAAGTTTCGCGTCTTCGTATTTTCGTGCTTTCGTGATAAGCATCATTTTTTATAAATATGAAAACTCTGTCTCTCCAAAAACTGGTAAAGACCTATAATGGAAAACAGGTTGTAAATTCTGTAAGCCTGGATGTCGAAGGCGGCAGCGTGGTCGGTCTTCTGGGTCCAAACGGCGCCGGCAAAACAACAACATTTTATATGACTATAGGCATAATAAAGCCGGACGATGGAAAAGTATATATTGACAATGATGATATCACTGATAGTCCCATGTACCTGAGGGCGCGCAAGGGGGTTGGCTATCTTCCCCAGGAGACTTCAATATTCAGAAAGCTTACTGTAAAACAAAATGTTATGGCTATTCTTGAGGCGCTTCAAATATCAAAATCCGAACAGGAAAGCCGCGCAAATATGCTTCTTGGTGAACTGGGTATAAATCATCTTGCGGACCAAAAGGCCAACGTACTTTCAGGAGGAGAACGCCGGCGGCTGGAGATCTCACGGGCACTGGCTACAAACCCGTCTTTCATTTTACTTGACGAACCTTTTGCGGGAATAGACCCGCTGGCTGTAATCGATATCAAAAATATCATAGGGCATTTAAAAGAACGCGGCATTGGAATCCTTATTTCCGACCATAATGTCAGGGAAACTCTTGAAGTTTGCGGCAAAGCATATATATTAAATGACGGGAAGGTTATTGAATCAGGTTCTCCGGAAAAGATAGCTTCCAGCGAAACAGCCCGGCGAATATATTTAGGAGACGAGTTCAGGTTATAACAAATGGCGCTTGAATTACGACAACATCTTAAACTAACCCAGCAGCTGATTATGACTCCACAGCTCCAGATGGCGATAAAGCTTTTACAGCTGTCTCGTCTGGAACTGATTGATGCGATCCGACAGGAACTGGAGGAGAATCCAGCCCTGGAAGAGGTGCATGATATAGCTGTTGAAGAGGAGACTAAAGAGCCCTCTGAAACCGCGACCGCTGAAACGACTTCAGTAAAAGAGGTCACAATTGAAGAAAAAATCAATGACAATATCGACTGGAGCAATTATATTGATGAATACAATTCATCCGGAAAAATCCATTTTGAAACAGAAAAAAAGGATACGCCCAATTTTGAATCCTTTATAGCGCGAAAAGAATCTTTGCATGAACATCTCATGTGGCAATTGCTTATGACATTTCCAACAAAGGAGGAGGAAAAGATAGGGAGTTTAATCATCGGCAACCTGAACAAAGATGGTTATCTAAAAGTCTCTGTTGATGAACTGGTTGCCGCGAGTGATTCTACGCCTGATAAAGTAAGCCAGATTTTATCCATAATGCAGGCTTTTGATCCCATAGGAGTATGCGCAAGGGATATCAGCGAATGTCTTCTTATACAGGCAAAACATCTTGGGCTGGATAATACCATAGTTGCCGACATAGTCAGGAACCACCTCACACATCTTGAAAACAAGAATTATAAAGCAATTTCCAGGGCTTTAAAAATAAGTTTCGAAGATGTCGTTTCCTCTGCAAATATTATTAAAGGGCTGGAGCCAAAACCCGGACGGCTGTTCCCTGACGAGGAGCCTCAATATATTAATCCTGATATTTTTGTTTATAAATTGGATAATGAGTTCATAATAATTGTGAATGATGAAGGGATGCCGAGACTCCGTGTCAGTCCATTTTATAAAAATGCCATAAAACAAGGCGGTAAAATTCCCGCTGACGCCAGGGATTATGTGCATGAAAAGATGCGTTCGGCGGCATGGATGATCAAGAGCATTCATCAACGGCAGAAGACCATTTACAAGGTTACGGAAAGCATATTGAAATTCCAGAAGGACTTTTTCGAAAAGGGAATAGCGTATTTAAAGCCGATAGTGCTTAGGGATGTTGCACAGGATATCGGCATGCACGAATCGACTATCAGCAGGGTTACAACAAACAAATATGCTTATACACCGCAGGGTATTTTTGAATTGAAATATTTTTTTAATAGTTCTATTAATCGAATCCATGGCGAGGCAATAGCTTCCGCCAGCGTTCAGGAAAAAATAAGATTAATTATTATTAATGAAAATCCCAAAAAACCATATAGCGACGAGAAGATCTCACAACTTTTGAAGGAGGAAAATATCGATATTGCCCGAAGAACCGTTGCCAAATACAGGGAGGGAATGAAAGTGTTGCCTTCAAACAAACGTAAACAATTTTAGGGAGGTTTTTTGCATGCATACATCTGTAACTTTTAAAAATCTTGATTCCTCTGAAAATTTAAAATCATATGTTAGAGACAAGCTTGATCGGTTTGATAAATATTTATACAATCCAGCGGAAGCTAAGGTTGTTCTTTCGGTTGAAAAGTTTCGTCACATAGCTGAAGTAAATATTACAGGTGACAGGCTAAGCATAAGCGGCAGAGAAGAAACAAACGATATGTATTCGGCCATTGACATGGTTCTGGATAAGCTTGAAAAGCAGATAAAGAAAAACAAGCAAAAAAACAGGGGTTTTAGGAGTGGGTTGAAAGAAAGGGCAAAGGGGGTTATTGATGAACCAATATCTTTTCCTGGCGATGAAGTAGTTAGGGAGGTTAGGGTCAAAAATATCGCATATAAGCCGATGGAGGTCGAAGAAGCAATTATGCAGATGGATCTTGTGGATAATAATTTTCTTGTGTTCACAAATGCCCGGACAGATCAGGTGAATGTCCTTTACAGTCGTAATGATGGCCATTATGGTTTGATTCAGCCCAGTAGTTGATAATAAATTTATTTGGTGAACATAAAATGAAAATTCTTGATATTTTACATAAAGAATCGATTATTGCTGATTTAAAATCAAAAGACAAGAAAGGGGTTCTTAACGAGCTTGTAGCCCCTGCTGCCCATGCTACCGGTTTGGACAATGAGGAGATTGTGCGTGTTCTCATGGAGAGGGAGCGGCTTGGGAGTACCGGTATCGGCGGGGGTATTGGGATTCCTCATGGAAAACTGAAAGAACTTGAATCGCTTGTTCTTGGTTTTGGGCTTAGCCGGCAAGGAGTCGATTTTGAATCTTTAGACGGCAGGCCGACCCATATTTTCTTTCTACTTGTGACACCTGAAAACTCAACAGGTCTTCATTTAAAACTGCTTGCCAGAATTTCCAGGATACTGAAAAAGGATCCTTTTAAGGAAAAGCTGTTAAATGCGGCTGGCAGGGACGAAATTTTTTCCATAATAATGGAGGAAGACGAAGAATTTTAGGTAGTCCTTTCAGGTTAGATTGTAAAAATCAGACTTTAATATTCTATGGAGAATTATGATAGGAATAGTTGTTGTCACGCACAGTCAGCTTGGAGATGCACTTATTGATGCTGCTGTATTCATTCTTGGGAGTAGGCCCGAAGGTGTGGAATCGGTTTCAATAGATTTGAATGAAAAGGCCGATAAACTGCGTTTAATGATTTCCGGGGCTATAAAGAAGGTAAAAAAAGAAGAAGGGGTTCTGATTCTTACCGACATGTTCGGGGGGACCCCTTCCAATTTAAGCTATTCATTCCTCGAGGAAGGAAAGGTAGAGGTGCTGTCCGGCGTTAATCTGCCCATTTTGATCAGGGCCGTCAATACCCGTGGAAAGATGGATCTCGGCAAGCTTGGGGCAAGTTTGGAAGCTTTTGGGAAAAAAAGCATTTCGCTTGCAAGCGGAATTTTAAAAGGAAACAAACGGAGCAAGGATTGATGATTGAAAAGATAGAGCACTTCGGTTCCTCAGCATAAACTCAGCGATTCAATAAATCCAAAATCCGCAATCCGAAATGAAAAGAGATATCATTAAACAAGTTTTCATAATATAAATAACACACTAGGAGGCATAATGAGTGTCAAAATAGGTATAAACGGCTTTGGAAGGATAGGACGTATGATTTTCAGAGCTGCGATTAATCATCCGGAAGTTGAGGTAGTGGCAATAAATGATCTTACAGATTCAGCCACAATGGCTCATCTACTCGCTTATGATTCTGTGCATGGCAAATTAGACGTTGAAGTTACGGCCAAAGATGATTCAATTGAGGTGGCTGGCAGATCTGTTGCCATAACATCTATAAAAGATCCTTCAAAACTTAGATGGAAAGAGTTTGGAGTTGATATAGTCGCAGATTGCACGGGACTTTTCAGGGATTCTGAAAGCGCATCCGGGCATCTCACCGCAGGAGCTCGCAAGGTTATTATATCAGCACCGGCTAAAGATCCTGATATTACCATTGTTATGGGAGTTAATTCAAACCAGTATGATCCCAAACAGCATCACATAATATCAAATGCCTCTTGCACTACCAATTGTCTTGCCCCTGTTGCCAAGGTGCTGCTTGAAAATTTCGGCATAAAGTGCGGGCTTATGACCACTATACATTCTTATACCGGAGATCAGCGCCTCCTTGATTTTCCGCATAAGGATCTTCGCAGGGCAAGGGCGGCGGCAGTGTCTATGATTCCAACAACAACAGGCGCTGCAAAGGCGGTAGCTCTGGTGCTTCCGGAACTGGCCGGCAAGATGAATGGGCTTTCAATCCGTGTTCCGACACCGAATGTATCGATTGTTGACCTTGTGGTAACGGTGGAAAAATCAGGCGTTACGGTTTCAGAGGTAAATGACGCTCTTAAGAAGGCTTCAGAAGGAACCCTTTCAGGCATACTCGGTTATTGCGATCTTCCTCTGGTATCATGTGATTATAATGGGTCGGCTCTATCCTCAATTGTTGATGCACCGACTACATATGTTGTTGATAATATGGTTAAGGTACTCTCATGGTATGATAATGAAGCAGGTTACTCAAACAGGATGGTCGATCTTGCAGCCATGATAGGGGCACAGCTATAAAGGAGATAAACCAATGGAGAATCGCAGACCTCTTATTGCCGGAAACTGGAAGATGTTTAAGACCTGTCCTGAGGCTGTTGAAACAGCGAGGCAGTTAGCGCAACTTGTAAATATAAGCACAGTCGATGTTATGATTGCTCCTCAATTTACAGCGCTTGTGCCGGTATCGGATGTTATTAAGAGGGGCTGTGTTTCATTAGGAGCACAAAATCTTTTCTGGGAAAGCGAAGGCGCCTATACAGGTGAGATATCGCCAGCCATGTTAGTATCTGCCGGATGCAGATATGTAATTATCGGGCATTCTGAAAGACGTCAATACTTTGGCGAAAATGACGACTCGGTTAACAAAAAAATAAAAGCCGCTATCAGAGATAATTTAATACCGATTCTTTGTGTGGGAGAATCCGAGAAAGAGCGGGAATCAAAAGAAACCTTTAATGTGCTTGACAGACAGATAACAAAGGGGTTAGAAGGTTTTTCCTCAAACGAACTTGATACGCTGGTGATTGCATATGAACCTGTATGGGCTATTGGAACCGGCAAGACAGCCACAAAGGAGCAGGCACAGGAGGTTCACCGGTTTTTACGCTCAATGGTTGAAAAGATTTTTGGGAATATTCTTGCCATGTCTGTAAGAATATTATATGGAGGCAGCGTCAAACCGGATAATATTAAAGAGCTTATGGAGATGCCGGATGTTGACGGCGCTCTTGTGGGAGGCGCAAGCCTGGATGCTGAAACATTCAGCAAAATAATTAATTTTTGATGGCGTCGTAAAAAGTCCCAAGAACGTCATACCGGGCTTGATCCGGCATCCAGAAGTTGTTGAATTTACTGGATTCCGGCTTCCGCCGGAATGACGAAAAATGGTGTTTTCTGACTTTTTTTACGACTGCATCATTAGTTAAATTCGTGACTTTTTTACGAGTTCATCCTTTTAAAGAGATGGTATAATGACGATATTTCTAATAATACACGTTTCAGCCTGTATAGCCCTTATTATGATCGTTTTACTGCAGACAGGGAAAGGGGCTGATATGGGAGCTGCTTTTGGAGGGGGAGGGGGCCAGACCCTTTTCGGCAGTACAGGCGCATCAACTTTTTTGAGTAAGGCTACAACAATTGCGGCAGTTGTGTTCATGCTAACGAGTCTGGGACTTGCATATATGTCCAGTCACAGAATGGGAGATTCCGTTATGTTGGACACAAAGGTTCCGGTGGAGCAAAAGGCTTCACCGGCTGTGCCTGAAAAAAGTCCTGTTGCCGGATCTGAGGATTCACTGCCTGCCGCATCTCCTGTAACAGACTCAGGTTCATCAAAGTAAACCCTATTAGAAAGGATGAGGCTTTATACCCCGCCCTTTCTATAAGGAATTAAATTTTTATTAATTTCATCCCCGCCATAAATAGCGGTGTTTTCTAACGGGGTAAATCTTTATATGCCGAAGTGGTGGAATTTGGTAGACACGCTATCTTGAGGGGGTAGTGGCAACAGCCGTGCCGGTTCAAGTCCGGCCTTCGGCACCAACGGTTTTGAAATCATTATTTAAGTTTCGCATCCTTGATTTCTATCAATATCAAGACGGTAAGGGTTGAAAATAACATTTTTACAGCGAAATCATTTGCTTATATTTTGTAAACAACATCTAAGTGCAACATAGATTACGATCAGGCCTGCCTGTGCGTAACCGCACGCAGACAGGCGCAAAAGAGATATAACTTATTGAATTTAATAAAGCGCCAGGCATCAATCTTATAGTTATTGATTGGCGCCGTTGTAAAAACCACAGGCAGTATATTTCGCTTTAAAATTTATTTTTAGCCCTTACCGTCTAACGCTTTGGCTAAATTAAATGGTGCGAAACTTGAGTCATTATTTTTTTTTACAAATAGCCTTCCGGCCTTGTAAGTGGCCACGCAAGGCTATTTTACTTCTGCGATATATGTTTTCCAAACTTTTTTAGAGCCCCCTCTTTCTCCATATTCTGGCAAGCTGCACCGAAACCCCGCAAAAAATCAAAATAACTATAAACCCTGATTTGCATAATCTACTCAAATACATGCCTAAAGTTCACATCACCTTCCTGAATTTGAAATCAACTATCTGAATTTATAGCCTCCTTTTCCGATTTTGCTTTCAGCGAGGTTTTGATGGACCAGATGAAAACTTGAGTTTGTATTTTAAACATAAATCTAATAATATACTAACCGTTTCGTAACTTAAGGGTTATAATTTATGGTTCTTCTCCAATTTAGTTGGAGAAGAGGGTGCAAGGATTCCAGGGGTCAAGGATTCAAGCGTTTGTTTTTTAGAGACTTTATCAGCGCCTTTAACATTTTTTCGCTTTCCGCTATATTAAAAGAAATAGAGACAATAGATCTTCTCACTCGAACCCTTGAATCCTTGAACCCTTTACATCAACTAATCGGGAGATAATCCTAACTTGTTTACGGGGAAAGCATATTATGGCTGACAATAAAATTCTTGTTATAGATGATGAAGAAGATATCCTTGAGCTGGTTAGATATAATCTCGCGAGAGAAGGATACAGGGTTGTTTGCGCGGCTTCCGGAGAACAATCGCTGAATAAAGCCGGGTCCGAGCCCTTCGATCTGATTGTGCTCGATCTCATGCTTCCGGGCATTGATGGCCTGGAGGTGGCCAAAAGGCTGAAAAACAAACCGGAAACCCGGCATATCCCTATCATTATGTTAACTGCAAAAGGCGAAGAAGCGGACATCGTAACAGGACTGGAACTTGGCGCTGATGATTATGTTACCAAACCGTTCAGCCCCAGGATCCTAATTGCACGGGTTAAGGCTGTTATCCGAAGAAATTTGCAGGAAGAAGTCGATGATTCTTCAATTATTCAGATATATGAACTTGAAATCGATCCGGGTAAACGCAAAGTGCTTGCCAAAGGATCGCATGTTGAATTGACATTTACCGAGTTTCAAGTCCTTTACCTGCTTGCCAGGCGACCGGGCTGGGTTTTTACCCGTTTCAAAATCGTTGATTCAATCCGGGGTGATGATTATCCTGTTACGGACCGCAGTGTCGATGTCCAGATTGTCGGATTGCGGAAAAAACTCGGACCCTACGGCAAATATATCGAAACAGTCCGTGGCGTCGGATATAGATTCAGGGAGATATAATGAAGAAAAAGAAACGGTTGATCAGTCAATTATATCCTTCATATTTGTTGATTGTTTTCATATCTCTGACTGCCGTGAGCTGGTATGCTTCTGATGCCATGCGAAATTTCTTCTTTGCGCAGACGGCAGATGTTCTTGAAACCAGGACGAAATTGCTGGAAAGCCGGATTATTAAACACCTTTCACCGCTAAATGAGAAATCTGTTGACCTAACCTGCAAGGAAATCGGCGGGATTTCAGAGACCCGCATAACAGTCGTGCTTCCTTCCGGAAAAGTAATCGGCGATTCAGAAGAAGATCCCCGCAGCATGGATAATCATAGCGATAGAAAAGAAGTAAGGGCGGCGATCAGCGGAAACATCGGCGATTCAACAAGATTCAGCAGAACACTTCAGCAAAAAATGATGTATGTTGCAATACCCCTGATAAAGGATAATAAAATACTGGGGGTTTTAAGGATCTCAATTCCTGTAACGTCTGTAGATAATGCTTTAAAGTCCATACAAAGAAAAATTGCGCTTGGAGGATTGTTCATTGCTTTGTTAGCGGCAATAATCAGCCTGTTTGTCGCGCGGCGTATCAGCGAGCCTCTGGAGGAGATGAAAAAGAGCGCAGATCGTTTTGCCGAAGGCGACCTGGCCCACAGGCTGCCGGTGCCTGACACAAAAGAGATGGAGGCCCTTGGTGAGGCAATGAACCAGATGGCGGCCCAGCTTGACAGCAGAATAAAAAGCGCCATACGCCGGAAAAATGAACTGGAAACCGTACTTTCCAGCATGTTAGAGGGAGTAATTGCTGTAGATATGGATGAACGCATCATCAGCGTAAATCAGGTAGCAGCCATGATATTTAATGGCAAGCCTGAAAAATTTAAGGGGCAAAGTATTCAAGAGGCGATAAGGGTTTCAGAATTGCAGCGTTTTGTAAAAAGGGCGCTTTTGAGTGTGGAATCGATAGAGGATGATATCGTTTTAGAGCACAATGAAGAACGTGTTTTGAATATGCACAGCTCTTCGCTTCAAGATGCAGAAAAAAAACGCGCCGGCATACTGGTTGTAATAAATGATGTCACAAAACTAAGACGTCTTGAAAATGTTCGGCGTGATTTTGTTGCCAATGTTTCCCATGAAATTAAAACACCCTTAACAGCAATCAAAGGTTTTGTAGAAACTCTTCATGACGGAACCGTTGAAAAGCCTGAAGATATTGAGCGTTTTTTCGAGATTATCATTAAGCATATTAATCGTCTCGATGCCATAGTTGAAGATCTTCTGACCCTGTCAAAAATCGAACAGGAAGATACTGGGGAAAAAGAGATAAAGTTTGAAACAGGATCTATCAAAGATGTTTTAGAGACGGCAATTCAGGTTTGTCAGGCAAAAGCAGACAAAAAGAATATTCATATCAAGTCTATTTGTGATAAAGGAATTACCACAAGAATTGATCCAGCGCTTCTTGACCAGGCTATAGTTAATATCCTTGATAATGCCATAAAATACAGTGAAAAAGAAAGCGCTGTATATGTTGAGTGTTCTTCAATGGAAAAAGAGATAATAATCAGCATTAAAGACCAGGGAATCGGAATTACCAAAAAACACCTGCCCCGGCTTTTTGAAAGATTTTACCGGGTTGATAAGGCTCGAAGCCGTGAATTAGGCGGCACAGGACTTGGGCTTGCCATCGCAAAACATATTGTTCAGACACATGGCGGCAGGATATCAGTTGAAAGCACACCAGGCAAAGGAAGCGCCTTTACAATCCATCTGCCAAGCACTAATTAGGAAATCAGACCATTCAATTAAACTTAAGGCTCCACTGCCTTTTATTATTTTCTTTTGTTTCCGGACGAAAAAACAGCGTTTTTAAACAAATAATTTTACAAAAATTGCTAATTTTGACAAATTTATTTGACAAAATACTGAATAGCGTTAATAAATTTTTTATGAAACGACAAATCCATGATAGATTACAAGATCTTGTTACAGATCGGACTAACAATGATGTGATTATCATCGAAGGCGCGAGGCAGGTTGGTAAATCCCATCTTGTAAACAGCGTTTTAAAAACAATAGACAGGCCGTATCTAACTTATGACCTGGAAAAAATCCGAAAATACGCCGTGAAATTTCAAAGACAGAAGATTTTTTAGACTTTAGCGCCCTGATGACTGATCGATATAATCTTCAGCCAGGGACAATCCTGTTTTTTGATGAAGCACAGGAATGCAGGAAACTGGCAGAGTATGTCAAGTCGTTTAAAGAAGACTGGCTTGATATTAAAGTGATTCTGACAGGTTCTTCGATGAACAGATTTTTTCCTGTGGGTGCGCGAATACCTGTCGGCAGAATGAAAAGTATGTGTATTTTCAGTTTTTGCTTTTCCGAATTTGTCAAATTTGTAAAAGGAAAGCCTCTGTATGAATATATTCTCTCTGCGCCGGAAAAAACACCAGAGTCAAGGCACAGACTTCTGCTGGAACTTTTTGATGATTATATGGTGACCGGAGGCTATCCTGAAGCTGTTAAAGCATTTAAATCAGGCAAGCCTCCGGGTGACATTATTGAAGAAATTATTGCATCTCTTGAAGAAGATTTTGAAAGAAAAGAAGCATACCAACCTGGTTTGTTCCTGAATACGCTTCGCTCTGTAGCCAGTCATATTGGAAGTCCGTCAAAATATACCCATATTGATGCAACCAAATATCATGCAAAACAGATTTTGGAAGCAATGAAATCCTGGCATATTATACTTGAAGTCTCTCAGTATTCTTTAGACCCCAATCACAGCGATTTCCTTCCAAAAAGATATCTTCATGATCTTGGCGTTGTAAATATGTTCAGAAGTTTGGCTGTTCCTGCGATTTCCTTGTTAGGCACTATTGATCCGGCATTGAGAACACCACTTGGAGGAGTATTTGAAAATGCTGTTTTGTTAAATCTTCTTCAGGGGGCTTCGGCATTTAAATCTGTTGCCACATGGAAAAAAAGCAAACAGGCGGGTATTGAAGTCGATTTCATTATAGATATTATAGATGCAAGAACCCGAATACCTGTTGAATGCAAGGCCACGACGTCAATGCAAAAACGACATTATAAAAATATTATACATTATCTGGATTTAACCGGACAAAAATTTGGCGTACTGGTTTCGGCCGCTCCTTACGAAAAAATAGTAGATAAAGGGCGGATCATTCTCAACCTGCCAATCTACCTCGCCACCAGATCAAATATTATAGAATATTTCAAAAGCAATAATTAAGGGGCCGGAGAATTTACCCCAAGACCTCAATCCCGGCAAGAGATAAAGAGATATAATCAAAAGTTGTGTTTAACGGGCTTGTGACCCGTTGTTTTTCAAAATGAACCATAAATACAGGAAACAGCTAATTTCATGGCAGAAGGCCATAGTATAAAAATCATGGCAAGGCTTATTGGAATTGACGCACCGGAAACAGCAAATAAAAGAAAAAAGATGAAGAAAATCGCAAAAAAAAATATCAGTGATGATCAGCGTAGATTTGTGGCTGAATAGTTACAATTCTTTTATTTTATTATAAAAACAGTCTCTTTGAAAAGCTTTGTAACCTGCGTCCTGAATCAGGCGCACCATTTCCTCTTTTGGCAGACGGAATTTGATCCCTGCGGCAGCCACGACATTTTCTTCTATCATTGTGCTGCCAAGGTCGTTTGCTCCAAATGCGAGAGCTGTCTGGGCGATCTTATCACCCTGTGTTACCCATGATGCCTGGATGTTTGGGATATTATTTAGAACCAGCCTGGAGAGAGCGAGCACTCTGAGATATTCTACAGCAGTGGCTTTTTGAGTATTAAGACGTGTATTGTCAGGTTGAAATGTCCAGGGTATAAATGCGGTAAACCCGCCTGTTTCATCCTGAAGATCTCGAATTTTTATCAGATGTTCGATTATATGCTCTGGTTTTTCAATATGCCCGAACATCATTGTGGCGGTGGTTTTAAGCCCGCAGTTGTGTGCTGTTTTCATCACCTCAAGCCACTGGCCGGCAGTGCATTTGTTCGGAGAAATCTTTTTTCTTATCTCATCTGCGAGTATTTCAGCGCCGCCGCCAGGAATAGAGTCAAGTCCGGCGCCGACAAGTTGATTTATAGTGTCTTTTATGGATAAAGAGGCTTTGTTTGATAAAAAAGCTATTTCCGGTGGTGAAAACCCGTGAATATGAATAGTAAAATTATCCTTAATGTACTGCAAAAGATCCAAATAGAAGTCAAGATCGAGAAAAGGGTGCATTCCGCCCTGAAGCAGTATCTGCGTTCCTCCAAGCTTCAAGGTTTCTTCAATCTTCTGTTTTAAAGCTGCTTTTGAAATAACATACGCATCCGGATGGCCGGGAGGACAGTAAAAGGCGCAGAACAGGCAGCCTGACACACAAACATTTGTATAATTTATATTCCGGTCAACCACAAACGTAACAACAGGTTCAGGATGAAGGGCTTGTCTTCTTTTATCGGCCAGGTCGGCCAGGGTCAGGGTGTCTGCTTTGGTTAATAAAATAAGGGCATCTTCAAAGCTGATACGGTCATTTGAAGCGACTTTTTCAATAACTTCAACAACACAGTCCATAAGCATCTTTTGTTCTTCGTAGTAAAATATATTTTAACCGTTTACGGTTGTCGGTTCACAGTTCACATAACTGTAAACCGGGAACGGTTACAATATATCAAACCGGATTATAAAAAGAATCCCGCTCAACAGGAGTAAACCCTGCCGATGATATAAGGCGTTTTATCTGTTCGCTGGTCAATCCCTTTGCCGATTTTGCGCCGGCCATATGTGTAATCTTTTCTTCAATTATGGTTCCGTCCAAGTCATCCGCTCCAAAGGAAAGAGCGACCTGCGCCAGTTTTTCTCCTATCATAACCCAGTATGCCTTGATATGATCAAAATTATCAAGCATGAGTCGGGCTGTTGCCAGACTCTTTAAATCGTCAAAGGCCGTAGTGGCCGGAATTTGTGATAATTTTGTGTTTTTTGAATGAAATGCAAGGGGAATGAAGGCTGAAAAACCTCCTGTTTTATCCTGCAAATTTCTTAATTTGATAAGGTGGTCAACACGTTCTTCAATAGTTTCAATATGGCCGTAAAGCATTGTTGCATTTGAAGTAATCCCGGCGCCATGCAGCCTTTCCATGATTTCAAGCCATCTTTTGCTTCCTATCTTTTTGGGGAAGAGTCTTTTTTTAACCCTGTTGCTCATTACTTCGGCGCCGCCACCCGGGATCATTGAAAGACCGGCATTCTTCAGGCTGGTGATGGTTTTATTTAGAGACAGATTTGCAATCCTGGAGATATGATCTATCTCAACAGCAGTAAACGCCTTGATGGTTGCATCCAGCCGGATCTCTTTAATAGTTTTTAGCAGATCAATATAATAATCAAACGGGAGGGAAGGGTTAAGACCGCCAACAACATGTAATTCGCGAACCGGTTCGTCAATCCGTTCCAATAGTTGCGTCTTTACATCTTCAATGGAAGAGGTAAAGGCGCCCTTTTCACCCTTGTCTCTGGCATATGCGCAAAACAGGCAGCGGTTCAGGCAGATGTTTGTATAGTTTATATGCTGGTTATATACATAATAGGCTTTATTGCCATGCCGTTTGCGACGCGCATGATCGGCTATGCGTCCGACTCCGATAAGGTCATTACTTTTATACAAAGCAAGGCCGTCTTCAAAGTCAAGACGCTTCCCTGAAACAACTTTTTCATTTATGTTATATAATCTGTTGTCTAAAAAAGAAAATTCCATATATTTTCATTACCACGAAGAAATGATGAATTTGTAAAAAGTCGAATTCATCAAGTGTTAGGTGTTAAGACAAAAGACTTTTACGAGACCGTCAAAAGTGCTTTTTCGACTTTTTACGAGGCTATAAAGAAATTATAAAAGCATAGAACTGAAATCCGCTGGAACGTGACCAAGTGGTCACGATATAAACCAGAAAAGGGTGTATATGGCAAGCTATTTTTCAGGTTCACCGGTCGGGGTTTTACTCACGGTGTGTATATTCATTTTTCCACAAACCGGCTATCTGATGTCTTGGATGCAACCTTGTTCTGATTTTTTTCAAGCCATCCGCTGGCAGTGACGTCTTTTATATCAAACTTCGGCACATAGGGCTTGATGTCGATCAGCGGTGTACCGCTAACAACATCAATTCCTTGAATCGTCAATATACGGCCGCTTCTTGAAAGGAGTCTGACAATGGAGATGCCGATCGGATTAGGCCGTCTGGGAGCTCTGGTGGAAAAAAGCCCCCTTTGCTGATCATCCAGAAAGGGTTTTACCATCAAGTCATATCCCTTGGATCTGTGGAAATAGTATAACAGAATCAGGTGGGAAAATCCTTCAACATCGGTCAGTCCCTGTTCATAGGCTTCATCAACGATAATCCTTCCCTTGACGAGTTCAGCGCCCGATGGCTGAATGGGCATCCCCACAGAGTCATTAAACGGTGTTTCTATAAAGCCGATAGGTAATATTTTCATATTGTTTATTTCTCAAATTGATTCATGTTGCCCCTACAAAATTTGTTATTGAATCATAAACGATCCTGCTGTTAAAATCCATAAAAATTTATGCCTGCGGCTGAGAGCTTGTCCGAAAATTTTGATTCTACTGCAAAAGCGTGAGAAGCGGCCCAAATTTCCGCAAATTTTCGTCAAATAGGCTTGCTATTCTCCCCAAATTTCCAAAAATTTGGTCTCGCTTTCACACTTAAAAAATCCCGATGATATATTTAACAGCTAGGAGAGTTATTATTATGGCCAGAATTGTTTTTATTATTTTTGCCGGCATATATTTCTGAACTCTTGCGCCGCAGTACATGCCCGCAAAACCGCCGGCTCCGAACAGGGCGCCTAAGAGCCAGTCGGGAGAGATCGCTAAGCCGGTGTGTGCGTAATATGGCGCTATTATTGTGTAAAAAACAACGCCCGCAACAGAGGTTATCAATGTGCCTAACAGGGCGGCTCCGGCTATTGTAAATACAGGGAGGCCAAAAACAGCCACAAGAAAAGGAGCGATAATTGAGCCTCCGCCTATGCCGTATGTTCCGCCGATTATTCCCACAACAAATGTAAGTGCAAACAGGGAGATTGTATTAAAGAAAAATGTTTCACCGTAGAAGCTGTATGTATAATTTGTCAGAGAGAAATTAACGGTTTTAACAACCGTTTCATGTTCAGTTCCGGATTCAATGCCCTTTCTAATTTTTTTTATCCTTTCATTAAATTTTTTTTTCAAGCTCCCTTGCTTTCTTTGTTTTGCCGTTTTTTTGCAGCACAGTAAAAAGAAGCCTGAGCCCGACATATAGAAGGATGCACCCGACAAAAAGTTTGAAATTTTTTGGATCAGGAAGGTATTTAATCCTGAGAATGGCCCCTATAAAAACCCCTGGCAAAGTTCCTGCAATAATGACCCATGCAAGGGGCCACGCCATTCTTCCCTCTCTCACATATCTGTATACACCGCTTGGAATAGCGACAATATTGTAAACCAGGTTTGTGGGGCTTACCGCAGGGCTTGTAAAACCGAGCACACTTACCTGAAACGGCAGGAGCAGGGACGGAATGCGTTCGTGCAGAGTGTGCATAACTTCTAAAAATTATGGTCACCATTATATCTTGTCTTTTAGTTCGTTATCCAGGGAATTAAGTATCTCGAAAACATTATTTATTGATGAAGCGACTGTTGCACCATCTCGGCAATGCTTATGATGCGGGAAAGAAGTTATAGTTCTATGGTGAGGGGCATTATCCCAGCGAGCTGTGAATTTGCTATCCGGTGTTTGGAGTTGATATCTGTACTTGATTGCTATAGGCCTTCTCTGATTGATGACAACATATTCAGCCACATGGAGTTCATGGCCACCATGTAAATAAAGAGTTCCTCGAATATAACCTTCTTTTTCGCCAATCTCTCGAAATGAAACTTCTTCATTCCGAACCCACACATTATCCTTTATTGCTTCCAGGAAGAACGAAAAATAGTCAGTTATTCGTTCCATGATATTTCGCTTAGTATCTGATATTTTTTTTCCCAAAGCTTCTTTCCGCGAATAGAAGCATACCAGTCAAACCATTGCAGATCGTCTCCCAACTCCCCTGAATCGAATTTGTTTAAAAAGAATTCGGAATCCATTTTATACTTTTTTTCAAACTTTTTGCACTCGCTTTCAAATTTCAAGAATCGGGCATAAGAAAAATTGATATGGTCTTGCAAGGCTTCCAATATGATTGGTTTTGTATCAGCAATACCATGTTTTGTTTTTAACAATAGTGTCGTACCCATATCTAATACCCTCGTGATTAAATCTAAAAGACTTCACATTATGTGAGATATACAAAATAATTTATCATAGTGGCAAATAGAACACAATCTATTCTTGTATCCTAAATCCACAGACCAATCAAGCGAATTTGGTTTAAATTGGGGCCGCGGCGCGAAGGGATAAGAACTGTTGAACCGCTAAGCTTGCTATATTGCAGTAAGCCTTGAGGTAATTGAATAAGTCTAACGGGCTAAAACCACAGCAATTTTCAACCCACGATTTTTCGTTTTCAACCCATTTTTCAACCGATTTTCCGGTCAAATTCTCCCTGCCAATATTATTTTCACTTATTTTCACTTTTTGCTGACGTCCAAATAACAATCAACTCCGCATAATAATGATGTTGTGCTTTCATGGGGGACATCCTATAATAGCAATGTAAAGAAAAAAATGAATAAATTTTTATTAATGTAAAAACAGAAGGTTATGAGGTATGGCTTATTTTGGATATAAAACTACTAATCCCATTTATGGGCTTTTTCTCGGCGAATCTCTCACTTTGAGCGAATTTTCTACCTAATCGTTACATTTATCCGGTATATCACACGGAGGTGATCACCAATCATCCCTTATCCAGGTTAAAAATTCAGTGAGAGGCCCAGGATTGTCCCTCTCGAGGTCCGGTGCCTCAACGTCGTTAATCGGGCTCTTTCGCCGAAGCTCTCAAATTTATTCATTTTTTTCTTAGCACGGATATAATTTCTTTAAAAGCTAATTATTTTTTATTATATAACGTTCGTGCAGAACGTGCACAAAATCAAGCATAGTTTTTCCAATACCTTTCTAATGGATATATTCTGTGATTTGAGTCCATACTTTTATGCAATCTCTCAAAGTTAAAATTTCAGTTACAACATCTTCCAGGTTCACAAGGCCATTATTGTTTCGCCAATTTTTACAGGTGTATTTGCGTTAGAGTTACAGGGCAGAATTAATGACAGCGTCAAAAGGACAAGTGAGAAAATTAATATTATTGGATGTATGCTTTTTGAATTTTTTATTAGCACAGCAACCTCCGATAAAACCCGATTGTTATTTTGATAGCAGGAACGTATAGATTTTATTAGAAATAAATTTCTGGAATGTCAAGAAAATTTATCCTGCTTTCTTAATCCCCATAAAGGGAATTTTGATATTTATGGCGCTATAGAATTATTGAAAAAATGGCCCCGAGGTTGTTTTCAGTTACTTGAGTGACTGTAAATTCTTTCGATAAATCAGTATTTATTGATTTTGCCAATTCTGGCATTTTCAATAAATGGTTTGATAAGTCGGTATTTAGCGGAATACGCATAAGATAAAAGAAAAAGACAAATTGGCCGCAGATAAACGCAGATTAACGCGGATAAAAGCTGTTTTTTGTTAACTTGTCAATAACCTGTGGTGTAGTAACTGTACGTTATTGTTAAAAAATACTTTTTTGTTTTATCTGCGTTTATCTGCGTTTATCTGCGTTTATCTGCGTTTATCTGCGTTCATCTGTGTGAATCTGTGGCTGAGAAGTTCAAAAACCGCAGTTTATGGCCGTGTAAAGTACAAATCCGAAACCACCGGGAATGTGACCAGGTGGTCACGGTATAACCCAGAAAAGCGTGTATATGGCAAGCTTTTTTTTGCGGATTTACAGGTCGTGGTTTTAGGGTGTGTCAAAAAATCCCGATGATATATTTAACTGCCAGGAGAGTTATTAATACTGCCAGGATTATTTTTATTATCTTTGCCGGTATGTATTTCTGGACTCTTGCGCCGCAGTACATGCCCGCAAAACCGCCGGCTCCGAACAGGGCGCCGAGAAGCCAGTCGGGAGAAATCGCTAAGCCTGTGTGTGCGTAGCAGGGCGCTATTATTGTGTAAAAAACAACGCCTGCAACAGAGGTTATCAATGTGCCCAACAGGGCGGCTCCGGCTATTGTAAATACAGGGAGGCCAAAAACAGCCACAAGAAAAGGAGCGATAATTGAGCCTCCGCCTATGCCGTATGTTCCGCCGATTATTCCCACAACAAATGTAAGTGCAAACAGGGAGATTGTATTAAAGAAAAATGTTTCACCGTAGAAGCTGTATGTATAATTTGTCAGAGAGAAATTAACGGTTTTAACAACCGCTTCATGTTCAGTTCCGGATTCAAGGCCCTTTCTGATTTCTTTCATCTTTTCATTAAATTTTATTTCAAGCTCCTTTGCTTTTTTTGTTTTGCCGTTTTTTTGCAGCACGGTAAAAAGAAGCCTGAGCCCGATATATAGAAGGACGCACCCGACAAAAAATTTGAAATTTCCTGGATCAGGAAGGTATTTAATCCTTAAAATAGCCCCTATAAAAACCCCCGGCAAAGTTCCTGCAATAATGACCCATGCAAGAGGCCACGCCATTCTCCCTTCTCTCACATATCTGTATACACCGCTTGGAATTGCGACAATATTGTAAACAAGATTTGTGGGGCTTACCGCAGGGCTTGTAAAACCGAGTACGCTTACCTGAAACGGCAGGAGCAGAAAAGCGCCGGACACGCCGCCCATGGAAGTAAAAAAGGAAACAACAAATGCAACGGCAAAAGGAATGAGCGGGAATACATGGATGCCTGAAACTTCAAAATACATAAGATTTGCCCTCCGGTGATATTAAATATAACAATAACACCTGAGTTGAGCAATTTTTTTGCGAAGCCTTTATGCGCAAGAGATCGGCGCAAATTGAGTAAAAAAACCGCTCAATTTAGCTGTCAGTATAGCACATTATAAGTTATTTATAGAAGATAGCGCCGGTTGTGTCAAGATATTTTACAGGGCGTAAAGAGATTGGATTTTTTTGCGAAACCCTCAAAGATCTCCGATCCCTGACCCCTGACCCCTGATCTCCGATTTCTGACCTCCGACCTCTGATCTCTGATCTCCGACTTCTGACCTCTAACCCCCGACCCTTTTTCGATATGTGCAAATAAAAAATATCACGGCTCCGGATATCATTATAATCGATCCAAAGGAAAAAGCCTGGCGGAGTTGAAAAACATCCATTATCAGGCCTGCGGCAAGAGCACCCAGCAGCATTCCCATGCTGTGCGACATTGTCAACATGCCCATCACAGACCCCATGGCCTTGCTTTTGTTGCCATGTATTACAGCCAGCGCCATAAGCGCAGACATTGATATGCTTCCGCCGACGCCAAAGAAAACATTTGCTGCAAACAGTCCATTAAAGTTTGTTGCCATGTCAAACGCAAATATCGCAAAACCTGATATAGTACCTCCTGTTATTACCATAGCGTTTTTGTTAATCTTGTCAGCAACATAACCCATCGGAATCTGTAAAGCTCCGCTGACAAAAACTCCTATCATAACAAGGAATCCGATGGATGAACTGGAAAGTGAAAGTTCTGAGTCTGCCAGCACCGGTAAAAAACCCCATATTATCCCTATGCAGGTGGCATAGGAAAATCTAAAGATATAAAGTCCGGCAATATTTCTGTCTTTTAAAAGCTGTTTCCAAGGCACGAGGCTGTTCTGGCTGCATATAATATGTTCTGATTTTTTAGGCGGAAGCAGAAAAAGGGTTAATAAAAATCCTGTTAGAGCAAGAAGACCCATGCAGACAAATGAGACATTTAAGCCAAAGTCGTCTTTTATCACCCCGCCGACAATGGGACCTAAGCTCAGGCCAAGAAACATTGCCATGTTAAACATGCCCATTGTTAAGCCTTCACAGCCAATCGGCGTGATATCTCCAACATAGGCCAGAATAACCGGCATCATCATGGCGGATGATATCCCGTGAAAAAACCTTACTGCAATAAGAGCTGCGATATTATCTGCAAACAGAAATAAAAACGAAATCAGAGCATAAGTCAAAAGGCCTGCGACAATAAACGGTTTGCGTCCTTTTTTGTCCGAGAGCCTGCCGAAGTATGGTAGAAAAAATGTTCTTGAGAGGGAAAAAGCGCCGAATATCAAACCTATATATATGCCGGTGGCGCCAAGATCGTGGGCATAGACAGGCAGCAGCGGAACAACGATTCCGACTCCTGTAACAGCGGCAAATATCGAAAAGAAAAGAGTCCCAAAGACCTTCTTGTTCAACTTTTTTGTAAACGACATTACTATCCTTGTTGAATATCGGCCAGCGCGGATTCGATGAGATTTCTTATTTCAGAAAGTCTTTGCTCCGACATGGCTTCAAAACGCAGCACAAGGGCAGGCTGGGTGTTTGATGCACGGACAAGACCCCATCCGTCGTCAAACAGAACCCTGACTCCATCTATATCAATTATATTATATTGTTTACGGAAATGCTCGGTAATCTTTTCAACTACGCCAAACTTTTTATTATCCGGGCATTCAACGCGTATCTCGGGTGTGGAATATGTTTTTGGGATATCAGATATCAGGTCGGACACACTCTTTCCGGTATCGGCCAATATTTCAATAAGCCTGCATGAGGCATATACTGCGTCATCAAAACCAAAATACCGATCGGCAAAAAACATGTGGCCGCTCATCTCTCCCGCCAATTCAGCCTTTTCTTCCTTCATTTTCTTTTTGATCAGAGAATGCCCTGTTTTCCACATAATAGCTTTGCCGCCATGTTTTTCAATATCGTCATACATAGTTTTGGAGCATTTTACTTCTGATATAAAGGTGGAACCCGGTTTCCTGGAAAGGATTTCCCTTGCAAAGATAATCATGAGCTGATCGCCAAATACTATGTTTCCATGTTCATCAATTACGCCGATACGGTCACCGTCACCATCATAACCGATTCCAAGATCCAATCCTTTTTCCTTTACGAGAGAGATGAGGTCTGTCATGTTTTTTGCGACAGTTGGATCTGCTTCATGGTTCGGGAATGTGCCGTCCATATCGCAGTATATGTCGTGGACCTCGCAATTAAGACTTTTTAATATGGGCAGCGCCACAACTCCGGCCGTGCCGTTGCCTGCATCCACACCGATCTTCAGAGGTCTTGTTATGGTTATATTGTTTTTAATAACCTCGGTATATGAAGGAATTAGATCCTGGGCAGACAGAGAGCCCTGTCCCTGAACAAATGATTTTTCATTGATGATAGAAAGGATTTCTTGGATATCTTTGCCGTGTATTGAATCTGAATCAATGCAAAGCTTAAAACCGTTGTATTCTTTTGGATTGTGGCTGGCTGTCACCATGACGCCGCCTTCTTGTTTGAGATATTTGATTGAAAAATAGAGAACCGGTGTCGTGCAGACCCCGATATCGATTACACTGCAGCCGGTTGACATCAAGCCTTCAATTACTTTTTCGGAATACAGGTTGGAAGTCAGCCTGCAGTCGCGTCCCACAGTAAGCTTTGAATGGCCGCGCTGTATAAGGAATGTGCCGACCCCTTTTCCGATCAATACAGCATCATCTTCCGTCATATCCTTGCCGGTAATTCCCCTGATATCGTATTCTCTAAACATTTCCGGGTTCATGGCAATCTCCTTTTGTAATGGTTCAATGGTTCAGGGTTTCTGTTTTCCCGAATTAAAGAACGAAGCGACATCCTCATTCGACGTTCATCCCTATGGATTGATGATTGTTGATTGTCGATTTATTCCAAACTGAGGAGCGAAGCGACAACAACATTCATCATTCGATGTTGAACGTTCGATGTTCGACGTTCATTTTTTTTAACCTTCTCATCTTCTCACTTTCTGCTTTTCCGACTTCCGACCTCTGATTTTTTTTACCATCCGCAAACTAATGCTAAAACGCCTATTATCATGCAATATGGCGCAAATATATGAATACGCCCCTGTTTAACCATATACACAAGCAATTTTAGAGCGCAGTATCCGACAATAGCGGCGATAACTGCGCCCAGAGTTGCTGCTTTATAAGAATGGACAGTGTATGAAGATAAATCTGCCAGGCTCAAGGCAGAGGCTCCAAGGATGGCCGGTATTGAAAGGAGGAAAGAGTATTTAGCGGCTGTTTCGCGGTCTAATCCCAGGAAAAGCGCCACTGCAATAGTTGAACCTGATCTTGATATCCCAGGCATTATGGCCATGCCCTGTACAAGCCCGATAATCAAGGCATTTTTTGCCGAAAAGCCGGCAATTCCCTTGCCGCTTTTCTTTATTCTGCGGGTACACCACAATAGCAGACCGGTTACAAGAAGCATAAAGCCTACTATAACAACAGATGAAAAAAGCTGATCCGCTATCCTGTGAAACAGAATTCCTAAAATTCCGGTAGGAACAGATCCGACAACAATAAGAAACGCAAGCTTTACATCCGTGTCTTCATAAATACTGGAAAATGATTTCTTTTTATTAAATAACCCGGCGATAAAATGCGTCAGGGAAACTATTATGGATATTATTTCTTTACGAAAGAAAATTACAATAGCTGCAAGAGTTCCCACATGCACGCTGATATCAAAAAAAAGTTCAGGTTCTTTCAGCCCGAAAAGATGCTGGAACATGACAAGATGTCCTGAACTGCTCACAGGTAAAAACTCAGTAAGCCCCTGAATTATGCCTAATATTGTTGCCTGAAATAAATCCAATTATTCAATCCCATCCGCAGATTTCGCAAATTTACGCAGATTGTGTAAACATTTTGTTCATCCAACCATCCCAATCATCCAATCATCTATCCCACTGCCCACTTTTTCCTCGTTCCCACGCTCCAGCGTTGGAATGCATACCAAAAAGCGAATATCGAACAGGGACTGTCGAATTATAAAGTTTTTACTTCGACATTTATCCTTCCGGATTATGATTTTTCCAAATTGCGAAGCGAAGTAACAACAATATTCGACGTTCGATGTTGGGCGTTCGATGTTCGACGTTCATCTTTTGATTGTGTTAACCCTTTACAACAGCCATCGGTTTTAATCTTGCCACTTTTTTTGAAATTCCCGCGCCGTGAACCACTTCGATAACCTGTGAAATATCTTTATACGCATCAGTCATCTCTTCAGCAAGGGTTGAGCGCCCCGTCCACCTGACAAGTATTCCCTTGTCTTCCAGTTCCCGCTGGATAGACCTTCCTTTGCTTGCCCTTTTTGCGGCTTTCCTGCTTAAAACACGCCCGGCTCCATGACAGGTTGAGCCGAATGTTTCTTCCATGGCTTTTTGTGTGCCAACCAGCACATAAGAAGCTGTGCCCATATCCCCGGGAATAATTACCGGCTGTCCCACGTTGCGATATTCATCACAAAGCGCTTCATGGCCTGGCGGGAAGGACCTGGTTGCTCCTTTTCTGTGAATGCAGACAGTCTGTTTTTTACCATCTACAAGATGAACCTCTTTTTTTGCTATGTTGTGGCATACATCATAAACAAGATTCATTCCAAGGTCTCTTGGCCCAATGCCGAATACGCTTAAAAAAACCTCGCGGGCTCTGTGCATTAAAATTTGCCTGTTGGCCCAGGCATAGTTTGCGGCGCATGCCATTGCATTATAATAGTCAACCCCTTCTTTTGATTGAATCATGGCGCATGCAAGCTGTCGATCAGGCAGGTCAAAGCCTAATTTGCCGGCATGTTTTGCCATTTTTGCGAGAAAATCGTCGCAAACCTGATAGCCGAATCCACGTGAACCGGTATGGAGCATTATAGTTACCTGGCCTTCAAACAGCCCGAATACTCTGGCAGCTTCCGGATTATAAATGGTTTCCACAACTCCAACCTCAATAAAATGATTTCCGGAACCCAGAGTCCCTAACTGCTTCAGCCCCCTTTCCAGAGCTCTTTTGCTGACAAGATCAGGATCGGCATTCGGCATACAACCGCCGTCTTCAGTATGATCGATATCAGACTGGGTTCCAAAACCCTGGCTCACTGTCCATAGAGTGCCCTGCCTGAGAACCTTTTTTTCTTCTGAAACAGACAGCTTAATGGAACCGGTTGAGCCTACACCGGAAGGGATATTCCGGTAAAGTGAATTGACAAGCTGCTCAAGTTTTGGCCTTACATCTTTTTCAACAAGGGATGTGGTTGCCAGGCGGACGCCGCAGTTTATATCATAACCAACACCGCCTGGAGATATAACGCCTGATTCCATGTCAAAGGCGGCTACGCCTCCTATGGGGAATCCGTAACCCCAATGCATATCGGGCATTGCAAAAGACGCCTTAATTATGCCCGGCAGGGTTGCGACATTTGCCACCTGTTTCAGGGGCTCTTCCTGCTTTTCAACTTGCAGCATGGAAGCGCTGGAATAAATAATCCCCGGCACGCGCATTGCGCCTGTCTTTGGAACCTCCCATCTGTAATCGTCTATTTTTTTTAATTCCATACGCTAAACCCTAAACCTTGTCCCAAAATGCCTCTCGCAAAGGCGCAAAGACGCAAAGATTTTAAAACTATAGCCCATTGACTATTCATGAAATACTATCGCGAATTAGCTTAGCTTCAAAATTTATCGAAAAGCCTATGTCTCAACCTTTTATGAGTCTGAAATGCTGCATCAACAATTATCTTGTATGTTTTCTGATCATCCATCTCTTTAATTCGTGTAATCTGTGGATCAGTCACAATTTTCTTTCATATTATTTTTTATCTTAGCGTCTTAGCGCCTTTGCGTGAGCCAACACCTATACATCGAATATTATCTTCGACTCCCATCCATCAGGCCTCTGGTTAACCTCGATCTGGTGGTAAGTTACGGCCTTAATTTCAGTTTTTATGATATGTCGATCAGAATTATAAGTATCATATTTTACCCTCGCGGAAAGCTTATTTTTTGTAATTGATAAAATATGCACTGTCTTTACAAGCTTTTCTTTGCCGGTCCACATATATAATATCTCTCTAAGCCAGTTCACCATGAGATCAGGCAGGTCGCTTCCGGTAACATGGATTGTATATTCATCCATGCCTTGCAAAGAGTCGATTTCTGTAATCTGGTCATACATTGCACAGGCGGCATTAGTAAACAGCTCCTTTATATCGGTTCCAAAAACCTGCAATCCAAAATCGGCGGTATGATCAATTGTTCGATATTTCAGTGCCCTTGTAGTCACAGATATTTCCTGGTTAGTTAGTGTTAGGTGATTGATACAGCAAATAATTGCTTCGATCCGACCCCCTGTTCTCCGATACTGTTGACTTAAGCAAATTTTCTTGAACCGCAGAATGTCGAACATATTAAAAAATGAACGTCCAACATCGAACATTGAACATCGAACGTCGAATAAAAAAACAAATACTAAATGAGAAATAAAGGCTCAGGGTTACTGTTTTTCCGACATCTGGCATCTGACATCTGATCTCCGACCTCTGTTTCTTCATCTTTTCCATTCAACATTCGATGTTGAACGTTCGATGTTCATCCCTTCTCACCTATTATCTTTCCTGTTTTCTCAGTGGAGTATCCTCCCAGGGCCTGAACACGCTTTTTGAATTCCCCTGTGTTTATTATTTCAAGCAGGATTTGTATATTTTCCGATTCAAAATATTTATCAGGGATTACAAGATCGTATTCTTCTGTGACAATCGGGATAAAGTCCATGTTAAGCGCTTTTGCGGCAGCATATATGCCAAGACCCACATCAACTGTTCCGCTGAGCACAGCCACGGCAACAGACATGTGTGTAAACTCTTC
Source organism: Desulfobacteraceae bacterium Eth-SRB1 (assembly GCA_004193555.1). Taxonomy (GTDB): domain Bacteria; phylum Desulfobacterota; class Desulfobacteria; order Desulfobacterales; family ETH-SRB1; genus ETH-SRB1. Next base: position 420,147 of record RPGP01000040.1, read on the forward strand.
GTTCTCATATCCTTTTATTGATTCGGCATCTAAATTTAGATTTTTCAGGCTGTAATCGAGAAGTATTCTTGTGCCGGATCCTCCCTGCCTGTTTATAAATGTAATATCCTCCCTGACAAGATCTTCGATTCCCCTGATCCCTTTTGGGTTGCCTTGCGGAATAATCAAACCCTGATCCCGCATGACAAGATTAATCAGCTTTACCTTTATATCCGGAAGGTATTTTTTTATATATGATATATTATAAGAACCGTCTTTTTCGTCTAAAAGGTGTGATCCGGCAAGATGACATACCCCTTTTTTAATAGCCATAAGCCCGCCCATGCTTCCCACGTGGCTTGATGAAACGGTAACATCGCTGTATCCCGCCTTTATCTCATCGGCTAAAACGTCAAGGGTGTTATCGTGGCTTCCGACTATAACAATTGTATTATTAACAGAAGGCAGAGGGCGCAGGAGCTGCGCATAAACAGGCTCATTATCTTTTATCCCTTCTATATGATTCGGGATACGGATAATTCCGTCTGCTTCAGTAATCGTGGTTATACAGCCTGCGCCGCGGGGCAGAGAAGTCGCAACGATCCTGTCGCCGACCTTTCCAAGCTTTACCCTCAGGAATTCTTCAACACCAAGCTTTGATGGAATCTTTTTTGTGGGTTCGACCCTGACCTGCTGTCTTTCTTTTTCCGGCTGTCCCAGCATCCTGCATATCAGGGGGCCGACAAACTGCTCAAAGGAAACTATGGTCGATACAGGATATCCGGGCATACCGAAGACAGGCTTATCTTTTATTGCTCCAATAATTATCGGTTTCCCAGGCATTATCGTAACACCGTGTACAAGGACTTCACCAAGATCGGCAATGACAGCCTTTGCATAATCTTCCGAACCCGCCGATGAACCGCCGACCGTCAATATCATATTAAAGTCGTTGTTTACGGCGTTCTCAACAGCCTTTTTTATTTTATCCGGATCATCCATTATCATTTCATTACGCTCATAGGTGCCGCCGTATGACTCGACAAGCTTTCCAAGAACAAATGAATTTGTTTCAAGCACCTGGCCCGGTTTCAGCTCATCTAAGGACGAATTGCGCCAGTCCACGAGCTCCGAACCGGTTGGAATAATCAATATTTTCGGTTTTTTTCTGACCGTGACGGAAAATATCCCGCCGGAAAGAAGGGCTCCAACGCAATACGGTGTAACAACATGGTTCCGGGGGAAAAGAAGCTCTGTTGCAACAATATCTTCCCCCATCTTTCGAATGTTTTGCCACGGAAATGCCGGCGCTTCGATTTCAATCCGGGTCTGGTCAAGAACATTGATATGTTCGATCATAATCACCGCATTGAGATCCTCGGGAATCACATGGCCTGTATTTATATAAAAGGCGTCTTTGCCGATAATAAGCTCTTTTGGTTTTGTTTCATTAGCGCCAAAAGTAGATTTTGCTTTAACCGCTATTCCGTCCATTGCAGCGGCATGAAAATTCGGAGAAGACAGCCTCGCTGTGACCGGTTCGGCAAGTACCCTGCCAACCCCATCAGGCGCTGAAATTGTCTCGCTGTCAAGTACTCCGGACAGAGGAAACCGTTTAAAAAGAATTTCCCGTGCATCTGTAAGGGTTTTCATTTTCAAGTAAACATTACGATTAGTTGTCATTGTTTTATCTCCGGTAATGTATCAAGGTGTTAAGTGTTAAGTGTTAGGAGCTTGCTAAAACAGATAATTACTTTAACTCGAGTTCTCGATTTTTCCCGAACAGTGTTAAGTGTTAACCTCTTGATATGACAATCAAATATTTTATCATAACACCTAACACTTAACACCTGATGAATTCATCAATGTTCGACGTCCATCTTTTTTTCTTTTTCTTGTTAAAGAGCTATAACCTCAACCTCTGTGCCTTTGTCCAGCCCCTCGGTGTTTATTCCGATTTCTATCATGCCGTCGGCTTTGACCATTGTATTTATCAGGCCTGATTTGCCAAGAACAGGTTCTGCCCACAGGACTCCATCTTTTCTGATTAACCGTATGCGGACAAAATCTACACGCCCCTGGGCGGATGATATGTTCCTGCTGAGAAACGCAGTAAGTTTTGGCCTTTTTTCATGTTGCGGGGAAAGACCGCCTATCTGTTCAATAAATGGCCGGACAATTATTGCAAACACCACCATGGCCGAGACAACATGCCCCGGCAAACCCCAGAAAGCCTTGTTGCCGGCTTTGGCAAGGATTGTGGGTTTTCCCGGACTTATTGAGATTCCATGAGCAAGTATGCCGGAATCAGGCAGGGATGACAGAACTTCTGTGGTAAAATCGCGCATTCCCACGGAACTTCCGCCCGAAATCAGCACCATGTCCGTTTGTGCAAGAGCCGCGGAGCTTTTTTCGAAAAGATCATCAAAATCATCCCGGACAATACCAAAGGAAACAGGAATGCCGCCGGCTTCTTTTACAAGACCTGACAGGGTATATGTGTTGATATCACGGATTTGACCCATGACAGGGATATCGGTTATCGGCACAACCTCATCTCCCGTTGATATGATTCCGATAACCGGTCGTCTGTATACTTTTACGAATTCTTTGCCAAAAGCGGCGAGGAGTCCGGTTTCCTGGGATCTGAGTTTCCGGCCGACAGAGAGTATGATTTCACCCTTTTTAATATCTTCACCTACCTCAATAACATGCTGTCCCGGCGCTACACTGCGATACACCTCGATTGTGACATCATCTATCGCCTCTGCATGTTCGACCATAACGACACTGTCTGTGCCGTCCGGCAGCATGCCGCCTGTCGGGATACCGGCTGCTTCGCCTGCTTTGACTGTAAATGAGGGAACCGTTCCCATGTCAACTGAGCCCTTTAGATTAAGATATGCCGGGGTTCCTTCTGAAGCGCCGAAGGTGGATTGGGCGCGAACAGCATAACCGTCCATAGTGGATCGCATAAAATCAGGAAGGTTGATATCGGAGACAATCTCTGTCGCAAGAATCCTTCCGGAGGTTTCATGCAAAGGGATCTCTTCGGTTTCAACACATGGAAAATCAGCGGCGTATTTTAGCACCTGTTTTAGATCTGTAACTTTAAAAAACTCTTTCATAATATTTCATCTCAGGATAATAGTAATAAGTGTTAAGTAATAGGTGTTAGGTGTTAAAATCTTGATATGACAGTTAAATGTTTTATCTTAAGACCTGATGAATTCGATTTTTTTACGAATTCATCAAATAATAACCATATAACATTTTTGAACAGGATGAAAACATAAAATTTTGTCTTACTTTCACACTTTTTCGTTACGGAGATAATTCCCGGAGAGGCTCCTATGGGGAAATGCATAAATCATCCGGATAAGGAAACCGACTTTATATGCATGAAGCATAATATATACTTGTGCGAAAAGTGTCTTATATGCCGTGATCCGGAAACATACTGCAAGTTTCGGGAATCATGTCAGATCTGGTTTATCCGGAAATACCCTGAAATGTGGAATGATGAGTAAAAACAAAGCGGTAAGGTAACTTCTTTGACAGGATTAACAGGATAATCAGAATGCAGGATGTAGGCCGGGTTAAGCTGAACGCAACCCAACACAAAACTAAAGTGTTATGATTCGAAGGCGGAGATTTGGCAAGGGTGGCATGGGCGACAAAGAGTAAACCAGGTATTAGAGCCGGAATATATGCTGTTGTTGCCTCCTTTTTGGATTGCGGATTTTAACGTCCCGCTATCTTCTGTATATGGGTTAACATAAGTTCAACAACTTCTTTAACGGAAAGAACTGTTGAATCAATAATTATTGCGTCTTTAGCCGGTTTTAAAGGAGCCAGCGTCCTTGCGCTGTCGTTTTCATCCCGATTTTTTATATCTCTTTCGATCTCCTCAAGTGTTGCTGAGCTTTTGGGCAATAATTCTTTGTAGCGTCTCAATATCCTTGTTTTACAGGAAGCATCTAAATAAAACTTCACGTCAGCATCAGGAAACACGACAGTTCCCATATCACGTCCCTCGAACACAACCCCCTTCTCTTTTCCCATATCTTTTTGCAAACCAAGAAGATACTTTCTTACAACAGATCTGGCGGAAACCGCCGAGGCAAGCATTGTAATTTCGGGAGTTCTGATTTGATCGGTGATATCTGAATCGTTTGTTATAAGACGAGTCCCTTTTTTACCTGATACAAATTTTATATCAAGGACTCTGCATAAATGCTCAAGACCCTCGTCATCATCATGACGTATTCCGCGTAATTTTGCTTCAAATGCAACACCCCTGTATAGAGCGCCTGTATCAATATATCTGTAACCAAGACTTTGCGCTAGCTTACGGCTTACAGTAGTTTTGCCTGCGCCTGCAGGACCGTCTATTGTGATAAGGAGAAATTGCATTAAATTAATTCTTAACCGCAGATACACACTGACTGAAAAAATGAACGTCGAACATCGAACGTCCAACGTCGAATTTTGAATAAGGAATTCTGCCAATTTATAAACTGGCGGAGCGAAACGATTTCATCATTCGATGTTCAAAAGAATTTTTACTCTGGCGGAAACATTTTCCCACTCAACCACTCGACGACATTTAAATTACCTTCTCAATGGCCTTTATAAAACGGACATTTTCTTCATAAAGCCCGACATTTATCCTGATATATTCAGGATATCCATATGAAGTCATAGACCGTACAATAACTCCCTCCCTGAGCATGCTTTCAAAAACTTCATCAGCATTTCTTTTAACATCTATGAGAAAAAAATTTGCCTGTGTTGGAAAATATTTAATTCCCAGCCTCTCAAGGGAACCGTATAAAAAATCAAGCCCTTCATGCACCAGCTTCAAGGTCTTTTTCAAAAATGCTTCATCTCCAAGAGCCGCAATTGCTCCGGCCTGGGCAAGTGAATTTACATTAAAGGGTTGCCTGACCTTGTTTAATATCCTGGATATCTCTTCCCTCATAATGCCAAACCCGACCCTGATTCCTGCAAGGCCGTATACCTTGGAAAAAGTGCGAAGCGTAACTACTACTGCGTCTGTATCAAGAAAATCGGCGCCTCTGGCGCAATATTTATCCCGCACAAACTCGATGTATGCTTCGTCAACCACAACAACAATTTCAGGAATACCTTCCAGAAAATTTTCAAAATCTTTTTTTGAAAAAACTGTTCCTGTAGGATTGTTTGGATTACACAAAAAAATCATACGGGTTTTTTGCGTAATCCTGCTCTGTATGCTGCTTAAATCAATTGAAAACGACTTTAAGGGAACATATACCGGGATTGCTCCAACGCTGCGAACCATTATGTCGTACATAAGAAATGAAGGCCATGGCAATAGCACCTCATCGCCCTGTTTGAGCAATGCACGTGTCAACATGCCGATAATTTCATCAGAACCGTTTCCTAATACTATATTATCCGGCGCAACCTTCAGTTTTTCAGAGATTTTGTCTATAAGATCATGACCGCTTCCATCAGGATAGCGATTCAGTTTGTTTAGGGAGCATTCCATAGCTTCAACAGCCATGGGGGACGGACCCAGAGGGTTTTCGTTGGAAGCAAGTTTTATGGAATCAGAAATGCCGTATTCTCTCTCAAGTTCTTCAAGAGGCTTTCCCTGTGAATACGGTTCTATCGATACTATATAATCAGGCACAAATAAATTCATAATTCACGTTCCTTAGCTGCCGGTTGCCGCCTTTTTACCCCGGTCAATTGCCTCCATATTAAGCGGAATAAATTTAGCTTTTTTTGCAAATTCCTTTTTAACAGACTCGCGCATAAGCTCAAAATTAACAACCTTGCTACGGGCGACAAAAGCGGCAAGCGCCACAATATTTGCCGCTCTTATATTGCCAATATCCGTGGCAATATCATTCACCGGCACAAGCAGTTCATCAACATCGCTGCGGCCGGACTTGATGGGAATCAGAGAGCTGTTTATCAATATAACTCCGCCGGGCTTAACAGTTGGCGCAAATTTTTCCAGAGAAGGGCGATTCATGGCAACGAGATGCATTGGATTTTTGATGATTGGAGAACCAATAGGTTTGTCACTTATGACTACAGTACAATAGGCTGTGCCTCCACGCATCTCAGGGCCGTATGAAGGAACCCATGCAACCTCATAACCTTCTTCCATAGCCGTATATGCAAGGATCTTCCCTATTAAAAGAACTCCCTGGCCTCCAAAACCGGCAAACATTATTTCGCTCTGCATTCCAGTCTCCTCGTTTTTTTTAAATCAGTAACTACTCAGCCGCAGATCTACTCTGATCATCACTGATATTTTTTCTTTTATTTATAAGCGTTCACGAAACATTGAAATTAGAAATTTGGCCTCCATGCTTTTATACTGTTGATGAACGCATTCAATCAACGATTGAAATTCGAAAACTCAAGTAATTCATCTCTCCCTAATTTCTAATTTCAAACCATGAACGGCTTCTTTTAAACCTATCTGCGTTCATCTGTGCCTGCCCCGTAGCTCCGGCAGATGGTACTGGGGTGAATCTGCGGCTGAACTACTCCGGCACCTTGAACTCTCCAAGTTTATAATAAGGAAGCATTGTCTCTTCCGCCCACTTTATTGCCTGCACCGGTGTAAGTCCCCAGTTCGTCGGGCATGTGCTTACAACTTCCACCAGGCTGAAGCATCTGCCTTCTATTTGATACTGAAATGCTTTTTTGATAGCCTTCTTTGCCCTGACAATATACTTTGGCTTTACCACCGATTGCCTTGTAATATATCCGGGTGTTTCAAGAGCGGAAAGGAGTTCGGCTATTTTAATCGGCATGCCGACCTCTTTAACATTTCTTCCAAAAGGGCTTGTTGTTGTCCGCTGATCAGGCATGGTGGTCGGCGCCATCTGTCCGCCTGTCATTCCATAGACTGCATTGTTGACAAAGATTGTTGTAAATTTTTCCCCCCTGTTAGCGGCATGAATAATTTCTCCCATTCCGATGCTGGCCAGGTCGCCATCACCCTGATAGGTAAAAACAATCAGGTCAGGCCTGACCCGTTTTATTCCTGTAGCCATTGCCGGCGCTCGACCGTGTGCCGCTTCCTGAAAGTCAAAAGTAAAATAGTTATAAGCCAGGACCGCGCATCCAACAGGTGCAATACCAACGGTTCGCCCTTTGATGCCTAATTCGTCAATCACCTCGGCCACCAGCCTGTGAATTATGCCATGTGTACAGCCAGGGCAGTAATGGGTATGCAGATCGGAAAGACATTCCGGTTTTTTGAATGTTTTACTCATTATATTATTCTCCTACGCCTCTTTAACCATAGATTTAATCACATCAATTACTTCTTCCGGGGTCGGCACATCACCGCCGCATTTTCCATACCACCTGACAGGACGTTTGCCAATAACAGCCCGCTCTACATCTTCCACCATCTGTCCCATACTCATCTCGATACTTATAACTATTTTACAACTGTTTTTTGATGCCGCTTCATTAACCGCTTTTTCAGGAAACGGAAAGAGGGTTTGCGGCCTTATCATTCCGACCTTAAAATCTTCCTTTTTCAAGTTGTCAATAGCGGTTTTGCATACCCTGCTCATGGTTCCATAACTGACGATAAGCGCTTTATAATCACAATCAATATTATATTTCTCATACCTGATCTCTTCGCGCCTCATCCGGTCATACTTGGCCTTCAGGTGAAGGTTGTGCTTGTTTAATTCTTCTGAACTCAGATAAAGCGATTTGACCAGATTACGATTTTCACTCTTGCGTGTGTCCATGCCGCTTGTCGCCCAATCATCCTTGTTGACCGGCTCAGATGCCAGATCATCCGGGAATTCTACCGGCTCCATCATCTGGCCTATCAATCCATCTCCCAGGATCATAACAGGGTTGCGATATTTTTCTGCAAGAGGAAATGCCGTCATAACCATCTCAACAGCTTCCTGAACACTTGCAGGGGCCATTACAAGCAGCCTGTAATCTCCGTGCCCTCCCCCTTTTGTTGCCTGGAAATAATCCCCCTGTGATGGAAGAATTCCACCCAGCCCGGGGCCGCCCCTCATTATATTAACAAATACTGCCGGACACTGGGCGCCTGAAATATAGCTGAGGCCTTCGCTCATCAGGCTGACGCCGGGGCTTGACGAGGTTGTAAAAACCCGCTCGCCGCAAGCTGATGCGCCAAAAAGCATATATGAAACCGCAACTTCACTTTCACCCTGTAAAAACATTCCGCCGACTTCCGGCATACGGCGTGACAGGTATTCCGCAACTTCGGATTGAGGAGTAATAGGGTAGGCAAAATAATTCAGGCATCCAGCCCTGATTGCTGCCTCTCCAATAGCTTCATTCCCTTTCATTAATACCTTACCCATGTTTTTACCTCCGTTTATATCTCTTGTTCCGCAAAATCGTGAACATTTTCGCTGATGGTTATAGCAACATCCGGACACATCAGGCAACATGTCGCACAGAATATGCAGTCTTCAGGACGTGCTTGGTATGCAGGGAAATAACCTTTTGTATTAATCTCGCAGGATATTTCAAGAACTTTTTGAGGGCATACATCAACACACAGCCCGCATCCTTTACATCTATCACTATCAATGATATGTCTGTATTCCATTGACCTTGCTCCTTTCCTCTTTTCCCCTAAATAGTGCCTGAACGAAAAGTCACTTATTCAGTTTTGTTGGGTTTTGCTTCAAAAATCGGACTTTTCGTTCAGAGACTAAATAACCGGCTTAATACTGACAGCTCTTTTCCACGGAGGAACAAGTTGCCGTTCTATCTGTAAAACCGGGCAATGAAAACGTGTTGTATCTATATCCGGCATTAATGCCGCTGCAACAGTAACAAATCTTAAAGGCAGCCGGCTTTCCTTTGACAACTGTTTGACAAAATCATATCCATTGTAAATATCTTCCACGCTCGTTTCATCTATCAGGTTTGCGTTGCCTATGATGCCGTTAATAGTCATCTTTGAAGCCTTTTCGATCTCACTGCGCATTTTCAAACACCCTTTAACCGTATCGGTAAAAGGTCTAAAGGGGTTTACAACCTGAATCATATTATATTTTTTCCCTCCCAATGAATCGGCAAGCGCGGCAAGAACATTAACACCAACGTCATCGCCGCCGGCGTCAAGCAGTGTCAACCCGCACGGTTGTCGTATCATGCCTGATATAACAGGGCTCAGGATGGGAAGATCGGCCTGCAAATATTTTTCAGGAGGTACAATAACATCGATTCCCAGCTCAGAAAGCAGGCCTTTTACCTCTCGGGTTCTAAAATACGGATTAACCAGATCTAAATCCGCTATACATACATCTATACCTGAACGCTTTTTGTTCACGGCAAGATTTATGGACACTTCGGTCTTTCCGCTGCCGTAGTTTCCTGCAATTATTACGATTCCATCAAGATCAATTTCCACTGGTTTTAATCCGATATGGAGGTATTTAAAAACTTTAATTTTATTTTTAATTTCAAATTGTGTCAAGATATTTCATGCAGGTTTCCAAAACGCCTCCTAGAAAGGCCGCAAATAAAAACAAGGCGTTTTGTTTACATCAAGGAACCAGCTAAGTGAGGAGTTGTCTGATTAACCAGATAACCGTGTTGTGAAGTTAGGGTTCGGCAAAAAATAAGTTCGCAATTTCAGATGTTGAGGCGCTTGGCTGACAAGGCGCGAAAACGCATGAATATCAAGCATATTCAGAATTTTCGCAACGCAGTCAGGCGGGATGCATCGGCGACTGAAATGTGAAGTTATTTTTTGTGCGAGCCCTTAGGGCGAAAAAAGGTAAAGGTGACAGCTTGGGTTAATGCTCTCGATGCCGAATAATTTCACCCTCAATTAAATAAATAACCTCTTCGGCAATATTGGTGGCATGGTCTGCTATCCGCTCAAGGTGGCGGGAAACCAGGAGCAGGTTGATCAGATAACTCACACGATCCGGGTGCTTGCCAATAGCGTGTTTGACCACATCATAGGCTTCATTCAGCATATTATCCACCTCATCGTCCAAGGCGCAAACACGCAAAGCAAGGTCCACGTCCACGTTCACAAGGGCATCCAGGCTCTTCTTGAGCATGGTTTCGCTCTTTTCCGCCATCAGAGAATGATTGAAAGGGATATCAAGCATTTGCCGTTTGGCAATAATCTGTACACGTTCTGCGATGTTCACCGCCTCATCCCCAATTCTTTCCAGATCGTTGTTGATCTTGATTACAGCTATGAGAAACCTGAGGTCTACGGCAACGGGCTGATGCAGAGCCAGAATTTTCAGGCATTCTTCTTCCACCTCTACTTCAAGCTCATCTATCTCGTAGTCACTCTTGATAATTTTCTCCGCAAGATTCGCATCTCTTAATTCGACAGCCCTGGTAGCCATGCGGACACGCTCTTCTACCATAGCGCCAAGAGAAAGGACCATTTTTTTTATTTTATCAAGTTCTCTTTGAAAATGTATTGTCATGATAATTTCTCCATTATCCAAACCTGCCGGTGATGTAGTCTTCTGTCTGCTTAAGTTTGGGCCTCGTGAAAATGGTATCCGTCACATCGGTTTCAATGAGTTTCCCCAAGTAGAAAAAGGCAGTGATGTCTGAAACCCTGGCAGCCTGCTGCATATTATGTGTAACTATAATAATTGTGTATGTTTTTTTTAGCTCGTGAATTAATTCTTCGATCTTCTGGGTGGCGATGGGGTCAAGAGCTGAACATGGTTCATCCATAAGGAGAACATCGGGTTCCACAGCCATGGCCCGGGCTATGCATAGCCGCTGCTGCTGCCCTCCTGACAGCCCAAGGGCCGATTCATGGATTCTATCTTTTACTTCATCCCACAGGGCAGCGGCCTTAAGGCTTGTTTCCACATGTTGAGTAATATAAGCTTTGTCTTTAATACCGTTAACGCGCATGCCGTATGCAACATTTTCAAAAACGCTTTTTGGAAAAGGATTGGGTTTTTGAAACACCATGCCTATTCGACGACGAAGTGAAACAACATCCACACTTGGATCGTAAATATTTTGATCACCCAGGAAGATGCCTCCCTCGACGCGGCTGTAAGAGATCAGGTCGTTCATCCGGTTCAGGCAGCGCAGCAGGGTGCTTTTTCCACACCCGGACGGACCGATAAAAGCTGTTACCTCATGGGCGTAAATATCCAGCGAAATATCTGTCAGTGCCTTAAAATCTCTGTAAAAAAAATCTAACTCTTTTATAGCAATTTTTAATGTTTTTTCCATAGTCAATCCGAATCAACGCTGCTTTTGTAATCGCGCCCTGTAAATTATTGCCATAAGGTTCAACCCCAGAACAAGGGCGATAAGTACAAGGGATGTGCCGTACTGGAGGTGACGTGTTGCCTCGATTTCCGTGCCTGCGGTTGCCAAAACATAAATATGATAAGGAAGCGCCATGACTTCATCAAAAACAGATGACGGCAGAGAGGGTGTAAAAAAAGCTGCCGCGGTAAACATAATAGGCGCTGTTTCTCCTGCTGCCCTGCTGAGTCCTAAAATTCCTCCTGTAAGGATGCCGGGCAGGGCAGCGGGCAGGACTACCCGGTAAATAGTCTGCCATTTTGTGGCGCCAAGTCCGAGAGATGCTTCCCTGTAAGTATCCGGAACAGATCGCAGGGCTTCTTCGGTAGCTCCTATGATAACGGGGAGTGTAAGAACGCCTAAAGTAAGGGCGCCTGCAAGAATACTTACGCCCATTTTAAGATAAACCACAAAAAATGCCAGGCCAAAAAGACCAAACACAATTGAAGGCACACCTGCCAGGTTGTTGATCCCAAGACGGATTATTCGCAATATCCGGCCTTGAAAGGCATACTCGTTAAGATAAATCGCTGAAGCAACGCCGATGGGGATAGCCACAATAATAGCGCCCAGGCTTAAGCAAACAGTTCCGACAATACAGGGCAAAATTCCCCCTTTTGTCATGGAATCCATTGGCGGTTGTGTAAGAAATGTCCAGGTAATGGCTCTCCATCCTCTTGCCACTAAAAAATAGAATATGGTAAGCAGTGCAATGCCGTTAATGGCAGCAGACATCCTGAAAAAACCAAACATGATATACTGTAATAATTTACGCCGGCCCTGAATGCTGTTTGAATTTTTAAACATAAAGGGATTTCCTTTACAGGGTTGATGCGCCAACCTGTTTATATTTATGAGAGATATGATCCGCTGCCAGGTTAAAAAGCAGCGTGAAGAGAAACAAAACAACTGCCGTTGCAAACAGGGCATGGTAATGATCTCCCCTGAAAGGGGCCTCCGCCATTTCTGCGGCTATGCTTGCGGGCATGGGCCTGACCGGATCAAACAGTGATATGGGGACAATAGCCGCGCCTCCTGCAACCATGAGCACTACCATGGTTTCTCCGATTGCTCTGGACATACCCAGAATAATTGCAGTTATGATGCCGGAGAGGGATGCCGGCAGGATAACCCGGGCTATGGTTTCCCATTTGGTGGCGCCGAGAGCCAGTGAAGCCTCTTTAAGCTCTGTGGGCACGCTGAAGATGGCATCTTCCGAGAGGCTGCAAATAGTCGGAATAGACATGAAAGCCAGCATTAATGATGCATTAAAAAGATTCAGGCCAGTGTCAATGTCAAAGACCTCTTGAAGAAATGGAGCTATAATTACCATTCCGAAAAAGCCTATTACCACAGATGGGAGCGCTGCCATAAGTTCCACAACCGGTTTGACCCATTGCCGCACACCGGCAGTGGCGGTTTCTGCAAGATAAAGGGCTGTCAGCACTCCCAATGGAATGGAAATTACGGAAGACACGCCTGTTACGCACAGGGAGCCGACAATCAGTGGAAAGATTCCGAAATCCGGGGGCTCATCAGTCGGGTACCAGTATTTCCCGAAAACAAAATCCATAACGGAAACCTCTTTAAAAATAGGAAGACCCTCCATAAATAAAAAAATCGTAATTAATGCAAGGGTTGCTATTGAAGCCAGCGAAATACAGAAAAATGTGATCCGGATGATCTTTTCAGTTCTGTATCTGCTTTTTCCGCTATGACTGGTTTTTACCACGCTTTTTCCTTGTTCAGGGTTCAGGGTTCAGGGGTAAAGTGACTAAAGTTATGGAGTCGCTCCGCTCCGTTTGTTTCAAATTGAAGAGCGAAGCGACATCATTATTCAAAATTCGATGTTGGACGTTCGATGTTGGATGTTCATCCCTTACTTTCCTTTTAATATAAAGGCACATATCCTGCTTCGGATACATATTTTTGACCTTTTTCAGGATGCACAATAAAGTTGATGAAATTAAGGGTATCTCCCTTTGGCCATCCCTGGGTGAACATATAGAGCGGTCTGCTGATGGGGTATGTCCCATTCAGAGTTGTTTCTGCCGACCCCTCGAGATTGTTGACCCTTAAAGCCTTGATGGAACCGGTCATATAGCCGAGACCGATGTAGCCGATGGCATTTTTATTATTTGCAACAGCCTGGACAATAGCTCCGTTGGAAGCCTGGAGAAGCGCCCTGGGGAAAACCCTTTCTTTTTTCATGACTTTCTTATACCAGACCTCGTATGTCCCGGAAGAGGTGTCACGGGAGATGACAACAACCGGTCTGTCAGGTCCGCCAATCTTTTTCCAGTTCCTGATTTTACCCATATAGATGTCTTTAAGCTGAGCCATGGTGAGATTCGTTATATTATTGCCTGGATGCACCACAGGCACAATACAGTCATAAGCCACTGCAAAAGGAACCGGATATCTTCCGTTTTCAACAGCCAGCTTTACTTCCTTTGTTTTGATGAAGCGGGAGCTGTCAGCAATATCGGTAGATCCATCGATGAGCGCCTTTATTCCGTTGCCTGATCCGCCTCCTGAAATAGATATCTTTACATCAGGGTTGTCCTTCATATAGATTTCGGCAACCTTTTGGGCGATGGGCAACACAGTTGTTGAACCTTTAATTACTATGTTTCCGGCAAAAACCAAATTAGCCGTAAAACAAACGGTCAGAGCGATTACTGATATTAAAAGAGTTCGTAACTTCATTTTTTATTACCTCCATGTTTTATGCGTTAAAAATAAAATACGTCAATATTGTTAGATTCGTGTTAGAGTTGTATTAATATCAGGTTAATGTCCTTTTATAATCACCTCCTTTTTCCATTCTACGCGGTTTATGCTTTGCTGCGTTCTGTTTCGAGTTTACTAAAATCTTTGTAAGCGTTCTCAGGTTCAAAAGTTTACAGTGAAGCTTTAAACTCTGAACCAGCGAACGGTTACAAATTTTTATATACCGGGATTATTAGGCTTTGATTAGAAAAGAATTAGATTTAAATGAAATCAAAGCGGTCTCGGCGATCTCCCTTATTCTCGATCCGCCAAATTATAACACCTGTCACACTTCCATGTCTTAGGGTTCATATTCAGAACTATTCATGAACTGCAACAGCAAGCGAATATAAAAATAGCAAGTTTCAATTGAAGCTTGTATTCATCTCCAGGTTTGTTGAGTGATCGTAGGTTGTCACGGGAATAGGGTTGCGTGATAAACCGGAAAAGTTAAGTGAACTAATCAAATTCTAACTCATTAGTAATCAAGCTTTAATAAGAATTTACGATAAAGGTTCGATCTTAAACCTAAATTGAGCGATTTTTTACTCGATCTGCACCGATCTCTTGCGCATCAAGGATTCGCGAAAATCCTCGACATATCCGCGGGTATGCCTGCGGTTTTCGCAAACCCTTATGCATCAAGATCTCGGCACATATCTTCGCAATAAATCGCTCAACTTAGGTTAAAACAAACAGAAGAGGACAAACAAGTCATGAAATATCATCTAACAAAGGATAACGATTTTTTTATTATAAAAATCTCAGGTCAAACCAAAAAGAATGAGGCCCTTCAGGTCAAAAGTATTCTTTCCACTTATATAAAGGAAAGAGGCATAAGAGTAATTATGGATCTTAAAGACCTGGAAAAGTTTGAACCAATCACCCTCATAGGGGTTTTAAACGGTATGAGAAAGGAAGTTGACCTTTTAGGAGGATGCTTAAAGCTATCTTCCTTGAATCCGGAGATATTAGACTATTTTAAGGAAAATCGCATGGATCAGTTCTTTAAAATCTATGAGGATGAAGAAGGCGCAAAAAAAAGTGAATGGAGAGATTATGGCAAAAGATGATCAAGTTATAGAATTACAGCCTGATATTTTCCGGCTTAAGGGAGAGGGCTCCAGCAGCCACAGCTACCTGATCAGGGGTGACTATAAAAATGTCCTGATTGATTCAGGAGTGGATAAAAATTTCTCAAAATTGCAAGAATCCTTACTTACGCTGGGCCTCAAGATCAGGGATATTGATATAGTAATCAATACCCACGAGCACTTTGACCATATTGGGGCAAACCGTTATTTCCAGGATTATGCCCTGATTGCAGCGCATCGCTTTGCGGCTACAAAGATTACGGTAGAAGATAGATACGTTACCATGTATAAATCCGGCGATCTCAACGAGCCATCCCTGAGAGTTCATCTCTGGCTGGAAAGCAAGAGTCGATTCGACCTGGGCAACTACAGTCTTAATGTTATACATACCCCGGGGCATACCTCAGGATCGATATGTATCTATGAACCAGTCCGGAAAATCCTCTTTGCCGGGGATACCGTCTTTGCAGGGGGAACACTTTCTTATATTGGTGAATCAGGAAGTGTGGGCGATTATATTGATTCCATCAGCCTTCTTGCGACCAGAAAAATAAACGAGCTCTATCCCGGACACGGGAAGATTTCAAAAAATCCGGAAGAGGATATGCAAAAGGCTATTTTGAATGCCAGGGCGCTTTTGAGGGATGAGGAAAAAGTAGAAATTACCGATTTTCGGGAGGTCCCTTAGCTTATAACGAACGCTAAACTGATTGTAATAAATGACCCCGCCGCAAGTGGACGGGGCATTAAAAATCACAATAAAAACTTTAATAAAAAGGAGTAAAAGATGATGCGAAAAATTGTTTTTAGAAGCTTTATGGCAAAAATGGTCACAGCGTGTTTCCTGGCGACCGCATTGTTACTCACTGCTCACGTTTACCCTGTTTGGGCCGAAACTGCTCTTCATGAAGGTACTCCGGCCAAGTACACTTTCTTTTTTATTGGTGATGGAATGGCTATGTCCCAGCGAACAGCCGCCGAAATGTATATGTCGTCGAAGGAAAAAGGCTCAAAAAAGGTTTTGCTGCTTATGAATCAATTCCCGGCACAAGGCATGACCACTACGCATGCCGCCAACAGGTTTATTACAGGCTCAGCAGCGGCCGGCACAGCCCTCGCATGCGGGATAAAGACCAACATTAACTATATTAGTGTTGATCCGGATTTTAAGACGGTGAAAACAATGGCTGAGATGGCAAAAGAAAAGGGCATGAAGGTGGGAATCGTCTCAAGTGTTTCCATCGACCATGCAACACCTGCCAGTTTTTATGCCCACCAACCTACTCGTAAGATGTACCATGAGATCGGTATGGATCTTGCGAAGAGCGGCTTCGACTACTTTGCCGGCGGCGGTCTTAAGGACCCCACGGGCAAGAAATCCAAGAAACCCCTTGGCGACACCTTGCGCGTTGCAAAGAAAAATGGTTACAGAATTGTGGAAAACAGACGTAAGTTTATGGCTCTGACAAAAAGGTCCGGCAAAGTTATCGCCTTTAACAAAAATCTTCCCGATGGCAAGGCCCTTCCATATCACATGGACAACACTTCTGAAGACATTACCCTTGCGGAATTTACTAAAAAGGGAATCGAACTGTTAGATAATTCTAAAGGTTTTTTCATGATGGTCGAAGGTGGAAAGATAGACTGGGCCTGCCACGCAAATGACGCAGTCGCTTCCATAAAAGACACCCTGGCGTTTGATGAGGCAATTGGAGTGGCATATGACTTCTATGAGAAACATCCGGATGAAACATTGATTGTCGTTACGGGCGACCATGAGTGCGGCGGTCTGACACTTGGATTTGCGGGCACTGCGTATGCATCGCATTTCGATATACTAAAAAACCAGAAAGTTTCTTTTAAGGTATTTACAAACAAAATAATGGCTGAATATAAAAAAGCCCACGCCGGAAAGGCTCAGTTTGAAGATATGATTCCTATTTTAAAGAAATATTTCGGACTGGAAGCGGCAGGTAAAGGGCAATTGGCCCTCAAGGACTATGAGCTTGCCGAGCTCAGGAGGGCTTTTATCCAGAGTATGGCCGAAGTGAAAATCAACAAGGGAACTGCCGACTATCTCCTGTACGGTGGATACGACCCTTTTACCGTGAAAATCACACATGTTCTGAATCGTAAGGCGGGTCTGGCCTGGACATCTTACTCTCATACCGGTGTGCCCGTGCTTACTTCCGCCATCGGGGTGGGTGCAGAAACCTTCAATGGTTACTACGATAACACCGATGTGGCAAAAAAGCTCATGGCTGTCATGGGAGCGCTTGGCGAGATGAAGCTGGCCGTAAACTGGTAAAAATCTTTCTGAAACCAGCCCAATGGAAGGTTTCTTTACTGAACAGTGAGACACCTTCCTTGTGAGTTTTTTCCAGGGCAAGGCCTGGGGTGCTGAAAATATGAACTTGACGCAGGTATTGGACAAACTGCCTGATCGGATTTTAATTAAGGAAAGATCGTACTTCCGATGGAAACGGGATGCCGTCCTCGCAGCAGTGTTTTCCGTTCTTACACTTGTTCTATGTTTTATCCCAACCGGCTTTGAAGAGCTCCAGCCAAAGAATTCCGTTAGATGTAGAGGGCGCATCATAGACGTGGACAATTCCGAGGTCAAACAGTTCGGTATCGTCAAGATTGGAACCCAGGATCTCACTGTTCAAATTCTTGACGGCCCATTTGCCGGCGAAAAAGTGCGCGCTGATAACGAGATTATCGGCAAGCTGGAGCTGGACAAGGTTTTCAAGGTCAACGATACAGCGCTGATGGTGCTATCACTCAAAGATGGCGAGATTTTCTATGCCAATGCCCAGGACCACTTTCGTCTCCATATTGAACTGGTTTTGTTGATTTGCTTTTGTCTTCTCCTTGTTTCCTTTGCAGGCTGGACCGGCGCCAAGGCCCTATTGTCATTCATCTTTTCCGCTTTGACTATCTGGAAAATCCTGATTCCCTTGTTTCTTAAAAACGTTGATCCCATCGCGGTGTCACTGGCCGTGGTCACAGTTTTAACAGCAGCGATAATATTCCTGGTAGGTGGCTTAACGCGGCGCGGTCTGGTTGCTTTTTTGGGCGCTTTTTTCGGTATTATAACAACGTGTGTGCTTGCCTTAACCTTTTCCAGGGGCTTTCATTTGCACGGAGCAATCAAGCCGTTTTCCGAATCACTTCTTTATTCCGGCTTTCCCCATCTCAATCTAACGAGAATCTTCCTGGCCGGTATTTTTATGGCTTCGGCCGGCGCCGTCATGGACCTGGCTATGGACGTTGCGGCAAGCATGCATGAGGTGGCGCTCAAAAAACCGGATATCTCCTTCACCGAGGCCGTACGATCCGGGTTTCGTGTTGGCAGAGCCGTTGTGGGAACGATGACGACTACATTGCTTTTTGCCTACTCCGGAGGCTACATAACTTTAATGATGGTCTACATGGCACAGGGCGTGCCTCTGGCGAACTTCTTCAACCTTAACTATGTAGCTGCAGAAGTCCTGTGCACCGTTATAGGAAGCTTCGGTTTGGTGACAGTGGCGCCGTTTACCGCCGTAACCGGGGCTCTGATCTATACGAAACGAGGAAATCAAAACTGACACGTTAAAGCTGGTGCCTGAACGAAAAGTCCGGTTTTTGGTAGGTTGGGTTGAGCGAATATCAAGCAATTACCAAAATATGGTTTCAGTGAGCAAAACCCAACAAATCATGTGGCAGGACTTTTCGTTCAGGCACAAGCTAATAAAAACAAGAAAAGGACGGTAAGCTATGAAAAAAATAGTGATCGTAACCAGCCGGCCAGAGCCTGATCACAGTTTACTTGCATCGATCAATACCCTGTTCCCTGAATGTGAAGTCCAGATTGTTTTCAAAGAGAATGAGACTATCGCGGTCTGTCCTGCCGGTATCTCTTCGGATCAATTAATGGCTCATACGGGAGATATTGAAATTTAATCCCGCCTTAATAACACTGTAACATTAGGATAAAATAAAACATTATTTTCAATTGCTCGTGCGCTGAAAGATAATAATTTGAAAGAAATACTTCTTATAATTTGTGCACTTCTTATTGTAGCGGGTTTGATCGTCTTGCAGTTTATATTAATGTAAAGATCGAAACCCTAATGCTGAGCCGTTGTCGGTAGAATTTTTGCTATGGGGATGAGGACGAAATAACTTCCTCATTTAAGTATCAGCAGGTTGGAGGATCGACGTTGGAAAAAAGGTATGAATCATGAAAACCAGAGCAATATGGATTATTATTTCTGTGGTTGCAGCAGCCGGAATAATCAACCTGCCGCTATTTTTTAATGATGAACAGAATAACAGACTGGACATAAAAGGCTCCACAACGGTGTGCCCGATAATCATGCGGTGTCTTGATCTATTCAAAAAAGATTATTCCGAGGCCCTGATTACAGTTACTAAAAGCGGTTCAGGTTCAGGCATTGCAGCGCTATTGGATGGCACTGCCGACATTGCCATGTCCTCCAGGCCTTTAACAGAAAAAGAGAAAAGCATTATTGCTGAAAAAGGGCTGAAAATCGACAGGATAGTTATAGGTCTGGATGGCATTGCGATTATTGTTCATGCCCAAAACCCGATAGACCAAATCAGTATCAAACAATTGCGCGATATCTACACAGGTAAGATTACTGACTGGAAAGAATTGGGGTGTACGCCAGGAAAGATTATCCCTGTTTCACGGGATGTATCCTCCGGCACTTTTGTAATCTTCGGCAAAAAAATACTCGGGTCAGAAAAACTCAGGCCGGATGTCCAGTTGGTTCCCTCCAACCGGGTTATGGTGCAGTCAGTGGCCGCGAATAAAGAAAGCATTGGTTATGCAGGATTGGGCTATGTTGACAAGAGTGTAAAAGCCCTTGCTGTTAACGGATGTCATACTGATCCAACCACTATTAAGAGCGGAAAATATCCTCTATCCAGAGAGCTTTTCCTTTTTACCAGAGATGATTTTTCTGAATTAAAGAAGAATTTTCTTGAATTTGTCCTCAGTCCTGAGGGGCAGCGTATCGTAAGAGAGGAAGGCTTTGTTGCAGCAACAAATCAATCAAATTCCAAAAAGCGGCATAAAGGCTGATCTTGTCATTGGATTTGGGCTTTGCCTGTGTATCCTGCTGGCATTATCCGGACTCTACCTTTGGAAAACAGATATATACAAGAAACAGTTCAATACTCTTATTGAGCAACAGCAGTCTTTTTCTCTCTGCGGCCGGATATCCCTGGAATTAGAACAACAGTCCCGATTTGTACTCTTCCTGGTTCATCAAAATAATTCTGGCAGCAAAGAGAAGTTCTATCAATCCAGGGAAAGAATAATCGACCTGATGCAAAAGGTCTGGTTGGAAGCCTTGGGCTTATAATGGTCGCTCCATTTAGTGCATTTGCCGGCGGTATTATATTTAATTTCCGCAAGAAAGCAGGGAGCGGGGAGTTGGACGTTCATCTTTCAAAACAACCCTGAACCTTGAACCCTGAACAAAGGAATATCTATGGAATTTAGAATACCCTTACACGGCAATAAAAAATTGCAGGTTCTGGTGAATCGAATCAATGCGGATCAAGAATTGTTTCAACTTTGGAAATGCGCGAATGTCAATGCTGTGGATCGTTCAGGCATTAGTGATCATGGCGAGGTGCATGTTCGTATTGTGGCCAATGCCGCCTTGCGCATTATCCGATTGTTGGTGAAAGGTGGTGTTGAGCCAAGTGTAGTTGCACATCATGGATTGACCAGCGAAGATGCAGAGTTGATTGTGGTACTGGCAGCCTGCCTGCACGACACGGGAATTTCGGTGCACCGAAATTATCATGAAAGATATAGTCTGTTTATAGGTTTTCGCAAAGCACGTGAGTTGCTGGAAGGGATCTACGATGAACCGGATTTGACGACGATGGTATCCGAAACCTTGCATGCCATTGTTGCTCATGACGCAAACGAGGAATGCCTTACTATCGAAGCTGGTGTCCTGAAAATAGCCGACGCAACAGATATGACCTTGGGCCGTTCCCGGATTCCGTTTGAAGCAGGAAAAATAAATATCCATTCTGTGTCGGCACAGGCCGTGGATGGTGTAAACATTATAAAGGGTACAAAAAAACCGGTATGCATTGAAATTAAACTGGCTAATTCTGCCGGGATTTTTCAAGTTGATGAGTTGTTGAAGAACAAGTTGAAAAATTCCCCCCTGACGCCTTTCGTGGAAGTGACTGCCAGGATTGAAGGGAAAGTAGAGCGCCGGCTGTTTGAATCATATACGATATAGATTAAGCCGGATTCAGAGCGCTCGGCGCTTCTTTGTTCGGGTTTTCTTTTCAGGTTCTCTGTCCAGCGCTAAAGGCCATCTGACTATAACTATAACAGAAAAAACTTTAGAGAGCGCAGCAATCCGCAGACACCTGATCGTGGTTTGCTTGCATCGCTCAATACGTTGTTTCCTGACTGTGGGATTCATGTTGTTTTCAAAAAGAGTAAGACTGTTGTGCAGTATCCTGCGAGCTGCTCTTCAGATCGGTTAATTGTGCATGCAGGAGATATTGAGCATCTAACAGAAATTTAATACTGCCTTAATAGCACTGTAACATTAGGGCGGGATAAATCATTATTTTCAATTGTTCGTGCGCTGAAAGATAAGAGATTGAAAGAAATACTTCTTATAATTTTTGTGCTTCTTTTTGTAGTGGGGTTGATCGTCTTCAGGTTTAGGAGCATTGAGCGTCTGACTCCTGAGACTGAGCTGTTGATTGATTTGTTAAGACGTATCAGTACGAATAAAAAGGAAGGAACATCAAACGGCTCGGAACATGGCGTTTTCGTTCAGGCACTATTTAATCAAACAACGAGTCTTAATAACGAAGAAATTGCGAAAGAGAAATAACCCATGAAAACCAAAGCAATATGGATTATTATTTCTGTGGTTGCGGCAGCCGGAATAATCAGCCTGCCGCTATTTTTTAATGGTGAACAGAATAACAGAGTGGACATAAAAGGCTCCACAACGGTGTGCCCGATAATCATGCGGTGTCTTGATCTATTCAAAAAAGATTATTCCGAGGCCCTGATTACAGTTACTAAAAGCGGTTCAGGTTCAGGCATTGCAGCGCTATTGGATGGCACTGCCGACATTGCCATGTCCTCCAGGCCTTTAACAGAAAAAGAGAAAAGCATTATTGCTGAAAAAGGGCTGAAAATCGACAGGATAGTTATAGGTCTGGATGGCATTGCGATTATTGTTCATGCTCAAAACCCGATAGACCAAATCAGTATCAAACAATTGCGCGATATCTACACAGGTAAGATTACTGACTGGAAAGAATTGGGGTGTACGCCAGGAAAGATTATCCCTGTTTCACGGGATGTATCCTCCGGCACTTTTGTAATCTTCGGCAAAAAAATACTCGGGTCAGAAAAACTCAGGCCGGATGTCCAGTTGGTTCCCTCCAACCGGGTTATGGTGCAGTCAGTGGCCGCGAATAAAGAAAGCATTGGTTATGCAGGATTGGGCTATGTTGACAAGAGTGTAAAAGCCCTTGCTGTTAACGGATGTCATACTGATCCAACCACTATTAAGAGCGGAAAATATCCTCTATCCAGAGAGCTTTTCCTTTTTACCAGAGATGATTTTTCTGAATTAAAGAAGAATTTTCTTGAATTTGTCCTCAGTCCTGAGGGGCAGCGTATCGTAAGAGAGGAAGGCTTTGTTGCAGCAACAAATCAATCAAATTCCAAAAAGCGGCGTAAAGGCTGATCTTGTCATTGGATTTATGCTTTGCCTGTGTATCCTGTTGGCATTGTCCGGATTGCATCTGTGGAAAACAGATATATACAAGAAACAGTTCAATACTCTTATTGAGCAACAGCAGTCTTTTTCCCTCTGCGGCCGGATATCCCTGGAATTAGAACAACAGTGCCAATTTGTACTCTTTCTGGTTTATCAAAATAATTCCGGCAGCAAAGAGAAGTTCTATCAATCCAGGGAAAGAATAATCGACCTGATGCAAAAGATTCGGTCTGATGAGAGGCTTCTTGATGGGATGACCGAGACAACCGGTCTGCAATTACTTAAACTTCAGCAGATCAGCCGACATCTGAACGAAACTGCCGAGTATGTTTTTAATCTCATGGCCAAGGGCGAAACCCGTGAAGCTAAAAAGACAGTAGATGTTTTTGTTCGGTCAGTCTTAGAAAATGAAATTCAAAAGCAGACCCTGTTCTTTTTTGATGGGGGACAGGAAAGGTTCGAGCATACTGGGAAAAAGTGGCGCCAGAGGGAAAAGATGCTGGCTGTTGTTTTAAATGCCGCTGTGATCGTTTCCTTGGCTTTTACTTTGTTCATCGCCGTAAATCTGGCCAAAAAAACACTTCGTGTAGAACAGGAAATCCTAAAGGCCTCAGAAAAAAAGTACAGATCTATCTTTGAAAACTCACTTGATGGTATCTACAGAAGCACCCCGGAAGGAAGATTCATTGATGTGAACCCTGCATTTGTAAAAATGCTTGGTTATGAAAGCAAAGAGGAACTCCTTTCGATCTCTATATCAAAAGATCTTTATTTTTCAGAATCGGACAGACTGGCCTCCACCGAAAGAGACAAGATGTTTCGTACCCGCTTCAAGCGAAAAAACGGCGCCGAAATATGGGTGGAAGTTAACTCCCGGGCCTTTTTCGACAAAAAAAGGGGTGCCATTTACCATGAAGGAATAGTTCGAGATACTACCAGAAGGAATGATATGGAGAAACGGCTTCACCAGTCGCAAAAGATGGAGGCAATCGGTACACTGGCCGGGGGCATTGCCCATGATTTTAACAACATACTGGTGCCAATTCTCGGTTATACGGAGATGTCAATTAACAATCTTCCTGTCAACAGCAAGGCAAACGGATACCTTTCTCAAGTGCAGAAGGCTGGAGAGCGGGCCAGAGACCTGGCAGCTCAAATTCTTACCTTCAGCCAGCAGACCGAAGGGAAGCAAAGGCCGATTCAGCTTGTTCCAATTGTCAAAGAGGCGCTTAAACTGCTGCGGGCAACGCTCCCAGCTACGATTGAGATACATCAGAACATCGCAAAGGATATGGGCATAGTCGACGCGAACCCGGTACAGATCCACCAGATATTGATGAACCTGTGCATAAATGCTGGTCATGCTATGCCCGAAGGCGGAGTGCTGGAGGTTTCGCTCGTTAATGTCGAGCTTAACGAGGAATTTTGTGCAAAATACAAAGGTCTGACAGCCGGTCCTCATGTAAGGCTCACTGTCACAGACACAGGTTGTGGTATGGATAAAGAAATTCTGCCGCGTGTTTTTGAACCCTTTTTTACGACTAAAGGCCCGGGCAAAGGAACAGGAATGGGACTTTCGGTTGTGCACGGCATCGTGAAGAGCCACAAAGGACACATCTCTGTGTACAGTGAACCCGGCATCGGGACAACCTTGCACATTTACCTTCCGGTAGTCGAGTCGATTGCCGAAGCCCGACCTGAAACCGCGGAACCGGCGCAACAAGGGTCCGAGTCGATACTCTTCGTAGACGACGAGGCGGTAGTGGTGGAGATAGGCAAAACAACACTTGAGCGGCTGGGCTACTGCGTCACCACGCGGACCAGCAGTATCGAGGCACTGGAACTGTTTCGTATGAAACCGATGGGATTCAATCTTGTCATAACTGACCAGACAATGCCGCGAATGACAGGGGCAGCACTTGCAAAGGAGATTCTGCATATCCGGCCTAACATCCCGATCATCCTCTGCACCGGCTTCAGCCATACCATCACCGAAGAAAAGGCGCGTGTCCAGGGCATCCGCGAATTTGTCATGAAACCTATTGTTGGCGCCGAGCTTGGTCGAGTTGTAAGGAGAGCGCTGGATGAAGCATTCTGCTGAAATGACCCAATACGATTATTGCGGGTTTAAAGAAAAAAGACGAGATATGGAACTAAAAAAGCAACTGACTGCTTCGGTTGTAGATCATACTGGCCTGCCAATGCCTGGCGAGGGCGGGCAGGCATACAATGATCTGTCAGATATCATACAACACGGACGTATCCGGACAGTTTTTCAGCCGGTTATTTCCCTCAAATCAGCCAAAGTATATGGCTATGAGGCTTTGAGCAGGATTACCGGCCCATCTGTTTTTAAGGGGCCCGAAGAATTATTTCAGGCTGCCATACAATATAACTTGACCTATAAGCTTGAGCGGCTCTGCCGCACCAGGGCGCTGGTTCGCGCGCATGATCTCGGCATTGATAAAATAATCTTCTTAAATATCTGCCCCTCTGCACTGGAGCTTCCTGATCATGAACGCGGTGTAACTGCGGCGCTGATTAAGGAGCTTTTTCATATGCGGGCAAACGTGATCCTCGAAATAACGGAACATCGCTATATTGATGATGACAGGTTGTTTCGAAAGGCGGTTGCTTATTATCGGGATCAGGGTTTTATGATCGCCATCGATGATTTAGGGGCCGGATTTGCGGGTCTGAAAATGCTGGCGCAAATTGAACCGGATATTGTCAAGGTTGACCGTTTTTTAATTTCCGACATCCATCGGTCCACGAAAAAAAAGTTGTTACTGGAGGCCATCGTGACCTTCTGTCACAAAATCAACACAAAAGTCGTGGCAGAGGGGATCGAGACCAAAGAAGAACTTGATGTAATTACCGGTATGAAGGTTGATTTTGGTCAGGGTTATTGTCTGGCAAAACCTGCAAAAGACCTTCAGTACTGTTCCAAAGAGGCGTGTGAACGGATTCTTAAACTCAACACTAATAGATACATTAAGAAGCAAGAGGGGAATTTCATAGGCACCATAGTCGATACAGTTCCGCCCATAGAAACTAAAGAGGCTGTATCCAGTATCACCCAATTCTTTAAAAATGATCAGCATCTTTTTGCCCTGCCGGTTGTAAACGATGAAGGGATTCCGGCAGGTATTATACATAAAAACAGACTGTTTTATAAGCTGGGGCAACAGTTTGGTTTTGCTCTGCTTAACAAAAAATCAGCGGAACATATCATGGAAAAACCGTTGGTCTTTGAGTCGGGTCATCTTCTGGAAGACGTCTCACTCAAGTCTCTTGATCGGAACAAAACCCATGTGTACGACGCTATTATCGTAGTCAAAAACGGTGTCTACGTCGGCATAGTACATATACATGAACTCCTGTCTAAAATCACAGAACAGAAAATAAACATGGCAATCCAGGCCAACCCCTTAACCGGCCTGCCAGGTAATAACATCATTAAGGAAGAAATCATAACCCGCCTGGGACGCAACCAGCTCTTTGCAGTTTTATATTTCGATCTCGATAATTTCAAACCCTTTAACGACAACTATGGATTCAAAAAAGGGGATAGCGTTCTTCGGTTTCTGGGAAATCTTTTACAGGAGAAAATCCATGAGCGAGATACAGAAGGTTTTGTCGGGCACATAGGCGGTGATGACTTTGTTGCAGTGTGCCGGCCCACGGATATTAAAATCTTGTGTGAAGAGATTCTTCGATTATTTGATAAAGGCGTCAAAAAAATTTTCGACAAAGAAACCCTAAAAAAAGGGTATTACAAAAGCATGAGTCGTAAAGGCAAAATTGAAAGGATCCCTTTGCTTTCATTGTCGATTGGAGTCGTCAGCACCAGAGATAGAGCGATCAGTTCATACG
This sequence comes from Desulfobacteraceae bacterium Eth-SRB1, assembly GCA_004193555.1. GTDB lineage: Bacteria > Desulfobacterota > Desulfobacteria > Desulfobacterales > ETH-SRB1 > ETH-SRB1. Next base: position 446,998 of record RPGP01000040.1, read on the forward strand.
GAGAACTGGCTTCCGTAGCCTCTGAGGTGAAAAAAAAGACAAAACAAACACCCGGCAGTTCCTATTGCATTGATCTAAGGAGGTAGTAAAAGTCAGATCGGTTAATGGTTCATGCAGGAGATATTGCGCATTTAACGAAAATTTAATACCGCCTTAATAACACTGTAACATTAGGGCGGGATAAGACGTTATTCTCAATTGCTGGTGCGCTGAAAGATAAGAGATTGAAAGAAATACTTCTTATAATTTTTGGGCTTCTTTTTGTAGTGGGTTTGATTGTTTTCAGGCTCAGATTCATCAAAGATAGAAATCCTAATGCTGAATTGTTGATTGATCTGTTTAAATGGATGAGCGCAAATGGAAGCGAGGCTATACAAAAGAAAGAGTCTGAAGATGGGAGACATGGCAGGTCGCATAGAACTGCGCCCGGCACAGACTAATGACTTGGAAACCATTGCCTTGATGATGGATTATCTCGGTTACCCTGTCCTTCCATCTGAGTTGAAACCTATACTTTCAGATATCCTGAGTAATCCGGCGGTGAAGGTATTTTTGGGTGTCAACGAAGATGGCAAACCGATGGGATTGATAAGTTTGCACTGTTACCCGGCTCTAAGACTGAAAGGGTATCAGGTCTCCTTAGAGGAATTAGTAGTTCATCCTGACTTTCGAGGCCAAGGGGTGGGCAAAAAGCTTTTAAATTTTGCACGGGAATACGCAGAAGAAAAAAGAGCTGTTAGATTGGAAGTTACAACCAGTAATAAAAGAAAAAGTTTCAGACGAAAATTCTATGGAAAAAACGGCTTTGAATATGCTGGAAGTTCTGTCTATCGGATCAACCTTAAACTAGAGGATTACCGTGCCATTGCGTAAAAACGGATATACAAAAAAAGAGCGGCAACAGTGGATGACTATTCTGGCCAAGTCTTCATCCCGGGAACTTGAAGATGCATGGCAAGAGGTGCCTGAAAGGCCGGAGTACAGGCATTTGCACAAACCGCAAACAGGCAGCATAATGCTTCGCGCCCGCGCAGGGGGGGGGGTCAGTTAACCCCGCTCCTGGCAAAGCTGGGAGCAACTATACTTCGCGCCCGCGCAGGGGGGTCAGGCGTCAGGTTTAACTTTGGCGAGGTGACGGCTACCCGCTGCACGATACAAATCGAGAAAGGACATGTCGGCAGCGCTCATGTATTAGGGCGTGATCATAGACATGCTGAACTTGCCGCTCTCTTTGATGCCTTGCTGCAAGACCCTTTGCATCATCCTGAAATTTCAAACAGAGTCGTTTCCAGACTCAAGGTTTCTTATGATAAGCGTAAGGAAGAAGTTTCAAAGAAGTCCGCTGCAACGAAGGTCGATTTTTTTACTATGGTTAGAGGAGAATAAAAAAAACATAATTTCCTATACAATAGAAGATGAAAAAGCAATTTAACAGGCAAAGTGAAACAAAAAGCGGCCATTCGTGCCTCATGGAGGGATACAATTTTGCTTACTTAGATGAGCAGACTAAAAGGATGATCCGCCGTACAATTTTAAAAGCCACAGATTAGACGCTGCCATATTTTACAAAAAATTAACTTTTCCCTCATTAAGATCAAATATAGATGCAGTTGAATATGAAAAAAAGCAAAGGTCAATAATGACCCTAAGCTGAAATTTGAAAACGTGAAGTTGTTTTTGAGTAAACCATAAGGAGCAACTGATGAAAACCATTCTGGTGATTATTGATGGATGCCGTTCAGACGGCTTGGAGCAGGCAAAAACGCCAAATATTGATTATATGATCGAAAACGGTACGCACACCTTGAACGCCCGGACCGTGACCCCCTCTGTTACCCTGCCTGCCCATTTCAGCATCTTCACATCTCTGCCGCCAATAGCGCATAATGTGCTTGCCAATACCGGATCTCCCAACCCGTCATCCACAGCAAGAAGCATTATAGATGTGGCAAAAGATTTCGGCAAAAAGACCGCGGCTTTTTACTCCTGGGAGCAACTTAGAAATCTTTCAGCGCCCGGTTCTTTGGACCACTCACATTTTATTAACAGCGGTTCTATAGAAAATCTCGATCTTGAGGTGGCACAGGTTGCCGCCGGTTGCCTGAAGTCCTGCTGTCCCGACTTTTGTTTTATTTATTTCGAAGGAACCGATATTGCCGGACACAGGTCAGGGTTCATGTCAACGGAGTACCTTGATGCCATCGAGACGGCGGATACAGCGATTGGCATCATCTTAAATGAGCTGAAAAAAGCAAATCTGTCTGACTGTTACAGTATCATACTACATAGTGATCATGGCGGTATCAATCATCATCATACGGAAAATACGCCTGAGGTAATGACTGTCCCATGGATTGCATTTGGCCCTGAAGTGAGACAAAAACACATAATTACAGACAAGGTAAATATTATTGACACAGCTCCGACCCTTGCCGGTTTAATGGGTATCCCTGTGCACCATACATGGCAAGGCAGGGTTATAACTGAAATATTCAAAACGAGTGTTTTTGAAATGGTTCAGCCTGCGTTTTTGCACTCTGAATTTGACTTCCGCCCCTTTGTTCATTGCAATTGATAACAGCAGATAGTTTTTTCTTGTCATCGCAGCGTTGTTTTTTAATGAAGACCAGGAATTGAAGACTATATTTTGGCATGTGATAAAAACTATCTGATTTGAACAATATTGAGAAACATGGAAAAAACTATTTGCCTCTATGGAGGCTCCATATTTAACGGCGAACGGCTCTATCCAAAAGGGGGAGTTCTTTTTAGCAAGAAAGGAATTATACAGGTAATAGAGGGAGATGATATGCCGCCGGCAGAAGATTCCGTTAACGTACACGGCCGGCTTATTGCCCCCGGACTTGTTGATCTTCATTCCGATGCTCTGGAAAAATGCATTGAGATCAGACCGGGTGTCTATTTTGATGAAGAATTCGCCTTGCAAAATCTCGACAGAAGACTTGCCCTTTGCGGCATTACAACCTTTTGTAATGCCATAAGCTTTGCCGAAGATGAGTTTGGACTTCGCTCACCTCAAAAGGCAGAAGAATTGGTGAGCGTGGTTCATAAATTTAAAAATTCGGCCAGGGCTTCTATACATCACCTGGTACATGCCCGTTTTGAAATAAGCAATCTGAGTGGGGAATCAATTCTTAACAGGCTAATCAAAGAAGACCTCATAGATATTGTTTCACTTATGGATCACACCCCGGGACAGGGACAGTTTAAAACACTCGAGGCGTATACCACTTATCAAGCCGGTGTACATAAGGTCACGCCGGAGCAGATATCCGCTTTGGTTGACAAAAAGGTCGCCCAGAGAGAACGGGGCCTGAAACAGGTGGGTAAAGTAGCTCAACTGGTAAAAGATGCCGATATGCCATTTTTAAGCCACGATGATGACACAGAAGATAAGGTCTCCTTTGTCCGAAATCTTGGAGTTAATGCAAGTGAATTTCCCGTTTCAATGGAAGCGGCACTGGCAGCCAAAAGATACGACATGATGGTTTTTATGGGCGCCCCGAATCTAATCCGCGGCCGTTCATCAAACAGCCATTTGAAAGCATCAGAGGCTTTGTTAAGCGGAGTAAAAAGGGGGACGGGGTTGAAATTACGCGTTTCTATCCTTTCAGGGGAATTTTAGGAAGTTAGGCGACATTGTTGACTTTTTAGTACAGCGGGACATCCCATGATTTTATGAGTCTCTCATTTTATTTTTGGTCTTTTAGGTAGTACAGCGGGAGTGGATTCAGGCACGTACATTAGTTTATAAATTAACGTGGCAATTGAACTGAAGAACGTAGTTGACCCCAGTTAAATAAAAGCAAATATGATTTCACAGGGCAGGCTATGTTGAATAATTGAAGGAAATGGGGTCACCCATTAAAGGGCCTGTCAAGAAAAAAAACACCTCTCCCTTAAAAAAAATACATCCCTTTTTGCTTGTCCTCTTACTTTCGCCACAGCACAGCCTCGCTTTATCACCTTTTTTCGCACCCGTTATTTCTTTTCATAGGTTAGCAGTCAGCCCAAGCTGATCCGCACCAGTCACCCATCAGGTTCAAGGCAATTGTATTTTAAGCGCAATGCTTAAAGCACGGCCCATTACCGGTTCACTGCCGCACCCAAACTGATTAACGAAAAAGCATCTCTTCATTAAAGGGCACACAATCACGCATGATGTAATAGGATGCCCTGCAAATCTTATTGGCTAATGCTTTAATTGCAACTATACCGTTTCTTTAGGCTTTTTTACGTTGATAAAAACTATGTGCTTTTACACTATGCCTGATCGCAAAGTTCGCTGCTTCTACATATGCCCAGGATAAATATTTATTTCCGTTCTTTTTGTTGTTCTCTCCTTTTTTCTTGCCATTAGAAAGTCTCTCGCTTTTCACACACCGGCAATATGAAGAATAGTTTCCAACTTCAGCAAAACGGTTTATGTCTCCTACTTCCAGCATTATGGTAAGTCCTAAAATATTCCCAATCCCCGTGATCGTCAGCAGCATCTTAAATTCTTTTCGAAGCTTTACCTGGGACTTTACTTGTTTTTCAATATCCTTAACTATTTTCTTTAAAAACTGAATGGTCGCTGTATTATTTTGGGCCATAAAGACCAGATTGGAAGAATCAAACATTCCTTCAACTTCTTCTTCTTTAAGCTTCTTTATCGCATTGCCGGACATCTTTAATCCAATATTCCTTGTTATCATGCTTTGAAGACTTAAAATGTGGGATGTGCTGTGCTGAACAAACAAAAGCCTTCTGCGCAGCAAATCCCTTACAGGACGTTCCTCTTTTGGATATATATAACCTTCGGGCAAAATATCCAAACGCTTCAAGTGGGCCAGCCAGAACGCGTCCCATTTGTCATCTGTATGTTTCAGACCTTCGTATTGCTTAATCGCTGCCGGATTAGCTAAATGCAATTTGTATCCATGCTCCTGCAAACCGTCTACCAGCCAGTACCAGTTGTATGTTGATTCTACGACTACACCTTTCAGTGTATCCTTGAATGGTTCCAGCGCCATCAAAACTCTATCCAATTGGTTTGGTATCCGTTTCCCATAAAGTCTCTGATTTTGCTCATTGATAATACCGATGTAATTATTACTTGAATGTAAATCGATTCCAGCGTATGTTTCCATATGACACCTCCTAAAACCATAAAATTAATGTTACGTACTTACGTACTGGTACCCTTAGCACCTTTTGCTAAGGGTTAGGGAGGTGTCATTTCATTTTAAACTCGTCAGGCTGTAGTGACATTTAGCGAAGCGTTCCGTAGGAAAATGTCACGCTTGACGAGTATGCCTCGTGCACCTACAAAGTAAAGCACTTGGCGATGATTTTGCTCCAGCTCAACACTAAGCCCTTTATATGATTATCAGATCTTGACGGACTGTTGCCCAAATCGGATTTATGAAACCGGTGCAAAAATGAACCAAGCCGGAATAAAAAATTGATCCGTAAAGGAGAAGGCATATCCATCGAATTTAAGGAATTCCGGCATTATTCAGGGGGGGGGTAAGACGCCTGAACTGATTGAAGGAGACATTTTTATGTCAATTATACCTCTTACCCCGCAAGTTACCCCGCAAGATGAACGACACCGCAAGCATCGTTTTTTTCATTCCCAGGCTCTGCCTTGGAATGCATACCCAAAGGGGGTAGTTGGAATAAAAATGCTAATTTAAAAGCACATAAGTGAATCTCCAAATATACTAAAATGGAAAGCAGATAAATGGAACAAACCTCAGAAATATTAATTTACCAGACAGAAGACAATGAAACCCGAATTGAAACACGCTTGCTGAATGAAACGGTTTGGCTGACCCAACAACAAATGGCAGAGTTGTTTGCAAAGGATAAACGCACGATTTCAGAACATATCGGTAATATTTATAAAGAATGGGAACTTGTGAAAGAATCAACTGTCCGGAAATTCCGGACAGTTCAAAAGGAAGGACCTCGCACTGTAGAACGGGACAAAAATCATTTTAAGCTGGATGTCATCATTTCACAAGCATTTTAACAGTTGACAATATCCCAGAATGAGATATAAGCATATTTCTTATGCATATAATTACTCGAAAGCGAATTGTTGATTTTGCAAATAAATATCCCAATTGCTCCAGTGCTCTTGATTCTTGGTATAGAATTTTACGATATTCAACTGTATCTAATTTTTCTGAATTAAGGGCAATCTTTCCAAGCGCAGACCAAGTAGAAGGATTAACGGTTTTCAATATTGGAGGTAATAAAGCAAGGTTAATTGCAGCAATTCACTACAACACACAACGCCTCTATATTCGTCATATTCTTACGCATAGCGAGTATGACAAAAACAAATGGAAGAAGGAGTAAAAAATGGAGACACAATTAGAAGATATTGCAAATGTTTGGCCAACAATTAAAAATATTTTTTCTGTCCCTCATACTGAAGCCGAATATAAAAATCTTGTCTCTCTGTTGGACAGTCTAATTGACAAAGTAGGTGAAAACGAGAACCATCCCCTATCTTCCTTAATGGAGAGTATTGGTAATTTGATAGAAACATACGAAAACAATTATATTCCGCTTATATCAGGCACTCCTATCGAAGCACTACACTATTTAATGGAAGAACATAATTTAAAACAATCTGATCTTTCTGAAATTGGCAGCCAGGGGGTAGTATCTGAACTATTGAAAGGGAAAAGAAATTTAAATATTAGACAAATCAAAAAATTAAGTTCTAAATTCAACATATCACCTCTCGTATTTATCCAAGATAATTAGTAAATTGGGAAAACCAACATGGTCACCCATCTTTTTTTTCGTTCACAGTCTCTGCCTCGGAACAAGGGCTAAAATGGCAGGGATGAAACATCATAATCTTCATAAAAGAATTATCCCTTAACACATAACACTTTTTTATATGCTTACCCTTTCTAAAACAAACAAAAGTTCCGCAGTTCACAGGGCAGGATGGATACTTGTTGACCCATGGACAATAATAAAAAACGGATATGTGAGGGTCTGTAACGGACTGATTGAAGAGGTCGGCCAGGGACATCCCGGCGGTGGCCAGGTAATTGATCATGGCCCCGGCGTTATTATGCCTTGCTTTGTCAATGCGCATACACATCTTGAGCTGTGCGCTTTAAAGGGACGGGCGCTGTCTGACAAGGGATTCAGGCTCTGGGTCGAACAATTAATAAACCTGCGTGACGCAGAAGAGATGGAAAATCTGCTCAAAGGCGCAAAACAAGGTGTAAAGGAGCTGATTGAATCAGGCACAGGGGTTGTCGGAGAGATATCCACCCTGGGCATTACAAAAGATATCCTGATAAGTTCCAGCCTGGCCGGTATATGGTTCAAAGAATATCTTGGGAATAATTTTAGCGCAGAGATAAGATGTAATGAAAAAAAAAGGCGCATCGTAACATCGCTGGCTGCGCATGCTCCACATACCACAGCCCCTGAACTTCTCATGAATTTAAAAAATGTGGCCAAAAAAAATAATCTTCCCCTGTCAATACATGTTGCAGAGTCGGAAGATGAAATCCGGTTTTTATCAACAGGAAAAGGCGAGTGGGCCGATTTTCTGTCAGAGCGAGGTATCGGCTTTTCAGGCTGGGGTTTGCCGGTTGAAAGCTCTGTAAAATATCTTAACCGCCTCGGGCTTCTTGATAAAAAAACACTAACTGTTCATTTGATACATGCTGATAAAGATGATTTTGAAATACTTCTGCGTAATAATGTTTTTGTATGCTTGTGCTTCAGGAGTAATCATTATCTTCATCAAAGGCTGCCCGACCTCACAGGAATGCTGGATGTTGGATTAAAACCATGTCTTGGCACAGACAGTTTAGCCTGTGTGGATTCATTAAGCATGTTCGACGAAACAGCATTTATATCCAATGCATTCCCTTTGATTCCGCCGTCTGAAATATTAGCTATGGCAACAATAAACGGCGCTAACGCCTTAAACGTCGAAGACAGGTTCGGCACACTCGATCCTGGGAAAAACGGCCAATTCTTTTACGTGCCGGTGAATGTTTCCGGCAGAAAAAATCTTCTGGAAGCTATCGTAAACAAAGAATTTACGAGTGATTGCAAAGTAATAACTTAAACAGATAATTATCTTATCTTAACACCTAACACTTAACACCTAACACCTGATGAATTCGACTTTTACGAATTCATCAAATTTAAACAATGAAAAACAAATCTAAACAATATCGTAAGCAATCACCGGTCAAGATCGGACGGATAAGTTATATAAATGCTGCGCCGGTATATTATGGGCTTGACAAGGGGCTGAAACCCGAATGGCTGAACATGGTCACCGCGCCTCCGTCGGTTTTAAACAAGATGATGGCAAATGGGGAGATTGACATAAGCCCTGTCTCTTCTGTGGCTTATGCGCGGCATCAAAAGGATTGGCTGTTGCTGCCCGATCTTTCAATCGCATGTTCCGGAGATGTAATGAGCGTTATCCTTGTCAGCAAATATCCATTTGATAAGCTTAATAATAAAAAAATAATTCTAATCAACGAGTCGGCTACCACTGTTGAGCTTTTAAAACTTTTTTTTATCATAAAAAAGATAAAGCCGATTTTTGAAATCAATGCGATCCAGCATCCAAGCGATATCCCAAAAAATGCAGACGCAGCCCTTATCATAGGAGATACGGCGCTCAAGGAAAAATGGAGCGATCACTATGATTACATATTTGACATGGGGAATATGTGGATGGAATTAACCGGTCTTCCATTTGTATTTGCCGTGTGGGCAGTACAAAAATCATTTGCGCACAAAAGGCCGGAAGCGTTATCTGCAATAATTAACCTTTTTCATATTTCAAAAAAAGATGGAAACCGACATCTCAAACAGATCGCCGCATCAGCTTCATCAAAGCTTGGGATCAGCCTTGATATGGCTGAAAAATACTATGACCAACTGTGCTGCGATCTCAGACCAATACAAATAAGAGGGCTTGAAAACTTTTTCAGCAGTCTTTACAGGGAAAAAATACTTTCCGAAAAGGTAAGCCTGTCCTTTGTTGGTCAGGGGTCAGGGATTAGGGATTAGGGGCTGGAGCGTAACGACTCATTAACTTTAGGCACTTTAGACACTTTAGCTCACTTTAGGCACTTGTAATTTAACACTTAACATACAAAAACAGGCAATTCGCTTTCAGGCAGGATCTTCCTGTCCCTTGCCATGGAAAAAAGAGCCTCAATAGCCTCTTCCCCTTCCCTGCCTGTATTTATCGTAAATTCATTAACATAAAGATCTATGTGCCTGCGTATCACATCCGGCGCCATCTCCATTGCATACTTTTTTATATATGGACCGGTTTCAACCCGATGATTAGAGGCGTATTCCACGCTTTGTCTTATGGCTGTTTCCACTTTCTTTGTGATGTCACAGGCGATATCTCTCCGGATAACAATTCCTCCAAGTGGAACAGGTAGGGATGTCTTTTGTTCCCACCACTTGCCAAGATCGAGAAGACCGACAAGACCATGTTCCCTGAATGTAAACCTGCCCTCATGAATAACCACGCCAAAATCAAAATCACCTCTTGCAACAGCGGGCATGATACGGTCAAAGGGGATGGGAATTGCAACAGGTTTTGCTCCGAGATAAAGACCCAGCAACATGCATGCGGTAGTCCACATGCCGGGCACCGCTATTTTTTTTGAATCAAGACCGTCAAGATTACAGCCTTTTCTTGCCACAACAATGGGCCCGCAGCCACGACCTATAGCCGATCCGCTGCGAAGAACTCCATATGTATCAAGCAGATGACCTATCGCGGCAAAAGACAGTTTAGATATATCCAAAATGCCGTCTCCGGCACGCTGGTTCAACGTTTCAATATCTGCAAGCTCAATATTGAACGTAAGGCCGCCGCAATCCACCAGGTTATGAGCAAGCGCATAAAAAATAAAGGTATCATTGGGACAGGTAGAATAACCAAGTTTCAAGTTAGTATTCATATCTCATAATTTTCTATAATGTTGAGGGTTTTTTAAAAAGTCCAAAAATCGAGTCTCTCTCGCGGAAACAGGAAAATATTTTATCTTATCTTAACACCTGACACATGATGGCCTCGTAAGCTTTTTCGTGTTTTTGTACTTTCGTGTTTTCGTGATTAATCTTTTTTCTCTGTGTTCTCCGCGATCTCTGTGGTAAAAATCCGATCTGACAAGTTGCCAATCAAAGCAAAAACAGCCATGTTCCCCCTCTCAAAGGCAAGGGGAAGATTCCATGCAGTCAAATCTCTTTTCCCAACAATATTACTCACAGAACGTATTTCCAGAAATGGAATGTCATAGTACAGCGACAGGTATGCGGCTCCGGATCCTTCCATGCTTTCTATACACGGTCGGAAATGTTTATAAATATCTTTTGCTCTTTTTTCGGTTGCAGTTATTGTCGACACAGTAATAAACGGCCCTTTTTTAAATCTGACCTTATCAGAACCTGAAGCCTTTTTTACAACTTGCAACGCTATTTCAACCAGTTCATTATTGATCGAATACCGATTTTTAACATTTAGACCATGTCGCTTTATTAATGAAAAAGGCAGATCCTTTAACAACAGGCTTCCATTTTCCGGCTCTATTCCAAGATGCAAGTCTATCTCTTCTGTTGCAATCCCGATATCACCGATTCTCAAACCCGACTCCTTAAAAGCTCCCGCACACCCTGTTTGAATGATCAGCGCCGGCCTGAAATTTTCTATGGCCGCTGTTAAAGACTGGACTGTGTTTACAAGCCCCGGCCCTGTAACCAGGAGCCTTACAGCCTTTCCCTCTATGCGCCCGGAAACAATCTCTCTGCCCCCAACTCTTGAAACAACCGGCTTTTCAACCCTGTCAAGAAGTTGGGACAATTCTTCATAAACCGCTGCTGCAATAATAATATCAGAATGCATTGAAAAAAATTTACTCTCATGTTAAAAGAAAAAATTACTCAGGTTGTTAGGTTGTTAGGTTGTAGGCTGAAGGCTTTTAGGGAAAAGTGCGTTTTGAAGCCATGTTCTTCTGACCCCCTCCAGCCTTCAGGCTAATAACTTGAGCAATTACAAAGGTCTGTGTTCGTCCGTGTGTGTCTGTGGCTAAAATATCAATTTAGGAGATTTTTTTGAAAAATACAATCGAAAACAGGATTGCCCTGCTCAGAAAATCACTTTCTGAGAAAAAAATTGATACATTCATGGTGCTTGTGGAGGAAAACCGCCGTTATTTAAGCGGCTTTACCGGTGAAGACACAGCTTTTGACGAATCAGCGGGCGCTCTCTTTATTACCGGCACAAAACTTGTCCTCGCTACTGATTCGCGATACGAACTCCAGGCAAAAAATGAAGCCCCTCTTTACGAGACAATCTATTATAAAAAAGGGCTGGCAAATGAGCTCCCGAATATACTCAGGAATCTTAAAACAAAACATCTCGGTTTTGAATCTGTACGAATGTCATATATGCAGCATGACAAAATAATAAAGCAGATAAAGGCTGACGGCATAAAGGTTAAACTCGTTGGGACAGAAGATGTTGTTGAAAATCTTCGTATTATAAAAGAAGAAGGCGAAATTGAAAATATTAAAAAGGCTCTTTTTATCGCTGAATCGACCTTTAGAAATTTTATCACGAATAATATTCTGACGGGCATGACGGAAAAAGAGGCTGCATGGGAAATTGAGAAAGGAATGCGGGAAGCAGGGGCCGACTCGCTCTCCTTTCCGGTAATTGCGGCATCAGGCCCAAACAGCGCCCTGCCCCATGCAATACCTGGAAATCGCAAAATAAATAAGGGAGAGCCGATTCTATTCGACTGGGGCGCAAGAATAAACGGTTACTGTTCAGACATATCCAGAACAGTTGTAACAGGCGAACCTGACAAAACATTTGTTAAGGTTTATGAAACAGTGCTGACTGCCCAGCGCATGGCTATTGATGCCATAAAACCAGGCATTAGTTCAAAAGCTGTTGACGAAATCGCTCGAAACCACATTGAAAAAATGGGCTTCAAGGGCAGATTCGGTCATGGCCTGGGCCATGGAACAGGGCTTGCCATCCACGAATATCCCGGACTTAATCCAAATAAAGACACAATACTTGACAAAGGCATGGTTTTTACAATCGAACCTGGAATATATCTGCCCGGCTGGGGAGGTATCAGGCTCGAAAACATGGTGGTTGTAAGGGAAAACGGAGCAGAAGTCCTAAACAAACTTGATTGAGCATTACATTGGGGTCACACTTAACACCTAACACTTAACACCTAACACCTAACACTTAAGACATTATGTTAGATAATCTTGTGGATCAGTATATAAACTATCTTCTTGTCGAAAAAGGCCTTTCAAACAATACCATTGAATCATACAGCAGCGACCTTGCCGTATATCTTGACTTCCTTAAAAAAAAGAGGATAAAAAAAATTGCTGCTGCAGACACAACCATTATCTTAAAACATCTGACAGCATTGAAAGATGCCGGACTAAGAGCAAAATCCAGGGCGAGACATCTAATTGCTCTAAGGGGATTTTACAAATTTATAGTGCAGGAAAAGATGATGGAACATAATCCCACAAAGATTATCGACCTGCCAAAGGAAGGGCTTAAACTACCGGATGTTCTATCTGTTGAAGATGTAAAATTGCTTTTAAACACACCAAATACGAAAAAACCGATTGGAATAAGAGATGCGGCAATGCTCGAACTTCTTTACGGAACAGGCACAAGAGTTTCTGAACTTGTGAATTTGAAACTCCAGAATGTAAACATGGAAGCCTGCTTTGTCAGGATATTCGGGAAAGGATCAAAAGAACGGGTTGTTCCAATGGGCCTTTATGCAAAGGAAAAAATCGACAGATATATAAAAGAATCCAGGCCGCTGCTGTTAAAAAAGAATGTCAGCCAACACCTTTTTGTCAGCAGATTAGGCAAAGCAATGACTCGGCAGAGTTTCTGGAAGTTGTTAAAGCAATACGGGCAGCAAACCGGAATCAAAAAAAAAATAACCCCTCACAGCTTAAGACACTCTTTTGCGAGCCATCTGTTAGAAGGAGGCGCTGATTTAAGAGCTGTCCAGGTAATGTTAGGTCATGTTGATATTTCAACCACTCAGATTTACACACACGTGGCGCGCAAACATCTTGTAAATATGCATAAAAAATATCATCCGAGGGGATAATAGAGACCTTTGAAAAATGTTCAATTTTGTTCGAGTACAAGGAAGGCGAAAATTTCACCCGGAGGAATATATTGAATATTTCGAGGATTGAAATTTGAGCCTGACGCAGTAATCGGGCAAAAGGGGACGTTTTTCATAAGTCTCGGGGAGATAAAATGATATCAAGCTGGTGGACACAAGGAAATACTCCCCCTGAATCAGGGAATCAGGCTGTTAAAGCCGCAATCTATCGTGTGACAAAATCGATATTTCTGATTAATATGAAGGGCGAATCCGCGGTGGGCAATGGCGGCACAATTTCAATCGGCGATTTGCCGGTGTCCAAGTCAAATGGCTATCCCCTTTACGCGTTTGCTCCTCCCCTGCCCCCTGAGAATCTCGGCGACCCGCGTTTTAAAAAAAGGCACAATCTTCGCTATGCTTATGTTGCCGGCGCCATGGCTAACGGTATTACCTCCGTTAATATGGTTGAAGAAACCGCGCGCGCCGGAATGCTTGGTTTTTTTGGCTCTGCCGGCCTTCCCCTTGATAAAATAGAATCAGCAATTAACAGTCTGCAACCTAATATAAAAAATCTTCCCTTTGGTTTTAATCTTATCCACAGCCCCAACGATCCGGAACTTGAAGCTGCTGTGGTTGATCTGTATATCAAGCAGGGCATAAGTCTTGTCAGCGCTTCAGCATATATGAATATAACTCTCCCTCTTGTTTACTTCCGCGTAAAAGGGATTCATCTTGACCCTGACGGAAACATAGTCTGCCCGAATAAAATTATCGCAAAAGTTTCACGGATTGAAGTCGCAAGAAAATTTTTCTCTCCTCCTCCTGAAAAACTGCTGGCCGAACTTGTTGCAAATAAAATGATAACAGCAGACGAAGCGGCTCTTGCCGGATCAGTGCCCCTCGCTGAAGATCTGACAGCGGAAGCCGATTCAGGCGGTCATACCGACAACAGGCCTGCTATTTCGCTACTTCCGACCATGCTTGCTTTGCGAAATGAAATGGCTGATAAATACAAATACAAGATGCCCCTGTGCGTCGGGCTTGGCGGAGGTATTGCAACACCTTATTCAGCAGCCGCGGCGTTTGCAATGGGCGCAGCCTACATACTGACCGGCTCCATAAACCAGTCCTGCGTTGAGGCCGGCACATCGGAAACTGTCCGCCAGATGCTCTCAGAGGCAGCTCAGGCAGACGTAACAATGGCTCCCGCCGCCGACATGTTTGAAATGGGCGTAAAGGTTCAGGTGTTAAAACGCGGGACAATGTTCCCTTTCAGGGCTTTGAAACTGTACGATCTTTATTGCATGTACGACAGTTATGAAACTATCCCTGAAAAGCAAAAAACTGTTCTGGAGCGGGACATTTTTCGTTGCGGGTTTGAAGATAACTGGGAACAGACAAAGAAATTTTTTCTAAAATGTGATCCAAAACAGGTAGAGCGTGCTGAAAAAGACCCCAGGCACAAGATGGCTCTTGTATTTCGTTCCTATCTCGGCCAGAGTTCAAGATGGGCAACAACAGGCGATCCATCAAGAAGGATAGACTATCAGATCTGGTGCGGCCCCTCCATGGGCGCCTTTAATGAATGGACCAAAGGTTCTTTTCTTGAAAAACCTGAAAACAGAAAAACAGTCACACTCGCGATGAATCTTCTTTTAGGCGCCTCTGTCACAACCCGTATAAACTGGCTTCGCAACCAGGGAGTTTCTCTGCCTTCAGATACAGAACGATTTTGTCCCCTGGAGCTTTCAAAAATTTATAAATATACTAAAAAGTAATACCAAACACAACCGCAATTTATACCAGCAGCGCATATATCGCCAGAAAAAGCATACTTGCCAGGCTACCGATATATGCGATCCATCCGATTCTGTCCAGTTTATCGATTGTTTCCATCATGCATGGCCTCCTTTTATCGCAAGGTCGATTTCAGTTCTCAACCTGACTTTCAAGCTGTTTTCATGATCCAGGCGTGAACCGAAATTGATATGTCCCGGCCGGGCGCCTTGTTCCTGCCCGGAAAATTTATCTGAAAAAATATGTTTTTTGCCCGTCAATTTTGTGTCTTTGGCTCTCATAATACCTCCTTTGTCCGATTTTTATGGTTTAACAAATGCCACGCCTCCTTGAACCGGGCGTACTTACTTTCGCCAGGCCCTGCCCCGGGTAAAAGGTAAACTCCGTATTTTGGCATGACATGCCTCGGAATAACGTAATGGAAGCTTTCTCCGTTGTTTCTGCAAAGACAAATGATAAAGTCAATATCCGTCGGGCCGGCGCCGGTTGTGATGTGAAAATATTGCTTCTTTCCGATCGTGACAGTCGTTAAGGCATGCCTGACAAGAAGTTTGTACCCATTTGTCAAAATTGCATACGAGTGCTTCCGAATCCTGAGATGTAGATTCAAGCCGAGAGATTCCATTTTTTCTTTGAGTGTTATCAACAGATCAAGATGTTTAGACTTCTTCCTCTCAGCAAGCATTTTGCGTTTTCTAAGCTGCAGCTTGTTTTGGAAGGCTCCAGTATAGGGGCATCCATAGAGCTTTTCATACACCTGCCTGGCGTATTCCCTGGAAAATCCGAAATGTCCGGCCACGTCAACCAGGGTCTTGTGTGGATTTTCTATTATTTTTTCAAATCTCTCCACAGCGCCGGCGCCGTGGGTCCGTTCAAACCGCCTTGGAAATCCGGCAGATCTCTTCACTCCAAAGCTGTTTCTCAACTTTCCGATGAATGACCCACTTACATTTAATATGCCGGCGAGCTCATAATCGTAAAGACTTTCCTTATCTACTTTCTGTTTGACGAATTCATACAGTCCCATATTAAATTGTTCTTTTACGTAAGTTTCCAGTTGTATTGTCGTCATTTTAAACCTCACATTTTTCAGTTTATGTAGATTTTCAGATATATAATCTCACTGCGCTATTACCTAAATTAGTCAAAATCCCCGACGACGTATAACCAGTACAAGTTGCTCAGATTTCTCCTTTTCAATCAAAAAAAGGCATGATAGAAACCGGTTATATGCTGTTCCCAATCATGCCTTCACTTTTTCCGCCTCTGCGAAAACCGTAAGACATTCTTTTGCTTTTTTAATTTATAATAATTCTGCCACTAAGTCACAAAGCTTTGTGGCTGAACTTTTCCTGCCTAATTTAATGATTGTTCCGCCATGATTTCCATGCTGATAATTAGATTATCTAAATTATGTTAGATATTTCTAATTCATGGAAAACATTTTGTCAACCTTTTTTTGATGGGTTAATAAAATCTGGTGAGGAAGAAGGTCTGTTTTGCTATTGGAGAGTTCACCACCTGAATTTTCAAGCGGTAACTGCCATGCCAATTGTTTCAAAAAAAATCGGTCGGGTGATCGGATTCATTATTCTGATAACGCTGAAATATATCGGCGACAGGTATAAGAACATTTTTGGGGAAGGTTTCAAGAAATCTCCTGCCATCTTTTTCAAAAATCACATCGACATTGTATTCGCCTCCAGAAGCTTCCGCTACATGGAGCACTGCTCCTGTTCCGAGCTCGGAACGATATTGGACTTTTACTTTTGTGTCTTTTGTGAAAAGCGCTCGACCCAATTCAGTAGCTCGATCCAATAATGCTGGATCGTTCATATCATCAGCGCTGTCTTCATAGGCTGTAATAACATCTATATCACGTAAGCGAAGTCCCTCGGTTATAGCTCGCGGCACATTATGATCCATATATAGACCGTCATATAAATAATTTCACTGCGTTATCGGTCGGAGATATACTATTAGTATTATCTCCTCTCTCTGGCCTTGTGAAATTTATTATATGACAATCTATAGAGCGCAAGCATAATCAGATCAATCCCTTGGATTTCAGCCGGGCAGTGAGGGGCGTTTGTTCTGTAATTTTCCGGGTCTGATTTACAAAAGCAAGCCTTTGTTCGATATCCCGATCAAGCACATCCCGATGATCCCAGTAGTAGGCTAATGCCGAGTATATTTGCCCCAGGGTAAGATAGGGATGCTGGAAATGCAGTTCTTCCGGACTCCAGCCGTAAGCTGTTTTTTCCAGGACTATCTCAATTACCTTCATGTTTGTCCCTGCAATAATTGGGACGCCTTTTTCATCTAAGACCACATGTTCATATTTTGTTTTTGCAGAAGTCAAAGGCATAATTGACACCTCATATTAAGAAATTTTCCATATTCACATATATCATAAAATTAGATATCTATCCAACACAATTATTAAGATTCAATCTGTCCGCTTCTCAGCTCGATAGATTAAAGCTGACAGTATAAACCGGGAACCCTCTGTTTTCCTGTTTTCTGGGTATGCCAAAGATGAAATCAAGAGGGAGGGTTTCTCCTCGATATTCCACCCAGAAAGAGTTTTCCTTAACCAGCCTGCCATTACCCTATCCCGCCTTTTTTCAAATCTGCAATCCAGCCCGGAAAATGATGGGGTGTAAGCAAATCGAAAGTGTAATACTGCTTTGCACCTGCTCTGTATTGACTCTCAATATCTGCCAGGTTTAATGTATTCAATTTGCTGTTCACCTGTTCAAAGTGAGCCTTTGCATACTCCTCTTTTTTCGGAGTTGCTTCATCCTGCTCTTCATCTGACTTGATTTCTACTACCTTGATGATGGTTTCTATTCCTTCATCCTGAAGCTTTTTCAGGTTTTCAAGATGCGCTATCTTTCCTTCACTTTCAAGCTTTAAGATGTAATTGTCCAGATCGATCTTTATGAAAAAATCGGGATTAAAACTTCGTCTGGCCCTGTCCTTGCCGCGTTTCCAGTATTCGTAATCAATGGAGTAAAAATTCTTGTCAGGTGATTTTATCCAGGAATCTATGTAATCAGAACTGTCTATCAATTGAAAAACAAACTCTTTTTCCGGTGAATGGGAAACCAGAACGATATTTTGGTGTTTTCCTGCAAAAACTGCATCCACAGCCGTTCATCTCTTGCTTCACTCTTCTTCCCATCCGGCCCTTCTTCCTTATCAAGCACAAGACGATTGTCCGCATATTTTAAATGCGAATAGGCATGGTGGATTTCATCTCCAAGGACAAGGACTTCATCCGTGTTTTTGAACAAGGTGTCGGTAATACCGCCAAATGTATAAACTGCGTTGATGTTTTCAATGACAATAGAGTCGTCTTCTATGGGGTCGTTGTCTGTGAGCAGGTTAATGGCTTTTCCCCGGTATCTTTGCGGGAGCTTGCTGTTGAATTCTCTTTTATTTATCAGTTCCTTGAATTTTTCGCGCAGACCCTGTTCGATAATGGTTGAGGACGGACCAAGCACAAGCACCCGTTTTGTGAGCCCCATGACAAGAGAAAGCCAGGCGATTGCAAAAATTACATAAGATTTCCCTGTACCGGTGGCCATGTGAACGACCCCGGAAAGCCGCTCAGGAAGGGGGAGTTGGTGGAGGAAATTTTCTTCTGTTCCGAACCGCTGTTGAATCTGCAATTTCTGTTTATAGTTTTCTCTTCCAAGTTCAGAAATGCTCTTGTAACTGCCGCCCCAGAGATAGATCATGATCTGTTTAATGGCATCATACTGATAGTCGCGCGAACCAACCAGCTCGCTGACATAGTCCTCTATATCTGAAAAACTGAACTTGTTGTAATTGCATTTCCGGATATTTATATCCAGAGTGTGATCGGACAAATTCAGTCTTTTGATCGCTTTTTGTCTTTTCGGTCTCTTTGCCATTTCAACTCACTTTAATCCACAGATTTCGCAGATTACACAGATTACTATAATCACTTGAAGTGCGAGAGTGTCATATGTCATAACCTCCTAAATGCAAAATCTGTAGGGGGTTAATTCCCCGCAGCCTTCTGCACTCATTATCCCTTTTCAATCGAGTGAAGAAAATCTATATTTATTCTCTCTCTTCCATCGAGTGAAAATCTACATTTCTTCTCCCTCTCCCCTCGGGGAGAGGGCCGGGGTGAGGGGGATGAGGGTAAGAGGGAGCAACATTCCCATCCAAAGAAGAAAGAATCACAGTCAAAACAGACTCTGTTTCTTTCAAAACTTCATTATTCCAGAAACGCATAACCATGTATCCTTTTTCTTTCAAATAACCAGATCGCTTAGCATCTAATTCCATCTGCCCGGCATGCCGGCCACCATCAACCTCAATGACAAGTTTTTTCTCCAAACAGACGAAATCAACTATGTACGAGCCAACAGGGCGTTGCCGACGGAATTTATATCCACCGAGTTCACGATTACGAAGATGTCGCCATAAAAGTCTTTCGGCATCAGTCATATTCTTTCTAAGTTTTTTGGCAAGATGCTTCATTGTTTCACCCCTCACCCTAACCCTCTCCCCAAGGGGCGAGGGAACTTATGAAGTAGTCACCCAAGAAAAAAGGAGATTTCAGGAAAAATTTGCATCAGAGAAAGAAGTTTGAGCCCGATTCGTTTTTAAACAGGTCGAATTCGACCTGTTTAAAATTCGGGTTATGAATTTGTCCCCAAATTCCGATAAATTCAATAGTGCTTCGGCTTTTCATCCAATTTTGGATAATATAATTTGTCCTTTTCGAATCTTTGTACCTTGCTATAGATTTTCAAATAAATAGTTTTACACCGTTTATTTCCCTCTCCCTTGGGGGAGAGGGTCAGGGTGAGGGGGATTCCATTCGCTACTCTCATACTATAAAAACTTTGCTCTCATTGCCATGTTTATCAATGGCGATAACGGCAATGCTTTCCGTTAAACCGGTCATTTTAATCACGCCGTCATCGCCAATATCTTTGGCAAATACGGTTCTGTCTATATCAAAAATCTCCCCGTCATAATCAACATCCACAAGCAGCATCGCAAGCCCGTCAAGCTCTTTTAAACGCTCGCCTTGTTTATCCAGTATCTTTGTCTCAAATCTGGTAATCTTCAAGCCCTGTTTGGTTCTCTCAACTTCAATCTCAACATTATCATTAAAATAAAACCCTGTCGAATTGATAAGGTTGTTGACATTTTCCTGGGAGCTTGGCTGCTGCTGTATCTGAAAATTGCGGGAAACATCTTCCAGTATTTTGTAAGGAAACTTCAGCATCTTAAAATGCACATCATTACCGGCGCTGTTTTTCATGGTTGTATCACCAACAAGGGTGCAGGTCTCCGGCGTGATGATATAATAATTGCCCTTTAGCTTGCCGCGGGACTGCAAAATAATCCCTTTGAGATACTTCTCATCAATCCTGATGTTTTTCAAATACTCGCCATTCCACACAGGGTAAACCTCAACCGGATCGCCATCCTTTTCGCCAAAAATATTGGCAAGCCTGTATTTGCCCGACAAATCCTTTTCATCCCTGCTGCTCTGAAAAAGCCCAAGCACAAAATCGACATAGGCATCCCTGTTTTCCCGGAGCTTCATAATGCGGGAAAAATCATAGGCGCCAGTGGAAACCACGCAGAACGGTTTTGGAGGCTTGCCGTATTTTTGGTTTTTCTTTACATTCTTACCAAGCGCCTTTGATTCTCTGATCCTAAGCATCCTCTTTTGCATGGTGTAGATAGCATGTTTGCCAAAATCGCAGACGATCCATCGTCTGCCAAGCTTTTCCGCAACTGCCGCGGTGGTGCCGGAACCGGCAAAAATGTCCATAACTATGTCGCCAGGGTTGGAGGAGGCAAGGATGATACGTTCGAGAAGGGTTTCGGGTTTTTGGGTTGGGTAGTTTGTATCTTCTTTAGCTTGAGAGTTAACTGGGGAAATATCTGTCCATATATTATCAATAATTACACCCTTCCCTTCAAATAGATAATTTTTCATCCTCGGTTTTGCGTTTGGATTTTTTGGATATTTTATTCTGTCTTCTGCTTCGAGTTTTTTTAACCTTTCTTCCGAATAACTCCCAATATTGTCCCAAAAATAAGGACCTCTTTCATCGCTCAGCGTAAAACGCTTCTTATATTCTTCGGAATAATCTTGATATTGAGGAGTAATCTTATGGTTTCCATTTGTATAAACCAATATTATGTCGTCTACAGCGAGCCATTTATAAGAGGTCGCTTTACGTCCGCTTGAAATACGTTTCCAAATAATGTTGCACATAAAATCTGATTTACCGAAGACTTCGTCTAACATAACTTTGACATAATGAATTGTTCTCCAATCAAGATGAACGTAAAGACACCCGTCTTTAGTTATTATTTCACGTATCAGAATCAGACGCTCTCGCAAATTTTCAATAAACTCAGTCGAATCAACCTTATCAGAGTAACTTTTTTCATCCCCCGAACCTTTCAAATCCCCCCTCGTCGCAAATGGCGGGTCAATATAAATCAGCTTCACCTTCCCCTTGACCCTGTCCTTGATCAGCGGATCAGCATTCCGGCAACAGGTCTTTAGAAATTGCAGATTATCCCCCTGCACAATCAGGTTCTGCCAGTTATCCTCAGTACCGTCCTTTGCTTTCTTAAACAGATCAAGCTGGGTTTCGCCCGTCAGGCTGCCGCCTTTAAAACACCGTTCAACCTGAAGCGGCGAGCCGGCATCCGTCGGAGACGCCTGGTTCAGAATGGCGGCCTCGCTTCTTTTCCCCGCATATTCAAGTGTAACAATTTTAGCCCTGTCCAGTTTGGCCACATCGAATTTTTCAGCCAACCCCGGAAAGAGCTTTATCATCAGCTCTGGAGGCAGTTCAGTATTGTTATTAAGCGCCTCAATAATCAGCTTCTTTTCTTCGTATGTAAGGTCGGTCTTTACCATGAAATACTCCTGGTTTCTAAGTGGTCATAGACATTCAGCTAATGAAAAATTCTGCTGCAAGCTGTGCATGGCCAACGTTAATTTAACCTGCTGGAACATACGGCGTACTGTATTTCAATATTTTTAAAAGCTTATTGCGAGTACCGAAAAATCAAATTCGCCAATCACTGTTTCAGTCAGGCTGAAATTTTTGTTAGCACGACGGACTTGAACCAACGCACAAAATTATTAATGAACCACCGAACTTTTTTTAAGCAATTTTAATTTTTCTTTATTTTTTTCCTTAATTTCACATTCCCAAATTCTAATAACTTTCCAACCTTTTCGTTCTAATCTTTCATTAATCTGCTTATCTCGAATTCTGTTATTTTCAATTTTCTTTTGCCAGTATTCTGAGTTCTGTTTTGGTGTTAGATTTCTACAATTATGTCCATGCCAAAAACAACCATCGGCGAAAATAGCAATTCGCTTTTTTAGAAAAACAAAATCCGGTATTGCACCAACGATTTTATAGTTCCTTCTCCAGCCCTTCAAACCTAACTGCTTGAAAAGCTGAATGAGTTTCAATTCAGTTGATTTGTTACCCTTAGGTTTATTAGCCTTCATTATCTCGGATCGCTTCTTTTTGGAAACCGTATCCGTCATATTCTTCTAATTCGATCCTTTCACCAGTTGCTGATCAAAACAATCTATTCACCACTCGACAATAACGTCCTAATTCTTCCCTTTATATTATCGTAAACTGAAGTCAGTTTTAATTTTGCTTCTTCGGTCAAACGAGCAGTATGCATAAGTGCGTCTCTAATTGGCTTGTATTGCTTTGAATCGTTATGAAGACAGTTTGTCTGACCCCTCGTATCAACTAGACCTGCGAGCCTAGTCATATCAAGGTAGCTTATATCGATGTTCGCCTGTCTAATTTCGATATTAATATTACCTGCCGCCTTGTTTCGACTTTCTTTTTGTTTTAGGTCGTCTATATGATCTTGAACACCGGATATATCATTACTATTCTCTATGATTAATTTCCGAACCAGATTTTCAGAAATAAAACACTCTGCATAAGAACCGAAATTAAATTGTGCATCTTCACCTAATTCATTCACCCAATTTTCTACTCGTTCTCTGTAGTCAGTGTCATCTGGAGAAATGATACCATCACCACTGGGCGGGGTAGTATATTCTTCTGATACAACATCAAAAAGTCTTTTGGAAATTCTATCTCTTTTCTTTATTCGCATGTTTTCAGAATCACCGTCCATCCGATGTTTTACTCTCCACTTGTCCCAATCTTCAATGATTTTGTTTATAATCGTATTCTGGAGTTTTTTTAATAAACTCTCGAACTTAGGATCATTTGCTACGATTCCTTCACGAGCTGTAGCAAACCTATCTTTACTATCATCTAACCCGTCAAAATGGATTTGTCCGTATAAATAGTTTTCTACGATTCTTGAAGTGGGTATTTGCTTTAAGATATTTCTCTCTCTTACTCTACCATTAACAAAAAGGTCGATACCTACCCTTTCATCTGAAGAAATAATCGAAAGGTTTCTCGGTTTTTCGACAGTTGCAATAAATCCCGTAAAATTGTCTTCAACTGCAAACTTGCCTTCTTCGAGTGGGGGGGATTTTTCTTTAAGTCTCTGGATGTATGGGTCCTGAATATCGTTTATTAGCCATATGAATTGTGTTTTTGATGCCAAGTCATCCAAGCATTCGATAGTAATTGGTTCGTCGTTAAGAAATAAGTTGAAGGAATCGTCTGAAAGGGAAAATCTGAAATACAAAGCGATAGATTTTTTTAGATAATCTACCGTATTTTTTATTCCGTCTTTTATGTTTTCAAAATAAACGATAGTTCCTTTTTGATGGTCTTCGATATAGGGTTCGAAGATACTTTTTTCCCAATTGCCCAGCGGATATTCCTGAGGTGTTAAATCCTCATTTATCGCTCTATTTAATCCAGAATTATCTATAGTTCCACCGATATATTCCTCATTTTCTTTCTTTGATATAATAGAAATTTTATCCGCACAAGATAACAACGCTAATTTCCCTATCCCTTTCCTGCCAATGTAAGGTCTTCCCTTTGCAGATTCAGTCTCTCCATATTTTCTCTTCGTGTATCCAATTTTTAGAAATTTATCCTGAAAGTCATCTGCGGTCATTCCATCCCCGTCGTCTTTTATAACAAGACAGTTTTTATCCCTATCGATATAAATCCACACATTGTCAGCATCGGCATCCCAAGAATTAGAAACCGCTTCCCCTAGAACAGTTATAAAGCTTCGATATAAATTCCTCCCCAAGTGATTTAAAACGCTTAAAGAAATTTCGAAGGTAAATTGTCTTTCATCCGTCATTATATTCCTCCAAATGTTTCATTATGCTTTTACCAATGATTTTACCTAATCTAACAGGAACTGCATTGCCGATATGTTTTCCAAGGCACTTAATGGAAAAGGGCAGTTTTGGATTGATGAATTTATAATATTTAGGAAATGTCTGCAAAAGTGCCCCTTCTCTTAAAGATAATGCTCTATTCTGCTCTGGATGTCCAAAACGACCTGTCCCAAAATTGTAGAATTGTGTCGTAATTGTGGGAGCGGGTTTGTCACATTCCATTCTGGAATAGACAGAAACATAGCTTTTGCCCGAAGGTTTTCGATGGCAAGGGGTGCGCAGTTCTTTGTCCCAATCTCGCCAAGTTCCTCCTGGTTTAGACTTATGAATTCGTTTTTTATTGATTGTTGTAAGCTTACACGCCCTGTGTAAGGGATCTTTAATAGAAGTTTCTCCATCCCTTATAGGTTCAAGATTTCCAATGGTTTTTTTAACGGTGCGATATTGAGAGGGTGTATGAGTTTTGGATATTAGTTGGATATTTCCAAGCTTTGAAGCTAACAGAACCAAACGTGTTCTTGTCTGTGGTATTCCATAGTCGGGACAATACACAAATTGCCAAGACATATGATAATCAAGCTCTTTTAGATTTCTAATAAAATCTGAGAATATCTCTTGCTTTTCAATTTGAGGTACATTTTCCATAGAGACAATATCGGGTTCTATCTTTTTTATTAATCTTGAGAATGAATGCAACAAACCCCATTTCTCGTCTTCATTTCTTTTGCTATTTTTTTGCGTATGGGTCGAGAATGGTTGACATGGTGCGCAACCTGCAAGTATTCTGATCCCATTATCTGGATATAGCCTTGCCAATTCGGTTCCGGTAATTGCTCTAATATCTTTGTTGATGAATTTTGTATTATTATTTTTTTCATACGCGTATTTACATGTTTCATCGGTATCGATGCCTGCAATTACAGGTATCCCGGCTTTTATAAAGCCGTGTGTCATTCCGCCAGCTCCACAGAACAAATCCACAGCAACTACAGACAATTTATTATTTTTATAAGATTCTTCCTTCATCTGCCCTCCGATAAATTACTCCTCATAAAAACTCTCAGTAATTCCAGGGACAGTACACCTATTCCCCGAAGACAAAAGGCAATAATATGTGTGCTGCCCCCGATTCTATACGGCATTTATAGTTTGCGTATTGATGGCTTTACGATGTTCCCCTGGCTATCCATAACGCCAACAGTTGTCCCTTTTGTTGTCTCCATAGCTTTATTGACAGCTTCTTTGTTCGTACCGGCAATATAAACCGGGCCACGGTGACCTTGTAACTGTCCCAAGGCATCGCCTACGGTTTGTGGAGTTTCTACCTCTATGGTTGCCTTTTTTGACCTGATATCGACGCCCTTTCCATCGTTATATTCAGTATTCATCTTTTTAGCGATACGGTTTGCTGTGGTTTTGTGAGATCGACTTTCAGCCATTTTTACCTCCTTTCTTCCACGTTTTTGAATTCCAGGAACAGTATACCTATTTTCCGAAGAAAAAAACCAATAATATGTACACCATCCCCCGATTCCCTTATTCTGTAACCAGAAAATTTTCTACCACCTTCTTGCCGAGGAAATCGGCCATTTTGCCTTCAGAATAAGTATGGTTATTTGATTCTGCAATTGAAGCTATTGCCTTCCCAACGACCACTTCCCATGGTTTATCACAGCCGAGTATTCCGAGAATGTCATTTCTAATAGTTTTGATATTAGATAATCTCCTGTCAAAAGATGATTGAGCAAAAGAACGCATTGCATCAAAATGCGGGTGCGAGGTATTGTCCTGCATCCATTTCTCAATCCCCACTCTGGCCGAATCCCAACAGCTACCAATAATTGCCAATGCTTCGTCGGTAAGAAGCAAGTTTTCAGATGAGTAACAGTTTAACCTCGCCCTAACAAGGGGCGGCTTGTCTGATATATCCTCGTCAATGCCGTCACCGTCCCTTAAGGAAAATGCCTTTGCTTTTTCATAAACAGCTTTCATAATGCTGACGGCCTCATCCTCATGCTCATTTAGGTTCGCTTTACCACCCACAGAGCAGGGATAGAGCTTGAGTTTTGCATTGGCTGTTCTCACAGCCTGTTGCCATATTCTTTCTTCATCTTCTCCTTCGACAAGTAGAAGCGGTTTCTCATTAAAGACGTTTGAGAGCGGATGAGCACCAAAAATGGGTAGTATTTTATTATAAGCCTCTCTTATGGTTTTGAAGTTGAATTTTTTCTGGCCTAATGTCATAAATTCGAAACGCGTGTATGACTCTTCAGCTAATGCAGATAGTAATGCAGTGCTGTGTGTTGCGATCAAAATGTAGGTGTTTTCGATAGAGCAGATACTTTTCAACAAGATTCCAAATCGGTATTGCAGGTCTGGATGCAAATGCATATCTGGCTCGTCTAACAGTAATAAATTGGGTTTGTTCGGGACAACCTCTTTCTGAAATACAAGGCATTCAATCGACAATGAAATAAGCTCGGATTCACCGCTACTAATTTTATCTGACGAGATTTCAGTACCATTTGTTTGCAGAATTATCTTGAATCCTGATTTTGCTCTTATAATTTCTACCGAGTCTAAAAGCATATTGATTTTGTCAACGTAGGTATCAAAGGTGTGGTCAAGATCTAAACGTAACTTCTTGTCCTTTTCAATCTCGCGAAGTGAGAGAAGTTCAAGATTGCGGTACTGTGCCATACTCTGTTGTCTAAATTGATCAAAACGGTTTGTTCTTCTTGTGTCCATTAACCAAGTTGGGTTCTGTGAAATGGTGTTGTCGATACCAGGATCGTATATTAGGTTTCCGCCACGTTCAGGAGTGATATACTTTACTTTTCCGATAGTGCCTTTATTAAATAAACACTTATCAATCGATCTTAAAAGAGAACTTTTACCACAACCGTTCTTCCCAAGGACAAGATTAATTCTGTCCAGATTTTGAAGTATGTAACCATTGAGGGGCGGTAAATCCATTATCTAATCTCCTTTGAATTCCATGGACAATATAGCTGTTTCCCGAAGAAAAAGGCAATAATATGTGTACTGTCTTCTAATTTACTTTATCACCCTGACATCATTTGGATTCTGTGTTGCACTACGCAGGTTTTTGCCTCCAGCCGTTTCCGCGCCAATTCAACTGCTTTGTGAAGCCTCTGCTCCAGCAGTTTGCGTTTTGGTAGTTCGGTCATGTAGTTAGCCACTTAACACGCCTTTGCCGGGCAGGCCGTTAAAATCGGAAAAAAGATCCATCAGCCGGAACATCCCGGACTTTTCCTGTGTTTCGGTCTGTTTGATCAAATCGTCAATCAAGACCTTGGGATGAACCTTTTCCTGGATGTATAAGGGCGGCGCATTCGCTATTAAATCCGACCAGTCCTGTTCATCCTTGCCGCGCCACTCAAGTTGAAGGTCCAGATCGCGGTTGCAAAGTCCTTGGCTTTAAGGATAATGGTTGGCGCAAAATCAGCCAACGGCCGATTATCAGGAACTTTCCATTGGGATTTCATTGCCCGTGTGGATTTGCCGAATAAAGCCTGGTCGCCTTTACTGCGTATCAAGGCAAAATTATGGCTGCCGCCGGTTTGCTCATAAATAACCCGCGACAATTCTTTTTCTGTCCGGGTCAGTTTTTTACGTGCAGAAACACGCTCTGTTTCCAATAGACGCTGTTCAATGAGTTCCGCACGTCGGGTCTGCACGGCAAAGTAGGTCTGAGCAAAAGCGATCTCCGGCTTTCTTGGATCGCCGTTCTGGGCGATGAGGTAGCAGGCATAGCGGGTAAGCATGATGTCATCTATCTCCCGCCGGCTTTCGGAGCCAAGATCAACCATTTTGTTGACGTCAACAAAATGGTCCTTTATGGCATGTTCCGATACCTCACAAGCGGTTTTGGCTTTGCTGATAACAGTGGTAAAATTGCGCCATTCCGCATAGCCGAGAAGATGTTGCAGGTCACGGGCGAGCCAAAATTCAACGTCATTCTCGGTTTGTTGGGCGTGAGCTTCAAAGGTGGCGGTCAATGTGTGGACCATCTTAGTTTCCATCTGTTATTCTTTCGATCATTTTATTAAATTCCTCTTCAACCTTGACTTCAAAGTCAGCTTCGATCCGGCAAAGTTCAGTAAATTCAACAAACGCCCAACGGCCATAATGCACGTGGTCCAGACTGTGTATTATATGATGTACTTTTCGTCATTAGTCAATTATTGGTCAATTGATAGGCAATTCCCTTGCCGGCCTTGCCTATCCTCTCTAACACACTTTTTTGACCATCTCTGACAGATCGATTGTTGACATTTGGCGTGATACTCCAGTCAATTCCTGATATTCTTCGAAATGAGGTACCGGAATGCCTGCCAAAGGGCAAAGATTCTGCATTTTACCTATGCCGCTGCCCCATTGTTCGATTAACCCCATGTCATATAAAACGGCGCCAATTTCTTCTTTACCAATTTTTCAGGTTTCTTTGATATGGCGGTGCGCTCATAAAGCATGCCATCAATTTTATTTCGCAATGTCCGAACACTCCAGCGTTCTATCCGAAGGAATTTTCCAACAAGTTGTGGAGAAATGATTTCAATCCGTATCATTCAACTGCAAAGGCATTCCTTAAAAATCTATCCAAAACATCCGTCTTTGTTTCACCATCCTGCTCCGGCCGCAGGTTGAACTTATTCAGCCTCAAAAACCGGTAGCCGTAGCTTTCAAGCTCTATCTGACGGCTGATGTCATAATCAAGGTACTCTTGGGAAAAATTATGTTTGGTCACAGTATCGGGGTTTTTTGTATGGTATTCCACGCCGTCATATTCCAGAATCAGGGCCTGCTCTTTGCCGCCTTTTGAAAAGGTCATGAGAAAATCAACCCTGTATTTCGGTATCTGCTTTGCGTATTCGGCCCTGATGTATTCTCCGATTTTAAACTGGGGAATGATTTTTACATACTCCCTGTGGGTTTTTACAAAATTCGTGCTGATCAAAAGATTGTACAGATCTTTTTCCGGTGGCGATTCAAAAATTGCCGTGTCTTCGATGAAAAAATCATTCTTTTTGTTTTCGTCAAGAAGCTTGTCATAATGCCGTATGGCATCGCCAAGCCTGGTTTTACCATACTTATTAACCGGCATGCTGTGTACAAAAACCATTGTGTCTTTGGCACGGCTGAACCCCACATTGAGCCTCTGCATCTTTAGGCTCCTGATATTGTCCGCCGTTCCGTCAATGACCGGATAAATGCTTCGCAAATTAGCGTTGCCGTATTTGCTGTCTTCTACAAGGGAGTAATATACAATATCACGTTCTTCGCCCTGGACATCTCCGACAAACCATACTGCCAGATCATAGTTCCTTTTCAGTTCCGGCATGTTAAGCTTTTCGTTCAGCGCCTGCTCCATTCTTGCCTGCTGTTCACGGAAAGAGGTAATAATGCCTGCGCTTCCCTTAAAACCGTTTTTGATACGGCTGTCCAGGTCATGAATAACGGCGTCTATTTCATCATAGTTTACATTGCTGCCGGAATTTCCTTTGGTTTGCACGGGAATAAACTGCAAGACTTCGCCTATCGGTTTAGTGCGGATGCGGTTGATGCTGAGATCGAGCAGTGCGGGTTTGTAAAAGAATTCATTTGAATAATCTATGATTTCAGGGAAACTCCGGTAATGCTCACGGAGAGAAGTGGTGTAATTTGCAATGGCTCTGGCAAAACTTAGTGTTGATGTGCGGATATTGAAGGTTTTGAGCCACAGGACTGCGCCTGCGTTATCCTCCATAGGGCGCAATGCCTGTTCAGCTTCCTGTTCATCCTCATCTATCTCTTTGGAGACGTCTTCAATCAGCTCATTTACCTCCTGATCTGTTGCAGATGCGCTGTAATCATCTTGATACGCATTTACGATGTCCCTGAAATATGCGGCGGAATATTTTGAGTTCACGTTAATTGCGCCGACAGCGCCGTACTGGTATTCATCGCCAAAAACAACTACCTGCTTTGCCCGCAGGATAAGGGAGATTGATTCGGCAATAGAGACCTGGGAGGCCTCGTCAATAACAAGAAGATCGATCAGGTCTTCATCCATTGGAAAGTGCTTCGATATCATGTCGGGTTCGGCAATAATTCCTGATACGTTTTCCAGGAGCACCCTGGCCTGCGTGCTTGTCAGCCTTTGCCCTCCGGCAAAAGAAGCCTTAATCCTGGCGACATCCCCCAAAACGGTGTTGAGATTTTTCATCCGAAGATCGTTTTTGTGTTCAACCTGTTTCTGCCTGAGTTTATTGAAGGCATCGAGATCATCTTTGTTAAATGAATCAACAGCCGTTTTTGGGGAAAGCGCATGGTGGAGTTGAATCCATCTCCAGATATCGGCTTCAGTGCCCGTAAGATTGTTTAGCCGTGATAAAGCGCCTAATTTTTCGCTTGAAATTTTGAGCCTGGCAAGCATTGTTCCATAGTTTTTGAAAAGGGAATTGATGGAGTTGAAAAGCACTGCGTCCATTTTTTGAAGAGCCTCTTTCACGCTATCAAGGGTATCATAGACTTCGGAAATGCTTTTTTCTTTGTTTCCGGCCACTTCGCGGTATTCGTCAATGATGTCCCTGTGCTTCTTCAGAGAGATGGCTGTTTGAAGCGCTGAAATTCCTTCAGAAGCCATATCCAAAGTGAGTTCGTTTGCCGGCACGTTTTTCAAGCGCACAATTTCTTCAATAATATTTGCGTGTTTCAAACTCTTTAAAGATTTGATCAGTTGTTCCAGAACCTTCCTGTCAGGAGCCTTTCCGAACAACTTTTTGAAGAATGCGCCGGGGATATCGCCGGACTGAAGCGCTGAAATGGGTATATCCATTTTAAGCGATTTTACGCACGCTTCTATTAGATCGACAAAAGATTTTGGGACTTCAGTGAGAGTTGTCTCAAAAGCAAGCTCTTCGCTGGAATGAAGATTGATTGCTTCACAGGCATTAAGAAACCTTGGAATATCTTTCCGGTGTTTTAGAAGAAAGCGAAATGCTGTTAGACCGATATCGCTGAAATTATCAATAATCGGATCTTCGGCAAATTTTTGTATCTTTTCAAAATCAATTACAGCCGAAGCATCGCCTTTGGGAAGAGCAAAATCGTCATCTGAGAACTCACAGGAACTAATAAGCCTGCTCTGTATCTGCTCAAATTCAAACAGATCGTGAATCTTTTCTCTGTACTTGCCGGATGAAGAAATCTGCTTTTCTATTTTTTCGGAGACAGATTTTTTTAACTCTTTTTCATCCTGCTCAACAGCCTGGCTGTTGTAGTCATTTGCCCGGTCACCCGCAGCGTTTATCACCGCATTCTGAAGGGAGTTTTCAAGTGCGTTTATTGATTTGCCATTTTTAGACAGCCTGATGATTGATGGTTTGGCATTGGGATGCAAGTCGCGGAACTTGTCTGTAAGCATCCGGTCGATCACGTCAAGGGCCTGTTTTTTGTGAGAGGTGATTACAACAGATTTCCCTTCCTGATTGGCCCAGTAAGTTATTGCTGCAATCGTGTGGGATTTGCCGGTTCCGGGCGGGCCATCAACAACAATAATCTTATTCTTTGGCTTATTGAGAGCAAGGAGAATTCTCTTTTGAGAAATATTCAGATTTAAAGAATTATCAGAAATGTATCTGCCGGCGCTTTTGATCGGGTATCTCTCGATAAATTCCCTGTCAACTGCGTCCTGTGTGTTTTCCACATTTCCGTCAATATAATCCGAGATAAAATCGACGAATTTGTTTTTTTCGTCTGATTTAAGCCGCGTCATTATTTCTGAATAATCGAGAAGTTTTTTATTTTCGTTCCTGACAACCTGAAATCCGATGCGGCATCTGATATCCGGGTAAATATCTTGTTGGGCTTTTATTGGTCTGAAATAAGGCTCCAGCACAAATGGTTCATTCCAGCCGTACTGAGCCTGCAAAAAAACCTCCATCCCGCCAAGGTTGGAGACCGCGTTTTTGAGGGCAGATGATCTTGAGACTGTAAGAACCGATGGAAATTTGAAATAATTAACAGCAGGGGTGTTAATCAGCAAAAGATCTCTTGGAAATGAAATTTCTACTTTCTCAGCGGCAGGCGCTAAATTAAGCTCAATAAAGAATATCGGATATCCCTCAACCGCGTCATTATCGGTTCGCCTGCTTAACTCGTGAAAAAATAGATAGATTGTTCCGACAGTGTTGTATCTGGCATATTTTTGTATGCTGATAAACAGATCATATAGAACGATGTCATCAATACCTTCCTTGAAATACTGTCTGACAGTGCTGATATATTCTTCTTGGGACTTGGTCTCCCGCGCAATAGACTGGAGCGCATCAAAATGTTTTTTCAGATAATTGGCAGGATTGAAGGTTGAGGCGGGAACATGCTCAATACCCAATTCATCTTTTAAACGGTCAATCTGTTTTCTCTGTAGCTCAACAAGGATATTTTCTATCTGCTTTCTAAGGGCAAGGTTGTATTTACGGCAGCCGTCAAGGAATGTCTGTAAATTCTGTTTTTCGATCTCTTGTTCTGAAAGGTCGGTGTTGTCGGCGGCCTGCAATCCTTTTTCGGTTGCAATAAAGACGACATCCCGTTCGGCCACCTTTTGAACTTCCTGCTCAATACATGATTTCAGATATTCCAGGCCAAATTTATCCGAAAGAGTCTTGTTGATCTCCAATAAGAGGTCGTCGCCTGAAAGCGAAAGAACGTGCTCATTATTTTTTACTGTAAGAGGAGCTCTGTCTCCGGCCTTTATTCTCTGTAAGAGTTTATCTTGAAAGTCCTGAAATATTCCCAAGTCGAGGGTCAGCTCATTGTTTGTCCATCGATAGTTTATCAGTGTCCTGAAATTAAATCTTGTTTCAGTAAATGCCGCAAAGTAATTGAGGATGTTTGCAGATAATCTGGTTGCGCTTTTTTTGTTTGGCATTGGATTCATCCCTCAGGTTCGCCAGGCTGATAATTCCTTCAATTCCTTCTTTAGAAATCGACTCTTGCCGCGGTTTCAGGTATGCTGAGTAGCCCATTGAAAGCCTTTCACAAAAAAATGAACAATTGATATTATAAACAAGGTCATCAGGATTGTAATTTTTGTATTAAAGCACAGATAGCGGTTTTGTGTCAATTTGTTCTGTATTGACCAAAAAATATTGAATGTCCGATTGTTCTAAACCTGATTTTTACAAATGAACCAGCGATGAAACATATTGCGCTATTGGTATGGCGCTACCTGAATGCAGAGTGAAAAAAAGCGATAGGTGTTGAAGACAAGCGGAAAACACGGTGTCTTGAACAAAGTTCTCACGCTTTGGTTGAAAAATAAGCCCAAAACCCCTTGCGCTGCTGATTGAGGAAACTCGTGCCTCTGTACAGGACATGCAGGCACGAATTGTCGGGAGTCGGCCCGTCAGGGATCAATTAAAGATGGCCAAACTTGCCCTCTTCCCTGATCCCCGACTCCTGACCGCCGACCCCGCCAGACTAATGGCGGGCAAGCTCTGACTTAGAATTCTATTGCCAGTTTGGCAAAAAATTCATCCACAGTATCATCATCTGTGCTGCCAGCAGGTTTTTCATTATGGCTTCCGCGATATTCAACCATAACGGTAGTGACAAAATTATCTTTTTCAAAAAGCGTGTAGTTGGCGCCAATTGAGTATCTCTTTTCCAGAGTCCCATCCGTATCACCACTTATATCATCATCATAAGCTTCATACCTGAGCGCTATTTCCAGAGGATCAATAACCTGGCAGGCAATTGCGCCAAACCATGCTGATTCCTTCTGTTCTACTCCGGTATTGGCCTTCTCTTTGTTGAGAGCACCGATATACTCGCCATCGAAGGTAAACATGCCGATCTGATATTCGATTGCTCCGCCAGCGGTTTTATTACGAGCGCCGTCACCTGGCTCAGAATTGTAATAGGCGCTAAGGGTCAGACCCTCTACAGGAGCGATTGAAATGCTGGCAATATAAGATTCTACATCATCAGTTGCTGTATAACCACCGCTTTGATTTTTTGCGACACCGATTGTTTCGCCCCTATATGCTGTAGCAGATATATCGAGTCCGAGAAAATCCGGCGTAAATCCCAGTGTCGCGCCTGTTTCAACGATTTCGTAATCCTTGGTTATAGGATCACTGATCAAATGGCTGTTGAATACGCCAAAGGGCTGACCTCTCTTGCCACCTACAAAGTAAAGAGGAAATCCCTCTTTCTGTATGGTAATTGTCGCTTCATCCCAGAATACCCTGTCAGTGGTATCAAGGTTTTCTCCCTTGAGAACAAAATTACCGGTTACGCATTCGTGAAAATTTACCTCGACGCCAAGTTGTGCTGTCCCGATATCGAGGTCAGATGTGGAATCACTGTTTACATCCGTGGTATCCCTTGGATTCGTGTAGGAATAATCAAGTTCAATAGCGCCGCTGAAGGTTATATTTTCACTTAGATCGTCCAGACCGCCGCTTTTTTCAGCTTTTGCTTCCAGCGCTTCAATGCGTTTATTGAGGGCTTCAATACCTCCGGCATCTCCGGCAAAGGCCGGAGAAGAGCCAAGAAACAGTAACCCGAAAATCAATACAAACATCGTAACTAATGATTTTTTCATTCTATTCTTTTCCTCCTTAGTGCTTTTTCTTTGACATTTTTCAAAGAAACTCTTATTTAAAAAAAGAGCCCCAAAAGGCACAGAATTCTCCTTCGGGAAAATCTGCCTTTGAGGACTTACGAGGGGTCTGCGAGGGGAATGGCCGCCAAACCGATACCCCTTGCCGACCCTTTCACCTATTTCATATCAACTGCCTTGATCCAGATGACCGCATCTGCATTGAATTTTTCACCTTTATGTTCTTTTTCAGGACCCACACCAAGGGCTGCAAAACCCCACCAGCCAGCCCTGGGGATACCGAAAGAAAACTCGCCGTTTGCATTGGCTTTAATAGTCATGGTGACAAACGCGTCCTGGGGGGCCTCAACATAGTTCGACCTGGCAAAGGCGTTTTTATCCATGAGCACATCGTGATTGATATATTCCACCTCGATATCGCAATTCGGAACAGGTTTGCCTTTGCTGAGGACAACCCCGCGAAATACATTGCCGGTCCACAGGGCATAGGGCTTGTCCAGAGGAACAATTTCAGTTTCCAGACCTGCCGGCTCAGCCCAGTTGCCCGGGATGCCGCCGACATTGACGATCGTTTTTGTGATCTGCTGCATCCAGGCTTCTTCATGCTTGTCATAGTAAGGCCCGGGAACAAAGCAAAACATGTGGTCGCCCATGCTTCTTACTTTAACGGACGCCTCATAGGCCCTGGCAGAGTTTGCCTTTCCTGTCCAGGTAATGGGTTTCAATTTACCCTTCATGTCCGTTTTCTTTACTTTCCCCTCGCCTCTCTGTGAGAGAACATAAAATGCCACTGGGGTAGTCATTTCCATGGTGTGTTCATCGGCAAAGGGATGAGTCCACACGATTTTAAAATCCAGTTTTCCGCCCTTTTCCAGCGCAATCTCAGGGGTGTATAACATCTGAAAATGTGCATAAGCCGGAACGCTTAAAAATAATACCGCTAATCCAACAAAAATAAACATCAACTTCTTCATTGTTCTCCTCCTTTACTAATTGTTATTTGTTCAATTCCTCAATCCCATCCACAGATTTCGCTGATTTCCGCAGATTATTAAAAAACAATTCCATCTAATCCGTGTAATCTGCGGATTCTAAATCTCTATTCCGTGATCTCTGAACCCGGCACCTCCACCACATGACCGGGACCGGCGTCAAACTCCACCTTGTAAGATCCATCCGGTTTCTTGAAGGTAAACTCGCTGTCCTCGTTCATTCTGCCTTTTATGAGGACATTTCCAGATGAATTCAACACCCTCATTTCCACCCCGGCTGCCGAAGATCCATCTGAAAACCCTCCTTCACACGTAATGGTTCCATCCCCATTGTCATAGCATGAGCAAAGCGGGGTATGGGCAAACGCCTGACCTGCCATTAAAAGGCCAAACACCAATAATCCGACTATGAAGATTTTTTTTCGCATAATTTCCACCTCCTTTTTTAACTCGATAGTATAGGAATTTCCATTTCATGCTCAATGAATCCAGAATCATAGGATAGATGGATTGCTGGGCAAAAAGTGCCTAAAGTATATTAAAGTGCCTAAAATGCCTAAAGTTGTGGTACGCCTTCGGCGTGTTAATTGATAACCCAAAGATAGAAGGAGCTTGCTCCCCTGTGCATTGATGGCTTAAGAAACGTATATAAACTGCCAGAATTCCTTAACTTTAGGCATTTTAGGCACTTTAGGCACTTTAGCTCACTTTAGGCACTTATAAGTTTTCAACCCACCAGGGGTAAACACCTGTATATTAATTACGTTATTGTATTTGCGAATCAAAACACTAAGCAAATTCCTGCTCTCTCTTGATGAGACCCAT
Organism: Desulfobacteraceae bacterium Eth-SRB1; assembly: GCA_004193555.1. Taxonomy (GTDB): domain Bacteria; phylum Desulfobacterota; class Desulfobacteria; order Desulfobacterales; family ETH-SRB1; genus ETH-SRB1. The sequence goes on from RPGP01000040.1 coordinate 483,796, forward strand.
TAATACAAGAACAATTAAGGCTAAAATATAAAAAGCGAACATGGCCTGCATACCGGATAAACCCAATAAATTTCCGCCGGTAAATATAAAAACAGCTATGATTGACCCTAAAACAATCGGATAAAAAGTAGCAAAAAGCATCCATTTTATGCTTCCGGTCTCAACCTTGATCATTAGCAATGTGGGAATGCAAGGAGGATACATGGCCATAAAAAGCATTATGGCCAGCACATGCAGAGCTGTCCAACCCTTCTCTTTTTCCTTCATCCTATCTTCAAGCCTGTGCTTCTCCCCTGGTGGCGACTGGTAGATACCCCCCAAGGTTGCCACGCTGCTTTCCTTGGCAGCAAATGAACTCATGAGGGCAATATTTACGCGCCAATTAAAGCCTGCCCACCTTGTTAAGGGCTCTAAAAAAAGTCCGGCACGGCCCATGTAACTGGTTATAATTGTCTCTTCTTTTATTTCTCTTCGTAGTTTATTCGTAGTTTTACCAAGTTTTTTATAGGCAGTGTAAACTTTTTTGGCGTGTTTATCCTTTATCATCTCGCCTTTGACTTTATATTTTCCCCTTTTTACGATCTTGAAAAACTCAAGGTTTTTTTCTCTGAATCCTTGCTCAACAGCCTGTTTTGCCTTTTTGCCTTTAGCTCCCATCTTTGCCTTTTTATAATCTCTCCAATATCTTGTAAAATCCATCAGGTTGTCTCCGGCCATAAAACCGGCATAAGGGTTATCCTTCCCTGTTTTTTTGAAGAAAATCTTTTGTGCCTGTTCAGCTTGACTTATAAAATGAGCTTTTCTTTCTTCACTGATACCTGGGAAGTAAATAAGCGCATAGACAATTACGGACACTAAAATAACGATAGTGATAATCTTTTTGACAAAGAGCCATGTTCTTTCCAGGCAGCGCCTGAGGACACCCCCTGTGGTGGGTATATGATAGGGCGGCATCTCCATGACAAACGGCGCTCTCAATCTTTTTCTCAGCACTGTAAGGTTTAAAAGCTTAGCGACGGAAAGGGCTATGATTATGGTAATAGTTGCAATAAAAAACATGGCGATCCCTTTATATGCAGCAAAAAACATCCCGATTAAAAGCACATAAAAAGGAATTTTGGCCAGGCAATTCATCAAGGGTACAATCAGAATGGTTGCCAGCCTGGCTTTCTCATCTTTCATGCCCCGGCACGCTAAAACTCCCGGTATGGCACACCCGCCGACATACAGACCGCCAATAACCATGGGCAGAACAGACTGACCATGGAGACCGAAATGTCTGAAAATCCTGTCTAAGATAAAGGCCATTCTGGCCATGTAACCGGTGTCTTCCAGGATGGCTATGAGGGCAAACAGGATAAGGAAGATAGGCACATAATTCAGCACGGCGATGGTCCCGTCTACCACCCATATTGGCATGGATCGAAAAAAAGGATCAAAAATAAATCCTTCAGAAGGAAGCAGCGAGGCGATAAGATCTCGGGACCAGGCAAGGAGAGGCCACGTGTATTCAGTGATCTTGTAGCCCTGGACTATGGCAAGTTCATAAATGAGATAGATGGTGGCAACCAGAACAACCGGGCCAAAATAGCGGCTGCAAGCTACCTCGTCGATCCTGTCTGTGAGCGTCCTTGTTATCTCTTTACTGCGGGTGACACTCGCCTCCACGATCCTCTCGGCCTCCTGATGGCGCGTTATGGCTATAACCTTTTGCGGAGACTTCTTGTGCTCCAGCTTAAAGGCCTCTCTTTTTTCTTCTGCTAACTTCAGTATCACCCCGCTTTTTTGCGAATATTTTCTGACCAGCTTTTGCGCCTCTTCATCATTTTCCATAAGCTTCACCGTTAGCCATCGAACCGGATAGCGGCTGGAAATTTCCATCTCTTCTGAAAGGCGTTTTTCCAGAGAATCTAAAATTGGTTCAAGATCATCCCCATAGTTGATTCGAAAGTGGGCGGCCTGCCTCTTTTTTGAGGCTGACAGAATCGCCTCCTTTAGTCGCCTTTTCCCCTTGCCTTTGTTTCCCACTGTAGAGATTACAGGCGCTCCCAATTCCTGACTTAACTTTTGGGTGTCGATTTTAATGCCCCGTTTTTCCGCCACATCAATCATGTTAAGATCAATGACAAGGGAAATATCCATTTCCGCTAATTGAAAAGTCAGATAGAGATTTCTTTCAAGATTGGAGGCATCCAGAACATCAACAACTGCCGCCGGCTTATCATTAAGCAGGAAATCCCTTGCAATGCGCTCTTCCAGTGTGTAGGAGGTTAGGCTGTGTGTCCCTGGGAGGTCAACCAACTCAACCCGATCGTCTTGAAGGCGAAAAGAACCGGTCTTTTTTTCCACGGTTACGCCTGGATAATTGGCAACATGCTGCCTTGCACCGGTAAGGATATTGAAAATTGTTGACTTGCCGGAATTGGGCTGGCCAGCTAAAGCTACCATGATTTTCTGGGATTTATCGCTCATAACAGGGTTACCTCCACCTGTTTTGCCTCGGAATGGCGCAGGCTGATATTATATCCCTTTAGTAAAAACTCAACAGGGTCCACAAGAGGCGCGTTTCGTACAACTTTTATACGGGTTCCAGGGATAAATCCCATATCGAGAAGCCGCTGTTCCATAATACCCCCTGAAGTGGTATCCACAATCTCGCACTCCTGATCCGGCTTGATTTCGTCTAATGTCATTATTCATTCCCCTCCCTTAAAAACAAAAAAGGCGCAACTCGATTGTTTGTTCAATCGTAAGTTACGCCTTCACTTTCCCCGCACCCCTTAAAAGACCGAAGACCGTAAGCCATCCCTTATAAAACTTTATTTATCTAATTTAATTAGAAGCTACTAATAATCTAAAAGAAAAATGATGTCAAGATTTTTTTAAAAAAATTTGAATCATGGTTGAAGGGAGCCATATGAGTGAGGGATACATCAAAACCTGTGCAGAATAATATGATTCATCCTATAAAAAAATCGCTCAATTTAGATTCAATAGCACTATTATCAATTACCTAAAGCATTGGCCCATGTTTTTAAAATGCCCGGATACTCGATCACGCTTGAATCTCCGTAAAAGGGCAGACTATAGATTGCCAGGTCTTTGATAGCCGGCACATTTGCCAAAGCCGGATTTTTTTCCACCGCAGCAGCGAGAGCCTTTTGTACTGCAAAGGGGTTTCCGGTCATGACGATTATATCAGGTTTTGCCCTTACCAGGGCATCCAGCTTTCTAATAGAAAAGTGCCCCTTATTCACTTTTTTGTTTTCAGATTTAAGAACGTCGCCTACGTTTACACAGCCAAGTGGTTCGAGCAGATACTGATCGGAGTAACCTCCTGCTGCCTCGATCCTGAGAAATGACTTGCCGGTAGAGCCCTGGTATGTTCCATTAATAATGACCACCTTTTTACCCGGTTTTGCCTTGGGCAAACCTTTTTTGGCCTTTGCCATAGCTTTGTTATAGCGATCGATCAAGGCATCGGCTTTAGACGGACATCCCAGCAATTTGGCCGTCTGGCGGATGGCTGACTCTAAGCCATTGGAAAAATCAACATACTCAATGGTCAGGCCCTTTCCTTCAAGTAAAGGGACGACATTGGCCGGCTTGACCTTTGGTTTGTAAATACAGAAATTTGGATGCTTCTCGATAATGATTCGCTTGATGCCTCGTTTCTTTGCCGTGTTTGGAACGATGGATGGGTTTTTGTCAACTATGCATTTTGGGCAACCCAGTATCTGGGAAGTATTTAAGAGCTGCTTGCACATTGGCCACATGGAGCAGCGAACAGACATGGCTTCGGGAAGAACCCCAAGATTAAAAGCAACATCTACCAGCCGGTCGCCAATCATGATAACGTTAACCTTCTCTGGCGCTATCCTGGGTTTGGCCTCAGCCGGCTGGGAGAAAAATAGAAGCAATCCAAGGCTAAAGGTAAATAAAAGAGCCAGAGTCTTTAAAATGGTTTGTTTACCAACGCTTTTCATAATTCAGTTCTCCTTTCAGCGCAATAAACCTTCAATTCATTAAAAGGTTTACTTTCAAGAAAAGTTAAACCGCCTCTTTTGGCGTCACTTTCAATCATTTCATGAGTAAAGAGTGTTATTACCTGGTTTTGAGAGCACAGGATATAATAATCGGATTTAAAAAGGCTGATTTTATATAATTGCTTTATCTTCTGCTTGCCATTATATCCTTCGGCTTTAATTTCGACATTCCGGCCCTGGTCTCTTACTTTATTCAGCGCCCTGGCAATGACAGTGCATATTTCCTTGGATTTTCTTCTTTTACGTTTTACTGCCGGATCGCCGACCCTGGCTTTATAGGAATTAACGGTATGAGCGCCGATACGCCAATTGCTTAGAACGCGCTTGCCGACTTTTGCCATGCTACCTCCTTTGCAGATGTCACACGAGTTCAAAAATCTCTTTAACTATCTGCTTTTTTGCTGTCAGTCTTTTAATAATATCGGTTCTTCCTGTTGCAGCTTTTTCTTCAACAAGGATCAGTTTTAATCCAAGGGGCACAATTTCTTTATGCCACCTTATCATGTCGATTAAAATCGATTCAAAATTATTGATTAAACGTTCCATAAATCCATTCAGCCTGAACCTGTTTTCCCTGAAATATTTCAACAAACAACCGCTGAAATTCCAGTTGAAATTTTCAGGGTCCCACCATTTTGCAAAATCGGAAATAGAGCAAAGATCAGAACGTATCTGATTCATCATCCAGCATTCCCCTGACCATTTTCAGCATTGCCTTCATCTGATAAGGTTTTGCGATAAATCCCCTGGCTCCGAATGGCAAGCGCTACAGAAAACGTGGCGCAAGAACACATGACACTTTGCATGGTGTGCCCTGCGCTCTAATGTATGCTCGCACCTTTTTGAGATTCCAGAAGCGCTTGTGAAATGGCGTTCAAACCGGAACCGGCAAGCATATGAACCGGCTTGCGGTATTTTTTGCCTAATTTTTTTGCTGCCAAACAGGCATTGTGGCTGTTTATATTAACAGGGCATAGGACAATATCAGCCCGCCTTATCCGATTCTCAAGCGCTCTTTTGCCTCCGTTCAAGTGGCCGTCACAGTATTCAAACAGGCCCCCTTTCTTCTCAATCAACTGACGGTAAAGGGATTCCATCCTGTTTATACCACCTACGATCAGGATCCGTTTCCGGCAGAGATCAAAGGACGGGCAAGTTTTATCACAACAATTCAGTGCGGAAATCCGGGCAATAATTCCTTCCGTCTCCTCTTTCAAATGATTGTTCGTCTCGCGCTGGCTCTCAAGTTTTAATAGCAACTTATTATTTTGATTCTGGAGGACTTCAAGGCGTTGCTGGTAATCCACTATCTCTCCTGTCAAGTTCGCCAGTTCATCCTGTAATTGCTGGTTTTCAGCCTCAAAATCGAGCATCCCGGTATTTTCCCGCAGATTTGACAGATCCTCTTCAGTCGCAAGTTTGTCTTTTTCAAGGAAGGCGTATCTTCGCCCTAATTCCACGGCTTCCTTCTCAAATCTTTTATTTTCCTTTTTTAGCACTCTCCTCATGGCGCTCTCTTGTTGAAGCCGTTCTTTTAGCTTTCGGTTCTCTTCCTCTTTGCAGCATAGGCACTGTTTTGCTTTCATACTCTTTTCAACATTCAGATGCATTTGCATATGGACATCCCTGAAAATCAAACGCATATGCTCTGCCTTGAGGTTCGGTCGTGTTGCGGCAACCCAATAAATTCCTGCTATCTCACCTTTTTGAAAACGTGTTTTCCAGACATTTAAAAACATAGAGCCATCAAGGCTGGAAAATTCGGATATCTCATTATTAAACTTCTTGTTCAGATATGAATCCAGGCGAATAGAAATCTTGTTTTCAGATGACAGACTTTTTACAAATGTTTCGTGAATCTCATAGTCCCTGCTATGCTTTATGGAATGCCCTGTTTTCCTGAGAATCCTCTTTTGTTCCTCTAAACTCAAACAGAGGCCCACAACAGAACATTTAAGAAAACTGTGGATCATCCAGGCCCGATGACGTAAATGATTATTGTTATACTTTGCCTGAACCGCTTTAACCGGCAAAAAAGGATTGCCATTTTGGTTCAAATCTATCTGACTCATAATATTACTCCCTGGCATTTCCATACAAAAACCCCCTTTCCTCTTTCTTTACTTCCCTCCAGATAAATAAAAAGGCGCAACCTGATCTGATCTCAAGTTACGCCTTCACTTCCTTCGCTTTATTTACAAAGCGGAAACCGTAAGACATCCCTAAAAAGCCTAAAATAAAGCTTTTATTATCCCGATTCTATCAATACATGTGTAAGTTTTTTGCGTAAGGCCTCCAGCCTTTTAGATTTAAATGCCTTCCTGCTCTCTTCCAGGACATCTACGGTTTCCTTGACAGCCTCTTTCAGCCTGGCTTCTTTAGGATAACATGATGGCAAAAAGAGTTCTTTTATATTCCCGCCGCCCAGATCTTGTTCCAGTATAGCGGTCATAAGATGGCACTGCATGTCTATTTTCAGGTGCAGCTCTTCAGCGCTTTTATCAATAACATTCATCAGATCTTTTTTATTGGCGTACTTCATCGGTTAGTATTACCTATTTTGGTTAGATTTATCTAACTTCTAAAAGAAAAAAAATTATTCTACGATTATCTTCTCCGCCATCCCGCGACCGATGGCGAGCCTGGAATCCTTTACCTCAATCATTAGAGGTCCTGAACCGCTCCGGTTTAAGATCCTAAGGGTTACCCCAGGCACAAGCCCCATGCTGTAAAGCTTCGACCTGACCCCTCTTCCTCCACGTATATCTATAAGGATAACCTCTTCCCCTGAATCAATCATGCTCAGCACCATTATTTTTCTCCCCCCACCTCTTTCATAGTCTTTATCCTGACCCTGAATCCCTTTGCAAATTCTTTCATCCTGGCGAGACATTTATCCGGTTCCTGACCATGAAGCCGATATTCATCAAAATATTTCAGCCATTCTAACCCTACCCTCGGGCAAAATTGAATAAATTCCATAAACTCTATAAACCTGTCCAGCGTTGAGGCGCTGACAGCGTGTTCCATTTTGCAGGCCTCTTCATCGGCGTTTTTAAAATCTATATTTAAAATATCCGTCAAAAAGCCCCGTAAGATATGATGCCTCCGATGTATTTCTTTGCCGACATCAAGCCCTTTTTTTGTCAGTTCCAGGTACTCATATTTTTCGTAATCGATTAATTTTCTTTTGCTAAGGGACTTGAGCATACTTGTAACCGTAGGCATCTTTACCCCAAGCCTTTTGGCAATATCCTTTACCCTGACAACCTTTTTTTCCTTACCCAGATTAAAAATAGCCTCCAGGTAATCTTCCATAGCCGGCGTCAGAGGCTTTTTTGAGATATCGTCTTTATTTTGCATAAAACCTTATTAGTAAATACGAACTATGTTTGAAAAATCTAACTATCACCCGGAAAATTCCAAGTCAAGCTTTTTTATTATTTTTTATAACCTAAGGGCTCGACAAAAAAATAACTTTACATTTCAGGCGCCGATGCATCCCGCCTGACTGCGTTGCGAAAATTCTGAATATGCTTGATATTCATGCTTTTTCGCGCCTTGTCAGCCGAGCGCCTCAACACCTGAAATTGCGAACTTATTTTTTGCCGAACCCTAAGTTGAGCGATTTTTTGCGAAGATATGTGCCAGGCAAATCGTCTTCCTGCGCCCCGCTCAATTCGCGCTCATGCGCAAAACTTTTTTATCTTGTGCTTGCAACCGACCCTGAACGGCTATATACTATTTTAATGGAAAATAATACTATTCATATCGTCCCTGAAAAAGAAATTTCAAAAAGGATTTTATCCCTTCAGGCCAAACTTGGCGCGTGCAATCTGCCCGGCTGCCTGATTCAGGATAAAATCAATATTTTTTACTACAGCGGAACAATGCAGAACGGGGCGCTTTTTATCCCTGATTCGGGCGAGCCTGTTTTTTTTATACGCCGCAGCCTTGAAAGGGGAAAGCAAGAATCCCCTCTTGAAAACCTGATACAATTTATAAGGTTCAAAGATATCCCGCCTGCACTCGAAGCTTATGGTTACAACTTTTCCAGGTTAGGCATTGATGAAAATACCACCCCGCTGCGCCTGTTCAGGATGCTCAAAGATGCGCTTCCGGCCACTGCGTTCAGCAACATCGGCTTTGCTCTGACAGAAATACGGTCTGTAAAATCAGCCTATGAGATCGCGCAGATCAGAGAGGCCGGCAAACGACACGAAACGGTTTACACAATCATACCTGATCTGATCCGCGAAGGGATGACGGAATGGGAGTTAGGAACTTTGATCGTATGCGAAATGTTGAAGTTAGGTTCCATGGGTATCGCGCGCCTGGCCGGATTCAACAGCGAGCTGTTCGGCGGGAATATCTGCTTCGGCGAATCCGGTAATTATCCCTCTGCCTTTGACGGCCCAGGCGGCATCGCTAATCAGTCCCCGGCCTTTCCTCTTCTCGGTGGAAATAAAAGATTAAAAAGAGGAGATATCATTTATATTGATACCGGCTTCGGGTATAATGGGTATTATACGGATAAAACAAGAATATTCTCTCTTGGTAAACCACGGCAGGAGGCCCTGGATGCCCATGCAATCTGTCTTGCCATTCAGAAAAAGATTCAGGGGCTTTTAAGGCCGGGAGAGCTGCCTTCAAGGATATTCGAGCAGATATATGATGAAATTATTGTTCCGGAAAGCTTTGAATCAAATTTCATGGGTTTTGGGGGCAATCAGGTCCGGTTTATCGGGCACGGCATCGGACTGGTCGTTGACGAGTTTCCCGCCATAGCAAAAAAGATAGATTATCCGCTCAAAGAAAATATGGTAATAGCTGTGGAGCCAAAAAAAGGGATTGAAGGGATAGGGCTTGTGGGCATAGAAAACACCTTCCAGGTAACCCCTGAAGGCGGAAAAAGGCTTACGCCGGGTTTGGATGAAATAAAAATAGTGTATACCGGTTAGCCCCCCTGCCAATGTAAATGGGAAACTCAAAGCAATGACGCCGATCATAAACACCCCAAAAGCCAGCGAGCCAACACCCAGATTAGCCTTTCCCTTTTGTTTTTTCTAAAACATATCCAAGCCAGATATCATCGGGTCGGATGGCGGATACCTGCCGCGAAAAATGGAGGATTTTGAATCCCGAATCGGTAAATATCTCTCTCAGCTCTGTATCTTGCCACAGATAAAAGACACGGCCGTGTTCGTCTGTTGATGTGCCTTTGCCCTGTTTCAGGTTCACCAGTACTTTTCCGTATTTGCTAATTTCTGATGTTATATGTTCAAAAACAGGCTTTAATTTTTTGTGTGGCAAATGAACCAGCGCGCCTACTAATATTATCGCATCAAAAAATAAAGTAGAAAAATCAAATGTCTCAAAATCACCTTCAATGACTTTACATCCGGCGTTTTCTCCGGCCAGTTCCGCCAGCCCTTTTGAGCGTTCAAAACCGATAACCTTAAAACCACGATTTTTCAGCCATAAAAGATCCCGGCCTGATCCGCAGCCCACATCGAGTATTAATGAACCTTCAGATAGACGGCCGGCAAAAGGTTCCAGGAATGAAGATGGATCAATTGAAAAGGTTTTTTCATGATATTTTCTATAATTATTTTGGTAAAAACCGGACATTTGCATTTCTTGACAATCCCCTTTTTTTCTTCTTATGTCCGTTATTCGTTTCAAAAGCAAATATTTTGATGGCCGGCAGTGATAAATGAGCATCACCGTTATCTTTACCCGTACGATTGCGGCGATAGTTGTTTTGAGTATTTTCTGCAGACAGGGTGATATTTTCCCGTGATTTTTTCATATGTATTGTTCATCTGTGCGGCGTATTCACAGGTGCTTGATTATATTAATATTTTACAGGACAAACCGGTTTTTTTCTAAAATATCAAATTCATCTGTTTTTTTCTTTACTTTACAATCGGTTATTGATAAAAAATAACATTTATTAATAAAGGTATTTTGGTTTACTATTTAAAAAAATTTTACATTGAGACCTTTGAAAAATGTTCAATTTTGTTCGAGTACAAGGAAGGCGAAAATTTCAACCGCAGGAATATATTGAATATTTCGAGGATTGCAATTTGAGCCTGACGCAGTAATCGGGCAAAAGGGGACGTTTTTCAAAGGTCTCGCATAGCTATCACGCTCACAGGAGGTTAACATAATGGACATCGCCAGGAAGATAGGTATTTTGGTTTTTTGTGCTGTTCCGGCCATTGTCGGCGGAGGCATTGTTTACGCAATTTTTGGCAGCTATACTCCGGTTTTTATATTTGAAACCCTTCTTTTTTTTACGGCCATCGGCATTATCAGCAAATAAATAATGCTGAGCAATCTCGCTTCAGTGGGATTACAGCACTTTCGCTGTCCACCGACGATCTCTGACGGACAGATTCCCCGAAGGCGGGGAGTCCCCTGAACGGAAACTCTGCTTTCTTGTAGATTGGGTTGAGCCCCGCCTGGATTCCGGCTTTCGCCGGAATGACAAAAGTATATGTTTTTGACTTTTTACGAAGCCATTAACAAATCAATTTGGTGGTTTTTCGTTCAGGCGATAATTATAGGCGAGTCCCTAATCCCGGCCATTCTACGTATCGAGCCCTTCTCTATTTATTAGGAAGGGCCGGTTTCGTTAAACAGGTCTTTAAAAAGTCATTTGCAGGCATAAAAAAGACCGGAAACAGGCAGTTTGTTCTGTAAATTTAATATAGAGGCGCTATGCTGGACAGATCTTCATATAATATTATTTTCTGGTTTTTTCTTATCCTGTTCATAGCTTCTATTGCCATGCTTGGATGGCTTATATGGCCGTTTATATCGATTATCGTTCTTGCCGCTGTTGTAACAGGTATTTTTAATCCGGTTTACCGTTTTTTCCTAATTAAAGATAAGATCAATCCTCCTTTTGCATCTTTCTTAACCTGTGTGCTGATATTTTTTGTGCTGTTTATCCCCATTGTCTTTTTTGTAGGCATATTATCAAAAGAGGCATTCGATCTATATACAACTGCAAAGAGCGCAATATTAAATGATCAGATAAAAAATCTTCTTGCGAACAGCGAAATTTTGGAAAAAGCAAACTTTCTGCTTTCACATTTCAATATAGAGTTTACCGGTGAACAGCTCAACAAGGCTATTTCAGAAGTTGGAAAAATTGTCGGCCTTTTTCTATACGAGCAGGCCAGGTCGATCGCCTCGAATATGTTTGCATTCCTGGTAAACTTCTTTCTAATGCTCCTTGTTATCTATTTTCTGCTAATCGACATCGACAGGCTTATTTCGTTTATAACTGATCTCTCACCACTGCCCAGAGAACAGGATGAAAAGCTGATTCAAAAATTTAAGGATATGGGGGGCGCAGTTCTTATCGGCAACGGATTAGGCGGTTTGATACAGGGCACACTTGGCGGAATCGTTTTTATGCTGTTTGGTTTCAAGTCGCCCTTCCTGTGGGGCTTCATAATGTCGCTGCTTGCATTTCTTCCCATCGTAGGGGTAGGGGCTGTATTTATTCCGGCAGCCATTTACCTTCTATTAACAGGGTGTATAGCTTCTGCTATTTTTTTCATTATATTTTATGTAATCCTTTCCGGCGGCATTGAATATATATTTAAACCAAAACTGGTCGGCCACCGCGTTAAAATGCATCAGCTTCTGGTATTTTTTTCAATTATCGGCGGATTAAAACTTTTTGGCATCCTCGGCATTATCTACGGCCCGCTTGTTGTTACCGCCTTTTTAACCTTAACGGACATTTATCATGCCAATTATCAGAAAATGGTTGGGAATAAAAAATGGTAGCCGTTCACGGCTTGAAACTTGAAATTGGAAAGTAGAAATGACTATCTGCTAACTCGTGTCCATCCACAAGTGGTAGGACACTAACTCATCTATAGGTATTTAAATAATGTATACTGAAAAACTTCCTGAAATCAGCATAGAAAAAGAAATGAAAAAATCTTATCTCGATTACGCCATGAGCGTCATCATCGGGAGAGCTTTGCCGGATGTTCGCGACGGTCTGAAACCTGTTCACCGCCGCGCGTTATTTGCAATGCGTGAGCTGAAAAATGACTGGAATAAACCCTATAAAAAGTCTGCCCGCATCGTCGGTGATGTTATAGGTAAATATCATCCCCACGGCGACACTGCTGTTTACGATACTATTGTGAGGATGGCGCAGGATTTTTCTTTAAGGTATCCGCTTGTTGACGGCCAGGGTAATTTTGGCTCTGTAGATGGAGACTCTCCCGCCGCAATGAGGTACACAGAAGTCAGGATGACTCTCCTGGCTCATGAAATGCTTGAGGACCTTGATAAAGAAACTGTAGAATGGGTGCCGAATTATGATGAATCGCTGATAGAACCATCTGTTCTCCCGTCTAAATTCCCGAATCTGCTGGTCAACGGTTCTTCAGGCATAGCGGTCGGCATGGCAACCAATATACCGCCCCATAATCTTTCCGAAATAATTTCGGCAATAATCGCCATAATAGATAATCACGACATTTCATTAGAGGAGCTTATGAAGCTCGTTCCCGGGCCGGACTTTCCCACAGCCGGCATTATTTGCGGAACCAGCGGAATAAAGCAGGCGTATAACACCGGCCGGGGAATAATCCGCATCCGGGCAAGGTCTCTAATTGAAAAAGATAAAAGAACTCAAAGGGAAACAATTATAATCACAGAACTCCCTTATCAGGTCAACAAGGCAAGGCTTATCGAAAAAATATCGGTCATGATAAGGCATAAGGAGATCGAAGGAATAAGATTTGTCAGGGACGAATCTGACAGGGAAGGCATGCGGATCGCCATCGGCCTTAAAAAAGATCAGATCTCAGGAGTGGTCATCAACCAGCTTTATAAACGCACACAGATGGAAAACACCTTCGGCATTATCTTTCTTGCCATAGTGAATAACCGGCCGGAACTGCTTACTTTTAAAGAAATCCTTGAACATTTCATACTTCACCGTAAAAATATAATCATAAGGAGAACAAGGTATGATCTGAAAAAGGCTGAAGCGCGCGCCCATATACTTGAAGGCCTGAAAATTGCCCTTGAAAATATTGACGATGTTGTTGCCCTGATCCGGAAATCAAAATCGCCGGCTGAAGCAAAAGCCGGATTGATCGAAAAATTCGATTTGAGCGCTATACAGGCCCAGGCAATACTTGATATGCGCCTCCAGAAGCTAACCGGGCTCGAACAGGAAAAGATATTAGAAGAATATAAAAATATCATCAAAGATATCGCCAGATTCAGAGAAATACTTGCGAGTGAACGCCTGGTGGAAAATATCATCAAAGAGGAGCTTGCCGGGATACGGGACAGATTTGGTGATTCCCGCCGCACAGAGATAACGCAATCTGCCGAAGAGATAACTATAGAGGATATGATTGTCGAAGAGGATATGGTTGTTACAATTTCCAACACCGGTTATATAAAACGCAATCCGATCACACTTTATCACAGCCAGCGCCGTGGCGGCAAAGGCAAGACTGCCATGGGAACAAAGGAGGAAGATTTTGTCAAACATCTGTTTGTGGCTTCCACCCATCACACACTCCTTTTTTTCACAAATTTAGGAAGGGTTTACTGGCAAAAAGTATATGATATTCCCCAGGCCGGCCGTTTGAGCCGCGGAAAGGCGATTGTTAATCTTCTAAATTTTGAAAAGGACGAAAAGCTTACAAACGTTCTTGACGTGAAATCGTTTGAGCCTGGTTTTTATGTGCTTATGGCTACAAAATACGGCCTTGTTAAAAAAACAGATCTAATGGCATACAGCCATCCCAGGACAGGGGGCATAATAGCCTTAAAACTTGCTCCGGGCGACAAATTGATCGGAACAAGGCTCACCGATGGAACACAAAATGTCTTTATATGCTCTGCCATGGGTAAATCAATACGTTTTCACGAATCGGACATTCGTCCCACCGGCCGCGTTGCAGGAGGCGTGCGTGGTCTCAGGCTTGCGCAGAAAGACTGGATTGTAGGGATGGAGACCTTAAGCCATGGCCAGACCCTTTTCACGGCAACAGAAAACGGATACGGAAAAAGAACTTCCATAGATGAGTACCCTGTTCATAAACGGGGCGGCAAGGGCGTGATTACGATTAAAACAAGTGAGCGAAACGGGCTTGTGGTTGCAATTCTTCTTGTTGAAGAGGATGACGATCTCATGCTGATAACTGACAGCGGAAAGATTATACGCATGCCCATAAAAGGGATCTCGGTCATCAGTAGAAACACACAGGGTGTAAAATTGATGGGCATGGATACGGCGGAAAAGGTCGTTGGAGCAGCAAGGCTTGCTGAAAAAGAAGAGGAGTAAAAATAATACTATCAAATGAATAATGTTGACGTAAATTCAATAAAAATCGGCGTTGTAGGGGCAGGAAGCTGGGGTACAACACTTGCCGATCTTCTTGGCGAAAAAGGATTTAAGGTTGATCACTGGGTTTTTGAAGCAGAAGTAAGGAAACAGATTCAAGAGCATAGAGAAAACAGGGTTTTTCTCCCTGGTTTTACCCTTTCACCAAACATATTCCCCACTGACGATCTCGCCCATGTGGTCTCGGGCAAAGACATTGTATTGATTGTTGTTCCATCCCATTTTATGCGGGAAACAGCTAAAAAAACAGCCGGTAATATATCAAATAAAACAATCATTGTGTCGGCCTCCAAGGGGATTGAGAACAAAACTCATTTAACCATGTCCGGAGTCCTGAAAGAAACACTTCCGGAAATTCCGGAAAATAATTTTGCAGTCCTCTCCGGCCCGAGTTTTGCCAAAGAGGTTGCCGCAAAAACGCCTACTCTGATTGCTGTGGCGTCAAATGATAAAAAAACGGCGGGCTTTGTGCAGCATGTTTTTGCCACACCGAATTTCAGGGTTTACACAAGCAGCGATATAATCGGTGTTGAACTTGGCGGTTCCGTTAAGAATGTTATAGCCATAGCAGCCGGAATAGCGGACGGCCTTGGGCTGGGATTAAACACGCGCGCCGCATTAATTACAAGAGGTCTTACAGAAATGCGGCGGCTGGGTTTAAAGCTTGGCGCAAACCCCCGCACATTCACCGGACTCGCCGGCGTCGGCGATCTGATCCTGACATGCACCGGCGATTTAAGCAGGAATCATACTGTAGGCAAACAAATCGGCGAGGGAAAAAAAATAAAGGCTATCCTGTCTGAAATGCGTATGGTTGCAGAGGGTGTAAAAACAGCCAGGTCTGTTTATAATCTGTCTAAAAAGCTTGGCGTTGAAATGCCTATTTCTAATGAGATCTATCATATTCTTTATGATGACTTCTCTCCCAAAGAGGCTCTATACAGACTGATGACGAGAAATCTTAAACAGGAACTGGATGAGAAATAATTCAGACGAAAACAACAAATATCCCTCCTGTTTTGGAATGTTAGACAGGGTTTTTCCCATAGGGGAGGACGGCCTTAGAAGCAGCCCTGAGGCCTGTCTTGAATGCATTCACAAAACAGAATGTTTAAGATCCGCCATGGCCGGCTCCGGCGGGTTAACAGTCCATGAAGAACTGGTGGACAGGGCTTATGAGTCCGGTATGATCGGTTTTTTAGGCAGATGGTCCAAAAAAAAAGACTTGGATCGCAAGACAAAGGCACAGAAGGTAAAAGATAAATAACCGCTTAAAGATTCTGACAGGATAACAGGATAAACAAGATTTTATTTCAAGTGAACAAACTATCCTGAACATCACGTTAATCCTGTCAAAAAACAATTTCAGGAGTATGTTATGAAATCAATCAAAGAAGTAGACATTGCAAACAAAAAAATTTTTATCAGAGTCGATTTTAATGTTCCTATGGATGAGCTCCAGAATATTCAGAATGATGCCAGGATAAAGGCTGTTTTGCCCACATTGAGATATGCTCTGGACAATAATGCAAAACTGATAATAGCTTCACATCTCGGCAGACCAAAAGGAAAATTTATCCCTGAATTCAGCCTCGCCCCTGTAGCTAAACGATTAGGCAGGCTCCTTCATACTGATATCAAGATGGCGCCAGACTGCATCGGGCCTGAAGTTAAGGCGCTTGTGTCCGGCATGAAAGCAGGCGATATAGTACTTTTGGAAAATTTACGGTTTCATCCCGAAGAGCGGAAAAACGATGATGCTTTTGCAAAAGAGCTCGCAGACCTGTGTGACGTATATATCAATAATGCTTTTGCCGTATCTCACCGCATCAATGCATCGGTTGTGGCAATTACAAAATATGCGAAGGTATGCGCCGGCGGTTTTTTACTGCAAAAGGAAACCGGTTATTTTGAAAAGATAATGGCTGAACCGCAGCGCCCTGTTGTTGCAATTCTTGGCGGAGCTAAAGTGTCCGACAAGTTGATGGCGCTTGATAATATGTCTGATCATGTTGACAAGTTCATAGTCGGCGGCGCAATGGCAAACACTTTTTTGAAAAGCACCGGCTGCTCTATGGGAAAATCAAAGATCGAAAAGGATCTTGTTGAAGCAGCAGGAGCCATAATTAGAAAGGCTGTAGAGCGCGGCATAAAGTTCTATCTGCCTGTAGATGCAGTGGTATCAAGACGTTTTGATGCAAAAGCAGCAACAAAGATCGTTCCTATTTATGAAATCCCTGAAAACTGGATGGCCATGGATATAGGGCCGGCCACGTCTCTGCTATTTACCGAAGTATTGTATGACGCAAAAACAGTAATCTGGAACGGTCCCATGGGGGTATTTGAAATCGATTCTTTCAGCAGGGGAACAATAGCCATGGCGCACAGTGTGGCAAATTCCTATGCGCTTACAATTGTCGGCGGCGGCGATACAGATGTCGCTCTGCATAGAGAAGGTGTAACCGACAGGATAACATATATTTCTACAGGTGGAGGAGCTTTCCTTACCATGCTGGAAGGCAAGGAGCTTCCTGCGGTAGCTGCCCTGAATAATATCTGAACGAAAACTCAAATTTTCTGCGGGTTGGGTTAAGTTGGGTTTCGAAACTCAACCTGCAAGATTTTTTACGAAACGTGTTAAGTGTTAAGAGTTTGATATGAAAATTAAATGTTTTATCTTAACGCCTAACACTTGATGAATTCGACTTTTTACGAGGCCATCAACATTATTATGGCTCTTAAATCTTTTTCCGGTAAATATATAATCGTATCTCTTACAGTTGTAAGCTTTCTTGCATTGCTGGGTTATCTGTACAGGGTTCCGCTAACTGAAATAGCAGCTAAATCTTTTAATCTTTTCTCAGACAGAGAAAGGATCAGCACAATTATCGCATCCTTTGGAGCCGGCGCGCCAGTGGCGTTTATGATGGCGCAGTTACTCCAGGTGCTGTTTGCCCCTATTCCCGGTGAAGCCTCCGGTTTTATCGGCGGGTACTTGTTTGGAACGGCCCGGGGGTTTTTGTATTCAAGCATTGCCCTTGCGGCAGGGTCGTGGCTGAACTTTCTAATAGGCCGGTTTCTGGGAAAACGTTATGTCAGGAAACTGATACCTGCCGTCCATCTTACAAAGTTCGACACTCTTCTTAAGCGCCAGGGAATAATTGTTATTTTTCTTTTATTTATCTTTCCCGGTTTCCCAAAAGACTATCTCTGCTTATTCCTTGGATTAAGCGCCATTCCCGCTAAGGTATTTATATTACTTGCCGCCATAGGACGCATGCCCGGGACATTTATGCTGAGTCTTCAGGGGGCATCAATTTCTGAGCAGAACTATCCGTTGTTTGCGCTCATTATCGGCATAAGTCTTGTCATTGCCTTTTTTGCCTATCGTCATCGTGAATTTCTCTACCAATGGGTTGAAAGATTCAACAATAAATCTAACTGCTCAGGCGGATAGGCTGAAGGCTGAAGACTGTTAGGAAAAAGTGCATTCTGAAGCCATGCTTGCCGCAAGAATCAGACATTTCCGCCAAAGTACGACAATCGTGCTCTTATGACCCCTTCAGCCTGACTACGTGAGTAGTTAACAATAAATAATGTTTTTTGGCGGTTGACGGTTGCCTGAAATAATGATAGTTAAATTAAGGATTAAGGATTAAGGATTAAGGATTAAGGATTAAGGATTAAGGATTAAGGATTAAGGATTAAGGATTAAGGATTAATGTTAAGTGCTGGAGAAAAAAAGTTAGCATCCTGGAGTGTAAGGGAAGAACTCAGCCAGTCAAGCAGATTAAGGCGCTCTTATTATGAACTTTTGAGGGATGAGCTTGATCAATTCCTGCTTAAGTATGCCCTTGTTGATTCATATAATAATTTTCTCGCAAAAAAACTACCTTATCCTTTTGTGGAAAAAAGGGAGCTAAAACCCAGGGCTCGCATTCCTGACGTGGAATATGAGACTCAGAATGCCTTTCTGGTGATTTTTGTTGAAGATACAATTCCCGCTGCCCACAAAAAGTACATAAGATTCTTTGATGTTAACAAGACAATAAAAAGCAATCTTCTCACTTCAAAGAGCCTGACCCTTTCAGGCAAATTCGACAGAAACCAGAAATATCTGAATTCAGTCCATTTTTTTAATTTTTTAAGCACTCTGTTACCTGTCGATTATGCTCTCCTTATTCAAAGGGATCCTGTGAGTAAAAAAAAGGACAGATACGATCTTTCACATTTTCATGTGCGGATCGACTGGCCCATTGCAGAGGCAGCCGAAGATCTGGCCAAAAGCCTTCGCTACATATCAAAAGATCTTTATGAAAAAGAGGATAAATACGCAGAAGATGTCCAGAAAAAATTTTTTGGTTATTACGGCCTTCCCGTAATGTCGGGAGGAAGGAGGACCGCCGCTATTGTGGCCGCCCAGTATTTGAAAAGAATCCCGTGTATTACAACGGTATATACAGGAAGCAGTGAATCAAGGGCGCTTATACGTATTTCCGAAAGAGGAACATCCAAGTCTGTTCTCATGAAATTTACAAACACGGAGATAAACCGGATTGCAGAAGACAATAATATTGCTCCTCAGACCTTTAAAAGAAACTATGTAGTTGCTAGCAAAAAGAAGGATGGCATCTGTATTTTCCAGACTACATATTCCTTTACAACACATTCCAGACCGCCCGATGACGGCAAACTGCGGGAAATTAATCCCGATCATTACTGGCTGACGGTTGGCGGGCAGTATATCCTTCCAAAGCCGGGCGTGTGGAAGCACCATCCTGTTCCGTTAAATGTAATCTATTCATAGCTGCTCAGGTTATTAGACTGTAGGCTATAGGATAGTGGCTGTGCTATTATCGAGTTTTATGAGTCTTTTCCCTAAAAGCCTTTAGTCTATCCACCTGAGTAGTTACTCAATCTTTTTCATCATTGCTATTTCGTCACAGTCAGGAAATTTAACACACAGCAGACAGTCCCCCCAGATCTTAAGCGGAAGTTTCGATCTGTCGATGTGTACAAAACCGTATTTCTCAAAAAATTCCGGCAGGTAGGTAAGAGCGAATACTCTTTTTATATTAAATGATTTTGCTTCAGAAAGAGCCGCTTCTAAAAGCCCTGATCCTATTTTTTTTCCCAGATGATCGGGATGTACCGCCAACGATCGTATTTCTGCAAGGTCTTCCCAGCAAAACTGCAAGGCACAACAACCTGTAACGTTATCATCCTTATCATCCACAAACACCGAGAAATCTCTTAAATGATCGTAAAGCTGGGTTAGCGGACGGGGAAGAAGTTCACCTTTATTGCCGTATTCCTGAAGAAGCCAGTGTATTGCTTTAATGTCTTTTATTGCAGCTTTTCGAACCATAATATATCTCCATACCATTTACGAAACGTATTAAGTGTTAAGTGTTAAGGGCCTGCCCGCCGTCCCTTTGGCGGGCTATGGTAAAACACATATCCAATAGACCTAAGACTTTTGAAGTGGACAGGTTCCTTAGGATTATCCTCAAAATATTTCCGAAAACGCACAATGAAATTGTCAACTGTCCGGGATGTAGTGCCGACTGAATATCCCCACCCTGTTTCCAGCAGCTTGCTCCGGGAAAGAGGCTTCCCCTCATTTACAATAAACAGCTTTAAAAGCCTGACCTCCTGTTCGGTCAGTATAACCTTGCCGCATTTGCAATGGGCGGTTGAGGTGTCGAAATCTATCCGGTTGCCGCCGAATGTATAGAAAGGCACCGATGATGCGGAATCGACTCTGTTTAAATCTACTCCTTCATTATACCAGGACTTCCTGACTAAAAGTCGCTCCACACGCAGCAAAAACTCCTCAAGGTTAAAAGGTTTTGAGAGATAGTCGTCCACTCCATAAGAAAGACCCTTTATTCTATCATTGGGAGCCCCCTTGGCCGACAAAATCAGAATAGGTATACGCTCATCCTCAAGACGAATATTTCTCAGCACAGACAACCCATCAATACCCGGCAGCATGATGTCCAGAACAATCAGATCGGGCTGCCATTCTTTCCATTTTTGTATGCCTGAAATGCCGTCTGACGTAATCATCACATCATACCCCTGAAGAGACAGGTTTAATTTCAAACCTTCCGCAATATGCATCTCATCCTCTATAACAAGGATA
This sequence comes from Desulfobacteraceae bacterium Eth-SRB1, assembly GCA_004193555.1. Taxonomy (GTDB): domain Bacteria; phylum Desulfobacterota; class Desulfobacteria; order Desulfobacterales; family ETH-SRB1; genus ETH-SRB1. Next base: position 504,398 of record RPGP01000040.1, read on the forward strand.
CGTTTTTTACATGAATTCATCATGCACTGACACCTGATTCCCTATAAGGTAAAATAATAGTGAAAGTCGATCCCTTTCCGATTCCCATGCTTTCAGCTACCACCTTTCCTTTGTGAATACGCGCAATATTTCGCGCCAGATAGAGACCAATACCGCTGCCCTTAACCAACATATTATCCGATTGACCGACCTGGTAAAACTTTCTGAAAATTTTTTTGATTTCAGTCTTCTCAAGCCCTTTGCCGTTATCTTTAAAAATGATGTGTAATTTATGCTTTTTCACCTCAAATGAAATATCAACACGCGGCTTATCAGATTCATTATATTTGACGGCGTTAGTCAGCAAATTCATTAACAGCATTTCAAATAACGACGGATTAATACGGCATAAAATAGAACTGCCGGAAGAATTATGTATATTGATTTCACAATCGCCGAAAAGATGGATGTTGTCTTTAATAAACTCCTCGACGGTTTGAACAAGATCGGATATTATAAATTCTCCACCATAATTCCTGCTCTCAATCCTGGCAAGATTTAAAACCTGGTTGATATTGTCCGACAGCCTGCTTACATCCTGAATCATGTAACCAATATATTTTAGCCGGTCATCTCTGGAAAGCTCGTGTTTTTTGAACGTTTCAAGATATAGCCTCAATGAAGTTACGGGCGTTTTCAACTCATGGGTAAAGCTATCGATGAAATTACGCTGCATCCGGTAGAGTTGAACAGTTTTTTGATTATATACAAAAATAATAAATATCCCCATCAAAATGATCCCGACAAGTATCGAAAGGATCAATACAACCACCCATGTCTGAGATTCCAGAATCTGGCCGGAATCAAGATTTAATTCAAGAACAAGTTTTTTAAGACCGGCGCTGACTTCTATATACCAGTAAATATACAGGAATAACGACATAGCGAGGGCCGCTATGGAAAAAACCAAAATAAGGATGGGATGAAAAAACCGTCTTAATTCATTCATATAACACCTGAGGTAACCGTTACCACTTAACACAAATCAAACAACATAATCAACAATTTCAAACTTTTCATCCCGATTTCCGCCCTCTTTAGATTGATGATTGTTGATTGATCGACAATCATCAATCCAAAGCCCTGCTTTGTAAAACTTTTGTAAAACAGGAAAACAATCCTGTTATTAATAGGCATTTTCCATTATACTTGAAAAGTATCCTCTAAAGGTTCTCAAGCATAACTAATTTTAAAACAGCTAAAGTATTACAAAAAATTCATAACCACTTAATTTTTTACCGCAGAGTATAGAGAAAATTATGCAAAATTATTACCACACCTTTCATATTCCGGTTATGGGCACAGGACACTCTGTTGACACACCTATTCGGGTAGCGCCGCTTGGCATAACATCCGTAATTTCCCTTGTTGATGATATTTTGCTTGAAAAAATTCGGAAATATTACTGTGAAAAGTTTTGCCTGCCCTATTCCAGGATACAAAGAAATGCCTTTGACGGCAGAGCAAAAAGAACCACCGCCTATCTTGATATGGCACACAAAATCGTTCAGACTAAAATGGAAAATATCAGGAAACAACCTTTTTTCGAAAAAAACGATAAAAGTAAATATTTTGATCTTCTGCCTGATGAAGCTCCACTGAAAATAAAATATAATAAATTTATCAATATGAAAAGCGGATCTGCAAGAGACGCCATGGCAAAGGAACTAACAAATAAAATGCTCCCCGGCTCCATCGACGTCAATATAATGGTCAAGCTTGACAGCATCCATTATGATAAAAACGGCAACCCTTTTGATGATGAATTCAGTGATGCAAAAGCAGCCCTTAGAGGATATGCCAACAGCAGTCTCAGATCCTGCATCGTATTTTCTGCCGGAATCAATCAACGCTTATTCAATTATATGACACGGTTTAAAGACTTTTACAGGGACAAGACAGGCAAAATAAAAAAAAGAATAATCCTCAAAGTAAGTGATTTCCGCTCCGCTATTATCCAGGGGAAATTTTTAGCTAAAAAAGGGTTGGAGGTATATGAATTCCGTATCGAGTCTGGACTAAATTGCGGAGGGCATGCGTTTGCCTCAAACGGCATTTTGCTCCCGAGCCTTTTAAAGGAATTTAAGGAAAAACGTGAGAGCCTGTCAGCTATGTTTCAACCGCTGATACAGAAGTATTATAAGAAAATGAACTGGGAATATCCTGAGCCGGCCACTGAGCCTGCCAATGAGCCTGCATTGATGAGCCGTCCCTTTATAACTGTGCAGGGAGGAATCGGCAACCATGGCGAAGCGCTCAGACTTATGAAAAAATACAATATGGATCTAACGGGATGGGCATCCCCTTTTCTGCTTGTCCCGGAAACCACATGTGTAGATGACTCTACACGTGAACTTTTAAAACAGGCCGGGGAAAAAGAGCTTTACCTGAGCGACATATCGCCCATTGGAATCCCTTTTAATAATATCCGCAAATCAGGATCCGAGATCTGGACTAACAAGCAAATTGCAAATGCCAAACCAGGTTCCATGTGTCCCAAAGGCTTCCTGGTATCCAATACCGAGTTTTCCGAACTGCCTATCTGTCTTGCCTCCAGAGAATATCAAAAAAGGAAGCTGGAAGATATTAATAATGCGGATTTTTCATTCAACGAAAAAGAAAGGCTTTGCCAGGCAGTTGTAAGAAAAACCTGTATCTGCGACCATCTGGCGAACGGAGCCCTGATCAACCTTGGAATAGCCGAAGAGAAGAACTCTCCACAGTCAATATGTCCTGGCCCAAATATTGCGTGGTTTAACAAATTATACACACTTCAGGAAATGGTTGATCATATATACGGAAGATGCCCATCCCTTGTTTCATCCCGTCGCCCACATATGTTTGCCAATGAAATAGTAATGTATGTAGACTATTTTGAAAAACTTACATGCCATACCGTTTACACACTTAGTGAAATCAATACTCTTCGGGAATTCTATAAAAATCTTGAGGAAGGCATGGACCTTTGCCTTGAAATTGCAGAAGAAAAGCCGTCTCCCGGTGAAAACCTTGACTCAATTCCTATATGTGTTAAAAAACAAAGGGAGCGCCTGAGATCCATTTATGCCATTTTTGCAAATAACGCTGAAATCAAACCTAAAAAGCATGAAACCAGCGCTCAGGTGATGATGGCTGCGAAATTAGAAATTGGAAATTAGAAATTGGGTAACATTTTAGCTTTTTGAAAAATATTTTCTAAGATTCCTCAAGCATCAGCGATTTAAGGTTTTTTCAGGAAGGAGATATCTTTATCATTTTGCACAGCATTTTGTCGCAGTCCAATATTTGTGATTTATAGCACAAAAAATTTATCATTTTCCCCGAACGTGCTCAAATCATAAATATTGGACTGCTTTCCCGGATATTATTGATATCGACTGGATGAAAAAGCCTTAAACCGCTGATGCGTGAGCCGTAACAAATTTTAAAACAGCTAAAGTTTTACGAAATTGGAAATTTGGTCTCCATGTTTTTGTACTGTTCTTCCCAATTTCCAATTTTTATTTTAATCTCTCCCAAATTTCTACTTTCCAATTTCAAGTCTCAAACCGTTCAGCTTTCAACAGTTTAACCGTGAACCGTGAAAATAGCCTATATCCATTATCATCTCAAAACAGGCGGTGTCACAACTGTTTTAAGGCATCAGATTAAAGCTGTCAAAAACAGTTGCGAACCCCTTGTGATTACAGGCAGCCCTCCTGAATCACCCTTCCCAGCCGATTTTGTGCATATCCCCGGTCTTGGTTACTATGACGGTTTGTCAGGAAAAGTATTTGAGCCGGAAAATGTCGCTGAAGCCATAACAGCGGCAATTTTTTCCAGGTGGAAGGATGGATGCGACATTTTACATGTTCACAATCCCACGCTTGCTAAAAACATAAATTTTTTAAAAATTCTTAAAGAGCTGCAAAAAAGAAAAATAAAACTTTTCCTCCAGATCCATGATTTTGCGGAAGACGGCCGGCCGTCAGCATACTTTCATGAAGAATATCTTTCCGACTGCCATTATGGAGTAATCAACTCCCGCGATTATAATATACTGCTAAAAACAGGTCTAAAAAAAGAGGGCCTGCATAAAATTTTCAACACAATAAAGCCGTTCGATCTCAAACAGAAAAATCCCGGCTCTAAAGAATATGTGCTGTATCCCATACGCGCTATCAGGAGAAAAAATATCGGAGAAGCAATCCTTTTATCCAGGTTTTTCAGCAACAATGCAGACCTTGTTATTACTCAACCGCCAAACAGCCCGGCTGATATAATAAGTTATAAGGGCTGGAAAAAGTATGTAAAAGAAAAAAACCTGAATGTGGAGTTTGAAGCAGGATTAAAAAGAGATTTTAAAGAGCTTGTATACTCTGCCAAATTTCTTATTACAACAAGCATAACCGAAGGGTTCGGTTTTTCATTTCTTGAACCATGGACTGCCGATAAAATTCTTTACGGAAGAAAGCTTGATGATATATGCTGTGATTTTGAACAGAAAGGCATAAAACTTGATCACCTTTATACAAAGCTTCTTGTACCGGTAAAATGGATAGGAAAGGAAAACCTGTATGAAAAATTGAAATCATCCATTCTAAAAGCCGGCTCTCTTTTCAATTACAGTCTAACCAGGAAAAATATAGACAGATTTTATCTTGCAGTCACAAAAAACAGCAATATCGACTTTGGCCTGCTTGATGAAGCCTTTCAAAAACAGGTTCTATCCCGCATCTTGTCAAGCAAAAAGGATATGGACAGTCTGATAATGCTTAATCCATATATTTCACATCTCGGAGATTTGCCGAATAAAGATGAATTAATACAGAAAAACAGGAGGGCGGTACTGGATAACTACAATGAAAAAATATATAAGCAAACACTTCTTAAGATTTACTCCAGAGTAATAAAAAAGCCGGTTTGCCAGAGCATAGACAAGAATATTCTCCTTTCAGAGTTTTTGAATCCAGACAATTTCAGCCTGCTGAAATGGGCCGATTATGTTGAATAAGAGCATTATATCAGAATATATTACCCCCCTTTACCCGATCTCCACCCCTTTAAAACGCAGCGGCAATTTAAAAGAAAAGATTAAATGTATTCTGTTTGATATTTACGGCACACTTTTTATCAGCGGTTCAGGCGATATAGGCGCTGCAAAAAAGGAACCGCAAAAAGCAGGAAAAATTGAGCTATTGCTGCAAAAATACCGGATAAACAAAACCCCTGAAGCTGTTTTAAAAGATCTGTTCACTGCTATTGAAAACAAACATAAAATAATGAAGAAAAACGGGATAGATTTTCCGGAAATTGAGATAGACCGCATATGGATGGGTGTTCTTGAAAATAATAATCTGGACACGGCAAGGAACTTTGCGATAGAATATGAACTGATCACAAACCCTGTATATCCTATGCCAAATTTAAAAGAGCTGATTTCCTCATGTACGGAAAAAAAGATATTGATGGGTATCATCTCAAATGCACAGTTCTATACATCATATCTTTTTGAATGGTTTCTGAATTCGAAATTAGAGGATCTTGGATTTAATCCTGATCTCTGTTTCTTCTCATACAGGCTGGGCAGGGCAAAACCTTCGCCATTTATGTTCAAGACCGCTTCCGGAAAACTTAAAGAGATCAGTGTGCCGGCAAACTTAACCCTGTATGTAGGAAACGACATGTTAAACGATATCTATCCCGCAAAACAGGCTGGACTTAATACAGCTCTCTTTGCAGGCGATGCAAGGTCTTTAAGACTTAGAGAAGATGCTCCGGAATGTAAAAATCTATCCGCCGATCTTGTTATAACCGATCTTATACAACTTCTTGAGTTTATATAGAAAAATGCAAAGCGATTAACCTCTGAACCGTGAACCGCATAATAAGGACACAATATGCATGAATTAGATAATAAAACCCGCCAGTTGCCGGATGAAAGCCCTGAAATGGATGCCTGGCTGACCACCTTCTTTATCGAAAACCATCTTGATTACTATGCCTACCCGGATCATGTGTCTTCTCCTGAACAGATCAGGTTTATTGTCTATACGGAAGAAGAAAAACGATATTATCCGTGTTCAGACCGCATGTTTGAAGCAATCATGAACAAAAACAGTTCGGCCTTCATGCAAAAGAAATATAATGAGGTTCTTCAGAAAGTATTGAAGCTTATTGAAGAAAAAATTGAGAATGAAAAGGAAAAAGCCTATCTTGAATCCCTTATAATAACCAAGTATAAGCACGAAACAAGAGATGAAATAATGATACCGTCCCGCCTGGAAAAGCGCCTCCTCGGAATCTTTTTAAACCGCACCCAAATTGAAGACCCCTGCATTTGTGATAAAAATCTGCGAAATAGCAGGGCAGGCAAAGCATTAAGCTCAAAAGCCTTTGTCAGGGCCATGAACCATGCGGATGCCTCATATATGAAAACGCTTCCTGACACACTTTCAGAGATAAGAAAGATCGTGCATCATCTCGAACTAAAAAGGCTGTTTTCCCTGTCAATAGAAAGATCTCTCTGGGAATCTGATAAAGCAACGGGCTACACAAAGGATGACTATTTATCCATTTTTAAGCGCCGGTTCTCCGGAAACGGTTTTGAACCCCTGCTTCATTTCCTTGGAATACAGGAGAATAAAGGGTCCGGGCCAAAAAGGATACTCTGGCTTGCTGACGAAGCCGGGGAAATAATTGTAGATTTTACCATAATCGGGTATCTAACAAAGCTTGGACATAAAATCATTATTGCGTTCAAAGAGGGGCCGCTTTTTACAAAAATAGATTTTAAGAATGCTATTGGAGACGAAATATTGGGCAGCTACCTTGAAGAAGCATTATTTGTTCACGAAAAAACCCTCGGCAAAAAAGAATTAGCCGCTCTGCTGAGAAGCGATAAAAATATCATAGCCATATCAGACGGAACCCGTGAAAATCTCAACTTTATTCTTGCATCTACGACATTTGCCAGAATTTTCAAAGAGGTTGACGGCGTTATATCCAGGGGAAACGATCAACGGCGGCGGTTCTTTGATACACATTTTCAATTTACCCAGGACATCTATAATATCTCGGCAGGCGATGAGGATTCGGTTCTGATAAGTTTTAAGCCCAGGCATCCGGCAGTAATCAAATTTACTCATCATGACCTTGAAAAGAAAGCAAAAACAATTATTGATCAAATGGAAGATGCAAAGGAAAAGGGCATGACAGTAATATTTTACAGCGGGATTGTCGGTTCAATCCCCGGAAAGATAGAAATGGCAAAAAACATTATGTCTGTTTCCATAAACTATCTGAAGCGGCAGCTTGACATGACATTTATAATAAACCCGTCTGAATATTATGAATCCGGAATGGATGCGGATGACCTGATGTATATGTGGGAAATTGTCCAGAGAAGCGGCTTAATCGACATATGGCGGTTTCAGGCTTATGATGATATTGTCCATGCATTTCAGACCATGGATAAAAAGGTACCTCCTGAATGGGTGGGTAAAGACGCGACATTCAGCACCGGATGCACAAAGGAGATGAAAGTCGCCCTTGAAGTCCAGCAAAGACATCCTGAAATGCAGATTATAGGGCCTGCCAGAGAAAGGTTCCTGAGGCGTGATAAATACGGCATCGGCAAAATGTACGATCAAAGGCTGAGCGAAATCTGCCGGCAGTAGGCAGAGGTCGGAAATCGGAAACCAGAAGTAGGGGCTGGCCCCTGTGCCTGCCCAATTCACGTGCCACGGATCGGAGATCAGAGGTCGGAGTAAGGATTTATGTTCGTCGATTGAAAAGGTAGAGCGAAGCGACATCATTATTCGACGTTCATCTTTCAAAACAACTCCGTATGGTATAAATGCAACCTGTGAACGTTTACAGAACAACTTGGGCGCTTAACTTAACACCTAACACTTAACACCTAACACATTTTATTAAATTGGAACCCTCAATACTCATTAAAATAATCATAATATTTCTTCTGCTGCTTTTTTCCGGCTTCTTTTCAGGGTCTGAGACCGCTATCTTTTCCCTCTCCCTTATGCAGCGCGAACGTATAAGAAGAAGCGGAAATAAACGGGCAGGTCTAATAGAAAAACTTCTATCACAGCCAAAACGGCTGATTATAACAATACTTATGGGCAACGACCTGGTCAATATCGCTGCATCGGTTGTCGCAACCTGCCTGTTTGTATCCCTTGTCGGCGAATACGGCAAATGGGCTACGATTGCAATTATGACACCTGCAACCCTTATATTTGCAGAAATTATACCAAAAACTTTTTGTGTCGCCCACAATGAGCGTGTCGCCCCTCTTGTATCCGGCCCTCTTTACCTGTTTTCAAAACTAATTGCCCCTTTGCGCTGGATTTTCAATGAGTCGGCGAATTTAATAATCAAATTTTCAGGCTTTGAAAAACGAAAAGCTCCAGCCGCAATCATGGAGGATGATTTCCGGGACATGGTTGACTTAAGCCACGAAGACGGGGAGCTGAAAAAGATGGAAAAGGAGCTTATCCATAATGTTTTTGAATTCAGCGATACTAATCTCTTTGAAGTCATGACCCCGCTGGATAAAATGTTCTGCCTGACTGAAGACATGGATATTGAAACAATTATAAGACGTGTAAAAGATAGCCATTTTTCCAGGATCCCTGTTTGCAAAGAAAATATTAATAACATTACAGGCATTCTGTATGTAAAGGACCTGCTAAAGATTAAAATTAAGAAAATAAGCTTCAAAACAAAACCGCTGCCGAAGATATGCAGGAAACCGTTTTTCATCCCGGAAACAACAAAGGTTGATGAACTCTTTTATATCCTGAAGCAGAAACACACACATATAGCAATTTGCCTGAATAAACAGGGAAAGGTTGCCGGACTTGTTACAATGGAAGATCTGCTGGAAGAACTGTTTGGTGAAATCTACGACGAACATGACATGGAGGGTGCAGGATGACAATTTTAAGCATCATTATAATCATCCTCTGCATCCTTATGCAGGCTTTTTTTTCCGGCTCTGAGATGGTGCTGATAGCATCCAGCAAGCTGGGGCTCAGGCAAAAGATCGCAAAAGGGTCAAAAGGAGCAAAACTTGCCCTGGATATGATCAATAACCGGCAATGGTTTCTCGCTACGACAAGCACAGGAACAAATATGTTTGTGATAATATCCTCTGTTACCGCTGCAGTCTTGTTTCATCGTATTTTCGGAACATATGGAGAACTTCTCACAATTATCATCATTTCTCCCGTGCTGCTTATGTTCGGAGAAATAATTCCAAGAACACTATTCCAGCAAAAGGCAACTGAAATCGCCCCAAAAATTGCCCGCACATTACAGTTTGCTTCCAGGATTATCGCCCCTGTCACACACCTGGTTTTTTGGACAAGCAAACTCATCTATGGCCGTCTGGTACAGGAAGCCTTTAAAAAACAACATCTAATAACCAGAGAGGATCTGGCCCTGATGTTAAGTATCCCAGGCGAAGACAGCGATATGTCAGGGAAGGAAAAGAAGCTTGTTCGCAGGGTTTTTCACCTTGCCAGATCGGATGTTGCAGATGTAATGGTTCCCCTTATTAATGTTACCGCCATACCCGAAACAGCCTCTGTAAAAGATGCAATAGCTATAATAGGCCGAACCGGGCATTCAAGGCTCCCGGTTTTTAAAGAAAGAATCGACAACTTAACAGGCACGATATATGCTAAAGATCTGCTTGATGTACATGATATACAGATGCATATCGGTCAATATATACGGAAGCCGATTTATGTTCCGGAATTTAAAAGGGCGGACGAGCTTCTGGTCTTATTCCAAAAAACCCGCAACTCCATTGCAATCGTTGTTGACGAATACGGAGGAGCTGCCGGAATCATAACAATTGAGGATATCCTCGAAGAGGTAGTAGGGGAAATCCGTGATGAATATGATATGGAAACAAGTCAGCTTGTCATGCTTGACAAAAACCGGTTCCTTGTAAACGCCGGAATGGAAATTGAGAGCGCCAATGAAAAAATGAACCTGAACCTGCCGAAAGAGGACTATGAAACCATCGGGGGATTCCTGCTGAAACATCTGGGAAAGATACCTCAAAAAGGGGAAACATTCATATACAAAAATATAAAGTTCACAGTCATGCAATCCGGTAAAAGAGCAATCCGTGAAATTATTATAGAAAAAAAGTAACTATTCAGCTACAGACTTGTCCGCCTATCTTTGAAGGATTCACACAGACTAATTAATAGATAAACGTTCATCTTTTCCAGTTTCTATTTTCTAATTTCAGCGTTCCGTGAACGCTTACAGATTTTTTCTGTACTCTCCGTGGGCTCTGTGGTATAAAATAAACTTTTTATGAATAAAATAATTACCCAGATTTATGAGGTGCAAACCCCTTCTGAGGCTGAAAAGCTTATAGAGCTTGGAGTGGATCATATCGGCAGTGTCGTTGTTTCCAGGAAGAAATGGAAACACCCATTAATAAAAGACACAATAAATCTAATCGATTCTTCAACCTCAAAAAGTAGCCTTATTTTGCTTTTTAATGATCCTGATACTGTTTTTCGCACTCTGGATTATTATCAGCCCGATATCGTGCATTTTTGTGAAGCTTTAATAGACAACAGCGGTATTTCCAGAATCTGTATCGATTTGCTTGACCTGCAAAAAAATGTTAAAGAAAAATTTCCTGTAATCAAAATAATGAGGTCTATTCCAATATCTGAACCAGGCATCAGCCCAGACTTCGGCATTGTTCCTTCAATTGAACTTGCCCGTATATTCGAGCCGGCAAGCGATTATTTTTTAACAGACACCCTGCTTGTTAAAAAAAACGGAAATTCTATTGACTGTCAGCCGGTTAAAGGTTTTGTGGGGATAACCGGTCAGACATGCGACTGGAATACAGCGGCAAAACTTGTTGAATCGAGCAGCATACCGGTAATTTTAGCGGGCGGAATCACGCCGGATAATGTCTATGCCGGCATAATGCATGTTCACCCTGCAGGTGTTGACAGTTGCACCGGAACAAATGCAATAGACCAGAAAGGACACGCCATAAGGTTTAAAAAAGACTTTGACAGGGTCAAACGGTTTGTTGAAGAGGCGCGCAGGGCGGAAGGCAGAGGTCGGAGGACAGAGGTCGGAGGTCGGAGGTCGGAGGACAGAGGGCGGAAGGCAGAGGTCGGAGGACAGAGGTCGGAGGTCGGAGGTCGGAGGTCGGAGGACAGAGGTCGGAGGACAGAGGTCGGAGGACAGAGGTCGGAGAAGAGAAAAGATGAACATCGAACATCGAACGTCCAACATCGAATGATGAATTAGGAATTCTGCAAATTTATAAACTGGCGGAGCGGAGCGACATCATTATTCGACGTTGGACGTTCGATGTTGGACGTTCGTCTTTTAATATCTTCGATGTTGGACGTTCATCTTTTAAACAGAAAAAGGAATAATAAACCATGTATGAAAGCGGAGACTTGAGAAAAGGGCTTAAAATCGAAATCGATGGTGAGCCCTTTGTTATTGTGCAGTTTAACTTTGTAAAGCCGGGCAAGGGCCACTCCCTGTATAAATGCAAATTAAAAAACATGCTCACAGGAGTTCAATTTGATAAGACATTCAGATCCAGCGAAAAATTTAATGAAGCAAACCTGGAAGAACTCGAAATGGAATATCTATATTCAGAAGACGATAATTATTGTTTTATGAATACATCCACCTATGAACAGGAGTTTCTTCCAGAAAACCAGATTGAAGAGTCAAAGAAATTTTTAAAGGAAAACACGGTTTGCAATGTTTTAATGTTTGAAGAAAAACCGATAGGCATTTCCCTGCCTAATTTCGTTAATCTCAATATCGTTGAAACCGACCCATGGGTAAAGGGTGATACAGCAGCCGGAAGCACAAAGCCGGCAACGCTTGAAACAGGCTATGTTGTTCAGGTGCCGCCCTTTATAGAAAAAGAAGAACTTGTACGGATTGATACCAGAACGGGCGAATATGTTGAGCGGGTGAAAAAATAATTGAATCACGAAAGTACGAAAACACGAAAACCCTGATCTTTTTTCGTGCTTTCAATGTTTCGTGCTTTCGTGATTAATTTCAAATTGAGTTATTACTTTAAACGAGGCTATCCATGATATTGATAATAGATTTTGGCTCACAGTATAACCAGCTTATAGCGCGCCGCGTTCGTGAATGTAGTGTTTACTGCCGTATAGATCCGCCTGATGCTGGTCTTGATTATATAAAATCGCTCAATCCAAAAGGCATAATATTATCAGGCGGGCCTTCCAGCATATATGAAAAAAACAGCCCTGAAATTGACAGGAAAATTTTTGATTTGAAAATTCCTGTGCTTGGGATCTGCTACGGCATGCAGTTTATGATCGATGCTCTCGGCGGAACCGTAAAAAAGGCTGCAAAACGAGAATACGGCCTTGCTGATCTCCAAATAAAACAGCAGGCATGGCTTTTCAAAAAGGTGGACAAAAAAACAAAATGCTGGATGAGCCACGGCGATTCAATCGAAAAGCTCCCGCGCGGGTTTAAAATAACAGCTTCAACAAAAAACACAAAAATAGCCGCAACCGCTGATATTGTAAAAAATCTTTACGGCCTCCAGTTCCATCCTGAAGTTCAACACACACCCTGCGGCAAAAAAATGCTTCGCAACTTTCTTTTTGATGTATGCAAATGCAAACGCACATGGACAATGAAATCCTTTGCAAAAGATTCAATCGCTCAGATCAAAGAGACCGTCAAAGACAAAAAGGTTATCCTCGGTTTAAGCGGCGGGGTTGATTCCTCTGTAGCCGCCATGCTTATCCACAGGGCCTTAGGAAAAAACCTTACCTGTATATTTGTGGATAACGGAGTTATGCGAAAAGATGAAGCAAAAAAGCTGAAAAAAACTTTAAAGCAATATATGGGGCTTAATATACGTTTTATAAATGCGGCGAACAAATTTTTAAAGGCTCTGGCAGGTGTGACAGATCCTGAAAAAAAGAGAAAAATTATCGGCCGCATTTTTATTGAGGTTTTTGAATCTGAAGCAAAAAAAATAAAAGGCGCCGATTATTTAGCCCAGGGAACGCTGTATCCTGATGTTATCGAATCAATATCCGCATTTGGAGGACCCTCAGCGGTTATAAAATCACATCATAATGTAGGCGGCCTCCCCAAAAAAATGAAATTAAAGCTTCTGGAGCCGTTAAAATATCTGTTCAAGGATGAAGTCCGCCTTCTTGGCAGAGAAATCGGCCTTCCGGAAGAATTAATATGGCGCCAGCCTTTTCCCGGGCCTGGTCTTGCCGTCAGGATAATAGGAGAAATAACAAAAAAACGGCTTTCAATACTGAGAGAAGCTGATGACATTTTGCTTGAAGAAATAAAAAATAGCGGCTATTATAAAAAATTGTGGCAGTCTTTTGCGGTTCTTTTGCCGATTAAAAGTGTCGGCGTAATGGGAGATATGAGAACCTATGAAAATATTCTGGCAATCAGGGCGGTCACAAGCAAAGATGCAATGACCGCTGACTGGGCTAAACTGCCTCACAAATTATTAGGCAATATTTCAAACAGGATAATAAATGAAACATCCGGTATAAACAGGGTTGTTTATGATATCAGCTCAAAGCCGCCAAGCACAATTGAATGGGAATAGAAGAGCAGATGTCGGATGTCAGCTATAATTAAAAAAATAATTCTTTGCGTGCTTGCGGTGAAAATAAAAAATGACAGATAACGAAAATTCCAGATTTAAGATACGCCTTGACGACGAAACTCCGGATTCCGGGTTTCAGGAAGAGCTTGAGGATCAGCGGCTAAAAAAATTAAGCCGCAGGATTACACTTGTTTCAATACTAATCCCATGCCTTATATGCGTTATACTTTTTGTCGCTTACCTCGACATAAAAAAAAGGATCGACGGTATGCACAACACAGGGGAGACCCTTTCTCAGGATCTTGGCGCGAGGGTATCGTCCATGTCTGCAAAACATGCAAAACTGGATGAGTCGATTAATAAAACAACATCCTCCATGCAAAAAGAATTAAATGAGGCGACAACAGCTATAAAATATATCAGATCCGCAAGAAAAGTCGATAATAAAAAATTCAACAACTCAACAGATAAAATCGAAAAAAAACTGGAAAACGCTTACAAAGATCTTGAAATTGCCGCATCAAAGATCAAGATACTGGATTCGGGTTTTAAAAAGGAACTGACAGATCTTAACAAAGGGCTCAATAAGGCAAAGCAAGAGTTAAGCAAATTGCAGGCAGATATTGCTGCCCTGTCATCTGCAAAAATAGACAAAAAAATATTTGATATTGTGCTTAAAAAGGAACAGAAGGTTTTTCAGCAGAAGCTGGACAAAACAGCAAGGGACCTTGAAGATAAGATTAAATCCATCCAAAACAGCTTAAAAAAAGTTAAAAAAACTGCCACTTCAAGCCAGCCGTCATCAAAGCCTGCGCCTTCCAAAAAGCCTGCCTCTGAAACCGCGCCTCTAAAACCAGGGGATATTATTGAGCATAATATCAAAGAATAGGATTCCAGATGAAGATTGTAGTAATTATCCCTTCAAGATACGCCTCATCAAGGTTTGACGGCAAACCGCTTGCCCTTATTGCCGGAAAGCCCATGATACAGCTTGTATATGAAAGATCGGCTCAGGCAGAAAAAATATCGGACGTTATTGTAGCCACTGATGACATGCGGATTTTCGATGCTGTTCAGAATTTCGGAGGCAATGCCGTCATGACCTCGAAAGAAAACAGATCAGGCAGCGACAGAGTTGCGGAAGCAGCAAAGAAAATCGGCCTTGGCCTTGATGATATTGTTGTAAACGTCCAGGGTGACCAGCCGCTTCTCGATCCCCGCTGCCTTAATGAGCTTGTAGATCCTTTTTTTTCTGACGCCAATCTCGGAATGAGCACACTTGCCTTCAAAATTGTTAATAAGGAGGAAATAACAAACCCAAAGGATGTTAAGGTGACATTCGACAATCAGGGCTTTGCCATGTATTTCTCAAGGTCGCCGATACCGTGCGGTCGTGACTCTTCCACACGTTTTAATACATACAAGCATTTAGGTGTTTATGCCTATACCAGACGTTTTTTAGAGATATTCGGAAAACTGCCTGAAGGAAAGCTTGAAAGAATTGAAAAACTGGAACAGCTTAGAGCGCTTGAATGCGGCCATAGAATCATGGTGGTTGTAACACCTTATGACTCTCCTGAAGTAGATCTGCCGGAAGATATTGCAAGAATCGAAAATTTGCTGAAAGACTCAACATCCTGTAAAAAAATGTAGAGCCAAGCTTGATGAACTCGTAAAAAGTCGGATTTCTACCTTTTTGTCATTCCCGCGAAAGCGGGAATCTAATAAATTCAAATAGTTGTCTCTGTGCGCTCTGTGGTAAATTGTACTTTTTACAAAACGTGTTAAGTGTCAGGTGTTAAGAACCTGATATAACAATTAAATTGTTTTATCTTAACACCTAACACCTAACACTTTAATAATGAATATCGAAACACTAAACAAACTTCTTTCCTCTGTCGCCGCAGGCAAAACATCTGTCGAAGATGCCGCCGCAAAACTCACCCATATATCATTCGAAGATATTGACTATGCACATATAGACCATAACCGTTCCCTTCGTAAGGGGTTTCCTGAAGTAATATTCGGACAGGGCAAAAGCGCGGATCAGATTATCGGTATCATGGAAAGGATAACTCTTCAGGAAACCGTTGTTCTAATTACGCGAATCGACAAACAAAATGCCGGCAAAGTAGTTTCACACTTTCCGGATTCAATATATCATAAAGATGCCAGGATGGTGATCTGGGAAAAAGACAAAATGCCAAACCAGGGCAAAGGAACGATAGCCGTCATCTCAGCAGGAACATCCGACATTCCGGTTGCAAAAGAGGCGCACCTTACGGCACAAGTTATGGGTAATGATGTAAAATCGGTTTTTGACGTCGGCGTTGCCGGTATTCACAGACTGTTTGCCCATAAAAAACTCATTGAACAGGCATCAGTTCTAATCGTTGTTGCCGGTATGGAAGGGGCGCTGCCAAGTGTGGTGGCAGGCATGGTAAAAAGCCCTGTAATAGCCGTTCCCACAAGCATAGGTTACGGCGTCAGCCTTGGCGGTCTGACAGCTCTTTTTGCCATGTTAAACAGTTGCAGTTCAAATGTCGCGGTAGTGAATATAGATAACGGATTCGGAGCGGGTTATATGGCTTCTGCGATAAACAGGGTATGAAATACAACCATACAGCCTGTACACCTGTTTTCCACTATTTTGAAACTTAATGTCAGATTCTCACGCAAAGGCGCCAAGCTCGCAAAGAAAAAAATAAAACTTAGCGTCCTGGCGCCTTAGCGTGAGGCAATATTTTTAAAATAGTGTTATTCCCATCCGCCCAAGAGGTGAAGATGCAAGTGAAAAATGACCTGCCCACCTCCCTTTTCAACATTAAAAAGGAGTTTAAACCCGGATTCTGAAATACCCTCCTTCTTTGCCATGTCCCTTCCGGTCATGACTATTTCAGATACAATCTCCCTGTCCTCTTCAGTCAGATTATTTATGCATCTAATATGTTTTCTTGGAACAATCAAAAGGTGAGTAGGAGCTTCTGGATTAATATCCTTAAAAACCACCAGTGTGTCATTCTCAAATAAAAATTTTGTCGGTGTTTCTCCATTTACAATCTTGCAAAATATACAGTCTTTTTCCATATCGGATATCCTCATATTTATGATTTTAAATCTTTACCACAGAGTTCACAGAAAAAACTCTTCTTTGCCTAACCACATTCGGTTTGATAACTCCTAAAAATAACGCGACAAATCAATAGTTAATATTTAAGATTTGTCACGTTAAACGTCCTTGCTTTTTAACTGGGATAGACCCTGTTTTGCTCACATGATGTCGACTCAGGATGAAGACGCGGCCATCATGCCGGCCCTGTATTTTGTAAAGCTTCTGATTAATTCCTCAAAACTTTTTGGCTTGAACTTTTCGAAACTCTCCTCATCCACAAAAATATAATCATATTTGACAGCAGATTGAGCTTTGTTAATATCAACACACCACTGTTTCAACCTTTCCATTTTTAAAGGCACGTCAAGGTCTTCAAGCCCTTTGGTTTCAACAATAAAGACTTCTTTCTCTGATTTCTTGACGATAAAATCCGGGTAATAGTTGGATATTTCACCATTTGCATTGACGTAATCAATCTTGAAATGAACCGCCATAAAGTTTTTCACAGCGGAATCAGATTTCCTTTAATGGCATCGGTATGAATACGATAATTAATTTTTGCCAGATTGCGTTTAATATCCCAGCCAAGTTGCTTACGTTCATTTTCTTCTTCCTTTAAGCGTTGAAACTCCTTTATTAAATAGAGCTTGAATTCCGCTGAAATCCAGGATGCAAATTCAAAAGCAATATCTTTATGGGCATAAGTTCCGCCGCCATATCTCCCTGATTTTGAAACAATGCCAACTGCCTGAGTGAGCTTTATCCACTTGGATGGCGTAAGGACAAAGGTATTGCTGCCGGCTTCATTTTTAACCGTGTCGAATTCGACACGGTTAAAACCGGGGTTATTGATTACTTCCCAAATACCCAAGAATTCAACAGTGGAACGGGTTTTCATCCAGTTCTGAATAACAAAACGTGGATCATCACTATTTTTGTATTTTGCGATATCGGTTAAAGAAATATAGTCTTCCTCTTCTTGCGAAAAAAAATTGACATTGATATTTTTTACAACAAGCTCTGCTTTCCTGCTCATGCTGAAACCTCAATAATTTTCATTGTATCATTGCCGAAAATATCCACCACTTTCACTGCGATCTTGCGCCGTCCTGGCGGGTATTCCCTGAACACGCTTTTCAGCTCAATCGACCGGTCTTTTTTGGTGCGGAAGGACTGCCACTCGTTTTCAAATACATAATCGCCTGTCCATACTTCTTCATAATCGCCTAACTTCAGTTGAACCGGATTTGTGCTGCCATCAAGATGTACCTGTGCATCGGGTTCTCTTTTTACTCGCACAATCTCCCGCTTGGATTCAAAGTCAAAATCCACGGCCCAGTAGTCTATCCAGTCTGTCCAATTCTGCGTCAACACCTCGCGGCTGACAATGCCGTTTTTGTCTTTGCTGATCTTGACCACCTGGCCCTTGTCAACGATCACCTTGCTCTTCCCTTTCTTCAGGCTTTCATCAGCCCCCTTGGCATCCTGTGAATAAAAGACGGAAAAATCGGTTAATTCCACGGCAATGCTGTGTTTGTTTTTACCTTTGCCAAAATGCGGTTTAACTTCAATGAACGAAACATCATGAAACACCACCTGATTTTTCTCCACTGCCCGCTTGTCAAACACATCTCGTGGTATGTATTTCATCGCCAGATCAATCCCCTTGGCTTTGGCTTCGTCCAAGATGTTGGGAAACAGCCCCATCTCAAACTCAAACCCGAGAATATCCACCCGGGTGATATGCTTCTGACGGCATTCCAGAATGATTTCTTCCACAAACAGACGGGTAACCCGGGCTAACAGGTGCCCGGCGTCTTTTCCGGGCATCCTTGTTGAGCCCGATGTTATATTCGGCGGACTCCATGCTCCGATACTAAGAAACACTCCATCTTTAGAATATCTTTCACCCTGTTTGGAATCTTTGAAATTTGAAATTCCCATTTCTTTTGATCCGGGACTGCTATTGCGAAAGTTAAGTTTGATTCATTCCTTTCCATTTGGCGAATAACCTGCCCTAAAGCTGAATAGATAGCTAGATCTTTTTGTTTTGACGATTTACCTTCTGCCTCAATAATATAAACACCATATTTTGGGTGAGAGGCTACGACATCAACTCGACCATAAATTGGATGAGTACCAATTTTTGCACCAAGACCAATAATCCCTTTTTCTGCAATTTTTGCCCGTTCTATTTTCTCTGGTTTTTGTTGGTTGCCTTTTCCTTTCTCCATCGCATCAATATCGACAAGCACATTCCAGCCATTTTTAGGATGGAACATGTTTTCGATAAGGTATTTTTTAACTTCTAATTGGTACATATTTGAATATAACGTTTGCTAATTAGCCGCGCGGTTTTTGGCGTCGGCTGCATTAGCATGGTTCGCCGCCTTTATCAAGTTTGACCTGGACCTCTTAGCATGTCCTTGTATGCCCGGGTTAGGAAAAGCGTCACTGATCCAGCGGCGTGGACACACAGACTGGCTATCGATAGCTCTGTTATTCTTTCACCTTCCGCCAACCCATGCCTGTCACCGGCAGCATTGCTAATAGCGGCTGTGCCTTCAATGACCTGGGTTAGGCCGTTGATAATCTGGTGTACCGCTTGTGATACACCTCGTGTGGGGTCAATGCCCAGACGGATTCGTGTCTGCTTATAAAGCTTGCCGAGGTCTCCAGACCTGTCCGGAGATTCACCAAGCTCCTGCAAGATTGTCTTGCAGGTCGTTTCTAACAAGGCCCGTGCAGCTGTAATTGCCGAAGCTGGCGATTCAGGGAGCCGTGAGGCAGCAGTAAACCACTGATTCCTCAAGCCACGAAGTGTCAGCTCTGAGAGCGATACGCCGAGGGGGGAGTGGCCGTCCCCTTGCATAAGATGAACAAGCAGATCCCGTCTGGCTTCCTCGCTGGGCATCGGGTGTTGAGCCGGGGGAGGATCATCACAGAGGTCGTAAAGAGCTTGCCGTTGGTTCTCTGGGGTTAGCGAGACAACGCACTCGAGAAAGGCGGATCCTTTTGTAGTTCCGTGCTGCAATGAATGAAGAGATGGCACATTGGCTTGATATTGTGCGAAATAGTCGAGAAGTTCCTGGAGAGACAGACCATTTCTTCCATATGCGAAAGAACTGGCGAATTTTTGAACCGTATTTGGATGGACTGGTCTCATTTTTCCTCACGGCGAACGATGAGTTCACTGGTTGCAGGGGTTTCCAGAGAACTTGATCGTGATAATAAAAATTGTTAAAGCAAGATTTTTCAAAGCGGCTGAGACCCCTGCAATCCAGTGAAACGGCTGGTTCTGCTTTTATTCATAATGTGTCCACATGCGAATAATTTTTACTATTTTTTCATCATCTATAATCTGATAAACAATTCTGTGTTGAATATTTAAGCGTCTTGAATAAGCACCAGCTAAATCTCCGATAAGTTTTTCATAAGGTGGTGGAGTTTGAAATGGGTTCTGACGTAAAATTTTGATAATTTTCTCTGCTTTTGGTTTAAGATTAGAAGCAGATACTTTTTTAGCATCTTTTTGAGCTTGTTTCGTATAAACAATTCTCCAATTCACCAAGCCAGTTCCTCTTTGCAGTCCTCAATTGGAGTTGCCAGACCTTCACGGATAGACTCGCGCATATTTGGAATATTTAAAAGATACATGGTCTCTTGAATTGAACGCCAATCATCTTCAGATATTAGAACTGCATTACCTCTTTTCCCAGTGATAACAATAGGTTCATGTGAAAGAAATGCCTGATCAATGAGTCTGTATAGTTTTGTGCGTGCCTCTGTAGCTGACAATGTTGGCATTGTTCATTCTCCTTCTTTTTTATTTACAGTACGCCATAACGTACGTATTGTCAAGTTTTTTCTTGAGCAGAACGTTTTGGCTAACCTGCCGCAGGGTTGCGGGGCACAAACATTGATTAACCAATAAACTTGATTCGGATTGCAAAACTTCAAAAACCGCACAGCCCCTGCGGTCAGGTTGAGCCATTGGTTAGCCCATTTTTTTCTAACTCCGCATCAAGTTTTGAACTAAAATTAAATTTACCGTTTCTCAAATAATCGAAATAATAGTCATAGTCTTCTGGTGTCAAAAAGTTAAAATAGTATTTTAATTTATCTTGCTGTTCGTTGAGCGTTTTAAAATGATTTATAGCGGCCTTATATTTTGCTTTATTTTCATCAGACGGATCTCTAATTTCTTCATCACCTTTTATTTCTATAACTAAAATATTGTCTTTTATTTTGATAAAGAAGTCGGGATTAAATCTCCCACGTTTGGGATGTTCACCTTTTTTCCAGGAATATTCAATTGGATAAAAATCCTGATCAGTAGATTTTACCCATGAGTCATAGGTTTTGGAATTCTCATCCTTAACAAGCCTTCGAATAAATAGACGTTCTGGTTTATGATCAGAAACAGCCAGATTCATTGGCGTTTTAAAATTAAACGTGTTATTGATCTTTTCCAATGCTGACACAGGTCTGGTTTCATCCGCTTCAAGATCATTGATAAAATTTAGACTTTCTTCATCGCTAAATTTATTGGTCAAATCATCAATAAAAAGAGTTGCATCACCACGTTTTATTGCGGCATAGCCGACACTGTTTCTTTTTCGATCTTTTGTATTGACCTCAACCAACGCCTTTGGGGTCATCCGATATCGGACTACCTTTGCGGCGGCACGATGAATTACCCCGAAAGCCTGATATATTTTCTGGCGGTTTTCGTCACTAACCTGATCCTCGTTTTCACCAATCTTATCTAAAGACCTGCGAATCAGTTTTTTTAGCCATTCCAAGGCATATTTTTTCGTATAATTGGTTGGATTTTCTGTATCTGCTGTTTCCATATCAATGGATTTAAAACGGTTATGTAGTTGTTCTGCAATCTCATCAATGGAAAACATTTTGTATTTTACCAACGTTTTTTTCCTGCGGCTTTCCCCTGTTGTTGCCCGGACGTATTCTGTTTCCCGCTCCAATGCTGGCGACTGACGAATAAGTTTTATAAATCCTTTTGTAAATTCATATTCCTTTTTCTGTTTATATTCTTCGGTTTCGGTAAATTTAGCGTAATCAATATTGTGAATGGTAAAATGATAACCCTGTTCTTTTTTAACAGGGTATGAATAAACACGTTTTTCGATCTCCAACACTTCGTCAACAAGATGCTTGATTCTGCCAGACCAGCGGTCATGGTTAAATACGGTAACCACGGGCTTCTGCCCTAAATAAACTTCGGGTATCCGCAACCCCCTGCCAAGAACTTGGGCAATCAGCAATTTGCTGTCGAACGCCCGCTCTTCGTGTGGAACGATTTGGAATACATTCTTGACATCCCACCCCTCGGTCAACATACTTACGGATGTGATCCACTCTACAGGGCTGTCTTTCCTGTCCACATCTTTTAGTTTGCGGACATTCTCTTTGTGTTTTGGGGATGACGTCACCCCCAATACTTTTTTAGCGGCATCATCTTCTGAAATGTCTTCTATTTCGGCCAAAAATCGAATGAGATCATTGGTCAGTTTATTACAGACCCGAATGTCTTTGGTTATTAGAATGGTTAACGGTCTGACCAAACGATATTTTGTGTTTTTATTTTCGATATGGTTATCATAGATTTTTTGAAGCTTTTCATCCTGCGTATTAGATGAATCTTCGGCAACGTAATCGATAATTTTTACAAAACCCTGTTCAATGGCTTCCCGTAGCGAATATCGGCTAATGACATCGGTAAAATATTCATCTTTGTTATAACATGTGCCCGAAAGGCCCACGATATAATTGAATCCAAAATCTTCATCAACCAGAAACTCTTTCCATTTTTTAAATGATTTACCTGTCTGGTTGAACACGTGATGAGTTTCATCATTGATAACCAGCGTCCTGTTGCCTTTCTCTGCCAGACTCTCACGGATTGATGACTTGACATGTTCATAAAGTGCGTGGCAGTTTTCAACACAGATGGTTCCTATGGTAATGCTTTCGGTGGCATTGATGATATGAGGATTTTTGATAAGCGCATCATCAGGCAATAGATTTCTCAAAGTATCATCACCTGAAAGCAGTTTGAACTTTTCCATAAGACCGTCTTCAATGGTTGTTGACGGGCAGACAACCAGCACATAATCCACTGCGCCTTCAGCCAGCAGAATGCGGGCAATGCCGTAAATGACATAACTCTTGCCCGTTCCTGTTGCCAAATCAAGTGAACAGGAAAATTTATTGGGAAACTGCAAATGCTTTTTGAACTGCTCAAATGAGCCGTATAAGGTTTGCAGCGTTTCATTATTATGATAATTTTCCTCTGCCAAATCACTGCAATCTTTATAATTGCCGCCCAACAAGTAAAAGAGTGTATTCCGAATAGACGTTTTTTGATATTCTCTCTCACCACACAGGGCGTCTAAAAATCCTTCATATTTGTTTATTTCAAAAACGGCAGGATTCACATTCTTGCTGACTTTTAAGACAAGGTCCTGGTTGAGAAAGCGTTGATGATCCAGCATATCACTTGCCTCCTCTCTTAACCTTTTTTGAACTGGTAAAATCCTGTAATGTCTTTATCTCCCGATATTCGTTACCGTAAATATCCAGATAAATGATCATGATCTGTTTTTTAATCTCTTCTTTAGGTAAAAATACCTTCCATTTATTTTTCTCAATATCGCTGGCGTAAAAAACTTTGTCCAGATTGAATACATCGCCATCATAGTCAAAATCGATCATGATTGTGGAGAGGCTTTCCCGATTGGCTAACTGGCTGGCACCTTTGAGCATGGCTTCACTCTTGAATGTTTTGATTTTAACCACCGCATATCCAAGTAGTTGATCTTTGGGTTTTTCAATGGAGTAGACGCATTTAACCTTGGGTTGACGAATAAAATCGAATCCAACGGCATCCACCGTATCATTGACCTGGCTTTCATCTATGGGTTGCTTGATGGCTTCAAAATCTTTACTGTGCAGTTCATTGATGATGGAATAGGGGATACGCAGGATGTAGTAGCGCACTGAACCTTTATCGATATAATCCTCCAGAAAGGTTACGCTGGCGGCAGGGGCAATGAGGAAAAAATGACTGCCTAACTTGGAACCGATCATCGAATGCAGGTCATCAATAAAGCCGTAATCCAGCACCACACCGCCATCTTTTTGATAATCAAATACCAGCACATCGGAACGGCCCTTGTAGCCGTCCAGTTCAATTCCTGAAACGGTGTGCCTGCTGTCTCTGCAATTGAACAGCAACAGAGCAAACTTGCGCCATTCCGTCCAGGGCAGTTTTTTGAGTTTGGGAAAGTCATACAATCCAGCATGATAAAGGGTGAAGGGTTTTGGCTTTAGTTTTTTGCCTTTATTGCCGATTTCGGTTTTTAGATTGAGCATGCGCTTTTGCATGGTATAAATGGCAAGTTTGCCGCAATCTATCCCTATCCAGCGGCGGTTTAATTTTTCGGCAACTGCTAATGTTGTGCCTGAACCGGCAAAAACATCTATTGCTAAATCATTTTCTTTTGTAGCGGACTTGATAACCCATTTTAATACTTTCTCAGGCTTTTGAGTAGGATAGTCTATTCTCTCTTTGGCGGTTGCTCCGATGTATGGCAACTTCCAGACATCATCAACTTTTTCATCATAGATTGTAATTTTTTGAGTTTTCCCATTTTCATCTTTAATATTTTGAATCCTTCCTAATTCCTTATCCCACCCTTTCTTTAATAGTTTCTTTGGCTCTTTTAGCTTATATGTAATTGAATAAAAGTTGTAATTAGGTGTTTTGGAGTATATTAGTAAGCGGTCTGAATTTTTAACAAATCTATTCATTTTTCTCATTTGAAATTTGACATATTTCCATATAATTTCATTTAAAAAATTAGATTCCCCAAAAACTTCATCCATTATTACTTTTATATAGTGCCCTTTTTTTTGATCCAGATGTACGTAAATCAAACCATCATTAGCAAGTAATTCTCTTAAAAAGACCAGCCTCTTTCTTAAAAATTCTACAAACTGCGCACCTGCTATCTTATCCTGATAAGCCTTCTGATCCTGACTTCCTCTAAATTCTTGTTTTGTCGCAAAAGGCGGATCAATATAAATAAGTTTCACCTGTCCTTTTACTTCAGGGTCATCCAGCAGTGATTTCATGACCTGCAGGTTGTCGCCGAAAATCAGTTTATTTGTCCAGACGTTGCCGTTTACGCCAAAGGTTTTAATCGGCTGCAAGGGCACTGCCATGGTATCGGCTAAAATATCCTCCTCCCGCTCCTTGCCTGCATATACCAATTCATATTCTTTTTTTTCAGGCGGAAAGAGAATATGTTTATAATCCAAAGGCAGGTCTTCGCCTGTTTCCAGTAATTTAATGATTCGTTCTCTATCTCGTTTGTTCAAAGTCGCCACAGATTAACTCCTCATAATTATTTTGTTGCCTCTATTTCATATTCTTCAATCAACCCTTCATCAGCAAAACAAAAATACGCATTTTCTCCGATGATTATATGATCAAAAATCCGCAATTCCATTGCCAAAGACGCCTTTACCAAATCCTTGGTTAATTGTTTATCCGCCTCGCTTGGCTCAATATTTCCAGACGGATGATTATGCGCTAATATCATGGCAGGCGATTGATGCGTTAAAGCCGTCATTAAAATATCCCGCACAGACGGATTTACTCGGTCTATAGTGCCCATATCAATATCAATTACTTCAGAAATCCGATTGCCTTTATCCAGCAATAGTGTTTTGAACAACTCCTTTTTTAAATCCCGCATCAATGGCATCAGAAATTCCACCACATCAGCAGATGATTTTACCACGCCATGAAACGCCTTTTCTTCACTCATCATCCGCCGCCCCAATTCAATCGCAGCTTTTATTTGGGCGATTTTAGCATCCTTCAACCCGCAAATTTCTTTAAACTCCGATATGTCAACCCCGCTCATCGAACGTAATGATTTGAATTTAGTCAGCAACTCTCGTCCCAAATCAATAGCGCTTTTACCAGTGGTACCAGTCCTGATTAAAATAGCTAGCAATTCGGCGTTGCTTAAAGCATGTTCACCATACTTTAATAATTTTTCCCTCGGCCGATCATCTTCAGGCCAGTTACGGATGGATAAAGGATATTTTTTAAGTTCCGTTTTATCACTCATGTTATTTTATAGTGGGTTCGTCAGCATAAGGCGCGGCGGCTTTTTGCCGTCGCACTTAATGCTATTGTTCTGCCTTTGTTAAATAAAGGTAACTCTGGTTGTTATTCTTTTTTAACCAACGCAGATATCCCTCCAATTCGGAATATATGGGACGTTCCTCAGTTTATAAGTTTATATCGTTAAAAAGTAACTATTGATTTTATTTTGCGATTTTTTCATCGCATTTAACAGATAAACTCACGGCGGGTTGGGATAATTTCAGTATACGTTCATCCGTTTGTTCTCAGGCAAGTCGTTATACTGCAACAGGAGTAAAAGTAAAAATGCGGACATGCCATCTGGATTTTCTTACACCCTGTTTTTGTAAATGCCTTTCTGAACCATTTCTATAACATTGCCTTTCAAATACAATCCGGCTGCTTTCAAGGCTTCCACAGATTTTTGAAATGACTCTACTTTACCTTGTTTTGCTGCTCTTGCAATTATACTCAGCGTGCCGTAAGCTTTGATGCCTATGGCAAAGGCGGCTCGCCTTGCGGCCCGATCATCCATTAGAACTGCACAATGCTGTTGCAACCGAGCATACTCAATTACTTCTGATTCTCCTCGCCCCAATTGCCAACTCCCTATCGGCGACAGTGGCGGATCAATCCGAACATGCTCCAACCATTCTATTTTAGAGATCAACCCCCGCATCGGATCGTCCAAAGGCCCTGCAAGAATTTCTTCAACTACAGCTTGAGGCACAACAATTTCTGAGAATTGTTTTGGCAGCAACTCAAGCAAATCTGCCTTTGCCAAAACAATGAGTGGCGAAGCATCACAAATGATTTTATCCATCAAGGGTTATCCCTCCAGGTTTTCAAGAATTTCCTCCGCTGTCTCCTGAAACGGTGAAACCTTAAAACGGCTCAATCCATTTATGAATTCTGCCCTGCTCAGCCCCGCAACTTCAGCGGCCTTCCCCTGGCTTAACATGCCAAGTTCGTACCACTTGACCGCTGCGGCAATGCGCATTTCTTTTGCCAGATCTTTCGGGTCCTTCTGCATAGCCAGAAACACATCCTCTGACAGCTCTATTTCTATCATCTGACTCATAACCTCATCTCCATCTATGCTGGTGAACATTAATTTTTTTTAAAAAGAAACCTTCTTTTTGTCACGAGCTTGCTCAAATCACTTTATACACCAAGTTCCACTTCAATACAACAAAATCAAATTATCTTTAAAAAAATTATATGGTTATAGCGAAAAACCGTAACTTCTCAATAAATTCCGGCAATTTTGAAAGTTCGGTGTCATATTCACAAGTGTCATTCCCGCGAAAGCGGGAATCCATCGGTTTTACGGGTTTTCTGGATTCCCGTTTTCACGGGAATGACGTTTACTGCCAGAGGTTATTGAGAAGTTACGAAAAACCTCAGAATTTTTAAGTAGTACTCCCGCTATTCCACGATAAGCTATCAAATACTCGTCATCCACACTTAAACTGTACCGTCATGATACAATTTATTATGATCTTTTAAATACCCCATCCGCTTGCGGCGGGAAGCTTCATTCTATTCCTTCAATATGGAGGGTTAACCATTAAATGTTAAGAACATAAATCAGTAATATTTGATATTAACAGATCGTTTCTTGATTGTTATAATAGCTTAATATTGCACTGTTTTTAATGAAAAGGCAAGAATTATATAATCCTGAGCGATATGGAGGGAGCGAACCTTCAAGTAGTTGAGCAGATGGCTGATATCCCTGCCGGAGTGTTCAGTATTTATCTAATTTGTAGGATTTTTTCCTGATGCATCCTTTTAATCGCAAGCCTTATTTTTTTTTGGATCAACCATATCAAAAAAGCCAAACATGACTTTGCCATTAAAGATTGTAAATCTTTCTGAGATTACCGATTATTTCTGAAAAAAAGTAGCCGTAAATTCAATATCCAGATCTTTTGTTGCTCTGAAATTAAGACCCATGCTTTCCATCGCTAAATCACATGCAGTTCCACCAATCAGAATATATTTATCCGTATAATCCTTGAAATAATCCCGGAAAAGATCAAGTCCTCTTACCATTCAATGCCTTCCATCATCTTTTCTAAGGCGGATTCAACACGTTCATCCTTAATATCTTTTAAACTTAGATATAGAGAAAATGAATCAACTATTTTACCATTTGCAAATAAACCCGGAGAGTAGCTCCAGATCTCCAGCTCATATCCTGCCTCATCCGGATAAGAAATAATGTCATGAAGATATTTACGCTTTATGGCTTTCCATTCTTTTGCGGAAGCTGCATAAACCTGTTTTTTGGGCGGAGTCAACATTGAATAGCATGCCAAGGCTGTTAAGCCGGCTTCACGAACTGACAACTCATCAATCATAGTTTTCAGCCATATGTTTTCTCTTACCGGCGTTTTCAAATGAGGAAGCGATCCCACATTCGCTGGTTTCGACAACGTGACAGTTATACCAAGCGTATCCGATAAATATCTTTTAAAACGATTAACTAAATCTTTCATCCCGATATTTCTCTTAATGTTAAAGTGTTTTTTGCACAGTAACACACATTGGGCAATTCTGCCATTTTTGCCAAATGGTCATGGATTATCTCCCTGCTTTGTCCCAATCTCTTTGCGATCCTGTCTTGTGGAATGCCAAGGCGGTTCATGCGAAATATCTTGAGGTCGATGCCAAGTGTCACGGCTTTGAGGTTGGCTATGTATGAGTCCACTGTTCGTTTCGCGTAGCCGATGGCCTTACGTAATGCAAAAGTATTAGTGTTTTTTAATTCAAAACTAAGAATTCAAAATTTAGAATTGTTATCCCCACCGGCCTCTTTTAGTCGGCGCTTCCAACAATTGTTCAAGCTCACATAAAAACTGCTCTCTCGGTATCTCTTTGGCCCCAAAACGAACTAAGTGCTCTGAGGAAATCTGGCAGTCTATCATATCAAATGACAGTGATTTAAGGTACTCCACGAGAAAGACAAAAGCCACATTTGAAGCATTGCTGATTCGTGTAAACATCGATTCTCCGAAAAAACATCTTCCAAGGGAAACACCATATAATCCTCCGGCCAGCTCCCCTTCATGCCATGCCTCCACTGAATGCGCAAAACCTGATTCATGAAGCTTGCAGTAAGCTTTGATCATATCCTTATCGATCCAGGTTCCTTCATTATTCTGCAACCGAATCCGGGCGCAGGATGTTATAACCTGACTAAAAGCCTGGTCAACTGTTATATGAAATATATCCTTTTGTATAATTTTTTTTAATGTTTTTGAAATCTTTATGTCATCAGGATAAAGTACAAAACGCGGATCAGGGGACCACCACAAAACAGGCTCTGAATCTGAATACCATGGGAAAATACCCATTTTATAGGCAAGCAAAAGACGATCCTGACTTAAATCACCACCAACCGCTAACAAACCGTCCTTTTGAGCAAGATGAGGCGGGGGAAACTTTATTTCATCAATATACAAAACTCAACCTGTTCTCTTCGAGATCGATAGAAACCTTGCCGCCTTTTTCAAGCCGGCCAAAAAGAATCTGTTCGGAAAGTATATCCTTTATTTCTGTCTGCAACAATCTGGAAAGCGGCCTTGCTCCATATTGCGGATCATATCCTTTTTTTGCCAGCCATGTCCTGGCTCTGGAAGAAATGGCTAAAAAAACCTTTTTGGCGGCAAGCTGCTCGTTAATCTCGGCCATGAATTTATCAACAACCTTTTTCATAATTTCAGGCGTTAATGAATTAAAATGAATTATTCCGTCAAGACGATTCCTGAATTCCGGGTTGAAAAATTTTTCAACCGCCTTTCTGCCTTTGGATTCATCATCAAACTCCGATTCGCCAAAACCGATTGTCTTAACACCCATCTCCCTCGTGCCGACATTTGAAGTCATGATAATAATTACTTTTCTGAAATCGGCCTTTTTCCCGCTATTATCTGTCAGGGTCGCGTGGTCAAGAACCTGGAGTAATATATTATACATATCCTGATGAGCCTTCTCAATTTCATCAAGAAGTAAAACGCTGTAGGGATGCTTCCTTATACCGTCTGTGAGAAGTCCTCCCTGTTCAAAACCCACATAACCAGGAGGAGCGCCTATAAGCCTGGCA
The DNA here is from genome assembly GCA_004193555.1 of Desulfobacteraceae bacterium Eth-SRB1. Taxonomy (GTDB): domain Bacteria; phylum Desulfobacterota; class Desulfobacteria; order Desulfobacterales; family ETH-SRB1; genus ETH-SRB1. The sequence continues at coordinate 534,489 of RPGP01000040.1, forward strand.
ACAGCATGCTTTTCCATGTATTCACTCATGTCAAAACGTAAAAACCGGACACCGAGAACCTTTGCGACCTGTTTGGCTGTTTCTGTTTTTCCAACACCGGTAGGACCTGTAAACATAAACGATCCAATAGGATTGTCAGGAACGCCAAGGCCTGCGCGAGAACGTTTTATTGAAGTGGCAAGGGATTTAATGGCGGCATCCTGCCCGAAAACCACCTGTTTCAACCTGTCTTCAAGATTCTCTAATGTTGCCTTATCAGATGTCGACACACTCATGGCCGGCACTTTCGCCATTTTGGCAACAATTTTTTCAATATCAGACGGATTGATCCTTTTTCGCCTGGAATGGCCGGAAAGCCTCACAAACGCCCCTGCCTCGTCTATCACATCTATTGCCTTGTCCGGCAGAAAACGGTCATTAATATATTTGGCAGACAACTCAGCAGCGGCTTTAAGAGCCTGGTCTGTATAAAGAATGCCGTGGTGCTGCTCATAAACGGATCTCAGGCCTTTTAATATTTTACAGGTTTCTGAAACAGTCGGCTCTGCAATTTCAACCTTCTCAAAACGTCGGGATAAGGCGCGGTCTTTTTCAAAATGATTCTTGAACTCCTCATAAGTTGTAGAGCCGATGCAGCGCAGCTCACCTGTTACAAGAGCCGGTTTCAATATATTTGACGCATCCATGGAACCGCTGCTTGTGGCCCCGGCCCCGACAATAGTATGAATCTCATCAATAAATAAAATGGCGTTCTTTTTCTTCTTCAGCGCCGCGAGAACCCCCTTTAAACGCTGCTCAAAGTCGCCGCGGAACTTAGTTCCGGCCAGAAGTCCCCCAAGATCTAATGAAAAAATACTGACATCTTTGAGCAGGTCAGGAACAGAACCCTCATGTACCTTTATAGCCAGCCCCTCAACCATTGCGGTTTTTCCAACGCCCGGTTCTCCTACATATACAGGATTGTTCTTCCGTCTTCTACAGAGAACCTGAACGGTGCGTTCGAGTTCAAGTTCACGGCCGATAAGTGGATCTAACTTCCCGAGGGAGGCGCTTTTTACAAGATCTATCGTAAAAGCCTCAAGGGGATCTATCTTTTTCTTTTCCCTCTTGCCGGTTTTGACAAATCCGCCGGGTTTGTCCTGAAAAGGCGCGCTGTAAATATCATGGGAAATATAACTTAAAACATCAAGACGTGTAATCCCTTCTTTTGTCAGGAAATATGCGGCATGGGAATCCTTTTCCTGAAAAATGGAAGCCAGCATGTCTCCAACAGCAACCTCCTGCTTATCTGCTGAACGCACGTGATTAACCGCTCTCTGGATTATTCTTTGAAAGCCGTTTGTCTGCTGGAGCACATATTCTGTTCCTTCGGAAATGCTTTTCAACTGCTTGCTGAAAAACTTCTCAAGTGAATTGTTCAGGTTTTCGATGCTGCCGCCGCAACTCTCAATAATTTCAGCGCCGGCGCTATCGTACAAAATAGCAAAAAGAACATGTTCTACACATACATATTCATGACGCCTTGCCTTGGCTTCTCTGATCGCAAAACCGAGAGTTGCGCTTAGTTCTTTACTTATCATAGCCTAATCTCTCTCCATGGAACATTTAAGCGGAAAACCATTTCCCCTTGCCAGCGTCTCAACCGTACCAACCTTTGTTTCAGCAACATCATATATATAAACACCGCAAAGTCCGATCTCTTCCCTGTGGACTTTCAGCATAATATTTATAGCATCTTCAAGCGGTTTATTAAATACCGATACAAGGATTTCAACAACAAACTCCATAGAGGTATAATCATCATTATGAATCAACACCCTGTACATGGATGGCTCTTTGATCTCATCCAGGGTTTCTGAAAATACGCTTTCATCTGCTTCAGAACTGCATTTACCCATAGCTTTGTACTGGCTGGTTTTAAACCCGCCTCTATCCTCTTTCTAACTTCCAATCCCTGAATTGGGCAGGCACGGGGACCAGCCCCTACCTCCGACCTCCGACCTCCGACCTCCTAACCTTCTAACCTTCTAACCTTCTAACCTTCTTTTTCTTCCGACTTCTAACCTTCTGACCTTCTTTTTCTTCCGACTTCTAACCTTCTAACCTTCTTTTTCTTCCGACCTCTGACCTCTGACCCCTGACTTCTGTTGTCTATCCTCCCTGCTCCCTATCTTCCGCAGCATTTTTTATATTTCTTTCCGCTTCCACATGGGCACGGGCTGTTTCTACCAATCTTTTTTTCAGCTCGCTTGACCGGTTTTTTCTTTACATCATCCCCGCTTGAAAATACAAGTTTCTGCTCCTCCGGCCGCCTTAAATCATCTATACTTTCAGGCTCTGTTATCTGAATTCTGAACAAGATCCCAACAGTCTCTTTCTTAATCCTGGAGATCATGTCCTGAAACATCTCAAATCCTTCTTTTTTATAAACAATCAGAGGATCCTGTTGAGCATAGCCTCTTAAGCCAATGCCCTCTTTCAGATGATCCATGCTAAGGAGGTGATCCTTCCACAGGTTGTCCACAGTCTGCAACACGACAACCCTCTCCAGATTCCTGAAATCTTCAGCCCCTATCTGAGCCTCCCTTTTATCATATACGCTGGTGGCTGCGTCTGAAATCAACTGAGCCAGTCCCTCCCTGGTCAATCCATCCAATGTATCATCATCAATCTTATTAAGAAAAAAGTTGAACTGTTTAAACACAGATTCATTAATCCCTTCCATATCCCATTCTTCAGGCAAAGTCTTTTCATCCGCAAAAATATCTGCAATATTTTCGGCCTGTTCGCAAATCATATCCAAAATGGAATTCTTCAGGTTTTTCCCTTCAAGGGCTTCACGGCGCTGCCTGTATATAACCTCCCTCTGCTGGTTCATAACATCATCATATTCTATAAGCTGCTTCCGAATATCAAAGTTGTGTCCCTCAACCTTTGCCTGCGCATTTTCAATTGCCCTGCTGATCAGGTTATGTTCAATAGGCTCCCCCTCTTCCATGCCCAGTTTTTCCATAATCCCTGTCATCCGCTCTCCGCCGAATATCCGCAAAAGGTCGTCCTCAAGTGAAAGATAAAAACGGGATGATCCAGGGTCTCCCTGTCTTCCGGACCGGCCTCTGAGCTGGTTGTCGATACGCCTGCTTTCATGTCTTTCCGTGCCGATTATATGGAGTCCTCCAAGTTCAGTTACACTCTCGCCAAGAACTATGTCGGTTCCTCGGCCGGCCATGTTGGTCGAAATAGTAACCGACCCTCTCTGGCCTGCCATGGTAATAATCTCGGCCTCCTTTTCATGGTTTTTTGCATTGAGCACTGTATGTTTGATGCCTTTCTTTTTCAATTTTTTGCTGAAATCTTCCGAAACATCAATGGAAATTGTACCCACCAGTACCGGCTGCCCTTTTTCATTCAGTTCTATTATCTCATTCATCACTGCTTCAAATTTTTCTTTCCTGGTCTTGTATATAACATCCGGAAAATCGGTCCTTATCATGGGCTGGTTTGTGGGCACAACAACCACATCAAGATTATAAATCTTTTTAAATTCAGACGCTTCAGTATCAGCCGTGCCCGTCATCCCTGCAAGTTTATTATACATTCGAAAATAATTTTGAAAGGTGACCGTGGCAAGTGTCTGATTCTCGTTTTCTATCTTTACGCCTTCCTTCGCTTCCAGCGCCTGGTGCAATCCTTCACTGTAACGACGTCCCGGCATCAAACGGCCTGTAAATTCATCTACGATAATCACCTCTCCATCCTTGACAATATAGTCGACATCTCTCTTGAAAAGGGTATGGGCTTTTAAAGCCTGATTAGTATGATGGAGAAGTTCTATACATTTAGGGTCATACAGGTTGTCGACCTTAAGCGCCTTTTCAGCTTTTGCCGTTCCCTCATCGGTCAGAACCGCTGTTCTGGCCTTCTCATCAATTTTATAATCTTCTTCACGCGTAAGTTTCGGTATTATCCTATTGATCTGGTAATAAAGATCGGTCGATTTTTCGGCTGGACCGGATATGATAAGCGGTGTTCTTGCCTCATCAATCAATATACTGTCCACCTCATCTACTATCGCAAAGTTGAGTTCACGCTGGACAATTGAGCTCTTGTCAAATTTCATGTTATCTCGTAAATAGTCAAAGCCGAACTCATTATTTGTTCCATAAGTAATATCTGCGTTATAAGCCTTTTTGTGCTCTGCGTCATCCATGCCATGCAGTAGGCTGTCGACCGAAAGACCAAGAAAATTATAAATTTGCCCCATCCATTCAGTATCACGCCTTGCGAGGTAGTCATTCACCGTAACAATATGCGCTCCTCTGCCTGAAAGAGCATTTAAATATACCGGAAGTGTGGCTGCTAAAGTTTTCCCCTCACCTGTTTTCATCTCAGCAATCTTGCCGCTGTGAAGAACCATCCCGCCAATAAGCTGCGCATCAAAATGCCGCATTTTGAGTGTGCGCACCGATGCTTCTCTGACCGTTGCAAAGGCTTCCGGCAAAATATCTTCAAGGGACTCGCCTTTTTCAATGCGTTCTTTGAACAATAAGGTCTGGCCTTCAAGTTGTTCATCGCTCATTGCCTGCATGGCCGGCTCCAGGGAGTTAATCCTTTCGACTATGGGTTGAAACTTTTTCAACTCCCGTTCGTTTTTACTTCCAAAAACCTTTGTTAAAAAACTGAAAACCATATTACGATTATTCCTCTTTGGTAATTATGATAATCGGCAACCTGTAGCCTGGGTGGTAAAAAGGCGCCATCATCATACAGCCTATTTTTATTCCGCTGGATCACATTGCAGGAAAATTTTAGATTGCGGATTGCGGATTTGTTGTTTCGCCTAAAGCCTGAAATCAAATATTTACAAAAATATGATTTCAAAAAGGCAGAACCCAACAAATCATTATTTTGGCTTTTCGTTCAAATATCGATTAAGAATACAACAAGGAAAGAAAAAGTGCAAAAGAATATTTAGTTGAGGATATATCTTTCAGGATTCACGGGAATTCCGTTAAGACGAACCTCATAATGAAGATGGGGGCCTGTGCTTCGTCCTGTATTACCGACCAGCGCAATGGTATCTCCCCTCTTTACAGACTCGCCACATTTTTTTAATGTTTTTTCAAGGTGGGCATATCTGGTAACCATTCCATGGCCATGATCAATTACAATCAACCTGCCCATTAAGCCTTTAACCCCGGCAAATGTTACAATTCCATCAGCCGTCGCAATTATAGACGTACCTTTTCTGGTAGCGATATCAAGCCCTCTATGAAATTCGCGAAGACCTGTAAACGGGGATTTACGGTACCCGAATCTGGATGATGTCCATCCCTTTACCGGGCGGATTGCGGGAGTAGAAGCCAGAAGGTTGCGTTGATCTTCAAGATGTTTCAATAAAGACTCAAACCCTTCCTCTTGAACTGTTGATGCAACCTTAAACTGCTTTGTATGCTCATGCATCTCTCGCAGCAGGCTGTTATGTTTTTCTGTAAGGGGAACATTTGTGTCAAGATCTTCCGGTATTGACCCGCCAACGCCGAAAAGACTGTCCTGGTCATCGTTTTTTTCAATATTAGCAATAATTCGTATCTTCTTTTCAAAACTATTTAATTCAACCAGTTTTGTCTTTAAATAATTTATCTCATCCGCAAACTTATTAATCTGTTTGCGCTGATTAGCGATTTCATTCGTTCGACTTACAATATCGCTCTCAATACCTCTGATATTTATTAATGTTTTTTTAACATTATAATAATCACAAACAACAAAACTAAAAAATATCATGCAGGCTGAAGCAAAAATGCCCAAAAATCCTAAAAAAGACTTTGAAACAGTTTTCTGCTTAACAGGAGAACCTGAAGCGCCCAATATGAAAAAAGTTATTTTTCTCCGCATAATTAACTACCTTAAAAATTTATGATAATTATTGATAAATTCGATTTTTTTACGAATTCATCAGATGTTAGGTGTCAACAACTTATTTTTTTGTTAGCATACACTTTATGCTGCTGTCAATACAGATTTTACATGGGCCAGTTTGGATTGATGATTGATGATTGCTCCGACTTCTGCTTACTGCCTACTGACCTCCTGCCCATGACACTTTGATGCAATCTCTTCCTTACTTTCCGGGTCTCGTATTTGTACCATGAACTGCCTAAAGTCTTTATCAAAAACAACCGGTATGTGTTGTACGCTAACACGCCAATTCTAAAAAATACCGCATTTGCATAGCTTTTTCCGCAAGGCATCCTTTCCATACCAAAACCGACCTTAAGGTCATTTATCCGTTTTTCAATGCTTTCGCTGCGCATATTATACCATTTCAATGTTTTTATAGCTGAGCCTTTTATATTTGTTGCAATTGCATTATACTTTACTTCAATATTTTCTTTTTCAAACATCTTCCTCTGATATGGCCTGCGTTCTACGATAAGCCGAAATGCTTCTTCTGCCGTGTTCGTGGAATGTGTTGTGCTGGCAATAGATCCATCCTTATAAGAACTCCATCTCGACTCCGGTATAGAATGTATTACCCTTAAAACAGATTCATCAATATAACATCCTATAGCAAACCCGATATTCTCTTTTTTGCAAAAGTTTATAATATCTGCCTGGCAGGAAGCTCTGTCCGCTCTGAACCGTCCAACCCTTTTACCTCCCGGCATTTGTTTTATGCAGTGTTTAATAAACTCAAGATTTCCTTCACCTATCTGCACATCCCCTTCTCGAAATTCATCACCTATCAGCAAACCGTTTTCCGCTAAGCAACCAAGTGCCGGAATATACCCCTTGAATCCTTTATATGTGATCTTTGCCGATTCCTTTTCCGCTTCAATAACCGTAGCCTCAATATCCAATGTATAGTTATTTATATTGACATATTTCAGGCAGCGCTTTATCAGCTTACTATTTGTCCGCTCAAGCCCTGATAAACCTCCGGCATTTCCCACTTTTCTCAGCCATTCTCCGATTCTATCTGACGACGGCACCCTCTTCAAAGGCAATGTCTCTCGCAACCCTGCACAATCCCGGATAATCCTTATATCTTCCAGGCTGCGGCCACCACCGCTTAGCATTAAAATCAATGGAAAAATATATTCGCTTGCTTTGTAACCCGCGCCGCTGCCGGGCTTCGGCAAATACCTGTCAACCCAATCGTTAACGCCCAGGCCGATGCAGAATTCACCTAACAGGGCAAGGTCGGCATGAAAAGGCGCTTTGTCTTTACCGGCTTCGAACTTGAAAGGAAGAGATGTTTGTCGTGTCATTTGGAATTAAATAGCGGAAACAGGGCCCGCTCTCCCGCTTTTGCAGTAGAATTAATACTTTTCAAACAGACTCTTAAAAACACTTAAACCGGAATATTTCATATATTTGCCTGTCCATTTCAAGGCATCATGAATAAAAAACTGTAATAAAAAAAGGAAGTTATGGAATATATTAAAATATCAAACAACCACAGGAGTGTCAAGCTGATTGTGCCTGTTTGCGGGGAGCCAGAACTCAGCGATCGGGGGGGGCAAGGGTTTTAAAATCAATCATTTTTTGAGCCGGATTTTACCCTGACATCATTTAAGTACTGATCCCATTCCATGGGAAGAAGCTGCTTTTTACTGTTGTTGCATTCTTTGCATGATGGAACCAGGTTACCTTTTGTGCTCCTTCCTCCGCGGGCTATAGGAACAATATGGTCCATGGTCAGATCCTTTGGCGGGACAGAACGCCCGCAATAGTAGCATACTCCTTTTGCGCAGCGGCGTTTCCACCACTGGGATGCTCTGAGTTCTCTTGCCTTGCTCCGTTCCCTCTTTATGTCATTCTCTTCCAGATCGATTGCAAATGGTTTCACAGGCTCTTTATCCATGCTCTTATTTCCGGAATTAGCAATTCATAATATTTTTCAGATCCACCCAGACCCTTCCTGCCAAAGAAATAATTAATCTCTAAAAAAAGAGGTTTTATAATTTTCGCCTCTGATGAAAAGATAATATCAAAACCAGCCAGATTTATCCCTGTCTTCCCGCAAAATTCCCTGACCGAAGTTACAGCGGCCTCCTGCAGATCAGGATCAGAATCAAAATCTATAACAGCTCCTTTTGATAAGTTGGAACAAAAAGCTTCAGCGCTTTTCTGTACGCGCCAGTAGGAAATAAGCTTCCGATCTATAACAACAACCCTGAGGGTCCTGTTTTGAGAAGGAATATATTTCTGCAATAAAAATCCTGCCTGACCTGTGCTTTCATAGATAGCTGCTTTTCGCAAAACACTCTGAAACTCTTCAAGCGACTTTATTAAATAAACGGTCTCACCTTCTCCTCCCCAGTCAAACTTGAACACAAAGGGAAGATCAAAAGGAAATTGGCCTGAGAATTCTCCGTAATGATAAAAATAAGTTTCGGTCGAAGAAAATGTTTCGGTTTTCGGGTAAGCAACAGCTTTTTTTTGAAACAGCTTAATCTGACCGATTTTACCAGGATAGTTAAATTTTGCATCATAATCAGGGAAGACATTTGCGCAGTTACCACGCGCCATTTCGTACAGGGATTTATAGCAACCCTGGGGCAGGATTACCGCATCAGCGGCCTTTATAGCGGCAAGATCATCAGCATCAGGACTACGCCCGGCGCATATTATATTCTTATCCGCTACAAAGCACGGATGAAATGACAAAATCATCAGTAACCAAAAGTCCTCAGCGCCTTGGTGTCTTTGCTCCAGTCTTTTTGCACATGTACAAAAAGCTTCAGAAACACCTTGGCTCCAGCAATTCGTTCTATCTCTTTCCTGGCGCTTTCACCAATCTTTTTAAGCTTGGTCCCGCCTTTCCCGATTATGATTCCTTTCTGGGATGCACGCTCAACATGAATAGTAGCATTGATTATTACAAGCGCTCCCTTCTTCTTTTTTGAAAATGAATCTATTGTAACTGCTGTGGAATAAGGTATTTCCTGGCCTGTAAGACGAAAAACTTTTTCCCGAATCATTTCTGCGGCAATAAACCGTTCCGGCATATCGGTTAAAGTATCTTCCGGGAATAAAGGCTGTCCCTCCGGCAAAAGTCTTTCCATAGACTCAAGAAGTTCTTCAACCTGGTCACCATGTTTTGCGGAAATCGGCACTACAGCATCAAAAGGATAGGCCTTTGCCCATTTATCTATTACAGCAAGGAGTACGGATTTGTTAACAAGATCTATTTTGTTAAGAGCAAGGATAACTCCCCTTTTCTTCTTCTTAAGCCTCTTTACAATAAAACTCTCAGACTCCGGATCCGGATTTGATACATCCACAAGAATAAGTGCTACATCAACATCGCCAAGGGCTGAAAGGGCTGTATCCACGATCCTGATGTTTAACTTTGTTGTTGCCCTGTGTACGCCAGGCGTATCGATAAAAACTATCTGCGAGGACGGCCTGTGCACAACCCCGATTATCCGGTTGCGCGTGGTCTGTGGCTTTTGGGAAGTAATGGATATCTTTTCGCCAAGCACATGGTTTAAAAGGGTCGATTTGCCTGCATTTGGAGCGCCGACTATTGCTGCAAATCCGGATTTAAACTCAGAACTCTTCTCATTTATATCCATCTATACTCCATACTACTCTTCTACTCATCTGCTTAGAAGCTGTTTCAAAACGGGTTTTGAAATAGCTTCTAACATCATAATAATTTCTCAACCGCATCCCAGACATAATCTTTTCCACGGCCTGTTTTCATAGAAAAAAGGATCAGACTATCTTTATCCACATTAAGTATTTCTGCTATGGCAAGCCGCTGCTTTATCTGTTTTGTCTTTGGAAGTTTGTCGGTCTTTGTCAGTATCAGGATCGGCGGAATACCAAAACGGCTGAGCCAGGCAATAAATTCCAATTCTTCTATACCGGGTGTGCGCCGAATGTCCATGATCAGCACAACACCTTTTAATGTCTCCCTGGTCAAAAGGTATGTTTCAATCATAGGGCCCCAGCTTTTTTTTACAGATACCGGAACCTTTGCGTATCCATAGCCCGGAAGATCAACAAACGATATAATATTGTTTATGGCAAAAAAGTTAATCAGCCTGGTGCGCCCCGGTGTTGAGCTGGTTTTTACCAGACGTTTCCGGTTTAAGAGAGTATTAATCAGAGAGGATTTACCGACATTGGAACGCCCTGAAAAAGCTATTTCCGGCAAAACCGGAGGAGGATACTGGGACGGTTTAACAGCGCTTTTAACAAATTCGGCAGACTTTATTTTCATATTAAATAAGAAGTGCCATTTTAACCACAGAGATCACAGAGATCACAGAGTCCGCCAAAGTACGGTGGCGGATGATAAAAAATCTCAGTGTGCTCTGTGATCTCTGTGGTAAGATTTTTTTTTACATTAGATATTTTTCCAGCCTGTCCATTCCTTCGGCGATGTTTTCCATGGAATTTGCATATGAAAATCTGAGATATCCTTCACCGTTTTCGCCAAAATCAATCCCTGGAGTCACGCCTACGTGCGCCTTTTCCAGGATATCAAAAGCAAGCTTGTATGAATCACCGGATATGTGCTTTGCGTTGGCAAAAACATAAAAGGCTCCTGTCGGCTCTACCGCGATTCCTAAACCTATCTCTTTAAGGCGGCGGATCATATATTTTCTTCTCTCATTATAGATATGCTTCATGCGCTCTATATCCTTACCTGCCTCCTTGAGGGCGGTGATGCCCGCCATCTGGATCATTGAATTGGCGGAAATAAAAAAGTTCTGCTGAACCTTTTGTATTGGTCGAATAAACGGTTTTGGCGCAATCAGGTATCCAAGCCTGAGCCCTGTCATGGCATAGAGTTTTGAAAAACCGTTTAACACAAAGGCTTTGTCCGTAAATTCCAAGATTGAATGCTCTTTCCCTTCATAAACCAGTCCATGATAAATTTCATCCGAGATAATATAGGAACCTGGTTTAATAAGATCGGCAATAGCCTTCATGCGGTTTTCCGATAAAAGGTTTCCGGTAGGATTTGACGGGGAGTTTATAAATATCCCCTTTGTCTTTTTTGTTATCTTTTCCTTTATGGCTTCGGGTCTGTATTGAAAGCCGTCTTCTTCGTAAACAGGAATACGCACAGGTTCGCCTTGCACAAACCTGATAAAATTGGGATAGCATGCATAATTGGGATAGCATGCATAATGCGGATCTGAGATAATAACCTGATCGCCATTCTCTAACAACGCTGAAAACATTAAAAACATGGCAGGAGAAGTGCCCGAAGATACCACGATCTGGTTAGGATCTATTGATACTTTGTATGCCTCAAAATAATGTTCGCATATAGCTTCCCTGAGCTCTAACAGGCCAAGGCTGTGAGTATAATGTGTATGCCCCTCATTAAGAGCTTTGCAGGCAGCCTCCTTTATGCACGCAGGAGTATCAAAGTCAGGCTCTCCAACTTCGAGGTGAATTATATGGATCCCCTGTCGTTCCATCTCATTAGCCTTTTCCAGGACATCCATGACAATAAAGGAGGTCATCTCTTGTGTTCGCTTTGAAATCATTTTTTTCATCAATCCCTAATCCATGCTCCAAAATGTCTCACGCAAAGGCGCAAAGACGCAAAGATTTTAAAACTATAACCCATTGACTATTGAAGACCTTTGAAAAATGCTCAATGACTTTAGGCACTTTAATTCACTTAACACCTAACACCTTAATCCCTTCCTAATAGCCTAATAGCCTTCAGCCTAATAAGCTAATCCCCTATACCACCTTATTTAACGGATATTCTATAATACCTTCGGCGCCGCTTTTTAACAGTTTTGGAATAAGCTCCCTTACTGTGTCTGAACTAACCACGGTCTCAACCGAAAACCATTCTGACTGGTAAAGAGGAGAGACCGTTGGAGCATTAAGACTCGGAAGCAATGACACTACCTTTTCAAGAAGCGTTTCAGGAACATTCATCTTAAGTCCAACTAATTTTTCACCTAAAAGAGCTCCTTTAAGTAGAAGAGCAATCTGTTCAAGTTTTTCTCTCTTTTTAGTGTCCTTCCAGACATCGTGATTTGCTATAAGCTGGGTATTTGTCTGCATCAATTCATGGATAATTTGAAGGCCGTGCGCCTTTATGGTGGTTTCGGTTTCTGTAACCTCAACAATTGCGTCCGCAAGCCCGGAAACAACCTTTGCCTCGGTCGCTCCCCACGAAAATTCAACGGTTATATCGATCCCACGCTCTTTAAAATATCTTCTTGTAAATTCCACCAGCTCAGTCGCTATCTTCTTTCCTTGAAGATCCTCAATTGTCTTGATTGGAGAATCATAAGGAACCGCAAGAACCCACCGCGCAGGCCGAGCGCTTACCTTAGAATAAACAAGGTCGCATATAACGTGAACATCGGAACTGTTTTCCGCTATCCAGTCCTTGCCGGTAAGCCCTGCATCAAGGGTTCCGCTCTCGACATAACGTGACATTTCCTGAGCCCTGCATATGGCGCATTCTATTGTATCATCGTTGATTTCCGGAAAATAGCTCCTGCCGTTAACATTAATCTTCCAACCTGAGCGCTTGAAAAGCGCAATTGTAGCGTTTTGCAGGCTCCCCTTGGGAATGCCTAATTTTAATTTTGTTTTCATTTTTTATATACCTCTTTCGGGTCAAATACAGGCTTTCCAATAATTCTGATCGACCCATGTTCAATCTTTTTAAAGAAACAGCTCCTGTATCCCATGTGACACGCAGCTCCGCCGATCTGCTCAACTTTTAAAAGCACGGTATCATTATCACAATCGATTCTGATTTCCTTTACAATCTGGATATTTCCTGATGTTTTGCCCTTTACCCATAATTCCTTACGGCTGCGGCTGTAATAAGTAGCCTTGCCTGTCGAAAGGGTGGTTTCCCATGCTTCTTCATTCATAAAGGCAAGCATCAGTACTTCGTCTGTTTTATAATCCTGAACTATAGCCGGCAAAAGACCGCCCAGCTTATTAAAATCAAGTTTGATCATAAGATATTTTTCCTTTACGTGAAAGTGTTACAAAAAAATCAAACTTGTAAAATAACTTCGATATGAAACAATGTCAACAGTATCAAAATAATAATAACAGTTCACAGTTAACGGTTTACAGCATTTTGTAGGTTGGGTTGAGGTACGAAACCCAACGATTATATAACGATTATATAAGGAATTGGCCTAAATTTGTTGGGTTTCGCTTCGCTCAACCCAACCTACGCCTTGATCAATTTCCATAATTAGAATTGCTGAAATAAAATCAGCGATTACGGCCTGAATATTCTGCGATAGATACTATTATGGTAACTAAAAATGCTTGAACAACGAGGAGCACGCCATCTATCGGCCTTGCATAGCGAAGGGTTATAGCGCTGATACCGAGTGTCGCGCACAAAAAATATATAAATAAAACTGCCTTTCTCTTATCGCCGAGAAGGCTATATAACCGGTGATGGATATGGTCGGTGCCAACATAATCGATCCATTCCTTAAGACTCTTCACCTTGCCGGTCACTATCCTTTCCAGGGTAATGTAAGCCATATCATATATAAGAATCCAGAAAATCAGCACAGGCGCTGAAAAGGATACGATCCGGCTGTTGTCCGCCCAGTCTCCCTTGATGGCCAGGACAGCCAGCGTAAAACCGATAAAAGTACTCCCCGCGTCACCGAGATATATGGAAGCAGGCCTCTTTAACCCGAAATTAAAAGGGAGAAAACCGAGGCAGCTTCCCATCATGGCTATGGCAAGCCACGCCATAAAGTGCTGGCCGGTCTGAAATGCCACCATCCCCATGAACATGGCTATGATAGCGCCTATTCCCGATGCCAGTCCATCCATGCCGTCAATGAAATTCATGGCGTTTGTTATCCCGATAATCCAGAGGATCGTAAATAAAACATTAAACCAGTATCCCCATACGGTCTGCGGAAACAGATTCAATACAATTCCAGAGTGAATCAAAACAAGAACAACAAGAATCTGGACAAACAGCTTTAACCTGGCCGACACACCGCGCCAATCATCCACCAGCCCCATCAGGGCAACAACAACCCCTCCACAGAGCAGTAAAACAACATCCCTTTCCAGAACCATATTCGCCAGAAGTGCAGCAATGAAGGCCACAACGATTGCGACACCTCCCAGAAGGGGCGTAGGTTTTTCATGGATCTTCCGTCCCCCGGGCACATCAACAATCTTTAATTTCAGGGCAATAAGCCGCATCATCGGAGTCAATATAGCTGAAGCAGAAAAAGAAAACAGAAGGATATAGAGCCATCTCAGACCCAAATCAGTAAAATGGCTGCGAGACCACGGAAGAAAAAGCGCGGCAAAAGTAACAAGAGAAACACACCAGACAATGCGCCTGAATGATATCCCTGGAAAATCAGAATCAAACATCGCCCTTCCCTTTCAGCTTTGAGCTCGTTTTTTTCTTTTCTCTTTCCTCTTTTGCTCTTTCAACTTTGACTTCATTTTTCACTTTGCTCCTCGCTCTTTGCTCTATGCTCTCCGCTCTATGCTCTTCGCTCTCCGCTTTCATCTTTCAGCCTGTCCACGATGCCGCCGGCAATTTTGCGCGCCTCTTCATCTTTCAACGAAGGATAAAGCGGGATGGATACCGTCCGAGCCATCGCCTCCTCGGTACCAGGGTATCCGGACAGGCCGAGATATTCGTGCAGCGGCTTGAACACAGGCCTTCTGCACCCAATCTCCAGATTCAGCATCTCTTTCATAAATCCGGATGAATCTTTAAGAGACAAGACGTACCTGTAATATATATGTTCTCTGCCTTCCGGAATTGCGGCAACCGGAAAGGAGATATCTCTAAGGCTTCCGTCATAAAGACCGGCAATCTTTTTTCTTCTCTCAATAAAAGATGGAAGCTTTTTCAACTGGCTTATGCCCAGCGCCGCCTGCATATCGGTCAGCTTGTAGTTATATCTCACCGAATAGCCGTCTTTTTCGTCATAGTCCCGCAAATCCCTTACAATCCCGGCAAGCCTGTCATCATCCGACAAAATCATCCCCCCCTCGCCGGTTGCAAGCATTTTGGTGGCATAAAAAGAAAATATGGAACAGACACCGAAACTGCCGGTATATCGGCCCCGGTATTTCGCCCCCGCGGATTGGGCGCAATCCTCAATGACAGGGATACCCAGCGACACAATCTCATCGATATCCGCCGGAAGGCCGAACATGTGGGGAACAATGATCGCCTTTGTCCTTTTTGTTATCCTCTTTTTCAGATCATCGACATCGATATTGAACGTGGATCGGTCAATATCCACAACAACCGGCACGGCATTTACATACATGACCGCATTTAGAAGGGCGGAACAGACATAACTCGGGATAATAATCTCATCGCCCTTCCCTGCTCCAAGGGCAAGAAGTGAAAGATGGAGGGCCGCCGTGCCGGAACTGACGGCAACACCACTTTTGACGCCGATAAAAGAGGAAAGAGCATCCTCAAACCCCGCGACCTGTTCGCCCTGAACAAGCCGGCCCGATTCCAGGACATCCATAACGCTCCTGTAATCATCTATGTCCAGAGTTGGTTTTGAGTGAGTAATCATATTTCCATAACCAATCGAGGCAACTATCTCTTGTGTTTCTTCGAAGAGTAATCCGTGTAACCTGCGAAATCTGTGGATTAAATATTCATAAACAACCGAAGCGGTACGAACCCCTCCGCAAGATGAACCCTTCCCTGAATTCCCCTGAAGACCGCCGTGGATCTCGCGGCATCAACTATGGACAATCCCTCAATATTTGTCTTTGCAACTTGCGATTCGTGGGCCAGCAGAACGTCTATTTTACCATCTATTGTACTTCCGATATCTACAAACACGGAGGGCAAAAAATTCTGAGTGGTTGGCACTTCATAAAAAAGGACATTCCTTATGTATCGTGAAGCGGAGACAGCGGCTTTGGATAGCGCCCTGTGATCCTGATGGCTGTCGTCACCATAATTAACAAAAAAGAAGTCAGGCTTTATTTTCTTTAAAAGCTTTTCAATATCAGCAACCATATCATTCATGCGGGGCGTAAGCTGTGTGTCTTCATACCCGCCCCAGATCAGATCCGTGGCCTTCAGAATCTCCGCGGACCTGATCTGCTCCGCCTTTCTTATTTCTGTCTCCCCCCCTTTTCCACCCATCGTCATAACCATGAGATACAGATCATCGCCGGAACCGGTGTATTTCAAAAAATTGCCCGCGCAACCAATTTCAATATCATCGGGATGAGACCCTACGGCAAGAATTTTCATGATTCACCTTTATCTGTTTTATCAAGCTGTTAACACTTAACACTGTAACTTCTCAAAAAGTCACGAATTTAATTATAGATGGCTAAGTAAAAAGTTTCATATACAAGGCGTAGTGATTTTTCAGGATCGAAGGCATACATATAGTATGTTGAGAGTCTGAAAAATCACTGCAACGCAGTAGATGGGACTTTTTACGACGCCATCAATATTTCAAGACTCTTTTCTCCATGATTATAAATCAAATCAATAACCGACATAAACGGCTCAAATGCGCCAAAGAGCTGATCGTAAACGGGATGTTCATACTCCTGAAAAATGACCTTTATGCCATTTTGGGTGTATTTCTCCATATCCATGTATCCCTTTCCACCGCCTCCCGCCAGATATGTATCTGCATTAAAATGCCTTGCCAGGGCAATCAGCCTTTCATCCGGATCTTCAGGAAATTCTCCAAGCTCGGAGGCAACACGTATGGGTGTCGTAATGCCTAACAATTCGGCAAGCCTCTTCACCACGTGAATATTCAATTGAGAAATATACTGCCAGTTCGATAAAAATATTTCTTCAAAAAATTTTTCAAGCAAAAACCAGTATTGGGCCTTTTTGTAATTTGAGATTATCGCTTGCCTATGACGGTGCTGCCATTTATCTTTGTTGTTAATCTCCACCTCGTTTATCAATTGAGGATATTTGTACAAAACCGGAACAGTCAGCCATTGCCGGCCATTTGCAGTCTTAATCCTGTTCCGGTTCTGCCATTCATTCTTCTTAAATTGAACATTATCCAGCAAAACAAAGATATCAGCTCTGTTGATCTTATCGAAATAGCCCAGCCACGGTAAATACTGCGGTTGATGCACCGCTACGATCATAATGCCCGCCTTATTTTCTTAACTTCTCACCACTGTATTCAAGAGCCTCTTTGATATCCTGCTTAACCTGCGGATCGTTCAGAAATCCCTTAACCTCTTTCCTGGCAGTCTTTGCCACAAACTCAATGCCTTCCTTAACATTCTTTTTTACAGCAGTAATTGTGCAACAGTCAAAGGCAAGAGCTGCGCTCTCCTGAATTGATGCCTTTACCGCGTATTGAACGCCTTCCTTTACCTGCTGCTTAATACCTGCCGCTGCTATAATTAACACTAAAAGAAAAATCAAACCCCACGGAATCGCCATAACAAGATGTCTTATAAATATTTTCCCCAATCCATCATCGTTCATTGCCAGACCCTCCTTTCTGAATTGTTTACTTCACTAACAATTATGATGAATTCGTAAAAAGTCGAAGAACTTGTCATTGCGAGCGAAGCGAAGCAATCTCCTGCAAGATAACCGCCTGTATTTATTAGATTGCTTCGTCGTTGTACTCCTTGCAATGACTTAGTGTATGACTCTTTTGCGAGTTCATCAATTATAGCTTTTATACTATATTTTTATTATAACATTTCATGATACAATTGATCAATCTTTTTCACCATTAAGCCTGAACTGTAATTGACAGCTCGGTCCTTACCGCATTCCCCCATCTTTTCTCTTTTTTCCATACTTTCCAGTAGATTATTAATCTTAACAACCATGGTTTCAACATCTCCTGCTGGAACAAGAAAACCATTCTTCCCATCAACAACCAGATCTCTAATTCCACCCACATTACTCGCCACAATCGGCTTTCCCAGAGCCATCGCCTCAACAAGCACCCTTCCCATCCCTTCATTCAGCGAAGGCAGAACAAATATATCAAATATTGACATTACCTCTGCCACATCCGGCCGCCAACCCAAAAATTTTACATTTTCCTCTATGCCAAGCATGGAGGTCATACTTTTGAGTTCGCCTGAAAGCTCACCATCGCCCAACAATACAAAGGTTGTATCCGGCCTGGAACTAACAATTTTCTCTGCCGCCTCGATCAAGTATCTATGTCCTTTTACATGCGTGAGCCTGCCGGTTGTACCAACAACAAGATTGCCATCGGGAATCCCCAGCCTTCTTTTCATTGCCGCAGAATCAACAGAAGTATTGGAGAATCTATCCAGATCAACGCCACTGTGAACCACTGAAAACTTATCCTCAGAGGCAATACGGAAATGAAGATGATCCTTTTTTTCCTGCTCTGTAAGCGCGATAATTTTATCTGTAATACAGGCCGTCAATCTTTCAAGAACAATATAGAATGAAGTCTTACACCTGCCGGAGTAGCCCCAGAATACGTGGCCGTGTGGCGTGTGAACAATGACCGGAACTCTTGCAAAAAATGCCGCCCATCTTCCCAGAATGCCGGCCTTGGAGGTATGGGTATGGACGATATCTGGGCGCTCACGTCTCAGGATTTTAATCAGGGCGAAAAATGTCTTTAAATCATAAAAAGGGTGAATTCTCCTTATAAGGCTTGGAATTGTTATGATGCTGATCCCTTCCCTTTTTGCCTCTCTTACGATTTCATCTACAGCCCTGGCTTCATCTTCCGCCATATTTGACTCAACGGAAAGCCCTCTAACCAGAATGACATCATACATCTCTCTGCCAAGACCCCTCACAGTCAAAAGGGTATTCTCGGCAGACCCACCCTTATCCAGGCGAGTGATGATATGTGCAACCTTTATCTTTTCCAACAACATTATCCTTCCATATAATTGGAATACCAGCAAATCGCTGGCTCATGTTATCCCTTATTAAGCAGTCCTTATTCCCCTCTAATCGCATTCACTGTCTCCGATATTCGATGGGCCAGTCTGTCAACTTTATACTTGCGAATATATTTCCAGGAACGTTTATCTTTGAAAAAGAGATATATTTTAGAAATCTTGGCTAAAAAGATATTGTGGTCATCATCATCAATTTGTATTCTTCCGATACCGGATAGACTGGAACGTTGATTTGTAGGGCACTGCGTAAAAACCGCCTGGAATTTCCTGGTTTTTAAAAAATCCCACAGAGGTTTTTTCGGTACTCCGGCCAGAAACGCACAGAATCGAACATCCCCATTATAATTTTCCTTCATTATTTTCAATGAATTGAAGATGCTTTGTTTCACGGAGTCCTCATCATAACGACCCTTGATTCCTCTGCTTTCATAGGCCAGCAAACCTATCTCCATGCCGCTCTCTGCTATTTCATTTACTTCATCCCAATTTAAGCACGGTATAGACGTCCCTTTAATCTTCCTTTCACCACCGATACATTCGGGCATAATAAAAAATGTTGCATGAAAATTATGGGTTTTTAAAACAGGAAATACATCCGTGTAGGCATCTCGATACCCGCCATCAATAGTAAGTGCAAGAGATTTTGGAGGCAATTTATCACGCCCGGCAAGGTGGCCCAACGCTTGATCCAGCGTTACGATATTATAGTTATTTTCTGAAAAAAATTTCATCTGCTGCCTGAAAGTTTCAGGCAGCAGACCATCCTCCATCAAAACCTTCGGATAATTGCCAACATTATGGTACAGCAAAACAGGTATTTCTTTTATGATTCTCATCATGATGCAACTCCAGCGATTAATTTCTCCAAAAGATCAACATTCTTTTCCCAGGAATAATTCTCCTCCACAAACAACCTGCATTGCGAAGAAACATCCTGCCAGAGTTTGGGATTATCTTTAAATTCCTGACATGTCTTAATTATTAATTCCGCCATCGCCTCAGAACTTGTATCCTTAAAGAGATATCTTGGATTGAACCGACTCAAAATTTCAACCGTCCCGCCAACCGGTGTTCCTAAAACGGGAACACCTGATGCCAGTGCTTCAAGAGTAATCAAGCCAAACCCCTCTAATTCCAATGTAGGAAGAATAAAAATATCGGCCATGCGATAATAATCAGGAAGTTCTGCTTCTGAGATAAAGCCGGCGAACCTGATAGACCAATCAAGTCTCAACTCTTTACTCAATGAAAAAAGACGCTCTTTGAGTGGACCATGCCCACCAATCACAAGGTAAGCGTCCGATATTTTTTCAACAACTTTTCGCATAGCATGGATCAGATTTTCCAATCCCATCCTATTCTCTAAATCTCTCAACGTAAACAAAATTACTCTATCTTCCGGAACATTCAAACGCTGCCTTATTTTTGTTCTTTCGGTAGATGGATGAAATCGCTCAAGATCAACTCCTCCAGGGATAATTGTAATTTTTGCGGAAGAAACATCATAGGCACGCTGCAATCGCTCCTTGGTAAACCGGCTGAGAACAACAATTCGATCTGATTCTTTCAAGACTCTTCTTTCAATAAATTTTCGTGCTTGAATATTCAAAAAACAGGGAATCCTTCTTGCAACACCCTCAGGCTTCGGATTTCTCGATTGATACTCTTCAAAAGAAAATGAATGGCACGTATAAACTTTTCTTATTTTTTTACTTAGAGGAGAACGAACTACGCCAAGAGCGGAAAAGGGCTGATGAAAATTTATTGCATCAAAGGAATATTGATTTTGAAGTGATTCAAAAAGTCTTTTGGAATTCAATAAAGTGGACTTGATAAAAGAAAAAGAATGGCTCTGATCAACATCGTATCTCCATTCATTAACTCCCTGAATAACCTGATGATCTGATTTATGTTCCGGTAATTTGCGGGTCAGGACATGAACATCATGACCCCTCTTCTGCAAAATGGTACTCTGCTCAAACAGAACTCTTTCAGCCCCGCCAATTACCTCGGCGATAGAAACATCGGAAACAAATAAAATATTCAAGATTTAGCCCTCTTCACCATCAACAGCCCGATCAAGCTTTTTTTGATAATACTCATTTAACTGGAATGCCCAACTAAAGCAGGTTAGCCGCTTACAGGGAAAATATTCTAATATCAGAAAAGTAAGATTTGTAGAAACCCCTGTCGCGTGTAAGAAAACGCTCTGCCTTGATCATAGCGTGAGCTCCAATAAGAAAATCTGTAATGATTCGTTTTCTTTTCCCACCAGACTTTCTATAAACTTTCCATCTTTCCCCGGCAAGAAATGCAACGTCCTTATCTATAGATGACAAGGACACACTTATGGTTGATAGAGTGCTGTCCAGCATGGATCTTTTCTCAAACTGAGGCACAAGTTCAGCATAAACTATATCGCAAATGACCAACGCCCCTTCGTCATATGCTGATTTTAAAAGTTCCGAAGAGCCTGAAGCAAATTTTTTGTCCGGCAGAAAGACATCTAAGAGAATGTTGGTATCAACAGCGGTAATCATCTTCCCCTGACCTCTTCAATATATGTATCAGTATCAGATGGCCTTTTTAGAATTCCATATACCAAATCAACAGGATGTTTGCCACGGCTTTGTTTTTGGATTAGAATACCTTCTTTCGACGAAATCATTTGGATCTCAACATTCTTATACATACCAAATTGATTGCGAAGCTGCTTGGGTATAGTAATTTGCCCTCGTTCAGATATTTTCATATTTTATACCTCCGTCTTTCTGAATAAGTAATTCATACCAATATAAAATTAATTTGTCAAATAATCTATTGTCGAACGGGAAAAATTAGCTTCAAGCATTAACCACGGCTCGTTCTCCCGCGGTATTAAGAAATCGGTTTCCTTGCGAAGGACCCCACGGCAAGCCGCTGACTAATCAGTGTAATCTGCGAAATCTGTGGATTAAAAATAGAGATTTCCAGTGGCTTTGCAGTATGGACAATTTTTCATTCTAATTGGCTTTCAGGAGAGGCATATAAACCTTTTCAGTTTCTATAACCATTTTTTCAACGGAAAATTCCTGCTCAACTTTCTCTCTTGCTGATAATCCCATAGACCTTGCAAGCTTTTTGTCATTTAAAATTCTTATGACAACCTTTGCCAAGGCAGACGGATCTTTTGGCTGGATCACCAAAATATCAATTGCAGAAAGTATCTCTTTTTTTAAATTTCATCCGGCAGTAGACGTGCGCCGTGAATGACCGCCAATACATCGATTTGACCCGGTTTAATCCGGTAAATGATCCGATATGGCATTTCGATCAGTTCCCGGATGTCCTCGGCTTCATATTCCGGTACTTTGCGACCGGAGAGGGGATGAATAGCGATTTGTTAGGAACGTCGGGTGATTCTATCCACCATCCGTTTGCCATAGGTTGGAGAATTGATGGCGATATATTCGTAAATATTAACAAGCTGCCCAATGGCGTTCTCTGTCCAGTGAACTCTCACTTGGTCAGTCCAAATCTTTTGCGCACTTCCTTGACATCGACTGTTCGGCCTTTATCGCTATCTTTTATTCCCGCTTCAATCGTCTGACGAACATAGATCTTATACATCAAATCATCCCATGTTGCTTTATCCGACAGATTGTCCAATATGCGATAGGCTTCCTGTTTCATACTCTCGGTTCGCATGTGTAGAATCCCCTTGAATATCAGTTTGCTTTATTTTAATCTCCCTGGAACTATGATCAAATATGCATTACCTGTTTCTATAATATAAGATTATATGCTCTAAAAAAGCAACTTTTTTGTTAGTCATATTGACGTCTTAATGCCCCGAACACCGGTTATAGGTTCTTGAAAAAGTTTTAAAATAGAAATTTCAAGTGGCTTTGCAACAAGGACATTTTTTCATTTCAACCGGCTTTCAGGAGGGATAAAGGGGATGTCTTTTACAAGCCCCTAATATAAAAAACCGAACAACCACATGGGGATAATATTGCCAAAGCCCACGTCGATATCGTCTTTTACGATGTATGCATTTTCTTTTCCTGCTATCTGTTTTTTCCCCTTACGACGACCGCCTGCTTCAAATAGATACTTATCCTCTACCAAAAAATCGCCTCGACCCGGAATGCGCACTTGCAGGCCGGCGCTTATCAACTGATGCTGAATAAATGTTTCGCGCAGTGTTCCGACAGGGTCTTCCCTGCTCAATTCTCCTGCGATTGCTCTGAGCAGGTTTGTATTTTCAATATAAATTTTAACGGGTTTACGCACGAGCTTGAATCCGGAGCCTTCAGGCATAACACCTGATAAGAGACCTGCCCGCTCCAAATAGTCAAGGTATCCGTAAAGAGTTGGCTTTGAAACTCTCAGGTTATTGGAAATACGCACAAGATTCGGCTCAAATGGTTGAGATGTGGCGATCAGCCAGAGAATCCGTTTCAGCATCGGAACATTAGAAGATTTAATGTTGGATGTAGAGACAATGTCTTCGTAAAGTGTTTTTTCAATAATGTTTCTAAGTTTCGCAAGATATTCTTCTATTCCTTCCACAAAAAAAGGATAAACGCCATGCTCAAGGTAATCTCGAAAAAGTCCCAACACAGGCCCCTCAATAAGAATTTCTGATGCCAATCGCGCATGTTCATTTAATAGATTAGAAAGTGTGATAGCTGGAAGCTTAACATTTCCGGCCAATAGCAGGTATTCTCGAAAAGAGAGACCCGGCAAAGTATAAAAAACAGCGCGCCGCGACAGGTCGGCCTTTCCAAGTTGCAGTCCGAGAGTAGAACTGCCTGAAAAAAAGATTTTTGCTGTTGGAAACGAATCATAAAGATTTTTTATTTCCCGCGGCCATCCGGCGTATTTGTGAATTTCATCAATGACAATGACCTCGCCGCCCATCCGAAAAAATTGTGATGCGATCTCATAAATACCGATGGCCTCAACCCGAATATTGTCTGCTGAAATATAAAGATATTTTGATGAATATGAACCTTTTTCGGCTAAATGCTGAAGCAACAGGGTAGTCTTCCCTGTCCCACGACCGCCAATGATTCCAATCAGACGATTTCCCCAGTTGATCCGTTCGTAAAGAGAGCGATGATTCTCTCTCGGGACCTGTTTAAGGAGAGCTTCCTGAATACTTAAAAATGGACTTAAATCAATCATGAAATGTAACACTTTAGATTTTTCAAAGAGACTTTTTTGACAGGATTAACAGGATGTTCAGGATTAAAATATCAAAACTCATCCTGTAAATCCTCATCAAAATCCCTTACTTTGCGTTTGATTTCAACTTTCCGTTCACCAAAATTAATAAAAAAACCATAACCCATTCGATTGTAAACTCTGTATGTACAACCAATGATTTTCTCAGTCAATTCTCTGTGTTTCACTTATATGCCTTTCTCAGGATTATGACTTTATGATTTACTGGATAGCGCTAAAGGTTAGCGCTGTTGGACTTTTTACGACGCCATCAACCTTGTTTGTTCACTTGAAACAAAATCTTGTTTATCCTGTTATCCTGTCTGATTTTTTTCAAATAGCTAAAGTGTTACCATAAAATTTAGTTGTGAAAACTACAGTTATTATTTCTGGATAATTCTGTGTAACTTCTCAAAAAACCCGAACATGAGTTGTGCCTCAGGGTTGCGTGCAAACATTTCGTTATGGTTGTCTTACCACGAAGATCACGAAAGCCACGAAGAAATCCAATAAAAAACAGTAACTTCGTATTTCTTCGTGTACTTCGTGGTGAATAAACACTTGACGCCTGAGAATCAACCTGAAATTAACAACCTGGATTTATTGAGATGTTACAATTCTGTAAGGTAAACTTTACTTATAATCAGAAAAACTGTAAAGTCTATTTAACACATTCCATGTTATCGTGTCAAATGGAATCTTCACCTTTTTCTTGCAATCACCTCCAGCGAGGGGCCCCAAAGAACTCTTCTACCAGAAATTAAATCTGTTAATTTCCCCGCTGCTTCAATTGATCTCGTGACAAAACTAAAAATGGGAAAGGAACTAAATGGACTACCGTGCTGCAATCCGTGCCTGCCCTGCCTGCCCCGTAGCTTCGGGAAATGGTACTGGGGGAGCTCCGGCAGATGGTACTGGGGTAATCTGCGTAATCCTCCAGAGGCGGACAGGTCTGTGGATTAAAATAGAAATTTCCAGCAGCTTTGCAGTATAAACAATTTTTCATCTGTAGTTTAATATAGCCGACTCATTCTGTACTCTCCAGAAATTTTGCAAACGCCAAAAGCTCTCGCTCCGCTCTCAATAACGTCTCTTTCAAAGTTAAAATGAGGCGCTCTAGTTTTTCAGGATTAAGTTGATATGTATAAACATTACGTACAATATGCCGAAATCCCCTGTATTCTTCTAATGCTATGCGCAGTTCCGTTGAAATAACCGCTGGACGAACACCAGAAACTTCGATATTCATCTGTCTGATCAGCTCCTGATGCCAATTTGAACCGGACGGAATGCTTTCATCCACCAATGAGGCTATTTTTTCAAATATATGTTCCAAGCCGGAATAAAAACCATGCAGATTCAATGCTACACCGTCTAAGTAATAGTCATCATGCTTGGTTTTCGCTTTTTTCCATCCTTGTTCAGCCCGATCAACCACACCGGCCAATTCCAATAGCTCATCACGAATACGTCCGGCTATCACTGCTCCGATTTTACTCATAATTCGACTCCCTCCTTCAATATGGAATGGCGAAGAGTCTCGCGACAATCTTCAGCATCCACCAGATCTACCCTCCACTCCTTGCTATACCCACTGGCAAATGCAACAGCCCGATAGAACTCCTTTGGGGGAATGCCCCAGACTGCCAGATCAATATCAGACTTCTTATGGATAACTCCTCGAGCTGCGGAACCAAAAAGCACAACTCTATGTGCTCCAAAGCGTTTTACAAGCTCTCGCGCAATGCTCGCTGCTACATTCCGTGCGCTATCCCGCTTGCGGATTAAAAGCATGGAATACTCACTGCCGCCTGCCATGAAGGGATGGTACCGCTTCCACTCAAAAGGAAATAAATCCAAAGCGGTTTTTGCCGCTTTTATCTTTCTTGTTTTTTTTAATAATTCCATTACACTACTCTGCACCCAATCTACTCAAAATCTTTTTCAAAAGGCTAAAACTATGTACTATGAACCGTGAATGATTATAAATCATATATCATCATTGTTTTTCAAGGACAAGGAACATTTCATGAGAGGAAAAAAGACGGTTCAATGCTAAACGGAATCTTCACCTTTTTCTTGCAATCACCTCCAGTGAAGGACCCCAAAGAACTCTTCCACCGGAAAGTAAATCTATCAATTTTGCCACTACTTCAATTACCTTAATCTGGTTAAAATATTTTTCTGCGTATTCTTTTGTGCAAACTTTGTAGAATTCCTCTTTATATTCAGGGCATCTTGTTTCTATATTAAAATCATTAACTTCGTCAAAAAGGAAGGAGATGCAAGACTTTACACAGCAAAAGGGGATATAGGGGCGATTTCTATTTCAATACGACTTTAAAATACTGCTTGCCTTTTATTCGATAAATATCGAAATCTCTATCAATCGTTGCAATTTTATCAATATTCAGCTTTTCTCCAAGAAATACAAGGCAGGCATCCGCAAAATCCATCGGTAAGTCTCGATATTTTACAGTCAATTCTTTTATTCTACTTAAATCATCATTGTCTATAGGTTCAATACTTACAGCGCCTTCATTTAACCAACTCAGAAAATCAATTTGAGCATTACGATTAAAGTCCAAAAGGTGGAGAGTTTCAGTTATAGAAGCTAATGTCGTTATTAATTCGCTTGTATTATTTTTTATAAATTCCACAGCTTTTTGGTGATATTTATCGTTTCCATCAAAAAGGGCTATTAGTGGGCCGGAATCAATTAGAATTTTCTTCATCTTCTTTTGGCCTTAATTCTCTCTTTCAAAAGCGCCTTTCTGTCCTTTGAAAGATTACCCTTTCCACTTGAATATCTCCCAAACATATTACAGCCAAGTTCCCACGCATTGGCTTTTTCAAGTTTGTTAAGATACTGAGCAATGCTCTTTCGAATCAATTCAGATTTGGTGATTCCCATTAACATTGCGGTATGTTGAATATTATTTTCTAATTTTGGATCAAGCCTAAGCGTAATCATTTTGCACCTCCGTAATACATTATGTATTACCTAAAGAATAAAATGTCAACTATTCTCTGGCCATCGTATAAGAGATCCGATTGCAATTTTATATTATAGTTACGCATAACAACAAATAAACACAAAACGCATAAACTCATAACATCCTGGTTTTACGTTCATTGTCCCATAAGACGTTTACAGTCTTAATCCTGCCCTGTTCCTGTTCTGCCATTCATTTTTCTTAAATTGAACATTATCCAGCAAAACAAAGATATCCGCCCTGTCGATTTTCTCGAAATAACCAAGCCACGGCAGATATTGAGGCTGATGTACGGAAATGATCATGGTTTATCCCTCAAACCTCACAAAGATTGGATTGGAAACGAGTGTACCACAGCCGCGCATATCCATCCTGTAATATATCCTTTCGCCGGGCTGAAAATACCTGTCCTCATAATCGATCCGCATGGGCAGCACTCCTTCAAAAATCTTAACCAATTTCCCCGACCTTATCAACCGCACTTTTACCTTTCTCTCTGAGACCTCTGCGGCTGAAAGGGAGATCCTGATTCTTGGGCTCTCTTTTAATGAGATTTCGTCCCCTGAAATGCCTTTGTTTTTACCGTCGGATGAACGGACAGAAAATTCATCAAGCCTGACGAACTGCGGGTATCCACCCCTGTACGCATACATTTTCCCATTTTTCAGCGCTTCCATAACGCCTTTTCTGCTTTTTTCCCGAACAAAGAAAACAGTCGGAAAATTCCCTAATTTTTCCCCGGCCCCGCCTTCCTCATGAAAATCCGCCGTGGATATTCCCCAGACCGGTCTGCTTCTTGTCCCCCTGCAATATGCAGTCAAGACTCTATCCCATACATTCCCCGGCTCTGTGACAGTTATGTTGTCCCCGTAAAGAGCGGCAAACCCCGTATAACCTTCAGACTCCTCCAGCACTTCCGGATGAGGGGGTGTGCTAACAAAAATCGGGCCCATTTTTCTGACACCGGAGTTCGTTTCCGGATAGTTCCAGAAGGTCAGTCCCCCTCTCGAATTCACGTAATCCGTCAAAAGCCGGTAAGGGGCCGTCCCCTGGTCGCCATGATACTGATCAAAGGGGGAACTCCTGAATGGATTGCTGTTAATAATAAAAGCTGCACCCAAAATCAGGGAAATTACACCGCATGCTCTGCAAAACCCCCTTTTTCTGACAAGAAAAATTGAAGCCAGAATAAAGACCAGCCCCGGCAGTACCCCGAAAACAGCGGCGCGCATATACTGAGTGGAAAAGCCATTGTGCAGGATGGGAAGATTTTCGTAATCTTCAGGGTTTTTCATCCCTATGGTCAGAATTCGTTTTTCATGGTCATGAGCGGTAAGATTTTTTTTGAAATAGGAACCGGTCCAGTAATAAAAAGCAGCCGTCTCCGAACCGGGAATGATGACCATATCACTGTACTTTTCCTGCACCCTTTTGATTGAATCAAGATAAGCCTTTGCGCCATTTTTGTTTATGGAAGGCAGATCTACCCTTTTTCTGAGTATATTCCTGAAAGGGGGCAAGCCATATTCCATAGCCATCCTGTCGTGGTCATTGATAACAATGACCTCAAATCCCCTGTCCTTTGCCATTTGAGCAAGGGTTTCTATATCATAAGCGCCATCACTGAACGTACTGCGAAGATCAATAAGGCCGGCAACCTGCTGATATGAAGCCCCGTGGGAGGCAACAGGCAAAAGCAACAATGCAACGATCGAAAAAATGAGGAGGTATTTTTTTGTTTTGAAAGGTTTTTCCATATCAGATCGCTATATCCTTTTCCTGCAACAACTCATGGTATAACTGATCAATTTTTTGTACCATCACATCCGCACCGTAATCGATGGCTATCTTTCCCCCGTATTCCCCCATTTCTTCTCTTTTCCCGGGATCATCAAGAAGTTCTTTTATTCTCGCGGCCAGGGCATCTACATCACCAACAGGAACCAGATACCCGTTTTCGCCATCAACAACAAGATCGGGGATCCCGCCTATATTACTCGCCACAATCGGCTTCCCTAATGCCATGGCTTCGACAAGCACCCGCCCCATTCCCTCATTAAGCGATGGGAGCACAAATATGTCAAATATTGACATTACTTCAGCCACATCCGGCCGCCAGCCCAAAAACTTTACATTCTCCTCTATGCCCAACCTGGAAGTCATATTTTTGAGCTCATCTGAAAGTTCACCATCGCCCAAAAATACAAAGGTTGTATCCGGCCTGGAACTAACAATTTTCCCTGCCGCCTCAATCAGGTATCTGTGCCCCTTTACATGTGTGAGCCTGCCGGCTGTATCAACAACAAGATTGCCTTCGGGAATCCCCAGCCTTCTTTTCATTGCCGCAGAATCAACAGAAGTATTGGAGAACCTATCCAGATCAACGCCACTATGAACCACTGAAAACTTATCCTCAGAGGCAATACGGAAATGAAGATGATCCTTTTTTTCCTGCTCTGTAAGCGCGATAATCTTATCCGTAATACAGGCCGTCAATCTTTCAAGAACAATATAGAATGAAGTCCTACACCTGCCGGAGTAGCCCCAGAATACATGGCCGTGCGGGGTATGAATAATTACAGGAACTCGGGCAAAAAATGCCGCCCATCTACCTAATATTCCAGCTTTGGAAGTATGGGTATGAACGATATCGGGGCGCTCATGTCGCAGTATTTTAATCAGGGCGAAAAATGTCTTTAAATCATAAAAAGGGTGAATTCTCCTTATAAGGCTTGGAATTGTTATGATGCTGATCCCTTCCCTTTTTGCCTCTCTTACGATTTCCTCTACAGCCCTGGCTTCATCTTCCGCCATATTTGACTCAACGGAAAGCCCTCTAACCAGAATGATATCATACATCTCCCTGCCAAGACCCCTCACAGTCAAAAGGGTATTCTCGGCAGAACCGCCTTTATCCAGACGGGTAATGATATGTGCAACCTTTATCTTTTCCAATAATATTACCCTTCCATATAATTGGAATACCAGACCTGGAAGACTATCAGGTTCCAGACCTGCCAGGATGTATCAGAATGATTTGAAATAAGATTGCTGATCATATTTTCAATAACATTATAATCAAAAATTCCTTGCTTAACAATCAAATCTCTCGACAGATATTCGTCAATCAAGTATTTCAAGTCAGACTTCAGCCACTTGCTGATCGGCATTTCAAATCCCCATTTAGGTCTGTTATGCAAAGATTTCGGCAAAATATCCTTAAAGGTTTCCAGTAGAATATATTTCCCCTTACCATTTTTGATCTTCCAGCGTCCGCCAATGGAAAAGGCCAGCTCACATACCCGATGATCCAGAAAAGGAACCCTGACCTCAAGGGAATTAAGCATGCTCATGGCGTCCACTTTTTTCAACATATCTCCGGGAAGCGATTCCTTTACATCCGCATAGAGCATCCGGTTAATGTCATCGGCATCTATCTCGTTTAACCTTTCCGACAGTATCTTCTTTCCGAGGTCGTGGTTAACTTCCGCTGTTCCAACAAAAATGCTTTTTCTCAAATCCCGGGAAAATATCTCGTTCCAAGCAAAAAAACGCTCTTCAAAACTTCCTTTTTCTGCGCCCCTTAAAAATTTTTTTAGCCTTCTGATATGTTCCGGCAGCTTCTGATCCCGCGATTCGGGAAGAGAGAAAAGAACAGGCTCCATAATCTTTTTACGTACGAATGAAGGGATCTTTTGATACCTTGAACGCCATGCCTCTCCTGTGTACATCCGGTAACCGGCAAAAAGCTCATCCCCACCGTCACCGGAGAGAGCGACCTTGACATTCCTGCCTGTTTCCCTGGATACAACAAAGGCGGGAATCGCGGAAGAGTCTGCGAAGGGTTCGTCAAATGATTCCAGCACCTCCGGAATTGCCCCTATAACATCCTCTGCGCCAAGCCTGAATTCATGGTGATCTGTTTTATGAAAGGCAGCCACTTCCCTTGCATAAGCGGTCTCATCAAACATGGGCATATCTTTATAGCCTATCGAATAGGTTTTTACCGGTAGACTGGAATTTCTTGCCATAAGTCCGACAATAATGCTTGAATCAATACCACCGCTCAAAAATGCACCCACTGGAACATCTGCAATCATCCGCATTTTGACAGCATCTTCCATGACTTCAAATAATGTGTTCTTCAAGGTGGTAAAATCTTCTTCACCGCCTGTTCCCACCCGAATATCCCTGTCTATATTCCAGTATTCTTTCTCCTCTATTTTGCCCGGACTAAACGTCAGAATATGCCCCGGTCTGAGCTTTTTCACGCCTTTAAATATGGTATAGGGAGCCGTGATGGAATTGAAGGTAAGATAAAGTCCAAGGGCATCCCAGTCGATCTCTCTTGGCACATTCGGGTCCTGTAGTATCCCCTTTATCTCCGAAGCAAAAACCAAGGAGTCTCCGGCACGGCAGTAAACAAGGGGTTTTATGCCCAGGCGATCTCTGCACAGGAAAAGCGTCTGAACCCTTTCGTCCCATATAGCAAAGGCAAACATGCCGGCAAGCCTATTTACCCCTTCGATCCCCTCCTCTTCATACAGGTGGATAACAACCTCACAATCGGTCTGCGAGCTGAAATGGTGGCCTTTATTTATAAGCTCGGCCTTCAGCGACTGAAAATTATAGATTTCCCCATTGAAGACCATCCAGACGGTCTTGTCCTCATTAGACATCGGCTGCCGGCCAGCCTCGGACAAATCAATAATACTAAGCCTTCTGTGCCCAAGGCCTACCTCCACCTTTGAGCTTTGCCTGCCCCGTAAGTCCGGAAGATCGTACTGGGGAGCTTCTCGCTTTGAGCTTAAATAGACCCCATCGTCATCCGGCCCGCGATGTGAAAGGACTGATGCCATCTTTTGGATCAGCTCTTCCTCAATCCTTTTGCCATTTGTTGTTAGTTTTCCGCAGATTCCGCACATAGTTCTACTCATTCTTTCTCAAGAGATAACAGGTATATCCGGTCAAACCAACAAAAAACCTGGAAAGAAATTTTGCCAAAGCGAAGGGAAGAGGATACATGAGTGTCCCTGTAGAATCGATGAGTTTAACACCATTTAAGGAATTGAGAAGCTTGATAAAGGCTTTATGTGTAAAACCATGTATATGTGGACCGTCAAGAACGATACACATCGGTTGTTGACCGAAAAGTAATAAAAACCTGTTAATAAGATGGGCCAGGTTCGGTATGTCAATTAAAATATACCCTCCTTTTCTAGTAACTCTCACAGCTTCATCAATGACCTTCCTATAATTTTTCAGGTGTTCGAGAACCTGATCGCATATTACAAGATCAAAAATATCTTCTTTGAAGGGCAATTCACCTCTCTCAAGATCCAGTTTTATAACATTAAATATTTGTCGAGCGGTGATCAGCTTCACTTCATCAAAGTCGACGCCATATACATTATTAATGTCAATATCCAAAGAATTTGAGACACGAACAGCATTTTCACCGTTTCCACATCCTATATCAAGCAAGGAAATAATCTCATGTCTGCTGATGTTTTTTTGTAAAGTGTATACTGCATTTTCACCCCAGCTCGTCCATTCATATTGGGTCATAACAATTCTACGCTTAACATAACCTTTAAATTTATTGTAAATACCATCACATATTCGGTTCACTGTTTAATTCCCCCTAATCGCATTCAATGTCTCTGATATCCGATGGGCCACTCTGTCAACTTTATACTTGCGAATATATTTCCAGGAACGTTTATCCTTGAAGAAGAGATATATATTAGAAATCTTGGTGAGAAAGATATTATGATCATCATCATCGATCTGAATTCGGCCAATGCCAGCCAGACTGGGTCGCCTGTTTGTGGGACACTGCGTGAAAACCGCTTTAACTCCCTGAATCCATAGGAACTCCCATAAAGATTTTTTTGGCACCCCATTCCTGAACGCACAAAACTCAATATCACCACTGAATTCCTTTTTAATTATCTTCAGGTAACTAAAAACTCTTTCTTTTATGGATTGTTCATCATATTGATCCTTGATCCCCCTACCTTCATAGGCCAAAAGACCTATACCCATTCCACTTTCTGCGATTTCATGGACTTCGTCCCAGTTTAAACATGGTACCGATATGCCACCGATTGTTCTCTCGCCACCAATATACTCAGGAATAATAAAAAATGTGGCATGAAAATTATGACTTTTTAAAACGGGAAGCACATTAGCGTAGGCATCTCGATAGCCGCCATCAACAGTAATCGCAATGGATTTGGTGGGCAATTTGATACGCCCGGCAAGGTAATCCGGTGCCCTGCGTAACGGCACAACATTATAACCATTCTCTGAAAGAAAGTTCATCTGCCGTTTGAACGGTTCAGATTGAAGACCATCCACCATTGCATCCGCAGGATAATGGCCAATATTATGATAGAGTAAAATAGGTATTTCTTTCACGACGTTCCTTACGTCACTTATTTAAAATTAGCCTTTTCATAGCTTCATGTAACCGATGAGCCACATGTTCCCAAGTCATTTGTGTTTCAATCCAGTGTCGTCCCTCATTTCCCAACCTTTTTGCGAGATCAGTATCGATGAGCAACCGCTGTATTGCATAGGCAATAACCCTCGGATCATCAGGATTAACCAAAAGCCCAGTTTCACCATCCCTTACAGCATCAGGAACGCCACCAGAACAACCTGCTATTACTGGAAGGCCACTAGCGCTGGCTTCAAGGAAAGAGATGCCGAATCCTTCAATAAGATCCAAGCGTCCTGGTATTTCCCTGCTGGTCATAATGAAGATATCACAAGCAGCGTACATTGCTGGCAGTTGACTTCCAGGAATAAAGCCGGCAAATATCACCTGACGTTCTAAACCAAAACTTTGAACCATTGTGCGTAAACGCTTTTCTTCTTCACCTTGGCCCACTATAACGTAATTTGGTTTCAGACCTTGCTTTTTTAATATAGCCAAAGCTTCTAAAACACGATCGTGACCTTTGTGCAGATCCAGACGCGCCACAGTAAGTAACCGTTTTTGTTTATCCCCAATTTGATGCGCGGCTGCTGGTTTAAATCGTTGTGAATCGACACCGTTTGTGATCACATGAATCCGGCTTTTTTCCATTCCAAGATCCGTCAATAAACTAGCACTGTAACGGCTAACAGGGAAAATCCCCTTAGCCCTGATAAGAGCTACACGACGCCATCGTTTCAGGTAACTCTTGAAACGCCGTCGCCACGTCAATGTATCGTCGAGGATTTCAGATGCATGTACACTAATGAAATATGGCACTGGTATTAGGCAGTACCATATGTGGCTGATAAGAGCTGTAGGCCATACGGTATGAAGTACCGCGTCAATTTTGTAACTTCGAAGTAACCACGGCAAATATATAAAAAGGGCTAAGGTTCGCAGTATAGGAATTTGAGGCGTACGAACTATTCGAACTTGGTATGCTTTATCAAAAGATTCTGAATTAAACACACCTCTAGTCAAAATAGTTACCTGGCACATATTATTAAGTGCTCTTGCCAATTCTGCAGTGTAAGTGCTAATTCCCCCAATGCTAGGAGGAAAGTCAGTACCAACCACTAAGAGGTTCACAATTATGCCTTCCTTTCACCATAAAGCCACCACCACGAATCTTCCTCAAGAAGTATCCTGGTGTTACATAATTCACTTCCTTTCAACCACTTTCGCATCTCATGCTTTTTGTAATAGTTAGTAATGGGCGCCGCCAAACGGTCAAACCAATCCGTATACCCGATCTGGAACCCATATGCTGCATACTCTTTAACCCGCAACGGCGTAAAGCGCTCTGCCACATTTCTCACAAATGGCAAACTCTGTGTTAATCGATACAGGTTCATGAAAATGCCATAATCTATTAAATTACACAAATAGGCCATCCGACGGATGTTCTCGTTGGAAAGTCGCAGTGAAATGAACCGTAAAATTTCCAGCGCAACCTTCCGCGGAGCATAGGCATATACCCATATAAACAGTCCCCCACCCTTGTTTAAAAATTTTATTAAGGCCTGATAGCCTTTCTCAGGTTCAGGAAGATGGTGTAATACGCCTAAACTAAATATGAAATCAAAAATGCCAGGGCTGAATGGCAAGTTATATATATCAGCCTGCACGATATGAACCTGTTCATTATCAATATTAAGTCGATGCGCAGCATCAACGGCATGCGACAAGTCAATACCTACAATCTCAGCTCCTTTTTCGCTCGCTTGCCGGGCATGTCGACCTGCACCACATCCAACGTCGAGTCCCAACTTCCCTTTGAAAAAATAGGCTGGTAGTGGCGCAATGAAGGGTTCAAAGTTATCACACTTATAGTCAGAAAATTGCTCCCATTCGTATCCAAATCGATTCATCGTTGCCTTCTTTTTTTCACTCAGGTCACTTTCTTTGGCAATTGCCTTACGGTCTAAAATGCCTGAATGTCGA
Source organism: Desulfobacteraceae bacterium Eth-SRB1 (assembly GCA_004193555.1). Classification (GTDB taxonomy): domain Bacteria; phylum Desulfobacterota; class Desulfobacteria; order Desulfobacterales; family ETH-SRB1; genus ETH-SRB1. The sequence continues at coordinate 570,027 of RPGP01000040.1, forward strand.
TTGAAAAAATCCGGATAGAGTTCCGGCCATCTATTTCTTAACGAACCACAAAGTAATCTTGGCACCCCACCGATGACTGGAAATATCTGACCACAGGGGCAGCTTAAAATTCCTTCAACAATCTCATTTCTTTCTCGATGACTTACCTTTAATGCTAATTTATTGCCGCAATCAGGACATGCCAACCACCTTAAAAGTCTCTTTTTCATTCATTAGCCTCGAATATTTTAAGCAAAGAACAGAAAAGGGGATTGCGCCGAACAACATCATGCCTCCATTCAGTAACACCCTGAATAATCTGATGATCTGATTTATGCCACGGCAATTTACGGGTCAGTATATGAACATCATACCCTCTCTTCTGCAAAATGGTGCTCTGTTCAAACAAAACCCTTTCTGCTCCACCAATTACCTCAACAATCGAAACATCGGAAACGAATAAGATATTCAAAACTAATCCTCTTTAACTTGACGATCACTTAAAAGACAAACTCAAATGGAATTTTTTACTTTTTTCTTGCCATCACTTCCAGTGAAGGACCCCAAAGAACTCTTCCACCAAGAAATAAATCAGTTAATTTACCCATTACTTCAATTATTCTCGCAACAAAACTGAAAAAGGAACTCCCCAGCGGCAAGGCCCGGGGTAATCCGTGCAATCTGCGAGATCTGTGGATTAAACTCACCCCGGAAAAGCTCGCATTATGAACCTCAATATCTGTAAACCCATGATCAGACAACAGTCTTCTTATAAATCCTGGTGTGAAACAATATTCGTGAAAAACAAGCAATTTTGCTATGCTTCGTTCAATATTGAGCTTTTGGGACACTTTAAAAAGATATGAATGGAAAAGACCATTGGGAAATCTCAGAAAGAGAACACCGTTGGACTTTAGTAAAAGCTTTGCTTTGCTGACCTCCTTCCAGGGCTCCACCGGGATTTGATCTATTGGAAGACTATTAACTCAAGTTTCGCACCCCTAAATGGGGGTTAACCGCTTATATTTTACTCATATCACTTCATTTTTAGTGTTGAAAAGGGCAACCTTTTATGGTATATAAGTAATTGATAAGATTACAAACCACCATAAAAGGAGCCCTTTAATTATGACTACCACAAATTGCGAAAAGTTTAAAGGAGAAATTCAAAATTATCTGGTAAATGGTCAAAATAATTTTGATTCAAAAATTGACAGCCTTTTTTCTTCTCTTAAATTTAAAACCTGGTTATGCCGAACCAATATTATAAAGAAAGGTAAGCGCTCAATAAACCGCACTAACTATTTAGCTTCAGTTGTTCCGGGCTCAGATACTGAGGAAGCAGGAATTTATAATCTTCGGTCGTCTCAGCCACCGGCAGTCTCTCAAACAGATAGCGCAGATAATGATAGGGTTCCAGTTCATTAGCCTTGGCTGTTTCAATCAAACTGAAAAGAGCAGCGCTTGCCTTGGCGCCTTCCGGGTTTCCGGAAAACAGCCAGTTTTTGCGACCCACGACAAATGGCCGAATGGCATTCTCGGCATCATTGTTGTCAGGCTTGGTAAATCCCTGTTCCGTGTATCGAACCAGCCTGTCCCACTGATTTATGGCGTAAGATATGGCTTTGCCAAGCAAACCTTTGGGAGGCGTCTGTATTGATTTTTGATTGAGCCACACCCTGAACGATTCAAGAATCGGCAACGCTTTTTCCTGCCGCTCGGCGTAAAGTTCTTCCGGGGTCAGTTCGAGCGCTCGCGCGTTCTTTTCAATTCTATACAACTTCTTTATAACTGTCAGCGCCTTATCTGCATGGCCTCTTTTCTTTTTAGAAGAAGCTTTGGTGACATCCACAAATTTACGACGCACGTGTGCCCAGCACGCAATATGATGGATGCCATCCCAACGGTCAAGAAAATCATAACCTGAGTATCCGTCGGTCTGAACGTACCCTTTGTATCCGCGTAAATATGATGCGGCAACATCTCCGGCCCGGCTGGCGTTATATTTATAGATTAGTGACGGCCTGCCGCGCGCACCTCCGCGGAATATCCACATATACGATTTTGATCGGCGCTCAGGCTCATTCAAAACCTTAAGAGTTGTCTCATCAATGTTGATCAAAGGACCGGCTAAAATTTCATCGTGCAAAATATTCAGCAGCGGCTTGCATTTTTCGGCCACTTTCATTACCCAGTTGCACATCGTGGCCCTGGACAGGTCAACTCCAAGACGCATGAACTGTTTTTCCTGTCGATAAAATGGCAGGGCATCTACAAATTTGGCTGTCAGTACATGCGCTAAAAGACCTGGGGTTGCGATGCTTTTGGGTATCAGTTGTGCAGGAACCGGCGCAATCGATACTGCGGGTTCATCGTTTTCGACGCCTTCACAGTTTTTGCAGACATATTTTAACCGGATGTTTCGTATCACCTGCATGCGGGCAGGTATAATATCAAGCTGTTCAGATACTTCTTCGCCAATACAGCTTTTCCGGCACCCGCAGAAGCAGATCTTTTCTTTGTCACTTAAATCGTGAATAACTTCGATGCGAGGCAGGTCAGCAGGTAAGGGCCTTCGACCCCTTTTCTTACGTTTATAGCTGGGAACCTCGACCGTATCTTCGATATCAGAACCCAGGATAGTATCTTCGGCGGTTTCATCAAAAAGCAGAAGCTGACGCTCGTCTGAGTCGCTCTTGATTTTTTCTGATTTTCGACCGAAAAGTTTGTCCTGAAGAAGGCGAATCTGTTCCTTTAATATCTTTATTTCCGATTCATAAAATCGCTCTTTTTTAGCAAATCCATCTACAAGGGAGGCGTTGATCTGCTGCAGTTCTAAAATGTCTTTTGATGGCTCACAACCACTTGATATCATGTAAATTACATAGCATAATTATATGGTTTTTAAAAGCTTTTTTTACAAAATAATCACTTTTTTTTGGTCTAAAAAAGCAGAGAATAGGAAAGTCTTTTATGGGCTTTTTGCTGGTTGATTTCTAAGCCGTCTACCAGCCACATCAACTCCCTTTGATCAATTTTCATGACATCTTCACTTGATTCAGGCCATCTGAAAAAATGCTTTTCAAGCCGCTTGCTCCACAGGCAAAAACCGTTTCTATCCCAGTATAGAATTTTCAGTATATTTCGCTTTCGATTACAAAAAACAAACAGATGGCCGGAAAAGGGATCAAGTTCCATGCTTTCCTGAACCAGGATCGACAGACCATTGATAGCCTTTCTCATATCCGTATTGCCGAGGGCAAGGTAGACTCTCATTTGGGATGACGTCAATAACATCACTTCTGCTCCAAAGCGTGAACCAGCCTTTGAAGCGTCAAAGGATAAAAATCATCGCTGACTTCAATCCGGTATCGATCATCGAGCACGATACAAAGGGGCGCTCTCCCAACTTTACTGCCGACATCCATTGGCGGCGCTAATGGAACAGGAACAAAGGATACTGAATTAACCTTCGCACTGTCTTGCCTTTTCTTCCAGTATCCAAAGGATCTTGAACTCAACCCGTTTAAGCGGCAATATTCTGCCTGGCTTATATCTGTCTTCTCCCAAGATGTTATATGCGCTTGCCAGAATTTCCTCTTTTGCTTAAGGGTGTGCTTTGATTTTGCCATAATAAACCTCCACTTTTTATAAGTTTCGGTCCAATATGACATGGATGCCTGGTTATGTGAAGATGCGGTTTATTAAGCGCTTACGTTGCTTAATCTCGGCAAAGATCAAAGCAATAACTTTAATGCTCAAGTCTTTGCAACCACAGCCAGTTTTCTGAGGCATAACATTTTGAGTTTCTTAAACGAGACGGAAAACTACAGCACTCTGGGTAGTCTATTTGAACATTTAACTGACGATTCTGCCGTTATTACTTATGCACATAGGCTTTGGGATTTCTTTCAAGGTCTTTTCCGAGTCAGTTTTTCAAAGATCTTTCAACTTTTCAAAATTGAGGACGATTTTCAGTCCTATGTTGACGCACTTAGTGAGGCATTAACTGGTTTTATACCGTTTCAGGGGTGCGAAACTTGAGTATTAAGCTATAAAGCAACATAATGTCCCTTATACGCAACTGCTACGTTATAAAAAAGTGGGTTTTTATAAAACTATCGTTGTTCCAGTTTCCAGAATTTCGCGAACAAGAGGATCATCGGCTGTAAAATCCTCCGGTCTAAACGGAATAGGCGACAAATCACTACTGATAGAAAGAGTAATGCGTCTGATTTTATTACGATCACGCATGCGCACGCCATCAAATGCATCTGATACTAATGCAATATCAATGTCACTCCACTCATGGGACAGCCCTTTGGAATAGCTACCGAACATTACAGCACGCTGTATATGTATTTTGTTTTTTCCCAATTCTTTTATATATTGATTTATGATTCTTCGGATTTCAGCAGGGATTTGATCCATTTGTACTGTTCCTTAATCTTGTTAAAATATTTTTCAGCATATTCTTTTGTGCAAAGTTTGTAGAATTCCTGCTTATATTCAGGATATCTTGTTTCTATATTAAAATCATTAACTTCATCAAAAAATATTTTCTGTTCGATATTCAATGGAATAGTTGTTTTTTCTGCCAATTTAACCAAATTATGTATCTTTGGTGGCAAGCGATTGTCATTATCCTTCACATAATGCGCTTTTAATGCTTTTTCCAAAACTATATGTCCTAAAAATAAACACCAGTCGAACTTTCCGGCAACGAATAGACTTTCAGCCGCATCTAAATCATGATCGGCGCTGTTAAGCCAATATTTTATATGTTCATCTATTTTCATAATGCATATGCATATCACCATTGGTTTTCAAGGACAAGGAAAACTTCAGGAGAGGGAAAGTGTCAATGGACAATAATTTTGACCCACTACCGGACAATAAAACTGACCCACCCCCTGCACTTAGTTTAAATTGATTTTTTGTTTGAGCCGATAGCTTTCTCCACCCATCATAAAAATATGTGAATGATGGATAATGCGGTCTACAATCGGAACAGCCACATTGTCATCAAAGAAAAAGTCACCCCAGTTCGTAAAGTCCTTGTTTGTGGGTGATAATAATAGAGCGATATTCATACAAAGCATTTATCAGCTGGAAATTAAACATGCTGTTTGTTCATCAAAAGAGCGAATATCCCCAGCTCATCGAATTACAAAGGTATCGAGCTTTGATATTGTATTGATTTTCTTTTTCAATTTCTCCTTTTGTCTCAGCAAGATCAAACATCTCAATAGAAGTTCAAGGGCTGTAGTAAGCAGACCTTATCCGGCATGAACCGATTTATAATGATACCGATAGCCCGATGAGTTTTGCCAAACACCTGGAATTGATAAAACGATATTTCACGGTTGTCGATATAAAATCAAACAGCCGATTGATCTGATTTTGTAATGGTAGTCTGAGATACAAAATCAATTCTTCAATCTGTTTTTAACAGGAAGCAGCGTTTCATGGTAGGATTAAATCTGTTTTATCCCTTTATAGCTCATGAAACTGGCATATCGAAAGCAAACTGCAGATACGAGGTTTTCGTTATCTTCAGCCTGGCTAACCAGCATTTCAAGAACTCTGCGATGGAGTTAAAACGCAAAGAGTTATATTTGTTTAGCGACTGTTTCAAATGTATTCATGCTGTAACCTCCTTGTTGTGATGTCCTGATAATATCGATACTATACTATATCTGCTTAAAGCATCGGGCGAAGGTTCTTGATTGTCCGGCCGGAAGGGCATATATTCCTTGTAAAAGCCTCAAGATAGTCTCTTGAACGTAGCATAGGGCAGTCCTCTCAAGCCAACTTAAAGGATTATTGATATCCTGTTGTCAGAATGCTGTTTTTACCATGATTTTTTGATTAATCCTGCGACCTGATCTCTGCCAGATTTTTGGGGAGATGATGCGCTAAAATAGTACAAAGCAGCTCATTTCCAGCAGCACCAATACACCGGCTATATCATAACTTCAAAATCCTTATGCGTTTTATTGATCACGATAATGGTTTGTGTTTTTATGATATACCTTCACCCTCCACCAAATATCATTAGCAGCAAATTATATCGGTTCAGGCTTGTAAATTATCAGTTTACTGCCGTCCTGGCATATATCATAACAGTTGATGGCTTGTTATATCGCATGGGAACCGGTATTTGTTTGACACGTATGATAATAGAAGTGTTTATCCATTCCGCTTCTCGCCAGCCAACATCCAGCATCAATGTCTCAACATAGGTAAAGGCTTCATTTTTGACTGTTCAACAAGAGAATAAAAAGTTCTTTTGGCTTCAACTGTTGTGCGTAGTACCTTGTTTTAACCATCCGCGGCAAAGTCTGTGTTGAGCTGATCAGAATCAAATATTATTACGCCATGAAAAATCGTTCTTCATGGCCACGGATCGGCACTTGCTTGCTTTCAGGTCATACTTCACATACCCGTATATCTGGCGGGCCGCAGAAGCATATTGACCAAACCACTTTCATTGAACCAGACCTCCCCGGAGCTTTCTTAGCGAGGTTGCAACAGCTTGTCTGGTCATAGACGCATTCTTCACAAACACCGTCAAAGTATCTAAAGGCCTCATCATGCGTCCACTGATACGACATTTCTGTATTGGCCGATTAGAGGCCCACCCAACATACATTTGTCGTGAAGAGGAACAAAATACCAAAGTAGACGGTGACAGAATTTATCGCCAGCAGGAACATTCTGATTTCTCAGGACATCACCTGGCGCTGAACTCCTGGAACCATCTATAACAGGTTCATAATGGCGTCACGTTCTGCTACGGCTATAGTTTGCCTGATTCTGTTTACGTAGCGCCTTACAGACCTGTTAGGGTGGATTAAAACTTATCCCCTTGGCTGGTTTCTCTTGATTTTAACGGCAACCCGAATGAATTTTTCATATTTTCAAGCAAGAGATAATGTAATTCTTTATGATATTTATCGAGTTCTTTTCGTCCGCTCCTGTTTTAAGATATCTGCAGATCTCTGCTTCCTCATTGTTTGCAGGTATCTTCCGGATTATTTCCCTCGATACCTGAAGTTCATTGCTTAATGGCGGATAGAATACCCGCGCCATCATCATAAACAATTTAATCTTATGAATCACATTCCACCTCTTCATCTGTTCCTCCTTATTGAAAATAATGAGGAACTTTAAGCAACATATTAATTATAATACAAATACTTATTATGCTGCCTGTAAAAGTTAATTGTTTGAGGTGGGTCAGTTTTATTGTCCGCTACTGGGTCATTATAAATGACCGCTAACAGAAAGAAAGGGTTCAATGTTTAATGGAATCGGTTACACCCAGTTTAAACCTCTCCCTGTAACAGGGTTTTGCAAAAAGTAAGGCTTGCCCTACATTTCCGGCACTTAGTTTAATGTCCATATCAAATCGGTCAAAAATCATGATGCCACAACTTTTAAACGTTACTTACCTTTTTACTGCAATCACCTCCAGTGAAGGACCCCAGAGAAGCTTTCCGCCAGAAATGAAATCTGTTAATTTTTCCACTACTTCAATTGATCTCAGAGCAAAACGCATAAAGTCATAACGTCCCGCTTTTACGTTCATTGTTTCAGATTTGTGCACGCCCTGCACGAACGTCCCCCTCTCCCTTTAAAAGCAAAATTATAGTTGCGTTCCATACACCTATGTAAACGTATTAATCGTTTTAATTTTCATGTTGACTACCTGACTATTTTGCATTAAATTAAATATATAATTATACGGAGGTAATACACATGACAACATATGAACGTTCGGAAATTATTGCCTCAGGCAAAGCGGTAAAGAAATTTGGCGGAATCCTGACCGATATAAAATCCGGTCGCTTAAAAAAAGCTCTTATTTCTCGAAATAACGTCCTTGAAGCCGTAATTCTGCCTGTAGAAGAATATGAACGGTTGGAGGAATCCGCCAACGTTTTGGAGCATATAAGTATTGCAAAGATTATCGCCCGAAGAGAAAAAGAGAAGCCCGATATATCATTGGAAGAAATGCTCAAAGAGGAAGGTCTAAATCTGAATGAATTGTAATGTGCGACTTATTCCTTCAGCCCATAAAGACTTCAATAAACTGGATGGTAGAGAAAAGCTTGTAGTTGCAAAAAAATTGAAAAAACTTTCTTCCAATCCTTTTTTAGGAGAAAAATTGGGCAAACGTGCCGGGATAGACCTTATAGGATATTTCAAGCTTTATGCCGACAAAAAACGTCTTAGAATCGTATAGATGCATTGGAGACCCCATGGATCTTGAAATTATTGCTATCGGTCCCAGGGAAGGGCTTGCGGTTTATCGAAAAGCTGAAAAAAGAAGGGGTGAGAAATAACATTTCAGGTAGCGGACTATTTTTCCTGATTTTTATGATATCTCTTCCAGCCAAAAGCCAGGTTTATGCGAAAACAACTTGATTTTTGGCTGCTTTCCCTCAGCCATTTCTTAGGGGTGCTTCCATGATTTTTCTACTTTTTTCTTGCAATCACCTCCAGTGAAGGACCCCAGAGAAGCCTTCCACCGGAAACTAAATCTGTTAATTTTTCCACCACTTCAATTACTCTTGTAACAAAACCAAAAACAGGAAAGGAGCTGATCAAACTTTCCCCGGAAAGGCTCGCATTACAGACCTTAATATCCGCAAAACCATGATCGGACAAGAGTTTTCTTGCAAATGCCGGTGTAAAGGAAAATTCGTGAAAGACCAGAAACCTGCGGGACAGATCGGCCAGTCCGAATTTTAAAGCCAGGCGATAAATCCGGGTATGCAACAACCCGTTCGGAAAACGGAAATAAACAATACCTCCTGGTTTAAGTAAATTAACAGCTCTCTTAACTTCTTCCCAGGGCTCAGCCGAATGATCAAGAACATTAATAAGAGTAATTACATCAAATTTATCATCTTCATCGTATTCTTGAAAAGCACCATTATAAATATCAAGTCCATATTGAGCTCGAGCCACTTCAACCGATTGTATTGAAGGTTCAATTCCCTTTACCTTCCATCCTCTTTTTCGGGCAGCTACCAGAAAAAACCCACAGCCGGTGCCAACATCTAATAACCTGCCTGTATCCCCCCTTTTTCCTATCAAATCTAAAATCTTGCCAAACAATCTATCTCTTTTCCCACCCATCTGATCAGCAGAATATCTCTCAAAGTAATCATTACTATAATGGGCCACGACCTTATCATAGGAATCAGGGTTTTTCTTATAGATGAGATCACACCCCGAACACCGGTTATAAGTTCTTGAAGAAATCTTAAAATAGAAATTTCCGGGGGCTTTGCAGTATGGACAATTTTTCATCTTAATTGGCTTTCAGGAAAGACAAATAGACCTTTTCACCTAATTTCTTCTTAAAATAATCTTGATTAATTGCATCAAGCTGAGATTGTCCGCGCAATGACAACAATTGACACACACAGGGAATAAATGCCTGGAGAGTTTTCTCCTGAGAGTTTCGTACCTTTCCCCACGCCATATATTCGATAACCTCTCATTTCTTATGTTACCGACAATGTAACTGTCGAGGTTAGTGCATGGAAAAATATTGCCGTAAGGATCTATCATCATAAAGTTTCTAGTGATGTAACACTTCTTAATGGGCATCCGACCATATTTAAAATCTTCATCATTAAAAGAGGATAATAATTTTGTATAAAAAGTTACTGGTAACAGGACAAGTTCTTCTCTAATCTGATGGATATCTTTTTCGGAAAACCTGAGCGTTTTATTATGGGGCAAATACCGTCTTGAGCCAATCGCTTCACCGTCCAAAGAAGTCTGTTCGACAGCTTGCTCATAGCTCTCTGAATAGGGCTGAAAGGAAAAGTTCACCCCCAATTTTTGGCACAAAGTGCTCAGCCGGGAGATATCACCAATATTCTCCTTTAGAATGGTCATGTGTATGTCAATCTCTGGTTTCTTTGCTCCCAAGCTCCTGCGCTTTTCTACGATATCGGATAGGGCTCTGATTGCTTTGTCAAAACTCGCCGGCACACCTCTTATTGAATCATGGACAGGACCGATACCATCTATTGAGACAATGATCTTATCAATCCGATTGCTAAAAATTTTTTCTATATCAGCATCTCTGATCAGAGTGCCGTTGGTAAAAACATTACAGATCAAGCCCTGACTCTTAGCAGCTTTTACTATCTCAAAGAAATCCTTTCTTATAAAGGGTTCTCCCCCCGCCAGGGTCACCAAACTGACTCCCACATCCTTCATCTGACCGAATAGGTCGAGATATTCTTCAGAGGTCAATTCCTTCAACTTAGGATCTACCCCTTTGACCCAGACACCACACATTTTACATCTTAGATTACAACGATGGGTCAACTCCAGGTTAACCTCCCTTGGCTGCAAAGAATAGTAACTGATTTCTTTTTGAAAAACTGTTTTGAACCGCCTCAGATTCTTTTTTATCGTATTGATCATATGCCACTCCTCCGGTCGCTATCAAACCATGGGTCACCAGATTTTCCACTGAGAATCCCATAAGCAAAACCCATCGCATAGCTGACTCTGGCTAAGAAATAGAAAAAATTACCGCAAACAATGGACTTTAATAGATATGTAAAGGAAGTTATGAGACGAAATTGAAGTGAGGTTCTGGCTCTAAAAGGGGTAGTATGATCTACAGAATCATGAAACGTCAGTTCTGGATAATGTTTCTGTACCCAAGAGGAACCCATACCATTCCGAAAAAACATCTCAAGCAACTTCCCCATTGTTTTTGGCATGGGATGATATCCCCAGGAATTAGGAGCTATTGCTATTTTATAACCTGCTTGTCGAATTCGATACCTCAGATCAGGATCTGTCCCCCTTATAAGACTCTCATTTTCCATACCCACTCTGAAATATAAATCTTTCCGTATAGCGATGCACATATGATCAACTAAATCGCCCTCAGTTAGTTCATCATAGATAGGTGAAGTGGAACGGGGTATCTCTTTGGCGCACTTCCTTTGAAACCTGTTTGAATCCTCAGGGATCAACTTAGATATTCCTAACAATCCAATAGTATCATCAGACTCTAAATATCTGACTAAATTTTCTATCACCTTTTCATGTCCGAGTGTCACATCATCGTCTATAGATATAAGAATTTCACCAATAGCCTTTTTTGCACCAGCATTTCTGGCCTTCCCGTTAGGCCTAACCTCTTTAATAACGATGATTTCTAAATCTTTGAATGTTTGATTCTTCAACTGACTTATCAACCGGGGAACATTACCATCTCTGTATCCATCAAGAGAAGGTATTATAACTGAAACTTTAGGTGCCATCATCATTCCTAAATCCTATCGATAGTAGCCCAAAATTTAATCTGCCCTTCATGATCGGTACCCGTCAGTTACGCATAGTTTTTGTTGAAAAGCGGTCGAAGATCGATGCGTCTCGTCGTGACTATTAATTCCGTACTAAACTGTTTCCTTTGATTCTCTTGGCTAGCACGGAAAAGGCGATGCATAAATCTATGAAACTCAATGTCTTCAAAATTACATAAACTAAGGAGTGACTCAAGATTTGAGATAGTGAAGCCATATTCGTGGCCTAAAGTTACATACATACTTGACATTGCACATGGCCCTTCCATATTAGGGCATCTAATTAATAAGGTTCCTTTTCTTTTGAGCGCAAAATATAGGGCATCCACAATATAAAATAATGAGTGCTTTGGAATATGTTCTATCACATGAGACATGCGGATAAAATCGTATTTTTCTGGCTGGTTAGCTAAGAAATTACCAATATTTGTTTTGATATCATGGAGGGCAACTATAGATGGCGACCATTCTTTTATATGATTTTTTGAGTCTACCTGGAACTCTGCTCCGGAAATATTAGTATAGCCCAAAATTACACAAGTCGCCATAAACCAACCATTGCCAAAACCGATGTCAAGAATTGCGGCATCTTTATCCGTGGGCAATAAAGTCTTATAGCATTGAACTGCATTAATCACTGAAGGATCATCTTTAATTTCTGACCAATTAGGCCTTGCTTGCTTCGTTCCATGCCTCAAAGCCATTCGTCGATAAACTTCTGCAATAAAACGATTTGCTTCCAAGTTCTTTCACCTCTACTGTCTTTCATCCTATGTATTTAATATTAGCAAACACATGAAGCCCAATGTCCTCAGAATTACATGGGCTATCATGCTTGCCTTAAAAGAGTCTATTTCTTATATGCATAGAACGTCACAACATTTCCATAGAAAGGTGGTGAAATCTTGTCTGTATCAAAAAGGCGGAGAAGATTCTCTTCTGTAAAATGTTCTGTCTCAAAATAAGGGCAACTCAGCCTCTCAACCTCAAAGAGTAGATCGGTTAATAGGTTGTAGAGGCCCAATGTGCTAAATAAGCTGATGTGTGTCTTATCGTGGTATAAGCGAAAGTTCTTACCAAACCTTTTAGCCAGGCCACATTCGAAATCCGGAGTCCCAACTATCAACTTACCGTAAGGTTTAAGGATACGCCTGGCCTCTGCCAGTTCCCCTACAGGATCTTTAATATGCTCAATTACATGGTAAAGCACTACTACATCAAAAAAATCCGGCTCATAATTCGCCTCTTTTAGTGTGCCGCAGAATATCTCTCCATATTCCCTTGCCCTCTCAGCAGCAAAAGAACTAACGTCAACGCCATACTTTTCCCAATTATTATCTATAGCGGAGAGTAGAAATCCTAGGCCGCAGCCCACATCAAGGGCTCTTCCTGGCTTTAAGCTATTGATATAGTCTATCTCTTCCCTGCACTCCCTTATGCGTTTCTGCCGCTCCTTTATCTTGTCTCTTATTGCGCCATCAGGATCGACAACCCCACACCAATATTCTTCCTCATAATCGCCTCTTGCGCTACCTGTAAATCTTGCCTTGAAGTATCCTGTCTTATCGCTAAGTTGTCTGGATCTTAATAAAGACTCTATGATACGCCAATCATCTTCGGTATCTAAATGATAACTATCACGGACAGGTATCTTAACAAAACCTACCTCGCCTCCTAATCTGTTTTTCTCCTTAAGTAGCAACTCAATCTTAGTCGCCCAGCAGTTTCCCGTCTCTCTCATCCTTGGTTTCATCTTTTGCCGCATGGGACGATCTATCAACTGTTTCAGATTTTCAGGCCCATCTAAGAAGAAACCATAATCCTCGGTAGCGCAGCAGGCACTATCATATCCTTGCCCGGTTACCATCTTTATGCAATTGTCAACATACTCAGGACGATTCAAAGGATTTGTCGGCTCAAGGGTAACTACAAGATTGAAGTCGTTACCATGCTCACTCAGCTGGTTAATAACATAGATAAGGGTTTCTTCTGTCTTAGACAGATCGTGGCTTATCTCAGGGGGTCGTATCACTATTTCGATCTTATTTCCAAAAATACTCTTCGCCAGATCTGCGATATGCTCTTCATCTGTAGCTAAGACAAGACAATCTATAAGCTTGGACTTAAGACCGTTCATTATCTGATAATATATAAGGGGCTTGCCACAGACATCTCTTATATTCTTATTCTTCACCCCTTTTGATCCGCCTCTGGCAGGAACTACTGCCAATATCTTTGAATCCTCTCTACCAGATTTGTTTGTACTCATAATAAGAAATTACCTTATGCCTCAGCTATCCAAGTTCCCTTTTCTTCAACCGAGAAAAGTTATAGCAATGGCGACAGCGTTCGTTGCATGCTTCAGTGACTTCAACATGGACAGTTATAGGGCTTGAAATATGCCAATACTCGCTCATATGGCCGTTGTCTCCTTTACCGATGTTATATACACAAGATTAGATCGTTAATCCCTATTTCTCTCATTATTAGAACCGACATCTCTGCCTCTCCTTAAGTTTATGAATTATCTCACAGCAGCATATCAAGCAATTCTCTGACAACACCTTCTCCTCCCTTTGCTTTTGTAATTATCTTGGCTTTCTTTCTTACATCTGGGTATGCATCGGAAGGGGCGATTGTGTAACCGGTATATGCAATAACTTCCAAGTCATTAATATCATTACCAATATAAAGAACCCTCTTTCTATCAACTCCTATCCTGCGTATATATTTCTCCAGGGCCTTCTTCTTATTCTCGACTGACTGGATGCATGGTATCTTCAGTTTATCAGCCCTGCTCTTGACAACAGGGTTCTCCTCTGTGGATAGAATAATCTGTTTAATCTTCATCTTTCTTATAGCTGATACTGCCAAGCCATCAGAGCGGTTCACAACAACGCTCTCTCTGCCAGACTGATCAACTAAAACCTTGTTGTTTGTCATCACTCCATCAAAATCATAGACTATTAGGTCGATATCTTCAATACATAGTCTCTTTTTATCCATCCCATCCTTCATCCTTCGGCTTTGCGCACTGTTTGAAAAGATCGCATACCACTTCACACTCCTTTTTAGCAACACAAAATTTTCTTTCCCAAGATTCTACGGGGCCTTTTTAGGATTTTGCACGATATCTATTTATCTTTTCGAGGCATGAATCAAAAGAGATCCGGCAATTTCTTTTACTAATGGAATGTTTTCAATGACATTGCCAATATTAATAATTGATTGTATTAATTTTTGTGAAGTCAAAGGATGTAAAAAATCGAATGTTCTTATTCTCACATCTTTGAAACCATGATTTAGAAGCTCCCTTTTTAGATGCCATTTTAGAAATGCTGTTTCACCAGGAGAAGTATGAGTTAAGCTTCTAATTGCGGGAATATTTCGTTCCAGCCATATCTGAGGATTCAACATATTAGGTTCAGTAAAAACTATCCTTCCCCCTTCCCTTAAAACCCTATATATTTCCAAGAGAGCCTGCTTTAGATTTAGATGATGTAAAATGGAACTTCCGAAAACAATATCAAAACTCTCATCGTCAAAATCCATCTTTTCAACATTTTGTATTTGGAATCTCACGGTTTTATTTTTGATACGCCCTGTCGCAATTTTCAATAAATCTGGAGAAATATCTACGCCCGTTATATCTACCCCTGTTTCTGCAATCCTTTTTGTAAATTCGCCAGTTCCACATCCAAGCTCCAGGACTTTTCTTCCTGCCTTAATATTACCAAGTTGGATGAAATACCCAGCTCTTCGATTAGCTCTAATTTGCCCGGCAGGAGTCCCCCATCCCCAAATATTAATGGCATCTTTTGCTATTCTTTTACCATGTTCTATTTCACTTTGAATTTTATCTGCCTTCATACTTTAGCTCTATATAAACTTAATTTTTCGCAAGGCAAAAAATGTCATTTTTAAAAGAAGCAAGCCGTGCCGAAAGCGACTTATTTGGGTTGACCCGTAAGTCCTCTCACGATATTTAATGGGAATCTCTACGATCTTCAGATTAAGCTTCGATGCGCCGAACAGGAGGTCAAAATCTCCGAAAGGATCAAAATCTCCGAAATATTTTCTGCCTTCAGCTATTTTGAGATAATCCTTCTTCCAGAGAACTTTTGTGCCGCAGAGGGTGTCCCTTATGCGCTGCTCAAGGATATATGTGAAAGCACGGCTGAAGAATTTATTGCCCAGAAGGTTCAAAAACCGCATGGCCTGCCTTTCCATCTGGTAAACCAGTCGCGTCCCGTTTATAAACTCGCCCTTCCCTGAAGCAATGGCATCAAAAAACTTTGGAAGATCTTCCGGCGGAACGGTAAGGTCCGCGTCCAGAATCATCAGAACATCATTTTTGGCATGAGCGAATCCCCTTTTCACGGCATCATATTTCCCTTTTCCGTCCTGAATCAGGACAGTAATATCTCTTTCTGGATATTTGTTCTTTACCCTCTCGCACTCTTCCAATGTACCATCTTTGGAATGTCCTTCGACAAATATAATTTCCGTGCTTTTACCTATATCGGGCGTTCGCAACACCGCCTGTTCTATATTGCCCTTTTCATTGCGGCAGGGGATTATAACCGAACAGGTCGCTTCTTCCGGCGATTTCCTTCCACCCCTGGGGCGGGCAATTAAGATTTCATTTAGAGAAAGCTTCCAGAAAAAGGGCATGTTCGCCAGGAACCTGTTAAGAAACGTTGAAACAAGAGGGATGTACACAGGTAATAAAAATCGGTATCCTTTTTTTATTACCTCAAAATCATTTAAATAAAGCAAGTTTGAAATATCTTCAAGTGGAAGCCAGTGTTGTAATGGCTGCTTCATTCTAAGACCAACAGCCTCTGCACATTTTAGAACGGGTTCCCACAGATAATTGTAATATATGATAATCAGCCGCGTCGCAGGCGCGCAAACTTTGTGCAACTCTTTGAATGCTAATTGAATATCATCGACATGACCTATGGTCTCAACAAGGACCACATAATCAAATTTCTCTTCTACTTGAAGATTTTCAAGATCACCGATTTCGAATTGCAGTTGAGGAAATTTTTCTCTTGCCACCTCAATCATTTTAGGACTTATATCAACACCAAGCCCTCTACTTGGATTTAACGCTGCCAGCAACTCCCCTGTTCCACAACCGATCTCAAGAACCGATGAATTGGAGGGAATTAGAAATTGCAAATATTTCTCAAGTTCTTTATGGTAATAGGCTCCCTTTTTTCTCCATTTCCCCCTCTCTATGGCTACAGAGTCGAAATATTCTATTTTTTCAGCTTTTGTCAATTATTCAGACTCCTTAAATAAATGTTAGTTTAATTTTCCTGAGACATCGCAAATTAAAGGGTGTCCTTTTTACAAACACCTGCCAGGCTGGCTCTCACCACTTTCATGAAAAAATCAAAATCCTCACCTTGTAACTCTTTTTGAAGCCATTGAAGGAACATAAACATAAACAATGATATAATAAACAACAGCCAAATATTATGAATACCTATAGCATGACTCAGAATGTTAACCAGGATAATTAACCCCAAGGAAATAGAAGACTTTCGGATTAATCCCACGGGGAGCAATTTTTTTATACTTTCAATACGGGAGGCCATGTAAACCCAAGCACACGAATAAGATATAATACTAGAAGATACCGCCCCCCAATAGCTAAATAGTGGAATTAAGAAAAGATTCAGTATAACATTTACGATCACCACCAGCACGCTGATCCTTGCGACCTCTTTTGTCTCTTCAAAAACATTCACGAGAAACATGTGGATTGGATTGCTCGTGCTTCGGAGGATAAATACTACTAAAAGCACCTTGAATATTAAAGCAGACGAAGAAAAATTGTCACCATAGGCTGCGATTATTAAAGGATCGGCAATGAAAAACATTGCAATGGCAAATAGTATGGAAATATGGAAAAACCACTTAAAAAGGAATTTGAATTTTTCATCAATTTCCTGGGCATTGGAAGGGTCGATCTCAGCCACATAAGGCGACAGGACAGTAAACAACACCTTAAACATCATCATAGCTCCGCTCAGGATCATGGTGGC
Source organism: Desulfobacteraceae bacterium Eth-SRB1 (assembly GCA_004193555.1). Classification (GTDB taxonomy): domain Bacteria; phylum Desulfobacterota; class Desulfobacteria; order Desulfobacterales; family ETH-SRB1; genus ETH-SRB1. The sequence goes on from RPGP01000040.1 coordinate 587,419, forward strand.
AATATAATAACTGATCAATTCTTCATTACTGCTACTAGCCCCTAATATTAGACGGTCAAACCATATCATCAAGTAAAAGGTAAATGAAGAAAAAATGAGAGGTAAGCTAAAGACTAATGTATCTTTTATAGTACTAAAAGCTGTCTCGAAAGATAGTTCCGGTATCTTGAGATGTCTTCCTTTATATAAAACTATAAGAGCCAAAAGTATAGATACTGCTATGGCGAAAATATGTGCATATAAAACTCCATCGATTAATTTCATGCCGATTATAGTCACCAACAGAATCCCGAAAAAATAAATTAGAGGAGTGACAATAGATAACGGGGCTTCGATTTGCCATTTTTGCAGGCCCTGAAAGATATTAGACATGAAATACAGCAGAGAATAGCAGAAAAGATAAATTGAACCTATTTGAATGATATATATTATGTCCGGCCGATGGAAAATGACCGTTGCAATAAAACTTGCAGAAAAAAATAAAATGGCCGAGAAAAAAGATGAGAAAAACAAGACAAGGATTCCAGCACAAAAAGAGAAAATATTGAGCTGCCGGTTATCTCCGGCAGCGATATACTTCGGAAGGAACCTGATAATTGCCCCTCCGATACCAAAATTTGTAAATATGGCGAAAAATGAGACTACAGTATAAACAATAATCAGTTTTCCATATTCATCTTTTCCAAAATAACGGGCCAGAACGATCGAGGTTGCAAGCCCCAGGAGGGTAACCATCCCTGTAGCGAGCCCCTTATAGATTATTCCCCTTGTTATGCTTCTAATTCCATCCATACTCAACCGTTTCTTATACCCATCTACTGCTCATGCTGTGTTTAATATCAATTCCTCATATAGGGCTTCTATTTTTCTGACAATAAATTCAGAAGAAAATAACTCCTCTGCACGCTTTCGTCCCATTACGCCAAGCTGCTGCGATCTTTCCTTGTCTTGCGACAAATTTATAATAGCTGTTGATAACTGGTCAGGATTTTGAGGATCCACCAATACAGCCGTTTCATTCTCTAAAACTACCTCCGGGATACCTCCGACCCTCGTAGTAACTACCGGTTTTTTCATAGCCATAGCCTCCAGAATAACCATTCCAAAGGCCTCATAGATCGGACAGCTAACAAAGATGTCTATAGCCGATAGAATTTCTGAGATATCGTGCCGAAACCCCAAGAAGATGATATGCTTGCCCAGGCCCAGTTTATCTACAAGTCTTTCCATGTCATTTTTTAGCGGTCCATCTCCAACCATAAGCAATTTTACGTTCGGAAAGACTTTCACAATCTGAGACATAGCATGTACGAGAAATTGTTGTTTATTTTTTTGTCTCATGGGTTGAATATTGCCCAAGACCGGATAGTTATTATCGATATTTAATTCCTTTTTTATATTTTGGCAATTAATAACACCAGGAAACTCGTTTAAATCTATAGGGTTATATATAGTAATAAACTTATCTTTATCTGGCTTTTCTTCTCTAATAAACCACTTCTTCATGTCCTCTGAAACGGTAATTATTTTGGTAGTTATAGGATAGATGGCTCTTTCGATGATAAGATTAAGGCTCTTTCGATGATAAAAATAATTATGTAATGTAGAGATAATAATTTTTGTGCCAGCCAGCCTGGCCGCCAGCCGACCCCAGAAATTAGCTATCAAAAGATGGGTGTGTACCAACATGATTTTTTTCTCTCTTATAGCTTTGATAAGCTTTAAGACCCGTATTAAATCAAACTTATGTGCCATATGAAGAAAGATTACCTCAGCTCCCGCACTCTCCATCTCATTAGCCAGTCCATTGCTTCCGAACAAGGCTACCACAAAGATTTTAAACTTCCTTTTATTCAAGGCATTAATAGTAGTTAACAACACGTTCTGGGCACCGCCGACGAGCAAATCATCTATGACATACATGATAGTCATTTTATTGTGCATTTTTCGTCTCTAATTTTAGAAAATATGAAGGTTAATAAAACGAGCACTATTTCTTTTTAGCCATGACAACCAGCGATGCCCTTTGCCCATGAAAGATATCGGCGCACCTTAGAAATCCTGCAATCATTTTCCACAAGCACTTTTTCCACCAAATATCATGTGCAATAAGAGCAGAGTCAGACGCTGTTTTTATTTTGAAAACTCGAAAATGAGCCTTTTTGAGGGCCAATGAGATTGTTTTTGCTGTAAAATGCGATAGGTGGGTAGTAGCATGAATATAGTCTCTCTTGCTAATATGGCTTAATTTCATATAAAACCGAACTGAGATACTGCACGTATTGGGCATTTTTAGAACTAGAAAACCGTCTTCTTTGAGAATGCTATTAATAATTGACAAAAAATCGATTGGCTTCTCCACATGTTCAATAACATCCCATGCTGTAATTAGATCAAATTCTTTATATTCTAACGGAACTTGCCCAACAAAACCTTCGTAAACCCTTAATTTTTTGTCTCGGGCATATTGAGCTGCAAAACTGGAAACTTCAATGCCTGTTGTGTCCCATCCCCTGTCTCTTGCGATTTCAAGAAACGTCCCAATACCACACCCCACATCAAGTATCTTGCCCACTCTCCCTGTTTCATTTTCAATAGATTCGAGGATATCATTAAAAAAGAGAACCTTAGAAGCTAATACTTCTAAATAATGTTCCTTAAAATAGTTTTCGGAGTAAGTTTCTTGTACCCTCCGTTCAAACAAAATCAAATCTGTATATATCATACCGCATTCAAGGCAATGGAAGAATCGAATTTCTTCTCTACTATCTCTTAATTGAAATAAAAATTTAGAATGGTCCGAATTGCAAACTCGGCAGTTTTTTAATTTTACATTATGCATAAAAAATCATTATTCTATATGAGTTGCCGGTTTCAAAGGACTCAATAACTGGTTCTTAAGATCAGAGCAAACTCTATAGTTCGTTAACTATCGCATGGTTAATATATTTCTAATAAAATCAATGTTTTTATTTAATGCCTGTCCATATTCAGCGATTACCTGTTTTGCTTCCCTGCTCAACCGTTTCATTTTTTCAGGATTGTTTAATAGGTAAATAATACCTTTCGCCAACTGATGGCTATCCTGAAACCGGAGTCCTTGCCAAACAGCTTTTAGCCTATCACAAAATTCCTTTCTGGGGTCTATGTAAGGTCCAAAAAATATGGGTTTGCCGTGATACATTGGTTCCAAAATATTTTGCGCACCCCGAGGAATGAGGCTTCCACCAATAAAGACCATTGTTGCGATTCCATAAAGCTTGGGAAGAACGCCAAAGATTTTTATAATAAATACGTCATGCGATCTATAAGCCTCGTCAAGATCAACAACAACCTCTGTTTTGAAACCCTCACCTTCGGCTATCTTTCTGATTTCAGAGGACCTTTCTATGTATCTCGGAACTATAATTAATTTCATATCAGGTACTTCTCGCAAAACCTCTTTATAAGCTTTAAGGATCTCCTCTTCTTCGTCTCTGTGTGTAGTTGCAGCCAAGAAAATCGGGATACTTGTATCCATCTTAAGACTTTTGAAGATAGATTCCTTGGATTGCTGATCGAGCTCGGCATACGACAGGTCCATCTTAAGACTCCCAATCAGTGATACTTTTTCTTCATCAGCGCCCAGAGCAATAAAATTCTTTAAATCCTTTTCTGTCTGAACCCCCAGGTAATCAAAATACTTCATAAAGTTACCCATAAATGCCCTTTTATAATAAAAATGGTCGTACTCTTTCATCTCACCCGGCCTGATAAACCCGCTTATTAATACTGTCCTGATACCTTTTTTTTTCGCTGCTTTGATAAAGGATAGACAAAAGCCATGATGGACAACTATAAAACATTCAGGCTTGATTATATTTAAAGATCTTCGACAAAAAAATCCAAGATCCCAGGGAAAGTAGATTACTCCATCAATCTCCTTCATTTTTTGAAGCATTCTAAAAGATCCATGATTGTTGGTGCTAAAAATAATTTTATGCGACGGAACTATTTTCTTTATTGACTCCAGAAAGTTTTGTAGAGAAATAACATCCCCTTCAGAAGTGGCCTGTAGCCAGATACATTCGTTTCCTTTAACCAAAGACTGTATTTCTTCTGGTAGTATCCCCAGTCTATCCCAAAAATATCTCTTCCAGTAATAATCATTCCCAAAAACAACATGCCTAACAAAGATTTGAGGAATTAATCTTACCACCTGAAGGAAATAACGTATTTGATAATAGTAAAAGAGCAGCCTCTTCCGCATGGCAATCCTTCTAATTCAGTTGCTTGCTTGAACTTTATCTCTAATATAGGTTACAGTGAAACCGGCAAAAATGAAGAAAAACGGCATTGCAGGCCAACGATAGCGGATTGTAGCCACGAGAATTGCATGCACAAAGACATAATAAAGTATAAAGGAAACAAGAATAATCGACTTCCTCCATGTCTTATACGATAAGAATATACCTGCAATCCCTAAGATCATAATCGGAATATAAGAAAAAATTATTACTAATTGGCTAAGACGCGAGGTCCCAGAATAATATGGCCTCCACATATTTACGATCTTTTTTAAAAATAGGTGAAAAAATCTCTTTGGGTTATTTTTGATGAAGTTTTTGGCTTTCTCCTCAAAATATAAACTTCTTTCTATCTCCGTCATTAGAGCCGCCTCTTCAGGAATAACATATTGACTTCCCACTGGCCACCAGCCTCCGCTATCCCCTGTTGCCATAGGATTGTTGCCCTGATACAAGGCATATCCAGCTCTGGTAGAAATGGGAATGAATTTATGAAAGTCCAGATAATTTCTTGTCACCCAAGGCAAAAGAGCCAGGGCAATTCCAATAAGAATCAAGGTACCTTGCTTTAATCCCTCTTTCTTAGAATGGGATGTAAGGACCAATATCAAAGGGATTAATGGATAAAATCCAAAAAACGTAGATCTGGTCAGACCAGCCAGCCCTAAAAGAATCCCGCCAAATATAAGACTCCAGGCAAAATTATCTTCTTTAGACTTTACAAGCCACCAAAAAGAAAACAATAGAAGAAAAATGGACACTGTTTCAGTTACTAAATAGGCTGATATCTGAATGAAGGGGTAATAAAAAGCGGCAATAATAGCCGCCATGATAGCAACCCTTCTGGAAAAAATCTCCTTTCCTAAAAAATATATCATAATACAGGTTGCAGCCCCAAGAATGCTCTGGATAACTCGAACAACAAGATAGTGTTTCCCTCCCAAAAAGAATATAAGAGAAAGAAAAATAGGATATAAGGGCACCCTCCCTGCTATAGGATTTATCCCATCTGAGCTATACCCTCTTCCGTCTAAAATGTTGTTGGCCAAGCCAATATAAATATTTGCATCATCCGCCATAACTCGATTTTGAAGGGCAAGACCATTTTGATATGTTATCAAAAATATTATCCTGAGAAAAAGAGCTATAAAAAATATAAGAAAAAGAGATTTCCTTCTCAATTATAAAGTCCTTTTTTGGTAGGAAGATATGCCACAATACTTTCCCCTGAACTCATCGCGTATGGGCCCAACGGAGTTTTTGCAAGACTGGAATTTCACTCGGATAGACAACTTTCTCTCCATCGCCAAGGCATGCGGGGATGACACGTATATCACGGACGAGGAGACGTACACCGTTGGGTTCCAGACTGGCTGATTGATCACTCCCCCACATCGCCCTATCCATCGTGATGTGTCGTTCGACCATGCACGCCCCCATCGCTACCGCCAGTACCGATGGCATGACGCCAACCTCGTGTCCGCTATAACCGACTGGAACATCATATCGTTCAATCAACATAGGAATCACATTCAGGTTAAGTTCTTTGATTTTTGACGGATAGGTGGACGTACAATGGAGAATGATGAGATCATCCTTGCCCAGCAGCTCAACGGCGTGGTCGATCTCTTCCAGTGTGCTCATGCCGGTCGAAAGGATGATCGACTTCCCTTTCGCCCGTGTATAGCGCAGAAGCCGATCGTTTGTCAGGGAGGCAGAGGCGATTTTGTAACACGGTGGATTAAACTGCTCGATGAAATCGACCGAGCCCTCGTCCCAACAAGATGCAAACCAGAGTATATCCTTACTTCGGCAATATGCATCAATTTCCTCATATTGCTCTCGGCTAAATTCCAAACCTCGTTTCAAGTCAGCATTCGTGGACCCGAACGGGCTCTCCCGAGGCCTCGCCAGTTCTTTCGGCGTGTATACTGCCTCAATTGTACGCTTTTGGAACTTGACTGCATCACACCCAAACACCGAGGCGATATCGATCAATTGTTTTGCCAGTTCGATGTCCCCATTGTGATTGATACCAATCTCAGCCGTGATGAAACACGGCTCACCAGGTCCTACATGTTTTGTTTCAATTTGTACTTTCTGCATCTCAATTTCCTTCTTAAGAATTAAACTGTATAAAGCCATATTGCTCAAAGACAGCGGCAATTTCGGAGTCATCCATAGAGACAACAGCACGGTCCACGCCGCGAGTCTGGCGGGCATTTTCGATGGTATATCCAATCAGCGGCTTGTCGGCCACCAGGCGTATGTTTTTACGTAGAATGCCTTTCGAACCGCCACGAACGGGAATCAATGCTAATGTACTCATATCTATTGCGCTCCTTGCCCCCTTTTCACATTATCCACCAAATTATCCCCAAAGATATTTCTGATTAGTCTCGCACTTAGCCGTCGCACTTCCATAAAATATAAGTAGACTAAAATCTTTTTGTATTGATTCAGTGTTGAAACAGATGGCGCTTCACCGTTTTTTCTAAATACGGCTTTAATATATTCGTTTCCTTTCACTAATATGAACCCGGCTTGGGCCATCAGTGAAACGAGCGTAGCTAAAGTAAAGTGGTAAAGGTGAGCGTTTTGTAGAAACAGTAAGAAATCCCCATATGTTCTGTGAATATTATAGATGCCTGGCAATTCTACGTAGATATAGCCTCTATCTGATACCAGCTTAGCAAGTTGTTCAAGCATGTTCCGGGGATATGGCAAGTGTTCCAACACATGACTAAGAATCACGAGATCGGCTCTACCGTGTCTTGCCAAAATATTCACATCTCCATGTTCTAAAACCAGACCACCAACTCTTCCACGCCGCAGGTAATCGTTTCCAACATCGCATCCGAATGCACGCCATCCAGCTTGTTGGAATGGCGCTAAAACACCTCCGGCGCCACACCCAACTTCAAAAACGGTCGGGTTTTGTGTTGTCTCAATACACGAAGCCACAAAGTCATAAATAACTTTACCGTGTTGAACCTGGTCCATAAAGAAATCATCAGTGGCCTGCTCATGCCCACTATAGATAGCCCGATAATCCTTCTCATAGAATTCAGCCAAGCTCTCCTCTGTCATTCGGGGGTTTTGCCACATAACACCACAAGATCTGCATAATAATGTGTTTACAGAAAGGGCATATCTGTCTCGTTGAGCAATCAACTTTCCATTATACTCACCACACAGGCATGATGCTTTCTCAAAAGAGTAAACACCATCAGTCAATTTTTCACGGAATCTATTAAGAGCTTTTCGTTGTTCCTTGGTAAGCGACACTATAGGATTGCCAAGATAGTTACAACGGAAAAACAGCGGGTTAATGATATTCTTATAAGTCATATAGATATTTCCATATGAGCCAACAACCTCGCAAGGATAATGCTTCTGATAAAACCGAGGCCTCTATTGATAATCCGCAGGGCAAAGACCCATATTCCACCCCGGACAACCTTTTTTGAAAGGGATTCAGGTGAGGGGGGGGTCTGTTGGTTTCGTTGGTTTCGTTGGTTCCATTGGTTCTATTTGTTCTATTTGTTGCGATTAGTTCTTTTAACATCCTTGTTTAGATATGTAATGAAATTATTAACTTTTTTCCAGATCGGTTGATCAGACAATTCGATAATTCGTGGTAACCCCAATCACCCAATCATCCAATCCTCAACCCCCGTCGACACTCCCCAAAAATCACAATAACTGCACAGAGGGACTTTATCTCTTTTTCCCTGAATATGATGCTACTACCCATTCTTTTCTTGTTGGTCCGTTCCAGATGTCTAATAATGGGCATACTGCGGCATCTCCGATCACTCCGAGACGCTTGGGATCATTCATCTGCTTCAGGGTCATTTTCTATGACAGATACCCTGCCAACCTGCAATTCATACGCCATGCGTATAATACACTATGCGTACTATCGATTTCTCCGCAGAAACTCCTCGAAGAATGGGTCTATTATCCCATATTTCCCTCTGCCTGTGCGTTTAATTATACCTTTAAACAAGAGTGACTTAACAGATCTTCCAACATTTGTCCTTGTTTCATTTGAGTACAGACTTTCAGATGAAGTAATCCTGAACAATGTTTCAAGCTGCCCCACGGTTAATTCTTCCCACAGTTTTTCAAGATAAGTCTTCTCGGAAATGAAGGCTTCCTCATAGCCATCTTCTATATCTCCCTGTTCGACCTTCTTTTTCTTTCCTGCAATTATGTAATGGATAAATCCGCAGAGAAGTTGAGTATAATAAGGATGGCACCTGGTTTTTCCAATAATTCCTTTTATGGCTTCATCCGACATGCCGATTCCTTCTTGCTTGAATCTTTTTCGGATATAATCCGCAAAATCAGGGGAAGCGATTTCTTCTAAATAGATAATCCGCGCAAATTTGTAAAAAGCGCTTTTTCTCTTTGTAAAAAGCTCATTCATCAAGGACTCATGGCTGCCGGCAAATATGTAGCAAACATTGGAATGCCGCTGAAACTTTCCGCGCATCAGCTTTATCAGATCGTCTCCGTCCAATTTGGCAACATCACCAAATTCATCGTAAAAAAAGTAAATATCCCGTTTCTCCTTCTCCGCAAATTTCTGTGGAAAATCAAGCGCTGCTTCTAAAAGGTCATCGAGAGAAACATGGGGCTCGGCAAATTTTAGCACCAATTGATAATCCTCTATTACCTGTTTCATCTCTATGTTCTTAACTACCTGAGATACCCCCTTTTTTATCCGGCTAACAATGCTTTCTATCTTTTTGTTCTCCAGCGTTTTCTCGACTATAGCCTCAGCGAGTCTCTTTTTATTCAGAATAGTAAACAAATCTACATCAGCAACGTAGGAGCCGCTTTTCTGTAACTCCTGTAAAATGGTCAAGATAAGCGATGTCTTGCCAAATCTCCTCGGTGCAATCACAACGACACTTTGCCCGTTTTGCAAAAAATGCCTGATCGCTCTTAACTCCTGCTTTCTTCCAGCAAAATCATTGCCTGTTACAGGCACGCCAGTAACAAATAATCTTTTCATCATCGCTCTTTTCCGTGACAATTCGATAATTCGTGGTTACTCCCAATTCCCTCAATCTCCGAATACAACCAATTAACAAATTTACGAATCACCAATTCCCAATCATCCTTCGGCAAAATAGTTTTTTTAGAGCTTTAGTAAAGAAGCCTGGCCCAAAGGACCAGGCTTTGGCTAACCCCAGAGGGGATTTGCTTTGTTGGCAGTTCATTGATTTATCGAAATCCCAAATATCAAATTGCAAATTACAAACAATTTCCAATGACCGAAATTCGAAAATCCAAACCACGCCATAGTGTAGTTCTGGAGGGTTTTGGTCATTGAATATTGGAATTTGAGATTTATTTGAGATTTGGCGCTTGTAATTTGTGATTTTAGACACAAAAATCCAAGGCAAAGCCATCTATCTCTGACCTGGCCCAAAGGACCAGGTTTTTCAGGACATAATAAAACCAGATATCATTCTACACAACTCATCAAGGTCAGACAATAGCCGGGTTTTTACCGGAAATCGAAATTCGCAAATCGGAAAAGGATTATGGGATTAAGGATTAAAGGATTATTTTCTTACTCCTTCTCACCCGGTTAAATTCTTTTGCCACTTTTGCAAGAACTTCACGCTTAAGGGACTAATATACATTTAATAGAATTTTGAGATATTCTATATAACAGCGTAACATTGTCACTAATCTACTATAAAGGTAGTTTAATAACTCCAACAGGTTAAAATTGATGTTTAAATTATTCTAACTGATATTTACAGATTTTTCAATCACTTTGCCAAAGGGTGCCTACTATGACCGAAATTTTCCTGGGCCGGCAAATGTGCAAGGATAATGGTTCTGATAAAACCGAGACCTCGATTGATAATTTGCAACGCAAAGACCCACATTCCACCCAGGACAACCTTTTTTGAAAGGGATTCAGATTCCATTAGTTATCGGTTATTGATTATTGGTGAAGGCCGGTTAATAGTTATCAGTTCTATGCATTTCAAAGAGCTGTTGAACAATGTGTCACTAAATCAACTCTTTTTGGATTAATATCCCTTTCACCTCTTGAACAAATTCAAAAATAGTAATTGATCTCGATGCCTCTTCAGAATCGTCATGGATTTCAGGGTTGTCAATTGGATGTTCGTGCCAGAAACCTTCTCGCATGTCTTTACCATAGAATCGATTGTTTCCAACAATCAGGGTATAACTGGCTTTTGGCTTTCTCGCATTCTCATAAATTTGGATATAGATGTCGGTATCGATTACTAACCTCGCCTTTAATATCGATATTGTCATATCCAGAATATCCATTTTTTGAAATAGTGGATCTCTGGCTATCTGTATCAATTCGTTCAGAATGTTTTCAATACTTCTTTTCAAAATGAATCCTTACCTTTCGAAGCTCTTGCTCCATATCTTCCAGGGCAGTGACAGCCATATCCCAGTCATAATAATCCTGTTCTTCTGCGAAAGCAGGCTTGGATTCTTTGATTCTCCTTTCAAATTCATCAAAAGTTGTGCAATATTTTTTTTCGAACCCATGAATAATAAACCTGTATTTTATAATTTTCCTGACTACTTCTTTCTCTAGGAGCCTGAGTATACTTCTATCAAAAGAATGTTCAGGTTCTATTTTTCCAATTGTGTTTAACAGTTCTGTATCAATTTGAACCTGTGCCATATTATCCCCTCCTTAACTTCAGGGTTTAAATGTTTTTAGTTTTATATCTTTTATGGCCCTGAAATGTTTTGCGTTGCTGGAAACGAGTGGCATATTGTTTTCAACTGCTGTAGCAGCAATTAGAGCATCTCCGGAGCGCATGCCTGACGAAAGAGCATATTCCTCGATGTAAATTGATGCCCTATGCCCTATGTTTTCTGATAAGGGTAGGACGATAAACCCAAATGATGTGATAAAATCTTTTACGTATTTGTGTTGGGCTTTATTTTTGGCACCTTGAAGCAATTCCATATATGTTTGAATGGAAAGATACCTATCTGATGTGGATTTTTCCATTAACCTTGCAGCCTTTTCGTTTCCTCGTTGTACCCAAATAAAAATATCAGTGTCAAATATCATTATATCTGGCCTTTCTTAGCTCACTTAGTTCATCTAGTACGGATTTTTTGGTGTCTTGAGATGACATGCCGAAAAAAGGATGGTCTGAAATTTTCTTAGATGTTTCACGCTCTGCTGGTACCAAAACTCCTTTTACTTTGCCATGATAAAGAACTGTTACATTTTCGTTTCTATCGAGAGCTTTGAGCACATCGCTCATTTTGTACCTTAGGTCAACTACTGTAGCTTTCATTACACACCTCCATGATATGTATATGTTATGATATGCATAATTAAAAAAATATCAAGGGTTATTTCTACACATAAGCCCAAATACCCATATTCCACCACGGACGACTCTTTTTGAAAGGGATTCGGATTCCATTAGTTATCTGTTATTCGCTCTCCACTCTACGCTCCCTGTCTCCACTACATCTTGGGCAAAAACCTTTTTAAAAAAGTTTACTGTCTGTTTTCTATAGTTATGCCTTGGCATTGAAATCTGCCGCAAGAGATGTGGGCGTTCTTTTACTATTTGATCATACAATTTTTTGTCCACAGAATAAGTCCTTGCCGCATGGCTGAAGCCCTGCTCTACACTTCCTTACAAGCTTAGCATACAAATTATCTGATAATATGTATTATGCGCCCTGCATTTATCAAAATATTTTATCTGATCTTTTGAATCTGCTCAACCGCTATATTGTCAACTTTCGTTTTTAACCCCTCTGCCTCTATCGTAGGAATCATAATGATTATAGCGGTCAAGAACCAGAACGGTTCCATGATGCGCACGATAACAAAGATATTGGTCCCGATTGAATGGACTAACATGGCTATAAACCCTGCCAAATATCCAAGAGAAATACCCCTGAAAAAAGGATCTGAAGCGCTTCGATACGCCCTCAACGCATTTTTGTATATAAAAAAAAGCAGTGATAAAAATGCGATAAACCCCAGGATTCCAGTCTCAATCAAAATCTTTGGATACTGGGCATCCAGAAAAGCATAGCCTGTAACTCCATAGCCAAAAACCGGATGCTTTACGAAATCCTTTGTCAGAACATTCTTCCATGAACTTATCCTTGCCGAAGCAGAAGTATCAAGCCTTATGCCGCCTATTTCCACCTGTCCCATATGTTTTCTCTGGGTAACTGTAAACATTGCCCTGTCTTTCACGGCTTTAGGCATAACAAGCGGGGCAATTAACACAATAATGACGAGAGGAACAACGATCATCAACCTTTTCTTGCTGAAATAAATCAGAGTAAGCAGCATAGGCCCCATTGCCACCCAGGAACTCCTGGACAGGGTTGCCAGAAGCGGAATTATAATCATGACAACCAGGATGCCCAAAAGTGTTTTTTGCTTCGTTGAATCCGATGTTACCAGAAGCCCGAAAGTAATCGAAAGCATTAAAACAAGATATCCGCCAAGCGTATTCGGCTCTCCGGTTTCTCCTTCAAACGGCGCCGTCACCCTGCCGCCGGCAGGTATCTGCAGCATCGCAATAACACAGATAACCATACAGACCATTAGCATGGCCACAACAAAACGTTTAATCTGTTCCTTGTCTCTTAGATGATTTACCGCCATAAAATATACGATAAAAAATTCAAAGTACTTTACGACATAAAACAGCCCGGTCTTCAAATTAAGCCTGTCCATTGCAAACCCAATCAGGGTTGATACAACACAGACAGCAATATAAAATCCAATCGGTCCGTTCAATGGTGTTTTCAGGAAAAGGCCCAGCTCTTTTCTTATAGCGGTTTTTGCAAACCAGCCGATACCTATAACTACCAGAATAATATCATCAAATCGAATGGTAACACCCCTGCCACCTGTCCCCTTGCCCAACAGCTCCCCCATTATAAATTCCGGGCTGAGAAGCATGGCCGCAATAAGAAGATACAATGCTGCTTCAGCGCTCAAAAAACTGACAACAACGAGTATAAAAACCGTTATTATGATCAGGGATAGGGATAGGGATAGGGATGCTTTGACGAAAAGAAAGCTGCCAAGGCCTGTTAAGATGATGAAGGCAAGCAAAAGAAATGTTGAGCTTGCTGTAGTTTGTCCGGTTTCTGTTTTTATCATTTTGCAGGAATAATCGTTCAGGTTGTTTAGGCTGTAAACTGAAGGCTGTCAGTTTCTGATCAGGTTGTTTAGCCTACAGCCTAAATGCCTACAGTCTATACTACCTGAGCAGTTTGCCTGCCATGTTAATGTAAGCCCTGTGCCTTGTCTTTGTACTTTCTGACAATATCTTCCATGTTTTCCTTCTTGACCTTTTCCATTATTTCACTTTCAATATCTTCCATCTTCTCGCCGGCTATCCGATCCGCCTGTTTTTGAATGGTTCTATCCAGAAAAGACGGGAACTTGCCGGTAATTAATGCCAGACCAAAAGCCAGTATAAGACAAATAAAGCTGATTATAACCAGATATCGCAATTCATTCCTGAAAGTAGATCTTTTTATCTTAACTTTCTTATATTTACGTTTTTCGCCCATTTTTCAAAAGTCTCCCGGGTTGTTGATGCCTATTTCTTTTTCCTGTCCCCTCCAAACATACGGCCGGGAATCGATATCAGTTTGTCCAAAAATGATTTTGCCGGTTTTTTCTTGTCTTTTTTTCCACTGTAATAGTAATAATACTTGTAATAATCCTGGGCGGCAAAATCAGGGCTTATTTCCGCTTTCAGGCCGTTAAGAACAATACCGACAACTTTTGCCTTGACATTATCTAACTGAGCTTTCGCTCTTTTCAGGACAGCCCTGCCAATTACCCCTACACGATATACCAAAAGCACGCCATCTACGAAGGAACCATAAAGCGCCGCATCAGTTGCGGAAAGAAGTGGAGGAGCATCTATCAAAACTATATCATACTCGGATCTCGCCTGTTTAATCAGATCTGCAATCTTGCGGGAACCGGCCATTTCAGCGGGATTAGGCGGGATTGTTCCGCTGGTTACGATATAGATATTATCCATTCCAGGGGTCTTCATAATATCATCCATGCTTATTTTCCCGGTCATTATATCCGTAACACTCCTTACCACATCTTCGAGTGAATAGTTCCCTAATATCACATCCGACAGGCCGGGCGCCTGATTAATGCCAAACACATTGGCAACCATGGGTTTTCTCATATCTCCATCAACGAGAAGCACTTTCTTGCCGGCCTGAGCCATTGTAACAGCGAGGTTGACTACTATTGTGCTTTTACCTTCCCTCGGAGAAGAACTGGTAACGACAATACTCTTCATATCGCCTTCCACGCCGACAAAGCTCAAATTAGTCCTGAGCGCCCGGTAACTTTCTGCCAGCGTCGATTTGGGCGCAAAATGGGCTACGATCCTCGAATACCTCTCCGCAGTTTTATCATCTATCTCACCGCGACTTTCATCAAGAAGTGTTGCCTTGATATCCTGGATGCTGACATGGGGAATAATTCCCAGAACATTAACACCTGTAAGCTCTTCAACATCTTCGATAGCGCCTATAGAGGTATCAAAAGTCTCCACCACAAATCCGAACACAATGCCAAGAATTAATCCGACAAGTGTTCCAACAACGCCGGTTGCCATTGTATTTGGCGGATTTATCGGTTTAACAGGTTCCAGGGCAGGTTTTACTATCTGTACTTCCTCTATCTTTTCGGCCTCTTTTATAAGTGATTCCTGATACTTCTTTTCCAGGAGCGTATAAACCTCCCCGTTGAGTCTTACCTTTTGTTCCAGTCTCGCTAATTCCAGCCCCTTTTCCGGCAGCGCCTTGATCTGCTCATCCATCTCATCTATTTTCTTTTTAAGGGTTTTTATGCTTTCTCCAAGGATCTTTTTCTGGGAAAAAAGCTGGGCCGTCATATTCACCACTATTTCACGGATCTGCTCGTTGATTTCTACAACCTGAGGATATTTCTCCGTGTAAATAAGAAGCAGAGAATCCCTCTTTAACATGAGCTGAACAAGCCTGTCGTTTAGGCTTTTATAGAGACCCGATACCTCACTAATATAGTAGCTGGTCTTTGAAGTCAGTGGCTTGTCCCCTGCCCCTTCAAGCTGTTTTTCTATTGTGTTTATCTTTTTATAGTTTTCCAGTGACTTTTCATAATTTACCTGCAGCGCCGTCATCTGGCCCAGTATTCTGGAGGTCTGAGCGCTCAATGAAATCAGATTGTTCTCTTCCCTGAAGTCTCTGACCGCGTCTTCGGAATTTCTTAATTTCTCCTTGACGGCTGTCAACTGGCTCTCAATGAACTTTTTCGCTTCAAATGTTCTCTTATTAAGATCAAGAGCGTGCTGTTCCTTGTAAACCTGGGCTATGGTATTGGCCGCCCGCTGGGCAAACACAGGATCTTTCGAAGTTATAAGTATATTAATGATGTTGCTGTAACCTTCCTGCTCTGTTTCTACGCTTTTTTTCAAACCCATCATGATATTTTGATGCTTCTTGCCGGCACGCACTTTCTCAGATGGAAGATCAGGAGGTATAAGGCCGAGCCTTTTTGCAGCCGTTTCTATAATATAATAGCTTTTTATCATGGCAGCCTGGGTCTGCATATAATCTGTCTGGGACCAGGAAACGCTTTGGATATAAAGACCTGTGAGGGAACCGCTTTGCTCAACCTTTACGCTGGCAGTTGCCTCATACAAAGGAACCGGTTGCTGAATAATCGAAAATAAAAAACTGAAAAACCCCATGGCAAGTGTGGTAAAGATGATTATAAACTTTCTCTTCCTGATGACGCGCCAGTAATCTCTGAGGTTCAAATCATATTTTGTCGCCATATTGGGAAAACCCCCTTGATTGTTTCACCGCCAGCTTCGCTCAAGACGCAAAGAAGGCAGAGTTAAATATTTAAAAAAAACAATTTCTCTGCGACCTTTGCGGCTGGTGATTATAAACTATCCAATTTTAATACGTTACCATATTTAAGAATACATGTACTTAGTGGCCGAGCTGTTATCCTTTAACTAATGAATCTTTTTAAAACGAAGCATGGTGTCCGGGTTAAAATATGCATCTCTGTATGTGTCAGGATAGAGCAGATAGTTCAGAAGCGGCGTGGTGTTTAGTATAAATTCATTAATATCACCTATTGCTGTTCTCGGAACATAAACAACATCACCATTCTGAAGGGAAACATTCTGGGCCATATCGCCTTTCTTTAATATTTCATCAAGGTTTGCGGCAAGTATAATCGGCTTCTCCCGATCTTCCTCGTAGCCTCTGATGATTTTTATATCCGAATCCACGGCCACCCTTGTTGTACCGCCTGCCTTGGATACAGCAGCAAGAAGATCATAGGCATCCTTGAGCTTGTATATGCCCTGAGAGTTGACCTCTCCAAAAACATACACCCTTTCTCCGTAAGTCGGAAGCTCCGGAACTGTTACGATATCGCCATCATCTATAACAATATTCTGGCTCATGTCTCCCTTGAACATGGCCTTGTAAAGGTTAACCGTATAGCTTTTCCCCTTTCTCACCACCTCCACTTTCCTGAGATCCGCATTTGCAAATTCCTCACCGGCAATCGGCCCTCCTGCCATTACAATAAAGTCAAGTATCCTTGTCTTGCCCATCAGCGGATACTTTCCTGGACCGGTTCCAATACCGGAAATTGATGTATCAAGACGGTTGATCTGCCCGAACAGAAGGGCGCTTTTGCTTCTATACTCTTTTACCACAACATCAACTCTCGGGTTTCTGATATATTCTTTAAGCGCTTTCGTCAGTATTTCATCCACCTCGTGAGAAGTAAGGCCGGCCACTGCAATATCATCCATATAGGAATAGGATATTTTCCCATCCGGCCTGACCACGGTGCTGTACGGCACAGATTTGGCTCTATCCCAAAAAGTAATAATCAGGACATCGCCAGGACCTATCTTGTACTCGGGAACACCCCGTCTCTCCGTAAATACATTATTTTCTACAACCCGGCTCATCCTGACAATCTCTTTTTCCATCTCTTTTTTCTGTTTTACATCTGCTGCTTCAGCCGCCATTGTAGGCTTGAATTCCTTCACCGGTATTCCTTTTGTCTCAAAGGTACAGGATGAAAGAATAAGAACAAACAGACCTGTGATAAAGGCTATGAATATATATTGTACATTACATTTCATTCTAACATCCTCGTCATTAATTGCTGGTTGCTGGTTATTTGAAAAACATCCTGGAACCATATATTGATGAACTCGTAAAAAGTCGAAAAATGCCGTCATTACGAGCGAAGCGAAGCAATCTCACAACATCTTGATAATCTATAAGATTGCTTCGTCGTTTTACTTCTCGCAATGACCAGAATCGACCAAAAGAAGGCATTTTGCAAAGGTCTCATATGTTGGATATTATCAAGTGATTATTTCCACTCTTTTAGGATCACATTAAACCTGAGGGCTTCATAAAAAATAAAAAATTTTTTTAACATCATTAATAAAGCAAGATTTTTAAAAAAAAGCAAGATTTATCTTGAATTTAGATAAGTTATAATATATTTATTTGATGTTTTACAAAACAGTAACTGCTCAGGTGCATAGGCTGTAGGCTGAAGACTGTTAGGAAAATTGGACTTTTTACGACGCCATCAAGTTTACAACGGTACAAAAATTCATCATGGTAAGATATTCTGATATTATAAAAAGCGGCATTAAAAAAAAGGAAGAAGACCTCACAAAAGACACGCCAGGTTCCGAAAAACCAGAAAAGGCGGATAATTCTTTACGTTTAAGCACACTAAAAGAATTCAGTACATCTTCAGGTTTAAACTCCCTGCCCGCACAAAAAGATGCTGTATACATGAAAGAGCTTCACTCAACCATCGTGGATTATCTCAAGGATGTCCGGAAACTAATTAAAAATGATGAACACTTTGATATCAAACAGGCCATTGATATCATAAACCACATCATCAACACGCCTGATTTGATCGAAAACTTCTATCAGGCGATAGCCCTTAATAATCATAACAATGAAGAAAGCTACTTAATCCTGCATCTGATCAATGTTATGGTATATGCCCTTAAGATCGGAACAGGCATGAAATATTCCAGGGAAGAACTTCTTGAACTTGGACTGGCTGCGCTCTTCTATGATGTAGGACTACTCAAAATACCAGAGAGCATAACTGAAAAAAAAGAAAGACTGACAGAAACCGAGTTGGAACTTATCAAAAAACATACCGAAATTGGGGAAAATATCCTATCCCATTTTCAGGCTGAACACCCGATGATGCCACAGGTCGCCTGTGAACATCATGAGAGAAGAAGCGGCGATGGCTACCCAAAAGGGTTAAAGGGAAAAGAAATATGTGAATATGCAAAGATAATAGGGCTGCTTGATACCTTTGATGCCATGATTCACAACCGACCTCACAGAAAGGCGCTTGCGCAGCATTTCTCAGTCAAAGAGCTGGTTGAATCAAAGAATGTCATGTTTTCTCCGAGGACAATCAAAGTTTTTTTAGATAAAATGGGCATTTTCCCTATTGGAAGCTATGTCAGGCTCAACAATATGGAAATAGGCAAAGTAGTTGCGATCAGCAATACTCAGCCACTTAGACCAACTGTTAAAGTAATCTTCAACGACCGCGGGGAAAGAGTATCTGACGAAACTTTAATAAACCTGGAAGGCCATCCTGTTTTATATATCACGGACGCTGTCAGCGAAGAAGACTTTCCCTCAGATCAGGTTGTTTAGTACACCCTATCTACCTGCCAGTTGTCTGCTGGCAGGCAATTAGAAAGCGATAATAATCGTTTGTTTCAAGAAGCGTCTGGTGAGTGCCGATCCCTACAAGCCTGTTTTCATTCAGAAGAAAAATCCTATCAGAATCCCTGATAGTGGAGAGCCGGTGGGCAACTACAACAAGGGTCCTGCCCTGCACAAGGTCGGGAAGCGCCTGAAAGATTGATCTTTCAGTTATGCTGTCCAGGGCTGAGGCCGGTTCATCCAGCACAAGGATATCAGGCTCTTTTATGAGCGCCCTCGCAAGAGACAGCCTCTGTTTTTCCCCTTCTGACAGATTAAGCCCTTTTTCGCCTATCAAAGTTTCATAACCGCCCGGCAGGCTTTCAATAAAACCATGTATGCCTGCTGCTTTGGCAGCCATGATAATATCCTCTTCTTTAGCCTCTGAACTGCCGTAACGGAGATTTTCCATAACAGTGCCGGACAGAAGCAGTGTACTCTGAGAAACATAGCCAATGCGGCTCCGCAGGGAACTGACTTCGCAGTCTGCCACCGGCAGATCATCAAAAAGAATTGCGCCGGAAACCGGCCTGTAAAAACAGAGCATAAGACTCAAAAGGGTTGTTTTTCCCACACCGCTTGGCCCTACAATGGCAACCTGCTCCCCCGGTTTTATTACAAATGAGACATTTTCGAGCACCGGTTCCCGCTCATCGTAAGAAAAAGAGACTTCCCTGAACTCAATCTTTCCTTTTAATTTCTCAACTTTCCTGCCGACCCCCACATTCTCCTCAATAGTAATATCAAAAAGTGCGGATACGCGTTCAAGGGCGGCAAGAGCTTTCTGGATCTGAAGATTGGCCGTGGCCAGAAACTGCGCGGGTCCGAAAACGTAGCTTAGATATGCCAGAAAGGCGAGCAGAGAACCAAGTGTCCATTGACCATTAATAACCCAGTATGCCCCTAATGCCAGAACAATACCCTTTGCAAGCCACGGCATGGAACTGATAGTTAGATTGGCCACCGAAGCGACTGTTGATTCCTCCAGTGATATCTGAAAGGTTTTCCTCCACTCAGAAATTATATGCTTTGCTGTACGATCTTCCGTGGAAAATGCCTTGATAAGAGGAATGGAAGTAAGCAATTCCTGAAGGCGGCTTGACACATTGGCCTCTTGCTCCATGCTCTCATGACCCAGGACGCGCATTTTGCCGGAAAAGAAGCGGATAATATAAAAAAGTCCGGGAATAACGATGAGAACTCCAATGGCAAGCCTCCATTCAAGATAGAACAAAAATACCAGACCGCCGATGAATCGAAGCACATTGCTGATTATGTAACCAATAGTGCCGGAGAAAAACCAGCGCAGCTCCTCCACATCAGAGGACAGCCGTGACATGAGATAACCTGTTTCATTCCTGTCAAAAAACATCTTTGGAAAACGAAGAGTTCTGCCTAAAAGAACATGCTGGATATCGAGAATGATCACCTGCTCCAGCCGCTTGAAATAGAATTGCTCCCACAGACCCATAAGCTTCGAAACTATCAAAATACCCGCAAGCAAAATGATTGCGCCTGCAAGAAGGGCCACCTGACGACTCAGTATTACATCGTCAACAATATAGCGGAAAATAAGGGGCGCCGGGAAACTAAGCAGGGAGGTAAACATAATAATAATAGCGCCCAGAAGCGCCTTTTTCCAGTGCCGCCTTATAAATGGCTGCAAATTCCTGAGGCTGCCCCTGATTACGGAACGGCCACCTTCTCCGGCCAGACGATCTTCAGACCGTTTCCGGGAAAGTCCCTGTTTTATATATGTAAAAAAGTCTTGCATGTTACTTAACCTAATAGTTCATCTGTTTTTTTGACAGGATAAACAGGATTGCACGGATGTTTTATGAATGTGCCCGCCGCCCGGATGGCGCCGCTCACAGTTTATCGCCTTCGGCGAGGCATTATTTACTATATACCGACAGTAAGCAGGGTTCTTTAAGTTTACATCACTTTGCATAAAGACCAATGAATAAATATCATGTCTATCCCTGGCCCAGACCGGTCTATTGGTTTGACTGAGCCGATTTCCAGGTTCTAATGAAAAAAATGGCAGACCAAGCAGGTTACTGCACAGCACCAGGGCAGGCCTGTTATCCTGTCAAATATTTTGCCTCCAATGGCTCCAATAAAATAAAGAAGTTTGACTTTTATTATTATATTTGCTAGATTTATATCACAAAATTGAGACCTTTGCAAAACGTCCACTTTTTGTCATTCCGGCGAAAGCCGGAATCCATAACGACTTAAAAACGCTGGATTCCCGTTTTCATGGGAATGACCATTTAGACTATTGATGGCAAAATTCAAAGATCTCAAAATGAAAGTTTTGCATAACTATGTTTTGGTCATCACGATGAGCGAAGCGACCTGTCTGCGTGCGGATACGCGCAGGCAGGCGTGGCAATCTATTTGTAATTATGGACAATCGCTTTAACCTAACACCTAACACTTTACACTTAACACCTGATGAATTCGGCTTTTTACGAATTCATCATATTTAGGAATAAAATCTTATGAATTACCTTGATAAAGTTTACAGCAAGAGCGATTCCATCGTATTTAGAAAGATAGCCGATGAGTTTATCCTGGTTCCAATCAGGCAAAATGTTGGTGATCTGGAAAGCATCTATACCCTGAATGAAACCGGTGCCCGCATCTGGGAGCTGATTGACGGTAAAATAAAGGTAAGAGAAATAAAAGAAAAGCTAATTGAAGAATTTGAAGTAACGCCTGAAGAGGTGGAAAAGGATATCCTGGAACACCTCGTGCAGTTGGAGAAAATAAAGGCCATAACATTAGGATTAGAGGATTAGGGATTATGGAATGTCCTCATATACCGGAAATCAAATACGGCGAATTCAGCGAACATATCCATAAAAAAGCGGTAGCAACCAGGATTCCGCTCAATGGAGCTATAGAAGTAACCTATCGTTGCAATTTAAATTGTGTGCATTGCTACTGTAATTTACCGATCAGTGACAGTGCGGCGACCCGGCAGGAAATGACCTATGACGAAATCTGCAATATTGTGGACCAGGTGGCAGAAGAAGGGTGCCTGTGGTTGCTTATTACCGGAGGCGAGCCTTTAATTCGAAAAGACTTCATTGATATCTACACGTATATCAAAAAGAAGGGTATGATCATCTCCCTTTTTACCAACGGCACGATGATTACCCCCGGGCTTGCCGATTATCTTAAAGAATGGCGGCCATTTTCTGTGGAAATCAGCCTTTACGGTATCACGAGGGCAACCTATGAAAGAGTTACAGGAGTACCAGGATCGTTCGACCGCTGCATGAGGGGCATCCGGTATCTTCTGGAGAGGGAGATACCTCTTAAACTAAAGACGAGTGTATTGACCCTTAATCTGCACGAACTCTGGGATATAAAAAAATATGCTGAGAACCTTGGAGTGGAATTCAGGTTTGATCCAATTATCAACCCACGACTTGACGGAGGCAAACAACCGTGCCGGTACAGGATTACTCCAGAGGAGGTGGCGGAACTCGACCGCAAAGACAAAGATCGCTTCAGGGAATGGAAGGAATTCTGCCGGAAATTCTGGGGACCAGGCAATCCGAAAATCGTTTACAACTGCGGGGCGGGACTGGCATCATTCCATATTGACCCCTACTGCAAATTGCAAGTCTGTGAACTGGTAAAAAATCCGAACTTTGACCTCAGGCAGGGTAAGTTTAAAGAGGGCTGGTACAACTTGTTTCCGAAGATCAGGGCCCAAAAGCCCGAAGGCGACAACAACTGTGCCAAATGTGAACTCTTTTCACTGTGCGATCAGTGCCCCGGATGGGCCCAGATAGAAAATAATGATATAAATATGCCGGTCGAATACCTGTGTCAAATAGCCCATCAGCGGGCAAAGATCCTTGGTATAAAGGAGGTAGAAAAAAATGGAAGGCAAAGCAAAGCGGCTGTATAACAAACCCAAAATTAGTAAAGTCAGATTGCTCCCAGAGGAGGCTGTTTTGCAAAATTGTAAGGCATTGGGTAGCAATAAAGGTGCTGCTACTAACAAATGCTCGGCGGGAGCCTGTAACTCTAGGCTGGTGGGATCATAAAGAATAAACGTGCAAAGATAATCCTAAGTATCGGCGGTATAGTCATATCCATTGAGTACTCCACCGATGGCGGAAAGGATGTTTGCGGTAGTTCCTCTTATACAGCCTTTATTGTAAAGAAAAAGCCTGATGTGTTTCTGAAGGTACAGAATGGTCATCCTCCCGTTTTTGATACAGACGAAGTTATCTTCCAATCGGCGGACAACGTCTGGAATCTTTTCCGTAGTCAGAACAAGTATATCCTGGAAGATGCTCTGCGGTTGGCAGTCCTGGAGCCTCATTTCAAATCCGGCAATATATACCTGAAAGAAAAAACTGATAACTTTACCCAGTTTATCCTGGAGTATCCTTTAGGCGAAATTTTTTTTATCAATCTTCTATCGAGGGGATATGGTGTGGTGCTCCATGCTTGTGGTGTTATTGATGATAACGGTCACGGTTATCTTTTTTTAGGCAATTCAACTCATGGCAAATCAACAATTGCTAAATTATGGTCTGAAAGCGGCGCAACGGTGTTGAACGATGACAGGATTATTGTGAGGGAAAGAAATGGAAAGTTCTGGATGTATGGAACGCCATGGCATGGCGATTTCAATGAGGTATCGTCTAAAGCATTACCGATTCGCAAGATATTCTTTTTGCGCCATGGAGAAAAGAACTCGACTGTTCCCAGAAAAGGTGCTGAAGCGGTTTCAATGCTGTTAACCCGGGCTTTCCCTCCCTTGTGGGATAAGGAAGGAATGAACTATACCTTAAGTCTGCTTGACCGTATGGTGATCAAACTGCCCTGCTTTGAATTGGAGTTTGTTCCAGACAAAAGTGCCCTGGAGTTCATCAGGAGTTCCATATAATGGCTATCGGGCCTATCGGTCATACAGCGTTGGTCGCTGACTCTGCCCGCACTAATGCCTACCAGAGGGCGATCTCAGAAACAGTTAAAGATGGCGATGTGGTGGTAGATTTAGGCACGGGGACAGGAATCCTTGCCTTCTTCGCCTGCCAGGCCGGGGCAAAAAGGGTTTACGCTATTGAGAAAGATAAAATAATTGAACTTGCCAGAGAGATTGCCCGGGTAAACAATTTAGAAAAAAAGATAGTCTTCATTAGGGACATCTCCACTGAGGTCACTTTGCCCGAGAAGGCTGATGTTTTGCTCTCAGAGTTAATAGGAAATTTTGCTTATACTGAGAACCTCCTCCATTTCGTCCTTGACGCCCGGGACCGCTTTCTGAAGAAAGATGGAGCCTTGATTCCCTCTTCAATCGAGATGTTTCTTGTCCCCGTAGAGGCTCCCAGAATCTATGATGAAGTAGCTTTCTGGAATCAAAATCTCTACGGGATTAATTTTCTCCCCGCACACAAAGTTAATATGAATAGTCTTCACAGCTATCGAATTGAGGTCGAATCTTTCTTATCCCATCCTGTGTTAATAAACGACATTGATTTTAACAAGATTCAAAAGCCTGAGGAATTATATTTAGACGAAACTGCCTCATTTGTGGTCGATCGGCCGAGAATATTACATGGTCTGGCTGGATGGTTTGATATCCATCTTTCTAAGAACATTTTACTCTCCACCTCCCCTGCTTTACCTGTCACCCACTGGGAGAACACCTTTTTCCCAATAGAGAAGCCAATAAAGGTGGCAAAGGGAGATACCATCAAGGCAAAGGTGACTGCTGCCCCCTGGCAGGGCGATATTGCCTATAGCTGGAATGTAAAGGTAGAAAAGGATAGGTTCAGCCATTCCACCTTGCAAACATCTTTGCTCTCCGCGGAGTACCTTCTGAGCCGTTCAGTTGATTTTGCACCCTCCCTATCAGGAGGAGGAGAGGTTGATTTTTTTATCCTCAGCCGCTGCAACGGGAAAAACTCCATTCAAAAAATTGCCAGCGAGTTATGTGAGCAATATCCGGAAACCTATAATGACCTGAGAAAGGCCTTAATAAAAGTAGGTAAAACAGTAAAGAAATATTTAGATAAGTGAAAAATCCAATCCTTTTGAACAAATCCGATTTATTAAAAATAAGTAGCAATCTCATTGAAAAGAGTGCATCCATCCGTTTCCGGGCAAAGGGCTTCAGTATGCGGCCTTTTATTCAAGATGGAGATCTGATTACAGTAAGTCCGCTTCGGAATTCCCCTGTTAAAGTCGGTGATGTGGTTTTATATAAGACTGCGGATGACCGGGCAATCGTACATCGCGTGATCCGGAAAACAAGAATAGACAGCAAGGCAGCATTTTTCATTAAAGGTGATGCCGCCTTCGATCAACCTGAAAAAGTAAATGCAAAAATAGTTCTGGGCAGAGTCGTGGCCATTGAAAGAAACGGGCGAAAAAGAAATTTAGACACAAAATTTTATCATATAATTGGTTTGTTCTTTGCCGGGCTGTCCCCACTTAGCCGATGGATTTATCCTGTTGGAAGCAAAATCAAAAATATCGTCAAAAGGAAAGATAATTGACCTGGGTAAAGTGTAGATCGGAGACGTGAAGGATGAATATCGAAATTGATGGCGGAGGAAGATAGTGGATGAATTTGAGGAATGGGCTGAGCCTAATCTGTATCAATGACGGCTTTAATCGCTGTTTTGATCTCATCTAATACCTTGGCTGACACTAAGCCGGTTTTCCTTAAAAACCGTTTTGTAGATACAGATCTGATCTGAAATGTATCAATGGCAGATGGTTTTGTGAGTTTATTTTCGCTGTCTGGTTCTATTTTTACCATCCATATGGCGTTATGAAAACGATCCTTCCATTCTGTTATGGGCACAATCACTTTTAGAGGTAGAATTCCAATTGCATCATCATTAATAATAACGGCAGGCCGTTGCTTCTTGATTTCGGCCCCGATAGTGGGGCTTAAGTTTATTTCCCATATTTCTCCATGTTTCATAGGAAATCCTCAGCATCTATATCGGTAAAGGCAGTGAGTTCTTTGTTTTGTGTATAGTCAGGGAGAAGCTCCTGTGCTTTTTGGGCCATTAAGCTTTTTCTGCGCTTTATTTTTAACTCCTTAATGAACCGGCTAAGAGCTTCACGGACAATACCGCTCTGGTCTGAAAAGCCCCACTGTTTACAATTTTCCAGAAACTGTTTTTGTTCAGGACTAATTGAAATTTTTTTTTGAATTAAAGTTCCCATAAGGATACCTCTTTGGTTCGTATTTTAACCCTTAAATGATATCCTAATATAGGGGCCAATGTCAAGAAAAATTAAAGCGGGCCCTTAAAAAACTAAGAAAGTCAATCAACCAATTAATATAATTATTATATGAAATTTATTTCTTGACCACCAGGAAAATCGGTACTATCTGATTAATCAGGTAATTGATTATGGTACTTAATTGAGTACTGCTATACTCAATATTGGCACAATAGGAGATGTATAGCCGACTTTTTTTGCGACGACCAAATTCTCGGGATTCCAGCACCGGTATTCTTGCTCCTTTCAGGCTGAAGGGAACATATTGAACAATATTTAGTGGTTATCGACAGCTTAATAGGATTTTTGGATTTTTTTAAAATATCCTGACTATCCTGTAAATCCTGTCTGATTTATAGTCTTTTATTAACGAAGGATTGAATAATTGACCTGGATAAATGAAGATCAATTACTGCTTTACTGCTGCAGGACAGAAAAGGCTAATCTACCAGAACTACAAAATATTGATTGGGATGTTTTTCTGGAAAAGGCTCGAAATGAGGGCATCTCCCCCATAGTTTTCAGCCGTCTCCCAGAAGTAACAAAACATTACGATATTTCCAAATATGTAACAGAAGAATTGAAAAAAGATTACTACTTGAGCGCCACAAAAAATGCCCTTATCTTTGAAGAGCTTAAAATAGTGCTTGCTCTGTTTAATCAGAGTAAGCTTCAGGTAATTGTAATGAAAGGCGCGGCATTAGCCGAAACAGTATATGGCAATCCGGCCCTGCGTCCCATGTCGGACGTTGACCTTCTTGTGAAAAAGGAAAATCTCCGTCAGGCAGATGAACTGTTAAAAAAAGTTGGCTATTCTCCGGCGGATCGATCTGTTGACAATGTTGATTTTACCTCGACCTACCTGACAACACTCGACTACAGAAACCCAGCAAAAAATTCCCCTTCTTTTCATGTCCACTGGCATTTTGTCAATTCAACAATACCCAATGAATCATATATTGGGCACATTAAAATGGATAATATATGGCAAGATGCCGTAAAGACAATTATCGCAGATACCGAAACATGGGTTATGGCTCCCCATCATCTCTTAATACACCTGTCAGAACACGCCCTCCGGGTGACCCACTCTCTGAATAAACTCAGCTATTTTTGTGATATTGACAGAGCCATCAATTATTATGGGAAAGGTCTGGATTGGGACCTTCTAATTCAAGATACCCTCAAATTCAACCTGAACAAAATGGTCTATACAACCCTCTATTTTTCGCGTTATTTTATTAAAGCCAATGTCCCGGAGGATGTCTTGCTGAAACTGAAGCCCAAAAGATTCAGTATTTCTGAAAAAATCTTCATGCGTAAAACCGCAGAAAACAAACGCGCCCCAGGCATGAGCTATCTGATACATTTATCCATGAACAAAGGGCTGGTGAAAAAGATGAAGTTTGTTGGAAAAACGCTATTCCCGCCGAAAGATATCCTGGCACAGAGAAGCTATATCTCCGAAGCAGATATGAATTACAGGTATTATCTTAACAGAATTAAAGAAGTGCTGTCGCGTGTCTTGCAAATTACTTAACCCGAATCCCGTATGGCCTCTTTAACAATCCTGGAATCAACAATCTCCGCCTTTGAAATAAATCCCGCCATAAGGCTCTTGTCGCAGATGTTGTTTATCACCCTTGGTATCCCCTTGGAATAATCGTATATGCCATCTAACGCCTGCGGGTCAATTATATTATTGGCCGAACCTGCCTTCTTCAGACGAATTTCTATATAGTTCCGTGTTTCAACAAAATTAAAGGGATTTAAGTGATACCTTGTGGCAACCCTCTGATTCAGCTGCTTTATTTCCTTGACGACATCTTTCAGCTCAGGCTGACCAAGCAGGATAATTGTCAGCATAAACCTGTCGTTCAACTGAAAATTCATCAGCAATCGTATCTCTTCAAAAGTTTCTCTGGAAATCAGATGCGCTTCATCTAATATCAGCAGGGTCCCCATGTCATTTTTGAGGTTTTCCAGCAGCCTTTCATTTAATAATTTCAACATGTGGGACTTCGGTGAATTCCCGGCCGGATTCAAACCAAGATTATAGAGAATTTCTCTTAAAAAATCCAGCGGCTTGAGAACTGGATTAGTCATCAATCCTATATCGAACTTTGTATCGGAAAGCTGTTGTATCAGGACTCTGCTCAACGTTGTTTTTCCGCTGCCGATTTCCCCGGTAATCATAACTATACCTTTGTTCCCTTTTATTGCATATAGAAGCCGGGCCAGCGCTTCCTCATGTTCCGGTGAATAATACATAAAATCCGGATCCGGAACATTTTCAAAAGGGAATCTTTTAAGTCCCCAGTATTCTAAATACATTTAAGCACTCCTTCAATAGCCAGGTATATCTCAGCAAAGCAAAGCCTGTAGTGATAATTAGACAGCCTGTATGGATCTTTTATATCATCCATATCACCGCTGTTCAACTGGGTGCAACCCCTGGAAAATGGTTTTAAGAGAAAGACCTTTTCTTCTGCATCGGAATAATTTTCAATGATCGCCTCCCGGTGCTGTTGCTCCATCACAAGTATCATATCCGTTTCAGCGACAATATCTTCTGTCAACGGCCTTGATTTATGGTCGTGACCATCAAATCCCTTCTCTTCCAGAATATCAACAGCCTTGGGGTCGGCAGACACGCCCTCCATATTAATGAGGGAAGCTGATGATATCTCGAGATCGCCACGACTGTTCTCCTCTGATTTTTTCCTGAATATGCGCTCTGCCATAAAACTCCGGCAGATATTGGCGGTGCAGATAAATAGTATTTTCATTAAAAAACCTTTTCGACAGGATTAACATCTTAAAAGTTTTTTTATATATCAATGCAATAATATTATTCAAGCTTTTTATAGCAAAACAAATTCATATCCTTGCTTAACAAATCGGCATCTGTTAATATGAAAAATTTAAAAAAGAGGTATCAGGAAGCAGAAAGCATAGATCACAGATTTTCTTAACACTTAACACCTAACACCTAACACTTTTTGCAAATTATGACTAAACGTAAAACAAGCTCACAGATATTAAAAAAACGCGCCAGACAAGAGCAGGAAAGTTATTTCTTAAAAATTGTCAGATTCCTTCTATGGTCAATGCTTTTTCTTGTAATATCCGGTGTATTTTCAGTTGTCGGCATTTATTTTTACCTGTGTAAAGATCTCCCTCAAATATCTTCTCTAACTGATTACCGTCCTCCGGTGATCACAACAGTCTTTTCTGACGACAACAGGAAGATAGCTGAATTTTATAAAGAACGAAGGGTTGTGGTTCCCCTGTCCAGCCTGCCGACAATGCTGACAGAAGCCTTCGTTGCCGCTGAGGATGCAAGATTTTTTATACACAAAGGAATAGATTTTTTCAGTATTGTCAGGGCGCTTTTTAAAAATATCGAGGCGGGAACTATTGTCCAGGGCGGCAGCACTATTACACAGCAGGTTACAAAATCCTTCTTTTTGACACCTGAAAGAAGCTACACGCGTAAAATTAAAGAAGCAATCCTCGCATACCGCATTGACAAAAGATTTTCAAAAGAAGAAATCCTTTTTTTGTATTTAAATCAAATATATTTAGGACACGGCGCATACGGTGTAGAAGCCGCTTCCGAAAACTATTTCGGAAAATCAGCCATGGAATTAAACCTCGCGGAATGTACCATATTAGCCGGCCTGCCCCAGGCTCCAAGCAGATATTCTCCCTTCAGATATCCGGAAAGAGCAAAGCAGCGCCAGATATACGTTTTAAACCGCATGGTTGCGGAAAGTTATATAAACAACAGTCAAGCCACCGAAGCCATAAATACAAAACTCGACATAAAGCCGAGACAAAACTGGTTTATTAAAAAGGCTCCTTTTTATACAGAACATATAAGACGTTATATTGAAAAAAAATATGGTTCAGACATCTTGTATAAGGAAGGCCTTAAAATTTACACTCCCGCAAATATTGAGATGCAAAGAATCGCCCGTGATGAAATAAATAAAGGATTAAAGGCTCTTGATAAGCGACAGGGTTATCGAGGACCTGTAAATCATCTTCCCCTGAAAGAGATTGAAGCGTTTTCAAAAGAAGTTCAAAATGAACACGAAAAAGATTCGCTGGCTGAAGAAAAAATTGTTACAGGTGTCGTGATAGAAGTCAATGACAAGGATAAAACTGTGTCTGTTCGAATGGGAAATGTTTATGGAACAATAAGAATAGCCGATATGCGATGGGCGCGAAAACCTGATCCCGAGGTTCCTTACTACGAATCCAGGATAAATCGGCCCGGCGAGGTTCTTAGCATAGGTGATATTATATTAGTTAAACTGAAAAATAAAATTGAAGACACCGGGTTGTGGGAGCTTGCCCTTGAACAGACGCCAATGGCTCAGTCTGCCCTGCTTTGCATGGACATGGAAACAGGCCGGGTAAAGGCAATGGTAGGGGGGCGGGATTACAAGAAAAGCCAGTTCAACAGAGCTATTCAGTCGAGGCGCCAGCCCGGTTCTGCATTCAAACCGATAATATATGCTGCGGCGCTTGACAAGGGATACACTCCTGCAAGCATGATAATCGATTCTCCCATTGTATTTGAAGATTTAGAACGCGACTCTACATGGAAACCGAGAAATTACAAGGAAAAATTCTACGGCCCCACCCTTTTTCGGCAAGCTCTTGCAAAATCGCGTAATGTTGTAACCATAAAAATTTTAAGGGATATTGGTATTGATTACGCAATAGATTATGCTAAAAAACTTGGTGTTACCTCCAATATAAACAGAGACCTTTCCATAGCTCTGGGTTCTTCGGGCGTGTCTCTGCTTGAAATTGCCGGCGCTTACTCTGTTTTCGCCAATCTCGGATATTATCTGGAACCTGTTTTTATTACAAAAATTGTTGACAGAGAAGGGAATGTAATTGAAACTAATAATATAGAAAAAAAACAGGTCATTGAAGCAAGCACAGCCTATATTATGACAAGTCTTCTCGAAAGCGTGGTTAAAGAAGGAACCGGCCGTAGAGTACGGGCTTTGAACAGGCCTGTGGCAGGCAAAACCGGCACAACAAACAATCTTAATGATGCCTGGTTTATAGGATACACTCCAGGGTACATAACAGGAGTGTGGGTGGGTTTTGATAATGAAATTTCCCTTGGAAAGTCCGAAACAGGTTCCAGGGCTGCAAGTCCGATATGGCTTGGTTTCATGAAGGAAATTCTTAAAGATAAACCTGTCAGGGTTTTTAATGTGCCGGAAGGGGTTGTTTTTTCAAAAATCGATGCCGAAACCGGTCTTCTGCCTATCCCTGAATCAAAAAAGACAATATTTGAATGTTTCAAGGAAGGAACCGTCCCAACAGAATATTCAATAAAAACCGATTCGATTACAAGGCCGGAGCAGTTTTTCAAATCAGGCATGTAGGGATCAGGAGTCAGAGGTCGGAGGTCGGAAGTCAGATTAAAAGATGAACGTCCAACATCGAACATCGAACGTCGAATGAAAAACAAAAGAAAGGCTATTTGAATTCTTCATGCTCTTCGTATTTTTCGTGAAACCCAACAAAAATAAGCTCTTTGTATTTAGTTGAGCGAAGCGAATCCTTAACTTTAGGCACTTTAATATACTTTAGTTCACTTTAGACACTTTAATAATTTTAACATCTAACACAAAAGTTGAAAAAGGAGGATTTCCATGAGGTTAAATAAATTTTTGGCTGTTTTTATCGGAATCTGCGCATTTTTGATTATAACTCTTACATTTTCCACAGAATCATTTGCAAAAAGAAAAATTTACAAGTTCGGAGGCGGGCCTGCCGGCGGAACATTCCAGTTCATGGCCGGAGGTATAGCCACTTATGGGCCTGTTAAGGCGATAAAAGAATTCAGAGTGCTGGCAGGGGCTTCAGCCGGTTCTGTAGAAAACTTAAGGGCGGTTAATTCCGGCAAATACGCTATGGGAGTAGTATATTCCGGCCATGTGTTCCTTGGCAAAAACGGAATGATGAAAAATGACCCTACAAAATACAACGACGTACTCGCTGTCAGCTATTTCTATGGCGCCCCTGCCCAGCTTGTGGTCAGGGCTAATTCGGGAATCAAAAGCGCAATGCAGCTAATCGGGAAAAAGGTTGGCGTTGGAAACGCCGGTTCCGGAGCATACGCCAATTGCGACATGTTCTTTAATCACCTCGGAATCTGGGATAAAATTGAGAGAAATGCCATGGGTTACAACGATGCTGCCACTGCATTTAACAACCATCAATTAGACGCTTTCTGGCTGTTTACCGCATTTCCGAGCGGAGCGGTTATTATGGCTGCGCAGACAAACGACATAGCCCTGGTCGATCTCGGAGCAGACGCTGCAAAAAGCGGTTTTATTAAGAAATATCCTTACTTTTCAAAGCTGTCTGTACCGGCAGGCACATACAAAGGGGTTAATTATGATACTCCATCATTTCAGGATTCCTGCCTCTGGGTAGCTAATTCAAAGGTTCCTGCGGATGTGGTTTACAAGCTTCTATCGCTCGTTTACACAGATGAAGGGCTTGCGCATATGAGAAACGTAAAAAAGACCGCAAAAGCCATGAGCATCAAGGATGGTATCAAAGGAATCGTGACGCCTATGCATCCCGGCGCCATTAAGTTCTGGAAAGAAAAAGGAATATTGAAATAATTCATATAAACAAAAGGGCGGTATTGATTAATACCGCCCTTTTTACATGCTCAAATTCCGGAGAATGCAGTGTACAGCAAATTAAACAGGTTTGAAAAAATAATATTTGATATTCTATCTGTATTCATGGTCGTTTTTTACTGCTATTCAGCGGTCTTGAGGCCGGCGGCCACCCAGTATCACCGCGGAATATATATCATTATTACCTATGTTCTCGTCTTTTTGCTTTATAAGTCCAAATCACGCCTGATGCGTGTTGTAGATTACATACTGATATTTCTTTCCATATCCACTGTTGGGTATTGGATGCTGAATTTTGAAGTTATAAACTACCGCACAGGCGCTGAAACCCCCGTAGATATGGCCGTCGCCGTGGTTGGGGTTTTAATCGGAATCGAGCTGGCCAGGCGGGTAGTCGGCATGGCCTTTGTTATAATCGGCATATTGCTGCTGATATACGGGGTTTATGGGCCATATGCTCCGGATCTTTTCGCACATCCCGGTGACACGTTTCCGTGCCTGTGCACAACCATATTCTATAAAAGCGACGGCGTATTCGGCATAATGGCCAATGTTCTGGCAACCTATGTGCTCTTATTTGTGCTTTTCGGAGCTTTTTTGAAAAAGTGCGGAGCCCAGAAATTCTTCATAGATTTTCCCCTGGCTTTAGTTGGTCATAAAATTGGAGGGCCGGGCAAGGTTGCTGTTGTCGCAAGCGGTCTTTTTGGTTCCATATCGGGCAGCGCCATAGCCAACACGGTTTCCACCGGCGCATTCACCATACCGATGATGAAAAAAGCAGGCTTCAAACCCCATATTGCGGGAGCCATAGAGCCTGCCGCTTCAATCGGCGGCATGTTCATGCCTCCCATTATGGGAGCCGGCGGCTTTATCATGGCAGAGCTTACCGGCATGCCTTATTCCAGAATAATGCTGGTCGCCCTGTTCCCGGCGTTTATGTATTTTTTCAGTGTCTTTGTCATGATCCATTACGAAGCCAAAAAGCACAACATCGTTGGTGAAAGATACCGGTACGGCGCTCTTGAAATTCTGAAAAAAGAATGGTTTTATACCCTGCCGCTTATCGTGATAACGTTCTTTATGCTTTACGGTTTTTCAGCAGGGTATTCGGCTATTCTTGGCATTGTATCCTGTCTTATCATAAGCTGGTTCAGAAAAGAGACCCGCATTGGTATAAAAAGATTTATTGAAGCCTCCAGGGAGGGAACGGAAAGCAGCCTTAAAATCGGCGCCACCGTAGGAGTTATCGGGATTATAATCGGAGTGCTCACCTTTACCGGGCTTGTGCTCACCTTTGCTGATATCGTAATCCAGCTTGCACACGGGAACCTCTTTTTAACGATTCTGCTTATCGCGCTTGCCTCTCTTGTGCTGGGTATGGGGGTGCCGGTAACCGCAGCATACCTGATTACCGCAGTTGTTGCTGTGCCTGCCTTAACTCACATCGGCGTAAACGATATCGCAGCCCATATGATCGTGTACTGGCTGTCCCAGGACTCCAACATTACCCCGCCTGTCTGTATCGCCGCCTTTGCAGGCGCGACCATTGCAGGCGCAAATATGTGGAGAACCGCCTTCTCTGCCTTTAAATTCGCCAAGTTCCTGTATATTGGGCCATTTTTGTTCGGTTATGTGCCGGGCTTCTCGCTGCAGGGTGATACAATGGATATTATTAAAGTATTTATCCTTATTATAATCGGCACATATTTGTTCGCTTATATCATGAGCGGCATCTGGTTTAAGAATATAAAAGACTTGTTCAAAAAATCTCAGACAGGATAACAGGATAAACAAGATTAACGGAAAAAATTATTGGTCGCGCATACAGAGTTTACAAACGAATGAGCTTTGATGTTTTAATCCTGAATATCCTGTTAATCCTGTCAAAAAAGTTTCTTTGAAAGGCCTAAGAATGATAATTCCAAAAGTTGAAATCAAAAAAATACTTTATACTACCGATCTTTCCGAAAATTCCCGTTACGCTTTTGCCTACGCCGCAAGCCTTGCCAACCGTTATGCGGCAAAACTCGTTCTTCTTCATGTATTGCCTGAACTCCCGAAAGTCGATGCAAGGGTTATCGGTTATATTGAAGAAGCCATGTGGGAAGAAATCAAGATGAAAAACATATTGGACGCAAAAATGACTCTTACGGGCAAGAAAAGAGGCAACGTTGCCATAAGGGAAGCTTTAGAGCAATTTTGTGAAGATACAAAGAAAAATTATGAAGGCGCTTCATTTGTCGCCGATGAGATTATCATTAAAAGGGGCAATCCTGTTGAAGAGATTGTAAAGCTGGCTGAAGAACAAAACTGCGATCTTATTGTAATGGGTCGTTACGGGCACGGAACCCTCAAGGATGCAATGATCGGAAGCACAGCGCGTCGTGTGTTACGAAGAACCCAAAAGGCTCTGTTAGTGGTGCGTCTTCCTTAGAATAACAACTGAAATTGCTGAGTTTATGCTGAGGAACCGAAGTGCTTCGCCAGTTTATAAATTAGCAGAATACCCTTATTCAAAATTCGATGTTGGACGTTCAATGTTCGACGTTCATACCCGTTTAGCTTGACGACTACGTCCTTGTGGGTTTCGTTCTACAGATGGCAGGTGACCAACCACCAGCATATCCTCTGCAAGTGTCATATCGGGAATAATCTCAATTGATCTGATATGAAATTTCTGTTTCAGTGTTTTGATATTCGTATTATTCAATCCTCTTATCCTGGAAATGTTTCGCTGGTTTACCCTTATTGAAATCATATCATGTAAATCCTTTTTTGATTCCAGTATAGATACTGCCTTATCAAGAAAGATTTCAGAATATACAAGGGCGCCAAACGCTGGATGGTATGGCCCTGCCAGAATTGTTGATTCCCTGTCAAGACTCTCCGAGGCCTGAAGTCCCATACGGATTACAGTGATATTTTTTTCTTCAAATAACAGATAGAGTCTTTTTACAAGGGTTAC
The DNA here is from genome assembly GCA_004193555.1 of Desulfobacteraceae bacterium Eth-SRB1. GTDB lineage: Bacteria > Desulfobacterota > Desulfobacteria > Desulfobacterales > ETH-SRB1 > ETH-SRB1. Next base: position 623,478 of record RPGP01000040.1, read on the forward strand.
ACATTCCTGAAGTGGTAATGGGGTATACTCGCCTTTTCTATACCAGTTGGCAAGCGGGCTTTTATCAAGAACCAGTGTGGGATAAATTCTAACAAAATCCGGATAAAGCTCTGCGATCCGGCGACCTGAAGCAAGAGCCCCTGTATCATCATCGCCAGGCAGCCCAACCATCATCTGAATGCCGATCTCATAATTTCGTTCTTTCAGCAAACAAACAGCTTTTTCCGTGTCAAGAGAGGTGTGTCCCCGTTTCGCCATAGTCAACACACGATCATCCATGGACTGAGCGCCTAATTCAATAGTTGAAACCGGAAAATCCTTTATAAAATCAAGCCGATCTTTATCTATAGTGTCAGGACGGGTGGAAAACCTTATGCTGTCAACATTTCCCCTAATTACAAACTTTGTCGCCTCGTGAAGTAATAAGCCTGCGTAATCTTTTTTCAGTCCCAAAAAATTTCCGCCGTAAAATGAAATTTGAACTTTTCCGCGTTGCGGTTTTTTATAATTTAGAAATTCGTTGATATATAAATTGAGTTTTTCAGTGGAAATTGTTTTTTGCTTTTCACCTGTTATCGCGGTCTGGTTGCAGAAAGCACACTGATGGGGACATCCGACATTGGGAAGAAAGACAGGGATAATAAAAGGCTTGTTTTTGGATTCTGACAATCATCAATCCTTTAATTTTTTGCTAAAACTTCAAGCGCTCTTTTAGCGGCATCCTGCTCGGCTGTCTTTTTACTTTTACCGGCACCCTCCACAATCAGTTCATAAGCCTTAAGCTGCACCCTGAATGTCTTGTCATGATCAGGGCCGTTTGTGCTTATGACCTTGTAAAGAGGCGCAATATTATGCTTTTCCTGAACGAGCTCCTGTATCCGGCTTTTGTAATCATGATCAGCCGCAGGGGCTGAAACAAGCTGAAAAAGGAATGAGAAATGGGCGGTTATAATTTTAAATGCCGCATCAAAACCGCCATCTAAATATACTGCGGCAATGACGGCCTCAAATGCATCAGCAAGAATCGAATTCTTTTCCCTGCCGTTTGTCTGAATTTCTCCCCTGCCTAATTTAATATATCGACCCAGATCGATTTTATGCGCAATAGCCGCAAGCTGAGATTCATTAACAAGGCCGGCGCGCATTCTGGACAGATCACCCTCCTTTAAATCCGGATAGCGCTGCATAAGGCTGTCTCCAACAACAAGGTTTAATACAGCATCCCCCAGAAACTCAAGGCGCTCGTTGTCACGCATGTCTTCGTGATTTTGTTCATTTACAAAGGAACTGTGCCTGAGAGCCTCTTCAAAGATATTGATATCCTTAAACTCATAACCAATCTTTCGTTCCAGTTCAGGAAGGTCCGTCTTTTCCGCCTCAACCTTTACCGGCTCAGGCATGACACAGTTTATCAATTTCTCATAAAGTTCATAGGGCACAAAAAGGTCTCCCTTGCCTGATCCCATATTAATATCCGGCTTTATTGAACCATGAAAGTCGCTTCCACCGGTTATCAACAACCCGTGCCTGTCTGCAATCTCAACATAATGTGCGGTAAGCTCACGGGAGTGCTCAGGGTAATATACCTCCATCCCCATCAGCCCCATTTCCTTTAAAGTAATAATCAGCTCTTCGAATAAAACATCCTTTTCCAACTTCAAAAGAAACGGATGAGCCAGGACAGGAATGCCTCCTGCTCCAAGTATTATTTCAATCGCATCCTTGCAGTCGATACGGTATTTATCAACATAGGCCGGCTTGCCTCCGGCAAGGTATTTGTCAAATGCTTCTTTAATAGATCCAACAAAACCTTTTTTCAGCATTATCTGCGCAATATTAGGTCTGCCAAGCTGCTTATCGCCAAACTCATCTATAAGATCACTAAAAGAAATATCCATCCCAAGTTTATTAAGTTTGTCAATAATCTTGGGATTCCGGCTTCTTCTCGCATCCTGGAGCCGGCCAAGTGTTTGATTTAAAAACGGATCGTCAATTCTTATCGAATATCCTAACATATGGAAACTTCCGGAACAGGTAAAGGCTGGGGGTGGGGTAGCGCTTATTTCAACACCGGTTAAAAATTTAATGGAAGGTGGTATTCCATGGGCAATAGCCTCTCTTGAGCCCTCTATAGTATCATGATCTGTAATGGATATGGCGCCAAGGTTAAGATTGCCGGCCAGGCTAAGAATTTCAGATGGAGAAAGTGTTCCGTCCGAAGCAGTCGAGTGAATGTGAAGATCAATCCTCACATGTTTATTATAAACCAAGAGCTTTTTCTACAGCCTCCTCTTTTGTTTTACAATTAATACACTGGGTGGTAACCGGCCTGGCCTTCAGACGTTCGATAGTTATATCCTCGCCACACTTATCACAAATTCCGAATGTGCCGTTATCAATACGCTCAAGCGCTTTTTTAATCTTTTTAATAAGTTTGTTTTCCCTGTCCCTTATTCGAAGCATAAAATTCCGGTCCGATTCAAGGGAGGCTCGATCCGTAGGATCCGGAAAATTCTCTTTAGGGGCGGTCATGCCTGAAACAGTATCATCCGCATGAGATAGCAATTCTTTCAGCCGGTCTGTCAAAAGTTCTCTGAAATATTGAATGTCTTTCTTTTTCATAATCAAACCTTTTAAAAAATAGTTATCTTTTTGAAAATAATAATTATTGCAAATATTTTATTCTATGTAAAGAAAAAATTGATGCCGTCGTAAAAAATCGAATTCATCATCAAAATCGCCTGAAAATAAAAATTCTTTTGTCATCATGTAAAAATTATGAAATCATAAATGGATGCGTACAGAAGTGATACAACAAATCCGCAATCCAGGCCTCGACCATGGGAGATGTTATGAAAAGCAAAGTTTATTTTATTGATCTAAGAGCCGGTTATAAGGAAAATCTGCCAAAAAAAATCGCAAGGCTTTTTAAAACAGCCGGTATTTTAAAAATTATTAAAAAAAGAGACCTTGTCGCAGTCAAGCTCCATTTTGGAGAATTGGGCAATACAGCCTTTATCCGCCCTGTATATATTCGAAAAATAGTGGAAACCTTAAAAGAAATCGGCGCCATTCCATTTCTGACTGACAGCAATACCCTGTACGCCGGCACGCGAAGCGATTCTCCCCATCATCTAACAACCGCCATTTACAACGGCTTTGCCTATAGTGTGGTAAATGCACCTGTAATTATTGCAGACGGGTTAAGGGGACAAAGTGAAACCTGTGTGAATATAGACCAGAAGCATTTTAATAAGGTTTATATTGGTTCCGAGATTATTCATGCAGATTCATTATTATCAGCAGCCCATTTCAAGGGTCATGAGCTTACCGGCTTTGGAGGAACCATAAAAAATATCGGCATGGGATGCGCTTCACGAAGGGGAAAGCTGTCCCAGCATTCAACCGTAGCGCCAAAAGTAAAAAGAAAAAAATGTGAGGGTTGCGGAGATTGCATTCCCCACTGCCCGCAACAGGCCATTTCTTTAATTAAAGAAAAAGCGGTTATTGACCCAAAAAAGTGTATAGGATGCGGAGAATGTATCATTATTTGTCCCAACGGCGCAATACAGATCCAGTGGAACCAGGACATACCGGTTTTTATGGAAAATATGGTCGAATACACTATGGGTGTTCTAAAAAATAAGAAAGACAGGGCGCTGTTTCTGAATTTCATTACAGATGTATCTCCGGCATGTGATTGCCTATCTCATAATGATGCCCCAATAGTTAGAAATATTGGAATAGTCGCATCAAAAGACCCTGTTGCCATTGACCAGGCCTCTGTTGACCTTGTAAACAGGGAACAGGCTCTTCCAGGATCGTGTCTTAAAAGTAATCTGAAACCAGGTGAGGATAAATTCAGAGCTTTATATCCTGAAGTGGATTGGACAATCCAACTGGAATATGCTGAAAAAATTAAACTTGGAACCCGCGATTATGAGCTTGTCGCTATCTAAACAACTTGTCCGAATTTCAGCTAATGTTTAGATTGACATATTCCGATAATATTAGATATATATCCAAGTTAGCGGGCATTTTACTGCCGCTGACATCAAGTTCTAACACCTGAGGTTGTAGTTTTTTTTTAAGAGCTTAACTTATAGACTGTCACACATTAAATTGTACAATAGAGGGAGAAGGCTGTATTGTAATACGCTGGCGACCGATAACGCAGTGAAATTTATTATGTGACAGTCTATATCAAAACAAGACGGGAAGGAGATCAAAGATGGCTGAAAAACATGATAAAGCACTGATTCTCTGGTTTGAGGGTATTTCTATCGGGGATATTCCCATGGTTGGCGGAAAAAACGCTTCACTTGGGGAGATGTATCAAAAACTCACTTCCAAAGGTATAGCTGTACCGAACGGCTTTGCAGTCACCGCATATGCATATCGGTATCTTCTTAAAGCAGCAGGTATTGAAGATGCTATAAAGGATGCGCTGGCCGGACTGGACACCCATGACATGAAAAATCTCCAGGAGCGGGGCAAAAAAGCCAGAAATATCATCAGCACTGCCGAGTTCCCGGACGATCTCAAACAGGCTATTGTTGAATCATACAAAAAAATGGAGGATGAATACGGTCCCAATGTAGATGTGGCTGTCCGGTCCTCCGCCACTGCAGAGGATCTGCCTGACGCATCCTTTGCGGGCCAGCAGGAAACCTTCCTGAATGTCCGGGGCCCTGACGCTCTGATTGAAAACTGCAAGAAATGTTTTGCCAGCCTGTTCACAAACCGCGCCATTTCATACAGACACGACAAGGGCTTCGGCCAGTTTGACGTATATCTCTCCATCGCAGTCCAGAAGATGATCCGAAGCGATTCCGCATCTGCCGGAGTAATATTCTCCATTGACACTGAAAGCGGCTTTAAAAATGCGGTCTTTATTACTGCTGCCTGGGGCCTTGGCGAAAACGTGGTGCAGGGAGCTGTTAATCCTGATGAATATTATGTCTTTAAACCCACCTTAAAGGACGCCAAATGTTCTATAGTCGGGAAAAGAGTGGGAAGTAAAGAAATCAAGATGATCTATAATACATCCGGGGGTGGCGAGGAGCCGGTCAGAAATATTGATACCACACCCGAAGAACGGGGATGCTATGTAATAAATGATGATGAAATCATCCGGCTTGCCAAATGGGCCTGCATTATCGAAGATCATTATGAAAAAGCCATGGACATTGAATGGGCCAAAGACGGCGATGGCGTTAACGTAGGTTCAGGCAAACTTTATATTCTCCAGGCCAGGCCCGAAACCGTTCATTCACAGGAAACAAAAAAGGTTCTGGAAACTTATGTGCTCAAGGAAACCGGCAATGTTATTGTAACAGGGCAGGCTGTGGGAACCAAGATCGGCCAGGGCAAAGCCCATATCATTGAAGATACCGCCCACATACATGAATTCAAAAAAGGTGAAATTCTTGTTACAGACATGACAGATCCTGACTGGGAACCGATAATGAAGATTGCCGGCGCCATCGTAACCAACCGTGGCGGGCGGACATGCCATGCGGCTATCATCTCGCGTGAACTGGGAATTCCATGCGTAATAGGCACTGTGAACGGCTCGGAAGTTATAAAAACCGGCACAGACATTACCGTTTCCTGCGCGGAAGGTGAAACAGCCAACATATATGAAGGGTTATTAAAATTCGAAATAGATAAACTCGATCTTGATACAGTGCCCGCAACCAAAACAATGATCATGATGAACGTTGGAATACCTGAAAAAGCCTTTACCGAATGCCAGATTCCAAATGAAGGTGTGGGGCTTGCGAGAGAAGAGTTCATTATTAATTCACATATCGGAATTCATCCGCTGGCTCTGTATTACTTTGATGATCTCAAAGCAAAAGCCGCTGCCGGCGACGCTGAAATAGCTGAAATTGTAAAAAAGATCGAAGCGCAAACCACGGCTTATCCTGATGACAAAAAACAGTTTTTTATAGATAAACTTGCTGAGGGTGTAGGTCGTATCGGCGCAGGCTTCTATCCTAAGGATGTAATTGTCCGATTGTCTGATTTTAAAAGCAACGAATATGCAAATTTAATCGGCGGAACACTCTATGAACCTGTGGAAAGCAATCCCATGATCGGCTGGCGGGGGGCCTCCCGTTATTATGACGAAAAATACAAGCCGGCCTTTGAGTTGGAGTGTATGGCTTTGCTCAAGGCGCGCAATGATATGGGGCTGACCAACATTAAATTGATGGTGCCGTTCTGCAGAACCCCGGAAGAGGGACGCAAAGTAATTGAGGTTATGAAGGAATTCGGCCTTGTTCAGGGTGAAAATGATCTTGAAGTCTATGTGATGTGCGAGATACCGAGCAACGTGATCTCAGCAGATGCCTTCTTTGATGTCTTTGACGGGTTCTCCATCGGCTCCAACGATTTAACCCAGCTTACCCTGGGACTTGATCGTGATTCAGATCTTGTTGCTCATATATTTGACGAACGGAACGATGCTGTGAAAACAATGGTGCGCTCGGTAATTGACGTTGCCAAACGACGCGGCAAAAAGATCGGGATCTGCGGCCAGGCTCCAAGTGATTTTCCGGAATTTGCCACATTCCTCGTCGAATGCGGCATTGATTCCATCAGCCTGATTCCTGATACTGTTATTAAAACAAGGCTTGCTGTAGCCGCAAAGGAAAAAGAATTAGGGATATAAAAATTAGTAACCGTTCACGGTTTACAGTTGAAATCAATATCCAAAATGCTTCAATCGTTGCATAGTTCATTGAAAAAACTGTGAACTGTGAACCGACAACCGTAAACGGTTACTTACTTTTTAACAGTTCTTTTCTTGCCGGGAGTAACCCTGATTTCCTTTTCATAATTTCCGCTATATAGACAAAAAACCGTAACACTTTATTCTTTTGAAACTGTTTGTAACGAGAATTCTTTTTCTCTGTCTAAGAGAAATATTTCAACACCTCCCTCCCTTTCAAAAATACACCTTTTTTGAAATATATAATTATCAAAAAAGCACCGCTTTCCCCGAGAAAAATCAATCCTGAAATCCAGAACTTCACGCTTTGCCAGACAAGAGAATTAACATATAAAAGATACTTGACTGTTTTGCCTATCTGACTTAGTTATTAAAAATTATAGTTTTAAAATTAAGCATAACGCAAAAGTTGGACTTTTTACAACACCATCAAGTTTTAGATAAGGATAATATAATGCCTTTTTCAATTGCCCTGGCAGGGAAGGGAGGCACAGGAAAAACTACTTTGTCAGGCATGTTTGTCAAATATCTATTAATTAAGGGTAAAACCCCTGTCCTTGCGATAGATGCTGATTCCAATACAAATCTTAATGAGGTTCTTGGACTTGAAGTCACCGACACACTCGGAAGTATTCGCGAAAAGATGAAAAATGGAAATGTCCCCAAAGGTATGACCAAGAACATATTTATGTCAATGAAACTGGGGCAGGCCGTAATTGAAGCAGAAGGATACGACCTTCTTGTGATGGGACAACCTGAAGGGGCGGGTTGCTACTGCGCTGCAAATAATCTTCTTGCGACATATATTGAGCAGCTAACCGTCAATTATCCTTATATTGTTATGGACAATGAAGCAGGCATGGAACATATCAGCCGCCTAACCACAAGAAATGTCGATATCCTCCTTATCGTCTCTGACACATCGAAACGCGGGATTCAAACAGCTATCAGGATCAATGAACTCGCAAAGCATCTCAACATTGGGGTCGGCAAAACTTATATTGTAATTAACAGGACAAAAGAAGCTCTGTCCGATACGGTCATTAATATGATTAGAAGTGGAGGCCTTGAATTAGCCGGAATAATACCTGAGGATAATACTGTATATAAATACGACTTAATTGGCCGTCCAACAATAGAAATACCCGAGGACAATAATGCCGCTAAAGCAGCGTTTGTAATATTTGATAAAATTCTTAATTAAGCCTAAGTTGAGTGTTTTTTGCGAAGATATGTGCTGAGATCGGCGCAGATCAAGTAAAAAATTGCTCAATTTAGGTATTGAAAAGTGAAGAGAGGGATATGAAAAAAACTGGCTTTTTATATGATGATAGATATCTGCTTCATGATACCGGTTCATATCATCCTGAAGTGCCCGCAAGAATTCAGGCTGTTTATAAAGGCATTTATGATGCCGGTCTTATTCCCTTGCTTACTTTACTCAAGGCCAGCCGGGCGGATTTAAAGCGTATTGAGGCTGTTCATGATAAAGAATATATTAAACGCTTTGAGGAAGCATGCCTTTCAGGAAAAAAAACATTCGGCGGCCCGGACAACCAGATGTGCCCGGAAACTTTTGAAACCGCGCTTCTCGCTGTCGGGGGTATCCTTGATGCAGCCCGTCTTGCCATGAGCGGCGAAATCGATAACGCCTTCTGTGCTGTGAGGCCTCCGGGGCATCATGCTGAAACAGACAAAGCCATGGGATTCTGTTACTTCAACAACATAGCGATTACAGTCAGGTATCTGCAAAATGAATGGGGCATAAAAAAGATTGGTATCGTGGATTTTGATGTTCATCACGGCAATGGCACCCAGCATATATTCGAAAATGACCCTGATGTGTTTTATTACTCAATCCATCAGCATCCGTCGTTTGCTTTCCCCGGGACCGGCCGGGAATTTGAAAAAGGAACAGGGCCAGGGCTGGGGTTTACAAAGAATTCTCCTGTGTTGCCGGGCAAGGAAGACAGCGAATACAAAAAAATGATGGAAAAAGACCTTTTCCCGGCCTTTGAATCATTTAAGCCTGAAGTAATTCTTGTATCAGCCGGATTTGATGCTCATGTTGACGATGATATGTCGGATATCAAACTTTCAACTGAAGGATTTTCCTGGATAATGGAAAAGATTGTTGAAATGGCCGACCAATATTCAAATGGAAGAATAATTTCCATATTTGAGGGGGGGTACTCTCTTAAACGTCTCCCCGAGCTGGCTAAAAACCATATCGAAATTTTATTAAATAAGATGAATTCGTAAAAGTCAAATTCATCAATATTATGGGAAGATAAAACCAAGAAAAAAAATTGGAGGTTAATATGTTTGTCAGCAAATCGATGTCCAGAAAGGTCATAACCATTGAACAGGATGCTGATATTCTGGAAGCAAAGAAAAAAATGTCTGAACACCGCATACGTCATCTTCCTGTTGTGGGAAAAGATAACCGCTTAATAGGAATCGTTTCAGACCGTGATATAAGAAGCGCTGTTCCGTTTGGGGCTTTGCGCGATTACGACAAGATGAAACAGGACAAAAAACTATCAGCATTAAAAATCAAAGATATAATGACAATAGATCCTGTTACTATATCCCCGTTCAATACTATTCAAGATGCTCTTGTCCTTATGCAAAATACACGTGTTGGAGCTTTCCCCGTTGTGGATGAACAGGGGAAACTCAAAGGCGTTATTTCTGTGCGCGATCTTCTGCGGGCGTTTATTAATGTTATGGGCATGAATGACCCGGGGACGTTAATATGTATAGTTGTTGAAGAAAAACTTGGTCAGATGAAGAAAATTGTCGATATAATAAGCGAGGAAAAGATTTCCTTTGGTAGTATTATGGTTGCCAGACACTGGGATGAAGGAAAACGGGCTGTCTTTCCATACCTTTTGACTCAAAATATAAGCCCTTTAAAAAGAAAATTCGAGAAAATGGGTTATACGATCATTGATCCCATGGAATGGTATATAGATCAGTTGCCTGAAAAAGAATAAAATAATGTAAAAGTTCAACCACTAAATCACAAAAGTTTAAAGGCCTTATGCTTGGCAGTCTTTAACTGTCATTGCATTTCGGGGAGATAGGATTATGAGAAATGTTTTCCCCTGTCCAGGGATCTATATTGAATCGCCTCGGAAATATGATCTGCCCGAATATCAGGCTCACCTTCAAGATCGGCAATAGTCCGGGAAATTTTCAGGATACGGTTGTATGCACGGGCCGAAAAACCCAGCTTGTCGATGGCGGATTCAAGAAGATTACATGAGTCCTCATCAATTTTACAGTGTTTTTTAATATGCCGGCTGCTCATCCTGGCGTTGCAGTAAATCTTGGCGCGCCTGAATCTCTCCGACTGGATCGCCCTGGCTGCTGTTACCCGCTTCCGTATATCTTCAGAAGGTTCAGCCTGGGCATCTCCCATGAGATCCTTGTACGGAACAGCAGGCACTTCCACGTGAATATCTATCCGATCCATCAAAGGACCGGAAATTTTTGACCTGTACCGGTGGATCTGTGGGTAGGTGCATCTGCACTCATGCTTTGGATCAGAAAAATATCCGCATGGGCATGGATTCATTGCAGCTATCAGCATAAAACTTGAAGGGTAAGTAATGGTTGAAGAAGCCCGTGAAATAGTCACCTTAAGATCTTCCAAAGGCTGGCGCAGCACCTCTAACACATGTTTTTTGAATTCCGGGAGTTCATCCAGAAAAAGCACACCATTATGAGCCATGCTGACCTCGCCCGGTCTCGGGTTATGACCGCCTCCTATTAAGCCTGCGTCTGATATTGTATGATGGGGAGACCTGAAAGGTCTTTTTGTCACAATGGCCTGCTCTTTTGAGAGCATTCCAACGACAGAATAGATTTTTGTAGTTTCTATTGCTTCATCAAATGATATTGGAGGGAGAATGGTTGGAAGACGCTTTGTCAGCATGGTCTTACCTGAACCAGGAGGGCCGATCATGATAAGGTTGTGGCCTCCTGCGGATGCGATTTCCAGCGCGCGCTTTACATGTTCCTGACCCATGACTTCTGAAAAATCGACTTCGGAACTGTTGTCTTGATCAAAAATGGCGGAAATGTCGGTTTTTTCCGGTTCTATCTGAGAAAATCCTGTAAAAAAGTTTACTGTTTGAGATAATGTTTTTACAGGGAGAACAGCGATTTCATCGACTATGGAAGCTTCCTGTCTATTATCGTATGGGACAATAATTCCGGCATAGCCTGCATCTTTTGCAGCAATGGCCATAGGAAGAGTACCGTTTACAGGTTTAATGCGGCCGTCAAGTGAAAGCTCACCTAAAATAAGGTATTTGGAAGTTATTCCTCTGGAAATGATCCCTGTTGCAGATAATATCCCTAAAGCTATGGGCAAATCAAAACCGGTTCCTTCCTTTTTGATATTGGCAGGCGCTAAATTCACCGTTATCCTGTCATCAGGGAATGTATAGCCGGAGTTATTAATTGCGGATTTAACCCTTTCTTTGCTCTCTTTTACAGATGCTTCCGGGAGTCCAACTGTTGTAAATGTGGGAAGTCCCTGTGCTATATCCACTTCCACTTCAACAAGATACGCATCTATTCCGATAACGGCGCTGCTTAATATTTTTGCTATCACTCTTCCTCCTCAGTCTCTATTTGTATGCCTAACTACGATGGCTGGATTTTATGAAAAATACACTTCAAGTTTTTGGTTGATTAGTTGTTGTATTTTTTTATAAAAAAATTGTATTTATTAAATCAGACTTTTATTAAACTATCAATAGTGATGAATTCGTAAAAAATCGAATTCATCAGGTGTAAAGTGTTAGATGTTAAAATAAAACATTTAATTGTTATATCAAGCTCTTAACACTTAACACCTGACACTTAACACTGTTCGTAAAAAGTGGTTTTCCGACTTTTTACAAAACTATCAATACTAACATATTAAATATTATATATATTATATGTATATAAATCAAAGAACCATTGCGAAACAAATAAAATTCTCAGGTGTGGGTATTCATTCGGGGAAAAAGGTAAATCTGAAAATAAAACCCGCGCCAATAAATCATGGAATCAAGTTCAAAAGGACAGACCTTCCGGACAGTCCATGCATATCAGCCCATTTTAATATGGTTATAGATACAAGCCTCGCAACCGTTATTGGGTATGATGGATTTATTGTTTCAACAATCGAGCATCTCATGGCAAGTTTTGCCGGGCTGTCGATTGATAATGCTCTTGTTGAAACTGACGGTTATGAGATGCCGATCATGGATGGCAGCGCCGGTCATTTTACTTCATCAATTATAGCTGCGGGTATAAAGGATCAGGCAGGCCCGAGGTGTTTTTTTGTTGTTAAAGAGCCTATTGAACTGAAAGAAAACGGAAAAATTGTCGGAGTATATCCTGAAGCAACATTTAAAATTACATGTACCATTGAGTATGACCATCCTTTGGTAAGAAAACAATCCTATACCGCGGAAATGTCGGATAAGGTTTTTGAGCATGAAATATGCAGAGCCAGAACTTTTGGTTTTTTAAATGATTATGAAGACCTCAAACGTTACGGTCTTGCACGTGGGGGGTCTCTGGATAATGTTGTTGTAATTGATAAAAATAAAATTCTTAATAAAGAGGGTTTACGCTACAAAGATGAGTTTGTGCGGCATAAAGTTCTCGACTCTATCGGCGATTTTTCCCTCCTTGGAATGCCGATTTTAGGCCATGTTGTATTGAACAAATCCGGCCATTTTTTTAATCACGCCTTTCTTAAAAAATTCTTTGCTCAAAAAGGATCATGGGAAACCCGTATAATTGGGGATATAAATGATCTACCCCGCTCAGACCTAAGGTCAGAATCAAAACCTCTTGCCATTTAAAAAGCTATCAGCTATTAATTGACATTATGTAACATTTTAGCTTTTTGAAAAATATTCGCTACGGCCCTCAAGCATCAGCGGTTTAAGGCTTTTTCAGGAAGGAGATATCTTTATCATTCCCGGGCATTATTGATATCGACTGGATGAAAAAGGCTTAAACCGTTGGCGCGCAAGCCATAACTAATTTTAAAACAACTAACATATTACAATATTATACTATTCTCAATCACCATAAATTAATTATGTCGTCATTTATTAAACGTAAAGGATATATCACGCTTCTTTGCATGATATTTTTATTACAGCATTTAGCTTTTGCGTATGATGTGAGGCTTACGAATATAATTGTCACCAACACACGTGATGATCTTCTGGTTTATCTAACTGTTGAGGGGGCTTTTAGTGAAAAAATGAAAAAGGCTGTTTTAAACGGTGTGGCGGCCGATTTTTCATTTTATATTAACCTGTATCAGTCTCGCAACTGGTGGATAGACAAGAAAATAGCCGGTCTAAAAATAACCCACACGATTAAATACAATAACCTGAAGAAGGAATTTCATATTAAGCGCTCATGGGTAAGCGACAAGACCATTGTTGCACAAACCTTTGAAGAAGCGCAGAAATTGATGTCTGAAATTAACAGCTTGAAAATCGTTCCGCTTGGCAGTCTGCAAAAAGGCGGACAGTATCAAATAAGAGCTAAGGCTGAAATCGGAAAACTAACTCTTCCCTTTTATCTGCACTATGTCCTGTTTTTTGTTTCTTTATGGGACGTTGAAACTGATTGGCATACAACAGATTTTATTTATTAGAATCCTCTCCCTGCGACTATTATGAGCAATAACATATTCAAAAGCCCAAAATCTATTATCTCAGAAGAAGAACGTAAAAGGCGTAAGCGTGAACGGATACTGATAGTAGTAATAATCGCTGTAATTGCCATTCTGACTTATATTGAGAACAGGATAATATATTTTGGAACCGATATCCCTGTTTCCAACACGATATTGATGTTCATATTGATAAACATTAATTTGCTGCTGCTTATCCTGTTAATATTCCTTGTGTTCAGAAATCTGGTAAAGTTGCTTTATGATAGAAAACGTAAAGTAATGGGGGCAAAGCTTCGCACGAAGCTTACACTCGCATTTATAGCTTTAACACTTTTACCCACAACAATACTTTTTTTCTTTTCCATTAACTTTATTACAACAAGCATTGAGTTCTGGTTTAATGTCCCGGTAGAGCAGGCGCTTGAAAATTCCCTGCTTGTCGGAAGAGACGTATATAAGCATGCCGAGGAAAACAACAGGTTTTTTCTCGAAAGAATTTCATACCAGATAAAAACAAAAAAGCTTTTAGATGCAAAAAAAAGGAAAGCGCTTTCCCGCTATGTCCATGTTGTTCAGCGTGCATTTAATATTCATGCCGTTGAAGTGTACGATGTAAATTCAAATCGTCTGACATTTGCTCTTGCACCGGAACTGGGAGACAAGCCTTTTAAGGTCGTTTCTGCAGGTAATTTTCAAAAAGATATGGAGTCAAAAAAAGTCAGATCAATATATGAAAAAATGCCGTCAGGTGAGCTCATAAGAACTATTGGGACTGTTCCCTTTGGGGTAAGACACAAAGATGCTGAAGCGTTTGTGGTGTCAACCGTTTTGATTTCTCTGGATCTTTCTGAAAATATGGCATCTATTTCAAGGGGTATTGAAGAATACCAGCAGATAAAACTTCTTAAGAAACCGATCCAGATTACATATTTAATAACACTTTCAATAGTGGCACTATTGGTTGTATTTTGTGCAATATGGTTTGGTTTTTATATGGCAAAATCGATTACTATTCCGATAATGGAGCTTGCTAAGGGGACCCGCAGGATTGCTGGAGGAGATTTAAAATTCAGGATTTCTATGGTTGCCGATGATGAAATCGGCAGTCTTGTCGATTCATTTAACAAGATGACACGTGATCTGCAAATCAGTAGAGAGCAGCTGGAACTTTCAGCAAAGACACTTCGTGAACAAAATGTCGAGATTGAAGAAAGACGGCGGTATATGGAAATAGTATTAAAGAACGTTTCCACCGGCGTAATAACTCTTGGCGCAACCGGACTGGTAACAACGATTAACAGGTCTGCTGAAAAGATGCTTAACCTTCGTTCAGAGGATATCCTGAATAAAAGCTATAAAAATTTGTTGGAAGGACAGCATTTGAACCTTGCAACAGAAATAATGGATAGTATTACTATCTCCAAGGAAAATGATATAACACTCCCATTAAGATTAACAATTACAGGACGCCCCAAAAGCTTTATGGTGCATGTTAATACGCTAAAAGATGATACAGGGCGACACATGGGTATTGTAATGGTCTTTGATGATCTTACAGAACTGGAAAAGGCTCAGCGCATGGTTGCCTGGCGTGAGGTTGCGCGCAGGATTGCGCATGAAGTAAAAAATCCTTTAACTCCGATAACCCTCTCAGCTCAGCGTCTCAAAAGGAAGTATTCCGACCGGGTTAAAGAACCGGTTTTTGATGAGTGTATCCGTATGATTGTTGATCATGTGGATATGATTCGAAATCTCGTAAACGAGTTTTCGGCCTTTGCCAGATTTCCAACAGCAAATCCAAAGCCATGCGATTTACCGCCAATAATTGAAGAAACCATAGCTCTCTATAAAGAAGGGCATCAAAATATTAACTTTGAAATCAAAGTTACGGATAAAATTCCGGTTCTTAATATTGATCGGCAGCAGATCAAACAGGCTATGATTAATCTTGTTGAAAACGCTATTGCATCGATAAAAAAACAGGGCAACATTAATATTACTATAAACCATGATCCGATTTTAAAGATGGTTCGGGCAGAGATTTCGGATGACGGCGTTGGCATTTCCGACGAAGATAAGACACATCTTTTCGAACCTTATTTTTCCACCAAAAAGGCAGGCATGGGTTTAGGATTGACTATAGTTAATACGATTATTGCAGATCATAATGGTATGATACGCGCACAGGACAACCAGCCTCATGGGGCAAAATTTGTTATCGAGCTGCCGGTGTAAAGGGATTAGAGGTCGGAGGTCGGAGGTCATAAGAGCTAATTTAATAGTATAGGAATTTCCATTTTATGCCTAATAAATTCGGATCATTTCCAAAATGAGTCGGCAGGATCAAAATGATTCAATGGGTTAGTAATTTAAATCGAGTAATTCTCAATATAGGAGTTAAAGCATATGTTTCCATCTATTCTGATCGTTGATGATGAGCCTTCCATACTCCAGTCTCTTGGCGGCCTTCTTTCTGATGAAGGTTTTGAAGTCATAACTGCCACCAATGGTTACGAGGCATTGAAGCTAATAGTAACAGAATTTCCTGATCTTGTTTTACTTGATATATGGATGCCCGGCATTGACGGTATCGAAACCTTAAAAGAGATCAAAAAGGATAACCCGTTTATCCAGGTAATAATAATATCAGGCCATGGGACAATAGAAACTGCTGTTAAAGCCACAAAGCTCGGCGCATTCGATGTTATTGAAAAACCGCTTTCAATAGACAAGGTTATAGTTGCTATTAATAATGCGCTTAATTTCAGGAGGCTTGAAGAAGAAAACAGATATCTGAGAAAAAAGACTTTGGAAAAGCATGCTATAAATGGAAACAGTCAATCTACCCTGGAGCTTAAAAAGCAGTTGGCGGTTGCAGCGCCGACAGATGCGTGGATTCTTATAACCGGAGAAAACGGTACAGGCAAAGAACTTGTAGCCCGCACTATCCATAACTTAAGCTCCAGAGCAGATCAACCGTTTATTGATGTAAGTTGTGCCGCAATTTCTGAGGAATCCATTGAAAGCGAGCTGTTTGGTCATGAAAAGGGGGCCTTTACAAAAGCGACTACAAAGAAAAGAGGCAAATTTGAATTGGCAAATAATGGAACAATTTTTTTTGATGAAATAGGGGATATGAGTTTAATGACTCAGTCCAAAATTCTCCGCGTACTACAAGAACAGAAATTCCAGCGAGTGGGAGGGGGCAGGACATTGAGTGCTAATGTCAGGGTAATAGCGGCCAGCAACAAGGACCTCGAAAAAGAGATCGAGAAAGGCAGGTTTAGAGAGGATCTTTACTACAGGTTGAATGTTATACCTATAAAAGTCCCTAAATTGAGGGATCGTCATGAGGATATTCCGCTTCTTGTAACAACATTTCTTGAGGAAAGCGCTGTACAGAATCGAAATAAAAGGAAGGAAATAACCCAGAAAGCGCTCGACCTCTTATGCAATTACGCATGGCCGGGAAATGTAAGGGAACTCAAAAATTTAGTGGAACGGCTGGCAATAATGGCAGGCAAAAATGTTATCGATGTCGCCGATATTCCTGTTCCATATAATCCAGGTGTTGGTGATGGCATGGAGTCGGTCGAATCGGAGCTTTTTTTAATCGATAATTTCAAGGATGCTGTTGAAGTTTTTGAAAAAGCATTTATTAAAAGGAAGTTGTTGCAATACAATAACAACATTACTAAAACAGCCGAAGCAATAGGTGTTAAGCGGGGTTATTTGTCTGGAAAACTAAAAAAAATGAATTGATAATGAGAAGCATTTTTTAGCAGACTTATTTACTTTCGTAAATTTTACCGCATTCTTTGCAGCGCCCGTCAGGACCGATTACCCCGATACAGCCTTCGTCACTGCATAATACACGATTTTTCCACTCGGAATAAATATCTGTTTGGATTGTTTCTTCTTTTTCTTCTATTGCTTCCCGTGAATCAGGCTCAGTCTCGGGCTCAGGCCTGGATTCAGCCGTAGCCTGCCGGCTTTCATTGTCGGATGAATTTTCATGACCTTCATAGATTTTTCCGCATTCATTGCAACGCCCGTCAGGACCGATTACACCGATACAGCCTTCGTCACTGCATAATACACGATTTTTCCATTCAATGTCTATTTGTGATCCGGTTTTTTCTTTTCCCATTTATATTATAAACTCCAATTTTTCTATTATACGTTAAATAAAAATGGCCAACCGAAAATGTTTCGGTTAGCCATTAAGGAGGAAAAAACAGATAAAAAATATTTGGTTGTTTTATGATAATGCAAACTTCTTGCCAGAATTGTAAATATTATCAACATGGTTAAGAAAAATACCTTACTTGTTGAAGTTATTAATAAATTGATATCTATAATTTAGAATCCTGCCATTACATAATCCAGCTTATATCTTCAATAGTTTCCTTTTGGAAATCAACGGGTTTCCAAAAGGAAACTATACCCGTAAAAAATGGCGATTTTCATTTTACACGTTAGGCCCTCTCCCTTGAACTTGACACAGGGGATATTTCCGGGAGTTATTGAATTGCCCCAAACATGGCTTTTAAATGCGCTTTTTCCTAACAGTCTTCAGCCTTCAGCCTATCCACCTGAGTAGTTACAACATCCCATACTTGTTTAATTTTTTATTAAGACCGCTTTTTCCTACGCCAAGCAGTTCAGCAGCTTGAGACTGAACGTTGTTTGTCAGTTTCAAAGCTCTTTTGATCATCATTTTTTCAATCATTGTAACTGTTTCGTATAATTGTGCATCCTGAGGAATGCTGTCAAGAATCTGCTCAT
Source organism: Desulfobacteraceae bacterium Eth-SRB1 (assembly GCA_004193555.1). Taxonomy (GTDB): domain Bacteria; phylum Desulfobacterota; class Desulfobacteria; order Desulfobacterales; family ETH-SRB1; genus ETH-SRB1. The sequence goes on from RPGP01000040.1 coordinate 641,714, forward strand.
CATGGACACTATTCATGAAATCCTTTGGAAGATCTGACCCCTTAATTTTATCACCAGGACATAAAACCATGGCACGCTCAATAACGTTCTCAAGCTCACGGATATTTCCCGGCCAGTTGTATTCATAGAGCAGCCTTTCAACCTCCGGGTCAAGGCCCCTGACAGGTATATCAGAGCTGCGTTCATCCGAATATTTATTTGTGAAGTGGTTAACAAGGATGTTGATATCCTCCTTATGCTGCCTCAGGAGTGGAAGGATAATGCGAACTACATTTAACCTGTAATACAGGTCTTCCCTGAAACGCCCCCCTTCAACCTCATTTTTCAGATTTTTATTTGTGGCTGCAATAATTCTGATATTAACCGAAATCGGTTTGACTCCTCCGACCCTTTCAAAACTCTTTTCCTGAATAACGCGTAAAAGCTTTACCTGAAGGCTCTGCGAAAGCTCGCCAATTTCATCGAGAAACAGAGTCCCTCCATCAGCCAGTTCAAACCGCCCCTTCTTCATGGCAACAGCGCCTGTAAATGCTCCTTTCTCGTGTCCAAAGAGTTCGCTTTCAAGAAGACTCTCAGCAAGAGCGCTGCAATTCACGGCAATAAAAGGCCGGCCTCGCCGCAGGCTGTTAAAATGAATAGATTTTGCTACAAGCTCCTTGCCGGTGCCGCTTTCCCCTTCGATCAATACAGTGGCATTAGTCGGAGCAACTTTTCGAATTGTTTCAAAAACATCCTGCATTATTTTGCTTTTCCCTATGATGTTTCCAAAACTGTATCTTGTTTCAACAGCATTACGCAGGTATCTGTTTTCTTTAACCACCCGGTACATTGCAATGGCCTTGTTTACATAAAGGACCAGTCTCTCATTGTCAAACGGCTTGAGTATATAGTTATCAGCGCCCTTCTGCATCGCCAGCACCGCCTTTTCAACTGTGCCGTATGCTGTCATCATTATAACAGGAAGGTCACGATCCTTTTCTTTTATATGTTCAAGCAGTTCAATGCCGTCCATGGAAGGCATTTTCATGTCCGTAAGCACCAGGTCAACATCAGAGTTTTCCAGAATTTCAAGCGCCTCACGACCGCTGAAAGCGGTTAGCGTTTCAAAGCCTTCTTCTTCGAGAACAGCACTTAATATTGGCGGATAATTTTTTTCATCATCTACGATTAGAATGGTTTCCATTGATCATACACCTCAAATTAACGCACTTTTGGTGCTAACATAAGTGCCTAAAGTGAGCTAAAGTATATTAAAGTGCCTAAAGTTAAGGAATACGCCTTTGGCGCTGCCAATTTCAATTTTTTCCCTACAGCTATGCTCACTTTATTTACAGCTGAAGTTATAACCAAACCCTGAATGTAAAGAATCCTGGCCCAGAGAACCAGGCTTTGGCTAACCCCAGAGGGGATTTGCTTTGTTGGCAGTTCATTGATTTATCAAAATTCCAATTATCAAACAAGGAAAAGACGAACGTCGAACATCGAACGCTCAACATCGAACATCGAACATCGAATGTGGATGTCGCTTCGCTCTTTCTTTTTTAATCACTTAGCCACCGATCTACGCTGATTATCACGGATGTTTTTTTTGTTTTTCTTTGTGCCACTGTGCCTGAACAGCAACTATTTAAACCTGTCTGCGTTCATCTGTGTGAATCTGTGGCTGAATATTTACCTTTTTTAATTAAATCGAAACGCCGAAGGCGTACCACAACTTTAGGCACTTTAGCTCACTTTAGGCACTTTTTTACTCATCTATCCTATGGTACCAATTTCAATTTTTTCCATACGTTCTAATCTCACAATTCCTAAATTTTAGCCATTACAGGCAACTCAATTGCAACACATGCTCCGCGCACAGGTTTATTGTCAATCCGGATGCTTCCCCCGTGTGCTTCGATAATATTTTTAACTATTCCAAGGCCAAGCCCTGTCCCCTTTTCCTTTGTGGTAAAAAAAGGATCCCATATCTTGTCCACAACATCCTTATGTATACCTTCTCCTTCATCTTCAATATTGACTACAATAAACTTGTCTTTTAAGCCGGTTTTGATACAGATTTCCCCGCCATCCGGCATTGCCTGCATTCCATTTATTAAAATATTAAGAAACGCTTGATGCAACATGGCGGAATCGGCCATTATTCCCGGAAGATTATTATCATAATGCCTCTTAATTATATATCCCTCTTTCTCTATCTGTGCCGCAAGAAAGCTGACATTTTTTTCAAGGACTTCGTTAATTAGACATGGAGCCGGGTTTGGATTTTTAGGTTTCGCAAAATTTAAAAAATCGCCTATTATATCATTTAACCGGCCTGATTCTTCGACTATAATATCCGGAATAGTATTTGCCAGAATAGTATTCGATGGATCAACAGCCTTTATCTTTTTCTTTAACAGAGAGGCTGAACTCCTTATGATGCCTAATGGATTGCGTATTTCATGAGAAACACAAGCCACCATTTCACCAAGCATAGACAGGTGCTTGGCGCGGCTTAACTGTTCCTCAAGTTTGAGCCTCTCCTCGGCGCGCCTTTCAATGATACCCTCACCTCTCTTAACCACAAAAATAAGAACTAATAACAAAGATATCATAACTGCGGTTATGGTTATAACGACGAGTATCTGAAATCTGAAAATAGTTTTATACTCTTGTGACATGTCCTGAACAATTTCAACAACACCGAGAACCGGACCCGATATCTCAGACAGCGGCTTTTCTGCGCGCAGAGGGGCAAAAGTAATCATTTTCACCTCTTCAGGAAAGCCAAACATAATTTCCAGCAAATTACCTCTTTGAACAAGATCTGATGCTGATTTGCCCAAAACAGCATTTTGATAGCCTGTACCCGCGATATTCTTAGCGCCTATCACATCCTTATTAAAACTATATGAAATTGTATTATTTTTATCGTAAATATTGACCATATCCACTTTAAAGCTATGAAGAGTACTGCGAACGACTTTATCCATCCGCTCAAATTGGTCCGGATCCCTGAGCTGGATTCTGCCGAATTTCATGACAACAGGAATTACGAACTGTATAAAAACCTGATGGTTAAGGTTTTCTACAAGCAGGTTGGCATAGTCCCGGCTTTTCTCAAGCTGCATCTGTCTGGCCCAGTGTGTGCTGAATGAAGAAAGAATAAGGGTGCCGATAAAAATTAATACAAGGCTTGTAAAGGTAAAGTACTTAACCAGTCTGAAAGGTTTAATCTTTTCGTCTAAAGCCCGAGGATTCATGTGTGAGTATTAATTCTTAGGAATAGGGACGTTTGTTAAAAGGGTTTTAATATCTTCATCTGAAAAGCTGATCCCGGCTCCGACAAAAAATGATTCTTTCCCTTGATTACTAATAAAATCATCAAACCCGGCGGTAAGATAGATATGCTGAAAGGGAGTAAAGTCAGCCTTGAATTTCAGGTGGGCATTTCTGTCAGGATCAAAATCAAAAGCTTCCATTGAAAGAGTTAAACGGTCATCAAGAAAGTAATAATCAATAGCCAGACCGCCTGTTGACTCAAAAAGACCGCCTCTAAATGCAATATCATAATATCGTTTTGCTATCTGCGCTGAAAACTTGAGCGCATCCTTATCGGTTTCTACTCTATGCTCTGTGGTTGGCCCACTGCCGGGGGTTGTCGTCGTAGTGTCTGTCACCTTATCTTTTCCGCCTGGGTCATCTACAATCTGCAGCAGATAATACTTATCCTCCTTCGGCTGAACACGAAGAGAAAGATAGGATTTTGCCTCATCGCTGTCAAAAAGATATTCTCCCCTGTAATCTACATAAGTGCGGAATGTCTCCTGCTTTTGCAGATAATCGTTTATGCTGGTAAGCGAAGTATTTATATTTTCTACTGTCTCATCTTCATTAACCAGTTTCCCGAGAGTTCCTTCCCCCTTCTCGATCTTGTCTGTAATTTTGTTAAGAGAAGTGAGCGCTCCTGTTAAATTATCGATCATTTCATCCTTATTAACCAGTTTCCCCAAGCTTCCTTTTCCTTCATTAATCTTTGCAGTAATATTGTTTATTCCGGCAATAAGATCTTCCATTTTTTCAGAGGCTTTGCGCATATTAGCTGCAATAGCATGAATATCATCGCTGTTGGTATCTCCCATGTCCTTTAATATTTTTGAAAAATCTGAAAAGTTGGCAATTATTTTTGTAATATCCTCGTTGTTTTGCTGAACAGTTCTGTTCATGGTTTCGCTCATCTCTTGCATAGAGTCCATTATTGAACGAAGCGAAGCTTCTCCCTTTTCGCCGGCAAAAACATTTGCCATGGAATTTGTCAATTTGTTGATGTTTTTTGCCACTTCTCCCATAGTACTCATAAGAGCGTCCATATCAGTCGCAGGGACTGTTTTGACAATCACGTCCCCACCTTTTAGCTCGGGAGCAGAAGGGGAGCCCTGGACAAGTTCAATATATTTATCACCCAGGATACCTTTAGTCCTGATAATAGCCTTTACATCCTTTGTAAGCTTTACATTTGAATTAATCCTTAAAACAACCAGCGCTTTTCCGTCTTCGAGAGAAATCCTGCGTACCCTGCCAACCTCCACACCTGCAATTTCTACCTGAACATCCTCTGCAAGACCTGCTGCTGAGTCAAAATATACAGTTACATCATACCCTTTTGCTCTTGTAAAACTCAGTCCTCCAACCTTCATCGACATATATGTCAGCAGGAGAATGCCGATTACTACAAAAACACCTACTTTTGCTTCAACAGTTAGTTTTGACATGCTTTTGCGGTTTCCCTGTTAATGAACTGTTTAATAACAGGATTATTTGATGATCGTATTTCTTCGGGAGTTCCTGTTTTGATAATTTTTCCTTCATACAACATAGCCACCTTATGCGCAATCTTGAAAGTAGATCCGATGTCGTGACTGATAACGACAAAGGTTGCCCTTGTGCTACGCTGTGTATTTATAATAAGTTTGTCGATGCTTTCGCACATAATAGGATCGAGACCGGTTGTTGGTTCGTCAAACAGCACAATTTTAGGATTAAGCGCTATAGCTCTTGCAAGCCCGACGCGCTTTCGCATTCCTCCTGAGAGCTCTGAAGGCATCTTGTGCGTTACATTTTTTAAACCAACCTCTAATAATTTTTCTTCTACAATTTTATCGATTTCCTTTTTAGATAGTTTTGTATGCTCTTTGAGAGGAAATGCAACATTTTCTCCAACCGTCATTGAATCAAAAAGCGCTGCGTCCTGAAAGAGCATACCAAAGACTTTTCGTGTTTCGTTAAGCTCCTTATCGTTCAGCTTTGCAGTGTCAATTCCGTCAACAAGCACCTGGCCTGAATCAGGTTTAATAAGGCCGATAATATGTTTTAAAAGAACACTTTTGCCTCCGCCGCTCCTGCCGATAATAACGGTAATCTTCTCAGGCTCAATCTTAAGATCAAGATTATCTAAAACCTTTTGGCCTTTAAATGATTTGCATATTTTTATAAGTTCGATCATTAGAACATAAACGACGTAAGAAAATAATCGCTGATAAAGATTGTTATCGATGACAAAACTACCGACTGGGTGGTTGCCTTTCCAACCCCTTCGGCTCCGCCTGCTGTATTAATTCCTTTATAACATCCTATCAGGGAAAGTATCAGCCCAAAACATGCGGCCTTGATAAGACCGTTGAAAATATCTTCAAGCTCAACGTATTCCACAATCTTGGCAACAAAAATTCCGGAATTGATTTTCAGCAACTCTACACCGACAAAATAGCCGCCTAAAATGCCGATAAAATCGGATACTACCGTCAGAACAGGCAGCATAAGTATTGCGGCAACTATGCGCGGCATCACAAGATAGTGAATCGGATTGACCGACATGGTATGCAACGCATCAATCTGCTCTGTAACCTTCATGGTCCCTATTTCAGCGGTCATTGCCGAGCCGACACGTCCTGTAACCATTAAGGCGGTGAAGACAGGCCCAAGCTCACGTGTCATACCCAATGCCACTGTTGAACCTACAAGACTTTCACCTCCGAATAGTCTGAAACCATGATATGATTGAAGGGCAAACACCATGCCGGTAAATGCTCCTGTTATTAACACAACAAAGATAGAATTGACCCCGACAAACTCCATCTGCTTGAAAATAAGCTGGAAACGAAACGGCGCGCGGAACATCCAGATGGTTGCAGACATTAAAAGCAGCATAATTCTGCCTGCTTCTTCAACAGCAATTATAAAGGGTTTTCCCGCAAGTTCAAGTAAACGTATCATCGGATTGCATTTAACCATATTGTACCTGTAACAGGAATAAACATCCAGTAATTACTTATCCTTGCAATCATATATGGAAACTGTCCCTTAAAGTCAAGGCCAAAGCTTTATTTGAAGATTTCCTGATTTCACGAAAATTCTTGTTAGGGGCTATCCACTTCGCTACCCCCCTTTTTTTGTTTTTTTTTAAAAAATACAACATATAGAGGCTAAATTAAATACAACACAATATAAGATAATTATGCATAGTTATAGATAAAAGATATATAATTATGCATAATTATCTTGACTTAATTATAAATTTAAACAATTATCAAAAAATGTAATGCAGCTTTGTAGCCGTTCACGGTTTACAGTTATCGGTTCACGGTTGAAAAAATAGATTGTACAAGAATCAGATGCGGAGCTGAGAACACAAATGTACATTTCACGAAAGGTTAATATATTTTTTGATTTAGATGCGGAAGAATTAATTCAAGAGTTGAAATCAATATCCAAAATGCTTCAATGGTTGCATAGTTCATTGAAAAAACTGTGAACTGTGAACCGACAACCGTAAACGGTTACAAATTTATTTATAGAGAGCTACATCTATGAGCAGGAATTCCTTAAAAAAAATTAGAGAATCACTTCTGATGAGCAAATCCGAACTCGCTAGAAAAGCAAATATTTCGCCGATTACAATTGCTCGCATAGAAAAAGGTATGGGGTGCCGCATGGAAACCAAAAGAAAAATTATTTTAGCATTAGGCTATAGTCTTTCTGATAAAAACAAGATATTTAGCGATTAAGAGAATATTATGCTGTTTGGAAAAACTTCAAATATCGTAGGCCTTGATATTGGCTCAAGGACTTTAAAGGCCGCTGAAATCATAGAAACGAAACAAGGTCGCAGATTGAAGAGTTTCGGCATGCTGGATATTACATCAGGGGCAATCGAAGACTCTGGAATAAAGGATGCTGAGACTGTCGCAGATTCACTCCGTCAGCTCTTTAAAGAAAACAACATAAGGATGAAGAATGTTGCAATATCAATCGGCGGATATTCTGTTATTGTAAAGAAGATTGCTGTGCAGGCCATGACAGAGGATCAACTCCAGGAAACAATTAATGTTGAGGCGGAACAGTATATCCCGTTTGACATAAGTGACGTCAACATTGATTATCAGATACTTGGTGAAAATAAAAACAATCCAAACCAGATGGATGTGCTTCTTGTTGCAGCTAAAAAGGATATGGTTAACGACTATGTCAATCTTGTTCGAATGGCCGGACTTAATCCCTGCATCGTAGATATTGACGCTTGTGCTCTGCAAAATATCTTTGAAATAAATTATGACGCAACTGATGAGAATATTGCTTTAATAGATATTGGGGACTGTAAGACATCATTAAACATCTTGAAATCAAATTCTTCTGTATTCATGCGTGATGTTTCGCTTGGATGCAATATGATAAATCGGAAAATAATTTCCCTTGTTGATTGTTCTTTTGAAGAGGCCGAACAGATTAAACACAGCGACCAGACAGACAAAATTTCTGCTGATGATTTAAGAGAAATTGTTTCATCGGTAGTCGCTGACTGGTGCACTGAAATAAAACGGGCGCTTGACTTCTTTTATTCTGCTTATCCTGACGATCAGATAACAAAAATAATTCTTAGCGGAGGTGGAGCTAATATTAAGGAATTCCGCCAGCTTTTGGCCTTGGAAATTTTATCTGAAATCGAAATAATTAATCCTTTTAAAAATTTTGAAGTAAACAGCAAAAGCTTTGACGCTTCTTATCTTGAAGAAATAGCGCCCCAGGCTGCTATCTGTATGGGCCTGGCTATCAGAAAGGTTGATGACAAATGATACGAATCAATCTGCTGCCTTTTCGCGCTGCACGTAAAAAAGAGAATGTTCGCCAACAGATCTCCATTTTTTTTCTCTCTTTTTTATTTATTTCTGCCTCCATGTTTTATTATAATATGATTTTGAATAGTAAAATAAAAGTTCTGGGAAATAAAATAGCAACCACAACAAAAGAGCTAAATAAATATAACGAGATTAATAAAGAAATTACATCAATAAAAAAGAAGCTTGCTATACTGAAAAAGAAAACAGATGTGATAAAAAATCTTGAGGTAAGCCGTGAAGAGAGCGTTCGTCTGCTGGATGCTATGACAAACATGGTAATAGAAAAACGGATGTGGCTTACCAGCCTGGGAGCTAAAGAAGGTGGGGTTAATATAAAGGGGATTGCATTAGACAATAAGACAGTAGCCGATTTTATGACCTGTCTTGAAAAATCAAAACTTTTTAAAAATGTAAACTTAAAAATTACAAAACAACAAAAGTTCAAAAAAAGTATTAATCTTAAAAGTTTCGAAATCACATGCGAAAAGGCGTCTTTGCAAAAAGAGACTGCAAGCAAGGCAAAATAATTCATGAAGAAAATTAATTCATCTTTAAAATCTCTCGGTCCTGTTTTTGAAAAAATCGAAAAAGTATCCAAAGCACAAAGGATTCTTATATGCTCAGGAGCATTCCTGCTTCTGACAGGAGCCTTTGTATATTTATTTTATCTTCCAAAATCTCAAAAAATCGGTGAATTAACCACAGATTATGAAAATCGCGCGCAGGAGCTTGTTGCGGCAAAAAGAAACGCTATGCAACTTGAAAGATTTAGAAATGATATAAAAAAAGCGGAAAAGGAATATAAAATAGTAATGAAAGCCCTTCCTGACAAACAGGAAATACCATCGTTGCTGTCAGGTATTTCCCAGGCAGGGCAAGCCGTCGGTTTAGAGTTCGTTGAATTTCAGCCTCAACCGGAAACTCCTAAAGATTTTTTTGCAGAAATACCTGTTTCAATTGTTGTTTCTGGGAGCTATCATAATGTCGGCTTTTTTTTCGACAGGGTGGCGAATTTACCAAGGATCGTAAATATTAAAAACATTAAGATGATCCCCAAAAAAGATAGTGACGAACTTAGAACAACATGCACTGCTGTTACTTACAAGTTTATAGAGGCTGCTACGGTAAAGCCAAACACCCAAAAAACCAAAGAAAAATGATGACACATGCATAAATATTTTATCATAGTCCTCAATATTGCCTGTTTTATGTGTTGCGCTTTCCTCATAACGAGTTGCGACAATCAGGCTGAATCACCACAAAAACCGGTTGTTATAAGCAAAAAGATTGTTGCTGCTAAAAGCAGCGGCCGGAAACCCGAAGAACAAAAAAAAGCAGAGACACCAAAGCCTGTCGCAAAAAAACAGGTTTCAAAACACGAAACCAAACAACCTGAAAAAATTACACCATTAAAACCTGAATCCAAAAAAGAAGCTGTTACCGCTGTTTTGTACAACCCCGAAGGAAAGATTGACCCGTTTGCTCCTTTGTTCAGAGAAGAAAAGCTGGTTCTCGGAGATGAAGAAACCATGAAAACGGGAAAAGCAGGGATATGCATTCCGCATACCCCTCTGCAAAAAGTGGATTTAAGCCAGTTAAAGCTTGTGGGAATAATTCGCGCATCAAGCGGAAACAAGGCAATGGTGGAAGAGGCTTCCGGCAGGGGATATGTTATTGAAAAAGGCATATTCATCGGAACAAATTGCGGCAGGGTAGGCTGGATATTAAAAGACAGGATAATTGTCGATGAGCCTTTGTTGCCTGTTGATGATATAGATAAGGGTAAAATATACGATGTTGATGGCAAAAGCTTTTTTATAACCGAAATCGACGGTAAAAGGTTTATCAATATTGACGGCAAACAGTTTGAAGCCAAAATTAACAAAATTAATGGCACGGCATATTATATTGATCCACAGGAACTGAAACTTCAGAAACCGTCTGGAGAATAAAAAATGTTTTACAAAATTACAAAGTTTTCAAAAAGTTGGGTTCAGTCAATTCTGCTGATAATTCTGCTGATGCTTTTTGCAGGATGTGCTTCAAGCAAGGCGCCAAAGCAGGCAGATCAGAAGCAGACAGAGCAAAAAGTCGGGGAGTATCTTAATCTCATCACGGATATCAGCACGGCAGAGGGTTCGGAATCGCTTGCCATATTAATTAAAGCAGAGCGGCTGCTGACTTATACTTCTGTGAAGCAGCCTGTGCCTCTGGGGGTGGCGCTTTACTTTCCTGAAACAGCTCTTGGAAAAATCAAAACCGCTCAGGCTCTGGACGGCGATATTGTTGCGTCAATTAAAGCTTCCGAGCTGACTGAAAACGGGCATACCTCCAGGATTGAAATTGCATTAAAAAAGGATGCTCCTTATGAAGTATTCCGTGAAGGAAACGGCCTTCAAATATCATTTGCAAAAGGAATTGGAACAAAAGCTTCTGCTGAACCGGTTGCGGAAAAAGAGAAAAACCAGGAAGACAAATTGAAAATAAAGCCGGCTGAAGTGAAGATGCCGGCAGAAATCGCCCCGGGAGAGGATAAATATAAAAAACCTGCGTTGGTTAACCGGCTGGATTTTTCAAGCGAAGATGCCGGCAAATCAACTATTATTATAGGAACAACAAAACCTGTTAAATACAAAATGGATAAGGCCGCAGAAAAAAGGCTTAAGCTGATACTTTTCAATACCAGCCTTCCCGATTATCGCAAAAGGCCGCTGATAACCACCCGTTTCAACAGCGCTGTTAACCGTATTACGCCGATGCAGACTCCTGCTTTAAAAACCAGATCAGCGATTGTAATTGAGCTGCGCGAATCGGTTCCCTATTATATCGAACAGGCAAAGGATCTTTTGTTGGTCCATTTTGATGCATCTTCGATCCCTCCCAGACCGGCTGAGCAGGCCGATCTTCCATCCTGGAAGAAAGTTGTAACGCAGGCAACTGCCGGGGCGAAACCAATTGAAGATAAAGGATTGCTGCCGAAAGTTACACGGAAATATACAGGAGAAAAAATAGCTCTGGATTTCTATGATACTGATATTAAAAATGTGTTTCTTATTTTAAGGGAGGTAAGCGGGAAAAATTTTGCAATAGATAAGGATGTGACCGGAAGAGTTACTATAACCCTGGCAAAACCTGTGCCGTGGGACCAGGCGCTCGATCTGGTGCTGAAGATGAACCAGCTTGGCAAAACATCTGAAGGAAACATAATACGCATTGCCACACTTGAAACGCTCAAGAAAGAAGAAGGATTCAAACAGGCTGAGATAATCGCGGCGCAAAAAGTTAGAAAAGAGCAAGAAGCCCTTGAACCACTGATTACCGAATATATTGATATTAACTATGCCACTGCAGAAATCCATATACTGCCGCATCTTGAAAAGATAATAAGCAAAGATCGTGGAAGTGCCGCTGTGGATGAAGGTGATAAATCCACAGGGAAGGTCTTTGGCGGCGCAAGTGTCAGCGCTGATGAACGTACCAATACGATCATTATGACCGATACAGTCGCAAAAATAAGACTGGCCAGAGAGATAATCAAAAAATTAGACAAGGTAACACCACAGGTAATGATTGAAGCAAGGATAGTTGAAGCCAGCACAAATTTCTCAAGGGAAATAGGTGTTGATTGGAGTGCAAAGGGAGGTATTCAGGGAGATGCTCCTAATGCCGGAATAGGCCCACAAAGGAGTTATGATACCCTTGGAGGTACTTATGGCTATGATATTGCAATGAATTTTCCAATTACAGCAGTTAATCCTGCAAGTGTAGGTTTTAATTTTCTCAGGATAGCCGGCAGTCCGCTTTTACTGAATGCTGAATTGCTGGCGTCTGAATCCGAGGGAGAAGTTAAGATTATTTCTTCCCCGAAGATTTTAACTCTCAACAAGAAGACAGCTACGATTGAGCAGGGATTAGAATATCCACAAAATACAAGGGACGATGCTGGTAATATAATACCAGGCGAATCTAAAGACCTCACTCTTAAACTCGACGTTACACCGCAGGTAACACCTGACAATCGTGTTTTAATGAACATAAATATCCAAAACGACGGACTTGGTAGTTTAGCGCCGGATGGTACGCAAATATTTACTACAAAGAGCGCTAACACAGATCTTCTGGTTAATGACGGAGAAACAATTGTAATTGGAGGGATTAGAAAAACAACAAAAAGTGCTGGTGAAATCGGATTGCCCTGGTTATCAAAAGTTCCCATTTTGGGGTGGCTTTTTAAATCACAAACCAAGTTAGACGACAAGGAAGAGCTGCTGATATTTATTACACCAAAAATAATCCGGCTTGAGCAACGTGATATGCAGAATTTGTCAAATGACCTGAGCAGTTCACGAGAACCTGCGCCATGCAAAGGCCGGTGTATTATTTAGGGACTCGGAATTAATCACGAAAACGCGAAAGTACGAAAACACGAAATAAAGGGATCATTATGAAATTCAAATGCGCCAATATTGCTATTTTGATAGTTTTCATGGCTTTTCTCTCAGCGGGTTGCGGGTCAAGCGGGGGTGGAGACGACTCGACGACAACTGCCGCCAGCGGTAGCGGTGGTGGCACAAGCGGCAGCACTGCCACTGCATCCTCGATACAACTTTCTGCGAATCCCATTGCCGTAAAATCCGACAACTCGGACAGTTCTATCATTACCGCTAGGGTTCTGGATGCAAGTAATGCCGTTATAGAAGGAATTACGGTAGCATTTAGCGCCGGAGGAGGTCAGATAAGCGCATCATCCGCTGATACAGATGCAAATGGCCAGGCGCAAATTACCCTTTCATCAGGAACTTCAGACCCGAGCAATCAGGTTGTTACGATTACCGGCACTGTCTCTGGGCTTTCTTCGCAGGTGCCGGTACAGATTACAGGCTCAACCCTTACCCTTTCTACCGACAATTCGAACATTACAGATGACGGCTCAACTACTGCTGTCCTGACAATAACGGCAAAGGACGCGGGTGGAACCCCTGTCTACAATATTCCGGTGACACTGAGTGTCAACGGAACCGGTGTAGCCACCCTGTCGGCATATACAGGCAATACAGATATTAACGGCGAGCTTCAAGTGACAGTAACAGCCACAGGAGCCGGCTCAGTAACGGTAACAGCCACAGGCCTGGGGACAACAGGCACTCAAACATATACCGTAAGCCCTGTTGGAGCGCTTTTTGGTATTACCTCACCAACAACCGATCCATATTCCCTCTCTACCAATACCAATCTTACCATTACTGTAAATGCCCCTGCGCTGGCAAGTGTTCAGTTTGCCACAAGCCTCGGCACGCTGACCGGGGCAATAGATGGCAACACGGGACAGGTGATAGAAGAGTCTGTTTCTGTTGCAAACGGAACAGCTTCAGCAGTCTTCAGTTCAAGTCAGGCAGGTCTTGCAACCATTCAAGTGTTTGATCCAAACAATTCTTCAACTTCGGATACTTTGGGAGTAGCTATCACGGCACCGGCCGTGAATGCAGCGCGCGTTACGCTCCAATCCAGCACATATGTGCTTGCACCAAGTTCAGGGGGCATCAGCAATACAGCTACCCTGACGGCAACCGTGCGAACATCTGGTTCTCCTCAACAGGTTGTCGGTAGCGCTCCCGTGGCATTTTCGATTGAGAATCCCACAGGCGGCGGGGAGACTGTATCCCCTGTTGTTGTGTATACAAATGGATCAGGCGTTGCGACCACAACATTTACTTCCGGCTCACTACCTTCTGTAACGCCTGTTATCGTAAGTGCCCGGGTTGTCGGTGAAGGAACCACCGGCCTCTTGACCAACGTCCTTTCATTTAATAATTCAGATCCGGATACCATCACGCGGTCCGATGGAGGATCATTTGTAACAGATGGTTTTGAGACTGGTGAACAGATCAGGGTTCAAGGCTCGGCAAGCAATGACGGTATCTATATCATCGAAACTGTGGTTGCCTCCGCCCTGGCCCTGAATATCGGCGAAACCTTGGCCGCAGAAGCGGCAGCGCCGGGAGTAACAGTGACCATAACAGCCGTATCCTCGGCGCTTGATCCAGGCATTACCATCGGCGGGACAGCCGGCTCAGTGGTAATCGGCAGAGGTTCCGAAATTACTGTGCTCAACGCGACCAGTTACGCCCTGCCGATGTCGGTCTTGGTAGCGGATTCAAACGGCAATGCCGTATCAGGCGCTGTGGTCTCTCTCAGCGCATGGCCTGCCCAGTACTCATCAGGCACCTGGTATGATGAAGACCCTGAACCTGATTCGGAGAAATTTGTGCCATATATTTCAGGCACCTTTGATAATGAAGACTTAAATGAAAATACTTTTCTCGATCCCGGGGAAGACACAAGTGGAGATGGCCTGCTGACGCCACCTAATTCTGCGGCAGGCACTTTGCCTGCAACGGTGACCACAGGTGAAAATGGGGTAGCCAATTTCGATCTGGTCTATCTAAAGGATCATGCCAACTGGATCAGAGATCGAATCATGGCAAGCAGATTTGTCTTGGGAACAGAGACCACATCATCCATAATCTTCCGCCTTCCTTATGCGCTGGAAGAAGGAGAAGCAGGGGATTTAAACGATTCTCCTTATCCCGTAGGCCTGATAGTAGCAATAGGGGGAGTCACCACCTCTTATACCTTTCCTGTCTTTACAAACATTGGGACCGATACTTTCACACCAATTCACGGTGATATTGCTGTAGGCACACAACGTAAATATACATTTGACCTCCCAACGTACGATACTGAGCAGAGCACCATATCTGTTGTTGGCGATGTTATTACCGACTGGGTCACCATAATAGGAAGCGCTGTAGATCCAGAAACCGGCGCAAGCAGCCCGATCGGCACAATCGTGCCTGTGCAGATTATTGTGAAATAGGCTCATGAAAACACGAAGTAAAGAATCCTGGCCCAAAGGACCAGGCTTTTCAGGACAAAATAAAACCTGGAAAGCAAGGTTGCCGTCTAATCACGCCGACATGGTCGGCTCTAAGTATTCAGCGCCTGAACGAAAAACAGTTCAGGCACAATTTTAAATTTTGAATTGTAAGTTTTGAATTAAGAAAAAACAAAAATATTTTATATGAAGAAGTCTTCAGCTTCTCGCAATCAACGCTTTTTCTTGTTTTACCCTTTCGTGTAGCCAGACCTTGATCAAAGCCCCTCGGTCCACGCCTATGGTATCTCTGATGCCCTCGATTTCTCTAACCAGTTCTTCCGCCACATCAAGTGTGATGAGACCTTTGAAAAATGTTCAATTTTGTTCGAGTACAAGCCTGCCTGTGCGTCGCACGCAGACAGGAAAGGCGACCAAATTTTAAATCAGGTTCAACCACAGGAATACATTGAGTATTTCGAGGATTGAAATTTTTGCACGTCACTCCTGTCTGTCTATATCATCGTCGTCTTCATCTTTATAATCAATTTTTTTCTTCATATACCTTATAAATCCAACTATTGTCAGCAGGGCAGCAAGAAAAAAGAGAATTCCGTAGACGTTGTTGCTCAGATATATAAGCCAGGTAAGCCTTTTGCTGAGGCGGGCGCGCCATTGCTTTTCCAGTTCATAAAGAGAAATTGAAATGCCCTTCTCTATTGCCTGGTTGATATCATAACCATCCTTTAAATTTTCCAGAATTGCAACAATACTGTCGCTTCCGAATTTACCGGCAATATATTCAATCAAGCTCTTGCTCTCATCATAAGCCAGAACAAGCGCCTGCCTCTCTTTCGGAAACCTTACAGTCAGCTCACTTACAGGTATATACTTTCCTGTCAGGACAGCCCTGATAAGGAAAGACTTGCTTCTATCCATTATTATTTCCCCAAAGCCGTCACTTACCCACTGGGCAACCCCTTCATCAAGCCATTTCGGCAATCTTCCCTCTTGAATATGGCGATGAAGCAGAAGATGACACAATTCATGTTTTAAGGTTATTCTCAGGGTAAAAGGGGTGTTGTTCATTCTCGAATAATCTATGACAACCAGCCCTCTCCGGGGAACTGCATACGCGACAACAAGCTCACTCCCTGCCATCTTCTGAAAGGTCTCTCTCTCCTTAATAAGGATAACTCCGGGCGTGTAATCCAGTTTCCATTTGAGCGTTTTTTCAAGTTCCGCAATCAGCGTGGGATAGATATTGGCAACCTCCTTTGCGGCATTTTTCAGAGGTTCTTCAAACAGCACGCTGACTCCATTTCCTTTAAGCGCACTGAACTGTTTTCCATATAGGGGTTTAGAAGAAATGATAAGAAAAACAAGCAGAGAGAAAAGAAATATTTTTTTCGGTTTTTCCATAAAACGGCAGTTGTGCAAAGATCTCAAAGCAGTTGCGTTTTGAGGCCGGCGTTAAAGACATTCAGTGTGAAACACTCAGGGGATTTACCATGATGCCGCACTTAATCTCTTTCAGTTTGTCACTCATCAACTGCACATCAGTAATCTTTATACTTATGGCATGATTTCCGGTAAGACCTTTTTTGATTTCAAAGGCAAGTGTAAGAATCGGAAAGTTCTTCCCTTTAATCCCCTTTGCGCCTGCCATGACAATAATCAATCTGCCGGGTTTCTTGTCATTAACGATATGCATCAGGGAATTGCTTTCCTTTGTTTTTTCGCCTTTTTTGAAGGTAAGAATTTTGCAGTCATATTCCACGATTAGTTTTACGCCGGCCAGATTCTCGACATGGTCGATCATAACAGGGATTTCAACCATTTGTCCCGGGTTTGCTTTTAAAGCAGGAATGTAAATCTCGGTTGCAAATACAGGAGAAGTCCAAAAGATTGCGGCAGCCACACAAACGATCAGGCAGGCACGTTTTATCAGAATCCGATTCATTTAATTCATCCCTCAGGGCTTTGGATTGTTGATTGTTGATTTTTCTCACGTTACTCATTTATTTTGGAGCAAGGCATCCGTCATGCCGTACTCTACGCCGACATGGTCGGCTCGCTCCATATTTGCGCATCTTCGCACTTTCGCACTTTCGCACTTTCTCACTTTCTCACTTTCTCACTTTCTCCCTTTCTCCCTTTCTCCCTTTCTCCCTTTCTCCCTTTCTCACCTTCTCACCTTCTCACCTTCTCCCCATTCTTACTCCCCAACGAGCCCTTATCAAAAAGATAAGGAAAAACATTAATACCAGGGTAGTTACAGGCCCGAACTTCAGAACGATCCAGCTCATGCCTACAACCGGCAAGAGACTCAGGCGGACAAATGCCTGAAGGTTAGCGTGCCCGTCTATGAACCCGGCTATGGCCGGAGAATAGGTATAGTAGAATTTCACGAATCTTTTGCCGGCAGTATTGTCAAGCAAAAAACGATCCCTGAAGTCCCGCAGTATCCTGACGTGCGGCTCTATTTTTGAACCATAGGCTGCGGTAGCAATGAAGCAGCCGCCGCCGCCACCATCAGCGACACCGATACTGTTTGAGCTATTGCCTGGAAGACCCGGAGGGGGTGGGGGCTGATGAGCAGAGTTTCCGTCCGCATAGCATGTTGAGGCGATAACATCCATGAACCTGTGCAATGACCTCCGTGCATGCCATATCATCTTCTTGTAAAGCAACGGCACATTCTGTTGAAGCGCAATGATCGATGACTCATCAAACCGGATAATTATATCAGAGGATTTGTAGTTGTATATCCAGCAGCCTTGATATGGGTCCATCGATGCGTTATCAAGAGATATCTCGGTGTACCAGATGGTATTTCCCTGGCCGTCATCGTGCGGATCAAATTTAAAGATATAGTTATCGGTAAGCCCGGTAGTTGATAGAGAATCAAAGTTCACGCCGTCATCACTTACTGTGATGGCATCAGAATTGATAGTTTCATTGTAAGGATTTGCAACCATGTTCCAGCCGGGATGAAGCGTGGTTTCAAAAGGGACTTCCTTATTCAAAGTAAGCCCCTTGACATTAAGGAGCTTATCATACCTTGAAATAACCCAATAGGCTCTCCCTGGTTCTAAGGGGTGCATGTCGGCAAAATCTGAAGCATTGGCTTCATCATATTCCATGGAGCTGTTATTATATACAGCGCACCGCCAGATGCGGGTATCATAGTTTCCAAAAATGGTGGAAAGATTGGCCACAAGATCAAAATTATCAGGATTGCACGGGAAGGAAATCATACTGTAATCCTCGGTATTAGTGCCGCCGATCACAGGTGTGCCAAGCTCTTCCGCTTGTCCTACAGTAAACAGGGAAAAATGTGTAGTCCTGAAACTGATGGTTTCATCTTCGGTATTAACGGTATAGTCAGAAACAGGCGTCCAGCGGTTCAGGTCAGGATTAAAAGTATAGACTCTGAGATCTTGAGGACGATCAATATTTGGGATATTTCCATACGGCAATGTCACTTCAATTGCAACGCCAAAGGTTACTTTGTTACCGTTTGCCTTTCTGGCATTCATATCTATCACATCGCCGAATACGGCAGATGTGTTAGGTTTTGCTTGATCGCTTGTCACCTTATTGCAAGTAAAAGTAAAAAGATCTGTTGATGAGCCGGCAGGAACGACAACAGTCGCTCCATTGTAAACCGTTCCTGCATCCATTACCGTAAGCGCTGCTTCATATTCTGCAACATTGATTTGGCCGGCAACGTCCATAGTCATTGAAACTGCTGTTATCTCCCTGATCTCAATCAATCCTGATATGGTCGTAAAATTTCTTTCGTCAGTGACTTTGAGCCGGTATGATCCGGTTCGATCGACAGTAGAGAAGGTATAGTAATCACCAGTAGTTGCAGCAGTTATATTGCCGGTATCGTTATTGATAAGTTCGCAAGAATAGAAAGGTGTTGAGCCTTCAAAAAAACCACCGCTGATAATAAAATCCTTATCAACATCAGTTTCATTGATGCGCAGCAGCCTCTGAGAATTGGGTGTAATAACAAGGGGGTTCAGCGCCCTTAAATCATAACTCAATGTATCGGTCTTCTCACCATCCGAAACCTCGATTTCCAGAGGTATGGTCCTGCCTGCATCTGCATCACCCGGGACCCATCGAATACGCGCTCCGAAATAGCCGGCATCTAAAGGTTTGATATTCATACCCGCAGGCGGTGTGCCTTTGAGTGTATAAACAAGATTTTCATTTTGAGTTTCCTCATCCTCTGCCTCTATCATAAATGTATAAACATGACCGGGCATGGCAAGAGTGTCGCAGGTATCAGTTTCAGGTAAGACCGTGGTAAAGTATGGAGCGTCATTTACAGAAGCAACAATGAGCGTAAAGATCTGGATAGCCTCAAGTCCCCATTTATCCGTTGCTTTGACTGTAATGGTGTGAGGGCCTGCATCTACATCAGAAGAGGGTTCATAAGTAATTTTGCCATCCGAATCGATCATCATTCCTGAAGGATAAGTATCTACAAGGGTGTATGTAACATCAGCTCTATTGGTTGCAAGCATGTATATATATGTTTCATCTTCAACGGCTGTGATTACAGGCGATGATGTAATCTCAAGGGGTGTATTGTCGAGCTGGAACTGCGATGAAAGTGGATAATTGCTGTGGTCATACGCGTCCTCGACCTTTAACCGAATCTTGTAATCACCCGATGGCCAGGAAGAAGCGTCTACAACAACAGTATACGTAGTTCCTGAAGAGGAAAAACCCATTGGTTCAAATGCTGTGTGGGCAGGGTCAGTGGTTACAAAGACCAGAGGATTATAAGTATCATAGTCAGGTCCGGATGTGTAGCTGCAATAGGATCCATACCATGTTACGTCATCATTTTCAGCATCGGTTCCGGTAAATACAACATCAAGGTAGCCGCTGCCATCTGTTCTCTGCGTTACAGATACAAAGTCAATGATAGGGGCATTATTTCCTTCATATTCGTAGGCCCCTATATCAAGGACATATCCCATATCAACAGTCCATATTGGTGGTACTTCAGAAGCCGCAAACGAACCCGTGGGAGAACCTGGAGTAAAAAGCAGGTTGCCCCCTTCATATTCCACACCTGTGCTTTTGTCCCATACCTTAAAAGTGAGCTCATCCCCGTCAACGGCTCCTTCATCACCGGCAGTTTCGGAATCGTCCCCGTAAACCTGTATTATTCCATATTGACCTGCCGTGGTGATGCGAACATGCCCGCAAAGAACACCGGTTTGATCGAATATTGCCACTTCGTCTCCTATGTCCGCAGGCGCCCCGAGTATTGTAAGGTTTCCTATATAGTTGCATACATATGGGGTACCGACAGGCTCGGCAAAGTGTGCGGGAGTATCTATGTTCAAAACATAGCCTGCCTGATCCTGCCATACTGGGGGAACAGAAGATGTAACAAAAGATGATCCTGACGGCGGACTCCCTCCCGACAGGTGAAGATCAGCCCCTGTCAGTTCAATATTTTCACTTGCATCCCATATCCTGATTGTCAGCACATCTTCAGGGCTCGCCCCTTCATCCACCTCTGATGTCGTGTCATCTCCATAAATATGAACAACCCCATACTGACCGGAATCGTCCACAACATAGAGCCCGCACAGGACACCCTGTGGATCGAAAAAGGCCACCTCATCCCCTGTCTGGGCATCCACTCCGTCGATTTTGAACGTTCCCATATAATCGCAGTACACAGGTGATGTGAGGGGTGATGAGAAATGAACGCCATTTGCACCTGCTGTCGGCAAATACACAACTATGGCTAACAACCAGATTGCCAAAAAAATCTGCCAGGACCTTCTTGTAACGGTGGAATATCTCATTTTAGATTCTCTCTTTAAATCATTGCTTGTTTATTTTGGAGCAAGGCAACCATGATGCCGTACAGACGCAAACATGGTTTGCTCGCTCCATATTTGCTGCTCAACGCAATCCAGCCAAGACCTGGCAAATATAAATAATCTCGGCAAGCCCAATCTTATCATCACCGTTCACGTCGGCTTCTTCGTAAATGCCCTCTGCCGGTTCAATACCGCTTATGATTTGGAGGACCAGGATGACGTCAGTGAGATTAATTTCGCTATCTCCGTTGATGTCGCCAAAGTGGACTGTTGTATCTATGTTCAATCGAAAACCATCATTCTCACTTGTCCATAGTGGTGGAATATTGGAAGAAGCTGATTCTCCCAGAGGAAGACCCGGTGTAAGCAATACACTATCACCCTCGTATTCGAGACCGGCACTTGCATCCCATATTTTAACGGTCAATGGATCTCCAGGGTCAGCTCCTTCATCCTTAGGGGTACCAGTATCGTCCGGATAGACATGAAGGAATCCGTATTGACCAGCTATGCCGACAGGCAAAACGTAAAGTCCGCACAAGACACCATCCGGATCAAAAAAGGCTACCTCATCACCGGGCTGACCATCTACACCATTGATCTTAAAACTTCCGCTATAGTAACAGGAGGGCCCTGTCGAAACCGGCAAAGGAAAATGCCCCGCCTTTGCAGTGCCCACAAATACAACGCTAAAAAGTAGCCCTGTTATAAAACATATAGTCCAGCATCTCCTTATGGCACGGTTTGATTTCATTGCTCGTTACTCGTCACTGGTTACTGGTTTCTCGTTGCTCGTTTATTTTGGATCAAGGCATCCATGATGCCGTCCACGTTACGCAAACATGGTTTGCTTGATCCATAGTTTTTGGATCAAGGCAACCATGTTACCGTATTATCACGCCGACATGGTCGGCTCGCTCCATAGTTGCGCATCTTCCCACTTTCCCACTTTCTCACTTTCTCACTTTCTCCCTATTCCCTCCTAAAATCCACCTTCTTCCTCTGCCGATCTCCGGTCCAATAAATATCTACATCTGACAGGAGGAATTCCCCGTTCAGCTTAAATGTCAGTACGTCCCCAGCTTTTGCCCCCTCATCGACACTGGTGTTCGGATCATCCGCATAGACATGAAGGAATCCATATTGACCAGCTTTGTTAACTGTAAACTCACCACACAATACACCATCAGAATCAAACACTGTCACATTATCTCCCGCCACAACACCATCAATATAGCCAAAAAAGTCCATACTGAATGGGGTGGGCCGTACCTGATCTTGTGCCCATGCAAGACCTGTATTGGCGGTGAAGAGCAATAGCCCAAGGACCGCTACAATCATGTACATCCTGGATTTATGGAGCTTCCCGTTTAACATGGCACATTTCCTCCTCTACAAAACCTAAGGTTATTACTTATCATCGGCTCTTGCTCGTTTCCATGCACCAGCATAGAACACCATATGGTATGCATTCCCACGCTGGAGCATGGGAACGAGGATTCCTGTCTCCTGGCAGGCAGGTACATCCGGATACTCCATAGTTTGGATCAAGGCATCCATGATGCCGTTTAATACGCCGACATGGTCGGCTTGCTCCATATTTTGGATCAAGGCATCCATGATGCCGTCTTGTTTTACGCGAATCCGCCTCAGGCAGACTCCGACCTCCGACCTCCGACCTCCGACCTCCGACCACTCGACCTCCGACCACTCGACCAATTAGTATGACAGCGTATCCACAGTTTTCATCTTAATCCACATGCCATAACCAGGGCCGAAATACTCCAGATCATTAAAGGTACCGAGCATGGGGTCATAGGTATGGGCGCCACTATCATACGACCTGATGACTGCGTAGTTGCCGCTTATCGCTGACAGCACGTCGCCCATGTCATTCACCTCGGTAAATTGTGTAGCATCGGGCGGAAATGCCACATCAAGAGGTTTCGTCCCTGTGTACTGGATATCGGGATGCCAGTATCCCGCAAGGTTCCATCCTGTATGAAGATCAAGCGTATCCGCAGGCAAGGCCCTGAGACCGTTTAGCTCCAGATTGCCTGCTGTGTTCATCTTGATCCAATACCCGTAACCTCCGGCCACATATTTGAGGTCGCTATAAGATGGGATAACCGGATCAAACGTGTGGGCGCCAATGCTGTCAAAGCTGCGCACAACATCGTAAAGGCCGGCTATAGACGAGAATACGTCTGCAATGCTGGTTACTTGTGTATAGACTGTGCCTGGCAGCATGGGCTCAGCAGGAGGCCCGTCAGCATACCCCGAAACTCCGTCAGCATAGTAACATGTCTTTACACTAAAACTGATAAGGTTCCATCCCTCATGCAGAGGAATCGTTTGCATACCTGAACCGTTTAAGTTCACTTCGAATCTATCTTTATCAAAGGTCCATGACGGGGGAGAACTGCCGGTAATCACAGTGGTTGTTGTATCCAGTTCTACCCCGGCGCCGGCATCCCAGATACGGAATGTTAATTCGTTACCCGGTTCGGCCCCTTCATCAACTTCTGTTGTACCGCTATCATCCCTGTAAACATGCATAAAGCCATATTGACCTGCAGTGTTTACAGTAAACTGTCCACAAACCACCCCGTCAGGGTCAAACACGCCGACTTCATCACCTGCTTCCGCAGGAACGCCATCGACGTTTACATTGCCATAGAAATCCATGGATTCGCTCGTGGCGCCGGCAATTTGGAAGTGTTTGGTCAATATCGGTATTGTGCCGTCTGTATATTCATCAAGATTGGCAACCCCGTCTCCGTCATTGTCCTGAGCGGCATCACCGGCATACAATGGGTCGAGTCCAAAACCTGTCTCCCATCCATCCGGCATTCCGTCATTATCGCTGTCGCTATTGTTTGGATCCGTTCCCTGTGTATATTCCTGAAGATTAGTCAGACCGTCACTGTCTGTATCAAGCGATGCATCCGAAGCATCCTCAGAATTCAAACCGTGGTCATCCTCCCACGCATCAGGCATGCCGTCACCATCGGTATCTCCCAATAATCCTCCGGAAAGAACAGCATAGGCGGTAAATGAAACAGGAGAGCCTGTTAATCCTGCAGAACTCGCTGAAACAATCGTGGTTCCGGTATCAGGTCCAAGCGTGAGCGTATTGGATGCAAAACCAGAATCATCTGTAGGTACAGGATCAGTGTTCGCAAGTATTCCGTCACCTGAAATCACGCTGAAAGTTACATCTGTCAATGAAACAGGTTCTCCAAGTATATCGGTAATCTTTACAACCAGTGAATTAGGTAGAAGATTGTCGATATTATCCACCTGCTTATCTCCAGAGACCTTACTCAATTTCATTGCCTCGCCCGCAGCATAGCCTGTTGCGGAAAAGGTAACCGATTCTGTAGTTTCAGCTATGGTTGCAGAAACGATATTAATGCCTGCCGTTGTTCCAAGTGTCAGCGTGTTTGATACCAAACCGTTTGCATCACTTATCCCGGTTTCAGATGACAGGCTTCCATCGCTGCTTTCAATTACAAAGTTTACCAATATTCCGGATCTGGTTTTACTGTCGGAATCATACACTCTGGCTACAAATGAATCAGGCATAACAGTTCCTGTCTGTCCTACCTGCCCGTCACCGGAGACCTTCTGAATATAGCTCGGGATATTTTCGTCTTCACCGATCCGCACATCGTCAATTGTCCAGCCTGGCTTTCTGTAGTTGATAGTTTCGTCCATCGTATCACTCATCACAAACTTTATCCGCACGTTGGGCAATCCGGCCCAGGTACTTAAATCTATCTGCTTATACGTCCATGTTGTCTGATCCCCCTTGAACGATGCCAGTTGCGTCCATGTACCGGGCTGACCATTATATGTGGAGAGGTAAACACAAGCATAGTCGTAATCCTTCTGAGAATAATCGCAACCGCCGTCGGATGAAGAATCCGGGCAGTTTCTGGTATCGTACTTGTGCCAGAAGGTAAGCTGCGGGTGAACGGCGCCACTCAGAGCTATGCTGTTGGCCATGATAAGCTCGGAACTTACAAGTGAACCGTAATCCCCTTCAGGGCTGTCCGTAAAGGCATAGATGCCGCTGATGCCGCTGTACCCATCCGGCGCCAGCGCCCATGATGAACTGTGCCAGTTCGCTAAGGTGGCTGCTCCACCTTCCATGTTGTCAGTAAATGGATAGGAAAATGGCGATCCCTCGGTCTCTGCTATCATGATGTCATCAATATACCACCCATCAGACTGAACGCCGTTGGTGTCCGATGTCAACCTGAAACGGATTTCCACCTGTTTCCCTGCGTATCCTGACAGATCAATTCTCTCTTTAAACCATGCAGCAGAAGTGCCGGTTATAAAATAAAGCCTCTTCCACGTGGAGCTGCCAACCTCCCTCACCTCCACATATCCATGGTCCGAGTTGCTCTCCAGGGCATATTTCTGCCAGAAGGTGAGTACAGGCATCACTGCCGCCCCAAGATCTACGGTTATGTTAAGCGAACTATCCTCTCCCCCGGAATATGATCCCTGTGGTGAGTCTGTCCATACTGTGGATGTTTCCCCTGTGTGAGATTCTGCCGACCCAATAGTAATCAATCCCCATGGTGAATCATAAAACCACGGGACGCTCCCGCTCTCCATGTCATCAAAGAAAGGATAGAGAGCCAGAATCGATTCTTCTTTGATTTGTAACCCGTCCATATACCAGCCGTCCTGCTGGTTCGTATCGTTGGAAGTCAGGCGGAATCTAAACCCGAGGTTGGCGTTGCCTGCATAGGCGGTTAAACTGATACGTTCATGGTTCCATGTACTTTCAGCGCCAGTAATTGACCGGATTGTGGTCCACGTCTGACCATTATCGGTAGAGACTTCGATCTTTATAAAGTCGATGCCATCCTCAAGAGAATAGCGGTGCCAGAATGTCAAAACAGGGGCGGTTGTTCCGCCAAGGTCAATAAACGTTGCAAGGCTCGTATTGGCATTGGCCGGATAGTTGGCCCCAGGCGAATCTGTCCAGCAATATGTTCCTTCATAGGGCATTGTGTCCGTCAGGCCCCACGGCGTTCCATAAGACCATTGAGACGTACCGCTCTCGCTCTCACCGTCTTCAGAAAAAGGGAAGCTGTTGCTCGGAATAGAATAAGTTGCCTGCACCTCATTGCCTCCCATGGAAACATTACTGTCCGTGTCAACAACCCACATCTTGTAGTAATAGGTCCCAGGCTGAATCATTGCCACTGCATCAATATAAATTAATTCAGTCTTTGTGGTGATGCTTGCAACAAGGGTATCGCTGCGGGTGACACCTGAAGCTGAAGAGCGGTAAAGCTCATAACGGGCAAAGTCTGAATCAGTATTTTCACCCCACTCGATGGAAACGCTGTTCTGAGAAGAGGCAGTAATAGATAGAGTTACATCAACAGGGGCCTCTTCAATAGCAACATCATCAATTGTCCAGCCTGGCTTTCTGTAGTTGATAGTTTCGTCCATCGTATCACTCATCACAAACTTTATCCGCACGTTGGGCAATCCGGCCCAGGTACTTAAATCTATCTGCTTATACGTCCATGTTGTCTGATCCCCCTTGAACGATGCCAGTTGCGTCCATGTACCGGGCTGACCATTATATGTGGAGAGGTAAACACAAGCATAGTCGTAATCCTTCTGAGAATAATCGCAACCGCCGTCGGATGAAGAATCCGGGCAGTTTCTGGTATCGTACTTGTGCCAGAAGGTAAGCTGCGGGTGAACGGCGCCACTCAGAGCTATGCTGTTGGCCATGATAAGCTCGGAACTTACAAGTGAACCGTAATCCCCTTCAGGGCTGTCCGTAAAGGCATAGATGCCGCTGATGCCGCTGTACCCATCCGGCGCCAGCGCCCATGATGAACTGTGCCAGTTCGCTAAGGTGGCTGCTCCACCTTCCATGTCGTCAGTAAATGGATAGGTAAGAACCGCTGTCTCTGTCTCGTCTATGTTAATGTCGTCTATGTACCATCCATCGGACTGTGTGCCATTGGTGTCGGCTGCCAGCCTGAAACGGAGTTCTATTTGTTTGCCTGCATAATTGGACAAATCTACCCTTTCTTCAAACCATGCAGCGGTCCCTGTTGCAAAGTAGAGCCTTTCCCACGTGGCACTGCCAACCTCCCGAACTTCTATATATGCATGGTCAGAGTTGCTTTCCAGTGCATATTTCTGCCAGAAGGTAAGCACAGGCATCACTGCCGACCCAAGGTCTATGGTCATGCTAAGAAAGGTATCAGCTCCCGCTGAATAGGAACCTTCAGGAGAATCTGTCCATACAATTGATGCTGCATCTGAGTGAGAATCATAAGCTGCCAAAGTCATTAAACCCCATGTAGAATGATAAAACCACGGAATGATCCCGCTCTCCATGTCATCAAAGAAAGGATATGATGCATGAATAGACTCTTCTTTGATTTGCAGGCCATCCATATACCAGCCATCCTGCTGGTTAGCGCTATCTGAGGTCAGGCGAAATCTGAGGCCAAAATTTGCGTTGCCGCTATAGGCAGCAAGGTTCATCCGCTCCTGGTTCCATGCGGTCTCTATGCCTGTAAATGTCCTCAGCCCGGTCCAGGTCTGACCATCGTCAGCAGATACCTCCAAATATACAAAATCTGTCCCCTCTTCTAAAAAGTAGCGGTGCCAGAATGTCAAAACAGGGGCGGTTGTTCCGCTGAGGTCAATAAACGTTGCAAGACTCGTATTGGCATTGGCTGGATAGTTGGCCCCAGGCGAATCTGTCCAGCAATATGTTCCTTCATAGGGCGTTGTGTCCGTCAGGCCCCACGGCGTTCCATAAGACCATTGAGACGTACCGCTCTCGCTCTCACCGTCTTCAGAAAAAGGGAAGCTGTTGCTCGGAATAGAATAAGTTGCCTGCACCTCATTGCCTCCCATGGAAACATTACTGTCCGTGTCAACAACCCACATCTTGTAGTAATAGGTCCCAGGCTGAATCATTGCCACTGCATCAATATAAATTAATTCAGTCTTTGTGGTGATGCTTGCAACAAGGGTATCGCTGCGGGTGACACCTGAAGCTGAAGAGCGGTAAAGCTCATAACGGGCAAAGTCTGAATCAGTATTTTCACCCCACTCGATGGAAACGCTGTTCTGAGAAGAGGCAGTAATAGATAGAGTTACATCAACAGGGGCCTCTTCAATAGCAACATCATCGATTGTCCAGCCTGGCTTTCTGTAGTTGATAGTTTCGTCCATCGTATCAATCATTACGAATTTTATCCGCACATTGGGCAATCCGGCCCACGTGCTGAGGTCTATGATCTTCTTTTCCCATGTGGTCTGACTCCCTTTGAACGCTGCTAATTCTTTCCACGTTCCAGGCTGACCATTATATGTGGAGAGGTAAACACGAGCGTAGTCGTAATCCTTCTGAGAATAATCGCAACCGCCGTCGGATGAAGAATCCGGGCAATTTCTGGTATCGTACTTGTGCCAGAACGTAAGCTGGGGATGAAGTGCGCCATTCAAATCAATGCTGTTGGCCATGACAAGCTCGGAGCTTACTAATGAACCATAATCCCCTTCAGGGCTGTCAGTAAAAGCGTAGCTCCCGCTACAGCCATCCACAACTAAATCCCATGATGAACTGTGCCAGTTGGCGGCTGAGGTTGCCACTCCTTCCATATCGTCTATAAATGGATAGGTAAAAGCAACAGTCCCTGTCTCGTCTATGTTAATGTCATCTATGTACCATCCGTCGGACTGTGTGTCATTGTCTGATACGAGTCTGAAACGGATATCAATTTTTTTCCCAGCATAATTAGACAAGTCCATCCGCTCCTCAGTCCATGAAGCGATGGTGCCTGTCACAAAATAGAGTCTCTTCCAGGTAGTGGTTCCATCTTCCCTTACTTCTATATAGCCATAGTCTGAGTTGTTATCAAACGTACACTTGTGCCAGAAGGTAAGCACAGGCATATTCGCTGCTCCAAGATCGACTGTTATCTGCAAAGAAGTGTCGGCTCCCGCCGCGTAAGAACCTCCGGGGGAATCTGTCCATGAATATATGCCAGAATGCTTATGCGCATCGGTAAGACCCCACGGCGAGCCTGCTGTCCAACCGCCAACAGATCCTTCCAGATCGTCAAAAAAGGGATAGTGAAACTCTGCGATACTCGTTATGCCGGATTCTTCCTTGCTTCCGGCAGCCAGATCATTTGTGTCAAAAACATACACTTTATAGTAGTATGTGGTTTCAGGGGTTAAATCCGTGTCTGTATATAATATAGTGTTTGGATCAGTGATTGTAGTCACAAGAGTACTGGAAGGGCCGACACCCGCTGTTGTGCTTCGATATATCTTGTAGCCGGCAAAATCAGCGCTTAGATACTCTGTCCATGCAAGATCAAGTGTTGTTGCAGTCGGATTGTCAACCGCGAGTTCGGCAACCGCGTTAGGCGGTTCGGATATGGCGACGTCATCAATGTACCAGCCGTCCCATACAATAGTCTTATCGGTTTCAAGCCTGAAGCGGATTAGAACATTTGCCTGACCTGCATAATCAGATATATCAATCTGCTCCCGTGTCCAGTCGGAAATGCCGGTATATGAAGCTAGTTCATGCCAGGTTGAGCCTCCATCAGTAGAAAGCTCCAGATACCCAAAATCGAAATCTGTTTCTATTTGGCGTTTATGCCAGAAGACCAGTTGAGGATTAGTTACAGTTGCAGATGAAAGATCGAGAGATGCGGCAAGTATCATGGAAATGTCAGCTTCATTGGCATAATAGGCGCCCGGGCTGTCTGTCCAGGCGGTGGAAGCGCTGTGATACTCTGATGTGGTCGTGGACCATGGACTTTCACCTGTCCACTTAGCCGTGCCTTCCATATCATCGCTGAAATAGGCTCCTGCCCATGATACCGAACTCATCCCCAGACAAAACATGACTCCAATGAGAGATAAAATGACTGTGGTCTTCAGGTAATGCGCTGCCTTTTTCATGTTCTTGTCCCCCCTTTTTTAGCCACGGATAAACGCAGATAAAACCATATCTACGAAGAACCACTCACTTTTTTGAGTTTGTAAATTTCTGGTTGAATAATACCTAAATTGAGCGATTTTTTATAGGTAATAAGCACTTAACCACTCGACTAGTAACTTCTCAAAAACTTGGGGTATTTGTTGCCCTCCGTTGTTCCGGCAACATGGTCGGCTCGCTCCATAGTTTGGAGCAAGGCAACCATGTTGCCGTTGGCTTTACGCAAACACGGTTTGCTTGCTCCATAGTACGCCGACATGGTCGGCTTGCTCCATATTATTTGGAGCAAGGCAACCGTGTTGCCGTAAAGGGTTTGGGTGACAAAAACACAACATCTACCCAGACTTTTTGAGAAGTTACCTCGACCACTCGACGATGTCTGGAAATTAACAAAAAAAACAGCTTGTATCCGCGTTTATCTGCGTTTATCTGCGGCCAATTTGTCTTTTTCTTTTGAGCTATTATGGCGACCCTGGAGGTGAAGGAAGCTCCGATATACCGGGCAACGCTACACCTGCGCCGGTGCCGGAGAAGTTGTTGCTGCTGTATTGTCCGGCCGCGGCACCGCTCATATTGATATCATGATCGGCTACCGTTCCTGAACCGGTAACGCCGGCAGCCCACTGGTTTGTATCCCATTTTTGCACATCAAAATTCGCATTTATGTTACCGCTTGTTCCAATCAGCGGCACACTCGTACCTACAGAAGGATCAGAAGTATAACTTCCACTTACGTCTCCTGTTGCCCAGATTCTGGGCGCAGCGCCGTTAGAATAGGCAAAAAAGGTTGTATCATTCATGTTGACAGTCATGCCATCAGCGCTGCCTGTGAGATTTGTCCTTCCCACCTCAATGCAGGGGATATTGAGTTGCGCGAGCTTATCTTTCCCCAAATCGGTGTCTGTCATGGCAAGGAAAGTTCTTGTGTCTATACCGGCCCACATGGCGGCTGTCTGCCAGGTAGCGTTGAGCGGGTTGAAAGTGCCTTTGAGGTCTGCTCCGCACACACCTGTCACCACCTCATCCAGATTGACCCAGGCTCCGACCCCCTTGCCGGAGATCATGTTGTCAGACCACGATCCTGCTGCATCAGAAGAACTTAAAAGATAACACTTTCTTTTTGTTGTTCCGTCATCAAAAGAAAATGGAAGATACCAGTGATCGGATGTGTTTCCGTCAAATTCAGTATAGGTACCACCATAAATCGTTGATGTTACGGAGAAATACTGGTTATAAAACTGGCCGCCTATCTGCAGCGTGCCGGTTGTCTTGACGGCAGCGCTTTTTTTGCGTCCGTATCTCCGGTGTATATCACCACCAAACAGCCCAGTTGAAGCATTAAAGAACTCTCCATGAAATTCTGCAGAACCTTCTAAGTAAGTTTGCCTTATAAGACCTCCGCTATCAGGATGAAAATCAGATGCATTAAAACCGGTAGCCTGTACTATTTCAACAGGATAGATTCCTCCTGTTCCATCCCACATCTCGGCATCAGGATAGATATCTCCGTCAAAACTTCCCTTGAGAAAGCCCATATTCCCTGACTTGTCGAGATAAAGCGCTAACATCCCGCCTTCCAGTGTATTGTTTGCAAGGGTACGCCCACCCATGTAGCCGTAATATGCTCCGTTTTGAGAATTGTCATCCTGGTTCCAGATGGTGCAACTGCCATCATAGGGATTGTAGCTCTTAATGCCCATGGAAAAAACCGACGGCAGCACCTCGTCATACCATGCATCATATTCGCCGATGAAACGGATATTGGCTTTGTCGCCGGCAGAGGCTGTCCAGAGATCATCAAGACCGCCCATGAAACCGTCAAGCCAGCCTCTTCCTCTTAAGTTGTAGGTGGGATTTTCGTTTCGTAAAACTTCCCCAGTCACAGATGCCCCATCCTTCAAGTATTCCTCATACAAGCCCAAATCAACACTCCAGGTGCCCTCACTGTAAGAGAGTGCTCCATTGTCATCAACCCATGTCTCGGTAGTTCCATCCGCGTTATAGTTAATATGGGTGGTTTTAGTGCCATCATACTCAACAGACCATCCTGCTTCAACTCCGGTCTCGTAGCTGTAGTGATAGTGAGAACCCTCGGGAGTTCCGTCATCCCACTGTCCTTCGTATTGTTCCATCATCCTTGTCAGATCAGCACCGTCAAGAATTCCGTTGAACTTGAGTTTCTCGCTGCTCTCCCAGTAGCCGGAGGAAACTGCCTGCCAGCCGCCGTTGGTACTTTCAACATCATAAGCGTAAGTGCCTGTAATTTCTCCGGCAAGCTGCCCATAGTCGGCAAGAGTAAGAAAGTTACCAGTGTAGCTGCTTGCAAACGCACCACTTCCACTGTTTTCAAATGTTCCGTTTATCTCATCTGTCAGCCATATCCCTGTATCAGTATATCCACTGGCTCTTGCCGACCAGGTAGTTGATGAATCGGGATTATAGAAACAATTGTTATAACCGAACATAAGCCGGTATACTCCCAGGCCTTCACCACTGAGGGAAAGTGTCTCCCCCCATCCTAATTCGCTGAAGATTTCAGAGTTAGAGTCGCCAAAATCTCCGGAGAGCCACCCGGCAATCGTTCCTCTGTCCAGATTTGTGCTGAGATCTGCTGGTAAGATGCCGGTGCTTTGGATTGTGGTTGTCACCGGAGAAACAGTCCCTGAAGCATTCCACATTTCCAGGTCAGGATAAACAGTTCCTGAAAATCCTCCTTTGAGAATACCTGCATTCTGCGAAGGATCGACATAAACAGCGTATATATCGCCATTCATGTTATCAGTAATACCGCTTAAATATCCGGCATAAGCTCCTGTAGTGATATCACTGCTTTGAATACTGAATCCGAATATGGATGGTTTGTTATAATCTCCGTCCGTGGGATTATACATGCCCATCAGACTTATGCCCGCAGGATTCGAATCAGTGGCGCTCCACAGATCACCGGTTCCACCCATAATGCCGGAAATTGCCCCGCTATTTGCAAGGCAGAAGGAAGACCTTTCTTCATACCAGTGGCGTTCCCAGGTACCTCCGTCATCTGGAGGCTCGGAAAAGTAGGCAGAATTAGAATCATAGGCACCGACAGTCCACGATCCTCTGGTAAAAGTCAAAAAATCATCCTCTATTATGCCGACACGCGTGCCATCGGGAAGATAGATATCTCCAGATTCACTATCGCTCTCATAATAGTCTTCCCAATTTTCGCCATACAGAAGAACGTCCTCATCGGAGACAAAATAGTCGTAATCATAACGTGCGTCATAATATGGATCCCCTGTTGTTGTAACCCTTCTTCCAAAACTGCCAGCATAAAGAGTGCCGCCAACGGTCCTGTAAGTGTCTCCGCCAAATGAGCTGCTGAAGGTCAGAGGATCGCCGGTGAATGTGCCGAGGCTTTCACCGATCCATGTGCCTGACTCCCCTTCTTCCACTGCATTGATACCGTAAAATGATCCTCCAATGGAACCGGTATGTGTGCTGGTGAGGAATGTTCCAACAAGAGATCCTGTTATCTCTCCTTCTCCTGTCCAATCGCCACCTGCATCGGCAAGCCAGTAACCATAACTGTCAGCCACATATTCAAGTTCCATGTTTCCACCCACCCTGGCCGACCAGGTGGTATCACCGGCAGGTTTGCCATTATATACATTTTCATATCCGAGCTTCAAATCATAGATTCCGCACAAAGGGGCGGCTTCTGTGCTATAGTCAACAATATAAAAAATATTCATCAACCACTCATACTCATCTTCACATCCCCCATTACCCAGGATAAAACCAGCGCTTTCATCAAAATTTCCGGATAAGCGGGAACTAATATAGCCATAACCTGCATCAATGGAATCGTAATCAGAGTAGATTTGCGTACCAGAAGGGGTCAGAGTGCCTTCAGCCATCCACATCTCAAGCTCTGGATAGTAGAGCCCGGAAACATCGCCTTTGACATAACCGGCGGTAACAGATTCGTCCTCCAAATCCATATTTACCATATTTAAATAAAGAGCCACAGCCGTCCCTTCCATGGCGCCGTTTTCCCAGATGCCGCCGGTAAAACCCATGAATGCCTCTGTTTCTCCTTCGTCTGAAATACCAAAGGCATAAATCTCCGAATTCCACAGATAGTGATCTTTTCCTTCAAGCCCATCTTCATGATAATATTCACCCATGGCTAAAAACTCGGCAGGGCCGTCCCACGGCGCGCTGAGACCTCCGATAATGCCATATTCCTCACCTGCCCAGTCCATATTGCCGTTATTATTATAGTAAAGACTGGCGCCCTCCCAATACCCGCTGAAGGCAAGTGGTTCGCCTTCATATACGCCCAGAGATGTTGCGGCCCAGTGTCCTGAGTCATCATAAAAACCAATGATATCTCCTCTAATCTCACCCATCTTAACTGAGGTCAGAAATTTTCCGTTGCTCAGGCTGCCGGAAATCTTATTTTCGTCCCATGCACCGGCAGTTATATCGGCAAGCCAGTAACCGTTATCTAACAAATAATCATCATCACCTTCATAAGTTCCAAAATCGGCGCTGCCACCTGTCTTTGCAGACCACGTAGTTGCTCCATTCGGGTTATCATAGCCTTCATCATAACCATTTAAGACAATATCGTATATCCCCCAATTCCATCCATCTATGTATCTGGTCCACCCGTAGCAGAAGCTGCCCTCGCAGTGTTCCGCCCCGGATATATAGCCATTTCCGCTAAAATCACCTGAAAGATTGGCGTGTATGCTCGTATCCGTGCGAACCTCATCGCAGAAGTCAGCAGGGTTAATTCCGCTATCAGGAGACATCATGGTCGCTGCCCAGATGCCATCCGCATCGAGCATAGCTTTATAATTTTTATAGAGTTCAGGATAGTATGTTCCCGTGAGGTTTCCAGTTATATAACCGGCATTTCCACCAGGGTCCATATAGAGACTGACAATTCTTCCATCGATTAGACCGTCATTCAAGACACCACCTATAAAGCCATTAAATGCACCGCCATCATAAGTTGTGCGATTTTCATCAATGGCATTAAAGCTGTATATATTACTGCTCCAGAGAAGTGGATATGGGTCGTCAACACCAGAGCAGGATCCACCCATATAAGCCACATTAACAGTCTGAGTCTGCCAGGCGATCCCATCCCACATCCATGGCGATGTTATGCCTCCGGCAAGAGCTTCAACATCATCACATGTTTCAAAATAATAGTCTCCATCATCTTCACGACCGGCATAAAGACCCCAGTCCGGGCCATCATTCAAATCAGAAGCGCTTTCAATTAACCCGCTGAAGGCGAGCTCCTGCTCGCTGAATGTGCCTGATGCCAGGGCTTCCCATGCGCCTGTAGAATATGTATCGTAACTTCCAAAAATCTTGCCTGTTATTAAACCAAGCGCTGTATTTGTAAGATATCTTCCTTCAATTGCATTTCCTTCTATAGTATGATCAGGGTTCCAGAAACCCTCCTCTATATGGGCAATCCAGTAATCGTTCCAATTATTTTTCCAGTAACCACCTCCACAGACTATTGAAAAGGTCGAGGTGGAATCGGGATTATCATAGTATCCGCCAAGTTCCAGTTTGTATATTCCCCAGGGTTCATCTTTATTTGTTTGGGGATTTGTAAGCCAGGTGGTTTCTGCTGCCTCAAGACTATCGCCTGCATTAATAAAACCATATCCATTAAATGTTCCATAAATATCACCGTCAGGGTTTCCGGAATTCGTATATGATGAGAGGTCGGAGCCGACATCGTAATCAGCGGTTAATGATTTTTTATCAGCGGTTAATGTTCCATTTGCCTCCCACATTTCAATTTCAGGATAATGCGGGCCTGTAAATAATCCTGAAAGAATGCCGGCATAACCTGAAGAATCTATGTAAAGTCCATTTATCATGCCTTTTACTGTGTTATCATGCGTTACGCCACCAATCCAGCCGCTCCACTGGTTTTCAGTTTCTACATAATCGTTTCCGGATATATTCGTCCACCAGGTAGTGTAAGCACTCGGATATGTTTTTCCTATGAGCCTGGTTTCAACAGGTATTCCGGGCAACTCAAAGGGGGAGTCAATTACGCCAATGCCTCCTTCTATTGAATAATCATAGCATTCCATGCCATCATAGTCAGAACGATAGTAATAATAAGCTCCGTCAATATCTCCGCCAAAGGCCAAGGGAGTTTCTGTTAATGTGCCAATACCCGAATCCGTTGCTTGCCATGTCCCATCATTAAATGTAGCGTCGACAGCGCCTGTACCTGTGCCCAATGTCGTATGTGTTAAATAAGTAAAGTTTGATGCACCCTCTGTGCCGTTGATTGTTTCAATCCAGTAACCATTCGTATTAGCGGAACTGTCCAAGGTCTGACCCCCGGCAGTCATCTCCCAGGATGAAGAATGCGCGCCGGTATATGTGCCCTCTAATTCTAATATCCACCCACCCCAGTTCTGGTTCGCAACAGCCGAAATATCGCCGTCCGCAGATCCTTCTATGGTGCTGCCTGTGCCACTTACAGAACCGGTCAGTGCGTATGGGTGCAGATCAAAGGGCAATGTGTCGGAGGAAGTGTTTCCCGCCTCGTCCGTGGCCGTGTATTCAAATATGTGCTCGCCCTCCCCCAATCCGCTAAAACTTGTAGTAGTCACTGTTGCATCGTCAAGGTTGCAGGAATAGGTCACAGTTTCGTTGCTTGAGAGGTCAAGGTTTACTGCGGTTAAATTATCTGTTTCAGGAGATGCTGCAGATGCTATCGTTATAACAGGGGGTGTTGTATCCACTTCTGTCTCAGGAGGAATATAAGGTTCCAAATTCTCTGTCGTTGGATCAATGTCACCTGTTTCTATGACCGGGCTATCTGCTATACCACCACCAGCCGTTCCTAAATCAACATCAGCAGAAGACCCGGAAATAAATCCTGTGTCAGTTTCAACAGAAAGTTCAGTAGCTGGTTCCGGTGCGGTTGAAACTGATTCCGGTGCTGCTTCGGAAGGAACAGCCTGTTCCTCTGCCGCAGGCAAAGGTGCTTCTCCTGCTTCTTCCGGTCCAGGAGCGGCTTCTTCGGCAGGAGCCTCCTCAACAGGCGCTTCTTCTGCTGTCTCTATTTCTTCGGCCGGAGCCTCCTCAGCGACCTCTCCTTCCTCAACAGGCGCCTCTTCTTCAACGGCCGCCTCTTCCTCAGCAGGCGCTTCTTCCTCAGCGACCTCTTCCTCCTCAACAGCCTCCTCTTCTTCAGCCTCAGCCTCCTCTTCTACCGCTTCAACCTTCTCTTCTTCCTCTTCCTCGGCCTCCTCCTCTTCTTCCGAAGGAGCTGTATCCTCTGTATGCTGCTGAAGTTCAATATCTGTGGCCGGCTTTATAACAGGGGGCTGGTCAGGACTTATAACTATCATGGCCTGGCCTGCTTTGATGGTTTTCACCACATCGGGCCTGTTTACACTATAACCATAACCGCTTCCTTTTTTGAATATTGCGCCGCTTGTATTCCTCTGATGAAAGACAAAAAAGTTGGTGCCTCTAACCCCGCAAACAGCCGTGGGGGTTTGAACCTCATAGAGATTTTGCGTTTTACGCCCAAAAGTCTTTGCTGCTGTTTTCTTTACAATATTCTGGATCTTTCCTCTAAAAAGCTTCAGAATCCCTCTGGTCTGTTTTTTCTCTACCATATATTCATTAATCTTTACCCGGCTTTTCTGGGCAAAACGGAGGATGCTGCCATCTATAAGAGCAATTTCTGCTTTTGAGTTGCTCTTGGTCCGTATAATATCGCCCACATTTACATCATCTCCCTTGTGGGCCGGCACAGCCTTCATGCCGGGAGCGGTGATATCCACCCTCCCCTTAACATAAGTAAATGTGCCGACAGTCTCTGACAGAGCAACCACAGGAAACATAATGAGAACGGTCAGAGAAACCATAAAAAATATTATAAGAGAGATTATGCGTTTCATTTTAATCCTCCTTTATTTCTGGAGCAAGGCATCCGTGATGCCGTATTTTGGAGCAAGGCATCCGTGTTGCCGTTGCATTTACGCAAACACGGTTTGCTTGCTCCATAGTACGCCGACATGGTCGGCTCGCTCCATAGTTTTTGGAGCAAGGCATCCGTGATGCCGTATCACACCGACATGGTCGGTTCGCTCCATATACACATGTTGCCGTACAGCAATTTAATGATCATTTTTTATATTTATCTTGTCAAACGGATATGCTTCCCTCAATCGTTCAAGATATTCTTTTTGCTCTTTATATCTATGAAAATAGCTTCCCCATTGATAATCTTGTGCTTTCTTTACGTAACCATGCTTTACAGGATTGAAGTAAATGTAATTTAGCCTTGCATAATAAGATCTTTCGTAAGTGATACAGGTGTCCCAATAATTGTCGAATATTTTCGGAAAGGCATTATATTGTGGATATTCTTTTTTTATAAACATTGCTGTAAATTTGTGATACTCTGATACAAATTTTGAAATATCAGCTCCTTTTTGGGGCGAGTTGACCATAATGTGGTAATGATTATCCAAAATCACCCAATCCTCAAGTGTCCAGTCATAATTCCGGTATGCGATCTTGAGAGACGATAGCAGTTTTTGTTTTGAGTTATCATCAAGTATTTTTATCTTTTTATATGTTGACGCTGTAATAAAATATTTCGCAGAGTCTTTGTGCAAATGAGGTGGAGTATGAACATATGTCTTGTATTTTTCCATTTGTTTTTACGCCGACATGGTCGGCTCGCTCCATATTATTTGGATCGAGGCATCCATGTTGCTGTATTATCACGCCGACATGGTCGGCTGGCTCCATGTTTTTTGGGCAAGGCTGGCTCCATATTTTTGGAGGTCGGCTCGCTACAAAAGTAATAATATGATAAATTGCAAATTCAGGAATTAAAAATCCCTAAATCCGTGTAATCTGCGTAATCTGCGGATCAAAACCGGTATTCAACGCCCGCTGTGTAAAGATCCCGCTTATAGTCATATACGCCTATATTTGAGTCTGCCCTGGTCTTTGAATACTGAACCACAAGATTTGAATGCTCAATAAACTCCCATGTAAATCCTATTGATCCCGTATAGATATTATCTTCTCTTTTTGTATTAAATGTTGTGTTAATATATTTAAAATCCTGCAGATAGGCTTGTCCGCTCACCTGTAAGCTCACTTTATCAAATATTGGCTTGGAAATATTCAGCGAAAACTTGTGGGCATTATTTTCCCAGTTTATGCCGTCAGCGTTCTGATCGATAAATTCATATTTAAGATTGAAAAAAGCATTATTTTTAAACAGCCATACCCAACTGATATATGTGCTCAGCCCGTTTGAATCCCTGTCTTCTTCCGGAGTCAACGATGGCTTAAAGTATTCATTCCGGTTATAACCGGCAAATACTTCCAGTATATGGTTCTGATTAAGAAGCGCTCGAAGCAGCGGGCCCACGCTTAAAGAGTCCACATATCTTTTGTAGCTCTCATCTCTAACCATGGTACTGCTGTAAGTAGCGGTTAGATTCAGAGCAAACCTGCCGAAATTATAACCCGGACAAACAGAAACACTGTTTCCGATAAAATCGTGAGAATGGGTGTTTTTCTGATGAAGACTGGAAATAAAAGAGTACCGGGCATTGAAAAGCCAGGGGCCTTTCAGGATCGGCACATAATTGGCCCTGAAAGTAGTATTCATGACATAGCTTTCTTCATCGGTTACCTCTATCGCTGACTCAGTCGGTTTGAGCACCATATTGGTATCGTACTGGCCAAAAAGTCCAAAGGTAAAGCGAAAAGGCCTTTCAAGGAATATTCTCTTTTCTACCATGTCCTGATATTGCCGGGCAAAACTTCCCAGGTCCGACTGGGGATCAAAAAGCACGGCCGCCCTAAAGCGATCTCTCGCTGCTTTAAGCTTTTTTTCCTTCATGTAACAAATGGCGATCTGGAATTCTGCTGACTGGGTAAGTGCCTTGTCGAGAGACACGGCATTTTCAAAGGACTCTATTGCCTCAAGATTCTTTCCCTGTTTTTGAAAAAGCATCCCTTTTAGAAAAGCTGTTCTCGCAGGGAAAATTTCTTCTTCTTCGGCTGTCTGTATCCATTTTCCCGCTTCTTCGATTTTTTCCAATTGCAGTGAAATATCTATCAGCTCAACCACAGCCTCTTTAATTTTGGGAGTTAGAGTAACGGCGTCCTGCAAATGTTCTAATGCTCTGGGGTAATCCATCACCTGCTTGTAAGCAAGCCCTAAAAAGAAAGCAGCGGTGGAAGATTCCGGATCTTGCTTGCGCGCCTCGACCAGAATATCAATGGCCTCTTCATAATTTTCCTGTTTGTATTGTTCCAGACCTTGCCGGATAAGGGGCTCAACGTTCTGACAATAAACACTGCCTGGTAAAAAAATTAAGATGACGACGATAAGGCTAACTGCAAAGAAACATCTGGAACTGGAATACATAATCACGCCCCCTAAGGCGGCAAAGCCGCAATCAGAATTCAGAGATCAGAAGTCAGAAGTCAGAGATCAGAGATCAGCCGTAAAGATAAAAAATTATTCAGCTTTCATTCTGGATTCTGACTTCGTTCACTTTATTCGTGGGAAAAACTTTTAATTAGTATATTTGCATAGTTAATCAGGAAAATCAAGCAATATCCGAACCCACATAAGAGGCTGCCCGAGAATGAGAAATTTTTTGCAAGGTCAAGGAAGACGAAGATTTTAACCGCAGGAATACATTGAGTATTTTGAGGATTAAAATCTGAGTCTGACACAGAGATTGCGAAAAATAGCCATTCTCGAACAGCCTCCTGGGCTCAACGGGGCAAACGGGCAAGAAATATATCTGTTGTAAGTTTATTACCCTCATACCGTTTCCCTGCTTCATTTAATACATAATGATGCCTTGCTGATACTGTGCCGTTATCGTAATTGAAACACAATTTATCCGTTGTAAGAACGCTGATACCAGATGTTGCCCTGACACCTCCCTTAAAGAGAATATCACGGTGTTTCAGACGAAGAGATGCGGATGCCGCTGATATTTCCGTAATAACAGATTCTTTATCATCGCGAAGTCTTACACATATGGGTTCAATAATAACGGATGCTACCCGTTTACTGACATTGGATGGGAGGAAATCACCTGAAAATACATTCTTAAATATTGATTTATATTTTCCGGAATCTGAAGATTCTTTTTTCAGGCCGTAGATATCAATAACTGCATTTTTAAACCTCGCTACATTGATCAGACCAAACCTGAAAAAACCCAGCTTTTTCTTTTCGATTGCAAAACTGTCCGCCTTGATCGAAATAGCGCTGTTATCCTCATGGACACTATGAAGACTAAAACCCTTGATCCGAAGGCGGTAATTCGAGTGTTTAATAGCTGCGCGGGCATTTTGATTTTTCAATGCATAAGATGCACGATGTTCGTAATACAAAAACGCAAGCCCCGCAAAGCAACTCAGAATAAAAAATATGAGAAAAATCTTATAAGGTTTCGTGTTTTTCATGTATAATTATGTTATAATTTGCTCAAGTAAAAATCAATCGGTATATGGTGCATTCGTAAAAAAGCGAATTCACCAGGTGTTAGGTGTTAGGTGTTAGGTTGATAGGCTGAAGACTGTTAGGGAAAAGCGCATTTTAAAGCCATGTTTGACGCAAGAATCAGACCCGCCCGCCTCGCCTGAGAGAAAGCTCGAACTGTGTTGACTGTTTTTTTGGGCGAGAGCGATGGCGGGCAGGTATTTCCACCAAAATACGGTTATCGTACTCTTTTTCTCGTTCCCATGCTCCAGCGTGGGAATGCATACCATATGGGTTCCCACGCTGGAGCATGGGAACCAGGCAGTCTGCCAAAGGCCTCTGACAGACTCGAAATAACAGCTTTGGTTAGTTTTCGTTCAGGCACTAAATAGGCTGAAGGCTGTTAGAAAAAAGCGAATTCACCGGGTGTTAAGTGTTAGGTTAAAGTAATTATCTGTTTTATCAGTCTCTTAACACTGTAACTTCTCAAAAACTTGGGGTATTTGTTACCCTCCGTTGTTCCAGCAACATGGTTGCCGTATTATCACGCCGACATGGTCGGCTCGCTCCATATTATTTGGAGCAAGGCAACCGCGATGCCGTATTTTGGAGCAAGGCAACAGTGTTGCCGTCTTTGGAGCAAGGCAACCATGTTGCTGTCTTTGGAGCAAGGCAACCATGTTGCCGTAAAGGGTTTGGGTGACAAAACACAACATCTACCCAGACTTTTTGAGTTACTTAACACTTAACACGTTTCGTAAAATTTTTACGAACGCATCAAATTTAAGGAGGTATTTTTAATGAAACACATGAAGGCAGTCGGCATTTATCTTATTATCCTGGCGTTTATCACTACTGCAATTGCAATTAGCGGAGGAGCTGTATTTGCTAAAGAAAACAGCAGTAAAAAAATCCTCGCCAAAGTGGGAAAAATTAAAATCACAGAGGCTGATCTTAATGCAAGACTTAACCTCTTGCCCACTGAATATCAAAAACGCTTCAAAGATGAAAATCAGAAAAAGGCATTTCTTGAAAGACTTGTTCAGATTTATCTGTTTGCCATGGAGGCCCGGGCTGAGAAAATTGATAAAGCCTTGAAAGTCCGGATTGAAGATGCGATCAACAGTATCCTTGCGCAGGAATACATGAAGCGTAAATTTGCGGATTCAACTACTATATCTGAAAAAGAAATCAAAGAGTATTTTGATGGGCATAAGGCTGAATTTGCGCGACCTCCGATGGTAAAAGCCCGTCATATCCTGATAAAGGCGGGCCCAAAAGCCAAACCACGGGAGATTTCCGCAGCCCTGGCAAAGGCAGAAAATATTAAAAAAGAGCTCGATAAGGGCGCTGATTTCGCCAAACTTGCCGCTCAGTACTCTGATGATCCCGGCACCAAAAATAAAGGAGGAGACCTGGGATTTTTCCCAAGACAGCGCATGGTTCCTCCCTTTTCAAGGGCAGCCTTTGCATTAAAAAAGGGGGAAATCAGCAACCCTGTAAAAACTCCATTTGGATTTCACATTATCAAGGTAGATGACAAAAAGGCTGAAGTGAAATTGACTTATGAAGAGGCAAAGCCGCGCATCCGTTCCATGTTGATTAACATGAAGCGAAAAGCAGCAATGGATAAAGAAATAAAGAGGCTTGAAAAGAAGTATAAAGTAAAAATTTATACACAAAAATAACTCTTCAAAATTTTGGAGCAAGGCAATTATAAAAAAAGGGATGCTGCTCTGCAACATCCCTTTATATACTTCTATTTTTTCAATTAATAATCTTCAAACCATAGAGTCCTCAAAAACCTTCTGTAGCGGAATTTTTACCTCATCCATGACAATTAACTGCAAGGTCTCATCAGGCCCAAGAATTTGAGCGTTCCCAAAAGAACCATCTTGCTGC
The DNA here is from genome assembly GCA_004193555.1 of Desulfobacteraceae bacterium Eth-SRB1. Classification (GTDB taxonomy): domain Bacteria; phylum Desulfobacterota; class Desulfobacteria; order Desulfobacterales; family ETH-SRB1; genus ETH-SRB1. The sequence continues at coordinate 685,059 of RPGP01000040.1, forward strand.
AATATGTATCGTTCTACATATTGATCCAATGGATATACAAGGATATATTCTTTTACACCATATTTTTCATAGAGAGCCTTTTTCTCCCGCCTGTCCTTAAGCGCTGTAGATGGAGAAAGCACTTCAATAACCAAATCAGGCGCTCCCTGGATATTTGCCTCAGTGATTTTCTTCCGGTCACATACAATCAGGAGATCCGGCTGCACAACGTCATGTTCTGAAAGCACCACATCAAGAGGCGCAATCCCCACAAAACATTCTGTTTTTCTTTGAGGGTGTGTAGATATAATATTGTACATGTTGCCCAATATTTTCTGATGTTTGATAGATGGAGCCGGCGACATGTTGTATGCCTCGCCGTCAATCAACTCCCAATGTTCATCATCCGGCCATGTAGCATAGTCGGAATAGGTAAATTTTTTTTCTTTTTCTTTAATTAGTGGCATGATTACCATAAAAGCTTGAAGGTGAAAGCTCAAAGCTCAAAGCTGAAGGCTGAAGACCGCAAACTAACAGCCTTCAGCCTAAATGCCTACAGTCTATCTACCTGAGCAACGTCTAATCGCTAAATATCCGCCTGCAAAAAGACCAAACATCAAAAACATAATCAGTATCTTCTGCGCAGGCGTCGTATGAAGGGCTACATAACTCGCACCAACTGCCGGCATCAACCCGACACGAACCACCGCGCGAAGAGCATCATGGTCTGCAATGAAGCCCGCTATCGGAGGCGAATATTTGTAATAAGTATCCACAAATGCATGACCCAACCTGCTCGGAAGCAGATACACATCCCTGAAATCACGCAGGATCTCGACATGGCTTTCAAAAAGCGATCCATAAGCTGCCGTGGCTATAAAGCAGTTATCATCATCACCACCGCCACCGCCACTGCTGCCGCCTATTCCGAAGACGGAAAGGCTGCTCACATAGAAGGTGACCGAACCGATTGAACCGTTGCCAATGTAGTCGGTACTGATGATATCGCTGGCTGGTACGGCTGTTCCGCTACCAGCCTCCAGTTCAGCCAGACTGTCGGCATGATAGATAACAAAAACACCGTCCTCCAGGTCACCCGGACTGACAACACTCAAATCAATAGGAAGTGTGATTTCAACGCGGTTGATTTCATCACTCGTAAGCTCGGTCCCGGTAGCGCTGTCAGCGGCTGTGACTTCGTATACATAGGTAAGTGATGCCTTAGTAGATGTTGATGTTGTGTCATCTTTTGGGATCTGTTTTATGACAATTGTGGCATCCTTTGTCAGTCCGCCTACAGGAACTTCAACCTCGGTAGTCTGCGAGTTGGCCGTTACCTTTCCATCTCCGGAACTGACAGCCGCTACATCAACCTGTGCGGTTGCGGTTGCGGTATCCCCCGCCACGTAGCTGAAAACACGTGATGCGTAATACCCGGTTGTCGGATCTTTATCTTCGCTGGTATCGGCTTTAATCACAACGGTAAAATCTTCCACCATGTCGTAGACTACCGATACCGTACCACCGGCAAATGAAAGTGCTCCGAGTGTTCCATCGCCTTCGATCAATGATACAGACGCTTCGCCGACCGCGGCAAACGCGGGGCTGGCCGTAATATCCAACCGGACAGTAGCGCCGACAACAACGGCCTCTACCGTCTCAATTGTCGTTTTCGCCTGCAGGCCGTATGCACCCGTAAAGTTCACAGCAGTATCGACTGCCTGGTCTGCCTGAGATACTGTCACAAAGTTAGTAAGGCTGGCAACAACCGTCCATCCACTTTCTGCGGCTCCATTCGGCAGGTTGATAGTATAAGTGCCGTCTCCGGCCGTTGTAGCCTGGTATTTCGTTGTAACATCCGAGGGCTGGTAGGCTGTTACAGTAGCGCCGCCCTTGACCGCACCTAAGGTGTCTTCAACGGTACCGGTAATGGTATCGCCGATAGCTTCCAGCGTGACTGTCACTTCCTTAGACGCGGAGGAAACCTCCTGTCTCACCTTGTTGGTTGCGGTTACCGTATAGGAATACGTCCCACCGGCATCCGGCAGGGTAAAGACTGCCTCCCCGTCCACGTCGGTAATCTCAGCAGCTATCGGAGTTGAAGTATTCGGATCAATGTAATCCACGCTTACGTTCGCGCCGGCAATGGCGGTCTCATCCGAATCGCTCACTGTTACCGTAAAGGTATCTACTGGAATGATGTTGAATGGTCCGAAAACCCTCTTGTTTAACCCGTTGTCCTCGGTCAAAGCAGCATCGCTTTCCACAGTAACCCGGACATAGAACTTCTTGACGGCATCCACATCTGCCGGAGTAAAGATTTCAATCGCGGTACCTGAAGCACTCCATGTACCGTAGTCCGCAGGCGCATCAACTTCAGATGTCGCTGTTTCCGAATCCAGGATTTCCCATGTATAATCACCATCGGCCCCGGACAACGTCAAGGTCTGCGGATTAGCGCTGCCGTCCAGTTTAGTCTCGGTAAATGCCTTGCTGTCCGGTGTTAACTTAATCGGTACATTTACCTCAAAGGAATCCGTAAATCCCGCATTATCGGTCACTGTAATCGTGTACACACCGGCAAATGCCCCTGTAGATGGTGCAACAAAAGCGTAGGATGCGCCGGTACCACCAGTTACAGCAACAGGACCGGTCACAGACCAGGTATAAAGTGTGTCGTCACCGCCTTCCACGGTATAGGTAGTCGAGGTTGCACCTGATTCAATAGTCGGGGTTTCTGTTGGTTTGTTCGTAATTTCCACCGTAGCATAGACGGTAACAGTCGCCGTACCCTCAATATCGTATCCATCCGTCGCTGTAATGGTGGCTGTCTGTGTAGCAGTCACAGCCGCCGCTGTAAATACACCTGTCTCCGCATCAATAGCGCCGGCATCGGCGTTATCGCAAGTCCAGGTATAACCGCCAGCCTTACCACCCGTTGCGGCAAAGGTCTGGGTGCCTGAGGCCTCCAAGCTCTTCGTAGCCGGGGTGACGCTAATCGGATCGACAATCTCAATCTGAGGACTTACTGCATAGAAACCGTTCTCTGTACCAAAAACGCCGTATGTCGCGTCTCTTACCTGAATATTACAAGTCCCGACCGCAACCGGAGTTACACCGCCGCCGTCAGCGTCGACAGTAGCCACAGCAGTATCGTTGCTCTGGAACTTATATGTGCCAGTGCCACCGGTTACGGTAACACCTTTAGTCGTATCACCAATAGCGATACCTGCCTCAGATGTCGGCCAGGTAACGGCAAGAGGATTGTAGATATAAATATCAATTGTATCGGTCAAATTGTCAGGATCATTTAAGTCAGTGAGCGTCAGCGTATCCTTCTTAAAGGTTTCGCCTTCGCCAAGACTAATGCTTGCCGGGGCTGTATAATTAACAGTATCGGCGGTTGTGCTGTCGATTGCACCCACACTTGCCAGGTTCCAACGATAATTTCCGTCGGTGCCACCCACGCCACTGAAGGCTGCCGTAGTCGGTGTCGAACCGCTGGTCACAAGATGAACACCGGTTCCGTCAACAAAAAGAGCTGCGGGCGAATCCACATTAATTGAAAAGTTGACCAGAGTGAACAAAATGTCACCAGAGTTTGTCAACCCTGTAGATTCCGCATGGACGTTAGTATACTGTGGTGGATCAGTGACATCTCCCGTTTTGGTTGTAATCGTTGCCGTGGCCACACCTTGAGCATTAGTAGTAGGCGAGGCATCATCAATGACTACATAAGTATTGCTGCTTATAATCAGGTTGATAGTAGTGCCCGCATTAGCCACCTGATTGTCAAACTCGTCATAAAGCGTTGCAGTCAAAGTTGCACTGCCTTTTTGATCACTTGCCAGAGTCGTCTTAGTAGCGATAAGTCCTACTTTAGAAACATTTGCAGCATTAACCGTGATCGCTGACTGAGTACCGGTGATCGTGCCTGTTGTAGCATCCGTAGCGGTTACGGTCTGTTCACCGGCGGTCTTGAGGGTCACGCCACTTGCAAAGGTTTTTGTGCCTGAATCGCCGCCAACAAAGGGATAATTACCAGGCAACGTAGCATTGGTATCACCGGATGTGAAGGCAACTGTCCCGGTATAACCGGTTGCCGTATTCCCAAACTCATCCTTGGCCGTTACTATTACATCACTGGCAACTCCCGCAACCACAGGATCAGTAATGCCTGTTACCGTCAATGTACTCGCCGCGGCCGGATTTACCGTAATCGCAGACTGGGTTCCGGTGATCGTGCCTGTTGTCGTATCCGTCGCTGTTACCGTCTGCTCACCTACAGTCTTTAGAGTAACACCACCGGCAAAGGTCTTGGCGCCGTTGTCACCTGTCAGGAACGTATAGTCCGCGGGAACTACCTTCTGATCATCTGAAGATGTGAAAGCAACAGTACCGGTATAGCCGGTTGCCACGTTGTTAAACTCATCATAGGCCGTTACCTTCACATCACTGGCGGTACCGGCCGTTATCGGATCAGAAATATTCTCTACCAGCAGCGTATTGGCCGCAGCCGGGTTTACCGTAATATCTGTCTGAGACCCCGTGATACCGGCGTTCGCAGTATCTGTTGCCGTTACGGCTTGCTCCCCGGCCGTCTTTAGGGTGACACCACCGACAAAGGTCTTGGTGCCGTTGTCACCTGCCTGGAAGGTGTAATCAGCATGAAGAACAGGCTGAGGATCTCCTGGTGCGGTGAAGGCAATTGTTCCCACATAGCCTGTGGCAATGTTATCGTACTGGTCGTAGGCCGTAACTATTACATCACTGGCAACTCCTGCCGTCACCGGGTCGGTGATACCGGTTACAGCCAATCGTGTTGCATCACCCTGCGTGTAGGTTACAGCTTCTGTATCAGTTATTGCTGTTCCGCCACCTGCTGCGGATATGATCTTGCCCTCTGCCTTGGTTGACCTGATAAAGCCTGTTGCCACACCGGATGCATTGGTCGAACCAATTGAGGTAGGTCCGTTGCCTTCAGTGGCGCCGTTGATATAATTACCAGATCCGGTTATGGAAAGGGTGACATCAGTATTTGCAACCGGATTGTCATTGGCGTCTTTCAGGGTTACGGTAACAGTGATACCTTCCCCATCACCGACGCCAACCGGTGTGGTCGCCTTGTCAACTTCCACGGTAGAATTCGCTGCGCTTACGACGCCGGCAGTAAAATCAACCGTCGTATTTCCCGTTGCATCACCGGCAACGCTTGCAGCCGTTACCGTCGCGGTACCCGCTGTTGTGGCGGATTGGAGCGTAAAGGTAATCACACCGCTGGAGGTCTCCACCTGAGTACCGGCTGTCCCGGAAGGATCCGCATCGGCAGTTGTAATTGTTCCCAGATTTGTGGCAACCGTGATTTTGGTGCCGTCGGGAACATTATCACTCGCGGCATCCTTAATCGCCGCACTGGTTATCGTCGAGGTTGACGTGCCATCTGCTGTTATAGATGCAGGGCTGGGGGTAAGGGTAATTGTACCGGTGGGAAGACCACTTAATGAGAAAGTAGCATCGGTGGTCTGGGCAGCGGCAATATCATCGACAAAAGCCTGTAAGGCAATGGGTGAATTGGAAGCGGCATCAGCGTTAACTGTAAAGTTGACTTTAATTAAGACGCCTCCCGATGTAGTCGTAACACCTCCCGAGAAATCCGAACCGCCGATTCTCACATAAGCAACTGGCCCTGTAGCTTTAACCGAGCCATTGACAAGGGAAAAATTTTCACAGATAGTGTCTGTCTTGTCAACTGACGCATAAGTCAATACATCTCCATTGTAATAGAGGTCAAACCCCCATGCGTCTAGATTGGTTACTGCCGAATCGATATTAATATTGAGCGTTATTGCATCGTTAGGAGCACCCGTAGCGTTATCTGAACTCACATTAAGGGCCAAGGCACTGGTCGGTAATAAAAATACAATGACAATCGATATTAGCATCCTAAGGTTTGTACGATTCACTTTTTATTCCTCCCTAACCCAAAAAATTATTGTGAAAGATATTCATTAAAAATATCAACTGCATCTTGAGGCGTAACATTATTATCTCCATTGAAATCGGCCCTAAATCTCTGTTCCGCTGACAAACTTTCCCATCCAACCAGATACAGGTTAAAAGCATCTACGGCATCCTGAGGGGTAATACTGCCATCACCACTTACATCCCCCTTGACCCCTGTTACATACTCCGCTGATTTATGATCCCCATCAAGGGTGTTGCCGGCGACATCGGTAATCGTTGTGGACACCACCACGGTGTAGGTCTGGCCTGCCGTCATCTCGGTCGTCGTCAGGCGGTAGGTATTGCTACCATGGTCGGCCGCCGCCGAGATGGTTAATCCGGAAATGGAATATTTAGAGGTGGTCGTGCCACCGATTATCGCCTCGCTGAATATCACGTCCACATGTGTTGTGTCAACGTAGGACGCGGAGCTGACCTGCGGGGCTGTGCTGTCATAAGTCCAGTTGAACTGGTCAGAGGCAGTGTTGCCGTTGCCCGCTGCGTCAGTAAACGCATCTGCTGCTACATCAATGGTGCAGGCACCATCTGAGGTTGGTGTAAACGTGGCGGTGTAAGTTGTGCCGGTACCGGAAAAACTGCTCAGTGAGCCATTTGTCACCGTGATATCGGTCACAGCAAAATTGGTTGTCGCCTCGCTTGATGTAAAAGTAAGCGAGAGAGTAGCATTGTTGGATGTAGAGCCGTCAGACACCTCTGAAGCTCCGATGGTCATGGTGGGGGCTGTGGTATCTATGGTGAATGTATTATTTGTCGCGGCTTCATTTGAATTGCTTGCCGAATCACCGCCATTTGAGATGGTAACTGTGGCCAAGCCATCGATATAGGTGCCGCCCGTAGCGGCAACGATAGTGTATGGATATGTCCAGACTCTTCCTGAATCTGCTGCCGTCATATCGGTTGCAGATATATCGGTGTCTCCCTGTTGAGTTAGGGCAATCTGCGGCGTTGATACCGGGGTTTCGCTGAAAGTTGCCGTAATGGTCAGACCGCCTGCCTTGAACGGACTGGTTGTATTGGATCCCTGGGTGTATGTCAGAGCTACCGTGGGTGGCGTGGTATCTATCGTGAATGTTCCGCCGCTACCGATGGAGATACCGGCATCTGCAGATGTTTTTAAAGTAACCGTCGCTGTTCCATCCTTATAGGCGGTGCCATCCTTGGTCGTGACGGTATAATCGTAAGTCCAGCTCGTACCTGAACCTGTCATATTTTCATCTGTTTTATCGGTGGTTCCCTGCTGGTTTATTGAAATCTTCGGGGCACTTTCCTGCGAGGCGCTCAAAGCGGCAGTGATTGTAAGAACGCCAGCCTTGAATGGGCTGGACGTATTAGACCCCTGGGCGTATGTAATTGTGGCGCTCAAAGATTCTGTATCTATCGTAAATGTGGAGCCACTTGTGATGCTGATTGCGGTTCCGGTAGAGCTCTTAATTGTTACAGTGGCCACTCCATCATCGTATCCCTCTTCTGTGGCCGCATGAACCGTATAGGGATAAATCCAGATTTTGTCATCGTCCGATGGTGTCATATCGGCTTCAGCAATATCCGTGGTTCCAGACTGATTAATGGAAATCGTAGGGGCCGCCGACTGAGATTGTGTGAAGGTCGCGGTAATCGTCAAGCTCCCCGCCGGGACATGATCCGTATCCGAAGCGCTGTAGGTCAGCCCTGCGGTTGTCGTCGCCGAGTTTACCGTAAATCCGTCTGAGAGCGTTCCGGGATCGGTCCCAACATTGTTCACATTCACATCATAGGTATTTGGAGTAATGCTTGCAGGAACAACACAGGTCAACTTTGTTGACGGGGTGTCCCCATCAAGAGTTACTCCGGTACACGAAGTAGTCCCAATTTTTACCGTCGCGCCGGATCGAAATTTTGTCCCCTCAATTGTCACAGATTGTGTGCCGTCATTGGTCATGCTTGCGGGTGAGATACTTGCAACTGTGGGAACAGGGTAACTGACCGTAAATGCCTCAGGTTCAATGTCATATTGAGAATCAGGATTGGTTACCTTGACGTCATAGAGGCCTGTAACCTTATCTGCGGGAACAACAGCGGATATTTCAGTCGCACTCTTCACGTTTACGCTGGTGCATGAAATAGCATCTTTTCCTGATACCTCAAGGGTTACCAGGGTTGTGCCTGTTGTCTGGAAGTTTGCGCCTGCAATGGTGATTGTTGTAGTACTGTCATTCGTTCCGGATGAGGGAGAAACCGATGTAATAGCAGGCGCCGGAAGCTTTATCTGGAACCCTCCGGCTGTTGCCAGGAAAGTCCCGGACTGGCTGTCCGTGTTTGTCACTACCACATTATAGGTGTCAACCGTCTTCCCTGCCGGAACGGTAGCCGTAATGGATGTTTTTGAAGAAACGGCCACACTCGTTAAATCGATATTCGAGTTGACACCATCAGGGTCTCTCAACTGGACGGAGGCCCCGGTGAGAAAGCCGGTTCCCGTTATTATTACGGATTTATCCGTTGCATTACTGGCTGAAGTTGGCGATATGGCGGTCACCGTGGGAGCGGGGTTTTTCACTGTGAAACCATCCGCCAGAGGTTCGCTGGTACCCCAGTCCGTGGTAACCGTGACATTATATGATCCGGCTGCCTTGTCCTTAATGGCATAGGTTGCGGTAAGGCTGGTAGAACTGACTACCGAGATATTGCTCAGCGCGGTTGTTCCGATCTTTGCCGATATGCTGTCAAATGCAGTCCCATCCAGTTTTTTAAAGTTGGTACCCGTGATGGTTACGGGAACAGTATCGCTGCTGTTCAGACCGTTGTCCGGTTCAATCTTTGTTACTGTCGGGGCGGGGGTTGTATCAATGATGATAGGGCCGAAATGCTCGGTGGTTGTCCAGTTGGCGCCGTCATCCACAGCCCGCATATGAAGATACCATGTACCATCTGCCAGGGTACGTGTCACGGCAAGGGCGCTGACAACACCCGAATAATCCTCATTTCGGGTCTTTGAGGCGCTTATCTCCGTATTGCTCGTATTATCCCATACATAAACATAAGAATCAGCCGCTGTCCCTTCAGTCGGCGTCATGGCAGACCAGCTTACTGTAACCGAGGTGTTCGTAGAGGATGTAGACACCTCGTGGGTTGAAGAGCTGAAGTTTGGTGTCCAGGATATCGCGAAGGCATTTCCTGATCCCAGGAAAACTGCCAGAGAAATCAGGATGCTCATCAAAATCGATTTTTTAACGGCACTAAGCATAATTAACCCCTTTCCGACTGAGACTTTTCTTTCCGGGTTCCCGGTCTCCGCCCACTCGTGGGCAGACTTTGCGGGAATCCAGTAAATTCAATTGGACTCCTCCCGGAGTGACGACTTTTATGGAAACAGGGCGGTTACCCCGCCCTGTTTCCCATTACTGTCTTACCTACTCCGCGACAAGTGAGAAATCTATATTCTCAACATCAGCATCCACATAAGCGATTTGACTTGCGTCGACATATGTGGCTGCACCATCATGCCACATATCGGTGTAACCTGCCGCCTTGACCACAATCTTGAAAGATTTATCATTCGGCAGGTTGGTGAGTGTATAAGTTCCGTCGACAGCACTCGCCGTGGTACTGTTGTGGAAGGTTCCGTCCGAGGTGTCAAAGGCGGCCACTATCACTTCTACATCGTCAATGAACTGGGCATCACTCGCCTTCGTCACAGTTCCCGAGATCGAAAATCCCGTCTTAATATGAAGATCAACCCCTGCTACGCTGACAGCTCCTACAACCACATCCTTGGAAATAAACCCGTGGTTACCGGTGGCAGCGCTAACAGTATAAGTCGTATTTGGTTTCAGGCCGGTTATGATGAAGTCACCAATGTTACCGGTGCCGGAGGTCATGGCCCAGTTGCCCACACCTAAGTCACTGCTCCAGGCGTCAACCCAAACGCCTCCAAGACCTGCGTCGTCATCATTATGAAGGTTCCCGCTGATGGAAACACCAGCGCTCAGGATAAGATCAACCGTATCGCCGGTGCTGACACCGCTTTGAGAAGCATTCATGTATTCCCAGGACCAAGTTGAAACAACATAATCTGTTCCTGCCAGCAAACCGTTGATGGTAAAGTTGCCATCGGAATCAGTCTCAGCCCCGCCCCAGGTCCACGTAGTCGGCGACCAGGCATCGACCCAGATATTCGCCTTTCCAACTCCACTTAGTTCAACCGTCCCGGTGATACTCAGACCGCTTCCCAGTGTGAGGTTCTTTTCGGTTGCGTTTCCGCTCGCGCTCGAGATATCAATCTCCGTGGCATTCGCCCAGTCGGTAGTAGAATTATTCGTTGCCCCGTCTTGATAAAAGACATGGACATACTCCTCAGACCAGACATCGAGCTTGTAACCGCCTCCTGGAATCAAACCGGCGATCTTATAGGTGCCGTCATATTTCACCGGACATCCATTTCCTGACATGGCAGTGTCCGACCAGGCATTTACCCAGACATTATAGTAGTCCGTGCTGCCTTCCGGAAGGGTTATTGTGCCGGAGATGTAATTTCCAGAACTCAGGTTGAAGTTGATGCCTGTAGCATCTCCTCCGGAAACATCCACCCTTGTGGCATCCATCCAGTCGGTCTTGCCGTTGTAGAACTGATGAGCGTAAGTATCGGACCAGATATCCACCACATAGTCACTGGCAGGGGCCAAGCCTCCAATGGTGTACACACCACTGCTGTTCGTGCTTGCTCCACCCCAGCAGCCAGCCGTCTCGGACCAGGCATTTACCCAAATATCAGCAAGCGGGGTATCCCCTGTCTTTACCGTCCCGGTGATGGAATTGCCTGAACTAAGAACAAAATCGATATCCACCGCGGACCCTGAAGAAACATCTACCGTATTCGCGGCCCCCCAGTCGGTCACACCATCGTAGAACATATGGACGTAAGCTTCTGTCCATACATCGACTTTGTAGCTGTCCGATGAGGGAAGCCCCTTGATGACATAATTTCCACTGGCATCTGTCTCGGCTCCGTTGCCGCCCGCATCACACCAGGCGTTAACCCAGGCATATTGAATCGGGTCTCCACTAACGTTTCTCACGTTTCCGTAGATAGTGCAGCCTTCAGAAAGCTTCATATTGATGCCGGTCGCATTATCTGTTGTGACATCGATCGCGGTTGCCTGCATCCAGTCTCCGGTCGTGTTATTAGGTAGAGCATCTTTATATAATACATAACCGTATTCCTCTGACCAGACATCCAGCTTGTAATCGCTGAAGGCATCGATGCCCTTTATTATAAAATTGCCGTCCTGGTCAGTCGGTTCTCCTCTTCCGCACCGGCCGCTATCAGACCAGACATTGACCCAGGCATTTGCAATACCATTATCGTTTGTATCCGTAATCCTTCCGCTGATCAACTTTCCGGCGGTAAGAGTGAAGTTGATATCGCCAATATTGCCTCCAGCCGTGGAAACGCGATCGGCGTCTTCCCAATTCCTCTTTCCATTGTACACCTGGTAGCCAAACTCCTCGGACCAGATATCCACTACAAAGTCAGAGGCATCGGCAAGACCGGTAATTTCATATGTCCCGTCCCCTGCAACCACACTGCCACCCCAGGATCCTGCCGTATCCGACCAGGCATTTACCCAAAGGTTGCTCAGGTTGCCACCTTCAGGAACCGTCACAGTTCCTGATATGGTTTTGCCGGCGCTGAGGACGAAGTTTATTCCTTCCGTGTCCCCACTTTCAACAACGATGACTTCGGTTGCCAGCATCCAGTCGGAAACTCCGTTATAGAAGACGTGCTGGTAATCCGGTGACCATATATCCACCTTGTAATCAGTCGCAGGAACCAGACCTGTGATCTCGTAAGTTCCTACATCCCCGTTCCAGTTGTTAACAGGTGCACCCATGCCGCCCGCCGTATCAGACCAGGCATTGACCCAGAGGTCGTTCTTATTGCCGCCTGAAGGAACGGTGACAGTGCCCTTTATGCTGCTCCCCGCAGAAAGGCTGAAATCGATGCCTTCTTGTGAAGCACCCTTTATATCCACAAGGGTGGCCTGATCCCACATGGTGACGCCATCGTAGAACTGGCTTGCGTAGTCTTCTACCCAGACATCAACACGGTAATCATCAGCAGGAGCAAGGCCCTTGATGACATAATTGCCGCTGGCATCTGTGGGCTCGCTACGCCCGGTCATCTCGCTGTCGGACCAGGCATTTACCCAGGCATTCTGGACGGGAGTTACGCCAACCGTAACCGTACCCGATATACTGTAGCCGGAGCCAAGCGTAAAGCTTACTTCAACGGCCGCAGAGCCAGACGTTTCTGTTGTAACAGTAGCACTCTGGTTGGCATAGTCGGGATGCCAGATATTGACGTTATAGATGGTATTAGCCTTCAGACCGCCTATTGTGAAATTACCATCAGAATCGGTGTTTGCGCCGCCCCATGAACCTGTCTCGGACCAGGCGTCAATCCAGATATACGCAACTCCCTGCCCGTCAATCGTAACGGTTCCGGAAATTGTTACACCTGCAGAAAGGGTGAAATTGATCTCAGTTGCAGGTGTATCAGCGGTCACAACAACAGGATCGGCATAAAACTGGTTCTCGTATTTATCGGAATTGATATCAACCTTGTAGTCTGCGGCCGGTTCAAGCCCTCTGATGGTATATGTAACGTCACCTCCGCCTGCAATACCGTTTATTTCCGTGCCGTTGCCGCACATATTCAATTCAGACCAGGCATTTACCCAGACCCAATCGCCTTCGGCAAGTCCTGAAATCGTTCCGGAAATAGATGACCCACCGGAAAGGGTGATATTTATGGTGTCATCTGCGGTTCCATCAGTAACATCCACCGGAGTAGCCTGCATCCAATCGGAGGTGCCGTTCGGGTTTGTATCACTGTAAAATTTCTGGCCGTATTCATACGACCAGACATCTATCTTGTAGTCTGATGCCGAAGCAAGGCCGGCAATGACATAGGTCCCATCTGTGTTGACGGGAGCGCCGCACCCAAATCCCGTGGACTCTGACCAGGCACTGACCCAGCAGTCACGATAATCTGTCTCGGTAGCGTCGTCAGGCAGCGTTATTGTCCCTGAAATGGAAACACCGGCAGACAGCGTAAAGTTGATGTTTCCTACGCTTCCACCGGTAACATCTACCAGATCCGCCTGCATCCAGTCATTTTGTCCGTCATAGAATTGGCTGGGCCATCCTTCCTTCCAGACATCCACACGATAATCAGACGCAGCAGCCAACCCGGAAATGGTATATTCTCCATTAGCATTCGTGGATTCTCCCCTGCCGAACCAGGTCGAATCGGAATAAGCGTTGACCCAGACTCCTGCAATCCCCGTTCCGGTTTCGTCCGTTACGCGGCCGGAGATTGAATTGCCTGCCGAGAGATTGAGGTTGATGCTTACGGCATCATTAATAGTAATATCCACAAAATCGGCATTCATCCAGTCGGTCTTTCCGTCATAAACCTGATATGTATAACTTTCGTGCCACATATCAACCCGGTAATCAAAGGCAGGCACAAGACCGTGTATCGTATATTCTCCATTCTGGTCAGTCTGTGCGCCGTTTCCTGTCATGGCTGAATCGGACCAGGCATTGACCCATACATTGGAAACAGGTGTGCCACCAGCCAGAACCAAGCCGGAAATCGACTTTCCTTCCGCTACGATAAAATTAACACCCGTGGCCGCTGCCCCGTCTGATGTTGCCACCAGCGTCGCCTGATCCCATATAGTTGTGCCAACGGCGGTCAGCGCCGAGTAATCATTGCCGGCAGGAGCCGCATCACCAGGAGCGTAACCAGTATACATATAGAACTGGTGCGCGTATTGATCATCCTGGATTTCCACACGGTAGTCGGTTGCCACAACAAGACCGGGGATCGTGTAGTTTCCATTAACGTCGGTTTCCGTCCCGCCGCAGCCACCACTCGATTCTGACCATGCATTGACCCACACACGGCCAATACCGTTTTCCGCATCGTCTTTGACTGAACCCGAGATAGACACACCGGCGCTCATTACAAAGTTTACACCGGAGGCGCTGTTTGCAAATAAATCCACCTGTGTCGCCTGCATCCAGTCGGAAGTTCCTACCGGCGGAATTCCGCAAGCAGAATAATCTACTACACCGTCAACGGGTGCAGATAATGTACAATCATCAGCCTTCTTGAAGTGCTGGTGCGCATAATTCTCAGACCATACATCAACCTTGTAATCCGACGCGGCTACGAGGTTAGAGATGGTATAATTTCCGTCGACATCGGTCTGGGCGCCAAAGCCGAACATGGCCGAATCCGACCACGCGTTGACCCAGATATTGGGTATCGGAGTTGTCCCATCCGGTTCATATACTGTTCCGGAGATGGTCTTATCGCCGCCTTCCGGGCCGAAGGTCACCGTAAAGGTAAAGAATTCGGACACGGATACGTTTTCGTTGGCATCAAAAGACAGAACCTTCCACTGGTATTCCTTTCCTGCAAAGAGAGGTGGTCCCATGTATTCAACAAAAGGAGTTGGGATGCCCCACATCTCCCACACCATCGCACCGTACTCGTCAAATAACTGAACGGCATAGAAAACCGCCCCTGTTGAAGCGTCCCAGGAAGCAATCGGCGGCATCTGTTCGCTGACCGTGCCATTGGAAGCAAAACTGCTCATGATACCGCTCACCACGGCAGTAACCTGAACCGGGTCACCGCCGGCAGCAAGGTTGATGTTAAAGGTATAGATATCGCCAACAGTCGGCGCCGAGGCGAGAGAAATGACATTTGCCCACTCACCGTCATTCGGCTGAAAGTCATGATGCATTCCATCATCAAACAGCGAAACCGGATCGCCGGTAATCGCCGGCCCGGTGACTGTTACCGAAGAAACTTCATCTGGATCAACCTCCAGACCAAACTCAAGCTTATAGCTGGTAGTGGTTTCGTCAGCACTTGCGATAGTCTCGACCCAGACATCGTATTCTTTCTGGTTTCCATAAATTTTCCAGGTATCTCCCTCTTTTACCAGAAACATGGTGAAGGATTCGACGTCCGTGAAGGACTCACCCCACTGATTATAAATTTCAACGACCTCAGTCTGGAAACAGCTCGCATTGGTTTCGTCGATCATCTGAATATTAGTGGCGTACAACGTAACGGAGATCGCCTCATTTAGATCCTGTTCCAATTCGATCCTGAAGTCAGCCTTGTTCTCGCCGTCGTGCAGATAGACAGCCGAGAAGAACGCCATGATCGCATCCAAGTTGGCAGTGCTCGGACTGCCGATATAGGTTTGCAGGGCCGCATTGAGATTTGCATACAGCGTCAAAATGGTATCTTCAGCCGTACCGGCCGCAACCACGGTTACGGTGACCGTATCCGGCGGACTATCCTCAGTACCGTTGTTCACTATCAGTTGAAAGGTATATTCGCCCGTCGCTTCCGGAGTAAAGGTCGGGTTAACGGTATTTGCATCCGTCAGTGTCACCGTGGTTCCCACAGTCTGGGTCCAGCTATAGGTCGCCACGCCCTGGCTCGCTGATCCGTCAAGGGTAATCTCCGTATCTACAATCGCCGTAAAATCAGCGCCTGCCACGGCAAAGGGAGCCTCAGGTGGAGGACCGGCACGCTCAAACTTCACGTAATTAAAGGTTACGGAAGTATCATCTTTGGCAGTTACCTCAACTGCTGATAGCCAGTTGGGTGTCACAAGGGAATAGAACCCGCCCACCGCTACAGATATATGACCATCCGTCACGCCGGTATGGTCGATATTATCGGCAGTAACCTGACAGAGATCTGTAAAGGACTCGGCTTTAATCGTCTGGAAGGATTCCAGGCCCATCTCCACAGGCGGATTTCCCCAGCTCAGATCGACTGCCGAAATGTCGAAATCCTGTGGAGGCTGTGCCGACATGTCTACGAAAGCTTCGGTGGTAAAATTATATGCACCTGTAGCAGGGTCAAGAGAAAGAGTGACTGTCTTGTAGCAAGCCGAGAGACCGACGCTGGCATCTACCGCAGATGCAAAGGTATATGTGAACTGAGCAAGATTACCGGGCATTCCACCGAAGTTTGTGGTCCTCGTAATAGATTCGCCGGGTTTCTCCGCATGAGTTGTGCCGGAGCCGACAAAAGCCTTTAATTCAGTTGGTTCTGTACCACTCGGAAATATTTCCGGAATGGCACTGTCGGGGAAGAAAATTCTAATATTTCTCGCCTGTCCCGGTATCCCTGCTATGGTGGTTCCGCACTTGGCCGTGATGGTTCCCTTGGCTCCTCCACCAACTGCCGCATTACTGTCCCAGCCTGGCAGAAGCGGGAATATATCCCCAACCCAGTGGTTTGTCTGAGCAATAATTCCAAGCGGTTCGCTACCGAAAGAGGAATCGGTAAATATCGTAAACCCGAAAAGGGACGTAAATGATTCATTTGCATTATTCGTTGAATCAAAAGTGGTTGTAGTGATAGTCAGCGTGCCTGTTCCTGATGAATCATAGTCCACTGTGGGAGCAGAGCCTCCCATAACAGCAACAAGATGAGGCACTTCGTTATTCATGTTTACTGTCAAAGTCGCAGTTGTGCCTGCAACAATACCGGTTCTGCTAAGTGAAATATAATCCTTGTTAATAGGACCCTGTGTGCCGCCGAATATGGATGTATTTGCATTCGTGGGCATATTCTGTGAGGGAAGAGAATTGTCTGCGACTATGGCCGTAAAATCGGCAGTACTAAAACCAACTAATAACCCACCCCAGCCGGATGAAACGCCATTTAAAGGCGCTGTTGCTGAAGAAAGACCCGTCGGCGGCGTGCTACTGTCACTACCCTGAGTTTGCCCCGGCATTACCCAAACAGTACCGTTTGAGAACATATCCTGATGAGCAGCAGCAATGAAATAGTCAGTGCTTACTGTGTTTCCCAGTTGTATTGCCGTTATCTCAGGCGCTGTGACAGCAGCCGGTGTATAGATTAGGGAGTAAAGTATCTCCCCAGATGCGGTTACATTCAGCGAAGTCGTTGTTTTCATATCGGCAACAACAACTGCTCCGGTTCCGTCGTGTCCTTCCCTGAGTTCAAAATCACCTGCACCGAACTCTGCCGGATTCCAACTCAGTGTTGCGGTGTAATTGATCGGTCCACCAACATTACCCTTTGGATTAACTCCGAGAATCCACACATATGAGGTCAGCCCGTCCTCACGCATATCTCTAAAGTACTTTTCCCAAGAGGGTGAGTAGAGTGCAATATCCACGGTCTGCTCCACAGCCATGCCAGGATGTGGAACAGTTTCAGCAGCTGCATCGACACCTATGTGTGATATCGCCTGTTTTACAGCTAAGGTGCCGTCATCCCTTTCAACCATAATTCCTGCAGTCCAGCTAGCCGATGCCGGGCTTGCGAAAAACAAACCGAAAAAAACAAACAGACTAACAAGCATTAAAAAAGTTTTCTTTTTCATTTTATCACCTTCCCGTGACAAGCCATTTTTAACCTATATTTCTTTATTATTTTTTTGACCAGATTATATATATATATATATTCAAGTTTGAAAACGTATGCCCTACGGTTCATAAACAATGGAAAAATGTTTGATCCTTTTGCCGATTACATCGTAGAAAGACGTTGCTTTCATGTCTTCGACCACAGCCCTTCCTGCCCCGTCATATCCTTCTAAAAGCATAAATTTGCCGTCTCCAAAGGTTGCCGAATCCCAGGACAGCCGCGCAGTACGTTGAACAAACGGATCCCCCATATTCCCATGTGGATCGATTCCGATAATCCAGAGGTGCCTGGACATGCCCGTACTACGAATATCGCGGTACATGGATGACCAATTCGAATCAAACAACACCATATTGACACTGTATTCCGGCGGTGCCGGAGGTGACGGCAGAGTCGCAGCTTCCCTTTCAACGCCGATGATGACCTGGCTAGCTGTCACACCACCTATGTCCTGGCCGTCGGCACGGATGACGCTTTGCCATGAAAATGGTGTCTCTTCCGCATTCGCGGAAATTGACAAGCACACTGCCAATAACAAGATTATTATCCACGTTTTTTTCATTTTATCTCCGTATCAACTCGGTAGCATTATTTGCTATCAGAAGTGAGGGGGCCCCACTTTTGTCGTATTTCGCATATGAACCAGTAGGTTGCCGCCCTCTACTGCTGACATCACCCATCGTCCTTTTATTGGGTCTGCACAGTGAAGTCACACTCCTCACCGACTTTGACCCAGTAGCCCTTCCCTGTAGTAAACCCGGTAAGCACCTCCTGGAAAACACCATCGAATCCGAATTCGGCCAAAATCACACCGCCCGGAACCGTCGTCGGAGACGCCGAACCGTTTACCGCGCCGATCAAGTGCCATCCGGGGGCCAGTAAAATTGAATAACTATCGAAACTCGACCCTATAATGGTATATGTCGCACCGGCCGGCACCTTAACCCAGTATCCTGTTCCGGGTTCCACGGTTGTTGCTTCCTGAAAGGTCCCGTCGAATTTAAACACCGCCAGTGCATCAGGAAATAATGTCGCTACAGTTGTATCAACCGGTGTAACCGGCAGTGAAACCAGATTCCATCCGGCAGTCAGATTTAAATCCACACTGATGGAATACGAAAATTCGACGGTAAAGAGCTGATCGGTCTGGCCGGTGACAGCATATGAAGTCGTCGTTCTCATATCGGAAACAACGATTTCGCCGGTTCCATCAAAACCGCTCCTCAATCGGTAGAAACCGTTGGGGTTGAACTCTGCAGTGGCCCAACTGAGGGTTGCAGTATAATCAGTCGACGGTATACCGACATTACCCTTTGGATTAACATTGATAACCCAAGCATACGCCGTCTGACCGTTTTGCAACACATTTTTGTAAAGTTTTGTCCAGGAGACAGTGTCCTCATATACAGCGATATCCACCGTCTGCTCGACCGCCATGCCCGGATGCGGAGTTGTATCCGACACCGAGTCCACGCCGATATAGGCTACGGCCTGTTTCACATTCAGTGATCCGTCATCTCGTTCGGCCGTTAGAGTAGCCAGCCAGGCCACTTCCACACGGTTGTCCGTATCCGGATTGTAACCGGTTCCATTCGGATCGTCCTGAACCTTCGGGTCATACGTTCCAGCATTGATATATTCCTGAAGGTCAGAATACCCATCCTTATCATAATCAGAGGTCGCATCCGCAGTGGTCAAATTGCTAAAATGGGTATTTTCCCAATCATCAGCAATGCCATCACTATCCGAATCTACTGAATCTCCGCTAAACGTAACCGATCCGGAAGTTATTGACGTAACATCAATAACGGGGAAAGCGGCTGTTAAATCCGTCTCCTCGGCAATTGCGCCGATAAGATAGGGAATGGTTTCAGGAGCATCATCTGCTGTCCCTGCAATGCCATCAACACCAAGACCATAGCCAGCATCGGTGTTATTCAAAGTGGTTGCGGTAACGCCGACATTGTAAGCTGTTGCTGATGCTCCAGAATTTAGTGTAAAAAATAGAGTAAACAGCGTTGTGTTAGAGGCGCTTGTCTCCGCAGTGCAACGCGCGGCAGCAATCATAGTCCCGGTGGAAACATTATTTGCGATTAGAGGCTGGTAATAAATTATGCCGGAACCAGAAGGAACCTCGACACTCGTCAGCGGCAAAGGATCTGGTACAGGGTCTAGTGCGTTCCACTGACTTGCGAATATATCAAAAAAAGTGCTTTGAATATCTGTCAGGGTAAGCGCCGTTGTATTATATGTCACGGTAAATGCGGCGCCCGCAATACCAACGGGGTTATCCACCGTGACAGGCACCTGGAGCGTTGCATCTGATGCCCCGCTATTTGTACCCACGGTTAACGTCACAGCAAAAGCGCTTGAGGCTGTGAATATCATAAATGCCATAATAGACAATAGTGTGATCGTTCTTTTTGTATTCATCGATAGCTCCTTTGTTCCGAAATTTGCTAAAACCATGCAAATTTTTTTACAAATAGTTTCGAGTCATATCTTCACTCATTTTTGCGCGGAGACACTCCCGCCACTTTTGGCTAATGAGCCCTCCTGTGAAATGAGCATATGCCTTAGTTGATCAACTTCTCTTTGAAGCCTTTTTAAACCATCGGCATTTCGTTTCTTCAAGTTCTTCAGTTCTGATGTCAGCATGGAAAGCTGTGATTGAATTCTCCCCGTCTCATTTTCAGATGCAGAACTTAATTCACTCCTCATCTGTTTGAGCTGACGGTTTTTCTGTTCTTCCTCGCTGCGTATCTTTTCCTTCAGCCGGCGAAGTTCGGCCATTTTGCCTGTTATTCTTGAGCGAAGAACTGAAGAGCTTATTTTTTTATTCAGCGCAGCCATTTTCGCCGTGTCTTTTCTCTCTTCCGGCACAGGCCCAGCTGTTTTTGCTTGTTTTGTCATTTCCTGACCATCGCTTCGAACTTTGACAATTCGTCCGGCGCCTTTTTCATTCACAACTACATAGGAAACCTTTTTATTGCCTTTATCGAAAACCTTCAACTCGGATATATAAAATTCTTCTTGACCCTTGCTTGTAGTCTTCTTCGAAAAAATAACGGCAGAGCTGTATGGATTCACAAGCCTTTTTATACCATTTTCGACAGGAAGATTTTTAAATTTGACAGTAATATTTTTTGACTGGATTGTGCTGTCCACAAACGTGGTCATTCCGCATGCATCGGATAACTTTTTCAGAACCTGTACTAAAGGAGTCTCTGAAACATCCGCAGAAAGTTTGCCGGATTTGTATTCAATTGCCATCCCGGCAGCATAAGAAACAGAAGAATCCACTGCTGTTAAAAGAAATACAGCCAAAAAACAGACTGCCACAGCGGATAAAACCAACCTGTTGCGGCTAATTAATAGTCCCTTCTTCATAATTTTACCCTCATTAACTCAAATTGATTTGGATTTAAGTGATTACTTTCTTGCCTTGCGAGACAAAATTAACAAATCGAACTTGCTTGAGGAGGAGGTGAATCTGGCGAAAATAAAATAGATTGATAATAGAAAGATTGCCCGGCCGGTTTAGAATAGGTAGCCTGGGCAAATAAAAAATCAAATGAAGATATGAGATAAGGTGAGTCAAGGGTGGGTGAAGCGGTTACGGATTTTGCATTATCAGCAGGTTTGATAACTGTCTTTAAACCTGCAAGCGCCTGCAAAGCAGAGACGGCATTTTCAAAGTTTGCCGCAAACGTCTCAGGGTTATCCGCTGTGCGCGCAAAATCCTGAATATGCAAAACCGCATCCTTAAGGTCCACCCTGCTGTCCCGGTTTGCGTCTTCAGGAATAAAAGAAGGAAGACCGGATACCAGCACCGCAAAAATAAGAATTGCGCTTAATATATGTCTAACTGTCTGCATTATTGCCCCGCGAGACATTGTTGGTATTTATTATAACTTTATTAACACAAGTTACTGGTTCAATGTCAAGAAAAAACGTAACTGCTCAGGTTGTCAGGTTGTCAGGCTGAAGGCTGAAGGCTGAAGGATACTGATTAATCTGAGTAGTTACGATAACTTTCTTTACCCTATAGTTGCATAAATAACATGGCAAAATGGGTTTAAAAGTAATAATTACAAGTCATTCAACCTTTTTTAACTGTTCTGTTGGAATGAACTCCAGATGGCATCCTGAAATCACTAAAAAGTAACCATGTTATTTACCCTACGGGAAAGCCGATGGCACTGCATCTTCTGCGTTGTCAAGGGCTTGCGGTAAATTACTACAGCTGCACCCTTGACGCCTTGGATCTGCGGCACCCACGCCTTTTGCAACGTTAAGGTTTATTAATAAGCAAATTACTAAACATCAAACAGGATTGCAATGAAATATTTCACTTCCATGGTGTGAAATGCTTCACAGTTCAGGGCATCGTAAAAAGTATAATTTACCACAGAACGCAGAGGACGCAGAAACAACTATTTGTAATTTAAGCAAAAATTCCACTGGAATTTATTCCCGGAACTTCAAGATCTTTAACTGGAATTTCTTTGCTATTAAATCAAAATGCTTATCATTATGTAGAATTGATATATTATTTTCAATGCAGAGCAGTGCAATACAGGTATCAATCAGAGGAACAGTAACGCCTTTTCTGAATAATTTAAAAGAAAACACGGTGCCCGAGAGAAACTCCCTTAAATACTCAAATAACTCAATCGCTTAGATGACAACCTGCTTCTTTTACTATCTTCTCCCCTCTTTTTACTGCGCAGCTCATAGCAGCAAGCGGTTATGGTGCATGGGATGCACCTTACATGGCTTCAGGCCCTTTTATTCCAAAGACTTCCCAGAGAGGAATCTCTACGCCTTCCAGTGCAACCAGGTGCAAAACCTCCATGGATCCGAAGATGTCCCCCTTTCCATAAAGAACATCTTCGCCTAACAGAAAACGCTCCACATATTGATCTGCCGGGTCAACAATAATATACTCCCCTATGCCGTACCTTTCGTACCGCGCTTTCTTTTCCCTTTTGTCCTTCACAACAGTACTGGGGGAAATGACCTCAATCACCAAATCTGGTGAACCCTGGATGTTGGCCTCTGTAATCTTCTTTTCATCGCATACAACAAAAACATCGGGCTGGATTACATCATGTTCGGACAGGACAACATCGGTTGGGAGCAATGCCGGCAACGCATGGATTACCTTTGAGAGCATCCCTTAGAAGTGAAGCAAAGTTAAAAACAATTTTTTGGTGCTTAAAAGTAGGCGCAGGGCTCATATTATAAGTCTCACCATCAATCAATTCCCACCGCTCATCATCCGGCAAAGCAATATAATCGGCATAGGGCTCGCTCAAAGTAAACTTTTTTCGGTTTTTTTGGCTAAAGGCATAGTTGCCGCCTCTTTTTGTTTTCGAGTCCCCAATTACCATGCTGTAATTAACAACCCATCGATTTCCTTGAAATGTTCGTCACGTGAAATCAGTGTTAACCCATGTTGTTTGGAGATAGCTGCAATCCAAATATCATTTTCTGGAATTGGCCGGCCCTTCACACGCAAACCGTTCTTTATCTTTCCATACTGCTGTGATGTAGCCGCGTTACAAGTAAGAACAGAACTGCTGACTGCAAATTCATTTATACGCGCAATATTCGCCTCCATACGGCTTGATTTGTGAGCGCCGTAATAAAGCTCGCCCAAAGCAATACTTGGCACAAAAACCTCATTTGCATCAGTCAATGAATTTATCACTGCTGCATCGTTGGCAAAAATTGCAATTACTATATTGGTATCCAATAAAAATTTACCATTCATCGGGAATTATCTTTTCGCACCCATCTTTAATAGCTCGTTCAATATCCATGAGATCCTCATAATCAATAGTACCCGCAAAATGCAATAAATTTTGCCCTGGCACACCATGAACCTTTGCTGTGGTAAGTGCGCGAGCAAACTCAAGCACCTGTCGCCGTTGTTCGAGCGGCAATCGTGTCAGTTGTTCATGAATATCTTTCTCAACTGTTGCACCTATCATGATGACCATCCTCTTTTCATAAATTAATCTTGTTCTCAATATGACAAATTTCCAACCACATAACGTAACTTCTCAAAAAGTTCGGATAGGGACGGCTTTAAGCTCCATGTCCGCTATCTCAATCCAGCAACATCTTGCAAAATATAAATAACCTCGGCCAGGCCGATTTTGGCATCGCCGTTGACATCCGCGCCGGATGTTGCATAATTGGATCGGATTCCCGCCGGGTTCATTCCAACCGTTACCTGCAGAGCAAGAATTGCATCGGTTAGGTTAACATTACCGTCGTCATTTACGTCACCAATTACAATCGGAGGCCAGTTATTGGCAGTGCAGTTGTTATCCTCGTTGAGTTCATCGATTTCACCGTTAATGTCGGCACATACCGTTACCTCATCTCTTTCGCCACTCAAGGTCACTGTCGTGAAAGAACTGGAATAGGTTTCACCGGGAGGCAGAGCTATCGGAACGGCTTTTTGCTCAATAGCAACATTATCTACAGTCAGACCAACATCGTGCCCTGCCAGCGTCTCGATATTTCCCCTGTTCTTGACCGTATAAGACACTGTGTAGGTTCCAGCACCCTCATTTACCCATTCTTCGCTCACCTGGGTAACTTCCAGATCGGGCTTCTCTTCTGTCGGGGCAACCGCTTTCTGCAGAGTCAAAAGTGCCCAGTTTGTAGACAGCATCCTGTCCCCGCTATCGAAGGAAGAAACGGGCCACGGGCCATCGGCGTTTTGCTCCGATTTCAGGGCTTCGGAGAAGTCATAAAACCAGTCAATGGAATCGATCTGGCTTATGCCGAGAGCCTCCAAACCCTTCATAGCTGTGTATGTAGTGTGATAGCATGAAGGATTCCAGTTCCACCCGGAGTTCCAGTGCCTTACAATGTAATCAATCGCATCCTGTACCCTCTCTGTCGTCTTCGTATCACCCACAAACGCCATCTGCTGGAGAAGGTTGCCGGTTCTGAGAATATTGGCGCCCATATCATTTGGATCAGTGATATCGGAATAATGAGAGCCTCCATCGGCATCATCGCCATCAACATCGTCCTGGCTATA
This sequence comes from Desulfobacteraceae bacterium Eth-SRB1, assembly GCA_004193555.1. GTDB lineage: Bacteria > Desulfobacterota > Desulfobacteria > Desulfobacterales > ETH-SRB1 > ETH-SRB1. Next base: position 709,610 of record RPGP01000040.1, read on the forward strand.
ATCGATCCAGTAATTGAGTTCTGTCCTGACAAAGCCCGGAATAGTCAATCCAAATCCATCTGGCGGATCTGCCTCGGCATAGGCCAGAGCAAGGGTCACCCATCCTGAGTTGGACTGGTCGCTTCTTGTATTGTCATTGTTTGTAGGCTGATAGTTCCACCCGCCCCTGCCGTAGCCCGAGTCTGTCTGTGCCCAGGCCAGATAATCGACCGCATCCTGCAGGACTTGCGTATAGGTCCGGCCGTGTACCGGGCTGCCAGGAACATTTACACTAATGCCCGGGGCATTGCTGGAGGCAATAGCCATCGCTACAATGCTTGTATAGTATATGCTGTGCCATTCATCGGGAGCAGTGAAATAAACGCCAATGCCATTGCCGTCTCCATCCGGATTGCCGGCCGGTTGGCTACCAATAGCAGTTGTATAGGCATTGGCGAAGATATAGTTAAGGCCGTTTTCGACAGCCGTGTGATATGTATAAGAGGTGTCAAGGGGTGACAAACCGCAACTTAAGGCATGCTTTTCAAGGTTCAGGACAGCAAGGGCGGTTTTTGCCAGCGCGTACTGATCTCCCCATGAACCGTCCGGATTCTGGTTCTGAGACAGCCACTGCAAACCATTGCCAATGGCCGCGGCAAGTTCATTTATAACTGTAATGTTAATGCCGGTGTTGCCGTTAGTCTGTACTAAAAGTGGATTCCCCGCGTAGCTTCCCGTGTAATCCGCTGGTGACGACGCGCCGCTACCGTCTTTATCCCAACTGGCAAAGAGGTACACATGGCCGTCTGCGGCAAGATTGGACAGGGTGTAAGTCGCGTTGATATCGGTGATGGTGGTGCTGTCGAGGAGCCTGTCCGAAGAGGGGTCGTCCCCATCATAGGCGGAGATATAGATATCACCGTGGCCTGATTCAAAATCATCACAAAGGATATTTCCTGAAACCGAAGCCGCCTGCAGCTCAATGTTTAACTGAACATCAATATTCGTAAGGTTGGTCCCCTCTGCAAGGGTGATCGGATTCACGCTATATGCGCCAACCCAGTCACCAGGAGTGCGACTTCCGCTTCCGTCTGAATCCGCATCCCATCGAGCATAGACATAAAGCTCGGCGCCAACGGGCAGATTATACAGCGCATACTGACCCGCATGGGAGAGAGGCCCCCCATAGGACACCAAACTTCCACCCGGGAATGGGCTGTCGTATGCAGCCACGTAAATCGTTCCTCCTGATATATAACCGCTTGAGGCCGGCTCAATCTGGCCGGAGACGGATCCCACGGGGTTGTCTTTGGAAACGTAGAAGGGCCGTTTCGAGCTGGTGGAACGATTTTCCGGATCTGTCTCTTTATCAGACACATCAACACGCCACTTATACGGGTTGTTTACTTTGAGAATGTCGGCAGGCACGGTAGCAGTGGTGGCTGTTGATCGTTCTGATTTATAAATAAGCTTGCCGCTGTAATCAAAGATCAAAATTCTATAGTAAACAGGAACTGCTGTCTCATCTGTCACAGGCGACCAGCTAAAGGTCGGGGTCGTGGTTTCCATATAACCATGATACCGCGGTGAAAATATATACTCAGGAATAGGCAGACGATTGAAAGTAAATGTTTTATCTACCGTTAGATTACTCCCATCTCTACCGTCCACAACCGTAAAGGTGTATGTCCCGTTAGGGAGGATGCCGCTCTCGCTGTGATAATAGGCGCCGTCTTGCCAGAGATCATAACCGGTAAAGGTAGATGAAAAACCCTCGGGACCTGTTACGGTCATTGACCCGACATCCCATGGCGCAGGCCCCTTTATCTTGATACGAAACTGGGTTTTATCCTCATCAGGAAATATTCTACTCCTGACAAAGGCTCCCATGGCAAGAGGTTCAGCAGAAGCCCCTGTGGAAAAGCCCTTCCATGAGCTTGAAGATAAGTTGTTGGGACTAATGCCGCTCTGGCTGTCAAACACCTGAACCTGCCATTTGTAAGCGGTATCGGGCTCAAGAACGCCTTCCGGCACAGTCACAGTAGCGTCAGGTAACCTGTCAGAGGTATAGATGGTAACCTCTTTGTTCCAATCCATTATATTAACGCGGTAATAAAGAGTACCGATTGTTTCGTCTGTAACAGAGGCCCAGCTCAAGGTGGGTGTGGTTGTGTTCACATAAGCGCTGCCTGCCGGAGAAATCCCCGTGGACATATCAACCACATCGATCAGATTGTGTGTAAAATGTTTATCCGCATGATAATCTTTCCCGTCCCTGTCCTTTAAAACAAAATCATACCACCCGCAGGGAAGGGTTTCCGATATACTGTATTTGTACAATGTTCCGAATCGGTAATGGGCTCTTATATCCTGCTCAACATCAAAGTCATACCTTAAACCATCCGGGCCATAGACCGTGAGTGATTCTATATCCCACGGGGCCAAGCCGTTCACCCAGCAGAAAACGACCGAAAACGGTCCGCCGTCACTGTTTCCTCCCCAGATAGCAACCCTATCAATATAAGCATCATATTCCTCAGGTGGTAAGCCGTTAGGAAAGATGCCGGAAAATGTTCTATCCGGAAAGGAGCTCATGCCCTTTATCAATATCTCATCAATATAGGGATCGTGTATAAATGCGGGCAGATAATCCCGGATAGAGATGGGATCGTCAAAAAATTCGCTGAAATCGACACGGACAACGTCTTCTTCATCATCCATATCCACGGGTTGCTGATTGGTTATCGAATATTTGATGTCTGCCAGATAAGACCTAAAATCAGTCTCATCCGTTAAATCCTCAGGATCAATGGAAAACAGATCATCCGTCTGATCGTCTGCTTCATTCCTGATAAAGGTGGAGGCATCATTGTACCAGTCAGTTGCAGCAAGGACAGCAGGCTTTGCTTCGCCAATTTTGGTAGCGCCGACACCACCAGTTAAAAGAGTGAGAAGGTTTGGATATGCATCGAGGAGATCATTATTGACATTGAATATATCATCGTTGATTTTGGCAACTATTGCGTCTATATCCGCATTGAGATCATACGAATCTATGATCAGGATTAGCGCCTTTGCCGCATAGAGGAGCGATTTGTAAAGAAGGACATCGCCATAGTCGACCTCGATGTCGTTTAATTCCCCAGTCTCTGTAGTAAGTAATGTTATACCATTAATGAAGGTTTCACTCGTGATATTATTAAGATTTGCGATTGCGCCGTCAATCTCAGGTATGATAACGGATTGCAAAAACGTCTGAACATCCGTGCCCGACGGGCTGTCCGATGGCAATATGATATTTCCATATATATCTTCAGGGATAGATGCCGTCCAGTTAAACAGGTCTCTTCCTGCTGCATCCATACCAAAGCCGTCAAGAAGCTCCTTTACGTTTTCGATTGGAGCATCAGCGGTATAGGTCACATTATTATCCAAAAGAGCTGCAAGGCGTGTAACCGCATAGAAGAGATTGGCTTCCTGGTCTGAAGGATTTGCTGTAACTGCTGCCTCAAATTTTGCATTGGCCTCAAGCAGCTTCGAATAGGTCGGGTTACCGTCATTAAAGAGCAAGGCGCGACCCTCGGTAACAGAAGCATAAGCTGGAGTTGTTAAAGAAAAAAAGAATACGGATAGCCAAAAGATCGTGACAAACCTGCACATTTTTCTTTTCATGATCGTGTCTCCCTCACTTTAGCATTTATGCAAATAAATTACAGGTCCTGCAGAAGCGATAAGGTGTGCGAGAAAGTGGACCCATCAGGGGTTCTGTTGAATACAATTTTTTTGTAAAAATAACAAATATAGAACAGCTTTGCAATGAAATACTTCACTTTTATGGTGTGAAATGTTTCACAGTTAATGGCGTCTTAAAAAAATCCCATCTACTGCGTTGCAGTAATTTTTCAGACTCTCAACATACTACATGTATGCCTTCGATCCTGAAAAATCACTATGCCTTGTATATGAAACTTTTTACCGTAGCCATCCGCAGTTAAATTCGTGACTTTTTACAAATTCATCAGGTAATGGTTAAGAATGAATGCGCCGCTTGAGCCGTTCCATGTTGTAAATTTGAATCTTGTGCCCTGTAGTGCTGATCAGGCCTTTTTCACGCAATAATCTCAGTTCCTTATTAATACTTTCTCTCGTAGCTCCAATCATACTCGCAAGATCACTTTGAGTCAGGTCTAAGTCTATCAATATACAGTTTTCTTCCTGCCGTCCGTGTGTTTCGGCCAATTTTACAAGTTTTTTAGCAAACCTGGCGGAAATGTTGAGAGCACAGGTATCTTCCAGAAAATCATCAGTCTTGCGCAGGCGCATTGAAAGGGAATAAAGGACATGCTGAATCGCATTTTCGTTGTTTTTCAGAAATGCAAGAAAATTTGCCCTGCTCAGAACCAGCAGCTCGCATGATTCAAGCGCCACTGCATCAGCCGAACGGGGCAACCCGTCCAAAATGGCCATTTCGCCAAAAAAGTCTCTCTCAGAAAAGATGGCAAGAACGACCTCATCTCCACGTCTGGAAGGAAGGACTATCTTGACGCTTCCCTCCTTAATGATATAAAGTGCGCCTCCCTGGTCTCCCCGCTGAAAAAGCCTCTCACCTTTTTTAACAGACTGGGCCCTGACCGAGGCAGAAAGAAGCTTCATGTCTTCAGGCCGAAATGACTGGAACAATGGAACCTGTTTTAAAAAATCTTCCGAGTTCATGAACTGCTCTTTTGAAACCTTCACAGAATTCTCTTTTTGGTCATTGCGAAGTACTGAGTCCTGCAACAATCTCCTGAATTATCAAATCCTTGTTAGATTGCTTCGCTACGCTCGCAATGACAGCGCAAATTTCTTAAATTTTCTTCATATTATGATAAATATCGAATGGAATTGCAACAAAATATTTGGAAATTTCCTTTGTTGAAAAACCGTCTGCCCTGTGGTAAAATAGTTTGTAATTGCTCAGGTTATTAGACTGTAGGTTATTAGACTGTAGGTTATTAGACTGTAGGCTGTTAGACTGTAGACTGTAGACTGTTAGGGTGTTAGGGTTAGAAGGTTAGAAGGCAGGAGTCGGAAGCCAGAAGTCGGAGGTCAGGAGTCGGAAGGTTAGAAGGTTAGAGAAAAAATTAAGGGCTGGCTCACGCTAAGGCGCTGAGAGAAAAGAGATGTTTAAAATTTTTGCGTCTTTGCGGCTTTGCGCGAGACATTTTGGAACAGGATTAGAAGGTTAGAGGGATTTATGTTTAGCCGTTTACATGAAAAAGGTTTTACACTTCTTGAGGTCATGATCGCCATGTCTATCCTCGCCATAACGCTCGTTGTGGTTTTTCAATCCCAGTCCCAGAGCATATCCATGGCAGGCAGGGCAAGATTTGAAACCACGGCATCTTTTTTAGCTCAGAGCAAAATGGCCGAAATCGAGGCAGCGGATCCGGAAAATGTTGTCTCCGACAGCGGGGATTTCGGCGATGATTTCCCCGACTATTCATGGCATGTAGATGTAACGGAAACAGAGATCGAGCTCCTGAAAAAGATCGAAGTCAAGGTTGTAAATGAGAGAATGACATCGAATAATTCGTTTCGGCTGGTGCTTTATAGATAGGCTGAAGGCTGTTAGGCTGAAGGTTGGAAGGTTAGTTAAAGGAATAGAGGATTAGAAGGTTGCTGGTTTATTTTTGGAGCAAGGCAACCATGTTGCCGTACGTTACGCAAACACGGTTTGCTTGATCCATAATACGCCGACACGGTCGGCTCGATCCATATTTGTTGCTCGTTGCTCTCATAAAAAATGGGTTTCTCTGTGTGCTCCGTGGTGAAAGTAGAATGTTACAAAATATGCGAATATTAAAGAAAAACGGCTTCACACTGATTGAGATACTTATCGCCATATTCATACTGACGACGGTACTGACGACGGTATATGCCGCATATACCGGAACTTTCAGGCTAATGAAGGACACCCGGCGCGGAGATAACATTTACAGTATGGCCAGGACGGCAATGAACAGGATGGCAAAAGACATAGGGTCTGTCTGCAGTCGTAAGGGGTCCTTCAGATTTGTCTCCGGAGAGATTGAAAAGGAAAGTTTCATGGAACTATCATTTCTGTCGTCCGACCATCTGAACTTTAATGACGAGAGGTCTTCGGGTATTGCCGCTATAAGCTACTTCGTTGTGGAAGATGATGAGAAAAAGAGCTGCATCCTGAAACGGAAGGATGATCTGTACCGGGACAAAACAGAAGAGACAGAAGAGGAGATCTCGAGAGAGGGTGGATACATCCTCTGTGAAGGACTGCAGTCCCTGACATATAAGTTTTATGACGACAAAGGGGAGGAGTATGATTCCTGGGATTCGGGTTCTGACTTGAAAACACAGAAAGACAGCGCCCCTTCTGTCGTATCCATACTGATGAATTTTATAAATCCCGATGACAAAGACAGGCCATACAGGTTTATGACAAAGGTGTTTCTGCCAATGGCGGAAAAGTTAGGAGATTAGAAGGTTAGAAGGTTAGTGGGTTAGAAGACAGAGGACAGAAGGGATGAACGTCGAACGTCCAATGATGAATGTGGTTGTCGCTTCGCTTCGCAAATATGGTATGCATTCCCACGCTGGAGCATGGGAACGAGCAAGAGGACAGAAGAAAAAAAGATGAACGTCCAACATCGAACGTCGAATGAAAAACAAAAGAAACAGAAGGTGGAGCAGTGAGCTGTAAGTGGTGAGGAACGAGAAAATAAACATCGAACGTTGAACATTGTTGGAAGTACAAAAATCACAAATATCAAATCACAAATTCCAATGACCGAAATTCGAAAATCCAAACCACGCCATAGCGTAGTTCTGGATGGTTTTGGTCATTGAATATTGGAATTTGTGATTTATTTGTAATTTGATGCTTGGAATTTGTGATTTTGCCTGAGTAGTTATATGAGAAAAATCCTTCTAAATGAGAGGGGTGTGGCGTTAGTGCTGGTGATTCTTATGATCAGCGTCATTATTGCTGTCACGCTCAAGTTGAATATTTCCTCAAGGTCTGAGATATACGAGGCTGCTAACCTTGGCGACGGCATCAGGGCTGCCTGCGCTGCCAAGTCCGGATTTTACATGGGGGAAGCGCTTCTAATCGAAGACATCACAGACCTGGATTCCATGAACGAGGACTGGGCAAATCTGGAATCGGTTTCCGCGGGCTCAGAAACCCTTTTTAATGGTGAATATTTCCGGTTGAATATTGAGGATGAATCCGGTAAGATTTCAATTAACAGCCTTGTGGACGGCAATGAATACAGCAAGAAAATTGAAGGCCTCCTGATGAGATTTCTGAGTCTGCCGGAATTTAATCTGGATGAGCAGCAGGCCCGCGATATTGTGGATGCAGTCAAAGACTGGATTGATGAAGATGACGAGATAACCGAGTTTGGCGCTGAAAACATGCACTACAGCGGGCTGCAAAACCCGTATGCATGTAAAAATGCCCCTCTGGATTGCATTGAAGAGCTTTTAATGATAAAGGGAATCACTGAAGATTTGTTTTACGGCACTGGCGAAACAGCCGGCATTGCAAAATATCTCACGCTTCACGGCAAAGGAAGGATAAACATCAATACGGCTCCGAACTTGATATTAAAAGCGCTTTCGGCTGACATCACCGATGAAATGATCTCTGATATGAATGAATTCCGAAGAGATGAAGAAAACAACCTTTCCGACTCATTATGGTACAAGAACGTATATGGAATGGCCGGCATCACCATAGCCCAATCATTGATAACCACGGAAAGCGACATATTCAGGATCACATCCACAGGTTATATGAATGATATGAGCAAAAGGGTAAGTGGAGTAATCGAAAGGCACACCAACGATAAAGCAATAAAAATACTCTCCTGGAAGGTAAACTGATGCCGGAAAAAATTCTTGGTCTTGATATCGGCAAAAGCAGTATAAAGGCGGTCCGGGTTACTGCCGGCCTCAGGGGATATGAAGTTGCTGATCTAAATCTGGTGAATATTGATAAGGAAGGCGGAACAAAAGAGGCCCTGAAAAAACTGTTCGAAAGCGGCATATTCACAGACAGTATATGTATAACCGCCCTTCCCTCAAAAGACTTTTTCTTCCGCAATATAAAGCTTCCCTTCAATGATAAAAAGAAAATCAGCCAGACCATTGCATACGAACTTGAACCGCTCATCCCCTGCCCCGCAGATGAGGTCCTGACAGATTACGTTATTACATACCAGACAGACCAGACGGATATATTCTCGGCCGCGGTTACCAAATCCGCCGCAGGCGATCTAATCAAATATCTCAAGAAATGCAACGTAGAAGCATCGATAATTGACATAGATACCGTTTCCGTGGCCTCAAGGCTTCTAACCAGCCATACTGACACGGGGTGCGGGCTTCTTTTAGATATCGGCGACAGAGATACCACAGGCGTAATTTTTGGGAAAAGCGGAATCCTTCACATCAGGCGCTTTTCCTTTGGAGGAGAAAAGATCACAAAAGCCATTGCAAAGGCTTTTAAAATTGAGTTTTCGGAGGCTGAAAAGAAAAAGAGAACAGGCGTTACAGGTGAAGCCGAAAAAGAAATTTCGGTGCTGTGCCGGAAATTCTTTTCTGAAGTCAAAAACACGCTGCAATCCCTCAGCTTAAAAGGTCATCTCAAAGAAGATCCCGAAAAGATCTTCCTTACAGGAGGCGGAGGGTTTTACCCGCCTCTTCAGAAAGAGATGGAAACTTTTTTTTCTCTTCCAATAGAAATAGTCGATATCTCAGCAGCAGACGATATCACAATGGGAAAAGAGGCCGGAAAAAACTGGAAACCCATGCTGACGAACCAGGCTCTCGCCCTTGCAATCAGAGAAACAAAGAAGAACGCTGGATTTAATTTTGCCCGGGGAGAATTCGGGCCGAAAAAAAAATATGAGAAGTTCCAAAAGGATTTTAAGTGGGCCGCGGCGATTGTTTTCATAATACTCTGCGCGTTTGGAGTTGATCTGTACATAGACTACCATTATGACAGGGCATACCTGAACAGACTTAAACACGAAATAACAGCCGTCTTTAAAAAGACCTGCCCTGAAGTTACAAGGATAGTTGATCCCGTACAGCAGTTGAAGGTCAGGATTGCAGAGGCTGGAAATTCTTCCTCAGGGCTGAATAGAGCCGGGTCAGGGATAGGGACGCTGGATATCATGAAGGATATTTCCCGGCTTATTCCGGAATCTACAGAGTTTCTTATCACGAGCTTCACGTTCGATGGCGCTGCGGTGAAGATTAAAGGTGAAACCGACAACTTTAACAGCGTTGATAATATAAAAAACTGTCTCAGTAAATCGAACTATTTTAAAAATGTTACGATAAGTTCGGCCAGCCTCATCAAAAAGGGAACCAGGGTCGGAGTTGATTTGAGAATGGGGATAAGAGAAGAGAGATTAGAAGGTTAGAGGGTTAGAAGGTTAGAGGGTTAGAGGGTTAGAGGGTTAGAGGGTTAGAGGGTTAGAGGGTTGGACCGATTATTTTTCTAATCTTCTTATGTTCTCACCTTCTGATTTTCTTGCATTACTCGGAGGTTAGAGGTTTAAAATTTTTGCGTCTTTGCGTCTTTGCGTGAGGCATTTTAGGATAGAATTATGGATTTTTGGACAAAATTTAAGTTTAAGCTGACAAAGCGAGAGAGGTATTACGTATCTGCGGGAGTTGCCCTGGTTGCCCTTTTTATCATCTTCCAGTTTATCCTGTCTCCTTTTTTAGCGGCAAAGGAGAAGACCAAACGTTCTATTCAGGCAAAGGAAAAGACCCTGAAAGAGCTTGTCTCTCTCAGTTCGAAATACAGATCGCTAAAAGAGGGTTCGTCGGACATCAAAAAGGTGCTTGCCCTCAGGCCCGGGGATTTTACCCTGTTTTCCTTTCTGGAAAAACAGGCAGGCCGAAGCGGGGTAAAACCAAACATAAAATATATGAAACCTTCCACCTCAAAGGACAAAGGCCCCTACAATGAATCGTCCGTGGAGATGAAGCTGGAAAATATCATACTAAAGCAGCTTGTCGAGTATCTTCATCTTGTAGAATCGCCTGAAAATCTGGTCAGGATCAAGAGAATTTCGATAAAGCAGAGCAAGGGGAGTTCGGAATACCTGACAGCGCTGATCCATCTGGTTACATACTTAGAAGGTTAGAAGATTAGAAGGTGATATGATGAGAAAGTGAGAAGATTAAGGGATTAAAAGATGAACATCGAACATCGAACGTCCAACATCGAATGATGAATAATGATGTCGCTTCGCTCAACAATTTGGAAAAAACAACCGTGAACTTTTGAACTGTGAACCGTGACATGAAAACAAAAAAATGGATTACATATACGATATATGGCATACTGATTACTGTTTTTTTTCTGTATGTTCGCTTCCCTTCGGACAGCGCTGGAAGGTATATCAGATCAATTGTCGAGCGCGGCAATCCGAACATCTTTCTTCTTGTTGATTCTGTGAAACTCTGTTTACCGCCCGGCATAAAACTAAGCAACATTGAAGTCAGCTTCAGGGACAAGCCGGATTTAATTCTCATGGCGAACACCTTAAAACTGCGGCCGGCCATTACAAGCCTTCTCTCAGGCAAACTGTCATTCCTCCTCTATGCGGACGCATACGAGGGAAACATGCGGATAGATATAAATTTCACGAACCGCTTTTCGACCAAAGGCCCCGTCAGGATAACGACCGGATTTAACGACATTAACCTCGGAAAGTGTTCTTGCATAAAAACGGCAGCGGGCCGCCATGTTGACGGCAGGCTCAGTGGATCTATATTATATAATGGAAAATGGGACGGGGTTATCAACGGCGCAGGCAGCGCAAACATCACACTTCTTGACGGAAACATACAACTCCTGAAGAACATGTTAGGCTTTGACGGGCTGGCCTTTGATAAAGCAGAGGCAGAATTAACGCTTAAAAACCGCACCGTTAAAATAACCGGATTAGACATAACAGGAAAACAGCTCAGCGGGTCCTTTGCGGGCAACATATTTCTTGACAGGGATATTATGCAAAGCAGGCTTGCCATAAAGGGCGATCTAAAAATTCCAGCGCTGGACAAAAAGGTTTCAACTACTTTGAAGGGAACTGTGGCCAGACCGATCCCGGGGTTTAAATAATTTGAACGTCTCGGAATTTCTGCAACTTATTGAAATTCCTGTGATCTTAGTTCCACCGGAGGCGGATTAAATAACAAATCATAAATAACAAATATCAAATAAATTACAATGACCAAAATTCAAAATCCCAAACCCGTATATGATCTTGAAGAAAGAACATTTCAATTTGCTAAAGCTGTTAGGCTTTTTGTTAAAACATTGCCGAAAACAATTGCAAATATCGAGGATGGCAAACAATTGATAAGAGCCTCCGGTTCAGTAGGCGCTAATTATAGAGAAGCTAACGAATCATTAAGTAAAAAAGACTTTCTGATGAGAATCAAAATAAGCCGTAAGGAAGCAAAAGAAAGTGCTTATTGGCTCAGGTTAATTCATGAAACGAATAGTCTAAAGAATGCTGATGAAGCCAAAAGTTTGATTCAGGAGGCAAATGAATTGAAAAAGATTCTTTCATCAATACTTGAAAGATCAAAATGACCTAAATCCGCCAAAGCGCTCTGGCGGACATGTTTTGGTCATTGAATATTGGGATTTATTTGTAATTTGATACTTGGGATTTGGAATTTTATAGCAATGGCATAGGGAAACTCTGTCATGATGATTAGATACCGTATAATATTTATACTTGCAGCAATAACAGCCATGTCTTACCTGTGTGTAGATATCTTTTACAAGACGGTCGAGGCAAAACTTTCCGGATTTCGAGCTGAAGAGACATCCAGCCAAAAAACTGTCAGGCGCAAGGCTGCAAGAAAACCGTCTCTGAATACCTACAGGGTGATTTCAGACAGGAACCTGTTCGGTTCAATTGATAAAGCAGGCGAAAAAATAAAGATCGATATTGAGGGACTGGAAGACACAAAGCTGGGGCTGTCCCTTCTTGGAACCGTTTCCGGGGCCGGAGAGTTTGACTTCGCAGTTATCAAGGAAAAAAATGAAAAAAAGCATGGGCTTTTCAGAGAGGGAGACGCAGTCGCTTCGGCCACCATCATCAGGATCATGAGGGGCATGGTTGTCTTGAGAGTGGATGGCAGGGATGAAATACTGAAGATGGAGGAAGGCGATCAGAGGGCAGAGGGCAGAGGATTTAAAAACGTAATAAAGGTAAACAAAAGAGATATTAACAGCGCTTTTAAAAACATGGAAAAAATACTTGCCCAGGTTCGTATAAGACCATACTTTTCTTCAGGAAAGCCGGACGGATTCATGGTAAGTAGAATAAAGCCTGAAAGCATCTTTCAGAAAATGGGCATGCAAAACGGTGATATTATACAGGGCGTTGACAATCAGCCCATTAAAAGCCCGGATGAAATGCTGAAACTGTACAACGGGCTAAAATCCGGAGCTGCAATAACCCTCAATATTAAAAGAAAAGGAAGAACGCAGAACCTGAAATACGTTTTCCAGTAGTTACTCGTCGCTGGTTACTCGTTGCTCGTTAAAACACTTTGAGCAAGGCATCCGTGATGCCGTACGTTACGCAAATCCGGCGGCAGCGGACTCGATCTATAGTACGCCGACACGGTCGGCTTGATCCATATTTGTTACTCGTTAAAACCCTTAGCCCTGAACTGTGAACCGTAAACCGATAACCGTAAACCGTTACTCATGTACACATCATATTTCGGCTTAAAAGAAAATCCCTTTAATCTGACCCCCGATCCCAGATATCTCTTTCTGAGTTACCAGCACAGGGAAGCGCTCAACCACCTGATCTACGGGATAAATGAAAGAAAGGGTTTTGTTCTGATTACAGGGGGAATCGGGACAGGCAAAACCACAATCTCCAGAGCGTTCCTGTCCGTTCTGGATAAATCGGTTGACAGCGCCCTGATTTTCAACTCCGCTGTCTCGGATATGGAGCTTCTACAGACAATCAACCGGGAATTTGGAGTCAAGCCAGAAAGGGGGAGGCCCACTAAAAAACGTCTTATCAGCGCCCTGAATGCGTTTCTCCTGAAAGATTTTGCCGCGGGCAGGAATGCAGTCCTGCTGATAGATGAAGCACAGAACCTCCCCTTAAGCGTCCTCGAACAGATACGGATGCTTTCAAATCTCGAAACCAACAGGGAAAAGCTGCTTCAGATAGCACTTCTCGGTCAGCCGGAACTTCAAAAGCTCCTCGATCTGCCGTCTTTAAGGCAACTCAACGAAAGGATCACGGTAAGGTATGACCTCAGGCCTCTCAACAGTGACCAGGTCAGTCAATACATAAAACACAGACTGATAATAGCGGCCGGAAATAATGGGATTTTACGATTTCCGGATGGTGTCTGCAAAATTATCCATAACTACGCAGAGGGTATTCCCAGGCGCATTAACGCAATCTGCGACAGAGCGCTCCTCATAGCCTATACCATGGGCATTTCATCTATCGATAAAAATATAATAAGACAGGCAGTTGACGATATCGGCGGAAATTATCTGAAAGGCAGACACAGAAAAAGGGGCTTTCTTCTCGCAATCCTGCTTGCGCTTGCCATTCTGGTATCGGCGGGTATAATATTCAGAAATGACATACTGAATTTTCTGTAACTACTGAGGTGTTTTGCCACAAAAACAGAAGGCACCAAGAATCAGAAAAATTATAGAGGTAAAAACCCTGAACCTTGAACCCTGAACCCTGACAAAATGAGCTATATTAATGATGCCCTGAAAAAGGTGCAGAAAGAAAAAGACAGCCTTTATAGACACTACGGCAACATTATATCCGACCCTGTCTATCGCCGAACCAGACATGGAAAAAAATGGATGATTACCGCCGGTGTGATTGTTTTAATTCTGCTTGCACTGCCGATCTTTATACTGCTAAGATACAATGCCTTTTCTGGTACAGGCAATAGCAGCATGGATGTTATTCAGGAAAAAGAAAAAGATGAACATCGAACATCGAACATCGAACGTCCAACACCGGCCGTGCTAGCGCCCGGTCGCGGCAGGTCGAACGTTCAACACTCGCCGTGCTCGCGCCCGGTTGCGGCGGGTCGAATTTTGAATGAAAAAGAGAAACTGGAAGATGTAAAAAATCTGTACAGCAAAGCGTTGAATTATCAGCAAAATGGGAATCCGGCTATGGCGGAAAAAGTGTATAGAAAAATCCTCGTTAGAGACCCCGGATTTGTGATGGGGCTAAACAACCTCGGTGTAATCTGCATGGACCGGAAGAGAAACAAAGAGGCTGCAGATATGTTCAGTAAAGCGATAGACTTGAAGGCTGACTATGTCGATCCATACTACAACCTGGCATGCCTCTACTCCATGTCGGGGAATATTTCAAAGAGCCTTTACTACCTGAAGATGGCTGTCTCGATAAATAATAGTGTGAAAAACTGGGCAAAAAATGATAAGGATCTGGAAGGACTGAGAAGGTCGGAAACATACAAAAAGATTATGGAATGATAAAATAATATATAGCCGCAAAAAGGCGCAAAATGCACACTTTTGTCATTCCGGCGAAAGCCGGAATCCAGTAATTACAGGTAGTTACAGATCGCCTGGACTCCGATTTTCACCGAAGTGACGACTTTTTACGAGTGCATCAAATAAGAATTCAAGTTAGTTAGCCTTTGCATCAAGTAATCGGAAGAAGAACCTGATATGAAAATATTATTGAAGAGAAATCTGTCACTGGCTGTTATATCAGCATGTATTATCCTGCTTTTGCTGTCTGGAAATACAATGGGAGCGCGGGTCACTGGCGGTGAAAAGACAGTTTCAACCTCCAGTAAAAAAATTGTCAGTCCGAAAAGAAAATCTCCAAAAATTTCTCCCGTCAAGAAAATCGAAAAAAAGAAATCCGGGCCTCTAAAAGAAGAAGCCAGATACGTTACCATAGATTTTGACGATGTCGATATAAGGGTATTCATCAAATTTATCAGCGAATTGACGGGCAGCAACTTCGTGATCGACAAGGGGGTTAAAGGAAAGGTTACTATAATCTCCCCGAAAAAAATCTCAGTCAAAGAAGCCTACAAGGTATTTGAATCGGTGCTGGAAGTGCATGGATTCAGCGTGGTTCCGGCAGGAAATATCATAAAGATAGTCCCTTCAAAAGACGCAAGGACAAAAAATATTGAGACTCGTCTGAAAATGGAGGCGATAGATCCCGAAGACAAGGTTGTAACACAAATCATTTCTCTGAGTTATGCAAACCCCAATGAGCTGAAGAAGGTTCTCGCGCCCCTGATATCCAAATCAAGCGTTATCCTGTCCTATCCCCCTACTGGAACGCTTATCGTAACCGACCTGCTCTCCAACATAAAAAGACTTCTTAAAATAGTAAGCGCCCTGGACATTGAGGGGATAGAGGAACAAATATCTGTTATACCGCTGGAGCGGGCTTCTTCTGCTGAAATTGCCAAATCGCTGAATCAGATATTCCAGAAGACGGTTAGGCAAAAAAAAGGCACGATCGCGTCAACCATAAAGATTGTGGCTGACGAACGCACAAACACCATAATAACCCTGGCCAGCGAAAATGATACCTCTCGCATCAGGCAACTCATAAAACTTTTAGACAAGGATGTCCCTAAAGGAGAAGAAAGGCTGCGTGTTTACCGCCTTGAAAATGCGGATGCCGAAGACCTGTCAAAGGTCTTGATGAATATTCCATCAAAGGACGCAAAAAACACCAAAAAAGGAAAAACACCCCTGCTCTCAAAAGACATAAGCATTGTGCCGGACAAGGCCACAAACACCCTCATCATCACGGCGGAAAGAGATGATTACAACGTCCTTGAGGGCATTATCAAGCAGTTAGATATTCCACGCCCTATGGTCTACATCGAAGCGCTTATTATGGAAGTCAATGTTGACAAGGGATTCAAAATCGGCGCTGAATGGGTGGGTGGTGAAAAGTTCCACAGTGGCAGCAGCAAGGGATATGGTGGTGGATTTACCGGCGCCGGTATAATGCCTACCCCGGTTCCTATCACGGATACAACTGATAGTATCATTTCTTACCCAAGCGGATTTTCTCTCGGCGTGTTCGGCGATCTAATCCAAATCGGGAACATATATTTCCCAAACCTGGGCGCTGTCCTGCAAGCCTATCAGAAGGACCAGGATGTCCATATCCTTTCCACACCCCAGATACTAACGCTGGACAATGAAGAGGCGGAGATATATGTCGGAGAGAATGTACCTTATCAGACCAGGCAAGAATCGTCTTCTGTAACTTCCAGTACAGATTACAGCAGCTATGAATACAAGGATGTGGGTGTAACCCTGAGAATTACCCCGCAAATCAGCCAGGAACGCTTTGTCCGCCTCAACATATTCCAGGAAGTCACTAAACTTGTCACGGAAGCAGGCCAGCAGACTGTACGACCCACCACGCTGAAACGCACAACCAAAACAACTGTAACAATCAAAGACAAAAATACAATAGTTATAGGCGGCCTGATAGGAGATGACATAACAAATACTATGTATAAGACCCCATGCCTTGGAGATATACCTGGACTCGGCTGGTTTTTTAAGTATAAGAGCGAATCGCGTGAAAAGAGGAATCTTTTCATATTCATCACCCCCCGCATCGTAGAAAACCCCACAGAGGCGAAAGTAATATATGATGAGAAACAGGAACACATCAATAAGGTCGAAGAGGGCGTGATCAAAACGTACGAGAAAAAGCGTAAGGAGTAAGGAAGGCAGAAGACAGAGGTCAGAGGTCAGAGGTCAGGGGTCAGGGGTCAGAAGGTTAGAAGATGAGAAAACCGCAGAACCTTTGAACTTTGAACTTTGAACTTTGAACTCTGAACCCTGAACCCTGAACCCTGAACTCTGAACCCTGAACCCTGAACCCTGAACCCTGAACCCTGAACCCTGAACCCTGAACCCTGAACCCTGAACCCTGAACCCTGAACCCTGAACCCTGAACCCTGAACCAGGATAAAAACTTGACACCACCAACCAATACCACTGAAACAGATCTCCTCCGGGAGATGAGCATCCGATTGCATATCCCATTCCGGCCCGAACTTCCTGCAAAGGATGTCAGAACTGATTTTACAAAGAAAATCCCGATTCAATTCCTGAAAAAATACAAGCTGGCGCCCATGGAAACAACGGACGGCACATTCATAGCGGTAAACGATCCGTCTGATTTTCCACCCATTGATGACCTTCGCCGCATTCTCAACTGGGAAGATGCTAAAATTATCCTTTCCACTAATTCGGCCATCCTTTCCGCCATAAATCTGGCTTATGATCAGAGCAGCGGTTCTGCCGAGGAGTTTATTCAGGATATGGCAGAAGAATCTCCTGATAGCATTATCTCCGAAATCGAGGAAACAGCCGATCTTTTAGACGATACCAGTGATGCACCGGTAATAAAACTGGTCAACCTAATACTGTCCCGTGCTGTCAAGGACCGCGCCAGCGACATCCACATAGAACCCTATCAGCGCTCACTCACCGTCAGATACCGGATTGACGGAGTACTGTACAATGCCCTGAACCTGCCGAAAAAAATTCAGTCTCCCCTTGCTTCACGTATAAAGATCATGGCAAAGCTCAATATTGCCGAAAAGAGACTTCCACAGGATGGGAGAATCAACATCAAAATCGGGGACAGAAATGTCGATATTCGCGTATCAGCAATTCCCATCGCCTTTGGTGAAAGGATTGTCCTGAGACTTCTTGATAAAACAGATACTGCTTTCAAGCTGATAGATCTGGGAATCGACAAAGAGCGTTTCAATATCCTTGACAATCTTATCAGGTCGCCATACGGAATTGTTCTGGTGACAGGGCCGACAGGAAGCGGCAAGACAACGACACTCTATGCGGCCATTTCCACCATAAACCATCCGGAAATAAATATCATTACCATAGAAGATCCCATAGAGTATCAGATTGAAGGCATAGGACAGATTCAGGTAAATCCCAAAATTGATCTTACCTTTGCCAAGGGGTTGCGGTCGATTGTAAGGCAGGACCCGGATGTAATCCTGGTAGGAGAAATCCGGGATATGGAAACCGCTGAAATTGCCATCCAGTCCTCGCTGACAGGACACCTTGTATTTTCCACCCTCCACACCAACGATGCGGCCAGCGCCGTCACCCGTCTCATAGATATGGGAATAGAACCGTTTCTGATAACATCTTCCGTTATAGCCATCATAGCTCAGAGACTGGTAAGGGTCCTCTGCCCTGAATGCAGGGAAGCATATATCCCGGATGACCAATCGCTGGTAAAAATCGGCTTGAATAAAGGCATACCGGATGGCTGTAAAATTTACAGGAGAAAAGGATGCCCTGCCTGCATGAATACCGGCTACAGGGGAAGGACAGCCATCTTTGAAATGATGGTACTTAATGACAAACTGAAAAAGCTGATCTTAAAGACATCGGATACAAATCAAATAGGAAAGGAAGCGGTCAAACTCGGAATGATCACTCTGCTCCAGGACGGCGCGCGCAAGGTTATGGAAGGGATTACCACCATCGAAGAAGTATTCAGGGTGACGAGGATTTAAAAAATTACCACCAGAAATCATTGTTGCTGATTGGATCGTAGAATTTGTATTTATTTCCTGCTTTGACAAGTGGCGCATAGTCCATTTCGCTGCCTTCGTGGATGAGCCTGTCCGCAGTCATCATGAATCCAATGAAAAAACCGTGCTTTTTGATTACCTGAAGGCTGTATGCGGAACATGTGGGGTGCATGGGACAGCGATCACCATCGACCGAAGATATGTGTCTCCATAGTATTTCAATGCCTTGCAACAAACGTCCGGGGGGAGAGGAAGATGGTCCAACTTTTTCTTCCGGCCCTGAATTATTAAACTCCCATGGCGCAAATGAATCGTTAGCCCCTCCATAACAGGGAACATTCAAACTTATAACTACAATCAAGATTATGAGAGACTTGATAGTTTTTTTCAAAATTTGGCATCCTTCATTTCCTCACGCAAAGGCGCTAAGACGCAAAGAAAAGTCAAAATTTCATACTTAATATCAGACAATTGGAGGAACTTTTATTGTCATGGTAATAGGACAGAAAACACCTGTCCCTGAGATTTTTGAGAAATTTTTCTTTTACTCTCCTGTTATATTTATGAGCGCTGCTGACAGCACTGTAAATATTGCCGGAGTACCAGCCAAGTTCGAAAAAAGTAACAACGCCGCCTGCGGCATAGTTTTCATCATTAAAAAGCTCAACTGCCGCCCAGATAAAGGCTCCATTTAACAAAAAGGCTACAAGGGCATCACGTGGTCTTTCCGTGTATAAGTGGCCTGCGCCCGGTATTATAGCAGCAACAGCGCCTGCTGTGACAGGAGATTTCCTTGGAAGATTGTCAAGATTTACGAGCCCTGATGAGAAGGTTTTTGCCGCAGGAGATAGAACGCTTTCGTCCGGAATCTTCAAAAAGGTCTCACTTGCCCTTTTCCAGTCTTCCATATCAACAAGAACAAGAGCTCTCTGATAGATCGCCTTATTCCTGTATTCCCCGGAACTCGTTTTTATTATCTTCTCAAAAGTTGAAAGGGCATCATCATATTTCTTGAGATTTTTTTCCGCCGACCCCTTGAGATAAAGGGCATCATTTAACATTGAACTGTGTGGGAACCTGGCAATAAAGACTTTCAGGGCATCAACAGCTTCCGCCCATTTTTTTGCCTTGAAATAGCTCTTGCCTGTCATGAAATAACACTTTTCTGTCCTTTCTTCTTTTGGGAAGAAAAAGATAAATCTCTTGTATTCGGTTATAGCCCTGTAAAAATCGCCTTCTTTGAAGAGACTTTCTGCATATTCAAATTGTCTTTTAATATTATCCTCTTCTCCTCTCACCTCACAGGGGCATATAATGAGAAGGAATATAATACAAAAAACTATAATATTAGCAGGCGCTTTACGCATCTTTAATCTTTTTCCAAAACTGCTTAATATCGTTCACATATGACTTTTTACGACGCCATCATATTTAACATAAAATAATTAATGGCTTAGATCAAGATCAATAAGTAAGTGTTAAAGAGAAGAGAAAACCTGTTTCCCTGTCTGCCTTGATGGCCTCGTAAAAAGTCCAAAAACCACTTTTTACGAACAGTGTTAAGTGTTAAGAGCTTGATATGACAGTTAAATGTTTTATCTTAGCCCCTAACACTTAACACCTGATGAATTCGACTTTTTACGAGTTCATCATATTTAATGCTGTTATCAATGAGTTTTGGCCTGTTCGGGGAACGGCCCTACAGCCAGACGCCCGATATCAATCGGGAACGTATATAACACCCATGCAAATATGTGTTTCATAACATATTGGCTAACTTAAGTTGCGAGGGCGTCTTTTTTTCGCCAGTCGGCTGTGTGGTTTTTCTCTTTGGAATGATTGGGAGACCTTCTTCCTGCGGCCAATCAAGCTCTTTTTCTTTGAAAAAATCGGTTTAGGCATGGTAAGCCATTCTTCTTCCGGCTCGATGCAACTCAGCTTGCAGCCAATGAACTTCTCGATGGCTGGAATGTAGAAAGAATCATCCTCATCAGCAAAGCTGATCGAAGTGCCGGTAGCGCCGGCCCGGCCGGTTCGCCCGATCCGGTGTACGTAATCTTCAGGATCATGCGGCAGCGTAAAGTTGATAACATGATCCATGCCTTCGATGTGAATGCCGCGTCCGGCTACATCCGTTGCTACCAGTACCCGTATCTTTCCGGCCTTGAATTTATCAAGACGTTGAATACGTTTTTTCTGTGGAACATCACCGGAAAGCTCGGAGCAGTTTATTCCATAGCGGGTCAGCATCTCCGCTAAACGTGTCACCTCGTCGCGCCTGTTGCAGAAAACCAGAACCCGTTTAATGTTCTGTTTGTCGATGATGTTAAAAAGGAGTGCAAATTTTTCGCTGGATGTTACGATGTAAACGATCTGTTCCACGGTTTCCACAGCGACCTGTTCCGGTTCGATCTCTATGGTTACTGGATTTCGGGTCCATTGAGAGGCGAGACGGGTAATCTGCCCTGTAAGCGTTGCGCTGAAAAACATCGTCTGGCGCTTATCTTTTCCCGGTGTGCTGTTGATGATCTTTCGAACGTCCGGGATAAAACCCATATCTAACATCCTGTCAGCCTCGTCGATGATCAGCACCTCGATCTTGTTAAGGGTTATGTCACGGTTGTGCTTAAAATCGAGCAGTCTGCCTGGTGTTGCCACAATGATATCCACAGGACCGGCGGCCAGCTCCTTTTTTTGCTTTACATAGTTCATACCACCGAACACTGATACTGCTTTCAGGCCACAGTACCTGGAAAGCCGGCGAGCTTCATCGGAGATCTGGAGTACCAGCTCCCGGGTAGGGGCAAGGACCAATATTCGGGGTGTGCCTGGTTTTCGTTTTATCTGGAGAGGATTTTTCAGTATCCGGCTGACTACAGTAACCAGAAACGCAGCAGTCTTTCCAGTGCCGGTTTGAGCCCTGCCGCTGGCATCCTTGCCGGACAGGGTGCTGGGAAGAATTTCAGCCTGTATAGGTGTACAGTACTCGAAGCCCAGATCGAATATGGCATGAAGCAGAGAATTGGGAAGATCGAAATCGTGAAATCGGGACCTGCCTTCTACTTGTGGAACCCTGAACTGGGAAACGTCCCACCTGTCATCCAATGCAGAACCACCGACTGCTGCCGGTGCATCCTCGCTCCGGAGGTTTTTCTTCTCTTTTTTCCATGGGGACCGCCTGTGAAATGAACGGCTTTCCCGATCAGGACGCAACGACCTGGATTTTGGTTTAGCGGTGGAGTTGTTCCCTTTCGGGAGTTTCTTTTTCATCAGAGTTGATATAGCACACAATATCAATCATGGTAAACAATTAATACGACGGATGCAGAATGTATGAATAGGATTTCATGGACTCATATTATAACCTTGTAGATATCACCGGCCTTATTATTTTTTGGAGAAGGAAAAGGCAGTTCAGTGGCAAGGGGATACCCATGAAATTATGCGGCAGGGTCATTCATTCAAGGCTGAAGTTATTGAAAATTAGGAACTTGAAGTGGAAATATACGCTTCCATAATCGACCTGGCTTTTTCTGTTTTAACCAGGCTGATTTTCGGAAAAAGAGTTCTGCAGTCATCAAACGAGAGATTTCCGGTCTAAGTTGTTTTATTTGGTCAACGCGGTGCCTGATACCCGCCAGGAACACCCTCTGGAGAAAGAACTATCTGCCATACCTGATTCATCCTTGCACGAAAGGATCCGGCACAGGCCAAAAGATAAAATTTCCACATCCTGTAAAAACGTTCATCATAACTTTTTTTCAGAACATTCCAGTTCTCATGGAAATTTTTAAACCAGCACATAAGTGTCTTGTCGTAGTCAGCGCCAAAACTATGCCAGTCTTCAAGTACAAACAATCCATTGAAAGCATCGCACAACTGTTTTGCAGACGGCAGCATTGAATCAGGAAAAATGTAACGATCAATCCATGGATCGGTGCTTGTAACCGAGCGGTTTCCACCTATAGTATGCAACAGGAAGAGTCCATCTTTCTTAAGGCGTTTTTTAACTACACGCATAAATTCAGCGTAATTCTTGTAACCGACATGTTCGATCATGCCGACTGAAAGGACGCGGTCAAAGACTCCATCGAGGCTGCGGTAGTCTTGCAAGCGGATTTCAACCGGAAAGCCGTTGCAAAGCTCCTTCCCGAGCCGATACTGGTTGTCGGAAACCGTTATGCCGACAACTTCAACCTTGTAGCGCCGTGCGGCAAACTTTGCGGTTCTGCTCCATCCGCAGCCGATATCCAGCACCCGCATGCCTGGTTTTAAATCCAGTTTGCGGCAAATCAGATCCAGCTTGGCCTTCTGGGCTTCGTCGAGATTTGAAGCTTTTTCCCAGTAAGCGCAACTATAAATCATGCGCTTGTCTAACATGCAGCGGTACAGGTCGTTACCCATATCATAGTGGTGCCGCCCTATCCTGAAAGCACGGGAACGCCTTTGCATGTTGACTATTTTAGCCTTTACGGCTTCGAATAAATATGAAAGCGGTTTGATCTTTGCATCCAGCCCAGCCATAAAAACTTTATAAAAAAACTGGTCAAGACTGTAACAATCCCACCAGCCGTCCATATAGGATTCGCCGACACCCATCGAACCCTCGGCTAAAATTCTTGCATACAGCTTATCATCATGAACCTGGATATCCCAGGGACGGTCGCCATTGATTGTAACATCAGCAAAAGACAATAGCTCTTCAACTTTTGGGCGGAACTTATTTTGAGGCATGCCAACCTCCATGTAACTTATTCTATGATCTTAAAATCCCATATTTCATCCTTGTAAATATCTCGGAGTTTCCTTGAAGCCTGTTCCCGCGTTTTAGTCCTCCATATTAAAGGCAAATCATCGCCGGTCATAGTCATATTTCCTACTTCATATGTCCAGCCATCCTCTTTTTTTACAAGGGTCAATGAAATAATGCCGCTGTAATTTTTCCCTTTTGTTCTGACTTCAACTTTATTAATAATCATATATTTCCCCTAAAGAAAAGACAACGTTAATCATTAAATCATCCATGCCACAGGAAGAAAGTTTTGAAAAACATCCCCTTGCGCTTAAATTGTAATGACCTTCCCGGCGCCTCCTTCAATATATTTATCAGGATAAGATGTCTTGATTTTCTCTATGAATTGAGTGCAGTGGGTTGGGCAAATCTTTTTTAGATCATCTATTAGATCAAACTCTTTGAATCCGTGCAATCCTCCAATGAGCATGCTGACCCTTCCATGCTTTGAAGCTGCTTTAAGTATTTCCCCAACACCCGGATGGGAACATCCGGCAACCACGATAACATCCTTATCATGTTTTATGATAATAGACTGCTCAGCATTTTTCAGTTCGCCGGTAGAAAATATATTTTCATGAAGCATAAGAGGTTCTTTTACCTTTACCACCTCTTTTGCTTTCCCCGGTTCAGGGCAGGAATAAGGGATATAAACCCTTGCTTTGTTGATTTCAAGAAAAGCGGGAAGTCCGCCGATATGATCCCAGTGCTCATGTGAAATAAAAATTTCATCAATAATTAAAGGATCTATATTGAGTTTATTCATATTTTCAAGCAGAATATCGCCTTTTGCGCCTGTATCAAAAAGAATTTTCCTGTCAAACACCTCTATCAGGCAGGAAAATCCCCAGTCACCTGCAAGTTTTTTATTAAATGCTTCATTATCATATATAATGGTTATCTTCATCTTATCCTCCAAGCAAAGATTTTCCGGTCATTCCTTCTGATTTATCTATGCCCATAATATGAAGAATGGTCGGCGCAATATCTGCTAAAATACCTGTTTTTAAGCTAACATGCTTTTGCTTTTCATCAATTAGAATAAAGGGAACAGGATTAAGTGAGTGGGCTGTATGAATATGCCCATGTTCATCTATCATCTCTTCGGCATTTCCGTGATCTGCTGTAATCAAAACAACGCCGCCCATGGCCTGAATTTCCGCAACAATTTTTTCTACACACCCGTCAACCACTTCGCACGCCCTGATTGCAGCATCAATAATCCCTGTATGGCCTACCATGTCCAGGTTCGCGAAATTTAAAACCATCAGATCATAAACATTTGATTGAAGCCTTGAAAGTACCTCCTCTGTCACCAGAAAAGCGCTCATTTCCGGCTTCAGGTCATAAGTCGGAACCTCGCGTGGCGACGGGATAAGGCATCGATCTTCAAGGGGGAAAGGCTTTTCTTCCCCACCGTTAAAAAAGTAAGTTACATGGGCGTATTTTTCTGTCTCTGCTATTCTAAGCTGTCTTAACCCTTTTTTGCTTATTACCTCGCCGAGGATGTCATCTATATGAACAGGGGGGAAAGCCAGAGGCAGGGTAAAAACTTCATCATACAGAGTCATGCAGACAAATTCACACAGTTTTGGGAAGCCATTCCTTTCAAAGGAATCAAAAACCGGGTCGGTAAAAACATGCGTTATCTCCCTTGCGCGATCAGCTCGAAAATTAAAAAAAATAATCCCATCTCCATCTTTAACAACCCCTGTGGCTTTTTCATCTTTTCCTGTTATTACTGTCGGGAGAATGAATTCATCTGTTTCATCCCGTATATATGCTTTTTTTACCGCTTCTACAGGATTCTTCTCCCTTATCCCTTCACCCAGCGCATACAGACGAAAAGCCTTTTCTACACGTTCCCATCTGTTATCTCGATCCATTGCATAGAACCGACCGCAAACAGTTGCAATAGCGCCCAGGCCGATCTTATCGATATATTCCTGCAAGTCCTGCAGGTATCCTGCGCCGCTGTCGGAGAGTGTGTCACGGCCATCTGTTATCGCATGCACATAAACCCTGGTAAGTCCTTTATTCTTAGCAAGATCAAGAAGGGCAAACAGATGATTTATATGGCTGTGCACACCGCCGTCCGACAAAAGCCCAATTAGATGGAGCGCCGAATTATTATCCCCTACTTTGGATATTACCGAATTCAGCGCATTATTTTCAGCAAATGAACCATCACGGATAGCCATATTTATTCTAAGCAAATCCTGATAGACTATCCTGCCTGCGCCTATGTTAAGATGCCCCACCTCGGAATTGCCCATGAACCCTTTTGGAAGCCCGACTGCTTCACCGGAACACAGAAGCCTTGTGCTGGAATATTCTTTCTTGAGCCTGTCAAGGCAGGGAGTCCTGGCAAGATAAACAGCATTACCATCACCATCAGGGCCGATCCCCCATCCATCCAGAATCATCAACATGCACGGTCTGTTATTCTTTATCATATGGCTTTGCTTCCAATCCTCTTATTAATCGGAACTTCACAAACTCATTTTACTACGGAGCAAATGAATTCACCATGCTCTTGGTTGTTATCCGTTTTGCATCAACCCAAAGCCCCTCAAGATTATAGAAATTACGAACAGGTTCATAAAATACATGTATAATAACATGACCATAGTCTAACAAAACCCAGTGCCCTTCCTTGAGCCCCTCTACACTTAACGGTCTTATTCCATGCTCTTTTTTAAGATCCAGCTGAATATATTCCGCAATTGCGGTAACCTGCCGGTTTGAACGCCCGCTGCAAATGATAAAAACATCCGCTACTGAGGTTAATCCCCGGACATCAAGTATAACAGGATTGATTGCTTTTTTGCTCAGGACTGCCTGGACATATAAATCAAGAGATGGATCAAGATCGTCGGTCATAGATAAAGCCCTTTGGTTTTTATTAAATCATCTACCTTTTCAGGCACAAACAAACGGATTGACCTGCCCTGGCTGATAAGTCTGCGGATCCTGGTTGATGAAATATTTAGCGGATTTACATCAAAGAAAAAAACCGGTTTTCTTTCGTTATTTACATAACATGATTCTGAATCGGAATATTTATAATTTAATGATATCCTGTTTTGAAGATAATTTTCAAGGGATTTCCGCATTATTGATATATCATTTTGTTTTGCAGGGAAACGGGTAATCACGATAAAGGAAGTAAGCAGGAAAAGATCCATATAAGATTTCCATGTATCTATTTCAAGGAAAGCATCAAGCCCCAGGATAAAATAGATCCGGCTGTCTTCCGGCAATATGGACTTAAAATGAAGAACAGTATCAATAGTATATGAAGGCCCTGAACGTTTCAGCTCAACATCGGAAATAACAACCGATTCCATAATGTCCGGACTGTTTAAAACAGCAAGACGTATCATTTCAATACGGTCTTTTGCATCAACAACACCGTCTTGCTTTTTGTGAGGTGGAATAGCAGAAGGGATAATATAGCTTTTATCCAGGGCAAACCTTTTTTGCACCTCATAAACAGCCTTAAGGTGTCCGTTGTGAACCGGATTAAAAGTGCCGCCAAACAGTCCTATACGCATTGCCCATCGCCTGTTTCAATATAATCACTCAAGTTTCGCACCCTTGATTTCTATCAATATCAAGACGGTAAGGGTTGAAAATAACATTTTTACAGCGAAATCATTTGCTTATATTTTGTAAACAACATCCTGTGCAACATAAATTACGATCAGGCGCAAAGGAGATATAACTTATTGAATTTAATAAAGCGCCAGGCATCAATTTTATATTTATTGATTGGCGCCGTTGTAAAAACCACAGGCAGTATATTTCGCTCTAAAATTTATTTTTAGCCCTTACCGTCTAACGCTTTGGCTAAATTAAAGGGTGCGAAACTTGAGTAATCAACTCAAGTTTCGTACCATTCCTTAACCCAGAACCTTGAACCTCTGAACCCATGAACCTTTACTTATGGCCTTATCTGCCCATCCCCGAACACCACAAACTTGGTGGTTGTGAGCTCCTCTAATCCCATTGGCCCGAAAGCATGCAATTTAGAAGTGCTTATGCCGATTTCGGCTCCCAAGCCAAGCTCCCCGCCATCATTAAACCGTGTTGAAGCATTAACCAGCACAACCGAAGAATCGACTTCGCGTATAAAACGCCTGGCCCTCTCATAGTCTGATGTAACGATGACTTCCGTATGGCTGGAACCGTACCTTGCCATGTGTGCGATGGCCTGTTCCATATCCTCCACTACCTTTACAGCAATAACAAGATCCAGATATTCGGCCGGCCAGTCCTCTTCCGCCGCCTTTATTGCTTCCGGCAGAATACGGCATGTTTCAGGGCAGCCCCTGATTTCAACCCCCGCCTTAACAAATCGTTTTTCCATGACCGGCAAAAACTCCCGGGCCACTGATTTGTGAACAAGCATTGTCTCCATGGCATTGCATACACCGGGACGCTGAACCTTTGCATTAAAACAGATCTCTTCAGCCATAAACAGATCCGCGCTATCATCAACATACACATGGCATACGCCCTTATAATGTTTTAATACAGGTATTTTTGAATTTTCCACTACAAAACGGATCAAACCCTCGCCGCCCCGCGGTATAATAAGATCAATAAATTCTTCCTGCTCTAAAAGCGCTTTGACAGCCGCCCTGTCCCTGACCGGCACAACATTGACCGCAGCCACCGGAAGACCGCTTTCAACAAGCGCATGGCCTATAATTCCGGCTAATGCCTGATTAGAATGGAGCGACTCGGAACCGCCGCGAAGTATAACCGCATTTCCTGCTTTCAGGCAAAGGCCGGCGGCATCTACGGTAACGTTTGGCCTTGATTCATAAATTATGCCGATAACGCCAAGAGGTATGCGCATACGCGCCACCTGCAAGCCGTTGGGCCTTATCCATGTTTTGCTCATAGAGCCGACAGGGTCGTCAAGCTGCGCCACTTCCCTCAGACCATCAGCCATAGATTTTATAGTCGAATCAGATACAGTGAGCCGGTCAATCATTGCATTTGAAAGCCCCATCTCCTTTGCGCGTAAAAGATCCTTATTGTTTTCTTCTTTTATATATGAAGCCTGTTTTTCAATTTTACCGGCAAGCCCGATAAGAACTCCGTTTTTTATAACCGACGGGCATTTTGCCATCTCTATTGAAGCGGATCGTGCGGCTTTTGCCATTTCCAGAATCGTTGATTCAACAGACATTTTTCCTCCTTAAAATATCTTTTTTTACCACGAAGAACACGAAGAAATTATAAAAATATTAATTCTGGTGAACTCATAAAAAGTTTAAAAAGCACTTTTCCCTAACAGTCTTCAGCCTTCAGCCTATCCACCTGAGTAGTTTATCAATCATAATATGTAATAGCGAGGTTGTCTCTATGTATAACTTCATCATAAGGCTTATATCCAAGACACCCCTTAATTTTGCCTGATCTGAGCCCCATAATCTTACGTATATCGGCCGCGCTGTAGTTGACAAGGCCTGTCCCCAGTGTCCTGCTATCATCCTTTTTAAATTCTACAGGCGCTCCGACACTAAATTCACCTTCCACACCAATAATACCGCCTGGAAGAAGACTTTTGCCTTTTTTAAGTATTGCGGATGCTGCGCCGCTATCAATTTTTATAACACCCCTGGATTTTAAACTATAAGCGATCCAGCATTTACGTCCTGCAAGCTTTTTCTTTTTCGGAACAAAAAAGGTTCCATTCTCTTTTCCGGAAAAAATTTTTTTCAAAATATCAGGTTTTGCACCACCGGCAATTACCATGGGTATCCCTGCTGCAGTGAGCTTTTTGGCAGCATTTATCTTTGTAATCATTCCCCCGGTTCCGAGGGCGCCTGGAATATCGCTCGCGAGCTTTTCAATGCTCTTTTTTATTATTGATACAACCGGAATCAGCTCTGCATCAGGATTGCTGCGAGGATCTCTATTATAAAGCCCGTCAATATCGGTAAGATTGATTAAAATATCGGCATCCATCAGCATTGTAATCATGGCGGCAAGATTGTCATTATCACCGAATTTAATCTCCTCCACCGCTATGGTATCGTTTTCGTTAATAATCGGAACAATCTGCCATGACAACAATGTGCTTAAAGTGTTTCGAGCATTTAAGTATCTTTTTCGGCTGCTGAGATCTTCGCTGGTCAGCAAAATCTGAGCCACCTTTTTCCCATATCCGGCAAATGCCTTTTCATACTCCATGATAAGTCCAGCCTGACCAACAGCGGCAATTGCCTGCCTTTTGGGAATTTCATCCGGCCTTTTGGAAAGGCCGACTTTTCCTATCCCTGATGCCATAGCTCCGGATGAAACAAGGATAACCTCCATTCCTCCATCAATAAGACAACAAATCTGCCTGCTGATAGACCTGACAACTTTCAGGTTCAACCTGTTATCTTCGGTGAGAACTCCGCTGCCGATTTTAACTACAACACGTCTTGCGCAATCAAAACATGATTTTCTGATTTTATTCATAGGTTTTATCTAATATTTCAAGTATCCGTAATATTAAATGGTCAACCCCTTTTCCGGTAATGGCGGAAATTAACTCTATCTTCTTTCCCTTTGCAGCGGATTGAAAAACATCTGCCGCTTCTTTGGCGCCTGGAATATCAAGCTTATTTAATACAACAATCTGAGGCTTTTTTGCAAGATTCTTGCTGTATAGCGCCAGTTCCATGTTTATAGTATTATAAACATCAAGGGGATGGTTGGTGTCAATAGATGATATATCGATAAGATGAATAAGGATTCGGGTTCGCTCTATATGTTTTAGAAATCTTATACCAAGCCCGGCTCCTTTATGCGCCCCGGATATCAATCCTGGTATATCAGCGACTACAAAAGGTTCTCCCCGAAAAGGCTCTTTAAGCCCTGTTTGAACTACGCCTAAGTTGGGTGTAAGTGTTGTAAAGGGGTACCCGGCTATTTTGGGTCGCGCTGAAGAAATTACGCTGATAAGGGTGGATTTTCCTGCGTTTGGAAGGCCGATAATGCCTGCATCCGCAAGGAGTTTAAGTTCTATTTTCAGAGTCAGTGTTTCGCCAGGTTCACCCGGCTGGGCAAACCGTGGACTGCGGTTTTTTGACGATTTAAAACGTGTATTTCCCTGGCCGCCTCTGCCGCCTTTTGCTGTTATAAAGGTTTCGCCGGGTTTAACAAAATCTTTTATCAGATAACCGGTTCCGGCATTAAAGACCAGGGTACCAATGGGAATTTCTATTCTAAGTTCTTCACCGTTCTTACCCGCTTTTTTTTTGCCCTGTCCGCCGGCGCCGTTTTTAGCTTTCAGAATATTCTTGTATCGAAACTGATACAGAGTGCGTCTTCGTGATGTTGCAACAAAAACAACATCACCGCCTTTGCCCCCGTCTCCTCCATCCGGTCCTCCGCGGGGTATAAATTTCTCACGTCTGAAACTTACACATCCGCGACCTCCATCCCCGGACTGAACAGTGATAATCGCTTCGTCAATGAATTTCACTCTGCATAAACACTTACTTTCTTGCGCGAACGGCCCATTCGTTCATAAGCAACAATCCCGTCAACAGTGGCAAACAATGTATAATCCCGACCCATTCCAACATTATCCCCTGGATGAATCTTTGTCCCGAGCTGGCGAACCAGTATATTGCCGGACCTTACCTTTTCTCCGCCATATCGTTTAACACCACGCCTTTGCCCGTTGCTGTCGCGACCGTTTTTTGAGCTGCCGCCGGCTTTTTTATGTGCCATTATTCCACTTCCTTGCAAATAAAAATATATTTAAAAATTATACCTGATAAACTCCTAAAAAGTCGATTTTTCACCACAGAGTCCACGGAGAACACAGAGGCTGTCCTGCCATTTTAAATAATTATCTCCGTGTTCTCAGTGCGCTCTGTGGTAAATTCATTTTTTTATGACGCCATCAGGTTTCAATACTGTCGATTTTGATTGCGGTAAACTGCTGACGATGCCCCTGCTTCCGTCGGTATCCCTTCCGTTTTTTGTACTTGAAAACAATGATTTTTTTAGCTTTGCCCTGCTCAACTATGTGCCCTCGAACAACAATATTATCCAGAACAGGCCTGCCGATACTTACATTCTCACCATCTGAAAACATGAGCACCCTGTCAAAAGAAACAGGGGCTCCAGGCTCTCCTGAAATTTTTTCTACTCTTAAAATTTCCCCTTCCTGAATTTTATATTGTTTCCCGCCAGAAGCAATTATAGCGTACATTTTATTTAACTCTCCGTTTTTTATACAAAATTTAACCTTTTTGAGGCCATCCAGATAATTATCAAATCTGCTGTTTTAAAAAGAATTATGTTAATATATATTCATTATTTGTCAAGCTAAATTTGTATTTATGTTTTAATTTGACATAAAAGCACAAATCATATTTTATTGTGATGATTACGAAAAATAAAGAAAAAAGGAGGTCTAATTGAATATCTTTTCAAACCGTCAGGTAATATTTATAGATGATAAAACCAGTATGTCTTTAAACCACAAACTTGTTGGCGAAGAACCTCTATCAATATATGTTCAAGAAAACCTGTATTCAATTACAATGCGCACTCCGGGTGATGAGTTACCGCATGCGGCCGGTTTCTGCCTTGGTGAGGGAATCATTGAAAAACCTGATGATTTTACTTCACTGTCATTTTGTGACGAAACCGATACCAGCGGGGTAATCATTACCCTGACCGAATCAAGAGCAACTAAAATATCTCATCTCCTTGACAAACAAAGAGATAGGCCGGATCACTGCCTTTCCGGCAGGGAGATGGTGAACAATCTTTATCAAAAAGTTCATCCTTTTAAGGATGAAACCGAAATAGATATAAAAATGGCGTTCGACTGTCTTGAAAAACTTTCAGACCATCAACCATTACGCCACCATACACATGCATCTCATGCTGCAGCGCTGTTTGGTTCGGATTACAGCCTGTTGTCTGTAGCTGAGGATGTCGGCCGCCATAATGCCGTTGATAAAGCAATAGGAAAATTATTTCTTGATCGCACTCTTAACGAAGCTTCCTTTTTAATACTTTCTTCCCGTATCAGTTATGAGCTTGTCCAGAAAGCTGCAAGAGCTCATATTCCTGTCATTCTTGCAATATCGCGCCCCACATCCCTGGCGGTTGAGCTTGCATCGCAACTGAATATGACACTGGCATGTCTTGCGAAAAACTCAGGATTATATATTTTCTGCGGTGAGCAGCGGTTACAAATAAGAAAAGGGTTCAAACCGTCACAGTCTGAACCCTTTAAACTTTTATAAACTGTTATATTTTGTTTACACGCCGGAAACTTCTTCTTTAACAGTAACGGCAATCTTGAAAAGAATAGTTAATATAAAAAATCCTGTTGCCCATATTCCAAGTGTAATTATTAGTTCCGGTATTGTAGGAACATACTCAACAACATGATGAAGCGGGTTGGGCACAAAACCGCCTGAAATCATTCCCATCCCTTTGTCAATCCATGTTCCAATGAACAGTATCACGCATGCAAAAGCCAGAACAGCTTCATTTTTGCGGGTTGCAGGAATAACAAGGAGAATAATTGATGTCACCATAAACAATATTGATGTCCACATCCATGGAACCAATGCACTATGGCCGTGAAGTCCTACAAAAAGGTATTTTATATGATCCATATGACTCGGTATTCTGCTGTAAAATACTACAAAAACTTCACAGAGAAAGAAGAAAACATTAATTATTATCGCATATGTGACGATTTTGGCAAGAGATTGAATCTGCTCCCTGCCAGGATCAAATTTTGTTACCCGCCTTATTATCAGGCTCAAAAGGATTAATAGTGCAGGACCTGCGGCAAAAGCGGAAGCAAGAAATCTCGGAGCAAGGATAGCGGTTAACCAGAACCCCCTGCCCGGCAAACCGCAGTAAAGATATGCCGTAACAGTATGAATAAGAGGAGCCCATACAATCGAAAAAATTGCCAGCGCTTTTACCCAGCCTGGGTACTTTATATTATTCCGTTCCGCCTCAAGCACATTCCAGCCAACAATGATATTAAGCAAAAGATACCCGTTTAAAACGATCATATCCCAGAAAAGAATGGAACCCGGCGTTGGATAGAATATAACATTAATAGCGCGCATCGGCTGTCCAAGATCTGCGATAATAAACATAAGACACATGATAACAGCGGCGATAGCCAGGAACTCCCCTAAAATGGTAATTCTGCCGAAAGCTTTATAGTCATGAAGGTAGTATGGAAGAACCACCATAACGCCTCCTGCCGCAACACCGACAAGGAATGTAAACTGGGCAATATAAAAACCCCATGAAACATCCC
The DNA here is from genome assembly GCA_004193555.1 of Desulfobacteraceae bacterium Eth-SRB1. Classification (GTDB taxonomy): domain Bacteria; phylum Desulfobacterota; class Desulfobacteria; order Desulfobacterales; family ETH-SRB1; genus ETH-SRB1. The sequence goes on from RPGP01000040.1 coordinate 743,365, forward strand.
TGCTCATGCCTGTAATTCCAAGGCCGAAACTAAGCTGCCACAGCCAGAAACCAAAAGCAATGCCCATAAGAACGAGCAACCCTATAATCAATCCCCAGTATTTTTTGCCACCTTTAAAAGCTAATTCAAGCATAATAACCTCATACTATGTAGTAGATGGCCGGTCCTGCGCCAAGGTGCGTTTTGCGACGAATTGTATAATTATTTTTCAATAACTCTCTTACTTCAGAGTCGGGATCGTGAAGATCCCCAACAACGATTGCTCCATTTGACGCTTCCACGCAGGCGGGCATTTTTCCAACAGCCAGCCTTTCAGCGCAAAAATTGCATTTTTCAACAACCCCTTTCATTCTTGTGGGAAATGCCTTATTTTCTTCCTTGATAAAAGGACGCGGGTCTCTGAAATTGAAACTTCTTGACCCATAAGGACATGCAGCCATACAGAATCTGCATCCAATACACCTGTGAAAGTCCATAAGAACAATTCCGTCTTCCCGCTGAAAGGTTGCCTTGGTCGGACAGGCTCTTACACACGCAGGATTTTCACAATGGTTACAAAGAACAAGAAATGGTAAATGCTTTAGCCTGTCATCAACAAATTCATGTTCCAAATCTGTAAAGACATGTTTAAACTCGTCAACCCATATCCAGTCGATTTCGTGCCTTTTCTCTTTAAACTTTGGAACATTGTGGATCTTGTTACAGGCCTCAATAATCGGATCGAGGTCCGCTTCCGACTCGAACTTTCTGGTGTCTATGACCATGGCCCATCTTTTTGCTGTCAGCGCCTCCTGATTCGGAAATATTTCAGGTCCGTGTTTTTCGCCATGAGCTTCAGATGAAGCAAATGCGTCCAGAACCGGCTTTGTCCCTAAACCAATGGCTGAAATACCAGCTAATTTCAAGAAGCTTCTTCTGCTGTTTTCCATCACTTCTTCTCCTTTGGCGGCTCTATGTGGCAATCCCAGCAATAAGGTGTTACCGATGTATAATCGTGGCATTTATCACAAAACTCGGCCTTGTTGGAATGGCATCCCATACATGAATCGTCTCCCGTGGAAAGACTCATGTTAAACCTCTTGCCTTTTTTGCTTATATAAACCCTGTTGGCTTCTCTAACGACACCATCTCTCCAGATATCGAGTATCTGCATGTGTTCAACCTTCATATACTCTTTCGGCTCAACACATTCTTTTGCAGCCTTTGCCTTGTCTGTCAGTTTTGGCTCAGGCACAGGAGATGCTTTTCCCAAGTTATACCAAAAAGGAAATGTCAAGAATACAAAAAAAATGATCAAACCGGTGATGATTATGTTTTTATCATTCATCCGTTCCATCCTCCATTACTGAAAATCATCATTCTTCTCGGCCCGGAAAATCGGGTCGTGTATACCACTCATCGGGCTCAACATCTTTTCGCAATATTGGTTCACCGCGCAGGTTTTCTGTTTTTTCTTTTTCTCCCGGTATAATTAATGCATTTGCTACCAGCTCAGAAATACCGCAAACATCCACTTCAGGAGCCCAATAGCCCATAAGTGTGGGAAGTACTGCCCTGTCAATAGCGCATATACAGGCAAGTGTGTTTACGCCGTGTAGTTCATTAACATATCTTACTGCATTGCCTCTCGGCATACCGCCGGTCATCCTAAGTTCCATATCTTCTCCGGCGTTCAGCCCAGACCCGCAGCCACAGCAAAAGGTTTGCTCCCTTATACAGTTTCTGGGCATCTCATAAAAATGATTGCAAACGTTTTTGATGACATGCCGGGGTTCTTCAAGTATGCCGGCGCCCCTCGCTGGATTGCAGGAATCGTGAAAAGTAACCTTTAAACGATCATTCCGGCTTGGATCGAGATCAAGCTTTTTGTGTTGGATAAGGTCTGAGAGGAATTCAGTGATATGAACCATCTTGGTGGCTTTTGCATTTTCAAACTTGGTGCCGGTTAATGGATTGACCGGTTCCTCAAGAAAATCGGCAGGGCCGTTCATAGTAACCATGTACTGGTTTATAACCCGCCACATATGCCCGCATTCTGCTCCAAGAATCCATTTTACCTTAAGCCTTTCAGCCTCAGCATACATTTTTGCGTTAAGCCTTTTCATGGTTTCATGAGAAGTAAACAGGCCAAAGTTTCCTCCTTCTGAAGCATATGTGCTCCATGTACAATCAAGCCCGTGAACCTCCCTTAAATAATGCATGAGTATCATGTATCCCATACATGTAAATGTCCCCGGATCGCCAAACACATCACCTGATGGGCAGATAAAAAGCAGATCCGCCCCTTTTTTATTGAAAGTCTGCTCCATTCTTACGCCTGTGACATTTTCTATTTCATCTGTGAAAAAATCGAGCATATCAACAAATGCATGAGGCTGAATTCCCATATGATTGCCGGTTCTAAAGCAAAAAGCCACCGGCGCAGCGATCCAGTCTATATTAAGGCCGAGAAGATTAAGAAGCTCTCTTCCTATTATAGTGATTTCTGCTGTATCGATTCCATAAGGACAAAATACCGAGCAACGCCTGCATTCAGTGCATTGAAAGAAATAATACCACCACTCTTTCAAAACATCTATGGTAAGCTCCCTTGCGCCGCCAATTCTTCCCAGAATCTTGCCCGCTTTTGTGAAATTATTTCTATATACCGAACGTAAAAGCTCAGCCCTTAAAACAGGCATATTTTTGGGATCGCCTGTCCCGATAAAGAAATGGCATTTATCAGCACATGCTCCGCACCTCACACAGATATCCATGAAGATCTTAAAGGTTCTATATTTTTCAAGCCGTTCCTTCATCCCTTCAAGAATAATCTCTTTCCAGTTTTCCGGCAACTGCCAGTCTTCATCCATGCAACTCCAATCTTTCGGATAGGGAGCATCCATATATTCGAGTCTGCTCGGTTTAGCAGCATAGCAATACATCCCCTCTTTATATACGGTAGGGGTATCCATCCAGTCGGTTTTTGGAGGCAGATAACTTAGTTTTGATGCTCTTTCTTTTGAATCTATCATTTCTGACTTACTCCTTTTCCAGTGGAAGTCCGGCTTCTTTCATTTTTTCCCTGAATTCATCTTCATATTCATCATATGTGTGAACCTTAACAGGGTAATTCCACGGGTTGATATGCATTTTAGCGCGGGTATTGTTTGGCAGGTTTCTGGTGGGGCTCATAAATACCCCTGGCATATGCATGAGCTTGCTAAAAGGGAAATATATGAAAAGAATACTAACAAGAAACAGGTGGATATAAAAAAGCGCTCCTATACCATCCGGAATTGCAGGATGGAAACTTGCCAAACCCATTGCGAGTTCTTTAATACCCACAACATCCACCTTGGTAAAATAGCGCATGAGAATGCCTGTAATAGCTATACTGATAATGAGGAAAAGTGGAAGAAAATCGGCTGCAAGGGAAATATATCTTACCTGTGGAAGATAGATTCTTCTTAGGACCAGAAAGGTTACAGCAGCGAGAAGAACTGCGCCGGACATGTAAAGCCCAGGCAAACCTATCTGAAAAAATCCGTCAATTTTTTCCAGCCATTGTAACCATACGGGCACGGGCTCAAGAAAAAACCGCAAATGCCTTATCAGCACAGTTAAGAAAGAATAGTGGAATGCCAATGCGACAATCCATAACCACTTTTCCCACACGTAGGAGATCTTAGGACCCTGATTCAACCCTATCGATGTATTCCTGAACAATGAACGGAAAAACAGAATCTCCAGGGCCATCCGGATAATAACAGCACCGGTGGTAAACGGGTTGTCTATTTTATTCTGTTTGATCCAGGGAAGTGATTTCTGCTGTCCGCATGTAGTGGGGATACGGAATGGAACCGGCGAACTGGCCCAGTCCATTACACGATATATAAATCCAATAATGAAAATCAGCACGGCAAGATAAGGTATAATGATACCAAACAAAACCTGAAGCCCTGCCGCCTCGACGCCAACATATGGAAGCAGAATTAAAACAATAACCGCTAAGAGTGAATACATATACTTTTTATTCATTTAGCATTACCTCGCTACTTAGTTTCACAGCGACTTTAATATGAATTCAGTTAAATATAAAAATAAACACGCCTGTAAATTGCAACATACTCAAACTCGGATTGAGAGCTTATTGAGCATTTTTCACTTAAAGCTTCAACTACCTTTACTTAGAGGTTCAACCTCAACATTATCTGATTTTAAAAAATTTATCATGCCATCTGGTTTGCCGTCCGGAATCTCAGATACTAAACCCGCTCTTTTAAATGCCCTGTAAACCCTTTCCCTCTCACCAGTTGCCTTAAGTGCGTAAATCTTTTCCCTGCATTTTACAAAAATTTCAAATGCCATTAATCCGAGTTCGTCGATTTTTGACTCAAACAGTAATAATTCGTTTAAAATTTTATTATCGAGGAGCTCTTTTTTTAAATTTTTTCTAACCGCTTCTTTCAGGGAAAAAACAAAGCCAACAGCTTGTGAAGGAGAAAGTATTACCTGAACGGCTCTTATCCTGATGATAGGATCAAGGAGTTTTGTTATGTTATCAGGATCCATGTCCATAACGAGCTCGTCAAAAAGAGGCCCCAAATTATACGAAATAGTGGTTCCCACGGGATTGGCAAAATGATCTTTCTGTTTTTTTAGAAATCGAGAGGTGTCGGGGGGATAGGTATCAACAACCAGGTTAAACCAATGTGTTATAATTGCGGATTTTCTTTTTTCTAATAGATCTTTCAGCTTCATGCTCAGGACCGTTCCAAAAGTCTCAAATTATCAATTATATAAACACGCCAACTAATAACATAAAAATCATGCTTTATGCTTTAAGTTTGGCTTTATAAACAACTTGCAAAATCTTGTCAAGAATAAAAGATAAAAAGTATGAAAACACGTCATTGCGAGCAAAGCGAAACAATGATGTATAAAAAATACCTGTTTAGCTCGATTTAGCTTTTTGCGACGCCATCATATTTAAGAGCTTCTTATAATAAATGTCAACTAATTCAATCAATTGTTCAACCGAACCATTATTTTGTAATACAAGGTCAGCGCGCCGGGCCTTTTCCTCATCAGGCATTTGAATGTCTAACAGATTCTTTGCATTATTACGGGATATATTGTCGCGATCCATTAATCTTTTTAGCCTTGATTCCAGCTTAGCAATTACAACTATGGTCTTATCAAACCAGTTCTCCATTTCAAATTCGAAAAGGAGGGGCACCTCCACTACTACAACAGAATTACCATCCTTTTCCGCTGCTGTAATCTGCGCCTTCATAAGCTTAATTATTTCAGGGTGTATAAAATGCTCCAGAGCTTTCCTGGCAATATCATCATGTATGATCAAGCGGCGGAGCATCTGACGATTTAACGTCGCATCATCGTTTAGAACCTTTTCGCCAAAATAATTAATTATCTTTTTATATGCAGTTGACCCAGGAAAAACCGCTTCCCTTGCAAGAGCATCGGAATTAATAACCCTTATGCCCAATTCTTGAAAGCGACTGCAAACAGTTGTTTTGCCGGAACCGGCGCTCCCGGTTACAGCTACTTTCTTGATTTTTGACATTGCCCGTTTTTGCTTGTCTTTAAAAGACATATGAAAAAATCTATATTTATGTTATAATTTTTAAATTATGAATAAAATTCTTAACTATGCTGTAATTTCTTTGCATTTAAGCTTGTCTGCGTTTATCTGTGCCTGCCCCGTAGCTCCAGCAGATGGTACTGGGGTAAATTTGCCTGCCCTGTTAAATTCCGTAGGACTTATTTAACCGGGGTGGCAAAATAATTATAAAAACACTAACGACCTGAAATGATTCAAATAAATACAAATATTCTTCCTGAAACTAAGGGCGCATATCTTGTCGGCGGTTCGATCAGAGATCTTCTTCTCGGCCGTTCTCCGGTTGATTATGACATTGCTGTTTTGGGAAATCCAGAAAAATTTGCCAAAAAAATTGCAGCAAAAATATCCGGCCATATTGTTAAGCTTGGAAAGCCGGGGCAGGCAATAATCCGGGTTGTCTCGGGTAATAACATTTTTGATATATCATCCGTAATTGGCGCAACTATTGAAGATGACCTTGGCAAAAGGGATTTTACAATCAATGCTATTGCCTGCTCTCTGTCTTCAAAAAAAATTATCGACCGCCTGGGTGGAATGGATGACATTGTCGCAAAAAAAGTTCGCATGGTTTCAAGAAAAGTCTTCAAGAGGGATCCGATCCGCCTGATAAGGGCTTACAGGATGGGCGCATCTCTGGGTTTTGAAATCGAACCGCACACATCCTCCGCTATTAGAAATGATGCAGATCTTATACAGGATTCGGCCGGTGAAAGGATCAGGACTGAACTTTTTAAGATTTTCAACACTTCGAAATCACATTGTTATATTTCACAAATGGCTGATACCGGTCTTCTTTTTTCTATCTTTCCGGAACTTTGCGAATTAAAAGGATGCCTTCAAAACACATATCATTCATATGATGTCTTTGAGCATACGATGAAGGCCTTTTATCATCTTGAAGCGCTGCTGAATGATTACAGCAAGGCAATGCCGGCAATCCCTGACCCAAACATTTTAGATATCGGGCATAAAGCGGCCTGGTTGAAATGCGCGATACTTCTGCATGATATAGGTAAACCTTGCGTAAAAACCGTTGACAGCAAAGGCAACATTCATTTCTACGGTCATGGCCAAAAAAGCGCTGACATGGCAAAAGCAATAACTAAAAGACTGAAATTTTCAAACCGCGAAATACTCTATATTGATTTTATTGTCCGCAACCATATAAGGCCGCTTTTTCTCTTTACAGCCTATCAAAAAAAAACACTTACAGATAAAAGTATAACCAGTTTTTTTAATAAATGCGGAGACAATACACCTGCATTGCTGCTTCATACCATCGCAGATATTCAAGGCAAAGGAAACAAAGGTGACGCAAGGGATGAGGATTTCATAAACTTTGCAGAAAAAATGATTCAGGATTATATATCTGTTTTTAAACCAGAGAAAAAACAGCCGCCCCTTTTAACAGGTTACGACCTTATAACTGAGTTCGGTTTAACACCTTCACCTTTATTTAAAATAATTTTAAATCATGTTGAAAAAGCAAGGCTTTGCAAAACTATCGGAAGTAAAGAAGATGCCTTAATTCTTGCGAAAAAAATTATAACTACTCAGGCATATAGACTGAAGGCTGTTAGGAAAAAGCATATTTTGAAGCCATGTTTGGTGCAAGATTAGAAATTTCCGCCAAAGTACGACAATCGTACTCTTCTGCCCCCTTCAGCCTAAACAGCCTCAGCCTGACTACTTAACACCTGATAAATTCAAATTCTTGACAAAACACTATCATTTTTATAGTAAAGCGGTTAAACGATTTAATCGCATTTTGCATTTCAAACACATATCATACTTGATGAATTCATAAAAAATTGGAAAATACCATTTACCGTCATTCCGGCGAAAGCCGAGCACGTAGTGAAGCTTTAGCGCTATCCAGGCCTTTCAAACAGTTGCAGATCATCTGGACTCCTCCCGGACTCGATCCGGGATCTACCGGAGTGACGACTATTTACGAAATTTACCAAGTGTTAACTGTTTGATATGACAATTAAATGTTTTATCTTAACACCTAACACTTAACACCTAACACTTGATGAATTCGACTTTTTACGAATTCATCACATTTGAAAAAAGGAGAATTTTTATGAACATTTTGTTTTTTGGGCCAAACGGCAGCGGCAAGGGAACTCAGGGGGCAATATTAAAGGACAAATACAATACTGCTCATATCGAATCAGGCGCTATTTTCCGTGAGAATATCAAAGGCGGAACAGAACTTGGCACAAAAGCCAAGGAATATATCGACCGAGGAGATCTTGTGCCGGATGAAATCACCATACCCATGATACTTGACCGCCTGCAAAAGGATGACTGTAAAAACGGATGGCTTCTTGACGGATTCCCAAGAAATAAAACTCAAGCCATAAAGCTGGATGAATCTCTTAAAAAAGCGAATATGAAACTCGATATTGTCATAGAAATTATTCTTGACCGTGAAATCGCCAAAAACAGGATCATGGGCCGCAGGCTTTGTGCAAATGACAACAATCATCCAAACAACATTTATATCGACGCAATAAAACCGGACGGGGACAAATGCCGGGTATGCGGTGGCGAATTAAGCTCAAGGGCCGACGATCAGGATGAAGACGCCATCAACAAACGACACGGTATTTACTATGACACCGAAACCGGCACTCTTGCGGCATCTTACTATTTCAAAGACCTTGCCGCTAAAGATACATCTATTAAATATATCACATTAGATGGCAAGCCGGGCGTAAAGGATGTTGCTGCGGAGCTTGTTTCAAAGCTTTAAAAATTGACTATGATTGGCTAATACCGTGGCCTCCAAAAATATCTCATTTTTTTCTTGCAAAAGTTTTATGAGTATATTAAATATATTTTTTTATATTTTTACATTACAATAAACAAATAACCATCGAACAAATATACTTCCTGCGGTGGAACAAAAGGAGGCGAGCAATTTGAAGGAAATTCAGGTCAAGGTCTTTGATAATGACCTCGAAAAGGCTATGCGCATTTTGAAAAAAAAGATTCAAAATGACGGGCTGTTTAAACGTTTAAAATTGAAAAAAAGCTACGAAAAGCCAAGTGAACACAAACGTAGAAAGCAGCGTGAAGCCTCAAGAAGGCGTAGAATTACCGCTTCCAGATATAGATAAGACCGAAAATTTAAAAACAATAATTCACCCGGCACGGATAATATCTTTGCCGGGTTTTTTACTATGGCGCAAAGAAATTCTTATAACAAATGTATTAAGGCCATGTACAGCCTGAGAAGGTTCGGCATTATACTGGGTTTATCTACAATCAAAAGCATTTTGCATAACCTTGGAAATCCCCAGGATACTTACAGGTGCATACATGTCGCAGGAACAAATGGAAAGGGATCAATTGCGTCAGCCCTTGCTTCAATTCTGCACACATCCGGATACAAAATCGGTCTTTATACATCTCCGCACCTCGTAAGGTTTAACGAGAGGATCTGTATAAATAACCAACCTGTTCCCGATGCAAATATTACAGCATCTTATGAGGCTGTAAATAAGGCAAGCTGCGGCGCTCGCAAACCAACCTTCTTTGAATTAACAACCGCTATGGCTTTTTATGAATTCGGCAGGCAAAAGATTGACTGGGCTGTTATCGAAACAGGTATGGGAGGAAGGCTTGACGCAACAAACATAATAAATCCGGCCATTTGCGTTATATCTAACATATCCCTTGAACATCAAAAGTATCTTGGCGGTACTATAGGTCGTATTGCAGGAGAAAAAGGGGGGATTATAAAAAAATGTGTCCCGGTAATCACCGGTGTTAAGCAAAAAAATGGGATCTCGGTGTTGAAAAAGATAGCAAACAAACAATCCGCTCCCTTTTATCGGTTTGGAGATGCCTTCAGGGTTAGAAGAAGCAAAAACGAAACCTTTACCTATTTTGGAATAGATAACATCTGGCGGGATATGCGTTCAGGACTGCCTGGCGATCACCAGATTGATAATGCAGCGCTCGTCCTTGCAGCATGTGAAATACTCAACAAAAATAAAACAGAACTTTCCATAAAAAGCATAAAAGATGGTCTTTCGCAAAACAGATGGCCCGGAAGACTGGAAATAGTTTCCTCCTCTCCAGTTGTCCTTCTCGATGGAGCGCATAATTTAACTGCCATCCGCTGCCTAACAAAATTTCTGTCCGAAAATCCAAATACACAGAAGATAACACTTGTCACAGGCATATTAGACGACAAACCTTATGCTGCAATGCTTGCCTGCCTTCTCCCTCTTTGCAGCAAAGCAATATTAACCCGGCCAAAAATTAACCGGGCGCTGGAGCCTAAAAAACTTTATCCGATAGCAAAAAAAATAATTCCGGACGTCTGCATTATCCCGGATGTCAGCGAAGCCGTACAGCATGCCGTTAAAACCGCATCATCTGATGATGCAATCTGCATTGCAGGTTCTCTCTACCTTGTAGGTGAAGCAAAAGAGGCGCTTGACTTATGAGCACAATGTGCGCCCGTAGCTCAGGGGATAGAGCGTCAGCCTCCGGAGCTGAAAGCCGCTGGTTCGAATCCAGCCGGGCGTACCATTTTGTCATTCCAGTCCTTTCAAGCAGTGGCAGACCATCTGGACCCCGGTTTTTACCGGAGTGACTACTTTTTACGAACGCATCAAATATATAATAACGGCTCCTACCCCAAACATGAAAAACCATTCAAAGCTTGAAATTTGAAATTCCATGATTATTTTGAGCGCTTGATTATTAATTCAATAAATATGGAAACTCATTCAGTGAAAAAAGAAACAAGTAACGAAAAAATTAGAAATATTGCGATCATAGCTCATGTTGATCATGGCAAAACAACCCTTGTGGATCACATGTTCAGGCAGAGCGGAATCTTCAGGCCTGGGCTGGAAGTAAATGACAGAATTATGGACACTATGGATCTGGAGAGGGAAAGAGGGATAACAATCGCGGCGAAAAACTGTTCCGTGCAATGGAATGGGGTCAAAATTAACATAATCGACACTCCCGGACATGCTGATTTCAGCGGTGAGGTGGAACGAGCGCTTACTATGGCTGACGGCGCTGTTCTTCTTGTCGATGCATCCGAAGGGCCGCTGCCCCAGACACGTTTCGTGTTGAAAAAAACCCTTGAAAAAGGACTCAAAGTCATAGTGGTGATAAACAAAATCGACAGAAAGGACGCGCGTCCGGATGAGATTCTCGATGAAATATATGACCTTTTCATAGATCTTAATGCAAACGATGAACAACTCGATTTTCCCTATCTTTATGCTATCGGGCGTGAAGGCATTGCAAAAAAAAGCCTGACCGAAGAAAGCGATAACCTTCATCTTTTCTTTAATACTATCATTGATAAAATACCTCCTCCCCGATTTGATAAGGAAGAACCGTTCCAGATGTTAGTGTCCGATCTCGGGTATTCGGATTATTTAGGAAGGCTTGCCATCGGCCGCGTTTTTAACGGAAATTCCGAATTCAATGGCAATATGGTCTGCATAAACAATAAAAATGAGCAGATTCCATTCAAAATATCGAAGCTTCAGATATATGAAGGTATAAAGCTCAAGGAAGTCGAGGCCGTAGAATCCGGTGATATTGTCGTTCTTTCAGGGATGGAGGATGTCAAGATAGGCGACACCATCTGCACGAAAGAGTTTTCGAAGCCCCTTAAAAGAATAACCGTGGACGAGCCGACTATATCTATGGAATTTACGATAAACACCTCTCCATTGAGCGGAAGAGATGGTAAAATTGTACAATCCGGGAAGATACGCGAAAGGCTGATCAAGGAAACCCTGCAAAACGTCGCCATTAAACTCGAACAGACAGAGGACAGGGATCGTTTTATCGTTAAAGGCAGGGGAGAGTTCCAGATGGCCATTCTTATCGAAACCATGAGAAGGGAAGGATTCGAGCTGAGCGTGGGACGGCCCAAGGTGATTTACAAACATGAAAACGGGAAAATCCTGGAACCAATCGAAAAATTATACGTGGATTGCGCCGAAGATTTTTTAGGCATTGTCACCGAAAAGCTTTCCCTGCGAAAGGGGCGGCTGACAAACCTCGTGAATAACGGGCACGGTAGAGTAAGGACTGAATTTTCGATTCCTTCCCGTTCCTTGATCGGTTACAGGGATGAGTTTCTTACGGATACCAGGGGAACCGGAATCATGAACACCATTTTTTCAGGATACGAGCGGTTTCGAGGCGAATTCCCCACAAGATCCACAGGCTCGATTGTTTCTGACAGGCATGGTAAATCAGTTGCGTATGCTCTTTTTCACCTCGAACCAAGAGGACGTCTTTTTATCGTCCCCGGAGAACCTATTTATGAAGGGATGATAATAGGAGAGCATAATAAAAGCGGTGATATAAACGTAAATCCGGGCAAGGAAAAGAAGCTTACGAACATGCGCGCTTCAGGAAAAGATGAGAGCATTGTATGCTCGCCCGTGCAGCCCATGACGCTCGAACGGGCCATAAACTTTATAAAAGATGATGAACTGGTGGAAGTTGTTCCGCATTCCATAAGACTGCATAAGAGGATATTTTCTGCGCAGAAAAGACATATGCAAAGATCAGTTGAAAACAAGAATAAATAGAAGACTTGATAATCATTAATAATAACAAAAAAAGCGTAACTTCTCAATAAGTTGCCAGGACTTATTGAGAAGTTGCAAAGGTCTCACTTTTTCCACAACAACACAGTATGGCTACGCCCTATCTGTGGCCTATCGCTTATTGTAAAACCATTCTGCCCGGCAACAGAAATGCATATTTCAAAATCCTTTTCCGACACATGTCCCTTTGGCTCTGCTATCAGAAATTTCCCATCTGGTTTTATCGATTTATATATCTCAGAAAAAAAGCCGGGAACATCAGGAATTTCATGAACAACTGCAAAAGCGACAGCAAAATCGATTTCTTCGATAAGGTCATCCAACCCAAGTGAATTCCGATGACATATACGCGTTTCGATTCTATCCGACAGCCCTGTTTTACACGCGCGTTTTTTGAGCGACCTGATCATACTGTCCTGCATATCCACACATATAACTTTTCCGTTCGGACCAACCATCCCGGCAAGTGGTAAACTGAAGAATCCCATTGCACATCCCACATCCAGAACCTTCATACCTTTTTCAATATAATGGCCAAGTATCTTGTGGGGATTTTGAAATAATTTTCTAACAGGGCTGGCAAGCAAATAACCAACCCATACAGGACACACCTTTTCAGCCATTTCTTTAACCTTTCGTTGACCTTTACTAACCCGAAACCTTGAACTTCTGAACGGTTATAACTTTTGCATTATAAGAGCGGTAGTCTTGATGAACTCGTAAAAAGTCAAAAAATACCGTTTTCTGTCATTCCGGCGAAAGCCGGGCACGTAGTGAAGCTTTAGCGCTATCCAGTCTTTTCAAGTAGTTACAGAGCATCTGGACTCCGGTTTTCACCGGAGTGACGACTTTTTACGAAACGTGTTAGGTGTTAGGTGTTAAGAGCTTGATATGACAGTTAAATGTTTCATCTTAGCACCTATCACTTAACACCTAACACTTGATGAATTCGGCTTTTTACGAATTCATCAGTCTTGATATTTATATAATATATGATTATAGTTAGCAATTATGAAAGAAAATAATGAAAGAATACCGAACCCTAAAGAACTTGAAAAGGAAATCAGCGAGTTCCTGACCAAAAAATTCGGAGATAATGTCAAAGTCGTATCTCCAATAGTTATCCCTCAAGCAGTTGTTTCAGAAAAAGAGGCGACCCGCCCCCCAAAAAAAGAAAAGAAACTGAATTTTGATTTAAAGCCCGAAGATCTTATCTCCTATCTTGATCAATACATCGTAAAACAGGCTAATGCAAAAACAATTTTATCCACGAAAATATGCACCCACTTCAACCGGATTAAACATGCTGAGGCCTCTCCTGATAAAATCGATGAAATAGTCGGCAGCATCAAGAACAATGTCCTCATGATCGGCCCAACCGGAGTCGGCAAGACTTATATGATTAAATTGATCGCCCAGAAAATCGGAGTTCCGTTTGTTAAGGGTGATGCCACTAAATTCAGCGAAACAGGATATGTCGGCGGAGATGTAGAGGATCTGGTTAGGGATCTGGTCAGGGAAGCTGATGACGATATTGAACTTGCTCAATACGGTATTATATACATTGATGAACTTGATAAAATTGCATCAAGCCGCAATCTGATAGGCGCAGATGTATCAAGAACCGGTGTCCAGCGCGCCCTGCTTAAACCGATGGAAGAAACCGATGTAGAGCTGAAAGTTCCTCACGATCCTATTTCAATGCTCCAGGAAATTGAACGGTTTCGTAAAACCGGCAAACGGGACAAACGAACCGTAAACACAAAAAACATACTTTTTATTATGAGTGGGGCATTTGCCGATCTGGATCAAATTATTAACAAACGGATTTCTGAACAGGGAATAGGTTTTGGCGCACATATTATAAGTTCCCATGAACGGCTCAACATTCTTCAACAGGTATTTCCTGAAGATCTGATAAAATTCGGATTTGAATCGGAATTTGTAGGCAGACTGCCTGTAAAAGCTGTTTTCGAAAGCCTTGCCGAAGATGACCTTTTCGAGATTCTAAAAAATCCCAACAATCCAATCATTCTTGGGAAAAAACTCGATTTCGCCGCCTATGGCATAGACATCAAGTTTGATTACAAAGCGCTTCGTATTTTAGCAAAACGCGCCTATAAGGAAAGCACAGGTGCAAGAGGCTTGGTCAGCGCCTTTGAAACAGCGCTGCTTCTGTTTGAGAAAAAACTGCCGTCAACCGATATCAAAAAATTCTCTGTAACCGTTTCTGTTGTAGAAAATCCGGGAAAAGCGCTTGAAACTATTTTGTCTCCATCAAACGAAAATGAATTAAATGAAACCTTTGACAGGCTATTACGTGACGAAAAAGAATTTATCAAAAAATATGTTCAATCAAACAGGAAAAACTTAAGTGAAAAATATAATCTGACCCTGACGCCGGCACGCACAGCGATTGTTGCCACTTTTTACTGCAAACACATAATGGATATCGGAAAAGTTTTACAAAAAATCAAATTCTATTATGATGAAATCAAAAAGATTGAACTGTATTTTTTTAAAAATGACGACATAAATATCGTTATGGAAGAAGATGCGGTTGACTTTATTATTGAACAGTTTATAAAGTCAGGCATTAAACTCGAAGCCTTTTATAAACAGTTGATAGTCGATTTTGAATTAGGGCTAAAACTCATCCGGGGAAAAACCGGGAAAAACTATTTTAAAATTACAAAACAGGCGCTGATGGGGCCCGAGTCTTTTATAAGTAATCTTATTAAAGATGAACTTCAAAACTGATGGCGTCGTAAAAAGTCGAATACATCAAGCATTGATGTTAAAATAATTGTCTGTTTTATCAAGCTCTTAACACCTAACACGTTTTGTAAAAAGAGCAACAAACACTAAAACACGAAATAATTACATATTTTTCGTGTTTTAGTGATAAATATTTTTTAATTCTGTCCTGTCCACCTAACTCCGCTTGTCAGGAGGGCGGGCTTTACCATGAAAGGTTAAGGATTCTTAATGATCGGTATATCAAAATTATATTGCGGGACTGTAGAGCCCTCCGATGCACTTCGCTATGGGCGCAAGTCGTCAAAACTGCCTTCACACCTGCTTCAATTTTCCAGCGACAAACGGCCGGTTGTTGTATGGAACATCACAAGAAAATGTAATCTAAAGTGTGTCCATTGTTATGCGCATGCCAAGAATATTTCTTTTGAAAATGAACTTTCCACCAAAGAGGGCAAGAAGCTGTTAGATGATCTTGCGCAATTCGGCGTGCCTGTAATCCTGTTTTCCGGCGGAGAACCTACGATCAGGAAGGATCTTCCCGAGCTTGCGGCACATGCTGTCGAAAAAGGGATGCGAGCCGTCATATCTACAAACGGCACCCTTATATCACAAAAAATGGCCCGGATACTTAAAGAAATCGGGCTCTCATATGTGGGCATAAGCATTGATGGAATGGAAGAAATAAACGATCGTTTCAGGGGCGTTAATGGGGCATATAAATCGGCTTTAGAAGGAATTGAAAACTGTAAGGAAGCGGGAATAAAAGTTGGGCTTCGTTTTACGATAAATAAACTCAATGCCGCTGAAATGCCGGCCATATTCAAGCTCCTTGAAGAAATGGATATTCCAAGGGCATGCTTTTATCACCTTGTTTATGCGGGACGCGGTTCACAACTGGTAAATGATGATTTGTCTCACGAGGAAACAAGGTATTATGTCGATATGATCATGGATCTTACAAAAAAGCTCCATGATAAAGGAAAACCCAAAGAAATATTAACTGTTGATAATCATGCTGATGGTCCGTACCTTTATTTAAGGCTTTTAAAGGAAGATCCGGCGCGCGCCAAAGACGTTCTTGAACTTCTAAAAATGAACGAAGGAAACAGTTCAGGCAGAGGCATCGGGTGCATAAGCTGGGATGGCGAAGTTTATGCTGATCAGTTCTGGCGTCATCACAGTTTTGGCAATATAAAGGACAGGCCATTTTCCGAAATCTGGACAGACACATCAGAACCGTTAATGAAAAAACTGAAAGAGAAAAAAAAGTATATTAATGGAAGATGCTCAACATGCCGCTGGCTTGACGTTTGCGCCGGCAACTTCAGGGTTCGGGCTGAAGCCGTAACCGGTGATGTCTGGGCGCCTGACCCGGCATGTTATCTTACAGATGAAGAGATCTCCTGAATAAAAAGGTAACCGTTTACGGTTTACAGTTATCGGTTCACGGTTGAAAAAAACAGAAGGTAGAGGAGAATTATGGAGTCCTCATCCAAAATGCTTTAATTGTTGCATAGTTCATTGAAAAAACTGTGAACTGTGAACCGACAACCGTGAACTGTTACATAAAAAGGAACAAGTTATGTTATTTCCAGATTACAGGCCGAGGCGTCTGCGTCAGAATGAGGCTTTTCGCCGTATGATACGTGAAACGGAAATTTCCGTGAACGACCTGATTCTGCCGCTTTTTGCAATTAACGGCAAAGGGGTTAAAAACCCTATACCATCCATGCCGGGGCAGTATCAGTTATCAACAGACAATCTAATTAAAACAGCCCAAAAGGCTTTTGATCTTGGCATTCCGGCTATTATGCTTTTCGGGATACCGGATAAAAAGGATCCTCTTGGAACAAGCGCTTATGCAAAAAACGGCATCGCACAAAAAGCAACAAGCGCTCTGAAAAATAAAATTCCTGATCTTATTGTTATAACCGATGTATGCTTGTGCCAGTATACGGATCACGGTCACTGCGGCATTGTAAAAAACAATATAATAGATAATGATGAGTCGCTTGATCTTCTGGCCCTCACAGCCCTTTCCCACGCAAAAGCAGGCGCTGACATGGTAGCCCCTTCCGACATGATGGACGGCCGTGTTGCTGAAATCCGCAATATTCTGGATGAAAACAGTTTTAGCAATATTCCAATAATGTCATATTCAGCGAAGTATTGCTCGGCCTACTATGGGCCGTTTCGTGAGGCAGCAGACTCAGCCCCGAAATTCGGGGATCGCAGAACATATCAGATGGACCCTGCAAACGCTATTGAAGCAATCAGGGAAGTTACAATGGATATTGAAGAAGGAGCGGATATAATAATGATAAAACCGGCTCTGCCCTATCTCGATATTATCTGCCGTATCCGTGATGAAATTGATCTTCCTGTTGCCGCATATAATGTCAGCGGCGAATATGCGATGATCAAGGCTGCCGATAAAATGGGATGGATAGACGGCAAAAGGGTCATGATGGAAACCCTCACCTCTATAAAACGGGCCGGTGCCGACATGATACTGACATATTTTGCAATCGAAGCTGCAAAAGAGCTGAATGGACATTAGTCTTTGGTTAAATGAATAAATATAAAATCACCTTATAAATAAAAAATAACGTAACAGTTTACGGTTTACAGTTATAACATAACTTATTATGACAAAAAAAATAAATCATACATCGACCCCAAAGCCTCATCCACATGGTGAACATAAAGAAGCATCTTTGCGCCTTGTTGCATGGGAAACCACACGTAACTGCAATCTTTCCTGCAAGCACTGCCGCGCTTCTGCAACTAAAGGCCCTTATACCGGAGAACTTGACACTCAGGCTTCTATCCATCTTCTGGATCAGATAGCAAAGCTTGGGAAACCGATAGTTATTCTTACCGGTGGAGAACCACTCATGCGACCCGACATCTTTGACATTGCAGCTTACGGCACGGATAAGGGGCTCAGGATGGTTATGGCTCCCAATGGAACTCTGATGACAAAAGCTTATGCCAGACAGATGGCAGATTCAGGAATCAAAAGGATAAGCATCAGCATTGACGGAGCGACAAAAGAAAGTCACGACAGCTTCAGGGGAGTTGACGGAGCTTTCGAAGGTGCGCTTCGCGGCATCCGCCTGGCAAAGGAGGCTGGAATTGAATTCCAGATTAACACCACCATCACAAAAACAAACCTTGACCAGATCCCTTTAATACAGGAATTAGCCCTAAAGTTTGGCGCGGTTGCCCACCACATTTTTCTTCTCGTCCCAACCGGCCGCGGTAAATATATTGTAGACCAGGAAATATCATCAGAAGAATATGAACGCACTTTAAACTGGTTCTATGACCAGAGAGAAAAAACCACTTTGCAGTTAAAAGCTACATGCGCTCCCCACTACTACCGCATACTCAGACAGAGGGCAAAAAAAGAAGGCAAGCAGGTTACATTCAAAACACACGGTCTGGATGCCGTTACAAGGGGATGCCTTGGAGGCACAGGCTTTTGTTTTATTTCACATACAGGTATTGTACAGCCCTGCGGGTTTCTCCAGATAAATTGCGGTGATGTCACAAAGACACCCTTTGCCGACATCTGGAATAATTCAGAAACCTTTTTAGCCTTACGGGATTTTAACAGATTAAAAGGAAAATGCGGGAAGTGTGAATTCAAAAAAGTATGTGGTGGCTGCAGGGCAAGAGCTTATGAAGCAACCGGAGACTATCTGGCTGAAGAGCCTCTTTGCAGTTATCAGCCCGGCTCTAAACCGTCCGCCCAAAAACCAGTTTAAAAAAAGAGCACCGTATTAGGCGTTTTCCAAAAGCCGGCGCATTACGTATGATGAAGCGTACTCGGCGCATCTATTCTGGCTTGATGCGGCATGACTTCATTCCCACAAACAAATGAAAAGAGAAACGCCTAAATTCAACCCCGTCCCCCTTTAAAATACAAATAAAATTAAATCTCTTTTCATATAATCCTTATTTCCTCATTTAAAATTTGTTTTTTTAATCTGGGATGAATTGTTTTATAGCTGACAAAATCTACTTTGTTTTTTAATTCATCTTCTATTTCCAATTTAATACCTGCAAAATCCAACAGGCTCATATTTTCTGTGGGCTTAATTAATATATCAATGTCGCTGTTTTCGTTTTGTTCGCCCCTTGCATAACTTCCAAATATTCCCGCTTTAGTTACTTTATTTTTCTTCAAAATTCGGACAATTTGCTTTTTCATTTCTTCAAAATTTCTCATAATTAAATTAGTGATTGAGAATTTAAATAATTAACTGTTTGGCAAGACATTAAAAGATTCGGATTAGCAACTATTGAATGGAAAATTAAAATAATGAACAGGTTATAAGATTCAGGTCGTCCGGGCCTTAAAGCAAACGGGCAATGTCGGGACAGGTTCGGGAAGTTTTATATACCTTATCTTGTTTTATTAAATATGAAAAAAGAGGAGCAAGAGAAACATTTCGGCTGGAAATGGTTTGTAATTTTGGGAGTGTTGGCAATTTTAATTTTGGGAATTTGGGTCATGTTTTTTAGTTATGCAAAATGCGAAACATGGAGTTGTTTTAATAATCATCTGGAGAATTGTGACAGAGTAAAATTTGTCGGCGGGACGAGTATGATTTTTGAATATGTCGTTAAAGGAATTTCCGACGGGGAGTGCGAAGTTGATGTGCAGTTGTTACAGGGCGAGTTAAACAATAAAGAATTGGCGGAGCTGGAAATGCGGAAAATGACCTGCATGCTGCCGGAGGGTGTTGTGATGATTCCGGAAAGCGATATTGGAAACTGCCACGGGATGCTGAAAGAAGGGTTGCAGGATTTGGTAATTGAAAAGTTGCATAGTTATCTTGTTCAGAATCTGGGGCGGATTAATCTGGAAGTGCTGGGCGTGCCTGAGGCGGATTAAAATTAGACATTGGGAGTAACTTTAAAAGTTTCATGTTCTTATTAATTACAGATGAAAAATAAAAAAGCAGGCAGAGAGGTGTCTTCGCGTTTTTCCCGCGGGGTCGGGAAGAGAGGGTGGATGCTGATTATGGAGGCGACGATTGCGATGATAATTATAAGCGGGGCATTGATTGCGGTTTATTCGCAACAGACAGACAGGGGAGTTGATCCGGTTGAATATTATGACAGTTTACAGGGGCAGATTTTGGCGGATGTTTCGGGAAGAAGTGATTTACGGCTGAATGTTTTAAATGTTGAAGAAGAGGATTTCGGGGACGGGAATTTTACTGCACTGAATGATTTTATCGGGGGGAAAATTCCGGAGGGGTTTGGCTATTCAATCAGGGTGTGCAGACTTGGCGACGATGCAGACCATTGCAATATGAGGGCACCGGTTTTTATTGCGACGATGGACGAGGATATTTACGTTGAGGAAATTATAGTTTCTGCCGAAGTGGGCGAGGGGACAGACGCGATTTATAATCCGAAGAAGCTGAGACTATTTGTCTGGGAGGGGAAAAGTGTTGATATGGATTGCGAGAATAATTGTTCAGTTGAGGGGATGATTTTCAGCTGTTCAGAGGACAGGACGCAGGTTTTAGAGGGAGAGTGTGTAGGTTCTGATGATAGTTTTTGTTTAGAATGGGAAGAAGGTGATACTGAGGTAATTGAAACATGTGAGGATGGTTATGAGTGCGTTGACGGGTTGGGGATATGCGGGGAGGTTTCTAATACTTTTAATCTGACTTGTGAGAAAGAGGAGCCTACTTATATGGGATGCGTGGATGATGATGATGATGCAACTGTGTGTGCTGGAGGTCGGAGACAAGAGACTGGGGGATGTGATCCTGGTTTGTTTGGTTATAATGGAGATTATACGACTTGTTGGTATATGGTGGAAGAGATTGTAGAGTGTTCCGAGAATCCTGAATGTCCGTCGTCGGAATGGACGATAAAAAAGAAAGAAAGGAAGACAAAAGGGGACGGGGTTGAATTTAGGCGTTTCTTTTTTCATTGTTTGGGGAATCTATGGGACATTCCTTAGTTTATAAGTTCATATCGTCAAGAAATGAATATTGATTTTCTTTTGCAATTTTCTTCCTAATCTTTACACAAACTCCGAAAAAAACAGGTGGAGGGGAGATTTAGGGGGATTCAAGGAAAGATTGTTGGGTTACAATAGTTTTTCGGGCATATTGTTGACAGAATGGCATATTCGGGGCATATTCTGCAGTTCCCGAAAGTTCCCTAATGATATTTGTGACGAAATCTTATTGACAAAACGTGTTTTAATGGCATAAGTTTAGTCATAAATAGGTCAGTTATGGCTAATTTTTAGTCTAAATATATTGAAAAGAGGGGTAAACGGATGTTTGAGCAGGAAATTGAACGAAAAATCGGAGACTTCAGAGAGCTGGGCTTTCCGGAGTTTATCCCGCGCGAGAGCCGTCTTCAGATGGCTGACAATATGGTATCTACTGTTATTGGTGCGCGACGAGCCGGAAAGAGCTATCGTACGATTCAGGCAGCATCTGAGCTGATAAAGCGCAAAGCGATTAAATCTATCAATCATATATGCCTTTTGGACTTTGACAATCCTGTTCTTTCATCCATAAAGGCTGCCGATCTTAAAATCATCCAAAATACATTTTTAAAACTAAGCCCTGATGTTGAGCTCAAAACGCCTTTGCTTTTTGTTCTTGACGAAATACACAAAATTTCCGGATGGGAGGAATATGTGATTGATCTGTCACGAAATCCCAACTGGAAGGTGATAGTTACAGGATCATCTTCAAAACTGCTAAAATACGATATTGCCACCGAGCTTCGCGGCAAAGCTGTTTCTTCGACCTTGTATCCATTGAGTTTCTCCGAGTTTCTTAGATTTAAGAATTTCAAGCATGATTATAAATCGACAAAAGGACAGGCTGAGGCAAGGCGGATGTTTGACGAATTCATGAAATGGGGAGGCTATCCTGCTATTGTTAATACCGAAGAATATACAAAGGAAGTACTGCTAAGAGAATACTTCGACACAATGATTCTTAAAGATATCATACAGCGATATAACGTAAGCAAACCAAAACAGTGCATTTATCTTTATAATTATTTGATGTCTAATATCGGCAAAGCGCACACGCTCCAGAGCAGTTACCGCTATTTAAAGCAGGCAGGATTTAAAACAAGTCGGGATACTATCAGGGAATATATAAATTGGGCCAAAGATTCCTGGCTGTTGTTTACCGTGCCGATTTTTTCAGACTCCCTTAAAGATCAGGAAAGAAACTATAAAAAAGTTTATGCAATTGACTGGGCGCTTGCAAATAAAAACAGCCTTATCTGGGATGGTTCTTATTCCAAGGCGCTTGAAAATATGGTTTTTATCCATCTGTATCAATGGTGGCCAAGGGTCCATTACTATTTAACCCGCACTAAACGGCAGGAAGTAGATTTCATTGCGATAGACAGCAAAGGGCATCCCGCCATGGCAGTACAGGTTTGTATGGATATCAGCCATGAAGAAACCATAAAAAGAGAACTGGATGCAATTATTGCAACCGCGAAATATTTTAAAATCAAGGAAAATTTAATACTGACCTACAATCAGGAAAAAGACTTTCAGGCAGAAGGCATTACAGTCAGGGCAAAGCCGGTATGGAAATGGCTGCTGGAGTAAATGATCATACACGCAAATGGTTATGCAAAAAATCTTGAAGCGGACATATGGTAAAGGCAGTCCTCTCTTTTTTCGGCAATATTCTCCTGTCTGACAACCTGAACAAAAGAAATGCCTCCCAATGTATTCCTGTTTTTGCGATGATGATAATCTATGACTGAACGGAAAAGTTTAGCTTCAACCATTAACCATGGCTTTTTGTTTCGCAGTATCAGGAAAAAAAACAAGGCTTTTTTTGATAACACTTTAAATTTGCCATGGCAAATTTAAGTACATATAAAATATTGTCTGCCCTTGTCTTGGTAAATTCAATATTGCTTGGCAGCCCTGATTTCATAGCATTTATTATTAATCACCACGAAACACGAAGAATTCTTTTCATTATCTTCGATTACTTCGTGCTCTTCATGGTAAAAACAGTGCTGTGTACTCCTCCGAGTTTTCTCGTTCCCATGCTCCAGCGTGGGAATGCATAAAATCTTGTATATCCTGTTATCCTGTCAGATTAATATGGTTGAAAAAGATCTGAAAACGCTGCCTTGCCTTGTCAAAGGCGTTTGATGGAATTTTTGGTTTAACAAGTTTGATTAGAGCAGCGTCATCATTTGAAAGGGCGTCTGCAAGCTGAACCTGAAAATTTGCCTTGTCTTCTTCTGTGATTTTATCTTCTGCAATTTTATGAGGCTTGACATCTCCTGAAGTTGCGGCTTTAAAAGGCAGCCATTGCAGCTCTTTTCGGCTAAAATAATCTGCCAGCAATTGCTCGAGGTAATTTAACGAATTCTCTTTGCTGATTTTATATGACCATGTTTTGACATCTTCTTTATACAGGATGTGAAAGGTTATACTGCTGCCTATCCACTCGGAGCTTTCATCGCCTGCAAGACACGACATATAAAATAAAAGCGGTGGCAAAACATATTTGTCCGGATTTTTTTTCGGCCTGTTTTCCGCGCCTGTCAATATCAGAACATGCCGGCTGTCATCCATGTCTTTCCACATCCATGGAATTTGGCCGTGAAGCTCAACTGTGCCTGCAACAATCTCACCTGTTGTGTCTGTGCTGTTAACAGTTAAGGTCAAAGGTTTAAAATGCTTAACACAAAGTTTTCCTGCACAAGGAATATAACCATCACCCTGGTCTCCGACAATAACAGCCCTGTAAAGCTTCTTTGCTGACCGCATTTGCTCAAGAACCGGTGACAGGGTTGTGCATCTTATTGATACGTTATTTTCAAGCTCGCTTTTATCTATCAGCGCAAATATCCCTTCCGGTGTTTTGCTCTGGCGCTGGAAATTATCATAAACATTTTTAAAAAGATCTTCTGGTTCCTGTGTCCTGACTTTCGAGTGTTGAAAAGAAAATATTGAATCCAGCCACAGGGTTAACGGCTTAATTTTTAAATTATAATCTACCGGAAAATCGGAATAAAAAGGTTCATCTTCACTGAGAACAATCTCCTCAATGCTTTCCTTTTCATCATAGAGACCTAAATTATGTTTTATGCTTTGCAAAACAGGATCTTCCAGAAACTTTTTCAACTGATTTAAGGTAATTTTTTCTTTTGTCTGCATTGCCTCATCGTCAGGTTTAAGCTCTTTTGTAAAATCAGGGAAAAATTTTTCCGCCTTTTTAATCTCTTTTTGCGGGGCTGTTTCATTTACCTGCGCCCATAAATGTTGTTCGCGAAAAAACATAATTCTGTCTGCAAGAGAATAATTCACCAGAACATCGGAAAAATCATTTACAGCATCTTTATCAAGATATTTATCACTGCTCCCTTTCAAGGGAATATCAACGACCTTAAACAAAATTTCTCTGGGGAAAATTGCCTGCTCAATATACCTTCGCAACTGATTCACCAGCGAACACGGCTGAAGAAAGCGGTCCTTTTGCAGATCTTTTGCAAGGTAGCTGATATAAAGTTTGTCTCGCGTTGACAGCAGCATTTCGAGGAAGATATAACAATTCCGTTCAGGCGGGCTGATATCGCCGATCCTTCTTTTCAGCAGCCTTAAATCCAATGACGATCTATCCGCTTTCCCGGGGAATGTCCCTTCTTCCATGCCAAGCAGATAAACGATTTTAAAAGGTATGGGCCGCATCGGCTGCAGGGAGGAAATAGTGACTCCGCCGGTTAAATAATTGCCGTAACCGCCTGATATCGAGGTCAGGCTTGATTTAACAAACTCTTTTATCAGCTCAATATCAAGTCTTGGCTTACTTTTATCTTCACAAATAGCATCATAAAATTTCAGATTGTCAAAAGCATTAATCAAAGCGTGTTGAATAGCTGTTTCTCCCCTTAAATCCGGTGGTATTTTTAGAAGATCATCACAAACCTTCAGAAAAGTCTGCTTCCATTTTTCTCCTGATGATTGCATCTTCTTTAAAGTGGTTGCTGCAAGATGCAGTTTTTCTGCGATCAGACAAAACTTTTCCATTAGTTTAGCATCGCCGGTCTTTAAATCATAATATGGAACAGCCCCCTTAAAATGCCTGGCAATGCCTTCGGCCGATTCATCAGGAGCAGAGAAAATCCTTGACAGGCGCAGTCTTTGAAGCCCCTGTTTCCATGTATAATAATTGCTTCCGAAATATCCATTTTCCTGTTTTGACTGTCTGTCGAACGTATGAAATATATTTAATGATTCAGCCCAGTCAGCCCATGCTTCTATTTCATCCTGCCCTGTCTTCCATTTATGCATGAAGCAGGGATTTAAGATAAGATCAAAAACCTCTTTTCGTGAAAATCGCCCTGTGGCAAGCTCCAGAATCCCCAACACAGCCTGTCCGTATATGCTTTCGATCTCAGCGTGGGAATCTACAAGGTTATACGAAATAACTTCCGGCCTGCGATTGAAAACAGAGTCAAAAACAGGCTTGTATTTTGATATGTCCGGCACAAGAATAGCGATGTCGGTTAGCTGAAGAGAGTTGTCCTGATTAAGATTGTATAAAATGCTATTATATACTGTTTCAACCTCTCTATATATGCCGGGGCAGGCAACAATTTGCAAAGACCAATCTTGCTTAGATTGGTCTTGATTAAGATGTTTTGGCCCAAAATATTCCGGCCCGGCTTTTTCGGACGGAAGGGTCAGGATGTCCCTTTGGATTTTTTGCAGTACTGTTGCCGGGGTTTTTTCTTTTGCAAAGCAGGCATGAAAATCATAATCTGTCAGTTCACACAAAAGGCGGATGCTTTCCCTCCCAGGCTTGCCCCATAAGGATAAAAGCTCATTATCATTTGTAACAAAAAGTTCTCCCTGATCTTTTTCTTCAGGTTTTATAGCAAGTTTTGTTAGGTTTTTTCTTAAAATCCATCTTTTTTCCTGAGGGGTTTTAATATCTTCCCAGAATTCACGGGATGGATTAAACGCATATATGAAAATTTCATAATAATCCTTCAATCGCCCGATAAGCTGCAAGTGAAAAGGGGAAATCTGAGACAGGCCGAAGAAATGCACAAAATTATTTCCATTAACGGCAATTTTCTTTTTTTTGCTTTTTCCGCTAAGAAGCCTGTCTGCATATTCCATCATTGAAAGATAGAAAGCGCCTGTATTATGGAAAAGTTTGTCCCGCAATTCATTTACCAGCAGATACAGCTTTTGCTGGCACAATTCCATGACTTTTAAAATAGCTTTGTTTTCACGCCATTTCTGAATCATGTCGCAGCGATGGAATTCATATTCTTGAAACAAATGGGCAAATTTTTCTGAAAGCTGCCAGAGCCTGACAACATAATCCGGCCTTTTATCGCCGTCAGGATTGAGGAGGTAATGATTTATCGGTTCAAATTCAATTCTATTTTCATCGAGGTTTTGCAGAGCATAAAGCAGCAGCATCTGCAAACAGTCATTATCAAGCAGTTTGGGCGGCTTGGGGTTTAATTTTTCAGTATCCAGGTTTGTCAGCAAAGCCCACAAGCCGGTCTCTAAAAACTGAAAGTCCATATTCATGCAAATAGACCGTTTTCGCGCCAGTATAAGCTGCAACCACTTGACAAGGTTGGCATTAGGGACGATTACAAGCGGGGCTTTAAATATGTTTTCTTTGCGCCTGTTTTCCAAATCAACTATTGACGCAAATTGCTCTGTCAGCTCCTCCAGCCTGTTACTGAAATATAGCTGAATAGACATTATATATGCTCCGGATTCAAGTTGCGCGTCTTTTTTACATGGTTTTTACACATATAACGATCCCGTAAAGTCGAATTTTTGTTTGCCTGTCATTCACGTCTCGCATGTCATTCCTGTAAAACAAATTTCACCCCCTGAAAATGGAACAGAATTTGTAACAAAGTCAAGGCATTTAGCTGACAAGGTAGCGCTGATTTTGAAGTCACTAATGGATCGAAAGGCTGGGGAATGTTTTTCAACGGGTGAAATTTATAATATTTTGGTACGCCCGGCAGGATTCGAACCTGCGACCTACGGATTCGAAGTCCGGCGCTCTATCCAGCTGAGCTACGGGCGCAAAATGAATGATACCTTTTCAAAGGTCTCTCAAAATTGAACATTTTGAAAAGGCATCATAAAAATGGGGTGAGTGAAGGGGCTTGAACCCTCGACCCCCAGGGCCACAACCTGGTGCTCTACCGACTGAGCTACACCCACCATATTTTTATATTTTTATCATGTCAGACAATTCATTTCAAGTTGTTTTATTGTTTTAATCCTGAATATCCTGTTAATCCTGTCAAATATAACAGGTTTGTCTCGATATATACTTCACGTTGTTTCGCGGGATGTTACGACCGCATCCGTCTGATATTATAAATAGCTCTTCCCTCGGCAACAATAGTCTCTTTATCACTTGCAGCATAAACCTGCGTATGGACCACGCTTACGCGGTTGCCCATACGCTGGACTTTTGATTCGGCGATGATGTCATCATCAGGCCCGGGCCTCAGGTAGTCAACCCTTATATCTACAGTGGAAATTCGGTCCGCTTTTGTGCAGTGAGCCCATGTCGCCGCGCCGCCGCAGGTGTCAATGAGTGTGGAAATGATACCCCCATGAAGGGCGGGGCGGCGTTTGTCTCCTATAAATTCCTTCCGAAAAGGCACGACGAGTCTCGCAAACCCTTCTCTCAACTCATCAACTCTAACACCAAGATATTTGTTGAAAGGGACTTCCTCCTCCATGAACATAATTATTTCTTTAAAGTTTTTTTTCATTTTTTTCCGGTAAAGATGTTTTCCATATTATTTTTTTGAGTGTCGCTTCATACTGCCTTTTCCGATATGAGTGCCTTATATGCCTTTGTATTCACCAGGTCAAGAAAGGATTGGCGCCGGTGTTTTCCCTGAAATCAATAGTCCGGAGATAACTGGTCGTTAATATAACGGGAAATGGCATCTTACCCGGCAGTGATTTATTTCCATTATTTCAGGCTTTTTCTCCAGGCATATATCCTTTGGGCGGGGACATCTGGAAGCAAAGGGGCAGCCCTTGCCGCCAACGACATTAGATATCGGTTTAAGAGAAGAACCGGCCTTGCCGCTTACACTGTCAATTAATAACCGGGTGTAAGGATGGATAGGCGAAGACAAAACCATGCTTGCCGGACCAACTTCAACCAGGCAGCCGGCAAGCATTACTCCTATCCGATCTCCAATTTTTCGGGCCAACCCTATGTTGTGTGTAATAAAAAGCACGGACAGCCCCAATTCTATCTGGAGATCCAGAATTAGTTTTAACACCTTTGCCTGGACGCTCGGATCCAGCGAACTGGTAGGCTCATCAGCTACAAGAAGAGATGGGTTGAGTATCAGGGCACGAGCCATGCAGACCCGCTGAATTGCTCCCATGTTCAGCTCGTGGGGATAGCGTTCTAAGAATGAATGATCAGTAGAGAGACGAACTTTGGCCAGAATCTCTGATACACGCTCGTAAACCTCTTTGGTTGTATTATCCTTATTGTGGATTTTAAGCGGTTCCGCCACAGCCTCTAAAACAGAAAACCGCGGGCTGATCGACTCGGCAGGGTTCTGGTATATCACACCGATGCGACGCGCAAGAGATTGATACTCCTGTCTGGCCCATTTATCCATATCTCGTCCGTCAAAGGTTCTTTTGCCGCTTTCAGGTTTTAGCATACCTGCAGCAATCATTGCCAGAGTGGTTTTGCCTGATCCGGTTTCGCCGACAAGACAAAATATTTCACCACATTTGAGAGAAAGATCTGTGGGATGAAGGGCGATCAGCTCATTGTATTTTTTGCTAACCCCGTTTAATTTCAGGAGGCTGGCAATGCCCTGGCGAAGACAGCGAACCTGGTGGCCGTCAATATTTTCCAGGGTTAGCGGTTCTGTCAGGCACCTGTCGATTGCCTGAGCACACCGTTTTTGGAAAAGGCATCCAGCAGGCGGAGCATGGCCGTTTTTGTGGCTTGAACCGGCTACCTGGATGTGGGTATGTTTATACTTTTCCTGATCAAGGCGTCCGTGCTGATGAACCAGCCTGTAGAATGCATCTCCTTTTATACCCCCAAGGTCCCTGGCCGTAGTCATGGTCGGGTAAGATCGGCCAAGGGCCAGGGTGTATGGATGAAGAGGTTTTGATAAAAGATCCTTTGCCGGCAGGATCTCCATGATCTGGCCGAGGTAGAGTATCGACACACTTTCGGCAAGGCTGACGGCAATTTCCAGATCATGAGTAATCAAAATGACTGACATCTTGTTTGACTTGAGCCTAATGATTACATCTGAGATAAAAATCTTGCTTAAAGGATCCAGGGAGGAGGTTGGTTCATCCAGGATAATCACCTCAGGCTCAAGAATCATGGCCATGGCCAGCAAAACCCGCTGAATCTGCCCGCCGCTCAGTTGATGAGGATAGAAATAGTGATGCTCATCAAAGACCCCCATTTGTTCCAGCGCCTCACATGCCTTTGCATTCGCATCTCTGCGGCTTAACAATCCGCGTTGAATCAACGGCTCGGCCACCTGATCTACAATGCGATACGCTGGATTAAGATTAGCAGCGCCATTTTGAAAAACCATGGCTATCCTGTTCCAGCGAATTTCATTCAAAGCAGATTCGTCGAGATTATCGATTCGCCGTCCGTTCAAGCTTATTTTTCCTTCCATTAAAGCGTTTGAAGGGAGCAACCCCATACATGCATTGCCTAAGGTTGTTTTGCCTGAACCGGACTCTCCGACAAGGGCAAGACACTCTCCCGGAACAAGTGTAAGGCTTACCTCTTCAAGAGCTTGAATGCTGTGTGATCCGTCCCTGTAAATTATACTCAACTGTTTGATGTTTAAGCTCATAAGATTTTAACCCAGAGAATTTTTCAGGCGCGGGTCAAGCACCTTCTCAAGACTGATGGCCAGGAACGTAACGCTCATGATCAATAAGGACAGGCACACAATGGGCGGCAGAAGCCAGTTCCACCAGATATTCAGGTAATAATATTTGACGGCATAGCCGATCATCATGCCCAGTGATTTGCGGCTGGGGTCGAAAAGCCCCAGGAAAGCCAGAGACGCTTCCATAAACATGGCCATCCTTGCTTTGGCGGCAAAACCGATTAGATAAAGAGGAAACATCCCGGGCAGGAGATGGCGACGGATGATATACAGATTGCCGCCACCGATCTGCGCGGCAGCCTTTACATGAAGACTCTCATGCAGACTGAGTGTTTGTGCCCTTACGGCCTTGCTTATAGTGGGCCACATCATTCCTGCCAGGATTAAGGCCAGTATCCACGGCGATGGACGGAAAAGGGCTGCTGTGAGAATAAGTATCATAATGGCCGGAATGGCTAACAGGATGTCGGCCACGCGCATCAATATCATGTCAACAAAGCCGCCATACCACCCTGCAATTAGACCAACAGCAACACCCACACACAGGGCAATAATACCGCTTGTTAAACCAAATACAACCGTGTTGCGTACTGCAAACAGGAGTTCTGAAAAAATGTCCTGTCCGCCGTCATTGATTCCTAAAAAGTGCTTTGCAGATGGCGGTGAAATCGGCGCAAATGACATATCCCAGGGATCAAAAGGGGCCAGCGCCGGTCCAAGGACAACCACGACAGTAAACATCACCGCCAGGACAAATCCGGCTGCGAACCATGGGTCATGGAAAAGATATCGGCGGAGATCAGCGCACATAGTCAATCCTGGGGTCGATGATACGGTAAAGCATTTCAAGGATTAAAATAATAGTCAGAACCATAAGAGATGAGATCAATACAACGGCCTGAATAACCGGAAGGTCTCGCGCCTGGATTGCATTAAAAAGAAGAGTCCCCAGACCCGGATAGGAGTGAATCCTTTCTACCACAAGAACACCTGTTATCATAAAAGCAAGCCGCAAACCAAATCGTGTCACAAGCGGCAGCAAAGCGTTTCTTGCCGCATGGGAGTACCTTATTCTCAAGGCCGGCAGGCCTTTTGCGCGGGCTGTTGTAACAAAGGGTTCTCTTATAACCATGATCATGCTGTTTCGCGTCAGCAGGAAGTTGCCTGGAAGATATGCCAGAACCAGTGTGGCAAGCGGCAGGGTCAGGTGAAGGCCTATATCTGCCAGCCTGGTCAGTAACGAAACTTCAGCATAGGCCGTTTCAGCTCCGACAGCAGGGAACCATTGTAAATTCAGGGCAAAAAGGAGAAGGAGAATAATACCGGTGCTGATTTCCGGAATACCCTCCAGAAATGTCATGCCGCCAACCATCCCTTTTTCTATCCGGCTTCCGTGTCTCCAGGAAGCCTCCACCCCTGTTATAAAGCCTAAAGACATGGAGATAATATGGGCGGCGCCGAGGAGAAGCATTGTCCATGGCAGCGCCTCGAGAAACAGAACAGACACGGGGGTTAAAAAGGCATAAGAATATCCCCAGTCAAGCGTGAACAGCCTGAGCAGGTAGCTGCAAAAGCCCGGTTCTTCTGTGTAGTAAGCCCTGAGTTCTGCTTCCTGCTCTGCCGTAAGTGTAACTTGAGAACTGGCATACATGGCTGTAACAAAATCGCCCGGCAGGAGTCGGGGCAGAGAATAACTCAAGTATAGCATGGCCAGGGCGGTCAGGCCGAAAGTGATGACCAGGCCCAGCCGCCTTGAGCTGAAATGAGTTGAATTGTTAGTCACAGCAAACCTTACTTAATAAGAGACATCTTATTCTGGGCAATCGGGATTCCTAAGCCGATGCCTCCTTTGGTATAGTACCACTTGATTCCCTTTTTTGGGCTATAGGCAGCCATGGAGGCCGGGTAGTAAAGCGAAATGGCCGGCACTTCATCGGCATATATCTCCTGAATCTTGTAAACCAGGGCCTTGCGCCTGACAACATCCATCTCGGCAACCTGGTCTTTCAGCAGCTTAAGCAGTTTCTTGTTTGCTCCAAAGCGTGCAGAGTTAACCGAACCTGTTGCCTTTGGGTTGATCATCCTGTTAAGAATTCTCGCATCACCCAGCAGCCCTCCGTGCCCGGAGATTGCAAGATCAAAATCCCATTTCTTGACTTTTGCGTCCGTAGTTGCCTGCTCCATATTGACGAGGTCAATATGGATGCCCGCCGCCTCAAGCTGATGTTTGATTACTTCGCCGTCACGGTCGGCCATTGATTCACCGGCCACAGTGATGTTTGAAGACAGAAGCCTGATCTTGAGTGGCCGGCCATCCTTTGAGTAATAACCCCGGCCGTCCTTTTTATATCCCAGCGACTCCAGAATTCGGCGCGCTTTAGCCTGGTCCGGCGCATAGGTTGGAGTGTCTGGATTGTAAAATTCGTGGTCAGGTGAAAGCAGTCCAAAAGAAGCCGGACAGCCAAAGCCGCGGTGGGCCTTGTCGATAATTTCCTGCTGGTTTATAGCATGAGCAAGGGCCTGCCGGAAGCGTTTGTCGTTAAAAGGAGCTTTTGTGTGATTTATCATAAGTTTTTTATTCCAGCCTCTGGCATTTATAAGAATGACCATTCCATTTTTCTTCAGGGCATCTGCCATATCAGGCTTTATGTTTGCCATATCAGCCTTGCCGGTGGAAAGAGTCATGAGCGGCTTGCCGGCTTTTATATATATCAAACGATCAGCCTTTGGGCGCCCCTGGTAATAGTCCTTAAAGGCTTCGTAGAGATAAGTCCCCTTGGCCTTGTTAAAATCAATAAATTTGTAAGGCCCGCAACCAATAAAAGACCCGGGATCGTTGAATTTTTTCGGATCTGTCACATTTTGCCATATATGTTTGGGAAGAATCGGCATGACTCCGCCCACATAGGCCAGAAAGGGTGCATAGGGCTTTTTCAGCCTGATTACCACCTTTTTGGGCCCAAAAGCCTCGGCGCCTGAAACATCGCCAATCGGCACCCATCTGTATGGATGCTTTTTAAAGTACTCAATGGTAAAGACAACGTCTGCTGCACTGAAGGGCTTGCCATCGTGCCACTTCACTCCTTCCTGGAGTTCAAATGTAAAACTCAGTGTGTCCGGATTGTAAGTCCACGACCTGGCCAGGGCCGGTATATAGCCGTTCTCGTCTTTCCAGATCAGCGTATCAAATACCCAGCTCATGCGCACATAGCCCGGACCTCTCGGATAATGGCGATAGGGGTTGGGATAGCCCCAGTCTCCCTTGCTGTCCGCAATACGGATTTCATCAGCTTGAGCATTGACCAATACACCGGCTGATCCCATAAGGCCTATTGTCAGGATTAAAACGGTTATTCCTCTAAATATTGTTGACAGTCTTTTCATTTTCTCCTCCACAAAAACAATAAAAACCACGAGTGCTCAAGTCTGCTGACTTTAGAGAGCCTTCGTGGCTTTTGTTATATCGTGGCGCTTTTAATTATAGCTGTCTTTGATGCCAGGCCTTCATGGCCTAGGAGCCTGTCCGAGAATAGCAATTTTTTCCAAAATCAAGGCTTGCGAAAAAAATTACCGCAGGCATATAGTTGATATTCCGAGGATAATTTTTTTCGCATAACGCAGAGTTTGGGGAAAAGGGCATTCTCGGACAGCCTCCTAGCATTAATTGTGGAAAATAGTCTGACTGTGGTTAGAAGTCAACCTGTTTTTCCTGAAAACCTCGATGGCCGAACCCTAAGCACTTATTCGCTACGACCGGTTATTTCAATAAGATGAAATCCAAATTGTGTTTGAACAGGACCATGAACCTTTTCTATATCTTCGTTAAACACAACATGATCAAATTCTTTGACCATTTGGCCAGGAGAGAACTCGCCTAAATTTCCTCCTTTTTGCCCGGAAGGACATTGAGAGTGAGCCCTGGCCAATTCAGCAAAATCGGATCCATTTTCAATTTGTTTTTTAATGTCTTCACATTTTTCCTTAGTATCAACCAGAATGTGACGCGCTTTAGCTTTTGTCATGATTTCCTCCATTTTTTATGGTTATTGTCTAATAATCGTAAACGTTTACATAATGTTGAAAATAGAAATTGGAAATTTGGCCTTCATGCTTTTGTCCAGTTCTTCCCAATTTCCAATTTCAAGGTTCAAGCCGTGAACGCCTACTTCTTTTCTTATGCCCTACATATAAAACCGCTATTCCAAATGTCAATTTTTCCCACGCTACATCTTGAAAACCAGCAAGGCGCATTGTTGCGGCAAAATTATCAGGATCGGGGAAATTTGCGACCGATGAAGGAAGGTACTGATATGCCATTGAATTCTTTGAGAATAACCGTCCAACAAAAGGAAGGATCGTCTTAGAATAAAACCGGTATATTGATAAAAACAGGCCCCGGTCCGGTGTTGCCAGTTCGAGCACAAGAAGCATCCCGTCTGTTTTCAGCCCAGCATGAAATTCCTTCATGACCGACAGTTTATCATTTATATTCCGAATTCCAAATGCAATGGTTATGGCATCAAAGGTTTTCCCTCTGAATGGGAGATTGAATGCATTTCCTGCAAGCAGATGAATATTTGCAGAGGCATTCTTTGTATCGATTTTATCCCTGGCCAGCGTGAGCATGCCTGTTGAAAAATCAATGCCAAAAACATTATTGCCGGATCCTTTTTGCTGTATAATTTCAAGGGCAACATCGCCGGTCCCGCAGGCTACATCCAGCAATACTCCGCTATCAGGCGTTTTTATTGCCGACACCATCTTTCTTCTCCAGTAAACATCCTGCCTTAAACTTAATAAACGGTTCAACAAATCATACCTGGGCGCTATGTTCTCAAACATGTTCCTTATAAAGGGGATCTCTATATTCTTCATTGACATTTATACTTTCTGCATTAATTTATTAAGTTATATTTGATGGTATCATAAAAAGTCCAAAAATTGCTATTTGCGAAATGTGCTAAGTGTTAAGTATTTGATATGACAACTAAATATTTTATCTTAACACCTAACACTTAACACCTAACACTTGATGAATTCGACTTTTTACGAATTCATCATATTTATGAAAATAATCTTTTTGTTACCATAACAAAGGCTCCATTACAATAGACACATATTATAATTTCAGGCACCTAAATGACCACCAAACGTGATTATTATGATATTTTGGGCACAAACCGTGATGCCTCGAACGATGAATTAAAGGCAGCCTACCGGAAGCTTGCCCTGAAATTTCATCCAGATAGAAACCCGGACGATAAAAGCGCTGAAGAAAAGTTCAAGGAGGCCGCAGAAGCATATGGTGTGCTTCAAGATCCTCAGAAGCGCGACATATATGATCAGTATGGCCATCAAGGTCTTGACAGGTCAGGTTTTTCAGGGTTCGGCGGATTTGATGATATATTTTCAAGTTTTGGCGATATATTCGAAGATTTTTTCGGATTCAAAACAGGAAGAGAGACCAGAAGCAGAAGCATGAGAGGGGCTGACCTTCGATACAACCTGTCTCTCAGCTTCATGAAGGCGGCCTTTGGCACGGAAACCGAGATAGATATTGAAAAACTGGAACCATGCACTGTTTGCAATGGCAGCGGATGCGAGCCTGGCACACAGCCTGAAACCTGCACCCATTGTCATGGCACAGGCCAGGTTACCCGGTCCCAGGGTTTCTTTACAGTAAGAACAGTCTGTCCTGCATGTCAGGGAAATGGCCAGATGATATCTCATCCATGTTCTAATTGCAGAGGATCGGGGCAGGTTATGGCGCGTAAAAATGTTTCTGTTAAAATACCTGCCGGAGTAAGTTCCGGCTCCAGGCTTCGTCTGTCAGGAGAAGGGGAGGCAGGAATTTACGGTGGCCCCCCCGGAGATCTATATGTTTTTATCAATGTCGAGCCTCATGAGTTTTTTGAACGTAACGACACAGATGTAATATGCCGTGTGCCGATTTCCTTTGTTCAGGCAACGCTTAGCGACAAGATAACGGTTCCCACCCTAAACGGTGACAAGACAATTGAAATCCCGAAGGGAACGCAGCCTGGTGATATATTCCGGCTTCGCGGTGAAGGTATCCCTTCTCTCAGAAACGGCAGACGGGGTGACCAGATAATTCAATTTGTAATAAAAACACCCACGAATCTTAACAAGAAACAGGAAGAGCTGCTCATGGAATTTGCTAAGGTAGAATCAGGCAAGCTGTCGACCAAATTCAAAAAGATGTTCAAAGGGAGTCATGTTTGAATTAAAAGTAATATCCCATTTTGCAGCAGCCCATCAGCTAAAGATGGTTGCAAAAAAGTGTGAAAATATGCATGGGCACAACTGGAAGATTGAAGTCCGCGTGGCAGGGGAAGACTTGAATAATGCCGGAGTGATCATGGATTTTGGCAAAATCAAGGAACATGTGTCCGGAATTCTGTCAAAACTGGATCACAAGGTGCTTAATGAAATCGATTGCTTTCACGACATCAACCCGTCGTCAGAAAATATCGCTTTGTACATCGCTAAAGAACTTCAGGTAAAAATCGACAATCCTGATATTAATGTTGCCAGTGTGACAGCCTGGGAATCAGAAGATGTCTGTGCAACTTATAGACTTCCAGATAAATAATTTCACTGCGTTATCGGTCGGACAAGTTCCTTGGCCTGTTTGATCAGATCATCACTTGAAACAATTGCTGTGACATTCTCCACATGCCTGCGGATATTTTCAAGTCCGCCTTCCTGGCGATCAACAAGAATTACAACCTTTACAACATCCAGACCTTCCAGACGCGCCCGTTCTACAGCCTTTATCGTAGAACCCCCGGTAGTGACAACGTCGTCTATGATCGCAACACGTTCACCCGGTTTTATATCCCCCTCAATCCATTTGACAATGCCGTGATCTTTTTGGGTCTTGCGGATTGAAAAGGCATCGATCCGGTGTTGTTTTAATTCTGAGGCAAAAGCTGTTGCAACAGCAATAGGATCTGCTCCAAATGTAAGCCCGCCGACTCCAGCCACATTTTGATCTTTTATGGCTTCAAATACAAGATGACCAGCTAAATACATGCCTCTTGCGCTCAGCGTGGTGGGCTTGCAATTAACATAGAAACAGCTCATTGTGCCTGAAACAAGCTTATAAATCGGCTTGCGGCTGTATTTAAAAGATTTTTTACAAAGCATTTCTATTAGTTCCTGTTTCATTACATATATCCTCATCAATTAAGTAGTTGTTGATTTTAGGGTAATTATAAGATAAAAAACCTCCACCGAACTGGAAGAAGCCTGTTAATGGGATTCAGTGGAGGCTTTGAGTAGGGAAAACCTGTGAGGCACTCCCTAAGCTCTTATATATCATAGCAATAATGCTGATGGTGGTCAATATAAAACAAGTAATCGTTCACAGTAATATTTTTTACCACGAAGATCACGAAGGAAGCGAAGATAAAGAAAAATTCTTCGTACTCTTCGTGGTGATTAATAAAATTGCCTAACTTAACGATATTGACATAAAACTTATAAATTCAAAAAAAGGAGCTAATAGTCATAGTGGGACTTTATAAGCGACCTGACACAAAAATAAAAAACTATCTGCTCTATATATTCTTTATTATGATTGGATATCTCGCTGTTTTTCCATGGTTTTCTGAAGCTGGTGAGCCTGCTGAAATTTTTACTCTTCAGCAGACAATTGAAGACGCGATAAAGGCAAATATAGGGCTGAAATCATCACAAGAAGAAATAAAGGCCGCAGTTTCAACCAAAAAATATCAAAGAACGAATTTCTTCCCGACATTGAGCGCGACTTATCAATACAAGCACAACTATGAAGAACGGAGTAACAAATACTTTGGGATAACAACTCCCAGAAACGAATACACCCTGGTCACTTCATTCAACCAGCCTTTATTTACAGGGTTTTCATTGCTCAACCAGTATAAAATCGCAATCGCCGGTCTAAACGCAGCTAAAATCAATGAAAAGCTTATCCGTCAGGCTGTGGTTTTTGAAGCAAAAAAGGTATATTTTTCTCTTTTAAAAGCGCAAAAACTCATGGGAATTTCCAGTGAAGCAGTCACACAGCTTGAAGCTCACGAAAGAGTGGCAAAAAATTTCTATGAAGTGGGGATGACGCCCTTAAATGATCTGTTAAAAGCACAGGTTGAACTGGCAAATGTCAGGCAGGATCTTATAATTGCTCAAAACAATCTGGAAATAATAAAATCAAATTTTAACCTCCTTCTCCGCAGACATATTAATGCAACAATAGAACTACAAGATATCCTTGACTATACCTCTTTTAAAAAAGGGATCGATTACTGCCTTGAAACAGCCATGCAAAACCGTTTGGAAAAAAAGGCCGCTGATTTAGAAACGGAAATATCGGAAAAAGAATTAAAACTGAGCAAAAAGGACTATTATCCGTCAATAAGCCTTCAGGGTAATTATTATAACAGAGGCACAGAGGCGGATTTGAATGGGGATAATGGGATAAGCGATCCTGACAGCTGGGATGTTTTAGCTGTGGCGACTTGGAATTTCTGGGAATGGGGCAAAACCGGCTATGGAGTAAAGGAAAAAATGAGCCGTCTTGCTCAAAAGCAGTATCATAAAACAGAAATAAGCGATAACATCCGTCTCGAAGTCAAACAGGCATACCTCAAAACAAATGAAGCTGAAAAAAATATTATTACTGTTAAAAAGGCCGTTGAACAGGCAAAAGAAAACTTCAGGATAAGCGAGGAACGTTATAAAGAGCAAATGGCTACTTCAACAGATGTTCTTGACGCACAAACACTTCTTTCCAGAACAATGACAAACTATTACAGCGCTTTGTATGACTTCAAAATCTCAAAAGCCTATCTGTATTGGGCAATGGGCCAGGCCGAAAAGATTGAAACAGGTATACAATGATTATAACAGGTTAGCTTTTAAAAATATTACCGTGAAGCTCCTTTGAAGTCGATTTATTTCAAAAGGCTAAATTAATACAAATGATTGACGGGAATGACAAAAATTCAATAATACGGATGTTTCATGTCCATAAGCAATATGGCGCAAAAAAAGCTCTTATCGACATTAATTTTGATGTATCCAAAAACGAATTCCTTTTTATCACCGGCCCCAGCGGCGCTGGTAAATCCACTCTGCTGAAACTTCTTTATTTTGGAGAACCGGTATCCGAAGGACAGATATTAATTGACGGAATGAATCTCTCCAGGATTTCCCGTAACCGGACACCTTTTTTAAGACGAAAATTCGGGATAATATTCCAGGATTATAAACTTATACCTACAAAAACCGTTTTTGATAATGTAGCGCTTGTTCTTGAAGCAATGGGCAAAAAAAGGCAGTTAATCCAGAAAAAGGTAAATAGCGTGCTGAGGATGGTTGGAATGGAGGAAAGATCCAAATCGTTTCCTCAAAGCTTATCAGGCGGCGAACAGCAAAGAGTGGCTGTTGCCAGAGCAGTTGTTGGAGTTCCCAGGATAATATTAGCAGACGAACCAACCGGCAGCCTTGATTCTGAATCGGCCAATGTTATTGTTGATCTTCTTAAAGGATTCCACACCCGGGGAGGCACTGTAATTGTAGCCACACATGACAAAGAACTATTACGCAAAACAGGCAGCCGGATAATACACCTAAAAGAAGGGCGGCAAATCAAATAGTGTCCATCCACAAATGGCATCTTTCGGCCCCTCGCGGCGTTCTCGCTTTTTTGCAATCCTCGGAATAGTCGTACTATGCCTGCGGTTGCAAAAACGCTCGAGCCTTGCCAGGAACCAAAATCTACCACTTGTGGATGGACACGAAATAAAAATTAAACAAACTTCTTAACATGGTTTAATATGATCCTCTTTTATAAAAAGGCAATACAGGACATACGGGACAACGGGTTCCTGAATGCAGTTACAATTATTACAATCTCTCTATCAGTTCTTATAGTCAGCGCTTTAGCCCTTTTTTTTGTTAATGCGAACGACATAATGAGTTCCTGGAAAAAAGGTATAAGTATAATGGCGTACCTTAAGACTGATATTGGTGAAACGGCTCTTCCTGAAATAAAAAACAAAATCCAGGGAATGTACGGAGTCGCCGAAGTTGAATTCATATCAAAAGAAGAAGCCATGAAGCGGCTTAAAGAGCAGATGAAAGGACACTCCTCACTGCTTGCGGATTTGCAGGAAAATCCTCTGCCGGATGCTTTTGAAGTCCGCCTGCTAACATCATCTGCCGACAGTAAAAAAGTTGAGAATCTCGCTGTTCAGATCGAAGCCATGCCATCGGTTGAGAAAGCTGAATATGGCCGGCGCTGGCTTGGACGGTTTACAAATGTTTTTGATCTATTCAAGTTTACCGGATACGCAATGGTAGGTATTTTTTTTATGGCCGCTGTTTTTATCGTTGCTAATACGATCCGCCTTGTAATTTACTCAAGACAAGACGAGATTGAAATCATGCGTCTCGTCGGAGCCACCGACCGGTTTATTAAGACCCCTTTCTATATTGAAGGCCTTATCCAGGGCGCCATTGGAGGAATTATCGGGCTTGCAGCGCTTTTTGTTGCTTTTATGCTTATAGCTTTAAATGTTGAACAGGTTTCCTCATCCGGCATTTTCCAGATAAGATTTCTCTCCCCTGGCGTCTTGTGCGGGATAATGCTATGTAGTATATTTGTTGGATGGCTTGGATGCTATATCTCTCTAAAGCAATTTTTAAAGTATAAAACCGGATAGAATTAAATAAGGATCATCTTTCGATTAATTGTAGTCAATTAACGCAAAATAAGTGGTTTATCTCCAGTTTAGCAGGCGTGATTCCAGAGGATACAAGGGGTCAAGGATTCAAGGGTTCGAGTGAGAAGATCTGTCGTGTCTATTTTTTTGAAAAAAATATTTATAGTTACTGTTGCCGCTATCATTTTGATCCTGCACTCCAATATTGTTTCAGGAGCCGAAAAGCAGGAAATCGGAGTTGTAGTTACGAAAAGACTTAATATACGATCTGAACCCAGCATTGATAAACCTCCTGAAAAAACAGTTAAAAAAGGAACAAAGGTTATAATTCTAAAACATGGTGACAAATGGCTCAAAATATTACATGAGGGAAAAGTCGGTTATATTAGAAACAGAAAGCGCTATATAAATATAATTAAAGAAAAGGGAATCAATAAAGGGTATGCCTTAGACAGTAAAATAATACATATTTCAAAAAAAGCCGAAGATATCGGCCACGAAATTGAAAAACAAAAGACCAGGGCGCTGACCTTTGACAAAAAGGAACTCGCTGTTATTGACAGTTTTAACGAAACTGATCTGGCCTTAAACAATACAGGAAAGCGTGTTTTAGCTCTTAGATCCGAGCTTGCCGTTCTGGGAAAAAGAATAAAAGAAACTCTAAATACATATAATGATCTATCCGTAAGAATTAAAATAATTGAGGAGTATGCATCCAAACGTCTCGTTGCTTTTTATAAACTAAACGCGCTTGGCAGCATGCATATACTTGCTTCGGCCGAATCTATCAACGATCTGTTTCACAGAAAGGCAAGTATAGAAAAGATTCTGACTTATGACGAAACCATCTGGGAAAAGCTTGTGAAAAACAAGTCTGAACTTCTCGAGCTTTTAGACAGCATGAATGCCCGGAAAACGAAAACGCTCTGTCTTGAAACCGATTTAAAAAAACAGATAGATATCAAGTCTCGTGAAAATGCAAAACGCTCAAAACTTATAGAAGATATACGCGGCAAAAAATCCCTGGCATTAGCCGCTATCGAGTCATTAAGGCAGACGGCAACCGATCTGGACCAAACAATAAAATCTTTAGGTTCGGAATATAATCGAACAAAACAGGCAAAGTATATTCCCCCAAAAACCTTTACAACACTTAAAGGATTGCTTAATATGCCTGTCAAGGGCAAAATAATTACCACTTTCGGATCATATACAAATAAAAAATGCAATGTGGCTAATTTCAGAAGCGGTGTTGATATTAAGGCTGACAGAGGTGAACCAATATGTTCTGTATTTGACGGGAAAGTGCTTTTTTCAAACTGGTTTAAAGGTTATGGAAACATGATCATCGTAGATCATGGAAATCATTATTACACAGTTTACGCTCATGCTGAAGAACTCTTCAAGGTAAAGGGTAATCATGTAGAAGCAGGTGAAGTTATTGCCACAGTGGGTGATACCGGCTCAATGATTGGCCCTGCGCTCTATTTTGAAGTGCGACATCACGGGAAACCTGTCAATCCACTTGACTGGTTGAGAAGTTGATTTGACAAATCATGAGAGCTTTGAAAAATGTTCAATTTTGCTCAAGTTCAAGGAAGGCGACCAAATTTTAAATCAGGTTCAACCGGAGGAATATATTGAATATTTCGAGGATTAAAATTTGAGCCTGACGCTGAAATTGGGCAAAAGGGGGCGTTTTGCAAAGCTCTCACCATAGTAAGGGAGCAACTACATGGCCATGAAAAAACAACATATAAAGCTGTGGGTGGTAATAGTAATCGCCGTAGTATTCTGGACAATAGGAACCGGTTTTTACCGCGATCTTGCAGCCGACAGTGAAGAGACATACAAGGGGCTTAAATTATTTTCCGATGTGATTGAACTGATCGAAAGAAATTATGTTGATCCGGTTGACTCAAAGAAATTAATACAAAAGGCTGTTCAGGGAATGGTACACAGCCTTGATCCCCATTCTTCATTGCTGCCGCCTGAAGCATTTGAAGAGTTGCAGATAGATACCCATGGCGAATTCGGCGGTATCGGAATTGTAATAACCATGCAAAAGGGTATAATTACAGTCATCTCTCCAATTGAAGGAACACCCGCTTACAAAGCCGGAATAATAGCAGGGGATAAAATAATCAAGGTTGATGGTGAATCAACCAAAGATATGATGTTATGGGAAGCTGTAAGAAAGATGCGCGGCCCAAAAGGTGAGCAGGTTGTTATAACTATAATAAGGGAAGGTTCCCCGAAACCGATAGATTTTAACCTGATTCGAGACATTATTCCGGTTAAAAGTGTAAGGTCTCTTGTATTAAAACCCGGATATGGATACATCTGGATTACCAACTTTCAGGATAACACAACCCGTGATCTTAAAATTGCTTTAAAAGAGCTTGAATCAACCGATGTCCCGCTAAAAGGGCTTGTTCTGGATCTTCGCAACAATCCTGGCGGACTTCTTAACCAGTCAATCAAGGTTGCGGACATGTTTCTTGAAAAGGGTAAAATTGTTTCCATCAAGGGAAGACTGAAACAACATACACAGATATTCAGGGCTCATTCCAACGAAGAAAAGCGTGATTATCCTATTGTTGTTCTGATAAACGGTGGAAGCGCAAGCGCATCGGAGATAGTTGCCGGAGCCCTCCAAGACCATAAAAGGGCTATTATTTTAGGGACAACCTCTTTTGGCAAAGGATCGGTACAGACTGTAGAAGCTTTAAGAGAAGGATATGGCCTTAAATATACGATTGCCAGATATTACACGCCAAACGGACGCTCAATCCAGGCACAGGGGATCATTCCGGATATAGAGGTTAAAAAAAGGTTCATAGACGGAAAAGATTCTGATGAGGGGTTGCTGAAGGAGAAAGATTTAAAAAATCATCTTGATGCAGAGCCGGGCAAAGAATCAAAAAGTAAAAAGAGATTGATTGAGAAAGAGGATAAAGAGAAAAAAATTGATCATCATAAAATCAGAACCAGATATACTCCTCTTACGCTTGAAAACATCCATGATGATAACCAGGTCAGGCGAGCCCTTGAAATCCTGATAGGTTATGATATTTTAAAAAACAGGCGGGGTTAAACAACCGGTAATGGTTAAAAAAAAAAGAGCCCCCAGGAAAAAAAGCAGTCAAAAAACGGATTATAAAAAGGCTGTT
Organism: Desulfobacteraceae bacterium Eth-SRB1; assembly: GCA_004193555.1. Classification (GTDB taxonomy): domain Bacteria; phylum Desulfobacterota; class Desulfobacteria; order Desulfobacterales; family ETH-SRB1; genus ETH-SRB1. Next base: position 787,211 of record RPGP01000040.1, read on the forward strand.
GCCGGGCTATTGCTGCTGGCGCTTCTGGTTATCGTTGCAGCATTTTTCGCTCACCATTTAATACAGGGCGGGCAGCCTGTTAAAAAAACTTCGATTCATAAAAAGACTGTTTCTAAAATGCCTGTTTTCGAAATATATCCTAAAAAGGATAAACCTGCCCGAAAACCAATATCTAAACCAAAACCTCTGTTGCCGGCTCAATTGCCCAAGGTATCGATTATTATCGATGACATAGGGTATGAAAAAATTATAGCGGACAAATTTTTAAATCTTGATGCTGCCCTCACATTTTCTGTGTTTCCTCACAGCCCTTTTCAGAAGTCATTTGTCAAAAAAGCTGCTGCAAAAGGGTATGAAATAATGCTTCATCTGCCAATGGAGCCGAATGAATTCCCCAAAGTCAATCCAGGGCCGGATGCGCTGCTTACCTCCATGTCTCCTGATGAGCTTATCAGCCAGCTCAATGAAAACCTGAATGCCATACCATCAATTAAAGGCGTCAACAATCATATGGGATCTAAAATGACTGCTGTCTCCGCCCAGATGTATCAGATCTTTTCTGTCCTGAAAAAAAGAAAACTCTTTTTTATTGACAGCCGCACAACAGCCGCAACTCTCTGCAAACCGTCGGCTCGCCTGCTGCAGATTCCTTTTGCGCAACGGGATGTCTTTCTGGATCATATACAGGAACGTGACTTTATCCGAAAACAGATAAAAGAATTAATCCATATTGCCATTTCCCATGGTGAAGCAATAGGAATTGCTCATCCGCATTCAGTAACATATGAGGTGCTTCGTGAAGAACTCCCCGAACTTCAAAAAAAGGTCCGCCTTGTTCCTGCCTCGAGTCTTGTACATATAATCGGCTAACAACGGACTCGCTACTTGCCTGTAAACACAGGCTTCCCTTTTGCGAACATGGCGGCTAATGCTTCCTGGTGATCTTCGGTACTGTGGCACAGGGCCTGAAAAGCGGCCGACTGCTCAAGAAGGTGAGGAAGGACGGCATTCTGACCCATATATAAAAGCCTTTTGGCCATTCTCAGAGCCTCAGGCGGTTTGGATGCTATCTTGGATGCCAGCCCATACGTCTTTGTCATAAGCTGCTTGTGCTCTACAACATAATTGACAAGCCCTATTTCATACGCCCTGTCTGCATCAATTACATCACCGGTAAATGTCAGCTCACATGCCATTGCCATTCCTACTGCTCTGGGCAGGAAATAAGCTCCTCCATCTCCGGGTATCAGCCCCACATTAAGAAAAGTCTCTCCAAACTGCGCTTTCTGTGACGCTATTCTCATGTCGCACATAAGGGCAAGATCGCAGCCCGCCCCAATAGCATGGCCGTTTACGGCCGCAATAGTAGGAACCTCCACAGCGTGGAGAGCAAGGGGTATCCTCTGGATATTTTTCCTGTAGTTTTCCATAATCCCGGCAGGGGTGCCGCTGAACATCCCTTTTTTTGCCGCCATATCTTTAATATTTCCTCCCGAAGAAAAAGCCGGGTCAGCGCCTGTTAAAATGAGCGCCTTTATCCCGAAGTCTTCGTTTACAAGCTTGCATGCTTTCTCCACCTCTGCGATCATGTCGGCGCCGGTTATGGCATTACGGATGTCAGGCCGGTTGAGCGTGATGGTGGCAATGCCCTGATCAATCTGAAATAAAATTTCATTATACTGCATGATTATTTCCCGACTTATTAAGGTTTCGTAAAATAATTATTTTACGGTTTGATATCATATAACATCATATCTTGCCAGAAAATAAACTTTCCCATCTACTACCGAAATAACAATATTTGTGTTATGTTATCTATATAGTGCCTGGACGAAAGCTCAGGATATCTGAAATTACAGTCAGTTGGATGCAATTCTCAAATCGAAGATTTTTGGCAGTTAGCCTTCACCTCGTTTGCACGCAGGAGCGTGAGAACGAAAAAATAATTTGAAGAGCGGAGCGACATCATTATTCGATGTTGGACGTTCATCTTTTTTTATGGGTTCATCAATATTGATGAATTCGTAAAAAGTCGAATTCATCAGGTGTTAAGTGTTAAGATTAAACATTTAACTGTCATATCAAGATCTTAACACTTAACACCTGACACTTAACACTGTTCGTAAAAAGTGGTTTTTGGACTTTTTATGAGTTTGTCAAATATTGATATAGAGGTTTGATAATGAAAATAGGAATTATCGGTCTCCCCGGATCAGGGGAAAAAACGGTATTTGAGGCGCTGACTCATAATGTTATCGCTGAAGGACAAAAGTTAGAAAACCGGATAGGTACAATACATGTGCCTGATAAGCGTGTAGATGTTTTAAGCGATATGTATAAACCCAAAAAAACTATTTATGCCCAGGTGGTGTACTTCCTTCCGGGTCTTCAAGGACACGGCAAAGAAACACCAAAGGATTATAATATCTGGAGTGCAGTAAGGGATTGTGACGCTTTGATACATGTTGTGCGTAATTTCGGGGGATACGGCTTTGAAACTCCGGACCCATATAAGGATTTTTTTAATCTTGAGCAGGAAATGATTCTTGCCGATCTTGTTGTTGTGGAAAAGCGTCTTGAACGAATTGAATTAGAAAAACAAAAGCACAGAAAAATCGATCAGGAAGAGTTTGCCCTTTTAATCGAATGCCGGAAAAATCTTGAAAACGAAATCCCTCTTAGAAAAAACCCGGATTTTGCATGTGCGCATTCTCTTAAAGGTTTTGCGTTTGTTTCAGCCAAACCGGCGCTCGTTTTATTTAACAACGAAGACGATGACGACAGCCTGCCCGATGTAACAGATATAACATCAAAAGAAAGCTGCATGGTAATAAGGGGCAAACTTGAACAGGAGCTTGCTCAGATGTCTGATGAAGATGCAGAGGATTTTCTTTCCGAATTTAATATTACTGCATCTGCCATGGACAGGGTTATCAGCCGGTCATATGATCTCCAGGGTCTTATATCCTTTTTTACAGTGGGCGACGATGAGGTGAGGGCATGGACAATAAAAAAGGGAACTCATGCTGTTGATGCTGCCGAAGTCATCCATACAGACATTAAAAAAGGGTTTATTCGTGCAGAGGTAGTTTTGTACGAGGATTTGATAAATGCCGGCACATATCATGAAGCAAGGAAAAAGGGCACTGTAAGACTTGAAGGAAAAACATACGAGGTGCAGGATGGAGATATAATTAACTTCCGTTTTAATGTTTGACGTTCAAAACTTCCTTTTATTAGAAAGTATCAGCCAGGCCATGGCTGGTCGTTGTGCGGGCCGCACCGGATATCCCGAATCCGAGGAAACCAAAGATACTCATTATGATATCGAACAGAACCGGATCGGACATACTGACTGTGACAATAATAATACATGACGCCATTATGACAAAAATCATAATCGTACAGGGTATTATAATAATTTAAGTTTCGCACCCTTGATTTCTATCAATATCAAGACGGTAAGGGTTGAAAATAACATTTTTACAGCGAAATCATTTGCTTATATTGTTTAAATAACATCTAAGCGCAACATAGATTATGATCAGGCCTGCCTGTGCGTAACCGCACGCAGACAGGCGCAAAGGAGATATAACTTATTGAATTTAATAAAGCGCCAGGCATCAATCTTATATTTATTGATTGGCGCCGTTGTAAAAACCACAGGCAGTATATTTCGCTTTAAAAATTATTTTTAGCCCTTACCGTCTAACGCTTTGGCTAAATTAAAGGGTGCGAAACTTGAGTAATAATAAGTCCGCTTTGCTGAATATATTCTTTACGTTTTTTCTGATTTCTGACATAATTTTTAATTTTATGGGCATGCCCCCTTTTTGTCAGGGTTGATTTATTTTTTAGGAGGAAATAGATGTCTATTAGGCACGATTTATTACTTGAAATAGGAACAGAAGAACTTCCTGCAAATTATATAAAACCAGCCCTGAATGCGCTCTCAACGCTGCTTTTAAAAAGATTGACAGAAGCTCGAATCAAGCATGGCGATGCTAAAATTTTTGGGACTCCGAGAAGGCTTGCGGTTAAAGTAGCAGATGTTGAAGGCAGACAAAAGCCGTTAACAACAGATGTTACAGGGCCTCCCGTAAAGGTGGGTTTTGATGAAAATGGAATGCCGACGATAGCGGCAAAAAGATTTGCCGAAAAAATAAAAGTTGCTGTAAACAGCCTGACAACCATTGAGACTGAAAAAGGTTCATATTTATGCGCACAAAGAATAGAGCGGGGCAATGATACCCGGAGCATTTTAAAAGGGATTCTGCCGGATCTGTTATTGTCGATTCCTTTTCCTAAAAAAATGAAATGGGCGGATCTAAACATTGAATTTGCAAGGCCGATACATTCGATTCTTGCTCTTTGGGGAGATAAAGTTATCCCGTTTGTTCTGGGAAATGTAAAAAGCGGCAGATATATTTTTGGGCACAGCTTTATGAATCCTGGCAGGATCAGGCTTTCTAAACCTGATGAATACGTTGAGACCTTGCGCCTGGCCCATGTGCTGGTTGATACGGAAGAAAGGAAAAGACAGATTGTCAGCGCTATTGATAAAGCCGCCGGGGAGCTGGGGGGCAGAGTTTTGCAAGATGATGACCTTGTCGATATTGTAAACAACCTTGTTGAATATCCCGCAATTGCAGCGGGCAGTTTTGACAAAGCGTTCCTTGGCCTTCCGCCGGAAGTATTGATTACAGCTATGCGCGAACATCAGAAATATTTTACTGTAATAGATGAAAAGAATAATCTGATGCCCTTTTTTATTGCTGTGAATAATACTCCTGCAAAGGATATGGCGCTGGTTGCCAGGGGTCATGAAAGGGTGCTCAGGGCAAGGCTTGAAGATGCTCAATTCTTTTACAGGAGCGATCTGGAAAAACCCCTTGAAGATTTGGCGGAAAAATTGAAAAGGGTCCTTTTCCAGGCCCGGCTGGGGTCGGTGTATGAAAAAGCAATCAGGGTTCGGAAACTCGCTGAATTTCTAACAGGCGCCGTTGATTTTTCCCCGGATGTCAAAAAAGATGTGTCAAGAGCAGCATTTTTGTGCAAGGCTGATCTTGTAAGCCAGATCGTGATTGAATTTCCCAAGCTTCAGGGAGTTATGGGAAGGGTTTATGCCGCTGCTGCGGGAGAATCGGATACAGTAGCATCTGCAATAGAAGAACATTATCGTCCGGCATATTCCGGCGGGCCTCTTCCAAAAACAGATGCAGGCGCTGTCTTAAGTATTACCGACAAGATTGATACTATTTGCGGATGTTTCAGCATAGATCTGATTCCAACAGGAACCGCGGATCCATATGCGCTTCGACGCCAGGGGATTGGTGTTATTCAGATAATGCTTGATAAGGGTTTTTCGTTTTCATTGAGCGGGATGATTGCAAAGAGCCTGGAGCTTTTTGAAGACGGAAGCGCTTGCGATATAAAAGAAAAAAAGGAACTGATATCCATTTTTTTGCAGAGCAGGATTGCCAATCTTCTTTCTGAAGAAGGGTTTTCAAAGGATGTAATAGCAGCAGTAATCGCTGTTTCAGCAGATCATATCCCAAATGTCTGGAACAGGGTGCGAGCCCTGGAACAACTAAAAACCGAACCCGGTTTTGAACAGTTGGCAGTTGTTTTCAAGCGTGTTGTCAACATAATAAAAAAGGCTGGCCGTTTTGAAACAAAAGAGGTGGATGAAGATCTGTTTCAGGATGAATGTGAGCATGTTCTCTTTTCAGCTTATAATGAAGTTAGAAAGAAGGTGACAGACAGTCTTGAAAAAGGTTTTTTTGATCAGGCTATGCTTTACATAGCTTCATTACGTGATTCTGTCGACGCTTTTTTTGACGGTGTCCTGGTAATGGCGGAAGATGTAAGGATACGCAACAACAGGCTTGCACTGCTGAAACACATAGCGGATTTGTTCGGCCTGTTTGCCGACTTTTCAAAAATTTGACAATGCTACAATTTTTATAAAGGAGAATATTATGGCTTTTGACCCAGAAAAGGATAAGGTGCTTAAAAAGTGGAAATGTGAAGAAACAGGACTGCTTGTTTCTATTAACCGGTATGATAAAGCTCAGCCGAAACTCCAGATAGGACCAAGAATACTGAAGAAACAGGATGGTTCGGACAGAGCGCCTGTAAAGGCGGGCCGTCTGACAATAGAGGACTTGAGCTGGTTTTACGAGATTATCGACGAAGTAAAAGATGAGCTTTCGAGCCTGGCAAAGCCTGAATGACTGTAAGTTTAATTTTATTTTCGTCAACTATATATCATTAAGTAGTATACAAGTTAGCGCCCTTCGGGCGGGCTTAAAAGATGAACGTCGAACATCGAACATCGAACATCCAACATCGAATTTTGAATAAGGTATTCTGCCAACTTATAAACCGGCAGAGCGAAGCGATTTCATCATTCGATGTTCGACGTTCAAAAAAATCCACCTATATCCTATCATACCGAATTTATTAGGCATAAAATGGAAATTCTATACTATAAATTTAAAGGTTTGAAGCTATGAGACTGCTATCGTCATCTGTATCTATTACAAGATACAAGGTAAAAGGTAAAATTCAAGATCCTCTTATCAACACAATCATGGAGGGTCTTAACAAAAACTCCATTATAGAGATTGATAATGAACCAATGGAAAAAACATCAGGATGGACTTCTTTTGATAACCCGTATCTGCCTGATTTTGGGACTTCTTCCTGTGTTATAGGCGCTCATTTTGTCTTTTCACTGAGGATTGACAAAAAAAACGTTCCTTCAAAAATCATTAAAAAATATTATACCATTGAGGTTGCCAAAAAACTGGCTGAAAGCGGGAGAGAACACCTGTCGCGAAATGAAAAAAAAGACATAAAGGAACATGTAACCAATGCTCTTATCCTTCGCATTCCGGCAACCCCTAACATTTACGATATTATCTGGAATTATGAGGGATCTTCTTTATGGTTTTTTTCCAATCAAAAAGCTGCCAATGAAGATCTTGAAACACTTTTTTCAAAATCTTTTGGACTAACACTAATAAGGCTTTTCCCTTATACAATGGCCAACCTTGCGTCGGACCTTACAGATAAGGAGCGCGACCTTTTATCAACTATTTCACGAACAAAATTCATGGATTAAATTATGTTAGATGTTTCAATTGCATACAACAGGTATAAATTTTTAGGGCATGAGTTTTTAACATGGCTCTGGTTTATTATGGATGCAGATCAGGCCCGCATACTTAAAGCACAAGGCGATATGCTTTCACTTGAAATGGACAACCGCATTGTTCTTGAAAACAGTCTCGACAACAGGATCGAAAATATCACAATAAAAGGGGATGATGCCGGTCTTGAGGAAGCAAAGCTTTCTCTTCAAAAGGGCGGAGTTGTCACTGAACTGAATTTTTCTTTAAAAATCGGGGATCACGAATGGAAATTTAACATTAAAGGTGAAAGCCTTAATATCTCGTCATTAAAATCGCCTGAAACCGGAAAGATTGAAAAAAAGGAAGATGTTGAAGGGGCTGTTCTTGAAAAGATATACCTTTATGAAAAAGTGGTTTCACTAATTGAAAATCTTTATAAACAGTTTGTTCAAATAAGGATTTCAAACAAATGGAACAGTGAAACCGTTCCACGAATCAAAAAATGGATTACATCCTGATTTTTTAATTTTTATGCCTTTGTTCTATGTCTCTTGCAATGCCAAGCGCCGTATATACAGCAAAACTCCCGGCATATACGATATCTTCGGTAGAAAGATGGGAACTTATCGTGGTGTCGAAATAAATATTTCCTTCGGCCGGAAATTCCTCATCCTCTTCCCAAATAGAAAGAATCACCGGAATTCGCGGGAGTATAACAATCTTGAGAGCCCTGTCCGCAGAAAAAGGAACGATCTCACCAATAATATCCGCCACCCGATCAAGCAACGAAGGGTGCGAACCAAAGCCCTTTGCAAGGGGGACAATGGCCCGTTTGAAAAATGCCTGATAGTAAAAAGCCCCTGATGGGACCTCGCGAAAAGTAATCATTTCACCGGAAAACGGGATTGCTTTTGCTTTAAGAAGATAGTGCAGCATCAGAACCTGTTCAGGCAGGCTCGGCCGGCCGGCATCCTCTTCAAATGAGATCGTCCTGCCATCGATATTGAGTATATAGCGCTGGTTAATATAAGGAAAGATGACCTGCCGCTCCCCTGTGCTCTTATTTTTCGTTTCAAGCTTTGCCCTTACACAACACTGTTCTATATCACAAGTTTTTAATTCCTCGATAGATAGTGCACGCGCAGCCCTGTAGTCGTCTTCTCTGGACATATAAATCTCTTGGAGTAATTAAATTAATTGTCAAAAAGATTTATACCAATTTTTTTCTTTCTGGTCAATGTGTAGTTTATCAGGAAAAGCGGGGTTCTGGGGGGCGTTGTTACCTTCTGAACTTATTGCGGATATTCGCTTTCCAAGTATCATTATAGTTACTGGGGGTGTGGCCACTGTAAGTTTACAAAGTTGCCTACGTCCCAATTCCAATTTCTTGGGAGGAGCAAGATGATGTGGACGAAGAAGCGGGAAAGGGAGTTGACAATATACTAATAAATAGTATATTTTGTAAATATGGAATGGCGGGTTACATTAAGACGGGAGGTAATAAGGCTGCTTAAGCGCTTGCCCGACCATGTGCGGAATAGATTAATAGCGTTGATGAAGGATATTGAGTGTTTTAGTCCGATTAGAGGCGACTGGCCAAACTATGGACAGTTATCAAACAATCGGTATCATTGCAATCTCAAAAAGGGTCACCCTACATATGTAGCAGTTTGGAAGGTCGCAGACAAAGAAATACGATTGGTGGAGGAGGTAACTTATGCAGGCACACACGAAAAAGCTTCGTACTGATGATATTATCAGTCTTACAGTTGTAGGCCCTACTACGAATAAAGACAGGGTGTTAAGAGCAGTTAAAATTTTTGGTTTCACAGACATGTCTGATTCTATTGCATGGAGAGACGCTTTTCCTGAATATAGTGAAGATGAATTGTGCGGCAAGGTTCTGGCTGGCATGAGATGCAGGGAGGAGATGACCCAAAAGGAGCTTTCGGAATCTACCGGAATACCACAGAGGCACATTTCAGAGATGGAAAACGGGAAAAGGCCGATCGGAAAGAAAAATGCGCAAAAACTGGCAAAGGCGTTGAATGCCGATTATAAGGTATTTTTATAACGGCCTTTGTTTTATCTCCTTCTGGTCTGTCGAAAATGCTGGATGAAATTGCCACAAGATTTGAAAAGCTCTCCTATTCATCAGGAAGCAAAGAATTTGTACAGGGAACTCAACACGGCCATGGGCCTTCAAAAACAGAGTCAGCCCTCGTTCCCAGGCTCTGCCTGGGAATGCATGCCTCAAGGCTCTGCCTTTTTTAGACCAGCGGTTTTACTGTCACCAGTCCTTTTAACCCGATATAGTCACGGCCGCTGGAATATCTCCAATGCTCAGGCTTGTCAACATATCCTCGTTTAACAGGATTATAGTGGATATACTCTATAGTTCCGGTCAGCATTTTTTCATCCAGGATGAGCTTTGGATGAAGACCTTCCTGCCAGACCTGATAGATTTGATCATTTTTATGCTTTTTTTTATAAAACTTTAACTGCTCCAGCAAAAATTCCGGTCCATTGGCTTTCAGGTAATCGACAATACACCTTGCGGTATATGATTTCATTTTTCTCATTTCACTGGATATATTTGCAGATGTTGCAACAAGATGAAAATGAGTCTCCATTAAAACCCATGCATGAATTTTAACTCTTTGCTGTTGTTGCAGAAAATTCAACGAATCAACGACAATTCCGGCCAGCGCCGGCAGGGCAAACAGGGAAAGCCAGTTTATAACACTGCTTGTTATGAAATATGTTTTGCCGCTCTCTATGATTTTATATCTGCTTCTTCCCATAAGAAGTTCGGTTTTTTATTATATTTTAGTGAGTTTGCTGCGTAAGGCAGAGCCTTTGGATATGCATTCCAAGGCAGAGCCTGGGAACGAGAAAAAAGTCCATTTTGCTGTCCCGACTGGATTTGTTATCATTTTTTATACCCTTTCCGGTTCCAGGAATTGTCAAATATGACCTCTTTGTTTTTATATTTCTTGGAATATCCGGTTCTATTATACTCTTTGTCATAATGGCTGCCGGTATCATCATTATCCCAGTCAGTATGCCCGATCCGGTTCTGTTCGATATCATAATGAGTGTCTTTGTTTTTCTCAGATGTGGTATATCCGGTGCGGTTCCACGAACTGTCATAATGGGTCTGCCTGTTGCCGTCTATCACAGTATATCCGGTTATGTTATGATGCTTATCATAATATTTTACAATATCACCAGCTATGGCTACAGGCACGGCAGTAAAGCACAATATAACAATAATTATAACATATAATCTGTTCATGTCTGCCTTAATGCTGTTAGGACTTAAAAGGAAAATAAATTTATTGCAAAGTAATTAACCAACACGGACATATCAATGAGCGCAAGCCTTTATGTGCGGTCATTATTATTGTTGGGTTTCGTTCCTCAACCCAACCTACCAACTGAAGTTTCTGCCCGGCAGATTTGGGAACAATGTCAAGAATGAAACTCCTCTGTTCTTCTATCTTTAAACTCAATTCTCCATGTCCTTGACATATTTTTTCAATGTATCTGCGTAAACAGATGTCAGCTAATGCGCTAATCAAGACGCGACACCGAAGCCTTCTCCTCACTCAAAATGTTCGGAAACACTCGCTACCACCAAATGTCACGGATCAAACAATAAACATAACTATTTAATATTAACCAACTTTCTTTGATCTTCGAATCTGTCTTATTGTTTTTTTATTGTTTTTTATTGTTTTTTAGTCGTACCTGCTCATATCGACTATTTTTTCCACTCAACACCCACTCAGGATACCTTCGTGAGCCGATATTATGAATCACGCATAAGGAGCGTGAGAGCTCAGAAATCAAGTTATGTATTTTTGCCTTTTTCTGCCCATCTGTTAAGATCTCCGGCAGTTTATTCATGAGCAGTTTATCAATATCTTCTCTTCCGGCTGGACCGTATTCTCGAATTAACTCCAAGATCATGTCTTGATAATACTTTTTGTCCAATCCTCTGTTGAGGATGTGCCCGGCCTTGTCTCCTGTGGCAGCGGCAATTCTGGAAGAAACAAACAGGTTCGGGTACCGGCCTTCAACTACCCTCAATTTTTTGAGAATTTTATGCTCACTTTGAGAGATACGTACCCGCTTCTGAACCTTGTCGAGAAGAATCACTGACCAGAGGTCAAGATCAGTTCTTTCCATGAGAAGACGGGTGTATCTTTCATCAAGAACTTCCCCCCGGATTTTTACGATCACACGGTTAGACCTGGTCAAGTCATAGTCAGGCAAAGGGAAATAGCGTTTCATCTGAGTTTGGAACATTTTTTTAATGCCGCCCCCCTGGGTATCAATCATATTGAGATTAACCATGGCTTCAGCCAGATACGGATTGCGGTAAACTTCGGGCGGCGCATCCTGCCTGATCACTGTTTCGACGTTGCCCGGAAGGAAGCTTCCTGCGTTCGTAAGAATCAGCGCTGACGGGGTTTCCACCAGATTTATCCGCCCATGAAGGCTGTAATCCTGATGAGCAATGCAATTGTGTAATGCTTCACGGATCACCCAATGATCATATTGAGATATTTCCATTGGGAAAAGCGTGCCGCTGGGCAAATGTCGATAGGTAAGATTGCGCACTTTATTAAACGCTTGATCCACGTTCACAAGGAAGGGAGGGCCAAAATGTTCGTAGCCCTTCTCCTGGTTCTTGTCGTCTTTCAATATCCAGGAAATTTTCGCCACAGCCGGTGTAATTAAAGATGCTGACTCAGGTTTTCCCAGCAAGAGAATAGCAGCATTGGTAATCCTTCCCTGAATGGATAGTTTCACCTTGTTCATGAACTGTATGTCATTCCAACTATCCATTTCTTCTGCTTTGTCCGGAAGCTTCGCTTTATACTCCGTTCGTGCTTTTTGGAGAGCTTTGGTGTCTAAATCATCTATAGAGGCTCTTTCACAAATTTGGGCGGACCAGTCATGTCTATTTCTTCGACTCCATATCTCTCTTTCCTTTTCAGGGTGTTTAAAAAGCTCGGTCTTGCTCGAACCAATGCGGATATAGGCCGTTCCGTAAAACGCAACTGGCCTATCAATTGCCGCATTGACTTCGAAAACTACAACATACTTGTCACTGTATGGAAATCGATACACATCAAAACCGACATTCGGCTGTAATCCTGTCGCAAGCCAAATTTGCAAAGCCTGGTTTCCTTTGCCTTTTTTCTTTGCCGGGTTAAACCGTGTTCCCTTGACTTCGTGCGTCTTATCCTCAATGCCGAAAACAAGGTACCCCTTTGGTTTACAGTGTAAACACGCTGAGTTGGCCAAGGCTGAAAGATATTCCCCTAACAACTGAGGTTCGTAGTGGTTTTCCTTGAATTCCAACCATTCTGTTTCGTGTGTTTCATCCCGAAGTTGGTTCACAAGAGAGACAAGTTGTGTATGTTCCATTTCCTACGCAATCTCCTTTTCTATGATGCGCTATTTTATAAGCTCCCATTCTCCCGGTAGACGCTTCCTTGGAAATTTCGCATCAGACTTATTCAACGTAGTCAACTACGTTCTTCAGTTTAATTACCACGTCAACTTATAAACTGATGCACCGCAAGTCCGTCCATCCTTTATTGTCAAGAGTGTAGACGCGACCCTTTTTATTTTCTTTTGCCGTTCTCTATGATTTTATATCTGCTTCTTCCCATAAAAAGTTCGGTTTTTGCATTATATTTTAGTGAGTTTGTGGTGCATAAGACAGAGCCTTTGGGTATGCATTCCCAGGCAGAGCCTGGGAACGAGAAAAAGCATCCGGTCCCCGCTGCTCTGATTGGCAGACTGGCGGTCAGTAAAAATGCCCGGGGATGCGGCATCGGCAAAATGTTGCTGGCAGATGCTATTAAGCGAACCCTGTCGGTCAGTGACCAGATCGCAATCTATGCCATAGTTGTGGATGCCATTAACGACAACGTCAAAGGCTTTTATGAGCAATTCGGGTTTGCCCCTTTAAGCGATGACAGCCCAAGGCTGTTTTTGCCTTTAAAATCTTTTGAAGACAACCACAGTACCCATTAACCCAAGGCCCAGTACCTATTAATCCAATTACAATTACATACTTAATGCGCTAATCAAGATGTGACACCAGAGTTCCATGACACCAGAGTTCCACTGAAAAGAGGTGTTGAGGTTTCGTTCCTCAACCCAACCTACCAACTTTAAACTCAATTCTCCATGTCCTTGACATATTTTTCCAATGTATCTGCGTAAACAGATGTCAGCTAATGCGCTAATCAAGACGCGACACCGAACCCTCCCACAAACAAAATTGATAGCTGCCAATTCTGCACCGGAAAATGGGTATTGTTTCACTCATAACCACGGCAAGTCTGTCCAGCTACAACGTAATTGGGGCTGGCGATATCAAACTGATATCATAGCACTTTCTGAGTCACCACAAACCAACGATATATAGCAGTAATATAGATTTTTCGGCCAGATGATTCGTATGTAATGTTATCGAGCTTCTCCATGCCGACCTACTATTGGGATCTTAATCCTGAAACAACCTGCAAAGCATGAATTGCTTCTTCTAAACCTATTTTGCCGTCGCCATTTGCATCCCATTTTAGCCTTTCATTTGCAACTGCTTGGTCCAACTGTTGTTGTGTGAACATAGTTGCAATAGTTGCATTTAGTTCAGAGATGGCCTGATCCTTCTGGGCTATGATTGCATCTTTAGCAACTTCAGCATCAGCCACGGCTTGATTTACCTGCTCCTGCGTGTACATGGAAGCAATGGTTATATTTAGTTCTGATATCGTCTGATCTTTTGAAGCTATGATAATATCCTTTGCAGTTTCAGCATCAGCTACTGCTTGATTTAGTTGTTCTTGGGTGTACATGGTGGCTATTGTTGTATTTAAATCAGAGATAGTTTGATCCTTCTGAAGTATGATTTGATCTTTGGCAGCCTCAGCATCGGTTACTGCCTGATTTAGCTTCTCCTGGCTGAACCAGCCACTTCTAATATCATCAACAATGTTTTGGGAAATACCAACAAGAGACACTTGAGTTATCTCATTCACATTAACCGTAACACTACAAGGAATCCTTCGATATGAATCACTAATCAAATCAATCGTGTAATCACCATAAGTGATGTCACCAAAGGTAAAATTGCCGTTTGTGTCAGAATTTACAGAGGACGTGTAAGTACCATTTGATATTTGAACTGTGACATTTTCAATAGGCGTCAATCCTTCAGCACTTACAGCTTGGCCAGCAACCGTTCCAGTTGTTTTGGGGTCAAGAGATACATCTTGAGTTGTGGTTTCTCCAGCAGTAATAGTTACATTTTCAACAGTTGAAGAATGATATAATGGGGCCGTAACAGTCAGGGTGTAATCACCCAGCGAGATGTTTTCAAATAAGTAATCACCTGAATTGTCTGTTGTGGTTTGTACTCCTATATTTATTGAAATAATAGCACCAATTATTGGTTGACCTGTTGAGCTGTTTGCAACATTACCGGAGATAGAACCACCAGAGAAATCGTATGGTTGAAAGGCTATTGGTTCATAAATAACTTTGCCTTTTGTTATATCGTCATAATAATCATAGATTTGTTGATCAATTATTGAAGTATCTGTAGTTTCCCAATAATTATTTTCTGCTTCAACCTCATTATCAGTGTCGTTATGAATACTTAGAAGGTCGCCCTGTTCAAAAGAAAGATTGTTAATTATATTATTGTGTTGAATGACAAAAGGTTCTGAATAAGAGGTTTGTGCTTGATGTATCCAGATTCCTCCGCCTATGTTATTCTCAATATTGTTTTCTTCAATAATTGATGTTGCACGACTTGTATAAATGCCGCCACCTTGATTGGAAGTATTGTTGAAGATAGTATTGTTTAAAAGGGCATTGTTTTTTCCGGCATTGAATATACCCCCTCCTGCCCATACACTATTATTTGTGATGAGATTATTCCTTATTTGTGTATACATGCTATTATCATATATCCCACCACCATAGCGACCTATATCAGAGCCAGCTCGGAATGTGTCAATGAAAATGAGACACCTCCATCAGTAATTTAGTGTATCACCGAATCACTTTCATTCGGTGATGGTTTATTAATCCAGGCTGCCTTTGGTAATGCCATCGGTTTTGGAACCTTTCCCTTGAACCGGTTTGGATGTTTTTCAAAGGCTATTTTCAATACCTTTTCACGCTCTTTGATAATTTGTTCAGCCCGTCCATAATGTACATCTTCCGGTGTGACAAAACCAATACCTGAATGGTAGTGTCCTGTATTGTACCAAAGGAAGAAGCCATGACAAAAGAATCTGGCATCTTCAATAGCGCCAAACCGCTCTGGAAACTCAGGCCGATATTTCATGGTCTTGAACTGCGATTCTGAATAAGGGTTGTCATTGCTGACGTAGGGTCTTGAATGACTTTTGGTAATCCCTAAATCAGCCAATAACAATGCCACCGGTTTGAATTTATTTTCCTTTTAAGTCCTAACAACATTAAAGACGAACATGAAGACGAGATTATATGTTATAATTATTTGGTATATTGTGCTACTGCCATTGCTTATGTAACCCTTAGCTGGTGATATTGTAAAATATTACCGATGGCATCCTTAACATAACTTGGATATACTGTGATAGACATGACAACAAGACATGAATATGACAGTTCATTAAGACCGCACCGGATATACCACGGCTAGAAAAACAAAGAACACTCATTATGATGTATCGAACAAGAACCGGATCCGAGGGCATACTGACTGGGATATGATACCGGCAGCCATTATGACAAAGTATAATAGAACCAGATGTTAAGAAATATAAAAACAAAGAGGTCATATTTGACAATTCCTGGGCAGAAGGGTATAAAATGATATATTAACAAATCCAGTCGGGACAATAAAATGGACTTTCTCGTTTAGGCTCTGCGCTTGGAATATCAAAGGCTCTACACCTTACCAGCAAAAACTCACTAAAATATAATAAAACCGAACTTCTTATGGGAAGCGAGATATAAAATCATAGAGGCGGTACAAGGCTTATGTATTTCGCAACAAGCGGTGTTATAAGAAACTGGCTTTCCCTGTTTGCCTGCCGGCGCTGGCCGGGATTGTCGTTGATTCGTTGAATTTTCTGCAACAACAACAAAGGTTAAAATTCATGCATGGGTTTTAATGGAGACTCATTCATCTTGTTGCAACATCTGCAAATATATCAGTCAGAAATGAAGAAAATGAAATCATATACCGCAAAGGTGTATTATTAGATTACACCTGACCAATGGATTTGGGGATTTTTGTAGACAGTTAAAGTTTTTATAAAAGCATAAAATGATCAAAATCCTATCCAGGTCCACCAAGCGGGAAGGGTCTTACGAAATCCCAAAGCTCATCCCTGGATGAAAAATGTAGGCTTGGAACTATAGAGTATATTTGTTGCTTTGCTAACATGGGTTGCTATTGATGCATTCTTTAACATTTTATTTCTCCTTCCCGCCCTCTATAATATACACTAAATTATAGGTTGGGAAGTGTCTCACTTATATTGGCACAGAGGGGTTTAGCCCGTTAACGGTTGAGTTGAACGTCATGCTGCTTCCTTTTGGATTTTCAGCAAGGTCCATTAGTTGTGACAGAACAGCATACAGCTCATAGGTCTTTTGATATTTAATTTTGTCATACGCCGAAATGTTGACCTTAATTTGTTCCTTTAATGAATCAATCTTAGAAAACACACCTATCCTTTCATATTCTTTTTTTGTAATAGCAAGAGCTGTAGAAAAAATCAACACTGGAATACTCGTAATGGACGTGGTCATGAATGGCCTCGGACCAAACTTTACTGTAATTGGCCAAGTGGGAAAAAAGCACATCTTTTACGAGCTTCATGTTGGAGACGATTGGCGTACTTGACTCTTCCTTGCTCGCAGTTTTGAGCGCTAAATCATACTGAACAGCCAGTAATTTACCCTCGAGAATTGCACGATACGCCCAGTATGCTTCATCTCTTGTGGTTTCTGCGTACTGACTCCTGAGGTAGTCTGCATGCTTGGCCAATGACTGATTACTCGCCAATTCATTAGCGTAGCGTTCGCTACATGGAACTATTGGAGCACACGCGGAAACAAGCAAAGCAAGTAAAATACCGACAACAGCTACGTCTTTCATGTATCTTTCTCCTTTCGGCACTAACCAGTTGGTATAGCTTCTGTCTAATATCAAATTTAAAACCATTTGACGAGTAAATGTTAATTTTCTTGTAATTTTTGAATGTATTTTTTAAAACAACTTTATCTGTTCTGATGCATCGGCTTTTTGTTTCTTTTTGGTTTTTCCTTTTGCATGAAGACCGGCTTTTACTTCCTGTTCGTGAATTTCGTGGTTTAGTTTTAACAGGCGCTTTAGGACTTCTTTCCTGGCATCTGGTGAAATTGTATATCGTACACGGTCGTTTTCCGGCAGATAATCCACTTCGTAAAAATCGTGGGCCAGATCTATATCCTCAGATTATTTCAAAACTATAAAAGTAAAAAACGTTCTCCTGCTTCCACTAATGTGCTAATCAAGACTCGACACCGAACTCTCTTGTAATGTAGAAGCACTGGATCAGTATATTCATAAGCAGGCAGGGCAGGATATCAGACGCCGCATCAGTCGTATTTTCGTTGCAGTGCTGCCGGACAACCCCAAAGAGGTGATGGGTTATTACAGCCTCAGCACATTATCCATTGAACTGAGCCAATTGCCGGAAAAGCTGGTCAGGAAGTTGCCGAAGCATCCGGTCCCCGCTGCTCTGATTGGCAGACTGGCGGTCAGTAAAAATGCCCGGGGATGCGGCATCGGCAAAATGTTGCTGGCAGATGCCATTAAGCGAACCCTGTCGGTCAGTGACGAGATCGCAATCTATGCCATAGTTGTGGATGCCATTAACGACAACGTCAAAGGCTTTTATGAGCAATTCGGGTTTGCCCCTTTAAGCAATGACAGCCCAAGACTGTTTTTGCCTTTAAAATCTTTTGAAGACAACCACAGTACCCATTAACCCAAGACCCAGTACCTATTAATCCAATTACAATTACATACTTAATGCGCTAATCAAGATGTGACACCAGAGTTGAAGCTTTCCGATAAAACAGCCCACACAATGACCACTGCTTCTATCAAGGCCTTCCGGCGTATTCCAAAAGTAATGCGCAAGACGTTTACGCTTGATAACGGTAAGGAATTTTCACAGTTCAAACAGCTTGAAGAAAAAACCGGTTTTTGTGTTTATTTTGCTGATCCTTATTCGGCTTGGCAGCGTGGTTCCAACGAAAACACCAACGGTTTAATAAGACAATATTTCCCCAAAGGGACAAACTTTAGAAATATAACCAGCAAAGATCTTGCATTTGTAGTAAAAAAGTTAAATCATAGGCCAAAAAAATGCCTCAATTATCAGACGCCTCATGAAATCATTTATGGTGCTATTCATGGTGCACTTGCAATTTGAATTCACCTACTTTGGCTTTCTGAGGATATGTCCGAAAAAAGAATTTAATAAACCAGAGAAAATATATGTCTGCGATCTCCGCAAAAGACCAAAAATAAAATGAGAAACGCATAAAATCATGAACGTCCAGCTTCTCCTATATTGTTCTTCGCTGCGCATAACCGGCTGGCAATGGAGTACAGCATAATTGCCAGTCCGCGTTGATGCGGTTAGGCGTCAACTCACCTTTCAATCCTGAAAAGTTTATCCTTCTGTGATAATTTCACCACTATATACTCATCTTTATTCAACTCATTTGGCAGCTTGTCTTTTAAAATTGATGCAACAAACTGTATACCATTTGCACTGACAAGATTAGCAATCCTCAGGAGTTGATTATCATGCATCAGTTCTTTTTTGTCATTGAGGAGAAAGTGCATGCAGGGGATATTCTCTTCATCAGCAAAGAGGGTGTAGGCGATATCAAAACACGATATTTCACCTTGTTTTTTTCCAGAACTGAAATTGGTGTTAAATGCTGTGAATTCGTAGAGGCGGCGTCCCTTTACTATTTTTGTATCGACCTTCAACGCATACTTTTCACCATACAACTCATATGACACAGATGAGAAAAGCCTGTTGAATTTGTTGACCTGTTCTTTGATTTTCAGGGCAAATTCATCAGAGAATAGGTCATTGTCGATTGCTGAGAGTTCTTTATTGAGTTCCGTCAGTTTTGACTCTACATCGCTCAATTGACGCAGGGTGTTTTCATATTCCCCCTTTGTTTGGTATTTAGCATTAAGTTCTACAATCAATTGCTCAAGCACTTCAAAGGAATCACTTTGGGTGATAGCGGCACTTAATTCGGCTTCTTCAACCAAGAGGCGGTTTAAATGCTCAAGTTGTACGGTAAGCTTCGCGTCAATCTTCGGTAAATCCTGCGTAATAAACCGAATTTTGGACCCCACCATTCGGTTGTGAAAATCATAAAGCTCCTGAAAGGTCTTTTGAATTCCGCTCACCAGAGATGTTGCCTGCTGATAGATTTGCTGCAACTGCTGCAGATCTATGGTGGATTCACCCGATTGTATCTCCCTCTGGGCTTCTGAAATCAAATCTTTCCGCAGTTCAAGTCTGCCAATTTCAGATGAAGTAAGATTTATCTGATATTTAACTCTGTTCAGCTTGTCCAAATCCGATTCAAAATTTGGATTAAGGTTGAGTGACGCCTTTCGACGCTCAAGTTCTTCTATCTCTAATTGAAGAAGATCCAACGCGGTCTCGTATGCCGATTTTGTCTGTTGAGACTCAAGGCGTTTCTTGAATTTTTCCTCAGCACCAATTTGAGAGCGCAACTCCTGTTTGGTATCTCCTTGCTCGAAATCACAGCCGAAAAGAAAGAGATAGAGCGTCTCGTACTCATCATCACGAGTAAAACGGTCTAGATTTTTGAGGGTGTTGTTAATGCTTAGATCTTTGTAGCGGATATTGTGAGAAATTATCTGTCGGAATGTCGGTTTATTCCCGTAATGTCCGGGAAACAGAAGATCTGTTAGTGTTTCTTCAAACTCGTCATCAGTTTTATTGTTGCCGTCTACGCGTTGAATTTTGTCTTTGCGGGTCAAAAAGTTTCGTTCAATAAGCACTTCTCGAGACTCTTCCTGCAAAAGGTCATTTTTGAGAACCAGCAAAACAAGCACTTTGTTGTCAACAAGGAAATCTTTAACAAGCTTGTACTCGTTCCGTTTGTTTTCGTGGTCAGAGTATATCCCTTTCGCCTTAGCACCAAGGCAGAAATCAACCAGCTTCAGAACCGTTGTCTTGCCGACGTTGTTCCCGGTCTCTTTACCGCTTAAAACGGGTGTTTCGTCAACAATCAGGTTAAAACCCGGGTTAAATCGTATGTCTCGGATTATGGCGCCATCCCCACGGGTAATGGTCAGTGACTTCAAGAACATAGTTCCACCTTGCCGCAGTCATTCAATGTGACCAGATTGAGGAGAAAAAGCCAGTCGAGACACAGTACAAAAACCGGCATGCTCATTTCTCGCTCAGATGTTATCTGTATGTATAAATCAAGCATATCCATCACACGATTCTCTTGAATCGCCTTCAGTACAAAAGCACCATTGAAGTAAATGGTCTGCTCTGGATGAATGTTGTCAGGAACGAGCATCGTTATTTCCTAAAGGGTTTTTGAAAATTTTGCAACGAATGAAGGCATCCACAACGAGAATCTGAGCACACAACGTAAGTTCTTCTTCAGGTATAGGTGTGTAATTGGCACTTGCCCGAATCTTCTGGACAACCTCTTCGATAATCAAAAAAAAACACTGGTCAGGAGAACCAACTGGGCCTAAAGTGACGTACTCCGTGCGGATACCATTAAGAATTGAAAGGCTTTTGTTAACGCCCTGTCTGTCAAAATCCGAATAGATCTTTTCGATACGATGATAATGGATTTTATAGTCGTCGATAAGAACTCTGGCGGTGTCCAATTGATTGTACGAAATCTTTGCTTCAATATCGTACGGTACTGTTTCAAAGCCCGATACCCCCTGACTCCAATTTTCTTTGGAAAGAATTTTGATGATTGTCGTCAGGTTTGACTCTACTTTCTCTGGATCAGGTTCATTTTTGAGTTCCTTTTTCAGAAAATCATAGACATCTTTCTGCCGGTCTATGTCCATTGTACCAATTAACACTAAAAGAGAGGGGATATCAAGAATATCATCGGCGGGCGAAAATGTCAGATCATAAGGATTTGAAAATGTTTTGGTTCGTAAGTCTTTTGTGTCTTTGGAGATGGATATAAATTTAAAGGAATAGCCCTTGAAGATGGAAAGGTCTTTAGCGAGGGCGGATTCAATCTTATGACGCGTTGCAGTAGAAGAAACCTGCGCAACGATGTTATTCGTCGTATCTACTAAATCAATACCAGCCACATTATGTTGCTCTTTATTATAGTTTCTGAGATCCCAACCAAAGAGCAGATTTAAGAAATGTGAATAAAAGTTCTCTGAATGCAGATGCAGGTCCAGAATATTTAAGCCCCCACGCATCTCTATGCGAGTAGCAAGAATACTGAGTTTTTCTTCAATGAAGTTGAAATATTTTTGACGATTCATAATCGCTTTTCACTTTCTGGTCAGCATCATTCATGGTCTCGAAAAAATCGCTCTCTCCTGTCCATCCAGTTAGTATATAGTTTCTGTCTAATATCAAATTTAAAACCATTTGACGAGTAAATGTTGATTTTTTTATAAGCTTTTAGCTGAATAACTATAATTTTGCAATGATATGCAGGGGTTGAATAACATCATATGATAAAGATACCTTAGAACCCTATCCCAACTTTTATGTCTTTTTTAAAACAACTTCATCTGTCCTGGCGCATCGGCTTTCTGTCTGTATTTGGTTTTTCCTTTTGTGTGCAGGCCGGCTTTGACTTCCTGTTCGTGGATTTCGTGGTTTAGTTTTAACAGGCTTTCGAGATCAAACTCGATAAATGACAGCCTGATAAGCCTGCTGCTGTTTCGCAAAAGCCTTAAATGAATGCCATTTGTAATAATTGCATAAAGGTGTTCGGTAAGATTTATATATTCCTGCAAAAGGGCATGGGGTGACATGCGGGGTCCACTGTCTGTCCTTTTTTTATCAAGGCTGTCATTAAATCCGACAATATGAATTGGGAATCTGTCAAGATTGGCTGTGCGGTGGCTGACTGCATACGATTTTCCATGAACGGTTTCCGCCTTTGAGAGCTGGGCATCATATCCGAATAATCCAAGCAAAGGGATTATCCAGAATTTTCTTGTTTCTGTGGTTCCATATTCCTGTTTGGCAACTCTTTCTTTCTGCCTTTTGAATATCCGCCACAAATCCTGGGCATCTGCCCATGCTCTTGCGATTTCATCCTTGACCTTTATTTTTGTGTCAAAGCCGAAATTTTTGGCAAGCTGGCCGCCAATATCCCCCTGCTCGATCTTATCTAAAATATCCGCAGAAAGTATGGCACCTTCTATGCGTATAGTGGTGTATTTCATTGTTTATGGTTCAAAGTTCAGGGTTCAGGGAATGCTACCATTTTATATATTCCTTTTTTTGACAGGATATACATAATAATCAGGATATTAGAAAAAGAACAAATCGTTACTTTTCAACAGGTTAGCAGGCATAGACCTTTAAAACTCTTTTAAAACTCTTTTAAATAATTGACCATTTCGAGTAACCGCTGTTCTGTATTTTTCCTGTTCTTGTATTATTTTTTCTTACCATACTTACTGGTCTTTTCTTTTACTATATACCCGATTTTCTTTTTCGGTTTATTTTCAACAGCTAATATTTGATCTAAAGTTTCAAATACAATTCTAAACCGTTCTTCAGTTATCTGTTTAAGTCCTTCCAATTCCCTTCTGATATCTTTGTTATCAAGAAGCGCTTCACGGAGCTTGGTAAATGTCCGCATAATCTGAATATTAACATGAATCGCACGTTCGCTTTTTAGAACACTGGAGAGCATGGCCACTCCTTGTTCAGTAAAGACCATGGGTAAATATCTGGCTCCACCCCAACTTGAGGTCACAATTTGTGACCTCAAGTTTTTAAATTCATCCATGGTTAGTTCAAACATGAAATCAGCAGGAAATCTATCGGAATTCCTCTTAACCGCCTGTTTTAAAACTTTAGTTTCAACAGCGTAAAGCTCTGCCAGATCCCTGTCCAGCATTACTTTCAGATTGCGTATGAGGTAAATTTTGCTCGCAATTCTTTCTATAGGTATCATTTTGTTCATTATGCACCTTTTTAATTCCCTCTGTCCGGCAATAAAATATATACTCCCATCAGATCCATTGGGATAACCGGCTCAACGACCGCTTCAATTACTTCTTTAATTTTTTCATCTTTAATATTTATAAAGCTGCTGACAAAATGCTTGTAATCATCCTTCTCTGCTTAATAATTTTAAATCGATTATACCTTTATTCGCTTTTAAAGCAATTACTTTGACAAAAAAAGGGTCTGCTTTTTTTCATTGCAGTTAATTAGTGCCTCTCCGAAAACCTATCAATCGATTTGTTGGGTTTCGCCCACTGAAACCATATTTTGGTAATTGCTTGATATTCGTAGGTTGTGAAGCCTGCGCTCAACCCAAGCTGCCAAAAACCGGACTTTTCGGACAGGCACTAATTAAACCACGGGCTTCGCCAATGCGACCCTAAAAGGGTTGACCGTTCCGGCGAAAATACATATACCCAATAGTATCAAAAAGAGAATATTGAATTGCTGACCAGTGAGATTCGGGTAACAGATCTGGATATTGATATGGCAGATGTCAAGCATTGATGAATTGTTTGCGGGGGAAGGATAACGGTATGTCACAATATTATACTGTAAAAAAAACAGGTGTGCTTGAATCGCTGACTCAGGAGATTAATAATCTGCAAGTCAGGATTGATGAAAAGAACTCTTTGCGGCCGGAACGCTGGGAAACGGTTATGGAAAAGTTGAAAATGGAATGGACTTATGACTCCAATGCAATTGAGGGCAGCACGCTGACATGGGGAGCCCGGCTGCTTATGAATCTGATTTTCATAAAAAAAGGTTGCCGCCTGCGGTTATCAGAAACGAAAGGCGCAGGCTTTATCTAAATACACTTGCCAAAGCGGATAAAGGAAATCTGGAACCTTTTGTGCGCTTTGTGGGAGAATCGCTTGTGAGTACGCAGAAAGTAATTGTTGAGGCGTGATAAAATTACGTAACAGTTCAGCCACGAATTGGCACAAATGGACTCAAATAAAGAAAAAATGTAACTGTTCAGCCACAGATTTACGCAGATAGGTTTAAAAGAAATCACGGAGAAGGAACTTGAAAAGAAGTCAACAACAATTGCAGAAAACTGGTCATCTGAAACAGGATTCTTTACTTATGAAGAAACATGATGCAATTGTAAATCCCGCAAAAGGGAAAGGCTCTTTGAGTTTAGGTCCAAATGCCGTTATGGTGAGCAGCGAGAGCGATCTGCAAATTCTTTGCAATATGATGAATCTGAAAAAGGATGGATTCAAAAAACTTCTGATGAGCGAGTTATATACCGGCGATAAAAATAATACCGATGTTACGTTGACAGGGCCATTTATCGGAGCTCCATATACTGTCATGCTTCTTGAGACTCTAATTGCATGGGGTGCAAAAAAAATTTTGTTTTTAGGATGGTGCGGAGCGGTTTCCCCTTATGTCAAGATAGGAGATATTATAATCCCGGATGGCGCAGTTATTGATGAAGGCACATCAAAGCATTACGGAAAGGTTAATGGCAGTCTGGCGCAACCATCCGGCAACATATCTGAAAGTATAAAAGAGGCATTAAAAAAGAAAGGGCTTTCTTTTCATGAAGGGGTTATATGGTCTACTGACGGCATTTACAGGGAGACCCGTGAAAAGGTCGAGCATTTTCAAAAAAAGGATGCATTAGCTGTTGAAATGGAACTTTCAGCCCTTTTTAGTGTGGGAAGATTTCGGGAAGTTGAAGTAGGCGGAATCCTGATTGTTTCTGATGAAATATCTACATTCAGGCACCTGGCCGGCTTTCACAAAAAAGTCTTCAGAAAAAGCCGCGAGGCTGTGTGCGAAGTGATTACGGATCTGTTTGCAAAACCGTAAATTTTTTAAGCAGGCAAAATGATGGAAGAAATAGAGCGTTTAGTCGAAACTCTAAAAAGATATAACGAGGCATATAGAAACGGGAAGCCGCTGGTAAGCGATCATGAATACGACAGCCTTGTACAAAAGCTCCGGGAACTTGACCCGGCTCATCCCTTCCTTCATATTGTGGAACCTGAAAAGTTTGAAGCCAGGAAAGAAGTAAGACATCCTGTTCCAATGCTTTCAACTGAAAAAGCCTACACAAAGGAGGCCCTTGCAAGATTTGTAATCAGGGTGAAGAAAGATGCCGCTGAGATCGGAATAACAGATATTTTGTTTAAGGTTACTCCAAAGCTTGACGGGCTTGCCGCACGAGATGATGGGAATATCTTTGCAACGAGAGGAAATGGTGAAGTCGGATACGAGATAAGCAGTGCTTTTAAGAAAGGAGTAATTCCGGTTGGCGGCAGAGGCTTGGGCCTTGGAGAGGTTGTGATTGTCAAATCCTATTTTGATGAGCATTTGTCAGGTGAATTTGAGCACCCGAGAAACATGGTTGTCGGAATCGTTACCTCCGATACTCTAAATGTTTTTGCTGAAAAGGCTCTTCAGGATGAGGTCGTATATTTTGTTCCATATGCTGCTTTGCCTGTTTGGAACGGAAGTGCTGATGAGCTTGTGCAAAACATAGATAATATTTTATCAGATCTTACAGTAAAGACAGATTATCCAACAGATGGTGTGGTTGCAGAAGTAACCGATAAAGAAGTTAAAAAATATATGGGATCGACAGCTCACCATTACAGATGGCAGATAGCTTATAAAAAAAAGGGAGAGACAGCCATAACAGTTGTCGAAGGAATCAGGTGGCAGGTAGGAAGGACGGGCAATGTTACACCAGTCCTGGGAGTCAGTCCTGTATCACTTTCAGGAGCTACCATCAGGAGGGTTACAGCTCATAATGCAGGCCTGATACTTAAAAAGAAAATCGGCATTAATGCTGAAGTAGAGGTCATAAGAAGCGGTGAAGTAATTCCAAAGCTTGAGAAAGTAATTAAAGAATCGAATCAGATCGTTATCCCGGACAAATGCCCTTCATGCGGCAACGCTCTGGAATGGAATAATGATTTCCTTAAGTGCAATAATGATTCATGCAAAGCCAGGATAGAGCAGAGTTTAAGCCACTGGTTTAAAGTTCTTGGCAATGCCGACTGGTTTGGGATAAAGACGATTCAAAGGCTTGTGGACAATGGATTTGACAGCCTTGAGAAAATTTATGCTATGTCTGAGAGCAGTTTTCTTGATATCGGTTTTGGTCCGGTTCAATCAAAAAATCTTGCAGAGGCCATCAATACCAGCAAAAACAAGCGGGTGGAAGACTGGCGTTTTTTATCAGCATTCGGGATTTCCGATCTTGGAAACGGAGATAGCAGAAAATTGCTTTCACACATAAAACTTGAAGAACTTGTAGAAGTAAAAGCAGAGCAGATTGAAAAAATACACGGTTTTGGCGCAATAACAAGTCAGTCTATTGAGAATGGTATTGCAAGGATTAAAGATACAATGAATCATATGCTGTCTATTGGTTTTAACCTTGATAAAACGCTTCTTGCAAAAGAGCGTGACAGTCTTGATACTCCGATTGCAGGAAAGGGCATTGTCTTTACCGGAAAGATGCTTCATGGAAACAGGGAAGAAATGCAGGCAGAAGCGAGAAGGCTTGGAGCAAGGGTTCAAAGTTCTGTCACAGGGAAAACAGATTACCTTGTATGCGGGGAAAAAGTAGGGGCAAAAAAAATAGAAAAAGCAAAAACATCAGGCAGCCGGATTATATCTGAAACCGATTATTTGAATATGATAAAAAGATTCCGATCTGACCCGCTATAGATGACAGGGAGGGTTAACAAGCATGGGGAAAAAAGTTAGAGCTCATGTATTAATTGTTGGCAGGGTCCAGGGCGTTTTCTTTAGAATGGAGACAAAACGCACGGCAGATGGAGCAGGGGTCTATGGATGGGTTAAAAATAAAAGAGATGGAACTGTTGAAGCGGTTTTTGAGGGGGATGAAGAAAGTGTTGGCGCAGTTGTTAAGTGGTGCAAAAAAGGCCCGCCAATTTCAATAGTTAATGGTGTGGATATAAAATGGGAAGATTACACAGGTGAGTATGGGGATTTTGAAATTACCTTTTGAGCACAAATATTGTTCCCTTTAAAGGGAACATTTTGCACAGGTTTCATAAATCAAGGCGGTTTATTAATGATAAAAATAAACCGCCTTAATCATCTACGATTAGACAGCGCCTTTTAATTTTTTGCCCGGTCGAAATTTTACAACATTACAAGCTTTGATTTTGATTGGGTCGCCGGTTTGAGGATTGCGTCCTTTGCGAGCTTTCCGGCGGATTTTTGAAAAAGTTCCAAACCCGACCAGTGTAACCTTACCGTCCTTTTTTTTCAGAGCCTTTGTTACGTTGTCCATAAAAGAATTTAGCGCAGTTGAAGCTGCGACTTTGGAAATCCCTGCATCTTTTGCAATACCGTCTACTAATTCGGCCTTTGTCATAGTGCTTTTCCTCCCTTTTTATTTGATTAATAACCACCAACCGCCTGTTTGATAGAGACTCATATAGCAGGCTTTTATTTATGTCAACATAAATAAGTGTTTGTCAATATTTTTTTAATATAATTATGTTAATCTGCCTTATGGTTACATATGCGGCATGTGATTATAGAATAACCAGTGTTTTCGGACAACGGGAGTCTATGAGCCTGCCCGAAAATTATGTCCGTAACGAAAAAGTGTGAAAGCGAGACCAAATTTTTGGACATGCTTCTATCAACCCGGAAAAAATATCCGGGTTAGAAAAAAGCGTTTACAAATTGTACAGGATCAAAATCCTGGAGATCGTCTATTTTTTCTCCAATCCCAATATATTTCAATTGGATTTCAAGGCTGTTGCATATGCTTACAACAATTCCTCCCTTTGCGGTTCCATCGAGCTTTGTTAAAACGATTCCGGTAACCCCTATCGCATCGTTAAACAGTGCGGCCTGAGAAAGAGCGTTCTGGCCTGTTGTTGCATCAAGAACGAGCAATATTTCATGAGGTGCATCAGGTATTTTTTTCG
Organism: Desulfobacteraceae bacterium Eth-SRB1; assembly: GCA_004193555.1. Classification (GTDB taxonomy): domain Bacteria; phylum Desulfobacterota; class Desulfobacteria; order Desulfobacterales; family ETH-SRB1; genus ETH-SRB1. The sequence continues at coordinate 815,618 of RPGP01000040.1, forward strand.
AAATTGTGCGCTTTATTTTTTTAAGTTCTTCCATCAGATTTACCTTTGTATGAAGCCTTCCCGCTGTATCAACAAGAACGACATCAATATCTCTCGCTAATGCGGCTTCAATGCTGTCATATGCAACTGCTGCAGGGTCTGCATTATCCTGATGTTTTACGATTTCTGCACCTGCTCTATCAGCCCAGATTACAAGCTGTTCTATTGCCGCGGCCCGAAAGGTGTCGGAAGCGGCAATAAGAACCTTTTTCCCGGCAGCCGTATATTTTGCCGCCAGTTTTCCAATGGTTGTCGTTTTCCCTGTGCCGTTTACTCCGATTACCATTATGACATGTGGTTTGGATTTAATATTTTTATGGGCAGGTGTTTGAGTGTCAAAAAATGAGAGTATTTCTTCTTTAAGAAATTTTTTCAGTTGATCGGCGCCGGATATGTTAGAAGACTTTTTTGAAAGGCGTTGTATAAGTTCCGTGCTGGTTTGGACGCCTATGTCCGATGTTATCAGAAGCTCTTCAAGTTCCTCTAACAGCTCCTCATCAATCTTCCTGTCGCCGGCAAAAAGCTGGTCTATATCTGTTGTGAGGATTTCACGGGTTTTGGACAGACCCTTTTTCAGGCGTTCAAATATACCGGTTGATTTTGATGAATTCTCAGCCTCTGGATTATCTTTTTTCTGTTTAAACAGACCAAATACCATAACAAACCTCAAGCGCCATAAGTGCTAAGTTGTTTTTAAAAATGAATGTCCAACATCGAATAATAATGTCGCCCCGCTCTTCAAATTATTTTAAAATCGAATGAAAAAACAAACACCCAATACCGAAACAGACCTCAATCTCTCTGCTGTTCAAAATCTACAGACACGATTTTTGAAACACCATGGTTTTCCATGGTAACCCCGAAAAGCATGTCGGCAAATTCCATACTGTTTTTATTATGGGTTATCATGACAATTTGTGATTTCTCACCTATGATTTTAAGCAGATCGTTAAAACGTAAGATATTCGCCTCGTCAAGAGGAGCATCGATTTCGTCCATGAGGCAGAAAGAGGCAGGCCTGATCAAATAAATAGAAAAGATAAGGGCGATTGCGGATAAGGCTTTTTCTCCTCCGGAAAGAAGGCTTATTCTTGTTAATTTTTTCCCAGGAGGATGTATCATGAGTTCGACACCTGTTTCAAGAGGCTTGTCAGGCTCAGTAAGAATGAGTTTTGCCGAGCCTCCTTCAAAGAGACGGGGAAACACCTCATCAAGTTTTTCATTAATCAGATTAAATGTATCGACGAACCGTTTTTGGGTAATCCTGTTAATTTTTTTTATTAAGTTTTGAAGGTTCTTCAATCCTGTTATAAGATCGTCATACTGCTTATTTAGAAAATCAAAACGTGTTTTAAGCTGTTCATATTCTTTTATTGCGCCAAGATTGATATCGCCGATATTGTCGATCTTTTTCCTGTATGCCAGCAGCTCATCTTCCATCTCATTTACAGACATTTCGTGATTTTCAAAGGACTGCTCAAATTCAGGCCTTAATTCTGATAGAGATTTATGGTAATGTTCTTCAATGCGGGTTTCAATGTTATCCCTTTTTAAGCGCCGCTGGGATTGTTCTAATTCAAGCAATTGAATTTTCTGTAGTACATCATCACGTTTGCTCTGCATCTCTGATACAATATTGTCGTTATTTTTCAAGAGGGTATCAATGGCATGATAATCGACTTCATTGCTTTCAACAGCTCGCTCAAGAAGCTTCATATCATCGTATATACCTGAAAGTGTTTGTTCCTGTTCTGTAATTTTCTGTTTTGAAAGCGACTCCATCTGTTTTTTTTGTGAAATTTCCAGGGAAAGCTGCTTGAGACGTTCTATTACGTCGTCCCTGAATTCTTCAAGCCGCCTGAACGTATTATTAGTGGTTTCCAGTTTAGCATTTAAAGCTGTCATCTCGAGCTTTAAATCAACGATCTTTTTATTAAAATCCTCCATTTCAGAGGATGTCAGATCGATTTTTCCTGATGTTTCAGTAATCTTATCCTGCGCTGTTTTAATAATGTTGCTGGTTTCAGCCAACTCATCTTTGTATTTGGACAGTTTGTCATCAGCATCGCTCTTTTCTCCTGAAATCTGGTCCTGCTCCAGAAGTATAATTTCAAGATGGCGTCCGGCATGTTTAAGATCTTCGGTTGTTTTGTAAAGGGTTTTGTCCGCTTCGATCTTGTCTTGTTTGGCATTATTGTTATGTTCAATCAGCTTTTGCAGATCCATCTCAATTGTCCGGGCATCGGATTCCAGTTCTTTTTGATATTGATGGCCGGATTCCAGTTGGTTGTTTAGTCCTATGATCCGGCGATCCAGCTCTTTTACTTCCTGTTTTTTTTCAAGAATGCCCGATACATTTTCTTTGCCGCCCCCGATCATGAAACCCTGGTTAGATATAATATCGCCATTTTTTGTAACAATAGTTTGAAATGAGCCATTATTGTTGAATATTTTTATTGCCTCTTCAATATCTGCGGCAACAACTACATGCCCTAATATAGTTTCGATTGTTTTTCCAAACTCCTCCTTAACGGAGATATGATCTATAAGCTTTTCATGTGTACAGGTTTTTTCTCCGCAGATGTGTTCGATTTTCTTTACAGATGAAACCGGTATAAAACCGCTGCGTCCTGCGCCGGTTGTTTGAAGATAGTTTATCGAGTCAAAACCGGATTTTTGATCTTTTACAAGAATATATTGCAACGATTCTCCGAGAGCAACTTCCACTGCTGTTGCATAGGAGGGCTCCGGCTCGACGACATCCGCTATAAGGCCAATGACATTGGCTGAAAACATAGAGCCGTCTGCCGGTTGTTCCTGGCTTTGAGCTTTCATTATGGCTTTAACGCCGTCTTTGTACCATTCGAAGTTCTCTTCCATCTTCTTCAAAGTGGTATGTTTTGATCTGAGCCTGTTTCGTTCAAATTCAATGGTCTGAACATGTTTAACCTGTTTGGCTAACTTTATATTTTTTTCGGCAAGCTTTTTCTGAACAAGGTCTATTTGTCTGCTGAACTCGTCTATTTCTTTTGATAAAGAATCAAGTTTTGTTCTGGCTTCTGTTTCCTGTCTCTCGAGTCCTGCAACTTGATTGTTTGCTGTCATCTCCTCTTCATCTATTCTTTTAAGGCGGGCTTTAAGACTTTGTTTAATGTTCGTGGTGTTTTGGCAGAAGTTTTTATATTGTGCTTCTCTCGTCATAAGGTCGATAAGGTCTGTTTTATATTTATCTATCTTATGATTTAATTCTGACAATTCATCACTAATATGTTGTGAAGATGTGCGCTCATGGTCAAGAGATGCTCTGACATTTTTTATCTTCTCTTCCATGATGATATTCTGATTTTCAACCTGAACTGTTTGGGATATGATATCCTGTTTTTTTTCTTTAAGTTTTTCGTGTGCGCCTTCAAGTTCTTCAGTTTCCTTGAAAAACCGCTCAACGTCTTTGCGGAGATGGGACAGATCGTTTTCAATTCTGTCGATATTGCGCTGCGTTTCAAATATGCTCGATTTTTGCTCCGCAATTTCCTGGTTTTTTTGCGAGCGATTGAATTTAAGCTCTTCTATAACAGAATCAAGCTTTTTAAGTTTGGAAGTATGCTCAATGTTTGAATCGTTGAGGTCTTGCACCAGAGAATCTGCTTCTTCGATTCGGCGTGTGTAATCATCATAATAGTTAAGCGCAATGAAAACCTCTAATTCCATTATATGGCGCTGATGTTTTTTATAAATTTCCGCTTTTTTTGCCTGGCGCTTGAGACCGGCCATCTGCCCTTTTATTTCAGCAATTATATCTGCAACACGCAGAATATTCTGATTTGTATTCTGTATTTTACGCAGAGCCTCATTTTTCCGGTTTTTATACCGCGTGACTCCTGCGGCCTCCTCAACAAGAAACCTTCTTTCTTCAGGCCCTGCTTCAGTTATTGCTCCAATGTTGCCCTGCTGAATTAAGGCATATGACTTTGCTCCCATGCCGCTCCCCAAAAAGATGTTATGAATATCTTTAAGCCGGCATGGCTGTTTATTAATTGAATAGATACTTTCACCTGATCGGTAGAGGCGTCGTGTTAACATGATTTCAGTAAAATCTTTAAGTTCTTCAGGAGCGGTGCCGTTGTCATTTGCAAGGATCAAGGAAACTTCTGCCATGTTCAACGGAGGTTTTCCCTTTGTACCTGCAAATATTACATCTTCCATGGACTTGCCACGGAGCTGCTTTACGCTTTGTTCTCCCATAACCCATCTTAGCGCATCAATTATATTGCTTTTGCCGCAACCATTGGGCCCTACAACCGCGGAAATACCTATAGGAAATTCAATGCTGGTCTTTTCGGGGAATGATTTAAATCCGGCAAGTTCCAGCTTTTTAAGCTTCATGCAAGAAATCTCCAATATTAAAATTATAAATTAAATATTATGTAAGCGTTCACGAAACGCTGAAATTAGAAAATAGAATTTGGAAATTTGGCCTTCATGCTTTTGTACTGTTGATGAACGTATTCGATTTGGGGCCGAGTTTTTCAACTATTGCTTTGTACCCTGTCGCGTTTGACTCAGATAAACCTTTTCCTCTAACGCTTTTGCCTGTTTGTAATCATACAGATCGTAAATTTGTTTCATCCCTGCCTGTCTGCATGCACGCATGCAGGTCTCCCAAGTTTCTACTTTCCGATTTCAAGTTTCAAGCCGTGAACGGCTATAATATATATTTATAGCAGTCAATGGTCTGCTTGTAAAGAAAAAACACAATTTGCTGTATAATTTAGTTGCCTGGGCACAATATATGGTATAAAATAAAGATTAGAGATCAGGAATCGGTAAAAAATGTTAAATACTTGAGTTTTTAGCTTTTTACGAAGTCAGCGCTGGCTTTAGGCCTCTGATCCCCGTCCTCTGTAATATTAATCTTGCGTATCATGCTAAACTTTGATAATTATTAATTATTATGAAACAATATGTAATTGATGAATTAAGACCTGCGGATTACAAAAAGATCAAAGCTTACTTAGATGAAAATTTTGATTCTTCCAGTATGGATGGACTTTACTGGATACTGCTTGATCAGGAGATGCTTACCGATATTCAGGTGGAGCATACTGAATGCCAGCCATTCTATTTTGCAATTGATATTGAACCGAAGCTTGTGTCCTGTGAACTTCTCGTGCGGAGTAAAAATATCATAAGGTGCAGTTGTATAGGCTATGCAACCGAATTGCAGCGCAACTGGATCATCCAGGTAATTGACTCAATATTTGAAAAACTTGAAATCAAAACCTGATGGTTTTTATCAAGTTGTTTATCTGCGGCCGATTTGTCTTTTTGTTTTATCTTATGGTGTGGAAGGTCTCCTGAAATTATCAACGGACTTCATTAAATGATACGAGCCCCTTTTATTATCATATGGGTTGTGCTTGTAACGATCTATTTTTGTATTGCAGTAATAATCGTCTCTTTTATAAAAGAAGGTTATGTCCTGCCCAATAAGATCGCTAAGCTCTGGGCAAAGTGCATACTTTTCGGCAGCCGAATAAGAGTCACAGTTACAGGGCTTTCCAGTATTGACCTTTCCCTGCCACATATTTACATGTCCAACCACCAGAGCGTTTTTGATATTCCTCTTCTTCAGGCATGTCTCCCCGTACGGTTCAGGTGGCTCGCAAAAGCAGAGCTTTTTAAGATACCAATTTTTGGTTATGCTCTTGGAAGAGCCGGTCATATAAGCATTGATCGTTCCAATCACAAGTCTGCATTTAAAAGCCTTAAAAATGCGGCTAAAAATATTCGAAATGGTGTTTCAGTTATAATTTTTCCAGAAGGCACACGCAGCCGGGATGGCAATATCAGGCAATTTAAAAAAGGGGGGTTTATCCTGGCTGTTGATGCAGGTGTTCCCATTGTTCCTGTAATAATTCATGGAACCTGGCCACTCATGTTGAAAAACAGGGTTCTTATTAAACCCGGCAATATTATTATTGAGATTAAGGATCCGATTAAAACCACAGATTATACCAGAAAAACCAAGGACGATCTCTTGAAGAAAGTCAGAAAAGTTATATGTGAATCTTTTGAAGAGGGGAGAAGGGGCGGGACGTTATGTTAAGAATAATACCATTGGGCGGTCTTGGAGAAATAGGCCTGAATATGATGCTTTTTGAGTACGAAGATACGCTTTTTATTATTGATGCAGGCATTATGTTCCCCGAAGACTATATGCTCGGTATCGACATAGTAATTCCCGACTTCGATTATTTAAGACAAAACAATCGCAAGGTTGCAGGGATTGTGTTAACCCATGCCCATGAAGATCATATCGGCGCTTTGCCCTATCTGCTCAAGGAGATAAAAGCTCCGATTTTTGGAACCCCTTTTACCCTTGGGGTTGTTCGCAACAAGCTTGAAGATCACAACCTTCTTAAATCTGTTTCAATGTATGAAATTCTTCCTGGTGAAACAATAAATCTTGGAGTCTTTGAGCTTGAGTTTATACATGTATGCCACAGCATTGTGGGTGGGGTCGGCATAGCCATAAAAACGCCTTTTGGGCTTGTTATTCACACCGGCGATTTTAAAATTTGCCATACTCCTTTTTACGGCGTAACGACCGACATAAACAGATTTGCATGGTATGGTGAAAAAGGGGTGCTGGCTCTGTTATCGGATTCAACGAACGTTGAGAGAGAGGGATATACCATTTCCGACCAGGAGGTGGGTGAAACACTGGCAAAAATTGCAAAGGAAAGCAAAGGACGCATAATAGTTGCCCTTTTTGCATCCAATATCACCCGGATACAGCAGATTATTGATATCGCTGCGGAAAGGGAGAGAAGGGTCGTTTTCGACGGAAGAAGCATAACAACAAACGTTAGTATTGCAAAAGATTTAGGATATATACATGTTCCGGAAGGAATGGAAATTGATGTTAAGCAGGTAAACGACTTCCCCGATGATGATATATTAATAATTACGACCGGAAGCCAGGGGGAACCCATGTCGGCTCTGGCCCGCATGTCCACAGGCAGACATAAGTATTTAAAAATCAAGAAAAATGATACGGTTGTACTTTCTTCAAAATTTATTCCCGGCAACGAAAAGGCCATTGCAAAGATTATTAACAGCTTTTACAGGCAGGGAGCCGAAGTAATTTATGAAAAAATATCCGATATTCATGTGTCCGGTCACGCCTTTCAGGAAGAATTAAAGCTGATGATGAACCTGACAAAGCCTGAATATTTTATCCCAATTCACGGGGAATTCCGGCATTTAACTCTTCATTCACGTCTCGCAGAGCAGGTCGGTATTTCAAAAGAAAAGATTCTTATTGCTGAAGATGGTCAGATAATTGAATTTGATGAAAACGGAGGAAGGGTTAAAGATAAAGTTCAAACAGGCCGTGTATTTGTCGACGGCAAAGGCATAGGAGATATAGGCTGGCGCGTGCTTAAGGAGAGACGTATTCTTTCTGAGGATGGAGTCGTCGCGGTTAATATGGCTTTTGACGAAGAAACAGGCATTGTAGTTTACGGTCCTGAGGTTGTCTCTCGAGGTTTTGTGTTCGAGACAGAGACAGGCCATCTCCTGGAAGATGCAAAGTGCGTTATTTTAGAAATTGTCGAAGATGTGAGTCCTGAGACTCCGGACAGGGTCGATAAGATTCGCTCGATGATTCAGAGAGCCTTAAGAGAGTATTTTTATTTTACCATTAAACGGCATCCTGTTATACTTCCTTTTATTCTTGAAATATAACCTGATTGTTTTAACACAGCTTAAGCGGTTCAACGTTCCTGAACCCTGAACCGATCACTTTAGGTGTGTAACCGTTCACAGTTAACGGTTGATCAAAACATAAAAGCAATCAATCGTTGCATAGTTCATTGAACTGCGACAGCGAGTGCATTCCCTGCAGCTTGTCGAAGCGGAAGCGAATATTCCGCTTATACTGGGCTGCAGGATTCTTCAAAAAAGTGTGAACTGTAAACCGACAACAGTAAACTGATAACCGTGAACGGTTACCTTTAGGTTTAAACATATGCGCAAGGAAATTATCGGTATTTTACTTTTTTTTCTCGTTATTTTCATACTCGGGAGTCTTCTGTCGTACAGCCCTGCGGATCCTTCAATCAATAATGCAAAAGCCGCAAGTAATATTCACAACCTGTTCGGTATGTTTGGAGCACATACTGCCGGTATTCTAATCGGGCTGTTTGGGCTTGGCTCTTTCTGGATTCCGATTTTATTGCTTTTTTCGAGTATACATTTTTTTGGCAGCCACCCCGGAAAGGTAATTGTTTTGACAATAGCGGGTGGTTTTCTGCTAATTGTAACTACAGGAAGCCTCCTTGCCTTTCAGCAAAATCATTATATAATTTTTGGGAGCAAATTTTCATCAGGAGGAATGCTTGGTATTCCTTTAAAATCATTCCTTATAAGGTACGCCAATGTGTCGGGCGGCGTCATTATACTATCCCTTGTGTGGACTATCGGTTTTATTATGTCTACCGGCTTTTCTCTTATAGCTTTTATAAAAAGCTTTTACAGAACAACGGTTGTTGTTACAGATCGCATAAAGACATTGATCATTAGATGGAAGGAGAAAAGAGGAAAGGCAAAAAAACGCTTAAAGATTATAAAAGAGAGCGCCGGTAAAAAGGATCGGGAAATAAAAATTAAAGCGCCAACATCCAAACCGGTTAAGGCGGTTCCGGTTCCCAGGCAGGACGTATTTGAGTTCATGAACGATGGAAAAGGATTTCAACTTCCTTCGGTAAATTTGCTGGAAAATTCTCAGCATAGGTCATCTTCTGCCGATGATGAAAATTTGCGAATGCAATCAAAGCTTCTTGAGAAGAAACTGGAAGATTTTGGTGTAAGGGGACATGTTGTCGCCATATCGCCGGGCCCTGTTGTTACAACCTTTGAATATAAGCCCTCGGCCGGAGTGAAAATCAACAAAATAGTCAGCCTTACAGACGATCTTGCTCTTGCTCTTCGAGCAACAAGCATCAGGATTGTTGCGCCTATTCCCGGAAAGGCTGTAATCGGAATTGAGATCCCGAATGCCGCGAGGGAGATTGTAAAATTCAAAGAGCTTGTTATTTCCGACGCTTTTGAAAAATCAAAGTCTAAACTAACCATCTGTCTCGGCAAGGATATTGTCGGGAATCCTGTTGTAGCGGATCTTGGCGTAATGCCCCATCTGTTAATTGCGGGCGCCACAGGAACAGGCAAGAGCGTGGGTTTAAATGCCATGATTTGCAGTTTTTTATATAAAGCGGATCCTGATGAAATAAAGCTCATAATGATTGATCCCAAAAGGATAGAGCTTTCAAACTATGATGGAATTCCGCACCTTATTACTCCGGTAGTGATGGATATAAAAAAGGCTACCAATGCTCTTTTCTGGGCTGTGAATGAAATGGAAAAACGGTATGAAATACTTGCCGAAAAAAATGCAAAGAATATCACCCAGTATAACAGGAAAATAGAAAAAGAAAACAGGAGCGGGGAAAAGGAACCTCAGAAAAAAATGCCTTATATTGTTATCATAATTGATGAGCTTGCGGATCTTATGATTGCGGCTTCAAGAGATGTAGAAGTTGCATTGACACGGCTGGCTCAGATGGCAAGGGCGGCAGGCATCCATTTGATACTTGCCACCCAGAGACCGTCAGTTGACGTGCTGACCGGTATAATAAAGGCTAACTTCCCAACACGTCTAACTTTTCAGGTTTCTTCCAAAACAGATTCAAGGACTATAATCGATACAAACGGGGCGGAAAATTTGTTAGGAAACGGAGATATGCTTTTTATGCCGCCTGGTACGTCAAAACTCCAGCGCATACACGGGACATATATATCAGAGGCGGAAATTGTTAAAATCACAGAATTTTTGAAGAAGCAGAAAGCGCCGGATTACAACGGTTCTGTTGTTGAAGCCGCAGCAAAAGAAAAAACCGCGTCCGATGAGCAGGAATACGACGAGAGGTATGATGATGCCGTCGCACTTATAACTGAGACGGGTCAGGCATCGATATCAATGATCCAGCGTCATTTGCGTATAGGATATAACAGGGCTGCCCGCATTATTGAGACAATGGAAAAAGAGGGAGTTGTAGGCCCTTCAGATGGCGCAAAGCCAAGAGAGGTTCTTGTCCGCGGATATAATAATCCTTGACATCGATGCCGAGATAAATTAAAAAAGAAAAGATAAGAGTTAAGTCACAAAGCTAACAACACCAAAACATATAATATAATTCTTAATGCTCAGCATAACGGTGTGTCTATAACTTGTTTCTTTTCTTTTTGATAACAGCTTAAAATTAAAATCCTTTTGTGACTTAGTGGCTGAATTTTTACAGGTTGAAAAATTTAAATTATGTATAAAAATCAAACATTCCATCTTAGCCATCCCTCCTGTTTCATTTACATGTATTAAAGCCTGCTGCCATCCTTTTAGGGTGATGGACAGCAGGCTTTCCGGCTCAACCTATCTATCTTTTTTCAATAGTATTTATCCATTGTACCAGTATAGTTATGGTTCGTTGTGACTTCGATGTCATGGGGGGATTGGAAAACAATATTATTTTTGGAGGAAAAAATGAAAAAAAAATTATTTGTGGCCATGTTAATAGTATCCTTTTTAACCGCATCCTTTATTTATGCTGATGTTGTTTATGCGCAGTCAAAAACTGTAAAACTTAACTACAGCATCTTCTTTCCTCCTACTCACGGCCAGTGTAAAGCAGGTGTGTCATGGGCAAAAGAGGTGGAAAAGCGCACTAACGGGATGGTTAAAATTACGGTTTTTCCAGCAGGAACCCTGACAAAAGCAAACCAGTGTTATGACGGAGTTGTAAAGGGGATATCGGATCTGGGGATGTCATGTTTTGCCTATACCAGAGGTCGTTTTCCGCTTATGGAGGCTGTTGATTTGCCTCATGGTTACCCAAATGGTCGTGTGGCAACACATGTGGCAACTGAATTTTATAAACTGATGAATCCTGAAGAACTTAAGGATGTTAAGGTTCTTTATATTCATGCCCACGGCCCAGGCCTTCTTCACACAAAAAAGCCTGTCAGGAAACTGGAAGATCTTAAAGGATTGAAGATCAGGTCCACAGGTTTGAGCGCAAAAGTAAGCGCTGCTCTCGGCGCTGTGCCTGTTGCCATGCCTCAATCATCAACATATGAAGCGCTTCAGAAAGGGGTTGTTGAAGGCACATTTACTCCTATAGAGACACTTAAAGGATGGAAACAAGCAGAAGTAATTAAATATACTACCGACTGTTCAGGGGTTGGTTATACTACAGCCATGTTTGTTGTGATGAACCTTAAAAAATGGAATTCCCTTCCCGGAGACATTCAAAAAACAATTGAAGAGATAAGCGAAGAATGGGTTGATGTGCATGGAAAAATTTGGGATAAGGGGGATGCTGAAGGGCGTGATTTTACGCTGAGCCTTGGCAATGAGATTATTCCGCTTTCCGAGAAAGAAAGCAGCAGATGGGTCAATGCCGTTAAACCGCTTGTCGATAACTACATAAAAGCGGCAGGGGAAAAGAACCTTCCCGGAGATAAGGCTGTGGCGGAAGTAAAAAAACTGATTACAAAATACAGCAAAATTTATGCAAAATAAGGGTTCACGGTTTACGGTTTAACTAACTGTGAACTGCAAACCGGCAACTGTAAACTGTATATCTTATGTTTTATTTTGATAGATTTATAAATATAGTATCCCGCGGATTTAACTGGATTGCAGCCGGAGCTATTGTATCCATGATGCTGCTTACAACTGCGGATGTTATTCTTCGTGTTTTTCGCTGTCCTATTCCAGGCACTTATGAAATTGTCGGGCTGTTAGGAGCGGTTGTTATCTCCTTTTCGCTGGCTTATACTTCGGTTGAAAGGGGACACATCGCCGTGGAGTTTCTTGTGCAAAAACTTCCTAAAAAAGTCCGTATTTTCATCAGCGCCATCAACGAATTCCTCTGCCTTTTCTTTTTCGGGCTTTTAACCTGGCAAACCATATTATTAGCCTCTGACCTTAAAGAAAGCGGAGAAGTATCTCTGACTTTGCAGATGCCCATATATCCATATGTTTTTGGGATAGCCATGGGTTGCGGGCTCCTCTTCCTGGTATTATTAAAGGATTTTATTAAATCTGTAAGCAGGGCGGCGGCAAAGTGAGCCCGACTGCTACAGGTCTCATCGGCATTGCCGCCCTTTTTCTGCTGATATTTTCAAGAATGCCTGTGGGCTTTCTCATGGCAATGATAGGTTTTTTGGGCTTTGGTTATCTGATCTCCTTTAATGCATCACTGAACTTGATTGCCAGAGATATTTTTTCCGTTTTTGGGTCTTATAATTTGACCGTCATCCCTTTGTTTGTACTAATGGGGCAAATTTCCTTTCATGCAGGAATAAGCGCCAGACTTTTTGATACTGCGAATAAGTTTATAGGCCACCTGCCCGGAGGGCTGGCTATCGCCACAATAGGGGCATGCGCCGGTTTTGCAGCGATTTGTGGTTCTACAAATGCAACAGCCGCTACAATGGCCGCCGCAACCCTCCCGGAAATGAAGAGATATAATTATAAACCGGAGCTGGCTACCGGAGTAGTTGCAGCTGGTGGCAGCCTGGGAATACTTATCCCGCCAAGCGTTATCTTTATCATTTACGGGATTATGACCGAACAGTCCATAGGAAAGCTTTTTGTTGCCGGTTTGCTGCCGGGATTGCTTCTAAGCCTGTTGTTTATCATAGCCGTTGTTTTGTGGACGATCATAAAACCGGATCTTGCACCGAGAAGCGCTAAAAGCGGATTCAAGGAAAAAATAGCCTCACTTTTAGGTCTTATTGAAACCCTTCTTCTGTTTTGCCTCGTCATGGGAGGGCTTTTTGTGGGATTTTTTACGCCGACAGAAGCAGGGGCTATCGGCGCTTCCGGTACTTTACTCCTTGCTGTTGTCAGGCGCAACATAACCTGGAAAAATTTTGTTGCTTCACTCTTTGAAACAACGAGGATTTCCTGCATGATTTTTGTTATTGTTGCCGGCGCAACAATTTTCGGACATTTTCTGGCTGTATCGCAAATCCCTTTTGATATTGCAAACTGGATATCCGGCTTTCAGTTGCCGCCTTATGCCATTATGTTTTTTATTATAATGGTATATCTAATGGGGGGATGTTTTATTGATGCGTTAGCGCTTATTATGCTGACTGTTCCGATTTTCTATCCGGTAGTAAACTGTCTCGGTTACGATCCGTTATGGTTTGGAGTGATTATCGTTCTTGTAACCCAGATCGGTGTAATAACGCCGCCGGTGGGAGTAAATGTTTATGTTGTCAGCGGCGTGGCGAGGGATGTGCCGCTTCATGTTATATTCAAGGGCGTGATACCATTCCTTATCGCATTGATTGTCGGAACCCTTCTTTTGATCCCTTTTCCGCAGATAGCGACCTTTCTTCCAGGTTTGATGAAGTGACAAGTCAGGTTGATAGGCTGAAGACTGAAGACTGTTAGGAAAAAACAAAAATACGGCGTATTTTTTCTGGTTCCCACGCTCCAGCGTGGGAATGCATACCATATGGGTTTTCACGCTGGAGTATGGGAATCAGGCAAAAGTCCTAAAATTGCTATTTGCGGAATATATCAAGCGACAGCTATTAGCGTTAACTGTTTGATCTGACAATCTAATATTTTTCATCTTAACACCTGACACTTAACACCTAACACTTGATGAATTCGATTTTTTACGAATTTATCATATTAATATCTCATATAATGAAACGGCTCAACAGCCGACATTTCCTCTTCGTTTAAAATTTCAAATCCGGCCTTTTCAAGTATCTCCTTAGCCCTTTCAAGTTCCTGGACATCAAGTACAATTATAGCTTTTTTCCAGCTTTCCAGCACAAAACCGTAAGAATTTTCAATGTTGATATTTTTGCCTGCAAGCAATTGAACCAGCTTGTCAAAACTTCCGGGTTTATCCTCGATGGCTACGGCTATAATATCTTTTAAACTGACGGAAAGACCCTCCCTGTTCAAAGCTTTTTGTGCCTGCCTGGGATGATCAACTATAGCATTAATAATCCCGAATTCACCATGAGAGGAAATCGTGATTGATCGAATATTGATCTTTTCCTTTGCAAGAATTTTTGTAACCACGGCCAGACTGCCTGGTTTGTTTTCAGCTAATATCGAAAGTTGATAAGCTTTCATATTATCCGCTCCTTTTTGCATTATTAAACAGCAAATGGAATATTGTTCAGACCCCTTGTTTCGTCTATACCGAGCATGATATTCATATTTTGAACAGCCTGACCCGCAGCTCCCTTCACAAGGTTATCTATTGCCGAGATTATGATCAGGCGGTTGTTTCGCTCATCTATTTTAAAACCGATATCGCAGTAATTTGTTCCCCTCACATGCATGGTGTCAGGAACCTGATTTTCAGGGCATATGCGGACAAATGGATGCCTTGCATAAAAAGAGGAAATGCAGTTGCGGATCTCTTTGCTGTCGGTTTTTTTCAATAGATTTACATATGTTGTTGTGAGCATGCCGCGTGTCATGGGAACAAGGTGCGGAACAAATGTTATTGTGACCGGCTTTTTTGCTTTTGCGCTCAGGATTTCTTCCATTTCAGGACAATGCCTGTGACCGGCGACCTTGTATGCCTTGAATGATTCATTTGCCTCGCAAAAGTGGGCTGTCAGCGAAAGTGATCGCCCTGCGCCGCTAACCCCTGATTTCGAATCCGCGATAATTGTATTGATATCTATAAAATTTTCTTTAAGTAAAGGCACAAGCGGCAAAAGAACACTGGTGGGATAACATCCAGGATTGCCGATCAGCGAGGCATTTTTAATTTCATCAAAATAGATTTCGCAAAGGCCGTAAACCGCTTCTTTGAGCAGTTCTTTTGCAGTATGCGGCTGATAATATTTTTCATACCTCAAAACATCCTTGAACCTGAAGTCAGCGGAAAGATCTATGACCTTTTTTCCGCGCTTGATTAAGCCGGGAACAATTTCCATGGGAATCTTATGAGGCAGGGCGATAAATATTATATCAACTTTATCGCAAAAGCTGTCCATATTAAACTCTTCGCAGGCCAGGGTTACAACACCTGCCATTGAGGAATAAATACTGTCATATTTCATCCCGGCATACTGACGGGACGTGATGGCTGTCAGTTTAACATCCGGATGGCCGGAAAGTATCCGGACGAGCTCAGCGCCCGCATATCCTGTTGCCCCGATTATGCCTGTTTTAGTCATATTACACTCCCTTTTCAAAAATCTATAAATAAATTTATATCATTTACTCTTGATTAATGCAATATATTATACTTGGAATTAAAAACAGGTCATGCTAATAAAGCCGGATTATTTATTAATTACGGAAAAAATTTAAAATGAATAAATATACAAAAACAGAGCTTGTTGCCAACCGGCAGAGTCTGATGAGAACATTCATAAAGCCTGAGGACGATGCTTCCAGGCTTGTTTTGATTAAATATATGGAGCAGATATCTTTCGGCCTCCATGAATTTCTCAGAAAGCATGTCGGCATTACCGAACAGGTCAGCCTGAAGGATTTGTCAGGCAGGTTTAAAAACACACTGATAAGTAAAAATCCTGAAAAAAAGCTGACCGATGTCATAACTGAAATTGTGGAAGATATAGCGCCACATGCCGTTAATGTTGCCTCCCCGTATTTTATCGGGCATATGACTTCCGCTATCCCGTTTTTTATGGTGCATCTGAAGACCGTTGTCGCAGCCCTTAATCAGAATGTAGTAAAAATTGAAACCTCAAAGGTTGTTTCGATTTTGGAAAAGCAGGTTCTGGCAAAGATACACAGGCTTGTTTACAGGAGAAGTTCGGATTTTTACGACAGGTATGTCCAGAATATCCGCACAACGTTAGGCTGCTTCGTAGAAGACGGCACGCTCGCTAACATCACAGCCCTGTGGGTTGCAAGGAACAGTCTGTTAGCTCCGAAAAACGGTTTTACAGGAGTAGAACAGGAGGGAATTCAGGCTGCATACAGCGCTTATAATATTAACAGGTGTGTCGTTATTGTCTCAAGGCTCGGACACTATTCAATAAAAAAAGCAGGTGGTCTTTTAGGGATCGGTAATCAAAATATTATTGCCGTGGATGTTGACGCAGATAACCGGATGGATCTGGATTGCCTGAAAAAAACAATCAGGAAAATAAAACATGACGGGACAGGAATTATGGCGGTTGTAGGAATTGCCGGCACTACGGAAACCGGCGCCATCGACCCTCTGCCTCAGATAGGAGCCATATGCGCTGAAAACAGGATTTACTTTCATGTGGATGCTGCATGGGGCGGTCCGGTATTGATGTCAGAAAAATACAGCCATCTTCTCGAAGGTATAGATAGCGCCGATTCTGTAACAATAGACGGACACAAGCAGTTTTATATGCCGATGAGCTGCGGCATGGTCTTTTTTAAAGATCCGTCAATTATGGATGCGGTAAAATATCATGCAAATTATGTAAACCGTTTCGGTTCTGTTGATCTTGGCATAAAATCGCTTGCAGGATCGAGGGAGGCAAGCTCTCTTATACTTGACAGCGCTCTCAAGATAATGGGTAGCCAGGGGTATGCCCTTCTCATTGAGCATGGAATAGAAACAAACCGCCGGTTTGCCGAGGAAATCGAAAGAAGAGATAACTTCGAGCTAATAACACGTCCTGAGCTTAACATTCTTACTTATAGAATATGCCCCTCTGATATTAAGCGGCGGTTAGCTGAAGCTGATTCTGAGCAGATATGCATCATAAATAAAGAATTAAACAAAACAAACAGGGCAGTGCAAAGGCGGCAAAGGGCGGCAGGAAAGAGTTTTGTTTCGAGGACAAAATTAAGGACAGGGAATAACCCTGGGAAAGAGATCGTTGTTTTCCGGTGTGTTATAATGAATCCGATGACCGACATAAAGATTTTAAATGAAATCCTTGATGAACAGGAGGAGATATATTTTAGCCTGAGCCCTCTCCTCAACATCCAACATCTCACACAAAATGGTTGACATGTTGGTATCAGAATGATACTATTTTTTTCATGCCACCGAAGATAAAACAACTCATCAAAGAACTTGAAAGGGCAGGCTTTGTTAATCGGGGCGGCAAAGGCAGTCACCGCAACTTTGTTCATCCGAAGGTTACAAAACCTGTAACAATTTCGGGCAAAGTTGGAGATGACGCCTTGTACTACCAAGAGATGGATGTCAAAAAAGCGATTGAGGAGTCGAAAAAATGAAAAATTCAGATCGTTATATAAAAATTGTTGAATGGTCTGAAGAGGATCAATGTTATGTGGGCACTTGTCCGGGTCTTTTCTACGGAGGTTGCCACGGAGATAATGAAGCTGGGGTTTACAAAGAACTGTGTGAAATTGTAGAAGAAAATGTTGCTCTATATAAAGAAAACGGCAAACCTCTTCCCCCTGAAACCGCTGGAAAAGAATATTCTGGCAAATTTCTACTTCGACCCGGAAAGGAATTGCACAAATCCCTTGCTATACGTGCTCTACAGGCAGATGAAAGCTTGAACAATTTCTGCCTGAACGCATTGAAAAAAGCACTTTTTCAGTCTAATCGTTCAAATGGGCTAACAAAGGGGTCAACCTGACCGCAAAAAGCTCGGCGATTTTTCAAATGTCATATTTTGCTTAATGGACAGTGTGCGTGTGTAATGGTTTATGCAATGTATAAAAGAACAAGAAAAACATAGATCGACTCAATCATGAGGGTTAATATAAAATGAGCAAAATTAAAATAAAGAATTTCGGCCCCATAAAAAAAGGTTATCAAGATAATGATGGCTGGATTGATGTAAAAAAAGTTACCGTATTTGTTGGTAATCAGGGTTCAGGTAAAAGCACCGTAGCCAAGTTGATTTCTACGTTCACTTGGATTGAAAAAGCATTGGTAAGGGGAGACTACAATAAGAAATGGTTTGAGCGAAAAAATAAACTTAAAAATCAATACCTGAATTATCATCGATTAGAAAATTACTTCGAAACAAACGGAGTTAACAACACCGTTATTGATTATCAAGGCGATGCATACTCAATCATATATAAAAATGGTTCGTTGATTATACAAGAAATATCAGGTGTTGCTTATCCACTTCCGCAAATTATGTATGTGCCTGCAGAAAGGAACTTTATTACCTATGTAAAAACGCCAAAGGAATTAAAACTATCATCAGAATCTCTTAAAGAATTCCTTACGGAGTATGATAATGCAAAAAACGAAATGAAAGGGTTGGTGAAACTGCCAATCAATAATGTAAATATTGAATACGATAAATTAAACGATACACTTAATCTGAAAGGTCAAGATTACAAAGTTAAACTTACTGAAGCATCCAGCGGCTTTCAGTCACTTGTCCCTTTATACTTGGTTTCGGGATATTTGGCAAACTCTGTAAAGAAGCAGAGTGAAGTAAACAAAGAACCTATGAGCAGTGATGAGTTGAAAAGATTTGAAAAAGGTGTGAAAGAAATTTGGAGCAACGACAGCCTAACAGACGAACAAAAAAGAGTTGCACTTTCTGTTCTTTCATCCAAATTCAACAAAACAGTTTTTGTAAACATTGTAGAAGAGCCTGAGCAAAATTTGTTTCCTTCTTCGCAATGGCAAATGCTTCAAAGTTTGTTAGAATTCAACAATATCAATTCAGGTAACAAGTTGATAATGTCTACACACAGTCCTTTTATCATCAACTTTCTGAGTATAGCCATTCAAGGGGAATATTTAAAAAGCCAGATTGATACATCTTTGAGGTCAAATCAGTTAATTCCTAAGTTGAATAAAATTATTTCTGAAAAGGCTCTTGTTCCTTCGAGTGTAGTTGTTGTATATCAATTAGACGAAGCAGATGGAAGCATTGAGAAATTGTCTATGCCTGAAGGTATTCCTTCCGATAACAATTATCTAAACTACAATTTGAGAGAGTGCAATCAGTTATTTGATTCATTACTAGAAATAGAAGAAGAAATATAGGTTATGAATTTTTTTGAACCTGCTTGCCAAGAACCAACGAGTGATGAATCCAAATTTGGATTATGTGATGATCAAGATGGGTCAAAGGCTTATACAAATATAGATGATTCTACAAAATGGATTGCTACGGTTAAGAATGATAGGAAAAAGATTTTGACTTTTACTGCAATTGATAAATGTGTTTTAAATGACGACGAAGAACCTGGTAGAGGGCGTTGTGACGGAATGCTGACTTCTGATAGTAATGAACACATATATTTTGTGGAGCTTAAAGATGAAGCAAAAGGATGGAGAACAGAAGCAATAAAACAACTTGAATCAACAGTTCAATTTTTCATTGAACATCATGACATTAATGTTTTTAAGCATAAAAAAGCATTTGCTTGTAACAAAAAACACAAACATTTTCTGCAAATTGATCATGAACTTAATCTTCGCTTTTTCAGAGCTTATGGTGTCCGAATTGACGTACAGGCAAGAATGATCATTATTTAAATAAAACGCATTAAAACTGTAGAAACATATAAGCCATTTCGTGGAATATTTTGTGAGTGGTTTCATATTTGTACCGATACCGCTTCTAACAAGGTTAGCCGCCTGAAAAACGATATGAAATTCTAGCAATAGGGAAATTATTAATATGGCAGATGTGATAAGGCAGAGACGGGATAAAATCGTGCAGTTGGCAGACAAATACGGAGCAAAAAATATACGGATTTTCGGCTCATTCGCGCGAGGAGATAATAACTCCGAAAGCGATGCGGATTTTCTGGTAAACATGGAGGGAAGTCTGCTGAGACGTATTGCGTTTATGCAGGATTTGGAAGATTTGCTTGGCAGGAAAGTGGATGTTGTGACAGAAAAAAGTGTTCACTGGTATGTTCGTAAAAGGATTATGAAAGAATCTGTTCCCTTATGAAAGATCAACGACTTTATCTCATTCATATAAAAGAATGTATTGAGAAAATAGAACAATACACGAAAGACGGAGAATTATCGTTTTCAAATGATCCGAAAACACAGGATGCGGTGATTCGTAATTTTGAAATTATCGGCGAAGCCGTCAAATGTCTTTCCAAAGACACACGGCAGACTGTTTCGGAAATACCTTGGAGGCAGTTTGCAGGATTGCGAGATGTTCTGATTCATCAATATCACGGTATAGATCTTTCAGAAGTATGGCTGACGGTTGAAAATGACCTGCCGATTTTGAAGGAAGCAGTCAGGACGCTTCTGGAATCTGATAATATCAGGTAACTGGCTGTTCTACCTCGATAGCAGCACATCGTCAATCGGGTAGCCGGGGGTTTTTCTCCCCCAGCCCCCACAACACCCCGCATGCGGGTCCGCACGGGGCGTTTCACAAAGCTTATCGGGCCATAGCCGGATAGTGAATATTAACCCAAAGTTCCTTAATGGAGATTAACCACTGATTCGTCATGCCGGCTTGTGTTGCCAATGTACGAGCCAGATGCCACGGGCCCTTCCGGCTCATTCCAACTGAAATGGCGGCTTTAAGTGAAACACCGATACTCAAAAGGTTTCTCACCTTTGTCCGGCAAAATCGCCATTGTTTCCAATAGCACATACGCACTCGTCTGCGCAGCCAGTGATCCAATTCCGGAATTGGTCGGTAATATTCCGATATTCCAAAATAGTTCATCCAGCCACGGATATACTGCGTAAGTTTCTTAAAACGATAATCCATCGAGACAAACCAACTACGGCCTGTCAGACGTTTTATCTGCCTTATGAACTCCCGGAAAGCTTTATCAGACCACCGAATTTTGGTTCCATTAAAGGTAAAACCAAGAAAAGTGGTCTGATCAGTCGGCAACACACTGCTTTTACCTGCGTTTACCTTGAGTTTGAGCCTGTGTTTAAGAAATCTTTGAACACTGCGCATTACACGTTCTCCGGCACGCTGACTTTTCACCAAAACGATGAAGTCATCGGCATACCGGACGAACTTGTGACCACACTTTTCCAGCTCTTTATCAAAATCATCTAATAGGATATTAGCAAGCAGGGGGGAAAGCGGCCCGCCCTGTGGGACACCCTTACGGGTGCTTTGAAGACGGCCATTTACTTTAACCCCGGCACGCAAATATTTTCCAATAAGGCGCAATAACCGTTTGTCATGAACTTTTCGTGCCACTCGGTGCATAAGCACGTCATGGTTTACGGTATCGAAAAATTTCGACAAGTCCATATCCACGGCAATACGATAACCCTGCCGGATATATTCACGTACTTTAAACACTGCATCATGGGCAGATCGACCAGGCCTGAAACCATAACTAAAATCCGAAAATTCAGGATCAAAAATTGGTGTCAAAACTCTGGTCATCGCTTGCTGAATCAGTCTGTCTAAAACGACTGGAATACCCAAAGGCCGGGTTCCCCCGGTCGGCTTGGGTATCTCTACTCGCAAAACAGGTGAAGGCTCATAGGTGCCTTCCATTAAAGATTCACGGATGCCTTCCCATTTATCACGGATAATGTCAGGAAACTCCTTGATGAAAATATCATCAACTCCGGGAGCTCCCTTATTCGACTTGACCCGCTTTCATGCCAAATGCATGTTATCACGTGAAAGCACCAGTTCCAAAAGGTTACTATTTGGGTCGGGCGGTTCAATGACGTGCCCCATGCTCACTCCTCCATTCGGATTCTTCGTGTCATGTGAACTCATTAAGGCTCCTTCCCTGCTCTGTGTTCGGCCCTTCACCCTGTCCCGGGCATTACCCCGGGCGTTTGGCTACTATGGCCTCTGCTGACTTCTGCCCGATCACCTTATGAGTTGCCCCATAAAGCGCTGCTTTCTGATGCGTCATGTTTACCAATCCTGTATGCGCTCCTCTTTGTTTCGTTTCTCGATACCAGGCGGGATGCTCTCATGATATCGCCGGGACTTGGTGAGCTGGTCGCCCCTACCGGCAGTTTCACCGAATGGTAACATAAACATCAAAGAACCGCATGACGGACAGACCTCCCCGGATAAGGGCGTGAACTTTCGCTACACAGGTAAGCGACCAGCGGGAGACTCCGAGCGCCTCATTTACCATATCTCCTGAACCCTGGGCTTCGTTATGTTGTGCTAACTCACCCGGAAACTTGGCCTTGTATGCTGTTTCTGTCCGTCGGCTCATAGCTTTGCACTCCAGGTTGCCGCTCCTTTCAGTCGCTCTCGCCTGAGGCTCGCCTTCCGCTTTGCTCCAGCCCTTCAGACCCTTCCTCACGGAAACGCCCTTGCTTTCGGCTAATACTTTTGCTAATATATCAAAATATTAACAGGATTCACGTATAGGGGACTTGCACCCCATAAGTTCACGCCCATACCGGGCGTACACAATCGCATGCACCTTGACACCCAAAGCCGGGGCATTTTTCGCTTTTGCTATTTCAGTGTAAAACTTCGCTCTTGTCAAGCCCTCATTGGCTTTGGGCGCAGGTGATGGGTTAGGGGTACGAAGGGGTTTTTATGAAACAAGTATTAACTGTAGCTTTATGTCTTGCCTTGATCCTGGTTGCGAGCCAAGGAGGTTGGTTTGGACCAAATGACTACGATGAATGTATTTTGGAATCAATGAAAGGCGTAACAAGCGACGTCGCAGCAAGACTAATCAGAAGATCGTGCAGAGATAAATTCCCACCCCAAGCAAAGAAAAAGCCGAGAACAAAATCATTAACCTACAAGGAGCTAGGTCAACTTACGGGGAAGAGCTGGTTTGAGTTTCGATAATTATTACAGCGGCCACATATACAACGGGAACAAAGATCTTACTGTTGCTGAAATTTCATTTAGTGTAACAACAACAATTGGTGGGGAGGAAACATCTAGAATGTATACGGACGATGTTAATATTCCACCTCAAACAACCGCTGATTTTGGATTCAATATTGTTAAAGGCGATAAAGACGCCGATTATTCTTGGGTATTGTCGGTGCCAAAGGCTATTAACCCCAACAAGGCAAATGCACTCGGATATCAAAAAGCGCCGCTCGTTTCTCGCTCTGCTTTTTGCCGCCGGTGATTTGCGACGTTGTGAGTAGAACAAGGTTAAATCATGTATGAAGAGCACTCGGCATTTCAAACTCCTCCGCATTCACGCATTATATGGAGGTACATGTCATTTGAGAAATTTGTTTGGCTAATCGCACAAGAAAAACTGTATTTTGCTAGATTGGACCAACATGATGATTGGTGGGAAGGCTTAATCCCCAAAAGCTGGAATTCCCAAAATAAGAGATACATACGGTTCAATGCTTACATAAATTGCTGGCACATGAACAACAGCGAATCAGATTCTATGTGGAAAATATACGGGAACCAAAATGGGGAGACAGTCGCAATAAAAAGCTCAGTGGGGCACCTGATTGAGTCTTTGGCAAAATTATCTAACCCGGTTTATATAGGAAAAATCGATTATGCTGAACTAAATATGCCGCAGAGTAATTTGTATTTGCCGGTGACATGCAAAAGAAATGAATTTCGGCATGAGAAAGAATTGCGCTTATGCATATCAAGCGATTGCAGCTTTAATCCTCCAAATCTCTCGAATCTTAAGCAAGAGTACTTGTCACTTGGGGTCGATAAGTCTGATATGGAGCTTTTGAAAGATATTTATAGCAAATGGAACCCTAAAGGTATTTCAATTAAGGTAAACCTATCCATGCTATTGCGCGAAGTCATCATGTGCCCAGATTGTAGGAGTTCCTTGAAAAAATCTGTAGATTACATCCTAAAACGCAAAGTTCCTGGTGCAAAAATTAAGTACTCAAAATATGATCCGTGCCACCAGAAAAAAAGATAAGGGGTAAATGATTTAGGAAGACATGGACGCCCATGAAATTGTGCGTTTCGTGTATCGTATAGAGATAATCGATGCTCTGAAACCAATTGTTCACCTCTTTGAACCGGCATAAATAATCACATACCACACTTTAATATGTTATGAAACGCATATTTTCATGGGCGTCCATGTCTCACCCTACGGAAACCGGCACCATCGACCCTCTGCCTCAAATAGGAGCCATATGCGCTGAAAACAGGATTTACTTTCATGTGGATGCCGCATGGGGTGGTCCGGTATTGATGTCAGAAAAATACAGCCATCTTCTCGAAGGTATAGATAGCGCCGATTCTGTGACAATAGACGGACACAAGCAGTTTTATATGCCGATGAGCTGCGGCATGGTCTTTTTTAAAGACCCGTCAATTATGGATGCGGTAAAATATCATGCGAATTATGTAAACCGTTTCGGTTCTGTTGATCTTGGCATAAAATCGCTTGCAGGATCGAGGGAGGCGAGCTCCCTTATACTTGACAGCGCTCTCAAGATAATGGGCAGCCAAGGGGTATGCCCTTCTCGTTGAGCATGGAATAGAAACAAACCGCATGTTTGCCGAGGAAATTGAAAGAAGAGATAACTTCCAGCTAATAACACGTCCGGAGCTTAATATTCTTACTTATAGAATATGCCCCTCTGATATTAAGCGGCAGTTAGCTGAAGCTGATCCTGAGCAGATATGCATCATAAATAAAAAATTAAACAAAACAAACAGAGCTGTGCAAAGGCTGCAAAGGGCGGCGGGAAAGAGTTTTGTTTCGAGGACAAAATTAAGGACAGGGAATAACCCTGGAAAAGAGATTGTTGTTTTCCGGTGTATTATAATGAATCCGATGACCGACATAAAGATTTTAGAGGAAATCCTTGACGAGCAGGAGGAGATATATTCTAATCTGACTTAGATTCATTTTTTTTGTTTCAAATCATTAACAAGCTCTTTAATTATGGAAAAAACGTTGCTCCCTCGTTCACGCGCTATACGATGCGCCTCATCAACTATTTGACATGCCTGGCGTTCCAGATTTTCAAGAATGGGGAGATGAATATTCTTTTTTTGATACTGCCACGTTAAGTAACGGATTGCCAGAAGCTCTTCCTGTCGTCTAAAAAATCCCATATTTCTTTTCACTCCTGAGAGCATATATGAAAAATAACATCCTCAAGTATTAATCTTGGATTATGCCCTGAAGATTTTAGCAGCATGTCTGCCCTGCTAAGAAGCTCAAAGACATCAAGCAGTTCATCTCTTGTATAGTTCTCAGATTTTAAAAGCATTTGAAAAACAGGATATGCCTGACCAGCACTTTTTGCGATCAAAAGATCTGTAGCCGGTTTTATTTTCTTTGCCTTGTCTTTTATCTTTTTAGGGCTTTCATTATCTGTGTCTTTTGCAAGCATGTTTTCCCAGTCCTTAAGCCTGTCTAACAAAGCCCCGTCATATTTTTGGATAGCCGGCATAACTGCTTTTTGAAATTGATAGTATTGAATGCCTGCATTCCATGACCCGCCATGCTCGCTTTCCACAAAACCCTTAATCAGCAAAAGTTTTCTCATCAGATTTATGACAGACGTAAGGACCTGAAGAGGATGTATTGATTGAGAAAGAAGGGAACCTAAGAAAAAAAGGGCCTTTTCAGCATTGCGATCCCCTATGGCATTTGTCAGCTCATATATGGGATCTGTTTTTGTGCGTTTTAGAACAGAATTAACGTCATTGATTGTTATGTCGCTGCGATCTCCTATGTAGCTGATCAGCTTTTCCAAATTATTTGAAAATGTGTGAAGATCAAAACCGGTAATCTCACTCATGACGGCAAATGTTCTTTTATCCATTTTCTTTTTGCTTTGAGCGAGTTTTGCTTCCGTCCTTTCATAAAGAACAGCTTCCTGGGCCTTTTTATCCGCCAACCTATTCCCTTTTGGGACAGAACAGTCGACGATCATCCCGTTATTATTAATGGCTTTAAAAAGGTTTCTTCTTTTATCAACATAACCGGTCGTAACGATCAGATGGTTGCCGGCCGGAAATCCCTTTTCAACTGCATCCTGTAAAATCTTGATGTTGTCTTTAGCAACAGGAATAGAAAGTTTGTTATGAAGGCAGTAGTCGATAATTTCATCAAGCCACCCGTCATCGCCGGATATGGCAGAATCAAGCTTTAGTGTTTTACTCCTGTTTTCTTTGTCAATATCATCAAAGGAAAGATTCAATAGCCCTAAAAGGCCTAAGAGATATTTTGAGGCCTTTTTAATGTCCTTTATATCATATTCATCCTTTGCTTTTTTAAGAAGAGCGGCTTTATCCTGTTTTGAATAGAATATCTGCGAGTTGATAACAGCCACCACCTTGCTGCTCTGCAATAGAGAAAAGGTGTTTACCCGCTCAATCGCATCATAAATATATTCATTTGCTCCATCCACAGGCTCATAGTTCAGGCTGTTTGACCGATCAGGAATCAATTGATCAAGCAACTCCTCAAAAACGGTTTTATATATCAGTTCCTCTCCGTAAATCAGATACACAGGGGCAAACCCGTCCTTATCACGCTTTTGCAGATAATTCTTAAATTCCTTATAATTAATTTCCGTCATTGAAATGCTTTTTTTCGTGACACTTTAGTTGGTTAAAAAATATCCTCAATTGTCCTCAAGCATCAGCGGTTTAAGGCAACCTCTGAACTTTTTATCGTTCCCATGCTCCAGCGTGGGAATGCATACCCGCTTTCCCCCAAATTTCTAATTTCCAATTTCAAGTTTCAAGCCGTGAACGGCTACCAATTATCGTATGTTGGGTTGAGGTACGAAACCCAACATAATCCCTAATCATCGGAAATCGAGACTATCCGTCTCATCCGTTTTATATTAGTTCGACGCTTTTTAGCTGCCAGCAGGCGTTCCTTTGATGCCCGGCCGGGTTTAGTCTTAATGCGGGCTTTAGGTTTTTCAGAGGCTTTTTGGATTAATTTAATTAGACGGTCAATGGCATCCTGCCGGTTGCGTTCCTGTTTTCGAAACCGCCTTGCCTCGATAATGAGAATTCCGTGTTCTGTGATTTTTCTCCCTGCAAGACGGGTCAAACGAGATCGAACCTGATCGGAAAGAGAAGGGGAATTTTTTACATCAAAGCGAAGCTGAACAGCCGTGGAAACTTTATTGACATTCTGGCCTCCAGGACCTGATGCCCTGATAAACCGGAGCTTAATTTCGTCTTCATTTATTATAATAGCAGGTGTGATGTAAATCATGCAAACAACTTACTCCATCCCGGATATTTTCTCAAGAACAACAAGCCGGATCATTAATCCTCTTGAATTTAGGAACTGAAGATATCATATTGATTTTAATTCCTCAATTCCCTAATCCCTCAATTCCTCCTAATATCTATAATTGTCCGCTTTATAGGGACCGTCAACCGGCACACCTATGTAATCGGCCTGATACTGTGTAAGCCTGGTGAGTTTTACGCCTAATTTGTCTATATGAAGCCGCGCTACTTCCTCGTCAAGTTGTTTGGGAAGTGTATATACCTTTTTTTCGTATTGCTTTGATGCGAGTTCAATTTGTGCCAGGCATTGATTTGTAAAGCTGCTGCTCATAACAAAACTCGGATGCCCTGTTGCGCAGCCAAGGTTTACCAGCCTTCCTTCCGCAAGCACAATAATAGATCGCCCTGATTTAAGCGTCCACTTGTCCACTTGTGGCTTAATGTTTTCCTTAATAAAATCAGGATTGTTGTCAAGATACGACATCTGGATCTCATTGTCGAAGTGACCGATATTACATATTATTGCTTCATCTTTCATCTGCTCCATATGCTCTCCGGTAATCACATGGTAACATCCTGTAGCTGTAACAAAGATATCTCCGACCGGAGCCGCATCCTCCATGGTTACAACTTCATATCCTTCCATAGAAGCCTGCAGGGCGCATATGGGGTCGACCTCGGAAATAAGCACGCGCGCGCCGTATCCACGCATCGATTTTGCGCATCCCTTGCCGACATCTCCATAGCCGCATATTGCCACGATTTTGCCTGCAAGCATGATATCTGTGGCCCGTTTGATTCCATCAGCCAGAGATTCCTGACATCCGTAAAGGTTGTCAAATTTTGATTTTGTAACCGAATCGTTTACATTAAAAGCCGGAAAAAGCAGTTCACCGCTTCTTGCAAGATGGTAAAGCCTGTGAACACCGGTAGTAGTCTCTTCGGAAACGCCTCTGATTTTTGAGGCTATTTTTGTCCAGCGCTTTGGATCCCGCTCATAACTTACCTTGAGGCGCGCGATAAGACATTGCATATCCCTGCTGTCATAAACCTTATCTAAAAGTGTCGGGGCATTTTCTATTCTTACGCCCTCATGAACATATAGGGTGGCGTCTCCGCCATCGTCAACAATAAGATCAGGGCCGCTGTTGTCAGGCCATGTAAGGGCTTGTTCCGTACACCACCAGAAATCTTCAAGTGTTTCTCCTTTCCATGCATATACTGCTGCTGAACCGGCCTTGGCAACTGCTGCAGCAGCATGATCCTGTGTTGAAAAGATATTGCAAGTAGCCCAGCGAATGTCGGCTCCAAGTTCCTTGAGCGTTTCAATAAGCATGGCGGTCTGAATAGTCATATGGAGACTTCCCATGATCTTCATGCCTTTTAGCGGTTTATCAGAGCCGTATTTTTTCCGAACCGCCATAAGACCGGGCATTTCATTTTCTGCAAGTTTCATTTCTTTGAATCCGAAATCTGCGAGCGAAATATCGGCGACTTTATATGGAAGTGAGGGATCTATCTCTAAAACCCCCTTTGTATCTTTCATTGCTTTTAAAACAGACATTTTATTATTCTCCTTAATTCAGGGTTGCTCGTTGCTGGTTCTCTGACCTCTGATCTCCGACCTCTGACTTTACGGGTTACAATCCTGCTTTTTTTTTCATAATATCCGCCATATTTGTTTTTTCCCATGTAAACTCCGGTTCATTGCGGCCAAAGTGTCCATAAGCCGATGTTTTTCTATAGATAGGTCGCAGGAGATCAAGATATTCGATAATTGCGGCAGGTCTCAAATCAAAAACCTCGGTAATAATTTCTTTAACCCTTTTTTTTGGTATAATTCCTGTGCCTTTAAGATCTAACATAATAGAGATCGGTTGTGCCACACCGATTGCATATGCAACCTGCAGTTCACACTTTTTTGCAAGGCCTGCGGCAACGATATTTTTTGCAATATGCCTTCCCATATACGATGCGCTACGGTCAACCTTGGATGGGTCTTTTCCCGAAAAGCATCCGCCTCCATGACTTCCCTGGCCGCCGTAAGTATCAACTATAATCTTTCGACCCGTAAGACCGCAGTCTCCCATCGGCCCGCCAAGGATAAACTTGCCTGTGGCATTAACAAAATATCGGGTATCACCATCGGTCATCTCCTTTGGGATTACCTTCTTTATGACCTCTTGAATAATAGCTTCTTTTAGCTCATCGTGGGAAATGTCCGGTTTGTGTTGAGCGGCGATTACAACCGTATCAACCCGTTTTGGAGCGCCGTTTTCATATTCGATGGTTACCTGGGATTTGCCGTCGGGTCTTAAGAAATCAAGAGCCCCGTTTTTCCGGACAGTGGCAAGACGTTTGGTAAGCTTGTGAGCAAACATAATCGGCATGGGCATCAATTCCGGAGTTTCATCACAGGCAAATCCAAACATAAGACCCTGATCTCCCGCTCCCTGATCCTTGAACAGCCCCTGGCCCACATTAACCCCCTGGGCGATATCGGGAGATTGATGATCAATGCTGGTTATGACCGAACAGGTTTGCCAGTCAAAGCCCATCCGGGATGAATGATATCCGATATCACGTATTGTCTCCCTGACAATCTCAGGCATGTCAACATAACATTCTGTTGTGATTTCGCCGGCAATAAAGGCCAGTCCGGTTGTAACAAGAGTTTCACAGGCAACCCTGCAGTTTTTATCTTTTTCAATAATGGCGTCCAGTATGGAATCCGATATAGCGTCGGCAACTTTGTCCGGATGCCCTTCTGTGACCGATTCAGACGTAAAAAAGAATTGTTCATTACTCATAATAATTGTGTCTCCTTTGTTTGTAACTGAATTGTAATAACTCAGCCATTAAGACACCAAGGCACCAACCTGCAGGCAGGGATTATAATATAATCATCTCAGAATTAATAAATTAGGAATTGCGAATTCAGGAATTTAGAGATTGAAGGTATTCTACTGGTTTTAATTCCTCAATTCCTCAATATATCCCTTCTTTTGTGTCTTTGTGCTTTTGTGACTGAACTTGTTACTCCGGATTCAGTATCATATTGTCGATCAGACGGGTTTCGCCCATTTTAACAGCAAGCGCCATCAGCGCCGGCCTGTTGATTGTTTCCATATCCGCAAGGGTTTCGGGATCACAGATTGAAATATAATCTATATTAGTCCCCTCATTGGATTTTATCAACCCTGAAGCTGCATTAATGATACTTGCCGCATCATTGACGCCGCCTTCAAGAAGTTCCTGAGCTTTTTTTAATGATTTGTATATGCAAAGAGCATTAATCCTCTGCTCTGGCGTAAGGTAACTGTTTCTTGAGCTCATGGCAAGCCCGTCAGGCTCCCGCAGTGTCGGAACGCCAACAATATTTATTTCGAAATTCAGATCGCGCACCATCCGGCGTATGACAATAAGCTGCTGATAATCCTTTTCACCAAATACAGCGATATGAGGTTTTACAAGGTTAAACAGTTTTGTAACAACTGTTGCAACCCCTTTTAAAAATGTGGGTCTGGAAATCCCGCAAAGGTGGTTTGGCAGTTTTTCCAGTTCAATATATGTTTGGAAATTCCTGGGATATAACTCCTTCCCGTCCGGGATAAAAATTACATCTGCCCCCTCTTTTTGCGCTAATTCAAAATCCCTGTCAAGGTTTCTGGGGTATGATTCAAAATCTTCTCCAGGGCTAAACTGGGCAGGATTGACAAAAATGCTTACAATTAGATTGTCTCCAAGCTCACGTCCTTTTCTGATAAGCGACAGATGCCCTTCATGCAAAAAACCCATGGTTGGAACAAAGGCAATTGTTCTGCCAAGGCCACGCATCAGGTCGGAGTGTTCCTGCATTTCTGTTAATTTGGCAATTACTTTAATAGTCTGTGCCTCAAATAAATTATTCTGTCTTATCTTTTGCTTTCTTTTTTTCTGTCAACTGACAGGCGTTCCGCATTCAGGTGGAAATACCAAGCTTCGGCAGAATATAAAACTGCGTGAGAAAATAGAAACCGATAATCAGCAGTATAATTATTGTTGATTTCATTTATCCTCCAATTTAAAAAATTTTCTGGATATTTTCTGAGTCATTAAGCTCTTTTCTCTTTCGTAAGACTTCACGGAACGTTTAAATTAGAAATTAGGCCTTCACGCTTTTGTAGCGTTGATGAACACATCAAAGCCGCGCCAGACCATATCTGATAACGTTTCTGCCGGCTTGTAAACATCAGCTCGCAAACTCGTTTCATCTCTCACAATTTCAAGTTTCCAATTTCAAGTTTCAAGCCGTCAAGTTTCAAGCCGTGAATGGCTACGATAAGTTATCATTGATTTTGACTGCAAAGCCAGTATTATTAATAATAAACAGTAAATATCACTTTTCAAGGTACAAAGGGGTCCGCAGCGTGATTTTAAGGCAGAAAAAAGGGGTTTCATTTTTTCAGTTCCCGCATATCGGCAAATTTGCAAATGTCCGGCATGGGATCTTTACGAGAAGTGGCGGTTGGAGCAGAAACGCTTTCCAAAGCCTGAATGTTAGTTTTGATGTTGGAGACAATCACAAAAATGTTGAGAAAAACAGGCGGATTATATCAGAATGTATCGGTGGAAAAGATCTTGTTTTTTTAAAACAGATGCATGCGGCAACTGTCCTGATATTTTCAAGCTACGACAAACCAAATGGGGCTTCCGGTTCTCCACTTATCGGAGATGCCATGGTTACCGATATTCCAAATAAATATCTTGTTATACAGGTGGCAGACTGTCAACCTGTTTTAATGTATGATCCGGTTAGACACGTGGTGGCAAATATTCATTCAGGCTGGCGCGGAAGCATAAACAATGTTATAGGTTGTACAGTCAATGTAATGAATAAGCGCTTTGGCTGCAATTCAAATAATATTATTGCGGGCATAGGCCCCTCTCTTGGCCCATGTTGTGCGCAATTTATTAATTATAAAAAGGAAATCCCTGATATATTCTGGCAATACAGAGACAGTTCCGATCGTTTTGATTTTTGGTCAATAAGCCTGGACCAGCTTTGCGATGCGGGTGTGTTAATTGAAAACATCCATATAAGCAGAATATGCTCCAAGTGTAACTCAAATCTCTTTTTTTCTTTTCGTGGAGAGGGAACGACAGGCAGGTTTGCATCTGTTATCGGATTAAAATGACTTCATATTCAAGGACGGATTTTATATGGTTCAGGAAAAAGTTCGGGTTTTGTGGAACAAAAAGGTTAGTTCTTCATGTTATAAAATCGGCTTAGGGTGCGGTAGTAAATACCTGATCTCAGAACCAGGGCAATTTATAATGTTGCGCCTGCCGGATCAGCCCGTTCCATTTCTTCGCCGCCCTTTTTCCATACACAGATTGATTAAAAAAAATGACCGGCTAAAGGGTATCGAACTCCTTTACAAGATTGTGGGGGCAGGCACTGAAAAGCTTTCCGGATACAAAGTGGGCGATTATGCAGATATTGTCGGCCCTTTAGGCACAGGCTTTTCTGTTTCGGATAGTTGTCGCAACGTATTTATTGTGGGAGGCGGAATCGGTATTGCCCCTCTGCTTTTTCTGGCTTTGACCCTCGATGAAAAAGGTGTCGATCTTTCTGGCAGCACACTCTTCCTTGGCGGAAAAACAGGGGATGACATTCTGTGCAAAAATGATTTTGCCGGTCTTAAATTAAGAGTTCAAATTATTACTGACGATGGAAGTTCCGGGGAAAAAGGGCTTGTGACCGATCTTCTTGAAAGAGGCATAAAAGAAAAAAAACCGGATATTATTTGTGCATGCGGTCCTTTTGCGATGCTGGAATCTGTTGCGCGGATTGCAGCAATGTATTCAGTGCCATGCCAAATTTCCATTGAAACTATAATGGCTTGCGGTATTGGAGCATGCCTGGGATGCGCTGTTGAAAAAAAGAACGGTTCAGAGAAATATTTACATGCCTGTATGGACGGACCGGTTTTTGATGCAAATATGCTTAAAATATCTTGACAATCTATTAATATAAAATATATATTACTCGTTTTCAAATTTTATCAAAAATCCCCATCTGGATGAGGGATTTTTTTATCACAGGAAAAAAGGATTATGGTTTACGACACAGAGAAGGTTAGAAACATTGGAATCAGCGCGCACATAGATTCGGGCAAAACCACCCTTACTGAAAGAATTCTATTTTACACCAAACGGATATATGCCATTCACGACGTTAAAGGAAAGGATGGTATCGGCGCAACCATGGATTCCATGGAGCTTGAAAAGGAGCGCGGCATCACAATAGCTTCTGCCGCGACATACTGCGAATGGAAGGGCCATGAAATAAATATTATCGATACACCCGGCCATGTTGATTTTACAATCGAGGTTGAAAGGTCTCTCAGAGTACTTGATGGCGCTATACTGGTTTTATGCGCCGTGGGCGGTGTTCAATCCCAGTCCATTACCGTTGACCAGCAGATGAAAAGGTATAAGGTGCCGTGTGTTGCTTTTATAAACAAATGTGACAGAAGCGGTTCAAATCCTTTTCGTGTAATTGATCAGCTTAAGGAAAAACTGGGGCATAATGCTGTGGCAATGCAGATCCCCATCGGGCTTGAGGCGGATTTAACCGGAGTTGTCGACCTTGTCTCCATGAAAGCTCTCTATTTTGACGGCGATAACGGAGAAAATGTTCGCGTTGAAGATATTCCGGAAAATCTCCTTGCCGAATCAATGAACAGGCGGGAAGAGCTCATTGATACAGTTTCGATGTATTCAGATGAGCTTACAGATGCAGTTCTCGAAGAAAAAAAAATAACAGAGGAACTGATTATCGATGCAGTGCGAAAAGGAACTCTTACCCGTGAAATGACACCGGTTTTTATGGGATCGGCATATAAAAACAAGGGGATTCAGCCTCTTCTCAACGCTGTCACAAAATTTTTGCCCTGCCCTGCGGATGTGGAAAACGAGGCCCTTGATATGGACAACAATGAGACGCCGGTCATGCTGGAAAGTGATCCGCAAAAACCGGTTGTCGCCCTTGCCTTTAAACTGGAAGAGGGGCAGTATGGTCAGCTTACATATATACGCGTATATCAAGGGACAATTGCCAAGGGATCGACCATATATAATGTGCGTAACGGGAGAAAAATCAAGGTGGGCAGGCTTGTCCGCATGCATGCGGACAAAATGGAAGATATCGAAAAAATACCAGCAGGATATATCGGAGCGCTGTTTGGCATCGACTGTGCTTCAGGAGACACCTTTGCAACTCCAGGACTCAACCTGAGCATGACATCCATGTTTGTTCCTGCTCCGGTGATTTCCCTTTCCATTGTACCAAAGGATAACAAAGCCCGCATTAACATGTCCAAGGCTTTGGGCCGGTTTACAAAAGAGGACCCTACTTTCAAAACATATGTGGACGATGAAACCAACGATACGATTATCCAGGGTATGGGAGAATTACACCTTGAAGTATATGTTGAACGCATGCGCAGGGAGTACGACGCAGAAGTTATAACTAGCAGGCCCCGTGTGGCTTACAGGGAAACTATCACAAGGATGGCCGAATTTAACTATATACATAAAAAACAAACAGGCGGCGCCGGACAGTATGGCAGGGTGGCAGGTTACATGGAACCTGTAACAGAGGAAGATTTTATATTTGAGAACAAGATAGTTGGAGGAAAAATTCCAACCCAGTTTATCTCCTCATGTGAAAAAGGCTTCAGGCTATGCCTTGCAAAAGGTCCAAAAATGGAGTTTCCTGTTACCGGTGTAAAGGTCGTTATTAATGATGGAGCATCACATGCTGTTGACTCTTCTGAAATGGCATTCCAGGCGGCTGCGCGTGGAGCCTTTTTAGAAGGATACGCCAAAGCCAAAGCGGTTATTCACGAACCGATAATGAAAGTCGTTGTCGAAACTCCCACCGAGTTTCAGGGAGCCGCCATGTCGCTTTTAAATCAACGAAGAGGGATGATTGTAGGCTCACAAGACGAAGGTCAACAATCCGTTATTGAGGCAAATGTGCCATTAGCCGAAATGTTCGGCTTTTCAACTGTCTTAAGATCATCAACTCAGGGTAAAGCGCAATTTACCATGGAGTTAGCAAGTTACAGACAGGTGCCGCAATCAATCGCAGAAGAACTGCTTAAAAAAGCAGAAAGTGAAAAAAAGAGTGCCGCATAACTTGATAGGAGTTTCCATTTTATGCCTAATGAATTCGGTACCATAGGATAGATGAGTAAAAAGTGCCTAAAGTGCGCTAACTTGAGTTTAGTTACCATTGTGTAAAACATAAAGAGGAGTCTAACTATGTTAAATATCGATCTTATCCTTCACAATCCATTTAAAATCATGGGATATGACAGCGAAGATATAATTCCTGAAAACGGTTTCGGAGCTGTGCTTGCACGCGCTGGTGTAGGCAAAACAGCCTTTCTCGTGCAACTCGCCTTAAGAGCCCTTCTGAAAAACAAAAACGTTCTCCATATCAGCCTGAATGATCCGGTAAACAAAGTTAGCCTCTGGTACAAAGAGGTTTTCAACAATCTTGCAAAACAATACAGCATAAAGCCGTCAAGCCAAATCTGGGAAGCCATGCTGCCACATAGATTCATAATGACTTTTAAGGCAGAAGGCTTCAGTGTGCCCAAGCTTGAAGAAAGAATGACCGATCTGTCTGAACAGAATATATTCTCCCCGCAGGTAGTCATCATTGATGGGTTCCCTTTTGATGAATCGGTGCGAGAGTCACTTTCCGACCTGAAAGCCATTGCCAGGAAATTGTCGCTGCATGTCTGGTTTGCCGTACGCACACACCGGCACGAAGAACCGGCTTCTGACGGTATGCCGGTCTCTTTTTCGAATGTTTCCGATCTGTTTGACGTCGCTATACAATTACAGCCCGAGGGCAAAGAAATTCATGTGCTATCTTTAAAGGGAGGACGCTCTACTACGGGTTTTCCGGAACTACGCCTTGATCCTTCCACTATGCTTATAAAGAACACATCCTCTTCTCCCCTTCAATAAAATAGCCATTCACGGCTTGAAACTTGAAATTAGAAATTGGAAATTGGGGAGCCTGTCTGTGCGTCGCACGCAGACAGGAGATGAAAGGCCAAATTTCCAATTTCAACTGTCCGTGAACGCTTACAAACATGATTTGTATTCCATACCTGCAGTTTTGGTCGCAATCCCGCAAATATACTATCCATGATTGAAAATAATCCTGTCATTGTCCGGTAATAGTTGATATAATAATTAATTTAATATAATTAGTGCCTGAACAAAAATTGATGAACCCGTAAAAAGTCGAATTTCTACCCTTTTTGTCATTCCCGCAAAAGCGGGAATCCAGTAATTACCAATAGTTATCTCTGTACGATCTGTGGTAAATTGTACTTTTTACGACGCCATCAAAATTCATCAAATCGATTTGTGTAGGAAAAAAGGGAGGATATTGCCTGCATAAGGGGGAATAAAATGACTCAATGTGTTTTGCTAAACGCTGACTATTCGTTTCTTAACATTGTTGACTGGAAAAGAGCAATGTGTCTAATAGTAAAAAGCAAGGTTCAGGTATTAAAATATTCTGAAAGAATAATCAGAACCGCTGAAGGAGCTATAATAAAAGTCCCTGCTGTAATGAAGTTAATAAAGCTGATCAGGGCACTGTATCGAAACAGGGTGCCTTTCAGCAAAAAGAATATTCTGATAAGGGATGGATTCAAATGCGCCTATTGCGGGACCGATAAATTAAAACTAACCATTGACCATATTATTCCCAAGGCAAGAGGTGGAAAAACAACATTTGAAAACTGCGTTTCTTCATGTAAAGCGTGCAATAATTCTAAAGGCAGCAAAACACCAAAAGAGGCTAACATGTATCTCAAAGTTAAGGCTTATCAACCAACGATTTCTGAATTTTTAAGGCTGAAAGTAAGAAAACTCGGCATCAATGATATACTAAAAGATTTTGGGATATATTAATATTATAGATCTTGATATCGAGCAGTTAGTTTCATGGCTCGAAGATCACAATATCAAGCCGTATCGCGCGTCACAAATCCTCAAATGGATCTATAGGTGGCAGGCAGACTCGTTTGATGTAATGACCGACATCAAAAAAGAGATCAGAGAACAGCTTTCCCTTAATTTTACCATAAAGCGCCTCGAAACAATCCGCACCGAAATTTCAAAGGACGGCACAAAAAAATATCTCTTTAAACTAAAAGATGGGCAATATATAGAGAGTGTCCTTATTCCGGAAAAAAATCGTTATACCCTCTGCATATCCAGCCAGGTAGGTTGCGCTCAGGGGTGCAGGTTTTGCCTCACCGCCAAACAGGGTTTTACGCGAAATCTCACAAAAGGTGAAATTGTCGCCCAGGTGCGAGACATACTAAATGATCAGATCGATCCCGTTCATCTTACAAATATCGTATTTATGGGAATGGGTGAGCCTCTTGCAAATTACCGGAACGTAATCAGCGCCATAAACACTATTACGGATAACCAGTGGGGGCTTGCTTTTGCGAGCCGTAAGGTTACTATCTCCACTGCCGGCATTGTATCGAAGCTACCCAGCCTGGGCCGTGATACAAAGATTAATCTGGCGATATCGCTAAACGCAACAGACAACAAAACCCGCAGTATGCTGATGCCGATAAACCGGAAGTATCCCATTGAAAAACTGCTTGATGCATGCCGCAGATATCAGTTGCAGCCCCGCCGCAAAATTACATTTGAATATATTCTTATAAAAAAAATTAACGACTCCCCTGAAAATGCAAACCGCCTTGCAAAATTGTTAGGATCGATAAAGGCAAAAATAAACCTGATACCCTTTAATGAACATGAAGGCTGCTCTTTCAAGCGGCCGGCAGAATCTGTAATTAATGATTTCAGAGAAATCCTGCTGGACAACAATTACACGGTTGTCATCCGCCACAGCAAAGGCCGGGATATCTCTGCTGCCTGCGGCCAGCTTAGAGCAGCTATATCAAATAATGCCTGATTTCTTCCGGGGAAATTCCAGATACTTTGAGGGTATAAGATTTCTGCTGCGCTACAACCCCTACATCAACCTGAACATTGTTTGGAGCTTTGCTGTATCCTGCGCAAATTGTTGCTGCCATGGCAACAACATCTTTTGAACCTCCATGCGGCATCAAAACAGTAGGTCCCGGAAAATTTTTTACTTTAATTAGAATATCCATGGCAGAGTTGTAATATCCTTTTATTTTTTCATTATCCTTTTTTGTCCGGCCCACAATGATTTTTGTGCTTTTATCCAAGCGCAGATGGCGGCCATATTTTAGCAGATAAAGCTCTTCCTCGCTGCAAACATCCTGATGATCAAAAAGGTCCCTGAGACGATCTGAATAGCCCTTGTCTGTGAGAAGACAACCGCCACCGGGGGAAGGATAATCTTCAAGGCCAAATTCTCCGGCCAGCTTTATTTGCGGTTTGCGCGACCTTCCGGTTATGTCTAACAACTGATCTCTGTTTACCAGCCCCTCTTTTTCAGGTATTGTTTCGGGGAGCCGCGCTGCGCTTAAAGGACGCAGTATATAGCCGTCACAGCCTGATTGTTTCTCTACATAACGAAGAGACGCTTTTGTCTGGGACATGGGACGCTGCCCTGACACCTCGCCGCTGAAAAGAAAATCAAACCCGTTTTCTTTCATTATTGCGCCCGCAATCCTGAACATCAAGGCATGGCAATCCATGCACGGATTCATATGCTTTCCGTATCCGCACGGAGGATCCTTAAGCATCACAAGATATTCTTTTGTAATGTTTTTGACGGTAATTGGTATCCCTGTAATATCAGCGGCCCTAAGCGCCCTTGCAGAGGAAAAAAACGGCGTTTCAAAGGTTATCCATTCAACCTCTATACCCTGCCCGCGCAAAATCAACGCAGACAAAACACTGTCAAGGCCACCGGAACACAGACCCAGAGCCCGCACTTTCTTTAGATTTGACTTCATAATTTAAATATAACATTATAGTACGCTAATGCATAATTATTTATCAGTACAAGGAGATTATTATGGTCAAACTTTTTCTAAAAAACAGTGCATTTATCCTTTTTCTTTCTCTTTTATCTGTTGTTGGTTGCGTTAAAGGAAAAGATGATAATATCCCGCAAAAATTAGGGGGATTGGAGCTGCTTAAGGTTGTCAGAGGGGATGAAGCCGATGATTTTGTCAATAAAATGCATGGCAAAAAACTCGGCGTTAAAAAAAATCTGATAGCTTATTACGGCAGCAAAAATTCAAGGAATATTCTTTATATCAGCGTCTATGAAAAAGCCGAAGAGGCGAAAGCCGATTTACAGAGCATGGCAATAAAAATGGCACAAGGAACAGCAGTGTTTACACCGTTAAAGTTTGACAAAATGGAGAATGGTGTCCGCTTCCGTACTGAGGGAATGGGGCTGATACATTATTTCTACCGCGTTGATAATATATTAATCTGGTGGCAGGTTGAACCTGACAAAGCTGATTCCACAATTAGTGACCTGTTTAACTTCAACCTAAATTGAGCGATTTTTTACTCGATCTGCATGGATAGTGGTTTTGCGCCTTTGCGTGAGATGCTTTTTTTAAAATATTTCCATATCAAGCTTTCTTCCATTTATATGCTCAAGGACTCTTTTTAGAAACTCTTCCCTGTTAATACCATATCTGACATGGCCATCCAGGGTTCTGACGGAGAGGGTCCCTGATTCTTTCTCCTTTTTCCCGATAGTCAGTATAAGGGGGATATGGTTCAGCTGGGCCTCACGCACCTTTTTATTCAGGCTTTCCGTTCTGCTGTCTACCTCTGTGCGAAGCCCCGCCTTTACAAGAACTGCTTGAATTTTGTTTGCGTATGAAACAAGATCATCATTTATCGGCAGGATAGCTGCCTGTACAGGCGTCATCCATAAAGGAAATTTGCCTGCAAAGTGTTCGATCAAGATGCCGAAAAACCTCTCAATGGAGCCGTAAATTACCCTGTGGATCATCAGGGGGCGGTGTTTTTCATTGTCCTTTGCAATATACGACAGATCGAATCTTTCAGGCAGCGCCATATCTAATTGTATGGTTCCGCACTGCCATGTCCGTCCAAGCGCATCCTTAATGTGAACATCTATCTTTGGCCCGTAAAAAGCGCCGTCACCTTCATTTATTTTATAATCCATTCCATAGCTCTTGAGAGCCGACTTTAAGCCTTCCGTAGCAACCTCCCATTGTTTATCCGTGCCGATAGATTTTTCAGGACGCGTTGAAAGCTCCAGATTAAAACCAAGCCCGAAAGCACTGTAGATGCGTTCTACCAGTCTAAACACACCCAGAATTTCATCTTCGATCTGGTCAGGCGTCATAAAAATGTGAGCATCGTCCTGATGAAAAGCCCTGACCCTGAACAGGCCTGATAAAACGCCGCTCAATTCGTGCCGGTGCACAAGTCCGATTTCAGCGGCGCGCATCGGCAAATCTTTGTATGAGTGTGGTTTTACGCCGTAAAAAAGCATCCCGCCGGGACAATTCATAGGCTTTATTGCATATTCTGTTTCATCGACCATGGATGTATACATGTTTTCCCGGTAATTTTCCCAGTGGCCGCTTTTTTCCCAGAGGCTGCGGGAAAGCATAACAGGTGTCTTTATCTCAACATAACCTGCGGTTTTGTGTTCAAGGCGCCAGTAATCTATCAGGGATTCCCATATAACAAGCCCCTTAGGGTGAAAGAAAGGCATTCCAGGAGCCTCTTCATGAAAGCTGAAAAGATCCATTGCCATGCCGATTTTTCTATGGTTCCTCTTTTTTGCCTCTTCAAGAAAATGAAGATATGCATTCAGCTCTTTTTTATTAAAAAAGGCTGTGCCGTAAATCCTCTGGAGCTGCTGTTTTGTTTGATCAGCGCGCCAGTAAGCCCCTGAAACCTTCATAAGCTTTATGGCTTTGACAAATCCTGTGTGGGGGATATGGGGGCCGCGGCACAAATCTGTAAAATCCCCCTGCTCATAGAGGGATATTGTCCCATCTTTCAGCTCTGAAATCATTTCCAGTTTATAAGGCTCATTTATATAAAAATCCATTGCTTCAGATTTTGACACCTCTTTCCTTTTAAA
Organism: Desulfobacteraceae bacterium Eth-SRB1; assembly: GCA_004193555.1. Taxonomy (GTDB): domain Bacteria; phylum Desulfobacterota; class Desulfobacteria; order Desulfobacterales; family ETH-SRB1; genus ETH-SRB1. The sequence continues at coordinate 856,956 of RPGP01000040.1, forward strand.
TGGAATCTTTGCCTTTATGATTTTTTTCATCTCGGCTTCGATTTTAGGAAAGTCCTCTTCAGAAACCGGCTCCATATCAATATCGTAATAGAAACCGTTTTCCACAACAGGCCCTATTGTAAGCTTTGCTTCCGGAAAAACATGTAAAATTGCCTGAGCCATAACATGCGCGGCGCTGTGACGAAGAATATCCAGCGCTTCCGGTTCCCTGTTTGTAATAAATCTTACAGATGAATCCCTAATAATCTTTGTGTTTAGGTCAACAATCGATGAATCAATCTCCATGGCAACGCAATTTCTCGCAAAATCATCTGAAATGTTCATCGCCACGTCCAGTCCGGAAGGAATATTTTCAAAACTCTTTATATTACCGTCAGGAAATGTTATATTTATCATTATATGTTCTCATGGTATTAAGTGTTAAGTGTTAAGTGTTAGGTGTTAGGTGTTAGGCACTTGATATGACAGTTAAATATTTTAGCTTAACACCTAACACCTGATGAATTCGACTTTTTACGAATGCATCAAGTTTCGTGTTTTCGTGCTTTCGTGACAAACAACTGTTTATGAGAATCAGCCACGCAGGTCAAGGATAAAAAATGGAAGTGAACGGCAAGTTGGATTATAAGATAATTGATACAATATCAGGGCTGGAAGATATAGCCCGATCTCTGGAAAAGGGGAAAAACGTTGCTGTTGACCTTGAAGCGGACTCCATGTTTCATTTTAAGGAAAAAGTATGTCTTGTTCAAATAGCGACAAAAAGGATAAATGTGATCATAGATACTTTGCAGATCAAAGACCTTTCTTCGCTCAGACCATTTTTTGCAAATCGTGATATAAAAAAAATATTTCACGGAGCAGATTACGATGTTCGCTCTCTATACAGGGATTTTCGCATAAAAATAAACAATCTGTTCGACACCCAGCTCGCGTCTATGTTCCTTGGCATTAATGGAACCGGTCTTGACGCGGTTGTTCAGCAAAGGTTCAATATAAAGCTTGATAAAAGATTTCAGAAAAAAGACTGGTCAAAAAGGCCGTTGCCGGATGAAATGATAGAATATGCTGCCGGCGATGCGATTTATCTTTTTCCCCTAACAAAAATCCTCGAAAAAGAGCTTACTGAAAAAGGACGTCTTTCCTGGGTATATGAAGAATGCGCAATTTTAAGTAAAGTGAGACCGCCTGCATTAAACAGCAATCCATTATACCTGAAGTTTAAAGGAGCAGGGCGGTTAAACCGGAGATGTCTTGCTGTTCTCGAATTTCTTCTTCAGACCCGCCGAAAAATTGCAAAAAAGAAGGATAGACCCCTGTTTAAAATATTCAGCAACGCATCAATGATGAAAATTGCAGTTAAACAGCCTGTTAATTTAAAGGAATTAGAAAGAATAAAAGCATTAAGCGGAAGACAGATTGACATGTATGGCAAAGCCCTGATGAAAACAATAAACATGGCTCTGGAAATGCCTGAAAAAGATTTTCCCGTATATCCTCGCGGAAAGGCTTCTGTGGTGAAACCTGAAGTTATTGAAAGAACAACCGCCCTTAAAGCCTGGAGAGATAAAAAGGCTGAGGCGCTTGAAATAGATCCTGCATTATTATTAAACAAAGCTCTGATTAACACTATTGCCGTGCAAAACCCCAGTGATACAAACGATCTTAAAGAAATTAACGGAATGAAAAACTGGCAAAAAAATGAATTTGGAAAGGATATCACAGCGGTTTTAAGAAAGGTGAAATAAGATTTTATTCGCTCTTTGATGATATGAACTTATAAAATGCCTGCTGTCAATGTTGTAAAAACTTCTGGAGTTGTTGTTAAATATTGTGTATGAAGAAATTAAGTATGATACCTTAATTGAAATAATACTTACACATAATGTCACACCAAGTAAGAGTTTTTATAGATTAAAATGGAAGAAATATTCGAACCGATCCCGACCGGAATTATAACAAAAGATGAATTGTTCAATTTTCTTGAGGATTTTCCTGCCCTTTTGTGGCGTATCGATATCATTAAAAACAAGATAGAGTATTTAAACAGTTATAAAATCAAGGGGCTTGGAACAAAATCCGGACTCATTCTTCAAAATATTGATTTTCGCAACAGGATCATCCTTAAAGAGGATTTACACCTTCTTGAACGATTTATGGAGTCAGTAAGGAATGGAAAAACTGCCGCAACTATCTTTAGGATTAAAAACAAGGATGACCATATTACATGGATAAAAGTCACAGGAACAATCGATAGAAAAAATCCACGCTTTTATCTGGGGTATATGCTGGATGTTTCTGACACCGTCGGTATCGTACAGGATACATTGGAAAAAGATGCCGATATTGAAGCCATGATAGAATTGGTAAACAACCCGGTCATTCTTGTTGACCCCTATGATAAAAGAATATTAGCGCACAACATGGCCGCAAGGGATCTCTTTTGTTATAAAGCTGCCGAGTTTTCAAAACTCAAATTTTCCGATCTTTACCATCAAAGCATTGAAATCCACATTAACAGAATTTATGAAGAAACCGTTTTTGAAAGAAAATGGGAAGGCAAATTAACCTTTCAGCGCAAGAACAACTCCCCTTTTATTGGCGATGTGGTTATACGGAGTCTGTTTTTTAGGGGTGTTCGCGTGTTTCGTGTGTCCATAGATAATGTAAGTGTTGATGATGAGGTGGTTAGAAGGTTTGTTTTAACGCCTGGGAATGAGGCATCCTCCTCAGATCCGGCTGATAAAGATTATATTAATAAGCTTATGAAAATGCTGAGAAATAAAAGTGATATGTCTGCTATTCTACAAATAATGCTGGATAACCAGCACGGACATATGAATTTTGATTCTATCATCTATTCAGATATTTATATCAGGAAAAACAAGGTCGTTGTTTATTCCGCCGGCAAGGCTTTATCTCCCATGAAGCAAGGGGAAGTGTTTTCCTATGAAGGGACCATTGCAGAGAATCTTAATCGCTATAAGCTGGACTATTTAATTATGGAAGATACCTTTTCAAGCATCAAGGCGATTGACTGGGCTCTATTCATCCCTCATGGTTTGCGATCTTATTTTGCGAAACCTTTTTTTGAACGAAGGGTAATGCGGACTGTCCTTATACTTTGCTCAACACAGCGTAATATGTTTTCAGACAAGTATATTTCCGACTATGCATTGCTGTACAAGCCGTTTTTAAAGGGATTGACCATCTGGCGAAAAACAAAAAAGAAGAAAACCCCATGATTTTCCCATAGACTGCCTTCAATATCTTTGTCCTCAACTCAGATAAACCGCCAATTAATTCCGTTAATATTAGTAAACGGCGAACATCTTTCCTGAAAATTGGTGCTACCAATTTGTGTAAATAATAATAGTAAATACTGAAATTTTTTTCTTGACATGATTATCTCTTTTATTCTACTAATTGGTAGAACCAAACATCATTAATATGATAACCAAAGCTTGGTAATCTAATTTATGGGTAAGGAACAAGAAACCATTAAGAAAATCATCGCTATTATTGATAATGATGATTTTCAAATTAGTTCCCGCCTTCCCTCTGAGCGGAAACTGTCCAGCCGGCTTAATGTCAGTCGCAACACAGTGAGAAATGCGCTACGCAAACTCGAAGCACAGGGTATCGTTGATATCCGTACAGGAAGCGGTTGCTACCTGCTCTGTAACTATGACTATTTTCAGGACTGGCTGGAAAATAGAAATGCTGATTCACCCTTGGAAATACAAAATCTGATTGAAGCCCGTTTTTTATTTGAGCCTTCCGCTGGCTTTTTGTCCGCAAAAAAAATTGGCTCTGCAAATATCAAAAAACTTGAAAAATGTCTTGTCCGCATAAGCAAGGCTACTATCGGAATGGAAAAAAAGGTTATTGCCGGAGAAGACGCGGAATTTCGCAGAATTATTTATCATAGCAGCAAAAACAGGTTCCTGATCTCAACCATGAATCAACTTAATGCCAACAACCATCTGTTTTTTCAGATTTTTGATCAGCTAAGTAAGTTTGAGAAGGATTCAATCTTTGCTGACTATGTTGAAGTTTTAAACGGGTTAAAAAAGCGGGATGCCTTCCTTGTCAAAGAGACTATTAAAAGAAATATACTCCGGGTATGTGAACTTCTTATAAAGCATGCTGATCTTAAAATGCCGGACATTATTAGCGATGCCATCAAAATGAATAAAAAACAGCAAAAAAAGTAAAGATTTTAAGTTCGGCATAAGCAGTTTCTTAAATTATACTAAATGCTAAACCTATATACGAGAAAACAGTTTTTTAAGCAAACCATTGGTCAAGGTTTGAAAGCCCTGGATCAGCTACTTGATCTGAGCCTTTTTTCTTCCAACAAATCCAACGACAATATTACCTGTAAATTCAACCAGATTGCAGCAGATTTTTCTCCTTCGTTCCTAAAAACAGAAACTCGAAATCTTGGCCTTGATGTGGATTCACTTAATCATGAAGATATTTTAAAAGCTGTTCATGAATCTATGGAAAAACAGCGTCAATTAACCGAAGATTATAAAAATGAATAAAAAACAGGTGCGAAACTTGAGTAACGTGTTTAACTGTTTATAGAAAAATTTATTAAAAAAAGGGAGGTTGCTATGGAAAAGTTCGGTACAAATTATCTGGAAGAGCGTAATCTCGTAAAACGGTGGCCCCAACCAATCCCCGCCATTGTTTCTCTGGTTTTTACGCTGATTATTTTTTACGGAACCTGGTGGATATTCCAGGACCCGCGCGGACTAATGCGCATGTACACGCCATTTGTAGGTTATATGTATACACGGTGGTGGCTCATTGTTCTGATCTGGATGGTGTATCTTTTTAATTACTGGCCATTTAAAAGATCGTGGCTGGAAAAAACAAATCCAATAACAAAAGGTGTTGTTCTCACCGCTATTTCTTTTGTGCTGTTATATATTTTAATCAAAGGATTTTTCGAGGGCATTGTAGGAAATCTGGGTATTGCATACTTTAATCCTGGACAGTTGACAAAGCTGCCGGGCATTACGGAGTTCTTTGCCATCGAATACTCTGCACTGGCATGCCTGATGTTCGCAGCGCTTGCTTCATGGCTGAGTCCGGCATGGATTGTAGCGTTTGAAGAAGCCCCGTGGCAGGACATGCAACAACCTGCAAAGGGTTTCAGCATCCTGATTGTGACATTTTTCTTAAGCACCGTTATCTACTTCCTAACCATGCATTCTCACATGGGAATATTATACTATCCATGGCAGTATTTTACATCTATTGCCCCGCCTTACTGGGAAAAATTCGCTGATACAGTATCAGGGAACTTCCATGTTTCATGGATCATGTGCTGTACGGTTACGGTCTGGATAGTTGAAACCATCTGGGCGAGGTATCCTTTTAATCTTATAAAGAAAAACTGGCTACGCCGAGTTGTTGCATTTTTCGGTATTATAGCAATTGCCTTTGCAATGCACTTTTTCCTTTATTTTGCTCAGGAACTGACCTGGGGAGCTGCAATCCGCGGCACTCGCAGGGCATTTGCTCCAGACTGGAGATGGCTGCATGTCGGTGAAATGGCGGTATTCTTTCTTGTACCGGCTATGTTTATAACATTTTACTGCGGCAACTGGCCCAAAAAATTCAGTATTCCGGTAAATGCACTCATTAGAACAGTGCTTACCATTCTTGGTGGAATATTGCTCTATATTTTTTATTACAAAACATCACATCTTTTCCTTGGCACACAAAAGGGTTTTTCTCATCCCCAGCAGTTTCCTATGATACCAACTATCTGGCTGATCAACATCTGGCTTGTTCACCACTGGTTTATGGATAATTGGCCAGGGTGGAAGATGGTGCCAAAAACCGCTGATGAAATAGCAAGGGATCACGAAGCTGAGCATGCGCTTATCGAGGATGTGAAGTGGAGCCCGGCTTTAGGGTGGGGTTTAGGTGCAGGCACAGTTGCCGGCATCGCTATATATTTTATTACTATCGAATTGCTGCCTGTGTTTTATAATGCCATAGATATTATCAAATAATACTAAATTTTAGATTACTTTGACAAGGAGGATAACATGTCTGAAAATAATAAAATAAAACGCCGTGATTTCCTGAAAGGAGCAGCCATGGGAGTAATGGGCGGCACTCTGGCCACAATGGGGGTTTATTCATATTCCCCCTGGCGTAAAGCCCGTTTCCCAAAAGTAGTAAGGAAAATGGTAGATATTGGCGCCTGTAAAAATATTAAAGTCACCAATATTTCCGAGACAAGCTGGTTTGACAATGCTAATCTGATGGGAGATATCAAAGGCGCCGGAGGCTTGCTGGTGAATCAGTATGATTACAACTGGCCACCTTTTGGGGACGGATCCGGCCTGGGGAAAGGTTCTTATGAAAAAGGAATCGCCAAGATCAAACATCTGCTTCCCGATAAACTCGAAGAAGCATGGGAAATAACCGAAAAACTTTCGGTACATCCGGAAAATGCAGGAGGCTATGCCTGTCTGATAGAGCTGGAAGAACTAAATGGACAGAAACATAAATATCTCCTTGATTCCGGCTGGTCATATAAGTGGACGGATGAGTGTTTCAAACGCGAAGGCATTGATAAGATGCTGGAAAATCGCGAGATTGAGGCGTTATTTATTTCTCATGAACACTTTGACCACTTCTGGGGTTTGCCGGTCACCATGAAATATGATCCCACAATTACTCTATATGTTCCTGACAGCTTCTATCCCGAAGGACTTCAGTATATCAAGGATTCAGGGCACAAAGGCAAGCTGGTTAAGGTTAAGCCCGGCTTAAACCCGGTTGTTCCGGGATTTGCATCTTTTGTGTTTGCCATCCCGATTATCTGCCGTGTTTACGGGGAGCAATCCATGTACTTTAATATTAAGGACAAAGGTCTGGTGAGTGTCACCGGTTGCTGCCACCAGAGTATCATTCAGTTTGCTGAAACAGCCTATCGGGAAATTAAATATGAAAACGATAATCTGCATGGCGTGTATGGTGGTCTGCATATTTCTCCATTTGAGGATTGGGATCCTAAATTCGATGATCTGGTGCTTTCATTAGGAAAGTATGGATTTGAGAAAATCGGATGTAATCACTGTACGGGCATTCTGTGCGCAAAGAAATTTATTGCAGCCGGTTATCCGGTCGTAAGGGGCAGTGCGCGTTTTCGTTCAAAGGATACAGCATATCTCGGTAATGGTGATATCATAACATTTGGTGTATAAAAGTATAGCCCTTCCTATACTTACGGCCATAAGCACACGGAGATGAAAAAGATCGCATTTCCGTGTGCTTATGGATTCATATATGGATTCACATGAAACTGCATGAGTTAAATCCGGAGAATATTTCATCCTCCCCTGAATCAGGCATTCAGGAATTGATGCGACATTTTCTAATGCGTACCAATTTTGTTCCTGGAGTAAGACATGTGATCGGCTGGCGGGGATTGAAGGATTCCTCTTCGGACATAGGTGGCTGGACAGCCAGGATCAAGAATTATTCTGGAGTATTCGGAATAAGTTACAATAAATTTGAACGGGTTGACACATGGATCAATGGCCGGTTTGCCGTAAATTACTTTCCTGATCCTGACGAAGAACTCGTTGATTTATTTTCTTTGCAAGCAGGCTTTTATGCGCAAAAAGATGATTATTTGTCACATATACGTAACTTTCTATTATATCCGAAACTATGCCAACTTTTTAATATCGGCATAATCGACCTCGGTGTTAATCAATCCGAAAATGCATTAATTTTAGGGCTTGAAAGTATCTCAAGACAACGGGTCATTGCCAGGGATGGTATATCTTTTTCTCAAAACGACCGCCTGGTTCAAATGGTTGAACCAGGCGGTTATGATCAGGATTTTCCCTCATATTCTACTGCCTTTTCTTTATTTCAGGTACTTGCTGCTTCTGTCACTTTCAACCTTGAAGAACCTCCTGCTTTTCTGAAAAATATACGTTGTCCTGGAAAAGAAATCATTTATGATGCCGCCGGTCATCACCATGAAACGCCGTCAAAAGAAGCTCAGAAAGAATATTTATTTTTGGGATATGGCAAAGGCGGATTTAAAAATATTGCTGATCGATCAGTCGGCAAAAATAAGTCCTTTAACAAAGATTTTGTCTGGAAAAAAGGCGATCCTTTACCACGGAAATTTGAAGATGAGCTATGGTGGAAAGCCCACGAGATAAGCAATTATAAAACACTTGACAAAAATATACTTGGAATTGATGACAGGCCGCAGTTGATTGTGCTTACCGGATTTTTAGGCGCCGGCAAAACAAGTTTTTTGCAGCATTTTATTGAATATCAGGTCCAGCTCAATCGCTTTGTGGCCATTATCCAAAATGAAATCGGTGAAGTGGGCCTGGATGGAAAACTGCTGGATCACGATTATGCGGTTACGGAGATTGATGAAGGGTGTGTTTGCTGCACCCTGGTCGGAAGTTTAAAACGCGCCATTCACCAAATTTTATCAAGCTTTCATCCTGATTACATTGTTTTGGAAACCACGGGACTGGCTAACCCCTTTAATCTTCTGGACGAAATATCAGAAGTGGAAGAATTGGTAAAATTCGATTCCGTGACAACCATAGTTGACGGTTTAAATATCGAAACATCAATCGAGGATTATGGAGTCGCAAAGCTTCAGATAAAGGCGGCAGATATTTTACTGTTGAATAAAAAAAAGCTGTTAAATGAAATACAAATTCGGAAAATCAATAACAGATTAAGAGAACTCAACCCAAATGCGCCAATCATTGCTACAGACTACGGCGATATTAATCCTGCTTTGCTTTACAGCGTTGATCTATATGATGACGAGCAGATAATGGATAAAAAAGAAGATGGAAGAAAAAGGCGCCATTCACGTCATTCACATGAAGAGGATGGGCTGTCAAGCTGCAAATTATCCTTTACAAAGCCTTTGAATAGAGCAGTATTCATGAAGACTATTGAATCATTGCCCCCGACTGTTTTTCGCATGAAAGGTGTGGTTGATTTTGATGATACACAAAAAGCTACATTGATCCAGTACGTTGCAGGCAGGTATGAATTATCTGAATTCAAAAACCCTAATTTGCCGGATCGATTTCTTATTTTAATCGGGAAAGATCTCCATGACAATTCAATTTCTTCAGATTTAAGGAAAAGTATTTCAGGCTGCTAATCCTCAAAAGTCGAAACCAGCCGTCTCATCTGTTTTATTCTACTTCTCCGCTTTTTAGCTTCCAGCAATCGTTCCTTTTATGATCATCTTGCTTTTTTATAAATAATTATAATAAGTTACCACAAAGGTCTCACAATAGCAGCTACAGATCCAATGGACTTTTAACCCCAAGTTTGTTCTTAATGGCTACATGCGTATAGATCATGGTGGTCTGGACATTTGAATGCCCGAGAAGTTCCTGTATCGTCCTGATGTCGTAGCCTTTTTCCAGAAGATGAGTGGCAAAGCTGTGCCGCAATGTATGAACCGTGACTCTTTTTGTTAACCCGGCAGCTACAGCCGCTTTCTTTATTTGCTTTTGCAAAGTGTTTGGGTGAACATGATGCCGCCGGACCATTCTCGTCCTTGGATCGACAGAAAGCGATTTGGACGGAAAGACCCATTGCCAGATCCACTCTTTTCCTGCATTGGTATATTTTCTTTCCAGCGTACCAGGCAAATAGACTCCGGCAATATCATCCATACGGTCTTTTTCATACAATTCCCTGACCTCGTCCAGATGCCTGCGAAGATCATCTTTCAAACTTTCAGGAAAAACAGTCTGCCGATCTTTATCACCTTTGCCTGACCTTACGGTTAAACAGCATTGTTCAAAATCGATATCTTTCACCCTTAGCTTTATACACTCTCTAAGTCGCAGACCACAGCCATAGCAAATTTGCGCCATTAGCAGATTTGTTCCATTTAGATTATCAAAAAGCTTAAAAACTTCCTGTTTAGTCATTACCACCGGAAGTCTGCGTTTAGGCCGCGCTCTTATCACCTCGTGCAAATTCTGAATATCTTTATCAAGTATGTGCCGGTACAAGAAAAGTATAGCATTGAACGCCTGGCTTTGTGTTGCCTGGGCAACATGGCGCTCAACAGCAAGATATGTTAAAAAGTCCTTTACGTGTGAATCGTCTATCTCATAAGGCGAAGCGCCGTTTAAAAACCGATAAAAGACTCGGAGCCAGCCTATATATGTTTTTTCAGTGCTCATGGAACGGTGTTTTAAGCGAAGAATTTTAATCATTTCTTCAACAATACCTTTCCATTGAGCATCCGATTCCATTTCTGTGCAAGCAGACTCCTTTGAACCCTTTCGAAGGAAAAAGCGATAAAGGTCAACAGCCTCCTTTGCCTGTTTGATTTGCCAATCTTCGCGATGCCTAACTATATTTTTTAAAAAACGGTCCACGTCGTCGGCAGATATGCTATCACCAACATTCTTTTCGCAAAAGGCGTAAAACTGAGAAACCCATGAAATATAATATGGCGTTTTCTTTTCTGGAACGATATGTTTACCTATCAGGTACTCTTTAAATTGTTTCATATAACCCTTAAATAATTTATCTAATAATTATCTATTTTCTATATAATATTGCTGATTATATTTCAACATAGAATTTCATTTTTACTATTTTAATCGGATATTCCAATATAATTCACGCTAATTATTGTATTTTCATAACATTACACTTCAACTCAATATTTCCAAAGTATAAAACGCTTGACAAAAATATAATAATTGCATTAATTATAATAAGCAAGTTGTTTTACGCTAAGTAGAATAAATTCAATCTATAATGTTCCCGTGGAGCGCAGCGGGCTACGCCCTTGCGCCCTACGGGAACGCCGCAGTTGAGCGGAGTAATCCTCTCCGCCGTTTTGCCCCCGTTTCCGCTGCGCTCCACGGGAACAAGACGTCGGAGACGGAAATTGCCCCGCACAGAAATTGCGCCAGACCATGCAATTTCTGCACAGAGCAATTCCGCTCAACTGCGGCGTTGAACAGACCTGCTGGAAGCAGGGGAAGCAAATTAGAAAATATTTTCCAACAGGATAAATTGCAGTGGAAGCGACTATCCAGATGATATTTTTGTTAGGATACGCATACTATGATCATACGCATAGATTGCCCGACCATATCCGAAAAGCCGCCCACTGCATCATGGTCTGCCGCACCGCCGTTTTGGGAGGTCATACCCAGGCCTGTCCCGATGGTCACTACAAGCGTCACTGGTACAATTCCTGTAAACACCGCATGTGTCCCTTATGCGCTTTCACCCAGATTGAAAGATGGCTTGCCAGGCAGAAAGCCCGCATTTTGAATACAGATCATTTCCACGTTATTTTCACTATATCCGATAAGCTCCATGAGTTATGGCGTCTTAATACAAAGGTAATGACTCAGATTCTGTTTAAAACAGCTACCGAGACCCTCTTTCAACTGCTTGAGGATGACAAATACCTGGGCGCACGCCCCGGGATTATTGCATCACTTCACACCTGGACCAAAACGCTGGCTCTTCACCCGCACCTTCACTGCTTAATTACCGGCGGAGGATTGCTGGCAAAAAAATGGATCAAAGCATCACAGAGTTATTTACTGCCGTTTCGAGTTGTGCGAAATAAGTTTAAAGGCAAGTTCATTGCTTATATTCGGAAGGCATTGCGTAACGGAGAGCTGGTTCTGCCTGATGGGATGCGTCCCCAGCAATTAGAAAGCCTGCTCAACAAACTTGGCAGGAAAAAGTGGAACGTATGCTTGAAAGAGACATATTCTCACGGCAATGGAGTACTGATATACCTGGCACGCTACCTTCGAGGCGGGCCTATATCCAACAAGCGGATATTCTCAATTAAAGATGGCAAGGTAACCTTCAACTATGGCCGCGAAAAGATTGAGCTTATGACCCTGCCAATTTTCGAGTTTATCGGCAGATATTTACAGCATGTGCCGATCTCAGGGTCTATCCGAGTCCGTTCTTATGGATTGTACCATCACAGCCATAAAGAAGAACTTGCGCTATGCCGACAGCTTTTTGGTCAACTCCCGGTTGACGAACCCGGATTTCTCGACTGGCAGACATTATGCGGCCAGCAAGGCGAAAAACACCCTGAGCGTTGTCCTGTCTGCGGCAAACGTCTGATTGTTCTTAAAACCATTCCATGCCTGAAACGTTCAAGAGACCCGGATTTACCAGATTGGCATGATAAAACCTTGCTTCTTGCGGCATAAACATTTTATATTTGCAGTTATCAATATTTTGTTAGGCGCATGAATGTTATCAGTGAAAGGCTCTTTGAAAAAAGATCAGCTCTTTTTACAACAATTATGCATAAATTACTTCAAAAGAAAGCTTTGAGTCAATTGAACACACTTTATAAACCCAGAATAACGACTATTTTACCTGTTAAATCAATAATTCAAAGTAGAAGCGATTCTACAATATCCATAGACAATTCTAAGCAAAATACAACTTTAATCGCCACAGACCCGCAGGTCTGTTCAACAAACCGTTGAACCAGACAACTGGCAGCAGAATCATTTGAGTCTTTCAGAGGATAAATCAAGTTCTGTGAAGGTTAAGAGAGTTTTCTGCTTTTGACCCGTTGCAGGTTAACTAAAACGTTCATCAAACTGGAAGACACTAAGGATATCGCGACATTCTCATCAAGGATACACCTAATGTAAAATTGTGATGGCAGGAGGGTTTTCAACTCCAAAAAATACGGAATTCCACGGAGAAGCGCTCTACAGTCACAGCATCCACAATTGCGACGACAGCTATATTGACTATGTAGGAGGGTTTTGTCATACCAGGTGAAAATCTGGCCTCAAGTCTGGGCCTGGAAAAAAATTGATATTTTACTGGAATATGCCGGTGAGGTTATTGATTGCTAAGCAGAATGCCACCGATTACCCTGAGTTCCAGATATACGCGCATCGGTCGAAACGATTCATAGCCAATATCCTTGTTACCGCCACGGATGATCTTTCACTGCATTATCTCCTTTGGATTTCACCCTCTCTGACAACGCGCATTTCCAGCGAATCGGCAACTCTCTGCGTATTATGTCGGGGCTTGCATTTACCCTTGATTTTGAATTTTGACGGGCCGCTGGATACATATTTCGGCAGATGGCGTAATAACGACAGGCTTGTTACATCCATCAAATGGAGCATGTAGGTCAACCATCAAGAATGCTGGAAACACTATTGTGGCGCTTTGGCGTAAAACAGCAGCTTTTACACCAAACATAGCTTCAAAGTGTGCAGTATTACCGTTTTTCCTAACACAGTCTTCAGCCTTCAAGGCCCATCTTACCCGAGTAGTTACGAGTAGCTTTATAAAGGCCAAAGTAGGTAGAGGTAGAGAGCTGGCTATCGCTACCGTAGGCTTGACTTATCCGTTTCCGTCCCTCGTTTGATTTGCCTAAATGGTCGTGCCATAGCAATTCTACCATCCTCCTCATCAAAACCGTGCATGCGGTTTTCCGCACACGGCTTTCCGATGTTCTTCACTATAAGGCATGCGCATTCGTCCAGCCTGCTGGAGTCCCGTTTGGCCTTGCGGTAAAGCTTCCCCAGTGTCCCTGATGCTTCCGGTTAGTGGCACAGCAGCAATCCCTCATCCTCCACTCTTTGTTGCATGAACAAAGCAGGGTTCCTTCCAGTTCAGACCAGCAAGATTTCCGTTTCATAATTACTGGTTGATGACTCTCTTATCATCACTGAATTGATTTCCAGCACTGGACTGATTATCTTCCGCCACATGCCACCCTTCTGCTACCCTTTGGAAGGTCTTTACCGATTGCTTCCAGTCTATATGTCGATGAGTAGCAGCCTTCCCCTTACGTCCACAGGGTCGGCACCTAACAGATTAGGGGCTGGCCACATAGGTTCACTCGCTGCGGCCTGCGGCTTTGACAGTTGGGAACTTACGACCCCTCTGGATTACTCAGACGCTACCCTTTGAACTACCAAGGTGAACGGATAATTTCTGGGCGGGACTCTTTAACCTGCAAGATAATTAGTTGTTACCGCGAACGGACGCCCATGTCACCACCATGTCCCCAGAGGAACTGTCCGATTAAAAAATGTGCTTATCAGTACCAGAAATGTAGTAAAATGCCATCCACCCTGCCGAAAGATTTTAATTGGTGATGACGAAAGGAACGGAATGTGCACTGCCAGAAACCAGGGCAGGAAAAATTTCTTGACCCCTGCTCGCCAGAAGGCCGGAAGGTTCAGAAGCAAAACCAAAGAGCTACTATCCATAAATCATGCATAAATGTCAATTGTAAGTCAAATCCATCTCAAATGGCTTTCAAAGTGGTTTTATTTTGAAAAAGATCGACACTCCTTTGAACTTTCGATTGATGGAATCGCTCTTCATCTGCTAAACGTTTGAAATTGCTTTGTATCCCGGATGGGCTATACTGCCAAGGATATGTAGGATAACCTTTTCCATTTCCTTTTCCAGGATGAGTATCTGCTGAAAATAGTCAATAAAGGTCTTTAGTAAACATCTTTCGGGCCCTTTCCAGCCAGTCCCCAAATGTACGGACGAACGTATAAAACGATAGTTTTCTTACTTCCGCAATGTCCGATTCAGAGAGGCTGCTTCTGTAAAATAAGCGCCTTTAAATGCCCAAGGTAAACGGTAGTGGCACTTTCCCGTCTTATGCTTTCCTGGACGCATTTGAGCAATTCTTTTCTCAATCTGGTCAGACTCTTATCCAGTCATGGGAACGAAAAAATTATTGTTCTCATGATATCGATATATCCTATATCATTATAGCTGCTGATTCGCCAATCCAACTTTTCTTTACCTGAAACCAGATCGATCCCGTAGACCCCACTCCCATGTGGTTGCCAGCGCATCCCCGATCCATTTATTCTGTTTCCACCCCGCATAACACTTTGCTGTCTCAAAGATGATGATGGGCTTCACTGGCGCCATGGTTGCCAGTTCAGCATGAGACTCTTGAAGATATCATCAAAGATTTCCATTGGCTTTCCCAGCCATCCTTTTCTTTGGTTTGTGTCAGCCCCAATTATAACCATCTATTCCTACTCATGTCGACATTAATCGTCACCCGGGGTAAAAATTGGCTGCACAATTCCAACCGGCTGTCCTCTGTGCCAATATAAGTGAGACACTTCCCAACCTATAATTTAGTGTATATTATAGAGGGCGGGAAGGAGAAATAAAATGTTAAAGAATGCATCAATAGCAACCCATGTTAGCAAAGCAACAAAAAAAGTTCAAGGTATTAGAACTGTGCCGGATCCCGAAGTGCGAGAAAAGGCAGTTCGTCGAAAATTCACGGCAGAGCATAAACTTCGTATTCTCAAGGAAGCGGAATCTTGTAAGGAACATGGTCAAATTGGCGCCATGCTACGTCGAGAAGGACTTTATTCATCCAATCTCACTGCATGGAGACAGCAGTTTAAAAAAGGGACATTAAAAGCCCTATCTCCCAAGAAACGAGGGCCTAAATATAAAAGGCACGATCCATCAGCCCATCGCGTCATTGAACTTGAGCGAGAGAATGAAAGGTTGAAGAAAAAGCTCAAGCAGACAGAAACCATAATAGAAGTTCAAAAAAAAGTATCCGAGATCCTGCAGATACCTCTCACAGAGAACGGAGAGAAGAACTTATGAATGCAGCAGGATCACTATCAAAAGATGTTGGTATCAAGAACGCATGTGATGCCCTGGTTATTCCAAGAGCCAGTTTTTACCGGTGGCATGACAGAGATAAACACTCTACAAAGAATAATTGCCGTCCGGTGCCACCGCTATCACTGACAGGAAAGGAACGGAAAGAGGTGCTTAACATACTTCATGAAGAGCGATTTGTCGATCAGGCGCCTCAAGAGGTCTATGCTGCATTGCTTGATGCCGGAACCTATCTTTGTTCTGTAAGGACTATGTACCGCATTTTGGAAGAGAATCAAGAAGTGAGAGAACGGAGAAATCAGCTTCGCCATCCAAACTATAAGAAACCGGAGCTTTTAGCAACAGCACCTAATCAGGTATGTCCTGGGATATAACGAAGCTCAAGGGGCCGGTAAAGTGGACGTATTATTATCTCTATGTCATTCTTGATATCTTCAGCCGGTATGTTGTTGGCTGGATGGTAGCACACAGGGAAAAATCGGTACTGGCCAAGAAACTGATCGAACAGAGTTGTGAGAAACAGTGAATCCAACAGGATCAGCTGATCATTCATTCGGATCGAGGCCCAAGCATGACATCGAAACCGGTGGCATTGTTATTGGCTGATTTAGGGATTACCAAAAGTCATTCAAGACCCTACGTCAGCAATGACAACCCTTATTCAGAATCGCAGTTCAAGACCATGAAATATCGGCCTGAGTTTCCAGAGCGGTTTGACGCTATTGAAGGATGCCAGATTCTTTTATTATGGCTTCTTCCTTTGGTACAATACAGGACACTACCATTCAGGTATTGGTTCTCGGTCACACCGGAAGATGTACATTATGGACGGGCTGAACAAATTATCAAAGAGCGCGAAAAGGTATTGAAAATAGCCTTTGAAAACATCCAAACCGGTTCAAGGAAAGGTTCCAAAAACCGATGGCATTACCAAAGGCAGCCTGATTATTAAAACCATCACCGAATGAAAGTGATCTGGTGATACACTAAATTACTGATGGAGGTGTCTCATTTTCATTGACACATTCCGGTCGGATCATAAGAGGTGTTCGGAACAGACTCCGCATTAGGACAAAAAACCCAGAGCACATTTTTTACATCCATATTTCTGAATATCGTAACAACATAGTGAAATATCTTTTTGTAAACAGTGGGACTTTGAGGCCCGTAGTCGGTTTTTCCCATGCCCCAGTGGTAGCGCTCAATATTCATCTCGTGGGCAAATCGAATCATCAAGGGCCTGCCCCATGATTTTGCCTGCCTTGCGAATTCAGTAATAGGAAAAATGGGGTCAAGGAAAAATGGGGTCAAGTCTACTATTGACCCATGTAAGATAAAATGTTATATATTACAGCATGTCACGTCCACTTAGAATAGAATATCCCGGAGCCTGGTATCATGTAATGAACCGTGGCAGGCGGTCTGAATCCATTTTTCGGATAAACATGATTATTTAATGTTTATTGAACTGCTGATTGAACTATCTGAAATGTGTAATGTAAATGTAGCTGCATACTGTTTAATGACAAATCATTATCACATTCTGCTGCAAACACCCGATGGAAATATTTCAAGATGCATGAGGCATCTGAACAGCGTATATACCCAGAGATATAACAGAAGACATGGATTTGATGGTCAGCTTTTCAGAGGAAGGTACAAATCGATTCTTGTCTGTAATGACAGCCATCTTCTGCAACTGGTGAGATATATACATAAGAACCCGTAAAAGCAGGTATGGTTAAAGATATGCCGGATTATAAATGGAGCAGCACAAAGGTTATCTGTCATATGCGAAGAAGTGGGAATGGTTACACAAAGATTATATTATTTCCATGATAACCCCAAAAAAACGGGGCAGGCTGAAACCTTTTACTGAATTTATGCAAAAAGATGATTCAGAAGAGGTTACAAGGCTGTTTTCTTTAAAGAAACTCTCATCATTTTTTGGTCCGGAAAGTTTCATAACAGGAATAAAAGAAAATATTATTTTAAGAAAAAAAGCTATGAGGTTCCTGAATCAAAAAGTCTGGGTCCGACATCTGATTCAATCATTTCATCAGTGTGTGAACATTATCGTGTATCGTTTAATGAATTGTTGATAACAAGACGCGGGATTTTTAATGAACCTCGTAATATTGCAGTTTATCTATTACGTCAAATACGTGGTGAAAACCTTAATAACATAGGTGAACTGTTTAATATCAAAACATACAGCACAGTAAGCAGCATATTACGAAGAGTTTCGAGGCTTAAAAAATATGACAAAAAAATTAAAAAACGGATAGGGAAAATTCAAGATAGTATTAATAAGGGTCAAAAGTAGACTTGACCCCTTTTCTTCTTTCGAGTCATTTTCTATCAACATTAGTTTAAAATTTTTTCTGTCAACATAAAGGCTGCCACCCATATTTGTGGCTAAAATGTGACTTAAAATATTCCATGATTTACTAATGGTATTGTGATGCGGTGTTAGTTTGAATGCTTCTATGGTAGCTTCTCTTATTTTTTTTGTGCGCATATATTGAACACACAGATAATAAATAAACTCCATAAAACCCTTATCTGTTTCAAAAAATGCAGTGTCTTTGCAAAGCAAACAATCCAAGTATTTTTCCCCAATTGACTCTATTCCAGAATGAAAATCTTCTTCTAAATTGTGAAGGCATACATTAATTGCTTCATGTACCTCTGGATCGTTCGTAGATGATAATTCAGGATATTTTTTTAACATTCGATGAACATGTGTAAATGCACTTACCAGTTGTTCGTGACCATGTTTTGTTACTTCTGGTGAATTCTCAATTATTAACTCTCTTATAAATTCTACATCATTGTCGTTCAAGTCGTTAAGTTTATAAAAGTCTCTTTGTTGGACAACGCCCATCAAATTTGGATTTATAATTTTATTATCACGTAGGCAATGAATCTTTTCATCTGTAGCCCAAGCTTTCAGATACTTTCTCCAAACATAATGATGTCTTCTCCTTTTATTAGAACTCATATTCTTCCAATTTTCTCGATAGCCAATGAGTGTGGCACAACGTAGAGCTGAGTGGCTGGGCAACGATAACCGAAAAGCTATGCTAAAGGTAAAAACTACCGGTCAAATACTTCCTTTCGAAAAGCGGCACGGCTTTGCCCAGTCCATCTCAAGCGCATGGTTCGCTGATTATCCTTTAATTGTCAGCGGTTGCCTTAGTGTCAATTACTTCGAAATTAATGCCTGACAAGATGTCTCTTAATTTCTCTATTATGATGGAAACACGATCTTCTATAAACAGGTCAAGGGCATTTTCTGGCATACTCTCAAGCGTTGACCACTCAATCAGTTTGGAAGACAACAAGTGCGATTTAAGGACATTTACAAAATTTGGATTTTGATTGTAGTCCCGGATATATATCAACGGATTCTGGTCGCTGATTTCAAGGTTTGTCAGTTGCGTAATATACGCAATGTTCATAAGGCTATTATTTGAATGAGAATTCCTCCCTGGATTTTGAGTAATAAAATTAGAAGGAAAAACATGATGTAAATTTGGCTTGTCGGTAGAAAAGAAGAAGTTGTCGGCAATTACACTTCTATCTGTATACTTCCAGTCTTTAGGATTGTTGTTGGAGTATAGAGAAAGGATAGCTCTCGATAATCGACCTTTTGAGCTGTAAGATGAATTTCGTAGAACTTCTTTGTCGATTAAAAATCTATCAAAATTATATTCTTCACCTTTTTTCTCTTTATACAACAACGACAGATGGTCATTTATGTCACCTGTATTGCTTAACAGGTCAGAATTGTGAAAACTGTTAAACCAAAAATATTTTTTCATGAAATCATAGTCTGGATTCTCATTTTTATAAAAATAACAGGTGAGAGTTAAGTAGAAGTATCTGTAGGGAATAAGAGGTGGTCCCTTGATGTTTAAGGTGTTTTCAAAAAAATCAAATGTTTTGAGTACAGCATTTTTAGTGTCGTCCCAAATTGCCTCAACTTGTTCTGCTGTTAAATTGTTTAAATATGTTGGGGTAATATTCATTACACCCGATTTTTCGATGTTTTCTCGGACAATCAAGGCGATAATTTGAAGATAATCAAAGTAGTCGATTTGTAAAAACTTACTATTATTTGTAGTTCTAAAATCGTCTATCAAGTCCCGAAGATAGAAACCTTGGTTCCCGTTATGTTGAGGCCGGAAAGTTTTAGCAACCACAATGTCAAAAATATCTAAAGGCTTACCTGCCTGATTAATTCGTTCAAAAATCTGGCAGACCTCCGCGACCTTAATTCCTTTCAGCTCTATAAATGACAGTCTGTAGTTGTCCAAAACTTGTTTGATTCTTCTAAGCTCCACCCAAAATGGATGGTTATACTGTTGGTTCACCTCGGAATGATTAACAATTTGTTCTTGAACGGTGTCAAAATTTTCTTTTATGTTGATCAGCTTGACGATTAAGCCTGAGTCAAATTTCTTTTTTCGTCCCGTGTTTCTTTTGAAAGTGCCATCTTTATCATCTATTTCGTCCCAGTACAAAAAACGCTTTTTATAAATTTCGTCGTCGGTTTCATCTACATTTTCCATGGATAAATCCACATACAGTGAAGGGTCAAAATTATCTCTTCCCTCGATTGAGCCACCATATAATGAGGTTAGCAACGATGTAGTTCGTTGCTGACCATCTAAAAGATATTGAAATTCATTTGAAAAAGAATGGTTGTCGGTAATCTTATGGCCTCCGATATGCCTATGGTTTTGTAATTTAATGTCTGTCTTCCAAACAAGAATACTGCCAAGCGGGTAGAATTTATAAATGCTGTCCCACAATTTTTTTACATTCTCTTTTTCCCAAACCACTTCTCTCTGGAATGTAGGAATCTGGTATGTAAGATTTTTGAGTTCATCAAGATATGTCGTAATGCCTTTATCTGTGGGTTTTATTCTATCCGTGAAATTCATGAGTACCTCATTTTGTGGTTATCGTTGTGACAGCGAACGCCTAAAATGAGCTGACACAAAAGCTGCTGAAATATTAGGTTTTACGAAAAATCGGCTCGGCTTTTGTGGTCAGCTCCATTTTTTTGTTGGGCTTTCTTGTGGTTTGTGTAAAATCTTTAAAGGATGAAGACCCTTCGGTTTTAGAATTTATTTATTTATTACATCTGTCAAAACATTCATTCTTGGTGTAGTCAGTATATTTAAGGCATTTATTGTAACAATCATCAAATTCGGTTTGACTCGGGTCATTTCCGTAGGGTGAAAATGCAGATCTGCATTTTAATGCAGCTGCCCGTCCGTTTAGCCAAGCTATATTTTTCCTTGCTAGTATCCTTATATATGTTTGATCCATTGTGCTGTCTAACATTGAAGAAGCTGTATCGATGATCGATTGTACCCGCGCAATTTCATTCCGGATCCATTGACATTGTTTTACTTTCTCTGCCTCAGAAGAGGGTAAATTACGGTCAACAGAAAAATCAGTATAATGTGGTTGTTTCTTAGTTGCTTCTTGTCTTACCGGAGTTGTTTCCTGTCTTACCGGGGTTGTTGAGCATCCCAAGATTGGGCTAAAAAGTACAATTATCAATGCTATGAAGGCCATTCTTTTCATGATTTTTCCTTTATTCTCTTTGCAAAACCCGTTTTTACACAAACCGGTGGTAGAAACTTTATGTCATTCTGCTTATTCAGTATTTATTTGTCGAATTAAAGCTTTAATGTTTATGAATTTAGCAAATTGAAAAAATTCTGAAGTATCGATATGATAGCTTTTTAATTTTTTTATATACTTGCCTATCTGACAATTCCGTGTGGTATAAATTGTCAAATTCGATTGTCGAATATGTAGCACATTGGGTAGAAAGAAATTGTCCCTTTTGAAGAGTATTAATTATTTGATCAAGGATTGATATCTTATTTTTTGTCTGTTCTTGATTGAATCGGACTTCATCTATTAAAGCATTCTTACAATCTTTTCGTTCTTTACACTTTTTAATTATTGCTGAAAGCTCTGCAAAACCGAACCCTATAACAATACCTAATATCGTCCATGTTCCATTGTGATTTAATATCTCAGTGCACATAGAATTTTCCTTGGCATAACGTTAAGTTGAGGGGTCGGGGGCTTATGCCTACAACCTCCACAAAGTTAAAATTTATGTTAAAGCCAAAACCTTCGAGAGCCGCTCAGTAGCCCCCGATCCGCTCAAACGGTTTGTTCTGTATTGAGTCTTTTCATAATTTGATTTTTAACATGAGATCGAGATTCTCGTTCCAAAGTGTTCCAATCAGTAATTTGCAAAAATGAGCCAAATCATTCGGTTTCAGTTTAGATTCTCCTGGTAAAAATCTATCTAATCCATTATTCAAAATTTGCCATTCTGCGGTAGTGATTGAAAATGAGGCTTCATGAGCCGCTCGATTCCTGATTTTTCTAAATTTATCTAAAATTTGGAATAGCGTGTCATCTAAAAAACTTAGCTCATTTAGCAAGGTTAGCTTAACTGAAAGTGTAAAATCACGGGTGTTTTTAGTTATTCTTTTTTTTCCATGCTTGCATTTTTTATCAATAATACAATTTAGAAAAAGTTCTATATAACCATGGGCAATTATTACAAGAGATCGATGATGCTTTTCTACAGAAATTAACTCTTCAAAAAAAGCTTCAAGTATATCTTTGTCACTCTTTGAATTTGCCAAATTTGTACCTCCGGTTATCCTGATACAGAACGTCGCTTTTCAGCGGGCGCGGCTTTTTGCGCTCCGCTGCAAAAGCCTTGTTATGCATTTATAATTCCATGTGAAATCAGATACTCGATCCCTTTTGGGGTTATACCATACCTGTTAATAATGTCTTTGATCATCAGGCCTTCGTTAATTGCTTTAGACATATATCTATCAAATGTCAGCCGATGCATGTCTGTATTTACAAGCATTGATTTAAGACTAATAACCTCATCAGGGTTATTGTTGAATGCTTCAGACACTGCTGTCATTACATGTTTGAGACCATCTGAGATCCTATCCGGTTTCGATTCGCCCAGCGGTTTAAAGGGATTGGTGCCTATTCCTGGCTTTCAAATAATGGAGAATTAAGAAGAGTCCTAAGTAGCTCATCAAGGCTGTATTCAACATCCTCATCTTTAGAAAAATCTATGTACAGTTTTGAACCGAGAAACGTTGGGAGTTGTCCACCAGATCCTTGCCTAATAATTGGGATGACTTTATTACTATCAATTTTTTGTAATAAAGAGGAGGTCATAATCATTTTTTCGTAGCCTACTCCTCCCTCACCAGCATTAGCTTTCTCGACATATCGATTGGTGCAAATCATGAGCGCGAAATCAGATCTTGCAAGCTCCGTTTCCATGAAGTGAGGCAAGTCATCTCCCGGTTTCAAATCCCATTGATCAAGGACGGAATCAACGCCACGGTTTCGGAGAGTTGTAGCAAAATCCAATACCCAACCCTTATGTTCAGCGGAGTCATGTGAATATGAAATAAATACTCTAGGTGGTTTCATAAAATATTTCTGTTCCTACATGTGTTTTTGCATAACGGAAAGGTCAGCAGCGGGCCAAGGAATCGCGAATATGCACAAATTTTACGAAAAATGCCATCGCTTTCCCCGTCTGCTGCACTTAAAGGTTAGGAGCCGACAGCCCTGAGCGTAGGTACAGGGAGCACTTTGTCAATATAGAAACCATTTGTACAGCGGTAGATACCGATCTGCTGCGCGTCTTTGCACTTCGCTTTATCTCGATAGCGGAGACTCCCATCGATTATTACTTCGGCAACAGGATCACCTGCCCTAGGGTAAAGGTTCTCGAAGAAGTAAGTGCGCTCAGCCAGATGCACGATTCCATCAGAAGTGATCACCGCCTTAGGGCTTGATGTCGTATGTGGTTGCACACCATCACGCCACTTGCATTCCTTGTCAATGGACAATAATTTTGACCCACTACCGGACAATAAAACTGACCCACCCCCTGCACTTAGTTTAAATTGATTTTTTGTTTGAGCCGATAGCTTTCTCCACCCATCATAAAAATATGTGAATGATGGATAATGCGGTCTACAATCGGAACAGCCACATTGTCATCAAAGAAAAAGTCACCCCAGTTCGTAAAGTCCTTGTTTGTGGTGATAATAATAGAGCGATATTCATACAAAGCATTTATCAGCTGGAAGAAATTAAACATGCTTTGTTTGTTCATAGGCAGATATCCCAGCTCATCAATTACAAGAGTATCGAACTTTGATATTGTATTGATTTTCTTTTTCAATTCTCCTTTTGTCTCAGCAAGATCAAGCATCTCAATAAGTTCAAGGGCTGTAGTAAACAGAACCTCGTATCCGGCATGAACCGATTTATAGCTGATACCGATGGCCAGATGAGTTTTGCCGACACCTGGAGGCCCGATAAAAACGATATTTTCACGGTTGTCGATATAAGAAAAATCAAGCAGCCGATTGATCTGTTTTTTTGTAATAGTAGTCTGAGATACAAAATCAAATTCTTCAATCTGTTTTTTAACAGGAAACCCGGCCCGTTTCATATTGAGATTAAATCTGTTTTTATCCCTTTTACTCAGCTCATGGCTTACAAGCATATCAGCAAACTCCAGATACGAGGTTTCGTTATCTTCAGCCTGGCTAACCAGCATTTCCAGAGACTCTGCGATGGAGTTAAAACGCAAAGAGTTATATTTGTTTATGACTGTTTCAAATGTATTCATGCGCTGTAACCTCCTTGTTGTGATGTCCTGATATCGATACTATACTATATCTGCTTAAAGCATCGGAGCGAGGTTCTTGATTGTCCGGCCAGGAAAAGGGCATATATTCCTTGTTTGTATAAAAAGCCTCAAGATAGTCTCTTATGAACGTAACTCTAAGACGCGGTCTCTCAGCCAACAGTCCAAGAGGATTATTGATATCCTGTTTGTCAGAATGCTGTTTTATGATTTTGATTAATCCTGCGACCTGATCTCTGTAGATTTTGGGAGATGATGCCTTTAAAATAGTACAAAGCTTTTGCCCAAGGTCATTTCCAACAATACCGGCTATATCCTCTTCAAAATCCTTTATGCGTTTTTGATGATCACGATAATGGTTTGTGTTTTTTATGATATGCCCTTTACCCTCACAAATATCGTGCTTGGCAATTATATCGCTCGATTCAGGCTTGTAAATTATCAGTTTACTGCCGTCCTGTCTTATCATAACAGTTGATGACTGATATATCATGGGAACCGAGTATTTGTTTGACTTGTATGATATCAGAGATGTTTTATCCACATTCCGCTTCTCGCCATTAACATCAAACATCATCTCCGGCTGCAGGTAAGGCTTCATTTTTGACTGTTCAACAAGAGAATAAAGTTCTTCCGGCTTTTTCTTTGTTGTGCCGTGAATACGCTTGTTTGCAACCGTATCCACCCAACTGCAAAGATCTGTGTTGAGCTGATCAAAAGAATCAAATGTGTCGCCATAGAAAAAATCGTTCTTTACATATTTTACACCGGACTCGACCTTGCCCTTGCTTTCCGGGTCATATCCTTCACATACCCGTATATCCAAGCGGGCCGCAGAAGCATATTGATAAAACCTTTCATTGAACCAGACCTCCCGGAACTCTTCGCGGATTGCAACAAGCTTAGTCTGGTCATAGACACATTCTTCACAAACACCGTCAAAGTATCTAAAGGCCTCATCATGCATCCTGATAAACATTTCTGTATTAATTGGCCGATTAGAGGCCGCAACATACATTTGTCGTGAAAAAGAGAGAACAAATACTACAAAATAGACAGTGATAAATTTATCGCCAACAGGAACATTCCTGATTTCTCCGATTCACCTTGGTGACTGAACCCTGGAACCATATATCTTATAACATTTGTTGCTTTGCTAACATGGGTTGCTATTGATGCATTCTTTAACATTTTATTTCTCCTTCCCGCCCTCTATAATATACACTAAATTATAGGTTGGGAAGTGTCTCACTTATATTGGCACAGAGGGGACAGCCGGTTGGAATTGTGCAGCCAATTTTTACCCGGGTGACGATTATGTCGACATAGTGGGAATAGATGGTTATAATTGGGGCACGACACAAACCAAAGAAAAGGATGGCTGGGAAAGCCAATGGAAATCTTTTGATGATATCTTCAAGAATGCTCATGCTGAACTGGCAACCATAGCGCCCGGCAAACCCATCATCATCTTTGAGACAGCAAGTGTTATGCAGGGTGGAAACAAGAATAAATGGATCAGGGATGCGCTGGCAACCACATGGGAGTGGGGTCTACGGGGGATCGTCTGGTTTCAGGTAAAGAAAAAGTTGGATTGGCGAATCAACAGCTATAATGATATAGGATATATCGATATCATGAGAAACAATAATTTTCGTTCCCATGACTGGATAAGGAGTCTGACCAGATGAGAAAAGAAGAATTGCTCAAATGCGTCCAGGAAAGCATAAGACGGGAAGAAAGTGCCACTACCGTTTACCTTGGGCATTTAAAGGCGCTTATTTTACGAAGCGGCCTCTCTGAATCGGACATTGCGGAAGCAAGAAAAACTATCGAATTTCTCGTTAAATCCAATATGGCACACAAGAAATTCATGGAGAACATGCTAAACAGGATTGAAGAGGACCCGAAAGATGTTTACTAAAGAGACCTTTATTGACTATTTTCAGCAGATACTCATCCTGGAAAAGGAAATGGAAAAGGGTTATCTACATATCCTTGGCAGTATAGCCCATCCGGAATACAAAGCAATTTTCAAACGTTTAGCGAATGAAGAGCGATTCCATCAATCGAAAGTTCAAGAATTAATCGATCTTTTTCAAAAATAAAACCTGCTTTGAAAGCCATTTGAGATGGTTGACTTACAATTGACGTTATGCATGATTTATGGATAGTAGCTCTTTCGGTTTTGCTTCTGAACCTTCCGTTTGGCTTCTGGCGAGCAGGGGTCAAGAAATTTTCCCTGCCCTGGTTTCTGGCAGTGCACATTCCCGTTCCTTTCGTCATCTGTATTCGTCTTTCGGCAGGAATTGGATGGCATTTTACTACATTTCTGGTACTGATAAGCACATTTTTAATCGGACAGTTCCTCTGGGGACATGGTGGTGACATGGGCGTCCGTTCGCAGTAACAACTAATTATCTTGCGGGTTAAAGTCCCGCCCAAGGAATTATCCGTTCACCTTGGTAGTTCAAGGGAGTGGCGTCTGAGTAATCAGGGGTCGTAAGTTCCCAACTGTCAAAGCCGCAGGCCGCAACGAAAGTGAACCTATGTGTAGCCTAATCTATTGGAGGTGCCGACCCTGTGGACGTAAGGGGAAGGCTGCTACTCATCGACATAGATAACGGAAGCAATCGGTAAGACCTTCCGGGGTAGCAGGGGTGGCATGTGGCGGAAGATAATCAGTCCAGTGCTGGAAATCCAATTCAGTGATGATAGAGAGTCATCAACCAGTGAGTATAAGGAAACGAAATCTTGCTGGTCTGAACTGGAAGGAACCCTGCTTTGTTCATGCAACCAAAGAGTGGAGGATGAGGGGATTGCTGCTGTGCTACTAACCCCGGAAAACATCAGGACACTACAGAGGAAGCTTTACCGCAAGGCCAAGCAGGACTCCAGCAGGCTGGACGAATGCGCATGCCTTATAGTGAAGAACATCGGAAAGCCGTGTGCGGGAAAACCGCATGCACGGTTTGATGAGGGAGGATTGGTAAAGGTTGCTATGGCACGACCATTTAGGCACCGTCAAACGAAAGGGACGGAAACGGATAAGTCAAGCCTACGGTAGCGATAGCCAGCTCTCTACTCTACCCTACTTTGGCCCTTTTATAAAGCTACTCGTAACTACTCAGGTAGATAGACTGAAGGCTGAAGACTGTGTTAGGAAAAACGGTAATACTGCACACTTTGAAGCTATGTTTGGTGTAAAAAGCTGCTGTTTTTACGCCAAAGCGCCGCAATAGTGTTTCCAACATTCTTGATGGTTGACCTACATGCTCCATTTGATGGATGTAACAAGCCTGTCGTTATTACGCCATCTGCCGAAATATGTATCCAGCGGCCCGTCAAAAAATTCAAAATCAAGGGTAAATACAAGCCCCGACATAATACGCAGAGAGGTGCCGATTCGCTGGAAATGCGCGTTGTCAGAGAGGGTGAAATCCGAGAGATAATGCAGTGAAAGATCATCCGTGGCGGTAACAAGGATATTGGCTATAAGATCGTTTCGACCGATACGCGTATATCTGGAACTCAGAATGTAATCAGTGGCATTCTGCTTAGCAGTAATAACCTCACCGGCATATTCCAGTAAAATATCAATTTTTTCCAGGCCCAGACTTGAGGCCAGATTTTCACTGGTATGACAAAACCCTCCTACATAGTCAATATAGCTGTCGTCATAATTGTGGATGCTGTGACTGTAGAGCGCTTCTCCGTGGAATTCCGTATTTTTCCAGGTTGTTGAAAACCCTCCTGCCATCTGGTACACATTGGGTGTATCCTTGATGAGTGTCGCGATATCCTTAGTGTCTTCCAGTTTGATGACCGGGTAAAAGGCTGGGCCGTGATAGGCCGATACAAAGGTGTCCCATATTCCCATTGATTTTTTGACGCGACCGAACCATCCCCAGTCTTTGGGGTCGTTTTCGGGCAGTTCTTCCCTGACTGCAACGGACTTGCCGCTGTCGACAAGATCAGCGAACCGGTCATTTTCCATGAGTCTGTCCATATAGTAATAAAGGATTTCAAGCATTTCTTCGATCGATCCTGGGACAAAGTTATATCCGGACGGAATGTCGGAAACGATCCAGCGAGATCCGGGTGCCGGGATTTTTTTTTCCTGGTAAAACGGAAGAAGTGCTCCCGTATAGACGGTATCTTTGTGTGAATAATCGCAGGCCAGCTGCCAGGAACCTGTCTGAATCGGATTCACCGGATCATTCAGGTCTGCGGATGTGTAACGGTTAGCAGGTGAATAAAGCGTCGATATCCCGTTGTTAAAGATCTTTTTCCCGATGGTAAATTCGGCAGCGCCGTTTGAAAGATTCAAAAAGCTCTCATTAAGTTCAGCGTACCTTTTCTGGTTGTCGCGATCTGTCATTAAGTGGGTTACACCGCTGCAGGCGTCGTCCCGGGTTCCGGCCTCAAACCAGCCAGCGGCATGAAAACTCCACCAGTCTTTGCCCGTCCATGAGGACCAGTTTGCACGCATTTCCCCGACAAGACGGTCATCATCAACGTCCGCATAAGTTTTAAGAGAGTCAATGGCCGGGTCGAAGAAGTATGATGTCCGAAGTTCCAGATCCGCACGGAAGTGATCTGCCAATTGCTGGGCAATATCCGATGATGAATCGGTTGGTGTTTTGTCCGTTTCCAGATAAACATCCAGTTCATTCAGGATATCCGGATCACCGGCTGACGCACATGCGCTCCACCCGCCCACGGTCAGCATCAAAACTGCGGCAACAATCATTTTTTTCATCGTTTTTGCCTATTGCACCCCTTCACGCAACACCCAGTTGCTGACGACCAGTTGATCATTCAGAATTCTAGCGATATTTCTAAAGATGCGGCTGGCAATATGCGGGTAAAGGCTGTGCAGTCGATCCAGGCTTTGCCTGCTGAATTCGACAAATTTGATGTCTGTTTCTGCGCGGACATTAGCGGAACGTGGCAATTCATCCAGTATGGAAATATGGCCGAAAATATCGCCTGGGCTGAACTGATTATACGCGACTTCCGTTTGAGCTTCATCCTGGATGCCATATCGGCGCACATGGCCTTCAAGCAGAAGGAACATACTGTCTCCCGGGTCGCCTTCCCTGTAGATATGCTCGCCGTAAACCGCTTCCCTGATCTGGCCGAGAAGAACGATTTTTTTGACCTGCCACATCCGCATTCCTCTGAAAAATTCGGACTGCTCAATCACTTCCTTTTTCAGGGTGAGACTGAGGATGTCCCAGAGTGTCAGCAGACGTGTCGATGATAGAAGTATCGGGGTAATCAGCATGTCGTTCAGGAATGCTACCAGCATGACGATGGCCGAAAGGATTCCGAAATGTATGATGGCTACAAAATTGGAGAAGGCCAGAACAGCAAAACCAAGGGCCAGGGCTATGGAGGTTGAAAAAACCGGCTGCAGTTCCGTCTTGAGGCAAATCCGCAGTGCCTGCTCCTGCTCCTTTGTTTTGTGCATTTCCGTGTTATAGCGGGTCATGAAGTGAATGGTATCGTCTACCGATATGCCGATGGCGATGACTGCCACCATGGCTGTCCCCACATTCAGTGGAATAGAGAAAATTCCCATAATGCCGAAATTCACGGCAACGGGAATCAAGTTAGGAATCAGGGACAGAAACCCCGCTTTCATATTGAGAAACATCACCGACATGATAACAAAAATGATAAAAAGAAGCAGGCTGATGGAACTGGCCTGTCCTTTGGCTATGGAATCGGCGGCACTAAGGGTCAGGATGCTGTCGCCGGTCAGTTCATATTTGAAATGTGGATTCATATTTGAATCGATGAATTTTTTTAATTCTCCAATAGCTTTTTTCTGCTGGTAAGAAGAGTTCAGATTATGGCGGACCATGATGTTCAGCTCGCTGAAATCCGGTGTCACATACCGTTCCAGCGCATCATCTTCAACAAAAAGAAGGTATTGGGATACTTTTTCCCTGGTCGGCGGAAGCGGCGTGTACGAGGCTGGATCTCTTCCGTTCATTGCCCGATGAATGAGTTTGATCATATCTACCAGCGACACGGAAAGATCGAGCTTACTTTTTTCCTTTATAAAATCCTGGATTGCAGCAATCTCGGCCAGGTTTTTCGGGTCTTTGAATAATCCTTCGTGCCCACCCTCGATTCGGATAAAAAAGGTCTGGGCACCGGGCAGTTTCTGATTCATTTCGTTGATTCGCTTAACGATAGCGGAATCTTTTTTGAAAAGCCCCATGATATCATTATCTATTTTGACATTGATGCTGAATGCGCCGATAACGGCGGACAGTCCCAGGACAATCAATAAAACGGTTCGCTTCCTGGCGCTGACCAGATAGGTTATCTTGTCGGCCATGCGGTCGAAAAATCGGTAATACCCTGATGTTTCCCTGCGCTTTTTTACCGGCCCGAAAAATCTTAGGTAAACGGGTACTGTAAGGCATGTAATGACCGGGTTCACCAGGAGTCCGAAGGAGGCAGCCATACCGAATTGCCTGAGAATGGTGATGCTGTTGATGCAGATGGATAAAAATCCGAGAAAGGTGGTAAGTGAAGTGACCAGGACCACTGTTCCCATTCTGGAAATCATGAAGGCAATCGCCAGGTTCCGGCTGCCTTTCAAATTCACTCCCTCAAAATACTCGGAGAGCAGGTGAACGTCCTCCGTGGAGCCGATTACGATGATCAGTGATGGAACGATGATGGTCAGGATATTGACAGGGATTTGAGCAATGCTCATGAAACCTGCCGTCAGGAGGATACTCATGCTGGCCGTCAGCATGGGCAGTGCTGCACCGCTCATGGAGCGGGTAGTTAACATCAGCGCCACGAAGAGAACCATGACCGAAAGAGGGATCAGGCTTTTCTGATCCCGGTCCATCATATCCGAGATCTGTGTCCGCAGATACGGATTGCCGATTTGGTCGATGATACTGAAATCGTTTTTCATCGGCTCGATCAGCCGTGCCACGGATTCGGCCAGGTCCCGGTAAAATTCGGGGTTGTCCTCTTCCGGTTCGATGAAAAGATTGATCGACGTCGCCTGCCCATCCCTGGAAACGAGATTGTCGGCAATTAGCGGATTTTGCAGGGCATCTTCGAGTATTCGGCGGGCTTCCTCCACCGATTCAGGGATTGAATCGATCAACGGATTGCTGCTGAGTATCCCCTCCTCATTTTTGAAATTGGTTACCGAGAACAGACTTTCAACCGTTGTCACCCCGGGCAGCTCTTCCAGGGCCAGGACAAGTTTTTCGAGTTTTTCAAGCTTTTCCGGAGTAAACAGGTCCCTGTCGCGGACAAAGACGATGCTGATCTGATCTGATCCGAACGTTTTGCGGGTATCCTCGTAAACCAGACGGGCGGGATCGTTTTCCAACATGAGTCCCTCCATGGAGGGGTCCTGTTGGAGATTCGGAATTTGAAAAGCGGCAAACAGACATGCAGCCGACAGGATAAAGACCACGATCCATGGGTGCTCGTAACCGAACTGTAGAATTTTACGCATTATCGAACTCCTGAGCTGCCCCGTTTCCGGTTCCTGGCAACAATTTGCAACTTCTCAACAGGTTCAGGCTAAAAAATATGCTCTGCATGAGCGACAGGTCAATTTGCAGTAAAGCAACTCCTGTGCAGACCGGTTCTTTTCTTACTGAAGGTATTTTCCGGAAAGAATGAAATTTTCCGTGAATACCGCGTCTTCCAGAACAATATCCGCTTTCCTGTTTTTGATTCCCATGAGGGTTTTGTGGTTTTTCTTATGCCGGATAATCAGAGTTTTATTCGCGGTCCAGGTATCTCCGTCAAGTTTTTCAAGATCGTGGTTTGTCTGGGTTTTAAGCAGTATTCCCCTCTGGTTGTAAAAAACGATCTTTACCGTAAAGAGGATATCTTTTCGCACAAAGACCACACGTTTTGCGTATCCGCTTACCTTTGCTTTTTCTTTAGTCCCTGGTGTAATCTCGATTACGTAGCACGCATTGCCGTCCAGTGTTTCCTCTCCGGTGAGGGTGTAAGTATAATCATCTATTTTATCAGACATCAGGTCTTCGTAAGTCAAGTCTGTGCCCATGAAATAGCTTTTCAGGCTGTTGCTTGACATGCGCTGGAGTTTTTTCTGCCCGGGCAGGTAAAGCCATTGTTTGCTCTGCCCGTCGTCGAGTTCCCATGTTAACAGGGCGGTGCCCGCAATATCCTTTGGCTCTCTGAATACGATCAGGCTCCGCTTTAATCCGTTTTCAAATTCCTTGAAATACCGCTTGAGAAACCGCTTTTTCTTATTTCCTTTCTTGTTAATGATCAGCATGACAATATCTGCCGTATCATTTTTGACATCATGTGCTTCTTTTACAAGATCCATAATACGCCGGCCTGTCATCTCTTCGGCAAAAGTTCCGATCGGAACCAGGAATGTCAGCATTGTAAGGCAAACGATCAATTTTTTCATGTCATCTCCTCATTTTTAAAACATTAGAACCAGAAACCAATCCCGACATTTCAGAATTCAGAGCAGGATGGGCGACAAGTGCCATGGTCATGATAACAGACCAAAATTCCGGCAGGATAGTTTATCGCATTTGCTTTTAAGAACTTCCTTTTTCGCGAAGAGAGTATAAGAAAAACATCCGTGTGAGTCAATCGAATAATAACCGCAACAACTTTCCCTGGACGGCAAGTGTGGAGTTTTTTTTGTAGGTCGTAATCAGATATAACTCGTTCCACGCTACGTATCCCTATTTGATGTCTGCATTGGATAAGCATATGTGAAATAACCTCCGGGCTCATATTCGGATCTAAAAACCGATATCTTATCACCTTTTCGCCATATTTAAATTTGACAAACTGGCGGAGTTAAAATAGACACCATGCCTCATGTTAAATATATTGCAATCGTAAATAAAAATTGTTAAACAATTTATCATTATAAAACCCCCTGTCGACGCCGGCGACCCGGCCAAGCAAATCGCGGCTTGTCAAATTAATTGGCCTCAAAAAATTTCTGCGAAGACCGGGCATGTAGTGACACGAAGTAAAGCATCAGCGCCAACCATTAGCGCTATCCAGTGAATTTAATATGTTCTGGATGCCGGATCAAGTCTGGTATGACGGTTTTTTACAAGTGTATTATGTTTTGCTTTTGCATGATTTACATGTTCATTTTGTCGTAATGTTTATGACTATAAAAAAGGAAAGTCATTATGAATTTGAATGTAAAGAATGAAGAAAAGGAGACGCTGGTATCTCTCGCTGGCAGGATGGATGCCGTTTCATCACCCGAGTTCGAAAAGGAACTTGGGAGGTTGATCGATGAAGGGAATGTTAATTTTGTCATCGATTTGACTGAACTTGACTACATAAGCAGTGCCGGCCTTAGGAGTGTTCTGGTAACGGCCAAGAAGCTCAAAGGGAAAAACGGACAGATACTGTTAGCTTCTCTCCAGGCCGTCGTCAAAGAAGTCTTTGAGATTTCGGGATTTAGTACCATTATTCCCATTTATGAATCTGTGGAAGAGGCAATGGCGGCCCTGTAATTCGCGGGGAAGATTTCCAGGCATTTATTGCACAGGCATTACACGCATAATTATAGAATCTGATTGTGGATGCATTTCATGAAATCTTTAAAACTTGCAGCCCTCATTGAAAATCTTAACCGGTTCGTATCCTTTGTCCATACATGCTCAGAAGAGTGTGGCTTTGAGGGCAAACGATTGATGGAAATAGAACTTGCCGTGGAAGAGGCAATGGTTAATATATTTAACTACGCCTATCCCGAGGGAGAGGGGCAGGTGGAAATGCAATGCGCCTTGAAGGAGGGCAAAAAATTCGTAATAGAGATACATGACAAGGGGATACCGTTTGACACCCTTTCACGTTCCGATCCCAATACAACATCTGATATAGGAGACAGAGAGATCGGGGGGCTGGGAATTTATTTTATTAAGAAAGTGGCGGATGAGGTGCGATACAGCCGCAAGGATGATATGAACATCCTTACTGTCGTATTTCTGGTGTAATACCGAGCCCTTAGTGGGGCTGCTGCGTTTTTTGCGTTGCACTTCAAGCGATTAAAATAATCTGTGAAATTTGTGGATCAAGATTATGTTACATGCGAAAATAAAAAAATACTGTAGATTTATAATCTCCGTCGCATTCTTTGTGATTACTATATGCGTGGCGCCCGTCGAAGGCGGCGATACCTTGAAAAAGGTATCATTCATACCTCAATGGGTTCCTCAGGCCCAGTTTGCGGGGTATTACATCGGGCTTGAAAAGGGTATCTACAGGAAATATGGTATAGATCTCACCATCATTACCGGCGGGCAGGACAGTCCGCCATCAGATCTCCTTATGGATGGAGGAGCGGATTTCGCTTCGCTTTGGCTGTCTACAGGAATCCAGATGCGGGCTGGGGGAGCAAAGATCTTCAACATTGCCCAGATAATGCAGAGATCGGCACTGATGCTTGTGGCCAAAAAGGCGAGCGGCATTGAAAAACCCTCGGACATGAATGGCAAAAAGGTCGGGTTATGGGGACCCGTCTTTCAGCTTCAGCCCCGGGCATTTTTCAGAAAATATAATCTTACAATGCAAATCATTCCCCAGTCCTTTTCCGTCAATCTCTTCCTGAGAGACGGCGTCGATGTGGCCTCGGCAATGTGGTACAACGAATACCATACAATTATGAACTGCGGCATTAATCCAGATGAGCTGACCACATTTTTCTTCCATGAACACGGCCTCAATTTTCCTGAAGACGGCATTTACGTGCTTGAAGAAACATACAGGAAAGACCCGGCGCTGTGCGGGGCCTTTGTCCTGGCCTCTATCGAGGGATGGCAGTATGCCTTTGATCATCCCGATGAGGCACTGGCTGTTACCATGAGGAACCTAAAGAAGGAGCACATCCCCACTACTCTGGTCCATCAGAAGTGGATGCTGGAAAGAATGAAAGATCTGATTTTGCCGGAAAATGGTGAGGATACAGACATGGGAGGACTCCAGATTGAGGATTACAGCCGCGTTGCACGAGGCCTGAGGGGCATGGAACTTATAGACTCGGTCCCCAGTTTTACCTCTTTTTATAAGGTGATCAGAGATAAAGATGAAAAATAGGGGATTGGCCTTCAAACTTATACTGCTCATATTGAGTAGCGTCACACTGATTTTTCTGCTGATTTTCGGCTACAGCTACATGTATTCCAGAAAAATCATCATCAAGAATATCGAAAAAAACGCGATGAACCTTGCCAGAGCAACGGTAAATCAGATCGACGTTGTCCTCAGTTCTGTCGAAAAGGTCCCCGAAAATATGGCCTGTGTCCTCGATCAGTCGCTCTGCACCGGAGAGGAACTCAACAACCTGTTAAAACACATTGTACAAAATAATAAGGAAATCTACGGGTCTGCGGTTGCCTTTGAACCCTGGATATATGACGGCGAAAAAGAACGATACGCCCCCTATTTTTATAAGAGCAGCGGTAAAATAAGGTATTCCAATCTGGGGACGGCATCATACAAGTACTTCTTCCAGGACTGGTATCAGATCCCAAAAGAATTGAATCGGCCTGTCTGGACCGAACCATATTTCGATGAGGGGGGCGGCAACATCATCATGTCCACCTATTCGGTCCCCTTCTACAGAACGGTGGAGGGGAAGAAAGGGATTACGGGAATCATTACAGCCGATGTTTCGCTGTCGTGGCTTCAGGAAATAGTCGCTTCAATCAAGATAGCAAAAACAGGATACGGTTTCCTCATATCTCAGAATGGCACCTTTGTAACCCATCCCCAAAAAAAATTCGTCATGAACGAGACCATTTTCAGCCAGGCAGAGGCGCGGGGAGATGAGGAACTGAGAAGAATCGGGCGAGAGATGATTCGCGGGAAATCAGGCTTTGTTCCCTTTCGCAGCCTCTTGACAGGAAAACTGTGCTGGATGGTCTATGCTCCGCTTTCCTCCAGTAAATTGTCACTCGGTGTCCTTTTCCCGCAGGATGAACTGATGGCCGATGTGGTACGCCTCAATAAAATTGTGATAATTCTCGGCGTACTCGGTTTCATCTTTCTCTTTGTCGTCATAGTCTTCATTGCCCGATCAATAACAAGACCGCTGAGCGCTCTTGCCGGCGCAACTGAAGATATCGCCACGGGAAACCTCGACGTATCGATTCCCGAGATCAGGACAAGAGATGAGGTGGGACAACTTGCCCACTCTTTTGACTACATGAAACAGTCCCTGAAACAATATATTGCCGACCTGACGGAAACAACAGCCGCAAAGGAGAGAATAGAAAGCGAACTGCAGATAGCACACGACATTCAGATGGGGATTCTGCCCAAAATCTTTCCTCCCTTCCCCGAAATGCCCGAGTTTGATCTCTATGCCACAATTGAACCGGCACGGGAAGTGGGGGGGGACCTCTTCGACTTCTTTTTTCTTGATGACGACCATCTCTGTTTTAACGTGGGCGATGTTTCAGGGAAGGGGGTGCCCGCATCTCTATTTATGGCTGTTACCAAAACGCTGATAAAAACGAGGGCCACCAAAGACATGGCGCCGGAGGTTATCTTGAACCAGGTCAATCAGGACCTTTCCACTGATAATCCGTCGCTCCTTTTTGTCACGCTCTTTCTCGGTATTTTCAATATCAAGGACGGAACGATAGAATACTGCAACGGCGGTCACAATCCACCCTACATTATTCGTGCAAGCGGTGAGATCGAAGCTGTTGAAACGACCGACGGGTTAGCCCTGGGTGTGATGGAAGATTTTTCCTTCCAGTCGAAGCGGGTCGTTTTAAACAAGGGGGATGCGATTTTCATCTATTCCGACGGTGTTACCGAGGCCATGAACAGCAGGCATGAACTCTTTTCCGAAGAAAGACTGGAAGGCGAACTGAAAAGGCTCAAGGGCCTCCAGGTAGGTGATATCCTGGCTGGAGTCACGGAAAAAATCCGTGAATTCTCACAGGATGAACCGCAGACGGACGACATCACCATGATGATTATCCGATATAACAGAAATGAATAACCCCGTTGAGACACAGATTGGGGAAAAGGGACGCTCCTCAGTTTATAAGTTTGTATCATCAAGAATGGAATAGCTAAATCTTTTTTTTAGTTCATAGTTCCCGATCTTGTTAACAGCTTGTTATAATAATCATGTTTTCTATTCGCTTTAAAAGCAAATACTGTGATGGCCGGCATTGATTCATCTCAGTATCGTCAACCCTGAAAACTTAAAATTGTTGTCAAACTTAAACAGGACTGGAAAATGTTTCAGGTCTTTCTTTTTTAGCTCAAAAGCAAAGTTGCCATAATCCAGCTTATCTTGTAAATCTTGTCTAAGAAGTCTTTCTTTTGCGTTTAGGTCTCAAGCTGCCATATGTTGCCTTCTTTTCCTTTACCACAAACCCAATCTTTTTGCGTGGCTTTTCAGGCGGTGTCATGAGTTGCCGGATCGTCTCAAAAATGGCCTGAATCTGTTCATCATGACTTTCCAGATGTTGTTCGAGTTCTGCAAGTTTCTGTGCCAGTTTGTTATTGGATGCGATCATTTTTCTTAACTGAACGAAAGCTCTTATGATTGCAATATTCACGTCAATTGCCCGCTTGCTATTGAGAACAGATGACAACATCGCAACTCCTTGTTCTGTAAAGACATAAGGCAAATAACGGCGACCACCACGCCCAGGCTTTGAGATGCCAGTTTGGCATCTCAAAAGCTCCGCCTCCTCGCCGGTAGCCTGAAACATGAAGTCTTCAGGGAAGCGTTCAGTGTTTCGTTTAACCGCTCGATTCAGCGCACCGGTTTCTACGCCATAAAGGTCTGCAAGATCCCGATCCAGCATAACTTTTTCATCGCGAATAAAGACTATTTTATTTACAATTGACTCAATGGGAACAGTTGTTGTCATAGTAGCTCCAAAATTACAAAAATGTGTTCAGTCTCAGAAAGGGGTCAGGTCTGCCTTTGACCATT
The DNA here is from genome assembly GCA_004193555.1 of Desulfobacteraceae bacterium Eth-SRB1. Lineage (GTDB taxonomy): Bacteria > Desulfobacterota > Desulfobacteria > Desulfobacterales > ETH-SRB1 > ETH-SRB1. The sequence continues at coordinate 895,394 of RPGP01000040.1, forward strand.
AATGATATTATCTTGATTGAATGTTGTTTTTTCCGGTCTTATCTGGACTTTGTTCCACGTCGTCTGATAATTTCTTCTCGTTGGCCTGGTGTTGGTTTTGCCATTTTTTAACAAAAAGAGGTTGTAATGTAAAATCACACACATTGCCGAAAAAATCAATTTAAATCAGGGTATATCTGTCTGATCGTAGTTTGACATCAAACAGCCAGTGTTTATTTTTAATTAAATTATGAAATTCATAATTCATAATTTAAAATTGTGTATGAACGATCTTTTCGTTCATGCACTGATCAGGAGGCATTATGCGTTTTGATAAATTTACAATAAAATCACAGGAACTCATTCAAAATGCCCAGGCCACGGCATCGAAGCATAATAACCAGCAGATTGAGCCGGAGCATTTGCTTAAATCCATGCTGGATGAAGAGACCGGAATAGCCGCTTCAATGCTGTTGAAGCTTGGCGTTTCTCCAAAGGATGTCGCCCGGGACCTGGCGCTTGCCATTGATAAATTGCCAAAGGTAAACGGAAGCGGAATGGGGGATGCTCATATATCACAAATGACAAAAGATGTTCTGGATGCCTCCTTTGTAGAAGCAGCTAATATGAAAGATGAATATGTGAGCATAGAACATATTATTCTGGCAATTGCCGACAAAAAGGATTGTGAGGCATCAAAGATTCTTGGCCGTTATGGGATAAAAAGAGAATCGATCTTAAAAGTATTATTGGATATCCGTGGTTCGCAGCGGATTACAGACCCGAACCCTGAAGAAAAATACCAGGCCCTTGATAAGTTCAGCCGTGATCTGACAGATCTTGCCCGTCTGGGCAAACTCGATCCTGTTATCGGGCGGGATAATGAAATAAGACGGGTTGTGCAGGTTCTTTCAAGACGGACCAAGAATAATCCTGTTCTCATAGGAGAGCCCGGAGTCGGCAAGACAGCTATTGTCGAAGGTCTCGCACAGCGAATTATCGAGGGGGATATTGCCGAAACCTTAAAGAACAGGCGGGTGGCTGCTTTGGATATGGGCGCCCTTATTGCCGGCGCCAAGTACAGGGGGGAATTTGAGGATCGCCTGAAAGCGGTATTAAAGGAGGTGGAGCAGGCAGAAGGAGAAGTTATACTTTTCATTGATGAGCTTCATACCGTGGTTGGAGCAGGCGCGAGCGAAGGATCGATGGACGCTTCAAACATGTTAAAGCCAGCCCTTGCAAGAGGAACCCTCCGGTGCGTTGGGGCGACCACCCTGAATGAATACAGGAAATATATTGAAAAAGATGCCGCTCTTGAAAGACGTTTTCAGCCTGTTATGGTACAGGAACCCACTGTTGAAGACACCATTTCTATCCTCCGGGGCCTTAAGGAAAAATATGAGGTGCATCATGGCGTAAGAATAAAGGACTCCGCTATTGTTGCCGCTGCAACGCTTTCAAACCGTTATATTTCAGACCGCTTTCTTCCTGATAAGGCCATTGACCTAATTGATGAATGCGCTTCAAAGCTCAGAATCGAGATAGACAGTATGCCTGTGGAGATAGATGAAATCCAGCGCAAAATTACACAGCTTGAAATCGAACGGGAAGCGTTGAAAAAGGAATCTGATCAGGCATCAAAGGATCGTCTGATAAAGATTGAAGAGGATCTGGCAGCCTTAAAAGATGAAATCCAGGCAATGAAGGCCCACTGGCAAAACGAGAAGGATGCGATTAAGAACATAAGAGAGATAAAGGAAAAAATCGAAAAACTTGGCATCGAGGAGCAACAGGCTGAGAGGGAGGGCAACCTGGCAAGGGTTGCGGAAATCAGATACGGAAAGTCATCTGAACTTAAGAAGCATTTTGATGAAGCTAAAACAAAGCTTTCAGAGCTTCAGAAAGACAGAAAAATGCTCAAGGAAGAAGTTGATGCTGAAGATATTGCCAGGGTAATATACAGGTGGACAGGTATCCCTGTCAGCAAGATGCTTGAGGGTGAAAGGGAAAGACTCGTACACATGGAGGATCGTATCGGAAAAAGGGTCATCGGGCAAAAGGAGGCTGTTGAAGCTGTTTCAAATGCTGTCCGCCGGGCGCGTTCCGGGTTGCAGGATCAAAATCGTCCCATTGGATCGTTTATATTTATGGGTCCCACAGGTGTGGGCAAGACAGAGCTTGCCAAGGCCCTTGCAGAATTTATTTTTGACAGTGAACAGGCAATGGTAAGAATCGACATGTCGGAATATATGGAAAAACATTCTGTCTCAAGGCTTATCGGCGCTCCTCCCGGTTACGTGGGATACGAGGAAGGCGGCTATTTAACCGAGGCCGTGCGAAGAAGGCCATATTCCGTGGTGCTGTTTGATGAAATTGAAAAAGCTCATCCAGAAGTTTTTAATATTCTGCTTCAGATCTTAGATGACGGACGAATGACGGACGGCCATGGAAGGACAGTCGATTTTAAAAACAGTATAATTGTCATGACTTCAAATGTCGGCAGCCAGTGGATTCAGGACCTTGGCATCTCAAAACGGGAAGATGTGGAAGCTAAGATGACAGAGGCTCTTCACGCAACTTTCAAACCTGAATTCTTAAACAGAATAGACGACATAATAATTTTCCATAACCTTATACCGGAACAGATTCGTAAGATAGTGGGGATTCAGATAAAAAGACTCAATTCAAGACTTTCTGAAAAAAAGATTAATCTTGTTATTTCAGATAAAGCTATGTCGTTTCTTGCTGAAAATGGATATGATCAGATATTCGGAGCACGGCCTTTAAAACGCGCAATTCAAAAATATATTGAGAATCCATTGGCCATGGAAATACTTAAGGGGCAAATTTCTGAAGGAACAAGTTTAAAGGCTGATATAGAGAATAATCAAATTGTTTTTCGCAATTTGTCGCCAGCCGGAATTGTTTAGCCGCAGATCTACGCTGATCATCACTGACTAAATCAGTTTAACCTTGAACTTTGAACCTCTGAACCGTGAACGGTTACTTGTATTTAAACCTATCTGCGTTCATCTGTGTGAATCTGTGGCCGAATAGTTACAAAAATTATTGAAATCCACTGTAATTCATTGTAATATTTTTATATGAGTCTTTCTGCTTCTGAAAAATTGCGCCGTTTCTATGATCAATTTTCAAGTAATGATCATGTTCTGATTATAATTGACGCTGATCCGGATTCGATTGCCTGTACCATGGCTGTTAAAAGACTGCTGTGGCGTAAAGTAGCAGGCGTAGATATTTCAAATATTAATACTATCAAACGACCGGACAACCTGGCCATGATCAGGCTTTTGGGAGTCAATCTAACACATATATCAAAAATCGATAAAGCCAGGTTCAACCGTTTTGTCATGGTTGATTCTCAGCCCGAACATAATGAGTCTTTTTCAGGAATTAACCCTGATGTTATAATTGACCATCATCCTGAAACAGGCGCGCAGGCGTCTTTTACAGACATTCGTCCACAATACGGCGCTGCCGCCAGTATTTTGACTGAATATTTGAGAGCAGCCGGAATAAAACCCTCCTCCAAACTTGCTACCGGCCTGTTTCTCGCCATAAAAACAGATACGAACAACTTTGTCAGGCAAACTTCATTTGAAGATGTCCGGGCCTTTCAGTTTCTTTTTCACCATGCCAACGTTCACCTTGCGCAAAAGATCGAGCAGACAGAGATACGTTTTGATTTTCTTAAATATTTCAAAATCGCTCTTGAGAACATGCGCAGGCGTAAAGACAGGGTATATGTGCATCTTGGCCCGGTAGTAAATCCGGATCTATGTGTGATTATTGCCGATTTTTTCATGAAGGTAAATTCTGTCAGGTGGAGCATTATTTCCGGCATATGCAATAAAAAACTGATCGTTGTTTTCAGAAATGACGGCCTCCGCAAGAATGCGGGCGAGGTCGCCAAACAGAGTTTCGGCCGTATCGGTTCTGCGGGCGGTCATAAAAATATGGCGCGTGCCGAGATTCCGGTCGCTGATTTAGAGGAGCATGTAAAATATAAGAACGATAAAATTTTGCTTAATTGGATCATTAATCAGATTGAAAAAAAGGGATTAGGCGATAATGGCAACCAGCAGCAATGACATCTCTGTGACCATATTAGGTTCAGGCACGTGTGTGCCTTCACTCAAGCGAAGTTCATGCTCTGTATTAATGGAAACAGGCGGCAGAAAACTGCTGTTTGATTCCGGGGCCGGCACTATGAGAAGGCTTCTTGAAACCAGCACAAAAATTTTTGATATTTCTTTTATTTTTTTCAGCCACTTGCATCCCGACCATACAGGAGAGCTGGTTCCCTTTTTGTTCGCGACAAAGTATCCTGATATCGAGCGGCGGCAAAAACCTCTCACAATCGTTGCAGGAAAAGGGTTTGCAGGATTTTACAACAGGCTTAAAAATGTCTACGGAGAATGGATAGAGCTTAAGCCGGGGATGCTTGATATTGTTGAGATGGATAACAGAGGAAAGGATTTTATCGATTTCAGTAATTTTACCGTGGAATCGATTCCGGTTGAGCACACTGATGAGAGCCTGGCTTACCGGATAAACTGTTTTGATGGGAAATCGGTTGTCTATTCAGGTGACACGGATTTTTCCGATAACCTTGTCAGCCTGGCAAAAAATGCAGATCTCCTTATTTGCGAATCTGCTCTTCCTGATGAATTAAAGGTTTCAGGCCATCTGACCCCTTCCCTGGCCGGCGAAATCGCTACGCAGGCAAATGTTCGCAAGCTGGCTCTAATCCACTTTTATCCTGAATGCGATCAGGTGGATATTGAAAAGCAATGCCGTAAAATCTGGTCCGGCCCATTGATTTTAGCCGAGGACCTGATGAAAATAGAATTCGATTAAGTATTGTTTATAAAATATGACAATTAAATGTTTTATCTTAACACTTAACACTTGATGAATTCAACTTTTCACAAATTCATAAATATTAGAATTAGATAAGGTAAGCAACATAATGAAAAAAAGCGTAATCACAGTAGTATTAATTTTAATCGTTTTAGCGGCAGCCGCATGGAGTGGTGGGCCAAAAGAAAAGGAGAATCCTGTGTATAACATTCAAACAAGTTTAGGCAACATTGAAGTTGAACTGTTTCAAAAAGATGCTCCCAATACTGTAACCAATTTTATTGGTCTGGCAGAAGGCACAAAGGAATTTGCAGATATAAAGACCGGCGAAAAAGTCAAAAAGCCTTTTTATGACGGTTTGATTTTTCACCGGACAATCAAGGGGTTCATGATTCAGGGAGGTTGTCCACTGGGCGACGGCAGAGGCGGGCCTGGCTACTCTTTTGCTGATGAGATTAATGCCACAGCTTTAGGTCTTGACAAATTAAAGGCAATGAATCCCAAAGAGGGCCCACATCCTTTTCTGATGATTCGCAGACAGGAGGATTACCAGAATATCATTCTTGGGCCCCTGTTTCAAAAAATGGGCATTACTTCCCAAAAAGAACTTGATCAAAGACGTGATGAAATTGAAACCGGACTTAATTCCCTTACACTCAAAGAAGCTTATGAAAACATGGGTTATTCATATTCCGACAAGGGATCGCCTCATTCTCCGGTCCGCGGTTCGCTGGCCATGGCTAATTCAGGGCCAAACACCAATGGATCTCAGTTTTTTATTAATCTGACAGATACTGACTGGCTTGCCGGCAAACATACTGTATTCGGCAAGGTGATAAATGGCATGGATGTGGTCGATAAAATAGGAGCTGTTAATGTTGACGACGGAAAGAAGCCGGTTGAAGATGTGAAGATCATTTCGATACGTCGTAATGATTCGCAATAGCTGTGTATAAAAAGGGTTGATGTGTGACAAAAAAAATTGATAAGTTGATTTTGTAATAATTCACGGTTTACAGTTATCGGTTCAAGGTTGAAAAAAAACTGTGAACTGTGAACCGACAACCGTGAACGGTTTCTAATTTTTTATAACAGGTTGCTTCTTATGAGATATTACCCTGTAAATCTTGATATTCTGAATAGAAAATGTCTAATTGTGGGCGGTGGCACTGTAAGCACACGTAAGGTTATAACGCTTCTGGATTGCGGCGCAATTGTAACGATTGTCAGCCCTGATGTCAGCGAAAAACTGCTGGAGCTGGCCGGTAATGGTTCGATTACATGGGAAAAACGGTCATATCTAACCTCTGATCTTGACGGAATGTTTCTTGTCATTGGCGCAACCGATGACGAGGAATTAAACCGTCGAATCAGCGCTGATGCAGAAAAAAATAACATGCTGTGCAATATTGCAGATCGTCCCGATGTATGCAATTTTATACTCCCGGCTATAGTGAATAGAGGGGATCTTGTGATCGCTGTCTCCACTTCAGGAAAAAGTCCTGCTTTTGCAAAAACGCTTCGGAAAGAGCTTGAAAAACAGTTCGGCCTTGAGTATGCCGAATTCCTCCGGCTAATGGGAGCTATAAGAAAAAAACTTTTAAGCGAAAAACACGAGCCCGAGGCTCATAAACACCTTTTTGAACAATTGATAAAAAGCGACCTTGTTGGAATGATAAAGAGCAATAGAAAAGAAGAGATAAATTTCCTTCTTTTTGATATCATTGGTAAAGGGTATGAGTTTGAGAATTTGATGAAAACTAAAGTGCGCTAAAGTGCCTAAAGTGCCTAAAGTGTCTAAAGTGCCTAAAGTTGTAGTACGCCTTCGGCTTGCTAATTGATAACTCAAAGCTACAGGAATTTACCCACCTCGTGCATTGATGGCTTAAGGAAAATATATAAAAATGACAGAATGCCTTAACTTTAGGCACTTTAATATACTTTAGCTCACTTTAGGCACTCATGTCCGCACCGAAGGTGCGCTACTCGAAGGTTAATATGGATATTGTGATCATAATTACAATCCTGCTCTATATGCTAAGCACATCAGTATATTTTGCATATCTTTTATTCCAGAAAAATTATCTTCATCAAACCGGTTTTTATTTGTTAGCCGCCGGTTTTTTATGTCATTCAGCGGCAATCGGTTACGTGTTTATTAAATCAGGTGTCGTTCCTGTTAATAATCTTCACGAAACCTTCGCAATAGCCGGGTGGGCAATAGCCGGTGTATTTATTATATTCAAGTATAAATATAACCTGAAGATTCTTGGCATTTATACCGCGCCTCTTGCCGCAGTTGTCATGTTGATTGCATCACGCCTGCCCAACGATCCGGAACAGGTAAAAAGTGTCTTTAACAATATTTGGCTTTTTCCCCACGCAATAATGCTGCTGATCGGCGAAGCGTCGTTCGCCATAGCCTGCGGTGTAGGTATCATGTACCTGGTCCAGGAGCATGCAATCAAAACTAAAAATCATGGCTTTTTTTTCAAACGTCTGCCTTCACTGGAACTGCTTGATACCGTAGGATATGCAAGCATAGTATTAGGATTTACAATGCTTACAATAGGCCTTATTTCCGGTCTTGTATATGCAAAGATAGTCTGGGGAAGGTTCTGGGGCTGGGATCCAAAAGAGGTCTGGTCCGGTATAACATGGCTATTGTATGCCGCTTTGCTGCATGAGCGTCTTGCTGTTGGATGGCGGGGAAGACGCACGGCTATAATGGCTATTATTGGTTTTGTGGTGCTTTTGTTCACTTTTTTTGGTGTCAATATCCTATTGCATGGGCATCATGCGGAATTAATCAGCTTTTGAAAAAATGTAAAAGACAAATTAGCCGCAGATTAACGCGGATACAAACAGTTTTTTGGTAACTTCTCAATAACCTGAAGTGGAGTTGATGCAGAGCCATTTTTTTTTAAAAAAGCGCTTTTTGGTTTTATCTGCGTTTATCTGGGGCTAATAAAAAAGGGTTACAGATCTACAGAAGAATAAGTTATGCTTGATATAGTTTTATTAGGATTAAATCATAAAACAGCGCCGGTGGAACTAAGGGAGTGTCTTGCTTTTTCAAAAAATGAAAGCGCTGCTGCCATGGAGACGTTGCAGAAGTATCCGGCTATCAGCGAAGTCGTAGTTATTTCTACATGCAATCGTGTAGAGGTGCTTATGGCAACCGTAAACATGCCGGAAGCAGTTGATGCTGTCAAAACCTATATCGCCGAGGTAAAAAATCTGCCGGTCAGTCGATTCGAAGGGTCTTTTTATATTCATGATGGCGACAGCGCTGTTCAGCATATTTTCAGGGTCGCATCCAGCCTGGACTCGATGATTGTGGGCGAACCGCAGATATTAGGTCAGATAAAAAAGGCTTATATCGCAGCCACCGATAAAAAGACAGCCGGCGTTATTCTCAACAGGCTGATGCATAAAACCTTTTTTGTGGCAAAACGTGTTCGAAGTGAAACAGGAATTGGAGACCATGCAGTATCAATAAGTTATGCGGCAATTGAACTTGGGCGGAAAATATTCGGCAGTCTCGAAGGAAAAAAGGTGCTTCTTGTCGGTGCAGGCGAAATGGCTGAGCTCGCAGTTGAGCACCTGATAAGAAACAGGGCAGGAAGTATATCGGTCGCAAATAGAACTTTCAAGCGAGGTGTTGAGCTTGCCAAACATTTCAACGGCAAAACTATACAGCTCAAAGAAATCCCAGAGCATTTGAAGCTTGTTGATATTATTATAAGCTCAACCGGTTCGCCTGATTTTATTATCAAACGCGATCAGGTTAAAGGGGTTATGAGAAAAAGACGTAATCGTCCAATCTTCTTTATTGACATCGCTGTTCCCCGTGATATCGACCCTGAAATAAACAGAATAGCCAATTCATATGTTTATGATATCGATGATTTAAAAGGAATTATCGATGAAAACATTGAAGAACGCAACCAGGAATCTTTAAAGGGGGAAAGGATCATTGAGGAGGCTGTAATCACTTTTCGGCAGTGGTATGAAAGCCTGGATGTGGTGCCTACGATAGTTGCTTTAAGAAACAAATTCGATGCCATTGCTGAAACTGAGATCAGAAAAACCATGCAATCTTTAAAGCACCTGTCAGATGATGATTGTCAGGCCATTTACAAAATGACGAACGGGCTTATAAACAAAATGCTGCATGATCCGACCCTTTTTTTAAAAAGCAATGGCTGTCATGGGGACAAGTCGGTTTACCTTGATATTACCCGTAAACTTTTTAAAATCGATGAGGGACAGGGGTCGGAGGTTAGAGGTCGGATTAAAAGATGAACGTCCAACATCGAACATCGAATGAAAAACAAAAGAAACTGAAATCAGAGGTCGGAGGTCGAAGGTCAGAGGTCAGGATTAGGAGATTAGAGTGAAAAAAACAGCATTTCTTTTTCCAGGTCAGGGCTCACAGGCAGTCGGCATGGGCCTTGATCTTTATCAGGAATATGATTTTGTTCGTGAGCTTTTTGACATGGCAGAGGAAATTTGCAGGATAAATCTATCAAGACTCTGCTTTAAAGGCCCAATGGAAGAACTTACAATGACAGTTAATTTACAGCCTGCTGTAACAGCGGTGAATCTTGCCTTTTTATCTGCGATAGAAAAAGAGGGCTTCATGCCGGATATTTCGGCAGGACACAGTCTTGGCGAATACAGCGCACTCTGTGCATCCGGGATTGTTTCAAAAAAGGATGCGTTAAGCCTTGTTTTTAAAAGAGGAAAGCTCATGCACAGGGAGTCCACGAAACATAAAGGGGCAATGCATGCCATTATCGGGCTTTCTATTGATACTGTTTTCGAACTTGTTTCCGAGGTTCAAAAGGAAGGCGTTGTGTCTATAGCCAACCACAACACCGAACATCAAATTGTCATAACAGGCGCTCCTGATCAGGTTGAAAAGGTTTCTTTACTTGCCACTTCCCAGGGAGCAAGAGCCATACCATTAAAGGTAAGCGGAGCGTGGCACAGTGAATTGATAAAAGGCGCCGAAGGTGAATTTAAAGTTTTTTTAGATACATTTAATTTTAGCGTGCCGAAAAGACCTGTAGCGCATAATGTTACTGCCGGTTTTGAAATGAATCCTGATGAAGTCAAATCGATTATGGCAAAGCAGTTATGCAGCCCTGTAAAATGGTATGACTCCATGCAGATGCTTTTAGCGGAAGAGGTTGAAATTTTTGCCGAAATTGGCCCGGGAAGGGTGCTCACAGGCTTATTAAAAAAGATATTGCCAAAGGAATCACCCTGTAAAACTTATAATGTGAATGACATGAAGAGTCTTGAAATGTTCCTTAAAGATGTTGCTCCCTAATTGAGCCAAAGCTCAATTAGGGAGGGGCCGTGGATCGGAGATCAGTGGAATGATTGAGACCTGTTCATTCGGGATAATAGTTGTTGAAGGAAAAAAATATACTTCAGATCTGATAATATACCCTGACGGCCGCGTTGAGGATTACTGGCGCAGGAAAAGAGGGCACAATCTTTCAAGTGAGGATATAAAAAAGCTTATAGAATCTTGTCCTGAAGTCATAGTCGCCGGCACAGGTGTCAACGGATTAATGAGGCCAGATTATAAGCTTGAAAAATTGCTTCATAAAAAGGGAATAACATTCATTTCTGAACCAAACCGTAACGCAATGGAAATATACAATGAACTGTCATCAGGAAAAAGGGTCGGAGCGTGTTTCCATTTAACATGTTGATTGTATGGCTGCAATTAATTGTTGAAAAAATATTGACATATATCATTTGTTATAATAGTTTAATATTTTTAAGGACGCGGGCATAGCTCAGCTGGTAGAGTACAAGCTTCCCAAGCTTGGTGTCGCGAGTTCGAATCTCGTTGCCCGCTCCACGGGTGCCCGCCTTTTTCGTTTGAAAAGGTTATTAACAGGTCGTTGCATCTGTTTTAAAAACAGGTTGTTTTGTAAAGGTCTGTTGTTAAGGTTGGAACTTTTATCTATGCGTGTTAGGGGTTGGAGTTAATTTTTCTTATGGTTAATCACTTGAACAGATAAAATTTCTCACTGCACAGCAATAATCTTGAAAATGAACGGGCTTTCGCCCGTTTTTTATTTTTTAGAAGAGTTGGTTTATTAGCGTGAAAGTTCAAAGAAAAAAAAGACCTGAATCAAGACATAAGGGTCAGGAGAAAAAAGAGTGCTCTCCGGAAATCCGGAAGCGGTTTGTTACACACCTTAAAGAACTGGCTGAATCGATGTGTGAGGCCCAGAGTATGGAACTGGTGCATATTGAATACCAGCGTGAACCAGGAGGAACGATAATCCGCCTTTATATTGACAGGGAGGGAGGAGTTAAGCTGGACGATTGCGCATTTATCAGCCGCCAGCTTGACAATCTCATCAAGGCCGATCTAATGGGGCAGGATTTTGACAATATCGGGCCGTTTAATCTTGAAGTTTCATCGCCCGGTCCTGATCGCCCTCTAAGCAAAAAAGTTGACTTTGAAAGATTCAAAGGGCAAATCGTTAAGATTAAGACTTCTCAGCCTCTTGACGGGCGAAAGAGTTTCAAAGGTGTCCTGCTGGGAATATCAGAAGATATGGTAAAACTTCTAATTAATGACGAAACAGTCGCTATCCCTTTTGATGAAATCATCAGTGCGCGGCTCAGGTGTTAATTATTGCGGAGAAAACAGATGTTAATAACAGACATAAAGCGTGTCATAGAGCAGGTTAGCCGGGACAAGGGAATAGATCGTGAGGTTCTTATTCAGGCCCTTGAAGAGGCATTAAGATCTGCTGCTAAAAAAAAGTTTGGAAGCAAGGTTGAAATTGAAGTTAAATATAATGAAGAAACAGGTGAAATTGAAATCTTCCAGTTTAAAGATGTAGTGGAAGAGATTACAGATCCTGATCTTCAGATCAGTCTTGAAGAAGGCCTGAAGCTTGATTCTGAATGCACAATAGGAGACAGCCTCGGCACAAAAATAGATATTTCCAATTTTGGCAGGATAGCCGCTCAGTCGGCCAAACAGGTCATCATTCAAAAAATGAAGGATGCGGAAAAAGGAGCGGTTTATTCCAGTTATATTGACCGGAAGGGTGAAATAATAAATGGAATCGTTCAGCGCGTCGACCGCGGCGATATTATTGTGAATCTTGGCACAACAGAAGGCATACTTCCGGCTCGGGAGCAGGTTCCGAAAGAAACTTATCGACGTGGTGACCGGCTAAGGGCATATATAATGGATGTAGTTCTTGACACACGGGGCCCTCAAGTTGTTCTTTCAAGAACGCACCCAAACTTTCTGGCAAATCTTTTCAAAACAGAAGTTCCTGAAATCAGCGAAGGTATCATTTCAATCATGGGAAGCGCCAGGGAACCCGGAATCAGGGCAAAATTTGCTGTGTCATCAAACGATTCTGATATCGATCCGGTTGGAGCCTGTGTGGGAATGAAAGGAAGCCGTGTGCAGAATGTTGTTCAGGAGCTCAGGGGTGAAAAGATAGACATTATATCCTGGCATATCGATCCGGCAAAGTATGTATGTAACGCTTTGTCACCTGCTGAGATATCAAGGGTTATTATTGATGAGGAAAACCGTTCGATGGAAGTCATTGTTCCTGACGAATTTCTTTCAATAACTATTGGAAAACATGGCCAGAACGTTCGGCTTGCCTCAAAACTGACGAAGTGGCGCCTTGATGTCATAAGTGAATCACGTTATAATGAAATAATGCAAAGTGGCTACAACTCTTTAATGTCGCTGCCGGGGATCGGGGTAAGCATGGCAGACACATTGTATGAAAAGGGATACTTTTCCGCTGAAGAACTCGGCAACGCAACCATAGAGGATTTGATTCAGATCAGAGGCATTGGTGAAGAAAAAGCGGTAAAACTTATCGAAACAGCAAAAAATTATATAGCAAATGCCGGGAGTGTCGATAAAACAACCAAAGAGGTTGCGCTGGATGATACGCCTGATCAAACTGACGAGCCTGCCGACGAGCCGGAACACGCAGAACCATCAACTATTAGGGATGCTCAGGAGGCTTCCGGAGAAGATGCGGATACTAATGATTTAATAGTATAGGAATTTCCATTTTATGCCTAATGAATTCGGAATCATAGGATATAGGTGAATTTTTTTGAACGTCATCTTTTAAGCCCGCCCGAAGGGCGCTAAGTTCTGACTAAAATAGTATTACAACAATATAATCAGGGGGTATAAATGGCAAAAATCAGAGTATATGAGTTTGCCAGGACTCTTAATATGCAAAATAAAATGCTTCTCGAAAAATTAAGGGAAATAGGCATTGATGTGAAAAGCCATATGAGTTCTCTTGACGAGAAGACAGTTGACAAGATCAAGGAAAAGCTTTTCAATGCAAAAGCCGAAGTTGTCGAGGTAACCCGCGTAAAGCCGACGGTTATCCGGAGACGCAAAAAAACTGTAAAGGAAGAAGCGGATTCCAAGACAGCCCGTGTCAGCAAAACAGCTCCTCCTGAAAAAATTGAAAAGACTGAAGAGCCCTCTGAAAAGGCTGTTGAAAGCAAAAGAATCTCTGCCAGAAAACCTATTAAAAAGGCCAAAGAAAAAATCATTGCAGATCAGATTCCAGAGGTCAAAGATGTTACAAAAGCGGATATTATAGAAAAAGCTGTTCCTGAAATAGTTGAGCCCGAAAAAAAGCGGCCGGCCAAACTCAAACCTGAAAAGCCGGTGGCTTTAAAGGTTTCTAAGCTTAAAAAAGTAAAAAAGGATACTCCGGCAAAAATCATAAAGATGCCGTCAGTGCAAAAGAAACAGGTCCCCAAGGCAAAAAAGCCGGCAATCAAAGTTGGAAAAGCGCCTTTGCCGAAGAAAGCCGTCCCTGAAAAAGTAATTCCGATAGAAGATGCAATCGCAAAGGAAAAAAAGAGGAAAAAACATAAAGAATTAGATTTAGATAAAAAGCCAAAGGATATTAAATGGACCAAAAAGAAAATCTCCTTTAGAAAAAAGGAGGTTGTCGAAGGTAAAGACCTGTATGCTAAAGGTCGTTTAGCCCGAAAAGGCCGTAAAATCGGCAAGGGCAAACCAGCGGTTCAGGGACAAAAGCCACAGATAACCATCCCCAAAGCTATCAAACGCCGCATAAAAATTGATGATGCCATTGTTTTATCAGATCTGGCAAAGCGTATAGGAATAAAAGCAAGTGAAATGATCAAAACACTTATGTCTCTCGGTGTTATGGCGACGGTTAACCAGACAATAGATTTTGATACCGCTGTTCTTGTTGCCGCTGAATTTAATTACGAAATTGAAAAAGCCTCTTTTGAAGAAGAACCTCTTTTAAAGGTAGAAAAGGATGAACCCGGCAAACTGGTTCCACGGCCGCCGGTTGTTACTATCATGGGGCATGTTGATCACGGAAAAACATCTCTACTCGACCTGATCCGTAACACCAGAGTAACAGAGCACGAAGCCGGAGGAATTACACAACATATCGGCGCCTATCATGTTCTCACAGATAAAGGCTATGTTGTTTTTTTAGACACTCCGGGACATGAAGCTTTCACCGCAATGCGCTCTCGCGGAGCCAAGATTACAGATCTCGTAGTGCTGGTTGTTGCAGCCGATGACGGCGTGATGCCACAGACCATAGAGGCTATCAATCATTCCAAGGCGGCAGGCGTTCCTATTATTGTCGCGATCAACAAAATCGACAAGGACAATGCAGACCCTGAACGCGTTCAACGTGAACTTGCTGAGATAGGACTTGTTCCCGAAGATTGGGGCGGCGATACAATCTTTATCAAGGTATCGGCAAAGGAAAACCGCGGGATAGACGATCTCCTTGAAATGATTCTACTTCAGGCAGAAGTATTGGAGCTGAAAGCCAATCCGGACAAGCTGGCAACAGGTCATGTAGTTGAAGCGAAAATTGACGCGGGCAGGGGTGTTGTCGCCACAATTCTTGTACAGGAAGGAACGCTACATATCGGAGATCATGTGGTTTGCGGAATCCATCACGGAAAAATTCGCGCCATGCTGAACGACAGAGGAGCTATGGTAAAATCGGCCGGTCCGTCGATGCCTGTGGAGGTGTTAGGCCTTTCCGGCGTTCCCAGCGCCGGAGACGATTTGATAGCTCTTACTGATGACAAACTTGCAAAACAGGTAAGCATACATCGTATCCAGAAACAGCGTTCAAAAGAGCTGGCTAAAACCAGCAGACTAAGTCTTGAGAATCTTTACGAAACCATTAAGGAAGGCGAGGTTAGCAATCTAAATCTTATAATAAAAACAGATGTTCATGGTTCTATTGAGGCACTTTCAGATTCTCTGACAAAACTTTCTAATGATGAAGTAAAAATAAATGTGGTTCATGCGGCTACCGGCACCATAACCGAATCTGATGTATCTCTGGCCACAGTATCAAATGCGATTATTATTGGCTTTAATGTACGCCCCAGCGCTAAAACGCTGGCTTTTGCCGCGGAAGAAAACGTTGATATACGTTATTATAACATTATCTATAATGTTATAAAAGACATAAAAGATGCCATTGTCGGCATGATGTCATCAACTTATGAAGAACGGATACTTGGCAGGGCTGATATCCGCGAGATTTTTCATATCCCAAAGATCGGCACTGTTGCCGGCGCTTACGTCACTGATGGAAAAATTGAACGCGGGAAACTCGTACGGCTTCTTAGAGATGGCATCACCTGTTATGAAGGAAAGCTTTCCTCTCTTCATCGTTTTAAAGACGACGTTAAAGAAGTTCAAAGCGGGTATGAGTGCGGAATCGGCATTGAAAATTATAATGACATCAAAGCCGGCGATACGATAGAATGTTATTATCTCGAAGAGATTAAACCAAAGCTGGAAGAGTGATGGTTATCGGTTCAGGTGTTATCACATTCAGGCTGCATGGCTGCCGTTCTTTAAAAGAAAAAAGAAAAATCGTAAAATCGATTATCGGCTTTTTGCGTAATAATTATAATGCCTCGGTCGCCGAGGTTGATCTAAATGATGTTCATCAAAGGGCAATGGTAGGCCTTGCCCTGGTGGGTAACGACAAGATGGTTATAAATTCAAAATTAGATAAAATATTCAACAAGGTAGACAGCCTGGGAATAGCCGAAATCATAGATACCGATATGGAGATAATGAGTTTATGAAGCCCTTTGAAAGAAGTGAAAGGGTTGGCGGCCAGATACAAAAGGTTCTATCTGACCTGTTGCAAAAGAAAATCCAGGATCCTCGCCTTAAAATGGTTACGGTTACAGGCGTAAAAATGTCGCGGGATTTAAGAATCGCTCGAATCTACTTCACAACATCCGGCAACCCGAAAAGCAGGGACAAAGCAGAAGAAGGTTTTAAAAGCGCCATTGGGTATGCAAAACGTTCACTTGCTCGCGAGCTGGGTTTACGCTATACACCCGATCTGAGATTCATCTACGATGAATCTTTTGACTACGGCTCACACATAGATAAGGTTCTCAAAGCCATAAAGACAGATAATGGATCAAATAATACACCATTTGAAGAATAGTAATAATGTTTTACTTGCAAGCCACATCAATCCGGACGGTGATGCAATAGCTTCTCTTCTATCTATGGGAATTCTACTTGATACTCTGAACAAACAAACTACTGTTTATAACCAGAGTCCTATTCCGTCCAGGCATCGTTTTTTGCCTTCAGTGCAGCGTATAGTTCAGAACGTTAACAGCGGAAATTACTATGACACGGCCATTATCCTTGATTGCGGCGACCTGCAGCGTATCGGCAAGGCTGCTGTGACAGTAAACCGGATACCTGTTGTAATTAACATTGACCACCACATCACCAATACACGCTTTGGTGATTTTCAGTTGATAGATACCTCTGCATGCGCCACCGTTGAAATCATTTACCGCCTGTTTAAAAAGATGGACGTGCCGATTAACTTAAGCGCCGCCACATCAATATACACAGGGATTTTGACCGATACAGGTTCATTCCGTTTTTCCAATACAAACAGAGCCGCTTTTGAAATTTGTGCGGAAATGGCCGCGCTGGGAGTCGATCCCTATTATGCTGCGAAACATATATACGGGACATATTCGTTAGGTCAATTAAAGCTTATCAACCTGGCCATTGAATCTATTGAAATTTCACAGAATGGAAAACTGTCATTGATGACTCTGACTCAGAGCATGCTTTATGAAACCGGCACCCTGCCCGAGGATATTAACGGCCTTATAAGCTATATTAAAAACATAGAGAATATTAAGCTTGCGGTTTTGATACAGGAACAGATGGACGGCAAAGAAAAATCAACCCAGCCCCAGCGGGGTCAACGTTTCCATGTAAGCCTCCGTTCCGACGAAACAGTTGATGTGGCCGCAATCGCCGCCTCTTTTGGCGGTGGCGGACATCCCAGGGCAGCAGGATTTAGTATTGAGTCTAAGGTGGTTGATTTAAAAAAACGCATTTTCAGCCTTGCTGAAACACTTTGATGAATTCGTAAAAATCGAATTCATCAAAGTGTTAAGTGTTAAGTGTTAAGTGTTAGGTGTTAAGATAAAATAGTTAGTTATTATATCAAACACTTGACACATTTCGCAAATAGCAGTTTTTTGACTTTTTACGAGACCATCATGCTTTGCATGATTATAAACTGCGGTTTTTGAAACAGTCAGAATGTCAGAGGATTAGGGATTTTCTTAACTTAACACTTCTATAATTATGACTGTCCACAGTATAAACGGTGTTATAGTCGTTGACAAACCGGCAGGTATAACTTCAGCTCGAGTCGTGGCGCGTGTAAAGGCGCTGCTGAACGCCGGAAAGGCCGGACATACCGGCACCCTTGATCCGTTTGCAACAGGCGTTATCGTATGCTGTATCAATGATGCAACAAAACTGGCCAGGTTTTTATTACACGGAAATAAAAAATATGAAGCGGTTATTCAGCTTGGAGTTGAAACAGACACACAGGATTTTACAGGAAATATCATTTCCACATGTGATAAAATCGGGTTTTCCGACAGACATCTGCGGACGGCATTTAACAAATTTAAAGGGGATGTTAAACAGCTGCCGCCGGTTTATTCGGCCTTAAAACACAAAGGAGTTCCCCTTTACAAGCTTGCCCGAAAAGGCAAGCCTGTTCAAAAACCGGCAAGACAAATTTTCATCTCAAGCATTAACATACTTGAAACAGATCTGCCGGCAATACGTTTTGAGGTATCCTGCTCCGCAGGAACTTACATAAGAACACTTTGTTCGGATATCGGTAAAGTTCTTGGATGCGGTGGATGCCTGAAAGAACTCAGAAGGATTGAGAGCAGCTGGTTTACAATTAAGGAGTCATTAACCTTGCCGGAGCTGGAAAGGCTTGCTTTGTCAAACAAGCTGTCAGGCCGTATTATAAGCATGGCAGATACCCTGCAGAATATGCCTGAACATATTGCCGATAAGGCTTTGACAGATAAAATAATTCATGGCAATACAATAACCATGCTTGACGGTATCGGCAAGCATGCAAAGAACGAGGATGCTTTTATCAAAATTCTTGATACTAATAAGGATCTTATAGCTGTATTAAACTTTAAAAAAGATAGTGACAAATATAATTATTGCTGTGTTTTTAATAAATAATATTATTATTGTTAATGCAATCTGAAAGATATATATATTATTTGATGGCTTCGTAAAAAATCAAAAAACACGCACTTTTGTCATTCCGGCGAAAGCCGGGCACGCAGTGAAGCCTTAGCGCTATCCAGTTTTTCCAATAAGTTCTGGATGTCGGATCAAGTCCGGCATGACGATTTCGATGCTTTTTACAGGTGCATCATATTTAAGTAGCTGTATAAAAAAAAATATAAAAAAATAAGGAGGCAATAGAAGTGGTTCAAACTGCAGAAAACAAAAAGGAGCTGATTGATCGATTTAAACTGCATGAAACAGATACAGGTTCACCTGAAGTACAAATCGGACTTCTGACACATCGCATTTTATATCTTACAGAACACCTGAAAATTCACAAAAAGGATCATCATTCCAGAAGAGGTTTGTTGATACTGGTCGGCAGACGACGCAGACTCTTAAATTACGTAAAAAACAATGATATAAAACGATACCGCACCATAATTAAAGACATGGGGCTTCGAAGATAAGGTAGCCGTTTACTAATTTCAACGTTTCAGCATATGCGACTTTTTGCGTAACGATTGGCTTGAAGTCGCTTTTTTTTGGAGGAATATATGGAAAATGTATTTAAAACGGAAATCGGGGGTAAAACTCTGAGTATCCGGTCAGGCAAAATTGCAAAACAGGCTTCCGGTTCAGTGGTCGTTCAATATGGAGAAACAATTGTTCTGGTTTCCGTTGTGTCTGCCAAAGAAGAACGATCAGTAGATTTTCTGCCTCTTTCGGTTGAATATCAGGAAAAGATTTACGCGGCTGGCCGAATACCCGGCAATTATTTCAGACGCGAAATCGGAAGACCCAGCGAAAAAGAAATATTAACCGCGAGACAGATTGACCGCCCTATTCGTCCTCTGTTCCCAAAAGGTTATTGCAGCGAAACCCAGATTATTGCTGTGGTGCTGTCCATGGACCAGGAAAACGATCCTGATGTTCTGGCAATGATAGGAGCTTCGGCTGCCATCGAAATATCAGACATCCCGTTTGCGGGACCGATTGCCTCTGTTCGCGTTGGCCGTATAGACGGACAATTTATAATCAATCCCGCAATAAGTGAATATGAGAATTGCGATATCAATATTGTTGTAGCCGGTTCAAAATCCGGTGTTGTTATGGTTGAAGGAGGAAGCAAGATCGTTAGTGAAGCGGATATGTTAGAGGCCATCTTCTTCGGTCACGAGGCAATGCAGCCGATAATAGATATGCAATCCAAATTAAGAGAAACTAATGGAGTGCCAAAGCGTTCATTTGCGCTACCTGAAAAGGATGAAAATCTTGTCAAAAAGGTTACTTCCGAAGCAACATCTCTCATACAAGACGCCCTCCAGGCAACAGGAAAAATAGAACGGAATAAAGCGCTTAGAGCAGCTAAATCCGCTATATTTGAAAAACTTGGAGAGGAATATTCTGAACGAAAAACCGAAGTAAGTGATATTATAAAGGATATTAGAAAAAAAACAATTCGAGAACTTATCCTGAAAAATGGACGCAGAATCGACAACAGGAAGTTTGACGAAGTAAGGCCGATCACATGCGATGTGGGCATTTTGCCCAGGCCTCACGGCAGCGGCCTCTTTACACGCGGAGAAACCCAGGTATTAGGAGTTTTGACCCTTGGTTCGGGCAGGGATGAACAGAGGGTGGAAACATTATTAGGAGAAGAATTCAGACCGTTTATGCTGCATTACAACTTCCCGCCATATTCGGTTGGAGAAGTAAAACGGGCAGGCGGACCAAGCCGCAGGGATATTGGACACGGTGGATTGTCAACAAGAGCTATAGAAAATGTCCTGCCGGCCAAGGAAGATTTTGATTATACTATCCGAATTGTCTCTGAGGTCTTAGAATCAAACGGTTCCTCATCCATGGGAACCGTATGTTCCGGTATTTTAGCTTTAATGGACGGAGGAGTTCCCATATCAGCGCCTGTTTCCGGCATTGCAATGGGTCTGGTTAAAGAAGGAGATAATGTAGTTATCCTGACGGATATTTTAGGTGAAGAAGATCATGCCGGAGATATGGATTTTAAGGTGGCTGGCACAAAAGAGGGTATTACCGCTCTTCAGATGGATATTAAAATTCATGAACTAACCAGGGATATCATGGGAAAAGCTCTTGAACAGGCCCGTTCAGGCCGGCTGTCTATCCTTGAAAAAATGCTGCAATCACTTGAAAAACCTCGCGATGAAATCTCTTCTTATGCTCCGACAATAATTACTTTAAAGATTAACCCTGACAAGATTCGTGATATTATCGGGCCGGGTGGAAAAACAATCAGATCCATTCAAAGTGAAACAAACACACAGGTAGAAATAGATGATGCAGGCATGGTGAAAATTGCAGCTTTCTCGAAAACAGAAGGAGATGCAGCTTTAAACAGGGTAAAAGAACTTGTTTTAGAACCTGAAGTTGGAGTTATTTATGAAGGAAAAGTGGTAAAAATAATGGATTTTGGAGCATTTGTGCAGATAATGCCCGGCACAGACGGTCTTGTCCACATCTCACAACTTGCGCCAAACCGCGTGGCTAAGGTTACAGATGTTGTAAAAGAAGGCGAAATTATTAAAGTAAAGGTTCTTGAAATTACAAGGGACGGGAAAATCCGTCTGAGCCGCAAGGCAGTTCTGGAAGATAAAAATGATTCAGACAGTAAATAAAACCGTCCTTCAAAACGGCATCAGGATTCTTACAAAAAAGATGCCTTATGTACGTTCCGTGTCAATGGGTATATGGGTAAATGTTGGCGCTCGCGATGAGAGGCTGGCTGAAAACGGGCTTTCTCATTTTATTGAGCACATGATTTTTAAAGGCACAAAAAAACGGTCGGCATTTCAGATTGCCAGGGAATTTGATGCAATAGGCGGTCATTCAAATGCCTTTACAGGCATGGAAAACACCTGCTTCCACGCAAAGGTAATGGATACCCATATAGAGATACTTGTCGATATTCTCTCCGATATTTTTTTAAACTCAGTGTTTAATGCAAAAGAGGTTGAAAATGAACGACAGGTTATTTTGCAGGAAATAGGGATGGTTGAAGACAGCCCCGAGGAATATATACATATCCTGACGAATAATAACTTCTGGGGTGACAATCCGCTGGGCCGGTCGATTCTGGGAAGCCGTGAAAATGTCACAAATTTTGATGCAGATGCAATAAAAGAATTTTTTTACCGCCTTTATCAGCCTGGATATATTGTCATTTCTGCTGCGGGCAATATTGAGCATGACCGTATAGTTGATATAATCGGCCCTGCCTTTGAATCTATTACATCCGGCAAAGGGTTGCCTGAGCGGACAACTCCGGAAAGCATTTCCAGTGTTGATATGCACTACAGGAATCTGGAACAGGTTCATATTTGTATAGGAACAAAAGGATTACCAGCAACCGACGAGCAACGTTATGCCTTTTCACTCATGAACACCATATTAGGCGGCAACATGAGTTCAAGACTTTTTCAGGAAATACGTGAGCAAAGGGGGCTCGCCTATTCTGTTTACTCCTTTATATCTTCTCACATTGATACAGGCATGTTCGGTGTCTACGCAGGTATTGACCCTGAAAACGCACAGGTCTCAACAGAGCTTATTTTAAATGAGATGCGCAAATTAAAAGAAAAGCGGGTAAGCTCAACAGAACTGCACAATGCAAAAGAATATACAAAAGGAAATCTTCTGCTGGCATCGGAGAGCAGCGACAACCAGATGGTTAGGCTTGCCCAGAATGAGATCCATTTCGGGCGTTATATCCCCATGCAGGAGGTTGTGGATAACATTGATACGGTTTCAAAAAATGATATCCTGAATCTTGCTGAAAACCTTTTTCAGTCAAAACGTCTTGCCCTGACATCACTTGGACCGGTTAGAGATAATACATTGTTAAAAAACAGTTTAACCTTTTAATCCACAGATTACGCAGATTTCACAGATTTTTGTGACCTATAAGTATAACTTTTGCGCCTTTGCGCGTGAGATATGTTTTTTTGAAAAATGAACAATTTCACTCCCACTATTGAATTTCTTCGTTTAAGGCCGGAATTACATGGAGATATACCTTTGCCGTGTTACATGACTCCCCAATCCGCCGGTATGGACATATGTGCTGCCATTGAAAATGATGTTGTCCTTGAAGCTGGAGCAATTGCCTTGATACCAACCGGTTTTGCCATGGCCATCCCGGAAGGGTTTGAAGCCCAGATCCGTCCAAGAAGCGGATTGGCCGCAAAGTATGGCATAGGGTTAATTAATTCACCCGGCACAATAGACTCGGACTATCGTGGCGAAATAATGTTGCCTGTTATAAATCTGGGAAAAAACGCCTATACTTTTCACAGGGGCGACAGGATCGCACAGATGGTCATTAAAAGGGTTTACCAGGCAAAGTTAAAAGTTGTTAAGCAGTTAGACGAAACCGACCGCAATACAGGCGGTTTCGGGCATACAGGCTTGTAAAAGATTAGTTGCAAGTGCCTAAAATGAGCTAAAGTGCCTAAAGTTAAGGTGTCGCTTTGCTCCATTAATTCATAAATTTTAGTTGCTTCATACTTCATTAGCGTTGATTGTTTTTTGCCAGGGTTTTTAAATGAGCTAACGTGTCTATTAAAAGTTATAATCAGCACGCCGAAGGCGTACCACAACTTTAGGCATTTTAGGCATTTTAGGCACTTTAGCTCACTTTAGGCACTCAAAACAGGGTGCCTTGCAGAACTACAAAAACGAGCCACCTCCTCCGGGGATGATAATTTGACTATGCCTGATAATGACCATAATTTATCAGTATGTGTGCTGGCAAGCGGCAGCAAGGGCAACGCTATATATATTTCAGACGGCTTAACCTCTATACTTGTTGACGCCGGCCTTTCAGGAATAGAAATCGAGCGCAGGCTGAAATCAAAGGGGCTTTGCCCTGAAGATCTGGACGCCATCCTTGTATCACATGAACATAATGACCATATTCAGGGCGTTGGAATCCTTTCCCGACGTTTTGGTCTGCCTGTTTATATCAACCGCAAAACCATAGAAGCCAGTTCATCATATATCGGGAACATTCAAAATATTGTGAATTTTGATACAGGTTCACCCTTTGCTATCAACAACTTAAAAATACATCCCTTCTCCATATCTCATGATGCAGAAGATCCGGCGGGCTTTACTATATGCCTTAACAATACAAAGATAGGAATAGCAACAGATCTCGGAATAGCGACAGCTATGGTTAAAGAACATCTTAAGGATTGTACATTATTAATTCTTGAAGCTAATCACGATCCTGACATGCTTCAAAACGGTCCTTATCCATGGCCTTTAAAACAACGCATCAGGGACAGAACAGGTCATCTTTCCAACGAGGATTCGAAAAATCTTTTACATGAAGTGCAGCATGACAGGCTTAAACACGTAATTCTGGCTCACATGAGCGAAACAAACAATACACCTGAAAAAGCCTTAAATGTTGTTGGGCGGGCAATAACTCATTCCAGGACACGGATTACCGTTGCTTCCCAAGATGTTTCCGGAGAATTAATCCGTGTAAAGTAGCCTCCTATCTTCCAGGCCTCTCTTTCTTTATTCTTTAGCTCTGTTTTTGAGCTGTTGTACCTGCTGGTTGTAAAATGCAATCACTTCTCTTCTGTTCAGCATTCCGAGGAGAATACCATGATCATCTTCCTCGACAACAGGAAGACTATCAATATTTTTTGTTGTAAATTTTTGAAGAGCTGTGTTCAGATCGTCTGATTTAGTTACTACAATTATATCAGAAGTGCCGACATCCTGCATCAAAACAAGATGCTCTATTTCCTTTGAAAAGAGTACTGCCCTGACATCAGTGCTGGAAAAAATGCTGGCCAGCCTTTTATTGTTATCCATAACCGGGAAATAGTGCTGTTTTGTTTCGGAAAAATACCTCTTGAAATCCAGAAAAGTCATATCCTGAGGAATAAGCTCTACTTTTTTCACAAGGTGCATCAGGTCCATGATCTTTATGGTCTGTAAAATATCCACAAAAAACTCACCGGCGTGGGCAGGAGAACTTATCCTGTTTTTGACCTGTTTTTGATAAATGGTCCATTTTTGTGCCGCGAGATAGGATAAAGAGCATACAAGCAGGCTTGGCAAAAGCAAATGATATGAATTGGTCATTTCGCTGACAAAAATAATTGTTGAAACCGGTGTGTTTGAAACAGCGGTAAAAAACCCTGCCATCCCGACAACAACAAACGCACCGGGCGCTGTTACAATACCAGGCATGATTAAGTGAAACAGTTTTCCCACAACTCCGCCTATCGCTCCCCCTATTACAATTGACGGACCAAATACACCGCCGCTTCCCCCGGAACCTATGGAAAATGAGGTTGTAATTATTTTACCAAAAGCGAGAAAGAACAAAAACGGAATGGTAAGTTCGTTATCAAGCGCTTTCTGGGCAAAACCGTAACCAAAGGATAGCGTCTGTGGCAAAAAAAAACCAATTATCCCTGTACAGAGCCCTCCGATAGCGGGCTTTATATGATTCGGAATGTTCCAGGATTTAAAAAGAGCGGTTACACCATAAAAAGATTTGATATATAAAAAACCTGTCCCTACAATAATAAATGCAAGAACAATATATGGTCCCAATTCTAATGGATTGCTGAATCTATAATCAGGGGACTCAAACAAAGACCCCCACCCAAACACCAGACAAAAAACGCAGTAAGCAACAACCGAAGAGATGCCGGCAGGTATAATGACATCAGATTCAAACTCCGGGTCTCTGTAAAGCACTTCAGCAGCAAAAAGAGCTCCGGCCAGCGGAGCCCTGAAGATACTGCCGACGCCGGCTCCTATTCCTGCCGCCATCATTATCCTGCGCTGCCGGTCTGAAAGGTTTAGCTTTGTCGCCAGAAATGAACCGAATCCGGCGCCTATCTGGGCTATAGGCCCTTCCCTCCCACCGGAACCTCCTGTTGTGAGGGTTAGCGCTGAGGCTATGGTTTTAATCAGAGGCACCCTGCTCCGTATAAAACCCCCTTTTTTATGATATGCATCAATAGCGGCATCAGTGCCGTGGCCTTCAGCTTCAGGAGCAAAGGTATATACCAGCCATCCGCTTAATATGCCGCCAAAAGCAGGAAGAAACAATAGAATTAATCGATTGAATGAAGTGCCGCTTGATGGAATCAGATGATGTTCGCCGGCAGGGGAAGGAGGTCGATAACCGGCTATAAAATCCATAAAGAAATGACTTCCGAGCTGGCAAAGATAATGGAAAAGAATTGAGCCTAATCCGGCAATTATACCTATTAGTGCAAAATAAAATACCCGTTTGCCCGCAAGAGCAATATTTGCAGAACTGTCTTTGCCGGCAATCGTTTCAAACCATTTTTTAAATCGCATGTTAAATTATTTGTAACATTTTAGTTTCTTGGCAAAAAAACAATCACGAAAACACGAAATTAGGAAAGCACGAAATATAAAAAAGGTTTAAAGCTACTAAAGTGAACCGAATAATTTCAACTTTTCACGAATTCATTAACTATAGATGGCTAAGTATAAAGGTCCATATGCAAGGCATAGCGATTTTTCAGGAATGAGGCGATACATGTAGTATACCGAGTGTCTGAAAAAATACTACAACGCAGTAGATGGGACTTTTTACGACGCCATCAGATCTTCAACCCCTTGCAAAACTATATCAAACAGTTCCCTGATATCGGTTTCCTCGAGGCAGGAAAAGGCTATTCTTAAATTTTTCTTTCCTATGGAAATAAGCCCGACTCCGTATTTTTCGAGCAGGTGAACACGGAGTGTTTCAGCATCTACGGTTTTGAGCTTAATGCACATAAAATAGCCTGAATTAAACGGATAAACATCCCATGCATCTTTGTATCCTGGATCTAAAAGGGTTTCTTTTACGCGCTTTGCCCTGCTTTTAAGTATTTCAAATTTTTCTTTTTTTTCTGTATGATATCTTTGGTCCTGCATAGACTTTAATATAATAGTCTGGCCCAGATGGGAAGCATTGGATATGGAGCCTCTAACGCATCCCGCCGTCTTCTTCTCAAGCGCATCATATACGGGCGCCGGATCTCCTTCGACCACGCATCCATATGTAATAAAACCAACGCGTAAACCCCACACATAATTTTCTTTTGTGGCGCCATCCAGCTTAACTGCAAGCAGCCTGGGATGCGCGGAGCAAAGACGCGCAAAAATCGATTCTTTTATGGCAGCATCTTCATAAAAAAGCCCAAAATAGGCATCATCGGCAACAACAATTACGTTTGTGCCTTTTTCAGCCACATCAGTTAGAATTTTTACAATGGCTGACCCTTCTTTTTCGGTAACAGTATAGCCGCTGGGGTTGTGCGGAAAATTGAGCAGCACTGTAATCTTGTCACGGTTTTTTGCCTCATTGAGAACCTTTTCTTCAAAGGCCGCGAGATTAAACCCTCCTTCTTCTGAAAACATTGGATACCGGCTGATTATCCCGCCTTTTCTGACATTCAAAATAAGGTTATAGTTTCCCCACATCATATCCGGCACTATGATCACATCACCAGGGTCTATCCAGATATCTGCGAACACACTGACTGCATGCGTTATGCCGCACGCAACAACAGGAAGACTTATTTTTTTGCCTGCAAGAGAAGGGTTTTTTTCAAATATGGAATCCTGCCAGATCTTTCTCAAAGCAGGAATTCCATAAGATGGCGCATAGGTTAATGACTCTTTTGCCCTGATGCCGTTTATCGCATCCATAACCGAGGAAAGACGCATAGTCTTACCCTTCTCAGTAGCGATGCCTATTGTTGCGTTTAACTTGTGAGCCTTCTTTTTTGCCTCAGCGCTCTGGCTTAATATCCCCTTAGGGAAAAAGAGGTTTTTCCCTATATCGGACAACATTTCCATGAGAAATGGATTGTCCGTCTCGATCGTGTTGTTAAGCTGTTTTGCAATAGGATTCATATTCAATCTCCCAATCGATGAATTTGTAAAAAGTATAATTTAACACAGAGAATACAGAGATATACTATGTGATTTCTGTGGTGCAAAACCGACTTTTTACAAAGTAATAAACATTAAATTTTATAATTTAGATGAGAAAAATGTCAAGAAAAAAGAATCTGAAAAAAAACAGGGAATAGGAGCAGTCTTCACAGGAAGGATGACATAAAAAAACCCCGCTCAATACCTGAGCGGGGTTCGCCTGGAGATCAAAAATCAAATATTACCTATTACCTCTTTTAGATGCCTTAAGGGGATTGATTTTCGTTTTTGAGGCAGTAGAAGAAGCTTTTACATGAGATGCAAAGTTGCAATTCCCGTTTTTCCACTTCAATGAAGGATCAGGATATGCTGTACAGTACCATCTGGATGAAAACTCGGCGCTGCGATCACAACCATTGCACTGCTCAACGATCTCATGGCAAATCCCGCCGTTGTATGAACATCCTCTATTTGTCATAAAAGGACACTCAACACCTTTTTTTATCGTTGCACAAACCATCGGAATCACCTCCTTTCCAACATATTGGTTTAATAAAAAAAAGGCTGGGATTAATCAAAACCAGCCTTTTAGAATACAAAAAAACTTGCGCAATATAATCAAGCAAACCACACTTGTCAATCAAAAAAATAACGTTCCGTAAACGCTTGCTATGATCCGTAATAGTTAATTAGAAGCTGCTCAATTTTTTCTTCTAACATTTCATATGAAAGATAACGCCATCCTAACATGTAGTTTTTTTCTGCCATTTGAGCTATCCGCTCAGGATTTCCTAAAAGCTCGTTTATTTTATTTATAGTTTGTTTGGTTATATAGTTGTCAAAAGATATAACATCAAAACCCTTGGGTTCAATGTCGGCTACAAAAATTGAGTACCTGTTGATAACTATAGGCTTTCTAAAGTAAATAGCTTCAACAAAGGCATTGCCGTAACCTTCATATGCAGAGGGATAGGTCACGAGATCGGCATGTTGATACACATCCCATAATGTATATATTTTTTTGCCGTTTTTATCAATACCTCTTTTCAAACTGATTCTATCTGCAATTATCTTTAGATCAACATCGATTAATTTAACAAACTCTTCGATGCGCATTAAATAATCCTGGCCTTCATCTCCGGCTTTGTGAGATATCACAAGGGAGGCCTTTGGATGATCAAGTCTTTTTACCAGTTCGGCAGCGGTTTCGATTCCTTTTCTTGAAATAACCCTTGTTGGTTGAAGCACGAGAAGCGAGTCTTCATCAAGACCGATTTCCTTTCTTAAGTCACGATTAAAATTATCTATTTCAGGCGGAAGAACTTTAAAGTCAACCACATTTGGTATTAATGTCCAGGTTGATCCTGTATAACTCCCAAACTTTTGCCCTGCTATGGAATTAATCACTACATGCTGGATTTTAGGATGAACCGGAGGAAATGCAGCCCTTAAGTAATCTGTTGCAATAGGGCTGTAAAATCTTTCCCGTTCCCAGAAAAAATCATGATGATGGGCAATGGTGGGTATTCCAGTCTCAATTATGAATTCAGTAATAGCGAGACCAAGGGGAATATTTACAGGAATTGCCAGTGCATTTTGGACAACAAGTATTTCAAATCCGAATTTTTTATGAAATTTTCGAATTTCAGCCTTTAGCTCTTCCTTAAGCTCCTGAATTCTCCTGCTGACTTCAGGAGTCCGTTTTTTTTCAACAAAAATAGCGCGCTGAACTTTAACAATTTCTTCGTGTTTAAAAAATGCCTTGGACGCAAGATGAGAGATTGCAGGATCTGTATCCAGCATTCCTGCCATAAAATATACTGAGCAGCCTTTGGATGTAAGCATATCTGCCCATTTGCCTGTTTCAAGGGACACCCCGTCTAATCCGGAAAATCTTGTTGAGATAAACCCAAAAGAAGGTTTTTTGCGATCCCAAATACTCATATCTGCAACTCTTGTACATTAAGGCAACAATAATATTTTCTGGTGAAAAAAGCTATCAACAACACGAAGAGGCGCTTTCTATCAGGATTTATCATCCTGATCAAGCTTGTCAGTCTTCTTAGTCTCTTCGTCATCTGAAACTCCCTTAAAATTTCTTATTGCCTTACCCATACCCGCTCCTATTTCCGGAAGTTTTCCAGCTCCAAAAATAATCAGTATAATAACAAGTATGATGATAAGTTCAGGCATTCCAATTCCAAACATACAATCCTCCTATGTAATACAGTTGATTTTGACAATCTCGTAAAAAGTACAATTTACCACAGAGCGCACAGAGAACACAGAGACAACTATTTGTAATTACTGGATAGCGCTAAAGGTTAGCGCTGACGCTTCACTTCGTGTCAATACGTGCCCCGTTTTCACTGGAATGACGAAAGTGTGCTTTTATGACTTTTTACAAATGCATCAATTATAATAATATATAACACCGGATTGATTAAGTGTCAATATTTTACAACTCACAGACAGATTCATTATTAATGCTGTTTTATTCAGCTTTAAAGCAGGACAGGAAATGCACTCGCTTTTGCAGTTCAATACCTTGTAATATTCCCTTGCTCATGATATTAGGGAGTGTCCATCCACAAATGGCATCTTTCGGCCCCTGGCGGCGTTCTCGCTTTTTTGCAATCCTCGGAATAGGCGCACTATGCCTGTGGTTGCAAAAACGCTCGAGCCTTGCCAGGAACCAAAATCTACCACTTGTGGATGGACATCAGGGAATCTTGGATTTTGGATTTAAGGAATTCTATCAATTTTATAAAAAATGATAGAGCGACCCGCCGTGCTCGCGCAAGTCGCGGCAGGAGCGATACAACAATCATAAATCAACAATTCTTAAGGGAGTCTGCTTTATCATGGATAAATTTCAAGCTGATTGTCTGCCTGTTCTGATCGGAAGCCTTCCTATGAATAATCATGCGGAAGCCGCAAGGCTTGTTTTCAAATATACTCCTGAAATCCCATTATGGATTCAACTGCCGGTTTATAAAGAAGAAGGTATGCTCGCACAATTTCTGCCGGGCATGCCCGGTTTTACAATAGAAAAAGACAAGGCTTTCATAAATGTTTCAAGTAAAAATTTTGATGATGATCTTCTCCGGTTTTATGAAGACTATATGTCGGTAGTCGAACAAAAAAGTGATCTTTTATCTTCAAGATTTGCCATGACAAAAGATACAGGCATGGGTTTTTTTGAATTTATGAATCAATTAAACGGACTCTCCGATTTTCCCTGTGCAGTTAAGGGCCAAATAACAGGCCCTGTTACCTTTGGTATTGGTGTTTGCGATCAGGATGGAAGGGCAATTTTTTATAATGAACAGTTAAGGGATGCGGCAGTAAAGCTTTTATCTCTAAGAGCCGCATGGCAGGTCAGGCAACTTTCAAAATTCGGACGACCTGCCATGATTTTTTTTGACGAACCAGCGCTTGCCGGTTTTGGCTCATCTGCATTTATCAGTATATCACGTGATGAAATTTCAAGCTGCTTTGAAGAAGTGATTGAAGCCGTACACTCCGAAGGCGGGCTTGCAGGAATACATGTATGCGCCAATGCCGACTGGTCTCTCGTGTTGCAATCTTCCGTAGATATTGTCAGCTTTGATGCATATTCTTTTTTTGACAGATTTATTCTTTATCCTGATCAAATCAGGAAATTTATCGATTCCGGCCGTATTTTTGCATGGGGAATTGTGCCGACTTCAAGTCCAATAGATATTGAAAAGGAAACAACAGATTCTCTGGTAGCAAATTGGCAGGATAAAGTCTGTAAAATCGAAAAGCTTGGGATAGACAAGTCAAATATTTTTAAACAATCCCTGATAACCCCGAGTTGCGGCACAGGCTCACTGACTTTTGATCATGCAAAAAAGGTACTCAGATTGACGAGGGAAGTTTCAGATCGTTTGAGAAGTATAAATTTTCGTAACCATTCAGCCACAGATTCACACAGATGAACGCAGATAGGTTTAAATACAAAGTAGCCGTTCACGGCTTGAAACTTGAAACTTGAAATTGGAAATTGGGGAGAGATTAAGCCCGAATTTCCAATTTCTAATTTCAGCATTTCGTGAACGGTTACGTATATGATAATAAAAGAAAAAATATCAGTGATGATCTGCGTAGATCTGGGGCTGAATAATTCAAATTTTCAACATAAATTTAGGAGGCGATCATGAGTGAAATTAGAATGGTTGGAGAAATCCGAACGGATTATGACTGTGAAACAACGGGTATTCCGGCGGAACGATGGGGAGAAGCTTTGTTTACGATTGGAGAAGAAGAGATTGCCATGGAGGTCAGCGTAGAAGAAGAAATAATAGTATCAATAATGGCGGGAGATGGCGCTGTATGGAAGGGCACTCTCGAGGGCTTAAAGAAATTTCTAAAAGCTGATATCAAAGGCAAATAGCTCAACTGTTACGCTGCAACAGGATCAGAATTTTCGGACAGGGTTCAAAGTAAAAAGGGCATACCATATAAATCGGTGGAATGCCCTTTCTTTTTTTGAAAACAGCAAGTTAAACGACAGTTACATTTACAGCAGCAGGGCCTTTTTCCCCTTGCTCTACGTCAAAAGTAACGCGGTCGCCCTCGTTCAGCGTCTTAAAGCCGGTTGCATTGATCCCAGAATGATGAACAAATACATCTGTTCCATCTTCTTGCTGAATAAAGCCGTAACCCTTGCGCTCATTAAACCACTTCACAATTCCATTAGCCATAGTGACACCCTCCTTTCAAATATTTTCATGGTTCCAAACTTCAGGTGCCATTTTTGACAAATGGGCCCTCACCTCAAAGTAAAACCAGCCTGCCAATAAAAACAAGGCTTCATGATTATTTTGTATAATAATCTACTTTAAAATTAAAATCAAGCTATTTTAAAAAATGGCATAGTTTTAAGAAGCATCTCCAGATTTTCAAAATGTGGGCTCAGTCGGTCTCAATATTTTCAAAGCGCCGCTATTCATTGATAAAACCTTCAGGCATCAGCGTTGCCCATTCCGTGGGGTATCTCAAGCTGGTATGGTTCGATGTTCATTTTAGCGCTTATGCCACTAATTTTTTAAGCTTAGCGTAGCGTTTCTTTATTTTTTCAAATTTTCCGCATGTCAACTTTTTTTCAGGGCATTTACCAAGACGTATACACTTCGGGCCTGCTTCATTAAAGACGCTTGGACATGCCTCACGCGCAAGCATCAGCATCTGGTTTGCAACGCCGCGAATTTCCCACTGAGCGCGCAGGCAGAGCCTTTCTTCAAAAAAATGCAGAAGTACTCTGGCGTTCATAGTCATCAGGATTTTGGTCTCACAGGCATTTGGGAGCACATAGCGGGCATCCTCATTACTCGATTCTCCGCTGCTTCCTAAAGCCTCATTGAGTTTAACATAACGTCCGGCCAGGTATCCAATAGTCTCCTCAAAGTACCTTTCCGCATCTACCTCTGCGCCATTATCTTTAACTTTTTTTCCTTTAAGCTGCGGAGGAATGACATAATCAAAACCACCATGTGTCACGTATCGCTGGCTCCGCTGCGAATAGCTGGCCAGCCTGTGTCGGACAAGCTGGTGGGTCATTGCTCGTGATACGCCCTCAATATAAAAGGTAAAAACACAATGCTCAATCGGACTCATGTGCCCCATATCACGCAACATTCCAACAAACTTCTCTGCCTGGCCAGGATCCTGGTCAAAAATCGTTTCCGTTTCTTCTGCATAACAGAGCCTGGCAGCAGAAGCGATCAGCTCGCCTGGAGCGCCGGTATAACGGATCAATCGCACTTTTGCTTTAGTTTTCTTCACCTTATTCATAAATTTTACCACGTTTTGTTCCTGCCTCCGTGAGGATGTATTTTTGGTGAGGACTTCTAACTCACAATAATTTTTTCTTTTGGTTCTGACAAAACTTCTCCGATAACTGCGGCATCATCTATCCCTTTTTCCTTTAATTCATTTACCAGATCGCCCGCGCTTTCCCTTTCCACACAAATCAGCAACCCCCCGGAGGTCTGAGGATCATACATGATATCCAGAACAGCCTGTTTTACGGAAGAAGAAATATCGACCATACCCTCACGAAACTCCCTATTTTTATAGGCTCCCGCCGGTATCAAACCCATTGCCGCATAATCAAAGGCTTCGGGAATTATCGGTATCTTTTCAGACCAGAGGCCGATTCCGAATCCGGAATCTACAACCATTTCAGCAACATGACCTATCAGGCCAAAACCGGTAATATCGGTGCAGGCGTGAACGGGGAACCCTTCCATTACCTGAGCTGCATCCCGGTTAAGTGCAGCCATAAGATGTGTAACAAATTCTATGGCTTGCCCGGAAGCAAGCCCCCCTTTAATAGCTGTGTTAATAATACCGGTGCCAAGCGGCTTGGTAAGTATTAAACGATCTCCGGTCTTAAGAGCCTTCTTTGTAAGGACACGTTCAGGGTGAACAAAGCCGGTAACCGACAGACCGTATTTCAGTTCTTTATCTTCCACACTGTGTCCGCCCACAAGAACCACGCCGGCCTCTTTCATCTTATCCAGCCCTCCCTGGATGATCTGGCGGAGAACGGACATATCCATATCTTTTAACGGAAACGCTACAAGATTCATGGCTGTCTTGGGAATACCGCCCATGGCATAGACATCGCTTAATGCATTGGCAGCGGCTATCTGTCCGAACCAGTATGGATCATCTACAATCGGCGTGAAAAAATCCACGGTCTGGATAATGGCGATATCATCCGTGATTTTATAAACTCCGGCGTCATCCGCCCTGTCCAAACCAACAATAAGATTTGGATCGGTCGGAAACTCAAGTCCGCATAATGCCCTCTCCAGGTCCCCTGGAGGCAATTTCGAAGCTCAGCCTGAACCGGCAACCGTTTCAGTAAGGCGAAGTTTCTTTGCTTTCCGTTCCACCATTTTTTATTTCCTTTATTGAAAAAACTTTTTATGAGCGCAATGTCGCAGTTAGACGCATGTGGTTTGTGAGAAGATCAAATGCGAACAATATGTCGGTTACCACCACGTCCGCAGACAAAACAGCAGAGGCAGCCGCTCCCTCATCCTGGACAACCGCTATGCCAAGAGCCGCCTTTTTTAGCATCATAACGTCGTTGCGGCCGTTTCCAATGCATACGGCCCTGTCCGCGCCCAGTCTATCTATATATTCCATTTTCGCTTTATCCTGAGCTTCAACCGGTAAGACATGTATCTTGCATGGAATATCTGAGAGCTTTTTCTCGACCCCTCCAAATGTATCTGCTGTCAGGACGTGGATTTCGACGTGCCGCGCAAGAGCTATTAAACGTTCTTTCACCCCCTGAACAGGTTGGCCGTCAACAGCTATCGTGCCGTTATAATCCAAAACCAGGTACTTGAGCCGCAATATGCCAAAACCCGGTATATCTATTTCGATCATGATGAGCGCACCTTATATATTAATCACCTTGTCGGCTAACTGCATGGCTGTAACTATGTCCAGCATATTAGTTGTCTCTCCTACCTGTTTCTTATCAAGCAGATTAAAATGGGTCAGGCACGTCCCGCAGACCAGGATATGAAGCCCGTCTTTTTCATATTCTTTCAGAACAGATAATACCTCGGAACCTTGAATTGTCAGTTTAACGCCGTTGTTCACAAAAACCAGCCGCCATAGCTCGGGTCCCATCTCTTTCAGCGTCTTGATGTAGCTGATCATGAGCTTTAAACCAAGCTCATCATCGCCAAAGCCCATACGGTCAGTAGTTAGCATAACCATGATTTTTTTTGTATCGGTGCTGGCTTTCTTATCGGTCGAAATTTCAGGAGAAATACCCTCTTTAAGCTTCCCAATAACATGAAAATCGTTCCCCTCCTCTTGTACAGAGGTTTCAAAGTTCCGGGATTCTAAAAACCTGCAAACATTCTGTCTGGATGCCTCATTATCTACGACAACTTTGATTACATTCGGATTTGCTTTTTCTATGGCTGCTTTTGTTTGCAGCACCGGGGCCGGACAGGCGAGCCCCCTGGCATCGATCTCTTGCATTTTTTCTCCTTTCTCCCCAGTCTAACCTAAGTAAACGGGCACGTAAGTTCATTTACGTCAAAAATATGTTTACTTCCACAAAATGGACATGAAGATAAAAGTTCAACCTTTGCATCCCAGGTTTTATTGCCGGAGCCGTCTGTCAAAATTCCTCGATCATCGATGATCCTGAAGCGATCACTTTCAAAAATTTTGTTATTCTCAGGACAAACAAAGATAAATTTCATTTTGTGGCGGCTACCTTCTCCTCTAAAATTTCCTCCAGCGCTCCGGGTATCTGGCGTATAATTTCTATCACCTGGGTAGCCGGAGTCGGCCGGGCATAATACCCGGCTAATCGATTCGCCTTTGCAGCAACAATCGCGGCCTTGCTGATTTCCATTCCCGATTCAATCAAGGCCGCTACAATGCCGGTGAGGGTATCCCCTGTGCCGCCCATAGCCTCCATGGCTTCACAGGCAGGGCTGTCAACCGTTGCCTTAATTCCATCCTGGTCAGATAGGTAATCCTTTTTTCCCTTAACAAGGAGAAAGCGCGAAGCATTTTTATGTGCATATGCACGTTTAATCAGATCCGGCGCCCGTTTTTCATCCTGAAGAATAAAGCCCCGTGTATAAAATGGATGAGGCGCAGTTTCATCGGCCAGAAAGGCCAGCTCGCCTACATCTGGTGTAAACAGATCATATGCAGCGGCCTGACCGCTCATTTTGGCTGCATACATAAATCCGGCATCCGCAATCAGGACAGGCTGTTTTACCATTTCTTTTATAGCAGATAAAACACGGTTGTGCCAGTCTACATCCGGCTGAAGATAATGAAATGTGATGGCAGAAAACTCGGATCGACCAAGATTCTCAGTCAAATATTCATAAAGATTTCGGCTGCCCTTTCCAAGACCAATGTCTCCAATTAGATACCCAAAAAGTTCCGATTGCCCCAGCGCTTCTCCGGTTTTGACAGCCGCGGCCAGCAGTGCCGGAGTTCCGCGGTTAACATGGACCCGCCTCCCCTGGATCCAGATTTCATCCTCTTTCAGACTGACTTTACCTGTTGATAGGGGAAACTTTTGATCAGGAACGGTTCCCACTATGGCGAGCATTTGCGTGTCATCTCCTCATAAGCCAGTTGCAGCGCATATCCACAAAGGGTATGACCGATTTCCCTGGGATTAGGCGCTTTGGAGAGCGATTTGCCAACCATTTCCTGCGCCAGATATGGAACATCCGGGCATCCTCCACCTGATATGTTTACGATATTCAGGTTCTTTTTCTCAACAGTTAATTTCATATTGGCAGCGCGAACCATCAGGTATTGGTCAAAATCCTTAATCTGAAAAAGATCCACAGGCCGCAATAGAGGACTGCTGACAGGGACTATTTCCAAAGGCGAAGCTCCGACTTTTTGGAGAGTCCTTAAGATATTCAGTTCTTCTATAAGCGGAAACTCGATAACCAGGTCGCAGCCGCTCTGAATCTCGGGCGGAGGCCCCATAACCCGGATTTTCCACCCTGACGCCTTAAGAACGCTCTCAGCACGAATTACCTCGCTGGTATGTTCAAATACCAGTATGCCTCTGTCCTGATCAGATTCTACTAATTTTTCTCGTTTTTTTGGTTTTAAAAACCCTAAGAATGACACTTTTTTATTCCTTCTTATAATGGTTCAGCCACAAAGGCACCAAGCTACCAAGATTATAATATAATTCCGTTAAAATTCATAATTTAGGAATTGATCCGCCTGCAACGGACTACTGCTTTTAATCCCTCAATTCTTCTTAATGGCAATCTGATATCCTCCTTCATTCTCCTGAACATCAGCAATCTCCCAGCCCTGGCTTTGGGCAGCCCGGCTCACATTTTCTTTTGAGGTGTCTGTATCCACCTTTATTAGTATTTCCCCTTTTTTAATTTCCTTGATTTTATTTAGCGTCATCAAGACCGGTTGAGGACAGGAGAGTCCTCCGGCATCAACAATTATATTCATAATTTTACCTCCCTAATTTACTCTTTTTCTCATCGTAAATCCGATAAACAGACAGACTATAAGACCGATAATAACTGCCGCAATACCATGTGGCCCAACTCCCTTAGGCGAGCTGGCCAGGCCGAAATTGTGGGCAAAACCTGCTCCCACTATCATGCCCATTACAAAAACAGCAGCATCCCCGTCACCTTCGCCGGCTAAAAAAAGCTGCCGTCCAGGGCATCCCCCGGCCAGAGCAAAAGCAAGCCCTGCCAGAACCATGCCACCAAAATTCCAGATTTGCATGGTATGGGCTACCGGCTGTTTGGCAAAGCCCGGGTGGAATTGCTCAAGGATCAGATTTACGACAAATGCGCTTACCACCAGAGCAATAATACCGAAAAAAAGATGGGCCTGTTTAAACAGGATCAAATCCCTAAACGCGCCCATAGTACAGAAACGGCTTCTCTGTGCGGCAAATCCAATGGCAAGGCCAACCAGCAAAGAAATGATCAGGGAAGCATGCATCACGCCGGGGCCTTTTACGCTGTAAAACAGGATCCCGCTTTTAGCCTCTCCCTTAATTTGAGGAAAGATGAGCATCAGTATTAGAAACCCTAACATAGTCAAAGGCAATAACCATCCTGCCGAGGCGTATGTCTTCTGAACGCGCCCCAGGTTATATCCGCCTTTTAGAAAAAGCGTGCCTATCCAGATACCTCCTATTAGTCCTAACAGACCAAAAATTGCATTCCCGTCTCCAGCAGCTAGGCGCAGCATTGCCCTCCAGGGACATCCCAGGAAAACAAGAGCCCCGATCATGGCAAAAACGCCTAAAACAAACCTGACAATGGGAGCTGACCCTGTTCTTGGCCGGAATTCTTTAAAAATATATGCGGCAACCAAAGAGCCAAGGACAAACCCGATAATTTCGGGTCGCATATACTGGACAACGGCTGCCCGATGAATTCCTATTGCTCCTGCGATGTCTCTCTCAAAGCAGGCCACGCAGATTCCCATGTTGCCTGGATTTCCCAGCTTCTGCAAAAGGGCGGCAATAATCCCAATAAATGCTCCTACGCCGATAATTCCCCATTGAGTTGCAAAAATATTTTTTTTCATTTTAATTCAGTCCCTCCTTTTTATGTGTTTTGCATATTTCCGCGTTGATTTTTTCGTGAAATATCCGGGCTAAAAGACACATGATGAAATCTGATCGATTTGTAAAAGTGAAAGGCTGCAAGCGGAAAAGAATGGACGCAATTTTTCGGCTAACCCCCGTGCCTACCGAACCCGGGCAGAATTGCTTATAATAAGTCAGGTAAAGCCGGAAAATTGATACATAAATAAACTCCTTAAGGAATGATTAAATACGGAAAATATGGGAATTGCTCCGATTTGTCAAACTGGATATTCCGATAATAGGATGGGTTTTTCTTAGTAAAAACCTATAACCCTAATTGAGCCAAAGCTCAATCAGGGAGGGGTAGGGGGTCAGTATTCAGAGGACAGTAAGGGATGTACGTCGAACAGACTGAACATCGAACGTCCAACGTTGAACATCGAATAAAAAAACAAACACCCAATGAGAAATAAAAGTTCAGGGTTCAGGAATATTTGGTTGCTCTTTTTCCGACCTCCGACATCTGACCTCCGACCTCTGATTCTTCATCTTTGCTCATTCATCATTCGATGTTGGACGTTCGATGTTCTATGTTCATCTTTTAAGTAAACCTTCCACAGTCCATCCGGCGCAAAAAATAACTCAGCGCTTATGGGATTGAGGGGGTTAAAGAAAGATTGAGGTTAGGTTAAAGGGTGGATAGCTGTTGGGGGTGTAGGGTTTTTCCGTGCTGCCCAGTCGATGACCAAACAGGGTAGACCGATCAGAATAATTAATGATCATAAGCATTAACTCTTTTCCCCTCAGAAGGCCCAGACAACCTGCGGCAGCGCTTATTTCGTCAAAGGCGGCTACTTCATCGCGCCGCACGTTTGGCCCCACCAGGACGACAGGCACCGACTCGCCAGAGTGAATCAGTATGGATGAACTTGGGGTGGAATGGTCTGCCGTGACCGCTACTAATAGATCGTCACTTTTTTCCACCTCCCTTACAAGTTCATCAAGGCCTTGATCCAGAAGTGCTATGACAGTCTGTTTTCGCACGGGATTTTTTGTATGGGCTGCCTCATCCGGCGCCTTGGTGTGGACATGAATGAAATCATGAGAAGAATCAGCAATGGCCAATTGTATGCGCCGGCGCAGGTCGTCGCCTGGATCCCGGCTGTCTTTGACCTGCCTGAAAGTAAGGCCCAATTCATGGGCAAGACCGCCGTACATAGAACCCGATCCGATGAGCATACCGCTCAGGCCCCAACGCTCACAGAAAGGTTCCTGAACGATTCTCCGTCCACACCGCTGGGTGGCCAGGAAGTTGGCGGGAGAAAGATCTGCCGCGATTCTATGCCGGTTGTTTTCATGCCCGGAAAGCACGCTGAAACAATGAGACAAATAGTCATTTAATGCATCTGCCGTTCTTGCGGCCTTTTCCGGCTCCGGATTTCCTGAAACAGGAGTAATTTTGGCCATGGCCCGTCCCACAACCATTGGGTCTGAATCAGAAATATAAGGTGATACCTGGCCATTCATGATCAGGATGGCGTCATTACGGCGGGTCTGGTGAAGCCGGAAGCCGATACCGTGCGCTTCATAGGGCGAGACAGCAGCAAACAGCCGTCCAATCTCCTGGCCACTTCCTTCAATATCATCACGGCCCTGGGTGAGAATTGGCACACCCTTCTGCCAGGTCACACCCGAGAGGTGAGCAAGACACAGGACATCGCTATCATCAAAGGGAACTTTCTCCCCTACGGCCTCAAGGAGTCCACGGCCGGGAAAGGTGTTAAGATCATAACCAAAGAGCAGGTAATGGGCTGTTTCGCTTGGCAGGCATTGTCCCATCAATGCAGTATGAAACAGGCCGTTGCTACCCAACTGAGCTAATCTGTCCAGGTTAGGTGTAGGGGCTGCCTGAAGGGGAGTGCGATTATTGAGAATTTTATAGGACCGATCTCCAAGACCGTCTAAAAGAACAAGAATGATCTTCATGCAAGGCTTCCTTAATTCCGCCAAGGCGGGACTCACTCGTAACTATGTTGCTGATTTGGTAAATGTTTACGGTTGTCGGTTCACAGTTCACAGTTTTTTCAACCGTTAACCGATAACTGTAAACCGTAAACAGTTACTTTATCCTCTACCTTCCGTTCTTTTCAACCGTGAACGGTTACCTGATTTGCTTGTCTTAAATAGTCATCTACGATCTTCCTGGTTTTTAATAAACCCTCGGGCTCCCTGATCTCTAAGACCCACCATTTACAACCGATCTCCTGCAGCAACGCGAGACGGTCTTCAATATCTTCCCTCTTTTCCGGCGGGATATGCCCCTGGCCGGGAATTTCGGTATGGTAAACATGGGCATTAAAAACCCTGTCCGCATGGGGCGAGACAAAATCTTCAACGATATATTGCCGGCTCTGCACAGATTCACACGCATACGCATGCCCAATATCCAGGGTGACATCGGCTCCGCTGAGTCGAATCAACTTTTCAAAAAGATTCGGTTTGCTCGTCCATCCCCATACCAGGTTTTCAAGACAAACCTTTACTCTTTGCCCGGCCCCGAACTGGACCAGTCGTCTGAGGTTGTCTATGGTTGCTTCCCATGAGAGAGGTTCGGTTGAATTGTGGCCAAGCCCGATGTGGATGGACATGTATTCACCTCCCACTTTGGCGACAAGGCGGATAATACGGCGAAAAATGGTTTCCGCCTTCTCTGCTAAAGCAGGGTCATCGTTGCCCAGGTCTATCTGATGAAATGGACAATGATACCGAACTTCAAGGGGAACTAATATTTCCTGGTCTTTTGCCCACCTGGATTCCTGCATTGGTGTCTCAGGTAACCGTTCAAGGTCAAATGACCAATCGATCCCCGAAAACCCATGCTCAAGGGCAAAGTCTCTGACTTTTCCTGTATCAGAAAAAAAATTACACATTACAAGTTTTGGTTTCATATATTTTTAACCTCAACCAAGAACGTCGGCTGCAATTGCTTTATGGTCAGGTATCTGCCCTGCCACATATGTTTCGATGATCTCTCTTGTCAATGGACATGCAAATTCTTCCAGGTACTTAAGAACCTGCTTTCCGGTTATGCCAATGCTCCCATCCAATCTCCGGTAGTTTCCCGAAAGGATGCATCCCAGTTGATCCTTTCCCTGGTCCCACTCAAATCCCAGGATCTCTTTTATGCGATTTCCCTCTGAGATATGGCGAAGGGGAAAAAACAACCTGATGCCGAATCCCTTTGCAATTTCCTGATAAACTGTCAGGGCTTCGGAAATCTGGTTTATTTTAATTGATCCATCGTGACTCTCTCTCTCACCTGA
Source organism: Desulfobacteraceae bacterium Eth-SRB1 (assembly GCA_004193555.1). Lineage (GTDB taxonomy): Bacteria > Desulfobacterota > Desulfobacteria > Desulfobacterales > ETH-SRB1 > ETH-SRB1. Next base: position 937,356 of record RPGP01000040.1, read on the forward strand.
AATAATCGGCGCCTTTCCCAAGGCAAGGGCAAGGGGAATGCGGACGCTATGCAGATAGAGATGGCACCCGATACAGGGTGTAAAAAAGCCATACTTAGTTATCAGTTCATTTATAAACCGGCCGTTCAGCGCCTGCCAGAAGAGTGGAGATCCAAAAACAAGGGGAGGGTGAACCCGGATTTCCGGCAGCCGTTTTGAGAGACGTTTCACCGCTTCACCGACACTCGACCATGCCCCGTACTCTGTCCCTGTATAAACATAGGTGGGAAGCAGATCAGTAAACCCTTCATCTTCAACAGCTTTTACCGCCGCCGCCACACTGTCGCGCCCTGCTATTTCAACGATAGCCAACAGCGACATTGCCCTGTACTCCTCAACTTTGCGTGAGGGAAAAAGTGGCTCTGGAAAGTCTATTACACATTCCCTTTTATCTCTGTAATACTCCTTTAGCACTGAATCAAGGCCATGCATTTGTTTTTACCCCGGTTGCACTACTGGATTTCATTGATGAGAGCACAAATACAAAATGATTTGGATAATTTCAACAAAAAACGGGTATCCTTCCCGGAATTTGCAGGAAGAAGGTTAGTCATCGCACCCGTCATTATCACTTGCGTTCATCTGCAAGCAAAGCTGCGCCCAGTGCTCCCACCATCTGTGGGTTTTGGGGAACAGTTATCTTTTGTCCAAGCGCATCTTCCAGCAAGTTGCACATGCATGAGTTTTTGGCTACGCCGCCGGCAAAGAAAATATTGCCGTCAGGACACACTCTTTTCAGCATGCCAACAGCACGCCGCACAACAGAAGCATGAAGCCCCAGTGCGATTTCGCGGCGATCTTCTCCTTTTGCCACAAGAGAGGTAACTTCCGATTCCGCAAATACGGTGCACATGCTGCTGATTTGAATATCTTTCGTTGCCTTGAGCGCCTCTGCTCCAAATTGATCCAGCCCGAAGCCAAGAGCATGTGCCATGATCTCAAGAAATTTGCCTGTTCCCGCGGCACAACGGTCGTTCATCTCAAACTTCATTACTTTCCCGTTTTCATTAAGGGCTATTGCTTTGCTGTCCTGCCCGCCAATATCCAGTATCGTCCTGACATCAGGGAAAAGGGCGTTTGCGCCCACAGCATAAGCCTTGATCTCGGTAACCGTCGGCGTATCAAAAGAAAGTTCAAAAAGATGCCGGCCATAACCGGTGGCCATAATATGGTCATGTTCCACACCTTTAAGAAGCTTCCTGGCCTGCGCCATTGGGTCAAAGCCGGAATCGGCCTGCTTCGTTTCGATAATTTCACAGTTTTCCAACACCACCAGTTCAATACTGCGGGAACCGATGTCTATACCGGCATATCTCATATAGTTTTCTATATCCTTTGACTATTTCAATAACTCCACAAATGCCTCTACCCTGGTCTTGAGCTGCCCGACATCCTCCATGCTGTAATCGGTGTCAATCCGAAGGCAGGGGATATTCTTTGCCTCAAGGGCCTTTTCCACAGGCATGGCCTCCATGAGATAGGGCTGGCAGAATTGCAGACCATAATGGATGACACCATCTGCTTTGTAGGTCTTGGCCATTTCAACAATGTGGTCAAGCCGGTCAGGGTTGGGTGTGAAGATGGCACAGTCCACTTTGAAATAACGGTCAACAATGCTGTCCATGAGTTCTTCCACCGTGTTGCCTGTATCATCGGTCAGGTTGCGGACGCCCCGTTCTCCGACGCATGATTCTTCTCCCACAATGACAGCGCCGGATGTTTCTATGATCCATGGGAGCTTCCAGTTGGGAACGGCCATGGGACAGCCTGATAAAAGGACCCTTGGGGTTTCCTTCGGGAAAACGCCTTCGTTATTTCCGATTCGTTTTTCCAGTTCATCACAGATCTTATTGACCGAATCGGTAAACCGGACAGGATCATCATAAAAGAAGACCTGATTGGCTAACAAGGCATCCAGCCCGGAAATGGGTGACGGATCAGCCTTGCGCAAACCGGCGAGCCTATGGATTGCCTTTCTTTTATTATTGACGATCTCAATACCTTTCTTGAGCCTTGCCGCATCAATTGTAACCCCTGTAAGTTTCTCAACCGCCTCCTTAAAGCGCAAATATTCCGCTTTCATAAGGGCTCTTCCTTCAGCGGATTTTACCTGTGGTATATCCATTACATACAGGTTGGGAACGAGATTAGTTAATGTCTCATAGGACTTCTTTTTTCCGTCACAGGTGTTTTCCCCTACAATCATGTCAGCAGATTCGAGGTAGGGACAGACCTTCCCCAGCTTGAACCCAAAGGCCGACTTGATCAAAGAGCAAGTATTGCGTGGCAGAAGCTTTTCCACTTCCTCTGTGGCAAAATCGGCTCCTGTGCAGAGGCCAACCAGAGTAGCATCCGCGGCACGCACAATCTCTTCCGGCACAAAGACACAGAAAGACCCGATTACTTTTCGACCAGCCGCCTTTTCATCCAACAGTTCCTTAATACGCAGGCCATGAACTTCGCTCATTACAAAATCAAAGTATCCCATGCCTTCGGGTCGATCCTTCTGGGCCAGATAGATATCCTGGTAACCTTTACCCAGCACTTCAAGCAGTGCATCATGCGCCGCAAGATCCAAACCTAAACTTTCCCACATACTTGTGTAATCTTCGCTCATTTTCCCTCCTATCTGTTTTGTAAAACTCGTTCATTCCCTTTTCTTGAAGTAAAACCAATTTTATCCAGATAATCAAAAACCGGAACACCACCCCACCTGCCGTAACCCAGAATCTCTTTACTGTCAGCAAGGGTAATGCTTCCTTTTTGTAAAATGAATTTTTTCACATTTTTCTTTATCTCTTCCAGCGCATCGAGAGATAAGAACCGTCTATCGCTCAGGCGGATCAATTTTTTCTGAAAATACAGATAATTAAGCAACTTTTGTATTTCATCCTTTTCAAATTTTTTATCATGCAACTTCCATATTGTATCGGCGCTGAAAGGAACGACACCCGACTTTTGGGCATAATCGAGGAGTAGCGTGATAAGCTGCTGCCGCTGTTCGGAAAATTTGCCTTTGAGATTTTGGAACTGAAATCCGCCGTCTATCTTCATCAGGCTGCCTTCACCGCACAGTTCGGAGAGCATTTTTTGAAGCAGCGCTTCATCAAAAGATGTTTCCAGTTTGCCTGCAATTTCTGCGGCATTTAAGTTCTTTTTTAATGGATTTTGCCTGATTACATTCTCAATAGTATTTAGAATCTCTTTTTTCCCTGAATTATAATAATTTTTCTTAAAAGCCCCTTGACCTTTAAAATATATAAATTCACCTTTGCCGACTCTTGAACTGATTTCCGCCTCAAAGCCGGTAAAGGAAAGACCTGTAGCCTGGGATATATCCCTGGCGGTGATAAGCCGTTTGTAGTTTCTGCTGAAAAAACGATCCACAAATTCCTTTATATCGCCTGATTGGAGAGCGGTCAGATAGGGGGTTACGGCCCGGGCTTTGACTTTACGGTACTTCTCATGTGGAATTTCCAGAATTTTCCCCCCGGCAATGACGGTATTAACATTCAAAGGTGAAATTACGAATGGATCCTTTGGAAGAGCGGCAACCGGCTTCATTATGCGAAACTGAACCAGTCCTCTTTCACCCGGTTCAAGTTGTTCCTTCTCCATAATGACCGCCATGGCATTTGTGATGGAAGTTCCCAGATAGAGCTTTACCCTTTGCCGATTTCTGATCGGATTTTTTGCACTTTGAAGCATATGTAGATCCACGTTCAGAATGTACGTCGGATTGACCGTTCCCGGCTTTGCCAGGACCATTCCACGATTTATCTCCTTCAGTGAAACCTTGTGAAGGTTGATGCCTACACGCTGACCGGGAAAGGCCTCGTGGCCTTTCCTGTGGTGCGTCTCTAATGAACGCGCCCTGGTTTCAATGCAGGATGGCAGGAGATGGAGCCAGTCATCCTGCCTGATGGTCCCCGAGAGAACTGTCCCGCTGGCCACGGTCCCGAAGCCTGCGAAACTCTTCACCTGATCGATCCAAAGCCGAAAAGGGGAGTGATGGTCTTTCGGATTTCATCCAGACCTCTCCGGTCGATGGAGGAAAAACGGATAACCGGCTTTCCATCTAAAAATTTACCATCCAATGTTTCTCTGATTTCAAGCTCGGCCAGCTCCAGGATATCCTCATCCACCAGGTCTGCCTTGCTCAAAACAATGAAACCGTCTTGAACTCCGAAGAAATCGAGGATTTGGATATGTTCCAGTGTCTGTGGCATCACCCCGTCATCTGCAGCCACAACCAGAATAGCCATATCCACACTGCATAAACCACGAATGGTATTTTTAAGAAAATCGGTATGGCCAGGAACATCCACCAAGGCGATCTGTGCTCCTGCAGGCAGGTTAAGGGGCGCAATCGCTGATTCTATTGACAAACCACGTGCCTTTTCTTCCTGCAGTCGATCCGTATTAATGCCGGTCAGGCATCGGACAAGGGCGGATTTTCCATGGTCCACATGACCGGCCACTCCTATTGTAATGTGTTTATCCATCAGGCTTTACTTTTAATTTTCGTTCTGGAAGGGGCAAGGGGAATCGAACCTCCTCCCCGTTTTTCAGACGGGGCCAACGGTTTTGAAGACCGCGGGGCGCCCAGCACCATTGCCCCTGTAAAGGCATGTGACAGAGTCTGATCGATTTGTGAAAATGAAAGATGATAAGCGGAAAAGAATAGACGTGATTCTTCGGCCAAACCCTGTGACTACCGAACCCGAGCAGAATTATTAAAACTGACTCAGGTAAAGCCGAAAAATTGATACATGGATAAGCTCCTCCTCATGGGATAATTGGACAACGACTGATTAATTAAAGAGGAAAGGCCGATTTGTCAAACTGGAATAACCGATACTGAAACGTCTTCTTTAAGGGAAATCCGATAAATGCCTGTTCTTATCCCTCTTCTCTTTTTAGCACCCGCTCGTTTTCCTGTCTGTGTGTAAATCCAATAGCGTCCAGATATTCAAGGACAGGGATTCCTACTGTCCTTCCATATCCCAGGATCTCTTTGCTGTCAGCAAGGGTGAGTCTCCCTTTCTGCATGATGACTTTCTTTACCCCATCCTTGATCTGTTCCATGGCCTGGGGAGTCAAAAACCGATCATTACTAAAGCGGATCAATCTTTTTTGATTATGCAGATAATCGAGCAATCTCTGTATTTCATTTTTGTTGAACCTTTTTTTATGAAATTTCCAGAACATATCAGCTCTGAACGGAATAATGCCTAAAGACTGCGCATATTCTAACAACAGAGTGATCAGCCTTTCCTGTTCCTTTGAGAGTTTGGCCGAAAGATCCCGGATTTGAAAGCCTCCACCGGTCTTTATGAGCTTGCCTTCCCGGCAAAGTTCGGCAAGCATCATTTGAAATAGAAACCCATCAATTGAGGGTGACAATCTGGTTTTTATTTCATCCGGTATGACTGTAAGTTGAAATGGATTCTCAGACAGGATTTTTTCAACGATCTTCAGCGATCTTTCCTTCAGGGCATCATAACGATTTTTTCCGAAAAAACCGCTGCCTTCAAAATAGAGAACTTCACCATTCTTAACTCTTGATCTAATCTCTGCCTCAACCCCGTTCTTCTGGAAGCCGGTGTCGCGCGCGATATCAGCAGCCGTAACACAAGAAGTGCCATATCTGTCAAAAAAATAGTCAATGACCTGTTTCAGGCGACCATTCTTAATGGCCTTAAGATAGGAAATCGTGGCCGCAGTCCTGGCCGCCCGATATTTTCCCAACGGAATCTCCAGAACGATCCCTCCACCTATTACGGCGCGAAGGTTTAGAGGGGTGATCACAAAAGGATCTCCCGGTAGAGCCGGCACAGGCTTTATCAACCGGAACTGGACCAGCCCCCTTTCACCAGGTTCGAGTTGTTCCTTTTCCATAATCACCACGAGGGCGTTTGTGACAGATGTTCCCAGATATAGCCTTATCCTCTGGTAGTTTTTGATCGGCTTGAGTACACTGTGCAGCGCCTGAAGCTCCACATTGAAAAGGAGACTTGAGATCACCGCTCCTGGCTCTGCCAGCGCCATTCCCCGCTTTATGTCCTTTAAGGAGATATTGTGAAGGTTAATACCCACCCGCTGCCCCCCAACTGCCTGTTGGACTTTCTGGTGGTGTACCTCCAAGAACCGCACCCTGGGCTCCTTTTTAGATGGGAGAAGATGAAGTATATTATTCTGCCTGATCTTTCCCGAAAGAATCGTTCCGCTTACAACTGTCCCGAACCCTGTAAAGCTTCTTATCTGATCAATCCAGAGGCGGAAAGGAGCGTGTTGGTTTTTGCCGGCTATATTTTCCACCTGTCTCTCAATGTTTAGTCGAATCTCATGCAGGCCCCTCCGGTCAATCGCCGAATAGGGAATGATCGGCTTTCCCTCCAGAAAGGTCCCTTTTACCCGGTCCATGATTTCAAGTTTACCCAATTCCAGTGTTTCATCATCCACCAGATCTGCCTTGCTCAATACAATAAGACCGCTTTTGACCTTGAGGAAGTTGAGTATATTCAGATGTTCCAGAGTCCCCGGCATTACCCCATCATCTGCTGCCACAACAAGGGTGGCCATGTCCACGTAACTCAGGCCCCGGATGGTATTTTTGAGAAAACCGGTCTGTCCGGGAACGTCAACCAGGGCAAGCTGTATCCCGGAAAGGAGTTTGAGTGGCGCAACGCCTGATTCTATGGATAGGCCGCGACGCTTTTCCTCCTGAAGTCGATCCGTATCAATGCCGGTCAAACAGTGGACAAGGGCGGTCTTGCCATGGTCCACATGACCGGCCACACCTATTGTAATGTGTTTTTCCATCAGGCTTTACTTTTGATTTTCGTTTAAACGCTGGAAGGGGCAAGGGGAATCGAACCTCCTCCCCGTTTTTCAGACGGGGCCAACGGTTTTGAAGACCGCGGGGCGCCCAGCACCATTGCCCCTGTAGAGGCATGTGACAGAGTCTGATCGATTTGTGAAAGTGAAAGATGATAAGCGGAAAAGAATAAACGTGATTTTTCGGCCAAACCCTGTGCCTACCAAACCCGGGTAGATTTTTTTAACCCAACTCAGGTAAAACCGAAAAATTGATACATGGATAAGCTCCTTATGGGGATATACTTGACACGGTTATAACTTGCGTTTCCGTCATTCCGAACGAATATGAGGAATCTTAAGATTTCTCCCTTCAGTCGAAATGACAAATAAGCTCAATTTGAGACAGTGCCATAGTATAAGTAGAAAATCATTGATACAATAGAGGGGATAAACCAATTTGTCAAACTGGATTTTCCGATAAACAGAAAAAAGGGGGAAAAGATTTTGTCTTTTCCCCCTTTTTTTAAAAATTACACATCTGCCTCCATTAAAGCAGACGTGAAGTAATATTTGTTAATGGACGTAACATCCTTTTTAACGCTACCTGCCGCGTAATGTTAAAATCAATATTTGAAGCCATTGCATTAGCGCAGTAGAGATCGGGCTCATATGCCACAAGATACACAACGTTTACAGTATCTTCATCTATCAGCATGGCCTTTGGATTTTTCTTTTTAACCTCTCCAAGACGCTTTCTGGCAAGAGCTAACATTTCATCCCGGTCGCCGAAATTCATGGCGCCTGTCGGGCATGTTTGAACACATGCCGGGACCAGCCCGTTTTCAAGCCTGTCAAGACACATATCGCATTTGGCAAGTGTGCCGTCAGGAGCTTTGCGCGGAATATTATAAGGACACGCTTCAATAATTTCATCAGCATTCAGACGTTTGGTGTTTGCCGTGAATATAATCGCTCCTGTCTTTTCGTCCCTGTATATGGCGCCCGGATCTCCTGCTGTTTCAAGGCAGGGCGCTTCAATACAGTGACGGCACTGTTCAGGGAAGAAAAGCCAGTTTAGCTTTCCGCCGATAACCTGCTCACGCATTCTAACCACTTTATAAGTTATAAAGGATAGATCTGCGGGGTTCTCGTAAGTTCCACGGTTTTTGGTTTTTTCTGCGGGAAGGTCATGCCACTGCTTACAGGCTACCTGGCATCCTCTACAGGCCGTGCAAATAGTTGTATCTATAAAAAATGACTTACTCATTCAGATCACCTCCTTTATTTTTTGGTTACATTGACCATAAAAGCCTTGGTTTCAGGTATCCTGGTGTTGGCGTCACCGATAGATGGGGTGAGCAGGTTGGCGCTCTCTTCTGTGCCGCTTACCGGCCACCGCCAGCCAAAGCACCACGGCATTCCCACGTGATGGACTGTCTTTCCGGCAATTTTAAACGGTTTGAACCGCTTGGTAACAATGGCCGTGCATTCAACAGATCCCCTGATAGATGAGACCATTACACGTTCTGCGTTCTTTATACCTTTCTCCCTTCCCAGCTCTTCGCTTATCTCTACAAACATTTGAGGCTGAAGTTCAAGGAGCCACGGCTGTGGACGCGTCATAAGACCTGTTTGCCAGTGTTCTGTCAGACGGTATGTCGTGCCTACAATTGGAAATTTCGGATCATTTGTTGCGTATGGATCAGCATCTGTTGTGTAAACATGCGCAGCAGGATTCATCCGCTGTTTATTCATCAGATTATTTTCAACAGGACACTCCAACGGCTCGTAATGTTCAGGAAATGGACCATCTGCCCTGCCAGGACCGAATATCTGTCCATGACCGTGTTTTCTCATGATAAACGGATGCTTTGCATCCTTTCTCTTTGTTCCATCAGGATTCTGAAGCGGATACCATCCACCGTCCGGCACATCACCGATCCATTTCTTTGAAACATACTTGCCGTTTCTGGCCTCGCCTGCAAACCTGATAACCCAGTCTTTTTTGTCCCACGGCTGCCCTTTAAGATCAACAGAAGCACGGTTGTAAATAATCCTTCTGTTTACAGGCCAGCACCATGAAAACTCAGGATAGAGGCCGATCTTGTTCGGCGCATCCTTCTGACCGCGTCTGGCTGCCATATTGCCTTTTTCCGTGTAGCTGTTGCAGTAGAGCCAGTTTGCAGATGAGGTTGAACCATCAGCCTGCAAATAACCAAAGCTCGGAACAAGGGTTCCCTTTTTGTAAAGCTTGCCCTTTATGGTAACATCTTTCTGGAAGTAGCCGTTTATCTCTTTGGCTACCTTGTGCGGATCATATTCATCATTTGTTATATAATCCCACTTCAAGTTAACTATTGGCTCAGGAAAAGCGCCGCCTTCCTTATAAACCTCTTTGATTTTGTCGCCAAGCCTCATGATAATATCGCCGTCAGAAAGGCTGTTTCCAAGCGGTTTCGGCCCCTGGTAGCGCCACTGCATCCATCTGCCGCTGTTGGTAATGCTGCCTTCCTTTTCAACCGACACACATGCCGGAAGCATAAAAACCTCTGTCTTTATTGTGGAAGAATTCATTTCAGGCCCTTTCCAGAATGAGCCTGTTTCATTGTCAAAAATGTTGACATTGACCATCCAGTCAAGATTTGCCATGGCCTTGCGTGTTTTATTGGAATTAGCGCCACTGCATGCCGGATTCTGGCCCCATGCAAAGAATCCCTTAAAATTACCCTTGTACATTTCATCAAAGAGGGTCAACCAGGAATAATCGGTCCCATCGTCCACCTTTGGCAGCCAGTCATATCCAAAATCGTTTGCTTTAGTGGCCTTTTCGCCGAAGAACGATTTTAAGAGACTGACTGAATATTTTGGATAATTTTGCCACCAGTTTGCGGAAAGCGGATCATTGCTTTTTGGAGTCCACTTTTTGTTATACGCGGCAAGGGACACATTTGAAGCTCTTGGAGTCTTGAGATAACCGGGCCAGATGTGCCATAAGAGACAATGATCCGTAGAACCCTGCACATTTGACTCGCCGCGCATTGCATTGATGCCGCCGCCTGCAACACCCATATTACCAAGAAGAAGCTGTATCATCGCCATTGTCCGGATATTCTGAACTCCAACAGTATGCTGTGTCCAGCCCATGGCATACATTTCTGTGCCGGCTTTTCCACTGCCGCCGGTAGCAGCATAAGTTTTGTATATCTTCAGAAGATCCGCTTCAGGAGTACCGGTAATTTTGGAGACCAGCTTTGTATTATATCTGCTGTAATGTTTCTTTAAAAGATTCAGTACGCAACGGCTGTTCTTTAAAGAACGATCCATTTTCGGGACTCCTTTTGAGTCCATTTCAAATGCCCACTTCTTTTTATTATATTTCCTGTTTTTTGCATCATAGCCTGAAAAGAGACCGTCTTTAAATTTAAAATCCTTTCCAACTATAAAACCGGCATTTGTATAGTTGGCCACATACTCTTTATGATAGAGCCTGTTGTCTAATATGTACTTTATCATACCACCCAACAAAGCAATATCAGTGCCTGAGCGAATATGAGCATAAATATCGGCCTTGGAGGATGTTCTTGTAAACCTGGGGTCAACGCTTATAACTTTTGCTCCATTTCTTTGTGCTTCTGTAACATACTTGAATGATATGGGATGGTTCTCTGCAGGATTGCCGCCCATAATCAGTATGCAGTCACTGTTCTTAATATCAATCCAGTGGTTAGTCATCGCGCCGCGTCCAAACGACTCTGCAAGAGCCGCAACAGTCGAACTGTGGCATTGTCGGGCCTGATGTTCAACATATACAAGCCCGAGAGAACGCATCAAGGCCTGATAAATCCAACATTCCTCATTGTCTATAGCCGCGCTGCCGACACTGGCAATCCCGTTGGTCCGGTTTACCACCTGTCCTCTGGCATTTTTGTGCTTAAATGACGCATCCCTTGTCTTTTTAACTCTTTTGGCGATCTCGCTAAGCGCCCAGTCCCATGAAACCTTTTTCCACTCTTTAGCATATGGCGCTCTGTACATAGGTTCAACAAGCCTGTTTTCATTCTCAGTAAGCTGAGAAATCGAAGAACCTTTTGAACAAAGTGCGCCTCTGTTGATTACGTGATCCGGATCACCTTCGATGTTGATGACACGACCGTCGCCTTTCTTGCTGGTATGCACAATTGCCCCGCAACCTACCGCACAATAACAGCAGATTGTGGTGGTCTCCTTGGCATACTTGGTCTTGAGCATCTGCGCATGGGATTTGATCGGCGTAAGATCGAATCCCAAACCGCTTACAGCAAGACCGGCAGCAGAAGCGCCAGTAATCTGGATAAACTTCCTTCGAGTAACATTCATAAACGCTACCTCCTTTTCTTTCAGGTTTATTGTTATTAAGAGACCATACGAACTAAGAATGCTCTCCCTTTTCCTTGCACCCATCTTTCCGAGAGGGTATGACACAAGAATAGGAAAGCAAAGTCATAAAGTTTTGTACGGTTTACTTATGAGGAATAAAGGATAAGAAGTAATATCCTAAGACGATCCCAGGACCTGGGCGTTAGGAGTTAGAAGATATTCAGGTGAAATGGACAAAATGAAAGAAGAATTCAATTTTTTGATTTATGATAAAAAACGACAAATCCAATTTTTCCATCCTAAACTCGATAAATTCGTAAAAAACTCAAATTCATCAGCCTCGCTGTCAATATGGCAGATAAACTGACCGGATAATATAAAGGGTAGTCCGATTTGTCAAACTGGATATTCCGATAATAGGATGGGTTTTTCTTAGAAAAAACCGATTAGTTTTCTTAATGGCCATTTTTTCTTAGCTATAACTTGACTTTGCTAAAAAATAGTTTATATTGAGCGAATTAACAAACGCCTGTATTTATAACCTTCCGAGGTATATTGACGGGCGGATTTCGTTCCAAAGGAAATATCCATTTGTTAAGAGTGGCAGCCTGAAGTTTGGAACCAAAAATTTTTGAAAGGAGGGGTGTCACTATGACTAATGGAATTGTGAAATGGTTTAGCGAAAAAAAAGGCTACGGTTTTATTGAACAAGAAGAAGGACCGGATGTATTCGTTCATCATTCAGGAATCGAAGGAAGTGGTTTCAAGACTCTTAATGACGGCGACCGGGTTACCTTTGACATAGAGCAGGGTCAAAAAGGTCCTGCTGCAGTAAATGTCACAGTAGTTTAGACCATTATTCCAACCAGAAAAAGGGCGTTCCATTATAATTCAATGGAACGCCCTTTTTTATCAGGTCTTTATGCAAAACAAGGCGCTACAAATTGAGGCGCCCTGTTTTTTCTTTACATTATATTACAAACGGGTTATTCGATTGGATAGCCCGCTTTTTCCCAGCCCATCCATCCGCCAGCCATATTTTTGATGTTTTTGTATCCCATTCTACACAAACAGCAGGTAGTCAGGCAACCCCGCCCGCCTTTTTTACAGTACACAACGATATTTGCAGTCTTATCAGGTACTTTTTTAGCAATCTTGAACTCCATAAGGCCTCTTGGAATGTTCATTGCTCCCGGGATATGACCCATCTTAAATTCCTTTGGCTCACGGCAATCTATAAAAATATACCCGCCTTTGTCTAATAAGGCCTTGGCATCAGAGACCGATATCTCACAGATACTCTTTTTAGCCTCCATCACCAGGTCCTTGGCTGTCATGTCCTTGGCAATGGCTGTTGGAACGGTCAGAGCCAAAGTAAGAACAAAAGCTAATACAGATACAAATAAAACGCGTTTTTTCATGTTGTTTCCTCCTTTAACACTTTTAAAAGTTAAATAATTTAAAAAAAAGTTATTCATTTTGCCTCTTTTTGGGAATTAGATCGGTCGGCACCATAACGTTTTTGTTCGCCTTTAAATATTTCTTTTTTACGTCCTTTTTCTGCAAGAACAGTTTGTTGTTACCATGACACGCATTGCATGTCTTGTTTTGAGGAGTCTGCCGCCTGATATTATGCGGTGTAGCGAGCTTCCAGTTAGGCAGCTTGTCAAAATTGGTCAAACCATTCTTTACAACTGACTTAAAGGTATCCTGATCTACCGGGATATGACGAAGTGTCACAAACTTCTCAGGCCTGTCCTTTGACTTTAAAGGATTAAGGCCAATTTTAAAGTCAATGGATTGGCTTTTAAATGATCCTGCATGGCAGGTACTGCAGTTAAGATATGGCTGGGAGTGACAGACCCTGCAACTCACCTGATCTTTGTGTATCCAGTGGTTTTTAGCATTTTCAGCTTTAGCGTCATAGATCTTCTCATGGCAGTCTACACATTTGGGGCCGTTTTTCACCTCATAACGGTTAGCATAATCCTCGCCGTCTCCGTGCATCTCATCAGCCTTGTGGCATTTGGTGCATTTAAAGTATTTTTTTTCTTTATGAATGTCGGGTGGTATTCCCTTATTCTTGCCAAGAAATTCATTTCCGACACGGCTGCTGTGACATACAGTACAAACTTGATCCATTGGCGGCCTTTTCTGGAAAAGGTGCCCTTCCATCAGCCCGCCTTCAGCAGCTTCCGGGCGGCTTATGTGACATTGTCCACAACTGCTGTGGCACTCTTTGCAATGGCCCTCTACGGCTCCATCTACCTTTTTACACACAGACTTATCCGGATTGGCCCTCATGCCTACAATTTTATTTTTAGGAGCAAGGCTTATGTGAAGATTGGTCTTATAATTTTCTGCAATCTCCTCATGGCATACTCCGCAGGCCTCGGAAGCATCAGGATAGGACGGGTCCTTGACAACGCCTTTATGGGCTTTCTTCCAGTCAGGTTCGTTTGGATCGCCGCCATGGCATTCATCGCAGCCAAGTTCTCCATGATTTTCATCTTCGGCAAATTCGCTGTCAACAAAAACCTTTTCGTGAGGCGCCAACGGCGCCAATTCTACAGATCCTCACCCGCCCCCTTCGGCTTCGGCCACCTCTTTGCCTTTGTTGGCTTCAGCAATCTCTCTCGTGATCTTTATCAGCTTCCGTGCGTTTGTATGGCAGGTAAAACAGTAATTTTCTTTCTCAGCAGACCATGCTTTCTGGCTATCGAAAGACAAAAACAAGGAAACAGCAAAGACCAACCCTACACTAACTGCAAATTTAATGACTTTCATAATTTTGCTCCTTAATGATTAGCTTTTAATCCAGGCATATAAAACTGAGGATCGTTTAAACTTTCAGACAAGTATGCTCCCATCACTTGATCAACCTCACCTGCGATACCGGTTATCAGATGAATTTTTACATTTTGCAGCATATTTTGAAACATATCACTTATTGCGCCGCATATAATGATTTTTACGCTTGCTTTTTGCAAAACAGACACGCGTTCAATCAGTGACAATCCATTCAGATGTATTTCACTTCTTTCTATTTCCTGATTATGCTCAATATCTATGAGTATGATCCGAGTGCATGAATCAAGGATCGGTGAAACCCTTGATCTAAATATGGGTATAGCGACTCTGAGCATATCAAATTTCCGTTTTCCCCTTTCAAAGGTCTCGCTACCTTACAATTGGGCCTGGTAAAAAAACGAGAAAGTTCTTTTTATTTTCTAATTCTATTTCTATAAATTTCAGCAATATTCATACCAGAATCATATTATATGATTCCAACATATATAACCACTTGAAAAACAAATGGATAATAGTAACAAAAATGCTCAATTTCTGAACATGCACATGGAATTTGGGAACAATATGTATCTTTTTGCCGTAGGCCATTGGGAACAATATGTTCCCAATGGCGAAATAGATGATTGACATCAGCTTCCTCTTTTTGCTAAAAAATAGTAGTCGTTCACCGATTCAAGGTTCAGGGATTCAATGCAACTTCCTAAAAAACAAATTCGAGAACACTATCAGACTATCCTGGACAGTATTGCGGATGGAGTTTTTACTGTTAATCGGGATTTGTGTATTATATCATTTAACAGGTCAGCAGAAAAAATTACAGGGATCCCGAGGGAAGAGGCAATCGGGCGGCAATGCTTCGAAGTCCTGAGATCCAGTGTGTGTGAAACAGACTGCCTTCTCCGTCAGACTATCAAAAATAAAAGGCCTATTGTAAGCAAGCCTGTCTTCATTCTCCGCGCCGACAACAAACGCATTCCCATCAGTGTTACTACAGCACTGCTGAAGGATTCAAAAGGCGGAATTATCGGAGGCGTTGAGACCTTCAGGGACCTGACGGTGGTCGATAACCTCAGGAAAGCGCTTCGCAAACAGCATTTTTTTGATGATATCGTGAGCAAAAACGGGAAGATGATCGAACTATTTTCGATTTTACCGCAAATAGCCGAAAGCAACAGCACCGTATTGATTACAGGGGCATCCGGCACAGGAAAAGAGCTTTTTGCCGAGGCCATTCATAACAATAGCCTGAAAAAGAAAGGGCCTTTTATAGTCGTCAATTGCGGCGCCATCCCTGAGTCCCTTTGTGAATCAGAACTCTTCGGATACAAGGCAGGGGCATTTACGGATGCCAGGAAAGATAAACCAGGCCGATTTGCGCTGGCCCAGGACGGGACGATTTTTTTAGACGAAATCGGCGATATTTCACAGGCCGTGCAAGTCCGCCTTCTTCGTGTTCTGGATGAAAAGACTTACGAACCTTTAGGGTCTACCAAAACGATCAGGACCAATGCCAGGGTGATTACTGCAACCCATCGAAACCTGGAAAAACTGGTTGAGGAAGGCAAATTCAGGGAAGACTTGTATTTTCGTATTAACGTCATAAGGTTGTCGCTGCCGTCCCTTTCAGCTAAAAAGGAAGATATTCCCCTTCTGGTGGATCATTTTATAGACCGATTTAACCATTTGACCGGAAGGAAGATCGTAGGACTATCCCAGAGAGCGATGGCCGCACTAATGCTCTATGACTGGCCTGGGAATATACGCGAGCTTGAAAATGCCATAGAACACGCCTTTGTATTTTGCAGGGATGATCTTATCCGCATGCACTTCCTGCCTGACCATATTATTCCTAAAGACGGTTTCATGCTTGACTCAACGGGCTTGACTCTCAGGGAGGTCGAAAAATTCGCAATCCAGCAGGCCCTTAAGAGGAACCAATGGAAAAAAATGGCAACGTCCCGTGAACTGGGCATCGATAAGAACACTTTGCGCCGCAAGATCAATCGATTCGGGATTACTGCCCCCCAGTTAAAAAATCAAGCATAGCCCGGCATACCGGTGAAACGGTTCTCCTTTTATCCACGATCAGATAAAATTTTCGCAACAGGGAAAGCCCTTTTATCTTTACGGCTTTAAGCGATCCTGTTTCAAGCTCGGTCTCAATAGCCCTTGAAGACAGGATGGATACCCCCAACCCTGCCTTAACGCCTTCTTTTACCGCTGTGGAAGATCCAAACCTGGCGACAACTTGAAGTGAATCAACAACCTTTGATGCAGATGGATCAAGATAATCTTCTATTATTTTCAGGGTTCCTGAACCGGTTTCTCTTAATATAAAAGGCTCGCTGACAAGCTCTTTAATATTTATCTCCTTTTTTTTGCCCCAGCGGTGATTTCGGGGCACAACCAAAACCAGTTCGTCATTCCATAATGCATGATATGTGAGGTTTTCATGTGAACTCTTTGACCCTACGATGCCAAGATCAAAATTTCCATGAAGAATGCGACGTTCGATTTCATCTGTATCTGCAATGGTCAACCTAACTGATATTGATGGATATTTTTCATTAAAAAGTCCGATAGATTTGGGAAAGATGTATTCGCCGGGTATTGTGCTTGCGCCTATATGAACGACCCCCTTTTTAATCCCAAGAAAGTTTTCCATCTCAAGACAGGCTCTTCTTTTCATGTCCAGCAGCTCATTTGCGTGCTTATAAAGCAGTTTGCCGGCTCTGGTCGGAACAACCTGCCGGCCCAACCGGTCTAATAGTTTTGCTCCAACCATACTTTCAAGGTTGGCGATTCTCTCGCTGACAGAGGCCTGTGCAAGAAAAACAGCTTCGGCTGCTTTTGAAAAACTCTTCAGGTCAACTACTTTGCAAAAAATTTCCAGATGGCGAAGATCGAAATCTATCGATGGATTCTTAATGGATTTCTGCTTCATTGAGTCTTTTCCTTTTCAAATTTTAATCTGTTTTATATTTACCGCAGTTGCAAAGGAAACAAAGGGAAGCTTATCTTTGGACTAAATAACTTCTTGTATTACATAATAATTTTTAGTATAGTCAACTTTATTTTAATTTTGAGGAAAAATATATGAATGAAAACCAGGAAAAATCAATTGAACTGTTGCAGGATCTTGTAAAAATCAATTCCATAATAGCCACCGAGTTAATCCAGCTTGTAGAAAATTCAAGCAAACAGATACGTGGCGAGATACCCGAGTCATGCATAAAAGCACATGCGGGATTAAGAAAAGAAATTATTGAGATCGCTGAAAAATGGCACAAGGATTGTGCTTTGTTAAGGGAACATAATCTAAAGCATGATTAAAAACAAGGTAATTGTTCAGCCGCAGATTCACACAGACCCGCCTGCCACTGCGAGGCACGAGCGGGCAGGTGAACGCAGATAGTTTTAAATACAAAGTAGCCGTTCACGGTTTGAAACTTGAAATTGGAAAGTAGAAATTGGGAAGAGATGGAACGTAACTTCTCAATAAATCTGGGTAACAGTTACTGGATTCCGGCTTTTGCCGGAATCCAGTGGATAGTCGCAAAATATGATTTGCCCGTACTTATTGAGAAGTTACTGAACGATTACAGGATTATATGATAATAAAAGAAAAAATATCAGTGATGATCAGCGTAGATCTGTGGCTGAATAATTATAAATAAAAATGAATTCATAAATAAAGGTTGCCGCCATGTTTAATTTTCTTTTCAAAAAAGAGAACCGTGTTGAAGTGTTAATGTTTGAATACATGGACACAGTGAAACTCACCCAGAAAAGCTTTTTAGACGCAATTAATGCCTGCGTTGATGACAACAAGTGTGAAAATTTTGATTTTCTTATCACCCAGACTCACAAATACGAGTCCAGGGCAGACGATATCTGCGAAGAGATAAACAATATAATGTACACCAAAGCGCTGATTCCTGATTCACGCGGGGATATAATGCGGCTTCTGGAGTCGATAGATATGATCCCGCATTTTTTTGAACGTGTTCTGTTTATTATGCAAACTCAAAAATTAAGCATACCTGAGTTCCTTGCTTTAGATGTCAAGGAGCTGATACGCATCAGTCTTGAATCCTGCGACCTTTTATTCAAGCAGTTAACCCTTCATCTTAAGCAAAAACTGGGCATCCGTGCCCTGTTAGGCACTATTGACACAAACGAAAGCCACTGCGATCATATTGAACGGCGCATCATCACTAAGATCTTTGATTCAGATCTGGATCCGTTCATTAAAATACAGCTAAAGGAATTAATTGTAACTATGGGCGAAATTTCCGATCAGGCTGACCGTGTATCCAAACAGATTAGTATTCTCAGCATGAAGAGGCGGGTATAATGCTTTCTCTTTTAGGCGGGGTTTTTTTAGGATGGTCGCTGGGAAGCAATGATGCGTCCAATGTGTTCGGCACAGCGATCTCTTCCAGAATGCTGAAGTTCTGGACAGCGGCTGTTCTTGCGTCGGTTTTTGTGGTGGCAGGGGCGCTTGTTTCAGGACAGGCAGGCATAGAAACCCTCAAAGGGCTGACCAGTATCAGGCTTGATCAGGCTGTTATTTCTTCTGTAGCGGCAGCCGTAACCGTAACCATAATGACGCTTTTGGGGTTGCCTGTCTCAACATCCCAGGCAGTTGTCGGCGCAATCATGGGGATCGGAATCTTGAATCAGCAGATTAATTTAGGCGGTCTTGGGAAGGTAGTGGCATGCTGGGTCGGAACCCCCGTAGGCGCTCTAATTATAGCCATTCCTCTCTACTATGTGGTGGCGGCAATATATAATAGACTCAACATGAATCTTTTCAGGGCGGACAGCATGCTTCGCTTTGGTTTGGTTGCTGCAGGGTCATATGGCGCCTATGCCCTTGGAGCCAACAATGTGGCCAATGTAACAGCGGTTTTTGTGGGCGCCGGGCTCATAACAGTGTTTCTTGCTACCCTTATCGGAGGGATCAGTATTGCCCTGGGCATTATAACATACAGCAAGCCGGTTATGGAGACCGTGGGCAAAAAACTTGTGAAGCTCGATCCGTTCTCGGCTTTTATTGTAGTTTTAGCCGAGGCTATTACAGTGCATATCTATACCATGATCGGTGTTCCTGTCTCAACATCTCAGGCTGTTATCGGAGCCGTGGTCGGCATCGGCATCGTAAAAGGCGCTCACACGGTCGACAAAAAAACGCTGAAAAATATTCTCCTGGCATGGATTCTTACCCCTGTTGTAGCCTGCTTTATTGCTTTGGTTATCGATTTTACATATAATTTACATTACATTCCGCTACAATGAAAATAGGGGTAAGGTGTCAGGTGTTAAGGGCTAAGCAAAAAAAGCGGTATAAAATAAGACTGTAAGGGTTTACGGTTTTTTAAAAAAGAATAATCTCACGCAAAGGCGCAAAGACGCAAAGTTCTTCCAGCAATTTCCGGCCTGAATCAATTTAACTATTGGTATTTACAGCATTTAGTAAGACCGGGAATTACCAAAACTTTTCTTCATTTTCTTTCTTTGCGCCTTTGCGCCTTTGCGTGAGGTTCTTCAAAACTGTAAACCGTAAACGATTTTACAAGATGATTATAGATTTTCATACACACATTTTTCCAAAAGAGATTCGTGAAAACAGGGAAAAATATTTTCCGTCAGAACCTGCTTTCAAGCTTTTGTATGGCAGGCCTGGATCAAAGCTGGCCGGAGCCGGTGAACTAATTGATTCAATGGACAGCCAGGGTGTGGCTAAATCTGTAATTTTCGGGTTTCCCTGGAAAAATTCGGATACATTTAAAAAGCATAATGATTATGTCATTAAATCAATAGAAAGATACCCCGGCCGCCTTACAGGTTTCTGCTGTATTGATATATTCAGCGGGGAAGCAATAACGGAAGTTATGCGGTGCTTTGAAAGCGGGCTTTCAGGCGTCGGAGAGCTTGCCCTTTATGAATCCGGCATTGATGAAGAATCCATAAACAGGCTGGAGCCTGTCATGGGAATTTGCCTTGATAGAAATCTTCCTGTTTTAATCCATACCAATGAGCCGATAGGCCATCAATATCCCGGCAAAACCTCAAATACTTTCAGACAGATTTACAGGCTGATAACAAAGTTTCCGGAGAACAAAATTGTTTTAGCCCACTGGGGCGGTGGGATATTCTTTTTCAGTCTTCTTAAAAAGGAAGTAAAAGAGAGCTTTAATAACGTATATTTTGACACAGCGGCATCCCCTTTTCTTTATGACGCAAAGATATACAGGATCGCAATTAGTATCCTGGGACAGGACAAGATTATCTTCGGCAGCGATTTTCCACTGCTTGGACCGGAAAGATATTTTAAAGAGTTTGAGCAGGCAGGTTTGTCAAAAGAGGAGATTGATTCCATATGCAGCCGAAACGCAGCCAGGCTTCTTAATTTGTAAAATGAACCGCAGCCCCGTATAACCGGATGAGCGGGGGTACAAAAAAAGCCCGGCACTAAATTAGTGCAGGGCTTTTTTGCAAAAAATGTGTGAGTATCAGCCGGCAAAGGCTTTTTCAAGATTGGGCACAACCTGTTTTTTACGGCTCATGACGCCGTCCAGCCAGACTTTTCCGCCCTCCGGGGCAATACCAAAAGCCTTTTGAACAACAGCCTCATCGTCAGATGCGATAAGCATTTCCGAGCCTTCTTTCATGATGTCGGTTAACAGCAGGAATACAGAGTGTCTGCTGCCTTCCGCCTTAAGAGCCTTGATGTCTTCAGCAAGGGCAGGCTTGACACTATCCAGGATGGACAGGTCAACGACCTCAAGCTGGCCGATTCCTACCTTGTTGCCGTTCATGTCAAAGTCTTTATAATCTCGCAATACAAGTTCCCTGGCGGGAGTTCCTTCAACAGCGGACTTAACTTTAAACATGTCCATACCGAGTGCGGCCAAATCAGATTCACCGGCAATCTTGCCAAGAGCTTCTGCGGCCTCCTTATCCTGGTCAGTGCATGTGGCTGACTTGAAAATAACCGTATCGCTCAGGATGGCGCAAAGCATTATCCCTGCGATGTCTTTGGGGATATCCACACCAAAAAAACCGTACATGGCTTTTAGCACTGTGCAGGTGCAGCCAACCGGCCATATCCAACATTCTAATGGATTTGGAGTAGTTACATCACCTAATTTGTGATGATCCACAATTCCAAGAATTTCCGCCTCTTTCAGGTCGTCAAGACTCTGAGCAAGATCGGAATGATCAACAAGAATGACCTGTTTGCCGGCGCCGCTGCTTAAAAGTTCAGGAGCGTTAACACCGAATTTGTCCAGAATAAACTTTGACTCAGGATTAAGATCACCCTGCATTGCAGGCACAGCCTCTACACCAATCTTGGTTTTAAGATCAGCCAGAGCAATGGCGGCGCAAACAGAATCGCTGTCCGGATTTTTATGCCCGAAAATATAAACTGCCATATCAAACCTCCAAAAAGTTACAAAATTAATATTAAAAAACTGGTTATCTATCTATCAACAAATTTAATAATCAGTAACAAAATAGATGTCTTTTGTCAAGAAAAACAACGACCGGAAACCGGAATAATGTAGATGAAAATAATCACGAAAGCACGAAAGATAGAAAGCACCAAACAGCAAAAATGGTAAAAGTTCAGCCACTGAGTCAGAAAGGCCCAAAAAGACTTTAATTTTAAGTCGTTGGTATGCATTCCCACGCTGGAGCATGGGAACGAGCAAATTTTGAAAAAAATGGTATTTACAAGGAGATACATTTTATGGCAGTATAAAAAATTGAACATCGCTCTTGATTAAACAGAAAATATCTTATACAAAGCCTTTTATGAAATGAATCGCATTCAGAATAGTTAAATCTAAGGGGAGGCTGACAGCATTGGTTGTATCAAATAATATAAAAGAAGGGGACATCCTGCTGGAACTGAGGGATATTTATATGTATTTCGGCAAGGTTTGTGCCCTGGCCGATATTAACCTGCAAATCAGGAAGGGAGAAATTCATTCTGTTATTGGTCCAAACGGCGCCGGCAAAACAGTAATGATGAATATTATTAATGGGTTGTACCATCCTCAAAAGGGAAACATATATTACAAGGGGCAAAAGGTTAACAAACTCAGGCCATACCAGCGGGCTAAATTAGGGCTTGCCAGGACATTTCAAAAAGTAGAAGTGTTTGGCGGCATGACAGTGCTGGACAACATCCGTCTTGGCAGGCATATACATTTAAATTCGGGTATATTCAGCGGGTCAGCATATATTGGAAAGACGGCGCGTGAGGAAATTGAGCACAGAACTTTTATCGAAGAAGAAATAATCGATCTTTTAGAAATCGAACATATCAGACATAAATCGGTTGGCATGCTGCCGTACGGATTGCAAAAAAGGGTAGAATTAGGCCGGGCCCTTGCACTGGAGCCGGAGCTTCTCATTCTGGATGAGCCGCTGGCCGGACTTAATCTGGAAGAAGTCGAGGATCTGGCCAGGTTTATCCTGGATATAAATGAAGATGAGCGCTGGAAAGTAACCTGCCTTCTCGTCGAGCATGACATGGGGGTGGTCATGGATCTTTCTGATCATGTTTTAGCGATTAATTTTGGTAACGTGATAGTTGATGGCACACCAGAAGAGGTTCAGAACAATCCAGAGGTGATAAAGGCTTATCTCGGTGATGAGGATCTATATGCAACAAGGGCATAAAACAGGCGAAAGCAATACAATTCAGGGTATGGAGATTTCCAAAGCTCTGACGATTCCCAAGCTTTTTCTTGAACAGGCCGGAAAGTTCGGCAAGGATAGTATTGCCATGCGGGAGAAGGAGTTTGGCATCTGGCGGCCTATCACATGGCATGATTATCTTGAAAATGTTAAATTCTTGGCTCTGGGCCTGATCAGTATAGGTCTTAAGGATCATGACAAGGTTTGCATGATCGGCACCAACCGTCCTGAAGGCTTATGGGCTGAGATGGCCACTATGTGCGCAAGGGGAATAGGTGTCTGGCTGTTCCAGGAGTGTCTTATAGAGGAGGTCAAATACATTGTTGATCATTCAGATGCCAGGTTTATATTTTGCGAAAGCCAGGAAGAGGTTGATAAGGCTATCTCCATAATTAATGAATGTCCAAAACTGGAAAAAATCATCTGGGATGATCCAAAGGGGATGCGACATTACCAAGAGGATTGTCTGATAAGTTTTAAAGAGGTACAGCGTTTAGGCAAAGAACTCAATCAAAAACATCCCCATCTTTTTGAGGAGACAATTTTTAAGGGACATGGCGACGAGACAGCTCTTCTTCTTTATACTTCCGGTACTACGGCGCTTCCCAAGGGCGCTTTACTGTCTCATTATAACATGTTGACAATGGGACAGAATCTCATGGCGGTTGATCCATGCCTTGAGACCGATGATTATGTTTCTTATCTACCTTTTGCATGGATCGGCGAGCAGATGATGGTTATTTCCTGCGGCCTTCAGATCGGATTCACTCTTAATTTTCCTGAATCATCCGAAACCTCTCAGGCAAATATAAGGGAGATCGGACCTCACGTTATGTTTGCTCCACCCCGAATGTATGAACAGATGACCCGAACTGTACAGGTCAAGTATCTGGATTCCACATGGATTAAAAGGAAGTGCTACGAGCTGGCGGCAAAAATAGGGTATCATATGGCAAATCTAAAATTTAAGAAAAAGCCGATACCGTTTCAATGGAGATTTCTTCAGGCTCTGGCCTATCTAATGGTGCAAAAAAAGCTGAAAGATCATCTTGGCCTTTCCCGTGTTCGGAATGCTTATACCGGTGGCGCTGCCATGGGCCCAGACCATTTCCGTTTTTTTCATGCCATGGGCGTGAACCTTAAACAAATATACGGGCAGACCGAAATTGGGGGTATTTCCGTGATCCATCGAAGCGGAGACATCAAGTTTGACACTGTTGGAGTTTCTATACCGAAGACAGAGGTGAAAATTACCGATGAGGGAGAAATTATTTCAAAAAGTCCTTCTGTTTTCCAGGGATATTATAAAAATCCGGAAGCCACGGAGAAAACCCTGATTGATGGCTGGCTATATTCAGGCGACAGGGGTTTTATAGATGATGACGGTCATCTTGTTGTTTTTGACCGGTCAAAGGATGTCATGATCTTAAAAGACGGCAAACCCTTTGCTCCCCAGTATCTGGAAACCCGTTTGAAATTCAGCCCGTATGTGAAGGATTCCTGGGCAATTGGAGATAAGCAGGATTATTTAACCACGGTAATATGCATCGATTATTCAGTGGTGGGAAAGTGGGCTGATGAAAAGAAGCTGAACTATACAAGCTATCCGGAACTTTCTCAAAAGCCGGAAGTTTATGACCTGGTGGAAAAACAGATACGGCAGGCAAACAAAGATCTTCCAGAGCCGGCCAGGGTCAGGAAGTTTATCAATCTTTATAAGGAACTTGATGCAGATGATGATGAGCTTACAAGGACCCGGAAACTGCGCCGCGCATTTGTGGCAAAAAGATACGATCAAATCATAGAAGCTCTTTATTCTGATGCGGATGTTGTCCATATAGAAACAACTATCAGTTATGAAGATGGGCGGAAGTCTGATATTAAGGTTGATCTGCACATTCGGAAGATTGTGGATTGATCATTTTCGGAAATAAAAGCTCGGTTTTTCACCGCAGAGCACACAGAGAATACAAAAAAAATGTAACTATTCAGCCACAGATTCACACAGATGAACGCAGATAGGTTTAAATACAAAGAAATTACAGAGGAAGGGGAATTATTGAAGATTTGTGGAATCGCTCCTGCCGCGACGGGCGCGAGCACGGCGGGTTGCTCTGTTTCTTTTTAAAAATTGATAGAATTCCTTCAATATTCAATCGACAATTTTCAATATTATAATCTTTGTGGCTATCTCAATTATAAGGAGTAAAGTTAGATGGAACTGTTTTTGATGGCCCTGACCAATGGCATTATGGTGGGTGGAATTTATGCGCTTGTAGCTATCGGCTGGGTGCTTATATATAAATGCTCTGGCGTGTTGAATCTGGCAATGGGTGAAATGACGCTCATTGGCGCCTATCTTTCTCTTACCTTTTATTCCATGGGGGTTCCTTTTTTTTTAGCGCTTTTAATTTCCATAAGTATCGGGTTTGTATTAGGCATCCTGACTGAAAGGATTTTTTTAGACAAACTCATTGGAGAACCTGTCCTTGCCGTTATTATGCTTACAGTCGGACTTTCCTTTTTCTTCAGGGGTTCTATTGAGCTCATATGGGGAACGGATACCAGGGTGTTTGACCCGCCCATTTTTTCATTAGAACCGATAAAGCTTGGGCCTGCTTCGATAAGCGAGGTCTATTTATGGAGCTTTATAGCGGCCATAATTCTTTTGATAATTTTTGTATGTTTTTTTAAATACACGCGCTGGGGCCTTGCCATGCAGGCAACTGCCGATGATGAGATGGCGGCTCTGTCCATCGGCATAAGCGCACGTTTTGTTTATGCCATAGCCTGGGCCATCGCTTTTGTGGCCGCAGGTGTCGGAGGCACTCTCTTAGGAAATATTAATGGTCTTAATATTTCTGTTGGTTACCTTGGTTTACTGGTTCTGCCCGCCGTGGTGCTTGGCGGTCTTAATTCAATACCCGGCGCCATTGTAGGCGGCATAGCCATAGGTTTATTGCAGAACTTCACTGGTGTCTATTTAGACAGATTTTTCCCCGGCGCTGTAAAAGAGATCGCGCCTTTTGTTTTCATGGCTGTCTTTCTGCTCTTTAAGCCGTATGGAATCTGGGGCTGGGAGCGTATTGAACGGGTGTAACGGAGAAATTATATGTCAACAACTTTCCTTCCTTGTGGTGATTACCATCAGAACTATGCTCAGGAGCATGCATGGTGGCAGACGAAATTTATAAAAGGTAAGATGATACTGCTTTTTCTTTTTCTGTTTGTTTTCATTCCTGTTACGGCAAACAGTTATTGGATAAGCGTTTGTAATATGGTCGGCTATACAATCCTGGGGGCTTTAGGGGTGCAGCTTTTAATCGGTTATTGCGGTCAGTTGACCCTTGGCCACGGCGCATTTATTGCTGTTGGAGCATATGCCAGCACACTGCTGATCCTGGAGTTTCCCTGGCCGCAGTTCATGCTGGACTGGGGTATCGCATATCCTGTAAGCGTGATTATTGCAGGATTTGTTGCGGGTATCTGGAGCGTGCTGTTCGGGCTTCCTTCTGCAAGGGTAAAAGGGTTTTATCTGATTTTAACAACCATGGCGGCTCAATTTATTACAGTAGATTTTCTTCTTACGCAGTATGTCAGCCAGATCGGAGGCAGGGGCCAGGCCTTTTCACTCCCTCTCGGAACTATCAAAATTGGACCGTGGGTTATTGATAGCGATCTTAAAGTATATTATTTGATGCTTATCCTGGTGATATTTTTCTGTATTGTCATGGCAAATCTAATCAGGTCAAGGGTCGGCAGGGCATGGGTTGCTATCAGGGACAATGATATTTCTGCGGAAGTCATGGGAATTAATGTCGTCAAGTATAAGCTGCTTGCTTTTTTTGTCGCCGGTTTTATAGCGGGGATCACAGGAGCATTCTGGATAAGCAATCTTGCTGCTATCAGTCCTGAACATTTTCCATGGTTTCTATCCCTGTCGCTTGTGGGAGTGATTCTTATAGGCGGCGTGAGTTCTATACACGGGACTATCTTTGGCGCTATATTTATGGTAGTAGTAATGGAGTTGCTCCAGTTGGCGGTTATGCCCATGGCTGACACATATCCAAAGCTGTTGATGGATTTCCTGTTTATCAAAGAGGCTGCCTTTGGCCTGGCGATCTGTTTGTTTATTATGTTTGAACCAAATGGCATTGCCTATCGCTGGCAGCAGATTAAAAATTATTTTAATCTGTGGCCTTTTTCATATTAGCAAAATAGATACATTCGTATAAAATTACGAATTTAACTATAGGTGGCTGTAATCCCGCCAGGGCGGGACATATACCAGGTGTAGCAGATGAGACTTTTTATGATGCCATCAAACTTTATTTTATGTTTTCCAACAAAAGGGGGGAAGTATGAAGTCTAAGTTATTAGTTTTTATGGTAGCGATAGCCATTATCGCGGGATTTTTTACCATGTATTCATGCGGTGAAAAACCTGAAGAAAAGGCGAAAGGAGAGGTTGTTGTCGAGAAAATCAATATTGGAGCCTTGAATGATATGACAGGGGCAACTTCCGACGTTGGCAAGGATTATGCTTTAGGCATTGCCGAAGCCATTCATTATATTAACGAAACCGGTGGAATAAACGGGAAACAGATTAAATTGCATCAGTTTGATTACGGTTATCGCATTCCTGAAGCCCTGACCAAGTATAACCTGTTTAAACACTTGAGATGTGCGGCTGTTTTAGGGTGGGGAACCGGTGATACCGAAGCTCTGGCGCCGACCGTTGCCAGGGACAAAATGCCTTATGTATCGGCTTCATATTCCGGTCATTTGTGCGATACCGGCAAGACTCCTTACAACCTGTTTTTTTCAACAGACTATTCAACCCAGGTGCGGGGATTAATAACAGCCTGGTTTGACAAAAAGTGGCCGAAACACCCGGACTACGGCAAGCGGAAACCAAGAATTGCCGCCTGCTATATGTTTGCTTCAGCTTTCAGCAGCGCATCGATTAAGGCATATAAAGATCAAGCTGAAATGCTTGGATTTGAAATAGGTTCCGATCAGGACGTGTCGCTTTTTGCCATTGACACAAAGAGCCAGATTCTTGCTTTAAAAGAGTTTAAGCCGGACGTGGTTTTGCATACAAACACGGTTATGTCTGTTGCGGCAACTTTGCGGGATGCATATGCTCTTGAATTAGGGGCAGATCATATAATCAAAAACTGGGGTTTTGATGAAAACCTTCCCAGGCTGGCAGGACCGGCGGCCGAGGGCGCGATCGGATGCGCTCCGTGGGCTTTTTTCGGGCTGGATGTTCCTTTAATGGACAAGGTCGTAGAATATGCTAAAAAATACAATCCAGGGATTCCCGTGGAAAAAAGAACTGTTCATACGGTTCAGGGATGGGCAAGTGTATTGGGGCTTGCCGAAGCTTTGAAACGTGCGGATAAAGCCGGAAGTTTGAGCGGAGAAAACATACTCAAAAACGGTTTTGAAACCATGAAGAATTATGAAATAGGCCTTGGGATAGCGCCGGTAACATTTCTTCCGTCTGATCACCGGCCCATGAGTGAAGCGAAAATCTATGAGTGGAAAGACGGCAAGTTTAGTCTAATTGCTGAAGTTGACCTGAAAGAGAGATGGCCGGAAAAATGGGCTAATGAATGGTTAGGCTGGTAAGATATTGCTGAACCGTGAATTGATTGAAAAAGGTTTTAGGCGTGTCAAAAGAAAATATGATCTTGAAGATCAACAATATTGAAGTTAAGTACCATGAGGTCATCCTGGTTATCAAGGGCGTTTCCATCGAGGTGCCTGACGGAGGCATTGTAGCTCTTCTGGGGGCAAACGGAGCCGGTAAGAGTACGACCTTAAAGGCTGTTTCAGGTTTGTTAAATCATGAAGACGGCGAGGTTACAGACGGTTCCATTGAATTTATGGGAGAGCGCATCGACAAGATGCGTGCCGAGAGGATAGCCAGGATGGGTATTGTCCAGGTAATTGAAGGGCGCAGGGTGTTTGAACATCTTACCGTGGAGCAAAATCTTAAGGTGGGCGCTCACATGAAGAAGAAGGGAGGCAGATCAATCAAGGACGGGCTGGAGATGGTATATAACTATTTCCCCAGGCTTAAGGAGAAGCGAAATGAAATCGCCGGATTTATAAGCGGTGGAGAACAGCAGATGACGGTTGTGGGGCGTGCCCTGATGACAAGCCCCAGGCTGATCCTTCTTGATGAGCCCTCAATGGGCCTTGCACCTCTTCTCATTCATGAAATTTTCAATATTATTACCCGGCTCCATAAGGATGAGAATATCTCGATCCTTTTGGTGGAACAGAATGCAAAACTGGCCTTAAATGTCGCGCCTTATGCCTATGTGATGGAGAACGGCCGTATAGTAATGAACGATACAGCAGAAAAGCTTCGACAGAATCCGGACATCAAGGATTTC
This sequence comes from Desulfobacteraceae bacterium Eth-SRB1, assembly GCA_004193555.1. GTDB lineage: Bacteria > Desulfobacterota > Desulfobacteria > Desulfobacterales > ETH-SRB1 > ETH-SRB1. Next base: position 966,508 of record RPGP01000040.1, read on the forward strand.
TATCTTGGCTTGAAGGATCATGGCGGCCGGAAGAATTTTCGTGACGTTAAGCATTACAAACGGAGAAAAAGATGGCTGACTTAAGACCAGAAGGTCGGAGGTCAGAGATCAGGGATCAGGTGTCAGGGATCAGGTTGAAGTAATTATTTGTTTTAGCCGATTTCGCCATTCGCCTAACACCTTTTGTAAAAAAGGGAGAATTAAAATGCGAAAAAAAACATTTATACTAATAGGTTTTAGTTTTGTTATTGTAGCAGCCATGTTGTTCGGGTGTGTCGAGGAGAAGGTTCAGGGGCCTACCGAGCAAAATTTTAAAGCCCCGATAGTTACGTTAAATACTATAGAAGTGGCTCATTACTGGGGATGGTGGTATTTTTCAAGCAAGGTTGCGCCTACCAAGGGAAAGGCAGGCAACTATGGAGCGCCTCTTGATCTTGCTTTTGTGTTCGACATTGAAAATCCGAATTCATATCCTGTAAAAATGGAGAACTTAAAGTTTACGGTTGCCTTTGAGGAGTTTGATCTCAATTCGCTTAATTCTGTTGAAACTCAGTGGATACCTGCAGGAAAGACAAACCAGTTGAGGGTTCATGGTATGTTTGACGGAAGGCAGTCTTTGATGAGCCTGCTTGTCACAGGTGGGTTCAAGCTAAAGGCAAAGGGAGTGGGAGCTTTTGATCAACTTGAAAAGTGGTGGGTTGGAGCCCCTGAGTTCGCTTTTCCGATTCATGCCAGGGAAGGATCGGCTGTTTTTAAGGCAGACGGCCTGACAAAAGTGGTTGCTTTTAGCGGCACGTTTCCCAAATAATTAACCGGTTCTATTTAGGTTAAAGTCTGTTTTTAACCACAGAGTTCACAGAGAGCACAGAGAAATTTTGTTATTTTAAATAGTTACTTTTCTTTGTGTTCTCTGAGCTGAATTTATTTTTTTTTAGCAAACTGTCACTATTGATGGTTTCGTGAAAATGTTCCGTTCTTCATCCCTTTATTCCGGTTTTCCATTGCTCCACTATTCCAATTACTCATGAGGTGAATTTTTTATGGGACTTTATGATTTTACGATTTATGATCTAATCAATCGCAATGCCATATGTTTCAGTGACAGACCCGCCTGGTTCGAGGTTGATGACAACAGGACTTTAACATTTGCCCGGTACAAGAAGGAAGTTGATTGTCTTGCCCTGGGATTGCAGAAGGCAGATATTAAAAAAACGGATCGCATGGCTGTTTTAGGGAAAAACAGCCTTGAATATTTTCTGCTTTACGGGGCAGCCGCAGCAATTGGCGCAATTATGCTGCCTGTTAACTGGAGACTGTCCGCAGATGAAGTCTGTTTTAATCTGAATGATTGTGCGCCCGAAATCCTCTTTGTTGATAAAGAGTATCAGGAACTGATAAAAGGTGTTCAGGAAAAACTTCCGTCAATTAAGAAGTATTATAACCTCAAACCTGACCGGGGCGATTTTCTTGATTTTAATTCCCTGATGGATACTCATGATGATTTAAGCCATGTTGAAATCTCAAACGATGATGGTTTTGTAATAATTCATACAGCGGCTGTGGCTGGAAGGCCCAGGGGGGCTTTGCTTAGCCACGGAAATCTGTTGTGCGCCAACATGCATTTGAATTATCATTTAAACATGACGCCTGACGATGTTCATTTGAATCTTTTGCCTCTTTTTCACGGAGGCGGGCTTTTTATGGCAACAAACTGCTTTCATGCAGGCGCTCTAAATGTCAATATGAGCAAATTTGACGCTGCAAGGGCTGTCGAACTTATTGAGGAGAAAAAGGTCTCGGTAATGTTCGATTTTGCTCCCATTCTTTCTTCTATTCTTGAGCAGCATGAAAAAACAGGAAAGGACATCAAGACGCTCAGGGCCGTGCCGGGGATTGATACACCTGAAACCATTGAGAAGTATCAAAAAATAACCGGAGGGACATTTTACAGCCTGTACGGACAGACTGAGACATCATGCTTTGCCACCTTTGGGCGATACAACGACAGGCCTGGTTCAGCAGGAAAGATGTTACAACTGACTGAAGTAATGGTTGTGGATGACTACGGCAATCCTGTGCCTGCCGGCAAGGCAGGTGAAATTACCGTTAAAGGACCCATTGTTTTTAAGGGATACTGGAACCTTCCTGAAGTGAATGAGCATACCTTTCGTGACGGATGGCACCATACAGGGGATATGGGCCGTTTTGACGAAGACGGTTTTCTCTGGTATGCCGGCCGGACACCGGAAAAGGAGCTTATCAAGCCGGGCGGTGAAAATGTTTACCCATTCGAAGTAGAGAAGGTAATACTTATGCATCCGGCTGTTGATAAAACCGTTGTTTTTGGCGTGCCTGACCCAAAATGGAAAGAAGGGATCAAAGCTGTATGCCGGCTGAAAGAAGGTCAGAGCCTGGAATCAGTGGAACTTATCAATTTTGTCGGAGAACGGATAGCGAGATATAAGAAACCTCAATACGTGGAGTTTGTTGTAGATTTGCCTTTACTTGAGGACGGATCGTTAGACAGGGCAAAAATAAAAGAGCTGTATGGAGCGCAGGAGCAGAAAGATGATTAGAACAGAGATATCACTTTTTATGAAGAATGTTCCAGGAGAATTAGGGAAACTAACATTGTTGCTTGAAAAGGAAGAAATCAATATTGACGCCCTTACCATACAGGATGCATCAAGTTATGTAAAGGAACTCTTTCAGGCAAGAGGAAAGTCATTAAAGAGAATCGCTTCGGTTGCGAGCTATAACTCGATGAGAAAGGACTCGGCCCAGTTTGCGCTGATACGTTTTTTGGTTGATCAGACAGACAAAGCCATAGACCTGTTATCAAAGAACGAGTATATTTTTGATATTATGCCTGTAATCGTCGTTGAACTCGAAAACGTCCCAGGCACTCTTGCCAGGATGGCAATGAAATTCGGAGAAGAGGGGATTAACATCAATTATGTTTATGGCTCTGTTTCATCCCCTGAAGAAAAATGCCTTTTTGTGTTCTGCCCGGAAGATATAGATCTGGCAGCCAGGATTTTTAAAGAGTAAAGAATCCTGCTCCTGCTGCTGCCGATTGCGCCGGGCCTCGGTAACGACCCGGTCCAGCCTGTTTTTGTCTAATCCTGTCTTTTTCGACGGTATGTTCTCACTTTTTAATAATTATTGCTGTCAGGTCATCGGACTGTTTTGTGTCTGCAAATTCCTCAACCGCTGTTCTGATTGCTTTAAGAATATCGGCCGCATTTTCCTGATGGTTGGCGATAATTACTTCTACAACTCGTTCAACGCCAAACCGCTCTTTATCAGTCCGTGCCCACTCATAAAAACCATCAGTTAGCAGAGCAAAAACATCACCTGTTTGCATTGGTGCTTTTTGCGTTTCAATATTTTCCATATCCGGCAATATTCCCATCGGAAAAGTATTTGCCGCCAGAATATCAACATCACCGGAATCGGCATGCAGCCATAACAGCGGCGCTTGACCAGCACTGCAATAATGCAAACAACCGGTTTTGCCATAGAGAACCCCAAGAAAGGCTGTTATAAAACTATTGTCCGGCAGATCAGCTTCCATCAGTCTGTTAACCTTGTGTATAATCTCCTCAATATCGCAATTATCGCTCCAAAGTGCCCGCATCATTGCCCGAGCAGCAAACGAAATCAGCGCAGGCCCGATTCCATGTCCGCTTACATCACCCAAGCTCAACATCAACCGCTTCTTATCAAGACTGATAAAATCGCAAAAATCACCTCCTGTGGCATCACATGGCCGATTCCAGCAGGCAATATCAAACCCTTCTAATGGCGGCGATTGACTGGGAAACAGTTGCTGCTGGATCTTACGGGCAACTTCCATCGCATTCTCCATCCGTTGCTTTTCCAGATACTCTTCCATCAGCCTCGCTCGCTGCAACGCAACTCCCGCCTGAGCTGACAGTGCCTCCGCCAGTTCAATATCGCCATCATCAAAACTCCCATCACGTTTGTTCAAAATCTGCAATACACCAACTAATTTACCATTATAATCCGTCAACGGACAAGACAAAATAGTACGCGTATGATAACCTGTCCTATCATCAACTTCTCGATTGAAACGCTTATCAGCATAGGCGTCAGGAATGTTCACAACTTTAAGATTGCGGGCCGCCAACCCGGCAAAACCCACATTAATCGACATTCGAAATTCTTCAACTCCCTCAGCAATACGTGTATAAAGCTCCTCATGCTCACTATCATACAAAAACAGTGTTGCGCGTTCGGTATTCAGCAGTTGCATCGAGTAATCAACCACCATTTTCAGCAGGCTATCCAGACAACTGGTCATTCCCAATGCTCTGGCTATCTGCAAAACAGCGTGCACATCCTTTTTACTATCTCGCTCAGTCATTCCGAAACCTATAATAAAGGAACCAAATTCAAAGGAAACAACGGAAGAAACAACGGGGTCACCCGTGAGCAATCTATTTCTTCTTTTCTTTTTTCAATTTTCGTTTTTTCTTTGGATTAAGCCGGGCCTTTTAATAGGTGACCCCATTGTTTTACAGCCAGCTTCTCCCGCGGTCTGTCAAAATCAGGAATATCTTTAATATGCTTCAAGGTTATTTCCGGTTATTTTCTGACCTGATTTTCCAACTCAACAATCCCTCGTAATTGTTTTATGATTCCCTCTCTTACCTTTTTATTTCTTGTCTTGCGAAAGAGTTTCAAGAGAGTTATTTCTTCCCTGTCGAGGGGTTGGAAGGTTTCAATGGAATCTTCTCTGGAATTATATTTTAAGGCATGGTCTGAAACCTTAAGAGCGCTTTTTTCTTCTTCGAAAAAGGTGGTAATATTAATTCCAAGGGCATCTGAAATCTGTTGCAATCGCATGACGGAAATCCTGGTTGAGCCCTTCTCGTATTTTTGGATTTGCTGAAAAGAAAGACCTATTCTTTCAGCCAAATCAATCTGAGAAAGACCCCAGTTTTTCCTTATCCGTCTAATTTTCAGTCCAATCTTTTTAGCTATCAATCCCTTTTTCCTTTGAGCAGCATTATCTCCAACTTCTTATTATCTAAATAAATAAGGTTCTTCTCCCGATTAGTTGATGCAAAGGGTTCGAGGATTCAAGGATTCAAGGGGTCGAGTGCTTTCTTTCTAACACTTTAATAAGTAGTGCTTTTCCGCCTCAGGCGGATCAACTTCTCCTATCCCCTACAGGAGTATCTCTAATTTACCAGTCTCAACAATAACCCATGTCCCCAGATAGTAATATAGGACTTTTGCCAAACTTTTAACTCTTTATAATTCTTATCCGCCCCAGGCGGCTCACTCGAACCCCTGACCCCCCTGAATCCTTATAATCCTACCAACTCTTTTTGGAGATAATTTACAAATATTTACCACATAAAAAACCGGAAAGTCTAACAACCGATAGTAGCATTTTTTTCTTGCTTTTAATATCCTCTTGGTTGTATTATGATTAAACAAGGAGGACCATATGCCAAAAAAAAGGATACTTATCGCAGATGACGAGGAGGCTATAAGGCTTTTACTTGCTGCGGCTCTGGAAACTTATGATTACGAGATTGATATTGTTGAAAATGGGCTTGAGGCGATCAACAACATTTACAAAAGATCTTATGATTTAATTATCACGGATTATATGATGCCAAAAATGGACGGGCTTGAATTAACCAAAAGGATAAGATCAGAATATCCTTCTATTCCCATTCTTATCGTTACCGCTAATGGGCCTGAACATGATTTCCTGGAAAGTGGGGCCACATTATATATCGAGAAACCATTCAGTATCTTAGAGATACAAAACATAATAAAAATGATGTTTAAATAAAGAAAAACAGACTGGTATTTGTAGTCATTCCCGGCATGGTTGCATCTCTATCCGGTATCGGAGGAGGGGAAAATGATTGACCTTCACTGCCACATTCTTCCAGGTATTGATGACGGACCGGAATTACTGGATGAATCTATTGAAATGTGCAGGATAGCTGTAAATGATGGCATATCAAAGGTGGTCTGCACTCCCCATCATGTGACCGGGAAATATAATAATAACCGTGAAAAAATAATAAGATGTGTAGATAAATTACAGGCATCCATAGATAGCGAGGACATCCCCTTGACCTTGTATCCGGGTTGCGAGATACGTCTTGATGACCTCGACCTGGTTGAAAATATAAAGGCGGGTGAACTTCTGACGATGAATGATTCCGGGCGGCACATTATTCTGGAATTACCCAATGAGTCTCTTCCCCGAAACATAGAAAAAATTATTTCATCCCTCGTTTTTGCCGGAATTATCCCCATTGTCGCTCATCCGGAAAAAAATCATGTCATACAAAAAGATCCGGAAATAATCTATCAATTGGTGCGATTGGGAGCATTGGCTCAGTTGACATCATCCAGCCTCACCGGGCGCTTGGGGAGTAGAATTAAAAAGTTTTCCGTCTTTCTTCTTGAACATAATCTTGTCCACATGTTGGTAACGGATGCTCACGCGAGCAGGCAAAGACGTCCTGTCCTTTCAGAGGGACTAAAGCGGCTAAAAGAGATCATTGGTAAAAAGGCCGCCATGGGAATGGTGGAAACGGTCCCTGAAAAAATATTGAACGGAGAAGATATTGATATGGAATTTCCAATACCGCTGGAGAAAAAGTCTATCTGGAAGATAAACTCATTTATATCAAAAGTTTTGAGAAAACATCCGGTTAACGCTTTGACACGGTGAACCATAGAGTATAAATGGCGAAAAACCGACTGCAAGGGAGGATACAGGTCATCAAGATGAAAAAACATTTTAGTCTTATATTTTTGTGTGTTTTTACAAGTTTTATCTTTGCATGCACCCACCCGGTAATAAGGGAAATCTCGCCGCAGGGTAAAAAAGGCACGCAACTGAAATGGGATCAGGAAACTCATAGATGGGTCTTCAAAACAAAAACCCCCGACCGGAAGGCGCCTCAGGAATCCAGACTTCCATCCTTCGCTCAGGCGGTCCCCACCCCTCCTCTAAAGAAGGAAGCGGACAGACTGATCGAATTGCAAAAGCGGACGCTGACAAAGGAGGAATATCTCCGGACCAGATTCAAGGGGAAGGAAATTATCTTTCCGGAAGACCTTCCGAAAAACGGGGAGATAGAGGTAAAATATAAAATCGGTATAGACGATATTCTCAATATCTACATATGGAAACACGAAGATCTTTCCATGGATGTTCCGGTTCGGTCGGACGGATATGCGTCGCTTCCCCTGATCGGCGATATACACGTGGAAGGTCTGGAGATACCGGAATTCAGGGCACTTATTGAGAAAAAGTATAACGAGTATATAGAGAATCCTCAGATTACGGTAACATGCAAGATGCCCAACAGTCTGCAGGTGTCTATAGTGGGCGCTGTCGGAAAGCCTGAAACTTATATCGGGCCTGCCACGATGACCTATATCCTTCGAGGCGACCGCACCCTCCTGTCGATCCTGTCTGTGGTCTCGATAAAGCCCAATGCCGACCTTGAGGAATCTTACATTATTCGAGGCGATAAGATCATCCCTGTAAACCTGAAGGCCCTCCTCGAGGATGGCGATACGAGCCAGAATGTGATATTCCATCCGCAAGACACCCTGGTAATATCTGAACCACTCAAAGAGATTATTCTTCTTGGCGAGGTTAAAAGCCCGGGAAGGTATAAGACAAACAGAAAATCGACTGTTCTCGATGCACTGTCGCGGGCGGGCGGCGTCAACTCGAAAAACGCAAATCTTTATATGGCTTACCTGGCCAGAGATAATGACATACTCCCGATAAACTTCAAGAGACTTCTCGACTGTGGCAACATGAGTCAGAATATACTCCTGGAAAATGGCGATGTTGTCTACATACCGAACATTAATGAAAACAAGGCATTTGTGATTGGCGAGGTTAATGTGCCGGGAGTCAAGTACTTTACCGATCCAATGGATCTGATGGAGGCGATAAGTTCCTGCGGAGGATTTCGTACAACCGCCAACCGGTCTCAGGTTGTCGTGGTTCGGGGAGATCCCCGGAAACCGGAGGTTTACGCCGTAAATGTCCTCGAAATGATGAAGGGAAAAAGCTCGGAAAGATTCTATCTCGAGAAGGGCGATACTGTCTATGTTGCGAGGACTGCAATCGCAGATTGGAATGTCTTCCTGAGCCAAATGCTCCCGACATTGACATCAACGAGGGTTATACAGACCATTCTTAACAGTGGGTGGAACCCCTAAGGCGGTAAAGCCGCAACCAGAATTCAGAAATCAGCAGTCAGAATAAAAAAATTATTCCGCTTACATTCTGAGACCTTTGAAAAATGGTCAATTTTGGTCATTGCGAGGAGCAAGGCGACGTGGCCCCGCCACGGCGGGGCTTCGCTTCGCTCGCAATGACAATACTGAGGTTATGCAAAGGTCTCACTCTAAATTTTACACGAAGGTTACTTACATATGGACGATACAAGATATATTGATGATGAAATCGATCTTCGCAGCTACTTGAACGTTATGCTCCGGAGAAGGTGGCTGATCGGCATCATTGCCGGCGTGGTGCTGCTAACTGTTGTTGTGAAAACACTTACAACCGCTCCTGTCTACGAGTCAAAATCGGTTATCCAGGTTTATAAAAAAGGGGGTGGTTCAACCAATATAAAGAGTCTTCTGGAGGAGAGTTTTGTCACCGGTGGGAGCTTGTCCAGCGCCATGATCCAGACACAGGTGGAGATACTGAAAAGCCGCACAGTTTCTGAAAGAGCGGCAAACGCGATCAACTATCAGCTCCAGGTAGAGCCGGAGCACAAAATGATCGGCATTCTCATCAACCGGTTGAAGGCAAAGGTTACAAATATCTTCTCTTCCAAAGAGGGTCTGGTGAAGGAAAGACCGATCAAGCCGGTTTCCATTAAACCGCTCAGCGTCGGGTCGGTTATGGAGGGGTGCAGTTATTTTCTTAAGTTTGACGGTCCAGATTCATATAAGATTATGGAAGATAAGAGCGGGGCGCTTGCAGGAAAAGGGGAACTGAACAAACCATTCTTTGGACCAAACTTCTCCATCCTGGTCGAGGGTGACCATGCCCGGAAAGGCAGGAAAATAAAATTCAGCGTCCTTACTCCTGCTTCCGCGGCTGAAGGCTTGCAGGGGAGTCTGGATGTCTCACCCATCAGAAATACCGAACTGATCACCATATCGGCTACCGCCCTGTATCCATCTATGGCCACGGCAAAGGCAAACGCCTTAGTCTCGGGATATAAGAACCTCACTGTTTTGAAGAATACGGAAGATGCCGCGAGGGCCCTTCATTTTATTGATGAGCAGATCGAGGTACTCGAAAGAAGCCTTAGATTTTCTGAAAGCAGGCTGATGTCGTTCAAAAAAAAGGAAAAGCTGGTTTCCCTGAGTGATGATGCCAGGGTAACTTTACAGCAGCTGATGAATTTTGATGCGGAGCTTAAAAGAAGCGAGAGTTTGAGAAAGCAGGCGGAGTTTATCGCAAAGAATATTATGAAGAGTAGCGATATGTCGGATAAGGGCATTGCCGCCCTCGGCGCCGGCATGAAAAGTCAGAGGTTGAATGCCCTTGCCCAGAGGCTCTCCGAGCTCCAGTCACGCATGATTACCCTGAAAACTAACTATAAAGAGAAGCATCCTCTTGTTGTGGAAACCCTTGAACAGATTAAAGAAACAAAAAAGGGGATAAGCGCGGAACTTTCATCCATTATTGCATCCATGAAGGTAAATGAAAGATCTATTAAGGATAATATCTCCTTTTATGAAAAACGGATCAAGGGTCTTCCTGATGCTGAAAAGAGATTGGCTGAACTGACCAGGGAGGCCGGAGTACAGCAGATTGCCTATTCCTCTCTTCTCCAGAAGAAGCAGGAGTTTGAGATAATAAAGGCGAGCGAAATCGGGAATGTCTGGGTGGTCGATACTGCCGGCTCGGCTGGAATGATCAAACCTAAAACAAAGATGAACATCATGCTTTCCGTTATTGTCGGCCTGTTCATGGGGGTCGGCATCGCCTTTTTCCTGGAATTCCTTGACAATACCATCAAGAATCCCGATGATCTGAAACAGATTACCGAAATTCCTCTTCTGGGTTCCATAGCAAAGTTTGATACTCAGGCAGGGGGAAACAATGAAGAGCTTATCACCCATACAATGCCGAAGGCCAGTGTATCCGAGGCATTCAGAACTGTAAGAACCAATATTTTTTTTGCCTCCTTTGATACACCAAAAAAATTAATAAGTATAACCAGCGCCCTGCATGAGGAAGGGAAGACACTCCTTGCGGCCAACCTGGCCGTTTCTATTGCTCATGCAGACAAAAAAGTACTCCTTATAGACGCCGACATGCGACGTCCCCGCCTCCACAGGATATTCAACCAGAAGCGGACGCCTGGACTTTCCAATATTGTCATGGCGGAAGATATTGAAGGCGCTATAGGCGATGTTACACGGAAACTTCCGATATCGGGGTTGGACATGATTTGTTCCGGCGATATACCGCATAACCCCAATGAAGTTCTCGGTTCGCAAAAGCTGAAGAGTATAATCGATATGGCGTCTGAGAGGTACGAATATATCCTTTTTGACACACCCCCGATCCTGTTAGTGAGTGACTCAGTTGTTTTGATAAATCGACTTGATGGTGCAATTTTCGTTGTCAATACCGAAAAAACAGAAAAAAATGCGCTCAAACAGGCGCTGGATGCCGTTCCCAACGAGAAGGTTCTGGGCCTGGTCCTGAATAACATAAATATTGAAAGAGATGGATATTACTACCGATATTACTATCAGTACTACTACAGCTACGAAGATCAGGATCAGAGCATCCAAAAGAAGGGAAAGCATCACCGAAAAAAACGCGTGGGAAAAGGGACAAAGATCTCCGAATCTGCCGGCAAATCGTTAGGGGTGAAGTCATTTTATCAATCAGGCCGTGATATAATCAAAAACTCTTTTTTGAAGCGTTTTATACGTTAATTCCTTTTTGCGTTTTCGTGATAATTGGAGACCTTTGAAAAATGCTCAATTTTGTTCAGGGGCGTTTTGCAAAGGTCTCAATTGAGAAGCCATGCATAGATACCTCATTACACTCATCATCGCTTTTATGTTCGCTACACCGGCCTTTGCCTGCGCTTCTGCTAATATCCCTCTGGACTCTCCGTTGTACGAGGATATTGAAACTCTGGCTTCTTGCAGACTGATAGAAAGCCACCTTTTATCCACAAGACCGTTCACCAGGGCCGAGGCAGGAAGGCTGCTGGCCGAGGCCATTAGAAAGGGCGAGACAATGGAGATCACATCAACAGTCGGCAAGCTCCTGAACCGCATAGCCAAAGAATACAAAGAAGAGATCTCCGAGGCCAAGATGGAGGGGACAACTCCTTCGACCTTCCTGAAACCGGTGGACGAATTCTCTATCAACTACAACTTCCTGGACAGTCCGTTTTCGATATACAACAATGAGGGGATCGACTACTTTGATGGAAGTAATACTATGATCCAGTTTCAATCGAGGGGGAGATTGCGGAATGTCTTCTCTTTTTATATCCAACCCATGCTTCTTTACAATCAAAGGTTAAAAAACGTTGATGGAAATGATAATACGCAAGTCAGGTTGCATAAGGGATATGTCAAGTTCGCTGTTGATAATTTCGAGATCGAGGCGGGGAGAGATTCGCTCTGGTGGGGGCCCGGGTATCACGGTTCCCTTCTCATGTCGAACAATGCAAAGCCTTTTGATATGATTAAGATATCCAATCCGCGGGCTACGCTTCTTCCCTGGATTTTCAGCTATCTGGGGCCATTCAGATTTAATCTTCTATTTTCCCGACTGGATGACGATGAACACAACATCACTGATAAGTCCACAGGCGACGACCTTTCAAAACCATATCTCTATGGCCTGAGATTTGATTTCAAGCCCCATCCACTTGTGGAGGTGGGACTGACACACCTCGTCCTCTTCGGGGGCGAGGGGCGCGATATAAGCTTTACCGATTTCCTCAAGATCGCATACAGCAATAAGAACAGAGACGGTACAGAACTCGATAGCAACCAACAGTTTGCCGTCGACCTTGCCTTTACCATACCCGACGTTTCCAGGCTAATTCCTCTTGCCGATTCGATAAAACTATACGGGGAGTTGGGCGCTGAAGATACAGGCAAACCGCCCGACAGGAGGGCATATCTCGCAGGCATTGCCCTCAACGATGCCTTCATGGTGAAAGGCATGAAACTGAGAGTAGAATATGCGGATCTCTCACCAGGCAGCGTACCGACTGCCTGGTACAGCCATGGTTCTTATCCGATGACGTATAGTGGAAGGGTATTCGGTCATCATGCCGGCACAGATTCTGATGATCTTTTTATCGAATTAGCTCAAACATTGGATAATAAATTTAGTTACAAGATTGCTTTTGACAAAGAAAGAAACGGCATTAGCCGGCCCAATACCCAGGAAAAATATCAGTATTTCCTTGAAACCAGCTATGATATCGCTGAATGGTTGGATCTCGCGGTCAGATACTCGTATGAAGAAATCAACAATTACGAGAACATAAAAGACCACAAACAGAAAAACCACTTCATGGGAATAGAACTTAAATGCGAGTTTTGACACTCATCGCTCATTGCACATTTTTTTAACTAAACAGACCAGAGGAACCAGTAAGCCAAGCAAGCGCAGATTTTGGCATTGGAGGGCCACTTTCAAAAGCTTACTGGGATAGCTATCTCGCAGAATTTGACCCGGACATGGTTTTAGAGCACAGCAGATGGGAGATGTGGATAAGGGGTCAAGTCGAAAGCGCCGATTAAAACCGGTAAAGGATAGAGAATGAAAGAGTCTTATGGTGAAGGTTTAGCAAATCACACCAGCCTCGAGTCATGCGGCAATTGCAGTAATGCAGTGGCTGAAGCGTTGACAGAGGGAAGCACAGGCGGGCTATTGAGCTCCGAAATCACCAACTCTCGGGTGCCGACCACGTGGCTTGGTTGGGAAGGCAACACTGACTGTAACGTTAAGCGAGCTATAGTAAGACCCGGCGGAGTCAAAGAACTTGGCATGTGTGGACATTCTTTACGCGGGAATCGGGATATCCGTGAGTTATCCTACAACCTTCAAGGTAAAAAGGATCGGGCAGTGAAGGAGAAAATCTGTACTACTGACATGAACGGCTCACGGAAGTCGGACAACAACATAGTACCTGAGAAGCCAGCGAACAAAGAGATTAAAACCTCGGCGGAGCAGGTGGAGGGAAGGGCGTTGACCAAGGGAAGCATCATGGAAGCTACCGCAGTCCGCACTCAGGGGCGGGGAGTTGCGTCGATTGGTCTTCAGGGTGTACGCAGAAAAGCCCAAGTCAGAGGTTTAAGCGTTATTACCCGAGGTAGGAGCCGTATGAGGTAGTACCTCACGTACGGATCTGTACGGGGGGTGCCGGGCAACCGGCATTCCTACCGTGACTACGTTTGACCCATGAGCAACCTATTTTTTCTTATTTCAATATTTTCTCTGATTTTTTATCTTTATTCTTAAACTTTTAGGCCCCCTTGAATCTTGACTGATTAACAACAAGGGTCAAACGTAGACCCTATTCTTCTTTTTAATGAAAAGGTGTAAGTTATTCTTTTTTTCTTTTAGGTGATTTCATTGAAGCCTCAATTGCTTGATAGTAAATAGATTTTTGCCATGATTCTGGAAGATTTTTTACTCCGGCATTTTTCAAAGCTTCATAGAGTCTGGGCTTTAATCGGGTGTCAAACATCACATGACAAGAAGGGCATAATTTTAGCATATTTATTCTTGCCCTCCCAGATTCTGCGACAACGTGAGCGTTTTGTCTTATTGCAACGTAATTTCCGCACATCTCGCAGAAGTTTTCCAGTCTTTCATCCAGCAAATCAAGCTCACCTTGATTGTTAATGATTTGTTTTACCAATTCATCTTTTGTTTTTCCCCAACTTTCGAGACTCATCACAGAAGCAAGCATCTTAAGCTCTCGGATATTAAATTCTTGCAGCTTACTTTTTTTATAAGGTAACCCGCTTAAAAGTTTCTTTTTGGTGATCGCTTCATTTCTTTTCATATCATAACTCCATTACATTAGATTGAACCTTTAAGATGACTTATAATCATGCACATAGCCTTGGGATAACCGGTTTTAAAAATCGCCAGCTTTTTAAAATGATGTTCATCCCATTGTTGGGCGGCTTTAGCGCTATAGTTCACCTTCCATTAGCATACGCAATTCTGTATCTGAAATTTGCGCTCTTGGAACTAACTCGTAATGCTTTTCCTCAACAATATTGAGCTTCAACAGTTCATCTTCCTCAGTAACAGCGAGTTCCAGAACAGCTACTCCGTTATCGCTCATAAACTGCAATGCGATAGGTTTACACATTGCGTTGGGATAACGTTCCTGGCATAATTCAATATCTTGCATTACCTGAACGATGCCAAATCTATCGCCAGGTGACTTTGCTTGGCACGGCAACACAAAATGCGTGCCTCGCTTATTGACACCCACGTAAATTTCATCCACTTCTACTTGCCCAATACCACTTACTGTTGTACGCAAATGATTTTGAATTGAATAGCAGGTTATTCCGGTAAATATGTCAATAAGTCTATTGTATCTGGCACGAGTCAAAAGTGCTTGCTCGTCTGTGCCAGGTGCATATTGGCGCACTATCTCTGGGGTTGCATCAGGTACTTTTACAGGTTTGATATGAGGATTTTGCTGAATTTTTCCGGGTGCAGCAAGGCGAAATTGATACTCTCCAACTCCACTGCCAACTATAACCCATTCTGCTTCCTTCAGAGCGGTATTCTGAATGCTGTCCGGTAATTCCCGCCGAAAACGAAATGAGTATGGAATATCCCCCAGATTTTTTATCCTCTCAAACCCTAACACCTCAGACGCTTGTGCGAGTTCTTCTCGGTTGAAAGGTACACGAAAGCTATCCGGCTGATGGTTTTGATTGAAAACCCATTCTATAATTTGTTCATATTTTCCCATGCTGTTTAGCACTCCAGGTTGATAAATGATTGTGTGTGTTATTTCGCCCCCGGCCATCTTAACACAACTACTTCTTCTCGTAACTCGTTTTGTGTAGCTGTGGCAAACCGAGTACGAAATAAATCAATTCGTTCAACTTGATAGCCTTGCCTTTCGGCTATCAATGCCAAAATTTGGCCTGTTTTAATCATTACCCGTAAATAGGAAGCTTGATCACCAACTACATAAGCCAATTTAGCCCCAGTCCTTAAAACTTTGGTCAATTCCGAAAGGTGACGAGACATACCGCCGAAGTAAAGTTTGGTCACTTTTGCATACATCTTTTCAAAACCTGAAGTTTTGCCGAGTTCAATCCGACGAGCTTCAATGGCTGATGCTAAACGTTGTATCTCCTCAATGTCAACCACCCATTTGTCATCACTATCGGCTTTGTATACTCCTCTTGTATTCGACCTGAGAAGCGTTTTTTTGAAACTCCGAAGATGCAACATATCTTCAAAAAAGCCCAAAACTACAGACTCAAGGCGCGTTGTACGAGTATAATCCTTTTCATTCGGATATGGAGGAGACGTGATTATTGCATCTATTGAATTTTTTTCAAGTGTTTGAGCTGGTTTTCTTGCGTCTGCCAAACACACAGTTGTTTCAGGGTAATTTTTACCATATACTAACTTTAAATCACTAATCATCTTTCTAATTTCTTGCATCCATACAGCAACTACCGGAACATCTCTTTTGATTTTACCCACTCCTACTTCAGGCCCAAAGCGAAGATTCCCGATTGATGCAACTAGCGCATTCCCAAGCGCTAAGATGCCATATTTGTGTGCAGGTGTATTCTGGAAAAGGTTGATCTGATCAAGTAGCACAAGGGTTTTGTGTAGCGGAAGAGGGCTTATGGAGTTTTTTATCAGCGCCTGCAGAGCTCGCTTGTTTAGCGTTCTTAACTTGGTTGCTGACTCGCAAGTCAAAAATCGATCACTTATACCCTGATTGGTCAACTCGGCATACGTACTTTCTGATACTTGCTTTGTAAATACCTGTAACTCATCAGGGGTGATATTCCAATCCGTCTTAACCGTGGATGCAAAATGAGGAAAAGGATTTGCTTCCAAACCTATAGCTTTAATCCGATTTAATTTTGCTTCGACTATTGTAGTTCCTGTACCACAGAAAGGATCTAAAAGGACAGACTGCTCATTTAGTCCAAAATCACTTATGTAGTCTCTGACGAGATGTGGAGGATATGATAAAACAAATCGATACCAATCGTGAAAAGCACGATCTTTAGACCTAATAGAATTGTTACTACGGTTGATTATCTTTAATTGCTCGGCAGACACGTTATCTTCTGGGGGCAAATCAAAAGGTAAAGAATATTGTAAATATTGCTCTTGCATTTATTCACCATTCCTATAAATGTGCGATTCCTTTCGCGGAAGGATAATAAGCCAATTTTACTTTTTGATCCATTGCTCAATTTTGGGATAGCCGCTCAGGGAAAAGGTCACCTGTGCGGAGCATCGGGTTGTACTGCTTGGTTGTGTGCGGATTTAATTTCATATTTTATTACGATCAATGCCAGGGTTAATTACACGGCGTCTTGATTTTAGTCGTGATGGATATAAGGTAATAATTTCAAATGCTTTAGGGCTCAAGAAAAAGTCAGTATCAGATGTCGGGGGGTTGCCACCAGTTTGGAAAGTTACATATTGGTCATTATGGAGTTTTTTGAGATGAGCAAAAACAATTTCTGTATCCTGTTTTATTTGGGTTGCTATATTTTGGGGGCTTGCAATTTTGTTCAAGCCTCGCAGTTTCAGGGTTTGCAACAGGATGGAATAATCGATTTGATATTCAAGGCCTTGCTTCTTGTTTGTATCATTTTTTTCGTTAGACTTGGAGTTGCCTATGTCGTTAATTTCTTTTTTCTTGATAATGAGAAAGACAATAAATGCCGATAGAGCAAGGAATATTATTGTTACTGTGAATATTAATTGTACCAAGTATATTGTTTCCAACTCTTGTTTGGATTTTATTGGTAAGACTTTTTCGAGATATGACCATACGAATACTAATAACGGTATTGATACTCCAAGTATTATTGGTCCAACTTTCTTTATGTTATGAGGTAAGGAGAATTGCATATTTGCCTTTATTATCTACACATTAAGTGTAAGAAAATAAATCAATGATATAAATGTTGATTAATTTCGCATAGTAACATATCATGATTACCTTGAAAAAGCAAGAATTTTATGATCATAAGAAACGGCGGGCGGCGCGTTAACAAAAGAGTCAACACTCTATTGTAGTTTCTCAGTCTCGTCTGGAGACTGAGAAAAATAAAAAATCCTGTCAATCCTGTTAATTCTGTCAAAATTTCAAAGCTGTTTGAGATTAAAATGTATTCCTGGAATATAGAAAAAGAACGAAGCGGTTTAGAAAATGCTCTCAGGAGCGAAAACCTGGAATTCAGCGGCGCATTTATGGTTGTTCAGGACCTGCATCAGCTTGTCGAGGCAAATCCGGCTATTATCAGACCGGAGACGATCTCGGCGCTGGAAAATGTTCTTGAGGATTCAAGGCATATCTCCCAGACACAATCCTTCTTCCTGTATAGAGAGGCTGCTGATGCCCTGGCCTCTGTTCTGGTTTTTTCTGTTGATGAGTCCCTGTCAAAACAGAGCATCTCTTCCTTGAAACAGGTTGTTAATAAAGGCTCCGGCATGCAGCAGAGAGCTGCTACCGAAGCAATGGGATCACTTCCCCTTCAAATTCGCGGCCCCAGGATACATGAAGACCGGTCAGAGAAGATACCGTATGTAAAGTGGAATGACATATTAAAGCTTAATAATATTGCCGGCTGTAATACCCCTGTAATTCTTGGAAGGAGTCTGGTCGCATCAATAAATGACAGATCCGGAAATAACAACTCCGGAATGTTTGTGGTAAAATTGGCTTTCACCGAAGATGCGCTGGAATTGATAAAAAAGGAGGCGGAATGGATGCATTATCTGTCTTCTTACGGCCATTTATTTCCGGTCAGATTTAAGATTCCCCAGCCTGTTCAGATTAACGGAAGCTATCTGTTCCGGCTTAAAAATCTGCCTGTCAGCCCGCCGGAGGGATCGGATATTAATCCAAAATACAATTATGCCATGGCTTATATAGCTCATAAGGATTACTTCATCTATCCGAACGACCATAGAAAGGCAAGACAACTGACAAAAGATAAATTCGGAGAAGTAATATTAAGAAATGCCGGGCTGCTTGGGAAATTAACATCTCTGGGCATTGTTCATTCAGCCCCTATTCCTCTTTTCCATAATCGTGTGCAGCGCAACAGAAGAACGGATCACGGTATTTATGAATGGCACCATGGCGGCAGGCTTGACAGGTGGCTGCATTCATGCCGGTACCCTAATTTCGGCATAACCGGCATAAGGGATTTTGAACATCTTATCTCATATCAGGGATCGAGCCGGGATCTTTACAGGCACATAGGCAGCCATATATTGAGCCTGGCGCTGGTAACCGGCAGCTACTTCCGTAATTTTGAGGCTGACAGGTTTGGGTTCGACGAACATGGAAAGCCTCTGGATGTTCGGTATCTTTTCGACAAATCCTTTTTACAGGAACTTCTCCAGGGCATTTTTCAGGAGTATTATAATGGATTTGTGGGAGATAAATTCTGCGGCGATATCCCTTTTGACATTGAACAGCTCAGCGCCCGTATGATTGAGGAGATGGGCGTGGATCGTCATATGGAAGAAATGCTGAGAGTGGCCGATCAGATGGAAATGACGGAAAATGAGTTCAGAGATTTTTTTGCGCAAAGAGGTTGCTCTAAAGAGGAGATAGAAGGTTATAAAAAAGATGTTAATGATATCACAATCCAGACCGGCCCGCATCTTGGCGGGTTTAACCAGACGATATCCGTGCCGGAACTTATCCAGAGCCTTGGGGCTGTGGCTGCCTATTGTATAGGAGGGAGATACCTTAGGGGGAAAAAGATGAACATCGAACATCGAACGTCCAACATCGAATGATGAATGTTGTTGTCGCTTCGCTCCGCAAATATGAATTCACACGTAAGAGCGTGGAAACGAGAAAATCAACAAACCAAAGGGATGAACATCGAACGTCTAACGTCGAATTTTGAATAAAGTATTCCACCAATTTATAAACTGGTGGAGCGGAGCGACATCATTATTCGATGTTCGACGTTCAATGTTCGATGTTGGACGTTCATCTTTTAAAACAACCTTGAACTGTGAACCGTGAATATATGACAAATAACAAAAGAGGGGCGATGCTTTGCCCGAATTGCAGAAAACTTATCAGCGCCGATGAATCCCGCTGTCCTTATTGCGGCATGATTGGGCCGACATCATGGTGGAAAAATAATTTTGTGACCCGGCTCTTGCGTGATGGGGATCAGCTCATCAAGGCAATCATAATTGTTAATACAGGTATGTTTGCGATATCCTTAATGTTTAATCAGCGTTTGCCGGGTCTTTCATTTAATCCGCTTACTGTTTTTGCGCCGGACAATCAAAGCATTTTGATTTTAGGGGCTACAGGAACGATTCCGATAGACAAGTTTCATCGCTGGTGGACCCTTATTTCCGCCAATTATCTTCATGGAGGTATAGTTCATATCCTGTTTAATATGATTGCCTTTTACCAACTGGCTCCTCTTGTTAACAGGGAGTACGGTACTTATCGCATGATCGTTATTTATACAGTAGGGGGCATTGCCGGATTTTATATTTCGTACCTGGCAGGTGTCGGGTTTACTATCGGTGCTTCTGCGGCTGTATGCAGCCTGATGGGTGCCAGTCTCTATTACGGCAAAAGCAGGGGAGGCGTTTACGGCCGGATGATCTATAAGCAGATTGGGGGATGGGCTGTGGGGCTTTTTCTGTTTGGCATTATTGTTCCGGGCATTAATAACTGGGGTCATGGCGGGGGGATTTTAGCGGGCGCAGTCCTTGGGTTTTTGCTGAGTTTTCAGGAGAGAAGGATGGAAACCGGTTTTCATAAAATTCTGGCCGGCGGCTGCATTGCGTTGACTGTGATTGCGCTGGGGTGGGGAGTTGTATCGGCGGGTTATTATCGTATAACAGGGCTTGGTTGAGAGATGAGACCTTTGCAAAACGCCCCCTTTTGCCCAATTTCGGCGTCAGGCATAAATTTTAATCCTCGAAATATTTAATATATTCCTCCGGTTAAAATTTCTGCCTTCCTTGAACTTAAACAAAATTGAACATTTTTCAAAGGTCTCATAGTTGAATCTGGTTTAGCCTGAAATAAAATCCCTTTTTTTGCATTAATCCATCATGTGAGCCTGTCTCGATTATCTTTCCTTTGTGGAGTACGATTATCCTGTCCGCATGCCGGGCTGTTGAAAGTCGATGGGCTATAATGATTGATGTTCTGTTTTTTATCAGGTTAAAGAGAGCTTTCTGGATCCTCTGTTCTGTTTCAGAATCGATATAAGAGGTTGCCTCATCTAATATAATAAGATCAGGATCGCCTGCAAAAGCCCTTGCAATGGAAATAAGCTGGCGCTCACCGCTTGAAATTGATGCCCCGCTTTCAGAGAGTATAGTATCAAGGCCATCCGGCAGCCTGTTTATCAGTGTTTTGCAATTTGAAGCTTCTAAAACCTGGCTCATCATTTCTTTTGAAATATTTGTTTTTCCCTGGCTGATATTATCCCTAACGGTTCCTGAAAACAGAAATGGATCCTGCATAACCAGCGCCATTTTTGATCTGACAACAGAGGTCGGATAATTTTTTATATCGATTCCGTTTATTGTAATCCGTCCTGATGCAGGGTCGTAAAACCGGGTAAGCAGATTTATCAAGGTTGTCTTTCCGGAGCCTGTCCGGCCGACGATGGCAATGGTTTCTCCTGCAGCAAGTTTCAAGGAAACTTCTTTGAGCACGGTTTCATCTGTGACATAGCCAAAGGAAACATCCTCTAATGAAATTTCATGAATTTTATCAAGGGAAGGGGGGCTGGAACCAGGGCTGACAACCGGCTGCGGTATGCTTTCCCTGTTGTCTAAAATTTGGAATATCCTTTCGGCGGAGGCCATGGCGTTTTGCATGATATTATATTTTTCAGCTATGTCTCTTATCGGTCTGAAGAACATCTTCATATAGGCGATAAAGGCCACAAGGGCGCCAAGGCTTATGTTTTGCGCAATAACCTCGCTCCCGCCATAGTAGATGATAACAGCAAGGGAAACTGCTCCCAGAAGCTCTACGACAGGCATGAAGACTGCAAAGATCCGGACCTGCTGCATGCCTGCGAGATAATTTTCATGATTCAGCCTCGCAAAATTATGGTAATTTTTCTTTTCATGCAAAAAAAGCTGGATAACCTTTATTCCCCCTATGGTTTCCGCAAGCCTTGTGTTTATCTGAGCGATTTTTATTCTCAAATCCCTGAAAGCATTACGGGCACGAACCGAGAAATGTATGGAAGCATACACAACAAAAGGAAGAACAGCAAAGGAGACAAGGGCAAGGCGCAGATTAATGCTGAGAAGAACGAGAGCAATCCCGATCAGTAAAAACAGATCCTTGAAAACAAAGGCAATTACAGACGTAAAAAGCTCGTGCATGTTTTGAATATCATTTGTAACCCGTGTCACAAGACGTCCCACCGGATTGCGGTTGAAAAAGGCTATTGACAGGCCCTGGATATGTGTAAAGAGACGCATCCTTAAATCATGCATTATCTTCTGGCCGGTGTATTCCATGATCATTACCTGGATAAAATTAAGCGCAAAGTTTATTATAATGATGGCAAGGAAAATGGATGTAATGCCGGTTATTCCTGAAAGATCCTCTTTGCGTAATACAGCAAGCTCTTTTTTATTCAGCCGTGAGAGTTTATCAAACGGGATATAAGCAGAATTACCATCTGTTTTGAATAAATCCGGATAGGTGTTGACCACTGTTTCTATTTCCGGGTCCGACATGTCAGCCCTTAAGGATCTTGTTTTATGTCCGGTTTTATGTTTGGCAGAATCCCTGTTTTCGAGTTTATCGGGTGTGATTTGCGGCACAATATACCTGTCGATTGCTATCTTTGTGATGTAAGGAAGAGAAAGATCGAGCAGTGTAATAAAAACAACGAGAAGAATCGAAACGGCGAAACAGGTTTTATACGGCCCGGTAAAAGGGTATAGCCGCTTCAGCAGCCTGACATCATAAGGCTTGCCAAGCTTCTTTTCTTCGAAGTATCCAAAATCAGTGCGCATTTAACTCCTCTTCAATTTCCTGAAGCCGAAATGTTTTTGCATAGTATTTATCATATTCCATAAGTTCGGCATGTGTGCCTGATTCCACAATTCTGCCCCTGTCAAGGGCGATGATCTGATCGGCAAATCGAACTGCGGAGAGCCGGTGCGAGATAATGATTATCGTTTTTTCACCTGCCATAGACCTGATGCTGTTAATGATGTCATTGCCTGTTTCAACGTCCACCTGGCTGATGGGATCGTCAAAGATCAAAACAGGCGCTTGTTTCAGCAAGGCACGGGCAAGGGCAAGACGCTGTTTCTGGCCGCCGGACAGGATTACACCCTTTTCGCCTATGACTGTTTCAAAACCATTATGAAACAGCCTGATGGTATCGTATAGAGATGCTTTTTTTGTTGCAGATATCAGTTTCGAATCTTTAATTTTATTATTGCCGAACAGGATGTTTTCTCTGATTGTGCCTGCAAACAGAAACGGTTCCTGGGGCATAAATGAAATCAGGGTTCTTAGATCAAAAACCCGCATTCGGGATATGTCGATGCCGTCAATCGAAATGCAGCCCGAAGATACATCAAAGAGCCTCGGTATAAGACTTATAAGGGTTGTTTTGCCGCTTCCCGGAGGGCCGACAATACCGAGCGTCTTTCCCTTATCCAGCCTGATATTTATTTTGTTTAATACAGGTGGATTTCTGTGTTTATAAGCAAATGATACATTTTCAAAAGTAATGTCACTACTCAAATCCGTTATGGATCTTGCGCCGGGTATGTCCACAATATCGGGTTTTGTCTGTAATATCCTGTTGATCCTGTCTAATGAGGCTCTTCCCCTCTGGATAAGGTTAATTACCCAGCCCATGGCCATCATCGGCCATGTTAAAAGTCCTATATAGCTTATGAATGCTACGAAATCACCAGGCGTTATGGTTAAAACTATGGTTTGCCGCCCCCCAAGGTAGAGCAGTATTGCAAGGCTCAGGTTTGAAAAAAGGAGCATCATAGGGAAAAAGGAGCCCGTAATCCTTACCAGACTGAGATTTTTATCAATGTAATCCCTGGATATGGCCTCAAGCTTCAAAGACTCATCTTTTTCCCTGTTATATGCCTTTATAATGCGTATGCCTGCAAAACGCTCTCTTACAGCCTCTGTCAAATCCGCAAACGTTTTCTGCACTTCGCCGTAAAGCCGGTGCATCTTTTTGCTGAAAAAACGGGCGCTGAGCGCTACCAGCGGCATGGGGATTAAAACAATTAATGTCAGCAGCTTGTTGATATACAACATGAAGCCTATGGCCGCTGTGCCAAGCACAATGGCGTCTGTAAGGGCAACCATACCCATGCCTATTGCCATCCGAACATGCTGAATGTCGTTGGTTGCATGCGCCATTAAGTCGCCGGTTTTTACCCTGTCGAAATATGAAGCTGAAAGTGTTTGAATATGGGCAAAAAGGATGTTTCGCAGACCTTCTTCAGCCCTTCTTGATGTTCCTATGAGACAGCGCCGCCATCCATACCTGAACAGCCCGATCATTACGGCGATTGCCACGATATAAAGGGCATATGATGACAACTCGGTTAAATCGATATTAAATAATGTAAGATCGTCAACAGCCCATTTAATTATTCTTGGGATAATAAGCTGAAGCATATCAACAGCAATCAGGCAGATAAGACCGCAGATAATTAAATATCTGTTTTCAGAAAAATAAGGTTTTATTAAATGTAATGATTTCATCGGATTAACATTTAGACAGCCAATATCATTGAAAAGCATCTCACGCACGTGCAGCGCACCCGCCGTGCTCGCGCCCGTCGCGGCAGGGGCGCTTGCGCCGCGCAAAGCCGCAAAATTTCCTTATTTTTTACTAAAGAATCAGCGTATGGTCAAACAACTTAATGGCACGGCAACGTCAAAGTCGTGCATAAATTTAGAGAATAACACTATGTTAACAATATTGCCTCACGCAAAGCCGCAAAGACGCTAAGTTTTATTTTTTTCTTTGCGAGCTTGGCGCCTTTGCGTGAGAATCTGAAAATTTACAGGAATAAATGGTGTTTCAATATGTTATGGGAGAGAATGAGTTAGCCGTGTTAATGGCATCTGTACATTGACTTTCACAGGGCTGGTTGTTATTATTGGCAGTGGTCGGGGATCGGGGATCAGGGATCGGTGTGAGCAGAATAACATGCTGTTATTCTTTTATATTTTGACTTCCGGCTTATGGCTTTTTATGGGTTTATAAAAATTATGAAACCGGGAAATATTATTGAATATATAGACCGCCAGAGAATAATATGCGCGGCTGTTATGGAAATCAAAAATAAGAAGCTGCGGCTTCTTACGGAAAATGACCGGGAGGTAAAACTTTCCTTGAACCGGGTTTCACATAAATCCGGCACATGTATCAATCTTTCATTAAGCAGATATGAGCTGGTTGTATCTTTAAAGGCAGCGGCAAACAAGCGGAAAGATCTGGTCGGCAGCGTGAATGTCAGGGAACTTTGGGATATATTACATGCAGAGCAAGAATGGGTTGATCTGGCCACTATGACCGAATTGTGTTTTCCGGCTGATTCTGACGCCGATCACGAGGCTGCGGTTGTCAGGGCAATTTTTAACGACAGGATCTATTTTAAGTTTGACCATGATCGTTTTTTCCCGAATTCAGAAAAGCGGGTTGAACAGATCGCTGCCCACAGAAGGGAAGAGGCCGGAAGAAATCGGATAATAGAGGAGGGTGTGGCATGGCTTAAAACAGTCAATGGAGATACAGGCTCTTTTTCGCCAGACTCCCTGTCCGGAGATAAATTAGAATATGTAAAGATATTAAAGTCATTTTATCTGTTTGAAAAGGAAAGCACGCATTATGCTCTTGGCAAAGCAATGCTTGAAAAAGCGGGCATAAGGGCTGGTGAAGCTGTTTTTCAGCTTTTGGTAAAGCTGGCTGTCTGGGATAAAGATGAAAATATTGAGCTGTACAGATATAAAATCCCGATCACCTTTCCTGCTGAGGTAACGAAAAGGGCGGAAGAGGTCGGAGGTCAGAGGTCGGAGGTCGGAGGTCAGAGGGCAGAGGTCAGGGATCAAACGGGCAAACGGGCAAACCGGCAAACCGGCCAAAGCTCGGAGATTATTTCCACATATAGCGGTCGAGAAGATCTGACTATGCTTCCTGTTATTACGATAGACGGGCAGTCAACTACAGATTTTGATGATGCTTTAAGCATTGAGGATAATGGTGATCATTACAGACTTGGTATTCATATATCCGATGTGTGTCATTTTATTAAAAAAGGGGATATTATTGACCGGGAAGCCCTTGTTAGAGGCAGCTCAATATATATGATGGACCAGAAGATTTCCATGATACCATCCTGTCTTGCAGAAAATCTTTGCAGCCTGAAGGCCGGAGAATTGCGTCCGGCTGTCAGTATCATGGTGAAGATAAGCCGATTTTACGAAATAGTCGATTATGAAATTGTGCCGAGCATTATCAGGGTAAAACGGCAGCTTACCTATTATGATGTAAACACGGTTGCAGATAGCGATAAGGAGATCGTTATTTTTCATAATATAGCAAAAAACTTTCGTGAATACAGGCTGTCCCGGGGCGCTGTTCAGATAACTCTGCCTGAAATAAATGTCTGGATTAACGGGGAGGGGGAACTGGCTGTAACCAGGGTAAACAGGGAGAGCGCCGGAAGGATGCTCGTTGCGGAAATCATGATTATGGCCAACTGGCTGACAGCACGGTTTCTGGCAAAACATGATGTTCCAGCAATCTTCAGGTCTCAGCCGGAACCGCGGGGGCGTCTCTATAAAGGTCATAAAGGCAGTCTGTTTCAAAACTGGATGCAGCGAAAGCTGCTCAGCCGTTTTGTTCTGGGCCATAAACCGGAACATCATTCAGGATTAGGGCTGGATGCCTATGTTACAACGACTTCGCCTATCCGCAAATATTACGATCTTGCAACACAACGGCAGATACGGGCAATTCTGGGTTTTGAGGAGCTTTATACTGCTGATGAAACAGAACACACAATGCAGCTTCTTGCACAGCCGATGAGCTGTGTATCAAAGATGCAATACAGCCGCAACAGATACTGGTTGCTGAAATATCTTGAGAAAAGGGTAGGGCGGAAAGAGGAGGCAATTGTGCTTTCTAAAATGAAAAACGGTTACCAGGTGCTTGTGCCCGAATATATGCTGGAGTGCGAGCTGCCTTTGTCAAGCGGTATAGAGTTAAAGCCCGAGGACCTGATTCAGATAAGAATACAGCATGTAAATGCAAGAAAAAATATTATTTCGGTATTTATGGGATAGAGTTCACAAAAGAGATTTCTTTGACAGGATTAACAGGATATACAGGATTAAAACATCAAAACTCATCCTGTACATCCTCATCAAAATCCCTTATTTTGCTTTTGATTTAATCTTTTCGTTTACCGATATTAATAATTAAACCTAAAGACCATAACGTATTCAGTTGTAAACTCTATATGCACAGCCGATGCTTTTTCAGTCAATTCGTTGTATTTCATTTATACACCCTACCCAGGCTATAATTTTTTATGATTTACTGGATAGATAGAGTGAGGCTTAACCAAAGTTTGTTCAGTTGAAACAAAATCTTGTTTATCCTGTTATCCTGTCTGATTTTTCTATTTTTCCCAAAAGGCTAATATGAACGCATAGCAGCAGGCCATGTTTCAGATATACTGTTGCTGTGTTTTCAACCAGCACGTTGCTGATTCCACGGGTAGCGCCAAATCGCAACGCATCATCTTTTAGCGGATATTCCAGACCCTTCAGAGTTATTCCCACAGCATCCTGCCCCATGGGAATGAGTGAAAGAACATCCCCTTTTTTGCCATGAAAGGTTTGCTTTTCACCGCCACGCAGAAGTGTGATTTCCTGATTTTCTTCGATAAACTTAAGCATTACGCCGGCAAACTCCGGCGCTGTCAGCAGCATAATGTTGGCTATAGACATATCCCAGCGTGCGCCCAGCGCCCCGAACACAAGGATTTCCTCAGCTCCCCGGTCAACCGCCAGATCAAGAGCCAGTTCCAGATCGGTTTGATCCTTTCCGGACGGGTGTTGAATAATTTCAGCGCCGGCCGTCCGCAACTCGTTTAAATCGTCGGAACGGATGGAGTCAAGATCGCCTATCAATACATTAGGGAGTATCCCCAGAGCCTTAAAATGACTTGCGCCGCCGTCAGCGGCAATCAGCAGATCGTCAGGCATAATAACAGCTTCGGGTTCAGGAAGATGCTTTATAATACCATTTGCAAATATAAATGCGCGCATAAAAAATCCTGTAACGGTTCAGGGTTCACGGTTCACGGTTCAGAGGTTAATTACTTTGCGATTTTCTTCTACCAAGGACGTAGCCGTCAAGCTAAAAGGCTATGAACATCGAACATCCAACATCGAATTTTGAATAAGGAATTTTGCCAATTTATTAACTGGCGGAGCGAAGCGATTTCATTATTCGATGTTCGATGTTCATCAGTCAGAGTCTCTTACAGCCCAGACATACTGTACATGGTTGACTCTGTTATAATAATCAACTCTGCTGTTTTTAAAATCAACACACCATATATAATAAGGAGACTGGACATTTATCTCAGATGACCAGTAACTGCCTGATTTAAAATCTATAAAAGGATGATGATCGCAGATGACCGGATCTGTATTTTTGTAATCTATGAGTGTCCTGAGGTCATCAACTCCGGGAAGCTGCCAGTCATTGTAGCCGGAATGCTTTTCGGCATTGAGCTGTCTGATTTTTTTTCTTGCTTCAGGCCATTTAATTTTTGCTTTAGCCAGGTTTGCATTTTTTGTCCACATCAAACCGGAAAGAGAGTCTGTAACGGTTCCGTTTCCGTTGTCGTAGAAACGTTTTTGCTTCCTGGCTTTTCCTTTGCTAAACACGCCGTAATCTGAAGCGCGCACAGGCCAGACATGATTCAGCATATGCTGTTTATGGCCGTAATCGATGTTCCCAAGGAAAAAATATATACGCCATGCATGATTGCTGTGGTCGGCTGTGGTTGTGCCTGTCCAGTACCATACTTTTATATTGAGAAAAGGATGACCCCGGGGAAGGGAGGGCGCATATATACTCCTGTCCACAAGGCTTGCGAGTTCATTTACATCAGGCAGCCTCCAGTCACGATATCCGCAGTATTTTTTTGCATTGAGCCCTGCAACAGCGTCAACAGCCTGAAACCAGTTGAATGAACCGGCGGCAGGATCGGTATTTTTTGACCACATGAGACCGGTGCGCCGGTCGGTAATCGTTCCGTCCCGGTGATCCTGGAAGCGGTCATTTGCTGCGTTACTATTCAGCACGGAAAACAATAGACAACAAAGAACCGGTATCAGGATTAGTGATTTTTTTGAGATCGTTAACAAACATCCCTTGCTGTTATACACCATACCATTTTTTGTAACCGTTCACGGTTAACAGTTTACAGTTAACGGTTGATCAAAAAAGTGTGAACTGTAAACCGACAACCGTGAACCGTAAACCGTTTTTTTATAGTTTTTCCAGCAAATCGCAAAACAGCCGCACGCCAAAGCCGGTGCCGCCTGCGCCGCAGTATTCATGCTCCTTTTTGATAGAAGCGGGTCCCGCGATATCGATATGAGCCCATCTGGCGTCTCCGACAAATTCCGACAGGAAGAGAGCGGCTGTAATTGCGCCGCCCCAGCGTGAGCTGCTTATGTTTTTTATGTCGGCCAGATCGCTTTTGAGAAGCTCTTTATAGTCATCGGGCATGGGCAAGCTCCAGCAACGTTCATGAGTTTTTTTGCCGGATAATTCTATGGTTTTTACCAGCTCATCATCAAAAGAGAGCACTCCCGCAATTTTTTCACCTAATGCAATGACACAGGCTCCGGTTAGTGTTGCTATGTCAATAATGGTATGCGGTTTATATTTTTTTATACAATAGGAGAGCGCATCTATCAATATCAGCCTGCCTTCCGCATCTGTATTACCGATTTCAACTGTTTTGCCGTCATAACTTTTTACGATGTCTCCGGGACGGCAGGCGCTGCCTGACGGCATGTTTTCAACAATCGGCATTACTCCGACAACTTTAACTTTTAGTTTAAGCTTCGCAATTGTAATAAGGGTAGCCGCAACTGCGGCGGCGCCGGACATGTCTATCTTCATGTCTTCGAGAGAGCCGGTGGGTTTTAAATTTATGCCTCCGGAATCGAAAGTAACCCCCTTGCCTACAAGAGCGATGGTCTTTTTGGCGCCTTTGGGACTGTATTCCAGAACAACCAACCTTGGCTTGCTCTGACTGCCTGCCCCAACAGCAAGCATTGCTCCAAACTTTTTCTGTTTCAGCTCTTTTTCATTAAGCACGCTTACTTTGAGTTTTTCTTTTTTGGCTAAATCTGCAATCGATTTTGTAAACTGCTCGGGTTTTTTGTCATTAGAAGGGGTGCTGACCCATTCTCTTGCCAGGATAG
Organism: Desulfobacteraceae bacterium Eth-SRB1; assembly: GCA_004193555.1. Taxonomy (GTDB): domain Bacteria; phylum Desulfobacterota; class Desulfobacteria; order Desulfobacterales; family ETH-SRB1; genus ETH-SRB1. The sequence continues at coordinate 996,330 of RPGP01000040.1, forward strand.
TTCCTGCGCAAACAGTCTCAACACGTGTTGCTAATACGCCGTATTTTTTTACCATATCAGGTTTTACAAGGAGGTCGATTTTCTTTAATGGTTTAAGTTTTTTTTCCTTTTTATATTTGTTGAAAACATGATTTCCAAGAAAGGCCCCTTCCATCATGGCCTCAAGCATTGATGCAATATCGATTTTTATGTTTTCGCCGCAGGGAACGGCTAAAAGGGCTTCAGGAAGATTTATTTTCATGCATTTTTTTACTGCTCTGCCCGCAAATGCCCGCAACGCTTCAGGATCGATTTTTTCCAGCTTGCCGAGCCCTGTCAATATAACTCTCTTTGCTTTTACTTCTTCAAGATCGTAAAATATTACTTCATCATCCTTTTTGCCTGTAAACTCCTTTAGCTGCAAAGCTTTATCGATAAGTAAAGATATTGCCGGGTTGTCATGAATTGTTTTGTCTTCGCAAACAGGTATAATCAGTGTTTCTGTTCCTACTTTTTTTAGATCAACAGATGTCAGTTTAAGCATGTTTTTTTCCTTTCGTGTTTTCATGGTTATTTCCATTTCGTTTGTTTGTCAGAAAGGAGATTCCTGAAGCATCTCCATTTTATTTTTTATATCCCTTCCGGTTCCAGGAATTATCAAACATGATCTCTTTGTCATAATGACGCCCGCTATCATCATTGTCCCAATCAGTATGCCCAATCCGGTTCTGTTCAATATCATAATGAGTATCTTTGTTTTCTTCAGATATGGTATCTCCGGTGCGGTTCCAGGAGCTGTCATAATGGGTCTGCCTGTCGCCGTCTATCACAGTATATCCGGTGATATTATGATGCTCATCATAATGCTTTACAATATCATCGGCTATGGCTACAGGTATGGCAGCACAGCACAATATAGCAATAAATATAATATATAATCTGTTCATGTCTGCGCTAATCAAGATATGACAATAAGTTCCTCTTTTCATACCACATCCAGAACTTCTTTGCCTCTTTGTTCAACAATTTTGGGGACAGCATTCTGCCTTAGCATCTCCATGTAAGGATCAAGGGCTTCATTTCGCCCTAAGGTTTCGATACGTTCAATCAGTTCTAAAAATGAGATTCCCCTTTCTACAAGACTTAAATAATTCTCAAATTCTTGCAATGACAACACAACAAATGATGGTTTCGAAATTCCTTTTTTTTCGAGGCGATCAATGATGGACGGTTTAAAGAAGATAGTATTTACGGCCTGAAGCCTTCCTAATGTAAGCACAATAATTTTGTATTCATCAGACATGAATTGCTTTAGATCTATGTGACCACTTTTTATTTCATTTATGTGTTTGTAAACTTGTTCAACAGCATCTGCGATTCGCCGAGTGTAATTTTCAATATCCACCTCTGAGGCTAATGTTTTCATGCTTAAACTTGGCTCAAAGGATTTGCACTCAATAAGAATTGCGCAAGAATTATCTAAAATTGTCCAATCTGAGGGCCCTTTTTTCCGATTTCGTTTACTACCATATTGTTGCTCTTTTATGACTTTTTCTTTTGGAAAAACAGACAAAAGCAGATCTCCAACGTATTTTTCGAATATTGGGCCGAAATGGTCTGTAAATGATTTTCCACTTACATCTAACAAATCGTAGTATATCCCGGAAGTAACTCTATCTACTATTAGATCAGGATTAGGAGAAATCCATCGCTCAGAGTGTATCTTAATGAATGGATACTTCATTAGAGGATTAAATTCGTATAAAATAAACTTATTGTCGGAAACCTTGAATCGGGCTTGATCTGCGGTTATACGAAATTTGCCATAATCACAAGAAGCGACATGAAGAAAACGTTGAACTTTGTCTTTATCTAAGGCATCAATTCCAACGTTAATTCCTTTATCTATCCAAGTTTGATTAAGTGTGCCCGCAGTTTTATAAGGTCCTGCTTTCGCACTAGATAATACCATCCCTAACTGCATAAATTCTTTAATGCTTAGCTCAGTAATGCTCTGAAATTCATTCGGAATATCATAATTGCTTCTACTACCGGCTTTTTCGTACAATAAGGAAGCAGAACCATATGACTGAAGCTTTATACGCTGCTGCCCCGATAATTGCTGATAGAACATTCTGATAATAAGGTTTAATGGCTCTTCCTTTTTTAATTTTTGGTCTGTTACAAAAGGATCGTTTATCTGGTTATAAAGTTCAGAAAGCTTCAAGTAGGCGGGCCAATCCAATACTTTCGGCGAAAGAATAACGTTTGACGTAAATTCTGAACAAATTATTAGCCATTTTGAAAAAAAATCTATCTTAAAATCGGTAATTGCGCCGGGGTGTTTTTTTGAGAATTCATGTATTTTGGGATTTATTTTCGGGTCGTTTCTAGCATGCAGGAGGTAATTCAAAAAAACAAGTGCATCATCGATTTTAATTTTTTTTAGATGTCGCTTAATTTGATCAAAAGGACTCATTTGTTACATTTCATTTTTTGTATCCCTTACGGTTCCAGGAATTGTCAAACATGACCTCTTTGTCTTTATATTTCTTGAAATATCCGGTTCGATTATGATTTTTGTCATAACGGCTGCCGGTATCATCATTGTCCCATTCAGTATGTCCGATCCGGTTCCACGAGCTGTCATAATGGGTCTGCCTTAATGCTGTTAGGACTTAATCTGAGGTTCCTTACTTGGCAGATTCGGGAACAATGTCAAGAATGGACGACCCTATAGATTCACAAGAATATTGTTTTCTAGCTTCCTTTGAGGGACTTTTAGGATTAACCGCTATATTTATGTGTCTGTATTTTGTACTGCTATTGATGGTGTCCTCTGGCATTTCCATCCTTCTTTCTGAAACCATAACAAGATAGTAATAATTTCTGATTTCGATTCCACCTAATACATCAGAGTTATATATTTCAGCTTGTTTTTGTGCTTCTTTAATTTTATCATGAAGCTCATTTGAAGATTTTACAAGTTTCCATTCCGTAAGCACAAGAGCGTCAGCTGAGCTCTCAATGACCGACGCAGATGGCAAAGGCTCATTTAATATTAAATCAGTCCTACCTCCTGTTGCATCGGCCTTAAAAGCCCATACACCATGATACAATAGGTGTAATGCCCCAAGTTTTCGCATTTTGGTTCATGCATGTTAAAAGTGCTGACCCATTTTTGCCGCACCTCTTCGTCCACAACTATACACCTCTGTAAATGTATGAAGGCACGTTCCGTAATTCTCCGTGCTATGAATTGTGTGTCAGCGATGATGTAGTTGAATTCTGATTGGAATGCTGCGAGAGAAGTTAAAGCGAATTGGACGTTCCCTGACTCCCAGATTTTTTCTGGTTGAAAAAAGCCTGAATCTCTTAACATTGGTTTATTTAAAAATTCACTAAGGCACTCAACCGCAATTCTTGGAAGCACAGATTGGTGGTTTTCTGAGAATTCCTTCAGGTTCCCAAATATTTTCTCCGCATTTTTTAATAGTATTTCCTTCTTTACCGAACGTGTATCTACAGCGCTAGGGAGTAGTGCTTTATAAAAGAAAGAGCCAGCATCAAGTATGCTTTTAATTCGGGCGGATAAAGCTTGCCATTCAATTAGCCAATTCATGATAATACTTCCTGTCACTGCTGTCCAAAATAATTTTTATAAAACGTTATAACAAAGAGTGTCCATAAATAACTAAGAATTTATTAATTCAGACCATCTGAAATTACTGTATAAACAATTTTTTCATTCGTTGCTTCGTGAACTTTAACGACATTATCTTTAAAACGAATCTTGATGGTTTCGTAAAAAGTCCAACTTGGCGTATTTGTCATTTCGACCGTAGGGAGAAATCTTATGTTCTCAATTGGTTACAGCTTAAAGATTTCTCGCTTTGCTCGAAATGACAAGTTTAGGAGACTTTTTACGAATTCATCAAAATTATTATCATTTATTAAATTAGTTTTGAAAAATTCGGACAGACCCTGATAAAAATTTTCATCATCTACTTAAAAATCAACTACTATTCAGGCTCTAATTAAAAAATTGATTTTAATTCTTTAGACAATCCAAATAAATCAGGAAATAATGTTGCCTGAGATATTCCCATGAACATCAAATCTTTTTTCATTTGATTTACACTTTGCTTAACAATTATATATTTATTCAATAGGTTGTTACATTCTTTTTTGTCTTCTTTTACAAGATGCGAAAGCCCTTTCTTTTCTGAGCCGTGAATAGTAAAGCAGCTTTTTTGCACGCTCATTCTCATATCAATATATGTGGGTTTTACTGCGACAGGAAATTCAATTGCCCCTTGTTCAAGTCTCCAAGCGGCATCAATATTTTTTCTTAAAATATTATTAACTGGATCTCCCCAAGTTAGAGTCAAAGGACAATTTTCAGGACTTTTATTTTCAGTGGATATGTTGCATAACTTAATTGGATCTAACATCCAAACTACAGGTTCTTCTTTAAGCAAAGCAAAATATAAAGCGATACACAAACCCTCTGTCCAACCTAATAGCCTTGTTGGAAGGCCATAATGTTGAGCCAAAAACAACCATAGATCATGGTTTCCACGAACTGGTGTTCTCATTTGACCATATATTGGAGCTTTTGCCCTAAAATTTTGAAGAAGACGATTTTCTTTATGCTCGCGTCCATCTTCGGCTGGTCTATATAGCTTTGGAAGCAATGATGTACCGGTATTATTTGGTTCACCACGAAACCACGGAAATGTTTCTGTTTTCCAACTTGCATAATCCTTTCTTACTTCATAAATAAGCTCTTCAATAGAAGCAACCGTCTTTTCATCAATCATTATTTTTCAACTCTCCTTTGTTTTTAAATTGTGGATAGGGCCCATTTATTTTCTGCCTTAATGCCTTATCTTTTTCAGCCTGCTTTACGAAATAGCATATGAAGTCTTTTTGGCCTTCAGTCTTGGAGGAAAAGCCTTTTAGGAGGAAGCGGGGTATATAATACTGTCGTTTACCGGCCATGATACATTTTTATTGCAACTCAAGTTAAAATTCCAGCTTCAGTTGCATTTTTGCTGTTAGTTTTGTTTTTAGTTTATTAACAAATGTCTCTTTTGATGGAATATTCGGGTTGTTTCTAAACGCTTTGAACAAATCGTCAATTGTGGAAGATTCAACCCTTGTGTCAAACAGCTTATATTTGCCAGATTCCTTTTTCATGTCATAAATTGTAAAAACAGTTGCATGCTCATCATGATATGCCATGCCATTGAGATTATACCGGTTCAGAAAATCCTGATAAACAGGTTCCTGTACAACCCAGAAAATCTTATGACCCCAATTCTCCATGACTATGCCTTTATTAAGAATTTGTGTAAATGAGCGCTTCCAAATGTCAGCCAGGTTCAGTCCAAAACCATAGCTCTTACCCTCGACATCTTTTCCTTTCAGACAATCTTTAAGTCCCTGTACTAATTGGCCTGTGCCAGTGGTTTGCCCTGTTTGAAATTCAATAACGATAAAATCTTCAATATCGCTGCTGAACGGTTTATGCTTTACCATCACATAGTCGAAAGTCCCGGTATGGGGCAAACCGATTTCACTGAAAACAACGAGGTCATTCCGTGTCTTAAAATAGCTATCAGCAATATTCTTAAAGACAGTATTATTTTGCAGAAATCGCCTGGGGCATAAAGCTACAATGCTATCGCCATACCTTGCAGAGCACACACCCATGGGATAGCTGATAAGACGACTCTGTTTATTACATTTCTTTCCTGCAAAAGGGCACCAATACCTTTTAGAACCTTTCTTTGGAAGTTCTGAAGCTGCGTTGATGGGGTATCCGAATACTTCAGCCGGATGCTTTGCCATTGTTATTTTTTCCTCCTATTAAACGTTTCCATCCTTTTCTGATATCTTCTTCGCTGGCATCTGAACCCAAAAACCAGCCCAGAGCTGTTCCGCAATCATGACAAAATTTGTGGCTGTCTGTAATGTCAATCAATGAAGGTTTTAACCATTTCCCAGGTTTCTCTTTAGTGGTATTTGGTTGCAGGACCAGCACGGTATCGTGTTTCAGAGATTTTAAACCCATAATATGAACCGATATGGGATTTTCGGAGAATACAACATAGCGATTGACTAAGGTAAACTTTGCCTTTTTCAAAGAAAGAGTCAATTCGGCCCATGCTTCCGGTTTCCAGTGATGGAAAGTAAAGATAAGCCTGCCATATTTTTTATTAAGAATCCGAAAACAATTTTTCCATATTTCACCTAAGACCTCACCATATTTGCGGCCGTCTGAGCTGCCTCCCTCTGATACTGCCGACCCAAGGGGGTTGTAATGCCAATCTGCTTCGTGCGGCAATAATCGACACAACCATACTCGAAAGAAATTTGACAGGTCACTATATTGTACGCTGTCAAAGTATGGAGGGTCGGTAACAACATAGTCTGCTATTCCATCAGGAAGATCAACACAAGCGGCATCCCCTTGGAGTATTAAGAATTTACGTTTTCCCTGTTTCAGGGATTTCCAGTCGTTCACTGGTTCGCCAGCATCTATCTCTCCGATGATTTTTATTTTTGTACGGCGGCCATCGGCTATCATGGTTTCAACAGGCTCAATAGCCCATTTCCATGCTTTTTGGATACGGTCATTGAAAAGTCTGTTCAATGTGCCGGATGTATTGCCGTAAAATACAGGGTTGTTTTCCAGGGCCGTGTATGGGAATGAATAGGCATGATGTGAAAATACATGACGAATCGCACCAGGTCTCCGAATATCACTGCCCTTATACCCGCATAAAAGGCAATTGAACTCTAAAGAAGTAGAAATCAGCAATGCCAACCATAATCGATCTTCAGCAGGTAGTTTTGACAGGCAGCGCAAAGAAGCGCTTAAATAGAGTAATTGCCTGTGAGTAAACAGATCTTGAAAGCTGTTGATACCTCGCCGCAAAAGGTCACTGGATTTCGGGCCTTTGGGGATACGAAAGTCCTGGGAGTTTCCAAAACTTATATGTTTTGTTTGAGAAAGGGCTTGAGTTATTACTGCCAGATCATCATTGTTTGCTGATTTAAAAAATGTCCCATGCTCAGCGCATGATCCGACAATTACCAGAGGAATATAACGCTCTAAAAATGGCTCATCTAAAATGTCGGCAAATACAGAGCCGCACTTTTCACAACACTTGGTACCCTTTAAGATTAGCGGAATGTTTGCCTTCTTCTGGCAGGTATGAGTTTTGCCTGTGTAAACTTCATGGCATGTTGAGCAGATGTTTATATCATTATGATTATTCTGCCGTAATAAAAGGCTATCCACAAAAATTACTTCCCTGCATGAACACCTTTTACGCAGCCCGTACAATGTAAACTGGATTTCACTTTTCAGGTTGCAGATGGGGCATAACGTTTTGTATAATGGAGTTAATTTGTCCTTCAATGCTTTGAGAAACCAGTTAAATATATCCTTTTTGTGTTTCAGAGAAGATTGAGTTAAGCTTGCTTTTGCCTGAAGAACAGGGATCGGATCAATATCTATTCCTATAACATTTGCTTCCATTCGAATGGCTTCATGAAGAATCGTACCACCACCCATCATGGGATCAAAAATGATTTTGCCTTCCAGGCCACCAGCTTCATAAAAATTTTGCTTGCCCGGGTTGCTTGCCAGTTGCTTAAGTATGTAACGAAAGGTGGTGCCGGACCGACGAGCCCACCATTTGTGTAAATAAGTATTTGGTCTGTATAAATGCTTGTTATAGGACTCAAAAGCTGCAAGCTCATTGGCCTCATCTTCAGGGAAATACTTATCAATTGGTATTTCTGAGGGTATTTCCGAAGCAGGGGTATTATCAAGCCGGCTATCGTTAAAGTTCAGTGCTAATTGAAAAGATTGGCGCATTGATAAATTCCTGGCTCTTGCAGAATAAAATTACCTGCAAATTCAATAAGTTCAAAGCTTGCGCTACATTAGATGATTTTGGTTGTGAATGGATGATATTTTGTATTTTTAATTAAAAGAATCTGTCTCGTCAAGAACAATGATGCTGATGGTATTTTTGTGCGAATCCTTAGTGAAGAACTATAACGTCCAAGAGATCGGCGCAGATCGAGTAAAAAACCGCTCAATTTAGATTTTAACCAAATGCCGTCTCAACATTGATAGAAATCAAGGGTGTGAAACTCAAATTATTTATTGACAAGAAACTTCATTTATGAATAATGGATGTTGACTAAATTTAGTCAATGCATATTGTATATAAATAATCAACAGGATGGGCTAAATATGGACATTCGCTTTCTGCCACACAATATTCACCTTGAAGACCCCGGCTTATTCTCCAGCAGGGATCCCAATCTGCAACATCTCCGGAAACAATTATTAATCCATCGTTCTGAATTGCTTGATCTTCTTCCACGTCATAACCCTGGGATTTACACAATAAGCGGAGGCCGTCAGATCGGCAAAACCACTCTTTTGAAACAATGGATGAATGAACTTCTTGAAAGTGGTGTTGCTCCGGAATGCATTATCTATTTTACCGGTGAACTTATAGATGACCATCATTCTCTCGTCAGATTGTTTACAGATATTTTAAATGAGAGGCAGACTGCAGATCTGAGTTATATCCTTCTTGATGAGGTAACTTACATCAAAGACTGGGATAAGGGCATTAAATACCTGGCCGATGCCGGCATGCTTGAAAATGTAGCGCTATTAATAACCGGATCGGATCTTGTAATCATTAAAGAGGCGCTCATGTACTTTCCGGGCAGACGAGGGACCGCCGATACTGTAGATTTCCACCTCTATCCACTAAGTTTTCTTGAAGCAGTCAGTCTGAATGGGCAAATAGCCGCTGATGAGATAGAACGTCTTATATCTTCCGATATTGAACCGGACGATTTATTGATCAATAAACTTTATGATGAGTTTGATTCTTATCTTGCCCATGGAGGTTTCCTGACGGCTATGAATGACATGGCAATGCGCCGATCCATATTGCCGGCGACCTTTTCGACTTACAACGACTGGATTCGCGGGGATATGTTAAAGAGGCATAAACAGGAACACTATCTTCGTGAAATATTAGGGGCTATTGTAAAACGATATGGCAGCCAGGTTACCTGGAATGCCCTGTCAAGGGATCTTTCTATTGATCATCCCCATACGGTTTCGGATTATGTATCCCTTCTTGAATCCATGGACGCGGTATTTATCCAGCCGGCTCTTCTGGAAGATAAGCTTGCAGCCGCCCCAAAAAAAGCAAGAAAACTAATTTTCTCTGATCCTTTTATTTTCCATGCTGTCAGGGCATGGTTAAATCCGTGTCAAGATCCTTTTGATCAACAGGTTGTGCCTGCTTTAAACAATTCCGACTGGGCCGCCAGACTGACGGAGGCCTGTGTTGTTACACATTATCGGAGAAAATTTCCTACATATTATATAAAAGCTGAAGGGGAAATCGATATCGCCTATATTGATAAAAACAGGTTCTGGCCGGTTGAAATAAAGTGGACAAAACAATTACGCCCCAAGGAACTTAAACAGATTTCAAAATACCCGAACAGTCTTATATTAACCAGGTCAAAACAGATTGGGAAAATTAGAGATATTCCAACCATGCCTTTGCCTCTTGCACTGTTGCGTCTTTGCTCAAGTTAAGAAATGGGGCGGTTGGAATGCCACGAACGGCTCTGAAAAGAGGGCGCCCGATCAAGAAAAAATATACTGAAGCCGGCCCGTCATCTTGAGGTGTCGCCTTCTACAATTGCTAAAACGCTTTATCGGTTAAATAGTCATAAGTCCCGTAAAATTCCTCGCTAACCCCTCTGCAAGCTACGGGGAATGCGCTCGCTATTGCGGTTCAACATAGTTTGCCCCGCCTGTCTCGTAGCTCCGGCAGATGGTACTGGGGTGAAATCATGTTTGCTTTTATTTAACTGGAGTCAACTACGTTCTTCTGGATATCAAGCAGATAGATATTTCTCAAGAGCTTCAGTTACTACAGTATTAAGCGTGGTTCCAACGAAAACACCAACGGTTTAATAAGACAATATTTCCCCAAAGGGACAAACTTTAGAAATATAACCAGCAAAGATCTTGCATTTGTAGTAAAAAAGTTAAATCATAGTCCAAGAAAATGCCTCAATTATCAGACGCCTCATGAAATCATTTACGGCGCTATTCATGGTGCACTTGCAATTTGAATTCACCTAAAACAAGAAACACATAAAATCATGGGTGTCCCGCTGCCCACATAAAGAGGATCTCAACATATGTCTTTTCAGCAGGTATTTGTGCCATTTGCGTTGCTACCCTCTTTATTATCCCTTTTTAAGGGTACTACCTTTTTTTTGCCAAATAGCCCCGGGACCACGGCCCAGGCATTCCACAAATCCGGCCTTTTGTAAATTTCTCAGCACTTTTCGAACCATATCCCGGCTAACACCCATACATGCGCATTCAAGTTCATAGAGGGTAAATGTTCCGGTAAATGCTTTAACCGCTGCCTCGACCTGCTCTGTTTTGGCTCCGCGGGGGCTTTTCATCTGATCGACGCGATTTTCAAATTCACGATAAGCATTTTTGAGAATGGAGAGGATGTAATTGATATAGGGCCATGGGTCATGCTTTCCTTCATGCCAGCCCTGCGAGCTTTGCTCAAGTGTTTCGTAATAGCGTTCCTTGTTTTGTTCAATCAGCCGTTCCAGGCTTATATAGCGGCCAACTTCAAGCCCTGAGTGGTAACAGATCAGCAGCAAAAGAAGACGCGAGACTCGGCCATTGCCATCGCGAAAGGGATGAATGCACAGGAAATCGAGATTCAGGACGGCCAGAAGGACAAAAGGGTGAGCCCATCGTTCTCGAAGTCCACAAGACCAAAGTTCAATCATTTCGCTCATAGCTTGAGGCGTTTGATCTGCAGGAACAGTTTCAAAACGCACACGCTGGCGGCCATCAGGGTATTTCTGGATGATGTCTATGTTCTTTTCCTTATATTTGCCGGCATCCCATATTTGTCCACGCGAAAGTTTATGAAATTTCAGGATAGTTTTCTCTGAAACGGGAATTCCCCCAGCCTTTTCATGGATGAGTTGTAAAGCATCACGGTAGCCCCGAACCTCCTCTTCATCCCGGTTCTTCAAAAACGGTTCCCCCAAAATAAGTGTATTAATTCGGGACTGGTCAACATTTATGCCTTCAATGCGGTTTGAAGAAACAGCACTCTCAATCAGGGCATGCTCGCGAAGAATCTTGAGTTTTTGAGGCGATTGATGAGTAAACAATTCCTGTTTACCCTGCGCTTTACTCAAATCAGCCAGATACCAACTGGTAATGGTAGGGATTGTGGATGGCTCCGCAGAAAATTGTCGTAATGTCATCATAATGGTTTATTCTTTAACTATCTGATTCCGTCTCAATAGTCCTTTGAAAATGCCTGACCGAAAATCTATTTCTTATTACAAATAATGAGGAATTGGTGTCACCATAGCCCTTATATGTCTGCGATCTCCGCAAAAGACCAAAAATAAAACAAGAAACGCAACATAACCCCCCTTTGTCGCCACTAAGCACTTCTTTTTTTCTTTTTAGCTCTCAGAGATGCCTCAGCAGCTTGTTGATAAATGGATTTTTCCCAAGATTCAGGCAAATTTTTTACGCCTGCTTCAACTAAAGCCTTGTGGACTTTAGGTTTTATATGAGTATCAAACATAATGTGACATGTTGGGCATAACATCAATAAATTGGTTCCTCGCTTTTTACCCTCAGCAACAATGTGGGCCTTTTGTCTAATGACAACATAATGTCCACATAACTCGCATATTCCTTCTGATTTGTTTTTCATCTTTTTGTTTTACCCCCGAACGCCTGCGGCTCAGGGGCGGCGTGGCTACACGCCGTCCCTTGCAGCCTTTTGTTCGCATTTTCACTATTTATCGCCAAGCCTATGCTTCCAGTACGATGGCTCCCTACTGCAGTGCATGACGGCAAGTATCAAAACGTAATGATCCTCAATGGAATAGAGAATGGCGTAGGGAAAGCGTTTAGTGAGGCAACGGCGAACGTCTTCGTCAATCATACGATATAAAACTGGGTTTTCAACAATTCTTTCAATCGTGTACTCCACTTCAGTGTAAAACGCCAACCCCAATGAATAGCTTTTCTCGGAATAATAGAGTGTCGCTTCTTTGAACTCAGCACGTGCCTCTGGGTGAAATGAATATGTCATTTGTTATCAAGCAGTTTTCGGACGCTTTTCATGGCATCGATACCAGGTATTGGTTTGACTTGACCGCTTCTTACTTCATCGAGACGCCTCTTTGCCTCGGTAAGCCAAATGTCTTGAACTAATTCTTGATCGAGGCTCTCAACAAGTTTCTCAGCTAACAGCGCTCTTGCTTCGCCAGGCAGAGACATGGCCTTTGTTGTCAGTTCGTCCACAGATATAATCATCGCATATCACCTCATGAGGAAATTAATTTATTCTACAATAGCTGAGCCACGGATTCAAGCACGATCTTTCAACCATTCGGGGCCACTAACCACAGGCATATCAGAAATTACATGCGGCGGAATTTCTTACCGATCTACTCCATACGCGAACGGCAAGGATAACCTGATGAAAAAGCAAACAAAATATGGCTAAAAAGCGAAGAAAAATCGATAAACAACAAAATTTGTAGAAACAAAAAAACGGCCAGGCTTTTTCAGTCAGAGTTCATACTTTTGTGTACGCCCGGCATGGGCGTGAACTAATGGGGTGCAAGTCCCCTATAGCTGAACTGCTGTTAAATTAATCATTTAACATAAACTATTAGCTTAAGGCAAGGGCATTATCGTGAGCTAATGTCTGGAGGAAGTCTACAGCAAAACTGCGAGCCGACGGACAGAAATCTCATATAAGGCCGAACACCCGACGTAATGGTCGGGACATGGTGAAGGGCTGAACATGAAGCAGGGAAAGGAGCATCAATGAGTTCTCATGACACGAAGAATCCGAACGGAGGAGTGAGCATGGGGCACGTCATTGAACCGCCCGACCCAAATAGTAACCTTTTGGAACTGGTGCTTTCACGTGATAACATGCATTTGGCATGGAAGCTGGTCAAGTCGAATAAGGGAGCTCCCGGAGTTGATGATATTTCCATCAAGGAGTTTACTGACAATATCCGTGATAAATGGGAAGGCATCCGTGAATCTTTAATGGAAGGCACTTATGAGCCTTCACCTGTTTTGCGAGTAGAGATACCCAAGCCGACCGGGGGAACCCGGCCTTTGGGTATTCCGACCGTTTTAGACAGACTGATTCAGCAGGCGATTACCAGGGTTATAACACCAATTTTTGATCCTGAATTTTCGGATTTTAGTTATGGTTTCAGGCCTGGTCGATCTGCCCATGATGCAGTGTTTAAAGTACGTGAATATATCCGGCAGGGTTATCGCAAACGCCGTGGATATGGACTTATCGAAATCTTTCGATACCATAAACTATATACCCGTATGGGCGTTCCGCTTTCACCCCTGCTTGCTAATATATCCTTTTGGATGATCTTGATAAAGAGCTGGAAAAGCGAGGTCATAAGTTTGTCCGGTATGCCGATGACTTCATCGTTTTGGTGAAAAGTCGGCGGGCGAGCGTGTGATGCGCAGTGTTCAACGATTTCTTGAACACAGGCTCAAGCTCAAGGTTAACGCAGGCAAAAGCAGTGTGTTGCCGACTGATCAAACCTCTTTTCTTGGTTTTACCTTTAAGGGAACTAAAATAAGGTGGTCTGATAAAGCTTTCCGGGAGTTCATAAGGCAGATAAAACGTCTGACAGGCCGCAGTTGGTTTGTCTCGATGGATCATCCCATTCTCGCTTTGCTACGCCTGTATTTAATTTAAGAAAATCAGGGGCAGCGTCTTTCGCAAAAATAACATAGCTGTAGGGAGGCGACACAAAGGAAACTGAGCGCCAACCTTGAGTTATGAGTAAGTCAAAATTTGTAATATCGGTAGCTGGGTTAAGAAATCTATTTTTAAGACTCACACAAACAAGTACGTCCAGGTCAGAACAACCCTGTTTCCCGTAACGAAAGGCTTTTTTTGAAAGAGCAGTAGTAATTTTATCAAAGGTAAACCACCGGCTATGCCGGTGGACTATCAATGTTTGACATTTACGGGAGTATATGAAAGCCCCTCATAAAGTGAACCGCTCAAAATTCACAGAAAGAGAGGCTTTCAATGAACAATGAACAATGAACAATGAACAGAGTTTAAATCATACGAAGTAGGAATGCAAATACCATTTAACCTGGATTCCAAAATATCGTAAAAAACAGCTTTTCGGAGACCTTCGTAAGCATTTAGGTGAAGTTTTCAGAGAACTGGCCCGAAGACGAGAGTGTGAGGTATTGGAAGGCCATCTTATGCAGGATCATGCCCATATGCTGATATCAATTCCACCCAAATATGCGGTTTCTCAGGTAGTTGGTTTCATCAAAGGTAAAAGCGCTATCCATATAGCGAGAGAGTATTTTGGTCGGAAGAAGAATTTTACAGGTCAACATTTTTGGGCCAGAGGCTATCATGTCTCGACGGTAGGCAGAGATGAGGAAGCAATCCGCAAATATATCAGAGAACAGGAACAAGAAGATCGAAGAATCGATCAGCTAAACTTATTTAAGTAGTATTGCCACCTTTGAGGTGGCTCATGGTTTTAACCGCTTTGAGCGGTTCACATGTTCAAGCTACCGGCTTTGCCGGTAGTATATGACTGTTGGGATTTGATATATAAGTTTACTTTTGTATCTTTGAAATTCGATGTTGTTACCCAGTGGGTGATCGGGTGAAGACGTATTTCACCTTTCTCTTTGCAGGGCTTGCCGTGGCATTGAGGTTAAGAAAATCCCATCTGATTAGAGCTTAGCCGGCAGGTCAGCAGTGAAGTCCGAGGGCAAGACCGGTAACGGGAGTCCGAAGCCGGACGGAATCAAGAATGCAGGCTCTGTATGGAGCCCCGAAAAATGTATAGTTGTGGACAGAGGATAATGCCGAACTTTGGCAGAAAGCCGACGCTATGGATGCCGCGGAAGGCAGCAGCCCTGAATTCGATATGGCAAGAGTTCAGGACACCACCGGGGTCTGAGACCAGGGCATGTGTTCATAAGGGTAGCTCGGGAAATGGGGAGATCCGGATGTCTCCTTGTAAGCTGAAGTTACAGCAAACAAGGTATCAGGTGCGGATAGTGAATAACAAACAAACCTGAGATTGACATTCGGAAGTCTTAACGGATCATAGTACCGATGGTCAGTCATGTGTCGAAAGACCGGGAAGGTGGGGAAGTGATGCTCAAGCGACCCACTGTAGGGAAGGTGAAGTAGGGTATAACGTTTCACTGGCAGGAACTATGGGAGATACACAGAAATCACAAACCATATCAACAGGAAGCCAGAGGATTGCAAAGAAGGCCGCTTGCAAACCCGGTCTGAGTTTCTGTGATCAGGCATGGGATAGACCACCACTATTAGTGAGAGAGTCATCCCTTGTTAAAATCAGAATGCTGGCAGAGAGTGACCCCGAGATGGTGTTTACATCTCTGGCTCACCGGATCGACCTGTCCTTGTTAGAGAAATCCTTCCGTCAGGTACGCACGAGTAAATCATCCGGGGTGGACGGGATAACAGCAGAGGAGTACGCTGAGAATCTCGATGAAAACCTCTATAATCTGTATCAACTGTCGGAAGAAAAGTTACTTTGCCAGGAATATTTTTCTCTGAAAGCTTGGTCCCTAGTACAGCACCATTATGATATTTCTTAAGAGAATCCCATCCGTCCACGGGGAATGATAGATCCTTGGTGTATACTGAAAACTCGATAGTAATAATAGCTTCCGGTACTTTAACCAGGTTGCCGGTATTTTCAGGGGAGATTTCTTTAAGATTAGGCACACGGGCGGCATCTCCATCACCATCTTCGTTTGCCAGCATCAATGCTCTTTGCCTTGAAGGGGTTATGACGAGTTATGCATTGAGATTAAGTCTGCGAAATGCTTCCTGAATACGGACGTCTAAGATCTCTTTTATAGGAGATCCTATAGCAGTGTGAAAAACATACAATTTTTGTTTTGTAATTTCTGTCCCGTCAGCCGCAAGCAAATGGCTACTAACAACAGTACAAAACAACAAGGACATCACTAGAACGAGATAATTTCTATTGTTCCTATACATAAGGACTCCCCTTTTTATAGGATGACAAAACGATCCTGGCACATTGAATAATGCAAAATTTCAGTTCAAGTAAATCAGACTAATGCTTCGTTAGATAAGGATGAGAAATAAGAGAGAGCAGGTTTTGCGCCATAACCTGGATTTCGGCCTGCCCTGTTACGTTCCGCCCTGCGGTCTGGGCCAGGGATTGCAGAATTTCTTTCGGGCATTTCCTCAGTCCTTCGTGGCGACATTTTTTCTGATTATATCGGCTTACCCGAGTTTAAAAAGGATTTTCATTTCTAAATTGCCAAATCCCCGCCACACAGACGGCGGGCAAGACTCAATCCCCTAATTCCCCAATTCCTAAATTTTTCTTTACTTTCTTCAAGCTCCTTTATTCTGTTCAGAACAAAATATGGGCTCGAAATATCGGGTGTAATCAGCGATCAGATCAGGCTAAAGCAAGTTTGAGAAGGATGTGCCACTATAATCTATAGCGGTAGTAAAAGGCAAGATGTAGTGTATTGAAGAACTCGAAAAGAAGAACCAGGGGTCTTCATTCTTCACTCTCTATTAATTTCTGTCAAAAATGTAGGACCTGATCCGCCGCCTATTTTTTCGACCCGACTTCAAGAACTAATAATTATCAATCAGCAACCAAAAAATCTTTTATATTCACATGCCTTATTCCTTTGAATTTGCCGCCTGTTATCTCGTCCATGGAAACCACGATTTTAGGGAAATTGTCCCTGATTTCCAGAAGGTTGCCGAATTCACGGTCATGAACCCTCTGATCAGTAATCATATACGCCATCTACACGTAGAGCCTTTCCTAATCACTTAAAGAAGGGGGATTATATGTAACGAATATTGGATTAGAGGTTAAATCTCCTCTTGTATTCATCAGACGATAATATGTTATCTCCCCGTGCGGAGCTTCCTTATCTACATATTCCATTTCCATGGGAGTTTTACCTTTAAATGTATGTATCAGTTTGCCACCACGGATAAGAAGAAGAGTTGTTGGAGTTTGTTTCCCTGTAGTATAAGAAATACTGAATTTGATGATCGGGAAATGGGAGGCGGTCAGCGTTTCTCCCATAAAAGCCTTTCTGCCGTCTTTTCCAAAAATGTTAAAGGAATCCAACCTTGGCCAGACGCGGCTATCACCTCTGGAACAATACATGCGGCCCTTTTCCATGGCCTCTAACACACCTTTCCTGGAAAATTCCTTAACCAGAAAGGTGGTCGGGAAATTTCCCAGTTTTTCACCCATACCACCATCTTCGTGAAAGTCCGCTGTCGATATTCCCCATGCTGGTTTTGCCCTTTCACCCCGGCAATATTCATTTAAGACCCTGTCCCATTCTTTTCCCGGATCCGTTGCCGTGATGTTGTCCCCGTAAATAGCGGAAAAACCGGTATAATTCCTGGACTGATAGAGGACTTGGGGATATGGAGGTGTGTTGACATTAATAGGGCCGTATTTCCTGATGCCGGACATTTGCTCTATGTAGTTCCAGAAACAAAACCCTCCCTTTTGGTTAACATAGTCGATCACTTCCTGATATGGCGCGATACCCTGATCCCCCGCATAGGGGTTAAACATAGAACTTCTGAAAGGGTTGTAATTAATAATAGCAAGGATTGAAAAAATAATAAGCAGCATACCTATAAGTGGTGAAAAACCCCTTTGCCACTTTAAGAGCATAAAACCTATAAAAAGAGGAACTATAAATATTATAGCCCACGGAAGCAATTTTTTAGTGTATTTAAGGGATAATTTATTATGCAGGTTTGGGATAAGATTATAATCATCAGGGTTATTGAAGTTCATAATAAGGATCCTGCGGTCATACTCATTAACCGTTAAATCCTTTTTAAACCATGATCCTGTCCAGTAGTAGTAGGCTGATGTTTCGCAACCCGGAATGATTATCATATCAGGATATTTTTCCGATATCCTGCTGATTTCCTCAAGAAATTTTTCAGGCCCGTGGGTCATTATCGAGGGAAACTCTTTTTTATACCTCAGTATTTTTCTGAAAGGGGGTACTCCATAGGATAGGGCAAGCCGATCATGGTCATTGATAAACAGGATCTTAAATCCCCTCGAACGGGCTATTTGCACCAGCTCCTCGACAGTATGCGCTCCATCGCTGAGTGTGGAACGCAGGTCTATGAGTCCCGGAACTGCTTTATACCTGTCCAGTTGGCTTGAATCGGCTACACACAGGTGTGTCGAAAAAAAAATCAGGGCTGCAAATCCAAAGAATCCGATGATCTTTCTCATTAAAATCCCCCTATTCCTTTCCGTACTGCGCGTCGAGCCTCCGGAGCACGTCAAGCGCGTTATGTGAGTTATGACCTCTGTGACCGGTAAACGGCATGAATTCGACACCCAGGAGCATATCACCGCTGTTTGTCTGCCTGCGCCACCGCACCCGCGCACGCAGATTCAAAGGTTTTTCGTTCGGAGCCAGTAATTGCACTATTAATTTCTCGCCTTGGTTAAGCTCTTCATCGCACGCTAAAGAGAGTCCCCCTTTGCTTACGTCCACTACATGGTATTTTGCCGAAAAACCCTTGATTAAAAGGAACAGACCGGTTTTTTTGTATTTTCCTTTTGCGCCGGGTATCTCAAACCGGCGAGCTCTTCTCTTCTTAACGCCCTGTACCATTACGATATCCTCCTCTGTGATTGATGATCGTTGATTTATGATTATGGATGGGCAACCTCCTTTCAGGCTTTCAGGGTAGATAGCTTAACTTAACAAGAGATGATAATCGGTGGTAAACACCTATCTTTGTTCGGGTTTTACAGACTGAGACCTTTGCAAAATGTTTCCTTTTGCCCGATTACTGCGCCCGCCCCGTAGCTCCAGCAGATGGTGCTGAGGTCAGGTTCACCCGTTCTTAATAAAATGGGTCAATCCTCGAAATATTCAATATATTCCTCTGGTTGAACCTGACTCGAAATTTGGTCGCTTTCCTTGTACTCGAACAAAATTGAATATTTCTTTAAGGTTTCAGGCTTTGACATTTTTTGGACTATAAGAGAGCTTTATCTATGTGTACCGCCTTGACATTGATACAAATTAAGGGGTACGACTTGAGTATAATATATAATGTAGAATTACAAATAGAATCTTATTCCCAAAATCCGACATAGTAAAGTAGGAGACATCAGTTTCCCACCTATATCCTCCTGTTAAGAGAAAAATAAGGGGAAATAGCATCACGATATGATTACAAAACATAGAGGAGATAAACAGCAAGTGGCAGCATATAAGTATCAACTGGGTTCCCGTTATTTTGTTCAGATAGCTGAAGGCTTAATAGAAGCGGGTGCGGAAGAGCTGGCTGAATTAGGCGCTGAAGACATTGCTCCGGAGTTTCGCGGAATTCATTTCAGAGCGGACAAATCAACCCTGTATCGAATTAATTATTTGACAAGGCTTGCTTCACGGTGCCTTGCGCCGTTAATATTATTTAATTGTCATGATACCGATACGTTGTACAAGAAGGCAAAACAGATACAGTGGGAAGATTTTTTTGCAGAAGGCAGTACATTTGCTGTGGTTGGAAATGTTTCAGACAGTACTATTTCTCACTCAAAGTACGCTTCTCTCCGTCTCAAAGATGCTGTTGCCGATTATTTCAGGGAAAAAACCGGTAAGCGCCCTGATGTGTCTATAAGGAATCCTGATATCCTGCTAAATCTTCATATCAGGCACGACAAGGCAGAAATAAGCCTCGATACGTCTGGAGGCGCGCTTCACAGGAGAGGATACAGAGAGGAGACAGTATTAGCGCCCATGCAGGAAACTGTCGCGGCAGCGATTATTCGATTTGCAGAATGGAACGGGTCTGTTCCTTTATATGATCCCATGTGTGGTTCGGGAACACTTTTGTGCGAAGCGCTCATGCAATACTGCAACATTCCTTCGGGCATTTTCAGAAACAAATTCGGTTTTGAATTTCTGCCTGACTTTGACGGTTCTATCTGGAAGCAGGTTAAAAAAGAGGCCGACGCAAGCATTCGGGAGCTGCCGCAAGGGCTGATTGCAGGCAGTGATCTATCCGAAGAAGCTGTCGATGCGGCGAGGATAAACATAATGGGGATTAATTACGGAAAGAATGTAAGAGTTGAAAGGGCTGACTTCAGAGAATTGCCTGCTATTTTCGGCCGGGTAATTGTAGCAAACCCTCCTTATGGCATTCGAATGGGGAGAGATGAGGATCTTGAAGCGTTTTACAAAGATTTCGGTGATTTTCTTAAACAGAAATGCAAAGGTTCAACCGCTTATATTTACTTCGGAGAACGCAGGTATATAAAAAAAATCGGTTTGAAAGCATCATGGAAAAAACCGATCAAGGCAGGCGGGCTTGACGGCAGACTGGTTAAATATGAGATGTACTAAGGGTCTGAAAATGAATGATGATCGTAAAAGCAGAACTCAAAAGAAAAATGAAGCCAGGGCTTTGCAGAAGCTTGGCGAACAGCTTGTAGCCCTGTCGTCTGAACAACTTGAAAATATTGATATTTCGGATGATTTGCGCAATGCTGTTATCGTCGCCAAAAAAACAAAAAGTCACGGAGCAAGGCGCAGGCAATTGCAATACATCGGCACACTCATGCGTGATATCGACCCTGAACCCATACAGAATGCTCTTGCAAATATCAGGCTCGGTGATCATCAAAAGATCCTTGCCTTTAAAAAGATTGAAAAATGGCGGGATGAACTTAAGGGAGGAAACAAAGCGCTTATTGAGGAGATTTTAGACAACTGTCCTGATGCAGAAAGGCAGCGCCTGACGCAGCTTGCAAAAAACGCACGCAATGAATATGAAGCAGGAAGGGGTGTAAAGTCTTCAGTGATACTTTTTCGTTATCTGAATAAGATTTCAGGAAAGGGCTTGTGTCCATAAATAAATAACTATCTTTTAAGCATGGAAAGGGTTGCGGTACATTAGTTTATATATTTATCAAGCTGCCCCTCTCATGTATCTGTTTTTTGTCGAGTCTTTCTCGAAGCCTGCTAACCGTCGATTATTACGTAGAATCTTCCATTTACATTTGCCCTGTGTTTTCCAAGAAAAATATTGACAACTATAGCGCGGGAAATATAAAAGATAAAAAACTGAACGATCGTTCAAAAAGCAAACATGATTTTTTCAGAGACCTTTGAAAAGGAGATAATGTTGAATTTTGATCTGACAAAAGAACAGGAAATGATCCGCAAGGAGGTAAGAAGGTTTGCGGCGAAAGAGATTGCTCCTGTTGCCGGTGATCTGGATGAAAGTGAAGAATTTTCCGTAGAACTTACAACCAAGATGGGTGAGATAGGTCTTTTTGGCATGTTTGTTTCAGAAGAATATGAAGGCCAGGACATGGATTATCTTTCTTATATCATTGCCGTTGAGGAGATTGCAAGGGTGGATGGGTCCCAGGCTGCGACGATTGCTGCTGGTAATTCCCTTGGAATTGGTCCGATATACTATTTTGGCACCAAAGAGCAAAAAAAGAAGTATCTGCCGAAGCTTTGCACGGGCGAAGCGCTCTGGGGCTTCGGCCTGACAGAGCCGACTGCCGGTTCGGATGCAGGCGGCAGCAAAACAACTGCTGTTTTAGACGGCGATGAGTGGGTGATCAACGGGTCTAAAATATTCATAACCAATGCTGCATGTGAAATGACAATGGGAGTGACTGTTCAGGCGATTACCGGAACCAGACCCAGCGGAAAGCCCGAATATACATGTTTTCTTGTAGAACAAGGAACACGGGGTTTTAAAGCTGTTCCAATGCATAAAAAAATGATGTGGAGGGCGTCAAATACAGCCGAACTTTATTTTGATGATGTGAGAATTTCTAAGGACAGTCTGCTTGGTGAAGTTGGAGACGGGTTTCATCAGATGCTTAAAACCCTTGATAATGGCAGGCTTTCCATAGGCGCCATGGGATTGGGGGGAGCCCAGGGGGCTTATGAGGCAGCCCTGAAATATGCAAAAGACAGAATCCAGTTTGGCCAGCCGATTTGCAAGTTCCAGGCAGTGGCTTTCAAACTTGCTGATTGCGCTGTTGAAATAGAATGCGCAAGAAATTTGCTGTACAAGGCTTGCTGTCTGAAAGATCAGAACAGAGCCTTTGAAAAAGAGGCTGCAATGAGCAAGCTGTATTGTTCAGAAATGATGGGCAGGGTAGTAAATCATGCTGTACAGATTCACGGCGGGTATGGGCTGATGAAGGAATACGATGTCGAAAGGTTTTACAGGGACCAGAAACTTCTTGATATCGGAGAAGGAACATCGGAGATTCAAAGGATTGTGATATCACGGTATATCGGCTGCTAAGTAGTGTCCATCCACAAATGGCATCTTTCGGCCCCTGGCGGCGTTCTCGCTTTTTTGCAATCCTCGGAATAGTCGCATTAGGCCTGCGGTTGCAAAAACGCTCGGGCCTTGCCAGGAACCAAAATCTACCACTTGTGGATAGACACTAAGTGGATGATTCTGCATGCGGAGGTAGCAATGAATGATAATGTTCTATTGGCAGAAGAGGAAGGCGGCATAGCGATTCTTACTTTTAATCGTCCCGATGTTATGAACGCTATAAATTTTTCTTTGCTTCATGCTTTAAAAGAAAAGATTGAAGATCTGCGTGCTAAACAGGGCATCAGGGTGATAATAATAACCGGAGCTGGAGGGAAGGCCTTTTGCGCCGGTGCAGATCTAAAGGAAAGAGCCACACTTGACGATCGACAGGTAAGGGAGTTTATTTTTACAGTAAGAGATCTTTTTACTTCTATTGCGCTGCTTAATAAACCTGTTATTGCAGCAATAAACGGCGTGGCGCTTGGCGGGGGTACTGAACTGTCACTTGCATGCGATATCCGTATAGCCTCAATGAATGCTTCCATGGGGCTTACGGAAACCCGGCTTGCTATAATTCCCGGAGCAGGTGGAACCCAGAGGCTGCCGAGACTTATCGGGTGCGGGAAAGCCAGGGAGCTGATATTTACAGGCCGCAGGATTGGGGCTCAGGAAGCCTTGCAGATTGGCCTTGTAAATCACATCTGTGAGCAGGAATCGCTGCTGGATGAATGCAGAAAAATGGCGGCCATGATTTGCGAAACAGGTCCTATTGCAATTGAACAGGCCAAGTACGCAATAAATTACGGTCTTGAGACGGACATAAATACCGGCCTTGCCATTGAATCAAATGCTTACTGGGTTACAATACCGACTGAGGATCGTCTGGAAGGGCTAACGGCTTTTCGTGAAAAAAGAAAACCAGTATATAAAGGGAAATGATAACTACTCAGGTTATTAGCCTGAAGGCTGAAGACTGTTAGGAAAAAGCGAAAATACGGCAATCGTGCTCTTCTGATCCCTTCAGCCTTCAGCCTAAACAGCTTCAGCCTGACTACGTGAGTAGTCACAAAGAGGATAAACACATGACAGATAACGGAGCAGTAAACCGGTCGCACTGGAAAAATGAAGAAAAAAGGCTTGACGAGCTGGTTTATCAGGCCATGTGGCCGGGTGGAGAAAAGGCTGTAAGCAAGCTGGCAAAACAGGGCAAACGTCCGGTTCGGGAACTGATTGAGAAGCTGACAGATCCGGGCATGCAGTTCTTTGAGTTAAGCCGTATTGCCGGCTTTGGAATGGATTATCCCGGTGTTTTTGATGTGCCCTGCGGGGGGCTGGTGACAGGAATTGGAAAAATCCACGGCAACTGGACCATGATTTTTGCCAACGACAGCCGTGTGAAGGCAGGCACATATTTTCCGATCACACTAAAAAAACATATGCGCGCCCAGGCGATCGCAAAACAGTGCGGTTTAAACTGTGTCTATATCGCCGATTCAGGAGGAGCCTTTCTTCCGATGCAGGCGGATGTTTTTCCTGATGATCAGCACTTTGGTTCCATGTTTTACAATATGGCTCGTATGTCGGCCCAGGGATTGAAACAGATTACTTTAAGCACCGGGGGCAACACGGCAGGAGGAGCTTATATTGTTTTTATGGCCTGTCAATCCGTGATGATAGATCAAATGTCATACTCATTTTTAGGGGGTCCTCCTTTGGTTAAAATGGCGACAGGAGAAGTGATTTCTGCGGAAGACCTTGGAGGAGCAAAGGTGCACACACAGATTTCAGGCGGCGCGGATCATTTGTGCGACAACCAGGATGAAGCAATAGAGCGAGTGCGGGAATTGCTGTCGCTCGAACCTCCCCAAAAGATAAATCTTCACAGGTACGCTGAAACCCCTCCGAAGATTCCTGCGGATTCAATTTACGAGCTAATGCCTGCAGCCGTGCATCAGGGCATTGACGGCAGGAAGATTCTGGAAGCTATTGCCGATGACAGTTATTTTATTGAATATAAGCAGAATTATGCTCCTGGAAGAGGAGACAATATTATTACAGGGAAAATACGCATAAAGGGGATTCCTG
This sequence comes from Desulfobacteraceae bacterium Eth-SRB1, assembly GCA_004193555.1. Taxonomy (GTDB): domain Bacteria; phylum Desulfobacterota; class Desulfobacteria; order Desulfobacterales; family ETH-SRB1; genus ETH-SRB1. The sequence continues at coordinate 1,020,959 of RPGP01000040.1, forward strand.
TTGGTGTTATTGCTTCCAATGTGGTCGGGATAATATTTTTTGAAGCTGCGCGCAAGGCTACGGAATGGATTGTGCGTTGTTCACAGGAAAAGATGCCGATACTCTTTGTCCAGAGTTCTCCAGGCTATATGGTGGGGTCTGAATCAGAGCATATGGGTATAGGCAAATATGGGGCCGACATGGTGAGAGCGGTTTCATGCGCTCAGGTGCCCAGGATCCAGATTGTAATAGGCCCGGATAATGGCGCTGCAAATTACGGCATGTGCGGCAGGGCATACAGACCGCATTTTCTGTTTTCTACAATGAGGTCGCGCACTTCGGTTATGAGCGGGCGCAGCGCAGCAGGAGTGCTTCTCTCAATCGAAGAACGGAAGAGGGATGCCCGTGGAAAGCCCATGACCGAAGAGGAAAAACAGGCTTTCCGTCAAAAGATGATTGAAAAGTATGACGGGGAAGCACATCCTTTTTACTGCGGCGCCCGTCTTTTGAATGACAGAGTTTTAAAATTTTCAGAGATTCGGGATTGGCTTGCCATGGCTTTTGAGGTAAGCCTGCTTAAACCAACAGGCGAGCCTTCTTTTGGGAATTTTAGATTTTAACAGGGTAACTATTTAGGTGGATAGGCTGAAGGCTGAAGACTGTTAGGAAAAAGCGCATTTTGAAGCCATGTTTGGTGCGGTAATCGTGCTCTTTTGGCCCCTTCAGCCTTCAGTCTAAACAGCTTCAGCCTGACTACGTGAGTAGTCACATTTTTTGGAAAGGAGGCCTTGATTGATATGACTGAATATGATTTTTGGAAGATTTTTCCCAGAATGCCTAAAAAGGTAACTATCGGCGACATAACGATCAGGGACGGTTTTCAGCATGAAGAAAAATTCATTTCCACTGCGGCAAAGATATTTTATCTTGAAGAGCTGATATTCGCAGGCTGCAGGGATATTGAAGTAACCAATCTTGGAAGCGCATTTTTAATGCCTCAGTTCAGGGATGCGGAAGAATTGTTTAAACACCTGAGAGGGGACCGGTTCAAAAAACGATGCGAAAGAAAGGGCGTGGATTATGACGATATCTGTCTGACAGCCATTACGATTCGTGAATCTGCGGTTGACAGGGCTGTTATGTTAAAAGAAAAGGGGATTGGGCCTGATCGTCTTTTGATGATGGTTTCCACAGAGGAGGAGCATCATTTTGCAAACTCAGGGACAACCCTTCCGGATTACTGGAAAGAGGCGGACAGATGTATAAAAAAGTGCAATGATGCAGGCATGAAGATGTGCGGAACTGTCAGCACTATCTGGGGGAGTCCTATTGGCGTGGCTACGGACATGAAGGATGCGGTGGAATTTTCAAAACGATGGCTGGAAATCGGAGCTCATGACATTGAACATGCGGACCACGACGGTAGCGCTTCAGCTCATGATGTTTACCGTTATTTTTCCATGATACTTGATGAAATTCCCGACCCCGCCCTGCATATTGCTCATTTTCATGAAACAAAGCGGATGGCTTCGGCATCTGTCCTGGCTGCATTGCAGGCAGGGATTACAAACTTTGAGGCTACTCTTGGAGGGCTCGGAGGGCAGCCTGCCAACTTTCTGGACGACTGTCCAACCAGAGGCACCGGAGATTACTATTATGAAGATCCAAGATATGTAGGTCTGGTTACACTTGAGGATACGCTGGTTCAGATCGACGAGATGGGCATTAAACATGGATATGATGTTGACCGCATCTTGTGGCTTGGCAGGCAAATGGAAAAAACGATTGGACGTAGACTCCGTTCCGAGGCTGTAATCAACGGCCGGACTTTAAAGGAAGGACATATGGAATTTGCCAGACCCGGGCTAAAGGAAAGAAAAATAAAATTAGGCGAAGAGCCGGGACAAAAAATTCCAGGTGACTGGAATTCCAAAGCTGTGCTGCCTGAAAAGTACAGTACATAATGTGAAATTACAAGTGAGTAAAGCGAACTGAACAATTTAAAATTAGAGCGTAGCTCACTATTGTTAAGGAGTTGAAAATGGAGACAAAGAATCAGAAATTCCATATAAATGTGGACTTTTTTGAAGATTTGACAGGTGATATCTCAAAGTCAAAACATGAAGGCATTGAAGATATTGGGAAAAAGATCAAATCTCTCAGAGAGGGAAAAGGGTTGTCTATTGACGAGGTTTCCAGGTTGACCGGGTTTGATGCGGAGCTTCTTACAAGTATAGAAAAGAATGAAGTGCAGCCCCAGCTTGGCACGGTCATCAAGCTTTCAAAGGCATTGGACGGCGCATTCGGACGTCTGGTTTCAGGGGTTGGCGACAGGCTCTATTCGGTTACCCGGAAGGATGAGCAGAAGATTGTTTCAAAATCGACGTCAAAAAAGGGTAAAAAGAAACTATATACTTACAGAAGTCTTGCCCCGGAAGTAAAAGGGCGCCACATGGAAGCCATGATTGTTCAGCTTGAAGAAAACCCTGAAAAGGATATGTCGGTCCATGATGGGGAAGAATTTATCTATGTTATAGATGGTGTTGCGGCGCTTAAAATCGGAGAGGATTCATTTGATCTTGAACCCGGGGACAGCGTTTACTATCTTTCAACTGTGCCGCACCAGATTGCTTCTAAAAAAGGCAAGGCAACAATATTAGCAGTGCTTTATGAAGGTTAAAGGAGACTCACCAATGCCCAAAACAGCTAAGACGCCTGAAGATCTTAACCATGAAGATAAGGCGCGTTTTGTTCTTGACATGTTTCATCGGATAATAATCCATTATGCTCTCTGGTTTGCCGAGGTAAAACATCAGATGGGTATGGAGAAGGCTCTTGAAACACTGGAAAATGCATCCCAGAGAAGCTACGGTTATCAGATGAAAAGGCTTTCCAGGGTTCTTGGATTTGAGATGAAGGATGATCTGCCCGCGCCTTTGCTGGAAATGCCGGAAGAATCGGTTCAGGAGCTTATGGACAGCGTTGCGTTAAACTGGCTTGCAAATGATGGCGTATGGTTTCAGGCAGTAGAATTTACCAGCGGCATGAACGATGCCAAGCGGTGCAACGATTCCTGCTGGGCGCATTTTTCTCCATTCGAAGCCTGGTCAATAAAAAAATTTCTTAGTCTTTCTGATAATTCCGGGCTCGAAGGTTTAAAAAGAGCTCTTAATTTTCGTCTCTATTCCCGTGTTAATATTCAATCCATTATTGATGAAGAGCCTGACAGTTTTGTGTTTCAAATGAATGACTGCCGCGTACAGTCAGCGCGAAAACGGAAAGGGCTTGATGATTATCCATGCAAATCCGGAGGAATGGTAGAATATACATATTTTGCAAGAGCCATCGATCCGGCAATCAGCACAGAGTGCATAGGCTGTCCCCCGGATGCACATCCTAACGAATGGTACTGTTCCTGGCGGTTTAAAATCAACCGATCAGCAGTTAAAGAGTAGTTGCCTTGTCTATATAAAGCGCGACACCAAATTAAATCGTGATACTGTTCAGCTACTTTTTATCCTTCAGCAAGGCATCGAGACCAGCGAACGGCCTGTAGGTAGAGGGTGGGTCTTGCTCGCCGCCGGGCGTCGTCTCGTCACACCATTCCTGATCCAGATGCCGCGAGTGCTCATTGTCGTGACAATAGATACACAGTAGTTCCCAGTTGCTGCCATCAGGCGGATTGTTATTGTGGTTGTGATCCCTGTGATGAACTGTGAGCTCACGAAGTTTCTTGCCTGTGAATTCGCGCCCGCATCGAGCACAGATCCAAGGGTAAATTTTGAGCGCTTGCTCCCGATAATCCTGCTCCCGCTGCTGCCGATTGCGCCGAGCCTCGGCAACGACCCGGTCCAGCTTGTCTTTGTCTGATTGCGGCATAATAAATTCAATATTATTAATATGCTTAGGGCTCGCTCAAAAATAACTTAATATTTTAAGCGCCGATGCATCCCGCCTTGCTGCGTTGCGAAAGTTCGGAATATGCCTGATATTCCTGCGCTTTCGCGCCTTGCCAGCCGGGCGCCTCAACACTTAAAATTGCCAATTTATTTTTGAGCGAACCCTAAGCTGTCAGCTGATCTTTTCTTTTGTTTTTTTAAAATAGTGGTTAATCGCTTCTTGTATCGTTTGGATGACTAATTTGGCGCAGTGCTGTCCTTCGTTGGGCAGGCCGTTCAGTGAACGGACAATATCTTCGTGCATCAAACCATATGCTTCATCCAATGTTTTGCCTTCGGCCAGTTCAGCGCCTACGGAGGCGCATGCGGCGCTGTTGGGACACCCATTGGTGAGATAGCGCGCCTGCTCGATCCGATCATTTTTTAGCTTGAAATATATCTCAATGGTATCACCACATGGTCCTGTAAGCTTGGCAAAGGTGTCGGCATCCGGAATGGCGCCCCTATTTTCTGGTCTGAGCCACCGTTCAATAACCTCAGTAGCAATGGCCTCGTGCTCACCATGTTCCTTGCGGTGCTGAAAAAAAGCTTCCACAAACTTTAAAACTTTTGGTGCGTCTTCCTTGGGAGCGTTTAGCTTTTTGGTATCCTTTAGGATATCGGCAACTGTTTTGCCCTCCTTTAAGGCGGCAATGGTTAGCAGGAGTGCGAGAGGTCTGATCCCCTTTGGTCCATGAATGTAAATGGGATACTTCTCCTCATCAAAAACCGTCTGATAAAACATACTTAATTTGTCTTCCGACAATCCGTCGCCCTTAACGGGCAGATGAATATATCGAATCCCCATACTCTGGGCAAGCCGTGGCTCGTCTGGGTTACTAATTTCTTTCCCGGTTCTCAAATCAACGACCGTCTTAAAGCCTTTTTGGGCCAGCTCTTTGATGCCGGCCTCATCGGGGACACCTCCAACAAATACGTTTTTGTTAAATTCAATAAAAAACATGTGTTAACCTCTGTTTTGATAACTTATTGAGAAGCTATCTGTTTGTGAAACGCCCGGTGCGGACCCGCATGCCGTGGTGTTGTGGGGATGGGGAGAGAGAAATTCCCTCTTTCTTTTTCATCTAACACTTCTTCAAAGAAAAGTGTTCTAAGGAGAATAAGGCTCTTTACTCCCATTTCCGGATCATCAAGTGCAAAAGACACAATAAGATCTTTGTCATCTTCTTCAAGGTTGATAAATTTAACTTTATGTTTCATATCTGAATTATTCCTTTCGCCTCGTATAAGCTCAGCGGCAGCTATCGAGCACCAGCGGGATAGGGTTCCTGACCCTGTTAATTCTGCGGATTTTCAATCCGTTGGGTTGTTTTTTCGTTCTGGTAGGTTGTCGGTCCATTGAGCCATTCTGACTTGTCATACCAATCTTCAGGATAACCTACTTCCTGGGCCATTTTCCCAGGCGCGTTGATATAGCCATCGTCATAACGGGCTACAAGAGTCCAGGCAAATTCCCACCAGTTTCTCACAACTTGGTTAGCATGCGTTTCGCAGTATGTAGTGAGCAGCTTTCGCGCTTTTTTCGGGTCTTGTTTATAAAGAGCAAGCGCCTGCTCATCCATCTTCTTGATGCCTTCAATTTCAGATAATTCGATTTCATCCTGTTTCTGCTGAATATCTTTGATTATATAATTGTATTTCAGGCCCGCCCAATTGGCCACAAAATTGAAAGCCCACCACGCGCTTTTCCGGCTGAATTTTGTTGTGTCACATGTGTAATATGGTGCGGCGATGTTTGTGACCCCAGCGTAAAAAGGGACATAGCAAGTACTCATCGGTTCATCCGGGCCGAACCAGACAATGCCCCCGATGGGATCCGGCAGCCGGCCGCGTGCCTGGCAGACATAGCTGAACCCACAGCGAAAGATGGAAATCGGACGTTCCCACCCCCCCTTCAATTTGGCATTCGGATCACCTGTATCACCACCACCCGCGTCCTCAGGGCCGGGATAGCGGTAGGGGCAGCCGAAAGGCCCTGCGGTTACTCCTTTTGACTGGTCAAACTCAGTTCCCTGATAGTAATCGCGGTAAAGACTCATAATGTCACGGACGCTGAGTTTCTTATCCGGTTTAATAGAGAATGGATATTTTTTCGAATAGCCATCTTTGACCCATGGCGATTTTTTCAGCGAAGGCGCAATCCGTGCTTGCAGACGCCAGACCCGGCGCAGTGAGTAGTAGGGATGGTTGTATTCTCCTAAACTTACGGTTTGCAGCCAGTCCAGCTTGCCGTTTTTTGGTTTCCACCATCCATGTTTTTCGGCGATGGAATGAAGGTTTTTAGAATAGAGCATATCGGGGTCATCCGGATCAACTTCGCGAATACGCAGTTCATTTGCGGCCACAAACACCTCGCCGTCAGGTATTTGTTTTGCCACCCAGAGACCGCCTGTGCCTTCAGGGCTGGGCGCCATTTCTATGACCCAGCCTTCTTCTGTATCCCCGATGGGCAGTGTTTCGCCCGTGCCGTAGTAGCCATAGGTCTCAATAAGATGACCGATCAATTCAACGGCTTCGCGTGCTGTTTTACAGCGTTCCGCCGCTACGCGGCTCAGTTCGGCGCTGTAGAAAATAAGTTTGCCAGGTATTGGCTCGAGTTGGATTTTGGTTCCGTCGGTGCACTCGCCGAACATAAGCTGATGTTCGTTCATGATAGCATAGGAACCATCGAAGTATGCATAGGTATGTGCTGCTTGAGGAATAAAACCAAGCGGTATGCTTTGCGGCTGATCGGGATTGATATAAGTTGGGCCCCTGTGATTGCCAACATAACGACGCAGTGCATATCCGTGATATTCCGGTCTGTCACCCAGCGATGCAGCATCATAGTATACAGGCCGGAGTGATCCGGGCTTATGATCTGCGGCCGGTACGTAGACCAGGCGCTGATCGAACAATTCGCTGTCGTCCGAATGCGCGACAATGACCGAACCGTCCTCTGATGCTCCCCTGGTAACAAGAATGGTCGTGCAGGCCAGTGCAGGTACAAGATTCATCAGGCTTAGGATGAGTGCTGTAATAATTACTTTTATCATAATACAATACCTCCTTCATACTAAGGGCTCGCTCAAAAATAACTTAACATTTTAAGCGCCGATGCATCCCGCCTTGCTGCGTTGCGAAAGTTCGGAATATGCCTGATATTCCTGCACTTTCGCGCCTTACCAGCCGGGCGCCTCAACACTTAAAATTGCCAATTTATTTTTGAGCGAACCCTAAATAGAATGGCAATAATCAGTCATTTCATTATCCTGCGAATAGTTTTAATTTTTCCTTGATAAGGAGGATATATCAGTGGCAAGTCAGGATTCACCAAATGCTGTATACAGTGATTAATACACCCACCGCCAAACTGAATCCTTGAAATCAGTTCACGCTACACGGTTTTACTTTTACTGAAAATATAGCAGACTAAAGGAAGTTGAGGCAACTTTGTTATAATATCTAATATTTCATCAAAGTTATCATATTCCATCACCGGCAGAACAGGTCCGAATATTTCTTCTGCCATAACATTGTCCTTCAATGTTACATTTTTCATAATACTGCTATCATTTTTTTGGTATAACGGTTCCTTATATTTCCACAAAAAAAGGGGTTACCCCAAATGGCTAACCCCTTGATTTATTCTGGTGCCGGAGGTCGGAATTGAACCGACACGAACTTGCGTTCGGAGGATTTTGAGTCCTCTGCGTCTACCAGTTTCACCACTCCGGCACATGAGACAGGGTTCAGGGATCTGGTATCAGGAAGGCTTTGATTCCTGACGGCTGAACCTCGTAAACGGCCACAATGATTTTTAGGCAAATTCGAGGTGGATGTCAATAAAAATGCGCTAACTTAAAACAGCAAAGATATCTTTTGCCGGAACCGCTCCTTCTCTTAAGATCTTCGGCGCACTGCCTGTAACATCTATAACCGTTGATCCTGCGCCTCCTTTGAGCCGGCCCGCGTCAAGTATGAGATCAAGTTTGTCAGCGATTAAAGGCTCAAGATCAGAAACCACTGAACATCCCGGGCTGCCTGAAAGATTGGCGCTTGTTCCGGTTATCGGGCTGTCTAACATATTTGCAAGAGCAGAAGGAACCGTGTGTTCAGGTATGCGTATGCCGATCTTGCCGGTGCCTGCTGTCAGGTTAACAGGCAGTGCGGCTTTTGCCTCAAATATAATTGTAACTTTGCCGGGCCAGAAACTGTCCATAATTTGCAATGCACAGGGCGGAACATATTGAACAAGCTTCTCTACAGCTTTTCTATCCTTTACCAGCACGGACATAGGCTTGTTAACCGGCCGCTGCTTTATTTTGAAAACCCTGCTTACGGCATCGGCATTAAAGGCATCTGCGCCCAGCCCGTACAGGCACCTGGTGGGGAACAAAACGATTCCCCCCTTTTTTATTACATCGGCCGCCTCACGGATGATATCAGGCAGGGGATTAACCGGATCTATTTTTCTTATTTTCTCTGTGATCTCTGTGTGCTCCGTGGTGAAAGTGTTACGGTAAATCATTTAGTTTTTCAGCTTTAAGATCAACCTGCAGCTCCATTTCTTTTTTAAACATTTCAAGTTTTTTATAAAGATTACTGTCGGAAAGGGAGAGTATCTGTACTGCAAGAATAGCCGCATTTCTTGCGCCTGGTTTTCCGATGGATACGGTTGCTACAGGTATGCCGGGAGGCATCTGTACCGTGGAAAGAAGTGAATCCAGACCCTTTAAAACAGAGGAATCAATAGGGACTCCGATAATCGGAAGGGAAGTATTGGCGGCTATTGCTCCTGCAAGATGTGCGGCATGTCCTGCGCCTGCAATAATAACCTTTATTCCCTTTTTGCGGGCGGAAGATGCAAATTCAGCCGCTTTTTTGGGGCTCCTGTGAGCGGATGCCACAGTCATTTCAAAGGGAATGCCGAATTTTCTCAATACTGCAATTGTTTCCTCCATGACCTCCATGTCGGAATCGCTTCCCATTACAATTCCCACCTCAGGAGGCTCCTCAAGCCTTTTTACAGCCTTTTGTCCTATGTCTTTACGGTAATAAACATTTTTCCATGATATTTTGGATACAGCAAGATAGGCTCTTGAGATAGCCTTGTTGATTGAGTCGCCAAGAGCGGTGACTCCCAGAATACGTCCGCCATTTGCAACAAATTGATCATTTTCTGTTTTGGTGCCTGCATGGAAGACGACAACATCTTTCATACGGCGTGCATCTTTAAGGCCGGAAACAGGCATACCCTTCTGATATAAGCCTGGATACCCGCCCGATGCCATGACAACGCATACCGACGGCCTGTTGTCTATCTCGAGCCTGCACCTGTCTAATGTGCCGTCAATTGTGGCCTCCATAACAGGAATAATATCGTTTTTCATACGTATTAAAAGGGGCTGGGTTTCCGGATCTCCAAAACGGGCATTAAACTCGAGGACCTTAATTTTATCATTATTAATCATTAATCCGGCATATAGAATGCCTCTGTATGGACGGCCTTCTGATTCCATTGCGCGTACAGTCGGTATCATTACCTCTTTCATAATTTTTTTATGCAGATACCCGTCAACAATGGGCGCTGGAGAATAGGCGCCCATACCTCCTGTGTTAGGCCCTTTGTCATTATCATATATCGGCTTATGGTCTTGTGATGAAGGGAAGGGAAGAACGGTTCTGCCGTCTGTAAAAGCAAGAAAGGAAACCTCTTCACCGGTCAGACACTCTTCAATTACCACCCTGTTCCCGGCATCACCAAAGTCTCGTTTTATCATTATCTGCTTTAACGCTGTTAACGCCTGTTTAACTGTGGAGCATACAATTACACCCTTGCCGGCTGCAAGTCCGTCAGCTTTAACAACGATGGGGGCGCCTGTTTTGCGAATGTAGCTTTCAGCCTTTTTATAAGCGGTAAATACCCGTCCTGAAGCGGTTGGGATTCCATATTTATCCATCAGAGTCTTTGCAAAGTATTTGCTGGATTCTATTTCCGCAGCCTTTTTTGTTGCACCGAAAATTTTCAGGCCTTCTTTTTCAAAAACATCTACTATGCCTTCGGCAAGAGGCGCTTCGGGACCGACTACTGTGAGATCGATCAGCTCTTTTTTTGCGAATTGAACAAGTTTATCGATTTCTCCCGCACCAACAGGCACACAGGTTGCCTGCCCGGCAATTCCCGCATTTCCTGGGGCGCAAAAAATCTTTTTTACTTTCGGGCTTTGAGCGATTTTCCAGACAAAGGCATGTTCTCTGCCGCCACTGCCAATTACTAAGATTTTCATAATACCTCCGTATTAATTTCGTAACCGTTCACGGTTTTTTTTGAATTTTTTCAGAAAATATTTTAACTTCACATGCAATATAAACTTGAGTTTTCAGTTTAGCATCAAGGCATTTCGTCTTTATGTTTCAATCAACCGTTAACTGTGAACGGTTACTTAATTTCAAAGGTCTTACTTATTGTGCCGTTCGATGCCGAGCTCTATTAATTTGTCAAGGAGCCGGCTGAAACTTATTCCCGCGGTTTTTGCGGCCAGAGGTAAAAGGCTTGTTGTAGTCATGCCTGGTATGGTGTTTGTTTCAAGAACATATAAACCTTTATCGTTGAGAATCATATCGGTTCTGCTGTATCCTTTGCAGAAAAGAGCCTGGTGAGCCATTTGCGCATATGTTTTGGCTTTTTCCGCCACAGCATCATCAATACGCGCCGGGCATATTTCGCGGGTTATGCCGGCAGTATATTTTGCATGAAAGTCAAAAAAATCATGTTTTTTATCAGGAATGATTTCGATAATCGGCAGGGCTTCCGGATTGTTATTACCTATAACGCTGCCTGTCAGTTCAAGGCCGTCAATATATGTTTCGATAAGGACGGTATCATCATAAATAAAAGCGGCATTCAGAGCCTCTTGCAATGATTCTGTTGATTTGACAATTGACATGCCGATGCTTGAGCCCCCTGTAACCGGTTTTATTATTAGAGGCAGACCAAGCTGCCTGGCGCATTCTTCCGGCTTGATAATATCGCCCTGTTTGACGGCCATATATGGAGGGACAGGGATTCCCGCCTGTTCGTAAAGCTGTTTTGAAATCTTCTTATTTATTGCAAGAGCGCTTCCAAGGACTCCTGAGCACTGGTATGGGATATCAAGAAGGTCGAGGAGTCCCTGAATGGTCCCGTCTTCACCAAAGGGGCCATGAAGTATTACAAGGGCGGCATCAATTCTGGGAGCATCCGCTATTAAACGACCAAGATCTGTTTTTGGATCATATCTGATAACCGTGTATTTTTTCTTGTCCAGAGCTTCGCAGACCTGGTCGCCACCATACAGAGAGATCTTCCGCTCAGATGATATTCCGCCGGAAAGAAGGGCTATGGTTAGTTTTTTCATGGGATAATGATTCTATTCCTCTGCCCCTGAAGTCTTGAAAATCTGCTGTTTGATTCTGTTATATTCATCCTGTGTAATCAGGTTCTTTTCAAGCAGACGGGCAATCTCGGTTAGTTCTCTGACACGGATGCTGTTTGCATCTTCAAGCTGCAATACCTGTTTTGACGGGTCATTGTCTAATGCCGGCAAAGTATTGTCAGGCCTCCCCATCCTGACAGATGCAAGACCTCCCAATATGCTGACTTCAACCGGTCTGCCGCCAAATATGGGGGAGTTTAGCGTTTCCTTGAGATTCTTTCCTTCTTTTTTCATATGCCTGTAAAAAAGATAGGCAGAGATACTTATGATTGCAGAAACGCCAAGAAAGATCCACAGCATGTAATTTATGATACCGCGGAAAAAAATAATCAAAAGGACGACACCCACAATTAGAACAACATGAAGAACAAGAACCATATAGGCCAGCATGACACCTTTAAAAAGGCTCTCTCCTCCCCTTTTTTTCTTAAACAGCATAGAGATTGATCGGTCCTGTCTGAGAGCGGTTTATTTTGCAGGCTTTGATCCGAAACGCCCGATTAGCTTTGCTTCGTACTGTTGAGGCATTTCATACATTACAGGTGTGTTTCGTATTGAATTAAGCTTCATGATCAAAAAGTTCAATTTTTTTATCAAACCGTATTTGTCAGCGGTTTCTTTCATGCCTGATAGAAGCTTTTTTGTCTGATTAATTTCTTTTTTTAATTCGACTTCAGGAGGAAGGCAATCCGCATTTTTCAATATTTTGTAAGCGAGCCGGAGTTCTTCCGAGACATTACTGTTATCTTCAAACACAAGAGGTTTGCCGGAACCAGCCAGATTGTCGAATTCCCCTTTTTTTATGGCATCATGAATTCGCTGTTCAACAATTTTTTCAAAGCCCGTTATCATTACCTTTTCGTCTCTGTATTAATATTGATGACGTCGCAAGAAGCCCAAAAAATTATTATAATATATATTACACTATTTTTTCAAGCTCAAAGATTGTATAGTTTCCTGGAAATAATTGCACGAAAAAAGCCCCTCTGCAAATTAACCAGAGGGGCTTTAGGTTGAATTAAGACTGGTGGCGATGCAGGGAGTCGAACCCCGGACACTGCGGATATGAGCCGCATGCTCTAACCGTCTGAGCTACATCGCCATTAGATTTTTTCAAATATTTTAACAACGACCCCTGTAACAGCTCAGATTTAACAAGTCAAGCCGAAATATAAATTTATAGTATAGGAATTTCCTTTTCTGACAGGATAACAGGATTGATTTGATTTTAAAAAACCATTGTGCCGATATCCTGTTTGTCAGCCAATTCTATCCTGTTAATCCATTCAAAGTTTTAATAAAGTTCGCCCGCAGAGCGTTATGTTTATGCCGGAGAGGAACCTGTAACTTCAATGGTGTATTCTTCAATATTATCCGGAATATTGGTGAATATAATCATAAACGGAACCTGTTTCCCGGGTTTAATGTTCACATTTGTTTTATTAGTTCCAAGCCTGTTTGAAAGTATTTTGTTTATTTCATTTATATCCAGGCTGGCAAGCTCCGCTTCCGATATGGTATTGCCGCAATATACTGTTGCAGATTTTGCAAGAGTCTTCCCTTTAGTATAGAGCTTTCCTGTTGCCTTGATAAAGCTGCGTGCTTTTGGATATTCATTTTTTATCTTTCCTGTTATCACAAACAATTTTCCAATTTTGGTATTATCTACAAATTTGCCGTTTATATTTAGAGCGGTTATTTTAAGGTTGCCGGGATCCTGTATTCCCGGCTTTAAAAAATCGCTGACAAAAGGAATCTTAATATTCATGCTGTCTAATACAACATATGTTCCGTAAGCTCCTCCGGCTAAAAGAACTACTATAAAAAGTATAAGAAGCGGTGTGCTTATGCGTTTTTTTCCGGCAGATTTTTGATTATCAGCAGTTATTAATTTTTCTTTTTCTTCTTCTGCTACTTCTTCTTCATCCTGAGAGAGTTCTTCAATTTCTTCTGCTTTAAGCTCCCCTGTTCCGGCCTCCAACTCGACCGTTTCAGTAAAATTTTTCTCAATTTCTTCTGATGGTTGTTCCTCAGCGGTTTTGTTTTGATCTATACCCTCAAATTCAAGCTCAACATTTTCTGCTTTTGCTTTTTCTATAGTCTCTTCAGCCACCGCTTCCATGTCGGCATCCAGTTCAAGATTGAGCTCTTCCGGTTCTTCTTCACCTTCCGGCCTTGGCTTATCTTCCAGGTCGAGCATCTCCTCTATTTCATACAGATCAAGTTCCTCTTCAACAGGCTTATCTTCTGTTATAGCTTTTTCCTCGATTTTTTCAACCGGTTCGGTATCCAGTTCAAGTTCCAGCTTTTCAGGCTCCCCCCCGGCTTCTTCGGGTTCTGCTTCATCCTCAAGCTTTAAACCATACAGATCGAGTTTCTCTTCAACAGGCTTATCTTCTGTTATAGCTTTTTCCTCGATTTTTTCAACCGGTTCGGTATCCAGTTCAAGTTCCAGCTTTTCAGGCTCCCCCCCGGCTTCTTCGGGTTCTGCTTCATCCTCAAGCTTTAAACCATACAGATCGAGTTCCTCTTCAACAGGCTTATCTTCTGTTATAGCTTCTTCCTCGATTTTTTCAATATTTGAGACATCTCCTTCAGCAATTTCTTTCTTAACGTCCTCCAGTTCAGTGGTATATATTTTCTCTGACGTTTCATCGGGCATGTCTGCAATTGTTTCTGGATAGGCTGTAAAAATATTTTTGCATTTTGAGCATCGGACTTTAGAGCCGGTCTGCCTTAAAAGGCTTTCATCCAAATTAAAACTGGTATTGCAATTTTCACATGTTATAATCATGGCATACCCTCACTAATTAAATTTAAGCTGATAAATTTCCGGTAAATGCCTGTAATCTTCATTATAATCAATTCCATAGCCAACGATGAACCCTTTCCCCACCACATGACAGGCATAATCGATTTTTATTTCCATCTTTCGACGTTCGATTTTGTCAAGCAAGGAGCAAATCTTAACAGTATTTGGCCCAAAAGAATTCAGATAGTCAATGAGATAGGCTAAAGTAAGGCCTGTATCGACTATATCTTCAACTATCAGCACATCTTTATTTTTTATATTAATTTCTATCTCTTTGGTCAAACGGATATTTCCTGATGAGGAAGTGCCGGAACCGTAGCTGGCTACCCGTACGAAATCAATCTTGACCGGAATAGTAAGATGCCGGGCGAGATCAGCTAAAAAAATAAATGCGCCTTTTAAAACACCGATAAGAACCAGTTCACGATTTTTATAATCGGATGATATCTTATGCGCAACTTCAGCTACCATCTTATCAATGCTGTTTTTTCTAAGAACAGGAATTAACTCTGGCATTATCGAATCCTTAGTTGACTCAGGTCTCTATAAAACTTCTTGATTTTCAATAAGTAGTAGAATTTCCAATACATTTAATCACGTACATTGATTTAGCTGTCCTGTCAATAAATTTGCTTTATTACAAACCAGTCTCTGCCAATTGTTCAATCAAGCTTTTTTGCTTTAGTGTAAGATCTTTTGGCATATTAACATGTATGATTACATAAAGATCGCCTTTTGCTTTACTTTGCATATTGGAAAGGCCGTGCCCGGAAAGCCGCATTTTGGTTTTATGCCTGGTCCCTGCCGGTATTTTCAGGCTTAATCGCTTGCCGTCGATAGTGGGCACATATATTTTTGCCCCAAGCAGCGCCCTGGTCAACTTAATATCCCTGTTTATATAAAGGTTGTATCCTTTAACGCTGTAAACCGGATCATCAAGCAACTTTGATTGTATATAGAGATCGCCAGGAGGGCCTCCATACGGACATTGCTCGCCCTTTCCGGCAAGACGGAGCTTTTTCCCTGTAATCATTCCTTCTGGAATTTTTACTGTAATATTTTCAGAACGCCCCTGGTGTCGCAGAGTTATTGTTTTACCGGTACCTGTTGCTATCTCTCGAATTGTAAGGGGTAATTCATATATCAGATCAGACCCCCTGGTTTGGGCTTGTTGCCGCCTTGCACGGCCACCGAACGGGGAGCCATTGCCGAAAGCAAACCGCATGCCGCCACCCCTTTTGCTGCTGAAATCAGCATTGCCAAATCCGAACTCTTTAAAGATAGTTGAAAAGTCAAACCCTTTAAAGATATCTTCCTGTGAATAGCGCTGCTGAAATCCGGACGAACCAAACGTATCGTATTGGTTACGTTTTTTCTTATCGCTTAAAACAGCATAAGCTTCGCTGATTTGTTTAAATCTTTCTTCGGCTTTTTTATCTCCCTTGGTGTGATCAGGGTGATACTTCATGGCGAGCTTCCGATAAGCCTTCTTGATTTCCTCGTCAGAAGCATTTTTGCTAACACCTAATGTTTTATAATAATCCGATTCAGGCATTCTCAAATTTCCTTTTATGAAAAATATGCATGAGTACCCCGCCTTTTAAGGCGGGGATAATTTATTTTTAATATTATGCCTTAATACTGCGAATATTTCAAGAAAATTATTTGCCGGCAATAATAGTAAAAAATAATTTGCAAACACTTCTCCCTGTCCGTTGTAAGAAGCGGTTAATAAAAAAACAAATAGAAGTAAATGATATAAAAAAAAGTGCTATTTTCTTTTCGGTCTAAATGGTTTCTGGAAGCGCAAATTCAATTCTCCTTTTCGCAATAGTTCTTTGACAAATTTAACACCGGGCAATTTCTCCTCTCAGCCCGCTTTTTAACAAATGCCCGACCGGAAAAAGTCTTTAAATATTTCTCAAAATCAAGCGCTTTTCCCCGACCAGTAAAAGTAATAGCTGTTTTGACCTGCCAGGGTTTAAATTTAAAAGTGTGGGAACACTGCCCGCTGTTGTGGTGTTTCAGGCGGCTATCCAGATTTTTGGTAAACCCGGTGTAATAACGGCTTGGGTCTGTTTCGGATTGAAGGATATATACATAATGCGGCAGTCTTTGCTTCAAGCGAAGAGACCTTTAAAAAATGCTCAATTTTGTTCGAGTACAAGCCTGCCTGTGCGTTGCACGCAGACAGGGCTGGCGAAAATTTTAAACGTAGGAATACATTGAATATTTCGAGGCTTAAAATTTGAGCCTGACCCCAGTACGATCTTCCAGGCCTACGGGCAGGCGCAGTAATCGGGCAAAAGGAGGCATTTTGCAAAGGTCTTGCGAAGACTGGTGGAGGCGGCGGGAGTCGAACCCGCGTCCGAAAACATTCCACAAAGGCATCTACATACTTATCCTGAGTTTTGGCTTTCGCCTTGTCAAGTCCCCCTCAGGCA
Source organism: Desulfobacteraceae bacterium Eth-SRB1 (assembly GCA_004193555.1). Taxonomy (GTDB): domain Bacteria; phylum Desulfobacterota; class Desulfobacteria; order Desulfobacterales; family ETH-SRB1; genus ETH-SRB1. Next base: position 1,037,610 of record RPGP01000040.1, read on the forward strand.
GGATACTTGAAAGACTATCCTGTAAAAGTTTTGCTGGTCCTGTAACAGGCTATCAGGGTCAGCTATCCTGCTAGTCGACGCCCTTGCCGGATGCGCAGGAATAATCCGGCAGGACGTTAGCCTAAGCGGCTAAAGCGTAATTATAATCGTCTGCGATTATGTTTATTTCCAGCCTGTTTTACGAGCAGACAGGAGCTCGATATGCAACCTTAGCTTCTTTATCCTCGTCGAAGCCGTTTCGCCCCCAAGATTGATTTTTAAAAATACATAAATATAACTCAAGTTTCGCACCCTTTAATTTAGCCAAAGCGTTAGACGGTAAGGGCTAAAAATAAATTTTAAAGCGAAATATACTGCCTGTGTTTTTTACAACGGCGCCAATCAATAAATATAAGATTGATGCCTGGCGCTTTATTAAGTTCAATAAGTTATATCTCCTTTGCGCCTGATCGTAATCTATGTTGCACTTAGATGTTGTTTACAAAATATAAGCAAATGATTTCGCTGTAAAAATGTTATTTTCAACCCTTACCGTCTTGATATTGATAGAAATCAAGGGTGCGAAACTTAAAAATATAATATAAGCTATTGAAAGACTAATGTCAATATAGACATTAGTTCTAATTTCACATTTTTTCTCTGTAACCGTTTACAGTTCACGGTTTTTTCAATGAACTATGCAACGACTGATTGCTATTATCAATTTTGATTAACCGCTAACTGCAAACTGTGAACGGTTACCTATCTTTTTTTATTCTGTCCATCTCCCTTTTTTCATCACGTCTTCTAATGGTTTCACGTTTATCATACTTGCGCTTGCCTTTGGCAAGGGCAAGTGTCATTTTAGCCTTTCCGTTTTTAAAATAAACCTTTAAGGGTATCAGAGAAAACCCCATTTCATTTACTTTGCCGTACAGTTTTTTGATCTCTTTTTTATGCAAAAGCAGTTTTCTTGGCCGCAGGGGAGCATGATTGTCAAAATATGCAAAGGGATAGACCCCTATATGCATCTGATAAACATATACCTCACCATTTTTTATTTTGGCATATGAATCTTTCAGGTTTGCACGGCCGAGTCTGAGTGATTTAACTTCTGTTCCCAAGAGGACCATTCCGGCCTCATAAGTATCTTCGATAAAATAATTGTATCTGGCTTTTCTGTTTTCAGTTACATTTTTGTTGTGATTTGTTTTCAAATCTAACCTTCGTAATATAGTTTATCAGGAAGAATTTCGCCATAAGTATCCCGAACTAATTGTACAATCTCTGTAGAGGACGATTTTTTTAAAACATCTTTTATAAATAGTCTGGCATCTTTAAGCTTCATTGATCTTATTATGCTCTTGACAGCAGGAATGGATTGAGGATTCATGCTTAATTCATCTATTCCGATGCCAAGCAGTATCGGCATGTTAATTGGATCACTGGCCATCTCGCCGCACATGGCAACCTTTATACCTTTGTCTCTGGCAACATCGGCAACATGTTTCACTGACCGGATAATAGCTGGATGAAGAGGATTAAAAAGGCTTGCAACCTTATTGTTTCCCCTGTCGATAGCCAGCGAATACTGTATAAGGTCATTTGTTCCAATGCTGAAGAAATCAACAGCCTGAGCCATAACATCCGCCATTATTACCGCTGAAGGAATCTCTATCATAATCCCGATTTTGATATCCCTGTTAAAGGCTATTCCTTCCTTATCCAGAGAATCGGCAGCTTCGTTTAAAATTCTTTTTGTCTCAAAGATTTCATCACAACTTGATATCATGGGAATCAGCAACCGGACATTACCAAACGCAGCAGCCCTCAATATAGCCCTTAGCTGTGTCCTGAAAACATCAGGATTTTGCAGGCAGTACCTGATGGCGCGAAGTCCAAGGGCCGGGTTTATCTCATCGCATTCTGAATTAGGGGAGATTGCCTTATCCCCGTTTATGTCAAGAGTACGTATGGTTACAGGTTTTGGCGCCATGACCTCGACAACATCCCTGTATTTATCAAACAGTTCACCTTCTTTGGGAAAATCAGAGCGGTTTAGATATTGAAACTCTGTTCTGTAAAGTCCGATCCCATCCCCGCCGTAATCGATAACCGATACAACCTCCTCAGGCAGTTCGATATTACCCATAACATGCAACCGGAATCCATCTGTTGTTTCAGCAGCAAGGTGGCTGCCACGGGCAACAGCAGCTCTATATTCTTCGTATCTGATTTTATGTTCTTCGAACTCAACAAGTGATTTTTCTGTGGGGTTAACAATTACTATGCCCGCATTGCCATCAACTATGATCAGATCATCATTTTTAATTATCCCTGTTGCATATTCAAGACCCAGAACGGCCGGGAGTTCAAGGGTTCGCGCTATTATGCCGGTATGGGATGCTTTGCCGCCGCGATCTGTCACAAATCCCATTATTTTTTCAAGTTGTATCTGGGTTGTTTCTGCGGGAGAAAGATCGTGAGCAACAAGTATTACACGCTTTCTTATTTCAGAAATATTTACCGCTTCCGCTCCAACAAGGTTTCTCATTATTATGTCGGATACATGTACAATATCTGAAGCCCGTTCTCCTAAATAAGGGTCCGTGATATTCTGGAACATCGATTTCAGGGTTGACACAACCTTTTTAAGAGCCCACTCAGCATTTACCTGTTCCTTTTCGATGGTTTTGATTGTCTTGCCATACAGCATTTTATCTTTTAGCAGTACCATATGGGTCTCAAGGATATATGCATGCTGACGCAACTCTTCATGTGTGCCTTTTATTATTGCCTGGACTTCATCCTTTGCGGACTTTACGGCGCTTTTGAAACGCTTTATCTCTTTTTTTAAATTTTTTTTATCAATAAAATATTTTTCAACAACATCTACACCTTCTTTATCAACCAGATAAGCCTTTCCTATACAGATGCCCGGAGAAGCGCCGATTCCGTTTAATACTATTTCTATTGTATCTTTATCCGCCATATCAGCTTATTCCTCGAATCCTTTTTCAACCAGTTCCACGATACTGTTTAAGATATCCATGTCTGACTTATTATCGACTTTTAATGTTATTTTTGAACCTTTTGAACAGGCAAGTGTCAGAACGTCAAGAATGCTTGAAGCATCAACCTTTTCTTCACCCCTTATTACCCACACTGTTGATTTAGCATTTTGTGCAAGTTTTGCTATTTTTGCAGCAGACCTCGCATGAAGGCCAAGTTCATTTATAATAATAACATCTTTTGATAATTTTGTATTCAAAATAAAAAACTTATCAGAGTTCAGCCACAAAGGCACTAAGACACCAAGATTATAATATAATTCTGTAACCGTTCACGGAATGTTGAAAATAGAAAATAGGAATTGGAAATTTGGCCTTCATGCTTTTGTACCGTTCTTCCCAATTTCCAATTTCTATTTTAATCTCTCCCAAATTTCTACTTTCCAATTTCAAGTTTCAAGCCGTGAACAGCTACTTGTATTTAAACCTATCTGCATTCATCTGTGCCCCGTAGCTCCAGCAGATGCTACTGGGGTGAATCTGCGGCTGAATAAAACTCTTTTATTTTTTGAACAACATATTCCTGCTGATCTTCCGAAAGTTCAGGATATACAGGAATAGCCAGGGTATGTGAGGCCGCATGTTCAGCTACAGGAAAGTTCGCTTTTTTGTAGTTCAGATATGAAAAGCATTCCTGGAGATGCATTGGAATAGGGTAGTAGATTTCCACACCTATTCCAGCGTCATTTAAAAACCGGCGAAGCTCGTCCCTTTTATCCTTTAAGGTTATCACAAACTGGTTATATATGTGGCGACTTTCCCTTTCAACCGGAAGCTTAACAATATCTTCTAAGCCGGCATCGGTAAAAAGGGTTCGATATTTGCCGGCATTTTCCTGTCTTTTTTTTGTCCATTTATCAAGGTGTTTAAGCTTCAACGACACAATAGATGCCTGGAAAGCGTCAAGCCTGAAATTTCCGCCAATAACCTTATGATAATATTTTGGTGAGGAACCATGAACACGAAGTATGCGCAATTTATCATACAAATCGTCTGAATTTGTTGTTACAATTCCTCCGTCTCCAAAGGCTCCAAGATTTTTTGAAGGAAAGAAGGAAAAACAGCCAAAATCACCCATGGATCCTGCTCGTCTATTCCTGTACTCTGATCCAATGGCCTGAGCCGCATCCTCAATGACGATTAAATTGTATTTTTCAGCTATTTTTAGAATCGGGTCCATATCAGCGCATTGGCCGTATAGATAAACAGGGATTATTGCTTTAAGTTTTGCCCGCTCTTGTTCGCTCATATCGGCTATAGCCTTTTCCACCCATTCCGGCGAGATGTTATATGTATCAGGATCGATATCAACAAACACCGGTCTGGCGCCTGTGCGAACAATGGATCCGGCTGTTGCAAAAAATGTGTAGGCTGTTGTTATTACGCTGTCTTCATGCCCGATATCTGCAGTCATAAGTGAAAGCAGAAGACCATCTGTACCGGATGAAACTCCAACAGCATGACGGGTGGAACAATATTCGGCGATTTCCTTCTCAAGGGCATCAACCCTTGGCCCAAGAATAAAATACTGGCTCTCAAAGACTTCTTCGGCAATTTTAAGAACATCGTCTTTAATGGTTTTATACTGACTTTTAAGATCAAGCAGTGGTACTTTCATAATAAATTAATCCCTTAAACGTTTATGGAGCATTGAAATTAGAAATTTGGCCTTTATACTTTCGTACTGTTTTTTCCAATTTCAAGTTTCCAATTTCAAGTTTCAAGCCGTGAACGGCTTAATACCTTACCTGAATAATGAAAAGAGGTTCATTCCCGGGATTTTCCAATTCTGCCCGGTCATTTTCAGATATTACGGTTGATTCTCCTTTAGTAAGAAGCGTGCTTTGCCTCTCTGATTTGATTTTTGCCTGGCCTTTAATGACAATAAGATGTTTAAACATTGAGGCGTCAACCTTAATTTGAAATATTGAACCCGGGTTTACAATAATTTTGGATACCATATAATCGTCTTTTTCTTCCAGGACGGTTAATATTCCCCATGGATGGTGTACTGTCTTGTGCTCATGATATTCCTTTCTTCCCTTTTCCTTGAGCTGGGCAACAATAGATTTAACGTCCCTGCTGTTAACAATATCTGAAACAAATACTGAATCCGGTGTTTCAACGACAACCATATTATCAAGGTAATTTGTTGCAATCAGGCGTTCATGCCCCATAATGAAGCAGTTTTTTGTGTCATTTGCGATAACATCTCCATCAATAACATTATTATTCTCATCCTTTGGAAGAAAGTCATAGAGGGACTTCCATGACCCTATATCGCTCCATCCAAAATCTGATGGAAGAACAACCCCTTTTTCTGTTTTTTCCATAATGGCATAATCAAATGCAACATCAGGAAGCTGCTGATACCCTTCTCTGGTTATCTGATCGTCTGTTGAAACCAATTCTTCCATTTTTTTCAGCAGTTCCGGTTGAAAGGTTTTGAATTCGTTAAGCATAACAGATGCTTTAAAAGTAAACATACCGCTGTTCCAGTAAAAGTTGCCTGCCTCAACATACTTTGCTGCGGTTGCTTCATCAGGTTTTTCAACAAATCTTTTTATTGCCAATGCTTCATCAAGTATCTTTTCTGAACCTTCAATATATCCATAGCCTGTTTCAGGATAATTCGGTTTAATACCGAATGTTACAATATATCCGGCCTCAGCGAGCTTTATAGCGGTCTTTAATTTTTTGTGAAAACTTTTCACATCCCTGATAACATGATCGGCAGGGAAGACACACAAAACAGCATCTGAATCGATTTTTAGTATATTTAATACCGCAAGAAGAATTGCCGGCGCGGTGTTCCTTCCGCATGGTTCACATATTACTTTCCCCTTAGCCTGAACACCTATTTCCGCCATGTGCCTTGCAGTTTCGTGAAAATGCTCCTCACCGCAGACAATCCTGATATTTTCCGTGCCAAGAACAGGCTCCAGCCTTTTTATTGTGCTTTGAACAAGAGAATCAGCGCCAATGAATTTTACGAGCTGCTTTGGATATAATTCTCTTGACACAGGCCACAAACGTGTTCCTGTTCCGCCTGCCAACAAGACAGCATATGTATTTATATTGCCGTTATCGCCGATTTTATGATCTTGGGGGTCCATAGTTCTTCCTAACCATTATGAAGAGATGAAAATAGAAATTGGAAATTGGGAAGAACAATACAAAGCATGAAGGCCAAATTTCCAATTTCTATTTTCTAATTTCAATGTTCCGTGAACGGCCGCCTCTTTCTTTTGCCGTTGTTTCTAAAATTATTAACCTGTTGAGAAGCAGCAATTTCTTTGCATACCGTTTCCACAACATTATAACCGAACAGTTCATTAACTTCCCGTGTTAATGCCGGGCCGGCTTTTACTTTTATTGTGTCGGGCAAGGCTATTAATATCTCTGTTTTTTCAGGTTCGCACAGATGAATATGCGCCATGCATAACCCGGGATGTTTTTTAAGAATATCGTATAATTTTAAAAGTGATTCTTTATTCGTTCTGGTTATGTCGAGATTAAAATGGATGCCCGCGGTCAATTTTTCTTCAGCTTTATCAAGCGGCATTAAAGTATCTACCAGTATCTTTGCCGAATTTTCATCTTTTTGTATCCGCCCCTGGACAAGGACAGGGCTGTCTCCTGATAAATAATTATAAACCGATGCATATACAGTGTGAAAAATTGTAACCTCAACAGAACCGAGAAGATCTTCTATTGTTACAAAGGCCATCAAATCGCCCTTTTTTGTCTTTATAGTCTTTACATTCCTGACAATACCGCCAATTCTTATAGTTTCGCCATCTTTTTTTTCCTTTAATGAGATGCTGTCTGCATTTGTGAATTTTTCAAGAACATCTTCATGGCTGGTTAAAGGGTGGCCGGTAATGTAGAAACCAAGGAATTCTTTTTCAAAAGCTAAAAGCTGTTTTTCATCCCACTCATCTATTCCCGGCATGGGAGGATAATCAGCCGTCTGTTTAATTCCCACTGTATCAAAAAGCCCTATCTGCGGGTCAGCCATTTCCCTTTGAACTCTTTGGCCGTAATCCAGCGCATCTTCGAGAGATGCCATCATACGGGAACGCCTGGCTCCGGTGGAATCAAAAGCTCCGCATTTTATAAGGCTTTCCACAACCCTTTTGGTTACCTTTTGAAGGCTTACACGTTTACAAAAATCAAACAAAGAAGTAAACTTTCCATTTTCTCTGACTTCAACAATAGATTCGATGGCGCCTTCTCCAACATTTTTTACCGCCGCAAGACCGAATTTTATTTTTGAACCGGTTACAGTGAATTCCTTATTGCTTTCGTTTACATCAGGTGGAAGCACATTTAGGGAATGATTGCGGCATTCCGCAATATATTTCACAACACCATCAATTGAATGAATTTCACTTGTAAGCAGAGAAGCCATTAACTCAACAAAAAAGTGAGCCTTCAGAAACGCTGTCTGGTACGCTATAAGGGCGTATGCAGCGCTGTGAGATTTGTTAAACCCATATCCTCCGAATTTTTCTATAAGCTCGAATATTTTTTTTGCCTTATCATGCGCTATGCCATTGTCCTTGGCGCCCTGAATGAAACGCACGGTGTGTTTGGCCATGATTGCCGGTTTTTTCTTGCCCATTGCTTTCCGAAGATCGTCTGCTTCAGCCATGGAATACTTTGCAAGAACAGCGGCAATCTTCATAACCTGTTCTTGATAAACAATAACGCCGTAAGTTTCCTCTAAAATCGGTTCAAGTTCAGGAATAATGTATTTAACCGACTTTCTACCATGTTTCCTTTCGACAAAACCATCAACCATTCCACTGTCAAGAGGGCCTGGACGGTAAAGAGCCACAAGAGCTACGATATCATCAAAGCATTCAGGCTTTAACCGCACAAGCAAGTCTTTCATGCCGGAACTTTCAAGCTGGAATACTCCGGTTGTGTCGCCTGACGATAGAAGGCCATATGTATCAGAATCTTCAAGGTCGAGATTCTCAATATCAGGAGGGGTTGTTCCTTGTTCTGAAATAAGAGAAAGGGTATTAGCGATAACAGTCAGGTTGCGAAGGCCTAAAAGATCGAATTTAACCAGCCCGATCTTTTCCACGCATTTCATGTCAAACTGTGTGACAACCTCCCCCTTTTTACCTTTATATAAAGGCAGATATTCAACAAGTGGTTTGTCTGAAATCACCACTCCCGCGGCATGTGTTGATGCGTGTCTCGGAAGACCTTCAAGAACCCTGCAAATATTGATGAGATCCGCTATTTCCGGTTTATTTTCCGCTAACTCCTTAATCTTCGGTTCCTGCTTTAGAGCGTCATTTAGTGTAATGCCTAATATATCAGGCACCATCTTGGCAATGGAATCCACCTCGCGTAAAGGTATATCAAGAGCGCGGCCCACATCTCGAATTACGGCCCTGGTTTTCAATTTTCCAAAGGTAATTATCTGAGCCACATAATCGCCGCCTCCATATTTTTCAACAAGGTATTTAAATATTTCTTCTCTGCCGTTAATACAAAGATCAACGTCAATATCAGGCATGCTTTTACGCGCAGGATTCAAAAATCGTTCAAAAATAAGACCATACTCTATAGGATCAAGACCAGTGATCCCAAGCGAATACGCCACAAGGCTTCCTGCCGCAGATCCCCTGCCAGGGCCGACAGGGATATTATTTGCTTTGGCATAACGTATGAAATCGGCAACAATCAGGAAATAGCCCGGAAAGTCCATATCAATGATAGTTGAAATTTCATATTCAAGACGATCATTATATAAGTTTTCATCAATATCAGGGTTCTTTGCTTTTATATGCTCTAATACTCGTGAGTATCCTTCTCTTACTTTTTGTTCAAAGATTTCATCTGCTGTCTGTTCCGAAGAAGTGTTAAATTTCGGAAAGTGATATCTTGTGTCTGAATTTGTGTAAAAATCGAATTCAACGTTGCATCTCTTTGCGATGTCAACGGTGTTGCTTAGAGCGCCGGGATAGTCGGCGAAAGAAGAATGCATCTCTTCCGGTGATTTAAAATAGAGCTGGTCTGTTTGAAATTTAAAGTGGCTGGGGTCATGAATTGTTTTTCCGGTCTGTATGCACAAAAGCGCTTCATGGGCTCTCACATCCTTTTTGTCTAAGTAATGGCAGTCGTTTGTGGCAACGAGGGGGATTGAAAGCCTTTTGCTCATGTTGAGGAGGGCATAGTTAACCTTTTCCTGCCTGTCAATACCGTTGTTTTGAACCTCAAGGTAGAAGTTATCCTCGCCAAATATGTCAAAAAAGGAACGCGCGGCTTCATCGGCTTTATCTTGCCTGTTTTCAATGATCAGAGTGGGTATTTCGCCGTGCATGCAAGCTGAAAGAGCGATAAGCCCTTTATGGTATTTTTTTATAATTTCTCTGTCGATGCGGGGTTTGTGGTAGAATCCTTTAAGCTGGGCGATGGTAGCCAGTCTGCACAAATTTTGATATCCTTCCTGGTCTTTTGCAAGGAGAACAAGGTGGGAAAGCCCTTTGTGATCGAGGGGGGTTTTATCGGAAATGGAGCGCGGCGCAACATAGTATTCGCACCCTATAATCGGTTTTATCCCGGATTTTTTTGCCTTTTCATAAAACTCAACAACTCCGAACATGGTTCCATGATCTGTAATGGCTACGGAATCCATACCGAAATCGGCTGTACGTTTTAAAAGGGCATCGATCCTTATAGCACCGTCAAGCAGACTGTACTGGGTATGAACATGAAGATGGATAAAATCGAATGCTGGGTTTGTCATTTAGATAGATTTGCTTTTTTACGAGTTCATCACACTTAATCAAGACGATAATTTGGCGCTTCCTTTGTAATTATAACGTCATGGACATGGCTTTCGCGTAAACCGGCTGCGCTTATCTTAATGAAACGGGCCTTTTTTCTAAGGTCTTCTATTGTTCGACAGCCTACATATCCCATTCCTGCCCTTAATCCCCCAATAAGCTGAAAGATGTTGTCTGCAAGGGAACCCCTGTACGGGACACGTCCGACAATTCCTTCGGGGACCAGCTTGTCGCCTTCTGCTTTGTCTTCGTGATAGTATCTGTCTGTACTCCCTTTTTTCATAGCTTCAATAGATCCCATACCCCTATAGGCCTTGTAGCTGCGGCCCTGAAATATGACTAATTCGCCGGGGCTTTCCTTGGTTCCGGCAAAAAGTCCGCCTATCATCACCACATGGGCGCCGGCGCCAATAGCTTTTGTTATGTCGCCTGAATGTTTTATTCCGCCGTCGGCAATCAAAGGCACTCCGGCTTTATCGGATATTGCCTTGCATTTCATTATGGCGCTTAACTGCGGCAATCCAATACCCGCTACGATACGTGTGGTGCATATGGATCCAGGCCCGATTCCAATTTTTACCCCGTCAACTCCTGCCTTGATAAGAGCTTCAGCTCCTTTTGCAGTGCCGACATTGCCGGCGATAAGTTGGATGTTTTTAAAATTGTTTTTCAATGTCTTAACAGCGTTGATTACATTTTTGGTATGTCCATGAGATGTGTCGATTAATATAACATCAGCGCCTGCCTTTATAATGGCCTCTGTGCGTTCTTCCATATCAGAACCGACTCCGATTGCAGCTCCTGCTCTGAGTCTGCCCATTTTATCCTTGCAGGATTTTGGATATTGCTTTATCTTTTCAATATCTTTTATGGTTATCATGCCTGCAAGCTGACCTTTTTTGTTGACTACAAGGAGCTTTTCGATTCTGTGTTTGTGAAGCAGCTTCTTTGACTCTTCCAGGGAAATTCCCTCTGAAACGGTTATTAGATTTTTTTTTGTCATAACTTCAGAGACCTTTTTTGACAGATTAGTTTCAAATCGCAGGTCTCTGTTTGTTACGATTCCGACGAGTTTATCCCCTTTTGTAACCGGTATTCCGGATATGCGATACTGCTCCATCAGCTTCAGCACTTCGTGTATGCGTTGATCAGGACGAATAGTAACAGGATCGATAATCATACCGCTTTCAGATTTTTTTACCTTGCCTACTTCAAGAACCTGGCTTTTAATACTCATATTGCGATGTATAAAACCTATACCGCCTTCACGAGCCAGACTTATGGCTGCATTCGCTTCTGTTACGGTATCCATAGCAGCGCTGACAATCGGAATGTTTAGTGAAATCTTTTTTGTCAGCATTGTTCTGGTGTCGGCATCTTTTGGCAATACGTCGGAATAGTTAGGAATAAGCAAGACATCGTCAAAAGAAAAAGCTTCTTCAATCGGCTTTTTTATCATATCGTTTCTCCATAAAGAATTTTGTTAATATTAATATATATATTTTCGAATCCCGAATAGCAAATGGATTTTTCTTTAGCAATCTTTATTTGTTGCCTTGACGATGTAAAAGGATTAAGGATTAGAGGATGCTTATTAAAATAAATTCAATAAATCCGCAGGAGCGGCTGATTAGAAAAACTGTTGAGGCGCTTAAAAGGAGCGGTATAATCGCCTATCCAACAGACACTTATTACGGAATAGGTTGTGATATAATGAACAAAAAGGCTATTGGGAAGATATATCAATTAAAGCAGAGGAATAAAAAAAAACCCTTTAGTTTTATTTGTTCAGGGCTGAAAAACATCAGCCATTACGCCAAAGTCTCAAATTATGCATACAAAACCATGAAGCGTCTATTGCCTGGGCCTTACACTTTCATTCTTGAAGGCTCAAAACTTGTGCCCAAGATAATGTTGACCAAGCGCAAAACCGCCGGCATACGCGTTCCTGACAATTCCATTTGTCTTGCTCTTGTGGAAGAGTTGGGAAATCCAATAATTACCACAAGCGCAACAATGCCCGACGGTACAATCTTGCATGATCCAGCCATAATTCACGATTTATTCCATCCCAGAATAGATATCGTAATCGATGGAGGAACTCCGGTCATCGGACAACCCTCAAGTGTAATATCGCTGATTGATGACATGCCTGAAGTAATACGCAAGGGCATGGGGGATGTTAGTATTTTTGAGTAAAAATATTTCTATAATATTGGGCCCCATGCGTTTGCCGTTTCTTATTTTAAACCCGGCGTGCGTTTTGTTAGGCGCAGCTACAGCAGCATGGTCTGGAAGCAGGATAAATATTTATTATCTTATAATTGCCCTTATCGGCGCGGTTTCAACACATATAAGCGTAAATGCCCTTAATGAATACTATGACTTTAAAAGCGGTCTGGATTTTAACACGCAGCCGACTCCATTCAGCGGAGGCAGCGGCACTTTGCCCAAAATTCCTGAAAAGGCGAATGCAGCATTCTTTACAGGTATTGTTGCATTTTTTATCACAGCAATTATTGGGATATACTTTTTATGTGTCAGGGGGGTGTGGCTCCTGCCGCTGGGAATCCTTGGATTGATAATTGTTGTTACTTATACGGAGACGCTTACAAAAAACCCGTTTCTCTGTCTGATTGCGCCCGGCCTTGGATTTGGCCCGTTAATGGTGATGGGCACACATTTTGTTTTAGCTGGATCATACTCATTAACTTCATTTGTTGCGTCACTTGTTCCGTTTTTTCTTGTGAGCGATCTTTTACTGCTGAACCAGTTTCCGGACGTGGAGGCCGACAAGGGGGTTGGAAGAAGGCATTTGCCTGTTGTTATAGGAAGAAAAGCCAGCGTAAAGGTCTATGGAGCGTTTCTTGCGTGTGCGTACATATCGATTGTCCTGGGCTTTCTTTCCGGAACTCTTCCAATTGAAGGATTATTAGCCCTTTTCTCAATTATTCTTGCGGTGCCGACATTGAAGGGGGTGGCAAGATATGCCGAAGATATGCCGAAATTGTTGCCCTATATGGGCAGAAATGTCGTTATAAATATATTAACGCCTGTGTTGCTTGCGATCGGTCTGTTTGTTGGGCGGTAAAAGTTGTGTATTGTTAAAAAAAATTACGCAGGTATTCCTCCATGTTAATGGATGTATAGGAAGACATGTCGGGCAGACCCAATGATTTTTTTGCGAAGTCAAAGACCTGGTTGTAATTAAATCCTGTTCCAATTTTATCGAAGTATTTCTCCATAATTTTTTTTGGCCTTAGATTTTCAAACCTGCATGGTATTGAAAGGTTTGGGATATCCTTTTCTGACACAACTTTTTGAATTTCGTTGTTGTTGAATTTTATCAGGGGTCTGAAGATAGTATAGCCTTCCTTCATCTTCATCATGGGATAAAAACGCTGGGCTGTTTCAAGAAATCTTTTGTTTTTTTCTACAGTTGTATGGTTGTCAGGTGTAGAAAAGATATTAGATGTCAAATGTTCGATAGAATAACTGACAATATCCCATAGAGAGTAGCCTGCTATCAGTACGAGGTTGTTCCAGTCTTGTGTCGAGGAAGTCAAAATGTTTTTTAGCATTTTTTTCCTCAGCTCCTGACATAAAAGACACGGATTTGCTGTATTATAAATATATTCATCGGTCTCTTTGGTTTTATGCCACATTATATTTTTGCCTTGTTTGCTCCAGTAAGATCCGATTTTATCCTTTTCTTCATCTGTATATCTGTGAACAGGAAATGATGCTGCATGCGCTTCAAAATCAAACCTGAATTCTTTTGCCGCTCTTAAGATAAAATTCATTGCCACAGATGAATCCTTTCCTCCTGAAAACAATATGTAAATTTGTTTGCCGGGAAGGCTTTCCAGCACATGCCTGTATTCCTCTTTCCATTGGATATAAATTAAATCGGCGCTTAAATTTGCTTTCATAAAAATTAGGGTCTCATAATTGTAACGGTTTTTGAAGAATCGGATAAAAACGACAGGTTTTGCCTGTTGATTTTGACACCCAGCCCAGGGCCATCCAGGGGACCTGCTTCGCCGCCAGGCCCAAAAGAAACATCATTATCTGTAATATTTTTCTTTAACAAATATTTATCATAGGACCCGTCGTAATATACAGCATCACCACATAAAAGACATAAAATTCTTCCCGCGGCAGAAAGGATGCCTGATTCGCCTATTGAACATCCAAGCTGGAAAGCAACTTTATTTGCACGAAGATAGTCAATAACCTTGAAAGTTCTTCTAAACCCGCCGTTTCTGGACAATTTGACATTTATCATTTGATAGCAACCTTCTTTTACGATTTTTATTACATCCTTTAATGAAGCTGCCGATTCACAGGCCATTAACATTACACCCGTAGACTTTATTACCTCTGTAAATTCTGCAAAATCCGGATCCTCTTTAGCCATAGGTTCTTCTAATATTTTAATATTATGTTTTTTGATAAGCGGTATATGTTTGAATGCAAGATCACGGTTCCAGGCAGAATTCGGATCCAACCTGAGATCGTAATCATTGCCAAACATCAATGCAATTGTTTCGATAGCATCCTTATTTTGTTTCAGGTCTTTACTCATCTTAACCCGTAATCTGTTAATTTCCATTTTCCTGATCAATTCACATAGTTCTATTATGCGTTTTTTGTCGGCAAGAGGGATTGTTGCACCGTAGCAAACTCTGTCGGCAAAGAAATCTTGAGAAAAATATTTAATAATAGAGCGCCCCTGTCTCTTTGCCAACGCATCTAAAAGAGACATTTCAAGGGCGCATACAGCCGTATTATGCTCCTTCCCGTCGGGCAGACAGTCGACGAAATTCCAAATTTGCGAAACATTTTTTAAGTCCCAGGGGAAATAATCTTTTTGTGTAAAAAGATTTATATCTTTTACTACAGTTGCCGGCGTTTCTTTAGTAATAAATTCTACAGGCAGCCCCTCTCCATAACCTGTAACTCTTCCCTGATCGCATATAATCTCGACAACGATAATATTGGAAGAAATGCCCTGCATGCGGGAAATAGAAAAATCATCCTTAAAGGGAAGTAATATTTTATATACGTTTACCTTCTCAATTTGCATAGAATTTTATTCCTTTGTTCATGATGGCTTTAACACACTACCTATACTCAAATATTGTCCGGAAAAGATTGTTTTGAGAATTTATCGATTTGATAATTTCGAAGAAAGATCGGCAGGCAGTGTCAGGATGAACGATGTTCCTTCATTAACCCTGCTTTTTACTTCCATTGTCCCGTTGTGATCCTGCATATGTTTATCGGCAATAAACAGGCCAAGTCCCGTGCCACTGTGCATGCTGCTCTTGTGTCTGGTAGTAAAATAAGGATCAAATATCTTATTAATCATGGGCTCAGGAATTCCGGGGCCGTTGTCTTTTATCTCTATGTGAATAACAGCAGGTTTTCCATCCCTGAGAACATTTTTTGTTCTTAATTCGATTTTTCCTCCCTGGGGTGTAAAATTGATAGCATTTGAAAGAAGATTCAATACAACCTGCTTTATCTTTTCAGAATCCATCCATACTTTTCCGACGTCAGGATCAAAATCACGCAACATATTAATCTGCTTTGAATTGCTCTGAGGTGAAACAAGCAGGATCATTTTATTAATCAAGTCATGAAGATCTGTCAACTCAAAATGGGATTCTTTTGTCTTGACCAGATCCAGAAGCTCAGTAATGAGGTTATTAACCCTTTCGGTTTCTTCTTTTGCAATCTCGTAGAAATCTTTGCGGAATTCTTCATCATCAAATTTACCTGGCAGCAACTGGATAAAGGTTCCTATGGCTGTCATTGGATTTTTGATTTCATGGGCCAGTCTTGCGGCAATGTTACCTAAAAATGAGAACTTCTCAGCCCTGCTTAACAGGGCATGAGATTGCTTTAGATCTATCATCTGTTCGTGGAGTTTGCTGTAAAGCCTGGCATTGTCAATGGCCATAGCAATCTGTGGCGTAAATATTTCCAGGGTTTCCCTGGTTTCTTCCGGAACACCGTCTTCATCAACAGCATCGGTTGCAATCACCCCGATTACCTTTGATTTGGCGATCAGAGGAACTACATATACAGAAACAGGAT
The DNA here is from genome assembly GCA_004193555.1 of Desulfobacteraceae bacterium Eth-SRB1. Lineage (GTDB taxonomy): Bacteria > Desulfobacterota > Desulfobacteria > Desulfobacterales > ETH-SRB1 > ETH-SRB1. The sequence goes on from RPGP01000040.1 coordinate 1,053,577, forward strand.
TTCCATAAGTTAATATAATATTCTCTTTTCTCAGGTTTGAACTGTTAACATCAGGAACATATTCGGAACGTCCCGTATTGACAACCCTGATCAGGATATTGCTTACACGGTCCATAGAAACCCGGTAATTTTTCACCTCATCCGGCACTTCACCGTCAAAACCCATCCCGTGTATATATTCAAGATACTTCTTATCTTCATTTACAAGCATTATTATGGCCCGGTGTATATGACACACATTTGATATAAGGTTCATGACAACCGATAAAAGCTGTTTCAGATCCAGAACGGAAAGGATGGCCTTTCCTGTCTCCTGTACGGCCAAGAGCTGTTTGATTTTTTGATTCAGCTCAAGATTGAGTCGATTTACCTCTTCGTATTTTATTTCAATAAGCTCCTTGTCCTTCTCCTGTTCGGCAATAATATCTTTCAGTATTGTTCTGGACATAAAAAATCTGGAAAAATACTCACGAACTCTGTTTTGAAATTGCCATTTTATATGGTACTCACAATATGGAGCGCCGTTAAAATAGCAGCATTCCTCTTTGAATGTATAAGGCTTTCCTGACCAGACAGTTGGCAAAAATGTATATATTCCATGATTGAAAAGACATAAATCTTTAGAAAGTTTCATCGACGAATCCCAGTGTAAACGAAATATGGCCCGATTTCTTCTCACATCTACAAGTTCGACCTTTTTGCTCCGGTTAAATTTATCGTTGATCGCCTGGGCATGTTTAAAGCTCTTTTCCGAAGACCAGAACGCCTTAACAAATATTTTTTGGATATAGCCAAGAGATGAATTCTCGACAGCATGTCTGGCAATCTTATAGGCGGCCATCTCATCATTTAGTATAATCCTGGCTCTCTTGAGCAATTCGATAGTTACGGCACAGGAAATCCAGTTATTAGAATCAGTTAAAAAACTTTCAGGGTTTGGAAGCCGATCGATTTCATAATCAAGGTGTTTAATAAGGCCTGAACAGTCGCCATTATTATGCACCTTCACATAATTTATTATAGATTTGGAGTTTATACAGTTTACTTCCTTTTCCATTCAACATCTCTTTTGCAATTGTTTTAGAAGGTTGGCTTTAATTACTTTATGACTTGATATCATATTTTAATATTCGTTGGTTTTAACGCCGGTTTTATGCAAGCCTGCCTAAAAAGGGCCTAAGTTGTGGCAAATATAATGGTTGTTCAACTATTACGCCGGATGATGGAATCTCTTTCATGGCCGGATATTTTTTCCATTGATACCAGCCTTCCGGATGTTTGTAAATATATTGCTCCAGATATTTTAATACGATCTCTCCGACAGATGCACCTGTTAATTGTTTGAACTGCTTTTTTATTTCTTCTATTGAAGTCCCAATAAATTTATAACGATGGTTATAATTTCTATGCATAACGCCGAACACTACGGAAGTGCCGCCTCTTTTTGAAATAATATTCATCGTTCTATCCAGATTTATTTTTTTACCCAAAAAGGATATTATGTTGTTTTTAGAAGGTCTCCATTCATCTATCTCATCACACTGAGTGAGTACCACACGATTTTCTTTCAGGTTATCAAAAATGGCTTTTATGACATTAGGAGTATTATCAGCGTCGATAATTCTTGTTGAGAAGTTATTAGACTGTTTCATAGCTGTGTTACGCATGTGGGCTGATGAAAATCTTACTATCATCGTTACAGGATATTTCTTATTACAAAGAAAAGCCGGAATCAGTTCAATGCCTCCTACATGGCCGGTGATTAACAAAACGCCCCTGCCTCTGGAAAGACCTCTTTCTATGGCTCCTGTGCCTGTACTTTCCATGTGTGTTTTTACAAAAGCTCTGAGTGTTTCAGGAGATGAATATGCGTTGAAAAACTTTTCATAATAGTGAGATACTATACCCCGAAAAATATCCCTGGTAATTGACCTTATCTCAGATCTACTTTTTGGGCCGGCAAATACCTCCTTAACAGAGCTTTTTATTTTCTGCTTTTCTTTTCTGTTAAAGAAAAAATATAACCTGCCAAGACAGGTTATATAGAAAAAGGTGATTTTCCACCCGATTTTCTTGCACATAAAAATGTTAAACCTTAATTGCAAAAAAGAGCTCAAATTTATCTTCATTGTAATTACCCCCTTATGTTTGATGGTTTTGTAATAAGTTTTTTTTATCAAGAAAGCCAGTCTGCGTGCAACGCACAGGCAGGTACGAAAACACGAAAAATATGTAATCATTTCAGGCTTTCAGTTTTTTATGATTATTTTTTATTAAATCTTATTAAATTTCCTCAAAATACATGCCAGAGTATCAATTTCTTAGAATTTAGTTCAAAAAACAGACGCTGTTTATATGGATGAGTATGACTCAATTTATAAAAAGACTTATTTTACAAGTAGTTATCGCCGATATCATATAATGCAACCAGACTGATTTTTAGCGGGAAGTTTAACGGAGTGAAGAGAAAGAATAAAGATATTTTATAGTTATGCACAACAACCTGTGCATTCATGCACATATTTTTGTGCATATTAATTGTCTGACATAGATTGACGTAATATGAATTTTATGGTGATATCTTTTACTAAAGTTTCGCCTTCTTTGTGCTTGAACAAAATTGAATATTTTTCAAAGGTCTCAATATGAATAAAAATGCTACAATACTTGTTGTTGATGATGAATCCGGAGTCCGCAGATCCTTTAATATGGTCTTAAAGGATGAATATAAGGTTTTGCTTGCCGGAACAGGGAAAAAGGCTGTCGACATTTATACCAAACATGCTATCGACCTTGTTTTGCTGGATATCCTCCTTCCTGATATTGACGGCATTGATCTTCTTAAAAAACTCAAGCAGACAGATCCAAATACCGAGATTATTATGGTAACAGCCGTCAACGATCTTCAGACGGCGGTAAAAGCAATTAAATTAGGAGCTTATGAGTATATCATCAAGCCGTTTATTGTTGAGGATGTTTTAACGATAATCAGCAGGGCTTTAGAAAAAAGGCAGCTTGTTAAGGAGGTAACATATCTCAGAAATGAGCTTGAAAGGTATCATCCTTTTGAGCAGATGGTGGGTAAAGATAAAAAGATGAGAAGTATTTTTGAGTTAATATCGACTGTTTCTCAAAGTGACGGCGCCGTACTTATTCAGGGGGAAAGCGGAACAGGCAAGGAGCTTGTTGCCAGAGCGATACATAACCTTAGTCCGCGGGGAAATCAGCTTTTTGTGGTGATAAATTGTGCGGTCATACCCCCGACCCTGATGGAAAGTGAAATTTTTGGGCACAACAAGGGAGCATTTACGGGCGCTACAGGCACAAGCATCGGCAAGATGGAAATAGCCAATAAGGGAACGGTTTTTCTTGATGATATTGATTCCCTGAATATTAATATGCAGGCCAAACTCCTCAGGGTTATACAGGAGAAGGAATTTGAGAGATTGGGCAGCCGCAAGGTTTTTAAGGCTGACGTGAGGTTTGTTGCCGCTTCTAATCAGGACTTAAGCAAACTGATTTTACAGGGTAAGTTTCGTGAAGATCTTTTTTACAGGCTGAATGTATTTACAATAAAGTTGCCTCCTTTGAGAAAGCGAAGAGGCGATATATTGTTACTTCTGGAACACTTTTCTGATCTGCATGCAAAAAAGACAGGAAAACCCGGCATAAAGTTTTCAGAGAGGGCTATAAAAGTATTAATGGAATATGACTGGCCCGGAAATATCAGAGAAATTCAAAATCTGGTGGAAAGGTTATGCACAATAAAACAAAATTCGGTTATTCAGTTGAAGGATGTTGCAACACTTAATATCAGCAAGAAAAAAATAACAGATGGCTCTCTCAAAGAGGCGGTAAGTTCTTTTGAAAAACAATATATTGCCGAAGCGCTTGAAATGCTTGAAGGCAACAGAAAAAACGTATCGGAAAAATTAGGCATTCATCGCAATACACTCCTTGCGAAAATTCATGAATACGGATTGCATATATAATGATACTCAAGTTTCGCCAACTCAGAATAGGAAATAAATATTTTGCCGAATGAAGATATCCTGAAGATGTGCTCAGAACTAAAAAATAAGGATAAAAATAACAAGCGCCCGGGAAAGCCATATGTTTTGGTGGCAGATGATGAGCAGAACATTCTGCGAGCCATGTCTTTGGTACTTGAAGCAGAGTTTGATGTTACCGTAGTAGATAGTGGCGACAAAGCAATCAAAAAAATTCGGAAGGGCATGGATTTTGATGTAGTTTCATTGGATCTGCAAATGCCTGGGCTGTCAGGCATTGATACGCTCAAAGCTATAAAACAATTAAGCCCTTCTACGGAAGTATTGATCGTTACAGCTCACTCAAATGTTGAATCGACAAAAGGAGCTCTCAAATTTGGGGCTTACGATTACATTGACAAACCATTCAACAATGCTAAATTACTTGCAGCAATTCGCAAAGGTGTAGAACGCCGAAACAATACAATAAAAGCGGAAAAAGCCAAAGAACAGCTTGAATTTGTCAAAGCACAATTAATGGAATCGGAAAAATTCTCCGCTATTGGGCAACTGTTAGCCGGGGTTGCTCATGAATTAAATAATCCCTTAACAACGGTTATGGGTTTCTCAGAGCTTCTTCTTACAAGAAAATATTCGTCTGATGAAACACGAAACTGCCTGGAAAAAATAAACAAAAGCTCTTTGCTCTGCAAAAATATCGTCCAAAAGCTGCTTACATTTTCCAGAAAAGAGGAATCCAAACAGGAATACATCCAGGTCAATCACATTATCGAAAGTACCCTTGAGCTTAAACAGCATGACTTCAAAGTAGATAGTATCAAACTGGTCAAGCAATTGGCCGATAATATGCCCTGTACAATGGCTGACTTCTACGAACTCCAGCAAGTATTTCTGAATATGATCAATAATGCAGACCAGGCGATGAAAATGTATGCCGGAAGAGGAATACTGACTGTTAAGAGTGCGTTTGATGAAAAAGTAATACGCATAAGTTTCATTGATACAGGACCCGGCATCCCTAAAAAGAATCTTCAGAAAATCTTTGAGCCCCTCTTTACAACAAAGAAAAGAGGAGAAGGCACAGGGCTTGGTTTAAGTATTTGCTATGAAATAATCAAAAAACATGAGGGGGATATCTTTGTGGCCAATAACCCAAAAAAAGGAGCAAGCTTCATAATAGAGCTGCCTGTTGTTGACAAGCTTTCGCAAACTGTACCAATCTCCAATAAAAAACAAAATCCTTGAAAATTCTTCAAGCTGTTTTTTGAAGATTCCCGCAGCTTCGTACAAGAAGGATCTTTACTTACGCTTAGAGACCTTTGCAAAACGCTCGCTTTTGCGGTGCAGCCTTTCGATGTTTTCCCTCGCCGGAATCATATCCGGATCCAGAGCCAGCGCCTTTTCATACATAACTATTGCCTTGTCAAAGTCGCCTTTTTCACGATAATTCGATCCAAGGCTTGCGTAATCAACAGCAGAATAAGGATCTATCTCGACGGCAGCGTTTAGATTTTTGATGGACTTATCATAGTTTTTAAGCTGAAAGTAAGAGAAGCCTAATGCGTTATATATTTCTTTCATATGGCCGGCTGTTTCCCCGGCCTTTTCCAGCGCAACAACCGCCTGCTCATAATCGCCGATATTATTGAAGCATGTGCCTTTGTAAATTAGAATTCTGACCATGTCTTCCTTTTGAGGCTTTAGACGAAGGGCATCGGAAAATTTTTCTATAGCTGTGCTGTAATTCCCCATTGCAAAATAACAAAGTCCCTTGTAAAAGTGGAAATAGTACTGGTCTGCATACGTAAGTTCGGCGCTGTTAAAGGCTTCGAGGGCTTGGTTATAATGTCCAGTCATTTTGTAGCTCAGGCCTAATCGGAAATTAATATGACCGGCTTCCTGAGCCGGGGACAACTTCAATGACAGCTCATATTTTTTCACGGCCTGAATATCGTCTCCCGCCTCATGGTGCAATGTTCCAAAATGACAGAGCAACGCTCCGATCTGTTGTTTCCTGCCTTGTGATATGGGCAAATCCGCAAAAGACTCAGCGGCTCGTCCCCTGCATCCAAGACAGTCTCTTTTTGACCTGTCGTGCTCATAATAGAGTGTCATGAGCGTATCTACGTTGCTGCTTTCATAAATATCCGTCAGGCTTTCGTTTTTGCGGAATGCATCCAGACAGGTATAAACCTTGCCGTCCTGGGCCGAGATAATGAGTGAAGCCCGACACGGGCCTGGTATAAACCGGTCTTCGGACGTTAACATCTCTAATGAATCATCAAGAAGATCTCCGTTAAACATATTGCAGGCGATTTCAGCCGGCTCTTTTGAATCATCATTTCCATAGTAAAGCTTTTCCGTGCTGGACATAAGATCTTTATCCTGCGTAAGAAAAAAAACGCTTTTGTCAAGGTAAAGACAGGGTAACATAAAAGCGCCCTTAAGCCTGTCTAACAAGGTTATAAGCGAAGCAGGTTCAATCCGGTTGTCGGGAACAATAACCGGAAGCAGCATAAACCTTGGCACCTCCTGATATATATATCCCTCCTGATCAAATGTTCTGGTTTCACGTTTCAGATACTGGTAATAATACTGAAAATAATAATCTATTCCTTTGACGGTTGTCTGTGGGACAGTATGAACAAAATGGAGATAAAGCCGGGCAAACAGGTTCTTTTTTAGAAATTTGATGACATCCTTCTGAATACGTTCCACCTGCGGCATGCTTTCAGACAGATTCCCGGCCACAAGATAAAGATTAGATGTCGTGTTCACGTATGAAAACAGGCCCGACAACGTCCTGGAAAGCTGCTCAAGATTCCCATTGTCCTGTTTGCCAAATATCACGTATATTTTATGTATAGCAGTCTTGAACATTTTACGACACGATCCGCTTTCCCCCGTCAAGAGAATTAGCTCGCCACATATTTTGAATCTTATGAAAGTCGCTGCTTTTCATGTATTCAGTTTCGTATTGAGATCCAATCGATATATATGCAGGACGATCTGTGTTTAACGGGCGTATATTATAGTCTTTGTAATGACCGGCCAGGTGTGTTCCAAAATAGATCTGCATCTGCTGTGAATTTGTATTTCCCATGATTTTAACCTTATTTTCTTTTACAAACTCCAGTGTCTTTACCGCATCGTCAAAGGTTTCATAAGGGAGGCCGAAAATAGTAAAAAGCTCCACCTCAATTTCCTGCTGCTGTGCCATTCTGATTGCCTGGACTACCTTGTCAAGGGCTAAATGTTTGCCTAATCTCGTCAGAACCTGTTCCGAGGCCGACTCCAGTCCAAAGGCGATGGTTTTAACACCTGCATTTTTCATTTTTTTCATTAGCTCAGGAGTTACAAGATCCGCACGGGTCTGCATCCACATTTCAAATTTAAGGTTCTCTGATAAAATCCTGTCAAGAAGTTCTATCACCCGCTCCATTTTAAAGGATATATTTGGATCTGCAAACCAGAGTCTTTTTATACCTTTTTTGTTTATCCATTTAATTTCTTCAATAACCCTGTCAACAGAATGAAAAGTTATTTTGTGTTTGAATGCCTGAGGGGTGTAACAATAGATACAGTGGTGAGGACATCCGCGAGATGTCAGCATGATGGCTTCACTCATATGAGAATAGTCAAAAACGTCATTCAGATATGCAGAAGGATATTGATCTAAATCGGTAAAACCCTCTAATTCAGGTGTGTCATAAACAGCGCCGTCACTATCTTTGTAAGAAACTCCTGAAAGGTTTGAAAAAGGTGTTCCATTTTTGATAGCCTGTGCAACACTTAGTACCGTCATCTCGCCCGAAGACCGACAGATATAATTAATATCGGCAAGCTCCGTAAAACCGGAAGAAGGCATGAAGGTAGCCTGTGGACCACCAATGATTATTTTAATATTATTATCAATCGATTTTATTAATCCGGCAAAACCTTTCACATAAAGCATGGTTCTCTGATAGGCCGTCAACCCAATTAGAGCAGGCTTAAAGGTGTTGATAAGTTCGTGAAAATTAGAGCAGGATAAAGACATATCCTCTCCTACAGCTAATATCTTAACACCAAATCCATTCGACTTAAGATAGGCCGCAATATATCCTAACGAAATAGGAGTCGTTGCCGACGCAAAGGGATTAATTTCAATCAGAAGAACATTCATGGTGGAAAGTTTTATAAGGGGACGGCCAATTAATGTCAAACAATAAATGAGGATTGAGGAATTCAGGAATTGGGGGATTAAATGTTCACAGGTTGCATTTATGCCATACGGGAGTAGTTTTAAAAGATGAACGTCCAACATCGAACATTGAACGTCGAACGTCGAATAATGATGTCGCTCCGCTCCTCAAATTATTTTAAAATCGAACAAAAAACAAACACCCAATACCGAACATTCAACCACGCCAAGGCATGGTTTCTTTTGAGATGTTCATCCTTTTTTATTTTTACTCCTTTTAAGCTTGCGCAAGACATAGGCCAGTATCCCGCCATGCCTGTAATAGTCTATTTCAACAGGAGAGTCGATGCGGGCAATAACACTGAATTCTTTTTTTTCACCGTTTTTTCCGTGAACCGAAACAATAAGCTCCTTATCAGGTTTGAGTCCATTCCGGATTCCCTTAATACCGTACAGTTCGGTCCCGTCCAGATTTAATGATTTATGGTTTTCTCCCGGCATGAACTGTAGCGGCAGGATACCCATGCAGACAAGATTGCTTCTGTGAATACGTTCGAAACTTTCGGCAATTACAGCTTTTATCCCAAGCAGCGTTGTTCCTTTAGCAGCCCAGTCGCGAGAACTGCCGGCCCCGTAATTTTTACCAGCCATAATCAGCAAGGGTGTTTTCTCTTTCTTGTATTGCATTGCAGCGTCATATATCGACATTTTTCTGTTTTCCGGCAAATGCACGGTCGATCCGCTGTTAATATTTGGCGTCAGCAGATTTTTAAGACGGATATTTCCGAATGTTCCGCGCAGCATGACTTCATGGTTTCCGCGGCGTGATCCAAAAGAATTGAATTCTAATGGTTTAACCCCCCGGCTTATAAGATAGTTGCCTGCCGGGCTGTCAACAGGGATTGTGCCGGCAGGTGAGATGTGATCGGTTGTTACATTATCGCCTAAAAGCGCCAGAATCCTGGCTTCATTGATATCATGAAGTTCCGGGGCATCAGGAGATATGTCTTTGAAAAAAGGCGGTTCTTTTATGTATGTGGATTCCGGATTCCAGTTATAGAATAATTCGTTGGGTACGGCTATTGCTTTCCAGCGATTTGATCCTTCAAATACTGACGTATATGCCCTGGAATACATTTCCGGTTTAATAACTTCTTTTATTGTTTTTAGGATCTCTTTTCTTGATGGCCATATTTCATGCAGATATACGGGTTTGCCGTCGGAGTCATCGGCAATCGGCTCGTTTTTAAAATCGATATCTATCTTTCCAGCAATGGCATAAGCAACAACAAGAGCTGGCGAGGCAAGATAGTTTGCGCGTGTATGAGGAGAAATTCTTCCTTCAAAGTTTCGGTTGCCGCTTAAAACAGACACCGCGACAAGATTATGTTTGTTTATCGCATCTGTCACAGGTTCTGAAAGGGGGCCGCTGTTTCCTATACAGGAAGCGCATCCATATGCTACCAGGTTAAATCGGAGAGCATCGAAAAAAGGCATAAGCTTTGCTGCTTCAAGATATTCAGTAACTACTTTTGAGCCTGGAGCCAGGCTGGTTTTAACCCACGGTTTTACAGAAAGCCCGCGCTCAACAGCCTTTTTAGCGAGCAGCCCCGCTCCGATCATAACAGATGTGTTTGAAGTGTTTGTACAGCTCGTTATGGCCGCAATAACCACAGAACCGTGGGTAAGCTCATGGCCTGGATGCTTGGATGATATGGTTGATTTGTTTGAATATGATTCCTTGAAAGAATTACGGAAAGACTGTTTTATTTTATATAGAGGGATGCGTTCCTGTGGACGGCTGGGGCCTGCCAGGCTTGGTTCTATTGTGCTCATATCGATATGGATGGTATCGGTGAAAACAGGTTCCGGCCTTGTTTCTGTTCTGAAAAGCCCCTGTGCCTTGCAATAGTGTTCAATAAGTGAGACCTTTTTATCAGGCCGGCCTGATAAACGCAGGTAATTTATTGTCTCGTCATCTACAGGGAAAAACCCGGTTGTAGCTCCGTATTCAGGAGCCATATTTGCTATTGTCGCCCTGTCTTCCGAATTTAAATTTTTAATGCCGGGTCCGTAGAATTCAACAAATTTTCCGACCACACCTTTTTGACGTAACAGCTCGGTAATTGTAAGCACGAGGTCCGTAGCCGTCACTCCATCTTTAACACTGTTGCTCAGCCGACATCCAACTACTTGTGGAGGAAGCATATAATATGGCTGACCCAGCATTACAGCCTCGGCTTCTATCCCGCCCACACCCCAGCCAAGCACGCCAATTCCATTGATCATTGTAGTGTGAGAGTCAAGACCGATAAGGCTGTCCGGGAACGCAAACCTTTGCCCTGAATCTTTCTTTAAAAACACGACTCTCGCAAGGTATTCCAGATTAACCTGATGTATTATGCCGGTTCCGGGCGGAACTACTCTAAAGTTACTAAAATTTTTCTGTCCCCAGCGCAAAAAGGCATACCGTTCTGAATTGCGCTGGAATTCTTTTTCAATATTGAATTCAAATGAGGAGGCGGACCCAAATGAATCAACCTGGACAGAGTGGTCGATTACAAGCTCAACAGGGATATCCGGATTGATTTTCATCGGATCAAAATTAAGACGGCCCGCTGCATCACGCATACCGGCCATATCAACAAGGGAGGGTACTCCTGTGAAATCCTGAAGCAGTATCCTTGCCGGCATAAAAGGCAGTTCGTTTTTGCCGGGCGCGTTTGGGCTCCATTGCGCTATATTTTCAACATCATCGGCAGTAACAAGGATGCCGTTTTCATTTCTGACCAGATTTTCAAGGAGGATTTTTATGCAGAAAGGCAGACGATCAAGATCGGATAGACCTGTGCCTGACAGTTTGTCAAGGCTAAAATATATAACAGGGCCGTCAGGTGTATTGATAATCGATTTTGCTCCAAAACTATTCTTATAAATAGGCATTTTTTCCTTCTAATAATTTATAGAACTCGTAAAAAGTATAATTTACCCCAGAGCGTACAGAGAACACAAAGACAACTATTTGTTTTCGTTCCTACGCTCCTGCGCGAGAATTCATAAACGTTCAATTCTCATCGTTCTTTAACACTGAACCTTAATAAATCATAAAATTATAAAATATTCTTCAAAACACATAAATGTCAACCATCAAAACATCAACCCGATTAAATTTTCTTGACATTTACTATAAAGCTTTAATAAAAGGTTTCATAAAACTTGACAATTAATACATTATGATATAACTTTAAAAAAAGTTAGGCACTAAACCCGCCTGCTGGAGAGAATACCTCATTAGTTAATTTCTTCTGAAAAATCAAAAAATAATCATATTCTCCTCCATAAACCAAGCATGAAACCGATTCTAAGAGTCCTTTGCAAAATGCCCCTTTTGCCCAATTTAGGCGTCAGGCTCAGATTTTAATACTCGAAATATTCAATATATTTCTCCGGTTAAAATCTTCGTCTTCCTTGAACATGAACAAAATTGAACTTTTTTCAAAGGTCTCTAAGTATCCGCATATAATCAGGGCATTATATTGTAACTCAAGTTTCGCACCCTTTAATTTAGCCAAAGCGTTGGACGGTAAGGGCTAAAAATAAACTTTTAAAGCGAAATATACTACCTGTAGTTTTAACGGCGGTGCCAATCAATTAATATAAGATTGATGCTTAATACATCGTTAAATTCAATATGTTATATCTCCTTTGCGCCTGATCATAATGTATAGCGAACAGGTTGCTGGTTACAAAATATAAGCAAATGATTTCGCTGTAAAAATGTTATTTTCAACCTTTTCTCCAAACTAACTTGGAGAAGAAACCTAAAAAGTAAAATAGAGGGGAAAATGTTTAATGAACATAGTTGAACTAAAAGACAAGAAAATTAGCGAACTGGCCCAGATGGCAACGAAATTTAAGATTGAAAGGGCTGCCGGAATGAGAAAGCAAGAACTTATTTTTGCATTGCTCCAGGCACAGATCGAGAAAAACGGTATGATATTTGGTGAAGGCACACTGGAAATACTGCCTGATGGGTTTGGATTTCTACGAGCGCCGGATTATAATTATCTGCCGGGCCCCGATGATATATATGTATCGCCATCACAGATACGCCGGTTTAATCTGAGAACCGGTGATACGGTATCGGGTCAGATCCGGCGGCCAAAGGAGACAGAACGTTATTTTGCCCTGTTAAAAGTGGAGGCTGTAAATTTCGAAGATCCGGAGAAAGCGAGAGAAAAAATACTGTTTGACAACCTGACTCCCCTTTACCCTGACAGGAAGATAAATCTTGAAACCGATTCCGATAATTATTCAACACGAATAATGGATCTCATGATTCCTATCGGGTTTGGGCAGAGAGGTTTGCTCGTTTCTCCGCCAAGGTCAGGGAAGACGATGCTGTTGCAGAATATTGCAAACAGTATTATTGCAAGCCATAAAGATATTATTCCGTTTGTTCTTCTTATTGATGAGCGACCTGAAGAGGTCACAGACATGCAGCGGTCAGTCAAGGCCGAGGTTATTAGTTCAACCTTTGATGAACCGTCTGAAAGGCACATCCAGGTAGCTGAAATGGTTATCGAGAAAGCGAAAAGGTTGGTGGAACATAAAAAGGATGTTGTTATCCTTCTCGATAGTATAACAAGACTTGCGCGTGCCTATAATTCGGTAATGCCTCCCAGCGGAAAGATTCTTTCAGGAGGAGTTGATTCAAATGCTCTCCAGCGACCAAAACGCTTTTTCGGCGCTGCGAGGAACATTGAAGAAGGGGGCAGTCTCACTATAATAGCAACCGCTCTTGTTGACACCGGAAGTCGTATGGATGAGGTAATTTTCGAAGAATTCAAGGGCACAGGAAATATGGAGATTCAGTTAGATCGCAGGCTTGCCGATAAACGGTTGTTCCCTGCGTTTGAAATCAAGAAATCAGGCACAAGGAAAGAAGAGTTGCTCTTTGATCAGGAAACTCTTAATCGTGTGTGGATATTAAGAAAACTTCTTTCTTCATTAAATCCTGTTGACTGTATGGAGTTTTTGCTTGATAAAATGAGCAGGACAAAGGATAATAAATCATTTTTAAATTCAATGAATACATAAAAAAGAAAACGGGGGTTACAAACATGAAAGCTGATATTCATCCAAAATATGTTGAAACAACGATAAAGTGCGCATGTGGAAATATTATTGAGGTTGGTTCAACAAAAGAGGACATTCGAATTGAAATTTGTTCAAAATGCCATCCTTTCTTTACAGGCAAACAAAAGCTGATCGATACTGCCGGCAGGATTGAACGTTTTCGCAAAAAATATGAAAAATTTCAGAACGATCAGAAAAAATAGATTTTTTTGTAAATCTTATATTAAAAAATCACACCACGAAGGACACGAAGATAGACATCAGTTAACAACCTCTTCGTGTCCTTCGTGGTTTAATTCACTTTGTTTGTCTGGAAATGAGAAAAATCGATAATCAACAATATACGGTTGAACTTATGTTTGATAAATTAAAGGGAGTGGAAGAACGGTTTGTTGAACTTGAAAAGCTTTTAAGCGATCCCGCAATCGTTACTGACAGGGAGGCATATCAGAAGTATAGCCGCGAGCACGCCGATTTAAACAAGATTGTCCCTGTTTTCAGGACGTACAGGAACATCTTAAAAGATCTTGATGACAGCATGGACCTGCTAAAAGACGCAGACCCGGACATAAAAGATCTGGCTAATGATGAAGTTAATTCACTCACAGTCAAAAAAAATGCTTGTGAAGAGGAACTGAAAAAGCTTCTTATACCTAAGAATCCACTGGATGAAAAGAATGTTTTAATTGAAATACGGGCCGGCACGGGAGGTGAAGAGGCAGGCCTCTTTGCAAGCGATCTTTTTAAAATGTACGGAAAGTATGCTGAGAACAGGTCATGGAAAGTAGAGGTCATGAGCCATCACGCGACCGGCGTCGGCGGTTTAAAAGAGATTATCGCAATGGTGCATGGCAGGGGAGCATACAGCCGTTTAAAATATGAAAGCGGCACACATCGTGTTCAGCGTGTTCCCACAACAGAAACCCAGGGAAGAATCCATACATCTGCTGTTACCGTTGCCGTGCTGCCCGAAGCCGAAGATGTTGAGGTTCATATTGATCCGGGTGACATTAAGGTCGATGTGTATCGTTCTTCAGGGCCTGGTGGGCAGTCTGTGAACACAACCGATTCCGCGGTGCGTATCACACATCTTTCTTCAGGCTTGGTAGTAACGTGTCAGGATGAAAAATCGCAGCTAAAGAACAAAAATAAGGCCATGAAGGTTTTACGGGCCCGTCTTCTTGACATTATGATCAGGGAGCAGAATGAACAGAGATCAGAAGAGCGAAAAAGCCAGATAGGAAGCGGAGATAGAAGCGGGAGAATCAGAACATATAACTTTCCCCAGGGAAGGGTTACTGATCACCGTATCGGACTTACCCTTTATAAACTGGAAAACATTCTCCATGGCGATATCGACGAAATAATTGACAGTCTTGCCACATATTATCAAACTAAATCTTTACAGAATGCAGAGTCACTCACAGATTAGCGCTCCTGAATGGACCATACTCAAACTTCTCAAATGGTCCACCTCATATTTTCAATCCCACAATATTGACAGCCCGAGGGCAGCAGCCGAAATACTCCTTGCACACGCCTTAAAATTGAAAAGGATAGATCTATACCTGCGTTACGATCAACCGCTTTGCAGCAACGAACTTGCTGTTTTTAAATCCTTAATACAAAGGAGACTGACAAAAGAGCCGGTGGCCTATATTGTAGGCGTAAAGGAATTCTATTCCATGGACATTGCTGTTACAAATGATGTTCTCATACCGAGACCTGAAACCGAACATCTTGTTGAGGCGGCAATTGCGCTTCTCCCTGATAATTCAGGTTCTGATTTAAACTTCGAGAAAAAGCGTGTCTTAGAACTTGGCACAGGTTCCGGAGCAACAGTTCTGGCTCTTGCATCCCAGCGGCCGGAGCATATATATTTTGCGTCAGATCGTTCCATAAAGGCCGTTGAAACAGCGAAAAGAAACGCAATACATCATAATCTTGACAGCAAAATATATTTTTTTGCATGCGATTGGTTTGCGCCCCTGAAGAATCATATCCGTTCCTTTCAGCCACTCAGCCACTCAGCCACTCGACCACTCGATCACTCGATCACTCGACCATTCGATATGATTATATCAAATCCGCCCTATATACAAACTTTGGCGATTAGCCGGCTACAGCCTGAGATATATAAACATGAACCTCTTATGGCTTTTGATGGAGGAGAAGACGGTCTTTGCTGTCTCAGACATATTATCGGCAATGCTCATGACTATCTCAAGCCTGGCGGCGGTCTTTTGCTTGAGATAGGTTATGACCAAAAAAATGAGGTGCGTAAGATAATAGATTTAAGTGGCAATTATGAACAGGTGTTTTTTATAAAAGACTATAGCGGGAACTATCGTGTAGTGCAAATGATGAAAAAGGGAGGTATAAAATAAAAAAGTGTTGCGAAGCTTACTTGAGTTTGTTATATATCTTTGTTTAAAATAAATCGCACGTCCTTGGACCTGTTTCCCGGTGCTCCTGACGGGGTCGGAAGCGGGGTAGATTAGGGCGGAAGAAAAAACCAACAAAAAGAGGGAGAAAAAATGGCTTATATTACAATGAAGGAACTCCTGGAGGCAGGGGTGCATTTTGGTCATCAGACAAAGCGCTGGAATCCAAAGATGAAGCAATATATCTTTGGGGCAAGAAACGGTATCTATATTATCGATCTGCAAAAAACGGTTCGAATGTTTAAAACTGTTTATGATTTTGTAGTGGATATTGTGATGGACGGAAAGTCGGTTCTTTTTGTCGGCACTAAAAAGCAGGCGCGTGAGTCAATTTATGAAGAGGCTAATCGATGTGAGATGTTCTATATTCATAACAGGTGGTTAGGGGGGATGCTGACAAATTTTAACACCATAAAAAAGAGCATAGACCGTCTTAACCATCTCAACAACATAACAAATGACGGGTCAATCAACCTTTTCCCCAAAAAAGAGAGATTGAAGCTTGAAAAGGCAAGGGTGAAGTTAGATAACAACCTTGGAGGAATTCGTGAGATGAAAAGACTCCCGGGAGCTATCTTTGTTGTTGACTCCAAAAATGAAGCAATTGCTGTGCGTGAAGGGAGACGTCTCAATATACCAATTATTGCGATTGTTGATACAAACTGTGATCCTGATGAGATTGATTTAGTTATCCCCGGCAATGATGACGCCATACGAGCAATAAGGTTGATTTCGTCCAGGATTGCTGATGCATGCATTGAGGGAAAGCAGCGGATGGTTGAGAAACAGCAGGCTGAAACAGATAAAGATATTGAAAGCAAACCAGAAACAGTATCTGTAAACACAGAATTGAAATCCGGTGAAAGGAAGGTAATCTCGGACGGATCAGATGGACCTGTTGTAGAGATAATAAAAAAAACAAAGCCCGCAATTTTGCCTGAGACTGTTGATGCTTCTAATAACGATGAATCAGGAGAAGTCGCTGAGACCAACACCTAAATTGATTGGTTCAATGGTTCAGGGTTCAATGATTATAATCTATTGACACCTATCACCTTATAACACAACACCCAGATGGGTGAAACATGCGTGTTATCCCTGCCGAGGTATCATCTTTTTGATATCAGACAGTTGCTTTTCAACCGGGAACCGTGAACGTTGAACCGCTTAACCCAGGTAATAAAGGAGAATAATGATGGGAATAATTAGCGCGGGAATGGTTAAGCAGCTCCGGGAAAAAACAGGAGCCGGCATTATGGATTGCAAGGAAGCCCTTACGGAGTGCGATGGCGATATCGACAGGTCCGTTGATTTTTTAAGAAAGAAAGGCATAGCTACAGCCGAAAAGAGAGCCGGAAAAGCTATGACGGAAGGCATAATTGAGTCTTATATACATATGGGCGGCAAATTAGGTGTTTTAGTTGAGGTTAACTGCGAAACAGATTTTGTTGCAAAGAATGACGATTTTAAGGAATTTGCCAGGAATCTCGCTATGCATATTGCGGCTACAAACCCTGTGGGGATTTCACAGGAAGATGTTCCCGAAGAGGTAATCAATAAGGAAAGAGAAATATATCGCGCTCAGGCCCTTGAAACAGGCAAGCCTGAAAATATAGTTGACAAGATAGCAAATGGGAAACTGAGCAAATATTTCAAGGAAAACTGCCTGTTAAACCAGGCTTACGTACGTGATCCGAATATAACTATAGCGGATCTTTTAAATGAGCTGATTGCAAAGATTGGTGAGAATATTTCCATTAGACGCTTTGTCCGTTTCCAGACAGGGGAGTCGTAAGCCTTGGCATTTCCAAAGTATAAAAGAATTTTGTTGAAATTAAGCGGCGAAGCCCTGATGGGAGATCATGGCTTTGGAATCAGCCAGGATGTAATGAAGTATATTGCAGATGAGGTGCGTTCGACATTTGATCTTGGTGTTCAGGTGGCCATAGTTGTCGGCGGCGGCAATATTTTCAGGGGAGTTGCCGCCAGTTCATACGGCATGGATCGGACATCTGCCGATCATATGGGGATGCTGGCCACAGTGATCAACAGTCTGGCGCTTCAGGATGCTTTAGAGAAGAAAGGTATGCAGACCCGTGTTCAGTCTGCCATATCGATGCATGAAGTGGCTGAACCGTATATACTCCGTAAAGCTGTCCGCCATCTGGAGAAAGGGCGCGTTGTGATATTTGCGGCAGGCACAGGCAACCCCTACTTTACAACAGATACAGCCGCGGTCTTAAGGGCTCAGGAAATTCATGCTGAAATACTTTTAAAGGCCACCAAGGTTGACGGTCTTTACGATTCAGACCCCCTTGTTAACGCTGATGCCAAATTTATAAAAAAAATCAGCTACATGAATGTTCTTGAAAAGCAGCTTAAAGTCATGGATATGACAGCGATCTCCCTGGCCATGGACAATCAGCTCCCTATCGTTGTTTTTAATTTAAAAGACAGGGAAAATATCAGAAAGGTTGTATGCGGAGAGGAGGTCGGCACACTTATTAATGGTTGAGTAGTCGAGTAGGGAATTAGTCGAGCAGGGAGAATAGTCAAGTAGTCGAGAGGCCACGACTGAAGTGATTATACTTTACACCCCTATAAACTGCGGTTTTTAAAACTGTCATAATGATAAAGAATAAAATTAAACCATGAAGATTATTAATACTTTTATAATTTCTTAGTGCTTTTCGTGGTAAAAAACATAAAATTATGATTGTTTACAGTACAGGTGAAAGAGATGATTGAAACAATGTATCAAGAAACAAGAGATGGGATGGGCAAGTCAATATCTTCCCTGAAAAATGAATTGATGAAATTAAGAACAGGTCGTGCGTCGCTTTCTCTGTTTGACGGAATACGGGTTGATTACTATGGCACGCTTACGCCTATTAACCAGATGGCCTCCCTTTCCATTCCTGAAAGCCGTCTTATCACCATACAGCCATGGGATGTTACTGTAATCAAGGAAATCGAAAAAGCTATATTAAAATCAGACCTCGGCCTTACTCCTTCAAGCGACGGTAAGATTATTCGTATATCCGTTCCACCACTTACAGAAGAAAGACGAAAGCAGCTTGTCAAGGTCGTTCACAAAACATGCGAAGATTATAAGGTCGCGGTGCGTAATATCAGGCGTGATTCAAATGAGCTGTTAAAAAGTTTAAAAAAGGACGGCGAGATTTCTGAAGATGATGCTTTCAAGGCACAGGATCAGGTACAGAAGATAACAGATAAGTATATAACGCTTATCGATGATACATATAAAGAAAAAGAGAAAGAAATTCTTGAATTCTAACACAGATTCCTCTCTTCAAACAGACCTTGATACTGCAAACCTTCCCTCCCATGTAGCAATTATTATGGATGGCAATGGTAGGTGGGCAAAGAGACGTCTGTTAAACCGTATTCAAGGGCATGAAAAGGGCGCTGAAGCAGTTCGAACAATTGTTGAATGCTGCCGTGAAATGGGAATTTCCATCCTCACCCTGTATGCTTTTTCCACTGAAAACTGGCAGCGGCCCAAAATAGAAGTAGCGGCTCTAATGACCCTTCTCGCAAAATTTTTAGAGTCAGAGCAAAAAAATATGCTGGATAATAATATCCGCCTAAACGCAATAGGGCAGATAGAGCGTCTGCCGGAACATGTGCGGCGAGTGCTTCATGAAACAATGACTTTAACGAAAAATAATAACGGCATGCTTCTTAATCTTGCATTGAGCTATGGGGGACGGGCAGAGATAGTCAGAATGGTTCGGGATGTCGCGATAAAAGCAAAGGAAGGCGGGATCGATCCTGATTCAATAACATACGATGTTGTATCTGATCACCTGTATACAAAAGGGATGCCGGATCCTGACCTGTTGATCAGAACCAGCGGGGAAATGCGCATAAGCAATTTTTTGCTGTGTCAAATTGCATACACCGAAATTTTTGTTACCGACACCTTGTGGCCGGATTTTAACAGGGAAGAGTTTTTGCGCATTCTGCAGCACTATCAACACCGTGAACGCAGATTCGGCAGGACCGGCTAGCCAGTAGGGAGTAGGCAGAGCGAGGACTTATGATTGTCGATACGCGGCGCAAGCGCCTGCGCTGTGCGTTGAAAAGATAGAATTACATCAATCAACAATCAACAATGCAAAGAGATCAGAGAACCGGCAACCTTGAACCGTGAACCTTATAACCCAGACCGAAGGGATTGCAGTCAATAATAAATAACTCAAGTTTCGCACCCTTTAATTTAGCCGAAGCGTTAGACGGTAAGGGCTAAAAATAAATTTTAAGGCGAAACATACTACCTGTGGTTTTAACAACGGCGCCAATCAATTAAGTATAAGATTGATGCTTAATACGTTGTTAAATTCAATATGTTATATCTCCTTTGCGCCTGATCGTAATGTATGTCGCACAGGGTGCTGTTTACAAGATATAAGCAAATGAATTCGCTGTAAAAATGTTATTTTCAACCCTTACCGTCTTGACATTCCTAAAAATTAAGGGTGCGAAACTTGAGTAAATAATTTTTACGAGGTCTGTATGCATTTAAAACGTTGGCTTACAGCTATTGCAGCTCTTCCATTACTTTTTTGGGTGATTCTCAAAGGAGGGCATCTTCTTTTTGCCGCATTAATTGTCATAGCAGCTATTTTATCTTTGGATGAGTATTTTAGTATAGTTTTAAATGACAGAGCCAAAACCAAAGACCCAACATCTAAAGCACAAAGTCCAAACAGACTCTATCTTAAGGTTTCTGCTTTTATTATCGGGCTAATGATAATTTTGGCCGCATTTAACAATTTATTCGATGTTATGATCGGCCTTGTTATTTTGAATGTTGTGCTTTCCAGCTTGTATTTGTTGCGGAAATTCAGGTCTGATCCATTAGCTTTAGAAATAATTGCAAAGCAGGTTATGGGTATTATATACATACCATTATTTCTCTCCTGCCTTGTTTTGATACGAAACGGCCCTGATGGAGTCAAATGGGTTTTCTTACTGTTATTGCTTGTTTTTGCATGTGATACAGGAGCATACTATATCGGCACATATATGGGACGCCGTAAACTTTGCCCTTCAATAAGTCACGGAAAGACCGTTGAAGGTTCTATCGGAGGGATTGCCGCAAGTCTTGGAGCAGGCCTGATTTTTAAGAATTTTTTTCTGCCGCAAATGCCGTGGGGATATATCATACTTTTTTGCCTTTCCATTGCCGCAGCAGGGCAGGTGGGCGACTTGTTCGAATCAGCTCTCAAGCGGTCAGCAAACGTTAAAGATTCCGGTGTAATCCTTCCCGGCCATGGAGGTATCCTGGATCGTATCGATGCGTTGTTGTTTGCAGCGCCTGTGGCCTATTTTTTAAAGGAATATTTATTTTCAAGTGCCTTAAAGTGAGCTAAAGTATGTTAAAGTGCCTAAAGCCCGCCCTGGTGCGACACGTTAGTATATTTGGATATCCAATGCATCATTCTAAGACTGACTTTTTTTTACTGTATAGTAGTTGTGACCGGTCTGGGCCAGGGTTATGGAGTCGCTTCGCTCCATTATTTTACATACAATTAGCAGCACCGAAGGTGCATTCCTTAACTTTAGGCATTTTAGGCGCTTTAGTTCACTTATAACTTTTACTATACTATGAAATATCTTTCCATACTGGGTTCTACAGGATCAGTGGGTTGCAATGCTCTTGAGATAGCGGGAAAATTCCCTGAGCGCTTTGCTGTAAAGGCGCTGTCAGCAGCGCATAATGTTGAACTGTTAGCTGGACAGATTAAGAAGTTCCGCCCGGAAATAGCAGTGGTTCTAAATGCAAGCAGAGCTCTTGAGCTGAAAAGTAGGCTTCCTGCCGGCATTTCTGTTGAAATAATGCATGGCCAGGATGGATACAGGGCTGCGGCCACACATTCATCTGTTGATATGGTTGTTGTTGCAATTGTGGGAGCTGCCGGTCTGATACCGACCCTGGCCGCGATAGAGGCAGGCAAGGACATCGCCCTGGCCAATAAGGAAACCATTGTGATGGCGGGCGAAATCGTTTCAAAAACGGCGGCTCAAAAAAACGTAAAGATACTGCCAATCGACAGCGAGCACAGCGCAATTTTTCAATGCATTGTGGGACACCGGAAGGAGGACCTTGACAAAATACTCCTGACAGCTTCAGGTGGACCTTTTTTACACAAACCTGAAAAAGAATTTTCAAAAATAACACCGGAGGATGCCCTGAATCATCCAATATGGCGTATGGGCAAAAAGATCAGCGTGGACTCAGCGACTCTTATGAACAAAGGGCTTGAGGTCATAGAGGCAAAATCTCTTTTTACGGTTTCTCAGGATATGATTAAGGTCTTAATTCACCCGCAAAGTGTTATTCATTCAATGGTTTCATACAGAGATGGCTCGGTAATTGCCCAGTTAGGCATTCCGGATATGAAAACAGCCATTGCATATGCCATATCATATCCTGAACGTCTTCCCCTTGAGCAACCGATACCGGATTTTCTTAATATTGAGGCTCTTACCTTTGAGCAGCCGGATTCAGGAAAATTTCCATGTCTTGATCTGGCTTATAATGCTTGCAGAGCCGGTGGAACGATGCCTGTGGTACTTAATGCGTCAAACGAAGTGGCAGTGGAGTCATTTTTAATGCAGAGAATATCATTTGTCAAAATTCCGGAAATTATCAGCAAAACAATGGATAAACATTCTGTTGTTGTAAATCCGGCGCTTTCCGACATTATCGAGACTGACAGGTGGGCAAGGGAAACAGCGTATAAAATGGTAAAATTATGACCACAACCATTTTTTCTTTTGTTGTCGTATTAGGCATTCTTATATTTTTCCATGAACTGGGTCATTTCCTTGTCGCCAAGCTGTTTGGTGTCGGGGTGGAGAAATTTTCATTGGGGTTTGGCCCTAAACTTATCGGAAAAAAGATCGGCAGTACCAATTATATTCTTTCAGCCATACCTCTTGGCGGATATGTAAAGATGGTAGGTGAAAACCCCGGAGCTGATATCGATTCCGCTGATATATCTGTTTCATTTTCACATAAGCATGTATTTAAACGGATTTTAATTGTTGCGGCGGGCCCTTTTTTTAATTTTTTTCTCGCCATGATTATATTTTTCGGGATTTTTCAGATTTCAGGAGCTTTTTTATTAAAGCCTTCCATTGGAGAAGTAAAAGAAGATTCACCTGCCTGCATGGCTGGGCTGCAGAAAGACGATCTGATTGTAGCGATTGACGGATCAGCCATCGAAAGCTGGGAAGAAATGGCAAGTGTTATTACCGGCAGCAAAGGCAGAAGAATTGCATTAAGTGTGCGCCGGGGCGAATCAATTGTTGCTGTTGATATTATGCCGGAGCTTGTAACGACAAAAAACCTGTTTGGTGATGATATTAAGCGTTATGTAATAGGCATTACAGCATCCGGAGATGTATTTTCAAAGGATTTAACTCTGTTTCAGGCTTTTTCAGAAAGTATAAACCAGACATATAATATTTCCAAATTAGTTGTAATTAGTATTGTTAAAATGATACAGGGAACTATTTCTGTAAAAACCATAGGCGGTCCAATCATGATCGCTGAGATGGCAGGACAGCAGGCAAGGCAGGGGGCTGTCAACTTTATTTTTTTTATTGCGCTTCTAAGCGTTAATCTTGGCATTCTCAACATTCTTCCCATACCGGTTTTAGACGGCGGCCACCTGGTTTTCTTTTTTATTGAGGCGGTGACAGGACGTCCGGTAAGCATAAGAGTTCGTGAAATTGCTCAACAGGCAGGCATCGTTATATTACTATTGCTTATGGTCTTTGTGTTTTATAATGACATCACCCGAATATTTTTTAATTAACATTGATGAATTCGACTTACGAGTTCATTAACATTAACCCGCAACTTGTAACTCGCAAAACCGAACTCATTATGCCGTATCGACTGGAAATCACCTTAAACCCCGATCTTTTTGATGCCGAAGGTGAAGGCGTCCGCCGGAAGGCTGAGCATTATTTTGGCATTGAAATTAAGCAGGTTCGCACAATTAATGTGCTTACAATTGATGCAGACCTTACGGCTGACCAGTTAAATACAATTCAAACAGAAATCTTCACAAACCCCGTAACACAGATTTCCTCTTATAAGCCTCTTTCCGTTGAGTTTGACCGGGTTATCTGGGTCGGTTACAGGCCCGGTGTAAAGGATAACCCCGGCAGCACTGCTGTTGAAGCCATTGAAGATATGCTTGGAATAAAATTTAAACAGGATGAAGATGTCTATACGTCAAAGCGGTATTGCCTGAAAGGAAAAGGCCTGACAGCCGGAGATGTAGAGAAGGTCGCCGGTGAACTTCTTGCCAACGACATTATCCAGCGATGGAAAATATTTTCAAAGCAGGATTGGGACCCTGAAGCCGGAACAGGTTTTATCATTCCAAAAGTCGTTCTCGATCATACTCCCTGTGTTAAGTCAATTCCGATAGATAGTGACGAAACTCTGAAAAAAATCAGCGATAAGCGGAACCTTGCGCTGAATCCAAACGATATTCCAACTATAAGGGCATATTTTTTAGGCAAGCAGGTGCGGGCTGAGCGGGCTTTAGTCGGTCTTTCAGACCCTACGGATATTGAAGTGGAGTATATATCTCAAGCCAGAAGCGATCATTGTAACCATAATACATTTCAGGGGTTGTTCCATTATAAGGATCTTTCAACAGGCCGGACAGAGGTTGTGGACAATATTTTTGAGACCTGTATCAAGGAGCCCACACTTTCGTTAAAGGAAAAAAAGCCGTGGGTTGTGTCTGTGCTATGGGACAATGCCGGCGCCGGACGTTTTGATGAAGACTACTATTACGTTATTACCGGCGAAACGCACAACTCGCCATCCAACATGGAGGCTTACGGCGGAGCAATAACCGGTATTGTCGGCGTGTATCGTGACCCAATGGGCACCGGCAAGGGCGCGAAGCTGATTATGGGGGGCTATGGTTATTGTGTAGGGCAAAGGGATTATAACGGCGACCTTACTCCTCATCTTCATCCAAGACGCCTTTTAGACGGTGTTATAGAAGGTGTGCGTGACGGCGGCAACAAGAGCGGAATTCCCACAACTTTTGGACAGCTCATTTTTCATCCCGGCTATATGGGGAAGGCGCTGGTTTTCGTAACGGCTGTCGGCATAATGCCTGCACGGATAAAGGGAGAGCCCTCGGAACAGAAAAAAACATCACCTGGAGATCTGGTAATTATGTGCGGCGGAAGGGTCGGCAAAGACGGTATTCATGGCGTTACCGCAGCATCCGAAATTTTTTCTGAAGATACTCCAGCGGGTCATGTCCAGATAGGTGATCCATATACACAGAAAAAGATGCACGATTTTATCCTCGAGGTTCGTGACCTTGGGCTTATCAGGTTTATTACAGACAACGGGGGAGGAGGGCTTTCATCATCTGTTGGTGAATCAGCCCGGTTTTCCAATGGGTGCGAGATTCAGCTTGAAAAGGTTCCATTAAAATATGAAGGCCTTGATCAATGGGAAATATGGATTTCAGAATCTCAGGAGCGCATGACCCTGGCCATAAAGCCGGAAGACCTTGAATATTTTCTTGAACTTTCGAAAAAACATGCTGTCGAAAGCACAGTTATTGGCAAATACACAGATTCAGGCAAACTTCATATCACCTATAATGGTAAAACCTGCGCCTATATCGATCTTGATTTACTGGCTTCCGGTTTTCCCCAGTGGGAATTTGATGCGCACTGGCAGTCTCCTGAAAGACGGGGGTTATTTGAACCTGTTGTCAGAGAGCCCCATGACTATGAAGCTTTGCTGACAGATATTTTGTCGCGTCCCAACATATGTTCCAGGGAATGGATATCCAGGCAATACGACCATGAAGTGCAGGGAACAAGCGTGATTAAACCTCTTGTAGGCGTTGGCCGTGATGTTAACAGCGATGCATCTGTTATAAGGCCTGTGCTTGATTCTGAAAAAGGGCTTGCTTTTGCCCAGGCGCTGTTGCCCACATATTCGGAAATAGATGCTTATCACATGACAAGTTGCACTATTGATGAGGCTGTTCGCAGGCTGATTGCTGTAGGGGCCGACCTGGACATGATAGGGGGTGTGGATAATTTCTGCTGGCCGAACATTCAGTACGATCCAGAAGATAATCCTGACGGCAGATTCAAAGCAGCGCAACTTGTGCGCTCATGCCTGGCGCTTCGGGACATCTGTCTGGAATATGGAATACCGCTCCTTTCAGGGAAGGACAGCATGTATATTGATGGATATCTTGCAGGCCGGTATGGTGAAACCCACAAGGTGTCTGCTCTTGAAACCATTCAGTTTTCAACCATATCTGTTATCGATGATATAAATAAATGCATTACTATGGACTCCAAAATCCCCGGCGATCTGGTTTATATACTTGGAGAAACATGGAATGAGCTTGGAGGCTCCGAATACTACGAACATTATGGATATATTGGCCTGAATGTTCCGCGGGTGCATCCCAAACAGTTTGCCACGCTTTACAGGGCGCTCGGCAGCGCTATTGAAAAAGAGATTGTAGCATCTGCCCATGGAATATATCGCGGCGGTCTAAGCGTGCATCTAACAATGGTTGCCATGGGCGGCGACCTGGGCATGAAAGTTGATCTTGCTCTTGTTCCTTCCAACAGTGTTAATCGCATTGACACCATTTTATTTTCAGAATCCGCGGGCCGCTTTATAGTGACAATAGATCCTGAAAACAAAAAGAGCTTTGAAGATATTTTTAAAGGGCTTCCCTGCTCCTGCATAGGGGTTATAACGAACAAGTCCGGCGATTTGGTTATCAGCGATTCTAAGAACAAAGGGAAAAGCAAAACCATTATTTCCATTCCCGTCCAAGACTTGAAAGCTGCATGGAAGAAACCTTTTAAGGACCTTTGTTGAAAGGCAATCGTTTTCGGTTTTTATAAATAGCATCAACTAATCGTGAGAAGAACCATATGAAGATGGTAAACGCTCTTGTCCTGGCTGGATACGGCCTGAATTGTGACAATGAAACAGCCTGTGCTCTTGAATTAGCCGGCGCTTCAGTTGCCAGGGCGCACATAAATTCCCTTATTGACGGTTCTGTGCCTCTTGATGATTTTCAGATAATGGTTTTTGTAGGAGGATTCAGCTGGGGAGATGATCATGGCGCCGGCGTGATTCAGGCTGTTCGCCTGAAGACAAATCTTGGAGACAAGATCCTTGAATTCGTTGACAGTGGGAATCTTGTGCTTGGGATATGCAACGGATTCCAGACACTTGTCAACCTTGGACTTTTGCCTGGTTTCAACGGCGATTACAAGACACGATCCATTGCTCTTACATTTAATGATTGTGGAAATTTCAGGGATGACTGGGTAATGTTGAAGGTTAATCCTTCATCTCCATGTGTATTTACAAAAGGATTTGATTACCTTGAGCTTCCCATAAGGCATGGTGAAGGAAAATTTTATTCAGATAAGGACGTAATCCAGCGCCTGATAAAAAACAACCAGGTCGTCATCCAGTATGCCCTGCCGGACGGAAATCCCGCAGAGTGCAAATTCCCATTTAATCCAAACGGGTCAATAAATGATATTGCCGGCATATGTGATCCCACCGGCCGGATTTTCGGCCTTATGCCTCATCCCGAAGCTTTTAACCACTGGACAAATCATCCAGACTGGACGCGTGACAAGGAAAAGATAAAGCGCGGCGGAGGTGCGGCAGATCCTGGCGCTACAGCCGGCATACGCATGTTTCAAAATGGTGTGGATTTTATTTGCGACAGGTAGTTGATTTTCATCCATAACTGGTTATTTTCACCGGTTTTTCTTTTATATTTAGATTTAGCCACAGACCCACGCAGACACATAGAGACCTTTGCAAAAGCCTCGTTTTGGTCGATTCTGGTGTTATGCAAAGCTCTCATATAGTAACAACTACTTGACCAGTTAACTACTCGACCACTTGACGAGGCCCGAAGTAGTAGATGGCGCAGAATTTGCATAAATCAATTTTAAACCCCATTCTTCAGAGACCCTATGCGACTTTTTAATAAACAATCGGGCTTTACACTCATTGAACTGATCGTTATCATCGCTATTCTGGCGGTTTTTGCCGGCATTGCCGTTCCAAATTTTCTATCTTATATACCGAAAAGCAGATTAAACGGAGCAGCCAGGCAGGTAATGGGTGATTTAATGGCGGCGAGAATGAAAGCCGTTAAAGAGAATAACAGGTTTAGGGTTTTCTTTCTTAGCGATAATCATCATTATAAGATATTAGATGATGACAACAATAATAATGCAGAAGATAGCGGCGAATGGACGAACATCAAAGATATTCAGAGCGAATATTCTGATGTAACATTTAGCGCAACGGCAGATCCGATTTTTTATCCCAGAGGAACTGCTTACGGGACAACTATAATTCTAACCAATTCGGCCGGCTCAACAAAGGATGTGAAGGTTCATATTACCGGCCGTGTTAAGATAGAATAAATCTTTCAAAAGGAAAAAACCCTTTAATGCGCAGATTAGGCGACAACAATAGCGGCTTTACCTTGATGGAAGTTCTGGTTGCCATGGTTATTTTGACAGTAGGACTGCTTGGAACGGCAGCCCTGATAACAGGGATAATTAACAGCAATAAGCTAAGCAACAGGATTAGCGCTGCCACGGTTCTGGCGCAGGATAAGATGGAAGATGTCAAAAGGCTTGGATATTCCGGCATGCCTGCATCTGATACAACCACGACAGAAGCCTATAATTCTATTACAAATTATTCCTTATATAAAAGGGTTACATTTACAGAGGTTGCCAATCCGGCCGCGGGAATGAAGAAGATAACCGTTACCGTATATTGGGAATCTGATGGCCATTCGGTTGTTTTAAAGACGATCCTTGCGGAGTGAACCTATTGAATTGTTTGTCTAAAAATAGAGAAAGCGGTTTTACCCTGGTGGAACTGCTGATTGCCATGACTATAGGCCTGCTTATCCTTGCGGCATTGTCGAGCACTTTCCTTATGCAGCGCAAAACGTATGATATCCAGGAACAGATTGTCGAGATGGTGCAGACCGCAAGAGCTGCCATGGATATGATGACGAGAGAGATCAGGATGGCAGGGTATGACCCAACAGACGCGGGTTTTGACGGTATTACATATAATGCGGATCAATTACAGATACAGGCAGATATAGATAATGATGCCGGCACTGGTGTTCCTGATGGTGATACCGGCGACGCAAATGAAAATATAGTATATAAATATTATAACACTTCCGAGTATCCTTATCAGATCAAGAGAAAAACCGGTAATGGGTCTTTTCAACCATTTGCCGAAAACATTCAACCATTTACTTTTGAGTACTTAGACAGCGCCGGCAGCGCCACGACAACAACCGCCGATATCCGGCAGATAAAGATTACAATAACCGCCAGAACATCCAAAGCAGACGCTGATTATTCCGCAAATGGCGGATACAGGACACACACTTTAACCTCTTTGGTAACACCAAGGAATCTTGGTTTATAGAAAACTCGTTGCTTGTTACTGGTTGCTCGTTTCGACTACTCGACCAAGTTTACAATGGAGTTTGGGATGTTAAATTTAATACATAAAAATGAAAAAGGGATGGTTCTTCCTCTCGGGCTTATGTTTCTCGCTATTATAACGGTTTTGGGTTCCACAGCGGTTATAGTAACAACAACAGATCTTAAAATCGGCAGCAATTACAGGGCCAGTGAACAGGCATTTTATGCGGCGGAAGCTGGAATAGAAGAGGCAAAAGCGCGTCTTAGGGGATCATCCACGGCTGCCGATTATGCGGGAGACCCTTCTTCAACTTACGATGCATGGTGGTCTGCATACATATTAACATCAGACTCGTGGCAGACATCCGATGATTCGGGCTATGACGCAAATTACAACAACTACATTCCAACTTCAGTTTCCCATACAAATACAACCATTACGGTAAACAGCCTTCAGACAGATATCTCATATTTTGTCAAAATCAGGCACAAGAGAGAGCATGATGCTGAACAGGCAGGGCATACAACCTCGTTACCACACTACTATGATGGTGACGGAAATACAGGAACCAATCCCGCCACTGCACCGGGAAACATCGTTTATTACGGTTATGGAGACCCCTCTCAGCCCACAACTGCAGTCCAGTTT
Source organism: Desulfobacteraceae bacterium Eth-SRB1 (assembly GCA_004193555.1). Lineage (GTDB taxonomy): Bacteria > Desulfobacterota > Desulfobacteria > Desulfobacterales > ETH-SRB1 > ETH-SRB1. Next base: position 1,083,556 of record RPGP01000040.1, read on the forward strand.
ACAACATCGGGGACAACAGAACACAAGCCGGTTGAAATCATAACAGCTTACGGACAAAGCAGCAACAGCCTTAAAACAGTAGAGATTGAGGTGGTGAAAAACCCCGGTCCTCTGGTAAATTCCGCTATGTATGCAAAGGGTGATGTTACAGGAAACGGCAGCTCTCTGAGTGTTGACGGAAACGATAACTGCGGGTCAGCTCCTGCCAAGCCCTCTATTTATACACTATCTCCTGCTGAGACAATCCTGAACGGCACCCCGACACTCTCTCCCGCGGAGACACAGGGAACAGACAATATTGATATTTCTGGTTACGTCGACAGTCTAAAAGCTTCAGCCACCGAGACAATAACGGCAGACCAGAATGGTACAACTTACGGAGACGCCGGCAATTTTGTTGCCTGTTACTCCAACACGTCCGATCCATACAATGTCAACGGTTTGAGTCTGTCAGGCGTAACTGGTTACGGAATTCTTCTGGTAGAAGGTAATTTAACGCTGGGCGGAGGTTTTAGCTGGAATGGCCTTATTCTCGTTACAGGCACACTTACATTTAACGGAGGTGGCTTGGGGATAAATATTAAGGGCGCTGTGCTGGCAAACCAGACCATTGATATTAACGGCGGAATAGACATAAAATATGACAGTTGCATGATTGATAATTCCCTAAACAACCAGTCGCTGGATATTATCAGGTGGAAGGAGTCCTACTATTGACCTCTCCTCTTGATTGCAGCTTCTATCTCATCACCCATTGCGTGGATTTCAAAAATTTGATTTACATACACATGGCCTAAGCGGCTTTTGTGTATTTTATCTCTGAAGTTGGTTAAATCTTTCGAAAACTCATAAAGTTCAGGGGTTGGTGTGCTTTCGATATTCTCGAATCTTTGCTTAAGCACATTAAATTCTTTTATAAACAGATCATCTTTCTTTACTGTAGCTCCGGAAGCCGGTGTTTCCTCAGTCTTTGCGTCAATTTCATGCTTAGCCTTACCGGGAGCTGCTTCAGGCTTTTTTTCAGGAAAAACCACATTTTCTTTGTAAACCAGATCTGTTTCTTCTATTTTTCTGATCAAGTTTCTGCTGATCCCAACAACTCCGCCGCGACAGTAGAACTTTATTTGCCGCCCTTCCTTCCAATAGTGGTTGGTTATAAATGTAGAGCCATTTTTTAATTTTATAAGATAAGAAGAAAGGCAGACAGATGGACATATGAAAAAGGCGATGATTACAATTGATAGGATAAATTTTTTCATAAGATTCTCCGGCATCTTTCAAAACAGGGCAAAAGTAGTTGACACTTTTTTAAACTTGTATGATCACACAAAAATAAGTGCCTAAAATGCCTAAAGTTAAGGAATGCGCCTTCGGCGCTGCCAATTGTACGGGTATGTAAATTAATGGAGCGAAGCGACTCCATAACCCTGGCCCAGACCGGTCACAACTACTATACAGTAAAAAAAGTCAGTCTTAGAATGATGCATTGGATATCCAAATATACTAACGTGTCGTACCAGGGCGGGCTTTAGGCACTTTAACATACTTTAGCTCACTTTAAGGCACTTTATATTCCAGGCCGATGAGAAGAAACCATCTTTCTTCCAACCTCATCGGGGTGTTTGCCCTATTTTCTCGGCAAAGGGCCGCAGATTTTAGCGCCCGGAGTAATGCTTTTGTCAGACCTTGTAATGAGAACCGTTGATGTGGTCTGTTCGGTGCGCAGGACAAACAATGTTCCAAAATTTACCTTTGAAAGAAGGGTATATTTTTTACTTTTTGGATCGAGCCGTTCTTTTTCCTGGTAATATATGCTGTATTGCTGGCCGGGAACCACTCCATCATTATATCCTTTGTCGATAAAGGCAATAGTGTCGTTTCCGAACACAGTAGTATTTTCTTCGGATGCTATAATTTTTCCGTTAAGCTCTTTTTTACTTTCACTCAGGGTGATTTTTGGTTGTCGAGATATATATGGCATTAAAAGATCGTTTACCCGCATATCGCGAAAAGATCGAATGATCGTGCCTGTAACAAAATCAGGTTCAATTTCTGTAATTTCAAGTATGCCTCCGAGGTAATGCTGTGTTCCAATATATTCCCTGGTTTCTTTGTCTTTTAACGGCTTCAGAGTTCTATATACAGTAAATTTGTTTCCTGGTATAAGAAGAGCATTTCCATACGGTTTGATATAAACTTTATCTCCGGTACTTATCATTTGTTTATCATCATATGACTTGAAGATATAACCGCTTGGGCTGACAGGTTCTTTCCTGATAAATCCGATGCTGTCGATTGCTGAATAGGTATAATAGGGCGCTTTTTTTTTGTCTGTTTTTACCGGAGTTTTGACGGCAATATTTTTGATCCGGCGTTTATGAAGCAGTCGGATACGTTCGCCGGGATAGATCAGGTGCGGGTTTGCGATCTGATCATTTTCATTCCACAATCCAGGCCATTGCCATGGTGAATCAAAGAATCGCTGCGAAAGATCCCAGAGGGTATCTCCCTTCTGGATTGTATAATAGAAACCTGTCTCATGTTCTATTGCATTTTCACTTTCCTGTGCCAAAAGAGATAAAGGAAGGGTTGTAATTGCTGTAAATATCCACAGGCACGCAATTGTTTTGATTATTTTCATAGCTCACTCCGATATTTGATTGGATTAATGGAGTATTGATGGCTTCGTAAAAAGTCGTCACTCCGGTGAAAACCGGAGTCCAAAGACTGGATAGCGCTAAAGCTTCACTACGTGCCCGGCTTTCCATGGAATGACAAAAAAGTGGTTTTTCGACTTTTTACGAGTTTATCAATATTGGGCTTAGCGGAATCAGATCAATTTTTTATCCCGCCAGTCCATTATTCCACTATTCCAAGCTGTTATATCCCTCTTTTTGTTTATTTGTCAAGCTTTTCAATAAAAAAGCCCCCATGCATGCAAACATGGAGGCTTTATAAGATTAAATATCAAACAGGCATATAATTACATCATTCCGCCCATTCCGCCCATTCCGCCCATTCCGCCACCCATTCCGCCACCCATTCCAGGGGCTCCGCCAGGCATAGGCTCATTTTTGTCTTCCGGTTTTTCAGCGATCATGGCTTCAGTGGTTAACATCAAAGCAGCAACGCTTCCGGCATTCTGAAGAGCAAAACGAACAACCTTTGTCGGATCAAGCACGCCTGCCTTAATAAGATCTTCGTACACATTTGTTTCCGCATTGTAACCAAATGCGTCTTCACCTTTTTTGACTTTATCGATGACAACCGAGCCTTCCATGCCGGCATTGTTGACTATCTGGCGCAGCGGTTCTTCCATGGCGCGCATAACAACCTTGACTCCCAGCTTTTGCTCGGCCTTGATCTTGATTTTATCAAGAGCGCCGAGGCAGCGTACAAGAGCAACGCCGCCACCCGGCACGATGCCTTCTTCAACAGCAGCGCGGGTAGCATTCAACGCGTCTTCAACGCGGGCTTTTTTCTCTTTCATCTCGGTTTCAGTAGCAGCGCCTACATTGATTACAGCAACACCGCCGATAAGCTTGGCCAGGCGTTCCTGAAGTTTTTCCCTGTCATAATCGGATGTGGTTTCTTCGATCTGCGCGCGAATCTGTTTAACACGACCTTCGAGTTCGCTGCGGGCTCCGCCTCCGTCAACAACAGTTGTATTATCCTTATCAATGGTAATGCGCTTGGCTTTGCCAAGGTCTTTCAGGGTAAGAGTTTCAAGTTTTATCCCAAGATCCTCCGATACAACCTGGCCGCCTGTAAGAACAGCAATATCTTCTAACATCGCTTTTCTCCTGTCGCCGAAACCAGGAGCTTTTACCGCAGCTACCTGCAAAGTGCCTCTAAGCTTGTTTACAACAAGTGTGGCAAGCGCTTCACCGTCCACGTCTTCTGCTATTATCATAAGTGGTTTTCCCATTTTGGCAATCTGCTCAAGTATGGGGAGAAGATCTTTCATGTTGCTTATTTTTTTCTCGTTGATCAGGATATAAGGGTCATCTAAGGAAACAATCATTTTCTCAGGATCGGTGACAAAGTAAGGAGAAAGGTATCCGCGGTCAAACTGCATGCCTTCAACCACTTCGAGCGTGGTTTCCATGCTTTTGGCTTCTTCAACGGTAATTACACCTTCTTTGCCTACCTTGCCCATGGCTTCTGCAATGATGTTGCCGATTGTTTCGTCGTTGTTTGCAGAGATGGTGCCGACCTGGGCTATTTCACGCTGATCTTTTGTCGGGCTGCTTATACTGTGCAGCTCTTTGACGGCAACCTCGACGGCTTTTTCAATGCCGCGTTTGACAGCCATTGGATTGTTGCCTGCAGCAACAAGTTTTTGTCCTTCTTCATAAATTTTTCTTGCAAGTAATGTGGCTGTGGTTGTGCCATCGCCGGCCATGTCGCTTGTTTTGCTGGCAACCTCTTTTACCATCTGAGCGCCCATATTTTCGAACTTGTCTTCAAGTTCAATTTCTTTGGCCACAGTTACTCCGTCTTTGGTGATCGTGGGAGAACCCCATGATTTATCGATAACAACATTTCTACCTTTAGGCCCCAGTGTAACAACCACTGCATCAGCAAGAGTTTTCACTCCGTTCAGCATTGCTTCACGGGCTTTCATATTATATTTTATCACTTTTGACGCCATCTTGATTTATCCTCCATTTATTATGTTTATTATTCGATTATTCCAAGCACATCGTCTTCGCGCATGATCAGATATTCAACACCGTCAATCTTTACATCTGTGCCGCCGTATTTGCCGAATAGAATCCGGTCGCCCTTCTTGACATCGAGGGCAATTGTTTTGCCGTCATCACCAACCTTACCTTTACCGACAGCAACGACATTGCCTTCAATCGGTTTTTCAGTGGCTGTGTCAGGGATGATGATTCCTCCTTTAGTCTGTTTTTCTTCTTCAACACGTTTTACTAAGATTCGATCATGTAATGGTCTAAGTTTCATCGTTAAAATTCTCCTTTTTTGGCTTGTTATATATTTTTTTTTTTGCAAAACCGGTATTGCAATACGAGGGTGTACAAGCAAACTTCGCCATAGTAGCTACGATGGCAGAAATAGTCTGACACCCATTTAAAAAGGTTGTTTAATTCAGCTTTCTTTAACGCCTTGTTTTTTGTTTGATTTGTCAGCGTTTTTGGTTGATATTTTTTCCTTCTTTTTTGGCGGAGAGGAAGCGCACTGGGATTTATGCGCATAGTCTGTTACATACCAGCCTGTTCCTTTTAGATGAAAACTGCTTTGGGAAATCAGCTTGTGAAGCTTTCCTGCACAGTGACTGCATCTCGTTAGAGGTTTGTCGGAAAACTTTTGTATTACCTCTTCAGTTTTACCGCACTTTGTGCATTCATATTCATAAATCGGCATTTTTTTAAATATCCTTCTTGTTAAGAGAAAATGAAAAGGCTTTGTTTTGCTGAAAGCAATGCTCAATTTTATATTAATAATAGTTAGTGCATTTAAGTTGTCAAGAAGTTACCGGCATTTTTTTTTATAACATAATAATCTCTGCGTATCCTGCGGTAAAAAATAAAAAAGCATCTGTTTTTTATTGTGAATTTTTTAGTCCATCAAAAGGTGCGCGCCATTTATCATAGAACTTCAGGACATCGGCCAGCCCTGGGAACCGGACTGTGCTGAGAATTTCATGAGTCTGTTTATGTACACGTCTTTCTTCCGCCATTTTTTCTTCATCTGATGCATCAAAATTTTGAAGATATTTGCTGAACCTGACTATATGAATTAATTCGTGAATTACAATGTAAAGCACAAAAGGAAAAAGTTTTATACCCGGCGATTGATTCAGCGCTGCTAATATGGAATGGTCCTGAAGGCATATTTTATAAAAGTCGTATGTTGAAGAACCAAGCGACGTATCTTTTCGTTGTCCCTTATAACGGATTATCTGTGCAAAAGGGCCATGAACTATCTCTTCGGTAGTGAGATCAATCAGTGTTTTGATATCGAACCTGCGATTCAGCCACTGGTTTTCAGACATCTTATAAAAGTTGCTTACAAGCTCTTCAGCCATTGCGACCGAGTAGTTGACGGTTTTAATCTGATCCTGGTTGAATTTTCTCAGTTTTTGCATTTTTGATGAACTTGTAAAAAGACAAATTGGCCGCAGATAAATGCGGATACAAGCTGTTTTTTTGTTAATTTCTCAATAAGGGTTCGGCAAAAAATAAGTTCGCAATTTCAGGTGTTGAGGCGGAGTAGCTGTAGCGCCATTTTTTAAAAGCAATTTTTTGTTTTATCTGCGTTTATCCGCGGCTAATAAAATAGATCGGCCTTTTTAATAAAGTTATGGACAAATCGTTATTAATGATGTTAGAAAACATTTTTATTGAAATTTAACAAGAAATTTTGATTGGGGGTGATTTGTTGGGTAGCGTAGTTAAAAAGCGAAGAAAGAAAATGAGAAAACATAAACACAGAAAACTTCTGGCACGTACACGCCATCAAAGAAGAAAGGGTAAATAGGGATTAAGGATTAAAGTGTTAGGTGTTAAGATAAAACATTTAATCGTCATATCAAGCTCTTAACACTTAACACTTAACACTTAACACTTAATTTTATTTTGAATATCCTTTTAGATATTTAAAAAATTCTGAATCGGTTGAAAGAACAAGATCACTTGTATCATCTAATGCTTCTTTGTAAATTTCGAGTGTCTTTGTGAATGAATAGAATTCCGGATTTCTTCCATATGCATCAGCAAATAATTTTGTAGCCTCTGCATCTGCTTTTCCCTTTATTTCCTGGGCAGTCCTGTAAGCTTCCGAGGTTATTTGTTTTAAATCCCGCTCTTTTTCACCAAGAATTTTGCGGGCTTCCCCCATACCTTCGGAGCGGAATTTTTCCGCAATCTGATTCCGTTCCGCAACCATTCTGCCATAAACAGACTGTCTTACCTGCTCCACATAATTTATGCGCTTGATTTTAACATCCACAAGCTCGATGCCGAATTTAACGAGTTTTGGCTGAGCCTGTTTCAATATCCCTGCTGTTATCTTTTCTCTGCCGGTTGTAATGTTATAAGCGTCCAGACGCTCCTTTTTAACATCTTCCAGGCCTACTTCAGAGATGTTCAGTTCCCTGTTGGTGTTGCGGACAGCCTCAATCAGCCTGTAAGAGGTAATAAAGTTTCTTACAGCAGGGTCTATGATATCATCAAGCCGTGCAAGAGCGCTGACCGTATTGCTTACCGTCTGAAAAAAATTAATTGGATCAACGATTTTCCATCTCGCAAAGGTATCAACCCATATATAGGTTTTTTCAAGGGTGGGTATCTGGCCCGGATCGCCATCCCATTGCAAAAGGTTTTTTGGAAAATAGGTTGCATGCTGTATAAAAGGGATCTTAAAGTAAAGCCCTGGATTTAATTTTGGTGTTCCCACAACCCTTCCAAATTGAGTTACAACCGCCTGCTGTGTCTCGTCAACAGTATATGCTGAGGAGAAAACAAGCAGGAAGGCAATTACAGCTATTGATATTAATATAATGTTTTTAGATTTCATTTATCCGCACCTATTTGTTTCCCAAGATTAAGAAAAGGCAAAAGATTTTTCTGATCCGAGTCTATAATATATTTATTACCGAGTTTAGGGAAAAGATCTTTCAGTGTTTCAAGATACAGCCGTCTTTTGGTAACATCCTTTGCCTTGATATATTCATTATAAACAGCAACAAACCTTGAAGCATCACCCTTTGCCCTGTTGATCCTGTCAAGGGCATATCCTTCGGCGGCCTTTATGGTTCTTTCCGCCTCTCCTCTGGCGGCAGGGATTGCCTTGTTGTAATCCTCTTTTGCCTGATAGATCATCTTTTCCTTTTCCTGGACAGCCTGATTTACTTTATTGAATGATGCCTGTACCGGTCCGGGAACATTGGTTTTTTTCATTTCTATGGTAACGATATTAATGCCGGATTCTGATTTGTCCATTTCTGCCTGCAGGACATGTCTGGCTTCGATCGCAATTTCTTCCCGTTTGCTTATAACTTCATTGATGCTTCTGTCGCCGACAACCATCCGCATGGAAGATTCCGACATGTCCATGAGAAGTTTTCTTACATCCCGAACTTTAAACAGATATTTATAAGGGTCCTTTATCCTGTACTGGACAATCCATGGGACAAGACCGACATTAAGGTCACCGGTAAGCATAAGTGATACATTTACATTCTCACTGCCTGGTGAAAAGCGTTCTCTAACATCTCTGGATGCTGAACGGAAGCCGAACTCTTCTTTATATACACGTTTTACCTTGACCTTTGTTACTTTTTCGATTCCGGCCGGAAGTTTGAAATTAAGACCCGGTTGACTGGTGCGAATATATTTTCCAAACCGCTGGATGACTCCGGCTTCGTCAACGCCCACCGTATAAAATGCCGAAGAGCCAAAAAACAGGGCAATTATGATAATGATGATAATGGGCCCGCCCGGCAATTTAAATTGCTTAAATTTGTTTATAACTTCATTCATATCAGGTGGCGTCCTGCCACCGCCACTGCCCGAGCCTTGTTGCTGTTTAAGTTTGTCCCAATCCCAATTCATTGTTTTATTATCCTGTAAAAATATTTATAGGGTTGCTTTAACTAAGATTATGTCAATGTAAATTACAAGTTGTTCCAAGTCAAGCTTAAACCTGAATTAAACGATTTTTTGCTCGATCTGCGCCGATTTCTTGCGCATAAAGGCTTCGCAAAAATCTTAGACATATCCATGGGAAAAAAATAGTATTGATTCGACAAAACTGTTTTTCTTGACAATAAAACCGGTATCCTTCATTTTGTGGTTTACACTTCTTTCAAGATTTTTCTTTTTATGGTTTTGCTGTTATGAAAAAAAAACAAAAAGAATTTGTGCATATAAGCGGTATTGTCGACAATCTTTTAAAAACACTTCGCAGCGAACCTGATAAAGAAATGCTGTGTGTTTGGAGTCTGTGGGATAATGCGGTTGGAAAGACTATTGCGGAAAATGCGAGGCCCGCGGCTTTCAAAGGAAAACTTCTTGTCGTGCATGTAATTAGTTCGACATGGCTGCATCAGCTTCAATTTTTAAAAAAGGAGATTATAACCAAAGTAAATAATGCTCTGGGAAATGAGCTGATCGAAGAGATAGTATTCAAAATCGGGGCAATAAGATAAAAAAAATGAAAATCCTGACTACAGACACCTTTTATAACGGTCGGATTCAGGTCAAGCAGAATAAGCCCGGCTACCGTTTTTCCATTGACGCTGTTTTGTTGGCCTCCCATGCCTTCCCGCGTGAAGGTGATAAGGTTCTTGACCTGGGAACAGGTTGCGGCATTATTCCCCTGATGCTTGCATATCGAAATCCGACGATAAAGATTTATGGGGTTGAACTCCAGGAACCCCTTGCCGAAATCGCATCTCTGAATATTAAAGATAACAATATGGAGGATCGGGTGACAATCCTCTGTCTTGATATGAAAGACCTGAAACAGGATATGATTTCAGGCCCGGCAGATCTGATTGTATGCAACCCTCCATACAGGAAGGCTGAATCCGGCAGGATGAACCCGGATGAGCAGCGGGCTGTTGCAAGGCATGAAATTAAGGTCACCCTCTATGATGTAATTGAAACCGCCCGCCGGATGTTACATACTTCCGGCAAATTCATAACGATTTATCCTGCCGAACGACTTGTTGATATTATTTCTCAGATGCGTTCTGCCGGTATTGAACCGAAATTTTTTCGTATGATATATTCTAAAACAGACACAGAAGCAAAACTGATTCTGCTTGAAAGTATTAAAGGAGGACGTCCGGGCATAAAAATCGGTCCGCCTCTTATCATCTATCGTAAAGATGGTTCCTATACAGATGAAGTAAAAGATATGATGGGATGAATGGTCGAGTGGTCGAGAGACTGAAAAAAATGAACGTCGAACATCGAACGTTCAACGTCGAATTTTGAATAAGGTATTCTACCAATCTATAAAACTGGCGGAGCGGAGCGACATCATTATTCGACGTTCGATGTTCAATGTTCGATGTTGGACGTTCATCTTTCAAATGAACCGGGTTTTGGTTCAGACGCTAAGTGGTCAGCCTGTTTATTACCTGGCCGGTTATAACCTTTGGATAAAAATAGGTTGATTTTCTCGGCATTATCAGGCCCTGCCGGGCAATATTACCCACCTGCTCAATTTTTGTAGGATTAAGGATAAAGGAAATATCACAGCTGCCGGATGCAACCTCTTTGATGGCCTGTTTCTCAGAGCTCGAATAGGCGATTAGTTTTATATTATCCAGCATTGATTGATCAAAACCGAGGATCTCCATTAAAATCAGGCGTGTCAGCACAGTAACGTCAAGATTTATTAATGAATCTGAAAGTTCTTTGCCGAACATCTGTTGCATGATTTGTGCTTTTAGTGTCAGCAGGTAAAATTCGGGCCGGTTTTTTATAAAAACCCCGATTATATTTTTTGAACTGTTTGATCTAAGAGCCGAGATAAATTGCATACGGGCATTTTCCCTGCTTTTTTCATTAAACGGGATGGTTGTTATTTCAAAGTAATTTCCGGCTTTTTTAATAAATGTTTCAAGATCAGAATCCTGAACATTTTTCAGCATGCGGTGTGCCGGAAGAATAATAAGCCCGGGATCTTCCATGCTGCTGAGATACATCATTACATAGTTGGCCGGATGATCGGCGCTGAAACCGGGATTAATTTCGGATATCCAGTCCCTGTATTTAAGAGCTGTTTCATATCTATGATGACCATCAGCGATGAGCAGTTTTTTTTCCTTCATCGCATCGGTTATATGACTGTGCACAGATCTATCGGTTATGCGCCACAGCCTGTGTTTAAGGCTGTGGCTGTCAATAAATTCCATATCCGGCGCTTTAGCGCCGGCTGCATCCTTTAATGAACCCAGAATGTTATTCTGATCGGAATAAATTCCAAAAATCGGGCTGAAATTGGCATGGCAGGTTTTTATAAGTTCAAACCTTTCTTCCGTTACTCTGGAGAAGGTTTTTTCGTGCGGGATAATTATTCCCCTGTTAAAAGGTTCAAGGCCAACCAGAGCAATCAGGCCGTAGCGTGTAATTATTTTATTTTCTAAAGAAAACTCCACACTTGAAAGGTAAAGCGAAGGTGAGTTGTCCTGCACCAGGATATTTTTTGAGAGCCAGTCATTAAAAAGACCCGCGGCCCTTGTGTGCCAATTGTTTGTATTTGTGTCATTTTCAGCCTGTTTGCCTAATGTCAGCCGGATAATATTGTATGGATGCCGGTTATGGAAATCGAGCTGTTCCTGTTTTGAGATAACATCATAAGGGGGTATTGTAACATCCCCGAGGTTATGAATCTTGTCAGGATTATAAAAAATTCCTCTAAACGGTATAATTTTAGCCATGTTTTATATGTTCCTTTATCTAACATTCTCACGCAAAGGCGCAAAGACGCAAAGGATAAAAAACAAAACCTTTGAGCGAGCCCTTAGCGCTTTTGTATGAATCTTCAACCTCTTGGAGCTATGCTGCCTCCTTGTATCCTCATCGATTTTGACGTTTTCATGCTTGATTCGTGCTGACACCTGATACTAAAATGAGAAATGATTATCAAGCTAAATGATTATTGAAAAGAATTAATTTATCACGAAAATACGAAGACACGAAAGATTATTGACAGGGTATATCAAAAATTATATTCAAATTTACTTGTTCCTTAAATACTGGGAGATTTGTAAAGGTTTCTTGGAGAGGTTGCCGAGTGGCTGAAGGCCCCGCTCTCGAAAAGCGGTATCCTGTGAATAACGGGATCGTGGGTTCGAATCCCACCCTCTCCGCCAAAAAGTGCCTAAAGTGCCTAAAGTGAGCTAAAGTGCCTAAAGTTATGGTACGTCTTCCGCGTGCTAATTGATAATCCAAAGCCACAGGAGTTTGCAACCTTGTGCATTGATGGCTTAAGGAACATACCTGTCGGCAGGTATAAAATGGCAGAATTTCTTAACTTTAGGCACTTTAATATACTTTAGCGCACTTTAGGCACTCATAAGTTCATGGAGAGATGTCCGAGCTGGCTGAAGGAGCACGACTGGAAATCGTGTGTGCTGCCAAAAGCGGCACCGAGGGTTCGAATCCCTCTCTCTCCGCCAAAACACTCTGGAAAACTTTTACCACAGAGATCACAGAGCACACTGAGATTTTGTCATCTTTCATAATTGGCTAAAAGCAGTATGCATTTTTGTATGAAATGCTTTGTTCTTCCTTGGTTTTCTCTGTGCTCTCTGTGGTAAATCCATTTTTTTTTGCAAAGGTCTCAAGTTGTCAACATGGATATTTTCTAATATGTCTTATATTGTTTTTGCTCGTAAATACCGGCCACAGACATTTGATGAAGTTATAAAACAGGAACATGTTTCCAAAACCCTGGCCAATGCTATTTCATCGAATCGGGTTTCCCATGCGATCCTGCTCTCAGGGCCAAGAGGTACCGGAAAGACAACCGTTGCGCGAATACTGGCAAAGGCAATGAATTGCAAAAAAGGGCCGACTCCCGTTCCATGCAATTCATGCAGATCCTGCACTGAGATTACTTCCGGTTGTTCCGCGGATGTGCTTGAAATAGACGGCGCATCAAATAATGGTGTAGAGCAGATCAGAACCCTGCGTGAAAATGTCAAATACATGCCGGCATACAGTCTTTACAAGATATATATTATTGATGAAGTCCACATGCTCAGCATCGCGGCTTTTAACGCTCTTTTAAAAACTCTTGAAGAGCCGCCGGAGCACGTCATGTTTATTTTTGCCACCACCGAACCTCACAAGATCCCGATTACCATTCTTTCCCGATGTCAGCGATACGATTTCCGGCGTATAGATGTTGAATCTCTTTCAAAACATATGGAGATGATTTGCACGAAAGAGGGGGTCGATATTTCCATTGAAAGCCTGTCGATCATTGCGCGGGTGGCAGGCGGCAGCATGCGAGACGCCTTAAGTCTTCTTGACCAGGTAATTTCTTGCGCCCAGGGGTCTGTTACACATGAACAGGTGTTAGATATATTAAGCGTTATTGATAGAAAAAAAATCTATGACATTTCAGAGGCGATTTTAAGCGGAGATGTTGCGGGGATTCTTTGTATTCTGGATGAGATTTATAATCGCGGCTATGAAATGAAAAGGTTGTATTCAGATCTTGTCGAACACTTCAGGAATCTTATTGTTGTAAAGATGGGGAAAGATGTAAAAAAACTGGTTGATCTTCCAGCGTATGAAATTGATCTGGCACAGGAACAGATAAAGGATGTAACCGCTGTTTATTTGAATCAGATTTTAAATCTTCTTTTCAAGGAGGAGCCTGCGATAAGGTTTTCAGCCCAGCCAAAGCTTACCCTTGAAATGATTTTTATCAAAATGTTTCAGATTAAACCTGCGATGCCTATAGAACTGCTGATAGAGAAACTTGACAGCATGAAAAACAAGGTCTATGAAAAACAGGGAAATGAAATTTTTGAACATCAGATGCCTTATGGCGATTATAACAAAAGACCCGCTGCTTGCGATGACGGAAAAGATTTGCAGGCCCCGCCTCGCATCTCGAAAGAAACTGAAGGCTCAAATGAACCCGTTGCCGCAACTTGTCTGCACGATGCCAAAGATCATGAAGGGACATGGAAAAAACTACTTGATGTTTTTCTGAAAAACTATCCTTCTCTCGCCGCCAATCTGACGAGATGCACCCTTAAAAAGATGACAGACCATGGGCTGGAGATAGAGGTAAACGGCAATGGTTTTAATTTAAAGATGCTCAGGCGCAGTAAAAACATGGCCATCATAAAAAAGGTGTGCGAAGACTTTTTTGGGAAAAAGATGGATTTTGCTATAACGGAAAAAAAGAAACAACAGGCTGAAAACAAATCTAAAAAGACCGGGGAAGAGCATTTTAAAAAGGAAGCTTTAAGCCACCGTCTGGTCGCCGACGCGGTTGAAATATTCAGTGGTAATGTTGTAGATGTAAAAATATTATAGGAGGTATTTTTTTATGAAAGGTATGGGAAACATGATGAAGCAGGCCCAGAAGCTTCAATCAAGGATGCTGAAATTGCAGGAAGATCTGGCCGAAAAGACCGTTGAGGCAACTGCAGGCGGAGGCATGATTAAGGTGGTAGCAACCGGCAAACAGCAGGTCTTGTCAATTCAGATAGAAAAGGAGGTCGTCGATCCTGATGATGTGGAAATGTTGCAGGATTTGATATTGGCAGCGGTTAATGATGCTTTGGCAAAAGCACAGGAAATGGTTTCCGGAGAAATGAGCAAACTTACAGGTGGAATGAATATACCGGGGCTGATGTAATATGGGTTACTATCCATCATTGCTCATGGATTTGATCAGAAATATCTGCAGGTTGCCGGGGATAGGAGAAAAGACCGCAGAGCGCCTCGCAATGCATATACTCAATGCTCCCCGCGGCGAGGCTGAACAGCTATCACGCAATATACTGAAAGTTAAAGACAGGATAAAATTATGCTCCATCTGCTCTGCTTTCAGCGATGGGGAAATTTGTGATATCTGTCGTGACCGTACACGTGTTTCAACACTGTTGTGTGTGGTAGAACAGCCTGCGGATATGGTGGCTATTGAAAAATCAGGATCTTATAAAGGTTTATATCATATTCTTCAGGGGGTATTGTCTCCAATGAATGGTATCGGGCCTGATAAGATCAGGATCAGAGAGCTTATATCAAGGCTAAAAGATAACAAAGTCAAAGAGGTTGTTCTTGCAACAGGCACAAATGTTGAGGGTGAGGCAACCGCATCATATATTGCGCAGCGCCTTAAAGATCGTCCGGTGAAAGTTACGCGGATAGCATCCGGCGTCCCTGTTGGCGGTGATCTGAAATATGTGGATCAGGTTACTTTGAGAAAGGCTATGGAGACAAGGCATGATGTTTAGATTAGCCACAGACCCACACAGACAGACGCAGACAAGATAATGAAACCATCAGACATATTCAAATGCGCTAAATGCGGTGACTGCTGCAAGGGGTACGGGGGGACTTATGTTACCGCGAAAGATATTAAAGCCATAGCCGCTTATATCAAGACGGATCCGGAAAGCTTTGTTGATAATTATTGCAGCAGGTCGGGCAGCAGGCTTGTTCTTGCCCAGGGAGAGAACGGTTACTGCATCTTCTGGGATGGTCTATGCACGATCCATCCGGTAAAGCCGCACATGTGCAAACAGTGGCCTTTTATCGAAAGTGTATTAGTAGATATGAATAACTGGGACATCATGGCAAATCAATGCCCGGGCATTCGTACCGATGTTCCCGACAGCATTGTGCTGGAATGTGTAAAGAAAGAACTTTCAAAGTGACTTAACACTTATAATCATTATGATTGGAATATTCGATTCAGGAATTGGGGGTCTGACAGTTGTTCGGGCGCTTATGGAAGAGCTTTCAGGTTATGATATCGTCTATTTCGGCGATACAGCCCGCACCCCTTATGGAAACAAAAGCCCTGATACGGTTATCAAGTATGCCCTTGAAAATACGGAATTTCTTTTAAGCAAAGGCGCAAAGATAATTGTCATGGCATGCAATACAGCCTCAAGTGTTGCAACCGATGATGTGACAAAAAGATTCGATGTCCCCATATTCGAGGTAATAACCCCTGCGGTTGAGCTTTCTGTTAAAACCTCAAAAAAGCTGAGGGTAGGTGTTATCGGAACACGCGCTACAATTAAAAGCGGTATTTATTCAAAAAAGATCAGGGACCTGAAGCCTGACACAAAAGTTTATTCCTATTCATGTCCTCTTCTCGTTCCATTGGTTGAGGAAGGGTGGCTTAAAAAACCGGAAACAACAATGATAGTAAAAAAATATCTGCATCCCCTGAAAGTCAGGCAGATAGACACGCTTATTCTTGGTTGCACACATTATCCAATCTTGAAAAACATTATACAGAATAAAATTGGGAAGAGAGTTAACATAATAGACTCTTCTGTAACTGTTGCAGAGAAGGTAAAGGGTTTTCTGGAAAAGCATAAAGATATTGACAGTCTCCTGAGCAAAAACGGGGAATGCAGGTTTTTTGTGTCTGATGTAACAGAGCAGTTTGAAAAGATAGCAGGGGCTACACTTAAAAGGAATGTTATCCTTGAACACGTAAGGATGTAAGAGGAGAAGAACCTATGAAAGACAAAAGAGGATTGTATTTTTATCCTTTTCCACAGAACAAACAGACAAAAACCTATGTGCGTGAATCCGGAGGAGAAATTTTGTTCAGGCTGTGGAGTGCGGATGATCCTGACCTGTGGAAAGAACACGGCTGGGTGCCGTACGAGGCCATCAGGCAGGCTGCCGGCATGTTCAATCGTGGTGGCTTTGACCCTGATCAGGTTTATGATATCCGGGTGGCAAAGGCGCTGGTTGAGGAAAACAAGTAGTGTCCATCTACAAATGGCATCTTTCGGCCCCTGGCGGCGTTCTCGCTTTGCAACCTAAACAAGCTGTGAAAGAAACGTACGCCCGGAAACCCGCACCGGATATAAAAATTCAAAGCAGTCAGCATTTTCAAAAGCAGCATCCATCATAACCTGAAACGCATGTTTTGCGCCTATCCTTGTTTGAAAATATTCAAGATGTTTGCTCAACGGTCGGCTTTGTGACGACTTTACTTCTATTATAAACCATGGCTTATTGTTTTTGGTTACCAAAAAATCAACCTCGCGTTTATCTTTTGTGCGAAGGAAGTTGAGGCTATACTCACCAAGCCCCAGATCCTGCCACCATGAAACAGCCTTTAGGAGATGACAGGCAACAAAATTCTCATTTCTGGCACCCGGATCATCAATAAGAGACCAGTCTAAAAGGTAGATTTTGGGATTTTTCAGAAGGCTCCTGGAAACATTCTTTGTCCACGGTCGAATCGAAAAACAGTAGTAGAGAGATTCTAATACCGAAATCCACAGCCGTATTGAATCCTGAGAAGCATGAATTCTTCTCGCCAGGGAAAGATAGTTAACAAGCTGTCCGGACTGCTGTCTGAGCAGTTCGGCAAGCAACTCCACCTGTCCGACCTCATGTATCCTTGCAGTATCCCTTAAATCCTCACGGAATAGAAGCTTCAGGCGTGTCTGTTTCCATCGGTTATAGAAACGTATATTTCGTTTTAGATAGGGCTCTGGAAAACCTCCAAAGCGTTCAAGCGCCTCAAAATCTTTTTCTTTTATTTTTTTTGGCGGAACAATTTCCATAAACGGCAGCTCCTCATGAACAACTTCGGCAACCGATAAAGGAAACATGTGATACATAAAGTAGCGTCCCATAAGGCTGTCTGCGCCTTTCCTGTAAATATCCAGGCGTGAGCTGCCGGTCACAACGATATGGAATATGTTCCGAGCATAAGAATCATAAAAACCTTTTAGGAAATTTCTCCAGTTAGTATATTTGTGTAGCTCGTCGAAGATAATTGTTCGCGTTTCGCCGGCCCCAATTTTACCGGCAACGGCAGATGGCCCTGAAAGAATAAGCCGCTGGTCATCGTCATTATCCCAGTTGAAATAAAAATGTTTTTTTGTGAGTGATATGCATGAGGTTGTCTTGCCAACCTGGCGTGGCCCGGCTACAAATGCCATCTGGACGTCATTCCTGAAATAAACCCGCCTCATAACTCAAAATAGCTAATATGCTGTTCAATCGATTATATTCGGTTTGATTATGAAGAATTATCTCCTGGTTCTTTGTAATCTAAACAATTTGTGAAAGAAACGTGCGCTCTGAAACCCGAAATGGACGAGATGACAGACTCATAGGGAAAACGCGCCAGAGTTATCCCAAATATGGCTAAGGCGGTGCGGGAGGCATTTGACGGATAAAAAAAGCTTGCCTTAAAATGCATTTTATGATAAATACCAAACCTTAAAAATGCATTTTACCGGAGGAAATATGATTTACCTGATAAATACATTCAACCCTCACTGGGAAGGGCAAGCTCTGCCTGAATGGACGTGGCCAAAACGGCGCGTTTTCGAATATATGCTGAAGTTGATAGATGGCTCCCTCTCATTAGGTATTGGAGGATTGCGGAGAATAGGAAAGACAACCCTTCTAAAACAATTAGTGGGGGAACTAAGCGCAAACAGGATTCCGGCCAAAAGGATATGCTACTTCCAGTTTGACAGGGATCTTGTTTTGAAAGATGATAATGTCCTGGAAAGGGTGCTGGACGCGTATCTTTTGGATTTCCTTGATGAATCCATTGGACGTATCAAGGAGAAAACATACATTTTCTTAGATGAAATTCAGCTTGTTCCTCGCTGGTCTGACATCGCTAAACGGTATTTAGACCGAGATCCCGCGCTTACTTTTGTGGTTTCCGGATCATCCTCTTTGCTGCTGGAATCGGAATCAGCAGAAAGCCTGGCCGGCCGGCTTGATATGCTGCGTCTGTCCCCACCTGATTTCAGGGATTACATGACGATCAATGGACTTCAACCACCGCCTGAGTTTAAAATTGATCCCGGCTTGCGAAAGATCCCCACTGAAACAGCCCTTTTTTACGGGGCGAACAGGTCCCGTCTTACCAGGGCATATCTCGACTATTTGAGGTGGGGTGGCTTTCCCCAGTTAAAGGAACTCGATGATGAGGAATCCAGACGTCGCTATATTAAAGAGGTGGTTGTCGAAAAAATACTGAGATACGATCTTCCCGCCCGTTTTGGAGGTGAAAATCCTATTGACCTGGAAATGCTTTATGGAATCTACCTCAGTGAATATGGACAGCTAATAGAATACAACACCCTTGCCGGGGACGTCGGGGTTTCCACAGGCAGGCTAAAGAGGCTTACTGAGGCATTGATGGCCGGATATCTTGTACAATACTGTTTTAACTATACACGTTCCAAAAGAAAATCCGGAAGGACAGGGAAAAAAGTCTATCTGAGTACTCCCTCCCTTGCAGCACACCGGTATGGACCGCTGGATACTTTTCCCGAAATATTAGGGAGGATTGTAGAAAATGATGTGTTTCTTCGCCTGAGAGAAATGGATGAAATCTTGACATTCTGGAGGGTTGGCAGGCAGGAAATTGATTTCATCTTTCATGTGCAGGATGTAGCGTTCCCTGTGGAATGTAAAACCGGGCGTTTAAGATTCAATGGTACCCGTTTAATCCGGTCTCTGGCAGAAAAGTGGGGGGCGCCCTTTTCAGTGATGGTTACATCCGATACATTCGATTTTTCAGACCCGTCGATCCTGCGTGTTCCGGCCTTTATGCTATGAGAGAGAAGGAATTGCCCAACCCCGGGTTCTTTTGCAAGCAAGGTTGAACGATGCAAGCCTGGTCGGGATAAACATAATTCTGTCCATAGGAGAGCGAATCCTTCATCAGAGCGGTCATGGATAATCTTCCTATAGGTGTGGCTGTGAACTCTGTCGATCCCATTGCGGATTTTGGATTGCCTGCCCTTTGGAATGCATAGCATATTCCACTGGGGATGGTTTTGCTATGTTTTGGTTGACTATTGCTGTATTTTTAAATAGTTATAATGTGTTCAGTTGTTTTTAGTGAAATTGGAGGTTTTTAAATGGGCAAAAAGCCGACGTATGAAGAACTGGAACAAAGAATCAAGGGGTTAGAGGCAAAAGCTCTTGAAGGCAAACAGGCGGAAGAGGCACCGCAAGAGAGCGAAAGGTTTCTCCAGGATGTTTTCAACGCAATCAAAGACGGGATCAGTGTATTGGATCTCAACCTGAAAATTGTTCGTGTTAATCCGTGGATCGAGGAGATGTACTCAAAAGAGGGAAAGTTCGCTGAAAGGAAGTGTTACGAGGTCTATCAGAAGAGAGACACCCCTTGTCCCTGGTGTCCATCTCTGAAGGCCATTGAAACAGGAGAAACCCATAACACAATCGTGCCTTATCCTTCAGAGGAAAATCCCACTGGGTGGATTGATCTCTCGTCTTTTCCCCTTAGAAATATCGAAGGTGATATTGTTGGTGTCATTGAATATGCGAAAGACATCACCGAGCGTAAGCGTGCAGAGGAGGAGTTGCGGAACAGTGAAAAAAGACTTGAACAAGCCGTTGAGGGAAATTCGGTCCCAACCTTTATCATTGACATCAATCACACCATCACACACTGGAACAAGGCATGTGAAAATTTAACCGGTTTTTCCGCTTCTGAAGCGGTGGGTACAAAAAAACAATGGCTTGCTTTCTATCATGAAGAAAGACCGGTTATGGCAGATTTTATAGTGGATGGGTCGACAGAGGAAGAAATGGTCGAACGTTATAAGCATATTAGCTATAATAAATCTACTCTGATTGAAGGGGCGTATGAAGGTGAAAACTTTTATCCTGATTTGGGAGAAAAAGGCAAATGGATTTTCTTTACAGCGGCGCCATTGATAGACCAACAGGGAAAGATTGTTGGCGCGATAGAAACTTTCCAGGACGTCAGCAAGCGCAAGCAGGCAGAGGAGAAAATAAAGGAGTATTCTGAGAGTCTGGAGAATATGGTGGAAGTGAGAACCAAAGAACTCAGACGCGCCCTCTATGACACAGAGGAGGAAAGGGACAAAATAGACGGCATCCTCAAGTCTATTGCCGACGGCCTCATAGTCACCGACCAATACAACAGAATAATCTTAATGAACCGGGTTGCTGAAGAACTTTTGGGTGTCCGCTTCAGCGAAGTGATTGACCGGCCCATCGATGTTGCCACCCGTGATAAGAGCTTAAAAGAATTTTTCAAATCCACCCCGGACAAAACAAAGACAGAACTTTTTCTTGACTTTGAACTTCCGGGAAAAGATAAAAAACATCCACGGATCATACGGGCAAAGAGAACGCCCATAAAAGATAAGAAAAGTGCGTATGTCGGAACTATAATCCTTATGGAAGATGTAACACGGGAACATGAAATAGACCGCATGAAGACAGAATTAATCTCCACAGCGGCCCATGAGCTGAAGACGCCGCTGACCTCCATCCAGGGGTATTCTGAACTTCTCATATCGCGCGATGATATTCAGGAAAAAGAGACAAAGGAGTTTTTGACATATATCAACGACCGGTCAAGACACCTCGCCGCCATTGTCAACAACATGCTGTACATATTAAACATTGAATCAGGCCTTGGAATTCAAATAAAAAAAGAATCCGTGGATATGACAAAATTGATCAGAGAAAGCGTATCTGCATTTCAGGAGCGTTACCCTGACTGTGTGTTTAAAATTGATTTACCCGAAGGAAAAGACAGCATAAGCCTGGACAGAGAGAAGATGGGGCTGGTTTTAGAAAATCTTCTCAGTAATGCCGTCAAATTTTCTTCCAGCAACACAGCGGTCGCAATAAGAGGGGAAAAGACAGACAAATACTACCAGCTATTCATAGAAGATGAAGGAATCGGCATGACCACTGAACAGGCCGATAAGGTATTCGACAAGTTCTACCGGGCTGACATGTCCAGCACCGCCGTCGAGGGCGCCGGTTTGGGCATGACGATTGTAAAATATATCATTGAAGCTCACAACGGAACAATCCATGTAAAAAGCCAGCATGGGAAAGGAACGGTCGTTAAATTTTTATTAAAAATTTAACGATTGCGAAATGGAATGGGAAGAGGGCCTTGCCGCCGGCACTGACGACTATTTTGCAAAACCTTTCAGTTTGTTGGCATTGATAAAGAAGGTTGCAGAGCTGATTGGATAGAAACTTGAGTAATAATTTAAGCAATTGACTAAAGGAGTTTCCAATGAAAAATGTAAAATATAATGGCCTGCGCTCTTTTGCGGGAACTCCACTTTATTGAAGACACAACAGGTAATAAGACAGCGTTTTATTACCTGCGGGACAAAGAAAAACATGAAGTCGATTTTTTCATTATCATTGAAAACAGGCCGGCAAAATTGATTGGAGTAAAAGTAAGTGACGATAAATTTTCTTCATCATTGTTTCGTTTTTACAGCTTTCTAAAAGATGCGGCGTTGCTCCAGATTGTTTATAAACTAAAACACAAAAAGACAAAGGGTCCGGTTGCCTTTGTCTTCTAAAAATGAGTAAAATTATAAATATATTAGGAAAGATAGACACCAGGGGGTGATATTATGCAAGAACGTATCTCAATTGATTCAAAAGCATGGTAATTGGTGTTTTCTCCTTTCACTAATGATAAAATATAGTGGAAGAAATCAAAGCTGGAGGCGATTTTATATGGTTAATAAAGGCTCATACACAATGCAAAAGATATGAATGTGTATGAGCCTTTTTTGTTTTTAGTGAAATTGGAGGTTTTTTAATGGGCAAAAAGCCGACGTATGAAGAGCTGGAACAAAGAATCAAGGGGTTAGAGGCAAAAGTTCTTGAGAGCAGGCAGGCGGAGGAGATGTTGACCAGATACAGGGCCATGTTTGAAAACAATCCTGTTCAAACCGTAGTGGTGGACAATGAAGGGAAAATCAAGGACGTCAACCTGGCAAAAAAGAATTCATGCGAGAGGATGCCTGATATTGGTGATGTGATGTATAAAGATTATGCGGGAAAGCATGAGATTGACATGCATGCCAGGCTGATGAAATGTATCCAATCACACAGAATAAAAAAATTTGATAAACTAAGATACGGGGACAGGTTTTTATCTGTAACGATAGCTCCGTTCTCCAGGGGAGCTATCATTACATCTGAAGACATTACCGAGATAAAACACTCAGAGGAGCAAAATCGGAAAAGCTTGACCATGCTGCAGACGATTTTTGATGGAGTTCGAGATCCTTTGATTACAGTTGAAAGAGACCTGTCTGTTAAGATGCTCAACAGGGCTGCTTGTGAGTACCATCAGGTAACCGAACCCGAGGATGTCCTCGGGAAGCCATGTTATAAGGCATTCAAGGGAAGGTCAGTTCCGTGTAAGGGGTGCAACATTCCTTCGGCGGTTTCAAACGGTAAGGATGCAACCTTCGAACAAAAAGGGAACAAGGGGTCCAGTATATCGGAAAAGGTTGCCATATATAGTCTGAAAGGAAAGGATAGTGGACTTGGGGCCGCCATTATCCAGATAACCGACATGACAGAGGCAAGGCGAACAGAGAGGCAACTCATGAAGAGCGAAAAGCTGTCCTCCCTTGGTCTTCTCGTATCAGGCATTGCCCATGAGATAAATAACCCCAACAACTTCATCAGCTTCAACATCCCTATCCTTCGGGATTACCTAAAGGAGCTGATACCCATCATTGATGATTATGTTGAGGGTCATCAGGATTTTGCACTGTTCGGTATGTCTTACCCTGAATTCCGTAAGGATATCTTTAAACTCCTGGATAACATGGAACATGGCTCCCATAGAATCAATGCCACGGTGTCCAGGCTGAAAGAGTTTACCCAAAGGAGGGATCGGGGGGAAAAGCGTCGGGTTGACCTGAAGGAGGTGATAGAAAAGGGGATTGCCATTTGCAAATCCCAGATAGATAAGATGGTTAAATTTCTTGAAGTATCTATTCCCGAAGACCTGCCCCCGATTTTCACCGATCCCCAGTCTCTCGAGCAGGTATTGATCAACCTTCTGCTCAATGCTGCCCAGGCCGCAGACAAAGAAGATTCCCGGGTAAGGATCAATGTTGTGCCGGGAAAAACAAGACGGGATCATTTAATGATCGAGGTGAGTGACAATGGCTGCGGCATGGATGATGAAACCATAAAGAAAATATTTGACCCCTTCTTTACGAACAAAACACCCGGGACGGGAACCGGTCTGGGCCTGTATGTTTGTCATAACCTCATTGACGGGCTCGGGGGGCGGATCAAGGTAAAGAGTGCGCCTGGTGAAGGAAGCACCTTTCAGATAATATTACGCAATGTGAAAAGACAGACCAGGAAGCAATAATAGGGGATTTGAAACTGGAAACTACTTTTCGCTTGTTATGAACGATGCCGCAATTACTAATTGAGGATATTCAAAGTGGATAAGAACATACTTGTTATTGACGATGAGCAGGCCTTTCTGGATAGCGTCAGGAGAGGATTGATTTCCTCCGGTCTTGAAAATGTGCAACTTGAGAGTGATCCCGGAAAAGCGGTGGCCCTTTTTGAAAAGGGAGAGGCCTTTGATATCGCCCTGATCGATATAGCCATGCCGGGCATAGGTGGTATGGAGCTGCTGGAATCAATCAAGAAAATCAGCCTTACCACAGAATGTATTATGGTCACGGCAATTGACGAGGCCAGGATTGCGGTGGAATGTCTGAAAAAGGGGGCCTATGACTACCTGGTGAAGCCGATCTCCAGAGATGATCTGGTCTCGGCAATAAATCGTGCCCTGGAAAGGAAACGGCTGCTTGATATTCTTGATCTCGGGAAAAAGAAGATCCTGCCACGGCTGATACACCCAGAAGTCTTTAAGCCTATGGTAACAAGGTCTGCCAGGATACTCAGGATCTTTAAGGAGGCAGAACTCCATGCCGGGAGCGATGTGCCTGTTTTGATCACCGGAGAGAGTGGTACCGGCAAAGAACTTCTGGCCAGGGCCATTCATGCGGCCAGCCCCAGGGCCAAATTCTCCTTTGTCCCGGTCAACATGGCCTCGCTTACGGGCAGCCTGTTTGATGCCGAATTTTTTGGCCACACCAGGGGCGCCTTTACAGGGGCAGAGAAGGAACGTAAGGGTTATCTGGGATATACGAACCGTGGGACCCTGTTTTTGGATGAGATAGGCAGTTTGCCCCTCGAGCTTCAAGGAAAACTGTTGCGGGTTTTACAGGAAGGAGAATACAGCAAGTTAGGGATCAGCAAGCCTCAAAAAGTGGATGTTCGCTTTATCACAGCCACCAATGCGGATCCGGACCGGTTGATGGCAAAAGGGATGTTTCGAAAAGATCTCTACTACCGGCTCAGGGGGGCATGGCTTCATCTGCCGCCTCTCAAGGAAAGGGAGGAGGACATCCCTCTGCTGACAAAGAAATTCCTGGATGAATTCTGTGGTGTTAGTGAAAGCAGTAGCATTGAAGAAGAAGCCATGTCCGTTCTTATGGACTATGACTATCCCGGAAATATCAGGGAACTCAAGTCTATTCTCCAGTCGGCAGTGAACCTGGCCAAGGGCAGGCCCATCTCTGCAAATCAATTTCCTGATCATTTACAAAAGCGAAAAGCGATATCAAGCCATGACCCTCAGATAGGATTTGAACCTGTTACTCCACTTTCAGAAGTGGAAAAGGCACATATTTTCAAGGTCTATGCCGGGACAAGGAGAAACAAGGTTCAGTCTGCAAGGGTCCTGGGTATCGGTCTGAACACGCTCCGCAGGAGACTGAGATCTTACGGAGTGGAGTAGTTTCGAATTTCCAGCAGCCAGTTTCCAGAATAGACCATCCCAAAATGGCACTATAGCCTATAACTATGTGATCTTAAAAAGTTTTATTTGTGGAATATGCCAAATCGGCACATCAACCATACTAATCCAAACTTCTGCCGAACAGCTCACCCGCAAAACCTTTCGTATTTAACTTCTTGAATTTACGTGCCTTTTTGTTCGTGTTCCGGAAATATTCCTCCATGGCACGATAAATGCTTTTCATATCAGAAAAAGGAAGGGGAAACCAAAGCCAGGTCTCGCTGTGGGCTGGAGGCTGGTTCCGGATGTTTTATTTAGGAGGTCAATCTTATGAACGTACTTGTTGTTGATGATGAAACAGTACAGGTCGAGAGTTTAGCAAGGGGATTGAGGCACAGGGGTTACCAGGTTTTGGAGGCTTTGAGCGCTGAAGAGGCCCTTAAACACCTTAGTGATAATCACAGTAAGATTGATCTGGTATTGTTAGATTATATCATGCCTGGGATGAACGGCATAGAATTGTTAAGAAACATTCGCGAAAACTATGGCTTCTTGCCCGTTATAATGATGACGGCATACGGTGAAAAGAATCTGGTAATTGATGCTTTATATAACCGCTGTGATAGTTTTATGGAGAAACCCTTTGATCTTGACGAATTGATCCGGGAAATCGAAAAGGCCATGGAAAATCAAAACCTAAGGTCGTTTAAGGATAAGCATTTAAGAAAAATTGCTGAAAAAGAATTGGATGAGGTAAGCTTTTGGTCTTATGCCGTCTATATTGAGGGCAAACTATTAGTCTCCGGTCTCAATCTGAACAAACTAACCGATATGGCTATTGACATGTTTGTTGAACTTATGCGGGTCGAGTCGGGATGTCTGATGCTTTTTAATGAAAAGTCTCTGGAGTTGAGCATTAGCTCGGTTAAAGGCTCAAAACAAAAACACATCCAGGAAGAAAGTAGCATAGAAATAGAAAAGGATGTTGTTAAATGGATTGTTGATTGGAGAAAACCGATTCTGCTCTCCGATATAGACGAATTGTTCATAAGAGAATTCTTCGGCAAGATGTCGGAAAAAATCGGATTTGAGATCGCTCTATTCTGTCCTCTAATAATGAAGGATAAATTTGTAGGTCTGATTAATCTTGGAGAGAAAGAGTCTAAAAAACCATTTAGCCGGAAAGACGCCCGGCTGTTATCCAGCATGAGCGGTCATGTTGCGGTTGCTATCGAAAATGCAAAATTATACGAGGGGTTGCTCAAAAGCTATCTCAGCACCGTCAGCGCTCTGGCTGAAGCCATAGAGACAAAGGACCCTTATACTCGCGGTCATTCTGAACGGGTTTCTAAATATGCTGCTGTTATAGCCAGGGGCATGAATCTCCCTGAATCTGAAATCGAACGTATCAGGATTGCCGGTATATTGCATGATATTGGCAAGATCGGTGTCCAGGAGGGGATCCTCTTGAAATTCGCCCCTCTGACCGATGCTGAATTTGCTGTTATTAAGGAGCATCCTGTTCTTAGCGCCAGAATAATCGAAAAGGCCGAGTTCCCCTGGGAGATAACATCGTTGGCTCGCCATCATCATGAGCGGTATGGCGGCAACGGGTATCCGGACGGCCTTAAAGGAGAGGATATCCCGTTAGGAGCCCGCATTCTGGCCGTTGCCGATACCTATGAGGCGCTACTGGCGGACAGGCCATACCGCAGAGGCTTTCCAAAAGAAAAGGCCTTGGAAATAATTAAAGATGCTGCCGGCACCCAGCTTGATCCGAAAATAGTCCCGGTATTCCTTGAGCTGGTGGAAAAGGGGGAGATTGAGTAGGGATTTTGGATTGATGACATTTACTAACGACCAGGCATTCCATGCCCTCTGGAAAAGAATATTTAAGGAAAGGGGATTGGATCTCAGCCAGTACAGGGAGAAATGCCTGAAGCGGAGGATTGATGTAAGGTTGAGGGCAACTGGAGTGGATACCTATATGGAATACATGGTTGTCCTGAAAAGAGACCCCTCGGAATACGACAGGCTCTTTGATGTTCTCACTATCAATGTGACCGATTTTTTCAGGGACAGCAGCACCTACAGGATAATAGAAGACAAGGTTATCCCGGAATTGGTATCATTGAAGAAAAAACAGGGGAAGAAAATAATCCGCGTCTGGAGCGCCGCATGTGCCACCGGAGAAGAACCCTATTCCATTGCCATTTTATTCCACGAGATATTGCGGGACAGGATAGATGATTTTCTTATCTCTATTTATGCCACAGATATCGACGAGAAAGTCATGAAAAAGGCTAAAAAGGGAGAGTATGAAGCGGGGTCTGTGTCTAAGGTTGATGAAAAAATACTGAGGCGGTATTTCAACTGCAACCTGAAATACAACCTAAAAGAAGAGATAAAACAGATGGTGAGATTTAAGCGGCATGATCTGATCTCCGACAGGCCCCTTGTCCACTTAGATATCATACTTTGCAGAAATGTGTTGATATACTTTTCAAGGGACCAGCAGGTAAAACTGTTTGATAAATTCTATGAGGCGTTAAATCGAGGCGGATACCTGATACTTGGAAAGACCGAAAGCCTTGCCGGAAAACCGGCAGGGCTATTTCAGCCGGTGAGTATCAGAGAGAGAATATACAGGAAAAAATGAGCTGTGAGCCAAAAGCACATGACGCAAGACTCGAAGCTTAAATAAGGATAGGGGTGAAAATATGAGAATGACAATCGGAAGGAAGTTGGCGCTGGGCTTTGGGGGATTAGTACTATTAATCCTCGTCGTTGGAGCTATTAGT
This sequence comes from Desulfobacteraceae bacterium Eth-SRB1, assembly GCA_004193555.1. GTDB lineage: Bacteria > Desulfobacterota > Desulfobacteria > Desulfobacterales > ETH-SRB1 > ETH-SRB1. Next base: position 1,111,704 of record RPGP01000040.1, read on the forward strand.
TACTCTTCGTTATCCAGGATTTTGGACAAGGTCGAGAAGGCAGATGATGCCAATCGTCTTGTAAGGCTTTCTCTGGAGGCAAGAAGAGCTGAGAAGAATTTCATGTTTAGGCATGACAAATCCTACATTAACGAGAATGCTGAGATCCTATCAGCGATGTTTAAACAGGTAGAGGAGACAAAAGCCAAATTCAAGCAGCAGGTTAACAAAGACCAGATGGATGAGATGACAAGGCGATTCCATGAATATGCAGCGGCTTTTGATTCCTATGTGGATTTAGAGAACAAGAAAAACCTAAGTATGGAAAAAATGAGGATACAGGCTCGTGAGTCTCTCGCACAAGCCGACGTCATCCGGGCGGATCAGAAGAAGCAACTTGCCGAAAGGAAAGAGAAAGACGCAGTCTTTCTGGATGACAAGATGGCCAAGGCCGATGACGCCAATCGGCTGATCAAGTGGTTTATAGAGGTACGCAAGAACGAGAAAGAATTCATCATCACCAATGGCGATCAAGGGTGGAAGGATAAGCACCAAGATCTGATGGCTAAGATCTACAATCTGTCCACAGATCTCAAGCCCCGGTTCAAGCTGGCTCAGAATATCGAACAGATCGACAAGGTCATTGCAGCGGTGAAGGCCTATGACGCCGCATTTGATAAATTCGCTGGCCTTATGAAAGCGCAAAATGATGGGGCTAACCTTATGGTCCAGGCCGCAAGGGAGGCCCAGGAAATCTGCAAGACAGTCCGTGCAGACCAGAAATCTCAGGTGCAGGCAATATTTTCCAACACAATACTCTTGCTCATTGTCTCTGTGTTGATTACTCTATTGGCTGGCATTACGGCAGGTGTTGTGATCACCAGAGCTATAACTATTCCTGTCCGCCAACTGGTATCTGCATCCCAGACCGTTGCTAATAGTGATCTGACCCGTGATGTAGAGGTGAAAGCAGGAGATGAAGTGGGCATGCTGGCCGCTGCCTTTCAGCAGATGGTGGAGAGTCTTAGAGGTCTCGTTGGTGAGGCCCAGAATACAGCGGAGAAGGTATCTGCAACATCCCAGGAGTTATCTTCCTCGGCCCAGGAGATGAATGCTACTACCGAGGAGGTCTCTTCCACGGTTCAGCAGGTTGCCACCGGTTCGACCAAACAGGCCGAGGCCACTGAAACGACATCAAAGATTATAGAGGATATTTCAACTACTATAAAAGAAAACGCCTCTGCTGCGCAGTCGGCCTCAGTCGCATCCATGGAGGCCATTGAAAAGGCACAGATCGGCAAGAATGCCACCCGGAAGGCAGTAGAAAAGATGGGGCAGATAGATTCCGTAATCAATGAATCGGTCAGTTCTGTTCGTGGGCTGAAAGACAGGTCCCAGCAGATAGGCCGGATTGTTGAGGTAATTACCGGTTTTGCCAACCAGACCAATCTTCTCTCCTTAAATGCGGCCATTGAAGCGGCCAGGGCCGGTGAATCAGGTCGAGGGTTTGCGGTGGTGGCCGAGGAGGTCCGCAAACTTGCAGAAGGTTCTAAAAAGTCGGCCGAAGAGATTTCCGACCTGATTGCAGAGATACAGGCAGAAACAGAAAAGACGGCTACTTCCATAAATTCAGGAAGTAAAGAGGTGGCCGAGGGGATGGAAGTGGCTAAAGAATCCGCTGTGGCATTTGAAGAGATTATCAAAGGGGTGGAGGAAGCAGGCGCCGTGAGCCAGCAGGTCGCAAGCGCAAGTCAGCAGATCGTAGAGGGTATCGAAAAGATAGTGAAGTTCATGGAGGAGATATCAACGACGGCCGAAGAGAATGCCTCGGCTGTACAGGAGGTATCGGCCTCCACCGAGGAGCAGACAGCTTCCATGGAAGAGATGGCCTCATCCGCCCAGGAGCTGTCAGATATGGCAATTAAATTAGCTGAATTGACGGCAAAATTTAAGGTGGGAGGAGATAAAGATGTTAGAAGATAGAACTGCCGGAAAAGAGATTCAGGTAGTAATCTTTCGCCTTGGAAGGGAAGAGTTCGGAGTCAGGATAGATCAGGTGAAAGAGATTATTGAAATGACCCATATAACCCGAATGCCAAAGGCCCCGTCTTTTATCGAAGGGGTAATAAACCTCAGGGGGCAGGTGATTGCTGTTATTGATTTAGCCAAACAGTTTGATCTCCCTGCATCCGAGCATGACGAAGAAACCCGAATCGTAGTGGTTGATGTTGATGATAACACAGTGGGCATGCTTGTTGATTCTGTCCCCGAGGTACTCAGAATCTCTGCGGAGGATATTGATCCGACCCCCTCCCTTATAGAGAACAGGATAGATACAAGATATATTGAAGGGATCGGGAAGCTCGAGGACCGTCTCTTTGTCCTGCTGAAACTCGGCAAGGTGCTTTCTCCCGAAGAGGTGGAAAGGATGGAAGAGACGGTGGGGGATTGATGCTGGATGCTTGAAACTTGAAACCGGATGCTTGAAACTTAATGCTGAACAAAAAAATCAATGTCGGTCTGGGTGAGGTGAAAACAGCCACGAACCCTCATATGTTGGTCACACCGCCGGTTGGTTCCTGTGTGGTTGTCATGCTTTACGATGAATTGATGGGGATAGGGAGCATGGCTCACATTATGCTGCCGGATATCAACATGGCTAAGGCAAAAAACAACAGGGCCAGGTTCGCCAATACTGCCGTGGAGATTATGCTGAAAGAGATGATCGATCTGGGTGCGGTCAGAAGGCGGATAAAGGCCAAGATAGCGGGAGGGGCAAATATGTTTCCAAATGTGAATCGAAATAGTGAGTTGCATATTGGGTTGAGAAATGTTGTTGCGGTGAAGGGTGAATTAAAGAAAAGAAAAATCAGGCTCGTGGCGGAAGATACAGAAGGGAATTATGGTCGCTGTGTGGAATTTTTTCTTGAAACAGGGGTAGTGAGGACAAAAAGCGCTTTACACGGCAACAGAGAAATTTGAGGAGGGATTATGAGGGCAAAAATTTTGATCGTGGATGATGCGGCATTTATGAGGATGATGTTGTCTGACATCCTTGTAGAAAAAGGTTATGAGATCGCCGGAGAGGCCGAAGATGGCGGAAAGGCACTCAGGCTTTATAAAGAGTTGAAGCCGGATTTGGTAACCATGGATATCGTTATGCCGGAAGTTGGGGGCATCGAATCGATAAGGGAAATCCTGAAGATAGATCCCGAGGCAAAGATACTCGTAGTCAGCGCCTTAGGCCAGCAGGCGCTGGTGAAGGAAGCTATTGATGCGGGAGCAAAGGGTTTTGTGGTCAAGCCTTTTCAGCCTGAAAAGGTGACCGAGGAAATTGAGAAGATCCTGGGCGGGTAGAGAAACTTGAAATTTGAAACTCGATGCTGGATGTTGACTCCAAAAACATTGTTATGAGAGCTACTGGAAATAGTGAAGGAAAAAGATGACTAACAAGATTCGTGTTCTGGTGGTGGATGATTCCGCCTTGATGAGGCTGATGATTTCAGACATTCTCAATTCTGATGAGGAGATCAAGGTGGTGGCTACGGCCAGAGATGGTGAAGACGGTATTAAGAAAGTAACCGAGCTAAGACCCGACGTGGTTACCCTCGATATTGAAATGCCGCGTCTGGATGGTTTGCACGCCCTGGGTTATATCATGAGCGAGATTCCCACTCCTGTGGTCATGATCAGCGCCTATACTCAAAAAGGGGCAGAGGCTACCTTTCGTGCACTGGAGTACGGAGCGGTCGATTTTGTTTCCAAGCCATCAGGGCCTATATCAGGAGATATAAGAGCGATAGGCGATGAATTGATAGCCAAGGTAAAAATGGCTGCTTCGGTCGATTTTAATAACCTTGGATTCATACGGCCTAAAAAGATTTCTGAAAAGTATATAAAACATAAACCCGGGAAAATTGTTCCGGGAGTCGGGGTTGTGGCTATTGGAGCATCCACGGGAGGACCTCGTGCCTTAGAGAAGATTCTCCCCCAGCTTGACCCTGATATTCCCGCAGGATTATTGGTTGTGCAGCACATGCCCAAAGGGTTTACTGAAACGTTTGCCGCCAGACTCGACAGGGAATCTAAAATAGATATAAGAGAGGCAAAAGCTGGTGATAAAATAGAACAGGGAAAGGCATTGATTGCGCCTGGTGATTATCACATGTCTATAATGATAGAAACAACAGGCAATAATATGGCTGGTGGTGTTATAAGTCTTAATCAGGATCCTCCTGTCCATGGCCTGAGGCCCACGGTTGATACCATGATGCTTTCAGCGGCAGAGGCCTACGGGAATAAAATTGTAGGAGTTCTTCTGACGGGCATGGGCAGCGACGGAGCAAAGGGAATGAAGGCCATAAAGGAGAATAAGGGCAGGACAATTGCCCAGGATAAGGATACCTGTGTGGTGTATGGTATGCCCAGAGCGGCAGTTGAAGCGGGGATTGTGGATAAGGTGGTTCCTTTAGATAAGATGGCGGAAGAGATAATGAAGATGCTGGAAACTTGAAACCGGATGCTGGAAACTGGTTTCTGGATGGTGGAGAAAGCAGGAAAGATGAGCGATAATTCTAAATATATGAAGGCATTTATCGCTGAGGCACAAGAGAACCTTCAGGATATGAACAGCGCCCTTTTGGAATTAGAGAAGGATCCGGGCAGAAGGGAGTTCATAGATGAGATATTTCGCCATGCCCATACCATAAAAAGTGGCGCGGCCTCCATGGAGTATGAAGAAATATCGACGCTCGCCCACGAGATGGAAAGCCTCATGGACAGGTTGCGAAGCCAGAACATAAAACCCGATTCTTCTGTTATAGATATACTATTTCAAACTTTTGACCTCCTGGAGACGCTTGTAAGTGGTGTGGCAAAACAGGAAAAAAGAGAAATAGAGATAACCCCCCTGATAGACAAAGTTAAGACGATATCTCTTGCGGGGCCTCCTTTTAAGCCCGAGACAGCAGAAGAGGGGCAGGTGCCTGTAGAGCCGGAAAAAGGTACCCCGGAAAAAAAGAAATTTAACATTGAGATCAAGGTTAAATTGAAAGACGACTGTGTATTCAAATCGATCAGGGCCTTTATGGTGCTGAAAAGTCTGGGCAAAATCGGCGAAATAGTCAACACGACACCCGAAGTCAGAGACATAGAAGATGAGAAGTTTGATCAATTGTTCACGGTCTTTTTTGCAACCACTGAGAATGAAAAAAATATTAGGAAGGCCGTCGAAGCCGTGTCAGAGATAGACAGCGTGGATATTTTAACTGTTGGCAGGCTCGCAATAAAAGCTCCTTCCTTGACTACGACAGCCCAGAGCGTCCGGGTGGACATAGAACGACTTGACAAACTCATGAACCTGGTTGGGGAGTTGGTCATCGACAAGATCAAATTGATCCGGATCGGCTCGATTCATGAGATACCCGAACTAATAGAGACCATTACCCATCTGGATCGATTGATCACTGATGTTCAGGATGAGGTGATGCAGGCAAGGCTCGTTCCAGTTGATATGATCTTTAACAGGTTCCCAAGAATGGTAAGAGACCTGGCCAGAGTGGAGAACAAGAAAGTTGACTTCATAGTAGAAGGGACAGAAATCGAGGTAGACAGGACCATACTGGATAAGATCAGCGATCCCCTGATTCATTTGCTCAGGAATTCTGTTGACCATGGGATCGAATCTGCTGCGGAAAGAAAGAGCGCTGGAAAGCCTGAGACCGGTTCCATAAAACTGACAGCAAATCGTAAAAAGGAGCACGTGATCATAGAAATTTCGGATGACGGAATGGGGATAGATGCTGACCGGATTCTTGACATGGCCATAAAGAAAGGTATTATAACTCTGGAAGAAAGTATTAAGCTGAATGACAAAGAGAAACTGATGCTGATATGCGCTCCCGGCCTCTCTACTTGCAAAAAGGCTACGGATGTCTCCGGCAGGGGGGTTGGGATGGACGTGGTTAAGACAACAATAGAATCCATTGACGGCATGCTGGTCATAGATTCAGAGAAAGGCGCCGGGACCAAAACCGTTCTGAAATTACCCCTGACCATGGCAATAGCACGGGGCCTGCTGGTTATGGTGGGGGAGGAAATTTTTATCGTTCCCCTGGCTGATGTGCAGGAGATAGTGAGTGTCAGAGCCGCTGATGTAAAAACAATTAAGGGGGAAGAGGCAATTTTCTTGAGAGAGGAAGTTGTTCCTCTTATACAATTAGACAGGACCATGGGGCTTGATCTAAAAGAAGAGTCAAAGTCGGAATTCAATGCCCTAATAGTGGAAGTTGGCGGAAAACCGGCGGGCTTGGTGGTCGATTCTCTGTTAGGACAGCAGGAAATCGTTATTAAGTCGTTGGATAGCTATCTAAAAGGAGTCAAGGGTTATGCCGGCGCTACTATCCTGGGAGATGGAAAGGTGGCCTTTATATTGGATGTGCCATCGTTCGTGTAAGGAAAAAAAATTGAAGCTTGGGAAAGGAAAGTTGAAATTTGGGCATGTATTGCGATTTTTATGTGTTATCCAGTTTCGAATTTAATGGCGCCATTTTGACTATGGATTTTTGACTGAAGGGAGGAACTACTATGAATGATTTTGGCATATTGAGTGAAAAACAGATTGATGCCTTAAAGGAGGTAGGCACTATTGGGGCCGGTCACGCTGCCAACGCTCTCTCACAATTGGTTGGTAGAAAGATTATGATATCTGTGCCGGAAGTGAAAGCGGTCTCCCTGAAGAAGGTGGTGAAACTGGTCGGGCCGCCGGAAAGCTTGGTGGCTGTGGTATATACGAACCTTATGGGTGATACCCGGGGAAGGTCCCTGTTGATATTTCCCAGGCAGAGCGTGTTTAACCTGGTGGATATATTAATGAAGCGGCCTGCCGGGCAGACTAAATTTTTAAAGGAAATCGATTGTTCAGCCATCAAAGAGGTAGGAAACATCCTGGCAGGGGCTTTTTTGACCACGTTAGCCGACTTTTTGAATATAGCGTTGATACCCTCCGTGCCCCTGCTGGCCTATGACATGATCGGGGCAATCCTGGAAGCCCTGGCTATCGAATTCGGTAAGGATGCGGATTACATATTCTGTATCCAGACGGAATTTATGGACCCAACACTTGATATAGGAGGGAGCTTTATATTGGTATTCGACCGTAAGTCCTTAAACGTTATAACTGAGAAGATTGATATGAAAATCAAGGAGATGACGATAAATAAGAAAAAAACCTGATGCTGGATGCTTCCGATACAGCGAAAAAAATCCTAATAGTAGATGACCAGGAAGAGATTAGAAGACTGGTGGAGATGGCTCTCAGGGTTGAGGATTATCATATTTTTCAGGCTGAAAGCGGGGAAGAGGTCTTTAAGGAGCATTTTTATGGAGAAAAATGATTTATTTGCCGGTTATTCATATGCCGATCAACTGAAAAAATATTCGCATGATCTTGTTATGGCTTACAAAGCTGAAAAAGAAAAACAGAAAGATTTGCAAATTGCCAGGAAGCAACTTTTGAAATATGCTGATGATTTGAACAAGACGGTCTCAGCTTTGAACGCTGTTAACCAGGAACTACGGGAAGCTTACATTGACACCGTTAACCGGCTTGTAATAGCTGCTGAGTATAAAGATGAAGACACGGGCTCCCATATCGTTCGCATTAGTCGATACAGCGCCCTGTTAGCCGAAAAACTTGGGTTGCCGGCCAGGAAGGTCCAGGATATTCTCTATGCTGCTCCCATGCACGATGTGGGAAAAATTGGAATTCCCGATAATATTCTGATGAAACCCGGCAAATTAACAAAAGAAGAATTCGATTTCATGAAGACCCATACCACTATAGGAGCAAAAATCCTGGCGAATTCTAAATCGGCAATATTACAGGTTGCAACGCAGATAGCCCTCTCTCACCATGAAAAATGGAACGGCAAGGGATATCCCCAGGGCCTTTCCGGGGATGTCATTCCTCTGGCAGCCAGAATTGTCGGCCTGGTGGACACTTTTGATGCGCTTACGTCTAAACGTCCTTACAAAGAGTCCTATCCTGTGGAAGTTGCCCTTGAAATTATCAGGAAAGAGCGAGGCCGGCATTTTGATCCTGATATGACAGATGTATTTTTGGAAAATATAGATGAGATTTTGAAAATAAAATCAGAAATAGATTCTGCTGAGGATGTTGCGCAGTCCGATTTTGTGTTGAGCGAAAGAGATCAGTCTGAAAGAAAATATTCAGACAGGATAACCCTGGGGCGGTGAAAATCATGCTTTCTATTGTACTATTTTCTTTGCAATGCGATTTGGCTTTTTGTTCCTAAAAATTGCGGATTTTGAATTTAAGGAATTCTATCAATCCAGCGGCACAGCCTCGGGCATTGAGATGGAGTCGCGGGGCATATGCTGAGGAGGCCATTATGAAAAATATTTCAATGAACGACCTGACATTTGACCCGCAATGGCAATACGAGAATCCGCAAACCAAAGTGGCCTACCGCAACGGAATCATTGCCGGGTCCCTGTTCTTTTCTTCTATGAGCGGAAACATCACCATTGAGGATGCCGGATCCGTTGTTGAGGTTCTGGAAAGGGTATTTGCCAAAGGCAGGTTTGATAATACTGCCTATGTGCGCATTGCCGATTATAGCGGCATTATACGGGGATCGTTCATGGCGCGGCAAAAGTATGCGCGTACGCTCCAGCGTATCAACAGAGAGCATAACTGCAGGCCTTCTGTTACCTATATATGCGGTGCAAATGCTATAACTCGGGCAACACTGCTGTTTGCGCAAAAAATAATGCAAGTGAATTTTATATTTGTTTCCACTGTTGACGAGGCGTTTGAGCTGGCCAATACTTCTCGGCCCGCTCATGATGACGATATAGAATTGTCGCGTGAGGCTGACAAGAGCGTGGCTGTTTCGCAGAAAGACATAGATGCACTGGTGCAATTGACCGGATCTGCTGTTTGGGATGAATCACCTGATAACAGCGCTGTCATAGATGCCGGCAGCCCCCTCAATACTCTTTATCAGGCGTTGCAGGAAGCCAGCTGTGATATGCGCGAGTTGATACAGAGGGAAAGAGAGGAGATTGCCGAGCGCAAGCGGGCAGAAGAAGCAGCCGGGACGGAGAACGCCAAGCTTTCCGCTATGATTTCCGGCATGGACGAAGGAGTGGTCTTTGCGGATGCCGATGACAGGATCGTGGAGGTCAACAACTACTTCTGTAACTTTGTGGGCAGAGATCGGGAAGCTATTGCAGGGAAGAATATCGAGGAATTCCACTCAGGCGCTGTGCTTGAAAAAGTTCGAAAACATATCTCCTCTTTCCGCAAGAGCCCAGGTTCGGACCCCGTTGTCATACAAAGGTCATTGGGAAAGTCAGAAGTCATCTTCCGCATTCAGCCCATCTATTTGGATGGCCGGTATGTTGGGATTCTCCTGAACGTCGTTGACGTGACCGAACTTGTCATGACACGCCGTGAAGCTGAGGATGCCAGCCGCGCCAAAAGTGAATTTTTGGCCAACATGAGTCACGAGATCCGCACACCCATGAACGGAATAATCGGCATGACAAACCTGGCCTTAGACACCGATTTGACCAGACAGCAGCAGGAATACCTGAAAATGGTGAAAATCTCAGCAGACTCCCTGCTTTCAATTATAAATGACATTCTGGATTTTTCCAAGATCGAAGCGCATAAGATGGAGCTGGAAGAGATCCAGTTTAACCTGCGCAACACCGTGGGAAATGCCGCTGATATGTTGGCGGTTAATGCGCACGAAAAGGCATTGGACTTTATGTTCCATATCAAATCCGACGTGCCCACAGCGCTCACGGGAGACCCTACCAGACTTCGCCAGATTATTGTAAATCTAACTGGAAATGCCATCAAGTTCACTGAAGAAGGGGAGGTGGTCATCCTGGTAGCAATGGAAAAGAAAGAAGAGTCTTCGGCGCTTTTACATTTCATGGTATCGGATACGGGCACGGGCATTCCCGCTGACAAGATAGATACAATTTTTGAAAGCTTTACCCAGGCAGATGGATCAACTACCCGGAAATACGGGGGCACAGGACTGGGCATGGCCATCTCTAAACAGTTTGTGGAGATGATGGGAGGGCGCATTTGGGTAGAAAGCCCGTCACATTTTGGATTGGGGGATGCGGAAAACCAAAATCCAAAATCCAAAATCGGAGGTCCCGGCAGCACATTTCACTTTACCGTTCGTTTCGGGTTGAGTCCGGCAAAGGCAGGAGAAGCGGTCGTGTTGAGCCGGCCTGATCTTTCAGGAAAGCGGATTCTCATCGTGGACGACAATGCCACAAACCGTTTTGTCTTTCAGGAAATGACCTCTTTATGGGGATTGTTGCCGGAAGAAGCGGAAGACGGGTATCAGGCCCTTGCCATGATTGATCGGGCATATGACTCCGGCGAATCTTACAAGCTTGTCCTTCTGGACTTACAGATGCCAGGACTGGACGGATTTGCTGTGGCAAGGAGAATAAAAGAAATGTCTTTCGGGAAGAATATACCTATAATACTGCTGACCTCTTTGGGGCAGAGAGGGGATGTAGCGCACTGCAGGGAGGTGGGAATATCGGGGTATTTGCATAAACCGGTCAAGCAGTCGGAGCTTTTGGATGCCATCATGATGGCCATGGGCAGCCCTGAAAAAGAAGAGACTCCTGTTATTACCCGCCATACGATTCAGGAGGCTCGAATGAGACTCAACATTCTGTTGGCCGAGGACAACCCGATTAATCAGCGGCTTGCGCAGGAGCTTTTAGAGACAAGGGGGCACAGGGTTGTTTTGACTTCAAACGGAAAGGAGGCTGTGGATGCTTTTGAGAAAGAACGGTTTGACCTGATCCTGATGGATGTGCAGATGCCTGAGATGGACGGATTCGAAGCCACGCGACAAATCCGCAATCTGCAATCTGCAATCCAAATTCCAAATTCCAGATTCCAAAAAGTTCCTATTGTGGCGATGACTGCTCATGCCATGAAGGGAGACAGGGAGAAGTGTCTTGCGGCCGGGATGGATGATTATGTGCCAAAGCCGATAAATGCGGAAGATCTTTTTGGTGTTATCGAAAAATTGACTCATGGACTGCAGGATAAGAAAGAGCCTTCTATTCCCAAAAAGATGGATGAGACAGTATCTGAAGATGTTTTTGACCTGTCAAAGGCTCTTGAGGTTGTTGTTGGAAAAAAGGAACTTTTTTATGAGATAGCAGATATGTTTTTAGAGAATCTGCCCGAAAATATTGCCGATATTAAAGAGAAAATTGCGGCAGGTGATATGCAGGGCCTGGAGAAGGCTGCCCACAGCCTGAAGGGTTCTGTAGGCAATTTTGGCGCAGAGCTGGCATATAAGGCAGCGTATCGTATGGAGAAGGTAGGGAGTGACGGAAAACACGCTGAAGCCGGGGAGGCGATGCAGGAACTGGAGAAGATTTTTAATGAACTGGAGTCGGGTATGAAAGAGGCTTTACAGAAAATGAAGAGTGAGGGATGATCGGAGAACGGAAATGAAAATTTTGATTGCTGAGGATGAGCCGATTTCCAGGCGTCTGCTGGAAGCCTTCCTGTGCGACTGGGGATATCAGGTTCAGGTCACAATGGACGGTAGTGAGGCATGGGATGAAATCCAGAAACCGGAAGCGCCAAGCCTGGTGATTTCAGACTGGATAATGCCGAATATGGATGGGTTGGAGTTGTGTGGCAATATCCGTAAAATGGAGAGATCCGGTTATACCTATTTTATTATACTAACTACAAAAGGACGCAAAGAAGACATTATCAATGGCTTGGAAGCCGGAGCGGATGATTTTCTGATCAAGCCTTTTGACAAAGAAGAGCTGAAATGCCGGATCAGGATAGGTGAAAGGATTATCAAGCTGGAGCAGCGGATATTGAAACTGGCCGCAACTGATGTCTTGACAGGCATTCTAAACAGAAGGGCATTTATGGAAAGAATGGATCAAGAGATAAACAGATCTTGTCGGGAAAAGACCCCGCTATCCTTCATAATGTCCGACATTGATCATTTTAAGGATGTCAATGACAGGCATGGTCATCAGGCCGGAGACATGGTTCTCCAAAAATTCGTAGAGCAATTGATATCAGCATCACGATTATATGATTTAGTCGGCAGATACGGCGGAGAGGAGTTTACAATCTGTCTGCCGGGGACTGACGCCTCTCAGACCCGGTTGATTGCGGAAAGAATGCGAAAAAGTGTGGAGAATATGAAAATTATGCTGCCGGACGGCTCGCAAGCGATTCAGATTACAGCCAGCTTTGGCACGGCTTCTTTATTACACGAGACTGAAGAAGGTGTTGATTCCCTGATAAAAAGAGCGGATGATGCCCTTTACAAAGCCAAGAATGAAGGGAGAAACCGTGTATGCACGGCAGGCTGAGAGCAATCAGACCTAAGTTGAGCGGTTTTTTGCGAAGAGATGTGCTGAAATCTTGATGCATAAGGATTTGCAAAAACCGCAGGCATACCCGTGGATATGTCGAGGATTTTTGCGAAGCCTTTATGCGCAAGAGATCGGCGCAGATCGAGTAAAAAACCGCTCAATTCAGGTCAGAACGTAACTATGGTTGAGACAGTCTGATAAAAAAAATGAATAACAAATCCGAAAGAAGAGCGTTTAAACGTTATTTAATGGAAGTTGCGCTGGAGGTGGCTGGAGAGGACGCTGCAGGGAACAGATACAAAGACAAGGCAGTTCTGATGAATGTCTCCGGAAACAGCGCCATGTTTATAACCGGATTGTCAGGCAGATATTTTCTTGACCAATCCCTCGAATTGACCATTTATTTGCCGGGCACAGATGATGTGAATGCCCGGATGATAGGAAAAGCAACGGTTATACGGATAAATCCATTAGTCTATTCAGGCATAAAAGAAAAAGGTCAAAGAATCAGCATATCCGTTAAGGTCGATGCGCCGTTTTGTTTTGAAAGAGTTTTATGAAATCAAAATATCAAAATCAAAAAAGCTTTGCTGGAAAAACAGAGGTTATTTTAGTTTTCTTGAGCGTCCTTCCTTTTTTGTTAGCCATCTATCTGTTTTTCATTGAAAAAGTTGACTTCACCGAGATGATGTATCTTTTTTCCGCATTAGCGCTCTTTTCTATTCTCACAGGTTTTACTCTCATGAGAGGGTCTGCCGATCAACTTGTTAATCTTGTTAGAGAAACCAGCGACATTGAAACCGGAAAAAAGAGAGATCCTATCCGGATTGATACTGATCAGGAGCTGAATGATATAGCAGAGAATTTTAATTCCATTATCAGGAAATTGCACGCAACCGACAGGGAAATAAAAGAGCAATCCGTGCAGCTTATGGCCTATGCCAGAGATCTTTCTCAATCCTACCAAAAAATGAAAGAAGAGGAAGAATTAAGGAACAGGTTAAGTCTGTATTTGGAAGAACATCTGGTGGAAAAACTGATCAAATCAAAGAGCGGTGTTTTCTTTGAGAACGAAAGAAAGGAAATCACCATTCTTTTTGCCGACATCAGATCCTTTACAGCTATCGCCGAAAGAATGGCGCCTGAAGATCTGGTCTCCATGCTCAATCATTTTTTTACCATCATGGTGGATATTATTTTTAGAAACAACGGTATGTTAGACAAATTTATAGGAGACCAGGTCATGGCCGTATTCGGACATATTTCTTCTAATAACAGTGGTCCCAACGATGCTGTTAAAGCTGCCGTAGAAATGCAACACGCCACGGAAGATTTGATGAAAGTCAGAGTCAAAGAGGGTAAAGAGACATTTGGGATTGGAATCGGTATCAATACGGGCAAAGCCATTGTTGGAAACGTGGGATCAGAGAATAGAATGGATTATACGGTTATTGGCAATACTGTAAACGTTGCCGCAAGATTGGAGCAGATGGCAAAGGCTGGAGAAATTATTATCGGAGAAAAAACTTATCAGCAAACCAAAGGTCCTTTTCCTGTCCAAAAGAAGAGCCAGGTAAGGGTCAAAAATAAAACCGAGCCGTTTATATGTTATAAGCTGTAAAGGAGCTTGTACGAAATCCGAAATCCAGAATTGAATGTGGTGATATGACAAGAAAAAAGACTGTTTGCGAATCAAGGCTCGAAATGGCCCAGGTAATGTTTCCATCCGATGCCAACCAGGCCGGTAACGTTCATGGCGGCACCATCATGAAACTAATAGATACGGCAGCAGGGATTGCGGCCATACGTCACTGCCGTACCAATATCGTTACTGCATCCATGGATAGATTAGATTTTTACAAACCCATTTTCGTGGGAGAACTGGTTATCCTGCGGGCATCCATAAACTATGTGGGAACTACTTCTATGGAAATCGGGGTCAGGGTAGAGGCTGAAGAGATCATGACAGGAAAAGTGCGTCACACCAATTCCGCATATTTGACCATGGTTTCTCTCGACAAAAACAGAAAGCCCATGCCGGTTCCCGAAATAGCTCCTCAAACCGACGGTGAAAAGAGACGATTTAAAGAGGGCAGGGCAAGAGCAAAGCGGCGTAGAGAGTTAAGAAAGAAGAGAAACAATACAGATAACCCTTGAGCCCCATCAGGAGGACTGGATTTTGGTTTGAGTTTATAAATTTCAGATTTATTTAAACATAGAAAACCTGGCCCTCAGGACCAGGTCAGAGTTTTCCGGCTCTGCCTGAAGAAACGCTGCAAAAGTTTAAAGTGAACTAAAGTGCCTAAAGTGAGCTAAAGTTAAGGAATTCTATCAATTATATAAAATCAGTGGAGCGAAGCGACTCCACAACTTTAGGCACTTTAGCTCACTTTAGGCACTTATAACTTATACGGTTTTAAGTACAACAGCTCCTTTCAGGGGCAAACCAAAGCCTGGTCCTTTGGGCCAGGATTCTTTACTTTTAACCTAATGCCGTCTTGACATTGCTAAAAATCAAGGGTGCAAAACTTGAATTATTAATTTTTTCTTGACATAAACTTATAGTTTGTTTTATAAACTCAATTTCTTTTGACGGTTTAGGGGTGAAATATTGTGAAAAAATATACATACAGCGCAAAACAGTCTGATAATCAGGGGAAATGGTGTGTCGTTGATGCAGATGGGGCGGTCCTCGGAAGACTTGCAACTTTGATAGCTTCACGTCTAAGAGGTAAACATAATCCTTTGTTTACACCTCATGTTGATACCGGTGACATGGTAATTGTAATAAATGCCGAAAAAATTACTCTGACAGGCGATAAGTGGGATAAGAAATGCTATTACAGGCACAGCGGTTACATCGGCGGGCTCAAGACAATTACTGCAAAGAATCTTCTCGATAAAAAGCCCGAAGATCTTATACGTTTTGCCGTAAAAGGGATGTTGCCTAAAAACAGGCTTGGAACAAAGCTTTATAAAAAGTTGAAAGTTTATACAGGGAATAAGCATCCTCACAGGTCTCAACAGCCGGAAGTTGTTACACTATAGACTGTCACATAATAAATTCCACTGCGTTATCGGTAGTCGGCGTATTTTTACAATACAGCCTTCTTCCTCTATCCTTGTGTAATTTAATATGTGACAGTCTATTAATAGATTTCCAGCTAAATAATTTCACTAAATCTATATAATGAGGTATTCTTTTTTAACGAGGTCTGAATTATAAAGGAATAAAATGAATAAAGAAAATGTTTATTATGCTACAGGAAAACGGAAAAACGCTGTCGCCAGAACATGGCTAATGCCAGGGAAAGGCAAAATTCTTGTTAATAATCGTCCTGTGGACGACTATTTCAAGATTCGGACGGTAAAGACAATCATGACGCAGCCACTTGTCCTAACGAATAGCGCCGGATTGTTTGATATAAAAGTTCTGGTTAAGGGGGGGGGTATTTCCGGACAGGCCGGCGCAATAAGACATGGTATTACAAAAGCTCTTATTTTATCAGACCCTGAATTAAGGCAGGTTTTGAAAAAGGCGGGTTTTGTTAAACGTGATCCCAGGGTTAAAGAAAGAAAAAAGTATGGCCAGAAGGGCGCGCGAGCCCGTTTTCAGTTCTCAAAACGTTAGAATATATGTAGCCGTTCACGGCTTTCTATTTTCCAATTTCAACGTTCCGTGAACGCTTACGAATATATATTATCTGGATATTTTTAAAGGGAACAGGTTAAAGCCTGTTCCCTTTTTTTATGGGAAATAGTTGTCTTCATGTGGTTATGACCTTTTAAAAGGCTCTTCTTTCAATCTCTTCATGAACAATATCTCCGTCTTCAAGACGTATAACAAAAATACGCCCCTGACTATTACCTAAGAATGAGCGATTAGCCCTTAGCCCTGCGAATCCGCTTGGTTAGCTCTTGTTGTTGAGGTATTAAAACATCTCTTTAATGTAAAAGAAAAGTATGGTTCCGGAAAAAGCAAGTTTCAGGCCGGTGCCCACCATGATTCCGACAAAGACACCGTATCCGGCTCGTAGCGCCTTTTTCCCTTCTTTCCTCGCTAACAGTTCTCCGGCAAATGCCCCAATGAATGACCCCATAATCATTCCCCAGGGCGGAAACATGAAAAGCCCTATTAACATTCCGGTCATAGCGCCTGCCACACCCCATTTTGATGCCCCGTATTTTCTCGCCCCGCCTGCAGGAATTACATAGTCAAGAATGGTCACAAATATCGTCAGTCCTGCCATAACAATCAAAAATGTAGAACTAAACGGTTCCCAGTTTTTTGCGCAGGAAAGAATGATTAAGGATAAAAAGCTGATAGAAGGGCCGGGGATGACAGGTAAGATACAACCGATAAGGCCACACAATGCGAAAAGTAATCCTGAGATTATTAATATGATTGTCAAGGTTGTGTGCCCCTTTGTTTGGTTTTATAAGGCAAGAGCAGGCCCCTTATCTGTTCCCGATCATGGTTCATTTCAACTCCAAAGAGCCTTGCTGATTGTTAAGGCCGTGCTTCTTTACCAGCACATCCAGGCGGATGACCTGTTCGCCACGTTGCTTGACCTCAATCATTTGGGTTTCGAGACCTGTAACGAAGTAATCAAGCCAAACGGTCAGATCCATGCCATTATCCCGAACGCTCTGAATTGATTTGTAAAATGAGGCTTGATCCCTGTCATAGTATTTTTCTTTCAAAGATCTCGCACCCTAAAATAAGACCTTCTGTTATTTTAACTTCATGCTATATCCTAAAATAGTAAAAATATAAATCAAGGGGCAAGTGCGTTTATTTAAATTAGTAGCTCTACGGTCATCATAAAACATTTTTCGACGTTCGATCCCACACTATTATTATGATACAGGACACCAGGGGCGTCTATACGGGCTTTTCATAGTATATTATCTGAATATGGTTCTATTGATGAAGATGTTTCAATCCACGCCCCCGCATGGGGGGCGACCATAAAAGCAAATGATTTTGAGCTGCTTCCCGGGTTTCAATCCACGCCCCCGCATGGGGGGCGACAAACCCTTGCCAGCCAGTATGATGTTTTGGTTGTGTTTCAATCCACGCCCCCGCATGGGGGGCGACCAAAACCCCATGCAAGCAAATCATTCTGGACCTGTTTCAATCCACGCCCCCGCATGGGGGGCGACTTTGTTTTGAACATAGGCCATAACCAATTAGTCAGTTTCAATCCACGCCCCCGCATGGGGGGCGACCTGATTAATTTATGGTCTGTCCATGTGCGATAACCCGTTTCAATCCACGCCCCCGCATGGGGGGCGACTGCTTCGAAACCGCGGGATAAGCGACAGACCCTCTGTTTCAATCCACGCCCCCGCATGGGGGGCGACTCGTTTTTAGGCGCCGCTAAATCTTGTTTCTTGGGTTTCAATCCACGCCCCCGCATGGGGGGCGACTTCATCCAGAACGTGATGAATATCCATAACCGTGTTTCAATCCACGCCCCCGCATGGGGGGCGACCGACTATCTTTGTTCTGGACATCAACAGATATTTGTTTCAATCCACGCCCCCGCATGGGGGGCGACTAACAATCTGTTTAACATCTATTCTCCTTCCGGGTTTCAATCCACGCCCCCGCATGGGGGGCGACAAGACCAATATTGTGTTTTTTCCATATTCTGCGGGTTTCAATCCACGCCCCCGCATGGGGGGCGACCGGTCCCGACCTATCTTTGCAGACAGGTCTTTGTCTGTTTCAATCCACGCCCCCGCATGGGGGGCGACTTTCTTTTTCCATCCAGCTATGCAAATCTTGGATGTTTCAATCCACGCCCCCGCATGGGGGGCGACTTTATACATAAGCCTCCTAACAGTGTAATAGATGTAGTTTCAATCCACGCCCCCGCATGGGGGGCGACGACTGGAAAGGGGAGGAATATAAGGCGATTGTGAGTTTCAATCCACGCCCCCGCATGGGGGGCGACTGGTCAATTTTTGATAAGAGGATAAAAGGTAAATATGTTTCAATCCACGCCCCCGCATGGGGGGCGACGGATGAAGCCAGGCGCGGCGGGACTCAGAACCCCGGTTTCAATCCACGCCCCCGCATGGGGGGCGACCTGCTGATACCGTCATGGGCATCACAGCATTAATGGTTTCAATCCACGCCCCCGCATGGGGGGCGACAAAGATGCAAAAACGCTATATGGACTGATATATGGTTTCAATCCACGCCCCCGCATGGGGGGCGACACAAACAACTAAATGCCTGTAAAAATCATATGTGTTTCAATCCACGCCCCCGCATGGGGGGCGACCCGCCATATATGTTGTGTACGGCGGGTCAACGTAGTTTCAATCCACGCCCCCGCATGGGGGGCGACCTATTAATGCAGCCAAAAACTACTGGCTGATTGCAGTTTCAATCCACGCCCCCGCATGGGGGGCGACCTGGATACTACTTCTCCACGAGTTTCAATATCAGTTTCAATCCACGCCCCCGCATGGGGGGCGACTCTCGATGGCGGCCTGCGTATTTCTCAGCTCTCCTTGTTTCAATCCACGCCCCCGCATGGGGGGCGACCATCGACGCAGAAATACGAAGGCAAAATTACAAGTTTCAATCCACGCCCCCGCATGGGGGGCGACCACGATATATGGATATACCGATTTTCCATATAGGTTTCAATCCACGCCCCCGCATGGGGGGCGACTCCTGCGCAGCGGTCTTGATATGCACAGGGACAAGTTTCAATCCACGCCCCCGCATGGGGGGCGACTGTATAATCATTGTCAGGTGATTGCCTGTACTCAGTTTCAATCCACGCCCCCGCATGGGGGGCGACTGCCCTGACTTCTTCCAATGATCGGTAGATGTTAGTTTCAATCCACGCCCCCGCATGGGGGGCGACGTTACTTACACAATTGCTTTGAGTAATACGGAAGCGTTAGTTTCAATCCACGCCCCCGCATGGGGGGCGACGACATCGTTGTTTTCACCTACATTGCGATGCACTGGTTTCAATCCACGCCCCCGCATGGGGGGCGACTATAATGGGCATCTAAGAGTGGGGAAACAGCTTGTTTCAATCCACGCCCCCGCATGGGGGGCGACCGTCCTCAATATCGCTCTGATCTTCATACTCGAGTTTCAATCCACGCCCCCGCATGGGGGGCGACTGTAAACGGATTTTGTTTTTTGGCTGGTTTATATGAGTTTCAATCCACGCCCCCGCATGGGGGGCGACCCACCAGGGCAACTCTTGATACCCTATTTTCTGTAAGGTTTCAATCCACGCCCCCGCATGGGGGGCGACACACTATAGCCATAATAGTGTTGATCTCCATTGGTTTCAATCCACGCCCCCGCATGGGGGGCGACATGATAAAACGATTACGATCACGACAATCCATAGTTTCAATCCACGCCCCCGCATGGGGGGCGACACTGGGAGTGGGCGGCCATTTTTCTACTATGTCTGTTTCAATCCACGCCCCCGCATGGGGGGCGACTGCATCGACGTCAATGCTGATTTTTAATTGTGGATTGCGTTTCAATCCACGCCCCCGCATGGGGGGCGACATATGTAGGAGGTATTAAAATGGAGATCGTGCAAAGTTTCAATCCACGCCCCCGCATGGGGGGCGACCATTTAATTTCTTCCGGATCTCCGGCCTCAGCCGTGTTTCAATCCACGCCCCCGCATGGGGGGCGACCACATTAGGACACAACCGTCGGATATATGGCACGCGTTTCAATCCACGCCCCCGCATGGGGGGCGACTCTACCCCCTGCGTGAACCTCGGTTTTTCTACGCGTTTCAATCCACGCCCCCGCATGGGGGGCGACTGTTTCTGTCTAACTTGTTAAATTTTAAAAGCTTATTTTCTGTTTTTTGCGAAACTGCTTTTCTCGACGTATAATATATTCGATTGTCAAAGAACATTATCGAAAACCTCTTTATTTACAACATAGTACACACAGTGCGAACTCCATTGGCAATATATGCCACCAAGCAAAGCCCCTGCGGGAGCAATATCGAATACAGCTATTTGTGAGCTTCAGGTTCGCAAACGTTCTTTAAACGATCAACGGCCCCTCTTGATCAAGTGTTTTCTTGGCTCCCACATGTTCTACGCGATGTCTCCAGTTAGAACCCAGGAAATAAAACCTCAGGCTGTCTTCCTTCAGATCAATTTCATCAATCAACCTTTGGCGAAGAACTGTCCACTGCGCTGGATCAATGATACACTCAAAAACGGAATATTGAACCCGCTGCCCATAGTCCAGACATGCTTTTGCTACCCTGCGTAGGCGACGTTGCCCTCCGTCCTTACTTGTGGCAACATCATAGCTGACCAGTACAAACATTTTGTTTTCCCTCTATCTCCACACAAAGGGTGGGTATCCATCCAGGTCTCCGCGCAGGTGTCGAGCCAGCAATAAGGCCTGCATGTGAAACAACAATCCAATTGTGACCTTTTCTTCAATAAACGGATGCATTATTTCATCCTGTTTTCTTTTCTGGTAGGCAACAAGAACTGTCTTTCTTGTTTCATCATCCATCAATACAGCTCCTGACTCTGATTTTTTGAACCCTTTTTTTTGCACCTGTGAAAGATTTATCAGTGAAAGTGTTAAACGATCTGCAATAAAAGGACGAAATTCTTCCATCAAGTCGAGTGCAAGTCCGGGTCTTCCGGGACGGTCTCTGTGTAAAAAACCGACTGCTGGATCCAAGCCTACAGATTCAAGGGCAGAACGGACATCGTGCATTACAAGTGTATATAAAAACGACAGCAGGCAATTTACGTTATCTAATGGTGGTCGCCGATTTCGATCCTGAAAAGAGAAGTCTTCTTTCTGAGATGTGATCAGGTGATCAAACACTTTAAAATAGACATGTGCCGCGTCGCCTTCAATGCCGCGCAGGGAATTCAAAGACACATCTTCCTGCAAGCGCCTCAGAGAACCGCTAATCTGCCTTGACGCATAACTGACTTGATCCTTATCAAGCTTATCGGAGTGGTCTCTTAATGCCCTTTGCAATACAGTACGACAGTTGGCGAGTTTGCCTGTAAGAACAGATCTTGCCATTTTGGCAGAAAATGTCATGTCATCAGCCCTGCGGTACTGCTCCCGCCGAAGCAGGACATTTCCTGAAACAGGCCCCTGCACCCTTGCAAGAAAACGCCCATATTCAGACAAAAAGCTGATAGCCACATCACGTTTTGCGCAAAAACCCATCAAAAACGGGCTGCAACCAACGTTGCCGAAACAGACAATCCCTCCTAACGTATGAACAGGGATGCGCAAGCGGGTCTCTTTTTCCACCCTTACGATAACCGACTCGCCTTCTTTTGCAAGATAGGCTCCCTGCGTAGTTACGAAAAGGGTGTTAAGATGTTTTTTCATGATTCTCGAATCGCTCCCGACAAGTAGCGTTTTACGGAACGCTTTCTTTCAATAGTTTTCGGCATGCATATTTTTGCCAATGAACAACTGTCACACTTTGGCGTATAGACTGGTTTTGGCGTCCGGCCGGATGCAATCAGTTTATGAAGACGCATTGCAGTGTCTTCAGTTTGCTGTCTCAATGCGCTGTCAAAGACAACATCTGTTCTCCGGCGCTTCTTCCCATAGAAAAGCGCGCCGCATGGAACTTCAACATTCAGCATTTCTTCCAGACACAGCGCCTGGGCGCAAAGCTGCACTTTGTCGCAATTATCCTTTTTGGGTTTGCCTCGTTTGTATTCCACAGGAAACGGCACCCACGCTGTCGATCCTGTTTTCAACGAAGCCGGCCGATGAAACTCGACGACATCCGCCTTACCGATCAGTCCAAGCCGAAATGAGCGAAGCCACATGCTATACTCAATCCGAATATCACCTCTTGATTCCCGGTCGGCCGTATGAACCCGCTCATGCATAATCCGGCCTTCGGCAGTAAACAGATTTTCCGCCCATGCCTGCTCTATGTGAATCAGAGCGCACTGCCGCTCGCAGAATATGATATGCTGCAAGGCGGATAGGGGAATGAGGTCGTCTTCTGAATACATATGAAAAAAATCCTGAAACTTTTCAGTATCAGCCTTCCTCCGAAATAAGGTTCACAATAAGCCGAATCATCAATTCCTTCTGCCCCGGTTCACTGGTGGCCGTCAGAAGGGCAAGCGCCACGAGCGCCTTGTTGCTGAAACTTTTTTGATCCAGCAAGTCATTATTTTTGAGAAACAACAGGAAGAGAAAAGAGCCGATCCTCTTGTTACCATCGGTGAAAGGATGATCCTTGATCACGAAATAGAGGAGATGGGCCGCCTTTTCCTCAACGCTTGAATAAAGATCCTTACCGCCGAATGTTTGCTGCACTGCTTCGATAATTCCGGAAAGAGCATTACCACGCTCCCGGCCAAAAATCTCACTCGCCTCTTTCCTGATCATTAATTCTTTTTTCAAGGCGGCAATGGCCTGACGGGCCTTATCAATCTTCAGGCCGGACTTGGCAACGTGTTTTGTCTCCAGAGCGGGCAGATTGTTTTCGTCATATTGCAGAAGAAGCTGCCATGTCCTTGTATAGCGGTTGACAACTTCTAAGACTGCCAGCCCTTCATCGCTGACAAGGTTATGACTTTCCAGAGTGCCTGCAAGCAGACTCAAAACCTGCCGCACATCTTCAACCCCTTTCTCGGCCAGTCTGCGCTGATTAAGCGAATAACCATGCACGAGATGGTCTTTTAGAATGGTGGTAGCCCAGATGCGAAACTGGGTGCCGCGTTTGGAATTCACCCTGTAACCTACGGAAATAATGGCATCCAGGTTATAGTAATCGACCTGGTATGTCTTACCGTCCGAGGCAGTTGTTGCATTTTTTGCAACAACTGCTTCTCTTGCCAACTCACCGGTCTGAAAAACATTCCCGAGATGACGGGAAATAACGGATTTGTCCCTATCTAACAACTCCGCCATCTGGTTTAAGGTTAACCAGACCGTTTCATCCTTAAGATGGACATCCAGTGCGGCTTGCCCGTCTTCAGACTGATACAATACGATTTCGCCGAGATCGGGATTTATGCCTTCGTTTTTTCTTGCTGCCTTTCGAGTCATTGTTATTGCTCCACGTTGCTGCGTTTTTTCTCTTCAACCGCTTACTGCTTTCCTGTTCAGCGCTGCCTGCACCCTTTGGTCATGGGTGCGTGATCGCTTTGAAATGAAGAGATTGCAAAAAACCACTGCCGCTCGCAGAATAGGATATGCTTCAAGGCGGCGATGGGAAGCAGGTCGTGTTCGGTGTATATGGCGCTATATCTTTTCTTCAAGAGTTACGCCTTGCGGCATATTATCCCGATCTATGGTAACATTGTAATCTGAGAATGTACGCGCAGGTTTGGCAATATCTGTTGCTCGCTTAACTGTTACAAGATCAAACAGCTTGTGTGCTGGGGCATTGCCAAGCATTGAGTCGTGTTTAAATACGATCAATTTGCGTGCATTCATTTTCCCCCGTGCCGCAGAGTGATCATGATCAAGCATGTTAATGAGTGACTCCCATAACAGTTTTAAATCTTCTTCTGTGAATCCGGTTTGGGCTGCCAAATGTGCGGATATATAGCCTTCTGCTCGGTAAAGTGCATAAGGGACAATATGCTTACGTCCCATAGTTCGATTATCACCGCTCTGCTGTTCAGCTTCTTTTTCGGTTGCGACAGCCATGCGGGTAATACTGATTTCCATAGGAACAATTGATTCTATACTGCGCGCAAAGTTCAGTTGCACCGGCCCACGAACCTGGCCGCAATTAACGCCTAATGACATAACAGCTCCGAAAGTACGCACATCAAAAAAATTAGAACACATCCAGGCGCGTGCTTTTTCAACATCTGCTCCCGATCCTTTGCGTTTTTTGCTTTCACCCTCATCTTTTACTCCAACAGCTTGATGTGCTCGTTTATGAGTTTGGTTCAGGATTGCCTTTTCTCTGATATAAATTTCGTGAGGAGATTGATTGTTTTTGACGATCTCTACAAAATTACGAATTTTCCGTTTCAGGCATACATCCGTAACAAGCCCGTAACTTGTCTCCGGATCAATACGAGGCATATTGCCGGCATCCGGATCGCCGTTGGGATTGCCATTTTCGACCTCAAAAAGATATACAAATTCGTAACGGTTATTAATAGCTTCAACCATGGTTATCCCTCCTTCTTTTCTGCTGATTTAGTATAGAATGCCTGCCTTTGATGGTAATACCCGATAGAAAACAGACCCTGATCGTCCAAACTCAAATGAGCTGGGAATTCCTGAATGCCCTGCATGATCTCCTCAATCATATTGTCAGTATTGCGCCCGTATTCAGCTTTTTGAATGTGATGCTGGGCTAACCTGAGCAATTGCGGGAATACAATGCGAGGCGTCGCAGACGCAGAGCCGTAAAAACGATCCTTGATGGTTGTATTTGCACTAGGAATGGCGTCTTTCTGGGCCTTTTCAAGGGCAGCAAAAAGCCTCCCAAGCCGATACGCAACGTTAGTCGATTCTTTGTTTAATGCCATATTTACCTCCATAGATTTATTGGTAATACGATATTTTCTGACCAGACACGCCTTTATCAGAGCCGCACGAAGGTAGTTAACTGTCTGATCCGCCCGTATGCGATTTATGACTGCTATCATTAAACTTTGAGGATAAGCCACGCCTGTTAAAATTGAACGCATAACCGACCCGGCAAGCACTGGAGAGATATTATCCGATTTTCGCAACATTGCGGTTTCCCTTAAAAGTTGCCACATACCCGGAAATTCCGGATCGCTGTCGTAATTCTTAATTATGGACAGGTCTTTAAAGTGTTGACCAATCTTGGCGCCTATATCTCCAACTGTGCTCACATGCCAAAACCGAACGGAAAGTCGGGAAGCATTGGGAGAAAGACCAAGAATATAAAATTTAATGTCTGGATCACCGATCTCTGATGGCATCTTCCCATCCCTTACTGCCTCCAGAAACAGGCGAATATTCATTGCATCTCCAGAATCATCCTGTGGGTCAAAAACCATCCCCATAAACCCTTCTATCGGCGACTCTCTCTCTGTCCAGAAAACCGTAGCTGCATCACCAATCCGGACTTTTTGGCGACTTTCAAAGCGAAGAAGATGGTTGAGCGCAGTAGCATAGGCAAAGGCTATGTCCTCGCTGACGGGTGCATTGAAATTTTGTTTTTTATCGTAAGACAGAAAGGCCTCCAGGTTAAATGAAATAATGGCTGCGCCGGATGTTTGAGCTCCTCTAACGCCTTTTATTTTGGGATGCAACCGGGAGATCGGAGCTTGTTTTCCACTTACCAGACAGGTTGCAAATTGATCCGAGCTTTTCTCCTTATAATGTTTTAACCAGGCTTTCTGAATTTTGGGCCGTTCGTGCATGTATTGCAAATCACCGTCAAGCTGAAAAACAAAATTCATGCCTGCCATTTCGTTCCAATGTGACAGATTGGGTGCATCTTCCGGATTCCACGAGTCGAGAAAAAATAATACGGCTACCATGCCATCATCATCCAGATTATTACCAATGATATGATGAAGCTCCTTGAAGGCTGAAAAACATTGAAGAATGCGTTTGTTATTTTCTTTATTGCCCGCTCCGAACATATAGCTGGTATTGTCCCACATAAAATTTGGTGCAATATTGGAGGCTCTCTTCACTCCTTCCGGCACAGTAAGTTGTTTCGGCACCTGTTTTTTATTCAGGGTTTCTCTTATATCCTTAGTTTGAAGAAGTTCTCCCCTGTGGTTAATTACCAGAACAAAATGGATCTTCTGCCTTCCAAATCCCAGCAAAGGTATATCAGTTTCTGAATTATTTTTTAATCTGTCATAATAAGCGCTTAATGCCTGAAGAATCATGCTTTCACCTCCTGTCCGTCAAATGGAGGCACGTCAATAATGCCATTTTGCATAACCGCTCTGAAAAACTTCGCTTCCATGTTGTCATTAAAATCTATATCATGAAGCATCCATCCCAGCTCCTGCTTGCCGGTAAGTTTTGATATCGGAATGCCATCCTTTATTAATTCAAAGTGTGCGGGGAATTCACGGCAGCCAAGATAAGGATGATGAAAACACTGTCCCTTGCGAGCGCGGCGGTCAAAAATTTCTTTGTGCTTGGCGGCATTATTATCTTCAAAACCTGTAAACTCAAAATGCGCTTCAATAACGTAAGAAACATCCCGCAGCACCATTGCCGCACGCTGCTGGCGATTATCTTCAATAAAGACCTCAACAGGAGAACAACCGTCTTTCATTGCCTTTTTAATCGTACCCACTGGCAATTTTCCGGCAAGTTCATTGCGCCGGATATTATCAAATCTCACAAAATTCATTACATGGATACGATCCACTACCCAGCTTATCGCCGGTTTCCAGTAAATTGCCTCCAAAATCCCGCGGGCTGCAGATGGTGTCATCACATCGTAACTTACCCGTTCCACCTTCATCTCCGGCCGTGTAAAACAGGCATATTCTCCCCAGACTCTTAATTTGACGCCATAAGACATATAGTATCTCTCCTTTCCATCAAGTATCCACGCCCATATGTAAGTATGGGCGACTTTTCTTTTGGAATTACATCATCACATTGTTTCAATCCACAACCCAATTTAATAGGGTGACATATATAATTTAAAAAACACAGAAAGTCAGTCATGTTATTTCCATCTATCAGGCCTGCGCAAAATATATCCGTCGGTTTTTCTTACTTGATCGGGAAACATACTCTCCGATATTTTTTTGCGACCTATGACAAAAATAGCGTCAGCAACTTTTTTTAATTGTACTGAATGTCTGCGGGGTGGGAACCCAACAACTACCTTCTTTAGAGGGAAGAGGCGACGAACAGTTTTAATCGGCCCCACAAGATCGCTGTCCCCGGATATTAGAAATGCAGTATCAAATTTGTCTTGATATACATCAGTCATTAGTTCGACAGAAATGTTGACATCCGTCATTTTTTCCTCATGAGTAGTCCATAAGTGACCGCATCTATTGCAACGTATTTCTTTCCCAAGATAATGGCCGTAAAATATACTGCACTCAGGAACTGTACCAAGTGCTTCCAGATATTCTCCTTGCCGCTTGGCCTTTTGCGGATCGTTTGGCATTGAGGACACACGGCTTGTGAAATACTTTGTTGCAATAAGCTCCTGATAAGGCTTGAGTAATTTTTTTGCAAGCAGGTGTACATTCAACCAGTAATACCTTCGCCACCCTTTTTCCTTCATCCCGAAATAAAGGTTAAAACCATCAATATAAACTATTACTCTTTCCATATTTTAGTTGCACCTGTAAGTTTTTTTTGTTTGCTACCGATTGTTATATGATTTATAGAAAATTTTCCTTGATTTACAAGTTAAGTATGTATATAGTATTTATTAAATAGTTAGCCCCTCCAGTGATAGTATCGCTGGATCGACGCCCCTGAAAAGGGGCGTTTCTTTTTTAAGCAATAATATTGCAAAATTCAAAAATCTTATTTGTGCAAGCGCGTTTTATTAAATCATCACATTGAATAATAATGCCGATAAACTTATCTGTCAAGAGAATAATTTTAGGTCTCCTGGCAATACTGTATATTTCTTGAACTGCCATATCTATTCGATCAGACTCTCTGGTCTGTGAAAAGTCGGATCCTCAGGACAAAGCCCCAAATCATCGCGATAAATATCCGTATTTATTAGTACGCAATACTGATCATGCAGACGCTCGACACTGCCCGAACATACCAGACTGCTCAGCACCTTTGGATATACCTGTACAGTGAAACGCTGTGCCTTCCTGGCAAAAGATGCCGGATATTCAGAATAACGCAAACCACTGATGATTTTTTCCGCTTCACCATTCCAGGGGATAATAATAGATTCAGCGCCATCTTTTATAATCCTGAACTTTTTATCCACGACTCTGAAAGGAAAATTTCCTTTTATTGCGTCTTCGGCAATATCATCCAGTATTTGATATTCATCAAGTTGTTCCCCTCTCATCCAATATAAAGTCCTGAAATACTCTTCAACGGCTTCAAGCGACAGCGGATCATCGTGATGACGTATTACGGCTTCGGCAGTCTCGGCTGTATGACGGAAATGACCTGGTGGCAAACCAGTTTCAGACAAAAAAACATAAACCATGCCGCCTTCGGGCAATTTACCTTCTCTGTTACACCGCCCGGCTGCCTGTGCAATAGAATCAATACCTGATGTACAGCGATATACCACGGGAAAGTCGATATCTACCCCAGCCTCAATCAACTGTGTGCTTACGACTCGACAAGGAAAACCTTTGGAAAGAGCGCTTCTTATCTCTTTAAACTTCTTTGTTCTGTGTGCGGAACACATCAAAGCGCTAAGGTGATAACAACCTTCCCGACATCGAATACTTTCAAAGACTAATCTGGCGTGTTTGCGTGTATTTACAATACACAAAACCTGATTATGTGTCTTTAGTCGGTCTGATAGAACACTATCAGAAAGTGCAGGTAAAATTTCAATGTGAATACGTTTAAAGAGGTTGTAAAGTTTTGCGGGATCAGGGATAATTTCTAACACCCCATCTAGACCGTCTTTAAAATTCTCATTTGTCGATAAAGCAGGCTGTGTGGCAGTACACAAGACAATTGTTGTTCTATATGCGGATGAAAGTTCTCTTAACGCCTCCATGCAGGGTCTCAAAAGTGGAACAGGGAGCATCTGTGCTTCGTCTAATATAATCACACTCTTTGCAATATTATGGATTTTTCTGCAACGTGATGACCTGCAACTGTATAGCGACTCAAAAAACTGGACATTGGTTGTAACTATCAGCGGAGCATCCCAGTTTTCAGCAGCCAGACGGGAGCGATGATCTTCTTCTTTCGGTTCAAAATTGCTGTAATGTTCCAGTACAGCATCTTCTCCCAAAATTTCTCGAAATACAGCAGCATTTTGCTCAATAATACTCGTGTACGGAATAACGTAAATAATTCTTTCAAGACCGTGTTTGAGCGCGTGTTTCATTGCAAAAGCAAGAGACGAAAGTGTCTTTCCACCTCCGGTGGGAACCGTTAAAGAAAACAAGCCCTGTGGGGATTCGGCAGCATCAAGACAATTTTTTAAAATTTTTATCCTATGTTCATTTATCAGCGTATTCGAAGCGCTCACAATCAGTTTATTGAGCGCTAAGGTCAGTTTATGATCCATTTCAGAGAGATCAGGATAGCCTTTTCGCCATAAAGATTTTTTGCTATCCATAAAGGCTTCTGTATCCAGAAAGTCCGCATCGACAAGACTTGAGAAGATCATCCTGACAAAAAAGGAAAGTTGGAATCCAAAACGCTTTTGATTCAAGGAAAAAGGCAGGCAGTTTAATCTTGGATTGTTAAAAACTTGATTCTGGTAGGAAGAATAATCATAGATTCTTTTTTCAAGCCTTTTAATGAGGCATGAACTATTGTTTGATTTGCCGTCCGGAAGTCCGGCATGATGTCCGGCAATAGCATAAGCCAATATTTTACCTTTATCTTTTAAAAGTTTGAAAGCATGTTGCGCCCCAGCAGTGGAATGATCGACGCGTCCCGGCTTTGTTTCAATGTGAGCATCGTTTCCTTCTTCAGCGCCAAGCATTTTCTGAAATTCATCCGAATACTTTCCAATGTCATGCCACAACCCAGCTATATATCCCCACTCTCCGGCGCCATAAGCATCGGCAAACGACATGGCCATTTCTGCAACATTTTTCAGATGTTCTTTAAGCGGCTGCCAGTCGGAGTGAGTTTTTCCATCCAGGGTGTGCGCATAATATTTTTTGTCCATACTCCTGTTAATCTCCTTTTTATATTTAAAAAGACAAGCATTTGTTAAACCCCCTCGTTATTATTAAACAAGCAATAATCCAAGAGCTCTAAAATTGATGGCTTCGTAAAAAGTCCAAAAATACCGTTTTCCGTCATTCCAGCGAAAGCCGGGCACGTAGTGACACGAAGTGAAGCATAAGCGCTAACCTTTAGCGCTATCCAGTCTTTTCAAGCAGTTGTAAACCATCTGGACTCCGGTTTTCACCGGAGTGACGACTTTTTACAAGTTCATCAAAAATCATTGACTTTATTTTCATTTTAGTGCAAGTATTTCACAAAAGATAGCCCCCCAGCGATAGCATCGCCGGGCCGACGCCCCTTTTGGGGCGTTTCTTTTTGCAGCCATAAAAAAAGCCGCCGAGGATTTACTGAAAAAGAGCGTTTGTTTCACTCACGGTTGCTTTCCTCATCATTGAGTTCAACAATGCATTTGCAGGTGGGACAGCGAAAATGCATGCAGTCGATCTCTTGAAACCGCAACCCAGTATCCTCAATAGTTCCGTCACTTTTTTTATAGGTCATCAAGTGTCCGTCACTGGAAACATCTTCAAGCAACCCGCAATCGGGACATTCCAGCAATTCGCGGTCGCCTGTAAAAATACATATCGCCTCCGCCTGCATTTGTGCGGCAGCAAAAGCTTTGGCTACCTTGGAAATATCCTGAACCAAATCGTTAAAAAGTTTCGTCTTGTTCGCCATCCTTAAAATCTTAGTCATTTCTCCATTTCAAGCCATATCAAGGCCGCAAGTTTCGCATCATCAAGCGCCCGGTGCATCTGCATTTGATTGCATGATTCTCCGAGCAGATATCGGCTCACTGTTTCAAGTTTATGATTGGGCAGATTCGGGTATAGCTTTCTGCTCATTTTTAGGGTGCACAAGGATTGATTGTTCAGACTCATGCTGAGTAAAGCAAATTCATGTTTTAAAAATACGATATCAAAGCTTGCATTGTGGGCTATTAGAATACTTCCGGCAATGAATTTGTAAAACTCCGGCAGTACTTCATCCGGTTTGGGTTCGCCGCCTAACATTTCATTTGTTATGCCGTGTACCTTTTGGACTTGCCAGGGGATTTTTTTGTCGACATCGATAAGACTGCTGAATTCAGCGACAATGCCATGATTTTCGATAGCAACAGCGCCGATTTCTATTACCCTGTCTCCGTTTTTAGGCGAAAAACCGGTTGTTTCTACATCCAGTGCTACATACCGACCGGTCGATTTTATACGATTACAGGTTAGCATCTAAACTACCTTCCACTTTTCAAAGGTCTTTCGCACAGACCGTCTTTTTAATAAAGCTTTCTCAACCGGAATATTGCCGTCAAGCCGTGGGGCAGGCAGTTTTACGATTTCTTTGGATTTGTCAATAGTCATGGCTTCACCCATTGATAGAGGAAAGCATGCGATGCTTAATAAAAAAAATATTTCATAAATCACAGCAAGTATAAAGTATTTTTTCATTACTGACACCATGAGGGTGTTCCTGACTATTTGCAAAGATGGGAAATGAAATCTTTCATTTTCCTGAGTAGCGGCTTTTTGATATAAACTTTCAAATAAAGATCCCCGGGCTTCCCCCCGCCTTTTCCATTTTTACCCATTCCGGCGAGTCTGATTCGCTGCCCTTCTCTGACCCCTGGTGGAATTTTGACAACCAGCTTTCTGGACTTTTTCCTTAAGAAATATGCATACGGACCACCTTGCTCGGCCTTTAGCGGGTCCAGATGAATAATGTCGTTGATGTCGGCCCCGTTTTTCGGTAATTCAATGCCGCCGATTTTTTTTAAAATATACTGATAGAGTTTACCAAAGGGTCCTTGCAGCGGGAATTGCATTTGATTATGTTTTTTAAATTCAAAGCCACGGTGTCCCTGACCGTAAAATTCCCTGAAGATCTCGTCATAATGCCTGAATCCAAACGCTTTGGCCATTTCTTCAAAAATTTGATTTATATCCGAACCGCTGAAGATATCCTGTTCAGAATAATTTTTTCTAAACTGACTGTAAGCAGAAGACCCGAACTGCTGTCTCAACATATCATATTCACGTTTTTTTCCCAGGTCTGAGAGAACAGCATAGGCTTCGTTAACGCTTTTCATTTTTTCAGCGCTTTCAGGGTGCTCTTTGTTTCGATCCGGGTGATATTTAAAGGCCAGTTTCCGGTAAGCTTTTTTGATTTGCTTCTGGCCGGCATCTTTGTCTAAACCCAGTATCTGGTAATAATCTTTTTGTTCCATAAAAAATATTGTTTCAGGCCAAATCGGCACAAATAATAAAAAAGGGCTCACAAGCAATGATGCCGGTAAAGCCCTGTTATTAAACTGGTAGGCGGTACTGGGTTTGAACCAGTGACTTCTACCGTGTGAAGGTAGCACTCTCCCGCTGAGTTAACCGCCCGTTATTTGAATACCTGAATTACAATTAATATCAAAATAATTAGGTAAGCGTTCATCACGGAACGCTGAAAATAGAAATTGGAAATTTGGCCTTTATGCTTTGTATCGGTTTACAGTTGTCGGTTCACAGTTCACGGTTATCCTAATAAACTATGCAATAACTAAAGCATTTTGGATATTGATCTAACTCCTTGAATTAATAGTTTTAAAGCTTCAAAAGAGGGCTGCATAATTCTCTTATGCTTTTTGTCTTTTTCAACCGTGAACCGATAACTGTAAACCGTAAACATTCACCAACTCGTAAACTCGTTTCATCTCTCCCCAATTTCTACTTTCCAATTTCAAGTTTCAAGCTGTGAACAACTACAGTAATAGTTTATCAGATTTTAAGTCAAGCGTTTTAAGCTGATAGTGAATTGATATATTTTTCCTTATGTTGAGTTTCCGAGCGCTTCTATCTCTTCCGGCGTAGGGAGATCTTTAAGATCTTTTAAGTCAAATATTTCCAGAAACTGCTTTGTTGTTGCATAAATTAAAGGGCGGCCCGGGATTTCTTTGCGCCCCAGAACCCGTATCAGTTTTCGCTCAAGCAGCATCCGCAGGATGCCTCCGCAATCAACGCCCCTTATCTGTTCAATATCGCTCCGTATTATCGGCTGTTTGTAGGCAATGATCGCAAGAGTTTCTAAGGCTGCTTTACTTACACGGAATGGATTGGGCCGTATTAAGCGTTTGATCCATTTTGTATATTCAGGCCTTGTGCGTATCTGATAACCGCCTGCAACCTCGCGTAAAAAAAAGCCGCCCTTACGTGTTTCATATTCTTCTGAAAGCGCAAGCAGCACTTCTCGAATCTCTTTTGTTTCAGCAAAGGGAAGTAGTTTTTTAAGGTGGTCTACTGTAAGCGGGGTATCTGAAACAAACAGCAGGCTTTCAATTATATTTTTTGTGTCTTCAATCATAAAAAAGTCTTATAATGCCGGTTTGAACATGCTGGACAATACGGACAAGGCGAACTTTAACCATTTCTAATATTGCAAGAAAAGTCAATATAATATCGCCTTTGCCGGCATTTGAGGAAAACAGCTCGTTAAAAGTTATTGATTCCTGCTTTTCAAAGATTTCCACGAGTTCGGTAATTCTGTCTTTCACAGAAATCCTGTTGACAGTAAATTGCATTCCGACATCAGCAGATATGTTTTTTAGTATTTTTTGAAAAGCATCGATGAGCTCAAACAGGCCTACATTTATAATTTCTTCATCATCGCTTATGGAATAATCTTCTTTATCCGCGCTTCTGACAAATGTGTTTTCGCCCAGGATATCCCTTGCGGCCAGATGCTCGGCTGCTGACTTCATCTGCAGATATTGCATAAGTGGTTCTATAATTTCTGTGCGAGGATCTTCTTCAGAGACATTATCTTCATGCGCTGGAAGCAGCATTTTTGATTTTATCTGTGTCAGCGTTGCCGCCATAACTATAAAGTCGCCGGCAAGATCTATATTCATCGACTTCATTAATTCCAGATATGAAAGATACTGGTTTGTTATCAGGGCGATCGGAATATCATAGATATCCACTTCATTTTTTTTTATCAGGTAAATCAGAAGGTCCATAGGCCCTTCAAAAATATTATCGAGATTTACTTTATAGTTATTTTCTGACATAAATTTAATAGTATAGATGAGTAAAAAGTGCCTAAAGTGAGCTAAAGTGCCTAAAGTTGTGGTACGCCTTCGGCGTGCTAATTGATAACCCAAAGATAGAAGGATTTGGCCATTCCTTTCGCATTAATAACTTAAGAAACTTATACAATTGGCAGAATTCCTTAACTTTAGGCACTTTAATATACTTTAGCTCACTTTAGGCACTTTTATATACGGATCAAATTTTCATTGCAGACTTTACCTCTTCCATGGTCTGCTGCGCAACCTTCCTTGCCTTATTGCATCCCTCTTTGATAATTTCGTCTACTGTTTCCCGCCGTGCTTTATAATATTCTCTTTTTGCACGGATAGGCTCAAGGGTATCAATAAGATTTTGAGCCATTATCTTTTTGCATTCGACACAACCGATTTGAGCTTTGCGGCATTCTTTGTTTATATTATTCGCTGTTTCTTTATTGCTGTATAATTTATGAAATTCAAAGACATTGCAGATATCAGGATTGCCAGGATCATTTTTTTTTGCCCGCTGGGGATCGGTTATCATCCTGGCGACACTGGAGGCAATATTATCCGGGCTGTCTGACAGATAGATTGCATTGTTGTAACTTTTACTCATTTTACGGCGGTCCAGACCAAGAATTTTAGGTGTTTTTGTTAAAATAGATTCAGGCTCAGGAAATACTTTCCTGTACAGATAATTAAATCGCCTCGCTATCTCCCGTGTAATTTCAACATGGGGCACCTGGTCAATGCCTACAGGCACTCCATCAGCCTTATACATTATAATATCCGCTGCCTGGAGAACAGGGTAGCCTAAAAATCCGAACGTGGAAAGATCCTTATTGCTGAGCTGCAGAATTTGATCTTTGTAAGTCGGGTTTCGTTCGAGCCAGGGCACGGGGGTTATCATGGAAAGTAAAAGAAATAGTTCCGCATGTTCTTTAATATGTGACTGGACAAAGAGAGTGTTTGTGTCGGGTGAGAGACCTACGCTCAGCCAGTCTACCATCATATCTCTGACATATTCTGAAATTGAACCTGTATCCTCGTAGTTACTTGTCAGGGCGTGCCAGTCTGCTATGAAGAAAAAGCAGTCGTATTTCTTTTGCATCTCCAGCCAGTTTGCCAGAGCGCCATGCAGATTGCCGAGATGAAGTGGCCCTGTGGGGCGCATTCCGCTTAATATCCGTTTTTTTTTGTTCATTTGAAAGCTCCTATGTAATAGTTCAGCCACTAAGACACAAAGTCACCAACCTGCCGGCAGGAATTATAATATAATTTACTCAAGTTTCGCACCCATTAATGTATCAAAAGCGTTAGACGGCAAGGGCTAAAAATAAATTTTAAAGCGAAATATACTGTCTGTAGTTTTAACGGCGGCGCCAATCAATTAATATAAGATTGATGCTTAATACATCGTTAAATTCAATATGTTATATCTCCTTTGCGCCTGACCATACTGTGTGCCGCACAGGTTGCTGGTTACAAAATATAAGCAAACGATTTCGCTGTAAAAATGTTATTTTTAACCCTTACCGTCTTGACATTGATAGAAATCAGGGGTGCGAAACTTGAGTAATTTAAATTTATCTGCGTTCATCTGTGGCTGAATATTTGCTATTATTTTTTACAAAAAGAAGTTCTTCGCCCCGCGTTTTGAGCCGGCCGTTTAATTTTGCTTCTAAAACAGATTCCAGGATTTGCCTGTAGATCGGGCCCGGCTTGATGCCCATCTTCATTAAGTCTTTACCTGTAACCGAAGTGTTAATATACCTTAGTTTTGTGAAGTAATGGGATATGGCTTTTTTAATTCTTTCCTGTTTCGTCAGCGCCATCATATATAAAATAAGTTCGGTTTTAAAACCGGAAAGCTGTTTGTAAAGAAAGCTGTTTTGAATTTGCCTGTTTCTTTCAAGTAAAAGAAGACACCTGTCAGCTTTGAAGCGTTCATTGCAGATAATTGTTCTATAGCGTGGCGCTAATTCAAGCCGCAGGCAGATTTCTTCCGAAGTTTTCTTGTCACAATGCCTGATAAGCGACATAAAACAGACTGCCCACTTCAAATAAGATTTTTCTAAAAAAAGCAAATCATGCCATGACAATACCTTTTTGACGGAATTTAACAGAGGAATAAGTTCTTTGTTAATTTTTATCGAAGGGTGGACTACCTTTAGCAGATTATAATCATTCAGACTCTTGATAGCAGGAATCGGGTTTTCTTCTTCAAGAATCTGGCGCAGCTCATTAAATACTCTCCGTCCGCTAAGCCGTTTGAAAAAGTCCATTTTCACCGCATTTTTGATGAGCCCGGCTGTTAGTTTTCCGATAGTAAAGTCAAAACGCTGCTTAAACCTTATAGCCCGGAATATACGCGTTGGATCTTCTACAAAACTTAAGTTGTGCAAAACCCTTATTGATTTTTTCTTTATATCCTTTTGTGCTGAGAAAAAATCGATTAATGTGCCGAACCTGTTCCGGTTAAGATGAATTGCAAGGGTGTTGATGGTGAAGTCCCTTCGGTAAAGATCGAGCTTTATTGAACTCATTTCAACTGTCGGAAGCGCGGCAGGGAACTTGTAATATTCCATTCTGGCAGAAGCCACGTCAATTTTAAATCCATCAGGGAAGATTATAACCGCTGTGCCGAATTTTCCATATGAGTGAACACGAGCGCTATATTTCACAGCATATTTTTTCGCAAATGCTATGCCGTCACCTTCTATTACAATATCGATGTCTTCATTTGCCCTGTAAAGGAACAGGTCGCGCACAAATCCGCCGACAACGTAAGCGCTGTAACCGATTTCAGCGGCCACCTCGCCAATTGTTTGCAGGATATTAAGTAAGCGCGGTGGAATACGTTCCTTCATGAACTTGCTGATATTTCTGGTTCTGGCCTGGAGAGTTGTCTTGAGCGGCTTGAATGAATCGATGGGAACTTTTTGATACTGCCGCACAAGAGTATTTAAAAGATCTGTGCGTGTAATAACACCGGTGATGATACCTTTATCCGCGACCGGCAGGACGCGCTGCTTGTTCCCGATAATTTTATCCTGAATTTCAGGAAGATCGGCTTCGGGTTCTACGGTTGCGAGTTCTGTTGTCATATATTCTTTTACCTGAACATGATCCAGCTTGTGGTAGAGCGCCTTTTCAATAACCTGGCGGGTTATAAAACCGACAAGTTTATCTTTGCCGTCCGTATCAGACGGTTTTTTGATAACGAGAAGAGCGTTTACGTTGTAACGCGTCAGGAGATTGTTTGCCTCCCTGCAATTGACATCCGGCTCTATCGATATTGGAGGAGAAGACATGAGGTTCTTTGCCCGCCTTCTTGACCTGACAGTTTTATAGAGGATTTCAAGCAGCTCCTGTTCAGTCTGGGCAAGGGTTTTATCTTTAACAGTTGCTGCAGCGGCAAATGCATGACCCCCTCCGCCAAAATGAGAAACAACAACCCCCACATCAACTTCGGATATTCTGCTTCGCGCTACAATATATATTTTATTTTCCATTAGCGCTATGGCAAAAATTACGTTAAGATTTTCCATCCTAACCATTTTATGAACAAGAAGGGCAAAATCCGCGAGATAGTTATCACTTGTTACGGTTGTAATTATGATTTCGATACCGTTAATATTGTGGTGGGTTGCCGCCTGGATCATATCGTTTAACAGTCCAACCTGTTCCGTGCTGATCTCTCTGGAAATCAAATCTGATATAATATTCAGATTTGCTCCCTTTGAAAGGAGAAAGGCTGCGGCGATGAAATCTTTTTCACAGGTTGATGAAAATGTAAAAGAGCCTGTGTCTTCATATATTCCAAGACACATTACAGTTGCTTCGTCAGGGGAAATGTCGATCCCTTTTTCCTTTATGATTTCTGTAAGAATGGAAACGGTTGCGCCGGTTGACTCGCATATTTCATGACTACCTTTTATATCATCGGCCATGGCAGGATGATGATCATAGATATGGACATCTAAATCCGACCTTTCCACAAGGGATGCGAATTTTCCGATTCGGTTTGGCTGTCTTGTGTCTACAAGGACAAGCCTTTCAATAATTGAAAAGTCAATTTCTTTTATGTCTGCCATGTTGAAAAGATATACCATCGATTGCACAAAGAAATTTCTTAAGTTTTTTTCATGGGAACCTGGAAAAACCACGAGAGAATCAGGATACAGCTTCTGCGCGGCTAACATGGATGCCATTGCGTCAAAATCGGCATTTATATGGGTTGTTATGACGGTAATTTTTTTGTTTAGCGCTTTTGCTTTAGCCACGGTTTAGTCCTGATTTCGGGACGAGTTATTCAAAATTGAACATTTTTCAAAGGTCTCACCCCAATTTCTATTTTCCAATTTCAAGTTTCAATCTGTGAACGGCTGCCAAATAATTTACATAATCTAAACATTTGCATATATAGGCTGGTTTATCAAGCTCAAGTTAAAACTTAAAATCCACCGCCTAATTTTACGAATTCTTCTAATAATAAGGTTCACCGGCAATTTTGCATGCATTTAAGTATTATAAATAAAACATTATGAACCCGTGATTATTAAGATTTCTACAATTTTGACGGCGAATTCAGCATAAATATTGAGCATTGACACAAATGACGTTAAAAGGTATTTTAATTATCTTATCAAAAGCGGAGAAATTAAAGAAAGAGAAATGCTCGGCGGTATCTATTATATGGTGAGAACCGAAAAAGAATTATCAAAAAAGGACGGAGAATATCATGCCGCTATATCTGTGGAAAGGTAAGAACAAGAAAAATGAGATCAAGAAAGGGGAAATGGAGGCCGTTAGCGAAGATGCGGTAAAAGCGCAATTAGGCAAAATAAAGATCAGCCCTATTAAGGTAAAGGAAAAACCCAAAGATCTCTTTGAAAATGTGGCCTTTATGCAGCCTAAGGTTGTACAGGCCGATATAATCCTTTTTTGCAGGCAGTTTTCTACAATGATCGATGCAGGCCTGCCGATAATTCAATGTCTTGAGATACTATACGCACAGCAGGAAAATGCAACATTTAAAAAGATGTTGAAGGAAATTAAGGAATCGGTTGAAAGCGGAGAAACCCTGGCAGATGCTTTGAAAAAATACCCGGATCAGTTTGACAACCTTTTTGTAAATATGATCGCTGCCGGTGAAGTAGGCGGTATTCTGGATACGATTTTAAGACGGCTTTCTCAATATCTGGAGAAAGCCGCAAAACTAAAGGGCAAGATAAAAGGCGCCATGACATATCCTATAGTAACTCTTGTCATAGCCGCCATAGTGGTATCTGTAATCATGGTTTTTGTTATTCCTGTGTTTGAGGATATGTTTGAAGGCATGGGTGGCGCCCTTCCGGCACCGACCCAGATCGTAGTGGGTATGAGCAGGTTCGTGAAAGGCAATATACTTTATATTATTATCGGGCTGGTATTGTTTTTTTATGGTTTCAAAAAAATTACTAAAACCGAAAAAGGCGAGAAAATCAAGGATGATCTGATTCTTAAACTGCCGGTTATGGGAATGATTCTTCGTAAAGGAGCGGTAGCCAAGTTTACAAGCACAATGAGCACAATGCTTTCAAGCGGTGTTTCAATTTTGGATGCTCTTGAAATTGTAGCAAAAACAGCGGGCAATAAAACTATTGAGAAGGCAATATACGAGGTTCGTTCCGGCATTTCTGAAGGCCGAACAATGGCGGATCCTCTTGCAGAAAGCGGGGTTTTCCCATCCATGGTATGCCAGATGATAGCGGTTGGCGAATCAACAGGCGCCCTTGATGCAATGTTGCAAAAGATTGCCGATTTTTATGAAGAAGAGGTGGATCAGGCCGTAGAAAATATGACCGCATTGATAGAGCCGTTTATGCTGGTGTTCTTAGGCGTAGTGATCGGAGGTCTCGTTGTTTCAATGTATCTTCCCATATTTAAGATGGCGGCAGCGATGGGATAACATGGCCTGAAGCTTCACCTTTGAGAATATTTGATAACAGGCGACCCCTAAGATGTGTGAACAGACAGATCAATGCCAGCGATATAATAATTTACTCAAAGAAGGTTTTGTTTCAGGCATTAAGAAGGGATGGAGTGGCTTCATCTGGATGTTGAAGATAATCATTCCTGTTTCTTTTCTAACGGCTCTTCTGGCATGGAGCTGCTGGCTCAACAAAATCGATTTTTTCGTCAAGCCGGTTATGACCTTGCTAAACCTGCCGGCTATGGCCGCCCTGCCTTTGATCATCGGTATGTTTTCCAATCTTTACGGAGCCATTGCTGCAATGTCAGTACTCACTTTCACCAATGAACAGATGACTCTGATCGCCATTTTTCTTCTGATTGCCCACAATTTAATTCAGGAAGGCATTATTCAGGCCAGATCAGGCATGCACCCCATGAAGGCCACACTATTTCGCCTTGTAGCTGCCGTGATTACGGTAACTCTGGTAGCGCAATTCTTCGATGCTACGGCATTAACCCCAGTGACTTCAGAAGCACCGACTCAAGTCTCACAACCTTTCGTTTACATATTAAAGAGCTGGAGCTTTGTTATATTTTACCTTTGTATCAAGATTTTTGCAATTAT
This sequence comes from Desulfobacteraceae bacterium Eth-SRB1, assembly GCA_004193555.1. Classification (GTDB taxonomy): domain Bacteria; phylum Desulfobacterota; class Desulfobacteria; order Desulfobacterales; family ETH-SRB1; genus ETH-SRB1. The sequence goes on from RPGP01000040.1 coordinate 1,152,615, forward strand.
TATGAGTATATTAATCCTGTTAGAAATAATGAAGAGCTTAGGCTGGATAAATCACATTGTCAGACTGCTGACACCTGTTCTGAAAATACTGGGGCTCAGACAAAATGTGGGTATTCTATGGGTTACTGCTGCTGTTTTCGGTCTTTCCTATGGAGGGGCTGTTATTGTTGAAGAGGTAAAAGAGGGGCGCCTGACGAAGGATGAACTGGAAGATCTGCATTTATCTATCGGTATCAATCATTCCTTGATTGAAGATCCTTCACTCTTTCTGGCGCTGGGATTGAGTGCATTCTGGCTCTGGATTCCGCGACTGATCATGGCGATGATTGCCGTTCGCCTGCTTAATTTATGGCATCTGGTACGAAAAAAACGGCAGTGATAAAATACCATTTCATATTAATATTCGTTGTAATGGTGTTTGAAAAACAGGTTCCTTAGAAAAGGTTCTCGAAAAGTATAACTAGGCATATAGAATGCAAATACGATTCTTAGTTTTGATATAAACCCTCCACCTTTGGTGGAGGACCCGGATAGGTTCTACCGATCCGGTGAGAAATAATATAGGTAATTCCCCAGGAAAGCCCAGAAGGGCAGACAGGAGGAATTACCTATGCATAATTAAACAAGTTTATCGCATGTAAGATGGGATTGCAAATACCATGTTGTATTTGTTCCCAAGTATCGCAAGAAGAAGCTGTACGGGAAGTTTAGGTCGCGAGTTGGAGAGATTTTACGCAATTTATGTCGACAACGTGGGGTGGATTTGCTCGAGGGCCCTTTGATGCCAGACCACATCCATATGTGTTTAAGGTTTCCGCCGAAGTACAGCATCTCGTTTGTAATTGGATTTTTGAAAGGCAAGAGTGCCGTATTGATCCATCGGACAGTGCTGGGGAAAAAACAGGTGTCGGGTCTGCACTTTTAGGCCAGAGGATATTGTGTCAGCACGGTTGGATTGGATGAAGAAACCATACGCAAATACATACGTGAACAAGAAAAGAACGAAAAAGAACAACTGGGTTTCGAATTTGATGAATAAATAGCCCCAGCGGGGCTTTCCTAATGTTATCGCCCCCCTTTGGGGGGCTTCCTGAGGCCACCCGCTCTGCGGGTGCGAGTCTCACTGTGCAAAAAGTTCTTGTAAACAATTCACTATCTTGATTTGAGCACTTTGGGAAATTGCACCGAGTTTTTGAATTAGTCTGGATTTATGAACTGCTCGCATTTGATCTAATAGTATTAAACCTTTTTTACTTTGAAAGGTGCATTGAATTCGAGTTGGAAAGTTGAATCCTTTAGATGTCATTGGAGCAATGATAGAGGTTTTTAGTGAGGACATCTCATCTGGTGAAATGATAACACATGGTCTTGTCTTCTTAATCTCTGAGCCCTGTGTTGGATCCAATTGAACTAACCAAATGTCAAATCTATGAATATTCGGTTTTACCATTCCCAATCCTTATAATCGGTTAGCGGAGCATCTATCCATTCTTGGTCAATTTGATCAGCTTCTTTTGTTTTTAGAACTTTATCAAATTCCTTTTTCCACCCTTGTCTTGGTTTTTGCAAAGGTTGAATTAAAAGCCCGTCATCATTAATTTTGAAAGCCAGTTTTTTGCCTTCTAATTGAGCCTGCTCAATAATTGCTTTTGGAATTCTTACACCTTGCGAGTTTCCGATTCTTATCAAAGTAGTCATATTTACCTCTATTTTTGATTATTGTAATTACAATATAATCACTTATTGGGTTATTGTCAAATTCAAACAGAATCAGGATTTTAAGGACAAGTTATTCTATTGTTTCATAGTATGGAAAATTATTTACATCGTTACGCAGGGACACTTTCGTCCATTTGTAAATCAGTAGCTCATTGCAAATGATAGTTTCTTTCTTTGGCTATCCCTTTCCCTTTATTCGCATTATAAACCACGCCGGGTTGGCTGTCTTTGAATATCTTTTCACGTTCTATTCTCCGTATAATTACATGCCGCACCACACCTGGTGCATTTAATCTCGCTGATCGTGGTATAATCCAATATCATCAATATGTTAAGCTGTAAACTGATTTACAAATGGACATCTCAAAAGTGCCCCTTGGTGACTGGGGACGGACTGGTGGAGGTTCATGCAGAATGTTCTCAACTCAAAACACAAAATAACGGAATCCCCTAATTTATTTAGTAATTATACCCCTGATTCAATTTAAAAGCAAATACTTATATAGCCGACAAAACTAATGGCATCTGCAAATCTGTATCTATCATGACAATATGAGACCTTTGAAAAACACCTCCTTTTTCTCAATCTCGATGTCAGGCTCAATAATTTCAAACACTCACAAAACAGCCACAGGGGTTGACAAATTAAAAATTACACGCATTTTAGTACATATTTTTATAATATCTGAAAACAAACTTTTGACTGGAGGAATTATGAGTAATCAAGCAAAAACCCACGAATTTAAATCGGAAGTTAAGCAGCTTTTGAAGCTGATCATCAACTCTCTTTATTCAAACAAGGAGATATTTCTTCGCGAACTGATATCCAACGCGTCGGATGCCATCGACAAACTGCGATTTGAGGCCCAAACAAACCCAGACATTCTGGGTAACGACACGGAATTTAAGATTAAGCTCACCCCGGACGGAATCAAACAGACATTTGAAATCTCGGACAATGGCATCGGAATGACCTATGACGAGGTCATGGAAAACATCGGGACCATTGCTCAGAGCGGAACGGCTGCTTTCATGGCGGCCATGGAGCAGACCAATGGCAACACCCTTAACCCTGAACTGATCGGCCAGTTCGGTGTCGGATTCTACAGCGCCTTTATCGTAGCGGACAAGATCACCCTCCTGACCAGAGCGGCCGGATCAGAAAAGGGGGTTCGCTGGGAATCCCATGGAGACGGGACCTATACCATCGAAGAAGCGGAAAAGGAAAGCAGGGGGACTTCAATAACCCTTGAACTAAAGAAAAAAGAAGACGGGGAGCAGGATTTTACGGATGAATGGGTCATCAGACACATTGTAAAGCAGCATTCCGACTTTGTCAGCTACCCTGTGGTGATGGATGTGGAAAAAGAAGAGCCCATCCCGGAACCCGAGCAACTCAAGGACAAGGAAGGCAAGCCCATTGGAAAGACCACCCGCAAGGTTGTAAAGGAAGAAACCTTAAACACCATGAAGGCTATATGGGCCAAGGCTAAAGAGGAGGTCGACGACAAGGAACATGAAGAGTTTTACAGGCATATCAGCCATGACTGGAATCCGCCCCTGGCACGGCTGCACCGCAAATTCGAAGGAACCACCGAATACACGGCCCTTCTGTACATCCCTTCCAAAGCGCCCCTTGACCTGTTTAAGCCTGATGCAAAACATGGTATCCATCTTTACTGCAAACGCGTTTTTATCATGGATGACTGTGCGGAGCTGATGCCGGAATACCTCCGATTTGTAAAAGGGGTTGTAGATGCATCGGACCTCAGCCTGAATATCAGTCGTGAGATTCTCCAGCAAAACGCCCTGGTGAGAAATATCCGCCGGAATCTTGTCAAAAAGATTCTTGAACTGCTGAAAGGTCTGGAAGACAAAGAATACGAAAAATTCTACGAGGAATTTGGGGCCGTTCTCAAAGTGGGTATTCATACAGACTTTGAGAACAAGAACAAAATCGCCGAATTGGCTCGATTTAAGACAAGCAAATCAGATGGCAAGTGGATTTCACTCAAGGCGTATGTGGACAACATGCAGCCCGATCAGAAGGAAATCTACTACATCACCGGCGATAACATGACCGCCCTTTTGAACAGCCCCCTTCTGGAGCAGCTCAAGGCAAAGGATTATGAGGTACTGCTCATGTCCGACCCGGTGGATGAATGGGTGGTTCAATCTCTCACCGAATACGACGGCAAATCGTTGAAAAGCGCTGAAAAGGGCGACCTTGCGTTAGACAAGGTCGACGATGATAAAAAGGATAAATATGATGGCCTTTTCAAGCAACTCCGTCTGCTTCTGGAAGAAAACATAAAAGAAGTAAAACCGTCCACCCGCCTCACCGATTCGGTGGCCTGTCTTTCCGGGGAAAACTCCGACATGAGCGCCTACATGGAAAAAATTCTCAAGGCCTCGGGTCAAAAAACGCCAGACACAAAAAGGATCCTCGAACTGAACATGGATCATCCGGTTGTCGATAAGATCAATTCGATCTTTGAAAAGGATGCTGCCGCGCCGGTTCTCAAAGATTACGCCTACCTTCTGTTTGACCTTGCCACCATCAGCGAGGGTGGCAAAATAGACGGCCCTGCCGTTTTCACCCGACGGGTCGGTGAGCTGATGTCCGACGCTTTAAAATCGTGAACGTTTGAAGAACCCTGTAGCAAGCAGCGGGGAATGCGCTTGCTATTGCGGTTCAAAGGTTGCGAAGCAAAAAGCCCTGTTTCTTCTTTTTAATGAAGAAATGGGGCCTTGTTTTTTTGAAATGCAATGACGGGTCACCCCTAAGGATTATAGATTGGAAGTGAAGTGGAAGGAAAATGCGGCAATAGGTGCATTTAATCTTGCTGATCGTGGCATAATAAATTCAATATCATCAATATGTTAGTTTGTAAACTGATTTGCAAGTGGACGAAAGGCTCTCAAACAAATGAAAAAAGAAACGCCTAAATTCAACCCCGTCCCCCTTTGCTAACTATATAAAAATTCAAAAAAATCCAGAGTATATTAGACTGCGGGAAGCAACACTTCCATCAAAACTTATGGATAAAATCATTGCCTGTTTATTTAAGCACCATGGCAATGATATTCAAGAAATGTACGAACCATTATTAAAACCTAAGAGTGTCGATTGGAAACAACAACTTGCGCAGAAATTTAATACCTAAAAAGTAGCCATTCTTAGGATAGCTATAACTCGTACACTTCGTGTTTTTCAATTACCTCCCACCTGAGCTTTCGCCCAAGACGTACAACGGGTTCGAATACCAACTACCACCAATAACTTATTCCCTTTATTCGTTTTTCAAAGAGCAAGACGATCAATTTCTCCACACATAACGACCCGCATCACCTGCATCCAAAGCCGATGAGGACTTGGCAAATGCTACTTTTTACAATGTGCTACACAAATAAAAAACGGCTCGGCTTTGGGTGTCAGAGTGAATGCGATTGTTCGGCAATTTTTTTTTCTCTTTTTTTTATTATCGGAATTAATGAACGAAGAGCATCATTTACAGAATCAGGATCGGGAAAAAATTCAGCAACATCAGGCTCAATGACAGCAACATTCGTTCCTTCTGAGTATCTTTTAGCATATTTGCCTCTTACACCCTTGCTAAAATCATATTCTTCTAACATATCTGGGTCATTAGCCATCACTTTCATATAAACTCCTCTCTTTTTTTGATGCCTTTCTGGCACTTATTATACGAATATTATTACCCCTTTCAGCATGAATTACAACAAGTAATCTGTTTTTATAAGACATGCCTAGTAAAATCAATCGGTTCTCATCTTGTGAATGCAAAGGGTCGCCAATTGTTAAAGATAAAGTGTCTTTAAAAACAGTGCTTGCTTCATCAAAAGTGACTTTGTGCCTATGCGAGTTAGATAGTGCCTTATTTTTATCCCATTCAAATGTCAGCATCAAATTTTCCTAATTATTTTGCCGAACGCAGAAGTCACCGGCCGGTGTGAAGCGTAGCGTAACACCGGTCGGGTGGACTGACAGGTTAGGCATCCTTACATGTATGTCTTCTTTTAAACAGCCTCTTGTCTCTGCTTGCTTTTAATTTCATTTTTCCTTACACACAAGGTCGCATTCATAGTACCAAGAATAACATGACGAGCAACCTGTAATCGTTCCATGAGGGTCTGGCGGATCACAACCAGGAACACAGATTTTCTTACAGTTAACTAACCTACAATCCAGAACTGTTGATAGGCGTGCCTTATCGCTTCCTGTTAGAGCTTTAATTTTTCCCCACTGCTCTGGTTTTAACCGAACGAAACCGCGGCGTTGCCAGCCCGGGGTTACGCCGCAAGCCTGCAGACAGGCATCAAAATTCCATCGCACGGTCTTTAGGCAATCACTATGTTGTCGTGTGTCGCCATGGACCAGAAAGGCAGCATCGCAGTGCGCAGTTCCCTGACGCAATTTCTGCTGACATACCTGAACACAGGCGCTAGATTTAGTCTCTCCGGCGGAAGCAGGTTCTACGCGTGGCGCTGGATAGTCACCTTTAGCCTCTTGCTTTATAATTTCTTGCTGCCCCCATGCAAAGTTACCAATCACAAATATCAGTAGTATTAACATGGTAGTAAAAAATAAGTTTATTGTTCTATTCCCCATATTTTCCTCCTATGCATAACCCATAAACCCCGCAGTTAGCGCAATTTGTCTTTTGTTAATGGGCATTTAACGATGAAGCATGATTTAATGGTCAAAAAGGAGGCGCCGTCATGCTTCATCAACATATCAGCCCATTTCTGGATTATTGCCGATTGGCAGCTTTCTCAGTACGTTCCATACAGGCTTTAGCCATCCGGCTAAATGAATTTAAAACCTACATGAAATCTCTAAGAATCCAGTCTGTTAAAAAAATCACTTACCTGCGTCTAATTGATTTTGTAGCCGACTATAAAGACCCCTCAATACACGTAAGAAAATCTCGTGTCTGGACCCTCAGACAATTTTACCACTTTTTGACACTCCATCGGTATGTGCCGAAAAACATTGCCCTCAAACTCCCATATCCGAAAATTGAAAAGACAGTGCCGCAGTTTCTCACAATTGATGAATACAATCGCCTGATCCGCCACTTCAGCCGAAAGGCACAGGATATTTTGGAACTGAGGGACCTCATTATCATCATGCTTTTGGGCATACTTGGGCTGCGGACATCGACCCTGATCGCTATAAATATTGAAGATGTCGATTTAACCTGCGGGCTGATCTGGATCAGGGAAAAGGGCCGACGCCGGCGCAATCTGATTTTGCCTCACAGTCTTTGTAAAATTATCCACAAGTATTTGCAACTACAACAGCGTAAAAAAGGGCAATCGACTGGCCATCCGAACAATGGAAGATAATCTGAAAAAAATCCTGGTGTACGTCCCAATTGAGGCACCCTTCAACGTCTCCTGCCATACCCTGCGACACAGTATGGCTTCTCATCTTAACGATAAAGACGTCGATATCCTGGTCATACAGAGCATTCTCGGTCATTCTTCTACTCGAAGTACTGAACCCTATATCCACCCTTCTGCCGACAGAATCCGAAAGGCTATGGAGAAACTGCCCGGTGTAAAATTTGTCAAAGAACTGTTAAGAAAAGGAGAATTGAATTTGCGCTTTCAAAAACCATTTAGACCTAAAAAAGAAAATAGTACTTTTTCTATATTACTTCCATTTGTTTTCTTATTAACTGTTTTCTATAACGGGACAGGAAAAGTGTTTGTAAATTATCTTTTACTATCATTACTGAAAATAACTTTCTTGAAATGTTCGTAATATTAATGCAGAATACAAGAAAATAACTTCTTCTCGTCATGTTTTATCAAAAAAGGCCATTCCTAATTGCGCCTAACTTTGTATCTTACTGCGGGGTTCGGCCAAAATCACCGGCGCGGCTTTTTGCGTCCGGTGCATTTTTTTGTTGGGCCTTATTCCTTTCCAGAGTTAAGTTGGATTACTTTTTCCCAATGAATTGCTCCGGTTGAATCGCAAAACATTTCCATAAATTCAAGGGAAAACTTATTGACAATCTTGCTGTATTCTTCAAGAAATTGATCATTTTTCTCTTTTGCTTGATGCCCAAGAGGTTCGATAATTTCAGTATATAAGTTGTCGTTGCCGGAAACAAAGGCCCAGAATCTTTGCCCGCATAATTTTAGATATTCGCCCTTGTCTGGGCTATTGTCTTTACCGTAGCAACAACCATTGACCGCAATAACATTGAGAGATGAAGCAATATTGGTTCCCAAAATACGCTTGGCCTTGCGAAAATTATCCTTCATTTTCTTGATCTGGCTTGAATTACCCCAGTTCGGCCCAGATTTAATGGAAATAATGTATTTAGCACTATCTTTTTCAAGCTCTAAGTCAATTCCTTCGGCAGAGGATTTGCTTCCATGATAAACATAATTGCAAATATAAATTGCTAATCCTTCGAGGAAGCCGCCGAATAATGTTTCTTCCTGTGAAGACAAATGAGCGTCAAGAACCGTTTTTATAAAATCGCCGGCAGTAATGATATTCTTGACCTTAAAAAGATAAGGATTTTTACGCTTGAGTACCGCTTTCAATTTGAGTTTCTTCAACTTTTCTATTCGGTTGCGATGAAACTCCGGTATGTTTCTCTCGACATACTCCGCTATTTTCTTTTGGTTTATCGGTTTCATATTCAGCTTCGTCCTCGCATATTCTGTACTGATATTGGGCTGTCCTATTTTGTGCAAGTTTGCAATATTCAGAAAGAACATCAATACCCACGGAGTTTCTGTTTAAGCTTTGAGCTACCTCTGCTGTAGTACCGGAGCCGACAAAAGGGTCAAGTACCCAATCGTACTCTTTTGTTAACAATTTAATAAACCATTCCGGTAGAGATTTTGGGAAAACTGCGCTGTGATTTTTATTGTAACACTCGGTTGCAAAATGCAAAACATTTGTAGGATAAGCCATATCTCGACCTACCCAGTTTGAAATATTCTTGCCAAATCCACTATTAACTTTTGATTCATCCCTGGTGCGGTCAGTGTCGCTGAGTTTTTTTAAGCGAGTTTTGGCCCAATCACCCATAGCAACCATAACTTCTTCCTGGTACATATTGAATTTCTTGGATTTGTTAAATTGCAGACAACGTTCCCATGAGTCTCTAAAGCGGTTCGGCCATTTTCCGGGGAAGCAATTTTTTTTATGCCATACAAACTCCTCTGTCCAAAGCCACCCCTGCTTACGCAAGGCTAATATTAACTCTATTACGTATGTATGGCGTTCTCCATTGACCGCTTTTTCTTTTATGTTGAGAACAAAAGTGCCATCTGGCTTTAGAACCCGAAGGAATTCTTTTGCACGCGGCAAGAACCATTCAACATATTCATTTGGTTTGATGCCGCCGTATGTTTTACTTCTACTATCCGCATACGGTGGTGAGGTGACAATTAAATTAAAGAAATTATCTGGATACCGTTTAAGCACCTCTAAGCAGTCACCATTTTCTATTTTTGTTTTAATTTGTTCCATAATGTCTCCCTCTTCCGTTTCATGGAATGGGATGATTTAAACTATTATTAGAAGAATGTCTTTATCTACTTTTTCGGACATGGAGCATAGTTTCAAGAAGCCCAACAAGTAATTATATGGTTTCCTGATATCTACCATGATCTAAAATAGTTGACAACGAATTTTCTCCAATGTTATGGTGTTTCTAACCGGATATCATTCATTAATGAGCGATAAGCGGAAAGCAGGATAACATCGCATGATTTAAATTCCAGCCGATATTTACAGTGCGTACAGCTCCTTTATTAAGCAAATAGGTGTGGAGACAGACCAGCATCGATATTATATTAAATGGCTGCGTTATTACCTTGATTTTTGTCATAAATACAAATTCAAGCGTCAAAACAAATAGAGCCTTTCTGCCTTTCTTGAAAAACTTAAAGAAAAAAAGCAGGCTGAAAGTCTGAGGAAGCAGGCGCATTATGCGGTCTCACTTTTTTATAAGATGGGCCATTTTTCCGGAAGAAAGACCAGTGATGGTACATCCTATGGAAAGAGCGCCGCATATGGACGCGCTGAGCCAAATATTTCTTTTTCTCATACTAAAAAAGTGGCGCTTAATCAAGCAGTTTTCTCTAATCGTAAAATAATACCACAGACTATTAAACCAGGTTCTGACACCAATATGGCACTCGGGCAGAGCGGAGCTGACTGGACTGAGGTATTCAATGAGTTAAATAATGCCGTCAAGATGCGGCATTATTCTCCCAAGACCTTAAAAACATATTCAGGCTGGGTTCGCAAATTGCAGGCCTACACTAAAAGCAAAGATCCGCGCCTTGTATCGGTTGATGATGTAAAGGCTTTTTTAACCTGGCTGGCTGTTGACCAGGGTGTCTCGGCATCCAGCCAGAATCAGGCTTTTAACGCGCTGCTTTTTTTGTTCCGTAATGTTTTTGGAAAGGAATTTGGCAAGATAGACGGCATTGTCCGTGCCAAGAGGAAGCCCTATATACCTGTAGTGTTATCCAGGGAAGAAGTTGACCGAGTTATTGGGTTTATACGATATCCTCATAATTTGATTATCAGCCTTATGTATGGCTGCGGCCTTCGTATTTCCGAATGTCTTTTGCTTCGTGTGCATAACTTTAATTTTGATATGAGAATACTCACCATCCATGACGGCAAGGGGCGAAAAGACCGCACCGTTCCCATACCTTTCGTCACAGTTTTGCCAGCCATTTATTGCAGGCTAATTATGACATTCGTACCATTCAGGAATTATTGGGGCATAGCGATGTGCGAACCACTATGATTTATACGCATACAATTAAGAGCCAGACTATTAAAGAAGCGAAAAGTCCTCTTGATTTTTAGGAGGTGAAAAACATTGACATCAAGAGGGATGCCAATTAAAGGACGGGTCGAAGAAGCTTGATGAAGTACTTTCTGAACAGATCAACTCTTGCGGTTGTTATGTTAGCTGCTTGACACAAGGCGTGGTTCGATGTTCATTTTTTTCAATCCCTGCTGAGTAAAAACAACTACCGACTACTGTAACCGCTTTTATTATTTAATTTTTTTTGAGGCTTTGATAGCAATCATAAGCACGGAAATGGCGGCAGGGGTGATTCCGTCTATGCGGGATGTTTGTCCAAGTGAGGTTGGTCTGATTGAAGACAGCTTTTCTTTCAGTTCGTTTGAAAGACCATGCACGCTGTTAAAATCAAAATCTTCAGGTATTTTCATTAGTTCGAGATTTTTGAATTTTTCAATTTCTTTAAGCTGCCTTTTTATATATCCTTCATATTTAATTTCGATTTCAACCTGTCTGGCAACTCTCTTGTCGATATAATCCGGGCTTTTGGATAATGCTTCAACAGCATGGTAATCAAGCTCTGCTCTTTTTAGAAGTTGATCGAGGTATATGCCGTTGTTAACAGGCTTTGTGCCTTTGCTGGATAAATAATCGTTTGTTTTTTCTTCCGGTTTTATAATGGCGCTTTTTATTCTTTTAATTTCTTTATCGATCTGTTTTTTTCGATCTTTAACATCATGCAATGTATCATTGTCGATCAAACCCAGTTCATGTCCTGTCTCCATCAGCCGTAAATCAGCGTTATCTTCACGGAGCATAAGCCTGTATTCCGCCCGCGATGTAAACATCCGGTATGGCTCGCGTGTGCCTCTTGTCACAAGGTCATCTATCATAACCGCCATATAGGCCTGGGACCTGTCCAGAACAAACGGGGGCCTTGCCTGTACCTTGCAGGCGGCATTTATGCCGGCCCATATGCCCTGGGCAGCGGCTTCTTCATAACCGGATGTTCCGTTAATCTGGCCTGCCATAAACAGCCCTGAAATTCTTTTTGTCTCAAGGGTATGCTTGAGCTGGATGGGATTTACATAGTCATACTCAATAGCATATGCCGGGCGCATTATCTCTACTTCTTCCAAACCTTTGACAGACCTTGCAAGTTGAATCTGAATTTCCATAGGCAGGCTGTTTCCAAGCCCGCTGGCATACATTTCATTTGTGTCGATGCCTTCCGGCTCAAGTATTATCTGGTGACTCTCCTTGTCGGCAAACCTGACTATTTTATCTTCTAATGATGGGCAGTACCTCGCGGGAATACCTTTAATAATTCCGCTGTGAAGGGCCGACAGCTTAAGGTTGTCTTGCACTATTTTATGACTGTTTTTGTTTGTATGGCCGATATAACTTGGAAGCTGCGGCATTGTGATCTTTTTTGTAAAAAAGGAAAAAGGAGTGGGTTCCGGTTCAGAATCCTGCTCCGCAAACATTGAAAAATCGATGGTTGTTTTATTAAGTCTTGGAGGTGTGCCTGTTTTCATCCTTCCTAACTGAAAGCCAAGATTCCTGAGATGAGCAGGAAGATCGTATGAAGCAAATTCGCCGGATCTTCCGGCTTTTATTGATTTGAATCCGATATGGATTAAACCGCATAAAAATGTTCCTGTGGCAAGGATAACGGCCTTTGACTGGTATCCGAATCCTGTATGATCCTCAATGCCTGCAATTCTGCCTCTCTCCACAACAATCTGTTTAACCATTGTCTGTTTGAGATCAAGGTTTGCCTGTCTTTCAAGAACAGACTTCATGGCTATATGATAACGGATTTTGTCATTCTGTGTTCTGGATGATTGAACAGCGGGCCCTTTTTTTGTATTAAGGGTTTTGTACTGTATGGCTGTTTGATCTGTGATCTTTGCCATTTCTCCGCCAAGAGCGTCTATTTCTTTTACAAGCTGACCTTTTGCCATGCCCCCGATTGAAGGGCTGCACGGCATTGCAGCCACCTTGTCAAGATCGATGGCCACGAGCAGCGTTTTACAGCCCATTCTGGCAGAAGCAAGGGCAGCTTCGCATCCGGCATGACCGGCGCCTACAACAATTACATCATATTTTGTCTGGTAAAAAGCCATGTAATGATTTTTCACTTTCTTTTTTTTAAGCAATATATATGATACATTCGTAAAAAGTCAAAAAACCACTTTTTACGAAATGTGTCAGGTGTTAGATGAATTCATCATATATAATTGCTTTATCATTCGGGTCAAGCAACTAATAAAAGATAGGGTAAAACTGAAAATGAATTTTGAACCTGTTAATACTAAAAAAAGATATTACGATTTTAACACCTATCTTAGAACTGTTTTTGGATGCAGAGTGCAGAAAATAACACTTGATGCAGGGCTGTCTTGCCCTAACAGGGACGGGAAAATATCAAGAAAAGGGTGTATATATTGCAATGCCCGAGGCTCAGGAACAGGGGCTTATGCAAAAGGGCTTTCAATTACCAAACAGATGGTAGATGGAAAAAAAAGGCTTTCCAGGAGATATAAGGCAAGGAAATTTCTGGCTTATTTTCAATCCTTTACAAATACATACGCGCCGGTTGACAAACTCAAAGGTCTTTACGAAGAAGCCCTGGCAATAGATGATGTAGTTGGCCTTTCAATAGGCACAAGACCTGATTGTGTGGATGAGCCGATTTTGAATCTTCTTCAGGAGTACGCAAAATATTACCATGTCTGGATCGAATACGGTCTTCAGTCAATACACGATGCCACACTTGCACTTATAAACCGCGGCCATGATTTTCAATGTTTTCAAAAAGCAGTGGATGCAACAAAAAACAGAGGCATAAAAATATGTGCGCATGTTATTTTAGGGCTTCCCGATGAAAAAAGAAGCCATATGCTTGAAACGGCAAAAGCGGTTGCGAAAATGGAAATTGATGGTATAAAGATTCATCTCCTGTATGTAGTAAAAGGAACAGAGCTTGAAAAGCTGTACAGGCAGGGTAGATACAAATGCCTTGAGCAGGAGGAATATGTAGATCTTGTATGTGATTTCCTGGAACTCATCCCGCAGGATATGGTTATCCAGCGTCTGACCGGAGATCCTCATCCAAAAGAGCTTGTTGCGCCTGAATGGTCGCTTCAAAAGTCAGAGACACTCACACTTATCAAAAATACACTTGAAAGAAGGGATTCATGGCAGGGAATGAAGGTGAAACTGGAAATTAGAAATTTGTAACTAATCAGCCACAGATTCACACAGATGAACGCAGATAGGTTTAAATACAAAGAAATTACAGATATTATTCTTAGAAGTTTTTATGAAGCTCAATTAATCAATTACTTGAAGGCAACAAATATTGAAGTTGGCTTATTATTAAATTTCGGCAAAAAACCGGAATTCAAAAGATTTGTATATGATAATAAAAGAAAAAATATCAGTGATGATCAGCGTAGATCTGCGGCTGAATAACTACCAAAAAAATTATGAAAGGACGTATCAATTATGGAAAGAACATTATCAATTATTAAACCTGACGGAGTTGCCCGCAAACTTATTGGAGAAGTTGTGGGGCGGCTTGAAAAAATGAATGTTAAAATTATCGCCATAAAGATGATTAAAATGACTAAGGAGCAGGCAAAAGGGTTTTATGCTGTTCATACAGAACGGCCATTTTTTGACAGCCTCACCGATTTCATGTCATCCGGTCCTGTTGTTGTGATGGCTCTTGAAGGTGAAGATGTTATTGCAAAATACCGTGAATTAATGGGAGCCACCAATTACAAGGAGGCTGCGGAAGGAACTATACGAAGAGATTTTGCCACAGAAATAGAGAAAAATATAGTTCATGGCTCAGATTCACTCGAATCGGCCGATTTTGAAATCAATTATTTTTTTAATAGTTTTGAAATATGTGAACAGTCATAATTAGAGTTGCTTTGTTATGTTTTTTTCACCACGAAGAGCGCGGAGCACGAAGAAAAGTGTTAAGTGTTAGGTGTTAGGTGTTAGGTGTTAAGAAAATTATTAATCCCTAATCTCTAATCCTCGTTTCTAACTGTGTAAAGTATATTGTTAAATGCCTTGCAGAATTAATCTTGATAACATTTCCATTGTGCTTCACCAGCCCAGACACCCTGAAAATATCGGCTCGGCTGCTCGTGCAATTCGGAACATGGGAATTGGGCGGCTTGTATTAGTCAGCCCTCAAAACTATGATATCAGCAAGGTATTGAAACTGGCTACTCATGTTGCGTCGGATATTGTTGAGCAGATAGAGGTTTATGAAAATCTTGGCCAGGCAATTGCCGGTTATGGTTATGTTGTCGGGACTACAGCGCGTCTCGGCGGGCAGCGTCAGGTTGTAAACACACCTTCAACCCTGGCTGAAAAGCTGGTTTCCATTTCCCGTGAAAATCGTATTGCCATACTGTTTGGCCCGGAAGACAGAGGGCTTGCAAATGAGGAGATAAAGTACTGCCAGGCCCTTGTTAATATTCCAACGGCTGAATTTTCCTCGCTGAATCTTGCGCAGAGCGTGATGATAATGTGCTATGAAATTTTCATTGCGGGAAGTGA
Organism: Desulfobacteraceae bacterium Eth-SRB1; assembly: GCA_004193555.1. Lineage (GTDB taxonomy): Bacteria > Desulfobacterota > Desulfobacteria > Desulfobacterales > ETH-SRB1 > ETH-SRB1. Next base: position 1,167,743 of record RPGP01000040.1, read on the forward strand.
AGATAATATTCGATTTATACCACGTCTCGCCAATCAGCATGAGCTGGAAGGAATGTATGATCAGCTTAAAGATATACTTGTCAGGATAAACTATATTAACCCTGAAAACCCGGATTACTGGATAAATAAGCTGCGCCATTTTTTTTCACGAATGCAGCTTCGCTCAAAAGAAGTAAATATTATTCGGGGTATATGCAGGCAAATCGACTGGTACGGCAAAAAAACATTGTAGCCGTTTACGGCTTGAAACTTGAAATTGGAAAGTAGAAATTGGGAAGAACAGTACAAAAGCATAAAGACCAAATTTCCAATTTCTATTTTCTAATTTCAACGTTCCGTGAATGATTACCTGTCTGCGTTCATCTGTGTAAATTTGTGGCTGAATAGTTAGGTAAATTTCAGGTAAAGATTATGAGACTGATAAGGTTCGGCAAAAAAGGCAAAGAAAAACCCGGGTTATTGAAAGATAACAGAATTATTGATTTAAGAACAGTTTTTCCTGATATTCCTGATATCGGCGAAGAATTTTTCATGGATGGATGGCTTGAAAAGGTTGCGCAGGTAACAGATTCGGGGCATGAAATGGATGTGCGCATCGGAAGCCCTGTTAGTCGGCCATCAAAGATAATATGTCTTGGGAAAAATTATCTGGAGCATGTTAGGGAAGGGGGGTTTGATAATCCGGAAAAGCCGCTTATTTTTTGCAAAGGCCCAAACACAATAAACGGTCCTTTTGATCCTGTAATTATGCCGAAAAGCAGCGGCGAGGTGGATTGGGAGGTCGAACTTGCTATAGTGATCGGGAAAGAGGGTAAAAGGATCAAGAATAAAGATGCATTCGATTATATAGCCGGATTTACTATAATGAATGATGTGTCGGCAAGGGAGGCCCAATTTGCGGATTCCCAATGGTTCCGGGGAAAGTCGTTTGATACGTTTGCGCCGCTCGGGCCTGTCATTGTAACCTGTGATGAGTTGAAGGATGTGAACAACCTGTCTCTTTGCGCTATTGTAGATGGTGTGATGATGCAGGACGGAAATACAAGGGATATGATTTTTGACATACCTTCAATAATAGAAAACATCAGTGAAGATATCACCCTTATTCCAGGGGATATTATTTCGACAGGCACTCCTTCAGGCGTTGGAATCTTCAGGGACCCTCCAATTGTTCTAAAGTCGGGCAACGTGGTTGAATGCCGTATAGAAAAAATCGGTTCGATAATAAATCAGGTTGTTTCCTTGACATAATAAGCATATTGGCTTAAAAAACGTATCTCTATCACGAAGATTACGAAGAAATTATTTTCTAATTTCAGCGTTCCGTGAACGCTTAGAGTTTAATTATGAGCAGAAAACACATACTGTACGTAGTCCTTGCTGTTATTGTCGGCGGTATAATATGTATAATTTTTGTAAATATGTTTTTAAAACCGCCGGATTTGGACAGACCGGATTTGGACATATTTTATAAAGAAACAGAGACAAAAAGCTTACAGCATCCGGACAGGCAGGTTATACATCTTTATTTTGCCGATAAGGATAATTCGTTTCTTATATCAGAGGAGAGATCGCTTTTTCTTTCATCTGATCCGTCAAAATCAGGTCCGGCAGAATCAGGGAAACAGATAATCGAAGCGTTGATACACGGCCCGGAAAAAGGGCTCATGCAGACAATTCCAGGCGCTGCAAAACTCAGAGCTCTTTATGTTACACAGGATGGGACGGCTTATGTGGATTTAACCGTGGCAGTAAAAGAGCAGCATCCCGGCGGGGTTAACTCGGAACTTTTAACAATATATTCAATAGTGAACTCATTAATATTAAATATTTCTGAAATTAATGCTGTAAAAATACTCATTGGAGGAAGCGAATCATTAACCCTGGCAGGTCATATTGATTTAAGCTCTCCCCTTTATGCCAACATGCTTTTGATACGATGAAAAGTAACAGTTTACGGTTTACAGTTATCGGTTCACGGTTGAAAAAACAACTGGTCTCCGTGATTTTTGTGGTAAATGTCTACAACAGCAGATGGTTTGTTGTATAATGCTAAAGTATTCCAAAAAAAATAAAATTCAGAGCATACGAAATATCGGAATTATAGCGCATATTGATGCTGGAAAAACAACCGTGACAGAGCGCGTGTTGTACTATACCGGTCGCTCGCATAAAATCGGGGAGGTCCATGACGGTGAAGCTGTGATGGACTGGATGCCTGACGAGCAGGAACGTGGAATCACTATTACATCCGCCGTTACAACATGCCAGTGGAAGGGAAATGAAATTCACATCATTGATACGCCGGGACATGTGGACTTTACAATAGAAGTTGAACGTTCGTTGAGAGTGCTTGATGGCGCTGTAGGAGTCTTTTGCGCTGTTGGAGGTGTTGAGCCACAGTCGGAAACCGTATGGCGTCAGGCTGATAAATATTTTGTTCCAAAGATCGCCTTTATCAACAAGCTGGACAGGGTTGGCGCAAATTATTTTGACGCTGTAAAAATGATGAAGGAGAGGCTGAACGCAAATCCTCTTATTCTTCAATTACCAGTAGGTACGGAGGAAGATCTTTCCGGCATTATAGATCTGATCGATATGAAACAGATTGTATGGGATGAAGACACCATGGGGTTTACTTATTCCATTCAGGACATTCCCGGAGATCTTCTTGAAAAAGCTGAAGAATATCGTGAAAAACTGATTGAAACAGTAGCTGAAGTTGATGATGCAATTATGGAGGCATACTTATCTGAAACGCCTGTTACCAATGAAAGTCTTATAGATGCCATACGAAAGGCGACTATTGATCTGAAACTTGTTCCGGTTTTATGCGGCAGCGCTCTTAAAAATAAAGGGATACAACCATTAATTGACGCTATTGTCAGATATCTTCCAAGCCCTGCCGATGTTCCTCCGATAAAGGGCATACACCCTGAAACAGGTGAATCCATTGAATGCATAGCCAAGGATACAGAGCCTCTTGCCGCGCTTATATTCAAGGTGCTTATGACTGAAGGAAGAAAACTTTCCTTTGTCAGAATTTACAGCGGTAAAATTAAGGCCAAAGAGGATGTATATAATCCTTTACGCAAGAAAAATGAGAAACTCACAAGAATATTGAGAATGCACGCAAACAAGAAAGAAAGGATCGATACAGCAGGCGCGGGAAGTATTGTGGGTGTTATTGGATTAAAAGAATCTTCAACAGGAGAAACTCTCTGCTCTGTTGAACATCCGGTTATTCTGGAAAAAATTGAGCATGGCAAGCCTGTAATATCTGTTGCTGTGGAACCGAAAACCCATGCTGATCAGGAAAAGCTTGACCAGGTTATTGAGAAATTTATAGCTGAAGATCCGACGTTAAAGGTAAAGAAAGATGAAGATACCGGTCAGACAATTTTATCAGGCATGGGAGAACTTCATCTTGAGATAATAATCAGCCGCATGAAGCGTGAATTTAAAACCAGCGTAAATGTTGGGAAACCCCAGGTTGTATACAGGGAAACAATTAATATTGAGGCCAAAGCATCTGCGGTATTTGATAATGAAGTTGCCGGACAGCGACAATTTGGCGAAGTCGCTTTAAGTTTGAAGCCTTTGGACAGAGGTACAGGCAATAGATTCAAGTCAATAATTACCGATGATATAATACCGGAAGCTTATATAGCGGCCATAAAGAAAGGCGTAATGGAGTCCCTGGAAAGCGGAGCAATGATGGGATATCCGGTTGTCGATGTGGAGGCTGTTCTCACAGGCGGGTCGTACAAGGATTCGTTGAGCACTGACCTGGCATATACTGTCAGCGCGTCTATGGCATGCAAAGCCGCCCTTGCGAAGGGAAATCCTTTTCTTCTTGATCCGATTATGGCGGTTGAAGTATTTGTGCCGGAATCATTTACAGGAGATGTTATCGGCAACCTTAATTCACGAAACGGCAAGATTGAATCGATTGAGCACAAGGTTGGTGTGCAGGTGGTAAAAGCAATTGTTCCGCTGTCAAAGATGTTCGGGTATTCTACTTCATTAAGGTCGGCAACCCAGGGCAGGGGGACGTTTACCATGCAGTTTTTGCGCTTTGACCGGTGCTGATTACGGTAGGGTAAAGCGTTTTTTGAACATCGAACATATTAAAAGATGAACGTCTAACGTCCAACATCGAACGTCGAACATCGAATAATGATGTCGCTCCGCTCTTCAGATTATTCTAAAATCGAATGATGAAATCGGTGAGTTTATGCTGAGGGACCGAAGAGTTCCGCCAGTTTATAAATTGGCAGAATACCTTATTCAAAATTCGACGTTGGACGTTCCATGTTCGACGTTCATCTTTTAATATGTTTCTTTCCTTATTTCCGCCTCATTTTTTTTGATTTCTTTCAACATTTTTTCAATTTTGCGCCTTTTATCCTGATTTTTTATTATTTTTAAAGCCTTGTATAAATGAAAGCGGGCATTCTTATACTGTTTTTTATTATTGTAATACATTCCGAGATAGTAATGGGCTTTATCGAATTTTTCCTGTTTGCCATAAATTTCGCCAAGAAAATATAATGCCTGGGTATAGTCAGGATTTGTTGAGATTAGTTTTTCAAATGTCAATACAGCCTCATCGGGTTTTCCAAGCCCTATTTGGGTGCGTCCAAGGAAAAACAGAGTTTCAGAATCATTCTGGATCAAGCTGTTTGCGCTGTTGAGGGTGCTGTAAGCTTCCGGAAACCGGCCATCGAGAAAATAGATTCTGCCAAGATCTTTTAATATGTTCGGGTTAAAGGCAGCTTTTTTTAGAGCTTTTTTTAGATGACTGATTGCATCTTTACGGTTGCCGGTTCTTGACAGGATTAGACCGTATCCATAATGAGCCATGGCGCTTGAGGGGTAATTTTTAACATCTGTTTCGAATTTTCTTAAGGCCCTGTTTTCATCTCCATATATAGAAATTATCCTTGTATGGGCTATTTCAAAATCATAAGAGGCTTTAATTGAAGTTTGACCGGTTTCCTTTTTCTCGTTTTCAAGCCAGGAGCTAATATAAATAATGCGATCTTCAACGGCCGGATGTGTGGTCAGATAAGTAGGGATTTGTTTTGAACCGAACCACTGCCTGCTTCGTATCTTATTTAACATTGTCAATAATCCGGTGGCGCTATATCCTGCTTTTGTAGTATATTTTAGTCCTAACTGGTCAGCCTGCATCTCATTTTCACGGCTGTAAGCAAGGGTCAGGGATTGAGCTGCCGCCATTGAACCGATGCTTACAGCGCTTGCGGCTGTCACTGCTCCTCCGACTCCAAGAAATATACCGGCTGCAATACCGGCAAGGGTTCCTATTCCGATTTTTTTTGATCTTTCTATTTTTTGAGAAATATGACGGCAGACAACGTGGGCTATTTCATGACCGAGGATGCCGGCGAGTTCATCTTCAGTATCCATTGCTTCAAACAGTCCGCTGTTTATAAATATATTGCCTCCCGGAGTGGCAAAAGCATTATAAACATCCTCCTTAATGATATAAAATTTGTATGTAAACGGCTGTGGAGGAAGGGCTGAGATAATATTTTTGCCTACCTTGTTAACATAATTGACAATTAGAGGATCTTCAATAAATTCAAAATGTTTTTGAACGATCTTCATAACTTCGCGGGATAGTTCTTCTTCCTGCTTAACGGTGATACATTGAACCTCTTTTGGCAGACCAATGAATGCGATAAAGGTAATAAGAGAATATATAACAATTAATTTTTTGATAAACATCATATGCAGAGCCTGTTCATAAAACAAAGTTGCTGGATATGGAGCAATTTCTGATTTTTATCCTTAATATGCTTTTCAAATATCAAGTTGTGTGATAAATTAAATATTTTATAATAGTATAGCATTTTGTAAAAGATTCTGACAGAATAATTGGATATACAAGATTTTATTTAAACATAGAAAACTTGGCCCTCAGGACCAGGTCAGAGTTTTCCGGCTCTGCCTGAAGAAACGCTGTAAAAGTTTAAAGTGAACTAAAGTGCCTAAAGTGAGCTAAAGTTAAGGAATTCTATCAATTATATAAAATCAGTGGAGCGAAGCGACTCCACAACTTTAGGCACTTTAGCTCACTTTAGACACTTATAACTTATACGGTTTTAAGTACAACAGCCCCTTTCAGGGGCAAACCAAAGCTTGGTCCTTTGGGCCAGGATTCTTTACCTTTTGCCTGGTTCCCATGCTCCAGCGTCGGAACCCATAAACCGAATTCATTTTTATTTATTATGACACATATAATTTCCATAGCCAACCAGAAAGGTGGTGTAGGTAAAACCACCACAGCGATAAACCTGTCGGCAGCTCTGGCAGTTTCAGAAAAAAGGACGCTCCTTATTGATTGTGATCCACAGGGTAATGCCACAACTGGAATGGGGCTTGATAAAACAGTTGTTGATAAAACATTATATTACGGCTTAATAGGTAAAGCTACTGCAAAAAGTCTAATCGTTGACAGCGCTATTGAGACGTTAAAAGTTATTCCCTCTCGTGTTGAGCTTATCGGCTTTGAAGTGGAAATGATGTCATACCGTGATCGTGAAAAAGTTTTGAAAAAGCTTATTGCCGATCTCAAGGATTCATTTGAATATATCATAATAGACTGTCCGCCATCCTTGAGCCTTCTTACTGTGAACGCTCTTACAGCGGCTGACTCCATTATAATTCCCCTTCAGTGTGAATTCTATGCTTTAGAAGGGCTTGGGCAGCTTCTGCAGACAGTGAAGCGTGTCAAACAGAGCCTGAACCAGGATCTTAAGGTTTGCGGAATACTGCTTACCATGTTTGATAAAAGAACAAATCTATCATACCAGGTTGCTGAAGAAGCGAAAAAATATTTCAGGGATCTGGTGTTTAAAACAGTTATTTGCCGAAATGTACGGTTGGGAGAGGCGCCGAGTTTTGGGAAGCCGATATTACTGTATGATGCCGCTTCTACAGGTGCGAAAAGCTACTTTGATCTGGCAGAAGAGGTAATGAATAATAATATTGATACATTCGTAAAAAGTCAAAAAGCATTTTTTGCAAAACGTGTTAAGTGATAGGTGTTAAGTGTTAAGAACCTGGTAAAATAAATAACCGCTTTAACCTAACGCTTGATGAATTCGACTTTTTTGTCATTCTGGCGAAAGCCGGAATCCAGTCTTTTCAAGTAGTTACAGATCATCTGGACTCCGGTTTTCACCGGAGTGACGACTTTTTACGAAGCCATCAAAGATTATCTGTTAAATGATTTTATACGAGGCGCTGATAACTATAAAGGTGCGGAATGAAAAAAACACAAGCAACGAAAAAAACCGGTTCAAGTTCGAAAAAGCATAAAAAAATGGTTCTGGGGAGAGGTCTTGATTCCCTTTTGCCGGAAATCGAACCTGATAAGGACAGAACAAAAGAATATTTTCAGTGTGACATCGATCTGATCCATCCAAACCAGTTTCAACCCAGGGTGCAATTTTCCAAAGATGATCTGGAAGATTTATGCCGTTCCATTAAAGAGCATGGGATCATTCAACCCCTTTTGTTAAGAAAGGATGTTGTCGGTTATGAGCTTATAGCCGGAGAAAGACGGCTCAGAGCGGCCAAAATGGCGGGATTAAGCCAGGTGCCGGTTGTTATAAAAGATGTGTCAAATGCTAATTTGCTGGAAATGTCTATTGTTGAAAACATACAGCGTGAAGATTTAAACCCGCTGGAAGAGGCTGAGGCGTATCAACTGCTTATGAGTGAATTCGATCTTACACAGGATCAGGTTGCAAAGCGCGTTGGAAAAAGCAGATCGTCTGTTGCCAATTTTTTGAGGCTTCGAAAGCTGCCCGAACAAATAAAGGCCAGCATAATGGACAAGACATTGAGTATGGGGCATGCAAGGGCTATGCTTGGCGCAGAGACATCAGCACAGCAGATGTCGGCGTGGCGGGATGTTGTTTCAAAAGGTTTGTCGGTAAGAGGAACGGAGATCCTTGTTAAAGGTTTGAAGGCGAAAAGGCAAAAATTGAAAAAATCTACAGCAAGCTCTGATGAAATATACCTGCCAGGACTGGCTGAAGATCTCTCCAGGCGTCTTGGCACGAGGGTCAGGATTAAAAAGTACGGACAAAAGGGGAGGGTGGAAATCGAATTTTACAGCAATGATGACCTTGATCGCCTTATAGGTCTTTTTAAGCAGATGTGATTTGGGTTTATTTAAACATAGAAAACCTGGCCTTCAGGACCATGTCAGAGTTTTCCGGCTCTGCCTGAAGAAACGCTGCAAAAGTTTAAAGTGAACTAAAGTGCCTAAAGTGAGCTAAAGTTAAGGAATTCTATCAATTATATAAAATCAGTGGAGCGAAGCGACTCCACAACTTTAGGCACTTTAGCTCACTTTAGGCACTTATAACTTATACGGTTTTAAATACAACAGCCCCTTTCAGTGGCAAACCAAAGCTTGGTCCTTTGGGCCAGGATTCTTTATATGCATATTATAATAGATGGTTACAACTTGATACGTCAGTCAGGTTCATTAAGCGATCTTGACAGCCAGACTCTTCAGCTTGGCAGGGATGCTCTGGTTGAAAAACTTGCGGCATACAAGAGGTTAAAACGACACAGGATTACAGTTGTTTTTGACGGGACAAACGCTCCTTCCTTTTCACAGCGAAGGGAATCTTTTAAAGGTATTGAGATTAAGTTTTCCCGCAATGGAGAGCTGGCCGATACAGTAATAAAAAGGATGGCTGCGAGAGAAAGAGAAATGGCTTTGATTGTCAGCTCTGACCTTGATATTGTTCATTATGCGGAGACTCGCGGGGCAGCCACAGTTAGTTCCTCCATATTCGAGCAGAAAATATCAATGGCTGCATTCATGGGCAAAAGTGGGGGTAAAATGGAGGAGGACAACAGCGGCTGGATTCCCACAACAAAAAAGAAGGGGCCAAGCAGACGGCTGTCCAAAAAGGATCGAAGGAGTAAGGTTAAAATCAGGAAGCTTTAGAGAACAGAGGTCGGAGGTCAGGGGTCAGGGATCAGGGATCAGGGGTCAGGTTAAAACAATTGTCTGTTTAATCATATTCTTAACACCTAACACCTAACACTTGATAAATTCGACTTTTCACGAATTTATCATTATTATTATGAAAGAGTTTGATATGAAACGGATATGTGTAATAGATGGGCAGGGAGGCGGTATCGGCAGCACTATTATAAAACGGCTGAAGGAATCGTTTAGAGAAACCGTTGAAATAATTGCCCTGGGAACCAACGCAATTGCGACAGCCAACATGCTGAAAGCAAAGGCAAATCGTGGCGCTTCCGGAGAAAATGCAATAGTCCGGACCGTGAACAAGGTTGATGTTATAATAGGGCCGATTAGCATTATTATTGCTCATGCCATGATGGGCGAAGTTACGCCAGGGATTGCGGAGGCGGTGGCGAGCAGTCCTGCAAAAAAAATTCTTATACCGCTTTCCCGAGAAAACGTAGAGATAGTCGGCGCATCTTCCGACCCGCTTCCCCGTCTCATTGATGCGCTTGTTCAGGATAATTTAAAAAACATTAAATAAGGAAAAGATATCATGTGTGAAGCTAATGCTTATCTGATTGAAGGAGAAGAGGAAAAATTAGTAATGGAGTCTGTTGATACGGTTCAACCCGAGGAGGATGGCGTTAAATTAACCAGTATCTTTGGAGAACAGAAATTTTTGAAAGCCAATATTCATTCACTTTCTCTGGTTGACCATAAAATTTTTCTTAAGGAATGAAAATATTTCTTGCCAGAACTTCAGGTTTTTGCATGGGCGTTCGCAGGGCGGTTGAAATGGTTTTGGATGCGCCATGCAAACATAAGAAACCTATCTGTACTTTCGGCCCCCTAATACACAATCCGCATGTCTTAACTCTTTTAGAGGAAAAGGGAATATTTGCCATAGATGATATTCCCGATCAAGGGTCCGGCACCGTCCTTATCAGGGCTCATGGGGTCCCGCCACAAACAAAAGAGAAGCTTATTAAGGCCGGTTTTGGCGTTGTGGATGCTACATGCCCGCGTGTTATAAGGGTTCAGACCATAATTTGTAAATACGCAACGCAGGGATATGCTTCGATAATTATTGGAGACAGAGATCATCCCGAAGTCATCGGTCTTCTTGGCCATGCAGGGGAAAAGGGTTATGCAATTAATAATATTAATGAGCTTGATTCACTACCCGCCTTTGACAAAGCGATTATTGTTGCCCAGACAACCCAGAGCGTTGCATTTTTTAAAGAGGTAGAAAAATGGGCAAACAGTAAATTTCCCCATTACAAGATTTTTAATACTATTTGTGATTCAACATCAAAACGGCAGTCAGAAGCAAGCCGCCTGGCAGAATCGGTGGATGCTATTGTAGTGGTAGGCGGCAAAAACAGCGGAAACACACAGAGGCTTGCCGAAGTTGCGGGGCAGTCCGGAAAACCGGTATATCACATCGAAGCGGAATCGGAACTGGATTTGAATGCCCTTGCTTCAGCCCGGTGCATAGGTATAACAGCGGGAGCTTCAACGCCCAACTGGATTATTAAAAGGGTTTACAGAACGCTTGAGATGTTGCCTTTCAAAAAGGAGAAAAGCTGGCTTAAAATTATCTTTACAATTCAGCGTGCCTTTCTCCTGACAAACATCTATGTATCAATTGGCGCAGGATGCCTGTGCTATGCATGCACCAGACTTCTTAACGTTCAGCAATACTTCCCGCACGTGTTTATATCTATATTGTATGTCCAATCAATGCACATCTTAAACAACCTGACAGGCAGTAAAGAAGACCGCTACAATGATCCTGCCAGAGCCTCTTTTTATGATAAGAACAAATTGTTTCTTGCGGTTCTGGCGCTGATTGCCGGAGGTGTCGGGCTGATTACAGCTTATACTCTTGGATCGATGCCTTTTTTGATTTTGCTTGTCATGAGCATAATGGGCCTTTCGTACAATATCAGGCTTGTTCCGGACAGTTTTGCTGCAAGCAGGTACAGGAGGATAAGAGATATTCCCGGCTCAAAGACAATTCTTATTGCTGTGGCATGGGGAATCGTTACAACCCTGTTGCCGTCACTGTCTGTATCGGGAAGTATTAATACGGGAGCGGCGCTTGTATTCTTCTGGTCAACATCCATTGTGTTTGTCAGAACGGCATTTTTCGATGTCCTTGATATGCAGGGAGACAGGATTGTCGGCAAAGAGACAATACCGATACTTCTGGGAAAAAACAGGACGCTGAGACTGTTAAAAATTATGTTGGTTGTTAATATTGTGATTCTGTTATTATCAAGCGCATTGCATCTTGTCTCGAGTCTTGGTTATTTCCTTTCGATATGTCCGGTTTTTCTGTTTGTAGTACTTGTAGCTTATGAAAAGGGCAATATGCTCCCCGGTATCAGGCTGGAATTTTTTGTAGAAACACTTTTTGTGTTAGCCGGTATTATTGCTCTGTTTACAACCTTTTTTTTCCCCATATAACAGATTCTGTGCCCTTAAGAAGGCGTTTGATATTGTCCCTGTGGCGAAAGTAGATTAAGATTGTTATTATAACCGCGCATCCTGATATGATCCATGAACGGGTAAACCATAAAACAGCGACAGGCAGTATGGCGGCTGCGGCAAGGGAACCTGCGGACACATGATTTGTCAAGAGGATAAATATTACAAACACAGTAACAGCAATAATTGATGCTGCCGGTGAAAGCATTATAAAGCAGCCGGCAGCAGTCGCTACACCTTTTCCGCCGCTTTTAAATTTCAGGAATATTGGATAAAGATGTCCTGAAAAGGCAAGAAGCGCTACAGAACACATATAAATTTCACACGATAAGTTATCAGAACCGGTTATTGCTCCTGCAAGATATACTGGAAGAGCCCCTTTAAACACATCGCCGGCAAGCGTAAACATCCCTAAAGTTGTGCCGGCAACACGCCTTACATTTGTAGCGCCAATATTCCCGCTTCCCTTTTGCCTGATATCTTCAGATGTAAAAATTCTGGTTAGAACAAGGCCAAAGGGGACGGAGCCAAGTAAATATGCAAAAAGCAGGAGCCCCAAAAATTTCATTATTTCATAAGCCTAAAGTTGATGAACTCGTAAAAAGTCAAAAAACACCATTTTTCGTCATTCCGGCGAAAGCCGGGCACGTAGTGACACGAAGTGAAGCGTCAGCGCTAACCTTTAGCGCTATCCAGGGCTTTCAGGCAGTTTCAGACTATCTGGACTCCGGTTTTCACCGGAGTGACGACTTTTTACGAAGCCGTCTGAATTGATTGAGATATTATGACTTTTATTCGGCAGTGTAAAGAAAAAGGTGTTTAGCAACTGTTTTTCACCTCCCCTCTTTTTTACATTGACATTTCCGACCGGAAACGAGGATATTTAGTCTTAGGGCTATAATTTTTTGTAGTGAAAGGTTTGTATAATTATGACTGATGTGAAAAAATTGTATGAAATGATTAGAGATTTTATTACAGATGAAATGGTGCCGGACATCGGCGCTGAGGCAAACAGGCAGGATGTTGAACGCTTTTTGGTTAACGAAAAAGGATTTTCCAAAGAAGATATTGAGGTCGATGTTGATATTGAACTTGTTATTGCAGGCGAACTCTACAAATCACAGATAGATCTTGTTGTCGGTGTTGATGGGACAAGATATATGGCGATAAAATGTATTGCAGCTTCACTGGGTTCAAGGGAAAGGGAAATCATTGCCGCTGCAAGACTGCTTGAAAGTCATCAGATCCCTGTTTCTGTGGTTTCAGACGGAAAGACCGCAATAGTGCTTGATACTGTTTCCGGCAAAAAGCTTGGCGAGGGTTTAAATGCTGTTCCATCAAAGGATGATTTAAAAGAGAAATTAAATTCTTTAGATCTTATTCCTTTGCCGAACAAAAGACTTGAGAAGGAAAAACTTATTTTCCGATCATATGATGTAATGAATGTAAATGTTCAGCGTAATATATAACAAGTTTGATCAGAGCTTGAATTATGAATTAATGAACGCGCGGATGAACAGCTAAACGTACCGCTTTACATGCCGAGCGAAGCGAGGTCAAAGTGTAAGCGGTGGTTGAACCATGGATTAGAACCGAGCCTTCGACTCTGTTCTAATCCTTATCTTGTTATATGCCTTGTTCTTATTCCGCCATTCTTACCGCTTTGCAATAGAAAATCAAGTAGTATTAAGAGATTGTTGTCAGCCCGTAATCGGGCATAAAATCCTCGCGGAGCATCTCTCCCGGATGTGTGGGCTGTGTTTTGCGTGTTTCAGTATTTTTCATACATTGCCTTTAATGCCTCAATGGGGAAGGTGTATTCAAGAGTTGCCATTGACATATGATTTAATTTCTTAATAATGCCGGGCAAGGCGCTACTATGAACACCGCCTTCATATAAAATATGGTGCTTGTAGTGAAACGCCAAATCATTCATTGAGCCCAAAACACTTTTACTGTTTGTATTGGAATATTCAATTTCTTGCTTCTGACAACACACATTCAAGGTATCCTTTGAATAAGCTATCCAGTTTTCTGATTTGTGACCGCGAAACATCTGGAACCAGGAAGTTGAACAGGGTTTTGTCGTTTACGAAAAGAACGCATTTTCTTCTATCAATATGAAGTAGATTTGCATGCCATGAACCAAGAAATGAGAACTTCGGCTCTGATTCTGCCAACTCAACCTTCTTTAGCCCCATTTCTTTCTGGAGTTTTTTTGTGCATCTGATTAACTGCATGATTAATTCAGTAACGGTGAAGTCACCAGTTGGTGTGAAGCGTAGCTAAACACCGATTTGGTGAACTGACTTGATATGGTTTCTTTTACTGATTTCAATAAGGCTCTAAAACTTTTCCTTGTTGTTTTAATCGTTTCAAGACCTCTCGGCCTAAATCGCGAGTGTTTTTTTCAGCTCCGCTTGAAAAATGAAGATTAACACCCAGCTTCTTCTCTCTAATAATCTTTCTTAGTAAGGGTTTGGCTGACTCATATTTTTGCGTTTCCAGATTGACCAATCTAATAGTTGAGTTTTCATATCTCTCAATGCGGTATTTGCCTTTGGAAAATTCCAGAAATGCAACTTCAGCGATTTCATACCCTTCTGCTGTCGGCGTAATTAGCCCTTTCGAGCTTTCAAGAAGATGTAAAACAAAAGCTTTCAGAGTATGTCTAAGGTACTCCATCATTGGAGGGATTTCTGCTTCAGATTCTTTTTTCAAAATGCCTCTGATCAAGCCAACAACCGTATTATCCATGTCTGTTTCATCAGACCAGAATAGCCAAGACTTTTTATGAGGGCCAAGTGTATCTTCATCCAGCATTTCGTATTCTTCGAATAGTCCCTTATGTTTGCTTGATGGAGTCAAGAAAACCATTGTTACTTCAACTTGATTATCAGCTTCAATATCCTTCAGAATTGCTTCAAATTCTTCCTTAAATTGTTTTGGACTTGCTGCTTGCGCTTTAATCTTATTTTCAATTGCAATGCGGTGGGTTTCAGTAAGTTCTTCTTTATTGTTTGGTTGTTTGAATGTGGGCTTAAAAATCCTAATTTCAATATCAACAACTCTTCGTTTTTTACCCAAACTATATGGGGACTCTAATAAAATATCTGCTCGGATGGGTTTAGCATCATTTATAATATCTTTGCCGCAAGATCGGGCAATTGCATCGAGAAAATGACGTAAAAAGATATCGCTTAATCCATGAGATTGATTTGGTGATAGTAGAAAGGCCAACATAGCACTTAAGTTTTCCTCATTCAGTCTGCCTTTACCTTGGCTCAACACGTCAAAAATATTCATTTAACCGTGTCTCCTCTATTTTTGGATTTTTGCACCATCCATTAAATCTTAAGAAATAAATCAATGATATTGGATACCAATATATTATTTCTTGATGTTAATTGTATGCTATATATCGCATTGTTTTTAATGAAAAAGCAAGAATTATGTCATCACCAAAAACCCACAGCTCTGCTTGAGAATAGTGTAACATCTCAATGAATTTGGGTAATTTCCGGAAACTAATGCCCGATGATACCAGAACTTATTGAGAAGTTACAATGCTTCCGAAGAAGTCTGCGGAATGGGTTGAACCGCAACAGCAAGCGAATATAAAAAAGTAAGTTTCCTTACGGTCGAATCCCGCCCGAAAGCGGAACTGCGGCTTGTCGGAGCAAAGCGAAGATCCCGTCACAGCGGGGCCGCAGGAGTTTCAATAATAAGCGGGACGTTTGCTTTTTTTGGCCGGTTCATTAGCCAGCCTTTGGCACCATCTTTTCTTTGTAAAAGGCCTTTTTGTCCAAAAGGTACAGCAACTCCTTATGCTTTATCCGGAATCTGCGCCATGATCCGGTCGTCTTCCAGCTTGACAGGGTAGGTGCGAATTGGCCTTGGCGATTTGAGCATTTTCCCCAGGGTTGTGAAGAACCCTGTTTCTTTTAGCCATTGGGCTACGTTTCCATCAGTAACATCAAATTTTGAGCCATGTCTCGGGCAGGTCACCACGGCGCCATCAAGCATGCCACGTGATAGCTTTCCTCCCATGTGTGGGCAGCGGTTGTCGGAAGCGTAGTAATTGTCACCAACCCTGACGAGAAGTATTTCTTGTCCTTTGATCAGGACTTCTTTCATGGCTCCTTTAACAAGATTCCCTGTCTTGCCGACTTCGATCCAACTGCTCATTTACTTCACCTCCTATGTTGAGACCAAGCTGTTTACGTCTGATTGCTCCAATGCTCATTACTAAGACGTGATAAATGAGAAAAATCAGTTCAGGGCCATGCCTATGACAAGGCCGACGGCAATTCCAAGGCCGATGAATATTGAACCGACTACGATTCCCACTGCAACATTTTTTTCTGCCAACTGTTTTGATGTATTAAACGGGGTCATCCTGTCAAATATTTTATAACCTATCATCATAAACCCCAGGGTCAATAAAGCTCCGGCTATTGCATAACCAAGATTCAGCACTGTAATTGAGATTTCCATTACCTTAACACCACCTTTATTTCATCGATTTTATTAATATAACCGATGGTCTCTTTACTTCTTTTTCCTGTAACATCAGGCAAAGTTGATTGTATAGATTCCCATGTGTTAGGATTAAGCCCCTTATTCTTTGCTATTTTTTGGGCTTTAATAATGTTTCCCTTGCCGGCATTGTAAGACCCAAACATGAAATTTATCCGATCAATATGTGAGCGTTCTGCCTTCCATAAATTCCATATCGCTCTGTCATAATAAATACCCGCTGCTATGTTCCAGCGGGGCTGTTTTCTTGTGCCCTTGATGCCTGGGTTTTTCCTTGTAATTTCTGCAAAGGTTTTTGGCATTATCTGCATAACACCGAGTGCTCCCACTCTTGATCTGGCATCTGCCTGCAATCTTGATTCAGCTACAGCCTGAGCCTTGAAATAATGCCAGTCAAAATTTACGCCAAAATATCTCTTTGAATATTTTGAAAAATATTTGTCATATTTTACTACCCTGTTATATCGTTCAAAGGCATGGGCTGTTACAGGCATAAGAAGCAATAGCATTATCAGCACTTTTAGTATCGTCCAGAATCTTTTTTGCATTTTATCTTATCATGCTCATTTGATTTTATGATTTAGTGTGTTTTAGATATTAACGATAAATTGGAACATTCATAGGCAAAGCCGAATTGGGAAATGTAGAAACATTGTAATATTATTTAATATATTTTATTGCAAAATTGCAATTTCGTCAAGCAGTTGATTTACACTCTTGCAAAAAATTCTTTACACAAAAAACAGTGTTGGTATATAAACAATAGCTTAGCTACAAAGACACGAGCAACTTGGACATCATATAATCCTTCTGTCAAGCATAAAGTATGCGTTTTCAATAAACTAATTAAATCAATAAGATAGAAAAGCGGCTGATTTCTGTGCGTACTTCTCCTTACGGTTTGTTGTGTGCCGGGCACGGCACATGTTCTTAAAAGTGAGTCAAACGTATCATGTAGTAAATCGTTTGACAAGTCTTAGACCCAGCCAGATGGAGGCAAAGGGTGTAGCGGTATTACAACGGGGTATCGGTGACGGTGCTTCGGAAGGCAGTAGCCCAGCTGAGGCAGGGTACCGCGAAAGTACGGGGTGACGAACAGAAATCGAGTCAGGCGTGCATGAGTGGGACGAGCCTGCAACACAAGGCAAAGTCCTCTATCCATTATAAGCTCTGTCCGTATACTCGGCGCCCACGTATTGAAAGACATGTGTTTACCCCGGGAGATCTCCCATGTGCCATGAAAACTGGCTGAGGGCAGGGTAACCTGTTTTGACCGCATGGAAGAAGTCAGCAGAAGGCATAGTAGCCGCAGGAGAAACGAGCCGTGAACACCACGGAGGACTCACCCCGGCGAAGGCCTGAACGGTGCCCGGACTGAACAGTACGGGTAAATGATAACGATAAGTAGGAGGTGTGTACTTATGAACATAGTGCCACAGCAGTTGGAAATGTTTGTAGCGTCACAGTTTGCCGAAAATCTGGGAGGCAGTTTCCTGCCTGGAAATTGAACCTTCTTGATCAGCCGAACCGCCGTATACGCGATCCGTATGTACGGTGCTGTGGGAGGGGCGCTTAGTGATGAGCGTCCCTATCCCTATGGGCACTGGATTCAATTGACGCTACTGTTTTAATTTTAGATAGCTCATCTTTCATCCTATATTCGGCATACCACAGATCATATGTTTGCTGCATGCGCAACCAGAGACCTGGCCCGTTGCCGGCAAACTTGCCAATTCTCAGTGCCATATTCGTTGTAATTGGATGAGTACAGGCTAAAACGCGGTGTAACTGCTGCCGCGAAATACCGAGACGTTTTGATGCTTCACTTACTGACAGACCTATAGTTGGAAGAACGTCTTCACGCAAAATCTCACCGGGATGAACCGGTGAACGTTTTAAAGGACGCTTAACAAAATATTCTCCCATAATTTCACCTCAATGATATTGTTCAAGATCAACCCTTAGCACCTCACCCTCTTCCCACTCAAAGGTAATACACCATGGGCCGTTAACATGGATACTATAACGTTTAGGTATTCCCTGTAAACCGTGGAAATTAAAACCAGGTACCTTTAAATCCGTTAATGACTCTGCTTGATCCAAAGCTTCCAAACGTCGCAGGGAACGTGATTGTAAATCATGTTTTACCCGACGGGAACTGCCTCGTTCGAACAGTTCAGTGAGTCCCTTGTGCTTAAAGCTTTTAAGCATTTTTATATTGTATCATTTTTTGCTACAGTGTCAACTTTTTTGTTACATCTGCTTTGATAAAAATTAAGTGGAATTTTTTTATGAATGGCCATGCCCAACGTCCGCAAATAAGCTGCGTGCTAAAAGCATTTTGAATCAGCACAGCCTTTACGGTAAACCGCTCGGCTTCTTCACGTCAGCTTCATTTGCATTGTTAGCTTTCTAATTTCATTTACAGGTTTAGAAGTTTTGCCCCATGAAATATTCTTAAAATAAAAACGGATCTTTCTACAATTCGGTAAACTATCCGATATTTTTTATAAATTAGATGGCGATAGCCAGTACCAAAGAATTCATTCTCAGGTATAAATGGATTGCGATCGGGAAGATCTTCAAGTGAGTAAACTTTTTTTTCTATTTGAAGAACAAAATTTGCTGCGTTGTTAATGCTGTCGTTCGCAATATAATAAAAGATTTGTTCTAAATCATTTTGTGCTTGCTGAGTTAAATTAACCTGATATTTTTTTGCCACGTTTAAATTCCTTGAAGAAAGTTCTCGCTTCTTTATAGCGGTTATTGCTTATATCTTCCTCTGCTGGGATAAGGAGCTTAAGCAAATTAAATGCATTTGCAATTTTTTCATATTCCTTTGCGGCCAGAAGCACAGCTTTGGCTTTGCCATTCACTGTGAGAACGACTGGACGTTTGGTCTTATGAATTTGTTCAAGGACTGAGTTGGTATTTCTCTTTAAATCTGTAATTGAACGTATATCCTCAGTTATGCTTAATGTCATTTTGTCACCTCATGAATGTGTTAAAGGCATTTTATATGATGCTTTTAATATGCACTATTTAATGATAGAAGTCAAGACAATTTTATGTGCTTTAGCTAACCCATAAACCCCGCAGTTAGCGCAATTTGTCTTTTATTAATGGGCAGTTAACGATGAAGCATGATTTAATGGTCAAAAAGGAGGCGCCGTCATGCTTCATCAACATATCAGCCCATTTCTGGATTATTGCCGATTGGCAGATTTCTCGGTACGTTCCATACAGGCTTTAGCCATCCGGCTAAATGAATTTAAAACCTACATGAAATCTCTAAGAATCCAGTCTGTTAAAAAAATCACTTACCTGCGTCTAATCGATTTTGTAGCCGACTATAAAGACCCCTCAATACACGTAAGAAAATCTCGTGTCTGGACCCTCAGACAATTTTACCACTTTTTGACACTCCATCGGTATGTGCCGAAAAACATTGCCCTCAAACTCCCATATCCGAAAATTGAAAAGACAGTGCCGCAGTTTCTTACAATTGATGAATACAATCGCCTGATCCGCCACTTCAGCCGAAAGGCACAGGATATTTTGGAACTGAGGAACCTCATTATCATCATGCTTTTGGGCACACTGGGCCTGCGGACATCGACCCTGATCGCTATAAATATTGAAGCTGTCGATTTAACCTGCGGGCTGATCTGGATCAGGGAAAAGGGCCGACGCCGGCGCAATCTGATTTTGCCTCACAGTCTTTGTAAAATTATCCACAAGTATTTGCAACTACAACAGCGTAAAAAAGGACCGTTTCTTATATCCAAACGTAAAAAACCACGAACCTTGTATATGAATGACGAGCTAATTGAAATCTTATGCCAATACATGGCTGTGCGCGAGCTGTTTTGTAACAGTTGGCTCACACCGGCGTTGTTTGTCTCAAAAAAGGGCAATCGCCTGGCCATCCGAACAATGGAAGATAATCTGAAAAATATACTGCTTCAAACCGACTTCCATGTGCCATTTAACGTTATCTGCCACACGTTGCGGCACAGCATGGCTTCTCACCTTAACGATAACGATGTGGATATTTTGATCATCCAGAGTATTCTTGGGCATTCTTCTACTCGAAGTACTGAACCCTATATCCACCCTTCTGCCGACAGAATCCGAAAGGCTATGGAGAAACTGCCCGGTCTTAAATTTGTCAAAGAACTGTTAAGAAAAGGAGAATTGAATTTGCGCTTCCAAAAACCATTTAGACCTAAAAGAGAATAGTACTTCTTCTATATTACTTCCATTTGTTTTCTTATTAACTGTTTTCTATAACGGGACAGGAAAAGTGTTTGTAAATTATCTTTTACTATCATTACTGAAAATAATTTTCTTGAAATGTTCGTAATATTAATGCAGAATACAAAAAAAATAACTTCTTCTCGTCATGTTTTATCAAAAAACGCCATTCCTAATTGCGCCTAACTTTGTATCTTACTGCGGGGTTCGTAAAGTCAGTGTTGCCTTCCCAACCAAGCCACGTGGTCGGCACCCGAGAGTTGGTGATTTCGGAGCTCAATAGCCCGCCTGTGCTTCCCTCTGTCAACACTTCAGCCACTGCATTACTGCAATTGCCGCATGACTCGAGGCTGGTGTGATTTGCTAAACCTTCACCATAAGACTCTTTCATTCTCTATCCTTTACCGGTTTTAATCGGCGCTTTCGACTTGACCCCATTTCGTCCATAGGTGAATTCACGTTATGCTACTTCGACAAAAAGCGTCTTACCTAAGGCTTGGGCAAATCTATCTAAAGTTGATAATTTGATATCCTCAGCATGATTTTCAATGCGTGAAATCGCTGATTTTTTCGTTTTCAACTTTTGGGCAAGTTGCTCCTGTGTAAAACCGGATTCTTCTCTGGCAATTTTGAGCATTACCCCAATCTTGAAATCTTTATAGCCTTTATCATAATCTTTGGCAAAGTCTGAGTCTCGAGCTTTACGTTTTGCAATATAATTTTGTAGATCACTCATTGCCTATCCTCCTTTTGAAATAGTCTCTTTTCCGTCCTTCAGCAGTCTTGATTGCGTTTTGAGGGGTTTTTTGTGTTTTCTTTTGAAAAGCATAGTCAAGGACTACTAAATTAGAGCCATCAAAAAAGCCCAACAAACGGTACGCTTCGCCTCCAGATTTTACACGAACTTCCCAAATATCATCAGTATTGACGAGTTTTTTGAAATATTGTTTTGGCACCATGAGAAGATCTTCTATCAGACTCAGAACCCAAGACACTTTTTTAGAATGCTTGGATGGTAACAAATCCAAAAACTTTTCAACTGGGCAATAACCGGTTGAAGTCCGATAGAAAGTTATTTCTCTCATAATATGGATTATGTTAACATGAATGTTAACAATGTCAAGGATAAAAAGGATAGGATAAGAATCGGTGTTTTAAGGAACAGCTAACAGTGTTAATAAATGTAGAATTTTTCAACTCTTTTATATATTATCAAATTTTCAATTTAACAACTCAAAAATAAGGGGTCAAGTCTACGTTTGACCCATGAGCAATCTATTTTCTCTTATTTCAATAGGTCTTCTGATTTTTTATCTTTATTCTTAAGCTTCTATGCCCACTTGAATCTTGACTAATTAACAACAAGGGTCAAACGTAGACTTGATAATCATATAAAGGGCTTAGTGTTGAGCTGGAGCAAAATCATCGCCAAGTGCTTTACTTTGTAGGTGCACGAGGCATACTCGTCAAGCGTGACATTTTCCTACGGAACGCTTCGCTAAATGTCACTACAGCCTGACGAGTTTAAAATGAAATGACACCTCCCTAACCCTTAGCAAAAGGTGCTAAGGGTACCAGTACGTAAGTACGTAACATTAATTTTATGGTTTTAGGAGGTGTCATATGGAAACATACGCTGGAATCGATTTACATTCAAGTAATAATTACATCGGTATTATCAATGAGCAAAATCAGAGACTTTATGGGAAACGGATACCAAACGAACTGGACAGAGTTTTGATGGCGCTGGAACCGTTTAAGGATACACTGAAAGGTGTAGTCGTAGAATCAACATACAACTGGTACTGGCTGGTAGACGGTTTGCAGGAGCATGGATACAAATTGCATTTAGCTAATCCGGCAGCGATTAAGCAATACGAAGGTCTGAAACATACAGATGACAAATGGGACGCGTTCTGGCTGGCCCACTTGAAGCGTTTGGATATTTTGCCCGAAGGTTATATATATCCAAAAGAGGAACGTCCTGTAAGGGATTTGCTGCGCAGAAGGCTTTTGTTTGTTCAGCACAGCACATCCCACATTTTAAGTCTTCAAAGCATGATAACAAGGAATATTGGATTAAAGATGTCCGGCAATGCGATAAAGAAGCTTAAAGAAGAAGAAGTTGAAGGAATGTTTGATTCTTCCAATCTGGTCTTTATGGCCCAAAATAATACAGCGACCATTCAGTTTTTAAAGAAAATAGTTAAGGATATTGAAAAACAAGTAAAGTCCCAGGTAAAGCTTCGAAAAGAATTTAAGATGCTGCTGACGATCACGGGGATTGGGAATATTTTAGGACTTACCATAATGCTGGAAGTAGGAGACATAAACCGTTTTGCTGAAGTTGGAAACTATTCTTCATATTGCCGGTGTGTGAAAAGCGAGAGACTTTCTAATGGCAAGAAAAAAGGAGAGAACAACAAAAAGAACGGAAATAAATATTTATCCTGGGCATATGTAGAAGCAGCGAACTTTGCGATCAGGCATAGTGTAAAAGCACATAGTTTTTATCAACGTAAAAAAGCCTAAAGAAACGGTATAGTTGCAATTAAAGCATTAGCCAATAAGATTTGCAGGGCATCCTATTACATCATGCGTGATTGTGTGCCCTTTAATGAAGAGATGCTTTTTCGTTAATCAGTTTGGGTGCGGCAGTGAACCGGTAATGGGCCGTGCTTTAAGCATTGCGCTTAAAATACAATTGCCTTGAACCTGATGGGTGACTGGTGCGGATCAGCTTGGGCTGACTGCTAACCTATGAAAAGAAATAACGGGTGCGAAAAAAGGTGATAAAGCGAGGCTGTGCTGTGGCGAAAGTAAGAGGACAAGCAAAAAAGGATGTATTTTTTTTAAGGGAGAGGTGTTTTTTTTCTTGACAGGCCCTTTAATGGGTGACCTCATTTCCTGACTTGACCCCATTTCCTCCGAGAACGAACCAGCGTTTTCCGATAGCTCAACGAATTGTTATGAGATTAACCGTTCTGAGATCAGTAATTCATAGACTTTTTAAAACCTTTTTTGATCGTTCAATAATACCTTCGTAAGTGCCAGGTCCAATAGCTGCTGATGACCCACCAGTACCTTTTTTCTGTTTTCTATGACATTCGATTAGTGAAAGCAATGCGCCCACTTCAAGATAAAAATTATATATTTCCATCCGGCTTTTGCTTCTTGATACAGAGATAAAGCGATCACGATCTTGGGAATAACTTTGTGTAAT
Source organism: Desulfobacteraceae bacterium Eth-SRB1 (assembly GCA_004193555.1). Classification (GTDB taxonomy): domain Bacteria; phylum Desulfobacterota; class Desulfobacteria; order Desulfobacterales; family ETH-SRB1; genus ETH-SRB1. Next base: position 1,191,283 of record RPGP01000040.1, read on the forward strand.
ATGTTTTGCAAGGTGCTCGACAGTCCATGAATCCCAAAACTTTCTTTGAGCAGCGTTTTCGCATGCGCAAATGAAAGCCTCAATTTCGGCACGGATTAGATCAACAATCGCGGCCTTTTTTCTTTTATCCTTATTAAGGTTTACGATTATATTGCCAGTGGTTCCAAGAAGGAAACCTAAAATGAGAATCAATATTTTGGTGAGTAGTTCATTCATTATTTTTAAAGCCAAATTAATGCGTTAAGAACCCTTTGTTTATATGTCAGCGTTTACCGGCGTCTGGCTGTACGTGCGCAACGCATATGTGTTGGAGTTTTTTATGTATATCCTTGCGCAAGATCTGTCCAATACTTCGCAAACTCATCTTCAATCTCTTTCTCGGAATATCCCTTGTTAACAAGAACTTGCTTTAGCTTGAGGTGTTTTTCTCGGTCGTCAGCAACGGCGTCACACATTTCTTCGAATTCTGGTTCATTTCTGAGGCTGTAAGATTTCTTGACTTGCACATTAGGGTTACAACAGGCTGTTAAAATCTGTTTGATTTCATCGGAAATGTCAGGGTTGTTCTGAATGAGTGACCACGCGTTTTTGAAGTTGGGTTGATTGCAAAACCTGCTTAAATCGGCGGCCAGTTCCTTCTTTATCACCGCACCCCCAAACGACTCCTTAAACATCTCGGCTGCGGTCTGGAAATTGCATTTCTTCAATTTGTCCTTCAGGTCGTTGTTGACCTGCTTCTTTCTGAAAAAGATCATGAATACTCCTTTTCCTCAAGGTTGATTCTTGCTGAAATGCCGATAGAAATCAATATTATTATATGGGCACAGCACAAAAATTCAGCACAAGGGTATAACCATTAAGTGTAAAGAAATAAATCAATGATATTAGTTAGTGCTGACTTATTTTTTGATTTTAATCATATATTAATATCGCATATATTTATGGTACGTTCCTCAGTTTATAGTTTCAGATCCGGGCCTGTAAAACAAAAAGCCCCATTCTTTATATGGTTAAAGAAATGGGGCTTTATTTTTTTTGTAATACTATTGCTGGTCACCTGATCCTCCTGTTTGAGGTTCAAAAAACAGACCGAAATTAATTTAAAGCACTATATATCAAATGAACATACAGGTCAATTTAATTTGTTATCTTTTCGATTGGTTATCAGTAAAACCTTTTCATATTATGGGAGGGATAGAAAGATAAAAATTGCTTTACAGTAGCATGAAGTCCGTGTCATCATAAATTTATGGTTCTATCGTTCAATCGTTCAGGAACAAAGGAACAGAAGATATTTTCAACGGCAAGAACACCAAGAATGCTCGAAAGACCTGTCCACAGTCTTTATGGAAGATTGCTTCAAGAAAATTGGATTAAATTGACTCTGTCCGGTTTTTAGAAGAACTCAGAATTCCACATGGCAACAGTCTTGAGGCTTTGTCAGGGGATAGAATTGGAGAAAACAGCATTCATATAAATGATCAGTATCGAATTTGCTTCAAATGGGCAACGAATGGTCCTTATCAAGTTGAAATTGCAGATTATCATTGAATAAAGAGGAAAGAAAATGGTTAGAATACCAAGTCATAGAGAGCCAACCCATCCAGGAGAGATGCTTCTTGAAGAATTCTTGATCCCTATGGGTATCACACAGAAAGAACTGGCCTATTCAATTCATGTTCCCTATCAGCGTGTTAATGAAATTGTAAACAAAAAAAGAGGGATAACTCCAAGCACTGCCTTACGCCTTGCCAAGTTTTTCGGCATGTCAGAGGATTTCTGGATAAACCTTCAATTACGGTGCGATCTATATAAGACAAAAAGTAAAGAGTATAACGCACTGAGGGCAATAAAGCCGGCAAGTCTTCAACATGTATCACCCCAATTATGAAAAGTAGAGGTTGAGGGAGAAAGACCCCCCGGCTACCAATAAGCGCTAAGTTATTTTTACCCTGGAGGGACAAAAAAATGAACATCGAACGAGAAAAGAGATGAACATCGAACATCGAACGTCCAACATCGAATTTTGAATAAGGTATTCTGCCAATTTGTAAACTGGCGGAGCGCTTCGGTCACTCAGCATAAACCCAGCGATTTCATCCACGCCAAGGCGTGGTTCGATGTTGGACGTTCGTCTTTTAATATGTTCGGTATTGGGTGTTTGTTTTTTTTATTCGATTTTAAAATAATTTGAAGAGCGGAGCGACATCATTATTCGACGTTCGATGTTCAATGTTGGACGTTGGACGTTCATCTTTCAAAACAACACCGTATGGCATAAATGCAACCTGTGATCGTTTAAAAAATAACTTAGCGCTTATGCCCCGGCTATCCGATTCTACCTTTCTCTTTCTTCTCGAACGATATCTACTATTTCTTGATTTTGTAACCGGGAACCTGGGTTTATTTGTTCCTTAATTTCCGGCTGTCACCCACGCGAAGAGTCACTTTTGTTGAATCAAAATATTCTATCAGCGGTATCAAAAATTTGCGTGATACCAATGCCATATCCTTAAACTGCGGAGTTGTAATTTCTTTGTTTAATTTTAAATAATCAATTAGCCTGCTTTTTAAATCAATTACAGCCTCTGCATGGAAATATAGATCCTCTTTTATCTTGAGTATAAGCCCTTCCTCAACAAGAAGCATCAGCACATCTCTGGCTCGCGCGGCATCAATATCAAGAGTTTTGCTCAGCTCTTTGAAATACGGAGGCGTTAGTTTGCTTTTTGCATAAGCATTTAAGATTTTTTTCTTTATGACAGCCTGATCATCTCCAAGTGAAACAGCATGTGAAGAAAGATGGATGGAATCTTCTTTCTGGACGATTTCTTTGTCATTTATCATTTGGCTGAGCATCAGATGAAACAGTTTTGAATGCAGGACAGAAGGAAACTTGGACTTGAGTTCCTCTTTTGGCATGCCGGCTTTAAGAGGATTGGCTTTATGGTATTTATCAAGATAATCAAAGGATTCCTTTTTGAGTTTCTCAAGATTATTATTATGAATGTAAAACCGGTTTTCTTTGTCAAAGCAAATAATTGTCTTTTTTGACATAAGACCCTGCATGGCATTGTTAAGCTGCTTTTCAGACAGATTTGTCATTATTTTAAGGTCGGAAAAGGAAACACCCGGATAACCGGATTCATTAACATGATAGGAGATTATTTCTTCAGGCATATTGCCATCAATAGCTTGCAGTCCCCTGACAAGTTCGGGTTTAAAACCTTTATGTTTTTGTGGAATCGGATTTAATATATGTCCGCCGCCGATAGTATAAACCGGTGAGTAGCTTCTTATGACGAACCTGTCGTCTTTAACAACGGAAACGGGTGAATCTAACCGCAGTTGCGCCACGGTTGTTTTGCCTGGCGCAAGCTCGTCCCTGTCAAGGAGTACAAGGATTCCTAACACTTCACTGGTTCCTGCATGAAACCGGATACGGGTACGGATTTTTACAGGTTTTTTATTGCTGTCAAGCAGGTGGATGGATACATCTAACATATAGCTGGGTTTTAAGTCTCCCGGAGTTGATAAAACATCGCCCCGGTTTACGGCAGTCTTTTCAAGGCCCTGGAAATTTACAGCAGTACGCATGCCGGCTTCAGCCATGCTGACCGTTTGGTTATGAACCTGGATCCCGCGGATTTTTGATGTAATGCCGGAAGGATATACCATGATAATATCTCCCGTATGAATAGATCCTGATATCAATGTTCCGGTAATAACCGTGCCGAACCCCTTCATGCTGAACACCCTGTCAACCGGAAGACGAAAAAGACCTGTTAAAGGCCGCACAGGAATTGCAGCGCTGATTTCATCAAGGGTTTTAATAAATTCCGGAATGCCGGAACCAGTTACGGATGATACAGGTATAATGGGTGAATTCTCAAGAAATGTGCCTTTGAGAAATTCCTTGACGTCATCCTGCACCAGTTCCAGCCATTCTTCGTCAACCATGTCTGTCTTTGTCAGTACGACAAAACCGTGTTTTATGCCAAGGAGAGAACATATCTCCATATGTTCTCTGGTCTGGGGCATTACACCTTCATCAGCGGCAATAACCATGGCGACGATATCAATCCCTGTGGCCCCGGCAACCATATGTTTTACAAATTTTTCATGACCGGGCACATCAACAATTCCAAGATGCTGGCCGCTCGGAAGGTCCATCGACGCAAAGCCTAATTCGATTGTTATGCCCCGAAGCTTTTCTTCCTTTAATCTATCTGTATTTATACCGGTAACCGCCTTGATAAGAGCGGTTTTTCCATGATCTATATGACCGGCAGTGCCTAAAATAATCTGTTTCAAGTGGGATGTGTTCCTTTCGACTCCTGTGTCAGGGGCCGCGCTTATCTTTTAAAATATGGTTTGAGATAACTATTCTTTGTATTTCTGATGTTCCTTCGTAAATTGTAAAAACCCGTGCGTCCCTGAAAAAGCGTTCTACCGGATATTCCTTTATATAGCCGTAACCACCGTGAATTTGAAGCGCTTTTGCGGTAATCCGGTTTACCATTTCAGAGGCAAAAAGTTTTGCCATTGAAGCCTGGGCTGTATATTTTTCGCCCCTGTCCTTCATCGCAGCGGCAGAAAACATTAACTGCCTCGCAGCCTCAATTTCTGTGGCCATATCCGCAATCATCCATCGCAGCCCCTGGAATTTGCAAATCGGCCTGCCGAACTGCTCCCTTTCTTTTGAATATTGCACAGCGGCATCTAAGGCGGCCTGGGCTACTCCGACAGACTGGGCGGCAATTCCTATGCGCCCGCCGTCAAGACCTGTCATGGATATCATAAAACCCTCTCCTTCTTCACCAAGCATGTCTTCAGCAGGCACCCGGCAATCTTCGAATATAAGATCGGTTGTATCAGAAGCGCGCAGCCCCATTTTGTTTTCCGTGTTGCCGACAATGAATCCAGGCGATTCTTTTTTTACCAGGAATGCGCTTATCCCCTTGTGGCGTTTACTTTCGTCTGTAACCGCCGTGACAATAACAACTCCGGCATTCTTGCCGGAAGTAATAAAACGTTTGGTTCCGTTTAAAATATAATAATCGCCGTCACGCACAGCGCTGGTTTTCTGGCTGACAGGATCTGAGCCCGCATTTGGTTCGGTCAGGGCAAAGGCGCCTATGATTTCTCCTGCTGCAAGAGGCTTTAGAAACCTTTCTTTCTGATCTTCAGAGCCGTATTTATAAATGCTTTCACAGACAATGGAGTTTTGCACAGACATCACAACTGCTGTTGAGGCGCATGAATAGGCTATCTCTGAAAGAGCCAGCACATAAGCCACGGTGTCTGTGCCTGCGCCGTTATATTCAGGTGGAATCATCATTCCCATAAGCCCTAATTCAGCCATCTGTTTCAGATTTTCAGCAGGAAACTCCCTGGTTTGATCCCGTTTCATGGCTGTAGGGGCTATTACATTTCTTGAAAAGTCCCTGACCATAGTCTGAATCATTAGTTGGTCTTCTGTGAGTTGAAATGACATAGAATGTTCCTTTCGTCTGTATGCTGGATAGTGAATCCGTTTGATGTCCGGTGAGCAGAATTCAGTTAGCGCAACTTCGGCGCGAACATAAGTGCCTAAAGTATATTAAAGTGCCTAAAATGCCTAAAGTCATGGTACGCCTTCGGCGTGCTAATTGATAACCCAAAGCTACAAGGATTTGCAATCACTCTCTTGTCAGTGCATTGAGGGCATAGAAGAACCCAACTGCCTGCAGGCAGTTATAAAATGGCAGGATTCCTTAACTTTAGGCATTTTAATATACTTTAGCTCACTTTAGGCACTTTTTATTGTCCGTAGATAACAACTATAAGCTCCGCCTCTTTCTTCCCGACATTTCTTAACATATGTTTTATTCCTGAATTAAAATGAAGGGAATCATTTTTACTGAGTGTGTTGACATTATCTCCGACTATAACTTCGATTTTACCTGACAGCACATAAACAAACTCTTCCCCCTCATGCTGATACCCGACTCCCTTGTGGTTTTGCATCGCATCAATGGTAACACGAAAAGCTTTCAGATGCTTATTTTCAGCGCCGGGTGTCAGGGTCGTATAGGCATAATTATCTGTGCGTTTAGTATATGCCTTTATGCGTTTGTTAAGATCGGCTTCCTGTTCCTTTAAGAAAAGCGTCGAGTCGATCTGCAAAGTCCTTGCGATCTGCAAAATTGTGCCAACAGGCGGGATAACCTTTCCGGCTTCCAGTTTTTTCAGGTAATCGATAGAACAGCCGGTTTCGTTGGCTATCTGTTTAAGAGAAAATTTTTTCTCCACTCTGATTTTCTTTATTTTCTTCCCAACAGGGACAACTTTATCGGCCTTCTTTTTTAGCATAATATCTCCTTATTTGTATTCGTAGAACCCTTGCCCGGTTTTTCTGCCAAGCCATCCGGCCTCAACATATTTTCTGAGCAGCGGGCAGGGACGGTATTTTGAATCTTGAAATCCATTATAAAGCGTTTCCATTATGGCAAGGCATGTATCCAGCCCTATAAGATCGGCCAGAGTTAGAGGCCCCATTGGATGATTCATCCCAAGTTTCATTACAGTGTCAATATCTTCCCTGGTTCCAACCCCATGATACAGGCAGAAGACAGCTTCATTAATCATCGGCATAAGAATTCTGTTGGCGATAAAACCAGGATAATCGTTTGACTCGGCCGGAGTCTTCCCGAATTCCACAGATAGATCCCGGGTAGTATTAAATGTTTCTTCAGAAGTCGCCAGCCCCCGTATAATCTCAACCAGTTTCATAATCGGCACTGGATTCATAAAATGCATGCCTATTATTTTTTCCGGCCGTTTTGTCTGCGCAGCAATCCGGCCTATTGGAATGGAAGAGGTGTTGGTTGCGAGGATAACATCAGGCGCACAAATTTTATCCAGATCCTGAAAAATTTTAAACTTAAGCTGTTCATTTTCGGTGGCGGCCTCAACAATAAAATCTGAAGGCTCCATTTCCTTTAACTCCACGCAGGTTTTGATACGTCCTAAAACAGCTTCCTTCTCATCTGCGGTCATTCGCCCCTTGTCAACATTCCGGTTTAAAATCTTTGTAATAGCTGCAAGTCCGCGATCAATAAATTCAATTTTAATGTCATTCATAATGACATTAAACCCCTTCATAGCCGCAACCTGGGCAATGCCTATACCCATTTGACCTGCGCCGATAACGCCGATAGTTTTAATATTCATAGTCAGCTCCTTTATCTGTAATCGTTCACGGTTGTCGGTTCACAGTTCACAGTTTTTTCAACCGTGAACCGATAACTGTAAACCGTGAACGGCTATCTTTTAACAATCATTGCTACGGCTTCTCCTCCTCCAAGACAGAGAGAAGCAAGCCCGATTTTTTTGTCCTGTTTTATCATTTCATATAACAGGGTTACAAGAACACGGCATCCACTGGCACCGATGGGGTGACCCAATGCGACGCTGCCGCCATTTACGTTTACGATGGCTGGATCAAGGTCAAGTTCACGCAATATCGCCACCGTGGAGCCGCTGAATGCTTCGTTGACTTCATAAAGGTCAATATCATTTTTATCAAGGCCTTCTTTTTTCAGACATTTCGGGATTGCCCAGATCGGAGCAACCAGAACATATTTCATGTCCAGAGCAAAAGATGCCTGGGCGCCTATTGTTGCGATTATTTCGCATCCAAGCTCCTTTGCCCTGTCTTTTGACATTACTACAACCGCTGCCGCTCCGTCGCTTATGACCGATGCATTTCCGGCCGTGCCAACCCCGTCTTTTTTAAAAGCGCCTCTCATCTTTGACAGCGCTTCATAACTTGTTTCTCTTGGGCATTCATCCTCGCTGAATATAACAGGATCGTCCTTTCGCCTGGGGATTTCTACAGGAACGATCTCGTCTTTGAATCTGCCGGAATTTATGGCGGCAAGAGCCTTTTGGTACGATTCGACAGCGTATCTATCCTGGTCTTCACGGCTGACATTATATTTTTCTGAACAAAGTTCATTTGAAATGCCCATATGAAAATCATTTACAATATCCCATAGACCATCGTGGATCATATGATCCTGCAGTATGCCGGGACCCATGCGATATCCGGAACGAGCCTTTTCAAGGTAATATGGCGCCATGGTCATGCTTTCCATGCCTCCCGCAACAATAACATCCGCGTCGCCTGTCTGAATTGCCTGGGCTGCAAGCATTACAGATTTCAAAGCCGATCCGCAGACCTTGTTTATGGTAAAACATTCCACTTCCCACGGCATGCCCGCCAGAACCGCCGCCTGTTTAGCCGGATTCTGGCCGTAGCCGCATGGAAGCACCAGCCCCATAATAACCTCATCAACTTCATCTTTTTTAATTCCGGCTCTATTGACAGCTTCTTCGATAGCAATAGCGCCAAGCTTTGTTGCTCCAATGTTCTTCAATGCGCCATTAAAGTTGCCCAACGGCGTGCGCACAGCGCTTACAATAACTGCTTCTTTCATAGGTTTTATTCTCCTTTTTTACAAAACGTGTTAGGTGTCAGGTGTTAAGTATTAAGAGCTTGATAAGACAGATAATTGCTTTAACCTAACACCTAACACTTAACACCTTTATTTAGTCTTGAAAAACCTGGTCCTCTGGGCCAGGTCAGAGATAGATGGCTCTGCCGTGGATTTTTTCTCTAAAAAACGAACGTTCAACATCGAACATTCAACATCCAACGTCGAATTATGGTACGCCTTCGGCTTTTCGATTTAATTAAAAAAGAAAGAGCGAAGCGACATCCACATTCGATGTTCGATGTTGAGCGTTCGATGTTCGGCGTTCATCTTTTTCCTGTTTGATAATTGGGATTTCAATAAGTCAATGAACGTCCAGCAAAGCAAATCCCCTCTGGGGATAACCAAAGCCTGGTCCTCTGGGCCAGGATTTTTATTTCACATATTTCTCCTGTACTGCCCCCCGACATCATACAATGCCTGTGTTATCTGTCCAAGGCTGCATACCCTGGCCGCATTCATCAGTTCATCAAACACATTATCTCCGGACAGGGCTGTTTTTTGAAGCTGTTTAAGCGCTGCCGGAGCCTTTTTGCTGCTTAGTTTTTTAAATTCCGCAAGACGCGCAAGCTGTGATTCCTTTTCCTGTCTCGTTGCCCTGGTCAATTCAACACAGGATGTCAATTCTTCCAGGCCGGAATCTTTTTCCCGGAATGTGTTAACGCCGATTATGGGAAGTTTTCCGGTATGTTTCAACATCTCATAGTAAATTGACTCATCTTGAATTTTGCTTCGCTGGTAGCCTGTCTCCATTGCGCCAAGCACACCTCCACGCTTGGTAATACTTTCAAACTCAGCAAGAACTGCATCTTCAACCAGTCTTGTCAGTTCTTCCACTATGAAACTGCCCTGGTTTGTGTTTTCGTTCCTGGAAAGGCCCCATTCCCTGTTAATTATAAGCTGGATAGCAATAGCGCGCCTGACCGACTCGCCGCTCGGGGTGGTAATTGCTTCATCAAATGCGTTTGTATGAAGGCTGTTGCAGTTATCATAAACAGCGCAGAGAGCCTGGAGAGTTGTTCTGATATCGTTAAACTGGATATCCTGGCTGTGCAAAGAGCGGCCTGATGTCTGTATGTGGTATTTCAGCATCTGGGACCGTTCTGATGCGCCGTACTTTTCCCTCATGGCAATAGACCAGATCCGCCTTGCCACTCTGCCGATTACTGTATATTCAGGATCCATTCCGTTTGAAAAAAAGAACGACAGATTTGGCGCAAAACTGTCAATCGGCATCCCCCTGGACAGGTAATACTCGACATATGTAAACCCGTTGGCAAGCGTTAAGGCAAGCTGTGTTATCGGGTTTGCCCCCGCTTCTGCAATATGATAGCCGGATATGGAAACAGAGTAGAAATTTTTAACATTGTTTTTTATGAAGAATTCCTGGATATCTCCCATCATCTTCAGGGCGAACTCTATGGATAATATGCAGGTGTTCTGGCCCTGGTCTTCCTTTAAAATATCGGCCTGTACCGTTCCGCGGATGCAGGACAATACATCTTCGCGAATTTTATCCATTTGCTTCTTTGTCGGTTTTTTCCCCTTTTCGGCTTTGAACTTATCAGCCTGCTGGTCTATGGCTGCATTTAAAAACATGGCGAGAATAATGGGGGCAGGCCCGTTAATAGTCATTGAGACTGATGTATTCGGTGCGCACAGATCAAAACCTTTATAAAGGATCTTTATATCGTCCATGGTGCAGATGCTTACGCCGGAAGTGCCTACTTTGCCGTAGATATCAGGGCGCCTGTCAGGATCGTATCCGTATAGCGTGACGGAATCAAAGGCGGTGGATAAACGTTTTGCGTCATAGCCTGCGGACAGAAGCTTGAACCTGGTGTTAGTCCTGGCCGGATCACCCTCTCCGGCAAACATGCGTGTCGGCTCTTCGTCAGTCCGTTTAAGAGGAAATACGCCGGCGGCATATGGGAAATAGCCCGGCAGATTTTCTTCCCTGAGCCATGAGTATATTTCTCCGGGATCTTTGAACTTCGGCAGGGCAATTTTGGGAATCCTGGTATGGGCTAAAGAATCAAAAAAAAGGGGAACCCTGAACTCATGGTTGCGGACATGATATTTAAATTCATTTTTGCTGTAAACTTTTTTTATGTTTTCCCATCCACTAATCTGCTTTACCGTGTCTTTGTCTAACGTCTTTCTCGTTTTTGAAATTTCTTTCTTAAGGCGGGATATCAGCTTTGAAGTATCCTGATCCGGTTTGCCGGCGGATATCTTCTTTGATGTTTCTTCGAGATGCCAGATCTTTCTCAAAGTATCTGCCTGCTCAATTGTTTTACTTCGATACATTTTGACAGTATCGGCGATTTCCGACAGATAGCGTGTCCGCCCGGTCGGGATAATAATCGTTTTAGAGCTTGATGTTTTTGTTTTGGGTTTCTTGAGGCCGGAGTTAAATTTTATGCCGGTTTTGTCCGCTGTTGTTTGAAGAATTGAGTGATAAAGGGCCGTGACTCCATCATCATTGAACCTGGAAGCTATTGTTCCAAAGACAGGCATATCTTCGGGCAATTTGTCCCAGGCGTTCCGATTGCGCTGCAATTGCTTTCGAACGTCACGCACAGCATCTTCACCGCCCATTTTTTCATATTTATTAACGACAACAAGATCGGCATAATCGAGCATATCGATCTTTTCAAGCTGGGAAGCCGCGCCGAACTCACTGGTCATTACATATATGGATATATCGACAAGATCGGTAATTTTTGAATCCCCCTGTCCGATACCCGCTGTTTCCACTATTATAAGGTCAAAACCGGCTGCTTTTACAACACTGATAGCGTCAGGCAGGGCATCCGGAATTTCTTCATTTGATCGTCGGGTAGCAAAGGAGCGCATATAAACCCTTTGAGTGTTGATGGCGTTCATGCGTATTCTATCTCCGAGAAGAGCTCCTCCGGTTTTTCTGCGTGAAGGATCGCAGCTTAAAATTGCCACCCGCACTTTTGTCAGGTCATGGAGAATGCGGAGAATCAGTTCATCTGTCAGGGAAGATTTTCCGGACCCGCCTGTTCCTGTAATGCCGATTACAGCAGTTTTGTGCCTGCCCGCATTATCAGCAAGCCATGATTTTAACCCTGCAAGCTTCCTGTTGCCCCGTGGTTTTGCCTGTTCAATGAATGTAATCAGGTTTGCGATCATCCGGACATTGTCGGAAGACAGCTCGCTAACGTCAAAATCATCTCTCGTTGTCGAAAAATCCATACTCTTGACCATATGGTTAATCATACCCTGAAGCCCCATGGATGCGCCGTCTTCAGGAGAATATATCTTAGCAACACCATATGCCTCAAGTTCTCTGATCTCTTCCGGCACTATTACTCCGCCGCCGCCTCCAAAGATCCTGATATGCGAAGACCCGTTTTCTTTTAAAAGATCCACCATATATTTGAAGTATTCCACATGGCCGCCCTGATAGCTTGAGATGGCTATCCCCTGTACATCTTCGGCAATTGCGGCATCAACAACTTCACGAACAGACCTGTTATGCCCAAGATGTATAACTTCAACTTCTGTGTTCAGGAGTATTCTGCGTATTATGTTTATTGATGCGTCATGACCATCAAAAAGCGCTGTGGCAGTTATCATCCTTATATTGTGTTTGGGCCTGTAAGCTTTAACTTCAGCGGTCATGCTTCCTCCTGTGCTTTGATACAGGTTATGTTTTTTGCGTAAATATCCCAATGATAAATTTTGTTTGAAGCTCAATATAATCTTCAATGCTGTAGTGATTTGCAAGAAACCAGCGCCGGAAAGTCCACATATGCCCTAAAACACAGATATTATGAGCGACAAGTTCAATCGAGCGTCCATCTATGTGAGGCAAATCGCCGGAAGAAATAAGGCTTCCTAATACTTTTATAAAAAGACCGGTGATGCGGAGTTCGTTTTCAAGCACTTTTTTTTGCCACTGTGACGGCAGTGATTGTGTTTCCTGGTATATAAGGAGGATAAAATCACTCATCCTGTGACAGACCATAAAATATTCACGGATAACCTCTGCCAGGGCATTTTTTCCTCCTGTAGTTCTATCCAAAGCATCAGACATGCCGCGTTCAACTTCGGCATGTATTGAATCGCATACAAGGTAGAGCACATCCTCTTTGGAAGCTACATATTCATATAATGAGCCTATGGACAGCCCTGCGGCCCTCGCCATCTGCCTGGTCGTAGTTTTGTGAAAACCGTTTTCAATAAAAAGTTGCACAGATGCATCTATAATCTGGCGTCGCCGACGTCTGACAAGATCGGGATTCTTGATCTGGGTTGGAATATCGTGTGATTTTTGCAGGTTATACATGATGACAACTATTCTGATTAACAGAAATCCTTTCTGAACGCTCGCTCATCAATTTTAATACCATGTATCTGTTTTTTTTGTCAAGATGTAAGCGTTTACAGGTTCAAGGTTACCTTGCAAGTTATTGCCTGGGTCAAATTCCGTGCCTCGATATGCTATCAAACGGCGATTATTCTATTTTAATTGCTCCAGCATACCAGTGGCTGTCGCTCTTGCCGTAGAAAGTATCTTTGAGTACGCTTAACGACTCTTGTCAAGAGTCATTGATATTTCTTGCTATTTTTAATTTACAGGCCTATATATCACCAAAAAAGATAATGAAATTAAAACTTTTCGAAAGAGACATCTCACCCGACTGGCGATATGTGATAGAAACAGCCGATAAACACAAGAAGGCCCTAATGATGGCAGATAATTACAAAACTCCGTATCTTTAAAGACAAAGGCTGGGTTTTTTATTTTTCAAATGTTATAAAGAGTAAATTATGGCATTCACAGAAATAGAGATACACAAGATTAATAAATTTGTCGGTGCACTATGTAAGAAAAGATCGCCTGGGCATATCAGAGACAAATTGCGATATGAATATAAAATAGAAAATCAGGACGTAATTCTTTTTGAAATCCGTCCTCGATGGAATGCGCCGGATGAACAAACCCGGTTACCTGCTGCAAAACTCAAGTTTGTCAGGAGCCAAAATATCTGGAAGCTATTCTGGCAAAAAGCCGATATGAAGTGGCACAAATACGGCCCATTTGAGCCGTCTCGAGATCTTGCTGAGTTGATTGCGGAGATAGATACAGATCCATATGGTTGTTTCTTCGGATGAGGAAATTATGATATAACAGTCCACCTGGTTAGTGTGCTGCCTCGCTCTACACCAACCGGTGACTTCCACGCTATAATACGACAGGAAAAGCCAGATGATTACCGACACAACTTTTTTACAAATGAATCAGCAGGCTATGCATTGCTTGATCGATTCAAAAAGACATTGAAGCACGTCCAAAAAAGAAAAAAGGCTCTGGAACAGAAACTTCACAAAAATACTCGACAAATTAGACAAATACTGAACTATACGGCTATCTCGCAGCGCAGGCGCTTGCGCAGCGTGTGGCGGTGAAAAAATCGCAAAAGCAAATCAATATTTACCCTGTTAGAAAGCCCCTCCATTTATGGCAGGGATGAAATAAATAAAGATTTAATTCCTTATAGAAAGGACGGGGCTTTATACCCTGCCCTTTCTAACGGGGTTTACTTCTTGACAATATAAACTTATAAACTGAGGATATCCCATAGATTTTCCAACAAAGGGGCATTCATGAGTGAAAATGGAGTCATTCCAGTTGGTAGAATTGAAAACATTATCCTTGTCATACGAGAACAGAAGGTAATATTGGATCGAGATCTGGCACAGCTTTATAATGTAACTACGAAACGGCTTAATGAACAAGTAAGGCGCAATCGCAGTCGTTTTCCAGACGATTTTATCTTCCGGCTTACTACCAAAGAAAAAGCAAAGGTGGTCGCAAATTGCGACCACCTTTCCACGCTCAAATTTTCACCGTCACTTCCCTATGCCTTTACGGAACATGGAGCAATTATGGCAGCCAGCGTCATCAATTCACCACGAGCCATAGAGGCCAGTATCTTTGTAGTACGCGCATTTGTCAGACTCCGCAAAATGGTGGAAACACACACTGAATTATTACAAAAAGTTGGAGAGCTGGAGCATCGACTAGAAGGTCATGATGAACAGATTCAGGCTATTTTTGAGGCGATTCGTGCCTTAATGGCGCCGCCTGAAAAGCCACGCAAGAAGATTGGGTTTGTGGTAAAGGAAAAGAAGGCTGCCTATGGCAAAAGGACAAAGGGAAGTAGAAAAAAGAAATGATACCGGTTTTGTGTACGTTCTGCACGAATGTTCCGTAGGTACATTTGCATCTTACCATAATGCTGGAAGTAGGAGACATAAACCGTTTTGCTGAAGTTGGAAACTATTCTTCATATTGCCGGTGTGTGAAAAGCGAGAGACTTTCTAATGGCAAGAAAAAAGGAGAGAACAACAAAAAGAACGGAAATAAATATTTATCCTGGGCATATGTAGAAGCAGCGAACTTTGCGATCAGGCATAGTGTAAAAGCACATAGTTTTTATCAACGTAAAAAAGCCTAAAGAAACGGTATAGTTGCAATTAAAGCATTAGCCAATAAGATTTGCAGGGCATCCTATTACATCATGCGTGATTGTGTGCCTTTTAATGAAGAGATGCTTTTTCGTTAATCAGTTTGGGTGCGGCAGTGAACCGGTAATGGGCCGTGCTTTAAGCATTGCGCTTAAAATACAATTGCCTTGAACCTGATGGGTGACTGGTGCGGATCAGCTTGGGCTGACTGCTAACCTATGAAAAGAAATAACGGGTGCGAAAAAAGGTGATAAAGCGAGGCTGTGCTGTGGCGAAAGTAAGAGGACAAGCAAAAAAGGATGTATTTTTTTTAAGGGAGAGGTGTTTTTTTTCTTGACAGGCCCTTTAATGGGTGACCCCATTTCCATTTCAGATATTTCAGTGAAGCCTGCCCGTCAAAACCTTTTGATATCCGAATGAAATCAATGCTACTTTTTCTCGGCCAGCCCAATCGTGTGAATCGTCCGCGACGATTAGCCGTCGGCTGCATCCGATTGAAACAATTTTTTCCGGTGTTGTAGATATTTATGTTCTTTAGCGAGCTTTTCCCTAACAGTCTTCAGCCTATCCACCTGAGTAGTTGCTATTTATGAAGTCTTTAGAGAAGGAGACGGTTTTTTCTGCAGTATCTTGAGCTGTTTTTTGGTCTTAACCAGTTCTTCGTTTAATAAACGCAACCTGACTGACATATATTCCGCAAATACCTTGTACAACAATAACAAAAAATTTGTTGTTTCATTCTCAGAAGAAAATTTCTCTTTAGCGTCAGTGTTAAAGGCCAGGCAGATGGTTTTGCCTTCTGCATATACTGATGCCGACCTGCTTAACCTATCCAGGATTCTCATTTCGCCAAAAATTTCACCACTCTTGCTTATCGTGCAAATGTTTATTCCGTCTTTTTTCACTCGCACCTTGCCTGAGAGAAGAAAATAGAGCCATAAGTCCATATCGCCTTCTTTGATAATAGGTTCTCCGTCTTCGTATTGTCTTATCTTGCTCAGCCTGAGCATTTTTCCAAGATTCTCTATTTCGAAATTCTTCAAGCCAGGAATTGAAAGAAGTTGCTGTATATTATGCATATCATCTTTCAGATATTTTGATTCAATCATATTTAGCTCACAAGTGTCTTGTTTTTTTATTTATAATCTTTAATGCAACTCAAATTAAAATTCAAGCTTTAGTTCCATCTTTGCCGTTAGTTTTGTTTTTCTTAAAGACATGTCAAAAAACCTGCCAGATACAGGGGGATGGAACTTTCAAAACCGATTTCTATGCCATCTTTAAAAACATAGGCGTCTTTTAGATTTCTTATCTGTTTTCTTTTCTTGCTTTTCCCTCCAACCTCTATTTCAATTCGTCTTTCACCGTCAATCAGTATAAAATCGGTTTTCATGGAAGAAAACAAGGGATAAGCGCCCTCAATCTGGGATGCAAAAAATGATTCCCGTATGTTTCCCCTGTCAACATCGTTTTTCCATGATTCAAACGCAACAGCATAGTAGATGTTGGGGCTCTTAAAGAGGATTTTTGAATTCTTAAACACCCGTGGAGACCTGGATTTGGTTCTGATGATCTTAACTATTTCCGCTCTGTCCAATAGATTAAAGTATTCATACAACGTGTCCTTTGATACACCAATTTCGACCTTAAGCGATTCAATATTAAAGAGAGGTATTTTGCTCATGGCTATAAAGGCCAACAATTTCTTTAACTTTAGGCTTGAAAAGGATTTTAGAGATTTTAACGTCGAAATATCCTCATAGATAACTTTGTCAAGGACATTAGATAATATGTCAAAATATTCATTTTGGGAAAAATTGAGAAAAAAGGGATAGCTGCCGCTCATCAAAAAATTGTTGAAATCTCCAAGTATGGTTTTGAATTGGGAGATAAGTTTACCGCATATACTGGTATGGTCGGACAGGATTTGAGAAAAAGAGAATCCATGGAGTTGTTTTTGATATTTCAGTTCAAGATATTCTCTAAAGGAGAGCGGTTGAAGTGAGTATTTGACGCATCTCCGTGAAAGATCACCTTTTTCATATAAAATATTCAAGGTTGAACTGCCGAGAATAATGAATTTTTTGTCAGGATAAGCGTCATACAGCGCTTTTACTTCAAGGCTCCAATCCTTTTGCTTATGAACCTCATCGATTATCAAACAGTCACCATGATACTTAAAGTATTCACTGGCCGTGTTATAGATGCCTGTTTTCAGCACTAAAGGGTTATCCGCTGAAATATAGAGGCACTTTTTAATATCATTGTAAGTTTCAAGGTAATGCTGCAAGACCAATGTGGTTTTTCCGGTTCCTCTTGCACCGGTAATAATTATCATTCTTTGGTCCCAGTTTATTATTTCGTAAAGATGCCTTTTGAAATTCAACGAAATCTTTGAAATCATTCTGGCATGAATGCTAAAAAACTCATTTAGCATAACCCCTCCCTTTGTCGACAACACACGACAAAACAGTTAAGATAATGACTACTATACTCGACAAAATAAGGGTTGTCAAGAAAAACATCACCCATTATTGTTAACAAACAGATTTGTCCTCTTTCCCTGAGCAGGTGGCGAGCCAACGGGGGGACATCCACGAGCCCTTAGATTTATGATGCAGTAAGATTTTTCAGATGTGAAATTGATGCCCACGAAAAGGATTCTTGTTGACACGGCAGTATCGAGTTGTTTGTAAATACAGGGTCTGATTCGAGTTTGTAGCGTGAAGAGGCAACAGCTTTTTTCCACATGGCTGTGTGAGGAATCGGTGAATAATAGGCGATGACAGGTGTTATATTGTTTTGTTTGACGGTTTTGATGGAATCTTCAATGGAGCTTATCGTTTGTCCGGGCAGTCCAGCTAACAGATATGCGCCGACCTGATCTTTATTAAAGCCTGCATTCTTCAGACAGGCGACAGCCTGCGTAAATTCATGCGCGGTTACCTTGTTGTCAAAATCCTTCCTTTTTTCAAAGGATGCGGTCTCAAGCCCAAGACGCAGAGTTTTAAAGCCCGCTTTATACATCAGATCTGCTGTTTGATTTGAAATGCAGCGGACATGGACAGCGTTTGGGGTGTGAAAACGCAGATTCATGCCGGCCTGAATTATTTTTTCAAGGATTGGGATGGCATGCTTTTCAGCGTCCACAAGGAGCGCATCATCGTAAAAAACAAAGTCTATTACATCATATTTTTCATGCCAGTAGCATATTTCTTCCACCACAGATTCCGGGGTTCGCAAAGCTCTTTCTGGATTTAAAAAATGTGATGCGCAGTAGGCGCAGGAAAAGGGGCATCCTGTTGATGTGAGAATAGGGATATAGGAGATTTTTCTCTGCAGGTCAAAAGCAGGATAAGGATATGTATCAGGATTATCCGGGTTATATTTCAGACTGACCGCAAAGCCTGTATGTTGTCCGGCAAGCTTTAGGATATATTGTTCGCCAGGGCCTGTTACGATCCTGTCCGCGCCCGAATGATCATTTGCGTGATCACTGCACAGGTTTGCATAAATACCCCCAAGAATAACCGGAGTGTCCGGAAAAGTTTCTTTGATAATACTTATGGTTTCGTGAACCCCGGGGTACCAGTATGTCATAAGGGAGGTAACAAGAACAAGATCCGGTTTTGGTGTGAATAAAATGTCCTCTTTAAACCATTCCGGCTTGATTCCGTATCTGGAATAATTCCTGGGGAGGTTCTCAAGACCGTCCGGCATGGGAATCCCGGTTTTTAAATACGGACCACGGCCGTATCTTGCATGGGGATCGGTTTTTGGGGCTTTTTTATGAAACCTGTCAAGACAGTCAATATAGGAAACATTATATCCGTGACAGCGAAGGATGGAGGCAAGACTGAGAAGTCCCATCGGCTTTGCCCAGAAGTCATAAGCCGCAAAGTCGCAGATCCAGGGATTTACCAGCAGAATGTTTGGGGTGTCGTGATTTATGGATTGATGATTGTCGATTGATGATTGTCGATTGATGGAATCGCTTCGCTCTATCTTTTCAATCAACAATCCTTAATCCTCGTGTGGAAAATACTGCATTGAGGTTTTTTTTAATTCTTCGCGGCTGAAAAGAAGTAAATATGTATTGACCGAAGCTGCTTCCGAAATCTTGCGCGCTGTTTTCCTGCACGCTTCTTCATCTCTGGCGTGAATCATGGTGTAGAGATTGTATGGCCAATCGCCATTGGGGTTTCTTCTGTAACAGTGTGAAACCTCTCTGAAAGACGCCATCTTTTTCCCAACCTCAATTATCCGTTTTTCGTCAACCTTCCAGGCTACCATGGCATTTGCCTTAAACCCTGATTTCTGATGCCGTATGGTTGCGCCAAAACGCCGTATTACACCCCTGTCGCAAAGATCTTTCAGATTTTTTAGAAAAGTATCTTCTGAAATGCCTAATTGCTCTGCGATTTCAAGATACGGCCGCTCTGTGATGGGAATGTCGCCCTGGATTGAGGCCAGGATTTTTTTTTCAAGTTTTGTCAGCATTTGTTTAGATTTTTCGAAAATATTTATGGTAGCCGTTCACGGCTTGAAACTGGAAATTGGAAAGTAGAAATTGGGGAGAGATTAAAACCGATTTTCGCGGCTGAAAGCCGCTCCCACTCACCCACTCTAATTTCTAATTTCCAGTTTCTATTTTCCAACAGCAAATGTCAAGGCGTTTCACGATCAGGAAACAGCCTCATTATATCCTGCTCTGTTGCCCTGCATATGCCGTTTTCGGTAATAAAACCTGTTACAAGTCTTGCAGGGGTGACATCAAAAGCAAAGTTTGCGGCAGGGCTGTTTTCCGGAGGAATGAGAACGCTTCTTATCGCTCCCTCGTCAAAACCCTGCACATACCTTATTTCATCAGGATCACGCATTTCTATGGGTATTTCCTTTAAGCCGTCTTTTAAGCTCCAGTCAAAAGTGCTGGATGGAAGGGCCACATAAAAAGGTATGTTGTTGTCCATGGCTGCCAGAGCTTTAAGATATGTTCCGATTTTATTGGCAACATCGCCTGTGCGGGTAGTCCTGTCAGAGCCGACTATTACAATGTCAACCATCCCGTCTTGCATCAGGTGGCCGCCTGCGTTGTCTGTTATTACGGTGTGTTTGACGCCGTGTTTGCCCAGCTCCCATGCAGTCAGTCTTGCGCCCTGGTTAAGGGGCCTTGTCTCGTCCACCCAGACATGAATATCTATGCTGTTTTCAAATGCCGCATATATCGGAGCGGTTGCTGTTCCATATTCTATGCAGGCAAGCCATCCTGCATTGCAGTGGGTAAGTATATTGACGGTTTTGTTTTTCTTTTTCTCGCTGATATTCTTTATGAGAGTTAAACCGTTTTTGCCTATCTTTCTGCAGCGACAAACCTCATCTTCGACAATTTTATCAGCCTGTTTTTTTGCAACCTCAATTTTTGTTAAGGAATTATCAATTTTCAAAATTTTAGACAAAACCTTATCGACCGCCCAGGCAAGATTGATCGCGGTCGGCCTTGAAGATTTTATCCTGTTGGATTCTTTAATCAGGTAATTATTGTTTATTGTTTTGTCCGGAGAATTAACGGTCGCAAGATATACGCCGTATGCCGCTGTTGCGCCGATCAACGGAGCCCCTCTTACATACATTTCTTTTAAGGCCGTTATAATGTCATCCACATTTTTAAGATCAACAACGACAAATTTATGTGGAAGAAGCCTCTGGTCTATGACCTTAACAACCTTTGAATCCTTTTCCAGCCATATGGGCCGTATGTTTTTGCCATCTACTTTCATGGTTACCCTGTGTGTAAGTTTTTATTTTTAAAGTTGCCTCCTGTATGAATTGTATAATTATCAAGTACAGATTTATTTTATAACCGGTTCGATTTCAATCAAAAACTTTTATTATAAGGAACATCTGATTATATTGTATTGATTAATTTGTATATATGCATTATTAATAATATACACACCCTATGAATTTACCCTATAGTTGCATAAATAACATGGCAAAATGGGTTTAAAAGTAATAATTACAAGTCATTCAACCTTTTTTAACTGTTCTGCTGGAATGAACTCCGGATGGCATCCTGAAATCACTAAAAAGTAGCCATGTTATTTACCCTACGGGAAAGCCGATGGCACTGCATCTTCTGCGTTGTCAAGGGCTTGCGGTAAATTACTACAGCTGCACCCTTGACGCCTTGGATCTGCAGCACCCTCGACTTTTGCAACGTTAAGGTTTACTATGCGGTCTATCAGATGAAACAGCTATTAAATATAATTTTTGCGACTATCATTGCATGTCTGGCGTGTATCCAGCATGTCGGACCGGCCTGTGCTGATAATATCCGGGAGCCTGTATGGGCAGGCCGTTTTTATCCTGCTTCTCAATCCGAACTGGTGCAGGTCATTGATAATTTTACCAGACAGGCAAAACAGACAAAGATTCAAATTCCCCGCAAAGGGTCGCTTAAGGCCCTGATTCTTCCACACGCAGGATATATCTATTCCGGACTTACAGCAGCGCATTCCTCGCTTGTGCTTAAGGAAAATCAATTTGAAAAGGTGATTTTGATTGGGCCGGATCACAGGATAGGTTTTAATAACAGCGCCATCAGCGATGTAGGGGCTTATCAAACTCCCCTCGGCCCTGTAAAGCTGAGCAAAGATGCGGCAACATTGCGCAGCCGGTCGAACCTGTTTCGATCTGTTCCTGATTCAGACATGCTTGAGCATTCAGTGGAAGTGGTATTGCCGTTTTTACAGCATTACATTAAAAAGTTCGAATTGATACCGGTTGTAACAGGCAGGGCCGATGCCAAATCGCTGGCACACGCAATTGAGCCGTTGATTGATGAAAAAACACTCCTGGTTGCAAGTTCGGATCTGTCTCACTACCTTTCATATTCGGAAGCTAAAGATAGAGACAAAGAAACAATTAATATGATATTAAACCTGAAATCTGATAAGCTGTTGAAAAGCAACAATAGCGCATGCGGCAAGATACCGATTGGCATTATACTTAATATGGCCGGAAAATATGGCTGGCAGCCGGTTCTTCTTCATTATTCAAACAGCGGTGACATTGCAGGCGGACGGGCAAGGGTCGTCGGCTATGCGGCCATCGCATTTTATGGAGATTTATCTATGGAAAAAGATAATAATTCAGGTAAACAAATCAGCAATCAGCACGGTCAGGCGCTGATTAAGCTGGCAAGGCAGACAATTCTGAAAAAACTCGGCAGGGGAATTGATATGCCTGAATCCGACTCCCTGTCGGAGATACTGCCGGAACTCTTGATGGATGACGATCTTCAGGCTAAGCGCGGGACATTTGTTACTTTAAAGATTGATGACCAGCTGCGCGGATGTATAGGAAGTTTATCCTCTGATGAACCTGTTGTAGAGGGGGTCAGGCGCAATGCGATAAATGCCGCTTTTCATGATCCCCGTTTTTCTCCGCTGACTGTTGAAGAAGTTGACAACGTTGATGTAGAGATCAGCATTCTTACTGAGCCGCAGCTTCTTGAATATACAGATGGCGCTGATTTGATTTCAAAGCTGAGAGTTGATGTTGATGGCGTTATTATCAGAAAAGGACCGGCTTCCGCCACTTTTTTACCCCAGGTCTGGAAGCAGCTTCCACGGCCGGAGATGTTTCTATCCCAACTATGCCTGAAAGCAGGCCTGTCTGCCGATATATGGCGAAAAGCCGGGCTGGAAGTTAAGACCTACCAGGTACAGTATTTTGAAGAAAACAGGTGAAAAAGCCGTAATTCTGGTGGTCATCGCCACAGGCATTTCCTCTGTGGTGACTCAATTATTGATCATCCGCGAATTTCTGGCCCAATTACAGGGCAATGAATTTGTAATAGCCCTGATACTGTTCAGCTGGTTGATTACAGGTGGGATCGGCACATTGCTGGCCCGGCTTGTAGCCAGACGGTTGTGGCGTCCCACAGCCTGCAGGCTCGGCTGGCTGTCGTTTTGCCTGGCCTTCCTTCCTGCCCTGCAAATCCTGGTTATTCGCAGGCTTCGTGATATTTTATTCATCCATGGAAGTTCAATTGGATTTTATCCTGTCCTGGGATATATTTTTTTCACTGTCGCGCCATATTGCCTGCTTGTAGGTTTTGTGCTTCCTTACAGCCTGTTTCTCTTCAGGGTTGAAGATCCGGATTATCCCGGAACCCGCATCTATATGACGGATAATCTTGGGGATGTGGCAGGGGGCGCCCTGTTTTCCTTTATCCTGGTTTACCTGTTTTCCCCTTTACAAGCTGTATTCCTGGGCAATCTGCCGCTTGTCGCGGCTTCATGTTTTCTGTTTGTTTCTATTCGACGGATGCATCCGGCTGCTTTTATCGGAGCGGGTCTGGCGCTTGTTATCCTTCTATCGGGCATTTATTTCGAACCCGCAACCCTTGTCCCGAGAGAAGGAGAACTTGTCCATTATAAAGAATCCCGTTATGGCCGCATCTCTGTTCATAAAGACAGGGAACAATACACACTGTTTATAGACGGAACCCCTGTGTTCAGCAGCCAGAATTTAAACATGGCCGAAGAGGCGATACATTATCCCTTATCGCAGGTAAGCGATCCGGAAAATATTTTGTTGATTTCCGCTGAAGGCGGGATGATGACTGAGCTGCAAAAGTACAGGCCGGCAGGTGTGGATTATGTGGAACTGGACCCTGAAGTCAGCCATGTTCTATTCCGGTTCGGCCTGATAAAAAATATCCCTGGTTTAAACGTTATCAATCAGGATGCACGGGCATATCTGGCGGGTTCTGATAAAATATATGATGCAATAATTGTAAATCTGCCTGAGCCTGAGACCTTTCAAATCAACCGGTTTTTTACCGGCCGTTTTTTTGAACTGGCAAGGACCCATCTTGCCTTGCACGGTGTGTTTGGTTTTTCCGTGCAGGGATTTGACAACTATCTCGCCGAACCCCAGCGCCGGAAAATTTCTTCTCTTTATAATACCGTGTCTGATCACTTTAAACATGTTTTGCTGCTGCCCGGAGAAAGGATATTTTTTCTGTGCAGTGATAATCCAATAAATATTGATATTCCCGCATGTCTTGAGAAAAAGGGCATTCCTACCAGTTACATCAGCGGTTTTTTTTATGGCAATCTTACACATGAAAGAATCGTTGGTTTAAATAATATGATTGATCCGTCAACCCCTGAAAACATAGATGAATTTCCACAGTTGATCCGGCTGATGTTTTTGCAGTGGTTCGCCAAATTTTCCACCTCTCCCTATGGATTCATTGCCGGTCTAACCGTGCTGCTTATCATCTATCTTGTGCGTATTGCGCGGGAGGAGTTTGTTCTCTTTTCCACCGGCTTTATGGCCATGGGCAGCGAAATTCTGGTTATTTTTGCTTTTCAGATCTTTTTCGGTTATATTTATTTTCAGATAGGATTGATTGTAACGGTTTTTTTAGCCGGCCTGCTGCCAGGCGCCTGGTTTGGTGAAAGAATGCGGGGCAGGGGAAGGCTGATGCTGGCGCTTACCGACGGTCTGCTTATTATCCTGATTGCGCTGTTTATGATAGCCGTAAAGCAGTACGGGGACAGGCTGCCTGTCGCTGTTTTTCTTATTTTCGGATTTGTGGTTTCTCTGACTTGCGGCTGTCAATTCCCGGTAGCGCTCAGATTGCGGGGGGGCGACAATCCGGCGGCGACACGGGCATTTTCTGCTGATCTGATCGGCGCGGCATTTGGAACCTTAATCACCAGCGTGGCGCTTATCCCCTGTTTCGGCATTATATGGACTGCGGCAGGATTGATCGGCTTGAAACTAACAAGTATTATTGTTATTGCAACAGGATATGAGAAAAATAAATAGGCGAAAATTTTTATATTGCAGCGCGGCTGTTCTTTCAAGTGCTATGCCTTTTTGTTCCTTCTGGCCTTTTGCGGGAACAGACAGCGAGGCCTCTGGATCTGTTGATATCCGCGGCAGGATTTTTAAAGGAGGGGCGCCCGCAAAACTATGGAAATGGTCTCATGAAGGTTTTTTTTATACAAAGTTAAAAGATAACAAAGTTGTATGCGGCATTTGCCCCAACAGATGCATTCTGGCGCCGGGTGATTTAAGCGTCTGCCGCAGTAAAGTTAATATTGGCGGAACATTATACAGCCTTACATACGGAAACCCATGCAGTTTACATGTCGATCCTATAGAGAAAAAGCCGCTTTTTCATTTTAAACCACGCACAACCGCCTTTTCCATTGCCACCACCGGATGCAATTTTCGATGTTTAAATTGCCAGAACTGGGAAATTTCCCAGGTAAAACCTCACCAGGTGCGCCATTATGAACTTTTTCCCCGGGATGTGGTTGTTAAGGCGCAAAGCGCCGGGGCGAAATCGATTGCCTATACCTATTCAGAACCAACAACCTTTTTTGAGTACATGATAGACATAGCGCGCATTGCCAGGGAAGAGGGTATATATAATTTGTGGATATCGAACGGTTACATTAACCGGAAGCCCCTGCTGGAGCTATGCAAAGTTCTTGATGCGGCTAATGTCAACCTGAAGTCATACAGTGATGCCATATACAGGAAATTAAACGGCGGCAGGCTGGAGCCGGTGTTAAATACTTTTAAGACCCTGCGTGAACAGGGGGTACATTTTGAGATGACGAATCTCGTTGTTCCCGGATATGTTGATGATCCTGACATGGTAAAAAAAATGTGCGGATGGATACTCGATAACCTTGGAACCGATTATCCCCTGCACTTTTTGCGTTTTTTTCCGAAATACAAACTTGACAGGCTGGCCCCGACTCCGGTTTCAACCTTGACCCGCTTTCGCAAGCTGGCCATGCAGGAGGGAATCCGTTATGTATATGTGGGCAATGTGCCAGGCCATGAAGGCAATAATACCTATTGCCATAATTGCGGAAAGTTATTGGTTGAAAGAAAAGGGTATTTAATTCCCACTTATAATCTTGTTGGAAATAAATGCAAGTTTTGCAATAGCATTATCCCGGGCGTATGGGCATAAACGCTGAAAAAGATGAACATCGAACATATTAAAAGATGAACGTCCAACATCGAAGATTGAACATCGAACGTCGAATAATGATGTCGCTTCGCTCCGCCAGTTTATAAATTGGCAGAATTCCTTATTCATCATTCGATGTTGGATGTTCAATCTTCATTTCTTTTCCCGTTGGACGTTTACTTTTTTCAGTTTTGAAATTATTTTATAACATCGCTTAACCTGTCTCTGTTATGATCATAAATGGAATTTGCCAGAGAGGTCAGTTTATCATGAGCAGCTTCGGGTTTGGGGAGGTTCGGCGGAGGGATAATTTTGAATTTTTCCAAACGGACAGGTGAGAAATGAAGACTTTTTTCAACAGTCCCTATTTCTTCCGGAGTAAAATTGTCTCCCATAAAATGTTTTTTTTTAATTCCATCAACATCCATGCCTTTCAAAAAGTTCAGAATGGTTAGCAGGTCGTGGTTGGCCTCAAATTTTTTTATGTTATGATTTACTGCACTGCATTCATCTTCCAGGTTTTCATAATTTTCTCTGTATTTGTCATTCCATGTGCAAAGCCTTCGATATGACTCCATAAGAAGCTTTTTGAATTTTGACCGGTCGGTGAGGCCATGCACCTTTATAAGCCGGAGCTCTTTTTTGTATTTTGATTCCGTGCCTATCCGGTCTTTGAAAGGGGCCTCTTTTAACCTAAGCAAACTGATAAATTCATTTATGAACTCAGTCTCACAAAGGAGATCATATGTGCGGGCAAAGCGTCCGTAGAGCCTTTCCTGGAGCTGGACCGTATGATCTGCGAGTTCATTCAAATAGTTGATCTGTTCTTCGATCAACCGTCGTTCATAAAGATAATTTTGTACAACCTCCTCTTTGACCTCCTGGGTCAGGGCGGCGATAAAGTCATCCCGCATGGGTTTTCCTTATATTTTTTACGAATTAAACGGGGAAAGATCTCAATCTTCCCCCGTTTAATTAAGCTTTAACGTTTGCTATACTAAAAATTATAAACCGTGTCCAGTTCTTCGTCTGAAATGTCGAACACCTCGTTGTGTGGCGGGAGCTTTTCCAGCTTAAAGAACTCAGGCAGCCGGTCATCAACCGATGTGAAGCCTGCTCCCTTGTTAAAATCTCTTTCCATTTTAAGTACCCGTTGCCCCAGAGAAGCGATATCATCACCGGTCAATGAAAGACCATATTTTGCGTTGAGCATATCCACAATGGCATTGAATGCATCCGGTATATCCAGAACCGGAAAGGCCACGAACAGGCAAAGACCTGCCGTGTCAATGGCAGCGGTTGCTATCTGGAGATCCCTGGACAATTTAACCTGCCCTTCCGCTTTCAAAGGATCTACATCGCCACCTACTTTCATTATGTTGGTTGCTACAGCATACCCTGCAGTATGGTCGGCCCCCATTGTTGAAGTGGCATAGGTTACGCCAACACCCTTAACAGCCCTGGGGTCATAGGCCGGGAGGGCCTGGTTTTTAACGACAGGAACCCGCCTTACTCCAAATGCCTTTCCAACCACTGCCGCTCCTGATCCTAAAATTCGCCCCAGGGGTGTTCCCTTGCCGATTTGCGCCATGAGTTCCTCGGCTCCGGCCGCGTCCCCGAATTCTTTGACCCCGCCTTCCATGGCTACTGCAATTGCATTGCCTGTTTCAATGGTATCAATTCCGATGTCGTCGCAGGCACGGTCCATTCGCGCAATAGCTTCTAAATCATCGATCTCGCAATTGGGACCCAATGCCCAGACCGTCTCATACTCAGGCCATTTGGACAGATATTCGCCGTTTTTATCGAGGTAAGTGCCTGAACACTTAATAATGCAGCCGGTCATACACCCCTGGGTGGGCTCACCTTTTCGCTCAAGTGTAATCCTGTTTAAAGTTTCTCCTCCTACTTTGTCGGCGGTTTCAAAGCGCCCTGATCTGAAATTTCGCGTGGGAAGACCGCCAGCCTCGTTGATAATGTTTATAAGCACATCTGTTCCATAGGTCGGAAGACCCTGGCCTGTTACAGCGTGTTCTGTCAAGGCCTTTGCAAACCGTTTTGCGGCTTCACTGAACGCCTCTTTGTCAGCGAGTGGCGCCATTTCAGTATCTGACGGATCGATAATAATTGCTTTGAGACCCTTGGAACCCATAACAGCGCCCAGGCCTCCTCGACCCGCATGACGCGTGGGGCGAACTTCCTTGTCTGTAAAGGCTACGCTTGCAGCCCCTAATTTCCATTCGCCTGCCTGGCCGATACTCACAAAGCCCGTTTTTTCACCAAATTCATTTTTCAGCTTATCTATTGTTGCATAGTTTCCCATGCCTTTGAGATCGTCAGCAGGGGATAATTCCTGTTTTTCTTTGCTGACAAACAGCTTATACAATTTCCCATCTTCAGGCAGGCCCTCAATTACTACGGCTGAAATCCCAAGCCTGGATAGATACCCGCCTGCCTGGCCGCCTGAATTGGCCTCCTTGATGCCTCCGGTCAGGGGACTCTTAGCCCCTACGGAAATTCTGCCGGAGTTGGCGCATTTGGTGCCTCCTAACAAGCCGGGGGCAAAAATAAGTTTGTTGTTCGGCCCGATAGGGGAGCAGGTCGGCTCCACCTCGTTTAACAGGATTGCGGAAGTTAATCCTCTTCCTCCAAGACCTTGATAAGCGTCAGGGACGTCTTCTTTTTTGACCGAAAGGTCAGACATGTTTACCCGAATAATCTTAAACATAGCAACCTCCTTTCTTTTAGAAGTAAAGTATTAGAGATATTTTTTAAACATGTCATAAAAAAAGTATTATCGCAAGGTAAAACAATAAAAAATCAAAGAGATAGTTCAACCTTGACATAATAATTTATCTTTATGATAATTTAGATATGATGAATTCGTAAAAGTCGAATTCATCAAGTGTTAGGTGTTAAGTGTTAGGTGTTAAGATAAAACATTTAATTGTCATATCAAATACTTAACATCTAACACTTAACACATTTCGCAAATAGCAATTTTTTGACTTTCAAATAACTAAATCATAATCTTTTGATATGACAAGTTATTTTCGATTACAGTGTCGCAAAGCGGTATAACTTAGCTTTTTACGAGACCATCATTGTTAACTTTTTTATTTCCGAGCCTGCTTTTATAAAAATTTATCAGGATAGATACAAATGTCATTGAAAATTCTTCTAAGTTCAAGTCTGCGGAAATATATCTCAGGCTATGACCCGGCAAAAGGGATGAGTTTTTCCGTGGATGAGGAAATAACAGTGGAAGAGTTATGCGAACGGATAAACATTCCGTGTGATAAAATAAAAATAATTATGGTGAACGGGAAGAGTAAACCCATGGATCATGTGTTAAAAGGCGATGAGCGGGTGGGGCTTTTCCCGCCCATAGGAGGGGGTTAATATGACAACCGCTAACAAACCGCACAGCATAAGTATTCGCGTATTTGGTTTCCTCCGTCGCTACATGGATGAGCAGGGACTTTCATATGCCTTTGATAAAGATATCAAGCCCAAAGGCGAGACAGCGTATGATATTGCTGTGGAACTTCATATCCCTCCGGAAGAAATCGAAGGGGTCTTCTTGAACGGAAGCGTAAAAAATATCTACGATTCCGTGTTCCCCGGCGACCGCGTGGCTTTTATTCCTTATGGGACACCAGGGCCATACCGTGTTTTTCTGGGCATGGTTAGGGAAAATGTTAAGCGTGCGCGCCGTGAGAAAAGTATGGCAAACATAGAGGCTTAAAAGTGAGCGCCAAAAAGCAGATAAATATACAAAAACTTATTCGCTCAAAGTCTAAAAAAGCCGGGGATGCGGCAGGCCGTGAGGCGCTGGTTTTAGAGGATGCGCATGCCCTGAAAATCGCAAAGGAATGTGGCTGCAAAGTATATGACGTTTATGTAAACGCTCTGAAAGAGGGAATTTGTCCGTACCGATACCTCCGTAACAGGGAGACCATATCGCTTAAGGAACAACTCAGGTTGGCAGAGTCCAGGGTGGCTGTGATCGGCGCCGGCGGGCTGGGCGGACAGGTTATTTTATTGCTGGCCAGGATAGGGATCGGACATCTGGTAATTGTTGATAGAGACGTATTTGAAGAAACAAATCTGAATCGCCAGGCCCTGTGCAGTAATAATACTTTAGGCAAATCAAAAGCCAAAGAAGCGCTTG
Organism: Desulfobacteraceae bacterium Eth-SRB1; assembly: GCA_004193555.1. Taxonomy (GTDB): domain Bacteria; phylum Desulfobacterota; class Desulfobacteria; order Desulfobacterales; family ETH-SRB1; genus ETH-SRB1. The sequence continues at coordinate 1,221,515 of RPGP01000040.1, forward strand.
CCGCTGTGGGAGCTGTTAATCCAAGCGTTAAGGTGTCAGCCTATCCGGTAAAGCTGGACTTCTCCAATGCATTTGAAATGCTGTCCGGTTCGGATGTGATTGTAGATGGTCTGGACAACATATCTGATCGGTTTGTCCTGGAAGAAGTATGCAAGAAGTTGGGTATTCCTCTAATACACGGAGCATTAGCGGGTTTCGAGGGCAGGGTAATGACCATTTTTCCTGATGATCCTGGTCTGAAGAATCTCTATGGCAATAAAAAGGCAAATAAAAACAGCTCAAAAAGTCCTGAGGCTGTTCTTGGTATTCCTGCCCTAACCCCTTGCCTGATTGCAACCCTGCAGGCCATGGAGGTTCTCAAGATCATTCTCAAGCGAGGGGAAATTTTCAAAAATGCAATGCTTTATGTGGACTTAGAGACCGGACTGATGAATGATTTTGTCTTTGAAAAGAATGAATAATAGGATTAAAGGATTGGATGATTGGATGAACAAAATGTTTACACAATCTGCGGGAATCGGCGTAATCTGTGGATGGGATTGAGAATTGGAAAACTTTATTATTACTATATGTTATTTAATTATCGGCATGGGCTTGCGACGGGTGTCAAAATTTCCCAAAGAATCTGCCAACGTCCTGAACCTGTTTGTTATTTATGTTTCACTTCCGGCTCTCATACTTTTAGAGGTTCCGGAACTGACGTTTTCGAAACAATTGTTAGTGCCAACCTTGATGCCCTGGGGAATTCTGCTGTTTTCCGCCGTATTGGTTCTTATTTTAGCCCGTATAATGGGCTGGGATAAAAGTGTTACAGGCTCACTGTTATTGCTTGTGCCGCTGGGCAATACATCCTTTCTCGGCATCCCGATGGTAAAGGCATTCTTTGGTGAATCCGGCATTCCTTATGCGATTTTCTATGACCAGTTTGGTTCCTTTCTTGCTCTTGCAACTTACGGCACAGTAATCCTGGCTTATTATGGTGGGAACGAAAAGCCTAAACTCAAAAGTGTTGTCTGGCGCACTATAACTTTTCCGCCGTTTATTGCTTTACTGTTGGCCATACTGGCGCTAAAAGGTTTTTCCTATCCGACACCGGCAAAAACACTGCTTATATCTTTAGCGGCAACCCTCGTGCCGGTAGTTATGGTTGCTGTTGGATTTCATCTGCGTTTAAAACTTAGTGCAAGCGTGATAAAGCCTTTGGGCGCGGGATTGTTGATAAAACTTGTTATTGCGCCGGCAGCCGCATTGCTTATGTGTACTATGTTAAATCTTGATGGCCAGGCTGCAAGAGTGTCAATCTTCGAGGCTGGAATGCCGCCAATGGTATCCGCAGGCGCTTTAGCCATTATTGGAGGCTTGTCGCCGCGCTTGACAGCCGCTTTAGTGGGGTTTGGCGTGCTGATGTCTTTTATAACTCTTCCTATCTTGTATGGTTTTTTGGGATAAAAGGATGTTTCCTGTATGGTCCGAACACCCAAATAACTCACGACCAGATATCGCCACAGGGAATAAAATTATGAAACCAATACACCCGGGACGTATTCTTAAGCGTGAAATTACAGCGCGCGGGCTTTCGGCCAATAAGCTCGCTCTATCATTGCGTGTGCCTTCAGGACGCATTACTCAAATACTTAATGCCAAGCGTGGTATTACTGCGGAAACAGCGTTGCGGTTTTCCCGTTATTTTGGTAACAGCGCCCGTTTTTGGATGAACCTTCAAACCAGATACGAGTTGGCTGTGACTGAACGTGAGATTGGCAAGAAACTCAATATCGAAGTCGAACAGGCGCCTGCGTTTCCGCTTTCGGCGGGGCTGCAGCGAGATTACAATTCATTAATATCAAACAGCCTGCAATAACCGTGTCCGGGATAGATGTGCTTTATGCCCTGCATGTTTTTTATTTTAATAATCGAATCTTTCTGATCCTTCCTGCTTGCCACAAAGGTGTTGTTTACCAGTTTATCTTTTATCACCACAATAAAATCTCCGGTAACAAGTATGCCGCTGTCCTGCTCAAAAAAGGAAACCGAATCAGGCCTGTGCCCCGGAGTAGGTATTGTAAGAAAGCCCGGCAGAACCTCTTCTTTGCCGGAGAAGAATATTAACCGATCTAAAGGAAACCCCTTTTTAAATGGCGTTCCATAAAGTCCACCTTGATATAGGTCCCTGAAATATGGAACATAGCCGTATTCTTTCATGCAAGGTAGGAGTATTGCAATATAATCGGCAAGGGAAGGATACGGAATGCGCTTTTTTCCCGTAACAAAGGGCTTAGCCTTTTCATGCATCCGGATTTGACAATCTTTAAAAACACTCCTTAGATTTATCCATCCTGAAACATGATCCACATGAAAATGGGTGCAGACAATGCGCTTTAAAGGTTGTAACGGGTGCAGGATATCAATAAGGGCTTTGCTGTCAGACGGCATGCCGCAGTCAATAAGAAATGTTGCATTTTGTCTTTTATCTTCGATTATATAAATATTGCTGGTTTTTCCCCGGTACTGGTGTATAACCCGATCATGTGTCAGTTTCTGACTTTTTGTAATCATTTTTACTCCATTACAGGTCGGGAGAGCTTAAACTTTGGCTTCATCTATCCCGATGGAATGATATAATTCTTGCGTTTTTATTAAAAATGATGCTTTATTAATATTCGACAGAAATCAAGAAATAATTGGCGTCCTTCATTCACAAGTTTACATTTTTTTCCGGAATGGGATGTATTATCGAGTTGAAAGCCGGATGCCAAAACTGGAAATTTGAAATTAGATAATGCATCTATATACTTCTATTTTTCCCAATTTCAAGTTTTCCTGCCAAAATTCCTGCCTGCGGGGCAGGCAAAAACTAATATTTTTCAAAGGTTTTATAATGATTATAGATGAAGCTATTGAGGTTCTCAAGATAGAGGCCGAAGGTATACTTAAGCTGGCAGATCGAATTGATGACAGTTTCCAGAAGATGATAGATCTTATTTTTAATGCCAAAGGACGCGTGATTGTTGGTGGAATAGGGAAATCCGGAATAGTGGGTCGTAAAATTGTTGCTACTTTGAACAGCACCGGAACAAGGTCATTGTTTTTACATCCTGTTGAAGCCATGCATGGAGATCTCGGCATTGTCAGCAGGAATGATATCTTTCTTCCTCTTTCAAACAGCGGTGAAACCGATGAACTTAATATTCTTGTCTCGAGTATCAGAAGGATAGGGTGCATTGTTATAGCCTTTACAGGTGATAAGAATTCAACACTGGCAAAGAATAGTGACATAGTTATCGATGTAGGCGTAGAAAGGGAAGCATGCCCTTTTGGCCTTGCCCCAACTGCAAGCACTACCGCTCTTCTGGCCATGGGTGATGCTCTTGCCGTTGTGCTTATCAACAAGAAACAGTTTAAACCAAGCGATTTTAAAAAGATCCACCCTGGCGGCATGTTGGGTCAGCGGCTTTCCAGCAAAGTTAAGGACATAATGTTAACCGGAGAATCGGTTCCTCTTGTTTCTGTTGGAGCATACATGAATGAGGCAATAAAGATAATTGATCGCTTTGAGTTAGGTACGGTGATTGTCGTAAGGGATGATAATATCCTTGCAGGCATAATTACAGATGGCGACATAAGGCGTTGTGTTGCAAAGAAAAGGCCTGTTTATGAGTTGCCTGTAAAAGATGTCATGTCAAAGAAACCCCGGACCGTTGGCCCGGATTCCCCGGCCTATGACGCTCTTAACATAATGGAACGACATGAGATTACAATACTTCCCATAACCGATTTATCAGGGAAGGTTGTGGGGATTTTGCATTTGCATGATATATTGGGGAAGGGTGATTTCAAGTTTAATGGGGTATAAAAAGAGGATATCATGAATTATGATACGTTAGATACGAAAATATCTGTTCTTGGCAAGGCAAGGATTCAAACGCCGTTGCAAGGGCAGGGTAGATTTCACAATGACAAGAATTTTATATCCGATAACATCAGGGTTGTAATTGATGTCAATGTAAATAGTCTTGTTAAGGCTGTTAAAAAGGGAAAGGAGCCGCCTTCCTTTGAATTGGCCGGGCCAAGAAAAAAAATATACTTTGATCCGAGCAAGCTAAGGTGCGCTCTTGTGGCTTGCGGTGGGCTTTGCCCTGGCCTGAACGGTATTATACGGGCAGTTGTGCTGGAACTTTATTATGGATATGGTGTGCATAATATATATGGCCTTCAGTATGGCCTTCAAGGGTTTATTCCTAAATATGGTCATGATATTTTGTCGCTGACACCGGGCGTTGTCGGTAACATAATTAGAAAAGGGGGGTCATTTCTTGGTTCTTCAAGGGGTCCCCAGGATATTGAGGAAATTGTTGATTGCCTGGAAAGAATGAACATCGGAGCGCTTTTTATGCTTGGTGGCGACGGAACCCTTATGGCTGCTGCGAAAATAGTAGATGTGATATCAAAAAGGGGCTTAAAGATAAGCGTCATAGGGATACCAAAGACAATTGATAACGATATATTTATGGTATCCAAATCTTTTGGCTTTGATACGGCTGTTGACGTGGCTACCCAATCGATCAGGGCGGCTCATAACGAAGCAATGGGATTCCCAAACGGAATAGGTCTGATAAAGCTGATGGGCAGGCATTCCGGCTTCATAGCGGCAACAGCTTCACTCGCTCAGCAGGATGTTAATTTTGTGCTGGTACCCGAAGTCGATGTTGATTTGCATGGGCCGGGCGGGTTTCTGTCTGCTCTTGAAAAACGGCTGGAACTCAGGGGGCATGCGGTGATAGTAGTGGCGGAAGGAGCGGGCCAGAGTTTGTTTGAAGAAAAAAAAGAACTGCGTGATCCGTCAGGGAATATAAAACTGCAGGATATCGGCCCGTTTCTGAAAAATGAGATATTATCCTATTTTGAGGCAAAAAACATTAGAATTACACTTAAATATATAGATCCAAGCTACATAATAAGGAGCCTTCCAGCCAATTCCAACGATCATGTGTTTTGCAGCTTCCTTGGACGCGATGCTGTTCATGCGGCTATGGCCGGGAAAACAGGGATGCTGATCGGCCACTGGAATAATCATTTTGTGCATATTCCCATTAAAGCATCCGCGGGAAAACGGAAAAGTATTGATCCTGACGGGAAGTTGTGGCTCAGCGTTCTTGAAGCAACAGGGCAGGGTTCATTGAGGAATGAATGATTGATAGCTTCGTAAAAAGTCAAAAAAACCACTTTTTACGAAACGTGTTAAGTGTTAGGTGTTAAGATGAAACAATTCTTTTGAACATCGAACATCGAACGCCGAACGTTGAACATCGAATGATGAAATCGCTTTGCTCTGCCAGTTTATAAATTGGCAGAATTCCTTATTCAAAATTCGATGTTGGACGTTCGATGTTGGACGTTCATAGCCTTTTAGCTTGATAGTATAGGAATTAAAACAAAATCTTGTTTATCCTGTTATCCTGTCAGAATTTTTTTCAAAGGTTTCTTTAAGTAAGCGGTATATTACCAATGCATGTTTATCGGCTGCTCCCCTGTGTGACATCACGGCATTTCTTGCCTGATGGCCGATAATATCAGCCTGGTGTGGATTGGTAAAATAGTATAGCGCTTTTTCAGTTAGTTCGTTGCCGTCCTTTACCTGAATGCCGCCGCCTGTTTTATCGAGAAGATCCTTTGCGTCAAGAAAGTCATCCATTGAAGGGCCATAGAGCACCGGTTTGCCCCAGACTGCTGCTTCAAGAATGTTTTGACCGCCCAACGGCGCCAGACTTCCCCCGCAAAATACTATTGAAGCAATACTGTAAACGGCTTGCAGCTCTCCGATCGTATCCATGATAACCACAGGGGCTGTCCGTAAACGATCTTTGTTGTCAAGGTCGCTTCTAAGCTGGCATGAAAAACCATGTTTCTTAACCAGAGCTTCTATCTGCCGGGTTCTTTCTACATGCCTTGGCGCAAGAATCAATACGGTTTTGGGAAATGATTGAATAATCCGGCGATAAACATCGAGAATGATTTCTTCTTCTGAACTTCGAGTGCTTCCGGCTATAAAAACCGGATCATCTCCATTTAAGTTATATAAAGCCATATATTTAGCTTTAAGAGTTTCATCGGTTGTATTTAATAAAAGGTCGTATTTTGCATTTCCGTTAACTACTATTCTGTCCTGAGAAGCGCCGATTTCTCTTATCCTGCGCGCATCTGCATCGTGAATCATGCTGAATGCATCGACATGCTTTAAGGTTTCTTTTATTAATGGCCGTATTTTTAAGTACCTGTTTACAGATCGAACAGAAATTCTGCCATTTATAATTGCTGTTTTTATACCTGTTCTGTGAGCCTCAACAAGCCAGTTTGGCCAGATTTCGGTCTCAAGGCATACAAGGATGTCAGGTTTTAATGTGGACAGGGCTTTACGTGCGGAAAGAATAAAATCAAACGGTGCAAAAATTGGAGTCACCATTGAGCGGAATTTACAGGCACGGAGCCTGGTTGTTGCAAAGTCCTGCCCGTGCCGGGTTGTGGTTGAAAGAATAATTGAGCAATCCGGCATTAAAGAGGCCAGGGATTCAATAATTGCCACAGCAGCGCTAACCTCTCCTACAGATACAGCATGGATCCATATTCGCGGTGAACCTGTAATGTTGTTGCCAAGATTGTCAGGGTATATTCCGAGACGCTGGCTTATGCTTTTGCGATGCCTGCCGGTTATGTATGAATAAAGCCAGAATGGAGGGAAAAGTAATAGAAAAAAGGCTGAGCTGAGATATTTGTATGATAGATAGGCGATATGCATTAGGTGTTAACTGATGAGTTCATCAATGTTCAAGTTCAACAAATTTATCCCCTTTTATTCGAAGAAGATAAAGTTTCTTCCGGACGTCACCGTTATTGTCAAATGAAGTGAGTCCTGTTACGCCTTGAAAGTTGCGAAGGTTTATAAGCTCATTTTTCAGTTCGCTTCTGTATTGGATGTCGGGCCGGCTTGCCAGTTGAAATAATATTATGGCTGTGTCATAAGCTACGGCTTCAATAAATCCCGGTTTTTCCCCGAAGGTTTTTTCAAAATTTTCTACAAAAGATCTGACTTTTCTTGAAGAGCTTTCATCAAAGAAAACATCCGGCATTACGGAATTTTGCATATAGCGTCGTGCCATACTGATTAAAGAGTCGGAGTGCCAGAGATTTGTGCCGAAAAGATATACATCCCTGATATCATAATATGCTAACTGAGGAATAATAAGCCCTGCCCGCTCCGGTGCATCGGGAATGAAGATGGCATCAAAATCTACAATGGCTTCAGGTTTTTCTTCAACCTTGTCCTGTGCTTCGTCTTCTTCAATTTCTTTTTGTGTTTCATCCTCATTTTCGAGATCTTCTCCTTCTTTAATTTCAATTAATATGCCGGCATTTTTCAGGTCTTCGGGCACTTCATAGTAAAGTCCAACAAGCTTTTTAATAGGGTCTGCGAAATCCGTATCATCGACATTATATGATTCAACCCCTACAACCTTTCCTTCATAAGCTATAACATCATCCCAGAATAGATTCATAAAGGTTTTCCCATATTTGTCATCCGGATACAGAATTGCAATTCTGTTTATGCCAAGGCGTTCAAAAGCGTATGCCGCTATAGTTTGAACCTGCATCTTAGGGGTAAAGAAATTCCTGAAAACATAATCACCGATATCTGTAATATTACTCTTCTGGGTAATAGTAATTATCGGTATCTTTTTGTTTTGCGCCTCAAAAGCCGCCGGCTCAGCAGTAAAAATCGGGCCAATAATCGCGGCAACCTGCTTTTCAAATAATTCATTAACAGCTATGACAGCCTTTTCCGGATCGGAACATGTATCCTTTATTATTATTTTTACAGGTGATTGTATGTCATGAGAACTGAATTGATTTAGCGCAAGTTCGATACCTTTTAAAGCCTTTCTTCCGATATTGCCGGAAGGGCCGCTAAGGGGAAGCAAACATCCTATGGTATATCCGGCTTTCTTGCCGAGTTTCTCGATCAGGCTTTTTGCCTGCTTTGCATTTTCGTGCAATGGAAATTTTTCTACAAACTCGGCTAATATTTTTACTGCATCATCATACTGTTCTTCTCCTGCTTTACTAAGCCCTGATCGGTACATAAGATAGCCGGTTATCAGCCTGTCTTCCTTTCTGCTTAACAGGGATGTAATATCTGCCGTGTCAAGCAGGTTCACAGCTTTTTTCAGCTTTGCGAATACGCTTTGTTTCACCGGTTCTTTTGCCTTGTTATAAGCCAGAATGTAGTTGCCGGCGGCATCCATCGGAAAACCGGTTGCCATATATGTATCCCCGATCAGCGCGTATATTCTTAGAAGGTGAATCCTGGAAAGATCGTATTTCAGCGTGTTTTCCGAATGTTTTATCACTTCGCCGTACCGGCCTTCGTTGTAAAAGGTGATAAGTATTTCAACCCTGGCATAAGCCACAAAGGGGCTTTTCGGATATTCTGCAATCAGCCGTTTATAGTTAGTGCGCGCGTTTTCATTTTTGCCAAGCTTTGTAAAGATTGCGCCTGTCTTTATTAACGCAGCATCGGCCAGACGGCCATCAGGAAATTGGGAAAGATATTCGTTGTATGTTGTAAGGGCTTTTTCATACGATTTTGACTGGAACATTTTTTCAGCGCTTGAATAGAGGGCGTCCCCTGGTTCGAGATGCACAGGCCTGGAGGGAATAATCTGTTTTGCCGCACATGCCTGGAGAAAGAAGACAGCGGCAATTAATATCATCTGGTATTTTGGTTTCATATCTTAATCGGAACTCCGGTTTATTGATAAGCCGACGAAATAATGCTCCTTAAACAGTCCTTGATCGTCTTTTGTGATATGTCTGATTTCTGTTTTTAAGAATTCTTCCTGGTTGGAAAGGCCATCTTTAAAGTATTTCATGTTCAATATATCCCCGACCTCTAAATGGTTCAATATGTCGGAATTTTCTTTAACCAGAATACACACTCCATGTCGGGACATATTCCATATTTTGAATTGATAAGCATAGTCAAGGCCGGTTTTTGAAATTTCTACCCGATAAAATTCATCGATTTTCGTTCTGGGTTCGGATCTTTTCTGTTCCCGTTTACTAATTACAGTATCATCCTGCATGGTTTAACCTCCTTGCCAATTATTTTACGAAAACTTTGTAAAATTTAGACTATTACCGGCAAAATTCAAAGGTCTCAAAAAGTCAAATTTATCCTGTTTTAAATAACTCCTTTTAATTTTTTTAACAATATAAAAAAAGTTCATGTAAAATCAAGGTTTGAAGTCGTTGTGACTATTGCGTACCTTTTTGCTTTATTTTGTCATAAAAGATGCAGAACATATAGTGCTTCTAAAATATTCTCCGGACAACCCAAAAGCATGAGAAACAGCATGTTCTATAAATTCACTAAGTTAGGACGATCAGCCCGAATAAGGAAGCGATTTTGAGAATACATAGGATATGCTGGAATAGAAAAATTTGATATTTTTTTTAAAAAAAGGCATAATAACATAATAATTAATTAGGTGGATAGGTTAAGGTTGAAAAGCTCAAAGGGAAAGAGCATAGAGCGGAGAGCACAGAGGAAAGGGTTAGAGCAGAGAGTATAAAGGCAGGCCAGAGATTGGTGCAGCGTCAGGTGTTGAGCATTAAGTACCTGATATAGCATTATCTTAACACTTATTACTTAATACTTGATGAACTCGTAAAAAGTCGATTTCATCAAGTGTTAAGTGTTAGGTGTTAAGATAAAACAATTTAATTGTTATATCAGGTTCTTAACACTTAACAACTGACACTTAACACGTTTTGTAAAAAGTGGTTTTTCGACTTTTTACGAATTCATCAATACTTAATGCCTAATTTGATTCAGGGGGGATAATATGTCTAAAAAAGTGTTGGTTCCGATAGCGCACGGCATCGAAGAAATAGAGGCAGCATGCATCATTGATGTGTTGAGAAGGGCGGGCGCTTCTGTGACTGTTGCATCCGTGGACAAATTACAGGTTACCGCAGCACATGGAGTAAAACTTGTTGCAGACAAACTTATTTCTGACTGCACGGAGATCGTGTATGACTTAATTGCTTTACCGGGCGGTATGCCCGGAGCTGAGCGGTTGCGTGACTCAAAAAAACTGAAGCTGATGTTAAAACGCCAGCAGCGCGAAGAAAGATTGTATGCGGCTATTTGCGCCTCTCCTGCGGTTGTTTTTCAGCGTCATGGATTAATAGGCCGGAGAAAAGCGACCTGTTATCCGAGTTTTGCGAAGGAACTTGATAATATCGATGCAGTTCAGTCCCGGGTAGTAGTGGATGATAAATGTATTACAAGTCAGGGGCCGGGCACTGCTCTGGAGTTTACAATAAAGTTGGTAGAACTGCTTTATGGCAAGCAAAAAGCAAAAGAGGTGGCCTTGCCAATGCTGGCCGGATAGTTAGTGTCCATCCACAAATGGCATCTTTCGGCCACTGGCGGCGTTCTCGCTTTTTTGCAATCCTCGGAATAGGCGCACTATGCCTGCGGTTGCAAAAACGCTCGAGCCTTGCCATGAACCAAAATCTACCACTTGTGGACGGACACCATTTGGTTCATTTGAAAAAACTGTAAATCGACAACCGTGAACTGTTACATAAATGAGGTGAGATCTGTGAAAATTAAACATTTTTATAAGTTCTCAGTATTTAATGTCTGCTTGACCATTATCTTATTCTTTACTTTGGTGACCGCATGTATTGCTCTGGCAAATGACGATCAAGTCAAAATCGGTGTTCTTGCTATAAGAGGACATGAGTTGTGCACGCAAAAATGGTCGCTTAGCGCTGAATATCTTACATCTAAGATTCCGGGCAAGACTTTTGTGATTAAACTGCTTGATTATGACCAAATTTACTCTTCTGTTGAAAAAGGAGAAGTCGATTTTATTCTGGCCAACTCATCCTTCTATGTGGAGCTTGAACACTGGTATGGGGCAAACCGTATTGCTACATTTAAAAACCGATGTCTCGACAGCTTTTGTACAAAATTTTGCGGGGTGATTTTCTGGAAGGCGGATCGGAGCGACATGCGGCAGATGAATGATCTCAAAGGAAAGACCTTCATGGCCACAGCAGAAGGCTCTTTGGGGGGCTGGAGGATGGCATGGCGGGAATTGAAAGAAAGAGATATTGATCCGTATAGCGACTTCAAAGATCTTAAATTTGGCGGCACACAGGACGTTGTCGTTTATGCGGTCAGAGACGGCAAGGTAGATGCTGGAACAGTAAGAGCCGATACATTCATGCAAATGCATACCGAAGGAAAGATCGATATTCAAAACTTTTATGTGCTGCCTTATGAACTTGTTCGAGAAGACACTGGCTGCCCGGATTGCGCGCCATTTTCTCACTCAACCCGAGCATATCCGGAATGGCCGATGGCAAAAGTCAAACACACGCAGGATGAATTAGCGGAAAAAGTTGCCATAGCCCTGATCGAAATGCCTGAGACCTCACCTGCGGCCATAGCGGCAGAATGCGGCGGATGGACCATACCAATGAACTACCAGTCTGTGCATGAGTGTTTGAAGTATCTGCAGGTCGGCCCTTACAAGGATTTGGGTAAAATAACCCTGACAGATGTTGTGAAAAACTATTGGCATCTGATTTTACTTATCATATTATCATTTCTAATAATGTCTGTTTTTATCTTTGTGATCCAAAAACTAAACAGAAAACTTAAAGCATCTCATGTCAAATTGCAAGAAGAGGCCGACGTTACAAACCGGATGGCTGCAGAGTTAGAGGATGCAAGAGCCTATACCCGTGGACTTATCGAAAGCAGCCCCGATGCGCTTGTCACTTTCGACGAAAGAGGCATTATTACCGATGTGAACGAACAGACGATCAAACTTGCCGGATGCGCCCGTGAAGAATTGATCGGCAGTCAATTTTGTAAATACTTTACGGATCAGGAAAAAGCTTGTCTGGGGGTAAAAAAGGCTTTTGAGGAAGGAAAAGTAACAGACTACGAGCTTGTGATAAAATCGAAGACAGGCGATAAGACAGAGCTTTCTTATAATGCCATAGTATATAGGTATGAGAAAGGACAGGTCAGAGGGGTCTTCGCAGCAGCGAGAGATATAAGTGAAAGTAAGCTGGTTGAAAATGAGTTAAAAGAGGCCAAGGAAGCTGCCGAGACCGCGACCCATGCCAAGAGCGAGTTTTTAGCCAACATGAGCCACGAAATCCGGACACCAATGAACGGCGTCATTGCCGCCACAGACCTTGCTCTCTCCGAGGAACTCTCTCCAAAAGTGAAACATTACATGAAAATAATTCACTCCTCGGCCTATTCACTCCTCGGAATAATTAACGATATCCTCGACTTCTCAAAGATCGAGGCCGACAAACTCCAACTGGAAAAACGCTCCTTCTGGTTAGACGATGTGTTGTGTAGTGTAATGGACGTTTTTTTCCACAAGGCCATCGAGAAGAAAATCGAAATCGTTGTGGATATCGACCCTGATACGCCCAAGGCCCTGATCGGCGATTCCCTGCGCCTTCAGCAAATTCTCAAGAATCTAATAGATAACGCGATTAAATTTACGGACAGAGGAGGAGTCATCGTTCTTGGGGTGAAAATTTCGGAGCAATTCTCAGCCCAGGTAATACTAAAATTTTTTGTAAAAGATACAGGCGTGGGAATAGCTCCTGAACACCTCTCCAAACTCTTTAAACCTTTTTGCCAGGCTGATTCATCCACAACGCGGAAATACGAGGGTACCGGACTTGGATTATGTATTTGTAAACAATTAGTCAATATGCTGGACGGCAATATCTGGGTTGAAAGTGAATTGGGAAAAGGGACTGTTTTCACCTTCACAGCGAGTTTCGGCCGGCAAATCACGCAGCGGCAAAGAGAACTAATCGTCCCTCCGGATATTAAAGCTTTAAATGTGCTGGTCATAGACGATTGCGCGGTCAGCAGAGACATCGTGCAAAAAATGTTAGAATCTTTCGGTTTTCGGGCGGAATCGGTCTCCTCCGGAGAGGAATCGCTGAACATACTGAAAGAAAATCAGACTCGTAAAGAACCGTTTGAACTAATCGTGATAGATTGGTTAATGCCCGGGCTGGATGGAATCGAAACTTCAAGAAGAATCAGAATGGAATTGAAGCTAAGCATCCCTATAATACTGATGACCGCTTTTGGAAAAGAGAATGAAAAGCTGGACGCCGAAAGAGTCGGAATCAATTGTTTTCTTACAAAACCGATATACCAGTCAGAGTTTTTTAACGCTATTATGGATGCCTTTGGAAAAGAGGCGAGGGTAGCTACAAGACCGGAAACACCTATCATCACCAAGACATCTATTTACAAAAAGCGCCTGCAGGGAATCCGGATTCTTGTGGCTGAAGACAATCCCACTAACCAGGAAATAGCATTGGCGATACTTGAAGGAGCGGGAATTGTCGCCGAAATTGCCGATAATGGAAAAAAGGCGGTCGAGGCTGTCCGAAAAGGTCGATTTGACGCCGTGCTAATGGACATCCAGATGCCGGAAATGGACGGATATGAGGCAACCAAAATGATTCGGAAAGACCCGAAATTTAAATCCCTTCCGATCATCGCCATGACCGCCCATGCCATGGAAGGTGATGAGGAAAAGTGCCTGGGAGCCGGAATGGACGGATACGTCTCCAAACCGATCAATCAGGACAGATTGTTTCACGCTATATGGAAATCCTTAAAACACACAGGAAGACTGCCGCATACCGGAGAACCGGAAGATATACCTGAAAAACCGGCAATGGAGACCGGAGATCTGCTTCCGGCAACACTACCGGGAATCAACATTCAAGATTCCTTAAAGGCGCTGAATATCGGCGCCGATGTCTTTAAGCAGATACTGATAGGATTCCTTACTAACAATAAGGATACCGCAGACAATATAAAGGATCTATTTGAAAAAAAAGATTGGGAATCACTTATGCATGTAGCTCACAGCCTCAAAGGGAGCGCCGGCAATATTGGAGCCAATGATTTGCAAGACGCGGCCTTTCAGCTTGAAAAAGCAAGCAGGAAAGAATCTGCAAATCCACCGGAAAAAAATCTGGCCGACAATGTAGTGACGGCGCTGAGCCAGGCGCTGGAATCTTTACATGCTCTTGCTGATACTGAAAAAGGCCCTGTCTGCGTGCGACGCACAGGCAGGGAGCCGTTAGACGTTAAAGCGGAGACAGTTGATCCGGCACAGGTCATCATACCCTTATTAAAACAGCTTGCCGATGCCCTCGATCTTGCCGATCCGGTGGAGATTACAAAGCATATGGATGCGGTCAGGGGACATCTTAACAGATCGATCCTGCAGAATCTTGAAAAACAGATAAACGAATATAATTACGACAGGGCTCTGAAAACCATTAAAGGGATCAGGGAAAATATAGAAATTTAGGCATCATTCATCAAGATTAGAAAGCAGTTTACACTTTTTTAAAAAAGAAAAATCTCACGCAAAGCTTGGCGCCTTTGCGTGAGGTTCTTGAAAAGTGTAAATTTGTGAATGAAGGATGCCAAAATTCAGTTGGATTATGCAGATAAAAAAACAAAAGAGGTGCCATGTCCAGGCTAATGGCCAGGTAATATGAGGTGAAAAATGATAATCAAAAAAACCTGTATAACCGGTTTAATTGCCATATTGTTTTTGTTGTTTGCTGTCGGCATTTCTTTTGCTGAGAATGCTAAGGATACTAAGGATGTTAATGGTGATGATAAAGTAAAGATCGGGGTTCTGGCAAAAAGAGGATCTGAGCGATGTCTGAAAGAATGGACGCCTACGGCTGAATATCTTACATCTAAGATTCCGGGCAAGACTTTTGTTATTATACCGCTGGGTTATGAGCAAATTTATTCTTCTGTTGAAAATGAAGAAGTTGATTTTATTCTGGCTAATTCATCCTTCTATGTGGAACTGGAATACCGGTTTGGAGTAAACCGTATCGCCACATTGAGAAATCGATGTCTCGATAGTTTTTATACCAAATACTGCGGGGTGATTTTCTGGAAGGCGGATCGGAGCGACATACGACAGATGAAGGATCTCAAAGGCAAAACCTTTATGGCCATATCGGAAGAATCTTTTGGGGGCTGGAGGATGGCATGGCGGGAATTGAAAGAGAATGGGATTGATCCGTACCGCGATTTCAAAGACCTTAAATTTGGCGGCGCCACACAAGACGATGTCGTTTATGCCGTTAGAGACGGCAAGGTAGATGCCGGAACAGTAAGGACTGATACATTAATAAAAATGCAAGCCGAAGGAAAGATCGATATTCGAAACTTTGGTATAGTTGAGCACCACGGCGAGTGTGATATGACAAGTGATCACTCAACCCGAGCATATCCAGAGTGGCCTTTTGCTGAAACAAAACTGACTTCCAATGATCTGTCCAAAAAAGTTGCAATAGCTCTGCTTGAAATGCCTGAGACCTCACCTGCGGCCATAGCGGCAAAATGCGGCGGATGGACCATACCACTGAACTACCAGTCGGTGCATGAATGTTTAAAATATCTGAAAGTCGGTCCTTACAAGGATCTTGGCAAAATAACCCTGGCAGATGTTTTTAAAAACTACTGGTACTGGTTTTTATCCGCAGCGATTATATTTGTTGTGATGACCGGTTTTATAATTGAAATCCTGAATCTAAACAGGGGTCTTTCAGCTTCCCGGATCAGATTAGAGGAAGAATTTACCATTCGTGAGCGGGCGGAGAAAGACCTTGTTAAAGCAACAAAAGCGGCACAATCGGCCACTAAAGCCAAGAGCTCGTTTCTGGCCAACATGAGCCATGAGATCAGGACTCCGATGAACGGAGTAATCGCCGCCACAGACCTGGCGCTGAGTGAAGATTTGTCTCCCAATGTAAGGCATTATCTGGAGATCATACAATCTTCAGCCTATTCTTTGCTGGAACTGATTAATGATATTCTTGATTTTTCAAAGGTTGAAGCCGGCAGGATTGAGCTGGAATCACGGCCTTTTATGCTTGACGTGGTTCTGGATAGAGTAACCGACATGTTTATCAAAAAGAGTTCTGAGAAAAACATCGAACTTCTTGTTGATATCGATCTGGAAACGCCAAGGGCTTTTACCGGTGATTCGCTGCGTCTCCAGCAAATTATCAAGAATCTGGTGGACAACGCAATTAAATTCACCAAAAAAGGCGGCATTATCCTTGTGGGAGTGAAGGCTTTGGAGAAAACATCTGACCAGGCAACACTTGCATTTTTTGTAAAGGATACAGGTATCGGGATAGCGCCTGAATATGTCTGCAAACTTTTTAAACCTTTCAGCCAGGCCGATGTGTCCACTACACGGAAATATGCCGGAACCGGATTGGGGCTTAGTATCTGCAAACAGCTTGTGGAGTTGATGCACGGCGACATCTGGGTCGAAAGTGAGTTGGGCAAGGGAAGTGCTTTCCATTTTACAGCAACTTTTAAACGCCGGGCCAAGGAACGCGAACGCAAGTTAATACCGCCGCTTGATATTCAGGATTTAAAAATACTGGTTGTTGACGATTGCCCTGACAGCAGCATTATTTTGCAAAGGATACTGGAATCTTTTGGTTTCAAACCGAGAGAGGCTTCTTCAAGCAAGGAAGGGTTGATTATATTGAAAGAACACCTGGCAGGCAAAGAACCGTTTGATCTGGTGATTATTGACTGGCGCATGCCGGAGATGGATGGAATTGAGGCTTCAAAAATAATCAGGGAAGATTTGAAGCTGAATATTCCAATTATCCTGCTGACCGCCTTTGGAAGAGAAGCAGAAAAATTAGAGGCCAAAAAGGTGGGGATCAACGCTTTTCTGACCAAACCGATATTCCAATCAACCCTTTTTAATGCTATAATGGATGCATTTGGAAAGGAATCGAGGGAAACAAGACCCGGCAAAGAAATCACAACCAGGGCATCAATATACAAGAAGCGTCTGAAAGGGGTCAGGATCCTTGTGGCGGAAGACAATCCTACCAATCAGGAGATTGCAAAGGCAATACTGGAGGGGGCGGGAATTACTGTCGAAGTCGTCGATAATGGTGAGGAGGCGGTGGAGGTTCTAAGAAGAGACCGTTTTGATGCCGTACTAATGGATGTCCAGATGCCGAAAATGGATGGGTATGAAGCGACGGCAAGTATTCGAAACATCCCTGAATTGAAATCACTTCCGATAATTGCAATGACAGCTCATGCTATGAAAGGTGATGAGGAAAAGTGCCTAAAAGCCGGAATGGATGCCTACGTCAGCAAACCTATAAATCAGGACAGATTATTCCAGGCAATATGGAGAACGATAAAGTCGGAAAAAGGGCTGCCGGACGACAAAAAAACGGAAACGGTTATTCTGGAAAAGGCTGTGGATACTCCGGTTATTGCGACCGAGGAGCTTCCGGATAAACTTCCGGGGATAAACATACAGGATGCCCTGAAAGCGCTGAATATAGGGACAGATGTTTTTAAACGCATACTGATAGGATTTTTCAGGAACAATAAGGATGTTGCAAACACAATAAATGAGGCTTTTAAAGAAAAGGATTGG
Organism: Desulfobacteraceae bacterium Eth-SRB1; assembly: GCA_004193555.1. Classification (GTDB taxonomy): domain Bacteria; phylum Desulfobacterota; class Desulfobacteria; order Desulfobacterales; family ETH-SRB1; genus ETH-SRB1. The sequence continues at coordinate 1,239,109 of RPGP01000040.1, forward strand.
GAATCACTTGTGTATCTGGCTCACAGCCTCAAAGGGAGCGCAGGCAATATCGGAGCTGTCAATTTGCAAGAGGCAGCCTTTCAGCTTGAAAAAGCAAGCAGAAAAGGATCTGCAAATCCACCGGAAAAAAATCTGGTCGATAATGTAGTGACGGCGCTGAGTCAGGCGCTGGAATCTTTACAGACTCTTACTGACAAGGAAAAAGGCCCTGTCTGCGTGCGACGCACAGGCAGGGAGCCGTTAGACGTTAAAGCGGAGACTGTTGATCCGGCACAGGTCATACCCTTGTTGAAACAGCTTGCCGATGCCCTTGAACTCGCCGATCCAGAAGAGATTGATATTCATTTTAAAGCTGTTAAGGAATGTCTTGATTTCTCAACATTCAAGAAGCTTGAAAACCGGTTAAATAATTATGACTACGACAACGCACTGAAAACACTCAAAGGAATTATGGAAGAGGTGGAGAAAAGGTGACAACCATGAAAAAATCTAAGCCTCTGATTTTGATTGTCGATGATAATTCAATTAATATCGACTTGCTGGTGAACACGTTGAAAAGTGACTACCGGCTGGGCATAGCCAAAAACGGGCCAAAAGCTCTTGAATATGCAGACAAACACCTGCCGGGCTTGATACTTCTGGATATAATGATGCCGGGGATGAATGGATATGAGGTGTGTACCCGATTGAAAGCCTCCTCCAAAACAAAAGAAATTCCTGTGATTTTCATTACCGCAATGACTGAATCAGGGCACAAAACACGGGGATTTGAAGTGGGGGCTCTTGATTACATTACCAAGCCGTTTCATGCTGCGGAGGTGAAAGCGAGGGTTAAGACTCATCTGGCCCTCAAAGAAGTGCATGACCGTGAAATATATATTGCTTCCAAAATACAAAAGACGCTTTTATTAGGCCGACCGCCCGGAGATATTCCAGGAATACAGATTTTTCAACTTACCGTTGCTTCACAGAAAGTAGATGGCGATTTCTACGATTTCTTTAAATTTGACGACCAGTGTTTTGACCTTATGGTTGGGGATGTTATGGGCAAGGGAGTCCCCGCGGCTCTTCTCGGAGCAGCCATGAAGAGCCATTTTTTGCGTGTTTTGAATGAGCAGCTTCGTTTGTCCTGTAAAAAAGAATTGCCTGAGCCAGCACAAATTGTCTCGTCTGTGCATTCAGGCATGATTGATCATCTGGAGGATCTCGAAACATTTGTTACCCTGTGTTACGCTCGATTCGATATGCTAAAATATATATTCAGTTTTGTTGATTGCGGCCACATGCGAACTATTCATTTTCATGATGGTTCTAATAGGTGCAGCCTGCTTCAGGGGGTAAACATGCCGCTCGGTTTTCCGGAGAAGGAACCATTCAGACAGATTTCCGTCCATTTTGAACCAGGAGATTTTTTTGTTTTTTATTCAGACGGGGTGACTGAATCTAAAAATAAGGATGGCGATTTATATGGCGAGAAACGTCTGTTAGATTTTGTCCAGGCAAACGGAAGAATTGAACCTGAAAATCTTATAAAAAAAATCTGGAATGATATTGTAGCATTTTCACATTCCGAAATTTTTGACGATGATGTTACATGCGTTTTGGTCAAGATTGATAAGGATTTGTCACTGCCAGCGCTGACAACCGAGTCGGAACTTGAGATAACAAGCGATCTGAAAGAATTGGAGCGGGTCAGAGCCTTTATTAGAGGGTTTTGCGCTGGTGTAAAGGATTATCCGCTGGATGAAAAGCGTATAAGCACGATTGAACTGGCTGTTACCGAAATTACGGCAAATATAATTAAGCACGCATATCAAAGCCGCAGTGGTGAAACAATTCAGATCAATGCTGAAGTGTTGGCCGACGAAATTGCAATCCGGTTTTACGACCGCGGCGAACAGTTCGACCAGGAGTCGGTTCCACAGCCTGTATTTGACGGATCACGTGAAGGAGGATTCGGTCTTCATATAATTGCTCATACTGTGGATGAAGTGTTATATTCTCGGGATGAACAGGGTAGAAATTGCGCCTGTTTGAAAATTAAACTATAGACTTTCAGATAAATAATTTCACTGCGTTATCGGTCGGACTTCTCGACGACGTACTAACATGTACGCCTTACTCGAAGTCCTCCCTTTAGCCTTGTGAAATGAATTATCTGAAAGTCTATAACTGGAGGCAATTGAGATGGAATTAAGCACGGAAAAAATTGGTGATGTTACTGTTGTAGGGGTGCTGACAGAAGTTCTTGACGCCGGTAATACTGAAGAATTCAAGACAGGCTTTGCTTCTATACTTAATGAAAGCAACAAAGTGGTATTTGAGCTGGGCCGTGTAAAATTTATCGACAGTTCCGGGTGCGGAACGCTGCTGTTTTGCCAAAAACAGTTAAGTAAGCTGGGTGGAGATCTGAAACTGTGCGGAGTGCAGGAATCGGTCCATTCGCTGTTTGAGCTTGTCCGGATGGATCGTATATTAGGTATGTTTGATACAAAAGAAGATGCAGTAGATTCTTTTAAAAAAAAATAATGAGCGAATGACCAAAATAGTTCTTGACATGTGGTCTAAGGATCATTATGGTTATAGTCAAATGATCATAAATGGTGACTAAACAATGCCCAGGCCCAAAAAACCAAGATTTGTATCAGCCTATCCGACAATGACCGCATTTATTCCAGAGGGAATGCCTGTATCAGGTGAAATTTTGCTGTCGGTTGAGGGAATTGAAGCGATAAGGCTTAGTGATTTTGAGGGTCTTGATCAGGATACTGCGGCAAGGTTGATGGCAGTGTCCCGCCAGACATATGGAAGAATACTGTCTGAGGCGCGAAGTGTTGTTGCAAATGCGCTTGTTACCGGAAAGGCATTGAGAATAAAAGGCGGAATGTATGCATTTCGAGGTCAGCCTGGGCGTCGTTTCCGAAGAAGAGGCGGCAGATAATTTGTCAAGACAGAGTTTATGGGCTTTTTATGGCTCATCAATTATGAAATTTAATCGAGGAGGTGAATAATATGCCAAGAGGAGATGGAACAGGCCCACAGGGTCAAGGTCCAAGGACCGGCAGAGGCCAGGGTCAAGGCGCAGACAGAGGCCAGGGTCAAGGCGCAGACAGAGGCCAGGGTCAAGGCGCAGACAGAGGCCAGGGTCAAGGCGCAGGCAGAGGCCAGGGTCAAGGCGCAGGCAGGGGTTCTGGACAAGGTCAAGGTAGAGGCGCTGGAAAAGGTGGCAGAGGCCGATAATAAGTTTTATATACCTTAAAAAAAGTAACATTTTAGCCTTTTGAAAAAAAAATCAGACAGGATGAACAGGATAAACAAGATTTTGTTTCAAGAGAATAAACAAAGTTATTTCTCATTTTGACTATCCAGTAAATCATAAAAAATCATAGTCTGAGGAATACGCAAATGAAATACAGAGAATTGACCGAGAAAATCGTTGGTTGTGCATACAAAGTTTACAACCGAAAGGATTTTGATGAGGATTTACAGGATGAGTTTTGATATTTTAATCCGGAATATCCTGTTAATCTTGTCAAAAAAGTCTTTTTGAAAGACCTAAATTGTTACGAAAAAAAAGGGGGAGGTGAAAGTTATGCCGGGTTTTGATAGAACAGGACCTCAAGGAGCAGGTCCGATGACAGGAGGCGCAAGAGGTTTATGTGGTCCCGGAGCAACAAGCTATGGTCCTCAATTTGGCAGAGGATTTGGTTATGGCCGGGGATTTGGCAGAGGATTAGGCTATAGAAGAGGTTTTGGCCGTGGAATGGGTTATGGACGGGGTTTTGGATTGTATCCCGCTGAATACAGCCCAGGATATCCGCCGAAATCAGCAGATGAAACAGCCCAGCTAAAGGCTGAAGCAGATTATATGAAGAGTTCACTGGATGCTATTAATAAGCGTATTGAAGAGCTGGAAAAGATGGCATGATCTCAATTGAGCTTTTAGCAGTTAGCACAATAATTTCAATATATTGCTAAAGGTGAACATTTTACCCAATAGGTGAAAATCGAATCGCTGGTAACCACCCGAAATAATAAGAGTTAATCGCTAATTGCCAAGATCTGATCGCTCATCTTAGGTGTTAATACGCTGACATAAGCGTCAATATTTTTTTAAGGATTGGTATATGAATATACCAATCCTTTTTTGTTGATTATCGTGTTGATAGGTGATATAAAAAAAATAATTGATAATGATAACTAATGGTTTTTAATACTGGATAGCGCTAAAGCTTCACTACGTGCCCCGTTTGCACGGGAATGACTATTTAGATTATTTATGGCAAAATTCAAAGGTCTCATATTTTAAACGCATTAATGGATTAGTCTGTATTATGAAACATACCGGTTTGAATAAAAAAATGGCAAGCAAGATTGAAAATGCAGAGCAAAAGAAAAATCGAAAATTCAAAGTAGGCGATCTTGCTGTTTACCCTGCGCATGGTGTTGGGCGGATTGAAGCAATTGAAAGCAGGGTTGTAAATGAAGAGAAACACGATTTTTATATCATGAAGGTTCTTGAAAACGGCATGGTTATTATGATTCCTACATGGAATGTCGAATCGGTCAGGCTTAGAAATGTAATAAGCAAGAAGGAGATTCCAAAGGTATATGAGGTAATAAAAAAAGATCAAGAATCACATATCGACAACCAGACGTGGAACCGGCGTTATAGAGAGTATATGGACAAAATTAAAACAGGATCAATTTATGACGTCGCAGAAGTATTTAGAGATCTTTATTACCTGAAATTTACAAAGGATCTTTCCTTTGGAGAACGCAAGCTTTTTGATACCGCCACTTCACTGTTATTAAGTGAGCTATCTACCGCCAGGAATACTGACGAAAAGACAATCATGTCAGAGATCGAGTCTCTATTCGAAAACCCCGAATAAATATTTTCCCCACAGTCCTACATAGAGACCTTTTAAAAATGATCAATTTTGCTCAAGTACGAGGAAGGCGATCCGCCTCAGGCGGATTAACCCGAGGAATATATTGAATATTTCGAGGATAAAAATTTGAGACCGACCCCAGTACCATCTGCTGGAGCTACGGGGCAGGCGCAGAAATCGGGCAAAAGGGGGTGTTTTTCAAAGATCTTGCCCAGAGGCGCTTTTACCATTCATGTCAATGAACAAGAATCCGGCAGCCGCTTAGATGTAGTAATAGCGTCCCACATTTCTGATTGTTCGCGATCCCTTTCAGCAAGTCTGATCCGCAAAGGAAAAATACTGGTTCATGGCGGTGTTAAGAAAGCCGGATACCATGTCAAGACAGGTGATGAGATCAGCGGTACTATTTTGTCTCCTGAGCCGGTTTTGTCTGAACCGGAGCCTATTGAAATCGATATAATATATGAAGATAAGTATTTGATTGTGATAAATAAACAGCCCGGTCTCGTTGTTCATCCAGCGCCGGGCCACTATACTGGGACCCTGGTAAATGCGCTGCTTTATCATTGCAAAGAGCTTGATTGTCCGTTTGATTATCCGGGGGAGAAATTAAGGCCTGGAATCGTACACAGGCTTGATAAAGATACTTCAGGAACCATGGTCATTGCAAAAAATGAAGCTGTTCATAATAATCTTGCCACTCAATTCAAGGATAGAAGGATAAAAAAGGAGTATTTAGCTCTTGTTTGGGGAGAAATGAAATCCGAATCAGGAACAATTTTACTTCCAGTTGGAAGGCATCCTGTTGAGAGAAAGAAAATGTCAACGATCAGCCGAAAAGGGCGTTCAGCCGAGACTTTGTGGAGGGTAAAGGAACGTTTCAAAAATATTACATTGCTTGAGATTTGTTTAAAGACAGGCCGCACCCACCAGATTCGTGTACATTGCGCTGCGATAAATCATCCTGTTTTAGGTGATTTGCTATATTGCGGCCGAAGGGCGTGGAAAATATCAGATGCCGTATCCGATCTTATTAAGGAGGTTCCAAGACAGATGCTTCATGCATGGCGGCTGGAGCTGATTCATCCTGTTACAGAAAAAATAATGTCATTTGTGTCTCCTGTGCCGGAGGATATGGAAAATGTAATGAAAAAATTAAGGGATTTCTAAATCCTTTCCTTTTTCGTAATTGTTCACGGTTTGCAGTTTACAGTTAACGGTTGATCAAAACATACAAGCAATCAGTTGTTGTGTAGTTCATTAAAAAACCGTGAACTGTAAACCGTAAACCGTTACCCTTTTTCACATACCCCGCATATATCGCATGAGTCCATTGGGCACGGAGAAGAAATTTTGGCATGTAAAGCTCTTTTGTATTCTCGCACTAAAAAAGTTTTTTTTATTCCGTGATCTATAAAGTCCCATGGAAGCAGTTCATCAAAAGAGCGTTCCCTTAAAACATAGAAATTATGGTTTAAATCGGTTTCTTTCAAGGTTTTAGCCCAGTTCCCGTTATTTAAACAGGCTGAAGATAATATCCTGGCAACCCTGCGATCACCGCGGGATAAGAGATCCTGGATATAAGCCTGGCGGGGGACATCTGCTTTTACACGGACATTTGGAACATTTTTCAATCCCTTCCTTATTAACAGTATCTTTTTCTTTAGTGTTGGAACATCATCCATTGCCACCCATTGAAAAGGAGTAAAAGGTTTTGGAACAAACGAATTAAGGCTAACCGTTATTTCTCCAATATGTTTTTTAATCCTGCTCGACTTAAGGAAATTGTTTTTTATCTGTTTACACAATTTCACAACAGCTTCGACATCATCCATGGTTTCTGTAGGCAGACCTATCATAAAATAAAGTTTCAGGTTTGGAATGCCGTTTAAAACAAGGATTTCAGTGGCATTAAGTACATTTTCTTCTGTTATACCCTTGTTGATCACCTTGCGCATCCGCTCTGATCCCGCATCAGGCGCAATAGTTGCGGTTTTGACTTTGCTTTGCCTGAGCACGGATATTAGTTCCGGAGTAAGAGCGTCTGCTCTAAAGGAGCTGAAGGATATCCTGATATCCATGTTATGAACCTGAGAGCATAGTTCTACGATATCAGGGAAATCCGAAACAGCGGCTCCCACAAGGCCGATCCTGTCGGTTAGCAAAGAACCCTGTTCTATACATTTTTTGAGGAGAGAAAGGGATCTGAATCTTGGGGGTCTGTAAATATATCCGGCGGTGCAAAATCTGCACCCGTGTGGACATCCCCTGCCTACTTCGATTAAAAATGTTTGTTCGAATGTTGTATGAGGAGTTAATATAGAACTGCAGGTGGCAACATTGGAGATGTCTTTTACGTAAATCCGCTTTATTTTATCCGGCACATCACATACAGGTTTAAAGGAGCAAATAGTGCCGTCCGGATTGTAGGTCGCACGATAAAAGGAGGGAACATAGACGCCGGGGATTTCCCTGGCCAGGATTTTTAAAAGCGATTCTTTGTCTCTATTCAACAACTCAGGCGGCAGCGTACTGAAAAAAGCTGGTAAAATTCCTTCTGCTTCTCCTATCAGAAAACAATCTATAAATGGAGCAACAGGTTCCGGATTTAAAAAGCAGGCGACACCACCCGCAATAACAAGTGGGTGATGATCTTTTCTATCGCAGGAGTGCGTAGGAAGTCCCGCTTTTGACAGGATTGTCAGAAGATTGAGGTAGTCGTTTTCAAATGAAATTGAAAAAGCGATTATGTCAAAGTCGGAAATGGGTCTGCCCGACTCTATTGTGGTTATATTGGCCGATGCCCGCCGGTTTTTTTCAGGCAGGAAGGACCTTTCGCACAGGACATGATTTATATCGTTTAACAGATGATATACTGTTTGGAAACCGAGATTGGACATTCCGACATGATATGTGTTGGGATATACAAGAGCTATCTTAATATGCCCTGCCCAGTCTTTTCTTATTGCTCCGATTTCTGATTCAGCAAATTTTTTATGTGCTTTGTCGGTTTTCCATGCCATTTGTTTTACGCAGTATTCATTTTATTCCTTTTATTCTATCTGTTTTGATAACTGTAGTGCAAGAATTTAATCCGCTTTTTTCCTTAAAAATGTAGGAATATCAAGATCATCGTTATCGATTATTATCCCTTTATATCCTTTGTAAACAGCTCCGCCAGATTCATTAACGGCCTCTTTTCTGCGGATAAATGTGGGCTCGTCGTAGTTTACCGCCCTTTGCAGGTCGGCAGGCGTGATGTCCCGTATTTTGCCCCTTAGTCCATGGCCATTACCTATGCCTGTTGCAATTACAGTTACACTCATTTCATCTTCAAGGTTGTCATCTATAACAGCTCCCCAGATAATTTCTGCGTCTTCACCAACTTCATCATGTATACGTTCTGATGCTTTCGACATCTCTTCCATTGTCAGATTGCTTGGACATGTAATATTCATTAAAACAGCCTTGGCGCCTGCAATCGAGATATCTTCGAGGAGGGGATGTGAAATGGCCCGTTCGGCAGCCTCGATCGCCCGGTTTTCTCCACTTGCTATGCCTATGCCCATAATAGCCTGACCGGCTCTTAACATTGTAGTTCTTATATCGGCAAAATCGAGATTGACGAGACCCGGCATCATTATCAGATCTGTAATTCCTTTTACCGAATGGAGCAGGACTTCATCAGCTTTCCTGAACATATCGATCATTTTTTCATTTTTGGCTGCAAGTCCTCTTAACCTGTCGTTGGGTATGGTAATTACGGTGTCGGCGACTTCCTTTAATGCGTTAATACCTTCTTCCGCCTGTTTGTTTCGCTTTGAGCCTTCAAATGAAAAAGGCTTTGAAACCACCGCAACTGTCAGAGCGCCCATATCTTTACAAATTTCAGCTATTACTGGCGCTGCTCCGGTTCCGGTTCCGCCGCCAAAGCCCGCTGTAATAAATACCATGTGGCTGTTTTCAAGGGAATTTTTTATTGCTTCCGTACTTTCAAGAGCTGCTTCCCGTCCGATTTGAGGATTAGCTCCGGCTCCTAATCCTTCAGTAAGCTTATCACCTATCTGGATTTTGACAGGCGCTTTGGAGATATCGAGAGCCTGAGAATCGGTATTAACCGCTATAAATTTTACACCCTGGAGCCTGGAATCTATCATGTTGTTTATAGCGTTTCCACCGGCTCCCCCAACGCCAATTACCTTGATTTTTGCAGATTTGTCATTTTCAACATAGGTAAACATAATTTTTCCTCCTGTTTGTTTGCAGGTTTTGTGTTAAATATCAAATTACCTCTTTGAACCACTTCTTCATCCTGGCCATAATATTGTTAAATATGTTTGCGTCGCGGATCCTGAATTTTTTTACAGACTGGTTTTTGGCCCCGTATATTACCAGCCCCACTCCTGTGGCATACATCGGGTTGTTTACCACATCAACAAGACCGCTGATTCCCCGTGGCTTGCCCATGCGTGTCGGAAGATTAAAAATGGATTCCGCAAGTTCTGCAATTCCATCCAGAAGAGCCGAACCTCCTGTTATTACAACACCCGAAGAGATAATATTCTCCATTCCGGCCCTGTAAATTTCTCTTTTGATAAGGGTAAATATTTCTTCCACACGGGGCTCTAAAATTTCACCAAGAATCTGTTTTGGAAGTTTTCTGGGATTACGTCCCCCCATGCCCGGCACTTCGATTGTTTCTTCGCCGATTATATTACGGGAAATACAGGTTCCGTATTTTTTCTTTATTTTTTCCGCTTCTGTAATTGGAGAACGAAGTCCTATAGCGAGATCGTTTGTAAGATTATTCCCACCGATGGAGAGTACGAACGTATGTTTAATGTTGTCGTTGGAAAAAATTGCCAGATCGCTGGTGCCGCCGCCAAGGTCGAGAAGGGCAGTGCCCAGCTCCTTTTCTTCATCGGTAAGCACGGCTTCGCTGGAAGCAAGAGATTCAAGGACAATATCGCAGACATCAAGGCCTGACCGGTTTGCGCATTTGATTATGTTATGAGCGGATGTTACAGCGCCGGTTACGATATGGATTTTAGCCTCTAATCGTACTCCTGCCATGCCGATTGGATTCTGGATGCCGGTTTCGTCATCTACGATGAATTCCTGGGGAATCACATGTATTACTTCGCGATCCATGGGAATAGCCACAGCTCTTGCCGCATCAATTACCCTGTCAACATCTTGTTGGATAATTTCAGCGCCCTTTATTGCTACGATCCCGCGGCTATTGAAACCTGTTATATGACCTCCGGCAATTCCGGCATAAACAGATGAAATCTCACAGCCGGCCATAAGCTCAGCCTCTTCAACAGCTTTTTTTATCGACTCAACAGTTGATTCAATGTTCACAACCACGCCTTTTCGAAGACCGATTGAGGGATGGGTACCGATGCCGATAATATTTATTTCATTTCCAGACACATCTCCAACCACAGCACATATTTTCGTAGTTCCTATATCAAGGCCAACAATAATGTTTTCCTGTCCCTGCATATCTTAAACCTCCTTATGATCCATGGCTGGGGATTTAGTCCTTATGGGATTTAGTACGATACGGTTTATATTGTTCAGGTCAATCGACTCAAAATCGGGAAAACCGCGCTGTTGATTTATGTAGTAAAGCACATTTTTCAGACGATTATACTTCCCGGGGAAGTTGTTATATCCAAGCTTGATCAATTTTTCCCTGTCAAACGCATAGAGGGTAATTCCTATTTCTCTATCAACCTGGATTTTCTTAATTAATCTGTTGGGAATAATACTTTCTGATTTTTGTCCAAGCCTCAAAACATCCATGACAGCATTAAAGGAGATGCCGCCAGGCCTGCCGGAAACATTTATATCTGAAAATTCGAGCCCGGTAATGACCGGCAGATTGTCAGGATCTGATGCGGTTTTTTCTTTAAATATTTCTCCATGATCATTTATCAGGAATTTGCGGCCTAAATCGATGATGGCAAGAGGCTGATGTTCATCAATTTTGATATTTATTACGTTTGGCAGTTCTCTTCTTACTTCGGCCTCAGCAATCCATGGATGTGCCAGCAAATTCTTTCTTACAGTTGAAAGATTTATGGAAAAGACATTTATTTCTTCATTAATTTGCGCCTGCTTTAGCGCCTGTTTAAAAGAGAGTCTGCGCGCACCTTCGACGGTTAAGTCCGTTGCTCTGAAATAATCGCATTGAGTTAGAAAGTCGTGGCAAAATATAAAAATTATACTCATTGTCGCCACAATGGCGATCCCTGCAGTTGCCTTAAAACAGGCTGCAATCCGCTGAATAATTTTGGCACGCCTTCTGGCCATGCTGTTTTTATAATAGTTTTTTTTCATATTATTAGTCCCCAACGATTTTAATTTCTGTTTCCAGCTCGATGTTGAACATGTTTAAGACTTTTTTTTGAACCAGTTCCATCAGCGTAAGTATATCTGAAGCTGATGCGCTTCCTGTATTTAAAATAAAGTTGGCGTGTTTTGATGAAATCTTAGCCCCGCCTGTTGATTTTCCTTTAAGCCCGGCCATTTCGATAAGCTGGCCTGCTGTTTTACCGGAAGAAGGGTTTTTAAAGAAGCATCCGGCGTTAGGCAAACCTGCGGGCTGTTTTTTCTTGCGTGTTTTTAAAATTTCATCAGCTTCCTGTTTTAGTTTTTGCGGATCTGCCTGCGGATCTGAATGATGCAGGCAAAAACAGCCGCTTAATATAATCGATCGGCTTTTATAAACGTCCTCTTTCCCCATATTCCATGAGAGCTTTCTGTATTCAAAGCATAAATTATCTTTTGACAGGATTTTATTTTTTCCTGTTGGAAGTAAAATCTCTATCGAATCGAGGACACTTTCCATGGTTCCATGGGCAGTGCCGGCATTCATAATAATACCCCCGCCAACAGTGCCTGGAATGCCCAGGGCAAAGTTCATTCCTTCAAGGCCGTTCTCGATGGCAAATGCACAAAGGGCTTGCAGTCTGGCCCCGGCTAAAGCGGTAACAATAACACCATTATTATCTGTGCCGTTTTGTGTAATTTTATTTAGACACCTTGTCAGAACAATCACAACTCCACGAATGCCGCTGTCCTTTACAAGAAGGTTGGTGCCGTTACCAAATACCGTGTAAGGGAGCTCTTTTTGTCCGCACCATTTTATAAGCTTAAGCAGTTTTTCAGGGCTTTCAGGCGCGACAAAGACCTGAGCAGGACCTCCAACACGCAGAGAGGTATGCTTCGACATGGATTCATCAAATCTGACGCTGTTTTTAAACTGGCGTTCAAGCCATATTTTCGAATTAGAATCAAGCATTATCCAGTATATCTTCCCCAACTTTCCACACATCTCCTGCGCCAAGAGTAAGCAGAATATCCCCCTTTTTTAATATTTCTTTCAAACAGGACGAAGAAGCTTTAAGACCCCGGACGCATATCACCTCTTTATGTCCATGAGCGCTTATTCCTTCACATAGAGACAGGCTGTCCACCCCATTTATTTTTTTCTCTCCGGCAGGATAGATGGGAAGAACCAGAAGTATATCAGACTGATAGAATGCTCGTGTGAAATCATCAAAAAGCGCCATGGTTCGTGTATATCTGTGTGGTTGAAAGACCACAACAATACGTCTGTCCGGCCAGCATGTTTTTAATGCCCTAAGGGTAGTTTTAATTTCCGTGGGGTGATGACCGTAGTCATCCACAACTGTGATTCCCTTTATCTTTCCTTTTACTTCCAGCCTCCGCTGAACACTATCGATAGTTGTCAGGGCTGATTGAATGATATTAAATGGTATGTTAAGTTCAATTCCCACTGCAATACTTGCCATAGCATTGTAAATACTATGCAGGCCTGGAAGATTTAAATTTATATCTCCAAGCCTGAAACCGGAATGATAAACAGTAAATCTGCTTGTTAAATCGTTGAATACCACATCTTTTGCCTGAAAATCGGCCTGAGAACTCATTCCGTATGTAGTAAAGCGTTTCTTTATTTTTGGGATAATGTCCTGTATAGCGTCATTATCCAGGCAGAGGACGACAAGACCGTAAAAGGGAATCCGGTCAACAAAGTTTAAAAACACTTCTTTTATTGAGTCTATATCCTTGTAATAATCGAGATGTTCCCTGTCTATATTGGTTATTACCGCAATTGTAGGAGACATTTTTAAAAAAGACCCGTCACTTTCATCTGCTTCAGCCACAATAAAATCCCCCTTACCAAGAAAGGCGTTTGCGCCAATACTTTTCAGGTTGCCTCCAATAACAACGGTTGGATCAAGCCCGCCTTTATTAAGGACGCTGGCTATTATAGATGTAGTTGATGTTTTGCCGTGGGCGCCGGCAATCGCAATGCTGTATTTTAAACGCATAAGTTCAGCTAACATTTCAGCCCTTGGTATCACAGGGATTGATGATTTTTTTGCCGCGACAACTTCGGGATTTTCAGGGCCGACTGCCGATGAAATTACGACTACATCAGCCTCTTTTATTTGTTTTGCAGCATGCCCTTTAAAAATAGCGCCCCCTATACTTTTCAAATGCTTTGTAATGGATGATGATTTTATGTCGGATCCGGATACCTCGTACCCTAAATTGAGCAGAAGTTCGGCAATACCGCTCATCCCGATACCGCCTATTCCTACAAAGTGTATATGATATTTTTTAAGATACATAATGTGTAAGTTACAAGTGCCTAAAGTGAGCTAAAGCGCCTAAAGTTATGGAGTCGCTCCGCTCCGGTTGTTTTTTTCCAAATTGAGGAGCGAAGCGACATCATCATTCGATGTTGGACGTTCGATGTTCGACGTTCGTCTTTTCAATGGTTCAACGTGTAAAAGTCATTGACAATAGCCTCTGCCGCATCCGGTCTGCCAAGTTTTTTTATTCTTGAAGACATGGCTTCAAGGGCATTGGGGTTTGATGCATAGTGCCTGATTTTTTCAGCCAGGTCTTTGCCGCTAAAATCTTTTTGGAGGATCATTTCGGCCGCTCCGGCGTTTTTTAATGAAAGAGCGTTTAAAACCTGGTGGTTGTCGGCTGCAAAAGGATATGGCACGAAAAGCACTCCTTTTCCAATGGCTGAAACTTCCGCTACAGTTGTTGCGCCTGCCCGGCATATTATAAGATCTGCTCTGCAATATTGCTGAGCCATATCATCGAAAAATGCTTTAACCGTGCATGAAATACCATGAGCCGTGTAAGCATGTTTTATCTTTTCTTCGTCAGCCGCTCCGGTCTGATGCAGAAAAAAAAACTTATCTTTTTCCTTAATATGCTTTAGGGCCTCAATAACAGCCATATTAATACTGTGCGCCCCCTGGCTCCCGCCTAAGATCAGAACAGTGAAAGCTTTTGCCTGCCCCGAATATATTTTTTGATTCCCTGCGCATTCCAGAATTTCTTTGCGTACAGGATTGCCGGTGACACGAATTTTTTTTTGTCTAATGGCGCTGCAATATCGGAATGCCTTTACCCTGGTATTTTTGAATGAAACATATATCCGGTTGGCAAAATGGGACAATATTCGGGTTGTAATTCCAGGCAGAATGTTTTGCTCATGAATTACTATTTTGATTCCTAACAACCATGCCCCAAGACCGACCGGCCCTGCTGAATAACCACCTACGCCTAAAACCAGGTCAGGCTTGAAATTTTTAAGGATTTTTACAGATTCAACCACCCCTTTTGGTATTTTTGCGATTGAAACAATTTGGTTCCACAATCCCCGTCCCTTGATTCCCTCCGCTGTAATAGATTGATACATGAAACAGGTTTTTGATAAAATTGATATTTCAAACGGTTTTCCTGTCCCCATAAAGAGCACCTCGTTTTTTTTATCCCTTTCCATGAAGGCCTCTGCAATGGCTATGCCCGGAAAAAGATGACCGCCAGTGCCGCCGCCTGCAATTATTATACGCATGCTTTATTTGACCTTTGAGCTCGTTGCCCCAATATTCATTAATATTCCTATGGATGCCATGCTGAATAAAAGGGATGTCCCGCCGTAACTTAAAAATGGCAGCGTGAGCCCCTTGGTTGGTAAAAGGCCAAGGGCAACCCCCATGTTCACGCAAGCTTGTAGCCCTAATGCGGCAGTAAGACCGATAGCGAGGAACGATCCAAAAGAATCCTTACAATTTCTGGCTATGCCGATCCCAATCCACACAATCAAAGAATATAGCCCTATGACAACAAGAATGCCAAGCAGCCCGAGTTCTTCAGCAATGACCGAGAAAATAAAATCGGTATGGGGTTCGGGAAGATAAAACAATTTCTGATAACCCTTCCCGATTCCGGTGCCCCATATTCCACCTGTGCCAAAAGCCATGAGAGAGTGAATTATTTGATAACCTTCATCAGTCGGATACTGCCACGGATCCCAAAAACTCATGATGCGTTTGATGCGATATTCCGCATTAACCATATAAAAATATGCGACTGGAAGTATAATCAGCAGAGGAGATATAAGGTGCGAAATGCGCGCTCCTCCCACAAACAACATTATCCATGTAATACACCATAGAATAACCGCAGAGCCGAAATCAGGCTGAAGTAATATCAGGGCTGTAAACGATCCCAATACGATAATATGCGGCAGAAAACCGATATAAAAGTTTTTGAGTTCATCCTTTTTTTTGCTCATCGAATAGGCCAGATAAAGAATCAGAGCAAAACGGGCAAATTCAGAGGGCTGAAAATTTAAACTGCCGAATCGCAGCCAGCGTGCCGAACCCCCGGCGGAAAAACCGAAGTCTGTAATATGAATCGCGGTTAGGGAAACAAGTGAAAGTATCAGAAGCGGATATGTCAAAGAACGGATAAATTTTAACGAGATATGCCTGCAAACAATTAGAACAATTATTCCCATCAGAGAGAAAAGAGCCTGTTTCTTTAAAAAATAGTAGTCTGCTCCGAACTTTTTTAATGCAATGGCAGAGCTCGCGCTGTAAACCATTACAATGCCTATCCCTACAAGGAAAAGGACCGGGAACAGGAGCCTGACATCATAATGCTTAGACGGCGCCCGGATCGCACCGATAAGCTGACTATTACTTTTAATGCTTTTCATCATTTATTAAGCTCGTCAACTGCTCTGCAAAAATCTTTTCCACGATGCGCATAGCTTGTATACATGTCAAAGCTCGCACAGGCAGGGGATAACAGCACAACATCACCTGGCGATGCCGCATGGTATGCTGAAGAGACAGCATCTTCCATTGAGGCGGCGACTTTAATTGATGTTATGTGCTCTAACGCTGACCTGATATCCTCTTTTGCTTCTCCCATTACTATGATTTTTTTTGTGTGTTGACGTACCAGATCCTCAAGAAGATGAAAGTCGCTTCCCTTGTCACGTCCCCCCATAATGAGAATTACGGGCTTATTAAAAGCTTCGAGAGCCCTTGCAACCGCATCTACATTTGTCGCCTTTGAATCGTTGAAAAAATTAATATCATTTATAGTGGCAACATATTCAAGACGGTTAGGAAGACCTTTAAAATTATTCAGAGCCGACTGCACGCCTTTCACAGTTCCGCCTGTTGTTAGCGCTGCTAATGACGCAGCATAAGCATTTTCGATGTTGTGTTTTCCAGGAAGGCTCATGCGGGCGAAATCCAGGGATTTAAAGGTTTTTTCTATTTTATCATTATCAATTGCATTGTTATTAAAGGGCAGTTTTCTTGCTTTAATATTTTTACACAAAGAACGTATATACGGATCAGAAGCATTATAGACAGCGGTATCGCTTTCCCGCTGGTTTTCAAATATTCGCATTTTGGATTTTGCATAAGCTGCAAAATCAGGATAACGGTCAAGATGATCTTCGGCTATATTCAGCAGAACACCAACCTTTGGTCTGAATGTATCAATGGTGTCTAATTGAAAACTGCTTACCTCAATTATTAGGATCTCAACTTTTTCACCTTTATCCACATAGTCTATCAGGGGATTGCCGATATTGCCGCCCACGAAAATCGCAAGGCCGGATTTTTTAAGCATTTCTCCCAGAAGAGTAGTTGTAGTAGTCTTGCCGTTTGTGCCGGTCACAGCGACAATCGGTTCTCTGATGAACCTGGATGCAAATTCGATTTCTCCCAAAACAGGTATACCCTTTAACCCGGCTTTTTTTATCGGCAATATTGTATGAGGAACACCGGGGCTTATAATAATAAGATCGGCGCTTTCAAATGTTTCGATTCTATGCTGCCCTAATTCCATACTGATGCCCATCTCACGCAATGGCGGAGTATAGGATTCCAACTCCTCTTCTCCGGCTATGTCGGTTACAGTGACTGCCGCCCCCCTGTTTTTCAGAAAACGGGCGACCGCTGCCCCTGACCTGCCCAGGCCGACTATTAATATGTTTTTGTTAGTAATATCCATTTGTCGTAACAATTATTTGAAAGATGAACGTCGAACATATTAAAAGATGAACATCGAACATCGAACGTCCAACGTCCAACGTCGAATTTTGAATAAGGTATTCTGCCAATTTATAAACTGGCGGAGCGAAGCGACATCAACATTCATCATTCGATGTTGAATGTTCGATGTTCGACGTTCATTTTTTGATCTCTCGCCCCCTGACCCCCGATCCCTGATTTTCATCTTATTTTCAGCGTACTCAGGGAGATAAGAGCAAGCATGATTGCTATTATCCAGAATCGCACTATTATTTTTGGTTCAGGCCATCCCTTTAGTTCAAAATGGTGATGAAGAGGCGCCATTTTGAAGATCCTCCGGCCGTTTGTCACCTTGAAGAAGCCAACCTGAAAAATGACAGACAGGGCTTCTATGACAAACAGTCCGCCGACAAATACAAGGAGTATTTCCTGCTTCGTGATAACAGCCACTGTGCCAAGCGCTGCGCCTATGGGAAGAGAACCAACGTCGCCCATGAAAATTTGTGCCGGATAAGTATTAAACCAAAGAAAACCAAGGCCTGCCCCTGCCAGGGCGCCGCAGAAAACAGCTATTTCCCCGCTTCCTGATACATAGTTGATCTGGAGATAATCGGCGATTCTGACATGACCTGCCACATAGGCAAAGACCATATAAGTGCTTGCCGCTATAATCACAGGACCGATTGCCAGTCCGTCCAGTCCGTCTGTAAGATTAACCGCATTTGATGTTCCAACAATAACAAAAGCTGCAAAAAACACATATCCCCATCCTATATCAGGTGAAATATTTTTTAAAAAAGGTATGGTTACATGTGTGCTGAAGTCCGAATGCAGGCAGAGAAGAATGCCCACTGCAATTGCAAACAACGACTGCATCAGTATTTTGCTTTGCATGCTTAATCCCTTGCTTCTCTTTTTTATCAGCATGAGATAGTCATCAATAAAGCCGATTATGCTGTAGCCTATTGTAACCAGGAGAACTATCCATACGTAAAAATTGGTAAGATTGGTCCAGAGGAGTATGGATACAACAATTGAGAAGATAATCAGGGTTCCACCCATAGTTGGTGTTCCCGCTTTTTTGTGGTGAGTTTTTGGGCCGTCTTCCCTGATATGCTGTCTGACCTGTTTACTGCCAAGAATTTTGATTACCCACGGGCCAAGGAAAAAACAGATCAGCAAGGCCGTCAGGCTGGCATAGATAGTCCGGAATGTAATGTACTGGAATACATTAAATGCCGAAATTGTTTTATGAAGCGGATAGAGTAAATGATAAAGCATTATTTATTCCTCAATCCCTCAACGATTTTTTCCATACCCATTGTCCTGGAACCCTTGACAAGAACCCAGTCCCCTGGCCGGAGCCAATCTATGAGGTCTTTAAGAATTTCTTCTTTGCTGCCGATAAAAATATCCTTAAAGCCCGCATTTTTATCTTTTGCGCCTCTTGCAACCGTTTCTGCGAACTCGCCTGTAACATATAGCTTTGCAATATCTGAAGCAGCGGCAAGAGAGCCGATCATTTTGTGCATGGATTCCGCATATTCTCCAAGTTCAAGCATATCGCCTGCAACAAGAATCCCCCTGTTGTTTTCCTTTAATGCCTTGAGAGTCATTATTGCAGCTTTCATAGAGTCGGGATTTGCATTGTACGTATCATCTATTATATGGATTCCGCGGCTCATCAGGATATTCATTCTTCCGTGGGCAGGAATGAAATTCTCCAGGCCTGCTTTAATTTCCATGGGGCTTTCACCGAGAAGATATCCGACTGCGGCGGCGGCAAGGGCATTTGAAACCATAAATGTTCCAGAGACTCCAAGGTCGATGGAGATACTTTCCGCCGGAAGCATCAGGCTAAATGAGATGCCATGCTCCTTTTCTTTGATAGAAACGGCTCTGATCATAGCATCTTTTGACAGCCCAAAAAGAAGGACATCTTGCGTGGTTTTATCTGCCAGCTGCAAAACTCTTGGGTCATCTGCGTTGAGCACGGCTTTTCCGCCCGGCTTGATTTTTTCCAGCAGCTCGCCCTTGGCGTGCATTATTCCGTTTATTGACCCAAGTCCTTTTAAATGAGCATGGCTGATGTTCGTGATAACCCCGATATCTGGGGAACAAATATCGGCGAGCCTTCCTATTTCATTAGGGCTGTTCATGCCTAATTCCAGAACAGCCCACTTATGATCCGGATTCAGCCTGAGAAGAGTTAACGGAAGCCCGATTTCATTATTAAAATTGCCCTCGGTTGATAATGTGCAATATTTCCTGGAAGCAACAGCAGCGGTCATATCCTTGGTGGTTGTCTTGCCGTTTGAGCCTGTTATCGCCACAACCGATACATTTGAACGTTTCCGGTTAAATGAGGCAAGGTCGCCTAATGCTTTTGTTGTGTCGTTTACAGCCACACAAACAGCGTTTTTTCCCTGCTGCTTTGTGAATGGCAACAGATTGTCCGCCTTATCTTTGTTAATTATAATGCCGCGGATTCCATGCTCTATTACATCGCCGGCAAAACTATGGCCGTCATAAACATTTCCTTTTATGGCAATAAATATATCGCCGGCGGATATCCTTCGCGAGTCGATTGAGATGCCGGCAAAAGAACTTCCGGTATTTCCGGATATAATTTCGCCATTTGTTGCCTTGAGAATTTCGGCGGTTGACCATGGGATTGGATTTTGCTTTTCCGGCTTTGCTTTTCCGGCTTCAGACAACAGAACTTTTTCCGCTTCTTTTCTGTCATCAAAGGGTATGGTTTCATTGCCGATTATCTGATATGTTTCATGACCTTTGCCTGCGATAAGCACTGTATCGCCGGGTTGAGATGCTGTTATGCCTGACAGTATCGCCTTTTTTCGATCAGGTTCAACAATATACTTTTTTTTGTGAAGAGCTTTTACAGCTTTTTCAACCCCATCAAGCACCTGTCTGATGATTTCCATGGGCTCTTCGGTTCGCGGATTATCAGAAGTAATAATTGAAAGGTCGGAAAACCTTCCCGCTATTTCACCCATTTTAGGCCGTTTCTCTTTATCTCTATCTCCTCCGCAGCCGAATATGCAGATAATTCTGCCGCGGGTTAGAGATCTTAAAGACAGCAGAACCTGTTTCAACGCGTCAGGTGTATGAGCATAATCTACGTATATAAACCGGCCAATATTATTTGGAACAGTTTCAAGCCGGCCTCGCACACAGGGTGTTTCTTCTATCCCGGTCTTTATTACGGCAAGAGGAATGTTTAGAGCAATGCCGACGCCTGTGGCGCAAATAATATTTTTCAGATTATGTTTCCCTACAAATGGTGATTTGAAATCAAATTCACCCTCTGTGGTTGCAATCGTTCCCATAATACCGGCTGGGTCATATTTGATTTTTTTTGGCTGTATCGTTTGATCCGACACCTGAAGTATTTTGAGTTTTGAACTCCGGGCGTCAACCATTAAACTTTTTGCAAGCTCTTTTCCTTTTTCGTCATCGCAATTAATTACAGCAGCGGCCATGTCTTTTTTGGGCCCTGATCTTAAAATATCTGTAAAGAATCTTTTCTTGCATGCCCAGTAGGAGTCCATATCTTTATGGTAATCAAGATGATCCTGGGTTAAATTTGTAAACACGCCGACATCAAACCGGCAATTCTCAATCCTGTGAAGGTCGATGGAATGCGAAGATACCTCCATTACGACATGTGTGATTCCATTATTGAGCATTTCAGACAGGATCCTTTGAAGATCCAGCGATTCAGGCGTTGTTACAGGATTATTGAATGTTTTACCCGAATAGTGATAATTTATAGTTCCTATTACACCGACCTTGAACCCGGCTTTTGAAAGTATATTTTCAATCAAATAGGCGGTGGTCGTTTTACCGTTTGTTCCTATTATTCCGATAATAAATAAGCTTTCGGACGGGTTACCGTAAAACATGGCGGAAACAGCGGCAAGGGCTTTTCTTGTGTTATCAACCTCAATTGTTATTGTGTCCCGCGTGACCGGTTTTTGTGTAATTAGCGCTGATGCGCCGTTAGTTAGAGCTGCATCAATAAAATCATGCCCGTCAGCCACAAGGCCGGGTATGGCGACAAACAGTCCGTTTTGTCGTACATCCTGTGAGTTGTAATGGATCGACATTATTTCCGTATTATGCTGCTGCATTTTTTTGTTTGTGTACGTAACCCTTTTTGGCTTGATAGATTTTAGCAAATGCGAAAGTATCATCCTCTTGCCCTGTCTGTTTGTAAGTATTCAGCCGCCGATCTACGCTGATCATCACTACCGATCCGCCAATCAATCTGCCTGGCAGTGAGTTTGTTCCGGCGGGCAGGCAGGTTCATATAATTAAGAGTTTCATAAGCTATCTTCCTGAATGCCGGAGCCGCAACAATGCTGCCGTAATGCTGATTCCGAGGCTCATCAATTACCACAAGGATCGCAGTTTCAGGGTCTTCTGCAGGAGCAAACCCGATAAATGATGCTATATACTTTCCCTTTGCGTAGGTTCCTTTTTCGTCGATTTTCTGAGCCGTTCCTGTTTTGCCGCAAACAGCGTAATTCCCTAAGGCTGCATTAACACCTGTTCCTCCGGTCTCGGTAACGGTGAGGAGTATTCTTTTCATTGTTTCGGCTGTTTTTGCTGAAATAACTCTCCTGACCTCACGAGGCACGGAATTTTTAATCAAGCGGCCGTTCTTATCGGTTATTGCCTGCACGACATAGGGCTTCATAAGAATTCCATTATTTGCGATGGCACAGGTTGCCGTTATAAGCTGTAAGGCGGAGACGGAAATGCCCTGCCCGAATGATATTGCTCCTGCATCAATTTTTGACCATCGATTATACGGGGCTAAACTTCCTGGAGTCTCACCAGGGCAGTCTATTCCTGTCTTTTCGTCGAAACCAAAGCTGCGAAGAGTTTTGTAAAGGGTCTCAGACCCTGTTGTTTCACTTACTTTGATTATACCGATGTTGCTTGAATATTTAACGATCTGCTGTAAAGACAGCCATCCATGCGGTTTGCTATCGTGTACAATATCGTTTCCGATTTTATATGAACCCTTTTCGCAATAAAAGATAGTATTCGGCGTACACGCCCCGGATTCTATTGCCGCAGATGCGGTGAAAATCTTCATAGTTGAGCCCGGTTCGAACTGGTCTGTTATGCATCTGTTTCTCCACAGCTTGCTGTTGAATTTTTCAAATGAGTTTGGGTTAAAATGAGGATAGTGCGCCAGTGCTAAAACAGCTCCTGTTTTTGGGTCCATAACGATTGCCATCCCGGATTGGGCTGAGTGTTTTACAACCGCTTCCTCAAGGGCTTGTTCGGTTATGTGTTGAACTGTTCCGTCGATAGTTAGTATTAGATTGTTTCCACGGTAGTTTCCGGCTATCTTTTTATCAGCATTGAATCCGCGGCCAAAAGCATCCTTTAAAATCGTAAATCGTCCGTCAGCCCCCTCCAGGTAACTGTTGTAATAAAATTCGATTCCTTCCAGGCCATGGCCGTCTAAACCTGAAAATCCAAGCACCTGCGCTGCCAGATTCCTGTTTGGATAAAAACGCTTATGTTCGGGTATGAAATCGACACCGTTAAGCTCAAGGGCTTTTATTGCCATTGCCTCCCTGGGCGCTGGATGACGTTTGATCCACACAAACGATTTGTTGGATGCAAGCTTACGGTTTAGATCTTTCTGCTTGATATTTAATGCCTTTCCAAGAGTATTGGCTGTTGCGGAAGCATCTTTAATCTTGCGGGGATATGCCGCTATTGAAGCTACATCGATGCTTACAGCCATTTCCCTGTGGTTTGAGTCAAATATTGTTCCGCGTTTTCCATGTGATACAAAAGACTTTTCATACTGTCTTGCCGCCTTTTGAGACAGCCATGGTCCGCAATAAACCTGAAGATATACTGCCTTTGCCCCGATCCCTATTAAGAACAAGCTGAAAATAAAACCGATCAGGATAACGCGTAATCTTATATATTTTCCGGCAATTGATTTCATGGAATAATTATCATCTGTTCCGGAGTCGGGGTCGCCAGGTGCAGTTGATGTTTTGCAATGCCGGCGAGCCGTTCCGGCGATTTAAGATGCGCAATCTCAATCTTTAGGTTGTTTTGCCATGTCGTAACACTCCGGTAACGATCAGCCTCTTTTGTCATTTCATAACCAATCCTGACGCATTGAACTCTGCACCATGTATATATAAGCAGTTCAACAAAGAAGATCGACATGAGGGAAAACCAGATCGCAAGAATTTTAAATCCAAGCCCTTTTTTTTTAGCTTTTCTTTTCATAATGCTTACCATCCGGCTCTATTCTTAAAGTTTTTCCGCTACTCTCAGTTTCGCGCTTCTCGCCATAGGATTTTTTTCAATTTCTTTTTTTGTGGGCCGCAAAACTTTTTTTGTCAGAGAGATTACAACCCGTTTTTTGTTACAAACACATTTTGGAAAGTCCGGCGGGCATATGCATTTGCCTTCCAGAGCTTTTATTTTGTGTTTTACAATCCGGTCTTCGAGAGAGTGAAAAGTTAACACGCAGAGACGACCTTCAGGCTTCAGGGAATCAAATACATTCTCCATAAATGAAGCCAGCGTTTCGAGTTCTTTGTTTACAGCGATTCTAAGAGCCATGAACACTTTTGTAGCGGGATGAATCCTTTGCTTAAATGCCGCTTTTTGGGGGATCACCTCGCACACTATTCGAGCTAACTGTTTGCTTGAATCAATTCTTTTGAGTTTTCTTTCCTTTACTATTCTTCGTGCTATATGACGCGCCCAGCGTTCTTCTCCGTATTCCGAAAAGATTTTTTTAAGGCTTTCTTCCTTTGCCATATTGATTATATCTTCAGCTTTTGTTTTTAAATTCAGATTCATCCGCATATCCAGAGGTTCATCCCTTCGAAAACTGAAACCACGACCGCTTGATTCAATTTGATAAAGTGAAAGTCCAAGATCGAGAAGAACACCGTCTACTGCACAGATGTTTAATTTAGAAAGAATTGCAGGGAGGTTAATGAAATTGTCGTGAAAGAGACGGATATTCGACCCATATGGTTTTAATACCTTTTTTCCGTTTTTTATCGCCTCCTCATCCTGATCTATTCCTATCAAAAGCCCGTCAGGAGCAATTTTTTTGCAAATAGCGTCGGCATGACCTGAACCACCCAGCGTGCAGTCAACATAGATTTTTCCAGGGCTGCAGTTCAGATAACGGACAATTTCATTTAACATTACAGGGATATGTTTGTATGGCATAAAATTATAAACCTAATTTTGCTATTTCGTTGTTGACCTCCTCTTTTTTCATATCTTTTTCCATCCGAAGTATTTCCTGATCGTATCTTTTCTTTGACCATATTTCGAAGTGGTCGATCTGACCGACAAGAACGATATCTTTTTCAATCTCAGCGTACTGCCTTAGAACCGCCGGAATAAGGATACGTCCCTGCTTGTCACAGGTGCAGTCGGAAGCGCCACCGATAAAAATTCTTCTGAAACGACGCATATATTCGCTTGTATCCGTAAGCGCCATAAGCTTGGTTTCAATTTTTGCCCACTCATCAAGCGTATAGGCGAAAAGGGCCTGATCCAGCCTTGTAACTATTACCCCGTCGCCGCCTCCAACCTTTATAACATCACGGAACCTGGCCGGAACTATTATGCGCCCCTTTGGATCGATAGTATGAAATGAACTTCCTCTGAACATATATTTTTATCCCTTATCAACCACTTTTATCCACCATATATGCTTAAAAGTACATTTTGATAGAAGTGTCAAGAGAAAAATGTGATTTATTAAAATATTTTATAATAATTTGTAAAAGTTAAAGGCAATATGTCGGTCTAATACATAGTGGAGGATTGTGGAGCGACATAATAAATTGAATTTTTATAAAAGGCGGTTGGATTTCTGTTGTATTGAGGATTGGAAACAACAACCCTGGCAGGGGATGACCTGACCGCAAGAATGCAATCTACGATATCAAAGTTGGTGCCGCCGTATTTTAGAGGTGCTTCGAGGATTTCTGATCAGTCGGAATTTACAATACCGGACAGGGTGAACAATTGGTTGCAGGTCATCGATTATCTCTATACGATACACGAAACGCATAATTTCATGGGCAGGATTGAGATATTTGCCTTTATGCTGTTTTTTATGGTAGAAATATAAAAAGAATTAACCCTGATGTTGAAAAGTCGAGGATGCTGCATAATATGAATTCTTATACTGTAATCATTGTTTTTACTCTGCTTGCCAGCTTTTCATGGGTCGTGCTTTCCTATGAACATTACGCTAAACTTAAAAGTTGGCATATTAGCAAATCCTATGAAAAAAATACTTCTATGATAAAAATTGCCGGCTTTCTTTCTTTACCAGGTTCAGCGCTCGCTTCTGCTTACATGTTTCAGTGGTTTAGCCCATTTATAGTACTTATTATTGGCTTCTGCTTAGCTCAGTTAATGACAAGTATATTTAAAAAATATGTGCAGTACATAGCATTAGTGGGTGTCCCTGTCTTCCTTTTTGCAGGCATAATAATTTTATATAATATTTAACCCGAAATGGAACAACGGGGTCACATATTAAATATTAATTATTCGAGCCTTGATCTTGCTCACTTTTCTTTTTAATTTTTTATCTCCTGCCATCTCTTCGGCAATTTTATTGTATCTCACGGTAATGGCCTCACCCGATACGCCTCCAAAAAAATCGCCCAGCTTACTGCACGTTGTGCCACCGAGGTCTCTTGCAAGATAGATTGCGAAGGACCGGACTTAGTTGTTCTTACGTCCCTTTTCCAGTATCTTTTCTTTACTGCATCCAAATTCATCGCTAACAATCTGAAGGATACTTTTAAGCGATATTTTTGGTTTGAGCCTCTTGAGCTGCGGAATCTCTTTTTTGTCATTTCTGGCCAACAGAAAAGTATCTTTTACCCAATTTACAAAATCGATATCTCCGAGAATAAAACCGCCGATAATATCTTCTTCCGGATCTTTGAGAGTTTTGATATCAATTCCCTCTACATAGGCTTTATAATTATTGACCGCTTTCTTTTTCTTTCTTCCGAAAGTGGCCAGCAGCCATCCGGTCTCCAGCCAGTCGGGAGTTTTTATTTTTCTCCTGTTGTTTTCTCTGACTCCTTATTTTTTATTCGAACTTAAACCCTTTCTCAGCAAAAAGTCTCAGGCAGGCGTCTACTACGTCCGGATCGTACAGAATCGCCCTGTTCTTTTCTATTTCGCTTAGAGCTTCTTCTATTCCCCGCGCCGCCCGGTATGGCCTGTGGGCAGACATGGCCTCCACAGTGTCTGCTACTGCCAGAATTCTTGCTTCCATACAAATATTTTCACCGGAAAGGCCCTGAGGATATCCGGAACCATTCATCCTTTCGTGATGTTGAAGTACGATATCGGCAAGCGGCCACGGAAAGTCTATATTTTTCAGTATATCGTAACCGGACTGGGGATGCAACTTTATCATTTCAAATTCAGCTTTCGTCAATTCGGCCGGCTTGCTCAATATCTCCGCTGGAACATGTATCTTGCCAATATCATGAATAAACGCGGCAAAATGTATTCCTTTAATCTCATTATCCGAACAGTTCATCTCCTGGGCAATGGCCTTGGCAAGCTGGGCCACACGTCTCTGATGGCCGGCTGTATAAGGGTCGCGCATCTCCAATGTCATGGCAAGGGCATCTATCGTCGATTCCATGCTCTTCAGGAGTCTTTCGGTGCTTTTGTGTTTGTAAAGGGCCATCTCGATGGTGCTGTACAAGTCTCTTTCCACTAAGGGCTTTATCATATATCCGAAAGGTTCTGTTATCTTCGCTCGCTCAAGGATGCTATCATCGGAATAGGCGGTAAGATAGACAACCGGTATATTAAAACGGGTTTTGATCTGACCGGCCGCCTCTATGCCATCCATCGTTTCATCCAGGATAATATCCATCAGTATCAGATCGGGCATGAGTTTTCCGGCCTTCTCGACAGCTTCTTCCCCGGAGCGAACAATGGGAAGGGGTTCGTACCCGAGATTTCTCAGTTTACTCTCTATGTCTTTCGCTATCATCGTCTCATCTTCTACAATCAGAATCCGTTTTTTCATCTAAAACCCCCTCACTATTTCACCCTTCTGAATCTCAACACAAAGACAGCGCCTTTTGGCTTGTTGTCTTCAACATATGCATATCCGCCGTAGTTTTCCATGGCTTTTTGAACGATGTGGAGGCCCATGCCGGTGTGGCCTGTGTCTCCGTGCATAAAACCCTCTTCAAAGATATTCGCCTTTATATCATCGGGGATGCCTGTCCCGTTATCTGCGATGCGCACCTCGCACATATCCCTTTTTTTGTCTGCGGTTATTGTGATTCTGTCGGCCTTCCCGTGAATGACGGCATTTCCTGCGATGTTGTCTATCACGGAAGCAAGAGAATCATCGGCCATGACCTGGCCCCTGCCTTTGATCTCGAAGTCTATAAATGGATAGTTCTTAATGGTTTCATCTATGACATCATTTATCTTGTAAGGTTTCAGCTTGCTGTGGCGGGATATGAAGAATTCAAGCTCTCTCATCCTGTTGATAAGGCTCAGGCTCTTTTTAACGCGGTCCTCGGCTTCTTCCAGAAGCGCTTTTTCACGGGAGACCTTGTACAGGTTAAGGGAGCTTTTCATAACCACCAGGTCATTCGTCAGGTCGTGGCGGAGTATCTGGTTGATGAGGGCAAGATGCTCACGGTTGGACTTTACCTCTTCTTCAGCCTCCTTGCGTTCGGTGATGTTGCGGGCAATTCCGATTCTGCCTGTTATCTCTCCGGTGGCATCCAGAAGCGAGGACACATTCAGTTCTGTCGGCACAGTTCTTCCATCTTTGTGCTTCACTTCAATTTCATAAAGAGAGATATTTCTTCTGTCGATCCCCTTTTTGAAATGTTCGACCGTTGATTCCACATATTCAGGAACAATAATTTCCGTGAAAGGGTGTCCGATGAGGTCCTGCCAGGAATAACCTGTTAATCTTTCTACGACAGGACTGATGTAGGTAAATTTTCCATCCAGGTCTAAAACAAAAATTACATCATTTGTTGTCTCGGCAAGCGTGCGGTATTTCTTTTCGGAATCGCGCAGCGCCTTCTCTGTCTGCTTGCGCTCGGTGATATCTCGCCAGATCGTGTGAAGAATTTGATTATTTTTATCGTCAGAAATAGCGGTCAACGACACCTCAACGGGGAAAATTTCTCCATCAGATTTCTTATGATACCATTCGAAGCGGTGACCGCCATTTTTAAAAGCTGTCTTCATCATTTCATCTGCTTTTGTAAATGACATTTTTCCGTCCGGTTGTTTTTCCGGTGATAATTCCGAAGGATGCGTATTTAATAGCTCATCTTTATTATTATAACGAAGCATTTCAATCGCGGCTTGATTACAATCCACAAATTTCCTATTATAAATAATTAAAATAGCATCCTTTGCTTTTTCAAATAAATTTCTATACTTCTCCTCACACTCCCGCAGCTTTTTATCCATCTTATATTTGTGAAGGGCTATCTCTACGGCGGCTTGCAGCTCGATATCCTTGAAAGGCTTGAACAGGCAGCCGAAGGGCTCCGAGCGCGTGATATCTTCCAGCCCGGCATCACTGACATTGGCGGTGACGTACACAACGGGAATGTCAAAACGGGTACGGATCTGACCGGCCGCTTCCACGCCGTCCATCTCTCCCTGCAGTATGATATCCATCAGGACCAGATCAGGGCGCAGCGATTCGGCCTTTTTGACGGCATCTTCTCCCGAAGAGATAATGGCAGATATATCGTATCCCATGGATTCCAGCTTGTGCCGCATTTCCAGGGCGATGATCCGCTCATCCTCAACGATCAGTATCTTTGGTTTTTTATCCATTGTTTCACTCCATGGCTTTCAACGAACAAGGAAATCCCTTATATTTCTAAACCCCTGAACCCCTGATCCTCATATCCTCTTCCTGTACTTCTGTTCATTGAATATTATCTTAAACGATGTTCCCTCCTTGCTTCTGTCGAGTTCCATTGTGCCGCTGAGCTGTTCGGTGAGCATATCGACCAGTTGAAGGCCGAAGGTCTCGGGGTTTTTGTAATCGATCCCTTCAGGAATGCCGATTCCGTCGTCTGTGACGGTCAGAGTGTATTCTTCTGTCTTTCTGTTCTGTGTGAGCTCTACAACAATCTTTCCCTTTCTGCCTTCAGGGAAGGCGTATTTCATAGCGTTTGAGATCAGCTCGTTCGCGATAAGTCCCAGGGGTATCGCCGTTTCGATATTAAAGGAAATATTTTTTATATGTGATGAGAAGCTTACGTTTCTTGAATCCACTCTGCAGGTCTGAAAGAGAAGAGCTGACAGATCTTCCATATAATCGTGGAAGTCAATCTGTGACAGATCTTTCGAGAGGTAGAGCTTCTCATGGATAAGGGACATCGCCATGATTCTGTCCTCGCAATTTTTGATCAGCGCCAGGGATCTTTCATCCTCTATATCTTTGGACTGGAGGGAGAGGAGGCTTGTGATTATCTGCATGTTGTTCTTGACTCTGTGGTGGATTTCGGCAAGGAGAGACTCTTTTTCTCTGAGGGAGCGCTTGATCTGGTCCTCGATCTTTTCGCGCTCAGCCTCCATATCTATTCCATGGAGGGCGAAGGCAATATCTTCCGCGACCTCTTTAAAGAGGCCCTGCTCCTCTTCATTAAGGGCGAAATCGGGGGGGATGTAAACAGACAAGAGTCCGTAAATCTTTTCCCCGTACTCCAGACGTATGATCATTGCCGCTTCGCCATGATGTATATCAACAAAGGGACAGTCAGTGCAGGTGGACGCAGGATTTTCGATCACCACGACGCCCTGTTGTGAAAGGGCATTCCTGCCACAGGTCGTGAACTCGCCTCCCTTCAACATCTCAACCATGGGCAGAAAACCCTTGCCCAGTCCGCTCTCCGCGGATATCGCATATCTGCCGGCATCATCGAAGAGGACGATCCAGGCGCTGTAATAGCCGCGGGTCTCGGTCAGGTTGTCACAGGCGCCCTGAATCAGACGTCCCCTGTCCTTTTCCGTTACGACAAGCTGGTTGACGTTGCGGATGGCGCTCAGCACGAGGTTGAGGTGTTTTATCTCCCTCTCGGCCTTTTTTCGGTCGGTGATGTCCATCAGCGAGGCAACGCTCTTTTTCGTTCCCGGGATCATGCCTATTTTAAGAAATATATCCTTTACGCTGTCCCGTTTATTGTCAAAGCGAAAGTCGTATTCCGTTGGAGCCTTGCCCCCATTTTTCCTTCTTTCAGTGGCATATTCTTTCATCCATTCAAGGTCTTCTTCGACCACAAATTCGGTCCACTTCTTTTTGCCCTCTATTTCTTTTCTGGAATAGCCACTGAGTTTCTCGAATTCAGAGTTTGCCATGGAGATAGTCATATCTTCTGTAAGGATCACGGTGGCCGTGCCTGTGTTTTCAAATACGCTGCGGTATCGTTCCTCACTCATCTGCAGCGCTTCTCGCCCTGACAGGACTTCACTTGTCTTTCTCTTTACCTGTATTCTTGTTGCGATTATTACAAGAATACAAAGGATAAACAGGGCCGCGATGATTTTTAATGCCGCGCTAAGCCACTTTGGAAATACTTCCTTTTCCGCGATTTCCGCCTCAAAATATTCCTCCAGCAACTGGTAATAGACTGAATTTTCGTCCTGTTTAAGCTGCTTTATATGATAATTTATTCTTCCGGCAAGGTATCGGGTTGATTCGGCATCCTTAGGAAAAGCAAATTTCATATTAATGGGCTGGAAAATAATGGGTGTCTTTTTTACCTTGAAATTCTTTGCGTTTTTATTCCCGAAGTTCCTGTTTGTTATCCCGGCATCGCCCCTGTTTTCTTCTACCGCCTTGAATACTTCGGTGTAATCATCCAGTTCCAAGAAGGTGCAGTTCAAATTGAATCCGAGGGCGATTTCTCTTAATCCACCAGCCCCCTCAAGATTGACGCTGCCTTTAAGGGCGGCGATCTTTTTGTTCTTAAGGTCGAGCATGGACTGGATTTCCTCATTCTCTTCATTGACATACACCCTCGTCCAGCTCATAAGAACAGGGGCTTCAGAGAAGGCGTAGAGTTTATTGCGCTTTTCTGTAAATGCCACATCCGGCATTATATCTATCTCTTTATTTATTAAATGGTCGAGTCCCTCGTTCCATGTCCCCCAGACATATTTTATCTTCCAGTTTTCTGTTTTGGCTATATGTTCCATGAGGTCGGGCCAGAATCCGGAAATCACGCCGTCTGCATCCATGAAAATCTTGGGTTGATTCGCATAGGCGCCGATCTTTACCGATAACGGTTCCTGCCCGGCGGCAACGGTAGAAAAGAAGGCGGCTATAAAAATGAAGACAAGGGCGAGAATCATGGAGAGAAGGAGTTTACGTTTTATGCCCTGGATGTGTTGCCGGCCGGTTGTGAATGATTTTATCTTTTTCATGACTTTTCCTTCAGAGTTCAAAAGTTCAGAGGTTATTATCACCTATCACCCATCACTCATTACCCTGTTTCTTTCCCTCCAATTTCTACTTTCCAATTTCAAGTTTCCAATTTCAAGTTTCAAGCCGTGAACACCTTCCAACCTTCCAACCTTCCAATCCTCTAATCCTCTAATCCCCGTCTCACTTCACCATCCTGAATCTCAGCGCAATGACGGCCCCTTTTGGCTTGTTGTCTTCAACATACGCGTAACCGCCGTAGTTTTCCATGGCCTTTTTGACTATGTGGAGACCGAGACCTGTGTGGCCTGTGTCTCCGTACATGAAGCCCTCTTCGAAGATCTTTTTCTTTATCTCATCGGGGATGCCTGTTCCATTGTCGGCGATGCGCACCTCGCACATAGCTCCTTTTTTGTCTGTGGTTATTGTGATTCTGTCGGCCTTCCCGTGAATAACGGCATTTCCTACGATATTGTCTATGACGGAGGCAAGAGAATCGTCGGCCATTACCTCGACCCTGCCTTTGACTTTAAAGCCTGTAGATGGATAGTTCTTAATGGTTTCATCTATAACATCATTTATCTTGTACGGTTTCAGCTTCCTGTGGCGGGACATGAAGGATTCAAGCTCCCCCATCCTGTTGATCAGTTCAATGCATTTCCCCGAATGTGAGGATATCTCTTTCAGGAATTGCGCTTCGGGAGATTTATTGTAAAGATTGATTGCGCTCTGTATGATCACGAGGTCATTCGTCAGGTCGTGGCGGAGTATCTGGTTGATGAGGGCAAGGTGCTCACGGTGGGATTTTACCTCTTCTTCCGCCTGTTTGCGGTTGGTGATGTCTCTGGCAATACTTAAAATCACCTGTTTCCCATGATAAGTTACAAAACTATATTTAACTTCCACTGGAATTGTCTTCCCATCTTTGGTGGAGTGTGTTGTTTCAAAAACCTGCATTTTATCGGTGGGCATTTGTTCGATTAAACCTTTTATCTCTCCCGCGTTTACAGATGTATCGATATCTTGAGGTCCCATAGAAAGCAATTCTTCCATAGAATAGCCTAAAACCTCAACAGCAGCATCATTTACATCGATAAAGTTCGCATTAAAATCAATGACCCAAGCTGTGTCACTCATCCCGTTAATTAACGCTCTATACTTCTCTTCGCTCTCCCGCAGCGCCGCCTCCGTTTTTTTGTGTGCGTCAATCTCTCTGTTGAGATTATCTATGGAGACTGTGCTTTTCTTCAGATCTTCCATCATACCGTCAAACGCCCTTGAAAGATGTCCGATCTCATCCTTTGCGTCTGTGCCCACCCTGTGGTCCAGGTTGCCGGCACCGATAATCCGTATACCCTTCTCCAGTCTTGTTACCGGCGCTCCGATGCTTCTGCTGATCCATAAGGAGATCGCTGAAACAAAACCGGCAAAGACTATAAACAGGATAATCGTGAACAAACCGGTTTTCCGCTGGATAGATACCAGCTTTGCCTGAATTGCCTGATTCACCAGAAAGACCCGGGAAACCATTGACTGAGACTCCACCAGCAGGTCGCCTGTCAGTTTAACTTTCAGATTAGAGAGCCCGTTTTTTTGATGCCCGCCATATTCTCTCTTTTCTCCAGGGATTGCGACCAGTTCAGCAAAAATATCTGAAAATCGTTCAAGGCTTTTGAGCGTTTTTTTCAAAGCGTCTTTTCCGCCAGAATCTTCAAAAATGTTTGCCTCTTCCGCCAGGAGCTTTGTCAGAGAATCGCGGCTTGTTTCCCACTGTATGAGCGAACGTTCTCCGGGATAGAGCAGATACTCACCTGTTACGATTCTCAGTTCAGCCATATTTCTGGTTACTCTGCCTGTTGTGATCGCTTTTCGGCCACATTCACTCATTTCCCTGTACGCGCCGAAAATAAACAGGCTAATCACGACAGATATGATCAGGGTCAAGATAATGGCGATCCGTAATCTGGTCTTGATTTTCATCGGGTTACTGCTCCTAACGGATTATGATAATTGCCTCAGGCTTCACCGCGCCCGTTCTGATGCCGCTGTCCTTTCGCGCGATTATCTTGACAAAAGGATATGCGTAGGTAAATGTGGCAAAGACGCAGAAATCATCCCTCTTGAAACTGTTAAATACGACGGGCATATCCGCCACGGTAGATATGCCCACTTCCCCCGCGAAGAGGGCCTGCGTGGCCGCTTTGCCGCTGCCGTACTCCTTCAGCGTAACATCAAGGCCCTCTTTCGCAAAATACCCCTTTTCCTTTGCGATATAAACGGGAACAGACAATAACGACTTTGAGGCGCCGAGCCTTATTTTTTCTTTGATCTTTGGAGATTCACCCTGCCCGCAGCTCACAAGAAAACAGGCGCCGACTGTTAGGATCAGAGCTGCAGAGATTGCCGCTGCCCGAACGAAAAATTCCTTCTTTGTCTGTGCCTGCGATGCCAACCATTTTTTTTCGTTTTTTTCGATCATTTTTCTTTACCTCACAGCTTTGAAATCTTTCCCTTCCAATCTTCCAATCTTCTAATCTTCTAATCCCTGAGGGCAACTTGGGGACATCCATTTAATTATTGGTTTACCTGCTTTTTAAGGTTCAAACCCTGTTTTTCTGCAATTTTCTTTCCTCTCGAAACCGCCTGGCTTACTGTAGGTTGAGCTAAATTTACCTTTTTTGCCAACTCAACAGTTGTCATCCCAAGTTCACGCACCCCCCAGTAACACAACAAGCTGCGGGCCTTAACTGTTTTGACATATTTACCGGCAGCCAATACATCCTTTGGCTCAATTCCCAATAGCTGTGCCACACGTTTAATTAGCCAGTCAAAATTATAACCTTGTGCCTCAAGCTCATACTTGCGCTCTAAGTTTTCTTGAGCAGCTTTTAATACGGTTTCAACAAAATCCCCTTCACCCAATATTCGCTCATCACTTTTCATCCGGTCCCGGCGCAATGCTTTGACCGCTGACCACCCTCCGGCGCTGCGGATCAATCCTCCTCCTGTTAAATCAGACCTTCGGCCATCTGCAATGCCTTTTTCCACATATTTACGGTAACGCCGCCGGGCCGTCGAACACTTGCTGGCATAGAATTTTAAAATGTAATCCGCGTCTTGCCAGTCACGTTTTCTTTTGCCCATCAGCACGTTATGGCCGCAATACGGATATTTATCTAAACCCTTTAGATCCTTAACAAGCCTTGCCCGTAATGGATTTAAATGAATATAGCGAACCAACTCTAATAAATACAAATCTTCCTGGCATAAAATGGATTTATAACGATTCTGAAACAGGTGTCCGTGTCTGTGATGACGATGGTTAAAGCTAACAGCATAACCGGTTAAAAGACGCCGCATCACTGTCGCAATCGGGGTGAGACCTGTTCGCAGTAACAAATGCAGGTGGTTTGGAATTAAGGCCCAGGCGAAACAGGGAGTGCCGGTTTCTGTTAAAACAACGCCTAACCGTTCCAGAAAATTATTCCTGTCTGGATCATCATAAAAAATCTTACGCCGTTCGATTCCCCTTACAATAATATGATGCAGGGCGCCGGGAGCATCTATGCGGGCTTTGCGTGGCATATTATCTGAATATCATACATGAAATCGTTTGTAAACCAATAATCAAATGGGCGTCCCCAATCGTCAAAATTTTAGATATAAAAAAAAGAGTTGCGAATATTCCGTAACCCTTTGATATCATTATTGGTGATCCCAAGGGGAATCGAACCCCTGTTACCGGCGTGAGAGGCCGGTGTCCTAACCGCTAGACGATGGGACCATTAGAGAAAATTTATGCTTTGAATATAGAAATGAGCCGGCATTGTCAAATATTATTTTGTGGATTGTTCGGGCTCAACCGGTTTCTTGCCTTTTCTGAATCCCAGAATCAGATATATTATAAAACCGATAAAAGGAATAGAAGCTATTACTCCCCAGAGAGCCTTTTTCTTTATTGTAGCAAAATCCTTTTGTGCAACATCAACGATTGCCCAGACAGTCAACAAAAAAAATGGGATGCATATAGTTAGAACTACAGTGATTGTTTTCAGATTCATACTTAATCTTTTAAAAGTTTAGATATTTTCAGGATAGTATTAGCATAATATTTGCTATAGTTATACTTCAATAGAATTTTATAGGCTTTTTTGTCGTTTATTCCAACATGCCATCCGTGATGATTCAGGTAGTTGGCAATACTGACTATTGCATCATCATGTGTAAACAGGTCTATACGGCCATCACTGTCGCCATCTTTTGCAAGGGCAAGGGCGTTGCTTGGCATAAATTGAGCTATACCCATAGCGCCCGCATAAGATCCATGGAGAGCCACAGGATCCATTCTTTCTCTGCCCGCATATTTGAGAAGGGCGGTAAGCTCCGCATATGCCCATTTTGATTTAATCGCGGCTTTTTTTTCAAACTTCTTTTTTGTAAGACCGGATGAACCTGAGATCTTGCTCCACAACATTTTTTTAACCTGTGGATCAGCAAGGGAAGCCATTGTTGAGAGTGTGTTTAATATTGATCTTTTTCCCAGACATGTTCCAAGCCTGGTTTCAACAAGGATAATGGCAACGATGATCTCTTTGTCAACATTGTAAGCACGTTCCATGTTATCAAGAGCGGTTTTATGCGTTTTTAAATATTTTTTTGCCTTGCGGATGGATCTCCATGTGATGAACTGATCATAATTTAGTCTGGATTCCTGATGTTTGAAAAAAAGCGTAACACCGGTTGTATCGAAAGAGACCTCCGGTTTATTGTAAAGCTGATTTATTCCTGCTTTATCAAAACCGTCCTTTATAAGCCGTTTTTGCAGTGATTTAAATTGCCAGGCTTTTTCTGTTGCGCCTGCGTTTGCCTGGCCGGGTAAAAAGAGATTTAATGTCAGCAGACAAATAAAGAAAATTATATATTTACCGTTTGTCATTCTATTTTGTAACATTTCAGATTTTTTAAAGAAAATTTATTTTGACAGGATTAACAGGATATTCATGATTAAAACATCAAGGCCATTTACTTTTCGTTTACCAACCTTGCTTGTTCACTTGAAACAGAATCTTGTTTATCCTGTTATCCCGTCAGATTTTTTTATTTAAACATAGAAAACCTGGCCCTCAGGACCAGGTCAGAGTTTTCCGGCTCTGCCTGAAGAAACGCTGCAAAAGTTTAAAGTGAACTAAAGTGCCTAAAGTGAGCTAAAGTTAAGGAATTCTATCAATT
Source organism: Desulfobacteraceae bacterium Eth-SRB1 (assembly GCA_004193555.1). Taxonomy (GTDB): domain Bacteria; phylum Desulfobacterota; class Desulfobacteria; order Desulfobacterales; family ETH-SRB1; genus ETH-SRB1. Next base: position 1,276,143 of record RPGP01000040.1, read on the forward strand.
ATATAAAATCAGTGGAGCGAAGCGACTCCACAACTTTAGGCACTTTAGCTCACTTTAGGCACTTATAACTTATACGGTTTTAAGTACAACAGCTCCTTTCAGGGGCAAACCAAAGCCTGGTCCTTTGGGCCAGGATTCTTTACTTTTATGTTATCTAATGAGATTACGCCCCGTTTCCGTGCTGTAAATGTGGCTAACTGCCTGTATCCTGCTGTTAGCAACATGTTCAGAGCCCTGTCATAATGTTGTCCGACACTGGAGGGTTTGTGGGCATCTGAACCTAAGGTAACACTTATTCCTGATTTATGACATTTTTTTAGAATATTTAGAGAGGGGAAGGGTTCACCGATCGGATAGTTATATCCGCTTGTGTTGACCTCCACAGTTAGATTTTTGCTTTTTATTTTTGATAGTACTGCATCAAATTCTTTTTCAAATGAGACAGCAGGTGTTCTACCGAATTTTTTTATAAGGTCTATATGACATACTACATCAAAGTAATTATAATCCAGCATTTTTTCAAGCTGGGAAAAATAAAGACCGTAAACATAATCGGCATCCAGCTTGCCGTGTCTCCAGTCAGAACTGTGCCTGACAATATCAAGGTCGCCGGGGAAATGCAGTGAGCTTCCGATGACATCAAATGAATATGTTTCTGTGATATCATGAAAAAGATCGATATGCGCCGGGGAAAAATCTATTTCAAGACCGGCTTTAACTTTAATGACATTTTTGTATTTTTGCTTTAAAACCTTTGTTGCCTGGAAATAGAAAGGAACCTCTCCCGGGGTCATTGAAAGCATTTTTCCGGATTTGTGCATGGTAAGATGATCCAGAAAACATATCTCTTTAAGGCCGACATCAATGGCTTTTTGAACGTAAGCCTCCATGCCGCCCTTAGCGTGGTTGCAAAGCCTGGTATGTATGTGATAATCGATCATTTCTTTAATTTAATAGTATAGGAATTTCCATTTTATGCTTAATGAAATTGGTACTATAGGTATAGATGAGTAAAAAGTGCCTAAAGTGAGCTAAAGTATATTAAAGTGCCTAAAGTTAAGGAATGCGCCTTCGGCACTGCCAATTTTAATTTTTTTCACCATACAACTTTGCTTACTTTGTTTCTACCTGCCGCGACGGGCACGAGCACGGCGGGTCTGAAGTTATAACCAAGCCCTGAAGATCTATAGCACGCCGAAGGCGTACCACAACTTTAGGCATTTTAGGCACTTTAGATCACTTTAGGCACTTATGTCCATCATTTCTTGATTGAATCAAAATGACATGGTATGTGTTTTAATGTCAAACAATAACACAAACCCGTTGAGTAGAAAAAGAGATGAACGTTCATCTTTCACTTTATGCAAGCCATCGGCTATGCCGGTGGCTATTACGTCTGTCTGGGTGTTTTAAATAATGAAAAAGAATTCAAAACCGGTTTTTTGCTGCCAGTCGTGTGGCTATCAAACTCCTAAATGGATGGGAAAATGTCCTGACTGCGGGCAGTGGGATACATTTGTTGAAGAGACCCGGACATTAAGATCTGACCATGGAACCACGCATAGCCTGTTATCTCATCAAACAGAACCTGTTCCCATAGATTCTATTGAATTTGATGATGAATATCGTCTTTCAACCGGCATTCAGGAATTTGACAGGGTTCTTGGTGGAGGACTTGTTCCAGGGACACTTGTTTTGATAGGCGGAGATCCCGGAATCGGCAAATCCACACTTATGCTGCAGGCTTTATACGGCCTGGCAAACTCAGGTTCTAAAGTGCTTTATGTTTCCGGTGAGGAATCCGTCAGGCAGATAAGGATACGCAGCGAAAGACTGTCCGCGGTTTCGCATGATTTAATGATAGTGTCTGAGATAGACATAGAATCGGTCATTTCGATGGTTAAATCTACCAGGCCGGATGTTCTTGTAATAGATTCGATTCAGACCATGTTCAGCTCTGATCTTACTTCTGCTCCCGGCAGTGTCAGTCAGGTTCGGGAATCAGCGGTAAGGATTATGCTCATGGCCAAAAAGACAGGCATTCCTACATTTCTTGTGGGCCATGTTACAAAGGATGGAGCAATCGCCGGGCCAAGGCTTCTGGAGCATATGGTTGATACGGTTCTCTATTTTGAAGGTGATCGGAATCATGTGTTTAGAATTTTGCGTACCGTGAAAAACAGATTTGGATCAACCAATGAAATCGGTGTGTTTGAAATGAATGAAAGAGGTCTGGAGGAGGTCGCAAATCCTTCGGCGGTATTTCTTTCCGAACGTCCTGAAAACGCTCCGGGATCGGTTGTTACATCCAGCATGGAAGGCACAAGGCCTATTCTCGTTGAGCTTCAGGCCCTTGCCGGTAGTACAAGTTTTGGGAATCCACGGAGAACCATTCTTGGTCTTGACAGCAACAGGGTAGCATTGCTTGTGGCGGTGATAGAAAAAAAACTGGGGATGCATTTAATGGGGCATGATATTTTTATGAATGTTGCAGGAGGTGTAAAGGTTGATGAGCCGGCGATTGATCTGGCGATAGTTTCCGCTGTAACATCAAGTTTTTTAGACAAATCAATTCAGGACGGCACACTTGTCCTTGGCGAGGTCGGGCTTGCCGGCGAGGTCAGGGCTATAGGTCGTGTGGAAATCAGGGTTGCTGAAGCAAAAAAAATGGGTTTTAAAAGATGCCTTGTGCCGGACAGCAATTTGAAACGGATGAGCGGGATAAAGGGAATAGAACTCATTGGAATAAAAAGGGTGTCAGAGGCTGTTGAAGCATTGTTTTAGCCACAGACCCACACGGACAGACACAGACAAAAAAACAACAGCCATTAGGGCAAAACAGATACCATTTATTTAAACATAGAAAACCTGGCCCTCAGGACCAGGTCAGAGTTTTCCGGCTCTGCCTGAAGAAACGCTGCAAAAGTTTAAAGTGAACTAAAGTGCCTAAAGTGAGCTAAAGTTAAGGAATTCTATCAATTATATAAAATCAGTGGAGCGAAGCGACTCCACAACTTTAGGCACTTTAGCTCACTTTAGGCACTTATAACTTATACGGTTTTAAGTACAACAGCCCCTTTCAGGGGCAAACCAAAGCCTGGTCCTTTGGGCCAGGATTCTTTACTGTCGGCGAATATGATTCTCAATAGTGTTTTGATATATATAGTCTCCGGTGGATTGAGGCTTTATGTTTGCCGTCCTCTCAACGGCAAACATAAATTAGCTTTTCTCTGCGTTCTTAGCGGCTTTGCGGTGAAAAATAATATTAAGCAACAGCTATATGGCAGCTTGAATGAAGCGTAAAAAATCTAAACATAACAGGCGGGTTGATCATTATGCGCTGAAGGCGAAAAAGGAACATTTTCCCGCGAGATCTGTTTACAAGCTCAAGGAGATACAGCAAAAGTATAAAATTATAAAAAAAGGAGACAGGGTTCTCGATCTTGGATGTTCTCCAGGTTCCTGGCTTCTTTATGCAGCGGATTTGGCAGGGAAGGGGGGGGAAGTGGCGGGGGTCGACCTGAAGCCTTTATCTAATGAGATTTCCATGAAGCTTCCATCTAACGCAAGGATGTATGTTGGCGATGTTTTATCCGTCGGCGATGAACTTTCCAAATTGATCGGGAAAAATTATAATGTTGTTATAAGCGATATGGCTCCGGCAACAACCGGAAGTAAAAGCGTTGATGCCGCAAGGTCTTTTGAACTTTGCCGGGCAGCGCTGGCAACAGCTCAAGATGTATTGACGCCTGGCGGCGCATTTATCTGCAAGATATTCCAGGGAGAAGATTTCAAAATATTTTTAGATTTAGTAAAGACAGGTTTTAATAAACAGAAAATTTTCAAACCGGAGAGCAGCAGAAAAGCAAGTAAAGAAATATATATTATAGGATTTGGGAAAAGATGTGAGCCCTTTATATAATGTCCTTAAAATAATTCACTGTATTCCTGTGGTTGCACGCATTAACAATGCTTGGATATAAACTCAATCAATTTTTTGGTAAGTATGTTCCGTGCCTGATTATGCGGGATATGCCCGCAATCTGGAATCAGCAGTTTTTCTGAATAGCCACCCACGTTACCGGCGATTGCTTTCATCTGGTTTACCGTGCCGTATTCATCATCTTCCCCTTGTACCACCAAAACAGGACAATTGATTTTATTTAGATTCCCTGTAATATTCCAGTCTGCGAACCCACCGGAAAGCCATATATTAGCCCATCTCAAAAACATGGGCTCAACATTGGAAGAATGATATTTTGACAGTTTATTTTTAAGGTTTGATGTGTTGTAAGCATTAACCGCTTTTTTTATGCCTTTTACAGTGAGGTCATCTACAAACACGTGTGCGGCTTCTGTAATGATTCCGGCTGCTGATTCAGGGTATTTTGAGGAAAAGAGCAGGGCAATTGTCCCGCCATCACTGTGACCTATAAACACACTACGCTTAACACCGCAATGGGACAGGACAGCAGGCAAGGACTCCCAGGCTTCTGTGTACAAATAGTCGCTGTTTATGGAAGAAGAGGGAAGAGGACTTGATTTTCCATGGCCCAAACGATCATATATCAGCGCATCACACCCGGTCATCGTTGCTATTTGCTCCGGGAACTCATGCCACATTTCAATGCAGCCAAGGGCTTCATGAAGAAAAACCAATACAGGATCTGTGGTTCGAACATTCTTATTATGACGAAGCCACCTGGCTCTTAGCTTATAATTGGACAAAAAGATATTAAAGTCTTCTTTTATCAGGTTTGATTTTTCAGAAATCATATTCATATTCAATGACGCGGTGTTTCAGCGTCCGCCGCAATAATTAATACCGCACGTTCCAAAAAGGCATGATATCAAAGCAGTGCAGTTTGCACAAGGATAGGAATTTGCTTTTATTGGAGCAAGATATTGCAAAAAAACGGGTTGTGTGTCAAGCGGCAATGTTACTTTTATGTCATGGAAGGTTGCGGAATAATACCTATATTTTTACTTGACAAACAGGACATTGATTCTACATATATAAAACACATATTTCATAGTAACTCAAGTTTCGCATCCTTTAATTGATCGAAAGCGTTAGACGGTAAGGGCTAAAAATAAATTATTAAAGCGAAATATACTGCCTGTGGCTTTTAAGGATTAAGGTGTAAGGGGTAAGGATTAATCCTTTAATCCTTAATCCTAACTGTGATGTAAGTTGCACAGGGTGCTGGTTACAAAATATTAGTAAATGATTTCGCTGTAAAAATGTTATTTTTAACCCTTACCGTCTTGACATGGATAGAAATCAAGGGTGCGAAATTTGAGATAGTAAGAAACAGGAGGATGATATGTCGGGACACAGCAAATGGTCGAGCATAAAACATAAAAAGGGCGCGACAGATGCAAAACGCGGGAAAATATTCTCAAGAATTAATAAAGAGATTACTGTTGCAGCGCGTATAGGAGGAGGAGATCCCTCGGCGAATCCGAGATTAAGGACAGCCGTTCAGTCTGCAAAGAGTGAAAATATGCCCAAGGATAATATTGAAAGAGCGATTAAGAAAGGAACCGGCGAGCTCGAAGGGGTAAATTATGAAGAGGTTGTTTATGAGGGATACGGTCCCGGGGGCGCAGCCGTTCTTATTGAATCTTTGACAGACAACAAAAACAGGGCAGTGGCGGATATCCGCCATATTTTCAGCAAAGGCGGCGGAAATCTTGGTGAAAATGGATGTGTTTCATGGATGTTTGACAAAAAGGGCTATATAGCAGTCGAAAAACAGGCTGTTGACGAGGAAACACTTATGGAACTCGCCATTGATGCAGGCGCAGAAGATGTTCGTGAAGATGATGGCAGTTTTGAAATTATTACCGAGCCGAAAGATTATGAACCGGTAAAAAATGCAATAGACAACGCATCGATTCCATGCCTTGTCGCAGAGATTACAATGCTTCCCCAGTCAACAATAGCTCTGAAAGGAAAGCAGGCGGAGCAGATGGTTAAATTGATGGAAATCTTTGAGGATTGCGAGGATGTGCAAAAGGCTCACACAAATGCCGATATTCCTGATGAACTGGTTTCAGATTGACAGGTCTATCATTCTTTGAACCGCACTCAGGGCAGGCAGCCGGATCTGTTCCGGCACCTTAACCTCTCCCTCCATAGTTTCAAGACTTTTTATGATATCTTCAAGGGTAATTTTTTTCATGTCTGCGCACACCATGCTTTCAGAAGCAGGATAAAACTTTTTATCATGGTTTGCTTTTTTTAAGGGATAAATCATACCTGTTTCCGTTCCCACAATAAATGAGGACCTGTCAGACTTTCCCGCATATTTAATCATTCCCGAAGTGCTTGTAATCGCATCGGCTAATTCAAGCACATCCGGCCGGCATTCAGGATGAGCCATAAAAACAGCATCAGGATGCCTGTTTTTTACTTTCAGGACATCTTCGGCCGTAAGATTGTTGTGAATAGGACAGTATCCATCCCACAAATGGATTTTTTTGTTTGTTTTTGAGGCCGTGTATTGGGCGAGGTTCCTATCCGGAATCATCAGCATTTCCTTTTCTTTCAGGCTGGTTACTACTTGAACGGCATTCGCGGAAGTGCAGCAAATAGTTGAAATTGCCTTAACAGATGCGGATGAATTAACATAAGTAACAACAGGCATGGGAGGAAACTTGTCAAGCTTTTCTTTAAGCTGTTCCGGTGTTACCATGTCGGCCATAGGGCATCCAGCGTCTTTACGCGGGAGGAGTACTGTTTTTTCAGGGGACAGAATTGAAGCTGTTTCCGCCATAAATGTCACCCCGCAGAACAGAATGGTCTCGGCATTGGTCAGTGATGCCCTTATGCTCAGTTCCAGCGAGTCTCCGCAAAGATCCGCAATGTCCTGTATTTCCGGTGGTTGATAATTATGTGCAAGCATAATTGCATTTCTTTTTTTCAGCAGTTCTTTTATCTTTTCCTTCATCTTCCTAATTGGTCCTTTCTGCTTAGTGTCCATCCACAAGCGGTAGATTTTGGTTCCCGGCAAGGCTCGAGCGTTTTTGCAACCGCAGGCATAGTGCGCCTATTCCGAGGATTGCAAAAAGCGAGAACGCCGCCAGAGGCCGAAAGATGCCATTTATGGATGGACACTATTTATCAAGATGCAGTATATCGGTTCCTTCAGGTATTTGAAAATAAAACATGGAATCTTCAATGTCCTGTTTAAACCGGATATTCTCCAGGCAGATTAACGTTTTATCTTCATATGAATTATATGTTACTATCCGGACAATATTAAAACTGTTTTTTGAGATCGACAGATATATAACCGCAATATCGAAAGTTTTATCTCTTGGCAGAAGCTTTAGTATATAGAAGTTATCTGCGCTCTTTTTTTCGAGGACAATATTAAATTTTTGCCTTATAAGCTTTATGTTTGAAAGAAAACCGGCCCCTTTTCCGTCGCCGAAAAAAAATGGAGCCTTTCCGATCATAACCTGGTTATCCTCCGGCCTGTAAACCCACAATCTTTTGCTATCTGAAACAATAATCTGTTTATCAGGTTTTTCATATTCCCATCTCATCATGCCGGGAGGTTTGACAAATACTTTGCCCGAGGCAGTATCTGTTATTTCCATTGCTTTTATGGTTGATATTTGATCAAAACAGGCGGAAAAACCGGAAGCGGCATACCTTCTTTCCACCTTAGCTATGATTTCATCCAGAGTTAGAGATGCTTTGTCAGTAGAACGATTTTCACATAGCGCCGAGGTTGCATTGCAAACAACGTAAACGCAAAAGATAATTATTAGTGATCTGAACTTCATTTCTAACGCTCCTGGTTGCCGATTTTATCAAAGACAGTATAACCTCAATTTAGCGAAAAGCTCAATTGATAATTGTCGGGGGTCATAGATCGTGGATCAGCTAACCGAATCAAGCAGTTTTTTATTTTCTCGCCTTTCCATATCCGACATAATTCAAGGCATCTTCTATTTCATTGAGTGTAGCGGGATCGTCTATTGTGGCAGGCATCTTATATTCCCTGTTATCTGCAATACTCCTGATAGTGCCTCTCAGGATTTTTCCCGAACGTGTTTTAGGCAACCGTTTTACAACTGTGGCGGTCTTAAAGGATGTTACAGGCCCGATTCTATCACGGACCATCTGGATAACCTCTTTTATGATTTCATCATGGTCGCGCGTAACACCGGCATTTAATACCAGAAACCCGATGGGGACCTGCCCTTTAAGCTGGTCATCGACGCCAAGAACAGCGCATTCAGCCACTTCAGGATGATCGGCCAATACCTCTTCAATGGCTCCTGTGGAAAGACGATGGCCCGCAACGTTTATAATATCGTCGGTACGGGTCATTACGTAGATGTAACCATCTTCATCGATGAAACCAGCGTCGGCTGTTTTGTAATATCCTGGGAATTCCTCAAGATAAGCGCTGACATAACGTTTGTCATTGTTCCACAGGGTAAGAAGTGTTCCCGGAGGCAGCGGAAGCCTTACGACAAGAGCGCCGATTTCACCTGCTTTGACAGGATTGTTGTCAGGATCTACTACCCGGACATCCCAACCCGGAACCGCTTTTGTGGGCGAGCCCGGTTTGACCGGAAAATGATGAATGCCCATGCAGTTGGCGGCAATACTCCAGCCGGTTTCTGTCTGCCACCAGTGATCTATTACAGGTATGCCAAGATGATTTTCAGCCCAGTGCAGCGTGTCCGGATCAAGTCTTTCACCTGCGAGGAATAATGTTTTGAAGTTTGACAGATCATACTTTTTCATAAGCTCTGCATCGGGATCTTCCCTCTTGATGGCCCGAAAGGCTGTAGGAGCGGTGAAGAGCGCTTTGACCTTATGTTCTGATATTACACGCCAGAATGCGCCCGCATCAGGTGTGCCTACAGGCTTGCCTTCATAAATTACCGTGGTGCAACCTTTAAGCAAAGGGCCATAAACAATATAGGAATGACCAACTACCCAGCCAACATCAGATGCCGACCAAAAGACATCTCCTTTATCCATATCATAGATTGCCTTCATACTCCATTTAAGGGCAACCATGTGTCCGCCGTTGTCACGCACAACACCTTTCGGTTCTCCGGTCGTTCCTGATGTGTAAAGAATATACAAAGGATCTGTTGATTCAACAGGAACGCAGTCATGCGGTTTTGCCTCTGACATGGCTTCGTTCCAGTCAATGTCCCTGCCGTCTATCATGGAAGCTGTTTCTATTGGCCGCTGGAGGATAATACAACATTCTGGTTTTGATTCCGCCATTTCTATGGCCCTGTCAAGAAGCGGCTTGTATTTAATAATCCGCTTAACTTCGATTCCACAAGAGGCTGAAACAATTACTTTTGGCGTGGCGTCGTTAATGCGGGTTGCCAGCTCATTTGCGGCAAAACCGCCGAAAACGACTGAATGGACAGCGCCAAGACGCGCGCAAGCAAGCATGGCAATGGCGGCTTCAGGAATCATCGGCATATATATGATTACCCTGTCCCCTTTTTGCACACCCCGGGAGGCAAGGACACCTGCAAATTTTGCGACTTCGTCTCTCAGTTGACGGTAAGTAAACTTTTTAATTGAGTCTGTTACCGGGCTGTCATATATCATGGCTAACTGGTTGCCTATGCCGTTTTCAACATGGAAGTCAAGGGCGTTGTAGCAGGTGTTGACCTGCCCTCCGGAAAACCAGCGGCAGAACGGCTTTTTTGAGTCGTCAAGAACCTTTTCCCATTTTTTATACCAGTGGCAGTCCTGTGCATGTTCCCCCCAGAAACTTGCAGGGTCAGAAATCGATTTTTTATAAGTGTCTATGTACCGGTCGGTCATTCTGAATTCTCCTTTCATAATTAGATATAAAATAGAAATATCCTATAAAAATAAATAAAAATCAAGGTTGATGTCAAGATAAAGGCTGGAGGGATTAATTCGTTTGAGAGGTTTTATGAGCGGTTTAGCGAACGATGCATTTTTTTACCCATGGTTTTGCTATGGCTTGAAAATGTATAAGGTCATCATCATTATAGCCGCACTCACTGGTCTGAAAGAACTCTGGATGCAGCACCCTGGTATTGTTAAACTTTTGAAGGGCGTAGAGCATTGAACCGCTGATAAACCTGGAAATGTCTTCAACAATGCGGGCATCCACCAGCGGCTTTATACATGTAGTCCTGAATTCATAATCTATATTCGATTCCATGATGATCCTGATGCTCGAAACTATGTTATCCGGGTTGGATTTTTTTTGAATTAATGGGGAGTAGTTTAAAGGATCTGTTTTTATGTCCATTGCTATGTAATCGACGAGGCCTTCATCTATTAGTTTCTTTATTACATGAGGCCGGCTTCCGTTTGTGTCGATTTTTACCGGATACCCCATCTGTTTTGTCTTTTCACACAGGCTCGTAAGATCTTTTTGAAGCGTCGGTTCTCCCCCGGAAATAACCACGCCGTCTAAAAAATCTTTGCGCATTTCGAGAAAATCATAGACACTGTCTTCATTCAATAGAGTATGGATGTTGTTCTTTGCAAGGTCCGGATTGTGGCAATAAGGACAGTCAAAATTACATCCTGAAAGAAAAAGCACGCAACTTATCTTGCCCGGGTAATCGATAAGAGAACTTTTTTGCAATCCGCCTAATACCATAGATTTATTTTCCTGTGCTTTGAGACCTTTTTGAAATTATGCCACCTTAAATGTTTTTCTCATCTCAAATTCTGACTGTTTGCCGTTATTCCACTGTTTGACAGGTCTAAGATATCCCACAACCCGTGAGTAGATTTCTGTTTCCTGCCCGCATTCAGGACATTTTTCCTGTTTTCCGTTAAGATAGCCATGAGATGGACATACGCTGAAAGTAGGCGTAAGAGTGAAATAGGGGAGCTTGAAATTGGTCGCCACTTTTTTTATAAGTCCCTTAATGGCATTTGTGTCGGTTACCAGCTCGCCTAAAAAAACATGCAGCACTGTACCACCGGTATATTTTGTCTGGAGTTTATCCTGCAACATCAGGGTTTCGTAAATATCATCAGTATAGTTTACAGGGAGCTGGGTGGAATTGGTATAGTATGGAGCAGCGCCTTTTCTATAGTCCTCTTCATTTGCGCAGATGATCTCAGGAAACCGTTTTTTGTCTAACATCGAAAGGCGGTATGTTGTTCCTTCTGCCGGTGTAGCTTCCAGATTAAAAAGATCACCTGTTTCTTCCTGTATCCTGGCAATCATGTCACGGATAAAATCCATTACCTTAAGTGAAAATGTTTGTCCTTGTTCGCTGGCGATATTTTTGCCCAGGAAATTAATACAGGCTTCATTCATGCCGATGATTCCGATAGTTGAAAAATGATTTTTCCAGTAAAGGCCGGAACCGTTCTTAATTTCTCTTAAATAGAATTTTGTGTATGGATATAGATTTCTATCTGTAAATCGTTCAAGAATTTTTCTTTTAATTGACAGGCTTTCCTTTGCAAGAAGTGTTATCTTTTTTAGACGTTCAAAAAAGTCTTTTTCGTTTTCAGCGAGGTATCCGATGCGCGGCAGGTTTATTGTTACAACGCCGATTGATCCTGTAAGGGGATTTGCCCCGAATAGACCGCCCCCTCTTTTTAAAAGCTCTCTGTTGTCAAGACGAAGGCGGCAGCACATGGATCTGGCGTCTTCCGGTGACATATCTGAGTTTACAAAGTTTGAAAAATATGGAATTCCGTATTTGCCGGTCATTTGCCATATTGTTTCAAAATTTGGATTATTCCAGTCAAAGTCTGATGTGATATTATAGGTTGGTATAGGGAATGTAAAAACCCTGCCTTTTGCATCCCCCTCCATCATTACCTCGGCAAATGCCTTGTTGAGCAAATCCATTTCAGGCTGGAAGTCAGAGTATGTTTCTTTTTGCTCATTTCCGCCTATGATCACCGGACGGTCCTTAAGAATGGAGGGCACATGAAGATCCATGGTAATGTTTGTAAACGGAGTCTGAAAACCCACCCGTGTCGGGATGTTTATGTTAAAGACAAATTCCTGCAGCGCCTGTTTTATCTCTTTATAAACCAGCCTGTCATATCGGACAAAAGGGGCCAGAAGGGTGTCGAAGTTGGAAATAGCCTGGGCGCCTGCGGCTTCACCCTGCAATGTGTAGAAAAAGTTAACGATTTGTCCCATGGCCGATCTGAGATGTTTTGGAGGAGCGCTTTCCACTTTTCCTTCGACACCCTTGAAACCCTGCTTGAGGAGATCTTCCAGATCCCACCCAACGCAGTAAATTGAAAGGAGGCTGAGGTCATGTATATGAAGGTCACCATCTTTATGGGCTTGTCTGAACTCAGGAGGATAGATACGGTTCAGCCAGTATTCTTTGGTAATATCGGATGATATGTAATTGTTAAGACCCTGGAGGGAATAGCACATATTGCTGTTTTCTTTAATTTTCCAGTCCAGTTTCTGGATGTAGGTTTCAACAAGATTAACATTTATCTTGGCTGCTATATTTCTGATTTGAGCATGCTGTTCTCTGTATAATATATAAGCCTTGGCGGTTATAAAATATGGAGAATCGAGGAGCACCCTTTCAACAATATCCTGAATTTCTTCAACTTCGGGGGTGGAAGCAAGACACATTTCATGCGCCAGGGTCAAAACCCGGAGCGTCATTTTTTTTGCTTCTTTTTCTCCGAATTCTTCGGTAGCCTTTCCTGCCTTGGCAATTGCCGCTGTAATTTTGGATGAATCAAACTTTGCAATTCTTCCATCACGTTTTTTTATCTCTTCAAACACTTATATCACCTCAATTAGAAATATTATGATTAATCACCACGAAGAACACGAAGAAATTTTCTTTATCTTCACGTCCTTCGTGTTCTTCGTGGTAAAAAATATCACTGTGAGTACCTTCGAGTTTTCTTAAGTTAACGACATTGGCTATGTGCCGGCGTGGATTTCGATGTCAGACATGTGCCTGAATATGGAAAATTTGAATAAATGATAAAAGCCATCAATTTTGATGACTTAAGCCGAATATCACAACATATTGTGTGTGTCAACAAACAAATTCAATATATAGTGCTATTTTTTTTTAAAAAAATCTGTAATCCGTAATCCGCTACTGTTTATGGGTCATGTGTCGGTTGACTCCTGATTTTGAAAGCTTTCTCATAGTTGGCTTTTTATCAGCAGGTGTTACCCATATATAATCCCCATATGAAAGTTCGGCCTTGCTTCCCGCCGGCGCCAGAAAAAGGGTTCTAAAAGATCCTTTTGTAAGTTTATATACCCTGTCGGGTATGCCGAATTTACGCACAATGTGACCGTTTCCGGCCAGGACAACCATTATATTTCCTTTCAGATTATTAGCTATGGATTCGGCCATGGTGTCTTCCCACACGCACTGGGCCATATAGAAATACTCGAAATTTTCCCTTCCTCTAATATGATGGTTTTTGAATATCTCTTCAACATAGGCTCTGTGATCAGGGTTTGATGTGTTTAATTGTTTTGGAAGATATTTTTTTTCATCATATGAGAGATTTTCAATACCACCCACAGATATTTTGGAAGGTATATGGAAAGGGATATTCAGACCGACAAGCCTGATTTTTTTATCCTTTAAAAACTCCAGGATATCAGCATATAATCCATAATCGAATTTCCAGTTTGCATACCAGTGTGTTTTTTCCAGAAAAGCTTTTTGATCCAGCTTGCCTGAAGACCACATGTCTAATTGTTGCTGATATGAATAATCAAAGGCTTCCATACCAACAGCGAGTTTCGGATGCTTCTTAAAAAGATCTTTTATAATATTTAGCTGGATATTGTGATGGGCAGGATCGGAGTGTTTTTCCCCGATATATATTACCCGGACGTCGCTTAAATCATCCATAAGCTCTTCAAAAGATACAGGCATCCCTGTTTTTGTGCAGATGATTGTATCTATATTAAACGATTTTGATATATCCTTTATAACAAGTTTTTTTGGCGCCATGGCGCATCCCCACATAATATTCATTAATGCAATTACAATATAAATACTGCAAAGCCGTTTGTTATTAGAGCCTGTAACATTTTGTTGTTTGACATGTTTCATAACTTGATCTTTTTAAATATATTAGGTAACATTAATAATGTATCTTGATCAGAATCCTCTTTTTAGAAAAATTATTGTGCCATGGTATGATTCAGAAACGGTATGTTTTATTGTGATTGGCCTCATGTTTTTTGTTTTAATTTTTGGTGTTGTGGGAATCTCAGGAGCTTATGAAAAAGTTGAATACCGTGAGCATATTTGGGTTCCCATACTTCTGGTCATTACCAGCGGACTTGTAATCGTTTCAACGGCAATACGTTTGACAAAAAGATATTCACAGCAATTTCCAAAATAGATTAATATAGAATACCCCTTAATCCTCTAATCCTTTTATGCGCTGAGCTTTTTTGAACGCAATGCCGCCGCTGCTATTGCGTCAATTATATTTTGTTTAACTCCATTGTTTTCAAGTATCTCGAAGGCTGCCTCAGTAGTACCGCCAGGTGAAGTCACCTTTTTTCTCAGGGTTTCCGGCGATTCATTCAATTTTTCCATTAGTGCAAGAGAGCCTTTGAGCGTAGCAATGGTCAGGGTATATGCATCATTTGGGTCAAGGCCGGCGTTAATGCCCCCTTCTATCATTGATTCAATAAAATAAAACACATATGCCGGGCCGGAACCGGAGAGAGCTGTTACAGCATCAAGATCATTTTCATTAAATTCGAGCACCTTTCCCATGGCTTCGAGAAGGGTTTTGACAATATTTACATCTTCAACTGAAGCATATTTGTTTGCGCTCATCCCGGATATGCCGGATAGAACCAGTGCCGGTGTGTTTGGCATCACCCGTATGATTGGAAGCTTTGTTCTGGATTTTTCATCAAGAGGTGTGTAAAGTAAATCTTCAATTTTTTGCAAAGGTATTCCTGCTGCAATGGAAATTATCAGCTTTTTAGCAGGTATCATGTAGTCTTTTTGATTTGTGATTTCTATGAGTACCTTGTATATATGCTGAGGTTTGACTGCAAGGATAACAATATCACATTTTGAGAAAAGTTTAACATTGTCATTTGCAGCTGATATGCCGTAGTTTGAACGAAAAACAGCAAGGCGCTCTTCGTTGATATCACTTACATATATCATTGAAGGGGATAGAAGGTTTGATTTTATGATTGCGCCCACAAAAGCTTCTCCCATGTTGCCTGCTCCAATAAAACCTGTTTTTTTATTAAGTGGTGACACGTTACCTCCTTTATGCTCATCAATGTCTGTTGTATCTATTTTTATAGTTTTATCGACTGTGTATTGAGTATGTCAACGATTTTGGGTGAAATATCTTGACTTCTCATTGATAATATACTTAATTTTAGTTAAAAAGCAGCTTGTTAAGCGGTTGCCATGATAAAATCTCAATATAAGGTATAATCTGTATGTTTATAGTCGGCTATCTTTTAAAAGCTATTGCAAATGTCGTCGATATTGTTTTACTTTTCTTTATGTGGATAGTTATAGCGCGGGCCGTCCTGTCTTGGGTAAGTCCTGACCCGTATAATCCTATCGTCCGTTTTATTCATAATGTTACAGAACCGGTTCTGTATCGCGTACGCGCATTTATTCCCATTAATTTTGGAGGCATTGATTTTTCTCCAATTATTGTTTTCCTGGCAATTATTTTTCTCAGAACCTTTCTTGTCAGCAGCATTTTAAGATTGTCTGAAATCTTGTTATAACAACAAATTATTTACAGGTGAGATATTATGAAAACAACACCACTTGATATTCAGCAGCAGCAGTTTAAAGTAAGATTTAGAGGATTTGATGTCCATGAGGTTGATCGATTTCTTGAACAGATGGCGGAATCATTTGAAATGTTGCAACGTGAAAATGAGATTGCTCAGGAAAAAATTCGCAGGATCAAGCTTGAAAGCCAGGGATATAAAGAACGTGAAGAAACCTTTAAGCGCGCTATGCTCAATTCGCAGAAAGTTATGGATCAGATGAAGACAAATGCGCGAAAATCTGCAGAATTAATAATAGCCGGCGCTGAAGTAAAAGCGGAAAAGATTTTAAACAAGGCCCACAACAGACTTGCCCAACTGCATGAAGATATGACCGAACTTAAACGTCAGCGTATGCAGATCGAAGTTCAGATTCGTTCAGTAATTGAAACACATGCAAAACTTCTTGATATAGGAAAAGAGGGTATGGAAGCAATGGATGAAGAGGATTCCAAGCTGAAGGTGTTAAAACAGGGAACGTAAATAAAGCATAACAGGAGCGGCTAATGGCAAAAATAGATGCTTTCTTTAAATTGATGAATGACCAGGGAGCTTCAGATCTCCATCTTGTTTCAGGGCAGCCTCCTGCTCTGAGAATCAGAGGCGAGATGGAAAGGATCAAATATAAGGTGCTGGAGAATGACGAGCTTAAAGCTATGCTCTATGAAATTGCGCCTGAGGACAAAGTTAAGGTTTTCGAAGAAACAGGGGATGTTGATTTTGGTTATGAGATACCCGGTCTTGCTAGATACAGGGCGAATTTTTTTATGCAGAAATACGGTGCGGCCGCGGTTTTCAGAGAAATTCCAGCTACAATAATGACCGCCGAACAACTGGGTCTTCCTCCTGTTATCACCAAGCTGGCTTCCCTGCCACGTGGTCTGGTTCTGGTGACAGGGCCGACCGGGAGCGGCAAATCGACCACCCTTGCAGCAATAATTGATGAGGCAAACCGCACCCGTAAGGATCATATTATAACCGTCGAAGATCCCATTGAATTTGTACACAAAAGCCAGGGATGCATTGTTAACCACAGGGAGGTTGGTCTTCATACAAAAACATTCAGCTCCGCATTGCGCGGCGCATTGCGCGAGGACCCCGATATTATTCTTGTGGGTGAACTTAGAGATCTCGAAACCATATCCCTTGCCATCGAAGCAGCATCAACCGGCCATCTTGTTTTTGGCACACTGCATACATCCAGCGCTGCAAAAACCGTTGACCGGGTTATTGAGGTTTTTCCTTCAACCGAACAGGCCCAGATCCGATCAACACTTTCTGATGGACTAAGGGCTGTTATAGCTCAGGTGCTGTTTAAACGGATTGATAAGAAAGGACGCTGCGCCGCTCTTGAGATATTGATAGCGAATCCTGCGGTGCGTAATCTGATTAGAGAGGGGAAAACACACCAGATAGCTTCGATGATTCAGACAGGGAAAAAATACGGTATGCAGCTTTTGGATGATGCTGTAATGGAGCTTTACAAAAAAGGGTGGATAAGCGCTGATGAAGCCTATCTCAAGTCTAATGACAAGGGAAAGTTCAGAGCTTTGTTGAAGACCCCGCCTACGGACTTTACAGAAGCTTAGATAGGGGTGTTGTGCCATGAGAAAACAGGAAATTGATTATATCCTGACAAAGATGCTTGACGCTGGTGAAAATATTTCTGATCTAAATATAACCGTCGGAAAATCTTTTCAGGTTGAGAGCTCCGGCCAGCTTGTCGGGGTTGATATTGGGCCGCATTTTCACGAACTTACACCGTTCCAAACCGAAATCTTTGCCCTCAACCTTATTAATCAGGACCGGCGTCTTACTGAAATTCTTTTAACGGAAGGATCATGTGACTCATCTTACGAACTCCCGGGAAAGGCGCGCTTTAGAGTGAATATTTTTTCTCAATTAGGCAATTATTCTATTGTTTTGAGAAAGCTTGAATCCAAGATTCCAACTTTCCAGGAAATGGACCTGCCCGAAGCATTTAAAAAAATGTCTCTGGAAAAAAACGGGATCGTCTTTGTGACAGGTGCTACCGGCAGCGGGAAAACGACCTCCCTTGCAGCCGTCCTCAACGAGATTAACGAAACCACATCTGTTCATATAGTAACTCTCGAAGATCCGGTTGAGTATCAACATCCTCATAAGAAATCTACTTTCAACCAGCGTGAGATGGGAAACGATTTTGACACATTTGCCAGCGGTCTCAGGGCAGCCCTTCGCCAGGCCCCCAAGGTAATCCTTGTGGGTGAGATGCGCGACAGGGAAACTGTAGAGATTGGCCTTAGTGCGGCTGAAACAGGGCATCTGGTTTTAAGTACACTCCACACTGTAGATGCAGGTCAGACCATCAACCGTATCCTCGGTATGTTCAATACAGAGGAGGAAAACCAGATTCGGATCAGACTCGCCGATACAGTGCGATGGATTGCATGTCAGAGGCTTCTCCCAAAGGTGGGAGGAGGACGTGTAGCGGCTTTTGAGATAATGGGAACCAATCTCCGGATCAAGGATACGATTCTGCATGGAGAGTCTGAGGGCAAAACCTTTTATGAGATTATTCAGGCAGGCAAGGCTTTTGGCATGATAACATTTGATGATTACATAGTGGAACTGTATGAAAAAGGTCTTATTACCGAGGAGACAGCCATGGCATATTCTTCGCGCAAAGGTATAGTTGGCCGCGGAATTGATTCGGTCAAGAGCAAGCGCGGAGAGACCACCACAGATATTGAGGAATTGAAGGTTGACCGTGATTACGGAAAGCAAAAAAGGTAACAGGCATATTGAAAATGGGAGATAACTATGGATGTCGTTTGCGAACAGTGCCGGAGCAGGTTCAAAATACCTGATGAAAAGATACCTAAAGGGCGGTCCTTTACCCTTTCCTGTCCCAAGTGTAAGAATAAAATTACCATAGACACACGCATGGCCGCTTCTCCGTCACCTAAGGAAGATACCAGGAAACCGGAAACAGGCCCGGAAAAGACCATAATCGACGAAGTCAGCTCCGGTGCATACGATGCCTCGGAAAAGCCTTTTGATTTTATTGAGGAGGGTACGGAAACAGTTCTTCTGTGTGAGCCTGATCCGGCCATCAGGGCAAAAATCAGATCTGTTTTTGAAAAGATGGAATATAATATTACTGAGCCGGACACGGCAAGAGATGCTCTCAAGCAGATGCGTTTTCATGTTTTTGATGTGATTGTATTAAATGAAAGATTTGACACAGGGGATCCTGATGAGAATAATGTGCTCAGGTATCTGGATCGGCTTTCTATGTCCACAAGACGAAACATATTTGTTGCTCTTCTAACCGACAGGTTTCGTACCATGGACAATATGACGGCTTTTAACAAAAGTGTAAATATTGTTATCAATCTGGAAAATATCGATGAAACAGAAAAGATTTTAAAGACCGGTCTGACCGACAACATAGCGTTTTACAAGGTGTTTAAGGAGCTTCTTGTAAAAACCGGCAGGGTATAAAAAACATCTCACGCAAAGGCGCAAAATTTTTCTTTAATTTTTGTAACACTTTAGCTTTTAAAAACGAATTCAAAC
Organism: Desulfobacteraceae bacterium Eth-SRB1; assembly: GCA_004193555.1. Classification (GTDB taxonomy): domain Bacteria; phylum Desulfobacterota; class Desulfobacteria; order Desulfobacterales; family ETH-SRB1; genus ETH-SRB1. Next base: position 1,295,498 of record RPGP01000040.1, read on the forward strand.
TTACGGATTTGTTTTGAACCGCAGAATATCGAACAAGGAATTATGAATATCGAAGTAAGGTATTCTATCATTTTTATTAGTATAAAAGATAGCTTGCCGGGGCATAGCCGTAGGCGACGCCTGGAGCGTAGCGATACCACAATTCATCATTCGAAATTCCTTGTTCGATATTTATTATTCAGCGATAGAGGCAGAAAAAGTTTTTATTTGAGCGCTTGCCCTTGAATCCTTATTATCCTAACAACTCTTTTTGATATGATCCATATCTTCGTATATAATACGGAGACCCTCAAGGGTTAGCGTGGTGTCCACAATCTCTATGGTCTTGCAGATATCGGCCATGAGTTTTGCCAGACCTCCTGTAGCAATTATTTTGGGGTCAGAGCCCATTTCGATTTTCATCCGCCTGACTATCCCATCAACAAGCCCTGCATATCCATAGATAATACCTGCCTTTATGCTGCTTGCCGTGTCTTTGCCGATTACTTTATCAGGAGGATCAACGATCTCTACCCTGGGAAGTTTGGACGCTTTTATAAACAGGGCTTCGGAAGAAATCATTATACCCGGGCTGATTGCCCCGCCAAGGTATTCTCCATTTTCTGAAATAGAATCAAAGGTTGTAGCTGTGCCGAAATCAACTACAATAAGGCTTGTTTTATATTTGTGAAATGCCGCAACGGAATTAACGATCCTGTCTGCTCCAACTTCTGCCGGATTGTCGTAAAGTATAGGCATGTGAGCGGCAGACCCGGCATCGACCCAGTATGGAACATGCCCAAGATATTTAAGACAGAATGAATTCAGAATAGATACTAATGGCGGCACTACGCAGGAAATAATTGTTTTGTCAATTTGCTTTGGGTTGACACCGCTTCCGGCAAACAGGCTGGAGATTATGACATTGTATTCATCTTCAGTTATATTTCTTTCGGTACGTATTCTCCAGTCTTTATATAGATGAACGCCATCATAAAGACCTATTACGGTGTTACTATTTCCAATGTCTATGACAAAAAGCATGGCATGATTTAATGGGTTAAGGGGGTTACGAGTTCATCAAATTGAGTTTCATGCATTTTTAATTGCATCAATAATTTTTAAGGTGGTGCGAGTGCCGGCAACGTCGTGGACCCTTACGATGTCGGCGCCATGTAAAACCGCGGCTGCAACTGCGGCCTGGGTTCCGGTTTCCGTTACGGGCATATCAGGCTTAATATCGTCGCCGGAAAGGCCCTTAAGGGTGTTTCGTATAAATGCTTTTCTTGAAGGCCCTGCCAGTATTGGAGCGCCAAGGGTTTTAAATTCATGCAGACGCTTAATCAGCAAAAAATTATGTTCAAATGTTTTGCCAAAACCGAGTCCTGGATCGATGATGATTTGAGACCTTGAAATTCCGTTTTTTTCAGCCAGATCGATTCTATTCTCGAAAAACTCTTTTATTTCTTTGATGATATCATCATAAACCGGTGAAACCTGCATGGTTTTCGGGGTTCCCTTCATGTGCATCAAAATCACCGGCACGCAGTATTTTACGGCAACACCTGCTATTTCATTATCCGTACTCAAGGCGCTTATATCATTTATAATGGAAGCGCCGGCTTCAACAGCGCGTCTCGCTACACCGGCTTTTGTGGTATCAATGGAAATAGGGATTGAAAGCTGTTTGGCTAACTTTTCAATCACAGGCACAACGCGCCTTGTTTCCTCTTCAACAGAAACCGTGTCAGAAAATGGTCTTGTTGATTCACCGCCTATGTCAATAATATCAGCGCCGTTTTCAGCAAGTTTCTGGCCGTGAGCTATTGCCGCATCAAGGGTAAAAAACTTTCCTCCATCTGAAAATGAGTCGGGTGTTACATTCAGGATGCCCATAATATTTGTGCGGGCGCCTAATGCAAGGGTATGAGCGCCGCATACAATATTATACATCGTTGCGTCTTCAGCTTTCAGCTTTATCTTTACCTTTTTTTGCCGGCAGTTCAAAACCCGGTTTCATGGAGAGAATTAGATTGTCAAGCTCATCACCCTTGACGGTTTCTTTTTCAAGCAGAAGTTCCGCTAATTGGTGAAGAATGTCTAAGTTTTCATTTAGAACAGTTTTTGCCTGATTGTAGCTTTTGCTGATCAAAGCAGTAACTTCTTCATCGATTTTTCTTGCGGTTTTTTCAGAATAGTCCCTGTGTTGCGCTATTTCCCTGCCAAGAAAAATCTGTTCTTCATCTTTAGCATAAGAAAGCGGGCCAAGCGATTCGCTCATGCCCCATGAGCGTATCATCTTCTGGGCAATATCGGTCGCCTGTTTGATATCGTTGGAAGCGCCGGTGGTGATACGATTGAAGACAAGTTCTTCAGCTACTCGCCCCCCAAATGCCACCGACAGCTCGTTTTCAAGCTGGTCTTTAAACTTGAAATCCCTTTCTTCAGGCAGAAACCATGTAATGCCTGCCGCGCGTCCCCTTGGGATAATAGTTATCTTATTAACTGCATCCGTGTATGGCAAAAGACGCGCTACAAGAGCGTGTCCGCCCTCGTGGTATGCCGTGATTTTTTTATCTTCCTCTTTTACTACTTTTGACTTGCGTTCAAGCCCCATGTAAACCTTATCTTTTGCATCTTCCAGATCAGACATATCAACTTTTTCTTTATTTCTTTTAGCAGCAAGGAGGGCTCCTTCGTTTACAAGATTTTCCAGATCTGCGCCGGAGAATCCAGGCGTTCCCTTTGCAAGAACAAGGGGATCAACATCAGGCGATACAGGAGTTTTTTTCATGTGGACCTTCAGTATTTCTTCGCGTCCCTTGATATCTGGCAGCGAAACAAATACCTGGCGGTCAAAACGCCCGGGACGAAGAAGAGCTGGATCGAGTACGTCCGGCCGATTTGTGGCAGATATCATAATAACCCCTTCATTTGATTCAAATCCGTCCATTTCGACGAGAAGCTGGTTTAAAGTTTGCTCCCGTTCATCATGTCCTCCTCCAAGACCGGCCCCACGGTGTCTTCCGACAGCATCGAGTTCGTCGATAAATATAATACATGGTGCGTTCTTTTTGCCCTGAACAAAAAGATCTCTTACACGGGATGCGCCGACTCCCACAAACATCTCTACAAAATCCGAACCGCTGATGCTAAAGAAAGGAACGCCTGCTTCACCTGCAATTGCGCGTGCAAGGAGGGTTTTGCCTGTGCCCGGCGGCCCCATCAGGAGGACCCCCTTGGGTATGCGTCCACCAAGACGTGTGAACTTTTTCGGTTCTTTCAGAAAGTCGATTATTTCGCCAAGTTCCTCTTTTGCTTCTTCTATTCCTGCAACATCGTCAAATGTAACTTTAGCTGACGAGTCAGATTGCAGACGGGCGCGGCTCTTACCGAAAGAGAGAGCCTTGCCGCCTCCTGACTGCATTTGTTTCATAAAAAATATCCATATCCCGATCAGCACGATCATCGGGAGCCATGAAACAAGGACGGATATATACCAGGGCGACTCTGTCGGCGGTTTTGCATTAATGGCCACATCCTTTTGCCTGAGGATTTTGATGAGATCGGTATCCTGGGGTGCAAACACCTTAAAGTGATTGCGATTTGTATCGGTCACAAAGAGTTCCTGGCCCTGAATAACCACTTCGGCTATACGTTCGCTATCAACCATGGCAAGAAATTCAGTATAACCTATATTTGTTTCAGGCTGGCGCTGTTGATTGAAAAGGTTATATAGCATCACCATCATCAGTGTGATGACGAGCCATAAGGCAAGATTTTTATAAAATGGGTTCAAAAGTTGTATCCCTCCTGAATATAAGTTTGGATTGATTCGACTAAATTAATCATTATAGTTAATTAAGCAAGTGAAAGTTCGGCTTTAAGCACAAATTTGGTTGAAGGTTTTACTTTAACAAAGTCAGCTATTCTAAGACCGATAACCCAGATAATTTTTTCTTTGTTAAGCAGGATGGGATATCTGAATCGTTCCGGTTTTGGGATCTTCTTGTTTATGAGAAATTTTTTTACCTTTTGCGAACCGTTCATTCCAAGGGGGTTAAAACGGTCTCCATGCTGAAAACTCCTTAGAACAAGAGGGAAACTTAAAGTATCCATATCAAAAAAAGCTACATTATGTCCAGCACAATAGGTATCAGGCAGGTGATCGATATCGATCTCGGTAAATTTGAGATGCAGACCTGTCTCTTTGACAAATACTAATTCAGGTTTGACCCCTGGTTTTAAGATGCTGTATTCAAAAGAAACCTCTTTGGTTTTATCGGATCTGATATTTAAGTCACGCAACCTTTTCTTTTCTTTAGACAAGAAAAGAACATCCCTGTTTCGTTTAACCCTGATACGATCAGGCAGATCAAGACAATTATAGACCGATTTGTCGTTCAAAAGAGTAACTATAGAATCGATATGGGCAAATGTTATACGTCTTAAATTACCTTTTATTGTTGCAATAGCCTTTCTGATTATCCTTCTGCGGGCAGCGATATGTATTTTGTTAATTATCGGGACAGAAAGTGTGATTTTATCATTTTTTATGTCTAAAATAGATTGTTTGAAGACAGGCTCTATTATTTCTTCAATCCATTCCTCTTCAACTCTAATAATTGAAGCAAGCCGGTTAAGTGTTTTTATTATTCCCGGATTGTAAGATTCTTTTAAAGAAGGGATTAAATGATGACGTATTCTATTACGAAGATACTTTGTGTCCAGATTTGATATGTCAAAGACATGTTTTAATCCTTTTTCCTTCAAAAAACCGGATATCTCGGATTTTGTTACCATTATCAGAGGACGGACAATCTTTGTGCCCGGATTTCCGGTGTTTCTTACCGGGGGTATTCCCGAAATGCCTAAAGGACCGCTGCCTCGAAATAGATACATCAATATAAGTTCTGCATTATCATTGGAATTGTGGCCAAGAGCTATTTTGTTGAACCTGTTTTTTTCTGCGACCTTGTCATAAAAGGCATAACGAACGCGCCTGGCAGCTTCTTCCATAGACAGTTTATGCCGGCGCTGAAATGTACGAACATCCTCTTTGCTGATATAGAAGGGCAAATCAAGATCCCCTGCAAGGGTCGCAACGAATTCGGCATCATTATCCGAATCTTTTTGACGGAGGCCGTGATTCAGATGGGCGACACCCAGCCGGAGAGAAAACTTTGGGGTCAGTTTGTGCAAAATATGCAAAAGAGCTACAGAATCAGATCCTCCTGATATACAGACAAGAACAGAATCACCCTGTTGAAACATCCTGTACTTTTTAATGGTCTGTTCAACGTTGTGTAATAATTTATTGTAGCCTTTGAGCGATGCTGGCATGAATCGATCCGGATCTTTTTTTGTCCCATAACCCGATTATGCCGGAACGGATGGAGATTTCGGTAATCTCGGGAGCTATCATTTTAATTTTGATAGTAACAGATTTTTTATCAGCACATTTGCCTTTGATTCTGGTTTGTATGCCGTCGGGTGTTTTTTCTCTTATTGTTATTTTCAAGCTTTTTAAGGCAGCGTTACATGCAAGAATTGTTTTGTCAAATGATGCCTGGTACGACCTTTTCAGTTCTCCACACTTATAGGTATAGATTGCGGCGCCTGTGCCGGCTCCAGCTACAAAGACAGCGCATCCGGCGGTTACCGAATAGCATGATAATAATAAAAGGATTAAAAACTTAGGCATTTTTCTATCACTGTTTTTTTTGAGTTTTCTTAGCATATGCGGAATTATATCTATTTTTGTAATAGTTTCGCCACAAAGCTTTGTGACTTAGCGGCTGAACTTTTACCTATTTTTTATAGCTATGATAGAGATGTTTATATGTCAATAAAAAACACTAAATGTTGCGTCTTGGGCTAAAAACAACAGTCTATATTGTGGAATGTGTTCTTTTCAGAGCAACTAATTTTGATGAAATCGTAAAAAGTCAAAAAGGCACACTTTTGTCATTCATGGGAAGGTTGGAATACAGCAATTACAAACAGTTATCTCTGTGTTCTCTGTGCGCTCCGTGGTAAATTATACTTTTTACCGGCAGTATGTTAAAGTTTTTTTTTCTTGAAAAATTGATTTGATAAATTATATTATAAAAATGGTTGTGCTAGGCGGGGAGTTAGCGGTGCCCTTTACCCGAAATCCGCTTTATGCGGGGCTGAATTCCCTCTAAAGGGTTTTTACTCCTGAAAGTATTAAGCCATTCCGATCGGTCGCCGCGCAACAGACGGTCATGAACCTCGTCAGGTCCGGAAGGAAGCAGCGATAAGTGATGCGGTCTGTGTCGTGGATCGATTCCGATCAATTTTATGGCTATATGTTTTGAGGAAAAGATTCGATAGGGGGTGCGCAACCATTTTTAAATATTGACATCTTTCTTACTCTCCCCCGGTTGTTGCCTTGACATTACTCCAAACAGTATTATTTTTCTATCATTGTTATTTTTGATGAATTTGTAACAAATCGAATTTATTCATCAAAAATATCTATCAAATCAGAGAGATATAATTAAGGGGAATATTCCGGCTTATGTCAGACAAAAAGAAAGTAAAAAAAAGCGTTGAAACCGGTAAGGTTGATATAGTTGATATAAAGGATAAAGAAAAAAAAAGAGGCGATATTGATAAAGAGGCTAAAACAGGGCCCGTTGATCCGATAAAGGAGTTGGATGCAAAGCTTGAGACGGCAGAGCAGGAGGCAAAGGAAAACTATGACCGTTTTTTAAGGGTTTCTGCTGAATTTGAGAACTATAAAAAGCGATCTACACGTGAAATGAGTGAATTCAGGAAGTTTTCAAATGAATCGTTGATAAAAGAGATGCTCTCTGTTGTGGACAATCTTGAGCGGGCGCTGGATTCGCAAAGCAATAAACAGGCTCGTACAGGTTTGGTGGAAGGGGTCGCTATGACTCTGAAGGAGATACTGAATATTTTTGAAAAGTTCAGTGTAAAGCCGGTTGAGTCTTTGGGAAAGCCTTTTGATCCGGCTATCCATCAGGCCGTCATGCAGGAGGAGACAGATGGTCATCCTGAGAATATTGTAACAAATGAGATGCAAAAGGGATATATGATGCATGACAGATTGATAAGGCCGGCTATGGTTGTAGTCTCCACGTCAAAAGAAAAAACCGGAGATGAAAAAAAATAACAAGCATAGGCTGAAAAATCAAAAGTAATATAATAATTATATTTATATAAGGTTTAAGGAGGAGAATAGATGGGCAAAATAATTGGAATCGATCTCGGCACCACAAATTCATGTGTGGCTATTATGGAAGGCGCCGATCCAAAGGTAATTACGAATCCTGAAGGAGGGCGCACAACCCCTTCTATCGTTGCTGTAACAGACAGTGGCGAGCGATTGGTCGGTCAAATCGCGAAAAGGCAGGCTATAACAAACCCTGAAAACACTGTCTTTGCCGTAAAAAGGCTGATTGGCAGGAAATATGCTACACCTATAGTGCAGAGTGATATCAAGGTGCTTCCCTACAAGCTTGAGCAGGCAAGCAATGGCGATATTCGCATAAACCTTTGCGGGAAGCTTCACAGCCCGGCAGAGGTATCGTCATTTATTTTGGCAAATATCAAAAAAACAGCGGAAGAATACCTTGGAGAAAGTATTACAGATGCGGTTATAACTGTGCCGGCTTATTTTAATGACAGCCAGCGGCAGGCGACTAAAGATGCAGGCAAGGTCGCCGGTCTCAATGTTTTGAGGATAATAAATGAGCCAACAGCAGCGTCACTTGCATATGGTCTTGACAAAAAAAAGGAAGAAAAGGTCGTTGTCTTTGATCTTGGCGGAGGCACCTTTGATGTGTCCATCCTTGAAATTGGCGAAGGGGTCTTTGAAGTCAAGTCAACAAACGGCGATACCCATCTTGGAGGCGAGGATTTTGATCTCCGGATTATCGATTATCTGGCGACTGAATTCAAAAAGGATCAGGGGATTGATATCAGGAATGACAAGATGGCCTTGCAACGGCTTAAAGAGGCGGCTGAAAAGGCAAAGATGGAGCTGTCAACATCTATTGAAACAGATGTAAACCTTCCGTTCATAACAGCAGATGCCAGCGGCCCGAAGCATCTTAACATTAAATTAACGAGGGCAAAGCTGGAAGCGCTTATCGGCGATTTGTTGGACAAACTGGAAAAACCGTGTCGTATTGCGCTTAAGGATTCAAAATTGAGCACAGGCGATATTAATGAAGTTATTCTTGTAGGCGGGATGACACGCATGCCGGCGGTACAGGATCGGGTTAAGAAAATATTTGGCAAAGACCCCCATAAAGGCGTTAATCCTGATGAAGTTGTAGCCATCGGCGCAGCCATTCAGGGCGGGGTTTTAAAAGGCGATGTCAAGGACGTGCTTCTTCTTGATGTTACGCCGCTTTCGCTTGGAATCGAAACACTTGGCGGGGTAATGACAAGACTGATTGAAAAGAATACAACCATTCCGACAAAAAAGAGCCAGGTTTTTTCTACCGCCGCAGACAGTCAACCCGCAGTTTCTATTCATGTACTCCAGGGGGAACGTGAGATGGCGGCCGGCAATAAAACCCTGGGTCGTTTTGAGCTTGTCGGCATACCACCTGCGCCAAGGGGCGTGCCCCAGATAGAGGTGACATTTGATATTGATGCCAATGGCATTGTAAATGTTGCTGCAAAGGACATGGCTACGGGTAAGGAACAGTCAATTCAGATCACGGCATCTTCCGGCCTCTCAAAGGAAGACATCGACAACCTTGTAAAAGATGCAGAGCTTCATGCCGAGGATGATAAAAAGAAAAAGGAATTGGTCGAGGCCCGTAATGCAGCGGATGCTCTGATGTATTCAACCGAAAAATCTATTAAGGACCTTGGAGACAAGGTTGACAGCGCAACAAAGAGCCAGATTGAGGAGATTACAAAGCGTCTCAAGAAGGCCATTGAAGGGGAAGATAAAGAAGAAATCAGCCGTATAAGTGATGAGTTAACACAGTCTTCCCATAAGCTTGCGGAGGCTATGTATCAGCAGGCTTCGCAGGGCGCTCAGCAGGCTGAAGAAGGCGCTGGAAGCGAAGCAAAACCGGAACCTTCTAAGCCTGACGAGGATGTGGTGGATGCTGATTTTGAAGAAGTAAAAGATGAAGATAAAAAATAATGTGAAATAACAATTGCTTTAAAATCCCGCATACATCATTATGTATTGCGGGATTTTTTTAGGAGCAGAAGTTTACAAAATCGCAACAATTTAGCCTTTTGAAAATATATCCGCTCCAGGTATAATTTAATTTAAACTAGGAAAAACTCACGTATAAGAAATCGTAAAGAAAGAACAGTCCATAAATAAAAATAATAATTGTGACAATCTGAACGATTCTTTATAAATAACAATATCGTGTCAGGTTCTTTCTTAACGATTTCTAATACGTTCAAACAGTTCCCTGATTTAAATTAAATCATACCTGAAGCTCACCGCAATACTGCAGATGGGACTTTTTACAACGCCATCAATTTTTTAGGAAGAAAATATGCTTATAACTGAGATGTTAGACAAAAACGCCGGGATTTATGGTCACGAGGTTGCTCTTATTGAAAGAGAGCCCGCAAGGAATATACGCAGGGAAATAACATGGGATGAATTCAACAGACAGGCCAACCGCATCGCCAATGTCCTTATTTCCAAAGGGATAAAAAAAGGGGATAAGGTTGTCCAGCTTATGATGAACTGTATAGAATGGCTCCCTGTATATTTCGGTATACTTCGTTCCGGCGCCTGGGCTGTTCCTTTGAATTTCAGATTTTTAGCCGATGATATCAGGATGTGTGCAGAGATTGCGGAAGCAAAAGTTATTATTTTTGGGGAAGAATTTATTGACAGAATAGATCCGATTAAAGCTTTTTTAAGCAAAACCATTACAACATATATTTTTGCAGGATCTGATAAAACATGTCCTGATTATGCGCAGCAGTGTGATAAGGTTATATCCTCAAGTTCTACAGCAGATCCGAAAGTGGAGTTGGTTTTGTCTGATGGAGCGGCCTTATATTTTACATCCGGCACTACCGGCGTTCCGAAACCTGTGCTTTTGACCCATCGTAACCTTGAGTTTGCCTGTCTCGTTGAAAATAATCACCACAAACAGACACATGAAGATAATTTTCTGTGCATACCTCCGCTGTATCACACAGGAGCAAAGATGCACTGGTTCGGCAATTTTATTGTCGGGGCAAGGTCTGTTATTCTGAAAGGGGTAAGCCCCAAATGGATACTGGAAGCTGTTTCCGAAGAGAAGGCCACTATTGTATGGCTCCTTGTTCCCTGGGCACATGATATACTTGTTGCCATTGAAGATAATGACATTGATTTAGGCGATTATAATCTTGAGCGGTGGCGACTTATGCATATAGGCGCCCAGCCGGTTCCTCCGAGCCTTATTAATAAATGGAAAAAGATTTTTCCAAATCATGATTACGATACAAACTACGGCCTGACAGAGGCCACAGGCCCCGGCTGCGTACATCTTGGAATGGAGAATCTTCATAAGGTCGGGGCAATCGGCCTTCCGGGGTTTGGCTGGGAATGCATGATTGTTGACAGCGACATGAAACCTTTGCCCAATGGTGAGACTGGTGAGCTTTTAATTAGGGGTGATGGTGTTATGAAGGAGTATTACAAGAATCCCGAGGCAACTGCAAAAACTCTTGTTGATGGATGGCTGCTTACAGGAGATATTGCCCGAATGGATGATGATGGGTTTATATGGCTTGTTGACCGGAAAAAGGATGTTATCATAACAGGAGGAGAAAATATTTTTCCTGTTGAAATAGAAAATTTTATCATGTGCAACGATAAGATTCATGATGTCGGGGTGATAGGGGTTCCCGATGATCGTCTTGGAGAAATAGTTGCGGCCGTGATAAAGGTAAAATCCTCATTTAATATGAACGAAGAAGAGGTTGCAAATTTTTGTGAAAAACTACCAAGGTATAAACGGCCAAGGAAAATCTTTTTCGATGATGTTCCGAGAAGTCCCACCGGAAAAATTGAAAAGCCGAAAATGAGAAAAAAATATTCGGGTTAAAGTAAACCCAGATTCCAGTTCCACAACCCGGGCCTTTTCTTTAGCTTTATATTTGCCGGAAGCGGCTCATGAAGATATGCAAACAGGCTGTACCCCGCCCTTTGAAGCTCATCTTTTTTACTTTTTATGTCAAGATTCCAGTTTGGATAGATCCAGAAATCGGATCCCTGTTTTTTGACCCAGGCGTCTTCCCCTTTTGGACTTGAAAAAATTGTCTCTGTTTTAAAATTTTCACAAAGGATTCGTGATATGCTTACAGGCCAGTATCCTTCGATAACTATGCCAAGCGGCAGGGGGCTGTGTTTTGGAAGGAGCAAATAATCTTTACGACTTAGTTCCGGACTTACAATAACACCTGCAAAACCAAGTGATGACAGGATGCTGATGGCCGTATTGTTTGCGATATTGCAAAATGGCCCGGCCCAGAGGTTCAATTTTTTTGGGTTTGAGAAAAGATTTATCTGCCACGGAGAGTTCAGCACAAAATTCCGGCAACCGTTTTTTTCAGCGAGTTCGATAAGATTTTTTTGTTTTGTCTCGTCTTCCGGCCAGGTTACAGGGGGAAGCCACCACCATATTTTCTGCTTAACACTCTTTTGCAACCCTTTTTGAGCTTCGTCAGAGAGCCAGACTCCGGTCAGACCCTGTTTTAAGCTGCTTGGCTTTCTGTGTACATGCATCTCGAGTATCTTTCCTTTTCCCCCGGATTTTTTTGGATCTTTTGCAGGAAGTCCGGCAATAAAGGTCGAGGTGGCAGGTTGCGTTTTTTGTGATACGGCAAGCTTTGCTTCCAGTTCGGATAACATTTCCCCAAGCGTTTTTTCCAGCCTGTTTGTGAGAAAAACAGGCGCCATGCCGGCATCCTTTTTTCCGGAAGAGAGCTTCAAATAGAGGCGCCCCCTTTTAGGCACATATTTGCTTACCTTGTGAATTGTATGCCATGATTCGTCCTCATATCCGATTCGCAGGAGATCTCCCGGCAAAAGTTCTGTTTTTGGGTTTAAATACGGTCTTTGTTTTCCGCCCTGTATTTTTCCTACAAGAAGGCCAGAGCCGCTTTGACCGTCTATATTAATGGGGTTTTGTGGACGTTGGGGCAAAAAATTATAATGGGTTCCTGTTCGTCCCAGGGCATGCTCGAGAAGCCCGATGGCGATTTTTTTCATCTTTGGATCTGTTCCCTGATCCCTTAAAATTCTGTACGCCTGTGTCGTATAAAAGACATAATGCGGGCCTTTTTTGCGGCCTTCGATTTTCCAGGTGTTTACTTCAGGAACAGACAAAAGAACCTTGGCGAGAACGTCAAGGCTGAGATCCCGGCATGAAAAGAATCTTCTTTTTTGCCCCTTTTGTGTGTAAAGCCTGCGGCATGGCTGGACACATCTTCCTCTGAGACCGCTTTTCCCACCAAAATAGCTGCTCCAGTAACATCTTCCGGAAACTCCATAGCAAAGAGCCCCATGCACGAATACTTCGAGAGAAAGACCGTGGGGGCAGGCTGATGCCATGGTTTTTATTTCATCTATGCTGAGTTCTCTTGGAATAACTACACGGTCGATTCCGAGTTTTTCCCGGATGGGTTTCAAGGCTGCCGGGAGGCTGACATTGGCCAGTGTCGATAGATGAAGTTCACCGGAAAAACCTGTCTGCCTTGCCAGTTCCACAAAAGACAGATCCTGAATTATGAGAGCATCCGGTTTTACAAGGCGGTCTAACTTAACCAGTATTTTCCCGACTCTGTTTATGTCGCCGGGTTTTAATATGGAGTTTAATGCTACATAGACCTTAATGCCCATATCCTGAGCAAGTTGTTTTAGAGGATAAAGTTCTTCAACGGTGAAGTTTTTTGCCTCCATGCGCGCTGAAAAGCTTTTCAGGCCGCAGTAAACGGCATCGGCGCCAGCCGCAAGGGCGGCTAAGAATGAAGCTTTATTCCCGGCAGGAGCAAGAATTAGAGGTGCAGATTTTTGTGGTAGCCCGGGATATTTTTGAATTTGCATCATATTTAAGCGGTAGACAGAGCAAGCTTTGTAGCAGTCGTTAGTTTTTTATGAGTCTTAATTAATTCTGATGCCCTGTTTTGTCAATATCATTATTAAAAGGTTGAGCATCAGCCTGTTAAATGATAGATTGCGTAACTCAGGCAGATAGGCTGAAGGCTAAAGGCTTTTAGGAAAAAGACTCATAAAACTTAATAATAGCATAGCCATTCAAATATACTATCTCCAAATACGGCTTTTGATGTTGGAGAGGTATCAATATCCTTCAGCCTACAGCCTTCAGGCTAATAATCTGAGCAGTTACGAAATTACATTTAGTATGAGGTAACATTGGTTAAGGAAAGATCAGATTTTAAGGCTTCCAGGATATTAATTATTTCCGGAGGTCATTTTATACATGATGTCTATTCAAGCTTCCTGGCAGTATTCCTGCCGCTTCTTATCGCTAAGTTTGGGCTGACCATGATCCTTGCCGGATCACTAACGGTTTTTTTTCGCCTCCCATCTCTTTTAAATCCTCTTTTAGGAGTAATATCCGACCGTATTGATATGCGATACCCGGCAATCTGTGCACCTTTTGTTACAGCGGTTTCAATGAGTTTGATCGGTGTCGCACCTAATTATATTGTTGTGTGTATCCTTTTGTTAGTTGCGGGAATGAGTGCGGCGGTTTTCCATGTCCTTGGACCGGTCATGATTACAAGAATGTCGGATAGAGCCATTGGCAGAGGAATGAGCTTCTGGATGACCGCAGGGGAACTGGCAAGGACAGTTGGTCCTCTGTTTGCCGTATGGGCTGTGTCCTTTTGGGGGTTTGAAGGAAGCTATCCTGTTATGATTATCGGTCTGTTAGCATCAGGGTTATTGTTCTTCTATCTGAAAGATACAGAAACCTGTCCCTGTAAGCGGCCGGAGGACAACCTTGGAAAAACCTGGAGGGCATTACGCCGTTTGATGATTCCCTTAACAGGTATAATGATTTCCCGGGCATTCATGGTTGCAACGCTTGTTGCATTTCTTCCAACCTATATGGTTGTATCCGGGAAGAGTTTGTGGATAGGAGGGATAAGCCTGGCGGTTCTTGAGGCATTTGGCACTGTTGGCACCTTTATTGGAGGTACGCTTAGTGACAGGGTAGGGCGGAAAACGGTGCTTCTCACAGCCATGCCTGCTTCAAGCGTTTTAATGATTGCCTTTGTATATGCCACCGGCTGGATATTATTCCCCTTATTAGCATTGCTGGGATTATGTCTTTTTGCTGTTTCGCCTGTAAATCTTGCTATTGTTCAGGACTATTCTAAAAACCACAGGGGAACCGCCAACGGTTTGTTCATGGGTATTAGTTTTATTACCACTGCTGCGGTTATATTTTTTGCAGGATGGCTTGCGGATTTATTTGGCCTTAAAACCACTCTTGCCGTGAGCGCCTTGTTAGGGCTGGCAGGAGTTCCGATAATCTTTTTTCTTCCAAAGCCGCATGAGCAGGACAAAAGTTCCTTAAATGATTGACATTTATCAGATGTTATGTAATCCAAAAGAGCCTTTCTTCGTGCTCTTTGTGGTGAAAGCAATATAAAATAAGGAAAAACAAATGCTGGTTAAAGACATCCTCGATACAGTGAAAATATCTTTTAGTTTTGAATTTTTTCCTCCAAAAACAAAAGAGGGCATAGACAAACTGTTTTCGGCTATTTCGGATCTAATGCCGCTTAAGCCGTCCTATGTCAGCGCTACCTACGGAGCCGGCGGATCGACGCATGATTATACATATAATCTGGTTGTTCGTATTCAAAAGGAAATGGGCTTGACAGTAGTATCTCATTTAACATGTATTGGCTCGAGCAGGGATGAGATTAAACTGTTTCTTGAAAAAAATATCGAAAGCGGGGTTGAAAATATACTTGCATTGCGTGGTGACCCGCCAAAAGGCCAGTCAGAGTGGGTTCATCCTGAGAATAGTTTTGCTTATGCCTCAGATCTGGTAGCCTTTATCAAAAAATATTTCCCCGGTATTTGTATCGGTGTTGCCGGTTTTCCTGAGGGACATCCGATGACTCCCAACAGGCTCAAGGAAATAGAATATCTAAAGGCAAAGGTAGATGCCGGAGCCGACTATATAGTTACCCAGCTTTTTTTTGACAACAGGGACTTTTACGATTTTTGTGAACGGTGCGAGCTGTCCGGTATACATATTCCCATTATCGCGGGGATCATGCCGATTACAACTCGCAAGGGAATAATTCGTATGGCGGAACTTGCTGGAGGCGCCCGTTTTCCTGCCGGCCTGTTAAAATCGGTTACACGGGCCCAACATAGCGAATATGTTGAAAATGTTGGTATTCAATGGGCAACGGGGCAGGTAAGGGATCTTATCAATAATAATGTCAGAGGTATTCACTTTTATACTCTCAACAGTTCCAGGGCCATTTTAAGGGTTTTCGAATCTCTTGGCGTAGGGGATGCAGGGCAACTGCCGTTATGGACCAGCCCTGAATTTTGATTAACCATTATTCAAGTTCGATGAACTTGATATCCAGAGAGCTTCCGCGCACATACATCAGGGCTACTGAGGCGGTATAATTTGAGCGCGGCAGAGAGGCGCTTCCAGGATTTAAGAATAATACTCCATTTGTTTTCTCGCAAGAGGGCTGGTGGGAATGACCGCTTATAACAGCGCTAAAACCGGCGACAGCAGGATTTATATCAAGTTTGTTCAGGTCATGAAGCACATACAACAAGGCTTCGCCAACCTCGACTATTTCGGTTTCAGGTAATTCCAAAGCCCATTCGCCATTATCCATATTGCCACGCACAGCAACGACAGGGGCTATAGACTGTAAAGCTGAAAGCAGATCAGGCCTGTTTATGTCTCCGGCATGAATGATCAGATCGGTATTTTTTAAGGCTTCGACAGCCAGATGGGGCAGGAAACCATGGGTGTCCGAGATGATTCCTATGAGAGAGGTATGCCTGTTTTGTAATTTTGTTGTCATTAAGTAAAGAATCCTGGCCCAAAGGACCAGGCTTTGGTTTGCCCCTGAAAGGGGCTGTTGTACTTAAAACCGTATAAGTTATAAGTGCCTAAAGTGAGCTAAAGTGCCTAAAGTTGTGGAGTTGCTTCGCTCCACTGATTTTATATAATTGATAGAATTCCTTAACTTTAGCTCACTTTAGGCACTTTAGTTCACTTTAAACTTTTGCAGCGTTTCTTCAGGCAGAGCCGGAAAACTCTGACCTGGTCCTGAGGGCCAGGTTTTCTATGTTTAAATAAAAAGGCATCTCTTCCTGTTTTGATGAGATGCCTTTATTTGGTTGTTTAAAAGAGTTACAACTTTTCGACGTTAACTGCCGCCGGCCCTTTATCGCCCTGTTCAATATCAAAGGATACGCGGTCACCTTTTGTAAGGGTCTTGAATCCGTCCCCGCCAATTGATGAGAAGTGAACAAATACGTCTTCACCTTCTTCCTGCTCAATAAAACCGTATCCCTTTTGATTACTGAACCATTTTACAATTCCATTTGCCAAAACAAACAATCTCCTTTTTCTAATAGTTAATTTTAACTGGAACCTTTGACTATGTATTTGCAAAGATTTTGCCTGCTATCGCTATTATTAACTAACAGATTGTTATAAAACGTCAAGCTAAAAAGACAGATTGAATCAAATTATGTTCTTCCCATGTAAAGCGCAGTCCGCAATCCAATATATGCCGGTTTGCAAACATCCAACTCGTAGACTCGTTTTATCCCTGCCTGTGCGTGCCCGCACCTGTCTGCGTGCAACGCACAGGCAGGCCTGATCGTAATCTATGTTGCACTTAGATGTTGTTTACAAAATATAAGCAAATGATTTCGCTGCAAAAATGTTATTTTCAACCCTTACCGTCTTGATATTGATAGAAATCAAGGGTGCGAAACTTGAGTATGTTAATTGAAAATGAATTTGTTTTATGTATAGATTTTTATAAACAATTAATCTATAATAACAAAGTTTAATACATTCGTAAAGAGCTTGCTGCTGCACTTTACCGCATTACCGCAAGAATTTCAAAGGAGATTATTATGAGTTCACCAATACAAAATCTTAGAGTAGGAGTTGCCAATCGTGGAATACCGGCCCTTAGAATAGGGCGTACCATCCGTGAAATGGGAGGTATATATGTGGCGTTTGCCACAGAGGAGGATAAAACTGCGCCTCATGTTTCCAAGGCAGACAAGGCTTACACTATCCGCACGGAAAAAGGATATCTGGATATTAAGGAAATTGTGCGAATTGCAAAACAGCATGATGTTAAGGCTCTTCATCCCGGCTGGGGCTTTGCAGCGGAGAACAACCGGTTTCCTTCTTTGTGCAAGCAAAATGGAATTATTTTCATCGGCCCTTCGGAAAATCCAATGAAAAAATTAGGCAACAAAGTTACAGCCCGTAATATCGCAAAATCGGTTTCAGTGCCGGTAATACCTGGATCTGACAGCGCAGTGGGTCTCGAAGAGGCAAAACAGGTTGCCGGTGATATCGGCTACCCTGTTATGATAAAGAGCGAAGGGGGCGGCGGCGGCAGGGGGATCGTAATTGTTGAATCCCCCGAGGAGCTGGAGCATCATTTTATCAAAGCCTCTGCCATAGCAGAAGCCAGTTTCGACAACCCAAATCTATACATTGAAAAATTTCTTACATCTGTCAGGCATATGGAAATACAGGCTATCTGCGATTCATTCGGCAATGCTGCAGTATTAAATGAGCGGGATTGTTCAACGCAGCGAAAGAACCAGAAATTGCTGGAAATTACTCCGTCTCCATGGAAGGGGATGGATGAGAAATTAAGAAAAGCATTAAAAGATGCAACCTTAAATATTACATCTGCCGTCGGGTATGATTCTATCGGAACATTTGAGTTTCTTGTGGATGAAAAACAGAATTTTTACTTTATTGAGGCTAACACCAGGCTTCAGGTTGAACACGGGATTACAGAAATTCTTTATGAGATAGATTTAGCGGAAGAAATGATACGGATATCCTTTGGTGAAAAACTCCGGTTAAAACATGACGACCTGAAGCCAAGGGGATATGCCATGCAGTGCCGGATCAATTTTGAGGACCCGCAAAACAATTTTCAACCCAATGCCGGTGAAATAACGCGGTATCTTTCTCCGGGAGGTGAAGGGGTCAGGCTTGATTCATGTGTATTCTACGGATACGAATTTCCCAAGGTTTACGATTCCCTGGCCAGTCTTCTTATGACCCATGGAGCTACATGGGAAAAAACCCTGGCAATCATGGACAGGGCTCTCCTAGAGTACTTTATCGGCGGTCTGAAAACAACGATTCCGTTTCATAAAAAGGTGATTTCCCATCCCAGATTCAGGGCAGGCGAAATTGATACAAGATTTATCGATAATACACCTGAATTAATGTCTTACAGGGAGGTCATTCCCGAAGAAATACGGCTTGCAAACCTTATGGCTGAAATTACGGCAAAGGGATATAATCCATATATCGGGTTTGGAACTTACCGGCAATTCGGCGATTCCAAGGTAGGCCCTATGGCTGTAAATGTCTCCCGTGTTACGAAGGATGCAGCCAATGACCTTTCTTATCAGCCTTTGTTTGATCCCAACGATCACAGGGAAAAGGTTTTGAGTTATTTGCGAAACTCGGAATACGTAGAATTTTGCAATACCACTCCCAGGGATATCACGCAGTCGGAAACAGGAAATCGATTCCGTCTTTTTGCTGATCGGCTGATCGGGCCGATTATTGACCGTTGCGGATATGTATCCATAGAAAATGGGGGCGGAGCCCATTACCATGTGGCAATGCTTGGGTGTATGACAGACCCCTGGGAAGAGGCGGCAGACTGGAATGAATTTGCTCCGAACACCCAGAAGCTTATCCTTATCCGTTCAACAAACGTGCTTGGTTATGCTCCCCAGGGCAGGGAGGTCATGAAGCGGACAGGGGAGATGATAGTTAAGCATTATCATGTGGTACGCTGTTTTGACTTTCTGAATCACATCGAAAACATGGCTCCGTTTGCCGAGATCGTTCTGAAAAAGGAAAACCGTATTTTTCAACCTGCCATCAGTTTGAGCTGGGCTCAGGGTTTTGATGTGCCTCATTATCTTGGTGTGCTTGACGATATACTTTCAATGGTCGGTAGGATACTGGAGTGTGAGAAGGATAAGGCGTCAAGAGAGATCATATTCTGCCTTAAAGATATGGCAGGCGTGTGCCCCCCGCGGTTTATCAAAAACCTGATATCGGCCATTCTCGATAAGTATCCTGACTTGATTGTTCAATACCATCGTCATGCCACAGATGGTCTTGCAGTGCCTGCGCTTGGAGCAGCGGCACAGGCAGGAGCCAGGATACTGGATGTTGGTGACGGCCCGAGCGTTCGGTTTTACGGACAGACAGCGGTTATGCCTGTGCTGGCATACATTGAAGGGGAGCTTGGTTTAAAGACACGTCTTGATAAAGAGAGGATCAGGGAAACAGCCTTTGTTTTAAAGCAGATTATGCCTGTATATGATCATTACTGCAGGCCGACCTTTCTTGGAATTGATCACGATGTTACCCTGCACGGGCTTCCGGGCGGCGCTACTTCAAGCAGCCAGGAAGGAGCGCTGAAACAGGGTTATGCATTTCTTCTTCCGAGCATACTGCTGGTTCTTGAACTCTATCGGAAGCTGATAAGATACCATGATGTGACTCCGGGTTCTCAGATTACATGGACCAACGGCTACATGATGGTTGTAAAGGCTTATGAGCGGGGTGGAATGCCCGAAGTCCGGAGAATTATCGATCTCCTCAAAAAAGTTACTTCTATCTCCGAAGATAAGTTAGACGAACAGACAAAGGAAGACCGCAAGATTCTTTTTGTGCATGCAAACGATGCTTTAAAAAATCTTCTGCTTGGGAAATTCGGAAAACTTCCTCTTGGTTGGCCGCAGGAATGGATTTATCAATCTGTATTCGGAGACACATGGGAAGATGCAGTTGCTGCAAGAACTGAAGAAAGTCCTCTTAATTTTCTTCCCCCTGTTGATATTGATGGATTGTCAAGCGAATTAGCTTCGCACATCGGCAGGGAAGCCACGGAAAATGAACAGGTTAATTATCTGAACCATCCGGGCGATGCATTAAAGCTCATCAAAAACCTTGAAAAATTTGCCGATCCGAATGTACTGCCGGATGATATATGGTTTGAAGGGTTAGAGCCGGGGGTTGAAAGGGAGTTCAGGACCTCTGATGGAAAAATTCATATCATAGAGGTCATGCGACTCGGTAATATCAGTAAAAACGGCACAAGAAGAATACGCTACAGGCTGGATCACGAAGTCTTTGTAGAAGAGATACAGGTTGCAAAGAGATCTGCTGAAAAGAAAGGGATAGAAATGGCCGATGAAAGCAATCCGTATCAGATAGGCGCTCCGTTTGATGCCGATCTATGGCTGGTTCACAAAAAAGCAGGGGATAATGTTAAAGCCGGTGAAGAGATATTTAACCTGGCCCTTATGAAGGTCGAATACGGCATAACCTCTCCTGTGAATGGTGTTGTAAAGCGTGTTCCTGTATTTGCCGACTACAAAGCCGATAAAAAAATGGTTCCTGTTACAAAGGGTCAGCTTCTCATGGAGCTTGTTTTGCCTCACAAGCGCTGTGTTAATTGTAATGGGCCGGTTGAAGAGAAAGATAAATACTGCTCAAATTGCGGGAAAAGTCTGAATAAATCATAATGTTCTGCAGTCTCTAATCCGCCTGCGGCGGACTCTGATAGATGAGCAAAAACAAAAAAAGCTCGGTCATGATTTGACCGAGCTTGATTTTTTTTGGCTCCCCAGCACGGACTCGAACCGCGGACCCAGTGGTTAACAGCCACTTGCTCTGCCAACTGAGCTACTGGGGAATGAATTTGGAAAACACTATAAATATTAAAGAGCTAAATAAAAGTCAAGAAAAATTTGCATCTATTGAGGCACTACAGTCTTGACCTTCAAGGAGAGCTCGTCAAGCTGCGCCTTGCTTGTTTCAGATGGCGCATTGGTAAGAAGACAGGCTGCTTTCTGTGTTTTTGGAAAAGCAATAACATCCCTGATAGAAGGCTGTCCGCACAGGATCATGACAAGCCTGTCAAAGCCAAAGGCGATGCCTCCGTGGGGAGGAGCGCCTGAATCCAGAGCTGAAAGCAGAAAACCGAATTTTTCCTCATAGGTTTTCCGATCCATGCCAAGTGCTTCAAATACTTTTTCCTGCAGCTTCCTTTGATGGATACGGATGCTTCCGCCTCCGATTTCAGAGCCGTTTAGCACAAGATCATAAGCGCGTGATTTCACTGATAACGGATCATCCTTTAACAATTTATAATCTTTTTCAAATGGCGCTGTAAAGGGATGATGCAGCGCCTGATACCTTTTTTCCGTTTCATCATATTCCAGCAAAGGGAAATGGGTAATCCATATAAATTTGAATTCATTTTCGTCTATCAGGCCGATCCTCTTTCCCAGATGGTTTCTAAGATGCCCAAGCGCTTCATTTGTTACGTTTGGCTGGTCAGCTACAAAAAATACAAGGTCGCCGGGTTCCATGTTTATGCGCCTGGTTAATTCCTCTTTTTCTTTATCTGTAAAAAATTTTGCTATTGGAGACTGCCATGAATCTTCCCTGACTTTTATCCACGCCAGCCCTTTTGCCCTGTATATTGCCGTGAGTTCACCAAGATCATCTATTTCTTTTCGTGAAAAATCTGAGCATCCCTTTGCATTTAATGCTTTGACTATGCCGCCCTTTTTTACAACGCTGGAAAAGACCTTAAATCCTGAACTTTCTACAATGTCAGAAATTTCTTTAAGTTCCAGGCCGAAACGTATATCCGGCTTGTCAAGGCCGAAGCGATCGAGCGCATCCTTGTAAGTCATGCGTGGAAATGGAGTATTAATTTCTTTGTCGAGAACATCTTTGAAAAGCGATTTTATCATGCCTTCAGAAATATTTATGATATCTTCTTCACCCACAAATGACATTTCAATGTCTATCTGGGTGAATTCCGGCTGGCGGTCTGCCCTGAGATCTTCGTCCCTGAAGCAGCGGACAATCTGACAATAACGGTCAAAGCCTGATATCATCAAAAGCTGCTTGAAAAGCTGAGGGGACTGAGGCAGCGCATAAAACTGGCCGGGATTTACCCTGCTCGGCACAAGATAGTCTCTTGCGCCTTCAGGTGTGCTGCGGGTTAAAACAGGGGTCTCAATATCAAGAAATCCTTTTGAGTTCAGATAGTGGCGTACGGAGGCAGCAGCCTTGTGCCTCAGGATAATATTTTTTTGCAGTTGGGGACGTCGCAAGTCAAGATGGCGGAATTTAAGACGTATGTTTTCTGAGACATCGACCTTGTCTTCAATTAAAAATGGAGGTGTTTCAGCGGCATTGAAAATTTTAAGTTCGTCAACCGTAATTTCAATCTCTCCGGTTGTTAAGGCCGGGTTGGTCATGCCTTCAGGCCTTTTATCTACTTTGCCGCGTATGCCGATGACATATTCGTTTCGTATGCCATGTGCCTTTTCATGAACCTTTTGATCTACGACAGGATTAAAAACAACCTGGGTTATGCCTTCCCTGTCCCGTAAGTCAACGAATACTACGCCTCCGTGATCTCTCCGGCGCAGTACCCATCCCATAAGCACGACCTCCATGCCCAAAGATTCCACGCCAAGCTCACAGCAGTTGTGAGTTCTCCTCATTTTTCCAAGTGTGTCTGACAATGAACTTACTCCTTTCAAAAAGACATCTCACGCAAAGACGCAAAAGTTGTCTTTAATTTTCTTTTTCTCGTTCCCATGCCGGAGCATGGGAACCAGGCGAAAACCATTTAAAATTAATCACGAAAACACGAAAGTACGAAAACACGAAATAAAACCTGAAGAGCGGAGCGACATCATTATTCGACGTTCGATGTTCAATGTTCGATGTTGGACGTTCATCTTTTAATATATCCGTGCAATTCGTGGTCTATTATCTTTTTTATTTTTTCTACAATATTATCTATTGGAATTGCAGTCTGTTCCTTAGTGGTCATGTTTCGCAGTATAACCGATCCTTCTTCAAGCTCTTTTTTTCCTACGATAAGCACATATCCTGCGCCAAGTTTGTCTGCGCGTTTCATCTGGCTTTTCAGGCTTCTGCCATTTAAATCAAGTTCAGCCTTTATACCATCGACACCAAAAGCGCAGAACCATTCAAATGCAATGGACATGCTCTTTTCACCAAGGGCTGCCAGGAATATGTCAGGTTTCCGGACAAAATCTGCGCTCTTAAGATCGGTTATTTCCACCAGCCTGTCAAAACCTATTGCAAATCCGATTGCGGGCTGGTCAGGCCCTCCGAGGGTTTTTACAAGCGTATCATACCTGCCGCCTCCAGCCACGGCATTCTGAGCGCCTAAGGAACCGGTCTGTATTTCAAAGGTTGTTCGAGTATAGTAATCAAGTCCTCTGACGAGGAGCCTGTCAATCACAAACGGAATGTTAAATTTTTTAAGGGCATCCTTAACAGCATTAAAATGCATGGTGCATTCAGGGCATAGATAATCGAGTATGGAAGGCGCTTCGACCATAGCCTCCTTGCATGAAGGGACTTTGCAGTCAAGCACCCTTAACGGGTTTCGCAGGCTCCTTCTTTTACAGTCTGTACAGAGCTTTTCTGAAGCAGCAGACAAAAAGACCGAGAGAGCATCTTTAAAATTCCGGCGGCATTTATGGCATCCCAATGAATTTATATGAGCTTCAAGGCCGGTTACAGACAGCCTTGAAAAGAAAGTCATGATCATGAAGATAAGCTGGGCATCGATAAGCGGTGAATCTATTCCGAACACCTCGGCATTAATCTGGTAAAACTGCCTGTATCTTCCTTTTTGTGGCCTTTCCCTGCGAAACATGGGGCCAATGGTATAAAATTTCTGTATCGGATCCTTTGCATAAAGAGTGTGCTGAATATAGGCTCGGACAACAGATGCGGTGGCCTCCGGCCGCAGGGTGATAAGGCCCCTTTTCTTGTCAGGAAAAGTGTACATTTCCTTTTCCACAATGTCTGTGTCTTCTCCGATGCTTCTGGCAAAAAGCTCTGCATGTTCCAGAATCGGTATGCGTATCTCCTTAAAACCAAAATCTTCAAAAAGAGAGCGGGCTGTCTTTTCTATATGCTGCCATAGCTCAACTTCTCCCGGAAGTATGTCTTTAAAGCCTCTTATAAGCTGAATCATCTTGCAGTGATTTTCCTTGTATATTTCTAAATTGAGCGAAAAGCTCAATTGATAGTTGTCGGGGATCAGGATCGGGGACCAGCGATCTGAATAGAGCAGTTTTTTATAATATCATCAATAGATGAGATATACTTTTTAGGCGTACATCCCTTACTGTTCCCTGAATACTGACCTCTGACCCCTTCCTAATTAAGCTTTGACTCAATTATGGTATAACCTTCTAAAGCCATCAGTTTTTAACGCGGTAATGCCGGGTTAGTCAATACCAATGTTTTACTTGACAGTATTCATTACAAATTATTAATTTGATGATATTAGGGCATTCTTCATATAGCCGCAAAAAGGCGCAAAAGCCCTAAGGCTAAAGTGTTATAATAATTTTTATCATAAATAATTTAAGGAAAAAATCATGCAATCTAAAGTTACGCTTACCACTCTTAACAGGATGAAGAAAAAAGGTGAGAAGATAGTCGCCCTTACAGCTTACGACTATCCATTTGCAAAGATGGTTGATGAGTCGGGGGTTCATATAATACTTGTAGGGGATTCGTTAGGGATGGTTGTTCAGGGAGAATCAAGTACGCTGCCTGTAACAATGGATGAAATGATATATCATACTAAAATTGTGTCAAAAGCCACGAGAATTGCTATGGTTGTCGGCGATATGCCTTTTATGTCTTACCAGGCAGGCATAAAGGATGCGGTTTCAAATGCAGGACGTTTTCTTAAGGAGGCCGGAGCGACTGCGGTCAAGCTGGAAGGGGGAGCGGCGGTAAGCGAGACAATCAAAGCTATCTCAGAGGCCGGAATTCCTGTGCAGGGGCACATAGGCCTTACACCGCAATCTGTCCACAAGATGGGAGGCTACAAAGTGCAGCGAGACGAGGATCGTCTTATGGCGGACGCTCTTGAGGTGGAATCTGCGGGCGCATTTTCAGTTGTTCTGGAAGGGATTCCCTCTGCGATAGCAAAAAAAATTACCGATGCCCTGACTATACCTACAATAGGGATTGGGGCCGGTCCCCATTGCGACGGGCAAATACTGGTTCTGCACGACCTTCTTGGATTAAATGAGGGGCATGTTGCAAAATTTGTAAAGCAGTATGCCACACTAAGTGACAATGCAAGAAAGGGAATAAAACAATACGTCAATGAAGTTCAGACAGGAAAATTTCCGGCGAAAAAACATTGTTATTAGTTAAACCTAAATTGAGCGGTTTTTTACTCGATCTGCACCGATCTCTTGCGCATAAAGGCTTCGCAAAAAACCGCTCAACTTAGGTTAAAAACTCTCATTTTTGGTAACATGTTAGCCCTTTGAAAAAAATCAGACAGGATGAACAGGATAAACAAGATTTTGCCTGCCTGTGCGTAGCACGCAGACAGGTTTCAAGAAAATAAACAAAGTTATTTCTCATTTTGGTTAGCCAGTAAATCATAAAAAATCATAGTCTGAGGAAGGCGCAAAAGAAATACAGAGAATTGACCGAGAAAATCATTGGTTGTGCATACAGAGTTTACAACCAAATGGGTTGAGACCTTATGAGTTTTGATATTTTAATCCTGAATATCCTGTTAATCCTGTCAAAAAAGTTTTTTTGAAAGCTCTCATTTTTGGTTTAAATTATGAAACCTTCTATTGCAATAGTCGGGTGTGGTAAGGTCGGCACATCGATGGGAATATATTTTGCGGAAGCCGGCTATAAACTGGCGGGTTTTGCAAGTAAAAGCCTGTTATCTGCAAAAAGGGCTGCCGGAATTGTAGAAACCGATAATTTCAGCGATGTTCCATGGGAAATAACAAAAAAGGCTGATATAATTTTTTTGACAACCCCTGACAGCGCGATAGAAGATACATGCAGCAGTATTTCCTCTCATTCAGGCTTCCGCAAAGATGCCGTGGTGTTTCATTGCAGCGGCGCTCTTCCATCCACTATTTTAGCTTCCGCAAAGGATTGCGAAGCTTTCACAGGCTCAATGCATCCTCTACAAACTTTTGCTTCAGTCGAACCCACATATAACCCGTTTCAGGGAATTGTAGTTTCTGTTGAGGGTGATGACAGGGCGGTGTCTGCGGCAAAAGAAATTGCAGCGGATCTTGGAGCCGAGTGTTTTACGATTAAGACAGAAAACAAAACTCTTTACCATGCATCGGCAGTTGCGGCATCAAATTATCTTGTAACGTTGCTTGACATGTCTTTCAGGCTGATTGGAACAGCAGGGGTTTCAGACAGAGATGCATTCAAAGCATTAAAACCTCTTATTAAAAGCACACTGTCCAATATTGAACAGGTCGGGATTTCAAAGGCGCTGACAGGTCCGATTGTCCGGGGAGATATTGAAACCGTTGAAAAACATATAGAGGAAATCGGATCAAAAATACCGGATCTGCTTGACCTCTATAAAACACTGGGTCGCCATACAGCGGACATTGCAATGGCCGACGGTGTTCTTTCAGAAGCATCAGCTCAAAAGCTGAAAAAGATTTTTATCGATTGATTTCTGCTGAACTCGTAAAGTAACAGCCACGATCCATATTATTCCAAGCGCTCGCCATTAATTAAAAACACATTCAGAAAATGACACACGTCCTCTGGATTTGCCAGGATATACAAGAAAGGTTTTGACTGCGTGATATTTGACATGTAAATTGGCAATAACCATGATATCTGACGGCATTGGTGGCAATTATTATGGAGGCGAGCGATGTATGTTAAAAGGCAATTGGATTTATTAGAGATTCTGCAAGGGAAATCTTACTTTTTATTCGGACCACGTCAAACTGGAAAGACATCCTTGATTCAACATACGTTAAATGAATACAGGTATTACAATTTGCTTCAAACGGATGTGTATCTGAAATTAAGCAGGGAGCCCCAAAGGCTTCGCCAGGAAATAACAGACGATGACAAGATCGTTATCATTGATGAGATTCAGAAGCTGCCGATTCTGCTTGATGAAGTACATAACTTAATTGAAGAAAAAGGGATTCATTTCCTTCTTACAGGCTCCAGCGCCAGGAAATTGAGAAATAAGGGCGTAAACCTGTTAGGGGGCCGAGCCAGAACCAGGCGGCTGCGTCCCTTTATTCTCAAGGAGTTAAAGGGGGATTTTCAATTACTGAAAGCCCTGGATACAGGTCTGATCCCTTCCATCTATTTTTCCGATGCACCATTTGAAGATCTGGAGGCATATGCGGGAAATTATTTAAAAGAAGAGATTGCAGCGGAAGCCATCGTTCGGAATGTGCCTGCATTCAGCAGATTTCTCACTGTAGCCGGGCTGTGTAACGGTAAAATGATTAATTATACGAACATAGCAAGCGATGCACAGGTTCCAAGATCAACCGTGCAGGAATATTTTCAGATTCTACGTGACACGCTGCTTGGCGATGATCTGCCTGCATGGCGGAAATCCGTCAAACGAAAACCGGTTTCCACTTCAAAATTCTACTTTTTCGATATAGGAGTCGCCAGATTTCTGCAAGGTCGTCGTGGTTTAAAGATGAGATCTCCGGAATTTGGGGAGGCATTTGAAGCTTATATCCATCACGAGATAAAAACCTACTGCGATTACAAGGTGGGTTGTGATCTGTGTTACTGGAGGTCAACCTCAGGCTTTGAGGTTGACTTTGTCATCAATGGAAAAACAGCGATTGAGATAAAAGGGAAGGCAAACATCACAAGAAAAGACTTCAAAGGATTGACTGCAATAAAGGAAGAAAAACTTCTCAAGAATTATATATTGGTTACTCTTGAAGATACTCCTCGAAAAAATGGGGATATATGTATCCTCTCTTGGAAAGATTTTATTACGAACCTGTGGCAAGATGCGTATGTATGATAATATCCCTAAACGCTTGCTCTGCAATGCGGGGATTGTCGCTGTCACAAAAAACCGGGATTTTTAAAAGTCCCATATATCCATCTGCTTGCTCCGCAAAAGACCAAAAATAAAATGAAAAACGCATAAAATCATGGTATCCCGCTGTACACGCTGTACAACATAAAATCATGGGCGCACTGTACGTGCCCGAATGTCCCCTATGCCATGAGAGGACAGAAAATTGTCGGGGAGCAGGGATTAAATCTGCTGGAGTGAAAGCAACCAATAATCCAAGTCACGGTCCCATAGAGCCCCTATTAATATGGGAAGTGTCCCTGTATTGACAAAAGTGTATGAGATATATTATAATAAAATTGTTTATTATCACTATTAAAAGGAGGCTTGATCATGAAATATAGATTGCCTGTCGTCATAACTCCTCTTGGTAAAGACGGGTTTCTTGCTCGTTGTGAATTGGTAAAGGCAAATGCTACTGGAAATACATGCGATGAAGCCATAGAAAGTCTTCGGGAGGCAATTGACGACCTAATAGAAGAATACGGCGAGGTTAGTGTATTTCAGGATATCAGCCCTGAAGGCGAGGTGCAGGTACTTGAGGTCGCAGTATGAGTAGTTTTCCAGAACTGCGGCATGGTCAGTTTGTGCGTTTTCTGGAGGCAT
The DNA here is from genome assembly GCA_004193555.1 of Desulfobacteraceae bacterium Eth-SRB1. Taxonomy (GTDB): domain Bacteria; phylum Desulfobacterota; class Desulfobacteria; order Desulfobacterales; family ETH-SRB1; genus ETH-SRB1. Next base: position 1,324,322 of record RPGP01000040.1, read on the forward strand.
TTTGTCGCACTGGAACACTTAAATTTCGGAATAATAAATGGATTGGACTAACACGGAAGGGCAGACCGTTTGTGGTACATGTCAAACACGGAAGTACAAGAAAGTACCCGCCGCCTTTGGTCGAAGCTGTAGCAAAGGATCTCGGTGTTTCTCGTGAAGAATTCTGGAAATGGTACAGTGAATAGCGCATTAAGTTACCAACATGCCTTCGTCCCACCTTTAAAACAAGTTGACAAGTAACCAGCGTCCCTCACCTCAACTTGATAAAATATTATATTTTTATTAGGTATATTTTTATCATTAATAGGAAATTCTTTAAAACTATTTGAATTATTTTTTTTCATAAGGTTCTTTCTGCCAAATAAATACTTATACGAATCAATTTTTTATAAGAACTTTATAATAACCACTTGATTAAATGTCAATTGTTTATTAGGTGAAACATATAATAATTGTTATTCTAAAAAATAGTGAATGTTCACAGACTAATTGTTAGGTGTTAATAAGGAACTGACATGAGCATATGGGACGTTTTTATTTCACATGCAAGTGAAGATAAACAGGAAGTTGTCAAACCTATTGCTGAATTTATGGCCGATTTGGGCGCCAAAGTATGGTATGACGAATTTACGCTTGAATTAGGCGATAGTCTTAGCAGATCCATAGATAAAGGGCTCGCAAATTCACGATTTGGCCTAGTTGTCCTTTCACCAGACTTTTTAAGCAAAGATTGGCCAGAATACGAGCTTAGAGGGTTAGTGGCAAAGGAATTGGGCCGTGATAAAGTAATTTTACCGATTTGGCATAATGTAACGAAAGATGAGGTCTTATCTTTTAGCCCACCACTTGCCGATAAGCTTGCACTCAAAACTGATGAGCACACACCAGATGAAATTGGATTACGCATTCTTGGAGTGGTTCGCCCAGACTTGCTCGAACAAATTCATGCTCGTATTGCGTATCAGAAGGCCATCGCGAACGCAGAAACAAAAACAGTTGATCCAAAATCCATAAAAGTAGCACCTGTTCGACATGAGAAATTGACAGACAACCTTGTTGGACGTGTTCGACTTGTAAGGGCCGCACTAATCTTTCCATATCCTCAAACAATGGAGTTTTGGTTAGACGGATTTAAAAGAGACATGCATCCACATAAGGAAATCGAATTTTGGGAGCATGCTGCTGCCTGCTACATGGAATATGTAGCAATCAATCGACTGTCACCTGAACAACAGAAAGCTGCATTTAGCTTGATTCTTTCGGTATTGAATAATGCTGAAACGGAGGTTTGTGAGAAGTATTCAGGACTACTGCCACCGGATTCTTTATCTTTACTTATTGACAGTTGCCGCTCTAAGCTCCCTGTTTATGAGCTGCATGGTCTTCCGTCATCCCTTGAAGAGGTTATGAATCTGCCTGATTCAGAAATGGATAAATTGAAAGAAGTGTATTCACCAAGAAACACCTAACCTGTCGCTCCAGCCGACGGCAAAAAGCCGCCGCGGCTGAGCTTTTCGTTGGGTTCTAAAAGACGGATGTGCAATGAAGTTTTGGAAGTTTAAAAGTCTGAGTGATGAAAGTTTGCGGCATGTCCTTCAAATGCTCTCTACAAATCAGGTCTTCTTGCCTAACTGTGAGCTTGTGAATGATTGAAAAGAAGGGCAGTGGCATGACTGTCCACCCCGTCAAACATGACGCCTGATACTTCCAGACAAATTTGTAGTCGCAAAGTCCAGCTAAGGGAAATTGTTAAGAAGGCCAGGTTCGCATCCTTTTGCAAATATGAATCTGTGTTAAATCCTCTTTTGTGGGGTCATTATTCTGGGGGCGGCAATGGCGTAGCTATATGCTTAATGGAAAACGTTGTTTTCTGACCAAAGGAATTCTCCGAAGCAAGGCCTCCTGCTGGAAGTACGAAAACGAAGTTAGGGTAATCGCAAGGGATGGAAATTCCATTTATTGATTTAAATCCCAAAAGCAATTATCGTTGGGAACAAAGATTCCCCTGAGCGGCAGGTTTTTTCTGCGGTTTAAAATCAGTTTAAGATACCATTCGGATTCCTCATTAATCGATCCAATGGGTTGCCGGGATTTGAAGTCAGCAGTAAGGAAAGATTCTTTGATCATCTGTCAAAATAAAAAAAACCCAACCAAAGCATGGAGGCGGACTGGGAAAAGCGGTGCGATTTTTAGCTTTTGCCAAAGTTGTCTAAAAGTCATTTTTTTCATTGTTTCCAAGGCTGTAGCAAGCTTTTCCCAGCCCCTCATGCCAGGCCGTTATGCACCAACTATCAAGAGGAGGAATTTATGGCACTTACAGATGACCAAAAAAGAAGGATTTTTGAAGAGGAAAAATTGAGGAAGGAAATGCAAGGAAAGAGTGTAGTTGTTTCGGTAATACTCTCATTTTTGATCCCAGGGTTGGGCGACCTATATTGCGGGAGCTGGGTAAAGGCACTCATCTTTTTTGCCTTGGATTTTCTCTCTTTCATTTTAATGTTTGCGATGGGTATAGGTGTTTTCCTGTATGCACCTGTATGGGTTTGCGGGCTTATATCTGCATGGCTATCTGCAAACAAGTCTGAACAAAGAAAAATCAAAAAGGTTGATAAAACCCTGGTACAAGAGTCTTAAAATAAACGTAAATGGGCTTACACGGTGCATAACAATGCAAATTAACTCGGACTGCCAAAAGGCGCGCCGCTTCGCTCTGCGCCTTTTGGCAGCCGGTTATTTGCGGCGTTAGGCTTTGGAGAGTAATTATCAAGAAATTGCCATACATTATTTTGATTACCCTTTTCTTTTCCTGCGCGCCACAAAATGCCATAATAAAACAAACGGAGGAAAAATTTGACCCCCTAAGCCTTGTAGTACATTTTTATCGTGATGAATTAAATCATCTTTCTGCAGTTAGGGGCTCAGAATGTCCAATGTATCCATCATGTTCCACATACAGCCTCCAATGCTTAAAAAAACATGGTTTTTTTATTGGATGGATGATGACCTGTGACCGGCTTATGAGGTGTGGCCGTGACGAATTACATTTATCGCCATCAATTAAAAGGAATGTGAATACCTGGAAGTGTTATGATCCTGTGAAAAACAATGATTTTTGGTGGTATAAAGAGTATAATAATAAATCCCAAAATAACTATCCTTGGGATCATGAATGGCAAAATGACACAAAGCCATATATCCCAGAACTTAATAAAAAGGCTCCGTATGAAAAATAAAATTCAACGTTATACGGCTAAAATTGTGACATTTCGTGGTCGTCTATTTAGATTTTTCGGTTGGTGGTTCGCTTTTTTAGGTCTTTATTCGGTATCTGCGGCATGTCCTTTCTGTGGTCAGATTGGTTGTCCTGTTGGGTTTGGCAGTGCGGGTATCGTGGCTGGATTCTTTGCTATATTGGTACAAAGATGGAAAGCATTAACAATATTTGTAAAAAGAGAAAATAGGAAGTGAGCTGTTTTTGTTGCAAATAGTTGTAATAATACGAAAAAGCCTAACAATCGCATACACTCTGACACCCAAAGCCGAGCCGCTTTTTTCATTTGTGTATCATTTTATAAAAAGTCGCATTTGCCAAGTCCTCATTGGCTTTGGGTGCAGGTGATGCGGGGACATTCGGAGTAACTATTCGATTGCTGTTGCATATTAAAAATGGTATAATAAAATTATGAATAGAAAACACACGGCTATATGCCAAATGTCGGACAGCCGAAACGACGACTTTGTTCCCGGCAAGCCAGCAGACCACATTAAACTCGTCTGGATTCTGACCAGAGAAATCACGTCACTGAGCAAAAAGCACGATGCTGAACGAAGACTACAAAGACATGTTACGCGCCTTATCCGACGAGAAGGTTAAGTTTCTCCTCATCGGCGCTTATGCAATGGCAGCTCACGGTTATCCTCGAGCTACCATGGACATAGATATTTGGGTCATGCCATCACCCCAAAACGCTGATGCCGTGCTACGAGCACTACGCCGCTTCGGCGCACCTCTACATAATTTGACCAAGGAAGACCTCCAGAAGGATGGAACCATTTTTCAGATCGGAGTTGCCCCAAGACGAATCGATCTCATCACTGCGGCATCTGGGCTTCAGTTTGAGGAAGTATATAGACAGGCCTTGTCTGTGAAAATCGAGGGAATCGAATTGCATATTCCCTTAATTGACGACCTGATTCGAAACAAGAAGGCGTCGGGAAGAACCAAGGATTTGGCTGACGCAGAGGCATTGGAATCCCTAAAGAACTCCGAACAAGGCGCTTGAGATGGACTGGGCAAAGCCGTGCCGTTTTTGAAAGGCAGCATTTGACCGATAGTTTTTACCTTTATCATAGCTTTTCGGTTATCGTTGCCCAGCCACTCAGCTTTACGAACCCCGCAGTAAGATACAAAGTTAGGCGCAATTAGGAATGGCGTTTTTTGATAAAACATGACGAGAAGAAGTTATTTTTTTGTATTCTGCATTAATATTACGAACATTTCAAGAAAATTATTTTCAGTAATGATAGTAAAAGATAATTTACAAACACTTTTCCTGTCCCGTTATAGAAAACAGTTAATAAGAAAACAAATGGAAGTAATATAAAAGAACTACTATTTTCTTTTAGGTCTAAATGGTTTTTGGAAGCGCAAATTCAATTCTCCTTTTCTTAACAGTTCTTTGACAAATTTAACACCGGGCAGTTTCTCCATAGCCTTTCGGATGCTGTCGGCAGAAGGGTGGATATAGGGTTCAGTACTTCGAGTAGAAGAATGACCGAGAATGCTCTGTATGACCAGGATATCAACGTCTTTATCGTTAAGATGAGAAGCCATACTGTGTCGCAGGGTATGGCAGGAGACGTTGAAGGGTGCCTCAATTGGGACGTACACCAGGATTTTTTTCAGATTATCTTCCATTGTTCGGATGGCCAGTCGATTGCCCTTTTTGGAGACAAAAAGGGCCGGTGTGAGCCAACTGTTCAAAAACCTCTCGCGTACGGCAAGGTATTGGCACAATATTTCGATCAACTCGTCATTGACATGCAGTGTGCGGGGTTTTCTACCTTTTCCGATAACAGTAATTTGGTGATTATCAAAATCGACATTTGCAAGGTTAAGCGTATGAACCTCTCCGACTCTGAGGCCGAGTTGATACATCAAAGCATAAACGGCGTAGTCGCGGATGCCCAGTATCGTATCGGTATCGATGGCTTTAAACAAAAGGCTGGTTTGCTGCGGTGTTAAGGCATTTGGTCTTTTGCGATAACCCTGCCGGATTTTCAGCACATCATAAAACGGCAGCGCATCGGCGCAGGGAAGATCATACAGCTTTAAAAAGTTCCCATAGCTTCTGAGGGCAAAAAGCTTGCGGTTGATTGAGGCTCCGCAATTTTGACGCTGCTTTTTCAGATAGTACTGGTAGTTTATCACCGCCGGTCCATCTATAGTTTTTACGTTCTGCGAACAGATAAAGTTTTTAAACAGGTCCAGATCAACGCGATTGCTTTTAACTGTTTGCGGGCTGATCTCGTAGATGTCCTGCCGGTAGTTGAAAAAATCATCAATGTGCCTAAAGAAATTATCGGGGATTACTGCTTAAGCAGTTGTGGGCCTTTTACCTTGACTGGATTCATTTCAAGCTGATTTCCGGCAAAACTGCAAAAGGCTTTGATGCTGATTGTATAGGTTTCAACGGTTGATGCAGCAAAGCCGTTAACCTTTAAGAGCTCTTTTTGGTACCGGTCTATAAGGGCAATCATAGCGCCTCCTTTTGCATAAAAGGGTGTTGTTTCATATAAACAGCATACTTGTCGGGATTCAGGTGTGCGTATTTTAACGTATTCGCCCTCCGGCTGTGGCCAAGCACATGCTGTGTTATCTCGACACCGGCCACCTTGTTAAGATGGGTTGCTGCCGTATGCCGAAAGAGCCGGGCGTGGAGCTTTTTATCGATGCCGTTTTGATCGGCGGCGGTGCGGAAGATATCTTGCAATGTCCGCTGTGAAATGCGTTTTTTACGTTTGGATATAAGAAACGGTCCTTTTTTACGCTGTTGTAGTTGCAAATACTTGTGGATAATTTTACAAAGACTGTGAGGCAAAATCAGATTGCGCCGGCGTCGGCCCTTTTCCCTGAT
>RPGP01000041.1 GCA_004193555.1 Desulfobacteraceae bacterium Eth-SRB1
ATATCGGGATATTTCTTTCTTATGTCCGGGGAAATATTCTTGACAGCCTCCCCAATAACTGAAAAATTCCGTATAACCGCATCGCCGGTTTTGTCATCTTTCCTGAACTGTTCAAAATCCAAACCATCTGTGTATTTTTCAATCTTCTCGATTGCTTCAAGAATATCGTCAAGATACAGTCTGATATCTCTCTCCTTTTTCATACGGGTATCGCCTCGTTCAATATTCTATCTTTTATTCGTGGTTTCAGCGCATCCCTCATTACCAGATCAACTTCAACGCCGAGTGTTTCACTCAAATAATTCTCAAGTTCTATGTATTTGAACAAATCAATTGTTTTATAAAAGTCCACAAGGACATCTAAGTCACTACCTTTTTTCTGCTCACCCAAAACATAAGAACCAAATATTTCAAGGTTCTTTACACTGTATTTCTCTTTAAGAACCGGCTTATTTTCTCGAAGCGTCATGATAATCTGGTCAATTTTCTTTTTCATACTGCCACCGCCGCATTCATTTCACTAATAACCGCATTCATTTCGCTCCCAAAAAGCTGAAACATCTTACCACGTCCTCCGATTGCATCAAACGGTGTGTAGTCCAGATCTTCCACTTCAATGTGAAAACTTGTTGCAATATGTTCTTTCATCATTCTTAGCCAGTTCATCTGCTCTTCATTAAACTTTAATGCTCCCGCCTGCTTTTCAAACACCCATTTCTGGAAATTTCTGTCCACTGTTTTATCGTAGGCTGTCAGTTTATCATCAATACCTGTTACCCTGCGCAGAAGAGAAACAAGAGCTACCAGCTCACTTTTTGGGCTTTTTCCACTCACCTTTTCAAGTTGCTCGTATGCCTGCCACACATGCAACGGCGCAAGCAAGGGTTTATCCATTTTCAATTTTTCAAGAACATCATTAACCATTTTAAAAGTCAACTCTCTAAGCCGATATGGCTGATTATAGAAAATGCTAAGCGCCATTATCTCATCCTTATGTGCTTCCATGTACTCAGAAAAATCTTTTACAATTTCTCCGGCTTTATCGGCAGCATCATCACCCCATTCCGCCTTTGTGACTTTGTCAATATTCACAGTATCAATAATCTGTTCATGAACCCTGCGGACATTTTCAATATATCCGTTAAGTTCTCCGCCAAAGATTGAACTTGCTGTTTTGCTTAAGTTTTCTTTTGCCATCTCATGAGCTTCAGTTGCTGTTATTTTAGGATTCCTCCCCTTCAGCTCATCCGCTTTTTCTTCGATCTTGTCCGGGTTATGAGCATTCAGCAGGTCTTTGACTGTCTGATTTATAGTCTTGCCTTTTGCCTTTTCTTTAAAAGTTTCTTTTTCCTTGTCAGTAAGTTGTTTTTCCAGTCTGGAAAGGCGGCTTGCAAGTGAAGTGAACAGGTCTTCATCCTCATTTCCCATAGTTACAGCGTTCAGTAAATCCTTCATCGGAGTGGCGCGTTTTCGCTCCAGTGGACGGCTGTCTGTTTTAATTGATTCTGTAACCCCTACAGCATCCACAACAACAAAATGTGTCTTTGCTGAAACTGTCGAGGGAGTGACTTTTTTCAAGTCATCATAGCCGAAAGT
>RPGP01000042.1 GCA_004193555.1 Desulfobacteraceae bacterium Eth-SRB1
ATAAATCTTACTTTTTAGGCTATCAACTTCCAACCGAGTTTATTTGTACGTAATGTCAGTGCTTTTTTCCAGTATCAGAAGAAGTTTTTTTGCCCATTTCAGTTTTTTCTTTTTTATCTCATTGACATTGGAATCTTCAAAGTCGAATCCGATGAGTGTAATACTTGCTGCATTGAAGTGTGCTGCAAGAAACACGCATCGGTCACCATCAGTGAACCCAGCAAAGTTGTAAACATTATAAAGCGGCTTTGTTTGTGTTGTGCCAATCACGTTTTCAAGTTTTGGCACGATACTTGTGATTGCTTCGATGTTATCGCCATGTGCATGCGCTAATACGATTGTGCCCTGTTTACTTGCCTCTATTTCCGCTTCGATATTATCAGCATCAAGGTCAGTTACGATGATTGTTGGCTGTATGTTTTGCTGGAGCAGTACCTCGGTTGCACCGTCTGCTGCAATGATTACATCATAATCAGTTGTATCGCTTTTTTTGAGTTCTGTGGCAAGTGCTGGAGCATTTCCACAGACAAGCACTCGGTTTCTCCCGATTAATTTACTGAGCACTGCTGGATCTGCTGTGTGTTTATGTTTGTAGAGCAGTTGTGATAAAAGGTGGGTCGCACGCTCATCTTCAGCCTGGTCAAAGCCCATATCTTTTATTATTTGTTTATAAAGTAAATCCCATTGTGTGAAGTCCATTTTTTCCTGTTGTTCCTTCATGTAGTTAAACTTAGCTCTTTTACGTTTTTCACACTTTAGCCGCTGACCACGCCACCACCTGGATAAAAAAAGAATGGCATCTTCTGGACACAAATCTTGGTGCTGATGAAAATGGTGATCTAAAAAAATCGGAAGCGTTTTTTGGTTAATTACATTGTAACCTGGTATAAAGAGCCTTTTTTGTCCAATCCACAATTTTTCAGATCCAAAAGATACAGAAAACCCTCACGTACTATTCTTAGGCGAGGGGGAGAAGGAGTAATTCCCCTCCCATGGTCTACAGTCAAAAAGGAGCCCAGAACAAATACAATTATATTTTATTTAAAAGTAAATGTCCCTCTTGAAAATGCTCTTCGGTATTTCGTATCTTTCATCGCTTCCTTAACTGCAGAGGTCAGATCTAACGCTTCTTCCATAGGAACTCCCCAGAAGTTTCTCCCTATTATTCTTCCTTCAGCGCCGCCTTCCATTACAACTTTTGTTTGCTCTACTAATTCTTCCTTAGCATTTCCTTTAATCTTTGGTCCGCCAGAGACCACCATGAACGATTCGGGTGCAGCATCTGTAAGATATGTTACTCTTTCAACAAGTTGTTCGTGTGATAATTGTTCACCCTTTTCAGGCTCAAACTCTAAATATTTTTCTATGCCTTTAACCTTTTTTTCCTGGCTCTGTATGTATGCAAAATACTCAT
>RPGP01000043.1 GCA_004193555.1 Desulfobacteraceae bacterium Eth-SRB1
GTTGTTTATGACGGGCTGCTTCAGGTACAGATACATTTTGAAACCTGTGGTGTGTGCAATAGAATTGCAGGTGGATACTACGAAGCTATTATTCAATTACGGGGGGATAGTCGCATTCCAACAGAAATAGAAGTACAGGAATGCAGCAAAATAATACAAAAATTGCTTGAGCGAATCAATAGGCAGGGGGACCGTTTAGCGCTTATAACAAGAACAGAAAAACTCAAAGAGGGAACAAACTTCTACATTGCCTCAAACAAAGCAGCCAAAAACGCCTGTAGAAAACTGGTCATTGTGTATGCAGCTACCCTCACCGAGTCAAATAAACTTGTTGGAAGAAAAGACGGCAGAGATGTGTATCGTATGACATACGCACTGAGACTGCCGCGGTTTAAGGAGGGCGACATAATAAAGTGTGACAACAGCTACCTTAGTGTTACAAGGATTGGGAAAAACATCACTGCTGTAGACCTTTTAAGCGATGTTTCAGTGACACTGCATAAAGAACAAATGAAACAGGCAAAAAAAATCGCTGGAGCAGATGATGCAAAAACAGCAATATTAATCAGTAGTGATAAGACTTCTGTACAAATCATGGACCCGGATACCTATAAAACCATCACCATGAGAAAACCAGCTTTTATATCAGACGATAGGAGAGAAGTAAAGATAATAAAAATAAATGATGAAATATTAATAGTAAAGTAATGGGAAAAAGGCTGATTACTTGTGTTGGTTAAATAGCAGCAGTTTCCGTTGTGACCATAAGTGCACCCCATACAAAGCTTACGATCACGAAGTATTTTGACAAATATTTACACAAACCTGCCTAATTAAGAGTTGAAAACCGAGTGGTTTATATAGTGGATATGCCATTCAAGGAATAATTTCAGGCTCATCACACTCTAGCGTGGGAGGAATTACAATGGCTAAAACCGAGATACTATCGCAGATAAAAAAAGCAGAGGAAGATGTGAACAAAATGGTCTTAGATGCCGTGCAGGAAAAAGAGAGAAAAATTAAAGAGGCGAATGACCAGACACATTTAATCATAAAAACTGCGAAAGAGGAATCAAATAAGTATAGAAAGAAAACACTTGAAAGTACTAAAAAATTGATCAAAGAAGAACAGGAGAAAATAATCTCTGCTGGAGCCAAAGATGCTGATATTTTCAGACAAAAATCACAGAAAAACATGGATGATGCAGTGGATTTCCTGGTCAATGAATTTGAGAGGACTATAGTTTAATGCTTAAACCTGAGAAAATGACACGGGTGGTGGTCGTTGGTACCAGCGATGCACTTGATCAAACAATAGAGAACCTTCACAAGCTAAACCTTCTTCATATCATCGACTATGACGAGGA
>RPGP01000044.1 GCA_004193555.1 Desulfobacteraceae bacterium Eth-SRB1
CATCATATTTCATCCATGGACGGTGATTTTTAAAATACCGAATCACGTCTTTTATGGATTGCAATTGACTTTTGTTAAGCGTTCGTTTGGTAATGATTTGCTTTAACCCGCCAATAACTCGTCCTACGCGGCCTTCCAAAATTGCCAGGAGGTGCTTATATACCCAATGGTTTGTTTGTTTTGTTTCATTTTTTCCATGCAGGGCGTTACCAGCCAGCCAAAGGTACTCAACAACATGAATAATATCTAAAATTCCAACATATTCAATACCTTTTAAATGTCCATCAACCAACGTCCACAAATACAAAGCACCATCTAACAGTACTACCCATTGTCGACGGTATTCAGGATCCCTCACTTGAGCATCACGGATGATTTCATCCACAACATCCTCTTTTTTACGTTCCAGGCTTGCTAAACGTCGTATATTTTGAGCCTTCACTTTATTCTGCTCAGGCTTGTTTTGAGTTTTATCCGGATAGATCAGATTTTTAGCAACATCTTCAGCACTACGATCTTTTTTATCTACGGTATAACTGATACCAACTAGAGCCTCTTTCTTTTTCTGACGTTTTTCCCCCTTACCCAAACGGGCCTTTAACTCTGTCAATTCCCGCTTAATGACAGGGACACCTTTACCGTCAAAACTCAATACCTGAAATTCACCTTCACTTTCCGGGGGAGGCGGGGATTTTTGTTCATAAAACTCATTATAACTTGTACTTGTGTCCTGGGCTACCACTTTAAAACGGCTTGAACTAATTTTTAATCCTAAAATTTTTTCTAATGTAGCTTTTGATTCATCAAAGGCATCCCGAACGCTTAAATAATCCATAATCTCCTGCAGAAGGTATGAATAACACCGATCTGGCAAATCTGCCTGGGCATCCAGCGGCATTACGCCACAATAGCCTTCTAAGCGATAACAGCTCCGAGGGACTTTGAGTTTCCCAAAAATCGAAAAATAATCTCTTCCATGCAGTCGATTTTCCCTTTTCAAGATTATATCGTTCTCAAGCTTAATCCCTGGCCCTATATCACCGGTCCCTTTTTCAGCAAAATAATATTGCATTCCTGACAAAGCGATTGTTTGGGCTAAGCGAAATATGTTCTTCTCCATTTCATAGGCCTGCATAGACTCAGCATTTTCCCGTATAAATTTAAAAAGGTTTTGCAATCCAAGCTCACCATCTGCTATACATTTTTCTTTAGATATGGCATTCATTTTTACTCCAGTATGGTTATTGGTTAAATTCTCCAATTCAACCATGCCATACTGGAGGGCCATTGTCCGGCCATTTGATTTAATTTAAAGTTTTTACTCCTATTTTCTTAAACGCAAAAAGCTTACACTCTATTGATTT
>RPGP01000045.1 GCA_004193555.1 Desulfobacteraceae bacterium Eth-SRB1
CTGACTGATATCACATCATCTATGCGAAGCAGCATGTTTGCTGTTTCAGTGGCTGATTTTATCAATTGTATCTTCACACTAACTGGTTCGATAATACCACTGGTGGAAATATCATCGGCTACTGTTCCTGTATTTACATCAATACCTGCTTTGCTGTATCCATTCTTGTGTTTGGCTCTCAGCTCGATTAACATATCTGTTGCTGCAAAACCGCTGTTTTTAGCTATAGCCACAGGTATCGACTCAATAGCTTCTGCAAAGGCTTGTATCGCAAGATATTCCCTGCCTGGAACACTGGGTGCATATTCCTTGATTCCCTGTGCAATTTCGATCTCAACAGCTCCGGCACCAGGGACTATTTTATTGTTTTCGATGATATCCTTAACTACGTGAAGTGCACCGACAATCGAGTTGCCCATATTCGAAATATCTGTGCGACCACTGGTTACAATGGTTACAATATTGGGGTTCTGGCAGTCCTCGAAGTAGACTATTTCTTTGTCCTTCTTTCCACGCTCTTCGACAAGTTTAGCATGTCCAAGATCGCTATCAGAAAGTCTTTCCGCGTGAGGCATGAGTCGCGCCCCGGTAGCTCTTGCAACCACTTCAACTTCTTCTTCACTTGCTATCTTAACTGCGAAGATTCCTCTTTTAGCAAACTCGTAGACAATCTCTTCCCTGATTCCTGTCTTACACAGCACAACATTTACTCCAAGCTCAGCCACTCGATTAATAATCTTATAGAGCGGCATGCTCTTTGCATCAGAAAACATTTGTAATTTTTCTGCAGTATCAATCTCTAATTTAATCTTCGGGCCAAGACTAACTGTCCCCATCTTGCTGCCGATGTCTTTTGGCTCCATGTCATTTACCAGTGCTATCTTTGCATTTTCTATGCGTGTTGGCATATCTTCATTAGCTCGCTTGCTAAACATCGCAATCCCATTTACGACGTGCGTATCCTCTGCTTTGACACCATCCGCATTTAAGATATGCACATCAGTGTCAACATTAATCTTACCATCTTTTTCAGCTTTAAGGGCAGCTTTAACACTGACTTCTGACAGCAATTTTTTAGTCTTCTCACTGCCCCTGCTGTTAATAGCAGTATTGGTAATTTCCTCAAGCTCTTTTTGTTGAACCTCGATCGTTTCCGATAGTTCATTTAGTAGTTCTAATGCCTTTACCGAAGCTAAATTATATCCTTTAATAATAGTTGTGGGATGAACTTTTTCATCAAGTAGATCCAGTGCATGCGAGAGAAGTTCGGATGCAAACA
>RPGP01000046.1 GCA_004193555.1 Desulfobacteraceae bacterium Eth-SRB1
AATGCCACATCCTCAAGAGGCACTTCAACGCCAAGGTCCCCGCGTGCTACCATGATACCATCGGATACTGTTATAATTTTATTTATCCTTTTTACAGCCTCCGGTTTCTCGATCTTTGCAATCACAGTAGTGTCTGCATCAGCATCAGTTATTATACTCTTTGCTTGCAGTATGTCTTCTGGCATTCTAACAAAGGATATGGCGATATAGTCTACGTCATTTGCAATCCCAAAAAGCATATCTGCTTTATCCTTTTCTGTAATAGTTGGTGTGCGGATGGTAGTGCTGGGAACGTTTACCCCTTTGTTGGATGTAAGAATGCCGCCATCAATAACAGTACAATGGATAATTTCTTTTTCAACACTGTTTACTACAACTTCTATGGTACCATCTGCAAAAAGAATTGCATCGCCAGTATGTACCTCTAATGGTAGTTTTGCATAATTAATACTGAGCTTCTTGACAGTACTGATTACAGGTTTTGTAGTAATGTCAATGGTACTGCCTGTCTGAAGACTGATTTTTTCGTCTTTAACTCTTCCAATGCGTATTTTTGGTCCTGCAATATCCTGCAGAATTGCTATCTGCGTTTCAAGTTCGTTTGCGGTTTTTCGTATTAATTGGATAGTTTTTTTATGTTTGGCGTGTGTTCCATGAGAAAAATTAACTCGTGCAACATCCATTCCAGAAAGAATCATCTCGCGAATCGTGGTTTTACTGCTGCTCGCAGGTCCTATGGTACAGACAATTTTCGTGCGCTTCATACCGTTCACCTTTACATAGAATATAGCAATGTGATGATAGATAAAAACAGCACAACTTTATTGTACAGAAAATAACAAATCTTGATTGCAACCTTGATTGCGAAGCAATCAAGTGCAGGATAAACAAATGCGTTTATATTTTCCTGCCAAGAAAAATATAAAAAATAATATTATTTTACTCAGAGAGTTTTATTATTGCTTCCGCGATGTCACCATCTGTCTGTTTCAACGCTTTATAGGACTCTTCTTTTGTGGCGCCTGTTTGCTCTGCTACGAGTTTTATGTCATCTTCTGATATCTCAATCTCGCGAGGCACTTCTTGTGGTGTACCAGTAATCTGGTATGTTTTATCGCCTTTCACAACCATAATACTAACCGTAGCATCGTTGAATACGATATTCTTTTCACTGGTTTTGATTATTACCTGCTCCACATTATCGATGTTTTCAACATCAATTCCCATCTGTTTCATCATCTGTTTCATTTTTCGAGGATTCATTCCCATCA
>RPGP01000047.1 GCA_004193555.1 Desulfobacteraceae bacterium Eth-SRB1
GGTCAACACGGCTTAGCTCGTCTAAGAATTCATTTCCAAGTCCCTTCCCAAGATGGGCACCCGGCACCAGTCCTGCCACATCAACGAGTTGTACAGGAACAAATCTTATGCCATTTACACAGGAGGTACAATGCTGGATATGCAGCTTCTGGCATGGGCATTCGACACGCAGGTAAGCTATGCCATGATTGGCGTCAATAGTTGTGAATGGATAGTTTGCTATCTCAACATCTGAAAGGGTGGCAGCCTTGAAAAAAGTGGATTTACCAGAGTTTGGTTTCCCAGCAAGCGCGATAGATATCATTACACTATTGTTGTGTTGTTTCAGGATTTAATGTTTGCCATTTTAGACCCAAAGACTGTCGGACTTCGTTCCGTTCAACTCCGGGGCATCGACAGGGCTGAAAGCCTCATGTGTTGGGGTGAGTGTGGACAACTGCGGGGGTCATTCACGTCTTGGAACATAAAGTGTAACATTGAGGAGTTTCTGATTTTCCTTTTATCCGCTGTCCAGCGTAGTTATTTCATTGCAATTACCAGAATAGCTCCTTCTCTATCAATTTCATGTATCTGTTCAGATAAAACATATCGGGCTCTTGTTTGAGTGGTCGAACCCTAATTTCAAAGTGGGGATCATTTGCATTATTGGCGTCAAACAAAACCAAACCCATCCCAAAAATCAAACATAAAGAATCCAGTTTTGAGATATCGTCTTGCGATGAATTTTTTGGTATTACGATGTATGATTTATGGCTAAATAGCTTGTATGAACAAGCCTGTCCAAATGCTGTAATTAACTCGCGAGTATTCGTTTTTATCTCCGTCGAAACAATTTCAGTGGGTGCTACAACAATATCGCTTCTACGAGATTCACGCTTTCCTATCACATCAGGTGTTCCCCATTTATCTCTAAATCGATTTCCACCCAACGGTATTGCTTCGGTGCATTCTTCCAATTCATTGACAAGCCAATCTGCAAAAGGGCTGTAAAAATCCTCTTCTTTTATTTTTTCGATTTCTGGGAGATGTATTTCCTCTTCTTCGCTGATTTCTTCCTCTCTAAATGAAACGTGACGAAAGAGCCCTCGTGCAGGTTTGTAGATCTCGTCAGGCACCAGTACGTCTAACTGCCAAACCGTTCCATGGATCGTACCATTGGGAAACTCTGGAAATTCCTCGTGTATTTTTTTTCCAATGTCTGAGTAACGGACTCCGTCGGGATTTGATTTGAGAACCTCTATTGCCTTTGATATAATTTTTTCTCTTC
>RPGP01000048.1 GCA_004193555.1 Desulfobacteraceae bacterium Eth-SRB1
GGTCAACACGGCTTAGCTCGTCTAAGAATTCGTTTCCAAGTCCCTTCCCAAGATGGGCATCTGGCACCAGTCCTGCCACATCAACGAGTTGTACAGGAACAAATCTTATGCCATTTACACAGGAGGTGCAATGCTGGATATGCAGCTTCTGGCATGGGCATTCGACACGCAGGTAAGCTATGCCATGATTGGCGTCAATAGTTGTGAATGGATAGTTTGCTATCTCGACATCCGAGAGGGTAGCAGCCTTGAAAAAGGTTGATTTCCCAGAGTTTGGTTTTCCAGCAAGAGCGATAGATATCATTACACTATTGTTGTGTTGTTTCAGGATTTAATGTTTGCCATTTTAGACCCAAAGACCGCCGGACTTTGTTCCGTTCAACTCCGGGGCATCGACGGGGCTGAAAGCCTCATGTGTTGGGGTGAGTGTGGACAGATGCGAGGGTCATTCACGTCTTGGAACATAAAGTGTAACATTGATGAGTTTCTGATTTTCCTTTTATCCGCTGTCCGGCGTAGTTATTTCATTGCAATTACCAGAATAGCTCCTTCTCTATCAATTTCATGTATCTGTTCAGATAAAACATATCGGGCTCTTGTTTGAGTGGTCGAACCCTAATTTCAAATTGGGGATCATTTGCATTATTGGCGTCAAACAAAACCAAACCCATCCCAAAAATCAAACATAAAGAATCTAGTTTTGAGATATCGTCTTGCGATGAATTTTTTGGTATTACGATGTACGATTTATGGCTAAATAGCTTGTATGAACAAGCCTGTCCAAATGCTGTAATTAACTCGCGAGTATTCGTTTTTATCTCCGCCGAAACAATTTCAGTGGGTGCTCCGACAATATCGCTTCTACGGGATTCACGCTTTCCTATCACATCAGGTGTTCCCCATTTATCTCTAAATCGATTTCCCCCCAACGGTATTGCTTCGGTGCATTCTTCCAATTCATTGACAAGCCAATCTGCAAAAGGGCTGTAAAAATCCTCTTCTTTTATTTTTTCGATTTCTGGGAGATGTGTTTCCTCTTCTTCGCTGATTTCTTCCTCTCTAAATGCAACGTGACGAAAGAGCCCTCGTGCAGGTTTGTAGATCTCGTCAGGCACCAGTACATCTAACTGCCAAACCGTCCCATGGATCGTACCATTGGGAAACTCTGGAAATTCCTCGTGTATTTTTTTTCCAATGTCTGAGTAACGGACTCCGTCGGGATTTGATTTGAGAACCTCTATTGCCTTTGATATAATTTTTTCTCTTC
>RPGP01000049.1 GCA_004193555.1 Desulfobacteraceae bacterium Eth-SRB1
TACAACAACATCCCAACAACGCATAAAAAGACGTGTGCCCTAATCTTAACATCTTTCCAGACGTGTTCCGGCATAAACGGGATTAACATCCGGTTTTTTAGCCATTTGATATCAGTCTCGATCTGGCTGCGCGCATCATACGTCTCCACGATCTGGCGCGGTGTCAGATCCGCCATATCCGTAAAAATGACCGCCTTTCCCAACGCTTTGATATAATCCATTTCGCGAGCAGTATTCAGCTTAAATTCGAGTTTTAGAACTCCATCAGCCATAGCAGCGCTGTAATCAAACAAACCTCGATACTGCTTCGGAATAGCATCGACAACCCGGTTAGTCAAGCCCTTTGGAGTTATTTTTCTCCCTTTTCCCCTGCGATTCAGCTTTGATCTGATATCATCTATCTTTGCAAAGATATTCTCCTTATTCCGATTCCAATCAGCCATCTTCTTACGTCTGGATGCGTCATTATACTTGATAACGCCAACGAAATCATTTTCATACCAATTTCCGGTTACAGGATGTGCTTTGATGATGTTTCCGCCCGCATTCACCCATGACTCCCCGAACTCTGAAACAGGCATCCGAAACATCTCCTGGCACATCGGCTGCGGCAGCGATCCGACGACATGCATCCGCCCCAACACCTTCCCAATGTTCTCGGCAGAGTTCATGCCACGGTCAAAGATGATAACAATGTCCTTCCCAGGGATTCCTACCTCTTCAAGACGTTTGCAGATGTCATCAATCAATTCCGAGAATATTTTTACGTCCGACTCATTCGCCGGATAGGTAATTGACTGAAATGGGATGTTATGGTCTGATACTGTCAAACCGACTCCGATAAGGTTTTTATTGTATCGCTTGTCCTTTGAAATGCCTTTCTGTGGTAGATTTTCCCCTTGCCCAATGTGAGTGTAGAAATTAGTTGTATCAAAGATTAATCGCGAAGGTTTTAGACCTATTTCGATCAGTTTGCGAGATATATCAAGTTCAATCTTGCGTATCGTCTTTTCATCAAGTTTAGCCATGTAATTGAGGAAATTCTGGCTTGATAGCTGATATTTAGGATTCCAGATGAACTGAAGCGAACTTCTTTTAAAGTACTCGTCGAGGGTGTTCCGACTGAAAACGTGCTCTGATCTTCCGATGATTATTAAGAGCAGGTATTGCGCTGG
>RPGP01000050.1 GCA_004193555.1 Desulfobacteraceae bacterium Eth-SRB1
TCAATGGAATGGATTCTACATGGTACAATCCTTTTTTCCTTGGTGGTGTCAGCGGTGCACTGATACTGATGCTTGCACTTCTTCCGGGTTGGATGGTAGAACAGGATCCATGGCAGCGGGTACTTGCAGCACGCGATGTCAAATCTGCAAGAAGAGGAATGATTCTTGGTGCATTTTTACTTGCTCTCGTATTTGCAGCATGTCTTGCAGCAGCAATCGGACTTCGAAATATCTACGCAATACCAGCAAGTGTGCCTGAAGCAGAACAACTTTATCTCCAGTTCATCCTCGATCACTTCTCACCTGTTGTTATCGCACTTTTCGCTGCAGGGTTTGCAGCAGCTTCCATGTCCTGTACAGACACATTTACAACCTCTGGTGCATCCTGCCTGAGCCGTGACATCTACCAGCGGCACCTGTATCCAGGTGCAACAGAGTACCACATGCAGTGGATAAACCGCCTGCTAATAGTTCTGTTAATCGCAATAGCAGCCGTAGTGTCGCTATATGTCGAAAGCATACTTGAGGCAGTAATTATTGCAACAGTCATCGCAACATCCTCTTACTTTTTCCCGATCATGGGTGGCCTCTTCTGGAAGCGTGCCAACAGTTGTGGTGCGCTCTCGGCATTAATTATAGGTGGTGGAAGCCAGATAGCTCTTATAGCTTATGAGTTCACACATCAGATACGCCTTGAACAGATACATCCGCTTCTAACAGAGCATGGTGTACTGGTTGGGCTTGGACTCAGTGCAGTGTCTTTCATCAGCATTTCACTGGTAACACAGCCACCACCGCAACAGAACACACAACCGTTCTTCCTGCCAGAAGCAACCTCAAAAACACAAACAGAGCCAGTAGAACCACAGTCCATACTACTGGACATAAAGAGACAAATCACAGGAGAGCGAGCACATCTTACACTTACCATCCCCTCACCGCAAAATCTCGACTGGAAACAATTCACACAGACACTGCAAAAAATCAACCCACGATGGACTACTCCGGCAGGATCAAACACCATCTACAGACAAATACACCATGACCTTTTAACCTGTATAAACATCACACGTGGCACAGATACACAGATCTGGCTGACAAGCGAACCATCAGTACGCCAG
>RPGP01000051.1 GCA_004193555.1 Desulfobacteraceae bacterium Eth-SRB1
GCCAAGCGGACTTGATCCTGATACAGGAGACTTTGAAAAAGCAGTAAGATCGAATCTAACCATAACCTTCCACAAGCCAAAACCAGCACTACTCCGCCAGGAACTAAAAACATATACTGGTGAACTGATCACAGCACCAATTGGAATACCCCTGTTTTTTGAACGATTGATCGGCAAAGGCGACCTTGAACGACTTGCCACTCGAAAACCAGAAAGCCATAAAGGTGATGCTGGAAGCATGCTTATTATAGGAGGCGGTCCTTACTCAGGAGCACCAGCACTGTGCGCTATGGCTGCTCTTCGGTGCGGCGTAGATCTTGTGCACATTGCAGCACCAGAGGCGGTCTCCAATATTATAGCCTCCTTTTCACCAAATCTTATCACCACAGCACTTACAGGCAACCATCTAAACGAAAACGACATCCCCTTGCTTAAAAAAATAATTCCAACTGTTGATGTTGTGGTGATTGGCATGGGACTTGGAAAGCACCCTGAAACACAATCTGCTCTCCAGGAGATTATCCCGCTCTGCAAAAAGGCAGTAATCGACGCTGATGGATTGTATGCACTCGATTTTCAACAAAAGAACTATTCTGACATAATAATAACGCCCCACAGTTACGAGTTCAACCAGATTACAGAACTCGCTGCTCCAGAAAACCTCAACACACGCATGCAGG
The DNA here is from genome assembly GCA_004193555.1 of Desulfobacteraceae bacterium Eth-SRB1. Lineage (GTDB taxonomy): Bacteria > Desulfobacterota > Desulfobacteria > Desulfobacterales > ETH-SRB1 > ETH-SRB1. The sequence goes on from RPGP01000051.1 coordinate 681, forward strand.
TCGTCACAGGCTTTGCAGAAGCAAGCAATACAACGATACTTCTGAAAGGCAAAACCGATGTAATTGCAAAAGGCAGCATGGTTAAAATCAACACCACTGGAACAAGCAGCATGACAGTCGGCGGCACTGGTGACGTGCTTGCAGGAATCACAGCAGCACTGTTCACAACAAACGATGCGCTGCTCTCTGCATGCTGTGCAGCATTCATCAGTGGGCGTGCAGGGGAAATCTGTCATCAAAAATACGGCAGTGGACTTACCGCAACAGACCTCATCGAATGCATACCAGAAGCTCGCAACCTATGAAAGAAGGATTTTTAATCACTGTCGAAGGCATAGACGGCGCTGGAAAACATACGTTATGTTCGCTCATCAAAAAATTTTTAGAATCAGAGAATATTGAAGTAATCCAGATGGAGTAT
>RPGP01000052.1 GCA_004193555.1 Desulfobacteraceae bacterium Eth-SRB1
TAGTTGTCAGAAACAAGATATTTTCCGTAATTATAAGGTAGAAATGAAAAATATATCAAAATATATCAGCGGTATTTTTGGGGGACTGTTTTGGTTGTCATTGATGGCCGGATGCGCGTCTTATCCCGACAAGACCCTTTCTCCGGAAGCGCATCTGGTCCGGTTGACAGGCATTGTCCAGCGTGCCGTGGTCAAGATTACCACCTATGATGCTGAAAAGAAACCCATGGGTATCGGAAGCGGCTTTTTTGTTGATAAAGGCGGGGTTTTGATTACCAATTATCACGTTCTCAATGGGGCTTACGCGGCAGATGTCAAAACCTATGACGGGCGAGAATATCAGATCCAAAGGGTTTTGGCCTATAACAAAACCGCCGACCTGATTAAAATAAAAGTAAAGATCCCCGAAAAATCGGTTCACCGGGTAGAAGTGACTTCTGATGTTCCCGAAATCGCCGAGCGGATCCTCGTGGTGGGCAGCCCTCTGGGACTTGACCAAACGGTTAGCGAAGGCATTGTATCGGCAGTGCGGGAATTCCCCAACGTCGGTAAAATTTTCCAGATGTCCGCTCCGGCATCCCGTGGCTCCAGCGGCAGCCCGGTGATCAATATGGACGGAAAGGTCATCGGGGTTGTCTCTTTTATTCTGGAACCCGGTCAAAATCTAAATTTTGCCGTGGCCGGGCAAAGTGTATTGGACTTAAAGGATGAAAAAACCGTAATGACCTTGCCGGAGTGGACTTACAGTGTCAGCACTCAAAAGCCCGGATTGGCTGCCGAGCTGTGTAAAAAAGGCTTTGAATTTTCTATCCGGGGAAAATATAAAAAAGCGCTGGAGTATTACAAGGAAGCTGCCCAAAAAAATCCGGACCATGCCGAATCCTGGTATGGCCTGGGAAGCTGCTATGTGGGCCTTAAGCAGCCCCCCGAAGCCATCAAGGCGTTTAAAAAGGCCATACGAACGAGTCCGGACAAAACCAGGGCGAACTACTATCTCGGGAAATACTATCAAAGTCTGGGCCGGTA